>NZ_FYAM01000023.1 GCF_900185645.1 Clostridium sp. BSD9I1 | reverse complement strand
GGTACACTTAAATGAATATAATTGTTTGTTTAAAACAAGTTCCAGATACAAATGAAGTTAAAATAGATCCAGTTACAGGAACTCTTATAAGAGAAGGTGTTCCATCAATCATAAACCCAGATGACAAAAATGCTTTAGAAGAAGCTTTAGCACTAAAAGATAAATATGGTGCAAATGTTGCTGTAGTAAGCATGGGACCTCCACAGGCAGAAGTTGCTTTAAGAGAAGCTTTAGCTATGGGAGCAGACAGAGCAGTATTAATTTCTGACAGAGCTTTTGCTGGAGCAGATACTCTTGCGACTTCAAGAGCACTTGCAGGAGCAATAGAGAAAATGGGAGACTATGACATAGTATTTGCTGGAAGACAGGCTATAGATGGAGATACAGCTCAGGTTGGACCAGAAATAGCTGAACACTTAAACTTACCACAAATAACTTATGTAGAAGCTGTAGAAAAAGCAGAAGGCGGCTTAAGAGTTAAGAGAGCTTGGGAAGATGGTTATGAAAACATAAAAGTTCAAACACCAGTTCTTCTAACAGCTATAAAAGAATTAAACGTACCAAGATATATGAGCGTAGGACATATCTTCGGAGCTTTTGATAAAGAAGTAGAAGTATGGAGTGCAGAGTATATTGGAGTAGATAAATCCCTTCTTGGACTTCCAGGATCACCAACAAAGGTTAAGAAGTCAACTACTAAAGAAGCTAAAGGTAAGGGAGAAATAGTAAACCTACCACCTAAAGAAGCAGCAGCACAGGCAGTTGCAAAATTAAAAGAAAAACACTATATCTAATTTAGGAGGGATTTTTAAATGAATATAGCAGATTACAAAGGCGTATGGGTATTTGCTGAACAAAGAGATGGAGAATTACAAAAAGTTGCTCTAGAACTTTTAGGAAAAGGAAGAGCAATTGCTGATAAATTAGGAGTAAAATTAACTGCATTATTAGTTGGCGGAGAAGGAATGGAAGACGTAACTCGCGAATTAATAGCTTTTGGTGCGGATGAAGTTATATATGCTCACAATCCATTATTAAAGCACTTCACAACTGATGGATATACAAAAGTTATATGTGAACTTGCAAATGAAAAGAAACCAGAAATAATTCTTGTAGGTGCTTCTTTCATAGGAAGAGATTTAGGACCAAGAGTTGCTGCAAGATTATCAACAGGACTTACAGCTGACTGTACAGGACTTGAAACAGAAGATGGAACAAACCACTTACTAATGACAAGACCTGCTTTTGGTGGAAACTTAATGGCAACTATCATCTGTGCTGATCACAGACCACAGATGGCAACAGTTAGACCAGGAGTATTTGCAAAGCTTGCAAAAGATGAAAACAGAACTGGAGACGTTCAAGCAATAGCTATGGACGTAAAAGAATCTGACATCAGAACTAAGACTGAAGAAGTTGTTAAACTAGCTAAGACTGTAGCTGATATAACTGAAGCTGAATTCATCGTATCTGGTGGTAGAGGAGTAGGAGCAAAAGAAAACTTTGCATTACTTGAAGAATTAGCTGATGTATTAGAAGGAAGCATAGGAGGATCCCGTGCTGCTATAGATAACGCTTGGATAGATAAAGCTTACCAAGTAGGACAGACTGGTAAAACAGTTAGACCTAAGATATACATTGCAGTAGGTATTTCCGGAGCTATTCAGCATTTAGCTGGTATGCAGGATTCTGACTTTATAATAGCTATAAACAAAGATGAAAGCGCTCCAATCATGCAGATAGCTGATGTAGCATTAGTAGGAGACTTCAAGAAAGTTGTTCCTGAACTAATAGCTCAAATAAAAGAAGCTAAAAACTAGCATTTATAATATATAATTATGTCAACAAGAGTGAAAAATCCATAGTTTCCATATATAAATATTTTAACTCAAAGCATTACCATTTGAGTTTTCAGTGTTAAAAACCCCTATGCTAATTATGAGCATGGGGGTTTTAAAGTGTATTTAATAATGAATTAACTTTAGCTATAGAAAACACCTTCCAATGATGGAGGGTGTTTTTATATGTTATATATTTGTTGGAAGTTTTGTGATATTAGTGCACTAATTAATAGTATAAATATCGTTAAAAAATAGCACAATTTAGCTAATTACATAATATATTATTGAGCCTATATTTCTATTGAAAAAACGAAGACTTCATATAAAAAAGATATATTAATGCTGAAATAATTAATAAAAATGAAGGAATATAGAGACAAGTAGAGTATATACCTGAGTGTGTAAATCAATATTAGGTTCAATTCTTAGATGGAATAGGAAAGCTAAAGAATAAGGTTATACTTATTTTAAGTGTTGATAGGATAGCAAATATTGAGGAATTTAGTTTTAATGGATCAGTGTAAGGGGGATATTGCATAATGAAGAAAAATATTAAGTTGAGTTTAAAGCTGGGATTAGGATTTGCGGCAATACTCATAATGGTGCTTATATTATTAGTTGTTAATTTTTCCAGTATGAAGTCAATGGAGTTAAGGCTGGAGAATATAGTTGAACAAAATGTTTACAAGACTAAGCTATCAAACGATATGATAGATGCTGCTAATGAAATAGCTATTAGAATGAGAAATGTTGTTTTATTAGAAGATTTTACAGCTAAGCAGGAGCAGCAAAAAGAAATAGAACGACAAAGGGTAGTTTATAATAAGGCTTCAGAGGAGTTAGAAAAAATAGTATCAGATAATAAAGAAACCCAACTTCGAGCAAATATAAAACAAACTGCTAGCCTATCTACACAACTTACTAATAAGGTAATTAATTTAGGGCTACAGAATAAAGTGAAAGAAGCTACAGAGCTTTTGGTAAAAGAGGCAGCTCCAGCTAATGATAATGTTCGAAAAGAAATGGAGAAATATGTAGTTTACCAAAATGAAAGAAATCAGATAGATAAAGAGGAAGCTTCATTAGCTTATAAAAGGGGATATAATATTACTATAGCTATAGGTATATGTTCTTTTGTTATTGGTGTTTTAATAGCTGTATTCCTTACTCGAGGTATTACAAAGCCAGTTGAGCAGATTATTCAAGAGCTTACTGGTAGTGCAAATCAAGTGGCAGCAGCATCAGGACAGCTTGCAGCTAGTAGTGAGCAGCTAGCAGAAGGAAGTTCAGAGCAAGCAGCATCAATTCAAGAAACATCTGCCTCGCTTGAAGAAACAGCTTCAGCAGTTAAACAAAATACTGAAAATACAAGACAAGCAGCCCAATTATCATCAGAGGCTAAGGAATCAGCTGATAGGGGATATGAAGAGATGAAAGATATGATGGAAGCTATGGTAGAAATAAAGACATCCAGTGACCAAATATCGAAAATTATTAAGGTAATAGACGAAATAGCTTTTCAAACTAATATACTTGCGTTAAATGCTGCAATTGAAGCAGCTAGGGCAGGAGATGCTGGTATGGGGTTTGCTGTAGTTGCCGATGAAGTAAGGAAACTAGCACAAAGAAGCGCACAGGCAGCAAAGGACACTGCAGTTATTATAGAAAGTAATATTGAACTTTCCCAAAAGGGAGTAGCTTCTGCAAAAAAGGTAAATGAATCTTTAGGAGAAATATCTATACAAATAAAGAAAATTCATGAGATTATGGATGAAATTGTTGCTGCTAGCAAAGAGCAAACACAAGGAATTATGCAAATAAATAAAGCAATAGCTCAAATAAATCAAGTGATAGAAGAAAATGCAGGAAGTGCAGAAGAAAGTGCATCGGCATCAGAGGAACTTAGCTCTCAAGCTGAGAGTGTGAAAGAAATTGTTAAAAAGTTGGCTATTTTAGTGGATGGAAATTCTGAAAAATAGCATGGCTATATCTTGAGTTCCACCCACATGACAAGTGACAAGTTTATATACGGGGATGAGGCAAGCATCGTAATAGAGCCTGTCTCATACCTTTTAAGACTAATGGCAGAGGGGAATATTTTAAATACCATTAACCATATTAGTAAAATATTTTGGTGGGATATATCCTTTTTTTATTCCTTCTGTAACTAACAAGTATGTAGCTGTGGTATCAAATCTAGCATCGTGAAAGCTTCCTGTTTCATTAAAAAATTTTTTGCTTAAGGCATCTATATGAGAGTTTTCTATGTTAAGAAACCTTAAAGCTTCTTCAAGTTTAGGTGCTTTAATAACGCTATGATTATTTTTAAAATTACATATATTTTTGTAATAATTCATAGTGCAAAATATATGTTTATAATTAAAGTCTTCTCCACATCCTTCTAATTCAGAAGTTAAAAAATTTATATCAAAATTAACATTATGACCTATGATGACATCTGCAGTTTGAAAGTCTACTAGAAATTCTTCAAGACAATCCTCAAAATATCTACCATTACTTAATTCGTATAATTTTTCAACGCTAAAACCATGAACTTTTTCTGCACTTGGCTCTACATACTCCACGGTGAAGAAAATATTTTTACCAATGGTTTTGGTTGGTTTTAAACTGGTGTCAACGAGAATATAGCTGAGCTGACATATGCTACCTGGTCTTAAACCTGTTGTTTCTGTATCGAAAAATATCATTTTCATATTTGAAATTCCTCCTAGGGTTGTTTCATTATATATTATAGTAAAGTGTAGACGAAGTGACAAGAGTATAGAATCTTCGTGGGTGTAATCATATAAGGCTAAAAATCTACATATATGATATAATGTTTAAAATAATTAATGGGCTAAAATAGGGGGAGATTAAATGAAATATAAGATTCGGCAGAAAGTTTTTAGTTTTGCAGATAATTTTATAATCAAGGATGAAAGTGACAGACCTTGGTTTGTTGTAAAAGGAAAATTCTTTTCAATTGGAGATAAATTAGCTATAGAAGATCTAGATGGCAATCAGTTATTTTATATTGAACAAAAGCTATTTAAGCTGTTACCGGAATATCATATTTTTCAAAGTAATATACAAGTAGCGAAGGTGAAAAAGGAGTTTACCTTTTTTAAACCAAAGTTTTCTATAGAAAGTAAGTTTGGAGAATATGAAGTGAATGGAGATATTTTTTCCTATAGCTTTCAAGTAATAAAAAACAAAAGAATAGTGGCAATTGTTAATAAAAAGTGGTTTACTTTTGCAGATACCTACGGAGTAAACATTATTGATGAAGAAAATCATGCATTCCTATTGACGTTGGTTATTGTAATTGACCAGGTTGTTCATGATAAAAGTAATAGTAACAATTCTAATTAATTTAAATATTTACAGTAGTACATAATATGAATTTTATACTATAATATATAAATCAAGGTTATCAAAACAAAGGGGGGCTTTTTATGTCAAGAGTATATAATTTTTCTGCAGGTCCGGCTGTATTACCAGAGAAGGTACTTAAAGAAGCAGCAGAGGAAATGTTAGATTATAATGGCACTGGTATGTCAGTTATGGAGATGAGTCATCGTTCTAAGGCTTTTGAAAAGATTATTGGAGATGCTGAAAAGTCTTTAAGAGATCTAATGAACATACCTGATAATTATAAAGTGTTATTTCTTCAAGGTGGAGGACATCAGCAATTTGCAATGATTCCAATGAATTTGATGAAAAATAAGGTTGCAGACTACATTAATACAGGTCAATGGGCAAAAAGGGCGATGTTAGAAGCAAAAATATATGGAAAAGTTAATCTTATAGCTTCTTCAGAAGATAAGAATTACTCATACATACCTGATTTAAAAGAGTTAAATATTTCTGAAGATTCGGATTATGTGTATATATGTCATAACAATACAATTTATGGAACTAAATATAATCAATTGCCAGATACAGGAGATAAGATACTAGTTGCGGATATGTCCTCAGATATTTTATCTGAACCAATAGATGTAACTAAATATGGTCTTATATTTGCAGGAGCTCAAAAGAACATAGGCCCTGCAGGCGTTGTTATAGTAATAATTCGCGAGGATTTAATTACTGAGGATGTACTACCGGGAACTCCAACTATGTTAAAATACAAGACTCATGTAGATAATAATTCATTATATAATACTCCACCAGCATATGGAATATATATATGTGGGAAAGTGTTTAAATGGCTTGAAAATAAGGGTGGACTAGAAGCAATGAAGAAAATTAATGAAGAAAAGGCTGCAATACTTTATGAATATCTTGATTCAAGCAGCATGTTTAAAGGAACAGTTGTAAAGAAGGATCGTTCATTAATGAATGTACCTTTTATAACTGGATCAGATGAATTGGATGCTAAGTTTGTAAAGGAAGCTAAAGCAGCTGGATTTGAAAACTTAAAAGGACATAGAACTGTCGGAGGAATGAGAGCAAGTATATATAATGCTATGCCAATAGAAGGTGTAAAAGCTTTAGTACGATTTATGAAAAAATTTGAAGAAGAGAATAAAAAATAAGTGCCATTTAACTGGTAAGTGAGAAAATTTAAGATTGTAGTTTCATATAGACTAGCCTATATATAGGCTAGTCTTTCTCTTAAGTAAAGTTATTATTTATTTTACACTTCAGCGAATATTTGTGAAAATTTGTGAAAAAATATTAAAAATACCATAGAAAAATGTTGAAATTTTGAACAAATAAGGTTAAACTTATATGGAAATGAGAAAATGTACTATTGATGACTAATGCATTGTGTATAAAGAAAATATTAATCTGATAGATAATACAGTATATCATGATAAGTCTTGTTAAGGTGAAAGAGTGATAGCTTTGAAACTATTTTACCTAGTAAACTCATTAATTGAATAACTTTAAAATAGGTTCAATAAGTAATTCACTTATTGATTAAAAGAGAAGAGGGGTGAAAATCCCACATGGTCTCGCCGCTGTAAGAGAATAGTTTTTTCAATTGCCACTGGATAGCTCTGGGAAGGGTGAAAAAGCGTTGACGCTCAAGTCAGAATACCTGCCTATTTTAAGCTGCCAAAAACTCTACGAGAAATAGAGGGAGGGGATTGAAATGATTTATGTAGATTTTCAATAAATAGCCATTTAACCATTAGGTTAAAGGGTTATTTGTCATGGGATTTTTAGAGTTAAGATTTTCAAAAAAGGGGAGCAATAAAATGAAATTTTTTAATAATTTAGGTGTAAAGAAAAAACTTAATATGGTATTTACAATAATATGTGTTTTCATACTTTTAATTGGAGCACAAGGAGTATTTAGTTCTGCAAAAATAAGTAAAAGCGCAAATAACATGTATAGCAATAACTTAATATCTATCAAAAATTTGGAGGAAACAAAGGGGAATTTAAATGAGATTAGAGCTAATATTCTTAGAATTGTTTATGAGAGGGATAGGTCAAAATTAAATGAACAAATAAAAACTATAGATGATTTAACAAATAAAGATATACTATTAGAACAAGAATATCAAGCTTTACCTGAAATATCAGAGGAAGAAGAAAGAAATTATGCTGACTATAAAAATGATTTAGAAAAATATAGAGAAGCAAGAGGTAAAGTTATAGAACTTGCAAAAGCTAATAACTATGATGAAGCAGTTAAATTATATAATTCAGCTGTATCACCAATAACAGATAGTATGTTCGAAAAGATAAAAAAGTGCGTTGAAATAAATGAAAGTTTAGCAAAGCAGGATAACATAGATAACATAGCTCAATTTAACAAAGTTAGAAATACCACTTTAATTTATACACTAATAGCATTTTTAATAATAATTTTTATTGCATATGTAATAGTAAAAAATATAATGAATCCATTGAATAAGATAAAGAATTTGGCACAAAGATTATCAAACTATGATTTAACAGAGCCAATTGATATTACAAGGAAGGATGAGTTTGGACAAACAGGTGTAGCTTTAAATACAGCACAGGAAAATGTAAGTAACTTAGTAAAAGTAATTATGGAAAATTCACAGGATATAAGTGCCTCTTCTGAAGAACTTTCGGCTACTGTTGAAGAATTAGCAACAAAGGCAGAAACTATTGATGAAGCAGTAGATAGCATTGCTGCAGTTATGCAAGAGTCTAGTGCTACATCACAGCAAATAAGTGCATCTGCACAAGAAGTAGATTCAAGTATTAATGTACTTTCTTCTAAAGCTATGGAAGGGAGCAGTAATGCAAATAACTTTAAAGAAAGAGCTAAAGAAGTTAAAAATAAAAGTCAGCAAGCTATAGAGGAAACTCGAAGAATATATATTGAAAAACAAAAGAATATGCTGAAGGCTATAGAAGACGGAAAGGTAGTAGATAGCATAAAAGTTATGGCAGATACTATAGGGAGTATAGCAGGACAAACTAATCTTCTTGCGTTAAATGCCGCTATAGAAGCAGCAAGAGCTGGAGAGCAAGGAAGAGGTTTTGCAGTAGTGGCAGAAGAGGTAAGAAAACTTGCAGAGCAATCAGCACAAGCGGTAATAAATATTCAAGATACTATTTCTAAAGTTCAGCAGGCATTTAAAAGTAGTATTGATACAGGCAGCGATATATTAGAATTTATTAATAAACAGGTTCAGGAGCAATTTGATGCCTATGGACAAACTGGTGATCAGTATTATAACGACTCGGATTTTGTAAGCAAAATGTCTGAAGAAATTGCAGCTATGGCAGAAGAAATTACGGCTACAGTAGAGCAAGTCAGTGAAGCAGTATTGAATATGGCACAGGCTTCACAAAAATCAAGTTCAGAAGCAGAAACAATAAAGATAAGTATGGATGAAAACACAAAAGCTATAGATCAAGTAGCAATAACAGCACAAAGTCAAGCAGAACTTGCTCAAAGATTAAATGAAATAGTTCAAAAGTTTAAGATTTAGGCAACTTGAAGTTATATATTGTAAGAGTTACAAATAAAGTCGATGAGAATATTGGATTAAATAAGATATAAAGTAAAAAACACTTGACATATTATAAATTTGTGTGTTAAATTAATTTAAAATTAAATAAAAAATTAATCTTATCAAGAGTGGTTGAGGGACTGGCCCGATGAAACCCAGCAACATCTAGTTTAAAACGTTAAACTGGAAATGTGCTAATTCCTGCAGGAAATATCCTGGAAGATAAGAAGAGGAGTAGACTATCTAAATTAATAGTCTATTGTATAGTTATACATAACCGCTTTTTATCGTAAGATTAAAGCGGTTTTTTATTTTTTATATAAATAAATTTAAGGGGGAAACATAATGAAGAATAATTTTAACAAGGGGACAATATGTGTTCAAGGAGGATATAAGCCTAATTCAGGAGAACCAAGGATTTTACCAATTTATCAAAGTACAACATATAAATACAATGATCCAGATGAAGTAGCAGCATTATTTGATTTGAAATCAGAAGGACATATGTATTCAAGAATAAGTAATCCAACGGTAGCTGCCTTTGAAGAAAAGGTTAATGAATTGGAAGGTGGCATTGGAGCTCTTGCAGTATCTTCAGGACAAACTGCAACTGCTCTATCTATATTAAATATTTGTAAAAACGGTGAGCATATTGTAGCTGCATCAACTCTTTATGGAGGAACATTTTCGCTGTTATCAACAACTTTAAAAAAGTTTGGAATCAATGTAACCTTTGTTAATCCCGATGCTAGTGAAGAGGAAATATTAAGCTGTTTTAAGGATAATACTAGAGCAATCTTTGGAGAAACCATAGGAAATCCAGGATTAAATATATTAGACTTTGAAAAATTTGCAACAGTTGCAAAGAAAAAAGAAGTGCCGTTCATTGTGGACAATACTTTAGCCACACCATATTTATGTAATCCAATTCAGCATGGAGCAAATATAGTTATTCATTCTACAACAAAATATATTGATGGGCATGCAACTAGTATAGGTGGAATTATCATAGATGGAGGAAATTTCAACTGGGAAAATGGAAAATATCCCGATCTTACAGAGCCAGACCCAAGTTATCATGGAATTAAATATGTGGAAACTTTTAAAAGTGCAGCATATATAGTAAAAGCTCGTGTTCAATTATTAAGAGATTTAGGGGCTTGCACAAGTCCTTTTAATGCATTTTTGTTCAATCTAGGGGTTGAAACACTTCATTTAAGAATGGAAAGGCACAGCTATAATGCTTTAAAATTGGGACAGTACCTAGAAAATCATGAAAAGGTTAGTTGGGTAAGTTATCCTTTCCTCGAAAGTCATTCTAGCTATGATTTAGCTAAAAAATATTTACCTAAAGGGGCTAGTGGTATTTTAACCTTCGGAATAAAAGGTGGAGTTGAAGCTGGAAAGCAGTTTATTAGAAAATTAAAATTGGCAGCTCTAGTTGTGCACTTAGGAGATGCTAGAACTTCAGTAATTCATCCAGCAAGTACCACTCATAGACAGCTTAATGAAGAAGAACAGTTAGCTTCAGGAGTTACATCGGATTTGATAAGAGTTTCTGTAGGAATTGAAGATATTGAAGATATTATAAAGGATTTTAATCAAGCTTTAGGAAGTTTAGATTAAAAACTAACTTTTTAAATTATTGATTTTATATAATTTGAGAAAGTGATTTTAAAATTAATGAGATAAGGGGAATGCTAATATGCCAATTATAATACCAGAAAATCTTCCAGCAGCAAAGCTTCTTACAGAGGAAAATATATTTGTAATGCATGAAAATAGGGCGTTACATCAAGATATTAGGCCTTTAAAAATAGCAATATTAAATTTAATGCCAACTAAGATTCAAACAGAAAATCAGCTTTTAAGACTTTTAGGTAACACTCCTCTGCAAGTAAATATAAAACTTTTACATGTAGAGGAACATAAATCAAAAAATACAGCAGAAGAACACTTAGAGAGCTTCTATTACTGTTTTAAAGATGTTAAAGAGGAAAGGTTCGATGGAATGATAATAACAGGAGCTCCTATCGAACATTTGAATTTTGAAGATGTAGATTATTGGAATGAGTTAAAGAAAATTATGGATTTTTCTAAAACTAATGTAACATCAACTCTTCATATATGTTGGGCAGCACAAGCAGGACTTTATCACCATTTTGGCATTCCAAAGTATCATCTTTCTAAAAAAATGTTTGGTGTTTTTAGTCATAAAGTTTTAAACAACAAAGTTAAACTCCTGCGAGGATTTGATAATGAATTTTATGTTCCGCATTCAAGACATACTGAAATTTTAAGAAAAGATATAGAAGGAGTCAATGAACTTGAAATTTTGGCTGAATCAAATGAAGCAGGGGTATATATAGTAACTTCAAAAGATGAAAGACAAATATTTATAACTGGACATTCAGAATATGATCCACTAACTTTAAAGTCAGAATATGATAGAGATATTTCAAGAGGACTTGAAATAGATGTACCTAAGAATTATTTTTTACATGATAATCCAAATAAAGATATAGTAGTAAGGTGGAGAGCTCATGCAAGTTTGCTATTTTCAAATTGGCTAAATTACTATGTTTATCAAGAAACACCATATCAAATTTAAAAATAGCAATTAGATAATGATGATATAATTTTTCCTAGATGTTATTTTAATCTTATTATGAATTTAAGCAAAATTTGGAAAAGTTTATTGACAAATGAAATCTATATACTATAATGAGAATTGTAAATAAAATTAAATAATCAAATATAGGTGCTAATATTTTATTAGTGAAAAGGGAAGCAGGTGTAAGTCCTGCACGGTCCCGCCGCTGTAACAGAGGAGTTTTATTAAATTGCCACGGAAGTCTCTGGAAGGTTATATAAAACTGTGATACTGAAGTCAGAAGACCTGCCTATATTTTTGCTACACTTAACTCTACGGAGAATAGAGAAGGTGTTTTTGTTTTGCATAAATAAAAGCCCTTCTTACGTTTACAGAGTTAAGAAGGCTTTTTTCATTAGTTCAACTGTGGACTATATAATAAAAAAATATTAGTCCGAGCAGTTGAACATCAAAGGTTCTTCTCAATGGAGATGATTTAATAATTATCCCTGGAGTTGTTTCTAAGGAGGCCTTAATTCACAGTAAATAATGTATAAGCATTAAAGTTATAAATTATTTTAGAAAGAAGGTATATTTTGTGAGCAATAAAGGATATATCCAAGTTTACACAGGTAACGGTAAAGGAAAAACTACTGCGGCTTTAGGGTTAACAGTAAGAGCTGTATGCTCGGGTAAAAAAGTTTTCATGGGTCAATTTGTAAAAGGTATGAAGTATAGCGAATCGAAGGCAGTAGAATATCTACCTAACTTTACAATCGAACAGTATGGGAAAAATTGTTTTATATATAATGAACCAACACAAGATGATATAGATAGAGCTGTAAGAGGTCTTAAAAGATGTGAGGAAATAATAACATCAGGAGAGTACGATATAGTAATATTGGACGAAATAAATATAGCATTATTTTACAAGTTATTTACAGTTAAAGAAGTTGTAGATATATTAGATAAAAAGCTAGAGAGTACTGAAATAATTTTGACAGGAAGATATGCACCGCAGGAGATTATAGATAAAGCTGATTTAGTTACCGAGATGGCAGAAATTAAACATTATTATTATAAGGGAGTAAAAGTTAGAAGGGGAATAGAAAATTAATTTAGGTAAGGCATTTACAAGCATAAATATATGTGAAGATGCTCTATATTGAACGATTTGTTCGATATAGAGCATTTTTGTGTGCAATTTCAAATAGTTCTACAATAAATCTCAGCAAAGATAAACAACGGTTCTTTTTTATTACATCGATAATTGGCATTTGACAATAACAAAAAATAGGAGTAATATGAAAGTGGCAAATGCCAATATACATATAGGAGATGATTTTATGTCAGAATGCAATTCATGTCCATCAAGTGAGGGATGTTCAAAAGATAAGGATAGTTGTATGGTTAAAAACAATCCTTTAAACAACGTGAAAAAAATTATTGGAGTTATGAGTGGAAAAGGAGGGGTAGGTAAATCTTCAATTTCTGTTCTTATTGCAAAAAACCTAAAACAGCTTGGATATAGTGTTGGGATATTAGATGCAGATATAACAGGACCAAGTGTTCCGAGACTTCTTGGATTAAAAGATAAAAAAGCTAGCACCACTGAACAGGTTATTTTACCTGTTACAACTAGTGAAGGAATAAAAGTTATGTCATTAAACTTTTTAATAGAAAATGAAGATGATCCTGTGATTTGGAGAGGACCAGTGATTTCTGGTGTAGTTAAGCAATTTTGGACAGATGTTCTTTGGGAAGAGCTTGATTACTTAATAATAGATATGCCTCCAGGAACAGGTGATGTAGCTCTTACAGTAATGCAGTCTATTCCAATAAATGGAGTAGTCATGGTGTCTGTTCCTCAAGATATGGTTTCTATGATAGTTTCAAAGGCTGTAAATATGGCAAGAAAAATGGACATTAATATCTTAGGTGTCATTGAAAATATGAGTTATATAACATGTCCTGATTGTAGCAAAAAAATAAAAGTCTTTAATGGAGAAGGTACAGAAGAATTTTTAAAAGAAATGAATTTAAAACTATTAGGGGAACTTCCAATGCAAAGCAGCATAAGCAATTTAGCTCAGTATGGATATGAAAATGCAAGTGAAAGCCTTGAACTCATCTTTAACCCTATAGTTACTAATATAATAAAGGAATTGGAGGATTAACAATGAAAATAGCAATTTCAGCAACAGGGAAAATCAATGAAAGTTTACTTGATATGAGGTTTGGAAGATGTGAATATTTCCAAATTCATGATAATGAAAGTGGAGAAGTTAAAATTTTAGAAAATAAAGGCCAAAATTCTAGTGGTGGAGCAGGTATTGCTGCATCGAACCAATTAATTGACGAAAAAGTAGATGTTATTATCACAGGAAATCTTGGACCTAATGCTTTTGAACTTATTGAAAAAGCAGAAATTAAAGCATATAAGTGTGGGAATATAGCTATAAGTTCAGTTCTTGAAAAATATAATGATGGCAAACTTGAAGAAATAAAAATCTCTGGGCCTGCACACCATGGAGGAAGCCATTAGATTGGAGATGAGTATATAGTGAACATAGCAGTACTTAGTGGAAAGGGAGGAACAGGTAAAACTACAGTTTCTACTAATCTTGCTCTTGCATTAAAGGCAAATTATATAGACTGTGATGTAGAAGAACCAAATGGATTCTTGTTTTTAAAGCCTAAAGTAGATAAAACAGAAAAAGTTATGGTAGATTATCCTGTTATAGATGATGATAAGTGCACCTCCTGTGGAGCTTGTGTAAATGCATGTCAATTCAATGCTCTTGCAAAGGTAAAGGATGATATTATGCTTTTTCAAAAGTTATGCCATGGATGCGGAGCTTGTGAAATTGCATGTAAATATAATGCTATAACTTATAATAAAAGAGAAATAGGTAAAATCGAAAGCGGTAAAGAAAGAGATATAAATTGCAGTAGAGGAATTTTAAATATAAGTGAACCTATAGCAGTACCGGTTATTAGAGAATTACTTAAAAATTTATCGGAGGAGATTAATTTAATTGATTGTCCTCCTGGCACTTCTTGTAATGTAGTAAATGCTTTAAAATATGCTGATGCAGCAATACTTGTTACAGAACCATCTGAATTTGGACTTCATGATTTAAAAATGGCTGTAGAACTTGTAAAAATGTATAACATACCTTTGGGTATAGTTATAAATAAAGATGATGGAAAAGATAACATAGTAAAAAGATATTGCAGAGAAGAAAAGATAGAACTAATAGGTACTATACCTTATAGCAAAGGCACAGCAGTGCTTTATTCCAAGGGAGAAGTACTATATGATGATTTACATCATAAAGCATTATTTGATAAGCTTTCACAAAAATCAAAGGAGGTGCTAGCTTGGAATTAGTAGTTTTAAGTGGAAAAGGTGGCACAGGAAAAACTACCATTGCAACAGCATTATCTGAACTTGCTAAGGATGTAGTAAGAGTAGATTGCGATGTAGATGCTCCAAATTTATATCTGTTTTATAAAGGAAAAGATATAGAAAAAGGTGAATTTGCAGGTGGGAAAAAAGCTATTATAGATGAATCCCTTTGTATTAAGTGCGGTAAATGTGAAAATGTATGTAGGTTTCATGCTATAGAAAATTTTAAAATAAATTCATTTGCCTGTGAGGGGTGTGGCGCTTGCGTACTAGTATGTGCACAAAATGCTATAGAGTTAAAAGATGAAAAGACAGCAGATACATTTATTACTGAATTAGATAAAGGAATAATTTCAAGGGCAGAAATGGAAATAGGCAGTGATGGCTCAGGAAAATTAATAACCAATTTAAGGAAAAATGGTAAAAAGTTTAATGATAACGACAAGTTAACTATAATAGATGGCTCACCAGGCATTGGGTGTCCTGTAATAGCATCAATAACAGGCAGTGATGCGGTATTAGTTATTACAGAACCTACAAAATCAGGCCTTGAAGATTTAATGAGAGTAGTAACTTTATGTGAACACTTTGGTGTTTTTACTATGGTTTGTATAAATAAATATGACATAAATGAAGAAGTAGCTACAGAAATAGAAAATTTCGTTAAGGATAAAGGCTTAAAATTAGTAGGTAAAATTCCATATGATGATACTGTTATGAAATCTATAAATGAGTTAAAACCTATAACTTATTATAAAGAAAGTATAGCAGAAAAAGCTATTGAAGATATGTGGAGTAATATAAAAAGTTTTATATAAAATTTTTAAAATATAAATGAAAATATTAGGAGGAATTTTAAATGAAAATAGCAGTTGCAAGTGAAGGAAAGTATGTAAGTGGACATTTTGGACATTGTGAAGGGTTTACAATATATGAAGTAGAAGAAGGCAAATCTTTAAATAAGAGTTTTACTGAAAATCCAGGACATAGACCAGGTTTTCTTCCAGTGTTTTTAAAGGGATTAAATGTAAATGTTATTATTGCAGGCGGTATGGGAGAAACAGCTCAACAGTTATTTAATGAAAATGGTATTGAAGTAGTAGTTGGTGCACAAGGATTTAGTGATGATGTAGCACAAAAATATATAAATGGTGAATTAAAATCAACAGGTAGTGTTTGTACAGAACATGAACACGAAGGACATTGTAATGAATAATTATAAAGGATGATTCTATGAATAATGATCTAATACCTTACAAGAGGCTTATAGAAAAGAATGGACATAAATTTACAGTAGGAAAGCAAATAATATTAAATATTATTTTAGATAGTAATACTCACTTAAATGTAAAAGAATTACATGAAAAGATAAAAGAAAAGAATATAGGACTTGCTACAGTTTATAGGGCTTTAAAGGTATTTAAAGAATTAAACATAGTGAAAGAAATAAATATTAATGGTACAAGTTATTATGAAATGAAAATATTTAGTGGAAAACCTCTGCATATTCATTTTAAATGTTATAAATGTAATAGTATAATTGATATAGATAGTCAAAATTTAAATTTTGACTATCTGAAATTAAATAGGATAATAGAAGTAGAAAATAATTTAGAAATATATGATTCAAATATTATGTTTATAGGATTATGTAATAGATGTAGGGAGGAATTAAGATGCCAAGACCAACAAAATTTAGAAGAGTAGAGTTTTTTCCAGAGGATACTTATTTTGTTCCATGGGGGAAACCTAAATGTGAAATTCAAGAAATAGCTTTAAAAGTAGAAGAACTCGAGGCTATGAGGCTTAAAGATATAGAAGAATTAAATCAAGAAGAGTGCGCTGAAAGAATGCAGGTATCAAGACAAACTTTTCAGAATATTATTGATAGTGCAAGAAAAAAAATTGCCATAGCTTTGACGGAAGGGAATGCAATAAGGATAAGTGGAGGAAATTATAGAGCAACGTTTTGTAAATTTAAATGTTTTAATTGTGACAATGTGTATGAAATAAACTATGAGCAGGATAAATATGCTTGCCCTGCTTGTGGTTCAGATAAGGTTATCTGTAGTAAAAAAGCGGATTTTTGTTCCAAATGGTGTAAAACAGAGGATTGATGGGGTGAAATTTATGTTTTCTGAAGATTATACTGATCTTGTATTTAATCATTTTATGTTTCCAAGAAATGTAGGAATAATAAAGGATGCAAATGGACAAGGAAGAAGTGGAGATCCAGAATGCGGTGACTCTTTAAATATATACATTAAGGTGAAAAATAATTTAATAGAAGATATTAGTTTTTTAGTATATGGATGTCCTGCAGCAATTGCAACAAGTAGTATCACAACAGAACTTGTAAAGGGGAAAACAATAGAAGAGGCATTAAAACTAACTGAAGATGATATTGTAAACGCTCTTGGAGGACTACCTGAACATAAGAAACATTGTTCAATTCTTGGAGTTAAGGCACTAAAGAGTGCTATTAATAACTATTTTGAGAAAAGTGTTAATAAAGGAGAATAGTATAAAAAATATATAAATAATACTCAAATAGCATAATAATAAAAGCACAAACTGAGGTTGCGTTTAAAAGCAAGACCTCTTTTATGCTTTTATTTAATAATAAATATTACAGTATAAAAAATAAATGAATAACTATGAATAGTAATTATATAGGGGAAGGGGGAATTATTATGAAAAAAATAGGAATTATTATTTGTGGACGTTATCAAAATTGTGGTGGAGGAAAATGTTTTAGAGCTTTGAGGGAACGTATAGGAGGCTTTTCTATATATCCTATAGAAGAACAAGTTGAAGTGGTTGGATATTCATATTGTGGTGGATGTCCAGGGGGGAATATAGAATATGTTCCAGAAGAGATGATTAAAAATGGAGCACAAGTAATTCATTTAGCTACAGGTTTTGTAGTTGGATATCCGCCATGTCAAAACATTGAAAAATTCAAAGAATTTATTGAGAATCATTATAAGATACCAGTTGTAGTTGGAACTCATCCAATTCCTACGAAGTATTTCGATAATCATGAAAAAATGTCATTCTGGAAGGAAATGAATATGAAGGATATTGCTCCAGAATTATTTAAAGATACAGAAGCAATAATGAAAAGTTATGATTAGTTTTAAAATGAAAAAGTTGGAGGTAGGATATGTATACATGTGCTATGTGTAGTGAACATCACTGTAAAAAGGGAGAACTGCAAAAGTTACCTACTAATTGTCCATGCAATGAAAAAGAAGAACAGGAAAATATAAAGAAATTATATCTTGCAGAAGAAAACTATAAATTAGCATACAATTCTGCATTAGTTGAAGCAGAAGGATATTGTAAAAAAACAAGGCTTGAAGAGATAATGGATTTTGCAAACAAATGCAGATTTAAAAAGCTTGGAGTAGCATTTTGTATAGGTTTAAGTAATGAAGCAAAGATGTTATGTAAAATATTAAGGCACAATGGCTTTGATGTTGATTCAATAGTGTGCAAAAATGGAAGCATACCTAAGGAATATTTGAACATTAAAGATAATGAAAAGGTAAGACCAGGAACTTATGAGCCGATGTGCAATCCTATAGGACAGGCTAGTTTTCTAAATAGTGCAAAAACAGAATTGAATATTATGCTGGGATTATGTGTAGGACATGACTCGCTATTTATAAAATGTTCTGATGCACCTATAACTGTTTTTGCAGTTAAGGATAGAGTACTTGCACACAATCCTTTAGGAGCACTGTATCTTTCAGAGGGATATTATAAAAACAAGTTGTATAAATGATGATAAAATTATCAAAAGACTATAGCCAGGAATACTGTACTATAGTCTTAGTTTTTACATTAATCAGTCAATTCAATATTAACTTTTTTTGTGTTTATATCTATTTGAGGTATAGGTAAACTAATACTTATTATTGTTGCAATAATAGGTATTATTGCAAGAGAAGAAATTGCTGTATGAATGCTGTAGTTATCAGAAATCCACCCTAGTATAGGAGCAAATACTCCTCCAACACTTACAGCAAGTCCCAAAGTAACTCCAGAAGCTAAACCTATATGATTTGGTAAATATTTTTGTCCGTAAACTACCATTGGGCTATAAGGTGCATATAATCCTATAGCTATAGGTATTAGCATTAAAGTTGCTAGTTTCACATTTTGAATATTTATAAAGATAAATAAAAGCGGTATAAGTGATGCATAACCTATTACAATTATTTTTTTGTAGCCGAATTTATCTGCTAAACGACCAGCAGCAAGAGTGCTCATAGCACCAGTAACAATTAATATAGTTAAGGCAGCACTACCTGCAGTTTTAGATTGGCCAAATACATTTATCCAGTAAAGTGGAAGGAAGGTATTAAGACCAAAGAATATAACGGACCTACAGGAAATTGCAGCTCCAAGACGAAGAAAGGAATTCCATTCATCTTTAACTGTTTCAGAAGAATTTAATATCTTATTAGTTTTAGTATTTTCATACTTATATAAGTCTGATTTTTTTACAAATAATATTATAGAAACTATTACAGCAGGCAAAATTAGAAGTAGAGAACCATTCAAATCTAATAGAAGTATAATTGAAGTAGTAAGTATAGGACCTACAGCAAATCCCATATTGCCACCAGCTGCAAAGGTACTTACCCCTGTCCCCTTTTTTTCGCCAGACATACTATTTACTATACGGGTGCCTTCAGGGTGAAAAGCAGCATTACCTATACCACTTATAGCAGCTGCAATTAATATAAGTGGATAGCTTGGAAGTACACCTACAAGACCAACTCCTATTCCTGCCATTAAAACACCTATAGGCATTAGCCAAGGAATAGAAATTTTATCAGCATAAAATCCAAACAATGGTTGAATTACTGAAGAACTTATATTTGCTGCAAATACCAAGGTTGCAGCAGCAGCATAGCTTAAATTACGATTGGATATCAAAAATGGAAGCATTGCAGGCAGTGCCCCTTGAAATATATCCACTATAAAATGAGATGAGGCCAGTAAGCCTATGTAACGTTTATTCATTTTATCGCCCCTTAATTAAAAAAATGTATTTTATATACTTACATAACTATTATAATACAATTTAATAATTAAATGAATGACAGAAATTAACTATAAAGTTATGAAAGGTATAAGATTATAATAATATGGTAATGGGCCTATATGGGAGTTGAGTTGTATATTGACAGACGACTCCCACAGTTGTAGTCTGTAAATATAGATTACATTTGGAGGATGAAAAAGTAAAAGGTGGATGAAACTTAGTGAATTTAAAGTATTTGATTTTTACTTATACTTAAGCCTATAGTACCTTTGAAAATTTATTTTCTGAATCTCTATAATTTTTAGTAAGTATAATAAAAGGAGAGTTATCTTATCATGATTTTATTATTTAGTAAGAAGTCAATTACATGGAGCATTTTAGCCATATCTTTAAGCCTTATAGTAGGATGTTCAAGTACAACAAAGCCTTTAAACGATAATAAGAATAATGATTCAAACAAAACTGAGGTTTCAAATAACACTAATGTTAAATCAGGAGAAACTACTATTGATAAACCTTCTTCCAATAATAGTATAACAACAAATTCTGAAAATAACTCCAATAAACCAATGAAACAAGATAGTTCACAAAAGATATTACTTGACAATATTAGAAATTTAGCAAAGGTAGGAAAAATCATTAATTGTGATTTTCAAGTTAAATCCACTGTTATCGAAGATGTAGAAAAAAAATGGGGTAAAGCAGATAAAACAGATTGGGTGCCAAAAGCAAAGGGAAATTATGCAACTTATTCAAAATACAACGTAGTATTTGGATTTAATAAAGGCACTCAAATTTTTGAAGTTAGATCTTTTGATAGCAGACTAAAACAAATATCTCTATCAATGGTGAAAAAGGCCCTTGGGACTCCAGAGTACGATGTGAAATACAATGGAGAAGAAATTATAGGTTACAAAGTAGGAGAAGAATTTAAAGTTTTATTTGTATTTCCACAACCTACAAAGTCTAATAATGATCCTTTAATGAATCACTACTCTGTTTTATATCCGAGGGGAACTCTTAATAATATGGCAGATGATCCAGGAAGACAGTGGTGATTTATAAGATAATTAATAATGTAATTATCTTATGAGAAATTAAAAGAGTATACATAAATTCATTTAAATGAAATTTATGTATACTCTCTATTATTTATGTTTTGTCATAGTATTTAGCTCATCAGCTAAACTTGTTAATTCTAATAAATTTGAAGTAATATCTTGAATTGCTGCAGTTTGCTGTTCAGTAGTTTGCAGTGTTTCATTTGAAGTTTCTATTGTTTTATCAACAGAATCTTGAATTTTCTTTGTAAGATCCATTATTTTTAAAGCTGTCTCTTTTGAGTTTTGAGATAAAGTCCTAATTTCAGTAGCAACCACCCCAAAACCTCTGCCAACTTCTCCTGCTCTTGCAGCTTCTATTGCAGCATTTAATCCCAGCATTTTTGTTTTATCTGCTATGGTTTTTATTGAATCTAATATTGAGTTTATTTCTATAGAGATTTCCTTTACATTAACAATTTCATCACTTAAATTATGTTGATTAGTTGTTACATTTGATGAAGATGCAGAAAGTTCTTCCATAGTAGCAGAAATTTGACTAAAGTTATCTGAAAGGGTTTGTGACATATTACTTAATTTAAGTTGTTCATAACCCATCTTTGAAAGAGCATTTGCTATAATAAATAACACTTCAGCAGCAGCTTGTACATTTTCTTGCTTTGTCATATAGACTTTTTTAGCTGAAGCAACATACTTTTCTGGATCAACTCCTATTTCAGATGCTGTTTTCCTAAATTTGTCTTCCACAGGAGCGGAAGTCAAAATTTGGCCGCCTAAGATTGTTCCTATTAAATGACCATTAACTAATATAGGTGCCGCAAAATCTATTAATCCTGCATGGCAAGTAAATACATAAGGCCTTCCTGTTTTAGCAGCTTCTTCCCCAGCCTTTTTATGAGATATAGCACATCTATCATCTCCTATTTTAGTGGAGTGTGTAAAATCCATGCAGAAACTTGTATAGCAGCTTGGACGTGTTACAGGTTGTCCATCCTTATCTACAGTAACACTTGCAATATTCATGCCAGTAGCAAAGTTATCTTGGAAGGTTTGAAGTAATTTTATATCAATAACATCCTTGATCTCAAGTGCAGAAATTTCTAAATCGCCATTTTCAAGTTTTTTAATCATTCTAAATCCTCCAATATATATTTTTAAATTTTTAATGTTTAATTATCGATGATAAATAATGCAAAAACAGTGCTATATATTAACAAAGTGTTAATTAAATATTACATAATTGTTAATTAAGGTATATTTTATTATATTATAACTTTTATATTCATTCAATCATTTTATGTTAATAGTAAATATAAATTATTGAATAAAAATAATTAGGCTTTTTAATAAATAAGTGGAATAAAATTAAAAAAATTGATATAATAAGGTTAAGTGGTAAGGTAAATATGAGATAATAAGTATATAAATAACAATTTCGGGATGACAACATAATTATTATATAAATTTACAATAGAAATGTGAGATTAATAATATGATAGAAGTTATATTGGTAGCACTATTAGTTGCAAAAATAAAAGGATACAATTTAAAACCATTTTTTAAATCGCAGGCTATGTATCCTATATTTATATATGAAATAATATATGTTTTTTTACAAGCAACAATTTTTTTCGGTGATTATAGATTTGTAAAATATGCAAATATAATAAAATCGGTTTATTTATACTTATATTTAATTCCTATTATAGTATATAAAAAGTATCATAGCGCCATTATTGGATCTGCATTTATTCTTATTGGAAGTATTATGAATAATGTTGCAATAAAGTCAAATGGTGGAAGTATGCCTGTATTTCCTACGTTATCATATTGGACAGGTTATGTAAGAGGAAATTCTTTCATTAAAGCAAATGATATACATATATTAGGGAATTCACAAACAAAGTTGAAATTTTTAACAGACACAATTGATATTGGGTATAGTATTTTAAGTATTGGTGATATATTTATAAGAGGATTTGCTTTTTTAGTTATTCTTACCGTAATTAAAGAGGTGAACGAACATGTAGCAATTTATGGTTATCTAAGGAGAAATAAAATATGTTAAAACTGACACCACTAGAATTTTTTACACGAGGTTTACCAGAGGCATTTTTATTTATTTTTGCAGCATATGCATTTTCAAAAAGGTTTGTGAATATTAAAAAGTACATAATATCTAGTGTTTTGTACGGATTTATGGCATACATTGTGAGGTTTCTTCCTATTCATTACGGTGTACATACTATAATTAATGTTTTTATAATAATCATATTAACAGTTAAGATAAATAAAATTGATTTAATTTCATCCATACGATCAGCTATAACTGTGATAATTCTACAATTTATATGCGAAGGAATTAATGTGCTTATAATACAGTACATTTTTAATGCTGATATGAATCAGGTATTTAATCATCCAGTTCTCAAAATTTTATATGGAATTCCATCTATTATAATTTTTGGGGTTATTTCATTAGTATGTTACATAAGACTTTTAAGAAGAAAAGAGTTGAAATACATTTAAATGGAGAATCTATCAAATAACATTGCAAATAAAGTAGCATCGGAATTAAATATGGATGATAATAAACGAGAGGTCATAGCTTATGGAGCCTTTGCACTTATACAGACTCTTCTTTCTATATTTCTTGTAAGTATAATTGGTTTTATGTTTAATGTTTCTATTGAAGCATTAGTAGTACTATTTACAGCAAGTATACTTAGAAAATATTCAGGAGGGGCTCATGCAAGTTCGCCAGGCAATTGCACTTCTATTGGAGTAATTATATGCGTGGGACAAGCGTTATTAATATCTTTTTTAGTAAGTGTTTGTATAAACTTTAAAATTGCTTTAATTTTAGAGTTAATGATTTTTATATGGTCTTACTATATGATTTATAAGTTAGCACCTGTTGATAATCCATCAAAACGTATTAATAGCCAAGAGAAAAGGAAACGAATGAAAAAGAGATCGTTTCTGATTTTAAATAGTTATCTGATAATTGATATATTTATAATGATAGTATATTTTAATTTTAATAAAGTAGCACTTCTTGTATACGCTCTATGTTTAGCCGGGGGCATAGCTTGGCAAACTTTTACTCTTACTAAAAGAGGGCACCTAATATTAGCTAAAATAGATATATTTTTAAAATATCTATTACATATAGGAAGGAAGTGAAAATAAGATGAAAAAACTAAATTCTAAATTTTTAGCTTTAATTGCAACACTAACTACTATTGTTGCTGCTTCTGTAGCTACATCTGCATGTACTTGGTTCTCATATCAACCAGAGGAGCCAAAGTGCCTTAAAGAAGAATAAGTATAGATATAAGGTGGTTATTATACCACCTTATATTATAATGGAGTTGAGGAAATAGAAAATGGCAACATATGAAGTTGATAAACATAAAAAAATATATGAAATATTATCAGTTGTAAAATTATCTTCATTATTATTTTCAGGGATATCGTTTTTTCAATACTTTTTTAGTGATAAAAGATATATGTACGATATGAAGTATGCTTATTATAGTGTAATAACTGTTGGATCTATTTTAATGTTATTGTCGTTGATTTATGGCATATGGTCATTTTCAACAGCTAGAAAGGATTATTTAAGGAATAGTAGTTATAGTCATGAAATAGAGAATATTGTATTTGTAGCTGTATTTTTTGGTACTATACTTATTTCTGGTGGTTATGAAAGTCAGTATAAGTTTCTATTTTTATTTATTATAATAACTGCTACTATAGAATCAGGCATGAAACAGGGTATAGTAGTAGCGTGTATTTCTTCAATTATGATATTAGCAATGGATATTGTATGTTTTCAAGATGTAGGAGTAAATAAATATTTTGAAAATGATTTAATATTATCTGGAGTTTTTATTCTTACAGCATGGCCGTTAGGGTTTTATGTAAAAATAGAAAATGAACATATTGAAGAACTACAAAGGTTAGTAAATCAGGATGGACTTACTGGTGTATATAACCATAGATTTTTTCATGATGTATTAAGAGAAAAAGTGATGTCATATGAAAAGGAAAATAAACCCATTTCTATGATATTCATTGATATAGATTATTTTAAGCATTATAATGATCTTTATGGTCATCAAAAGGGTGACGCAGTACTTAAAAGTATAGGATCAATACTCAAAAATAGCGCAAGAGAAGATGATATTGTCGCTAGGTACGGGGGAGAAGAATTTTCAATAATATTACCTAATACTTCAGAAAAAGATGCAATTAGTATTGCAGAAAACATAAGATATAAAATAGAAAAGACTTACTTTGAGGGAGAAGAAAATCAACCTAATGGGAAGATAACAGTTTCAATGGGAGTTTCCATTTATCCAGATAAAGCAAAAAGTGATGTTGAACTTATTAAAAGTGCAGATGATGCTCTTTATAGAGCTAAGTTTTTTAATAAAAACAGGGTTGAATGTTATACTTCAATACTCGATGAATTAAAAAATGATATAGAAGAAAGACATATAGATCTTGTTACATCCATAAAAACTTTGATAAGTGTTATTAATGCAAAAGACAGATATACATATGGACATGTTGAAAGAGTTGTAATTTACAGCAAAATGCTGGCAAATAAACTTGGACTTGATGAAGAAGATAAGAAAAAACTTATATACGGAGCTTATATGCATGATATTGGTAAGATAAATATTCCAAAGGAAGTATTAAATAAAAGAATGTCATTAACTAATGAAGAATGGGAAATGCTTAAGGGTCATCCGTTAAATGGAGTAGAAATAATAAAACCTGTTGAATCACTAAGGGACATTGGCCCCCTCATACTGCATCATCATGAAAGGTATGACGGGAAGGGATATCCAAGTAATCTTAAAGGGGAACAGATACCTTTTCTAGCGAGAGTTTTAACAGTTGTAGATAGTTTTGATGCTATGACATCCAATAGACCATATAACAAAAGAAAAACTTATGATGAAGCTATTGATGAGCTAAAAAGATGTAGTGGTAATCAATTTGATCCAGTTATTACCCGAGCATTTATAGATCTAATTCTTGAAAGCAACTGCAATATTGGGTATGATTCTTCATTAAATTTAAAATCATCTTAAAATAATTAAACGAAGTTAAAACAGGTTAGTCAAATAAAAATGACTAGCCTGTTTGCTATTAGAAAGTTAAGTGTGATTTCAATAAAATGCAGTATAATGAAATTTTTAAGTAATATAATATTGTAAGGTTGGATATGGTTCAATAGATAAGGGAGCTATGACGGCAATGTTAGTACTTGCAATTATTCCAATTGTAATATTTTACTTTGCATGTCAGAAATATATTATAAAGGTGTTGTATCAGGGACTGTCAAGGGGTAGATTGTTACAGCGATGATGCAGTAAGGGGGAGAAAATGAGAAGCAGCGGAATATTACTACCAATTGCTAGTTTACCATCAAAGTATGGAATAGGATCATTTTCGAAAAATGCATATGAGTTTATAGACAAATTAAAAGAATCAGGGCAGAGTTACTGGCAAGTACTTCCCTTAGGGCCTACAGGATATGGGGATTCGCCATATCAATCTTTTTCTACTTTTGCTGGTAATCCCTACTTTATCGATTTAGAAGCATTAATAGATGAAGGGTATTTAACTAAGGAAGAATGTAATGCCTATGACTTTGGGGATGATGATAGATATATAAACTATGAAAAAATATATTTATCAAGATTTAGAATATTAAAAACCGCATATGTCAGAAGTGATATTAGTAAAAGAATAGAATTTCAGGAGTTTGTGAGCAAAAACTCTTACTGGTTAGATGATTATGCTCTTTATATGTCCATTAAAAATCATTTTTTGGGTGTTAGTTGGAGTAAGTGGGAAAATGATATCAAAATGAGGGAAACTGATGCAATGGAAAGGTTTAGAATCAAGTATGCAGATGAAATTATATTTTATGAGTTTTTGCAGTTTATATTTGCATTGCAATGGTCAAAGTTAAAAAACTATGCTAATGAATGCGGTATTAAAATTATTGGAGATATCCCAATTTATGTTGCTTTTGATAGTGCAGATGCATGGTCTCATCCAGAATTATTTCAACTTGATGAAAATAGAAATCCAATTGCAGTTGCAGGGTGTCCACCAGATGCATTTTCAAAAACAGGACAGTTATGGGGCAACCCACTTTATGATTGGGAGAAACACAAAAGTACTTCCTATGCTTGGTGGATTCAAAGGATTGCACATTCGTTCAATTTGCACGATGTTGTTCGCATAGATCACTTTAGGGGTTTTGATGAATATTATTCTATACCCTATGGGGAAATCACAGCAGAAAATGGCATTTGGAGAAAGGGGCCCGGCTATGATATCTTTAAAAAATTAAAAGATAAGCTTGGTAGTTTGAACATAATTGCTGAAGATTTAGGACTTTTAACAGAAAGTGTTTTACAGCTTGTTAAGAAAACTGGATATCCAGGAATGAAAGTATTAGAATTTGCTTTTGATTCTAGAGAAGAAAGCGATTATTTACCACATAATTATTATAGAAATTCTGTAGTTTATACTGGAACCCATGATAATGAAACCATTTTAGGGTGGTATAAAAACCTTAATCCCCAGGATAAAAAGTTTGCCATAGACTATTTAGATATTACCAATGAAAAATACATTAATTGGAAGTTTATTAGATTAGCACTTTCAAGTGTTGCTGATTTAGCAGTGATACCAATGCAAGATTACTTGGGGTTAGGTAACAAAGGGAGGATTAATACACCATCAACAGTTGGAGATAACTGGAGATGGCGCTTATTAGAAAATGAATTTACCACTGAATTGACAGAAAAGATACGGAAGATTACAAAATTATATGGAAGATAAAAGGGGGCAAATTTTACTGCGGTTCTAGGATATTTTAAGGTGAATTGATACATGACAATCAACAAAGAGGATTTAATGGAATAAGTAGGATAACTTAAGAGGTATTGACATAAGATTTTAATTGTGATATATAAAAATTAGGGGTTAGCACTCGACGAGCTGAAGTGCTAATAATAAAAGCTAGAATATATGATTTTTATTACGAAGGGAGAAGATTTAATTGGAAACAAAAGAATTTAAGGCCGAATCTAAAAAACTTTTAGACATGATGATTAATTCAATTTACACGCATAGGGAAATTTTTTTAAGAGAACTTATTTCTAATGCTAGTGATGCCATTGATAAAATTTATTACAAAGCATTAACAGATGATTCTTTAACATTTGAAAAAGATAATTATTATATTACATTAGATATAAATAAGGAGGATAGAATACTCAAGATTTCCGATACTGGTATAGGAATGACAAAAGAGGAGCTTGAAGAAAATCTTGGAGTTATAGCAAAAAGTGGATCCTTAGCATTTAAAAAGCAAAATCAACTTAAAGATGGCTATGATATAATTGGTCAATTTGGTGTAGGATTTTATTCTGCGTTTATGGTAGCTGATAATGTTACTGTTATTAGTAAGGCATTTGGAAGTGAAACAGCTTACAAGTGGGAATCTAAAGGCGCAGAAGGTTACACTATTGAACAGTGTGAAAAAGATTCAGTTGGTACAGAAATTATACTTAAGATAAAAGAAAACACAGAAGATGAAAACTTTGATGAATATTTAGAAGAATATAGATTAAGATCTATTATTAAGAAATACTCTGATTTTATTAGATACCCAATTAAAATGGATGTAACCAAGAGCACACTTAAAGAAGGCAGCGAAAATGAATATGAAAGTTATAAAGAAGAAGAAACTATAAACAGCATGATTCCTATATGGAAAAAGAATAAAAGTGAACTTGCAGATGAAGACTACAGCAATTTTTATGCTGAAAAGCACTATGGCTTTGATAAGCCATTAAAACATATCCATATTAAAGCAGAAGGTACTGTAAGCTATAATGCAATTTTATTTATTCCAGAAAAAATGCCATATGATTTTTACACAAGGGAATATGAAAAAGGTTTAGAGTTATATTCAAATGGCGTTATGATTATGAATAAGTGTGCCGATTTATTGCCAGATTACTTTAGTTTTGTAAAAGGTATGGTGGATTCAGAAGATTTATCTCTTAATATATCTAGAGAAATGCTTCAACATGACAGACAGTTAAAGCTAATTGCTAAAAATATTAAATCTAAAATAAAAAGCGAATTAGAAAATACTCTAAAAAATGAAAGAGATAAATATGAAGAGTTTTATAAGTCCTTTGGAAGACAGTTAAAGTATGGTGTATACAGTGATTTTGGAAGTAACAAAGATGTACTTCAGGACTTATTAATGTTCTATTCATCAAAAGAGAAAAAGATGGTTACTTTAGGTGAATATGTTTCTAGAATGCTTGAAGATCAAAAATATATCTACTATGCTGCAGGAGAATCAATTGAAAGAATTGAAAAACTTCCACAAGCAGAACTTGTATCAGATAAGGGATATGAAATACTATTCTTTACTGATGACATAGATGAATTTGCTGTAAGAATGATAATGAGCTACAAAGATAAAGAATTTAAGTCTGTATCAAGCGGTGACTTAGGAATAGAAGCAGAGGAAAATAATAATTCTTCAAGTGTAGATGATAAGGAAACAAAAGAGATATTTGAATATATGAAAAATATTTTATCTGATAAAGTAGCTAGTGTTAAAGCGTCAAAGAGGTTGAAAAATCACCCTGTATGTCTTTCTAGCGAAGGAGAACTTACAATAGAAATGGAAAAAATATTAAATTCCATGCCAAACAATGAAAATGTGAAAGCAGACAAAGCTTTAGAAATAAATATAAATCATGATGTATTTAAATCATTAAAAGAAGCTTATGAAAATGATAAAGATAAACTTAACTTATACACAAGTGTTCTATATAACCAAGCACTTCTTATTGAAGGATTACCTATAAGTGATCCAGTAGAATTTACTAATAATATTTGTAAACTAATGAAATAAAAAAAGAAGGAATTTCGCAAAAGCGAAATTCCTTCTTTTTTACATCAGCGGTGCAAACACACGTAAAACTAATGTCATAATCTTTTTATACCAGGATAAATTTCTATATTGATTTAAATCAACAAATTTACATTTTTTCAGTGTATCAATAAAATCACCCTTAATATCAAGAATACTACTTGTTTTGTACATCCATACTGCACATTCAAAGTGTAGATAAAGGCTTCTGTAGTCAAGATTAATGGTACCTATTATAGCAAAGTCATCGTCTGCCACAATAGACTTAGCGTGAATAAAGCCAGGGGTATATTCATAAATCTTTACGCCACTTTCAATTAAAGGTTTATAATATGAACGAGTTACTGTATGAACATAGGCTTTATCAGGAATAAAAGGAGTTACGATTTTAACATCCACTCCACGTTTTGCTGCCAAAGATAGAGCAATAGTCATTTCATGGTCAAGAATTAAATAAGGAGTATTGATGTAGATATAATCCTTTGCATTGTTAATTAAGTTCATATATACAGATTCACCTAAAGCTTCCCCATCTAAAGGACTATCAGCGAAAGGAAGTATATAGCCATCCTTTTCAAATGCTTTTCCATCAGCGAACAAACACTTATACTTATCATAGTCTTCATCTGTATTGTTCAAATAGTTCCACAGAGAAAGAAACATAATTGTAAAGTTCCAAACTGCTTCACCTTGAATCATAATGGCAGAGTCTTTCCAATGCCCATATTTTTCGCAGGCGTTTATATATTCATCTGCAAGGTTAACACCACCTGTAAAGGCTGTATGGCCATCAATCACAACAATTTTACGATGATCACGATTATTTATTCTTATTGATAGTACTGGAATGAGAGGATTAAAAGCACAACACTTAATGCCAAGATTTTTTAGATGTTTATCATATTTATATGGAAGTTTTGTTAAGCAGCCAAAATCATCATAAATCACACGAACATCTACGCCTTGATTTACTTTTTCTATGAGAATATCTAAAATAGAATTCCACATGACTCCTTCTTCGATAATAAAATATTCTAAAAATATATATTTCTGTGCTTTTTTTAATTCTTGTTTTAATCTTTCGAATTTCATTTCCCCAGGTGTTAAATACTCTGAAAATAAATTTGGGTATACAGGACATAAAGAATACTTTTCTATATAACGTGCTTGATTTGCCGCATTTTTATCTTTAGATTCAATTTCCTTTAAAGTATTTTTATCTCTATTTAAAATATTAAACATTTTACTATACATTAATTTCATTTTTTGTTTATTACGCTTGCTAATCTGGTTCCCACCAAACATTAAATAAAAAAGTCCTCCGAAAATAGGAAACAGCATAATTGGAATTATCCAGGCTATCTTATATGCAGGGTTGTTTTTATTGTTAATAATCCACAGTACTGCAATAGCGCTGAGTAGAGAGCTGATAGTATTAAAATAAATGAAATATTCTCCAAACTTCCAAATCATAATAACAAGAGTAAAAATCTGAACAAGAATAGCACATCCAATTAAAAATGCTCTGCTAAAAAGTAATTTTAATAATTTTTTCATAAGCATGACTTCCTTTTGAACTATAATTTATACAATATATGAAAACTTTAATAAACATTTATGACTAATTTATTAATTAACTGTTCTGTGTATTGACAATATAAATTATAAAACATATTATCTATATTGTATATATAATTTAATGAATGTTTACAAAAAGTTTGGAGGAATAGAATATGGAGGTTATGGATTTTAATAATACTATATGGAATTTGCTTAGAGATATATCGGTAAATATGGATAGTATTTTCCGCCCCATGTATGACAAGCATGGGTTAACTGCTATGCAGGTAAGAATACTTACAGATGTTAGAGAACAGGAACAAACAATTGGAAATTTAGGAAAGAATTTATGTGTGGCAGGGGCAAATATTTCAGCTATGTGTAGGAAGTTAGAAAAAGAAGGGTTTTTAAATCGTGTGCGAGATAAGATGGATGAAAGAGTTGTAAAAGTTCACTTGTCAGAAAAGGGAGAAAGTGCTATTTTAGATATTGAAGATTTGCTTACGAGAAAGTTTGATATTTCTTTAAAAACCGAATCTACAGAAAATATAAATGACATTATTGAAGGATTACAAAAGCTAAATGTTTTATTACAGAAGATAAATAATTCAGATATGAGTTTATAGTAAAATTAATTAAGATAAGGAGTATTAATAAAAATGAAAAATATAAAGAAACTTAAAGGTCCTTTGTTTTATTATTATATACTGGCATTTATAGGACTTATGATGCTAAATACATGGCTTATGCCTAATCTTCAAAAACAACGTATTTCTGAAGTTGATTATGGAACATTTGTAAAAATGATAAATGAGAAAAAAATTGATACAGTGGAGGTAAGGGATACAAAGATTATATTTAATTCTAAAGCAGATGGTGAAGAAAAGATATATGAGACAGGAAGATTAGAGGATAAAGACTTTGTTCAGCGTTTGGAAGATGCTAAAAAAGCTAAAGAAATTAAATACTCTAGAGTAATTCCTAAAGAAAATTCTCCACTTACTAATTTTTTAATGAATTGGATTTTACCAATGGTTCTTTTCATAGGAATGGGGCAGATACTTGGAAGAATGATGCAAAAGAAAATGGGTGGCATGGGAAATAAAATGAGTTTTGGAAAAAGTAATGCCAAAGTTTATGTTGCTGCACAAACAGGTAAGACCTTTGGAGACGTTGCTGGCCAAGACGAGGCAAAAGAAGCACTTACTGAGATTGTAGACTTTTTGCATAGACCTGATAAATACAAAGAAATTGGAGCAAGACTTCCAAAGGGAGCATTACTAGTTGGTCCTCCAGGTACAGGGAAAACACTACTTGCTCAGGCAGTTGCTGGTGAGGCGAAAGTTCCATTTTTTTCTATTTCAGGATCTGAGTTCGTTGAGATGTTTGTAGGTATGGGTGCAGCAAGGGTAAGAGATTTATTTAAGCAGGCGCAAGAAAAGGCTCCTTGTATTGTATTCATAGATGAAATTGATGCTATTGGAAAAAAGCGTGACAATTCCGGCATGACTGGAAATGACGAACGAGAACAAACACTTAATCAATTATTAACTGAAATGGATGGGTTTGATGGTGGCAAAGGAGTTGTAATTCTTGCTGCAACTAATCGTCCTGAAATACTAGATAAGGCTCTTTTAAGACCTGGTAGATTTGACAGACGTGTTCCGGTAGAGCTTCCTGATTTAAAAGGACGAGAAGAAATCTTAAAGGTGCATACTAAAAAAATTAAAGTAGATAAAAATATTGATTATAATAAAGTAGCAAGAGCAACCTCTGGAGCATCAGGTGCTGAGCTTGCAAACATTGCAAATGAGGCGGCATTAAGAGCTGTAAGAAGCAACAGAATAGAGGTAAATCAATCTGACTTTGATGAATCTATTGAAACAGTTATTGCTGGATATCAACGAAAGGGAGCTGTTGTTCCAACAAAAGAAAAACTTATTGTTGCTTATCATGAAATTGGGCATGCCTTGGTTGCAGCAAAGCAAAAAAATACTGCACCTGTTCATAAAATTACTATTATCCCTAGAACCTCTGGTGCACTTGGATATACTATGCAGGTGGAAGAGGGAGAACGTGTTTTAATGTCTAAAGAAGAAATGCTTAATAAAATTACTACTTTTACTGGTGGACGTGCTGCAGAGGAAATTATATTCGATTCTATTACCACAGGTGCTTCCAATGATATTGAGCAAGCAACAAGAATCGCTAGAGCAATGGTTACACGTTATGGTATGAGTGAAGATTTTAGCATGATGGCGCTAGAAACTGTATCAAATCAATATCTTGGGGGAGATGCATCCCTAGCTTGTTCTGCTGAAACTGCAGCAAAGGTAGATACAGAAGTTTTAAAAATAATTAAAGAATCTTATAAAAAAGCAGTTGATATTTTAAATGAAAATAAAGATAAACTTCATGAATTGGCAAAGTATTTGTGGGAAAAAGAAACTATATCAGGTGATGAATTCATGGAAATTTTAAATGGTGGTAGCACAGAAATTTTAGATAGTGATAAGACTCAAGTTATAAATGATGATAAAACTGAAGTATTGGGAGATGACAAAACGGAAGTTTTAAATAAGAGTAACACATAAGTTAAAAAAATATAGAGTGAACTTTAAGTACTAATGAAAGGAATGAGTTTTTTATGTATAAAAGTACAACAGAGCTAAAGGTTAGGTATGCAGAAACAGACCAAATGGGAATTGTGCATCACTCTAATTATTATGTATATTTTGAAACTGCAAGAGAAGATTTTATTGTTGGATCAGGTGTTTCATATAAGGATATAGAAGATATGGGCATAATGATGCCGCTCATTGAAACACAATGTAAATATATTCAAGGAGCAAAGTATGCTGAAAATCTTATAATTGAAACTAGTTTAGATGAATTAACTCCAATTAAGGTAGTGTTACAATATAGGGTTATAAGAAATGATGATGATAAACTTATTGCAGAAGGAAAAACTACTCAGGCATTTGTAAATAAAGAAAACTTTAAAATATTAAATGTTAAAAAGAAGAATCCAGATCTTTGGAGTAAACTAGAAAATCTTAAATAAATACAATATAATATTGTAACCCTGAGGAGTGATCCTCAGGGTTTTAATTTATAATAAATTAATTATGTATAAAAAAGTAAATTATTCAAAGATAAACCTAGAGTAAACGTATAAAAATAAGTTTTTTAGACTGTTATCCTGGGAAATATATTTTTAAAGCGAATATAATGTAGTGTACAATAAAAGATATACAAATAAGATATAGAAAGAAGAATGATAATGGCTGACTTAGAATATAAGAATGCTGAAAAAAGTAAATTGTTTTTGTGGTTTAATAATTCAATCAGAGCTGATGTTATTAATATTGCATGGCCTGTTCTTGTAGAACTTCTTTTAGGATCACTTTTTAGTATGATAGACATGATGATGCTTGGAAGAATAACTGATAATGGAGTAGCAGCAGCTTCTGTTGCAGCTGTAGGTATAACAAATCAACCCTTATTTATAGGATTGTCCCTTGTTCAGGCTTTAAATGTAGGTGGTACAGCTATGGTTGCCAGGTATCTAGGGGCTGGTAAAAATGAAAAAATAGAAACAACATTAAAGCATGTAATGTTGTTAAGCTTGATGATGCTAGCAATACCTCTATCAATCCTTGGAATAATGTTTACTGAGCCTATTATGAAGTTTATGGGAGCACAATCTGATACTTTAGGAGTGGGTAAAACTTATTTTAAAATTATTATGATAGGGTTTATATTTCAATCATTTAGTATGTCTATATCAGCAGCACTTAGAGGAATTGGCGAAACAAAAATACCCATGAAGATAAACCTGAAAGCAAATTTTTTAAATGTTATTGGTAATGCAATTCTTATATATGGTCTTTTAGGCTTTCCAAGCCTTGGCATCACTGGAGCAGGAATATCAACTGCTATATCAAATGTGGTTGCAAGTATACTTTTATTTAGATATGTTATAAAAGGTGAAAGTATCATTAAACTTAATTTAAAAAAGCCTTTTAAGTTTAATAAAAATATAATGTACAATTTAATAAAGATAGGTGTACCTGCTTCTTTAGAGCAACTGGCTTTAAGGGTGGGCGTGCTTTTATTTGTTAAAATAGTTGCAGGACTTGGAACCGTTGTTTACGCAGCGCATCAGATATCACTAAATATATTAAGTCTTTCATTCCAGCCAGGCCAGGCCTTTGGGATAGCAGCCTCATCCTTAGTGGGTAGAAGCCTTGGAACTAACGAACATTCTCAGGCTGAAAATTATGCAAAAGAAACACGAAAAATTGGATCAATGATATCTACGTTTATGGCTGTAATATTCTTTTTCTTTGGTCCGCAGCTTGTAGGATTATATTCAAATGATCCAGAGATTATAAAGAAATCATCTATAGCCTTAAAAATAATAGCGTTAGTGCAACCGTTTCAGTCATCTCAGCTTATATTAGCAGGAGGGCTAAGAGGAGCAGGAGATACATTTTGGCCTTTAATAGCTACATTTTTTGGAGCAATACTAATTAGAGTTGCACTTGCACATATATTTGTCAACATATGTGGATATGGACTGGCGGGAGCGTGGATGGCGGTATTTGTAGACCAATTTGTAAGATGGCTATTTGTTTATATAAGATTTAAAACAGGAAAATGGAAATATATAAAGTTGAGATAAATACATTACAAATACTAGGAAAATCATAAATTACAAGATTATAATATCAATATTAAATAAGAGATTTATTAAGTCAAATTAAAGCTAATAAATCTCTTAATAATCTATATTTTCTAGAAACAAAATGAATTTTAAGAAATGAAATCTAAGAGTTAGTATTAAATTTCATTCTTAGTATTTCCTAGTCCTGACACCGTAAAACTTCCAAGCATAGATAGTTTCGATAACATCAGTGCTATGTCCCTTGGGGATTTTTCTAGGTCATTTTCAAGCCAATGCATAATTACTCCTAAATGAGCTGAAAGTACGTAAGAAATAAAATACTCTTCCTCAACTAACATATTTCCTGGATTATACTCACTTGACAGTTGTTTTTCAAATAAATTAGCTTCTATAAGTTTTTTAAGCTTAATGCGAAACATGGGATCACCCTTTGGACCTAAAATAGCCTTAATGAAGCTTGCATTTTCTTTAATATATTCAAGAAGCTTTATTGTAAATGGATCAGAGTCACTTACAAGATTTATATTTAGCAAATCTAGGCAATCTAAATTTTTGGTATGCTCTTGAATTTCTTTTATCAATTCTTCTTCGACCTGTTCTAATAAATCATATTTATCAGCATAATGTAGATAAAATGTACCTCTATTTATATTAGCTCTTCTAGTTAAGTCTGTAACTGATATTTCATTAAAACCCTTTTCTTCAATTAAATCTGATAAAGTATCTTTTATTATCTTTTTAGTTTGAAGTGATCTTTTATCGCTAGAGTTTTTTGACATTAGAATATTTCCTCATTTCATAGTCATTCTATTGTGAAGGTAATACTTTGAAATTAATTGATATTATTAAGAAACTTATAAATATTATAATATTTATAAGTTTCTTAATCAACAATATGTCTATAAAAATATAATTGTTAATATATAATTAATAAAATTAAAGTAGATTATATATCGAACGATAGTATAGTTAAATATTTTATTAGGTTAGGGGGAAAGCAATTGCTAAAAACTATTAAAGGTAAATTGATTATCTTAATTTCAATGTTAGTAGCTTCATTAATTTTTATAGGAGTTTTTTCTATAAATAGTTTGAAAAGGATTAATAACCACTCTACTGTAATTTCAGAAAATCGAATACCAAAGATAATATTTTCAGAAGACTTAAATACAATGATGTCGGATTTCAGAATTTTGGAATATGAACATATAGTAACAGTAGATAAGAGTGTAATGAGTACAAAGGAAAAGGAAATGGAAGCTAAAAAAGCGGAAATTGAAAACATAATGTCTTTATATGAGAAATCACTTTATGAGGATAAAGATAAAGAGATTTACTCAATGGTAAAGAAGCAGTGGAGTGAATATATAATAGCTAATGAAGCTGCAATAGAACTTAGTAGAAATTTAAAAACTGATGAAGCCATGAAAATTATGAGCGGAGAAGGTAAAAAATCCTTTGACAGTGCAGCGGTATCTCTATTAGAGCTTGTGAATTTTAATAAAGAAATGGCCAGGACAGCAAGTAATGAAGGAAATGATATTTATTCAAAAGCAATACTGATATCAGTAGTAATTATTTCAGTTTTAACAGTAATTGCAATAGTTTTCGCGGGTGCTATTATATCTGGGATTTTAAAATCTTTGAATGTTTTAAAAAGAGAGCTTTTTGCACTTGCTGAAAGAGGAGGAGACTTAACACAAGAAATTAAAGTTAACTCTAAAGACGAAATAGCAGATTTGGCCAAGGCATTAAACTTATTTTTATCAAATTTAAGGACTATTATTAAGGAAGTTAAGATTACTGCTGAAAATACTTTGAAAATAAATGAAGTTATTAGTGCAAATTCAAGTGAACTTATGGAAAATGTACAAGAAGTGTCTTCTACTACCGAAGAACTTTCGGCAGGCATGGAAGAAACAGCCGCATCAGCTGAGGAAATAGCAGCTACTACTCAGGAAGTTGAAAGAGCAGTACAATCTATATCTCAAAAATCTCAAGCGGGTGCAGAGGCAGCTGGGGAAATAAACATAAGAGCTATTGAAACAAAGGATAGAGTTATTGAAGCTCAAGATAAAGCAAATACTATATTTATTCAAACTAAGGTAGAATTAGAAAAAGCAATTAGTGACTCTAAGGTGGTTGAACAAATTAGCATCTTATCTCAAGCAATAATGGAAATAACAGCTCAAACTAATTTGCTAGCCTTAAATGCAGCTATTGAAGCTGCCAGAGCTGGTGAAGCTGGAAGGGGATTTTCGGTGGTTGCAGATGAGATAAGAAAGCTTGCAGAACAATCAAAAGAAACTGTAATCCAAATACAGAACATAACTGAAAAGGTAATACAATCAGTAGGAAGTCTTTCAAGTAGTTCAAATAATCTACTGATTTTTATGACAGAGAATGTATCTAATGAATATAAATCTATGTTAAATGTAGCAGAAAAGTATAGTGAAGATGCATCTTTTGTAGATAACCTAGTTACAGAATTTAGTTCTACTTCAGAAGAATTATTAGTATCCGTTCAAAATGTTTTACAAACAATTGAACAAGTAGCAGAAGCAGCAGGTGAGGGGGCTTCTGGAACAACTAATATAGCAGAGAAAATAATACATGTAAATGAAAAAACTAATGGAATAGTCGAAAGCACAAGGGAATCTATTGGAATTGTAAACAATCTAAAAGCAGAAATGTCAAAGTTTATTGTTTAATTAACAAGTTTATAATCGTAAAAATACATAACAAATTATAGGATGAACTTTAAAGTTTATCCTATTTTATTGAGTAAAATCTTTCATTTAGGTATAATTTCAAGTGGGATTATATATTAACTTTGAAAATAGTAGGTGATTAATTGTCTAGTTCTTTAATAACGAAAAAGGCCCTTGCCAATTCCTTAAAGGAGTTAATGAAGGATATTCCTTTAAATAAAATATCTGTTAAGCAGATTGTAGAAAGTTGTGGACTTAACAGACAAACATTTTATTATCACTTTCAGGATATATATGATTTAACCGAGTGGATTTATAGGACAGAAGCAGTTGAAAGTATATCTCAATATAGGAGTTATGACACATGGACAGACGGATTTTATAGAATTTTTATTTATATAGAAAATAATAAATCGTTTTGTCTCAATACTTTAAATTCTTTAGGAAGAAATCATTTAGATACATATCTCTATTCAGTTACAAATGAATTACTTATGGGAGTAGTTGATGAAGTTTCTCATAATATGAATGCTAAGAAAAAGGATAAGGAGTTTATTGGCAACTTTTATACACATGCATTTACTGGCTTAGTTATCCAATGGATGAAAGAAGGAATGAAGGAAAATCCTAAAGTTATAATTGATAAGCTTAGTGAATTAATTGAAGGAAATTTTATAAGAGCTTTGGAAAGATACGAAAATAAGTCGTGATAAATTTTTAAACTTGTCACGACTTATTTTTTTATACATTTAAAGCGGAATGTATAAAAATTATACAGGCTATATTTTTTGATTATACCTATCCGAAATCAGAAGTATTATATTTATGTTATTGGAAAGTTAGATAAAGTGTTTCATAGAAAATTAAAAATTTATGGAGGGGATCTATATGAGAAGAGAATATGAAAACAAACAAATATATTTTGTGGGTGGTGGATTAGCATCACTTGCTGGAGCTGTATATTTAGTTAGAGATTGTGATTTCCCGGGCAAGAATATTCACATTTTAGAAGGAATGAATATTCTCGGAGGAAGTAATGACGGAGCAGGCAATGCAATTGATGGATTTGTTTGTCGTGGTGGAAGAATGCTTAATGAAGAAACTTATGAGAATACATGGAATCTACTTGCTTCTATACCATCCTTAGAAAGAGAAGCGATGTCAGTTTGTGATGAAATTCTTGATTTTGATCATGCACATCCAACTCATGCAAATGCAAGACTTATAAATAAAGATGGAGAAGTAACTGATGTTATATCTATGGGATTTGATGATGCTGATCGTATGGCACTATTGAAACTAATGATTACTCCAGAGGAAAAGCTAGATAATTTACGCATATGCGATTGGTTTGCAAAAACACCTCATTTTTTTGAAACAAACTTTTGGTATATGTGGCAAACAACCTTTGCATTTCAGAAATGGTCAAGTTTATTTGAGCTGAAACGTTATATGAATCGTATGATATTTGAGTTCTCACGTATCCAAACTCTTGAGGGTGTAACGAGAACTCCTTACAATCAATATGACTCTATTATATTGCCTATAAAAACTTACTTAGAGAATTTCGGCGTTGATTTTACCTTGAAATACACTGTTAAAGATTTAGATTTTGAAGAGGGGGAAGGAATTACTGTTACAGCAATTCATTATGAGCAGAATGGAAAAGAAGATGTAATTAAACTTAATAAAGGTGATTTATGCATTGTAACAAATGGTTGTATGACTGACAATGCAAGTTTAGGAAATTTTAATACCCCCGCAGAAATGAAAATAGAAAATCCTATCTCTGGGGAGCTTTGGGCTAAAATTGCATCAAAGAAAGAAGGACTTGGAAATCCAAAACCTTTCTTTGGTAATGCAGAACAAACAAACTGGGAGTCTTTTACTGTAACATGTAAAGGTGATAAATTTCTTAAAATGATTGAAAGATATTCCCGTAATAAACCTGGCAGCGGAGCATTGATGACATTTAAGGATTCCAATTGGCTTATGTCTATCGTAGTTGCAGCACAGCCTCATTTCAAGAATCAACCAAAAGACACTACAATTTTCTGGGGATATGGTTTGTATACCGACAAGGAAGGCAACTATGTAAAGAAGCCTATGAGAGATTGTACAGGTGAAGAAATGTTAATTGAACTTTTAGGACATTTACATTTTGAAAAGGACAGTGATGAAATTATGGATACTATAGTTAATGTTATTCCATGTATGATGCCTTATATTGATGCACAGTTTCAGCCGCGTGCAATGAGCGATCGTCCTAAGGTAGTGCCTGAAGGTTCAACAAATCTTGCAATGATTAGTCAATTTGTTGAAATACCAGAGGATATGGTTTTTACTGAAGAGTACTCAATCCGTGCCGCGAGAGTTGCAGTATATACTTTGCTTGGTGTAAATAAGAAAATTTGCCCAGTTACTCCTCATAAATATGATATTCGTACTTTGCTAAAAGCCTTAAACGCTTCGTATAGATAACTAGGCAAAGCACTCTTAAAATTACTACAAGATTAAAGTGAAAATTGACAATTGTAAAAAAATATGATACAATTATTTACAATTCAAATAAAAGATATAAGGACAACTTGTATATATGAGAATAAAACTCATAGAGGGTTGCAATTAAAGTTGCCCTTTATGAGTTATTGTTTTATTAGGAGTGTGATGATATGCACATGGCAGATGCCTTGATTTCGCCAATTGTTGGTGGAACAATGTTTAGTGCAACAGCTGGTATTGCTACTTATTCAGTGAAAAAATTGCAAAATGAGTTAGATGATAAAAAGATACCTTTGATGGGTGTTATGGGAGCTTTTGTTTTTGCAGCTCAAATGATTAATTTTTCGATTCCAGGTACTGGATCAAGTGGGCACATTGGAGGAGGATTACTTCTTGCTATTTTACTTGGGCCATATGCTGGATTTTTAACAATGGCGTCAGTACTATTAATTCAAGCACTTTTCTTTGCTGATGGAGGATTATTAGCTTTTGGTGCTAATGTATTTAACCTTGGATTTTACACATGCTTTATTGCATATCCATTAATTTATAAAGGTATCATGAAAAAGGGCTATAGTTCTAAGAAGATTTTTAGTGCATCTATAATTGCGTCAATAATTGGACTTCAAATGGGAGCTTTCAGTGTTGTTCTTGAAACATTGTTTTCTGGAAAGACTGAGTTGCCTTTTTCTAACTTTGTTATTTTAATGCAGCCTATCCATCTTGCTATTGGAATTGTAGAAGGCCTTGTAACAGCAGCAGTAGTTTCATTTGTTTGGAAGGCACGTCCTGAAATTATTGAAAAGTCTTCATTAAGACAACCCTTAGGTAATGTTTCAATAAAAAAGGTTTTTATTATCATAATAACAAGTGTTATAATAATAGGTGGTATTCTTTCATCATTTGCTTCTAGTAATCCAGATGGATTAGAATGGGCAATGATTAAAACGTCAGGTACGTCAGAACTAAAAACTACAGAAAGTATTCATGCAAAACTTTCTGAAATACAAAATAAATTAGCTTTTTTACCTGATTATAGTTTTAAAGCTTCAAAAGATATAGATAAAGAGGAAAATGAAGAGAATGAAGAAGTAGTGACAGGTATTAATGCTGAAACAAGTGTGTCAGGTATTTTAGGTGGAATTATGACTTTAGCTCTTGCTGCTTTAACTGGACTTGTTATTACTTTCTTTAGACGTAGGAAAAGAAAAGCAAAACCAATATAAATGAACAGGTGGCGAGGGGAGTAACCTCGCCAATATTTTTATTTAAGGGATGATCTAGGATATGGAAAATATAACTAAATCAATTTATAATATTCGTTTACTAGATGAATTAGCTGCTAGAAACACAATAATCCATAAAATAAATCCTATTGTAAAGTTACTGGTGACAATAATATATTTATTAGTAGTATTATCCTTTGGGAAATATGATATTATAGGACTATTACCATATGTTTTTTATCCAATTATAGTTTTTGTTTTGTCTGAAGTACCCTTTTTGCCTATGTTTAGAAGATCTCTTATTGTTTTACCTTTTGTTATAGGAGTTGGCATATTTAATCCATTATTTGATACAAAGACGTATATTATAATATGGGGAATTCATGTTTCTAATGGATGGATTTCTTTTGCCTCACTGATAATAAAGAGTAGTTTAACAGTTTTGGCAGGATTACTTCTAATAGCTACAACTGGAATTGAAAAGATATCATTAGCATTAAGAAAGCTATTTGTACCAAAAATTTTCGTCACTCAGTTTGTTTTAACTTATAGATATATTTCTGTATTGTTAGAAGAAACGGCACAAATTATAAAAGCATATCATTTAAGGGCGCCAATGCAGAAGGGCGTATCTTTTAAAGTTTCAGGGTCTCTTTTAGGGCAGATATTATTACGAGCCTTTGATAGGGCAAATAGGGTATATGATGCAATGATATTAAGGGGATTTCATGGAGAATATTTCTTTGCTGTAGATAGCAGGTTATCAATTGGTTCTATAGCATATTTATTTTTATGGGTGACATTTTTTTTTACAGCGAGGTTATTTAATATTCCAGAATTATTAGGAAAGATTATAACAGGGGTGATAACATGAGTCATGATTCTATAAATTGTAAGGATGTATATTATTCCTACCCTGATGGAAAGAAGGCGCTAAATGGAATTACATTTAAAATAAGTCACGGAGAATCTGTAGGAATCGTAGGAGCCAATGGAGCAGGTAAATCAACACTTTTGAATTTACTATTAGGAATTATTTTTCCAATGAAGGGTCAAGTTGATATTGGTGATACTACGATATGTAAGAGAACCTTGCCTATAATTCGTCAAAAGATAGGATTGGTATTTCAAGATGCTGATAATCAGCTTTTTATGCCATCCGTATATGAAGATGTAGCATTTGGACCACGTAATTATAAATTAGATGAAAAAGAAGTACATAAAAGAGTTATGAAAGCTATTGAAACCGTTGGAATAGCACATCTTAAAGATAGGCCGCCCTACAAGTTATCTGGCGGAGAAAAGCGTGCAGCATCTATTGCAACTGTGCTATCTATGGAGCCGGATATCCTTATAATGGATGAACCAACCACAGCATTGGATCCTAAATCAAGGAGAAGATTAATATCCCTGCTAAAAGAATTTCCTCATACAAAAATTATTGCAACTCATGACATGGATATGGTTTGGGAAACTTGTAAAAGAACGATAATAATTAGTGAAGGAATTATTATTGCAGACGGATTAACAAAAGAAATTTTATCTAATGAGAAATTAATGAGTAAGAGTTCTCTTGAATTACCATTATGCCTTCAGAGCTGTCCGATTTGCGGTAGTAAAAAATAACGTGCCAGGTGCCTGGCACGTGGCAAGTTATTTCTTGATGCTTATAATTTTAACACTGGACCATGACCAGGTACTATATACCTAATAGAAAGATTATATAATGTATCCTGTAGGGGTTTAAGAGCTGCAAGGCTTGGAATTTGATGTTCAACTATTCCTGATACTTCATTTTTTAAGTTTGAGGATATAATTGAATTTTCTAATTTACCCATTCTAATAAAGAGATCACTACTGAATAAAAGGCCTTGATTTGTTTCAAAGGCTAATAATCCTTCCCATAGATGCATTTCTGATGGATAAGATATAAAATTAAGATTTGCTCCAGCTAAAGATAAAGATTCTTCAGGAGCTGCTATTTTTACTTTTACATCCATGCCAAAGCCAGTAAGTTGGCGAGCAGTTATTGCAGAACATATGCATATAGCTTCAGGATAATGCTTTAAAAGCAGTGTTAATCCACCACACTCATCACTTTCAAAATGAGAAACAAAAACATAAGATAACTTCTTATAGCCTAAAATACTCTTTAACTTAGGAATAAGTTCATCTGTCATTTGATAACTTCCGGTATGTATGAGTATAGGTTCTTCTCCTAAAAGAAGAAATTGATTAAAGGATAAATTTATATGTTCGTTATAGGTATTAAACATGTAAAGACTATCAAAGATTTTGATTTGATTCATAATTAAAGACCTCCAATTTAGAAAAAATTATACTTGGAAAATTTCAATAACTCTATTTTATTTCATGTCTTATATAATATACATAATGATTAATAACTATTATAATATATTTGACATGCCTATTGTATAATAAATTAGTGAATTGGAGGAAAAGTTTTGGAGATTAATAAAAGTAAGTCTTACAGCAAAAATTATTATTTACTATTAGCAGTGATATTCGTTGGATATTTAGTATTTGGATTTTCAGAAAATATAAAGGGACCAGCTATTCCACGTATACAGACGGATTTTTTACTTGATGAAATGCAAATAGGGTTACTTTTGGCACTTAATTCATTGGGATATCTTCTTGCATGTAGTTTTACTGGAGTACTAACAAAGAAGTTTGGAATAAGGTTTTCTAATTTACTTGCTTTTGGAACAATGGCTCTTTCGGGAGTTTTTATATTTTTATCAGTAAATTATCCAACTCTTTCAGCGTCTTATTTCTTAATGTATATAGGTAATGGAATATTGGAAATAGCTCTTGGAATATTAGCAGCAAAGGTCTTTACTAAAAATACGGGTATGATGATGAACTTGGCACATTTTTTCTATGGATTAAGTTCAACTATAGCACCCATTGTTGCTACTAGAATTATGAGAGTATATGCCTTAGGGAGAAGCTTTAGTTGGCATGAAGTGTATTTAATAATGCTTTCATTATCAGTAATTCCACTAATAATGGCTTTATTTACAAAGTTTCCAAAGGATGATATTGAAGAAGATAAAGATATATCCTTTAAAGAATATACAAAGGACCCTGCTGCATGGATGATAGTAGTTATTTTATCATTTGGAGTAATTTCAGAACTTGCAGTTGGTGGATGGCTAGTTAATTTTCTTGAAAAGGTTTATAAATGGAATACAAATGCTTCCTCGGGATTACTTTCGGCATTCTTTTTTATGTTTACTCTTTCAAGGCTGTTACTTGGACCATTTACAGATAAGATTGGACTTACAAAATCACTTGCAATTTTTTCGGGAGCCTCAGGGATTCTTACTCTTATGGGGATAATTATTGGACAATCTGCTGCGTTTTTATTTGCTCTTGCAGGGGTAGGCATAGCACCAATTTATCCTACGGTGATGGCTATTTTATCTAAGCGATATTCTAAGAATAGCAGCACAGCCGTTAGCTTTACAGTAACACTTATGGGAATAGGAAGTGTTATAGGAAATTTTTTAGTAGGCGGTATTGTAGATTTATTTAGAAATATCTTTACAAAAATATATGGTGTAAAAAATGGACTTATAATAGGGATGGAGGCTGGATATGCCTTTGTAGGAGTTTGTGCATTGTTATGTTCTATTAGTTCAGTTATACTTTATAATTTCTTAAAAAAGCAAAACCAAATTATTTAAAATAGGATCAAGATATTGGGGGAATTGGGTAATTTAATATATAATATATTATATATTAAAGGTGGGGGAATAAATTATGTCAGAACAAACTAAAAGAGTCCTTGTAATTTATAAATCCAAGTATGGAAGCACAAAACGTTATGCAGAGTGGATAGCCAGCGTGGTAAATGCAGATTTACTTGAAAGCTCTAAAGTAAAAGCTGATGACTTAAACAAACATGACACCATAGTTTTTGGCGGTTCTTTACATGCGGTTGGCATTAGTGGAGTGAAGATAATTACTGATAACATCAAAAAACTTATGGAAAAGAAAATCATAGTATTTGCAGTAGGATGTACACCTGAAAGGGCAAATGATATTAATAAGGTTTTCTATGCCAACTTTAAAGAAGAGATGAGGGAAAAGATAAATTTCTTTTATTTAAGAGGTGCTTTTAATTATGAAAAATTGGATTTTGTTGATAAAATTATGATGAATGCACTTAAAATGAAGTTAAAAAGAATGAAGGAAGACGAAATTACTGAGGATGTTAAGGGGTTATTAGAATGTTATGATAACCCGGTTGATTGGACAGATAAAAAGGCTATTGAACCTATTGTTCAGTGTATAAATAAGATATAGAATGCAAAAAGTTAAGTCCTTGAGTTTTCAAGGGCTTTATTATTTGGGGGAAATTACACCATAGAGATACAATTATATGATAACTATGTTATAATGAATAGCGGTATAAATAAGAAAAGACTACAAAGAATATGAGGGAATAAAATTATGGATGGAACTAATAGAGCAAATATAAAAATAGGATTAAAGGTTTTGGTTGTGCAAAAGCAAGATCAACGCACAGGAAAACTAACTGAAGGAATAGTTAAAAAAATACTTACTAATTCACCAAATCATCATCATGGAATTAAGGTTATGCTTGAAGATGGTATAGTTGGAAGAGTTCAGCAAATAATAACTTAAGAGGAGTGTTAATAATGGCAGATTTTAAATTTGATATTAAACAAAATTTAGGAGTCATATCAGAAAGTGCAAAAGGTTGGAAAAGAGAAGTTAATGTGATGACTTGGAATAAGAAAAAACCAAAAGTGGATATTCGTGAGTGGGATGAAAATCACGAAAAAATGGGAAAGGGAATCACATTAAATAAAGAAGAGTTAAAAGAACTTAAAGAAATTTTAAATAATATTGACCTCGATGAGCTGGAAATAGAATAAATAATCATTATAGCAAAAAAAGCGATTGGTGAAAACCAGTCGCTTTAAGTATTTTATTTACCATTGCCTACCTGGGTCGCCTGCCATTGAATTAACAGTCCCACGGGGGTATAAAATAGAATAATGATCCATTAAAGGATCGGGGGTTTTTGTTGTAGGTTCGGGAAATACAAGTAGTATTTTAAATTCAGCACCTGCGACATAACCAATTATTTCTTCCCCCTTTACTTTAACATCATAGGCTGGGGTTCCAAAGACACTCTTTACTTTAGAGAGAGATAGTTTTTTTATTTTACTATCGAAGGATCTAACCTCAAATATTTGTGAACCTTTATTGAATCCAAAAGCTAAATTGTGTTTTGGATATGTGGCATAAATTCCCTTTGCAGCGGCAATCCAATCTTCATTTGTAGGTTCTCCTAAAGTTTTCTTAACATCGTCAATTATAGCCTGCTTAGCTGGATAATCAGAATTTATAACTTTTCCTTGTTTAGCCAACTTCATAATGTTTAATAAAAGTATTTTTTCGGAGTCTTCTTGCTTGGAGGGTGTATTTTTAGAATTATCACCATTATTATTATTATTATTATTATTAAGATTACTATTAGAAATATCACTAGAAATAGGGGTATTATCCTTAGGAGTTTTATTACTTGGTTCACTAGTGAAAGTGGCACATCCTGATATTAGAGTTAATGAAATAACTGATGTAACCATTAATTTAATATATAGATTTTTATTTATTATAGCCATTATTATGACCCCCTTTTCCATTAAGTATTTTACTTCTTTAAATATTTATACGAAATATATACTAAAAAGTTTCAAGTTATATGATTAAATTATGATATTATGAAAATGGCTAAAGCTTTTAAAATATGGATAGAGTAAGAAATTATAATTGACTACATTAAATAAGTTATGTTCTAATTATATTTATAAATGTTTTAATATGATTGAGAGGACGAGTATTAATGAAAAAAGTAGTTACAATTAAAGATGTTACAATTGGAGAAGGTTTGCCTAAAATTTGTGTGCCTATAGGGGGGAGAATTTTTAGTGAAATCATAGAAGAAGCTAAATATTTAAATGATTTAGATTTTGATATTTTAGAGTGGCGTGTGGATTTTTTTGAAGACGTTACTGATATAAGTAAGGTTAAAGAAGTATTACAGACAATTAGAAAATTCTTAGAAAATAAACCTATTCTATTTACATTCCGCAGCAGTAGAGAAGGTGGACACAGAGAAGTCTCACCTGAATTCTATATTGAATTAAATAAAAAAATTGTTGAAGCAAAGCTTGTAGAAATTATTGATGTTGAGCTGTTTAATGATGAAAAAGATGTAAAAGAACTAGTCAGTATAGCTCATGCAAATAATATAGCAGTTATAATTTCTAACCATGATTTTTATAAAACGCCGGCAAAAGAGGAAATGATATACCGCTTGCGTAAAGCACAAGAGCTAGGAGCGGATATCCCTAAAATTGCAGTGATGCCAAAATCAAAATTAGATGTTTTGGAATTATTGGAAGCTACAGTTATTATGTCAGAAAAATATGCAGACAGGCCAATTATCACAATGTCTATGTCAGAGTTAGGAGTTATAAGCCGTTTAGCAGGAGAAGTATTTGGCTCTGCATTGACATTTGGTGCAGCTAAAAAGGTATCAGCTCCTGGACAAATAGGTGTAGAAGATTTATACAATGGATTGCAGTTAATACATAAATACTCGAAATAACTAATTAGTATAAAATATAAGGTGGCATTGTGTCGGTAGTCCGAGGGTAAAAACTTATTTGATTGAATAAAAAATCTATACTCTTAAAATAGTGTATCTACGCCGAAAGAGGTGATTGGTTAGAAACAATCGCCTTTTTATTTTTTCAGATAATACAAAGGCAAATAAATGGTGGCTGCATATATTAGGTATACATAGAGAATAATAGATGTAATAGTTAATGTTATGTTAAATTATATAAGAAATATTGACTATACATAGATAGTGTTCTATATTATATATAGATACATATCTATATAAGGAGTGGTTAGGTGAATTTAAATTATGATGATAATGCAAAAATATTCAAGGCGCTTTCAGACTCCAGCAGACTTAGAATAATTGATATATTATCCTGTGGAGAAAAATGTGCTTGTGATATATTAGAGAATTTTAATTTTACTCAACCTACGCTTTCTCACCATATGAAGGTTTTAATTGATTGTGGCATTGTTCAGTGTAGAAAAGAAGGATTATGGAGTTATTATTCTTTAGATAGTTCTAACTGTAGTAAGTTAATGTTATTTCTTATGAATCTTGTAACAGATACAGAAGATTGTATTTGCAAAGATAAATCAAAATGTCAATGTAAAGAAAGATGAGGAGATGTATATTATGAAGAAGATGATTATTTTTGATCCGGCTATGTGCTGTTCTACTGGAGTGTGTGGACCTGTTATTGATCCACAGCTTCTTAGAGTTTCAACTGTATTAAATAATTTAAAGAGCAATGGAGTTATTGTTGAAAGATATAATTTAACAAATAACCCACAAGCCTTTGTAGATAATAAGCTTATCAATGATTTGTTAAATAGTGAAGGAGTAGATGTACTACCAGTGACACTTGTTGATGGAGAAGTGGTTAAAACTAAATCATACCCAACTAATGAAGAGTTTTGTAAAATGCTAGATATTCCAGAGGATTACCTTAAAGTTTCAATAAAAAAGATGAAACCTAAAAGTTGTAATTGTGGTGATGGATGTTGCTAATAAAAAAGGAGCGTGGAGAAATGCTAGAAAGTTTCGATCCTAATGATATAAAATTAACTAAGTATTTGTTCTTTACTGGAAAAGGTGGAGTTGGAAAGACATCAACAGCTTGTGCAACTGCTATTATGCTAGCAGATCAAGGGAAAAGAATAATGCTTGTAAGTACGGATCCAGCTTCAAATTTACAGGATGTTTTCGACACAAAATTAAACAATAAAGGTGTTCAGATAAAAGAAGTTCCAAACCTTATAGTGGCAAACTTTGAGCCTGAGGCAGCTGCAAGAGAATATAAAGAAAGCGTGGTAGGTCCATATAGAGGGAAACTTCCTGAGGTAGTAATTAAAAATATGGAAGAACAGCTCTCAGGCTCATGTACTGTTGAAATAGCTGCGTTTAATGAGTTTTCCAATTTTATTACAGATGAAAAAGTTAAGGATAAATTTGACCATATTATATTTGATACAGCACCTACAGGTCATACACTTAGAATGTTACAGTTACCATCAGCATGGAGTAACTTTATTAGTGAAAGCACTCATGGTGCATCCTGTTTAGGTCAGTTAGCAGGACTTGAGAGTAAAAAAGAAGTTTATAAGAGTGCAGTGAAAACATTAGCAGATGAAAGTGCAACAACACTCATACTTATTTCAAGGCCAGAAACAGCCCCATTAAAAGAAGCTGAAAGAGCGTCAAAAGAATTACAAGATATAGGAGTTAACAATCAAATTCTCGTTATAAATGGTATCCTTAAAAATGCTGATGATAATTTATCAAAAGATATTTTTAACAAGCAGCAAATGGCGCTTGAGGATATACCAGAGCATCTAAAAAAATTAGTTACATTTGAAATTCCACTAAGGCCATACAATGTAACAGGACTTGAAAATATAAGAGCCTTTTTGAAAGAAGATAATATTAAGTACAGTGATGAAGAACTACAAGTTAATGAAGTCCCAAAGTTAAATTCTATTGTAGAGGATTTATATAATTCTAACAAGAAGGTTATTTTTACAATGGGCAAAGGTGGGGTAGGCAAGACTACCATTGCTGCAACAATTGCATTAAGTTTAGCTAAGAAAGGCAAGAAAGTTCATTTAACTACTACAGATCCAGCGGCACATTTGAAGTTTGTTTTACATGAAAGCTATGGTATTACAATTAGTAGCATAGATGAAAAAATAGAATTAGAAAAATATAGAGAAGAAGTTTTAAGCAAAGCTAGAGAAACAATGAGTGAAGAAGATATTGAATATGTAGAAGAAGACTTAAGAAGTCCTTGTACTCAAGAAATTGCTGTATTTAGAGCATTTGCTCAAATTGTTGAGAAATCGCAAAATGAAATAGTTGTTATAGATACAGCACCAACAGGGCACACATTGTTACTACTAGATTCAACAGAAAGCTATAATAGAGAAATACAGCGTTCACAAGGAGATGTGCCAGAATCAGTTAGGAAACTTTTGCCTAAACTTAGAAATTCAGATGAAACAGAAGTAATAATTGTAACTTTAGCTGAAGCGACACCTGTTTATGAAGCTATGAGGCTTGAGGAAGATCTAAAACGTGCAGGTATAAAAAGTAAATGGTGGATAATAAATTCAAGTTTATATGCTGCAAATACTACAAATAATATTCTTAAGGCTAAGGCTAGCAATGAGATTGTTTGGATTAATAAAGTTAATGAAATATCAAAGGGCAACTTTGCAGTAATAGAATGGAAAGCGGAAGAAATTAAAGATGAAAAACTTTTAGAACTTTTATAGTATAGTGCCATCCACATGGCAAGTGGCAAGTTAAAAAAGCGATTGGTTAAAACCAGTCGCTTTTTTTAGTATAATTGACAATAATAAATAATAATGTTAATATGTCTATGAAAACAATAGACGGGAGAGAAAAAAGTGAATGAGTTAATTCGTAATGCAACTATAGATGATTTTAAAAGAGGATATGTTTGGAACAGCAAGAAAGCAGAATTTATTTGCTTAATATGTGGGGTGAACATAGGTAACGATGATAATGATGTAAATTCTCACATTGTAGAACATGGTAATCCCATTGAAAGATTACTTTTGTTAGATAAAAAGTACACTGGACTTACTGAAATCCAAAAAGAATTCTTGGGGATGGTATCAAATAAATATAATGATAAAGAAATTGCTGTAAAACTTGATTGTGCAGAATCAACAGTAAGAAACATGAGATTTGCTCTAAGAGAAAGGGCAAGGCAAGCAAGAGCTTTTTTAGCCATTATGGAGTTAACTGATGAAAAAATGCCAACAGTAACACAGCCTAAGCTTCGAAACTTTCCTGTTAGAGAAGGGAAAAGAAAAGCTTTATTACCTAGGTTTGCTGATTTATTTGAGCCAAACAAAGATTATACGGAAATGGAAGTAAAAAAAATTATTAAGACTATTTATGAAGACGATGCAATTATACGCCGTTATTTAGTAGAGTATGGTTATATAAAGAGAACTAAAGATGGAAGTAAATATTATAAGAATTGCGAGGAGAATGTAATGGATAAGATGGGAAAAAAAGAACTTATTAATGAGTATAAACAGCAAGAAATAGAAATGGGTATAATTGAAATACACAATAAAGCTACAGGATATTCTTATGTAGATATATGTAAGAACTTATATAAGCCCTTTGAAGGAATTAAATTTCAGTTAAATATGGGAAGATTTAAGGTGAAAAACTTACAAGATGATTGGAAAATTTATGGAGAAGACAGCTTTACATTTGAAATTGTGGAAAAGCTTAAGGTGCAGGAAGGTGCTACAGAAAAACAAAAATTGGATGACTTAAAAGAACTTTTACTGATATGGGTTGAAAGTCAGGGAGAGGATTTTAAGTTATATAAAAAAATATAGTAAAATGGAGAGTGTGACAATGAAGATTGTAGTAATCAATGGTAGTCCTAAAGGTAAAGCTGGTAATACTAATGTAATGGTAAGTGCATTTCTAAAGGGAGCAAAAGAAGCAGGAGCAGAGACTGCAAGTATATTTTTAGCTGAAAAAGAAATACAGCACTGTAGAGGTTGTCACACATGTTGGGAGAGAGGTCCTGGCCAATGTGTAATTAGTGATGATATGTTAAGTGTACTTTCACTTCTTGGATGGGCAGATATTATTGTATTTGCTACACCAGTATATTTTGAGAATGTTTCTGGTATGCTAAAAGTTTTTATGGATAGAATGACAATGATAGGAAGTCCTCATTCTCAGAAAGATATGAAAGAAGAAAATCAAGACTTAAAGCCTACAGAAGCACAGGGGCCTAAGCTAATGATGATGTCTAGCTGTGGCCATTCTGATAAATCTGAGTTTCAAGTGATTTCACTTTGGATTAATAGAGTTGCTCAAAAGATGCATATGGATTTGATAGGAGAAATTTATTCTACACGAGGGAAACTTCTTAATAATCCGCCAGAAGAATTGCAAGCTACAATAGATAATTATCTAAAATTTTTAGAAAAGGTAGGGAAAGAGATTGCCACTGAAATAAAATTGTCAGCGGTTACTCGAGAATTAATAAAAAAATCTTTTTAATAAACCATTGACTCTTACCTTAGGTAAGAGCTTAACATTATATTCGAGGTGAGAAATCATGGAATACACGGTTAAAGAAATTGCAGAGTTAACAGGAGTAACAGTAAAAACACTCCATCACTATCACAAAATAGGATTATTAGAACCATACAAGATGACAGAAGCCGGCTATCGTCTTTATGGAGTGGAAGAGCTGCAAAGATTACAACAAATATTGTTTTATCGTGAACTTGATTTTTCTCTCAAAGATATAAAAAAGGCTCTTGAAGATGAACCGAGTAGAATTGAGTGTTTGATTGAGCAACAAAAACTGCTTATTGCGCGCAAGCAGAGAATGGATTGTGTATTAAACACCATTGGAGAATCGATTCGTCTTACTAAGAAAGGAGAAAATATGGATAAATCATCAATGTTTCAAGGTCTCAACAAAGAAGAATGGGGTAAGGTGCTTACACAGCAAAATGAGTATCTTAAAGATAAATATGAGTATGACATGTTAAAATCTGAAGATATTCAAGTGGAACAACTAAATGAGCAAGCTTTAGAAGCACAGGAATTTATGAATTATGTTGCCAATGCGCTGAAAAGTGGATGGAGAGCAGATGATGAGAAACTACAAGATAAAATTAAACAGCATATAACATTTTTAAGTAATCATGGTGCGACTATGGATGAAAAATCATTTGTGAATGTTTCAAAGTTCTTTTTACAGGATGATTTTCATAGAAATATGTTAGAAAATCAGCAAATTGGTCTTTCATATTATCTTTATACAGCATCGGAAATGTATTCAACACAAAGTAATAGTTAATTCTTGGCTGTAAGTGAGCTTAGGTTCATTTACAGCTTTTTACTTTTTATAGATAGATTATACTAAAGATAACTTAAGGTTATATTTAATTAATTGAAATTATATATGATAAATTTATTATATATAATATACTTATACATAAGTGATAGAAAGTTAAATGGGAGGATAAATTATGGATATATATTTAAAACAAAAGGTAGATTTAATGGCAGAGAACTATCATGAATTAAAAACCTCATTTAAATGGGAAAACAACTTATTGAAACATTTTGGTGCTATGATTCATGCAACTAAAAATGAGAAAGTTAATATAGAAAAACTTCAAGAAATAAAGAAATATATTAAGAACGAAACAAGTTGGACTTCATACTTTAGAGGAACAAATGAATTTTTATTAGTAAATCTTTTATATTTTGAAGAGGACTATAAGAGCTTTTTTAAATCCATGACTGGGCTTTATGAAAAAATGAAAGAGGAAAAGTTTAAAAGAAGTATACAGCTTCCTTTAGCTGCTTATACAATAGTAAAAGAAACTTCAATGTATGAATGGGATTATAAAATTAAAAGAACAAGAGAATTCTTCGATAATATGAAGAAAAATCACTTCTTCTTAACATCAGCAGATGATTATGTTTTTGCTGCAGTTTTAGCCTTAACGGATTTACAAGTGGAAGAAACATCAAGAAAGATTGAACAGTGTTACAAGTATTTAAATAATGAAGGCTTTTATAAAGGGAATAATCTTCAAACTTTATCCCATGTTTTAGCAATTGGAGAAGAAATGGTAGAAGAAAAATGTAATAAGGCAGTAAATTTATACAATAAACTAAAAGAAGCGAAATGTAAGATTGAATACAATGGTTTAGCCACCTTAGGGCTTTTAGCGCTTGTAACTGATGATGTGGATAAGATAGTCGGCGAGATAAAAGAAGTTTTTGATTATATATCTGAAAAGGAAGGATACAGTTTTTGGAGCATTAATAAATCAATGAAAATCATGCTAGCAACTACATTGGTTTCCGATTTTTATGTAGATGAAATTAAAAAGGGAGTTCTACAAATAGCCTTAGGAAATACTATTAGTGCTATTATTATTGCTCAGCAACAAGCAACAGTAGCTGCAATTATAGCCACAAATGCTGCTGCAACTAGCTCTTCAAATTCATAGGATTATTTCAATGTTTGGCTATAATTCCTGGAATGTCACGCTCAGCTTCAACAATCATAGAGGGATGGGTATCAGGATTTTCAGGAATATTTCACTAGGAAAGTTTTTAGTAATAGGAAAGGCTTTAAAACTATATATTATATAAAATAGTAGTTTTAAGGAGGTAACATCATAAATATCATTGCTTATAATTTGATAATTGTGGCTATTTCTTTATTATGTTTTTGTTTAGCGTATTTAATTGATGTAAATATTATAAGTGGTGTAGTTGTAAATCTATTTTGCTCTGTATTAATACTTTTACTTAGAAGTTATGCCTTATTTTATGTAAGTCTTGCAGCTACATTGATAATATCGTATAGATATTATAATAAAAGGAAGAAGATAGGCTCTAATGAATTGGTGAGCATTTTTGCACTTAATTTAATAAATATAGCTATTTCCTCTTATATACTATTTAGGATTGTATATTATTATCCTATAAAATTTTTTATGCAGAAGTATATAATATTTACTAATATTGTTTTAATAGAAGACGCTCCTATTGCATATATGATAATGATATACATGGTTATAATAATACTAATATTATCAATTAATAATCATATGTCAATACAGTATAAAAATAATGTGCAACTTACAATAATGAAGACATCGGTAACGTTTATTTCAATTGTACTACTTATAATTGTGGCAAATGCCATTGTATACTTTATTATACACAACTTTCCTTCCAGTCAGCTTAATGGTATATTTGATGGGAATTTTCTTAAAGACCCCATTAAATACTATTATAGGGTAGCTAAACCCTTCTCGGATTGTCTATGGTTTAGTGCAACTACTTTTTTTACTGTAGGATATGGGGATATGCATCCCGTTGGTAATATAATGTATTTCACTTCCATAATGGAAATGATAAGCGCCTACATACTAGGAATAATCATTATACCAATTTTATTGTTTAAGGTATCAAGTAAGTAAAATTATAAGTCGTGAGTTTTCTAAAATAAGTAGAAGTTAACTAAAAAAGCTTAAACTGCCAACTGAAAGGTGTTTAAGCTTTTTTAGCATGTAATCAAAATAATGTTTTATTATATGATATATAATTAAATTAATAAAAAAATTAAAAACTATTAAAAATCACTAGAATGACTTCGATATATATAATATGGATGTGATTATAGGTGATAATAAAATTTTTTTTAATTGGAGTTGTATTTTCTTTAATTTCATTGCTCTTTTGTAGAAGTATATTCAAATTTTTTGAAAACAAATTGTTTAAAACACAATATGGATTTACAGATAAGTTTCAGTATATCTTCTTTTGTTTAATCATGTTTGCATTAGGCATAATAATAGGGAAAATGGTTATCTGGCGAATTATATAGTTATAATAAAGTTTTAATATTGAGGAGTGTATACCATGTCAAAAATAATGTCTGTTTTAGAAAAGTATAATTTAGTAGAAAAAGTTAGTAAAGAAAAGTCAGAATATACTGATTCAGAGTTAAAAAATAATATTAAACTTGATGGAGTGGTAAACAATGGGGATGACGTTGTAAATGTTGAAGCTAATGATTACAAAGAAAAAGTTAAAATTGTCGAGCCAGTTATTGAGGATAAGTCTTCCATAGTTGATAATAATAGATATAAAAAGAAAATGACGATAGATGAGATATATTCCTTAAATGGACTTGAAAATAGCAGTATTAATACAGTTTTCATGCTGCAAAGTTTAATCAATGCTTTACCACAAAATCTGCCCAAAGATATAGTGAAGCAGTCGGTTATAAATATTATTGATGCTTCCAAGATGGATTTAAACAAACTTCTTTCTGATGGAGATCAAAGATTGAATTTATTGGATGAGGTAATAGACGGCTATTGCAAGCAAACTAACAATAATATTACTAAATATAAAGAAGAGATAGCCAAGCTATCAAGTTTAATTAATGATTACCAAGAACAAATAAAAATTAATGAAAATATGTTAGAAGAGCAAATATATGAAATTAAATACGAATCCCAAAAAATAGGCGAAATTATAAACTTTTTTTCAAAATAGATTTGTAATATATTTTTAATTTTAGGATGAATTATGAGGGAATGATGAAGGGAAAATATCGTGTTACTTTAGGTTTTAAGATTTTAGTATTCCAGTTTATCTCAAGTTTTTTAGGTTTAATAATTGGTTTTGTATGGGGATTAAATATGGAAAATGAGAGATGGAGTCAGTTGATTTATAGTGATATAAAAATAGCTGATATTGATCTGGGGGGTAAAACTAAGGAAGAAGCAAGAAATATAATTAATACTCAATACATAGATAATATATATAACAAGAAACTATATGTAACAATTGATGGTAAAACTTACTCTATAAACAAGCTTCAATTAATTAAAAGTTACAGTATTGATAGTGCCATTGATAAAGCATTTAGCTTTGGAAAGGATTTAAATATAATTAAACAGCATGAACTTATAAAGCTTGGTAGTAATAAGGCATATAATTTAGATTTTACTTGTGATGACGAAGTAATTAGGGCATTCATAAGTAAAATTGAAAAAGAAATCAATAAAAATCCTATAAATGCAATAATAAAAATGAATACTGAAAGTAAAATACAAATACAAGATGATATAAAAGGTTCCATAGTTGAAAAAGAAAAACTTTATGAGTATATTAAGAGTATGATAGAATCAGGGACAAGCGGTGATATTTATATAAAGGCGCCTGTTAAAGAGGTAGAAGCTGAAATTAAAAAGTCTGAACTTTCTGGTATTAATACGTGCATATCGTCGTTTAGTACAAGTTTTAAATCGTCATCTTTTATGAGAGTTAATAATATTAAAGTTTGTATTAATGCTATAAATGGTACAATTTTAATGCCAGGTGAGACTTTTAGTTTTAATGATGTAGTAGGAGAGAGAACGAAAGAGCGAGGATATATGGAAGCCCCAGTTATAATTGATAATAAAATTGAATCAGGGATAGGTGGAGGTATTTGTCAGGTGTCATCTACCCTATATAATGCAATCTTAAAAGCAGGAATACAAAATATAGAGAGAATAAATCATTCATTACCATCTTCTTATGTAGAGCTTGGACTTGATGCTACAGTTGATTGGCAAAACATAGATTTTAAATTTGTAAATACGCTTAACTATCCAATATATATAGAGGGACATACTGAGAATGGAAATTTATATATTAATATTTTTTCAAATTCTGATTTAAGTAAGAAAGTATATGTAATTGAAAATGATGTGAATAAGAATGATAGTGTCTATAAAGTGAAAGTCATAAGAAAAACATATGAAAATGGAATGCTCATTAATTCTGAATTTATTTCTAACGATACGTATGCACCAATATCTTCTAATCTCTAATATAAATAAACTTGAAAAACTACCATTCAACAGATACTGATGAGTTTTTTATTATATTCTAATAAGTTTTGTTAGGCATTAGATATGTATAGAAGTTGTATAATAATAGTACAATCAATAAAATATACTAAAGAAGTAGTAAATAATGCCGATTATATACTTGTGAATTGAATGCATGTAAAATATGTTAGTGAAATCCAAATAAATATTGAAAATAGCAAACCTATTGAAAAGTTGGGACGCAAAGCTATGGGTCTAATGGATGAAATATCAATCCTATGATTGCCAGGTTGCCAAAGTATTTTAATAGAACAGTGTTTTATGAATAAAGTTTATAATAAAGTGCTAAAGGTGCCCTTGTAGCAAAGGCTTCTTTAGCATTTTTTGTTTTTAAATATCATAAAATCAGGGAGGCCATAATTATGTTTAAAAATGTTTATATAAGAGGAATAGGGAGTTATCACCCCAAGAGGCTAGTCAAGAATGAATACTATATTAACCATTTTAAACGATATGGGTCAGAAAAGCATGTAGCTGGACTCATGAAAAAGCTTGGAAGAAGTTCAAGAACTTTAGCTAGTAAAAATGAAACAAGTATAAGCATGGGAGTAGAGGCTGCTAAAAATGCTCTTTCAAATGCTGGTTTAACGTCATCGGATATTGATGCCATAATAGCAGTTTCTGATACGCCAGAATATTTAACTCCATGTTGTGCATTAATATTAAAAAATAAGTTACAAGCAGAAAATGTTACTAATGTATTTGACGTAAATAATGACTGTGTAGGTATGCTTACTGGTATAGATATCGCGTCAAAGTATTTAAAAACTGATAAAAAATATAAAAGAATTTTAGTTGTTGGTTCAATGCTTATAAGTCCTTTTGCTCGTGAAGATGATATGGTTGTTTATTCATGTCTTGCAGATGGTGCAGCGGCTGTTATATTAGAGGTAAAGGAAGAAAATCAAGAAAGAGGGTTATTAGGCTCCAGAGTATTTACAGATGATACATATAATGAAACCATTAGATTTCCTGCATGTGGTTTATCTAATGTACCAAGTGCTATTAAAGCACATGATAAAAAAATGGCATGGAACCCATTTGATTTTGGATTTCTTTCAGACAAATGGACAGAATTAATTACTGAGTTATTAAAAGAAAATAAATACAAACCAAAGGACGTTTCACATTATTTCATGTCCCAGTTTTCTAAATCTGATATAGAATTAACATTAAACAAGCTAGAAGCTTCTTTAAATAAGGCAACATTTGTCGGCGATAAATATGGGTATACTGGGTGTACAAGCCCTATTATGGCTTTAGATGACAGAGTAAGAAAAGAGAAGTTTAATAAAGACGATATACTAGTATTTTGTTCGGTAGCTGGTGGATATATAATGACTGCATTATTATATAAATGCTAGCAAAATTATTATTAAATATTAAGAAACTTATTGTACAAAAATATGTAATTAAACGGAGGATAATTTATGGCTAATAATGATGGGATTGTGAGCAATTATCAAAAGAAAACTTTAAGATTTGTTTTAATTCTCTATTCTATAAGTGCCTTGTTAGCAGGTATAACATTTGCAGGTATGAAGCTCTTAGGCTTATATAAAGAAGTGAAATGGGGCTATATTGTAATATTTACAGTACTAGTGCTATTAGAAGTGGTAATGTTTAGAGTCGTTTATAAATCAATATTAAAAGCTAATGATAATTGGATGAATCAGTTAAATATGTTTAAGCCAATTATATTAGTAATATCATATGTTAATTATCTTTATATTACTTTAATGATACCGTCAAAGGAATTATGGGTAAGTGTTTTTTACTTTATAATAATAGGAGCATTATTTTTAGATAATAAAATGAACATACTGTCTATAATCATAGGTTTAATATGTCAATTTATAATATTTAAATTTAATCCTTCAATTTTGCCAGATGATCAGGTAATTATAAGAGAGCTAATAGTAAGAAGTATAGTTATAACACTTATTTCTGCTGGAATTTATATTTTTACACTTTTTGCTTCCATGTTACTTAAAGATGTAGAAGCTAATGAGGATATGCTTAAAGAAAAAAATGATAGGATTTCGGGTTTATTTATTAAGATAGCTGAATTTTCAAATAGGTTATTAAAATCAAGTGATTTGTTATCAACTATGCTTGAAGAAGAAACTAATTCGATTCAAGAAATTGCTAACACTAGTCATGAAATAAGTATAGATTCAAAAGAAATGTTAGATAAGTCATATAAAAGCAAGGATAGTTTAGAAATATTATTAGATATAAATAAAATGGTATCTTTGAAAGCTAAGGAGACTAAAGAGGTTTCTATAGACTTGGTTAGAGTTTCTAATGATAATGAGGAATCTTTAAGAAGTGTACTAGATATTATGGAAGGCATAATAAAGAGTATAGAAGCAACTTATAATGCTATAAGAGTTTTAGAAGAAAGATCAGGACAAATGGATGAGATATTATCTGTTATAGGTAGCATTTCAGAGCAAACAAACCTACTAGCATTAAATGCTAGTATTGAGGCTGCAAGGGCAGGGGAAGCAGGTAGGGGATTTGCTGTTGTTGCAGATGAAGTTAGAAGACTTGCAGATAATAGTCAAAAGTCATTAAGTGATATAAGTACTATTGTCAATGAATTTAAAGAAAAGACAAATCAAGTACAAGGACTAATGGAAGATAATAATGACAAAATAAGTGTAGGAAATAAATTTCTTAATGAAACGGTTTCTAATGTAATTAGTATGATTGAAGATTTAAAGTTGTCTGGAGAAAATATAGATGAAATTAATAAATTAACAACTAACTTACTTAATGAAACAGAAAATGTAGTGGTTCTCAACTCTGATATAGTTGGAAAAACACAAAATACTATAAATATGTTTAGTACAGTAAGTGATTCAGTAAGTGAAAGTGCAGCTACAAGTGAAGAAATAGCTACTAGTGCTGAAGAATTAAAAAATATAGCTATTGCAATGAATGAATTAATTAAATAAATAGTGATTTTCAAAAAGGTTGAAAAACTATTATTACATAAGATAGTTTTTCAACCTTTTAAGATGCAGCAAATATAATAAAAATTACTTAATCGGGATATATATATCAAAATAATTCCCAAAAGTCTATGAAGTCTCATAAATCAACACTCACAATATATATTACATAAAGCACTTTAAACATGCACTTTTTTTATGACCTAAAGTGCTTAAAAAACCATCTATGCCTATATATCCTAAACTATTTACTTCGATAAAGCTTCGTCATATAATATAAAATTATTTTTAATAAGGCCTAAAGGATAAGGTATGGATGCTCCCTATACTTTGTATTTATCAACATCATTTATTTGCATTTCATCACTTCCTAATTATCTTCTCTTAAAATATTGATATCTTTCCCCTGCATTATTTTATTCATATTTCTCATGGAACACATTTTTCCGCACATAGTACAACTGTCCTCATGCTCAGGAGAAGATTCTTTTCTATATCTTCTAGCTTTTTCTGGGTCAATAGAAAGCTCAAACATTTTCTCCCAATTAAGTTCTTGTCTTGCTTTACTAATTTCGTTATCCCAGTTTCTAGCACCAGGAATATTTTGAGCTATATCACCAGCATGAGCAGCTATCTTTGAAGCAATGATACCTTCTTTAACATCCTCTAGATTAGGTAATCTTAGATGCTCTGCCGGAGTTACATAGCATAGAAAATCAGCTCCACAGCTAGCAGCTAATGCTCCTCCAATAGCACTTGTAATGTGGTCATAGCCAGGGGCTATATCTGTAACTATAGGGCCTAATACGTAAAATGGAGCACCATGACAAAGTTTCTTTTCAAGCAGCATATTTGCTTTGATTTCATTTAATGCCATGTGTCCAGGGCCTTCTATAATAACTTGAACATTTCTCTCCCAAGCTCTTAAAGTTAATTCTCCTAGTACCATTAGTTCTTTTATCTGACAGGCATCGGTAGCATCATTGATAGAACCAGGTCTGCAGGCATCTCCAAGACTTAAAGTTAAATCGTATTTTTCACATATATCTAATAGCTCATCGTAATATTCATAAAAAGGATTTTCCTTGTTATTAAGCTCCATCCAGGCATAAAGAAGAGAACCACCTCTTGAAACAATGTTTGTAAGTCTTTTATTTCTTTTAAATACATTTGCAGTCTCTCTATTTATACCAGCATGAATAGTTACAAAATCTACACCATCTCTTGCGTGCTTTTCTACAACATCTAAAAATTCCATTGCAGTAATATCCTTTAATTCTTTATCATAAAATCCCACAGCATCATATATTGGGACAGTTCCTATCATAGCAGATGATGAAGTAACAAGTCTTTGTCTAAATTCTTCAGTTTTTCCAAAGGAGCTTAAGTCCATTATAGCCTCAGCCTTCATGTCTAAAGCTAGCTGTACTTTTTTCATTTCTTCATCAATATCACAGCAATCTTTTGATATACCTAAATTTACATTTATTTTTGTTCTTAAGCCTTCTCCTATACCTTCTGGATCTATGGATTTATGATTCTTATTAGCTGGTATAGCAACTTTCCCTTCTGCAATAAGCTTTTTTAAAACTTCAATATGCATATTTTCCTTTTTCGCTACTATTTCCATCTCTTTTGTAATAATACCTTTTTTAGCTGCATCCATTTGAGTTGTATACATAATTTAAACTCTCCTTTATTATTTAATTATTTTTGAGAAAAATAAAATGCAAGCCTAATAGGGCTTGCAACAAGAATACAAATGTATAGTTGAAAAATGCTCCCTACGTTGGAATTATCCAAATCAGGTTATGAGGGTCAGAGATAACATCTCTTTCTCAGCTTATCAATATAAGCTCCCCTTGCGCTAGGCCTTTCAAAAAATAAGCGTTAGTATTTATTATCTGCATTTTTCAAATGGTCTAATTATTAAATTTTAAAAATAAATTAAAAAGAAGCTTTACCATACGGCAAAGCTTCTTACAAAATCATATTATAAAAATCAATTATAATAATAATCGTACATAACTTTCCTACGGTAGTACTAACTACGTCAGGTTCATAGAGTTAGATTAGTAAAATCTTCTCAGCCAAAGGGCACCCCTAGTTAATTATATTTATATTAATTTTTTATGTAATTAATATATTACTTTAAACTCATTATAATGCTGAAGTGATACTATGTAAAGAATTTTTTGGAATAATTATTCAGTGCTTCTTTAATAGTATACCTCAATTTAATAAATTATTGATCACAACCACTGTCTAAGTGAGGATAATATTTAATAGACCAATCTTCAATTTCTTTAATAATTTTGGTAAGCTCTTTTCCTTTATCAGTAAGATAATATTCAACTTTAGGGGGAATTTCTGCATAAATTATTTTGCTTATTAATTCATCATTTTCTAATTCCTTAAGTTTTTCATTTAATACCTTTTGACTTATTCCTTTAGTTATTCGCTGAAGTTCTAAAAATCTTTTAGGTTCGTTATATAAATGACATAATAAAACGGCTTTCCATTTGCCTCTTATAAGATCCATAGCAAAATCTAGTAAACATATATATTCTTTTTTATTATAATATATCATTAAGGTACCTGCCTTTAGTTATTTTGTGAATAGGAGAAAAATAAAATTAAAAAACATATTATAGTTATATTATATACTAAAAAAATTATCAATAAAAATTTATAACATAGCGTAAATATACATATTACAATAAATCTTACCTGAAGGTAAGTCATCTAACAAAAAAGTGCGTACTTGTTAATTAAAGTGTTGAGCCATATAATAATGGCATGATCTGAAAAGATTTAAATATAAGAACTTTTATGGAGGTATTATATATAATGAAAGTAATCGCTTTTAACGGAAGTCCTAGAAAAAATGGAAATACTTATGAGGCAATAAAGGCTGTAGCTAATGAGTTAGAAAAAGAAAATATAGAAGTAGAAGTTATACATGTAGGAAATAAAGTAATACGTGGATGCCTAGCTTGTGGTGGATGCAGTAGAAATATGAATGAAAGATGTGTTATAGAAAATGATGAAGTTAATGAATGGATTCAAAAAATGAAAGAAGCTGATGGAATTATTTTAGGCTCTCCTGTACATTATTCAGCTATAGCAGGAACCATGAAATCATTTTTAGATCGTGTATTTCTTGTAACATCTGTAAATGGTGGAATGCTTAGACATAAGGTAGGAGCTAGTGTAGTTGCAGTTAGAAGGTCTGGAGGGGTTCCAACTTTTGACCAACTAAATAACTACATTAATTATTCAGAAATGGTAATGCCTACATCAAATTACTGGAATGTAGTACATGGCACGGAACCAGGTGAAGCAACCCAAGATGAAGAAGGAATGCAAATTATGAGAGTTTTAGGTAAAAATATGTCTTGGCTTATGAAGTTAATCCATTCTGGCAAAGATAATATAGAAGAAAATAAAAGAGAAGATAAAGTATTTATGAATTTTATAAGATAAGGCTTGTACATGATTATTAGTAAAAAATAAATATGTTAAATTCATATCTTCATCATCACTTCATAATTCAGATTTAGAATATTTATATAGAATTTATGAGGAGAGGATAAAGATATGAGATTATTAAAGATTTTATTTAGCAAGAAATTTAGACAAGAATATTCCCAAAAGCTTGTAAGTGAATATAATAAAACAAATGATATTGTTGAAGAGATATATACAGCAGCAATAAATGAATGTAAAGAGTTAAAACATAAGGCTGCCTAATTTTAAAGTTCTAATTTAATAATAGCAAAGAAGGGCTATCTTGAAATAATTTTTAATTATTTTGAGACAGTCCATTTGGGTTAAATTAATAATAGCAAATAATTGGAGTTCCTGCTTCGATATTGTTGAATATTGCTTTGGCCACATAGTAGGGAGCATTTACACATCCATGAGAACCATTTGTTAAATATATATTTCCACCAAATGTGCTTCTCCAATTTGCATCGTGAATACCAATGCCTCCGTTAAAAGGCATCCAATAACTTACAGGTGCAGCATAATCGGCTCCTCGGAGGACAGTATCCTTTTGTTTATATTTCAATTTATAAGTACCTGAAGGTGTTGAATGGCTGCTACTTACATTTCCTGTAACAATACTGCCCTCTACAATAAGAGAGCCGCTTTTGTAAAACCATAGATATTGCTTCGATAGATTGATTTCAACATAAGTATTTCCAATATCATTAATGCCATGAGATAGTGCAGTTTGATTGTACACTGGTTTTTTAGTTATAGATTTTGCATTCTTTACAGCTGCAATTATGTCCTGCACTTCTTTAGATTTGTTAATTGACCACCCGTAATCACCACCACTAACTGATATTGACTTTCCTGAAGATGTAATAAAGTTTCTTGTGCTGCCTAATGTATCATAAGTTTTTGCCAAAGTATCTATATAATTTTTAACTTTTGCTTCATTAAATGTTACTTTCAAATTTTCATCCACATTAATCCAGGCATTTATTATATTCCCATCTAAAGTTTCCATACGCTGACCAAAAGTATAGGTGATTTTTGTAGACGTGTATTTATCAAGCATATCTTTAATAGTAAGTATTTCTTTAGAATTTGAAGTATACTGAGGTTTTTCATAACAATTTATTGATTCTAAATTTATTCTTGTTTCTCCTTTGAGAATTGTATCTACAACGTGATTATATAAGATATTTTTATTGACTTTATTTCCACTGATTTCTTTAACAATTTTGTATCCATTATCTGAATACTTAAAACTAGCATTTTTGGATTCGATTATGTTATTAGCATTAAAGCAAGAAAGATTATCTATAGATTTTTTTAATAAATCTGCATCGTATGAAGCTACTTCAGATAAGTCAAAGTTTGTTTTGTTAAAAACTCCATAAATCCATTTAAAAGGATTTTGACTATCTTTTAAACTTTGAAGTTTAGCATCGGGATTATATTTTAGGGAAATATCAGCGGATTTAATTTCTTCTTTTAAACCACCGCGTCCTTCTAATATAAGCGTATATGCTGTAATTTCATCTGCTAATTCTTTATTTGCCTCTTGTATAGTTTTCCCAGAAACATTAATGCAGTTAACTGAGGATCCAAAATAAAAGCGATTCATAAAATATACGGACATAGCTAAGTACATACTAAGTAAAGTTGCAAGGAAAGTAACGATAAGTATCATGATTTTTTTGGACTTATTTTTGGGTTCCCCCATGGTAATTAATCCCTCCATATAATTACAAACAAGCTAAAAATAATATAAGAAAATATTTTTTTAGCTACTCATTTTATAATATGTATCAGTAGGGATATTGCTCCTAAATATTTATACATTAGATTTCTTAATAAATCTTAAGACTTTTCTTAATAAACATTAATGCTTTTCTAATGAGGTTTTAATATTTCAGGCTTAGAATATAGATATAAATTAGCAGGGAGATGGAATGAAGATGAATAAAATAATAGCTTTAAGATTAATTATATTTATATTTTTAAGTTTAATTTTTATAGTATTTAAGGCTTATTTGGAATTGGGAGTGGCATTAATATCAATTTTATCATTTTGTTATTTTTCTAGACAAAGAAGCAAATGATTATATAAAAGGGAGCTGTAGTTATGCTGAATAATATTGAATTTAAAAAATTTGATTTAATTATGCCAGGGATATTTTCGATAATTTCTATATATATGTTACAGTTTATATTAGTTGGACTATTGCCTATATATAAGACAGCATTAACAGGAGCGTTAATTTTATTTTATATATTACTTTTACATTCACAATTTATAAAAGAACAAAGGAATTATAATTTATTTAGAAATACTATTACGTATTTATTTATTTTTATAAGTATATGGACAGTAATTACTTTAATTAGTTCAGTTATAGTGTTAATTCATAATAACGGATTAGAGTACATTTTAAAAAGAAGTAGCTCAGTAGGCAAATTAATTTATTTTCTTATATGCTTTTTACAACCTATAATATTACCACTGCCTGAGCCAGTTACAATTATGGCAGGAAGTGCTGTGTTTGGCTCTACTTATGGATTTATAATTGGAATTAGTGGAACTATAGTTGGGGTTATTACCATGTTCTGGATAGCCAAAGTAGGAGGAAATAAGTTAGTAAATAAACTTGTAGAGCCTAAGCAAATTGAAAAGTATAAAAAATTTATTATTAAAAATGAAATTGTTGTTTTAATTGGATTATTTATTTTGCCTATACTTCCAGATGAAGTTATTTGTGTTGGAGCTGGAATTAGTGGGATTAGTTTTAAGAAATTTATAGTCATAGCTGTACTTTCTAAAATAATTACAATACTTGCCTATTCTCAATCTTTGCAGTTAACCAATTTAATATAAATTTTAAATTTAAGGGAGAAATAATAACTATCATAGTAAAATTAAGATTTTCTTAAGTTATTTTTTGCTTTTATAACTAAAACATCATTAAAAACTATGATAGAATTAATATATATAATATAATAGTTAATATGTTTTTAAATTTAAATAAAAATATAGAAAGGAAGTGATTACTGTATGATAACTTACTTGCAAATTATTGATAGAAAAATGTTGAATTTATTAAGCAAAAGAATAAGATGTAAAGTACTTGATAAAATAATGCCGTTGATTACTGCACTAGGTAATGGCGCCATAGTGTGGGCAATTATTTCAATATATTTGATACAAAATGAGAATTATAGAATTGAAGGTTATATGGTAATTGCTTCTATAGTTTTAGTTACTATTATTGGAGAGGGAATAATAAAGCATATTATAAAAAGGACAAGGCCTTTTGAACATATGAAGATAAATAAATTATTAATATCCAAGCCTATAACTTATTCCTTTCCATCAGGACACACCGCATCTTCATTTGCAGCATCAGGCATACTCATCATGATGGATAATAAATTAAGCATTATGGCAGTTGTTTTAGCTTCATTAATAGCATTTTCTAGAATTTATCTAAACGTGCATTATCCATTAGATGTTATTACAGGAATTGCTTTAGGGCTTATATGTTCTAAAGTGGTAGTAACTATTTTTCATAGTGAAAGTATAAATTATTTGTATCTTACTGTCATTCCTCGTGTTTTATATATGAGAAAATAGTTTTATTGAAAAATGAATAGAGCAAAAAATGTTAAGATTTTTATTTGTAAAGCTTCTATAATTAAAGCATGTAGCTTTGATAGAGTGAGGTGTGAGATGGATTATAGGGAAGTAATTCAAGAGTCTATAGATTATATTGAAAATAATTTAAAGGAAAAGATATTGCTTGAGGATTTAGCTAAAATAGCGTTTCTTTCTAAATTTCATTATCATAGAATTTTTCATGAGACTATTGGAGAAACGGTAATGGATTATATTAGAAAGAGGCGTTTAACTGAAGCTGCTAAAGAATTAGTAGAAAGTGAAGAAAAAATTATAAATATAGCACTTAAATATCAATTTAGTTGTCAAGAATCTTTTACAAGAGCATTTAAGAAGATGTTTGATATATCTCCAGGGGAATTTAGAAGGAGACAAGTTGATATTTTATCGTATAGAAAGATTGAGACATCCTATAGTAAGATATCCTCACCTTCAACAATAAGCTCTATATGCAAGGCTGCATAGGTGGAAAAACATATATTAATATTTTTGAAGTAAAGGAGAAAATATATGAGTTATGTACCTATGGTTGTAGAGCAAACTAATAGAGGAGAAAGATCTTATGATATTTATTCAAGACTGCTAAAGGACAGAATTATAGTTTTGAGCGAGGAAGTTAACGATTCTACTGCAAGTATTATAATTGCCCAAATGCTATTTTTAGAGGCTGAAGATCCAGAAAAGGATATAGTATTTTATATAAATAGTCCAGGGGGAGTAATTACAGCAGGGCTTGCTATATATGACACTATGCAGTATGTTAAACCTGATGTGTCAACTATATGTTTGGGCATGGCAGCTAGTATGGGATCATTTTTATTAGCAGGCGGAGCGAAGGGTAAAAGATTTGCCTTACCAAACAGTGAAATTATGATACATCAACCTTCTATTTCAGGGGGATTAACCGGTCAAGCTACTGATATAAAAATATATGCTGATAGGATACTTAAAACTAAAAAAAGACTTATAGAAATATATAGTGAGAAAACAGGGCAATCTATAGAAAAACTTCAATATGATATGGAAAGAGATAACTTTATGACTTCAAAGCAAGCAAAAGAGTATGGACTCATTGACGAAATACTTATTAGAAATAAATAAATGTCATCCATAAGTTGACAATCAGATGAGTTGCCTATATAATCATATTGAATATCAATAAATTTAATTTTAAGAAAGGGCAAGGTATTGGCAGAAATGAGAATGTAATTCACTTTTAATTATGTAAAATGAAAATTTAATAAAGTCTTAATAGAAGGCTTTATTGTCATGCATTTTATTGAATTTTGAGAGTGGATAGCGTCGTTTGTAACTGTTGATAGTTTGTCTATATAATAGAATTTTAGCCTTAATTAGCTAATTAAATCTTGATATGTACCAATATATGAAACTTATCTTCTTAATTGTTAGAGGAGTAAATCGTATATTTGTATTATAACTTTATGCTTACATGAGTTCAGATTTGATTTAGGGTACATTTAGGTTGTTATATAGTTATTACGCTATCCTCTCCAAGTTGCAAGGAGGGGATTTTTTATGTTGTTAATGGAATGCAGTAATATTAAGAAATATTTTGGTGATAGGCTGATACTAGATGTAGAAACTTTAAAAATTTATTCTAAAGATAGAATAGGAGTTATAGGGGTAAATGGGATAGGTAAGACCACCTTAATCAATATACTAAGTAAGAGGTTAGAACCAGATGAAGGTTTGATTAAGCTATATGAAAGATACTCATATATATCTCAGTTAGAAGAACCTGAAAATAGAAACATTAGTAATGAAATGGCTTCAAAGTTTGGTGTTCAAAATACTTGGGATGAGAATATGAGTGGAGGAGAAAAAACTAGATTTAAGATTGCGGATGGATTAAGCAATAACAGTTTATTGATATTTGCAGATGAGCCTACCAGTAATGTGGATATAGAAGGCATTGAGCTTATGGAGAAAAAGTTTGGTGAGTACAAAGGTGCATTAGTGTTAATATCTCATGATAGAAACTTTTTAGATAAGCTCTGCAATAAGATATTGGAAGTAGAGGATGGAAGAATAAAAATATATAATGGCAATTATAGTAGCTATGTTGCTCAAAAAACTCAAGAAAGAGAACGAGCTGAATTTGAATATGAAGATTATGTGAAAGAAAAGAAACGGCTTGAAGAAGTGATTACGGATACAACGCAAAAAGTGAAGAGTATAAAAAGAACACCTAAACGAATGGGGAATTCCGAAGCAAGGCTCCATAAGATGGGTGGCCAAAAGGGAAAAGCAAGTCTTGAGAGGGCAGTAAAAAATGTTGAAAAAAGAATAGATCATCTTGAAGTTAAGGAAAAGCCTAAGAAACAAGAGGGAATTAAACTGGATATTATAGATTCAAGCAAGCTTCATAGTAAAATAATTATAGAAGGCTGCAATATAAATAAATCTTTTGGGAAAAAGGTTATATTCAATAATGCTGAATTCAATATATACAATGAATCAAAGATAGCATTAATTGGACATAATGGATGTGGGAAAAGTACTCTAATTAAAATGATAATGAATAATGATGATTCTATAAAAATTGCCAAGGGAGCAAAGATAGGATACTTTAGTCAGGACATGAGCATTTTGCAAGAGGATTTAAGCATAATAGAAAATATAATGGAACGTAGCATATATGATGAAACCTTTGCTAGAATATTATTGGCAAGATTGTTATTTAAAAGAGATGACATTTATAAAAAAATAAACGTATTAAGTGGAGGAGAACGAGTTAAGGTTTCTTTTGCAAAAATGCTACTCCAGGATATTAACTTGATTATATTAGATGAGCCTACTAACTATATGGATATAAATTCCCTTGAAGTTGTAGAAAATACACTTAGGGAGTACGATAGAACGTTACTATTTGTCTCTCATGATAGAAGATTTGTAGAGTCTGTTGCGAATCAGATAATGATTATAGAGAACTATAAAATAAATGTGTTTAATGGAAACTACAAGGAATATTTAGATAGTAAAAATAAAACTGTAGATAATAATAAAGCTGAAATTGAAAAGGAAGTCTTTGTATTACAAAATCGCCTTTCAGAAGTTATAGGACGAATATCCATGCCATCAAAAAAGGATGATGTAATAGCATTAGATAAGGAATATCATGAAACGTTAACTAAATTAAAAAAGCTAAGGGATAGTCTTTAAAATAGATGATTTTTTATAAAAATAATTGGAGGAAATATTTTAAATATGAATAATAATTGGAAAAGGAACATAACACTCTTTTTAGCTAGTCAGACCATATCTCTCTTTGGATCCATGCTGGTTCAATATGCAATTACATGGTATATTACATTGCAAACACAATCTGGTGTAATGATGGCCATATCAATTATTTGTGGGTTTGTGCCTACCTTTTTTCTTTCACCCTTTGCTGGGGTATGGGCTGACCGCTATAATCGAAAAGTGCTTATAATGTTGTCAGATTCTTTAATTGCAATATCAACACTTATTTTAGCTATACTATTTTTAAAAGGATACGATTCATTATGGATGCTTTTTGTGGCATCTGCAGTGCGTTCCGTGGGCTCAGGAGTCCAGTCTCCAGCTATATCAGCCTTTCTTCCACAGCTTGTGCCAGAGGATAAGCTTACTAAGGTCAATGCAACAAACAGCAGTATACAATCACTAGTTATGTTGGTATCACCTATGATTAGTGGAGCCCTTTTAAATATGGCTACCATAGAATCGATATTTTTTATAGATGTTATTACAGCAGCTATAGCGGTTTCTATATTACTTTTATTTTTAAAGGTTCCATCTCATGCAAAAGCATTAGAAAAACAAAAGACTAGCTATTTTAGTGATATGGTTGAAGGTTATAACTACATTAAAAATCATGGATATGTTAAGAGATTCTTTGTATTTTGTGCTATTTTTTATGTATTAGTTTCACCAGCTGCATTTTTAACACCTCTGCAGGTGGCACGTAGTTTTGGTGATGATGTTTGGCGTTTAACGGCAGTTGAAATCACTTTTTCCATTGGTATGATGTTAGGCGGTATCATTATAGCATCTTGGGGTGGCTTTAAAAATAGAACTCATACAATGACGCTGTCAAGCCTTATCATGGGAATATGTACCTTTGCACTTGGAGTTGTTCCAAACTTTTGGGTATATTTAGGTTTTATGTGCTTATTTGGTGCTGTTATGCCAGCCTTTAATACACCTGCTACGGTTTTACTGCAGGAGAAAGTAGAAGAGAATTTTCTAGGTAGAGTATTTAGTGTTTTAGGGATGATATCAAGTATTACAATGCCTCTTGCTATGCTTGTGTTTGGGCCTTTGGCTGATGCCGTTGCTATAGAATGGATGCTTATTGGAACTGGAGTGCTACTAGTTATTCAAGGTTTCTTCTTAATGAAAAACAAAGAACTTATTGAGGCTGGAATGCCAATGCCTAAGCCTGAATTATAGTTCTTAAAACAAAGCATATTATAAAGCTATGAGTTTTGAGAAAAAACTCATAGCTTTTCTACATATTATGATATCTGGAATTTTTTATTTAGCGGCTTCCTCAAAGGCCTGTATAACAATATCTTTAGTAGTACCTCCTTCATAAACTTTACTATTTCCAACATAGTAAGTAGGAACATAATAATAATCATACTGCTTAGATATATCAGGATGCTTTTCTTCATCAATTATCTCGACTTTAATATCTCTGTATTTTGAATTTTCTTCTTTTACTTCATCTATCCAGTCTAATGCCCTTTTGCAATGAGGACACCAGCTTGTTATAAATACCTTTATATCTTTCATTAGTAGCACCACCTTTTAGAAAAGTTTATCATAAGAATAGTATACACTTTTGTAATTAAATTTAAAGATGTTATAACAAATATGAAATTTGACAAGAATATAATAGTTATTAAAATTACTGTTATATGTAGTAAAATGACATTTTTATTTATATTTACGTATATATAAGTGAAATAAAAGTTATAGGAAGGTTAAATTTATGATGAAGAAGATAATATTATTAATTAGTATTTTTTTATTACTTACCGTAGTTGGATGCAGTAAAGAAATTACAGAAGAAAAGTTAAGCATAAGGGGAGAAATAACAAATGTATCATTAGATGATAATGGTAAAATAACAAGTATATTAGTAGAAGAAAAACTTGAACAGGATACGCAACATGATAAAGCTAGTGTATTCATTGGAGAGAAAACCAAAATTTATGATAATGATACAAAAGAAGAATTAGAAAGAAATGCTTTAAAAAAGGGAACAAAAGTAGAGATTATATTTAAAGGACCAGTAAGAGAGTCTTACCCTGTTCAAGCTGATGCCAAAATAATCAGAATCACTGAGCAAGTTGACCCTATAGTAGAAAAAATAAACACAATGACTTTAGATGAAAAAATTGGGCAAATGCTTATGGTAGGAGTTGAAGGATATAATTTAAATGATAATTCAAGAAAGCTAATAACAGAGCATAAGGTTGGAGGATTTATAATATTTGGAGAGAATGTTCAGAGTACTAATCAGCTTCTTAGTTTAGTTAATTCATTGAAAAGGGAAAATGTTAATAATAAAATTCCCCTATTTTTTTCTCTAGATGAAGAAGGGGGAAAGGTAACAAGGATGCCTCAGGAATTTAAAAGGTTTCCGACAAATAAAATAATTGGGCAGATAAATGATAAAGATTTTTCAAACAAGATTGGTAGAACTATTGCTGATGAAATAAAGTGCTTTGGATTTAATATGAACTTTGCACCAGTTCTAGATGTTAATAGTAATCCTAAAAATCCAGTTATAGGTAGTAGATCATTTGGATCAAACCCTGATATTGTAAGCAGTTTAGGTGTTGAAACTATGAAGGGGATTCAAGAAGAAAATGTTATTCCTGTAGTTAAGCATTTCCCAGGACATGGTGATACTTCAGTAGATTCACATGTAGGGCTTCCAACTGTAAATAATGATTTAGATAGATTACAAAGTCTTGAACTGATACCTTTTGCTAAAGCTATAGAAAATGACGCTGATATGGTAATGATTGCTCACATACTTCTTCCTAAGATTGATAGTGAAAATCCTTCTTCCATGTCAAAAGCTGTTATAACCGATTTACTAAGAAATAATCTTAAATTTGATGGTGTGGTAATTACTGATGAGATGACTATGGGGGCAATAATTAAAAACTATAGCCTGAATGAGGCTGCGGTAAAGTCAGTAAATGCTGGAACTGATATTATATTAGTTGGTCATGGTTATAATAATGAAATAGGAGTAATTAATGCTTTGAAAAGTGCAGTATCCAAGGGAGAAATATCACAAGAAAGAATAGACGAAAGTGTTTATAGGATATTGAAGCTAAAAGAAAAGTACAACTTGAAGGATGAAATAATAAATTCTGTAGATGTTAATAAAATAAATAATAAAATAAAAACACTTTTAGATATTTACAAGGTATCCTAAGAATTTATAATAAAAACCTTGGAAAAACTAAAAAGAGATTATTAAATAATGGAGGAATGGGCCTATGAGTGATAGAGAGAACAAATTAAGAAAAAAGTGGGTTTGTGGAATATTTTCTGTTGCAATGATATCTACATTAAGTATTATATTAAATAATATAGTGCCTATAGAAAAAACTAACATTGTATATGCAGCAGAGAGTACAAAGACTCCAACTAACAGCGCAGCAGGTCAATTATCAGTAGGTGAATTTGTAGATAAACCACAAGTTAAAGTTCCTATTGATTTAGAAAAGGAAAAAAATGATCAGAAAAGCGTTGATGCAGGGCATTCACCATGGAAGTTAGATCCGATATTTGTAACTCAGGTTTTTGTAAGCTTAAAGATTTCTCCAGAAGGTATTCAAGGAGATTATCCTATTAAATATGAAGAGCTTAAAGTTATAAAGAATAATGGAAAAGTTGCAATTATAGAAGTACCTGGAGATAAGACTCCTATTAGAAGAGTCTACCTAGAAAGACTTATAAGACAAGATAATACAGGAATATGGACTGTGATAGGATATGATCCAGTAACTAATAAATAACTAACTAACTTATAATAAAGGCGTGGAATACTTGAGGTACCACGCTTTTATTGTTCTTTCTTTATTATTAAAAAAATTTATTAAAAGTTTTTAAAAGTTGTTGACATTAACGTTGCGTAAAGGTGTATATTTATTTTGTCAGGAGGTGAAAGCACGTGGAATATACAGTGCAAAAACTAAGTAAAATAGCGGGTGTAAGTACCAGAACACTTAGATATTATGATGAAATAGGAATTCTTAAGCCGGCAAGAATTAATTCATCAGGATATCGTATATATGGGCAAGCGGAAGTTGATAGATTGCAGCAGATATTATTTTACAGGGAATTAGGTGTAAGTTTAGAAAGTATAAAAAATATAGTAATTGCACCATCCTTTGATGGAGCCAAAGCACTGAAAGAACATCGCGCCCAGCTTCTTGAAAAGAGAAATCAATTGGATTTGTTGATTTCAAATGTGGATAAAACAATTGCACAAACTGAAGGGAGAATTATTATGAGTGATAGAGAAAAGTTTGAAGGATTTAAACAAAAGATGGTTGATGACAATGAGAAAAAGTATGGTCAAGAAATAAGAGAGAAATATGGCGATGATACTGTTAATAAGTCAAATGCAAAGTTAATGAACATGACAGAAGAACAATATAACGAGGTGACAGCGCTATCAGAGGAATTAATGGCAACTTTAGCAGAAGCTTTTAAAACTGGGAATCCAGCAAGTGAGCTAGCTCAAAAGGCAGCTGACTTACACAAGAAATGGTTAACTTATTCTTGGAGTCAGTACAGTAAGGAGGCACATGCAGGCCTTGCACAAATGTATGTTGATGATGAGAGATTTACGGAATACTATGATAAGGAACAACCAGGGACAGCAGAATTTTTAAGAGATGCAATTTTCATTTATACAGGAATGAGCAAATAGTATATTAAGTAAGTAATAAGAGAGCATATATAGAGGTGTATAAAAATCTATATATGCTCTCATTTTTATAGTTTTAGTTATATTATATAAATTTTATATTAAGAGGAGATACTATACAAATAAATGGAATAATATGTTCATGAGTAATGTGACAAAGAAGTTATTAGAGATATTAAAATAGAGAGCAGAAAATAAGGGGGTAAATACTTTGAATGAAGGATTAGTTGTTTTTGTTAGAGCAATTATAGGTTTTTTTTCACTACTTATCTGTGCAAGAATTTTAGGAAAAGAGCAAATAAGCCAGTTGACATTTTTTGATTACATTCTAGGTATTACAATTGGGTCTATCGCAGCTACACTGACTACGGATTTATCAAGTAGGGCATGGCCGCATTGGGTAGGACTTATAACTTGGGCTACCCTAGGATACTTAATGGAGCTTTTAAGTTTGAAGTGGAGATATGCAGCTAAGTACTTGGAGGGGGAACCAGTTATTGTAATAATGAATGGAAAGATAATGGAAGATGTTTTGAAAAAAATAAGATATACAGCAGCAGAGATTTTAGAATTACTCAGAAACAAAGAAGTGTTTAATGTAAATGAGGTAGCTTATGCCATAATAGAGCCAAATGGAGAGATTTCAATTCTTAAGAAACCAGAGTATTTGCCTTTAACGTTAAAAGATATGAATATTAAGGCAAGGCCTTCTGGCATAGGCACAGAAATAATTTATGAAGGAATAATTATAGAAGAAAATTTAAGACAACTTAATAAGGACACAAAATGGCTACTAAAAGAGCTAAAAAAGCATGGAATAAATGACCCAGCAGAGGTATATCTTTTAACTTTAGACCCAGGAGGAAATTTATATATTGATAAGTATAAGGATCAAATGAAAAATATTACTGATATAGGTGATTATAAGGGACCTTATTAAGAGAGGTGAATTAAGATGAGAAAATTTTTGATAGTCACTATACCAATAATTACAATAGTTTGTTTTATACTAGCAATGCTAAGTGGAGGTTATTTGAAAAAATCTTTTTATAAAGATGATAATGTACCAGAGCTGATTCAAGTTATAACTGAAAATATTAATAATGAAAAATGGGAAGAAGCTAGTAATAATACTGAAAAGTTAAATGAAGCATGGAATAAAATAGTTAAAAGAGTTCAATTTAGTTCAGAAAGGGATGAGATTAATGATTTTGGTTTTGCTTTGGCACGTCTTCGCGGTGCAATTAAAGCAAAAGATAAAGCTAGTTCATTTTCTGAATTAAGTGAGGCATATGAACATTGGAAGAAGTTAGGAAACTGACGTGAAAGAATTAAATAATGTTTGTGTAAAAAATAGCAGTTATTCAAATGAATAATGGCACATACAACAAAATTTTCAACATATAAAAAAGAATTGATATTAAAAGAATAAAAAAACAAAAGGTATATATAATAGCAGAAATCAACCCAGAGCTACAGCTAGAGGTGTTAAGAAAGTAAAATATAAGCTAAAAAACATCCTAAATTATTAGGATGTTTTTTCTATGGTTGCGGGAGCAGGACTTGAACCTACGACCTTCGGGTTATGAGCCCGACGAGCTACCAACTGCTCCATCCCGCGATATTATCAACTAAGGTTTTCCTTAAGCTGTATGTTAAGTATAGTGTACTTAATGATATAAGTCAAGTGTTTTTTTAAATAATAATTGTTCACTTGATTTATTAATGAAATTTAAATATATAAGATTATTGTAACACGATATAAATATTATATACAAATTTATATTGTTATGTAAGAATTGTTTCTTATATCAAAGATACTAGGTATAATTAGTATTATGATTGAAATTAAAGAATTGCTATTAAATAAGGTAAACAAAGTTGAAATAAAAAAACATCCTAAATATTAGGATGTCTTTTCTATGGTTGCGGGAGCAGGACTTGAACCTACGACCTTCGGGTTATGAGCCCGACGAGCTACCAACTGCTCCATCCCGCGATATTATCAACTAAGGTTTCCCTTAAGCTGTAGGTTAAGTATAGTGTACTTAATGATATAAGTCAAGTGTTTTTAAAAAATAATAATTATTAATAAAAAAATATATTAAAATGAAGTGTCAAGTCTGTAAATTTCCTCATAGATGTACACTTATTAAATCAAAGAGTTAATGATTATATTCAGTTAAATATATAAATTCTTGAGATAAACTAATATGCAAAGTATAATGAAAGGAAGCTGTTTACTTACAAAAGGAGTGAAATTATGATTAAAATTGAAGAACTGTTATCGGGAGATTTTTCTGCATATCCTGAAGAAACTCAGGAATTTATGAAAGAATATACTAAAAGACTTAGAGATAGTATAGAAGAAGAGTTAGTAACCGACATGGCAGATAGAATGCTTAAGAATATAGATAAAAGTAATGAAAGCTTTATGAACATTCTTACAGAGATGCTAAGTAATGGGTGTAAGGGTTTTAGCAAAATGTCTACTCAATCACTGCTAAATATATATTTGGACAGAAAAACTGAAGAAGACTTTTTTAATCTATTGAAAAAATTGAATGAAGAATCATAAAGTTAATAATTATAGTAATTTACGTGTAGAGTAAAAGTCATCCCTAATATGGGGTGTCTTTTTTATTTATAATGATGTGAACAAAGTGTTAAATTTATATAGCTTAGTCAAGGTTTTGGTGATTTTAACCGATAAAATAAGCTAAGAATATCAAAGAATGCACATAAACGTTAAAAAGTATCAAAACTAAATAAAAAATTTATAAGGGGAGGATTTTATGTTTTTTAAATCTAGAAGAACACCATGCCATGAAGCTGATGATATTATGGAATATGTTGATAATCGGATGAAAGGTAGAATAATTAAAAAACCTGTTGTTCAGTATAACAGACATATAAAAATAGCTAATTATTTTGATAAACTTTTTCAGAGTGAAGAAAGTTTAGCTGAATCTTCTAAAAGAATCATTGACATAGGTGCTAGTATAAGCAGTTTTGATTCTGAGATGAGATATATATCCAATATGTTAATTGAGTTTGCTAAAGAAATGTCGGATGTGAGCCAGTCTAATTTAGCTATTGTTGAACAAACTACTGCTAGCATGAATGGAGTTAATGACACCATTTTTGTTGCAACAAAAACTCTTAATAGTGTATCAGATTCATCACAAAATCTTATGAAAAGCAATATTGAAGCTCTTGATCAAATGAATGAAATCGGTAACATTAAGGAAGATGTTGTAAGTAATGCAAATGTAATGAGTAGTAAGATTGATTATCTAGTTGAAATGGCTAATAAAGTTAGTGATATTGTAAAAACTGTAGAAGCGATAGCAGGAAAGACAAATCTATTAGCACTAAATGCTTCCATAGAAGCAGCAAGAGCGGGAGAACATGGAAAAGGATTTGCAGTAGTAGCTGAAGAAATTAGAAAACTTGCAGATGATACAAAAGTAAATCTTTCTGGCATGAAATCTATTATGACAAATATTCATCAAGCTGCAGCAGATGGTAAAAGCAGTATGGATAAGACAATAAATGTAACAAGTAAAATGAGTGAAAAAATTGATACGGTTAAAGTTACTATTCAAGAAAATGTTAATCTATTAAACACTACAGTTAAAGATATAAAAGTACTTAATGAATCCATGAATGGAATTAGCATTTCAGCAGATGAAATTAATAAAGCTATGGAAATATCAACTTCTGATGCAGAAAAACTTACTAATATGACAGAAGAAATTCATAAAAGTGCTGTTGAGAGTTCCAGTGAAGCAACAAAGATTTCCAAGATTGATTCTGAATTATCAGATATAGTAAAAAAAATGTTATCGCATTTAAAAAATAGCTCAAATTCAATAAATAATAAAGATTTTATTGCATACATGGAGAAAGCTAAAAAGTCCCATGAAGAGTGGCTGTCTAATTTAAAAAGATCTGTAAATACAATGAAAGTATATCCTCTTCAATTAGATGGAAGCAGATGTGCATTTGGTCATTTTTATTATGCAATTAATGTTGAGCATCCAAAGATTACTTCTAACTGGAAGGCAATAGAGAAAGTTCATATGGATTTTCATAACTGTGGCAGAAAGGTAATGGATGCAATTCAAAGCGAAAACTACGAAAATGCACATAACTATTGTAAACAAGCTGAGGGAATATCTTTTAAAATATTTAAGTGTTTAGAAGAAATTATAAAGGAAGTCAAGGATATTGATGCCGCAGGAGAGCATATTTTTAATATGGAAACAACAGAAATTGCCTGTGGGGATTGTGCAAGCTGCAGCGACTGTTAGAAATATTGCGACGGTTTTTAATGTTAAATCTTCCGTATAGGTTCTGCATTTAAGAAACGTTCACTTCTCAAAGAAGCTCTAATATCTCTCAATTTAAAGCACCTAAATTTTCTAAACTCACTACCGTTCAAACAGTAGAAAATTCTTAACGTTGCTTTAAATTCAGAGATAAAGAGCTTCTAATTGCTTGTTCAATGCTTTCTACAATGCAGAACCTATACTAGATTTAACATTAAAAACGTCGCAATTTCCTTTTAAAATGTATAGAATAAAGCAAACTCACCTGTAGATTCTTTTGAGAATTTACAGGTGAGTTTTTATTTTTCTTAAATACAAACAAAATCCTAAACTTTAAATTTATATAAGTTATTTAAGATTTATTTAAGGTTCATTTTATATACTTAAATCAACGAAGGAAATATGAATGAATTAATGAAAGGAGAATCATAATGGCTATTGAGGTTTTTAAAAGGCACGAAGTTAAGTATTTAATTGATAAGTCAATATATGAAGAAATTCAAGGAAGACTTTTAAAATATATGGAGTTGGATGAGTATAACAGAAACCACGAGTTATACACCATAAGCAATATTTACTTAGATACAAAAGATAATCATTTAATAAGAACTTCTTTGTCAAAGCCAAGATATAAAGAAAAGCTTAGAATTAGAGCATATGGAATTCCTGAAAGAAATGAAAAGATATATTTTGAGGTCAAGAAAAAAGTCGCTGGGGTCGGGAGCAAAAGAAGAACAAAATTAAAATTAAATGAAGCTTATGAGTTTGCATACACTAAAGAAAAGCCTGAGATAAAGGATTATATGAATAAACAGGTTATAAATGAAATTCAATATATGCTAAAGATGTATGACTTAGAGCCTAAAGTTTATGTAGCCTATGAGAGAAAATCACTATTTTGTAAAGAAAATAGAGATATAAGAATAACCTTTGATACAAATATAAGGACAAGAAGATATGACTTAAGACTTGAAAGTGGAGATCATGGAGAAAGTCTAGTAGATGATGATAAATGGCTAATGGAGATAAAAGTTGGAAGCAGCATGCCATTATGGCTATCACAAATGCTTTCAGAATATAAGATCTTTAAAACGAGTTTTTCAAAGTATGGAAAAGAATATGAAAAAATGTTGTTAAATAATATGAACTTGAGGGGAGAAATGAATTTATGTTCGAAACAATATTTAACACAGCATCTAACACAACCACAACTAGTACAACAATACCTTTAATGGATTCGATATTTACAATAATTGTTGCTTTCATTTTAGGAGGAATTATAAGCCTTACTTATATGAAGACTTCAAGTAAAAGAGGGCATTCTCAAAACTTTTCAGTTACTTTAGTTATTTTACCCGTAGTTATTTCTATAATTGTACTTTTAATAGGAAGCAATCTTGCAAGGGCGTTCAGCTTAGCAGGTGCTTTCTCAATTATTAAATTTAGAAGTGAACCAGGAGATCCGAAGGCAATTTCTTATATACTATTTACAATGGCAGCAGGACTTGCTTGTGGAGTTGGGGCTTTTGGATATGCAGCTATCTTTACAGTGTTCCTTTGCTTGCTTATGTTTATAATCAATATATTTAATTTTGGCGCTAATAAAACATCACAAAAGATTCTTAAAATAACTATTCCAGAAAATTTACATTATGAAGGAGCTTTTGATGAAATATTTGAAAAGTACACAAAGAGTTATGAGCTTAAAAAGGTTAAAACTACTGACTTAGGCAGCTTGTTTCAGCTTGTTTATACAATAACAATGGATAATAATATAAGTCAAAAAGAATTCTTAGATTCACTTAGATGTAGAAATGGCAACCTAAATATTACATTGGCCATGAATGCTGATATAGAAGAATATTAACAAACTTTAGATTCCAGTTTATGTTGTAATGTTAGTAATAATATAAACTGGAATATTTTATTTAATCGCATGGCCTCGTGTAAAATGTAAGAATAAATTAAGAACTTAGAAACTAAAAAGTATTTGAATGTATGATATAATAAATAAAAAATAACTTACATAATTAATTAGTGGAGGATAACATGAAATTCATTAAAAACTTTTTAAAAGGAATAGTTATTGGCATAGCTACATTAGTTCCTGGAGTTAGCGGTGGAACAATGGCAATAATACTTGGAATTTATGATGATTTGATTCATTCAATTGGTCATTTTTTTGAAGATATAAAAGCACATACTATGCTATTACTAGAGATTGGACTAGGTGGACTTACAGCTCTTATTTTATTTAGTAAAATATTAGAATCAGCTTTAGCGAGTCAGCCATTTGTAATGAGGTTTTTATTTATAGGAGTTATTTGTGGTGGAATACCAGTATTATATAAGAAATCAACTTCACGTAAAAAGAATAAAGGAGATTTATTATTTTTACTTATTGGTTTTGTAATAGTTCTTTTAATGGGATCAGATCCAGCAGCAGCTACTACACTGGCAACATCACAAGGAGTTTTAAGCATAGTATTTCTTTTAATTGCAGGTGTGGTAGTTTCCATAGCCTTGATTTTACCTGGGATAAGCGCATCTTTTATGCTGCTTACATTAAATTTGTATGATGTAACATTAAATGCTGTAAATAATAGAAATGTACCTTTTTTAATACCTTTAGGCATAGGAGTTGTTATAGGTATTTTAGCAACTACTAGGGGGATAGAAAACTTACTTAAAAGATATCCAAGCAAAACATATTTATTGATTTTAGGATTTGTTATAGGCTCTATTATACCTGTATTTCCAGGTATACCTGGTGGAATTAGCATTGTAACTTCTTTAATAGCTTTTATAATAGGATTTATAGCAATCCGATATATAAGTGAAAAAGACATTTAAAAAGGAACTTTCGCTTTGGCGAAAGTTCCTTTTTAAACTCTAAGCTTGTACCCAGCACCCCAAACAGTTTCAACATATTGAGGGTTGGAAGGAGAGGATTCTATTTTTTCCCTTATTCTTCTAATATGAACAGTTATAGTGGCAGTATCGCCAAGAGCATCAAGCCCCCAAATTCGTTCAAATAATTCTTCTCTACTAAATACTCTGTTTGGATTTTCGGCCAAACAAAGCAGTAAATCAAATTCCTTTTGAGCTAAATTTATTTCATTACCATTTATAAATGCTTGTCGTGAACTTTTAATTATTTCCAAACCTCGTATTGTTATAATATCATTTTTAACTTTCGAAGAGAACTTAGTTCTTATTCTCTCATAATTTTGAATATGAGATTTAACTCTAGCAACTAATTCACCAGGACTAAATGGTTTTGTAATATAATCATCTGCCCCAAGACTTAATCCTTTAATTTTATCAATTTCCTCTTTTTTTGCAGAAACAAGTAAAACAGGAATCTCCTTAGAGTCTTGAATACTACGCAAAATGCTTAATCCATCAATTTTAGGAATCATAATATCAAGTATCAAGAGATCAAAGCTAGTCTCCTTTAAGGTATTTAAACCTTGAACACCATCTGTACATATAGTAACTTCAAAGTTGTTGAGCTCTAAATAATCCTTTTGAAGTTCTGCAATACTTAAATCATCTTCAATAATTAAAATTTTTTTCATAATGCTCTCCATTTTTAAATAGTTTTTGCTAGTGAAATTATTATACTGGTACCTTCATCTTCATGGCTTATTGCCCATATTTTACCCTTGTGGCCTTCTACAATTTGCTTAGCGATTGCAAGTCCTAACCCGCTGCCTTTTGCATCACTTCTTGCTAAATCTGATCTATAAAATCTATCAAATATTTTACTTACATCACTTTTATCAATACCAGAGCCATTATCTTTTATTTCAATAATAATGCTAGAATTAGTTTCTCTAAGCATTATTGTTATTAGGCCGTTTTCTTTATCCATATACTTGCGAGAGTTATCAATAATATTAACTATAACTCGCTTCATTCTCGCTCTATCAAGCATAACATAGCGAAAATCCTTTAGATTATTTTGAAAATCAATATGTATATTATATTTTTCCAGCTCTGGTGAGCTTTCTAAAATGCAATAGTCAAAGTATTCAACAATATCCGTCTTTTCATAATTAAAAGGAATTTGATTTAAATCTAATTTTGAGTATAAAAGTAAATCATCGATCATAACATCGATTTGTTCAGATTTTGAATAAATGGTTTTTAAATAACGTTCCGTCTTTTCAGGAGTATTTGCCACACCATCTAAAATCCCCTCTACATACCCCTTTATGGAAGTTATGGGGGTTTTTAAGTCGTGAGATATACTAGAAACTAGCATTTTTCTATTATCATCATATTTCATTTTCATGCGAATAGAATCCTTTAGCTGTAATCTCATAGCTTCAAAATCAGCACATAACTCTCTAATTTCTCCGTCACCACTTTCTATAATTTCAAAGTTTAAATCACCTCTACTAATTTCAGCAGCAGCTTTTTTAAGCAGTGAAATAGGAGTTAATATTCGCTTTGAAAAAAGGTAAGACATAAATAAGTTAATTCCTATAAATGATATAAAGAATACACTTATCAGAGTAATAATAAACTTTTTGAAAACATCTGTATCTTTTCCAACTGGTGAAAGCAGTATTACATTTCCGATGGATTCATCTTTAAATACAAGTGAAGCACCGTCAACCATATAAGAACCATCGCTAATTTTCACCGTATTTTTTAAAGAATTAGTTCGTATTACTTCTAAAGACTTTTCTATATCAATTTTAGTTATATTTTTTGATGAAAATATGACATTGTTATTTTTAATTATTATGATTTCTCCATTAATATCTGAAAGCTTATCGTATAGATATTTTTGAAATTTACTATCTTCAATGGTCCCCGGGCTAGATTTTGACACGTCCTTTACTGCAGTTATAAGCTGATATCTTGCAACCATTAATTTTGTGAATTTATCATAGCTAATATTTCTATTAAAAACTTTTGAAGATACAAGTGTAAATATAAAGGCTGATAAAATTGCAATTATAAACGGTGTTATAACAGTTATAGTATTAGAAATAAGTAGACGTCTTTTTATATCCATTTTGCTCACCTTATAGAATGTTATTTGCCTAGAAATCCTTTTTATCAAATAAATAATAGGCACCTGTAAATAATAGTATAGCATAACTAAACATCATCATAAACTGTCGAAGAATTTTTAAAAAGGAAATGTCATTCATAATCCATAGTTTGTACCAATCCATCATACTTGTAAAAAACAAAGCAGAATAGCTTGAAAAAACAATTCCTAAGGCTTTGAAAACTATAAAAATAAGGATAGAGATAAAAAATACACTTATTCCGCTTTTAAGTATATTTGTAAAAAGTATAATTACTAATGACAATACTATCATTGGAAACAATGTGACTAAATAAGAAACAAGTATTTTAACAATTCCTTGCATGGTAAATGAACTAGAATTAAAAATCATACCAGTTATAGTTGAAAAAATCATTACAAACATAAGATTAACTAGTACAAATATTATTACAGCAGTGAGTTTTGCAGAAAAAAACTTTAATCTTGTAATTGGCCTTGTAAGTGCAATCTTCATAGTGTTTTGAGCAAATTCTCCAGAAAAGCTATCTATAGTTACAAGTGCTGTAAATAGAGGGAGAATTGTATTAACAACAACAGAAAGCACAAGTAGAGGGAAGTCAACCCCGGAAGTTCCGCGAACTCCAAAACCGCTCCTAAGACCAATGATAGAAAATTGGCCAAATATAATGAAAATAAGTGACATTATAGCTGCCACTAAAACTTTTTTCTTTTTATATAGTTTTTCAAGTTCATTTATTAAAGCTGCTTTAAATCCTACCATTTCGTTCTACCTCACTAATAAAATAATTTTCAAGGGAAGCATAGTTATTCAATATATTTTTTGTTGTATCTACATTAAGCATTTTCCCGTTATATAAAACTCCAATACGGGTACAGGTAAGTTCTACATCATGGATGAGATGACTTGATATAAAGAATGTAGTATTTTCTTTTTCTGCAAGATCTTTTATAATGTTCCTCATATCAATCATGCCTTCTACGTCAAGACCATTTAAAGGTTCATCTAGTATAACTACCTCAGGCCTTGATAAAATTGCAGCAGCAATTCCAAGTCTTTGTTTCATTCCAAGAGAGAATTTTCTTGGCTTTTCATTTTTGTATCTTAAAAGACCAGTAAGCTCTAAAACTTCTTCGATTCTTTTAGAATCAACATCTTTATAATATCTTGAAAATTGTTTTAAGTTTTCAAAAGCTGTTAAAAAGGGATATGATTCAGCAGTTTCTATAATACAGCCAACCTTTGCTATAGCTGCCTCAAAATCATTTAAGATACTATGACCTAAAATTTTAACATCACCACTATCAGGCTTTATGAGGCCGGCCATGATTTTCATGGCAGTGGTTTTACCAGCACCATTTGGTCCTAAAAATCCAAAAATATCACCCTTATATATATCAAGATTAATGTCAGTTATACCTCGTCCATTTTTATATACTTTGGAAAGGTCTTGAATTTCTATAACTTTGTCCATTTAAATCCCTCCAAAACTTATTATAATAAAGCTTTAAAAATAACCTGTCGGTATAGTAATACCGACAAGTTATTATAGATATTATTAATTAAATACTCTGCTGTACTCACTGTCAGATAAAATGTTTGTTCTTACACGTTCATTTATATTAAAGTATATATTTGCTGAATATGGATTTACAGATATATCACCTTTTATAGTATTATCAGAAGCAGTAAAAGGTCCATAAGTGCCATTATTTTTTTCGAATTTTGCGCTAAATTCAAAGTCTTTCTTATCAGAGGCATAGTTTTCATAACCCTTTAAATATTCTTCATGATATCTTCCGCTAATACTAGTTTCAGTTGCATTAGTAATATCAACAAATTTTTCACCTATTTTTTCAAACTTATTATTTTTTTCTATTATAATATCAGTTTTATATTGTCCAACATATATTTCTGGGTTAGTTAGCTTGTTATAATCTCTTTCTGTATTTTTTTCTACAGTCTTGCCAGAAAGATCAGGCTTTTTAACAACAGTTGAGTTTACATTTGTTACTTTTCCTAATAATTCTAAAGTTATAACATGTTCTTTTCCGCTATCGTCCTTACCAGAAAGTACACCAGTTCCAAGTATGCTTTGGATTAATCCATCTTTATTTACTACCATTTTACCGGATATTTCTTTAACAAAGATATCCTTTGTGATTTTTGGCATATTATCTTGGTTATTATTTCTATTGCCAAATTCATTTTTAGATTGTAGGGATACTACAGCATTAACTAGTGCTGGTATTTGTGATTCTTTTAAAGATCCAGATAATACCTTACTTCCATCTGTATTTTCAGTAACAATAACAGAATCTTTTAAATTACCTACAAGAGCATCTGCTATTTTTTCAACATCGCTAGCTTCTTTTTCTTTAAATGGATTTTTAAAAGAATTTACTTCACGAGGACTTGTATACTCACTTACATAATATACATTTTGGTCACTGTTTTTATTTATATAACCATTTTTGTCAGCGTAGTAATAATTATCTCTTTTAACTTTACCATCAATATTTGTTGATACGTTTTCCATAGCTTGTTTTGAAACATCATATTTATTAAGTGAGGTTTCAGATGAAATAACAGTACCATTATCCTTTAGTGCAAAAGACATGTCTAAAGTATAACTTGAAACATCTGAGGTAAGACTTTCAGCTGTGTATTTCATAGAATCCTTTAATTGATCATATCCACTTTTAGACATTACTTCTGCCATAGCTGTAGAAGCAAACATTACAGTTCCTAGAGCAAAGCTTAAAAACATTGCTGTTTTTTTCTTTAATTTCATTTTTAATAACATCTCCTTTAGGTTTGTTTTCATGAAGGTCCTTCATAAGTTTATTTTAAAATGTATATCTCTATTTTTCATAAACTAATTATAAACAAAATATAAACTTTTTCATATGAAAATTAAGAAACAATATATATTATTTATAGAAAGAGTGTTAAATATCTTTAAGTGAATAAGAATGTTGTTATATTTTAAATATAATTAAGAAATAGTTATGGTATAATATAACTTAGTAAAATTAGGAAAGAATATGGTTTGGTGGAGGGGATTTTATGTTACAGTCACATTTTGGCGAATTTGCAGCATTACTAACAGCAATGTTTTGGACTGTTACAGCGCTGGCATTTGAGTCAGCAGGTAAAAAAGTTGGATCATTATCTGTAAATCTTATAAGACTTTTGATAGGTTTTGTGTTAATAAGCATATATACGCTCATAACTAGAGGTTTATTTTTACCTATAGATGCCACTGGAAGTACATGGCTATGGCTATTAATCTCAGGAATTATAGGATTTGTTTTAGGAGATTTATTTTTGTTTCAAGCTTATGTTGAAGTGGGCTCGAGAATTGCGATGCTTGTAATGGCAACTTCACCTCCAATTACTGCAATAATAAGCTATATAGTTTTTGGTGAGAGATTAAGTAAAATAAGTATTATAGGAATGGCAATTACAATAATAGGGATTGCAATAGTAGTTTTTAAGAAGGATTCAGATGAGAATAAGGTTGAATTTGCTCATCCTGCAAAGGGACTAGCTTTTGCGTTTTTGGGATCTTTAGGGCAAGCGTGTGGCGTTATATTAAGTAAAGTAGGAATGGGGAATTATAATCCTTTTGCAGCTACGCAAATACGTATAATTGCTGGAATTTTTGGATTTACTATATTGATTACTGTAATGAAGAAGTGGGGAAATTTAAGTATAGCTTTTAAAGATGCCTATGCCTTAAAAAGAATCTCTCTTGGAGCGATTTTTGGGCCATTTTTAGGAGTGTCATTTTCATTGCTAGCAATTCAGCATACTACAGCTGGAGTAGCTGCAACAATTACATCCATAACTCCTGTTTTAATCATTCCGCCTGCAATTAGAATATTGAAGGAAAAGGTTACTTCAAGGGAAATAGTTGGATCACTAATTACCATTGTAGGGGTAGGGGTACTGTTTTTATAAGGATATTCTACTTCCCAAATATGTAATGGTGACGAGGATAATACATATTTGGGAACAATTGAAGACTATTTTAGTTCGATTTCCTTATAAATGTCGCCATCTAAAGTTTTAATTTTAAATATGTGGTCTTCAAGCACACCATAAGAATTAGGTGTGTTTTCTTTTGGAAAGGTTATGGAACCAGGGTTTAATATAAATATATCCTTATGTTTTTCAGCTAAAGGTACATGGGTGTGACCATAAATTAATACATCACCTGTACTTAAATTAGGCAAATTATCACTATTATAAATATGACCATGAGTTAAGAATAGTCTTTTATCATTATAAAGAATTATGGAATAATCACTAAGCATTGGATATTCTAAAACCATCTGGTCAACTTCACTATCACAATTTCCACGAACCGCAATAATTTTATCTTTGTAAGAATTTAACAGTTCAGTTGCTGCTTTTGGGTTATATTCCTTTGGAAGTGGATTTCTTGCTCCATGATATAACTCATCACCTAATATAATTATATAGTTTGGATCTTCGTTTTGGCATAATTGAAGAACTTCATTTAAATAGTATAAAGAACCATGAATATCAGAGATAAATAGTAATTTCATAAAGATAACTCCTTCTTTATTGAATTATTGGATTGTATTTAATATATCACAACAATTTATAGTATAAATTAATATTATATCAAATAAAAGATTGACTTAGATTTAATGATATGTACTTTTTCTAAATGAAAATGTTATAATGATGAAAAGATAAGGAGGCGGCACATTGAAAGAAGAAATAATCAGATTACTAAAGAAAAATGAAAATGAATTTATATCTGGAGAGGATATTAGCAGTACTTTGGGGATTTCAAGAGCTGCTGTATGGAAATATATGAAGGCAATAAAGGAAGATGGATATAATATAGAGTCCGTATCTAGAAAAGGATATAAGTTAATTTCATCTCCAGACTTGCTTACTTTTGAAGAAATAAGTCCTTATTTAAATACAAGCTATATAGGTAAACAAATAGTTTACTTTAACTCAATAGATTCTACTAATAACGAAGCTAAAAAGTTAGCAAGTAGTGGATGCTCAGAAGGAATAGTAATAATAAGCGAAGAACAAACTATGGGTAGGGGAAGGCTTGGACGTAATTGGGTTTCTCCAAAATTTAAGGGAATATGGATGTCTATAGTATTAAGACCTGATATTGACCCAATGAATGTAGCAAAAATTACTCAAGTTGGAGCTGCGGCGGTGCTAAAGTCTATAAAAGAGCAGGGGATAAATGCATACATAAAATGGCCTAATGACATAGTATTAAATAATAAGAAGGTTTGCGGAATACTAACTGAAATGAGTGGGGAAATAAATAATGTAAATTATGTGGTTATGGGAATAGGCATAAATGTAAATATTGATAAAGAGGATTTCCCAGAAGAAATTGAGGAAATTGCAACCTCATTAAAAATTGAAGAAGGTAAGAGTATTGAGAGAAAAGCCTTGGTTGCAAGTATTTTAAATAACTTAGAAGAATTATATAAAGAATTTATAAAAAACGAAGATATAAAAACTTCTATAGATATTTGCAGAGAAAATTCAATATTAATTGGGAAGTCAGTCAGAATAATTAATAGAAATGATGAAATTCAAGCACAAGCATTGGATTTAAGTGATGATGGAAAGCTTATTGTAAAATATCAGGATGGAAGTATTCATGAAGTAATATCAGGAGAAGTTTCTGTAAGAGGGCTTTATGGATATGTATAAAATCAGGGAGGTATTCCCTGATTTTTTTATATTTATATCTTTAAGAATTAGCTAATCCATAACGTTTTATAACAGGTATAATTCTAACTCCAAGAAATGCAGTAAATATACATTTAATCAAATCACCTGGAAGAAATATCAAAAATCCAGTCTTTAATGCAGAAGGAATAGTTATAGTAACTGAGGATACATATTTTAATATAATGTATAAATAAGGAACTCCAATAATGTAAACAATAATTATTCCTGAAATACAGGCAGTTAAAAGTTTTAAAAAGCTTGGCCTATTTTGTGATTCGGATAGTTTACCTATAATATAAGCTGCAATAATATATCCTATTAAATATCCAAAAGTAGGCTGAAAAATATAAGATAAACCACCTGGCTTTGTAAATACAGGAAGACCTAATAATCCTAGTGTTACATATACAATTTGGGATAATGCACCTAATCTAGAGCCAAGTAGTATTCCTGCAAGTGCTGTAAATAAAAATTGAAGATTAATGGGTGCAGGTTCTAGAGGGATTTTTATAAATGTTCCAATAGCAGTTAAAGATGTAAATAAGGAAACAAGAATCATATCTCGTGTAGTAATTTTCATTAAAAAACCTCCTAAATTTATTGTAAACCTAATATTTAAATAAAGTTTACAATAATAACACTTTGTTGTCAATGCAATTAAAACAAAACATTCGATGAAATAATATTCCCTAATTAGAATAATATTTGAGATTTAAACAAAACATAGTTTTATATATTGTATTTTCAATATAAGAAGGCAGGAGAAAACTATGATTACATTAGGATTGATACACTATGTATATTTAGCAATAATTATTTTAGTTATTGGAATTATATTTTTTAAAAAGGATGTTGTAATACCATGTATATTAGGGATAGGTATAATTGGATTAATAAAAACTTCGAATGTTTTGGAGGCAGTGCAAATTATTTATAGGGCCATATTAGTATCTGGCAGAGAGTTTATAGAAATTGTGCTTATAATTTCTATGGTAAATGCTATGTCAAAGTCTTTAAGCGATATAGGTGCAGATGAACTTATTGTAAATCCATTAAGAAAATTTATGATAAACAAGGTAGTAGCTTTTTTTGTTTTAGGTCTCACTGTAACTATAACCTCTTGGTTTATATGGCCAACTCCTGCAACCGTATTTATTGGCGCAATAATGGTGCCTGCTGCTGTAAAAGCAGGTCTTCCAAAAATTTGGGCAGCAGTTGCTTTATCTTTATTTGGCAAGGGAATAGCGCTATCTAGTGATTTTTTTATTCAGGGTGCACCTGCAATAACTGCTAAGACTGCAGGGATAAATGATACATTTATAATAGTAAGGCAAAGTATACCCTTTTGGATTACGATGAGTGTTTTTACTGTAGGAACTGCATTTTTTATTATGAAAAGAGAAACAAATAAAGTTGATGATTATAATGAGGAACAGCATATTCAAGAGGTGGTGATTGATAAAGATCCGCCACTGCATAATCCAAAGCTCATAGCAATATCTACCCCTATAGTATTTTTAATAGATGTAATTTTTATATACATGTTTAAGTTAAAGGGTCAAGGTGCAACAGCTTTAATAGGAGGAACTGCTATTTTAATTTTAATATTTACATCTATTTTAAATTTTGGAGTAGTAAAGTCCTTAGGCGAAGTAACAAGATACATAAAGGACGGTTTTGTGTTTGGTATAAAAGTTTTTGCTCCAGTAATAGTTATAGGTGCTTTTTTCTTTTTAGGAAGTGAGAATACGGCAAAGGAGATTTTGGGTAATAATGCTACAGGGCTTTTAACAGATATGGCAATGTATATATCCAGTAAAATAACACTATCTAGTTTTTCAGTGATTTCAATTCAAGGGTTTGTAGCTGTTATACTTGGAGTAAGCGGTTCTGCCTTTGGAGGACTTCCTCTTATGGGAACATTGGCACATGCTTTTAATACAGCAATAGGAACTGATACATCAAAGGTAGCAGCCTTTGGGCAAGTACTTTCAATTTGGATAGGAGGAACTGCTATACCATGGAGTGTTGTATCGGTTGCAGCAATTTGTGATGTTAAACCCTTTGATTTAGCTAGAAAAAATATGATTCCAGTAATAGTAGGAATTATGACTACAGTAATTGCAGCATTTATATTGATTTAATTAATAAGTTAGTTAGTGTTATTAAGAAAAATATAAAAATTTAAGTACTTAATAAATACTATAAATGTAGGAGGTAAGTAATTTGGATAATAACGTAGACAATAAGAAATTAAGCTTAGTTCTTTTTAGTGGCGATTATGATAAAGCTTTGGCTGCTCTTACTATTGCAAATGCAGCAAGTGATATTGGAGTAGATGTGAGTATATTTTGTGCCTTTTGGGGACTATTTTTAGTAAGAGATCCTGAAAGAATGACTTTAGAAGATAAAACAGCCTATGAAAAGATGTTTGATTCTGTAACGCCTGTAGGACCTGAGCAGCTTCCACTATCAAAAATGAATATGGCTGGAGTTGGAAAGGCAATGCTTCAAAAGATGATGGAAGATACAGAAACACCTACTTTAACAAAATTTTTAAATGGAGCAATAAAAAAGGGAGTTAAATTCTACGGATGTAAAATGTCTGTAGAAGTGATGGGGTTTAAGGAAGAAGAGTTTATTGAAGGATTTACAATCATAACAGCTCAAGATTATATGAGAGATGCATTGAATTCTAACATACAGTTATTCATATAAAAAGGATATTGCGACGTTTTTAATGTTGAACACAAGCAGTGAATTTGCATTGTAGAAAGCATTGAGCAAGCAATTAAAAGCTCTTTTCCGTAGCGAACGCCTTCCTAAATGCAAATTCACTGCAGGCGGTTCAACATTAAAAATGTCGTGCTATTTCTATAGTGATAAATTACATATATGAGCCATTGTATTTATTACTGAAAAAATGATTACTGCAGCTAAATTTGCTGTGGTGTTGTCCAAATCAAATCTTGGAGAAACCTCAGCAATATCAAAGCTCACAACTTTATTGGATTTTAAAATATATTTAATAAACTTTATTACTTTTTCAGGATCAAGTCCCAGCGGTTGAGATGCACTAACTCCTGGTGCAAATGCTGAAGAAAATACATCTGAACATATAGTTATGTAAATATGATCTCTAAGTTTTATAAACTCATCTAATCTTTCAAATACATTCCAATCGTCACTATTTAAAATATCCTTTGCTAAAATATAATCCACTCCTAATTTGTCAGCAGTTTTAAACAAATCTACAGTATTACTGTGTTTTTGAATTCCAAGACACATGTAGGAATATTCTAAGCTTTTTTCTTCACAAATATCAGCTATTTGTCTAAACATAGAACCTGAATGACTACCATTTGGATAAGGTCTAATATCAAAATGAGCATCAAAATTTATTATACCAATATTAGGTTTAGGATTATTTTTAGATAAATTACCTAAAATACCACTATAATGTCCCCAAGCTGTCTCGTGTCCTCCACCTAAGACTATGGGAAATAAGTTTAAGCTTAAAATCTTGTCTACTGCTTTTGAAAGTAAGTCTTGACTTTCTTCTAAAGAAATGTTTTCGCAAAGTATGTCTCCAGCATCAAAAAGTTTGACTTCTTGTGTAAAGCAACAAGGAAGATGTGCAAGCTCCTTTCTAATACTTTCGGGACCTTTAGAAGCACCAGTTCTACCTTTATTTCTATTAATTCCTTCATCACAACAAAATCCAATGAAGGCAAAACCTAATTGTCCATCGAAAGGAATTAAATGCTCATTCTTTAAATCTATTAATTCAACCCATTGATGCCATCTAAATGCATCAAAATTTGTATCACTATCAATTCTTCCTTGCCAAACTGATTTATCTGCAATTTTATAGTTTGTACTAAACATCTTTTGCCAACCCCCCATGTGTTATATAAATATATAATATCATCTTTTTTATATTCATTTCCACCAGTATTGTATTAAAAATTAAAAAAATAATTTTTAATCTGAGGATTACTATAAAGCACCAGAAATATCAAGCGACTATTTATAACAAAGGCATATATATAAGTAGCTTACAAATTATACAAAGGGGGGAATTAAATGAAAAAATTTATCTTAATAGTATTAGCAGTAAGTATAATTTTGAGCTTTTTAGGGTGCTCCAATTCTACTTCAAAAGTAAATATAAATATGAATTATTTATCAACAGCAAACATAAAAAATAATACTGCAGAAGAAGCTACATTTACATTAATTGATGCTTTAGTATCAGGAAATGAAAAGGTTTTAAGCGTAATAAATCATAATAAAGACATATTTAGTACCAAAGTTCTTTTAGATATTAGTGAAAAATATTTTAAGGGAAAAGATAATGATGATTTTGCTTATGATTTTACTCATGTAAATGAAAATAATATTATTTATGTAGAGGTTGATACAAATAATAGTAATGAAGCTAAGTATGTAGCATTAAAGATGAGGGATGAAAATGGAAAGTATTATTTCGACAGCTTTGTACCTAGTAATTATGAACTTATAGACAAGGAAAGTAGAAATAATATACTTTCTAATTATATATTAATTAACGATATTGGTGTGAAAAATAGTACTATGAAAGAACTTGCAGAAACCTTTACGAAGGCATTAAGTAGAGGTGACAAGGATACAATAAAAAAAATAAGTAGCTCCAAGATAAAAGATAATTTAGATGAAATTATAACGGAAGAAGGCTATAAAAATACGAAACAATATGAAAATAAGCCTTTTGAAGTGAGAGTATCTGATGGGTTTATTTCGGCTACTATAGATTATGGGAATAATGTTATATATGATATATTGATTGTAAAAGAAGGAGAAAAATATTATTTTGATGGATTTTTTGAAGAAGAAGGTGGAAAAGCACAAAAGGACAAATAAAGTAGTTACCATAGAATTACTCTTTTCTTCTATTTTTATTAAGGATAAATAAGTTTATAGGTGGAATAATAATTATGTTCTTTAAATAAAAATTAGGATAAAAGAGGAGGAATGAGTTATGCGTGAGGGAATGATACCTACAGTTTTAGGTGCAGCAGTAACTGGAGCAGGTGCTACAATGGTTAAGAAAAAAGCAGCTACAGCAATTGGCGCTGGTATTTTAGGATTTGGACTCGCACATATAGTTTTAGGCTCAATAGAAATGGTTCAGCATAGAGATGACAAAATGGAACATGTAAAAAGATTTGGATTATGGTAATGAAATCTATAAAATAAACTAACTTTTTAATATTACAAGGTGGTGTTGTAAAATGTTGAAATTTAATTTCAATACTTTATGACATCACCTTTGCTAATTTATGGTAAATAATGGTTTCAATACAAATTAGCACATCTCAGTTTGCTAAGATGTTTCAGTATTTAACTTATAATTCTCATAATATAAAATATATTTCATATTTATTAAGTAAGGTCAATTAATATATTGGGGGATTAAAAGTGAAAAAGAAAATTGAAACTTCATTAGCACCTAAGCCAGTTGGTCCATATTCACAAGGCTTGATAGTTGGAAACACTATATATGTATCTGGACAAGTAGGAGTAGATGTTATAACAGGAAAGGCTCCTAAGGGCATTGAAGAACAAACAAGGCAAGTTTTAAAAAATATACAAGCTATCTTAAAATGCGGTGGTGCAACTATGGATGATGTGGTTAAAGTTACGGTACATTTGTCAAATTTAAAATACTTCGAAAAGTTTAATAAGATTTATGCTGAATTTTTCAAAGAGCCGTATCCTGTAAGAACAACAATAGGCAGTCAATTATTAGATAAGTTTTTAGTTGAGATAGATGTAATTGCTGAGATTTAAGCATTTTCTAGACAATTAGTAAATTTGGTATGTTTTATTTATTTGTGATATTATAAAGTATATATGGATTAAATTTTATATATGTGGCAAGTATTTTAATAAATATAAACTAATTGTTGGGATGATGAAAATGTTAAGATCATTAGAATATGAAGAAGTACTTAAAGAAAATAAAAAGCCAATGGTTTTTGTGGATGTACGTAGTCCTAAGGAATTTAAAGAAGCTACTATACCAGGAGCTGTAAATATACCATTATTCACTGATGAAGAAAGAGAAGAAATAGGGACAATTTATGTGAAAGATTCGCAAGATAAGGCAAAGAAGCGTGGAATAGAAATTGTTTCAAAAAAGTTACCCCAAATGTATGAGAGTTATAAGACAATTGATGATGAAAAGAAAAAGACAGCTATATTTTGTGCTAGAGGCGGTATGAGAAGCTCATCTATAGCATCATTGTTTACTGCACTGGGAATGGATATTGTTAAAGTTACAAAGGGATATAAAGGTTATAGAGAATATATAAATCATAGCCTTCCTAGGTTATTTGAAGAAATTAAATTTGTTGTGTTATATGGAAATACAGGTACAGGTAAGACTCATTTGTTGAGTAAATTAAGGGAAATGGGCTATGATACTTTAGATTTAGAAGCAGCAGCAAATCATAGAGGATCATTACTTGGATCAGTAGGGCTAGGCTCAGGAAATTCTCAGAAGATGTTTGAATCCTTAGTATTTGAAGAGCTATCAAAGAGAAAGACAAACTTAGTGTTTACTGAAGGAGAAAGCAAAAGAATAGATAAGATAGTTATGCCAGAGTATATGTTTAATGCGATCGAAAATGGAACACAAATTAATGTTACAGCTCCTTTAGAATATCGTATAAAAAATATAAAAAATGATTATCTAATAAATGAAAGCAGTAAATATGAGATAATAGAAGCTTTAAAAAATATGAATAAATATATATCTGCATCTAGAATAGAAAAGTTTACAGGTAAGATTTTAAAGGATGAATATGATGAGGTAATTAGCGAATTAATGATTACTTATTATGATCCTATGTACAACTTTAAAGATAGAAATTTCTATTGTGAAGTGAGCAATACTAACTTAGAGGAATGTTGTGTCACCATATTAGATAAGGTGAAGATATAAATAATTTAGTATTGACATATATAATGTGCTGGTTTACAATAAACTTGTAAAACTTAATAAATTATCTTCAGGGCAGGGTGTGAATCCCTACCGGCGGTAAAGCCCGCGAGCCGTAAGGCATGATTCGGTGAAATTCCGAGGCCGACAGTAAAGTCTGGATGAAAGAAGATAGGCAGGTTGTACTATAAAAGGTATAATTTTTATAGTATAAATTAATTTAGTGTCTACCAGCTCTGAAACTTATGTTTCAGAGCTTTTGTTTGTTAGATATAAATTAATAAATTTATTTGATTATTAGCCCTGAGTGAAAGCTTGGGGTTTTTTGTTTTTAATAAAATAAAAGACTTTAGGAAATGATGCATAAATAACATGAGGAAATCAAAAAATTATATAGACTATGCAGAGAAGGTGATATTGTGAATGAAAAATACATGAAGCTTGCTCTTGAACTTGCTAAAAAAGGTGAGGGAAGAGTAAATCCCAATCCTCTAGTTGGGGCAATTATAGTAAAGGACAACAAAATAATTGGTGAAGGATATCATGAATATTATGGTGGTCCTCATGCAGAGATAAATGCATTTTCAAGCGCGAAGGAAAATGTTGAGGGAAGTACCATGTATGTGACATTAGAACCATGTTGTCACTATGGGAAAACTCCTCCTTGTGTAAATGCAATAATCAAAAATAATATAAAAAAAGTTATAGTAGGAATGCTTGATCCTAACCCAAGGGTTGCAGGAAAAGGCGTAGAAATTCTAAGAGAGCATGGTATTGAGGTAATAACAGGAGTTTTAGAGGAAGAATGCAAAAATTCAAATGAGATATTTATAAAATATATAGGAACTAAAAGTCCTTTTGTAATCATGAAATATGCTATGACACTGGATGGTAAAATAGCAGCTTTTACTGGAGATTCTAAATGGATAACAGGAGAGGCGGCAAGAGAAGAAGTACATAAATTAAGAAATAAAGTTTCAGGAATTATGGTGGGAATAGGTACGGTACTTCAAGATAACCCAAGCCTTACTTGTAGAATCCAGGGCGGTATAAGTCCAAAGAGAATAATTGTAGATAGTAATTTAAGAATACCTTTAAATTCAAATGTATTAAACATAAAGGACGAAACTTTAACTATAATTGCAACTACTAAAAAAGCTTCAGAGGAGAAGATACAGCTTTTAAAAGCTAAGGGAGCAGAAGTTTTAATAGTTGAAGATATGGATGGCAGAGTAAATTTACAAGCCATGATAAAAAAACTTGGAGAAATGGGTATAGATAGCATACTTTTAGAGGGAGGCAGCACATTGAATTATTCAGCAATAGAGCAGGGAATAGTTGATAAAGTTCAGGCTTATATAGCCCCTAAGATTATTGGAGGGGAAAGTGCCAAAACCCCAATTGGTGGAGAAGGAAAAGCATTAATGAGAGAAAGTATAATCCTTGAAAATATCATATTTAAAACCTTTGATGAAGATATTTTAATTGAAGGATACGTGAAATAAATATTACACAAAGGGGACTAGGAGTTAGGAGGGTAAGTATGTTTACTGGATTAGTTGAGGAAATAGGGATAATACAGGATATTCAAAGAGGAACAAAATCAGCTAGGCTTACTATAAAAGCTAGTAAGATATTAGAAGAAGTACAACTTGGTGATAGCATAAGTACCAATGGTGTTTGTTTAACTGTTACTGAGTACTCATCATCATCATTTACAGTGGACGTTATGGCTGAAACTTTAAGAAGCAGCAGTCTTGGAAGTCTAAAAAGAGGAAGCTATGTAAACTTAGAAAGAGCATTAAAAGCTAATGGAAGATTTGGGGGACACATAGTAAGCGGCCACATAGATGGGACGGGAATTATTGAGAATTTTGAGAAAGAGGATAATGCATTTTGGATTACCATTAAGGCAAACGAGGACATATTAAGGTATATAGTTCATAAAGGCTCGATTGCAATAGATGGAGTTAGCTTAACTGTGGCCTATGTGGATGAAGGAGTATTTAAAGTGTCCATAATTCCACATACTGGAGAAGAAACTATACTTTTGAAAAAATCACCAGGAGATATAGTTAACTTAGAATGTGACATGTTAGGAAAATATGTAGAAAAGCTACTAGGCATAAGGGCCAAAGAGGAAAAAAATAAAAAATCATCCATAACCTTAGAGTTTCTAAGGGAAAATGGATTTTAAGGAGGATTTAAAGAATGTATAAATTTAATAGTATAGAAGAAGCGATAGAGGATATTAGAGAGGGAAAAATCATAATAGTTATAGATGATGAAGATCGTGAAAATGAAGGTGATCTTCTTATGGCAGCAGAAAAGGTCACGGGAGAGGCTATAAACTTTATGGCTAAATACGGTAGAGGACTTATATGTATGCCAATGGAAGAAGAAAGATTAAATGAATTAAACATACACCCAATGGTTAAAAATAATACAGATAATCACGAAACAGCCTTTACAGTTTCAATAGATGCAATGGAAACTACTACAGGAATTTCAGCTTATGAAAGAGCTTTAACTATAGAGAAAACTCTAGATCCTAAAGCTAAAGCATCAGACTTCAGAAGACCTGGACACATCTTTCCATTAGCTTCTAGACAAGGCGGAGTATTAAAAAGAACAGGGCATACTGAAGCAGCAGTGGACCTTGCAAAACTTGCAGGGCTGAAAGGAGCAGGAGTTATTTGTGAAATAATGAATGAAGATGGAACCATGGCAAGAACTCCTGAGCTTATGGAATTTGCAAAGACACATAATCTAAAGATAATTACTATTGCAGATTTAATTGCTTATAGAAGACATAGTGAAAAGCTTATAGAAAGAGTAGTAAAAACTAAAATGCCAACCAAGTATGGTGACTTTGAGATATATGGATATATAAATAAATTAAATGGAGAACATCATGTAGCTCTAGTTAAAGGAGATATAAGTGGAGAGAAACCTGTACTTGTCAGGGTTCACTCAGAGTGCTTGACAGGGGATGCACTAGGCTCTAAAAGATGTGATTGTGGAGAGCAGTACGCATCAGCTATGAAAAAAATAGCTGAAGAAGGAAGAGGAATTCTTTTATACATGAGGCAAGAAGGTCGTGGAATAGGACTTATAAACAAGTTAAAGGCCTATGCACTTCAAGACCAAGGAATGGATACCGTAGAGGCTAATATAGCTTTAGGATTCCCAGCAGATATGAGAGATTACGGAATAGGTGCACAGATACTTTCTGATTTAGGAGTAACTAAGATAAATCTTATGACAAATAATCCTAAGAAACTTTCAGGGCTTTCAGGATATGGTATTGAAGTATTAGAAAGAGTACCTATCCAAATGAATCATAATGAAAGAAATGAATTTTACTTAAGAACCAAGAAAGAAAAGATGGGTCATATGCTTAATAATCTCTAATCACTAGTTCCTAGTCACTAAATTTTTTTAATAATTAGGTAGCATATATTTAGATATTAGACATTAGGCATTAAAGATATTAGCTGAAACTTAAAGTTGCAGCAAATTGTAACATAAAATAAAAACTAAAATAAAATATAACGGAAAGTTGGAGGATGAAAAAATGAGAACATATGAAGGAAATTTAATTGCTAAAGGATTAAAATTTGGTATAGTTGTAGGAAGATTTAATGAATTTATAGGATCTAAACTTTTAGGAGGAGCTATAGATGCGCTTAAAAGACATGGAGCAGAAGAAAATGAAATAGAAATTGCTTGGGTACCAGGAGCTTTTGAAATTCCACTTGCTGCAAATAAGATGGCAAAGTCAAAAAAATATGATGCGGTAATATGTCTAGGAGCAGTTATTAGAGGAAATACACCACATTTTGATTATGTTTCTTCTGAAGTTACTAAGGGGATAGCGCATGTAGGATTAAATACAGAGCTTCCAGTTATATTTGGAGTATTAACTACAGACTCAATTGAGCAAGCAATTGAAAGAGCAGGCACTAAAGCAGGAAATAAGGGCTATGATGCAGCAGTAACTGCAATTGAAATGGCTAATCTTTTAAGAGAAATAGAATAGACTAGGGTAAAGTAAATAACTAAACACTGATAAATATAGAAAGATTGTAAATGTGTAAATTACATTTGCAATCTTTCCTTATTTTGTAGTTGCTTCAGCATTATTTTCTTCTTGACATCAAATACTCTGCCCATTAGACTAAATATGATGAATTTTTTACAGTAAAGGAGCAAATTATGAGTATATTAACAGTTAAAAATATAAACCATGGTTTTGGTGATAGAGCTATATTTGAAGATGTGTCTTTTAGATTATTAAAAGGGGAGCATGTTGGACTAATTGGTGCTAATGGAGAAGGTAAATCAACTTTTATGAATATAGTAACAAATAAGCTTATGCCAGATGAAGGCAAGGTTATTTGGTCAAATAATGTTAGAGTTGGATATATGGATCAGCATGCAGCATTAACTAAAGGTCAAAATATTAGAGATGCTCTAAGAGACGCTTTTAGTTACCTATTTGATTTAGAAAAGGAAATGAATTCTTTATATGAAAAAATGGGTGAGGTGGAACCGGAAGAATTAGAAAAAATGCTTGAGAGAACAGCATTAATTCAAGATTTATTAGATAATAATGGATTTTATACAATAGATGCTAAAGTAGAGGAAGTTGCAAAGGGGTTAGGACTTTTAGATTTAGGATTAGATAGAGATGTAGAAGATTTATCAGGGGGACAAAGAACAAAGATACTGCTTGGAAAGCTGTTACTTCAAAATCCAGATATTCTGCTTCTAGATGAGCCTACTAATTACCTAGATGAAGAGCATGTAGAATGGCTTAAGAAATATTTAAATAAATATGAAAATGCATTTATATTGATATCTCATGATATACCATTTTTAAATTCAGTAGTTAACTTAATATATCATGTAGAGGAAAGAAAGCTTACAAGATATGTAGGAGACTATGATGAATTTATGAGATTATATGAAGCAAATAAAAAGAGACTGGAAGCAGCTTTTGAAAAACAACAAAAGGAAATTGAAAGACTTGAAGATTTCGTTGCAAGAAATAAGGCAAATGTTGCCACTGCGAATATGGCTAAATCAAGACAAAAGAAATTAGATAAGATGGAAGTTATAGAGCTAGTAAAAGAAAAACCAAAGCCAGAATTTAATTTTAAAACCGCAAGAACTTCAGGAAAGATGATATTTGAAACTAAGGATTTAGTAATAGGGTATGACAGTCCTTTAACTAAACCATTAAATCTTTATATGGAAAGAGGCCAGAAGATAGCATTAGTTGGAGCTAATGGTCTTGGTAAATCAACACTACTCAAGAGTCTTTTAGGAAAAGTTAAGCCACTATCTGGTGAAGTAGAGCTTGGAGATTATCAACATATTGGATACTTTGAACAAGAAGATAGATCAGGAAACACAAATACTTGTATAGAAGAGGTATGGAATGAGTTCCCAAGTAAAACTCAATATGAAATAAGAGCAGCTCTAGCAAAGTGTGGATTAACAACTAAGCAATTAGAATCAAAGATAATGGTTCTATCTGGAGGAGAAGCTGCAAAGGTTAGATTATGTAAGATATTAAATACTGAAACTAACATTTTAATTCTAGACGAACCTACTAACCACTTAGATGTAGATGCAAAGGATGAATTAAAGAGAGCCTTAAAAGAATACAGAGGATCAATTTTACTAGTATCTCACGAACCAGAATTTTATAGAGATATAGTGACAGAAATATGGAACTGTGAGGATTGGACAACTAAAATAGTGTAAGAAGTATAATGTAATAGTTGATATTAGAGGGGTAGAAGGAAATCTACCTCCTTTATTGTTATAAAATAGATATTTTATTTTAAGAAGGCTGCTAAGGTACCTTAACAAGTATGGCATACATAGTTCATTTAGAACAGATACTAGCTACTTTTGTTGTCAGTAAAGTTTATAGACCTATAAATGTTAGAGAATTATGAAAAGAGAACATTATAGTATGATAAATATATATATTTAGTATAAATAAGAAACTCTTGAAAGTTTCTTATGATAATTGGGAATATTAATGTCAGAGAGTATATAGTTAAGGGAGATGTTTTTATATGCATTTAATGAAAGAACTTTTAATAGTTAGCGGCAGAATTATAAGTATTTTGCCTTTAATGCTAATTATAACCTTATACATGGGAAAACGTTCTATAGGTGAACTTCCAGTTTTTGATTTTTTAGTAATAATCACTTTAGGAGCAGTAGTAGGAGCAGATATAGCAGATCCTGAAATACCTCATATCCATACTGCAGTGGCAATTGTGCTAATTGGATTTTTGCAGCGATTAGTTTCAAGACTAATAATTAAACATAGAAAATTAGGTCATATTATTACATTTGAGCCTACCATAGTTGTTCAGAATGGTAAGTTTATTCCACACAATCTTAAAAGATTACGTTATTCTATAGATAATATTCTTCAAATGCTGAGAGAACAAGGAGTGTTTGATGTAAAGGATATAAAGATTGGTATTGTTGAAGCTAGCGGTAAGCTATCTATATTAAAGCAAGATAACAAAGCCTTAATTACAATAGAAGACTTGAATATATCAAAAAAGAGTTCTTCACTATCTTATCCTGTAGTAATCGATGGTGAGGTATACAAGAATGTATTGGTAAAACTTGGCCTTTCTGATATCTGGTTGCAAAAGGAATTAAATAACCTTAATATTGGAAGTACAGATGAAGTATTTTTTGCGTCTGTTAACACAGAAAAAGAACTTCATGTTTCACTAAAGAACGATGTAGCTAATAAAGACAGTATTTTTCCATTATACAACTAGTATTTAATTTAGTACATCACAATAGTTAGTTTAGTTATAATATTAAAGTGAAAGTAAGAAAGGAAAAAGACTTATGGAAATGGTTAAAGAGTTTGCTATTCTTTTTGGAAGAATTATTACTATTTTTCCGCTTATGCTTGCAATAACACTATATATGGGAAAACGCTCTATCGGAGAACTTCCTGTATTTGATTTCTTAGTTATAGTAATATTAGGCGCAGTTGTTGGAGCAGATATAGCAGACCCCAATATTAAACACGTACATACTGCTGTTGCCATTGTTTTAATGGGGATTTTTCAGAAGGTTATATCTAGGCTAAAAATAAAATATAGAAGGTTTGGACATATAATTACATTTGAACCTACGATTGTTATACAAGATGGTAAGTTTTTAGTATCAAACCTCACGAAGATACGGTATTCAATAGATAATATTCTTCAAATGCTGAGAGAAAAAGAAGTGTTCGATATAAGTGAGGTGTACTTAGGAATTGTAGAAGCTAATGGCAATATTTCAATACTTAAAAAACCCAATAAAGCTGAAGTAACTATTGAGGATATGAATTTAAATAAAAAAGAGTCTTCTTTATCCTATCCAATAATAGTTGATGGAATATTATATAATGATACTTTAATAAAGCTTAATTTATCAGAGAATTGGTTAAGAGAACACTTGGCTAACCTTAGTATAAATAGCGTAGAAGAGGTCTTTTTTGCTTCAATAAATATGGAAAAAGAACTGCACGTTTCTCCCAAAAAATATATCGAAGATAATAACCCAATAATACCTTTATATAACTAGATGTTTTTAAATGGAGTTTCTTTTAGTACTTATACAATTAACTCAAATATAAATCAATATTCTATTCGAGGATAAAAAGGTTATAGGATAGTCAAGAAACAGTTATTTTGGCTATTTTATAACCTAAAGTCGTTTTTGGTATTACATATAAATTAGTGTACTCTTTAATTTTATAAAATATAAAAATAATATACATAAAAATATATAATATCGTTCGACATTGCATTCCATATATTTACATATAATGTAAAAATTGATATAATATTAGTGTGGTAAATTACATAAATAAAATCGTTTCATGTAAAATAACAGCAAAGAGTTTACATATAAGAAAGAATGAAAAAATAAAAAAGGCACATCCATTAAGGTATGCCCCCAGTATACTTCCCAAGTATATTGGAGCATTCCTCGAAAGGATTATCAATGTTTATCAAGGAGGAGATTCAATGAGTATTAAAATTCTAGAAAAATACTTACAAGTATGCAGACAATATGGACTAGAACCAAATTGGAAAGATTTAAAAAAATTCAAAGATATTTGCTAATAATATAGACGATGAAAGATGAAATATTTATTAGAATGTGGAAACTAGAGAACATCAACAGATATTGTACAAAATCTATTTGCGTTTTGGATATTATATTGTAACAATATCTGCTCTTTTTATGTCAAAACAATAAATATTTGAAGTTAACGTACCTTTAGTGTTCTTTTTTACATTTTATAATTGTAAATTTCAATGGAGGCTTATTTTTCATATTCTTACTAGGTTCGTCGATTTCTGAAGATTCCACTAATCCATATTTACCAAATTCCTGCTTTACTGAATCAGAATCATAAAAGAAAATTTTTACACCGTCCATTATCTCAAATCGATCTTTACTAAGTTGTTTACCTTTTCCAAACATTGGTGCTTTCTTGGAAATTGCAGTGAAAATCATATATCCATTTGGCTTTAGCTGATTATAACAATCCTTAATTAATTTTTCTCTTTCATTAATATCCAATAAGTGAATAAGTGCATAGCAAAATATACCGTCATAAAGTTTGTCATCAAAAGGCATATCAGTTACTGAACCATGATAGATTTTACTGTCAAGCCCATTCTGTTTTCCTAAATCAATGGCTGTTTGGGATATCTCAATACCTGTTACATTAATTCCGTTGTCAATAAAGATCTTTGCATTTCTGCCGTATCCAATACCTGGAATCAATATATCCTTAACTTTTTTCTCCAAAAAAAGGTCCTTTGCCAAGATTGCAGAGTCTGCAGGCTCCAGTCCCCACATCATTTGCTTTTCTATAAAACTTGCTTCCCAAAATTCTCCCATATATACCTCTCCTTTATGTTTTATTTTATGGCTCGCTAGAATATTGTTAACGTTAGTTTTGAGAATATACACTGTTTCCTTAAAAGAACTAATCAAAATCTTTAGATTACATGTATTACAGATATTTAATATCTATAATTAAGGCGTTGAAAGCTATATAATATAGCTTAATAGGTGGAAGAATTATTCCTTATCTATTTCATAATTTGATGAATTTTTAACTACTTCATAGAGCTTTTTATTCTGCAGATATGTCTCCATCATAGTTTCTGCTTCTGCCATTACTGTGTTAATACAACACTTACCTTCTTCTTCTATGCCACAATTAAATAATGCCCCAGTGCCCTCGGTTGCTCTGATTACATCCATAAATGAAATTTCTTCTTTCTTTCTATTCAAAATATAACCGCCGTTTACACCTGGAGTTGATTGAATTAAACCAGCCTTTACTAACTGCGTTAAAATCTTAGAAAGATAAGTAGGAGATATATTGAAGTGATTTGCTAGCGGCTGTAAACTCAAGTTATCATTTTTATCATATCTAATCATATATGCAATTATATGTAATGCGTAGTTTGTAGCTTTTGTATATTTCAAAGTAAAACCTCCTTAACAGATATTAAAGACTTTATTTATCTATAATTATAAGAATAATAATTACTATTGTCAACTATTTAAAAAGAGAAAGTTAGTAATAAAAGCTGCATGGGTAAAAATTAACAGGTGGCTTTTAGATTCATCTAATAGTATACTTTAGCTATGAAAGAAAAAGATATTTTGCATTGACACAGAATAGTAGATATAATAATGTTGCGAAAAGCGAAAAAGGAGATTAGTATGAGAAATATAAAAATGATAATTCAGTATGATGGAACAAGATATAATGGGTGGCAGAAGCAAAATCAAAAGGATAGCACTGCTAAAACCATACAAGGAAAGATAGAAAATGTTTTAAGTAAGATGACAGGAGAGGAGATAAATGTTATCGGTTGTGGAAGAACTGACTCAGGAGTTCACGCGGAAAACTATATAGCTAATTTTTTTACTGATTGTATGCTTCCAACATATGAAATGGAGAAATATTTAGAGGAATATTTGCCCAAAGATATTGTAATAAAGGAACTAAAGATTGCAAAAGATAGATTCCATGCAAGATACAATGTTAAATCAAAAACCTATGTTTATAAAATTGATAACAATAGATATAATAATGTATTTACTAGAGATTTTACAAATCATATACCTAATGAGTTAGATATAGAAAATATGAAGAAAGCAGCGGAGTACCTAATAGGAACTCATGATTTTAAAAGCTTTACGAGTTTAAAAGCTAAGCATAATAAATCAACCCTTAGAACAATAAATTACATAAATATAAATAAGAATGATGGATTAATAGAAATAGAAGTAAACGCAAACAGTTTTTTATTAAATATGGTAAGAATTATAGCTGGAACACTTATAGAAGTTGGTGAAGGAAAACTTATGGCAGAGGATGTAGAAACTATATTAATGGAAAAAAGTAGGGAAAAAGCAGGCCAGAAAGCATCAGCTAAAGGACTAACATTAAAAGAAGTTCAATACTAATTTAAAAAGTTGGCTAAGTGCCAACTTTTTTATTTTAATACTTACTCACTTAAAGTGAGGTTTGCCGTTATATTTTTTTTATTTCTCAAAATTTCAACTGTAATTACATCACCAGCTTTATGAGTTGCCTTTATAGAATTTATTTCTTCTATAGATGTGACGGGTTTTCCATCAAATTTAGTAATTAAATCATTTACTGTAATACCTGCTTTAGAAGCAGGGCTCTCAGGATATACTTCTTTAACATAAACTCCTGTAGGAATGCCCTCACTTTTAGAAATTTCATTCGTTATACCTATGGCGCCAATACCTATTCTAAGTACTGGTTTAGTTAAGGCTGTAAGCCTTTGTTTTACTGTATTTATAGGTATGGAAAAGCCTATTCCTTCTACACCTTGTTCAGTGATTTTTGCAGTATTTATTCCAATAACTTGACCTAAAGTATTTATAAGGGGTCCGCCACTGTTGCCAGGATTTATAGCAGCATCTGTTTGGAGAAAGTTTTGAGTTCTTCCTTTTTCAACTTCAACACCGCGATTTGTAGCACTAATTATTCCACGAGTTACAGTACCTATAAATTCCTTGCCTAAAGGATTACCTATGGCAACGACACTTTCTCCAACCTGTACTTTATCCGAATCTCCAAGCTCAACAACTCCAGGAACTTTTATATTTCCATCTACTTTTACCACAGCTATATCTTGAACTGAATCGTAATTGATTATTTTGGCGTTTACTGCTTTACTATCATTAAATATAATTCTTACTTCTTGAGCACCTGAAATTACATGATAATTTGTAAGTATATAGCCCTCATTATTTATTATAAATCCTGAGCCTATACCTTCTTGAACTCCAAAATCTCGGCCCCACTGACGTACGATGCTTTTTGTAGAAACACTAACCACTGCGGGGCTTACTTTTTTAACTACCTCAGGAATAGATAGGGCTTCCTTTGGTTCAGCAAAGTTTGGTGGATTAGTAGAGGAAGATTGAGGCTGCTGAGCGCTCATATTATTATCATTATTTTTATTGTTAGAAAGTAAATTAGGTGAGCATGAAAAAGTAAAAAATGCTAAAGAGCTTATAACGAGTGCCAGTGAAAGTAAAAATATAAATTTTCTTCTTCTTTTTTTATGTGTTTTATTAAAATGATTATCACTAAAATACAAATCAGCCATAATTAAACCCTCCAAAGGTATATTAACATAAATGTATTTTTTACTTTTTATGTGGTAAATATACCAATAAAAATCATCTTATTATATTAGCATCGTTATTTTATGGAATCATATATCTATGTTTACAACTTGGCAATAAATAATTGATAATATAGAAAGTGATATTTAATATAGGATAAGAGGTAGAGAAATTGAGAGAAAAGATACTTGTTGTAGAAGATGAAGAAGCAATAAGAGACATATTGACCCATTATTTGAAGAAGGAAGGGTACGAAGTTTTTGAAGCAGAGTGTGGAGAAATGGCACTTGAATTAATAAATGATAAAAGAATGGATTTAGTTTTACTAGATTTAATGCTTCCAGATATAAGTGGGTATGATGTGTGCAGGAGCATATCAAGTAAACATAAAATTCCTATAATAATGCTGACTGCTAAAAATGATATAGTTGATAAAATACTAGGGCTGGAACTTGGAGCAGATGATTATATTACAAAACCCTTTGATATAAGAGAAGTGCTAGTTAGAATAAAAGTTGCATTGAGGCGAATGGAAGATTTTATCAAAATAAAAAACAGGGGTGAGGAAACCATTAAACTTCCATATGATATAGAGATTTTTATAAATAGCAGAGAAGTTTATAAAGATTGCAATCCTATAAAATTAAAACCTAAGGAATTTCAATTACTTTTGATACTTGCAGAAAATAGAAAAGTAGTATTTACACGTAACAAGCTTTTAGAAAAGGTATGGGGATTTGATTTTGAGGGGGAAAGTAGAACTGTGGACGTACATATTCAAAGAATTAGAAAAAAGCTTGGTATTGAAAAGGGAGATGCTTTAATAGAAACAGTTTTTGGATTAGGATATAAAATGCTTTAGTAAAGGTTAATAGAATATGAAATAAAGGAGATAGCCTAATGAAGTTTTCTATAAAGTATAAATTTTTAATTGGACTTTTAATAATATTTTGTATAAGTTTTACTTTATTAAGTTTCTTTTTAAATAAAGCATCCTTTAAAAATAATGAAAAAGTTATAGCAGCGGAGCTTTATGATAAACAAAGAGATATATATTTTTATCTTACAAGTTATATTAAGCTAAATAAATTAGATGTAAAGGGAGATAATATAAAGATACAAGCTCAAAGCATGGCACTACAGGTATCCTCTAAATTGGAAAGCAGAGTAAGCATATATGATTCTAAAGGAGAGTTTTTATTTGATACGGAATATGGAGAGGAAAAGTCAAATGATGCATATACAGAGGAAGTAGATAAGCTTATTAAAACTGCTAAAAAAAATAAGTCCTTGTACGGTATTATAAAGGATGAGGATAAGTATAAAGCTGTGTTTGTTGGAAGCCTATATTTAGATAATAAGTTTATAGGGATAATAAGCTTTTCAAAGGATTACACTAATCTTTTTAATTGGAGCAGGGAGCTTCTAAACAATATAAAACTATTTATGATAGTAGTTTTTATAGTAACTTTTTTACTTTCAATTGTTCTTGCAAGTAGCATAATAAATCCAATAAAAAAATTAAGTGAAAGAACAAAGGAAATAGCTTTAGGGAATTATTCACCAATTCACATAAATACAACAGATGAAGTAGGAGAACTTTCTCAAAATTTTAACTTCATGCAAGATAAAATAAAACAGCAAATAAAAACAATAGAAAAGGATAGGGACAATTTATTAAAGCTACAAAAGCATAGAAAGTACTTTTTTGATAATGCAACTCATGAAATGAAAACTCCTCTAACAATAATAAGCGGATATACACAAATGCTTATGGATGAGGGAAGAGAAGATGAGAAAATATTTAAGAAAACAACCATGCGAATAAAGAAGGAAGCAGATAATATGCACAGTATGGTAGTAGAACTTTTAGATATGTCTAAAATTCAATCTAGTATTTTCTATGATGAAAATATAAATTTATCAGTTCTTATGGGTAGTGTATGTGAAGATATGAAACTAAAGGCATCTAAGTATGATATTAAAATTGAAAGTAACTTAGAAAGAGATATATACGTTTATGGGAGTACTGATGAAATTAGAAGAATGATAATAAATATTTTAGACAATTCCATAAAATATGGTGCATTAAAATCATGTGTACAAGTATTACTTACTAAAGCTAACAATCAAGCTTTAGTAACTATAAAAGACAGGGGTAAAGGAATACCTAAAGAAGAGTTGAATAAAATATTTCAGCCTTTTTATAGAGCAAATAAAAATATGCCAAGAAATAGAGAAGGAAATGGATTGGGACTTGCCATAGTTAAAGATATAGTGGATAAACATCATGGAACTATAGATATTAGTAGCAAATTAAACGAAGGAACTGAAGTTATTATAAAAATTCCTCTGAAATGTAGTAAGGTTTAGTATTTGTTTACAACTTAACAATAACTAGGAAACGGTTTGGAAAAAAGAAGTATATATGATATATATAACAGCAATGAAATTGCCAAAAGTATTAGGGAGGAGCTAACAATGAAAGGAAATCTCAGAGGAACTATTTTAAAAATGGCAATACCGGTAGCATTGATAGGAGGAGCGTTTGTTTTAGAGCATATGTTTAATGCTAAGGCAGAAGATTTTACAAATAGTATAAAGGTTATTTCAGAAAATAATTCTCAAATTTCAATAGTAGATGATAAGCCTTTAGAAATTGTAGATAAAAAATCCTATGGAAATATACAAGGTGTGTCAGAAAGTTATGGATTTATAAGTAACAATGAAACTTTGGTAGGAATAGGGTTAAACAAGGAAGAGTTTTATAAAAAGTATACAAAAGATTCTAATAAAATGACAATGGAAGAAGAAGACAATGCTTATGAAGATATGTATGGTAAAGTATACAAAATTAATTTAGACACTCTTGAAAAAACTCCTATAAAGATAAATAACAAATTGATATCTAATAGGTTAGTAATGGCAGGGCTTTCACCAGATAGAACAAAATTTAACTTTCATGATTTATCTAAAGTATACAATTATAATTTAACAAGAGATAATTTTCAGATTGTAAAAGATGTAAATATAGCAGAAGAGGAACATGGCAATTGGTCTCAGGATTCAAAGTATTTTATGGGCTATAAGGATGGAGACTTAGAACTTTATAATACTGAAACGAGAACAACTAAAATAGTAAAAGTAAAAAGTGATAACTTGTATATAAGCGCAATTCCAAGCTTTTATAGTGAAAATGGGGAAGAAATATATTTTATAGGGGAAGAAAAACAAAAGAGTTTTGGCAAAGGTGACCCAAGAAGGCAAGGAATATATAAGGTGAATTCAAATACAGGTAAAATTGAAGATGTTATGATACTTCCTTATGTAGATAGAACTAGTAATAAATTTGGGAAATCAAATTATAAAGAAAACTGCATACCTTCAGTTGAGTATTATGTATTAGATGAGGGAAAGAGGATATTATTTGAAGGGATTTTAGATGATGTAGATGGTACTTATATTTATGATGTGGAAAAGAAAGAATTTCATATGACTATAACTCATATAGACTCCAAAGAAGGATCCTTTTCATCACCTTGTTACTTATCTCCTGATAAAACTAAGGTTGTATATATGAATAGAGCAAATGAAAATGGGAAAGAGGTTTGGAATCTTTATGCAGCTAAGGTAAATGGTAATTCCTTTACAAGCAGAGTCCTTATAAAAAAGGATATAAACTTAGCAAGCTCTTTGTCTAATATTGTACAGTGGTCACAGGATAGCAAGAAAATTTTATTTTTTAGCACAGGTGAAGTAGAAGTTAAAAATGGATTTGCAATCAATGATAAATCAGTTGTTAATTTGATAACATTTAAATAGGCAAATGCCACATTTTTAATGATGAATAGACATCATTGCAGAACGTATAAGAGAGGAATTTCGCTTTATCAAAATTCCTCGGATTATTTAACTTTTGAGATAAAACAAATTTTTTAGAATAATGTTGATATATAATTTTTCTAAAAGCTATCAACTATCAGCCCTCTGCTGGGTTTAGGTTGTTCATTTACTATGGTAATATTAAATGAAGACGATTCAGTATTTCCGTATAAATCTGTAGCTGTACAAGTTACTTCGGTTATGCCAACTGGGAATGATGAGCCAGATGGGGGGATAGAAATAACATTAATATCACCATCGCAGTTATCTATAGCGGTAACGGTAAAGTTTACAACAGTTGATGATTGACCGGAGGGAATCACTATCGTCATATTACCTGGGCACGTGATAACTGGAGGCTGAAGATCAAGTACAATTATTGTAAAGCTGCAAGTAATAGCATTACTACATAGATCAGTAGCTGTACAAGTAACTAAAGTATCGCCAACTGGAAATAAGGAACCGGATTCGGGATTGCAAACAATTGTAATCTCTCCACATCCTCCAGAAGCTGTTACTTTAAAGTTTATTTCAGCACCACAGATGCCGGGATAACTTGAAGCTAGTATATCACCAGGACAATTAATTATTAGCGGAGGAGTAGGGAGAGTGGCAATCTTACTTAAAAATGCATCTTTAGTGTTTGGAGCAGAACTAGGATCTATGGGTTGATAACCTGATGGTGTCATTGGGAAATTCATAGATAAAGTTTCTCCAGTTACATAGGCATTTCCAGCATTATCTACTGAAATTCCTTGCCCCAAATCATTACCGTTTCCTCCAAGATAAGTGGAATACTCAAGACAAGCAAGTCCTGATTTTAAAGTGTTAATTTTAGAAATAAAAGCATCACTGATTCCAGGGCTGGGATCTTGAGGCTGGTAAGCTGTGGATGTTGTTGGAAAATTTGTAGAAACTGTGTATCCAGTCACATAAGCGTTACCCTCATTATCTGTTGCAATTCCTGTGCCCACATCAGTGCTATTTCCCCCAAGATAAGTTGAGTATTCTAGAGAATTAAGTCCTGTTTTCAAAGTATTAATTTTAGAAACAAAAGCAGAACTGTTACCTGGAGGAAGTGTTGGCTGATAAGCTGTATCCTGTGTTGTTGGAAAATTTCTAGAATTAGCAGTTCCGGTTATATACACATTACCAGCATTATCTACCGCAATTGCCTGACCTAAATCATTTTTATTTGGTCCATCATTTCCTCCGAGATAAGTGGAATACTCAAGACAAGCAAGTCCTGATTTTAAAGTGTTAATTTTAGAAACAAAACCATTAGTAAACCCAGGGCTAGGATTTGTATTTTGATAAGCTGTAGTTTGTGTTATTGGAAAAATTGTGGACATAGTGTTTCCGGTTACATAAGCATTACCAGCATCATCTATATCAATTCCAAAAATAAAATCACTATCGTTTCCACCAAAATAAGTCGAGTACACAAATGAAGCAGGGCCTGATAATGCTAAAGTATTAATTTTAGTTATAAAGCAATCATAGCTTGTATTACTAGGATCTATAGGTTGATAAGCTGTATTTTGTGTCGTTGGAAAGTTTGTAGAAAAAGTATTTCCAGCTATATAAGCATTGCCAGCATCATCTACTGTAATGCCAATACCAGTATCGTAATTATTTCCACCAAGATAGCTAGAATATAATAGTGTTGAACCATCAGCAGAAAGTTTTGTTATAAAAGCATTAGAGTTACCAACAGGGTCAGGTCTTGTACCTTGATAAGCTGTAGACAAAATTGTTGGGAAATTACTTGATGTAGTTCGTCCAGTTATATAAGCAAAGCCATTATTATCTATAGCAATGTCACGTGCCTCATCTTCAAGATCTCCACCAAGATATGTGAAATAAATAAGAGAATTAGGACCAGAAGCTTTAGTATTAACTTTTATAACAAATGCATCCATTCCACCAGTATCAGTAAAAGCTCCAGGGGTGGGTTGGAAATCTGTTGAAAGAGTTTTTCCAACTACATAAGCATTGCCATTATTATCTACATCTATACCAAAGCCTACATCTTCACCATTACCACCAATATAAGTTGAGTATTGAAGCCCAGGATCAATAACGAGTAGATGGTTTTTATCATAACTATCCTCAAGTTGGAAATTAAATATACTTTTATCTTTTAAAACAAAGTTACTTTCTATCATAACCTTTGTATCTTCAATAAATTGATAACTTATAGGTTTTTTGTCAAGTACAGGACCAAGTGCAGTTGAGATTATCATATTACCTTGTTTATCTAATGCAACACCATCAACACCAAGATATAGAAGTTTAATATCATCTAAAGAAGCATTAGGATAAAGTACAAATTCATACTTAAGCTCGCCTTTAACACTGTAAAATACTAAATCTATATTTGGCCATAAATTATTATAAATAATTTTTTCATAGGTAGGTAATTCTTTATACCATTTATCTGGAGTATTTCCTTTAAGATAATTAATTTTACTGCTGCATTGAGACTGACATAGTATTTCCACATTCTCATTAGCATCTAAAAATTTTAAATAAAAAGCAACACCTTTGATGTTTTCTAAATTTTCTACATCTCCTTCATTCTCTGAAGTACGTTCTATTTTAACAAAGCTAAATATTGCTTCTTGTGAAGTAAGATAACAAGAAAAATTTCCGTTTGAAGTATAATACTTAACCTTATTATCTAGTTGTCCACAATTTTTAATAAAAAAAGAAGATATATTTTTGATAAGGTTTTCAGAGGGCAATATTTGCTGAATGTTATTTTCCATATACATTAATTCACCTCATTTTAAATTAGCAAATCTATCATTTTTATATGATATTTTGTTTAAAGCATAAAAATAAACAAATTTATTACTTTATAGTAGTATATTACGGAAATGTTAATGAAGTGTTACCTAAAAGTATTTCATAAAAGGATTAAAATGAGGTAAATTTACAACTATATAACAGAGAAGTAGCAAGAAATTAGATATTATATTGAACAATTTGGCTGTAAATCAAGTAATGCTCCAAATTTTTGAGAAGCTGTAATAAAGCACATTAATGCAAAGAGCTCAGAGATTTCTTTGTCATCAAACTCTTCTTTTAATGCACTAAAATGTGTATTATCAAAAGATATATTTTTAGAGAACATATCTGCAAATTTAACAGCTATTAAAACTTTTAAATTAGAAATATTGTTAGATGGTCTACCTTTTGCCATACAATATTGACAGCCATTATTAAATGCAAGAGTACGCCGTACCTCTTCTTTTAGCTCGGCACTAAAAGTATTGGAGTTGAATATGCTATTTTCGAGATCAGTCCATTTTTTTAATATATCTTTGTTATGACCTAGTAATTGCTGAAATGGTGTACAACCTTCATGTGAGAAAACTATTCTTGTCATATTAAATCTCCTTTATTAATATTAATTTTATTTTGTATAATATATTATATATAAAATAAAATTTGTATTGTATTTCATATGATATATAATATAGAAGTATATATACCAATTGAAACAATTATAAGAAGGAATGATTACAAATGAAATTTGATGAAATTGATATGTTAATCTTATCAGAATTACAGAAAAATAGTAGATTATCAATTAGAGAATTGTCAAAACGAATTAATCTTTCACCGCCATCTGTTACTGAAAGGGTGAAAAAACTTGAGGATTATGGGATAATCGAAGGATATACAATTAAAATAAATAAGAAAAAACTTGGATTAACTATTGATTGTATAATAAAAGTTACTATGAAAAACGGGGAATATGAAAGATTTAAGGCATTTATAAAAGAGTATAAAAGAAGCGAATGGGGTTATAGAATTGCTGGGAATAGTTGTTTTTTAATCAAGCTATCTGTTAAAACTTTAAGTGAAATAGAAGAATTTATTGATGAAATATCATCATATGCCATAACAATAACTAATATCGCTTTTTCAGAGATTAAGGTGAATAATGATATTAGTAAGTTTTTATTTTAACAAAATTAATTATTGACAGACTTTAGCATATATGATATAAAATATGTAAGTCAATTAAATACACATGTAAATTCTATGAAGAGAAAAAGTAATCTATTTTATTGTCCCACAGAGAGTTGGCATTTTGCTGAAAGCCAATGTTCAAAGAATAGTTGAAAATCATCTCTGAGAAGCAAAGCTGAAGGTTATTTAGTAAGCGATGTAGGTAGTCCACCTTTAAAAGGAACACGTATTATAATGTACGTTGATGAGTGTTATGAATTAATTGTTATATATTAATTTATGGAACTAGGGTGGTAGCGCGAGTATAACTCGTCCCTTATATAGGGACGAGTTTTTTATTTTTTAAAAATAAGAAGTAAAAGGGGGGATGATTATGGAAAGTGATATTGATATTATAATCTGTAATCATAAATTAAAAAATATAAATCGGGGGTTTTTAAAATGGAAAAAATGGATAGAAAGAATTTATTATTTGTAAGTTTAATGATATTTTCAATGTTTTTTGGAGCAGGTAATTTAATATTTCCACCACAATTAGGACAATTATCAGGAACAAATATGCTGGTATCAATGGGAGGGTTTTTAATTTCAGCAGTAGGACTACCAATACTTGCAATTGCTGTAGTTGCTAAAGCAGGTGGGCTTCATATACTAGCAAGTCGTGTGCATCCGACTTTTGCACTTGCATTTACTCTTTTAATTTACTTATCAATAGGACCTTTTTTAGGAATACCTAGAGCAGCAAGTTTAGCTTTCGAAATGGGGATTTCACCATTTTTATCAAGTACATTAACTACTAGTAAATTGCCATTATTTATATATACTTTAGTTTACTTTGGAATAGCCTTTTGGTTATGTATGTCACCATCAAAGCTTGTAGATAGATTTGGAAAAATTTTAACACCTACATTATTAGTTTTAATAACAAGTATATTTGTTTTTAGTTTATTTAAGCCTATAGGAACATTTTCAGCACCAAGTGGTGACTATGCTGAGTTTCCTTTACTTAAGGGATTTTTAGATGGATATATGACAATGGATGCTATAGCAGCACTTAACTTTGGTATAGTAATTTCTATTGCTCTTCAGCAAATGGGGGTAACACAAGAAAGAGCTATTGTATCAAATACAATAAAAGCAGGGGCTATAGCAGGTCTGTTTTTAACAATAATATATGGAATGCTTGCCTATTTAGGAGCTACTTCACAGACAAGATTTGGAGCAACTGAAAATGGAGCTCAAACACTTACAAATGTAGTATTTTACTTATTTGGGCAAAATGGATCAGTTATATTAGGACTTATATTTTCACTTGCTTGCTTAACAACATCTGTGGGACTTTTAACATCTTGCAGCCAATATTTTACAAAATTAATGCCAAAGGTTTCATATAAAACATGGGTTACAATACTAGCAGTATCCAGTATGATGTTTGCAAATGTAGGGCTTACACAAATACTTAAATTTTCAGTCCCAGCATTAACAGCAATATATCCAATGGCAATTGTTCTTATGATACTTGCATTTGCTAATGATTTCTTCAAGGGAAATACTTATGTGTATTTATTTACTATGATATTTACTTCTGTTGTTAGCATTTTAGATGCGTTAGGACAATTTGGATTAAAGTTTGATGTACTTAACAGCCTACCTCTTTATTCTAAGGGACTTGGTTGGATAGTTCCAGCATTAGTTGGCGCTTTAGTAGGATTTGTTTTTGGAGGATTTAGCAATAAGAATGCTGAAGAAAAGACTACTTTAGAATCTAATAAGGTAGGAGCATAATTTATAAATAAAGCCGTTTTAAAGCTTATTCAATGTCTTCTACGATGAAAATTCTATACTCCCAGAGTATTAAAAAGTTCTTCATGTGAACTACTGTAGGAAGAAATTCAGCTAAATGAATTTCTAATAACTGAATTTCTAAGATATTTTAGAAATTAGCGCATAAAAATCTTTTAGGACGGCAGTCCTTAATGTTACAAGAACTTACACTAAATAAACAAAAAACTTACAAGTTAAAGATGAGGTAGTGCAATAAAAGATTTCTGATTTTAAGGCGCCGTATAGAGTCTTCTACTGTTTGAGCTGTAGGCCAGTTTAGAAGGCTTAGGCGCCTTAAAAGGAAGAAATATTAGAGTTTTTTTGCGTAGCGAACGGTTGCATAATTTATAGAAATCTATGATTTCGTTATAAATTAGCGCATCTCAGTGTGCTGAGATGTTTCATTAATTATACAAATCCCATGCAATAGGTTCAATATTAAAAACGTGGCAATATCCTTTAATTGTCAATAAGGTTATGTAATGCAGTTATCACTTCTCAAATAGTCCAGCTTCTAAATCATTTTCTGTATACACTTCAAATCCGCTTTTAATTAAAAGCTCTGTGGTAAAACCATTTCCTTTTATTAATTTGCCTGAAAATGTACCATCATATATAGAACCACAGCCACAGGAAGGACTTTTAGATTTTAATATTGCCTTTTTAATACCTATAGCTTTTGCAACTGCTAAAGTCTTTTCTGCACCAGTCATAAATTCTTTAGTTAAATCTTCTCCATCTTTATTAACTATTTTTTTATTACCATTTTTGCCTACAACAATTTCACAAGGCACTCTTGGAGTAGATAATCCTGCTAACTGTTCTGGACATACTGCTATAGCTTTACCTTCTTTAACTAAGTTTAATATATCTTTATTTTCATTGTTATACCCATCATATCTGCAATTAACTCCAGCTAAACATGAACTTACTAAATACATTTTGTAACATCTCCTTTTATAATTTTGTATAGAATCATTAACTAGATACTAAAATGATGTTATGCATCTATAACTTTATTTTTTCCTGTATTTTTAGCTAAGTATAATCTATCATCGGCTTTGTCTAGAAGATCTCTGACAGTTTGTCCGTCGTTAGGATAATAACTAATTCCAAAACTACAAGTAATTTTTATTAATTTACTATTTAGCTTGATTACATTTTCAGTAATCTGATTACGAATATCTTCTATTTGATTATATATATTTGATATGTCTTCTTTATGAACACAAGCTATAAATTCTTCTCCACCGTAGCGTGCTAAAATATTGCCTTTTAAAGACTTTTTTAATAAGTTAGAAGTTTTAATTAATACTTCATCTCCAAAAGAGTGACCATGGGTATCGTTTACTTTTTTAAAATTATCTATGTCAATTATTACGGTAGCAAAGGGATCCTGAGATTTCTTTAGCTTTTCATTTAAAGTATCAAAAAAGTATTTTCTATTATAAATATTAAGCAATGGATCTTTATTTGAGGATTCTAAAAGCTTGTTATATAAGGAAGCGTTTTCTAAAGCAATTCCAATTTGATTTGCGATAGACGTAATGAAAGATATAAGTTCTCCTGTAAAAAAGTCACGATATGTGTGCCCAACTATAATGTATCCTATAAAATTATTATTAAAGAAAATTGGAATTCCAACAATGGAACGAATAATTTTACTTTCATAATTTTTATATGATAAGGGCCACTTACAATTTAAAAGAAAAAATTTCTCCTTTGATAATTGAGGATAAAATAATAATTTTTCCGGTAACTGATTTGTATTCATATTAGTAGATCTAATGATAAACTCATTATTTTCTTTAGTAAGAATTGTGGAATAAGCTACTCCAAGTATTCCTATCATCATGTCATTAATCATTTGTATTAAATTTTTGTTGTATATATTAGAATTAATGTATTTACTAATTTCCACCATATTAACTAAGCAATCTAGCTTTTTTTCTAGCAATATATTTTTACTGCTTAAGTTTTGTATAACGTTTTCGGCAAGATTTTGATAAGTTTCATAGTCATGCTTTAAATTTTCATAAGACTCATTAGTATTCATATTCTACACCTCTTATGAATTAATAAATACGAAGTTTATTTTTTGTAGATACTTCAAAGTTTATATTGATATTTTTAAATATTTCATCATCTATATTTATCTTCATATTCTTTTAAACAGTGCTTGTTGCAATTTCAGTAGCATGTATAGGATATTCGGTGGGCTCAATAATATAATTTATATTTTCATAAATATATGCTTTAGATATAACAGGAATTAATTTTTTGGCATAGCCTTTATCAGAAGAGGGGCTTACTATAAATACAGGCTTCATTGTTTGCCCCAAATGATAAATATTGACTTTACAACTAAGTTAAAGTAGTTTTAACCTAATTATACCATTTAAATAGAATGTTAAAAAGGTGTTTTGATACATGCAAGCTTTTATGTATAAAAAATAAAGCACATTAATAAAATGTAATATTACACACCACAAAATATGGAGGTGGTTTACATGGAAATAAAAAATGCTGCTTATAAACTTCCGAAAGAGTTTTTAGAAACTCTCTATAATATTTATTCTCCTGTTACGGTAGATTCCATATTAAAAAGTTTTATAGATGGGCGAAAAACTACCTTAAGGGTAAATAAGTTAAAAACAACTATCAACGATGTTCAAAGAGAGCTTCGGAGTAATGGCATAGGTTTTTCAAATAGTAGTTTTTTAAAAGAAGCTTTTATATTAAATAAAGCACGAGAGTCTCAAATTACAAAACTTAATTGCTACAAGGAGGGAAGTATATATATTCAAAATCTTTCAAGTATGCTTCCGCCAATGTTTTTGGACTTAGAAAAGGGACAAACTATATTAGATATGTGTGCAGCTCCAGGTGGTAAAACTACTGAAATTGCATCAATTATAGATAATCAAGGAGAAATTACAGCAAATGAAATAAACATTATAAGACGAGAAAGACTTAAATATAATGTGCAAAAGCAAGGAGCAAGCTGTATAGAAGTAATAGGTATGGATGGTAAAGTACTCGGAGATACATTTCAAGAAAAATTTGATAGAGTTCTTTTAGATGCACCTTGTTCAGGAGAGGGGACAATTGAGCTTAAAAGACGTGAAAGCTATAAAGGATGGAGTACTAAATTTATACGTGAAAATTCAAAGCTTCAAAAAAAGCTTTTAGAAAGTGGAATTAAGGCATTAAAAAAGGGAGGGATACTTATTTATTCCACCTGTACCATTTCCCCAGAGGAGAATGAAGAAGTAGTTGATTATGCTCTAAATAAATATCCAAGTTTAAGAGTTATGAATCTAAGCATAAATGTAAAAAATTCCATACAAGGGTTAAATGTATATAAGGATAAAAAATATAATGATAATATTAAGAGGGCACTTAGGGTAATACCAAATGAAGAGATGGAAGGCTTTTTTGTATGCAAATTAAAAAAGAAATAGCTAATCTTCAAATTTTAATGTTACGGTCTTTCTATCTTCTCCAATAGAGGTGTTTTCAAATATATTTTTAGCATTATTTAAAAAGCTTTCGGGCTCCATAAGTGATGGGCTAAAGTGGGTAAGCCAAAGCTCTTTTACTTCTGCATCTTTGGATAAGGCAGCTGCTTCTGAAAAAAGCATATGGTTGTTTTCCTCTGCCTTTGAAAGTTTATCATCTTCACCATACATCCCCTCACATATAAATAAATCTGAATTTTTTACAAAGGGTATAATAGAAGGTATAGGACGACTATCCGTTAAATAACTAATCTTTATGCCCTTTCTACTTTCACCAAGTACCATATCTGGTGTATATATTTTCCCTTCAAATTTTATATCTTCTCCTCTTTGTAAAGTATTCCAAAGCTTCAGTGGAACATTATATTGGGTGGCTTTTTCTTTATTAAATTTATTCTTTCTATTTACAGTTATGCTGTACCCTAAACATGGAGAAGTATGCTGAAGGGGAAGAGCATAAATATCTAAATCTCCTAATTCAAATAGCTTATCTTCATAACAACTTTCATCAAAGGGAAGTTCTACAAGGTCAAGAGAATATGGTAAATAAGGAGATACTACAGTAAGACCATCTATGACTTTAGATAAACCTTCAGGGCCAATTATAGTCAAAGGAGTTTCTCTACCTGAATTTCCAATGGTAAGCAGCAGTCCAGGAAGCCCTATAACATGATCTGCATGGAAATGAGTTAAACATATAACATCTATATCTTTAAATCCCCATCCTAAAAGCTTCATAGAAACTTGGGCGCCTTCGCCACAATCTATAAGTACTTTATGACCTTTATAAGATAAGAGTAATGAAGAAAGATATCTATAAGGGGTAGGCATACTGCCGCCGCAGCCTAATAAACATACATCAAGCATTTATAATCACCTCTAAAAATATTATAAAGGATATCTTATATAATTATACATAGTTGCAAGGAATAAAGTCATTAAAGTTTTATTAAAATAACTTAGAACACATCTTCTATATTGTATTTATAAGTGATATAATTGTACAGGCTTAATTTTCGGGAATCGAGAGGTAATGTTATGGAGAATAAATTGAATTTAACAGAAGGCAATATTTTAAATATACTTATGAAGCTATCATTGCCAATTATGGGTACGTCATTTATTCAAATGTCTTGTAATCTTATTAATATGTTATATTTAGGAAGACTCAGCAGCAGCTCTGTAGCAGCAGTTGGAACAGCAGGATTTTTTACATGGCTAGCAACAGGTATAATATTTGTACCTAGAGCTGGGGCAGAAATTGGTGTATCTCAATCCATGGGAAGAAAAAAGATACAAGATGCAAAGAAATATGTACAAAATACACTGCAGCTTGATATAATTTTAGGAATCATATACGCCTTAGTACTTATAATATTTAGAAAGCAGCTTATAGGATTTTTTAATTTAGGAGATAAAAACATAATCCATATGGCAGAAACCTATCTTACAGTTATTTCTTTAGGTATGAGCTTTTATTTTATAAATCCTGTATTTACAGGAATATTTAATGGATATGGAGATAGTAAAACTCCTTTTAAAATAAATACTGTAGGACTTTTAATAAATATAGTTGTAGACCCATTTATAATATTTGGTATAGGGCCTTTTCCAGCCCTTGGAGTAGTAGGGGCAGCTATAGGTACAGTGATGGGACAATTTGTAGTAACAATCATATTTTTATATAATATATTTAAGAAAACAGACTTATTTAATGAGGTACACATTTTTGATAAACTTGATTTGAAATTTTTGAAAAAGATATTCCATTTTGGGCTACCTATAGCATTACAAAATGTTCTGTTTACCGTATTTGCTATGTTCATTGCAAGAATAGTAGCTTCCTTTGGGGACACTGCAATTGCAGTGCAAAAGGTGGGTTCTCAAATCGAAGCATTGTCTTGGATGACTGCAGAGGGATTTGCAACAGCCATGGGTGCTTTTATAGGGCAAAATTTTGGAGCAAAGAAATGGGATAGAATAAACAAGGGATATACTACAGCTATGATTGGAATAAGTACTGTAGGTATAGCTACTTCATTACTTTTAATACTAGGGGGAAGGGCACTATTTGCAGTATTCATACCTGAAGCAGATGTTATTCCATATGGAGCAGATTATTTAAGGATTTTAGGATTTTCTCAGCTTCTAATGTGTTATGAAATAACTACAGCTGGGGCATTCAATGGATTAGGAAGAACCATTCCGCCAGCTGTAGTGGGAATAGTATTTACAGCTCTTAGAATACCTGGCGCAATATGGCTTTCGAAGCCAAATATGTTAGGACTTAATGGAGTGTGGTGGAGTATAAGCATAAGCAGTGTACTAAAGGGAGTGGTACTCACTTCTTATTTCCTGTATATACTTTCAAAGCAAAATAAAACTATAAAAGAAAAAGAACGAATACTACAGAAGCAAGTGGAATTTTAAGCTCCACTTGTATTTTTGTAATCATCACTTGCAAGGATTCGTATTATATTTTCAAAATATGTTATAAAATAATGTCATTTGATAAATCATAATTCTATAAATAAAATAGGAGAGTGGTTATCATATGGATGGAAAAATAATAATTGACAAATTAATAGATACACTGGAGGCAAAGGGTGAAATAAGTTTCAATGATGGAGAAAAGGAGTTATTTATTCAAACCGTGGACGACAAAGAGGGTTATTCTTATGTAAGCAGTACAAATCAGGAATTTATAAGCAGCAGAGATGCCGTGGAATGGGCAGTTGAAGAATTGAATGGTATTGATAATATAATGACTTGGGAATGAATCTGAATTATTTAATTGTTTATTAACTAGGGTATTTTACTCTAGTTTTATTTTTAATATGTATCTTTGAAATATATTAAATCAGCAGTTTTGAATATTGTTACAGAAGATGATAATATAGTTATATCATTTAGAAATTAATTTTTAAATTATATTATAGTAAGATATTTTTTGGAGGGTGGTTAGTTAATGGACAACATAATAAATGTAACAGGTGGAGAAGGTAGCAGTACCGCATTTTTGATAATTGGAGAAGATAAAACAGCATTAATTGATTGTGGAATGGCCTATTGTGCCTCTAATCTTATTAAAAATATTCAGCAGGTGCTTGATAATGGAAGAAAATTAGATTATATACTTCTCAGTCATTCTCATTACGATCATATTGGATCTGTTCCTTACTTAAGAGGGGCATGGCCTGATGTTAAAGTTATGGCAGCAGAATACGCAAAAAATGTTTTAACTAAGGAAAGTGCTTTAAAAACCATTAGAGAACTTGGCAATGGAGCGGCTGTACTTTATGGAGAAGGTCAATTGTTAAATTATGACGATAATTTAATGAAAGTAGACGAAAAGATCTCAGAAGGTGATTTTCTGGATTTAGGCGGTGCAATCATTACTGTACTAGAAACCCCTGGACATACTAAATGTTCATTATCATTTTTAGTTAATAATGAGGTTATCTTTCCAAGTGAAACATCTGGGGTTATGGGTAAGTCAGGAAAAAATTACCCTTCATTTATAATCAGCTATGACCAAACAATAGACTCTATTAAAAAATGCCAGGAAGCAAATGCAAAGTATATTGTATCTCCTCATTTGGGATTTGTAAGTGAAGATGAAGTTCCTACATATTGGGAAAAGTGCATGGAAGCTGCAAATAGGGCCAAAAATTTTGTGCTTGAATTATTTCAAGAAGGATTCGATGAAGATACAATTTTTGAAGAGTTTAAAAAGAATTTTCAGGATGAAGAGGGTAGATCTCTTCAGCCAGAGCGTGCTTTTGAGATAAATAACCGAGCTATGATAAAATCAATAATTAATAATAAGTAAAAAAGTAAAACGGTAGTACAATTAGTGCTACCGCTAATTTTTTTGTTTATTAATATAATATTCACTTGAAAGAATAAAAAATAAATCTATATTCCATAGATTATAAAGAATTATATAATAAATTTAAAAGTAAAGTATAATAGTAAGTAGGAAATAAAACTACAACAATATTTTATTAAAGAAAGTGAGGCATACATTAAAGTGAATTGGATTGAATCAATAAAAAAATATGTTCCTATCACTGCTCAAGAAGAAAAGGACAAAGAAATAACTATAAAATGTATAGGGATGTTTGATGATGTTTTAACAAGACACAATGAGTTAGTACATATGACAAGCTCTGCATTTGTAGTAAATAAAAATAGAGATAAAACCTTAATGATACATCATAATATATTTAATTCTTGGTCATGGACAGGAGGACACACAGACGGAGAGGAAGATTTATTGCTTGTTGCAATTAAAGAGCTTAAGGAAGAGGCAGGAGTAAAAAAAATTTGTCCTGTTAGCGAGGATATTGTATCATTGGATATTATACATGTACCAGGACATATAAAAAGGGGAAAGTATGTATCACCACATTTACATATATCAATTGCTTATTTAGTTGAGGCTGATGAGAACGAACCTCTTGTTATTAAACCTGATGAAAATAGCGGCGTTAAATGGATACCTATAGAAGAAATAGATACATACTCAAATGAACCTCATATGAAGAAAATATACAACAAAATAATATCTAAAACTCAAGCGTTATATAAGCCATGAACTTAAAAAATAGAAAAAATGACTAAGCTTAAAGCGGTAATAGTATGTAAAAAAGTATGCTAAAATTACTAAATTAGCATACTTTTTAAATGGATCATTAAAACTAAAATACAACCTTATCTTCTCTATTTAAGTAACAGTGAACTATTTCTGCTTCATCTAATTCTTCCTTAAGAATATAGTCCTTAATATCCAAGTCATCACAAGATAGAGTTCTCCATTTGTTTTCTATATAGTACTTAATTATATCGAATTCTAAACTTACAATTTCTTTATGTATCACCTTATAACCTATTATAAAGAATAGCTTGTATCCATTTGCAAGCTCCTCAATAAGTACCTTTCTTTGATGCTTTAAAGTGTTTATAATGAAAGAAGTTTCTCTTAAAATAACATTTAATACTTTTAAGTTATCTCTAAATTTTATGGCCTTATCAAAATCTAAATCTAAGGATGCCTCCTCCATGTTTTTTTCTATGCTTTTTAAGATAGATTCATCTTTACTATATAAAAAGTTTATAGCTTTAAATAGTTCTTTTTCATATATATCTTTAGATATATATTTTCTACAAGGAGCCAAGCATTTGCCTAAATGGAAATTCAAACACCCTTCAAAAGATTTAGTAAATGTTTTATCTTTGCAGGAACGTATTAGAATATTATCATTTATAGCATTAACTGCATCTAAAGCAGTATAATAATTTGTATATGGACCAAAGTAAAGAGAATCATCCTCTATGTTAAGACATACGTCTAATTTGGGGAATTTTTCTCTAGTAATTTTTATATAGCCATATTTTTCATAATTTTTAAGCAGCCTATTATAATGAGGCTTATACTTTTTTATTAATTTATTTTCTAAAAGCAGCGCTTCAAATTCAGTATCACATAATATGAATTCAAAATCTCTTATGTTCTTAACTAATTTTTCAACCTTGTTAGAAGGTTTTTTACCATTATAAAAATATTGTTTCACCCTATTTTTTAGGTTTTTAGATTTTCCTACATATATTATTATATCAGAGGAATCTTTCATAATATACACACCAGGATGATGAGGGAGTGCATTTGCCTTTTCTATTAAATTCATATAATCACCGAAAATATTATATCATAGGGAGAATTGTGAAGCAATTTCCTTTAGGTATTATGAGGTAGGTGCAAGGAAAGGATAATTTTAATATTGAAAAGTGCATGAAATTTTCATACTAGATGAAAATTTCATGCGATTAGCTCAATATTAAAAATGTGGTAAATTTTCTATTACTAGCATCTAAAGCTTCTTATGTCTCTTAAATCCATTCCAAAGCGGAACCATCTTCTGCCATCCCATCTCCAGCCAGCTATGGAACTGCGACCTACATAAGTTATCCACATCCAGAAGCTACTTCCTCGTCTGGGCCAAATATATGCAAATTTAAATCTGCACATTCTTATAGAACCAGAATCTACAAAGGTTTGAGCACCTCCAGTTGCTGAAAATGGTTCTGCAGGTGTACTAGATGGAGGTGGTCCACTTGGAGGTCTATCCATTTGCCTAGTTCCTCCATATCCAGGAGGTGGCATTTGCCTATAAAGCTGCCTATAGAATGGGCACATTGCTGGGCACATGAATGAATTATCATTTAGATCATATGTTTCGTCAAATTCATTAATATCATCAGTATCATCGAAGCCCCTAAAAGTATCATCATCTTTAAAATCATCTAAGTCTTCAAATGCAGTGAATTCTTCAAATTCATCATCTTCATCAAATTCATTTCGAGTATCAAAATCTTCTGGGAATTCACTTTCATCTGCTCTATAGAAATCTTTAAAATCGTTAATATACATAAATTATTCTCCTTTTTATGATTAACAATAATATAGTATGAGGATTATATGAAAAGTGTTAACTGAAAACTTCATTATTTAAAATAAAACTAAAAAATATCAATAATTTAAAGCGTACATCAAAAGGTTACTAGGAATATATATTATAATTAATAGCATCTAAAGCTTTCTATTCTTCTTAAGTCCATGCCAAAGTAAAACCATGTAAATCCATTCCAGCGCCAGCCAGCTATAGATCTTCTTCCTACAAAGGTTAACCACATCCAAAAACCTCTGCCGCGTCTAGGCCAAATATACACAAATCTAAACCTGCATCCTCGTATAGAGCCTGGATCTACTGCATAAAGTTGAGGGCCGCCTGCAGATAGTTGCTGTTGTGGGGCTACAGATGGAGGAGGGCCGCTTGGAGGTCTATTGCCTTGTCCAGGCCCACCAGGTCTACCAGGTCTACCAGGTCTACCAGGTCCACCAGGACCATCAGGTCCAGATGTGGGAGGGAAAAATGGAAATTGTCTATAAAAAGGACAAACCCCTTGACATGTAAATTTGCTATCATCAAGATCATTCATTTCGTCAAACTCATTAATATCATCGGTATCATCAAAATCTCTAAGGATATTGTCGTTTCTAAAATCATCTAACTCCTCAAATTCAGTGAATTCTTCAAATTCATCGAAAGTATCGTCTTCATCGAAATTATCCCTACTGTCAAATTCTTCAGGGAATTCACCTTCATCTGCCCTATAGAAATCTTCAAAATCATCAATATACATGATTTACTCTCCTTATTTAAGATTACCAATAATATAGTATGAAGATTGCAGAGAAAGTGTTAATTAAAACTGATATTTCTATAAAGGAATAATAAAAATATTATTAGTAAGATGTGCACTAAAAATCTATTAAGAATATTATATTATAGTAAGTATTTTAAGAGTTGGAGAATATATGTTATTTTTAGCAGGGAGAAATTTATTAAGGAATAGTTTGCTTGTACAACTATACAAGGACTTCTTTACCTATGGATATGAATTTTGCATAAGCATAGACTATAATGTTCAAGAATGTAATAGGATAGAAATAATAGCAGCACTTTATTATCTGTTTGAGAGAAGGTGGATTTTTTTTAATATTGAGAAGGATAAAACCGTATCAGCTTACATACGGGGATCGGGCATAGATGTAGTAGAAGATTTACTTTCTGAAGGTGGAGAATTATTTTTATCTCAATTATATGGAGATCTTTTGGAACGAGTAGGTGAGCCAAATTGATGAAATGTAGGAGGAGAACTTAATGGAACCTTATGAGCCTTTGTATGATAGATACAGAAACTTAGTTGCATGGGTTGTAAATAATCAATATATATTTGATGTAAACTTAAGATGGATAGCTTACATAGCTAATGGATATGTATGGAATGTAGACGAACAGTGGATAGGATCTATAAATAATTTAACACTTTTTGATAGACAAGGAAGAGTAGTGGCTTGGAGTCCAAGATTTCCAATAAGTTCTTTAGGCGGGGGAAGCTATTTTAAGGAAGAACCATTATTTCAACCAAGACCTCTTGCACCAGATAAACCTCTTATTGCAGAGGAACCTTTAAGACCTGGAAGACCGCCTAGACCACCTTCAGGATGGTCCCCTCTAACCTTTTATAAGTGGCTTAGGGGGTAATAAATAGAAGGGGGATTTAAATGATTCCTGCTCAAAATGAACTTTTAAGGCTTAATATACTATTTCAACTTTATAATGATTTGTTTAAAGTAGAAAATTACGGAGATATTCAAAGACAATTTTATAAAATTATAGGGTGTAATAAATCTCAAATACTTGCAGCTATTTATTATTTAGATTCAAGGGGATCTATAGATGCTAGAAGCACTAGAGACAAAGATGTAATTCAAATGTACATAAGAGCAAGAGGAATTGATGAAATTGAAGATAGGATAAGCAAAGGCATACTTTTTGTTTCATCTAATCAAATTATACCAATAATACTTATAAAATGGCCTGAAGAAGATAATAATTATAATAATGACGATAATAAAAGTGGTAATAATAGTAAGGATAGTAAAAAAGATAAAAGTGATAAAAAAGGAAAGGATGACAAGAAAGACAACAATGATAAAAAGGATAAAGATGATAAAAAATAAATAATGAATAATAAGTTTATTATTAGATATATGATACAAAGGATGCAAGGAGAGATAGTATTATGGATTTAGATAAAGATAAGCTTTTAAACATGGATTCGTATATATTATTTAGTGTTATAAATATGAAGCTTAGAGATGAATTTTTAAATTTAGATGATTTGTGCAAGACTTATGATATTAAAGAAAATGAGATAAAAGATAAGCTTGAAAAAGTTGGATTTCACTATAATGAAGCTGCTAATCAATTCATATAATTCAGGGTAAGAAATTTTAACATTACAAGTAAAATTAGGGCTAAAACTCTAGTTTTATTTTATTTAAAATCTTAATCATTCAACAAAAGAAATCTACTTGCATATAATATATAGGTAAAAAATTTTAAGGAGATTGCTATGGTAATAGCGGAAAAATTTGATTTTTCAACAGTAAAGGGGATAAGTCAAAAGCAGCTTGAAGAACACTATAAATTATATGAAGGATACGTAAATAAGTTAAATGAAATATGGAACATAACAAAAGATGCGGATGAATTTGAAGATCCAAATACTACTTATAGTTCTATGAGAAGTTTAAAGCTAGGAGAAACTTATGCATTAGATGGAGTAAAACTTCATGAACTTTATTTTGAAAATATAACAGGTATAGATAAGGGAAGACCTTCAGCAGAAATGTTACAACTTATAAAGAGAGATTTTATAAGTTATGATAACTTTTTAAGTTATTTAAAAAAAGTTGGCCAAAGCATGAGAGGATGGGCAATAGTTACCATAGATCACTTGGATGGAAAACTTCATATAATAGGATCAGATGCTCATGATGTAGGTGCTGTGTGGAAAAGCCATCCAGTACTTGTACTTGATGTATATGAACATGCATATTTTTATGATTTTACAACTGGAAGGGGCAAATATATAGACGTATTTCTTCAAAACATAAATTGGAATGTAGTAAATAAAAGACTTGAGGAATATAAAATACATTATGGAATTAAAGGCGTTAAAAGTGGCAAAGGTGTGATGGAAACAGAAATGAAAAAGGATAAATCTTATGCTAGATACTGCCCTAATTGGATTTTTGATGAAGAAACCATGCAAATAATAGAATAAAAAATCTTGAATTAGGATTAATGTGCTAAGAGTTAATAAATGTAACTTTGATTTGTAATGTTACATCTTCTCTAGCACTTTCCTATTTTTATCGTAAAACATAGCAAAGTTGTTTTTATTTTAATAGAAGTTTATATAGAGAGATATTCAGCTTGTGTAAAATATTGACATAAAAATTTTAATAAAATATACTTAAGGTGATATTAGCGGAGTTATGAAAGGAAGTTAGCATGTTTATGAAAAAATCAAGTGCATGTGTAATTATTATTTTAATTTTAATATTGGGAATTTGTAGTTTTATTTTAATTCGAGAGCAAAGTAGCATAAACCAATATGCTCAATGTATGTTAAATGGTACTCAGGCACAGGGAACTATTGGATTTTTAGATTTAGGCACTAGTGATAAAGTGTTAATAAAAAACATAGGACAACCTGAATTGAAATCTGAAGAAGTTATATGGATATCAGACGGACTAGAACATCAAACATGGAAATATGAGGATAAAGGTATTGAAGTAGGTATGATAAGAAATAAAAAGGAACAGCAAGTATGGAGTATAAAAATAACAAGTCCATGTAATTATAAAACAAGAGAAGATATTGGGATAGGAAGTACTAGAAGAGAAGTACTTAATAAATATAAAGATAGAATAAATGAAGAGCATAGCTTTGGAAATCAAGATATAGCAGTTATAGGATCGATTTATAATGGAACAATATTTCACTTTGAAAGAGATAAAGTTGATTCAATATTCATAGGTGCTGGGGCAGAGTAATGAATATCACAATCTAAAAAATTAGATGATATATTTTAAATAAAAATTATAAAAAACCTTGGAAATCCAAAGTTCTTTATAATATAAATCATAATTTTAAGATTTGTAATAGCTATTAATCCAAATCCCTAGCAGTATATAATTTTATTGACAACATACAGGATAATGTAACAAGGCAAATGGCCATTATAGATAATGAGGTAAGATAAAGTTTATAATTAACTTTTATATTATTTAACATATTTTGTACCGCTGATAGAGGTACTTTTTTTATTGTTTTACTAAGTATAGTAGGAAATATTACTATTGAACACCATATGAGTACTCTATATACTCCAAACATTTTTTTCCCTATTTTAAAGTATAAGGGGTAGTACATTGAGAAAGTTACTCCAATAAATATAAAGGATAATAATATTCCTACAATGTTTAAGGAATTTAAATTGGGAGATACAAATTTTAAGACATTTGAAAACATGAATATTGAAATAAGGTAAATCATCAGATAAATAAATAAAGATATATATTTTGATATAACTATTATACTCCTATTTATAGGCAAACTATTTAATATAATGTGAGACTTATTCTTTTCATCATATGCATCTGAATATAGTACTGAAAGACATACCATGTAAACTGCCATAAGTGTATAACAACCGTTGAATACCAATGGACTAAATCCCTCAGGTATATCTTTACTAGCAGAACCAAGGGAAAATATCATGAATATATAAAAAGTTATACCAATAATACAAATTTTCTTTTGAAGCTTTAAGTCTTTGATAATTAAATTAATCATAAATACACCCACTTTAAAAATCTTTATTAGCATATATTTTAAAAGAAAAATGCATGGATAAAATATAAATGCAAGCTAAAATTATAATACTTATAATAGTAAGAGTTGCACCATTATTATTTATAATAAAATTTAATATGTTTTTAATAAGTATCTCATCTTTATTTTGCATAATAAAATTACTAATGCTAAAAAACATAAAGAAAATTATAAAATTAAAAAGCTTGCCTAGTTTAGTTCCAAATTTCAAAAATAAAGGAATCATTATACTGCTTAATATAATCAAGGTTGATGTTATTGTCTTTATATCTGCAAAGGAAATATACCTAATTGAAAGGTCTGAAATACCTAGGAAATTAAATATTAGTGCCATTAAAGTTAAAAATATAAGGGAGAATGCAGTAAAGAAAAATATTGCTAGGTATTTAGAAACCACTACATTTTTACGGGTTAAGGGTAAACTATTTATTAATATATGTCCCTTATAAGTTTCATCATATGCTAAAGCTCCAATGGTTAACATATATCCTATTGTAACTCCAAGAATATATATAGATCCACGAGAATTAACTTGACTATTTAGTGCAAATATAATTATAAATACACATAAAAGTGGGAGCATTTTTTTCTGAATTAATATATCTTTTTTTATAAGATTAATCATAATATTCCACCTCATATTACTTTTTTTACTGTATGAACCATAATGTCTTCTAAAGAAGGTCTTTCTATAATAACATTGTTTTTAAATAAACTTCGTATTTTTGTAGTATTATCTGTGAGGGCTTCAAAACCAAAGGAATTTTCGTTAATATTTAAAAATTCTTTTTTTGTATCCCAATCTAAAAGCTCTTTACTGCCTTTAACAATGGCATACTTATCAAGGATAATATCCTTTGGCATAGAAAACACTATTTCTCCTTTGTTTATAAAGGTTATATAATCTGCAACTTTTTCTAAATCTGTGGTTATATGAGTGGAAAAAAATATGCCCTTATTTTCATCCTGAATTAAACTGTACAAAATATCTAATATTTCTCTTCGAAAAATAGGATCAAGTCCAGAGGTTGGCTCATCCATTATTATAAGCTCTGCACCATGAGATAGGGCAACGGCTAGTGAAAATTTAATTTTCATCCCTTTGGACAGTTCTTTTATTTTTTTCTTAGGATTTAAATCAAATTGTTTAATATAATTTTGAAAGCTTTTTTCATCCCAATTTATATAAAAGGGAGAAATTATTTTTTTCATTTCATTTATTGTAAGTTCTTCATAATAATAATTTTCATCATATACAAATCCTATTTTTTGTTTTATATCCTTTTCATGAGCTATATTATCTAATCCAAATATTTTAATTTCTCCTGTGTTCTTTTTTATAAGATTCATAATTAGTTTTATAGTTGTACTTTTCCCAGCACCATTAGGGCCTATAAAACCCATAATATAGCCTCTTTCTAAAGAGAAACTTATATTCTTTAATGTAAAATCATTATATTCCTTTCGTAGGTTATTAACTTCTAAAATATTATTCATAAAATTAGCCTCCTAAATTTATTAATCAATTTGATATGTTTCATTGTATAAGATACTAAGTATGTCGATTAACTCTTCTAAAGATAAGCTTATAAGCCTGCTTTCCTTAACTGCTTCACCTAGCTTTTCTTCAATTAATCTAAGCCTTTTTTCTTTTAAAAGTTCCTTATTCTGACTAGCTACAAAGGAGCCCTTACCCTGCATGGTAACAATATAGCCTTCATTTTCAAGTTCTTCATATGCTCTTTTTGTAGTAATTACACTTATCCTAAGTTCTTGAGCTAAGTTTCTTATGGAGGGAAGGGGATCTCCTTCATTTAACTCACCAATAAATATAAGCTTTTTTATTTGTTTTACTATTTGTTCATAAATTGGTTCTCCTGAAGTATTAGAAATTATTATATTCATGTAGCATACTCCTTTAAAAGCGTATAGTGTGTATATACTGTACATATATTATATTAACAGTATATACACACTATACACAGTTGTCAACCTAATAAATAAAATTTTTTAAAAATAGAATTCAAAAATGGATTTGAAAGGCTAAAAGGGAAATATGAAGATAACATAATAATTTGAACCTTTTAAGACATAAAAAAATTCCCCTTGTATAATTAGGGGAAAGAAGATTGGGTTTTACTATATTAATTTATAGCCATTTTTCTTAATATTATCTAAAATTTTATCAGAATGACTATCTGATTCAGTTGCTATTACAAGCTTTACATTAGCATAGTCAAGTCCGGCTTCATCCCAATTTTGTTCTTGACGTACTTTTATGATATTTCCGCCAAGTTTGCTTATAAGTGTTATAAGTGAACCAAGCTGACCAACTTTATCTACAAGTTGAACATCGAAGGAAATTCTTCTTCTAAGTCTAGTGAGTTCTCTTTCTATTATCTTAGAGGCCATAGCTATATCAATATTTCCGCCGCTTATTATTGAAACAACATTTTTTCCAGCATCCTTAATTTTTCCAGCAAGAAGTGCAGCAAGAGGTGTTGCACCTGCTCCTTCAGCAATAAGCTTTGACCTATCCATCAATGAGAACATAGCAAGTGCAATCTCATCTTCTGTAACTGTTACAACTTCATCTACATATTTTTTAATGTATTCAAAAGTTTTGTCACCAGGGGTCATGACTGATATACCATCAGCAAGTGATTTTGCACCAGGAACTGTAGTAACCTTTCCAGCTTCAAGGGAAGCTTTAGTAGAAGCTATTATTTCAGCTTGAACTCCGATTATTTTAATTGAGGGCTTAAGGGCTTTTGCAGCTACAGCTATGCCAGATATAAGTCCGCCTCCTCCAATTGGAGCAATGATTGTATCAACCTCTGGAAGTTCTTCAAACACTTCAAGCGCTATAGTTCCTTGTCCGGCCATAACTTCATCATCATTAAATGGATGAAGAAATGTTGCGCCAGTAGTTTTTTGCATTTCAATAGCCTTATTATAGCAATCATCATAAACTTCTCCAAACTGAACAACTTCAGCTCCATATCCTTTAGTTGCATTAACCTTAGCCATTGGTGCAGTTATTGGCATAAATATAGTTGATTTCACCCCAAATGCAGTTGCAGCATAGGCAACGCCTTGTGCGTGATTTCCAGCAGATGATGCAATAACTCCACATTTTTTTTCATCTTCAGTTAAGCAGCATACCTTGTTATATGCACCTCTTAACTTAAATGAGCCAGTTTTTTGTTTGTCTTCGCATTTTAAGTATATATTATATCCAGTGATATTGGAAAAGGTACTAGAGTAGAAAAGGGGCGTTTTTCTTGCAACTCCTTTAATATTTTCTTGTGCCTTTTTAACCATGTCAAGATTTAATTTAAGTTGCATTATAGATTTCCTCCCTTGAGCAATTTATATTATTTTGAGAAACTTGAATCGTTAGGTAGTTTTATATCTTTACTATAAATCTTATCAACTAAAATAGCTATAGCATTATCTCCTGATACATTACAAGCTGTTCCGAAGCTATCCTGTGTAATGTAAAGCGCAATCATAAGACCGAGTTGTGCTTCTGTAAATCCAAGCATTGATTGAAGTATTCCAAGTGCTGCCATAACAGCTCCTCCAGGAACCCCAGGTGCTGCAACCATTGTAACGCCAAGCATCATTATGAATCCAAGCATTTGTGGAAGCGTAAATGTAACATTATTAAGTAGCATAACTGCTATGGAACAGCAAGTTAAGGTTATTGTACTTCCTGATAGATGAATAGTTGCACATAATGGAACAACAAATTCTCTAATTGCTTTTGAAACTCCATTATTTTCAGCACATTTTAAATTAACTGGTATAGTAGCTGCTGAGGATTGAGTTCCAATGGCTGTCAAATATCCAGGGATTTGATTTTTTAAGCATGCAAATACATTTTTCTTTCTAATAGTGCATGAGACTGTAAATTGAAATAAGATTATTATCAAGTGTAATGTAATAACTACTAAAAATACTTTCCAAAATACCGAAAGAACCCTGGAAACTTCTCCAGCGTGTGTCATGTTAGCAAATATACCACCAACGTGAATAGGAAGCAGTGGAATGATTATGCCTGAGATAACTTTTTCGATTATTTTTTGAAATTCAAACGACATCTTATATAAAGTATCTCCAAGTTTTTCGTTTTTAATTGCAGCAATTCCAAGTCCTAAGATGAATGCTAGTATAAGTGCTGCCATAACGCCCATTACTGGTGGCATATCTATTTTAAAAAGTGGAGCAAGTAATTTTTCTTCTGGATTAACTGCATTTTCTAAAGTTTTAGATGAGTGAATAAAGCTTGGGAATAGTGAAGTTGCCGTAAGGTATGCCATAAATCCTGCTATTAAAGTTGAGCCATAAGCTAAAGCAGTAGTAATTCCAAGAAGTTTTCCAGCTCCGGCACCAAGATCAGCAATACCTGCCACAACGAATCCGAGGATGATTAGAGGTATTACAAATCCAAGAAAGTTACCAAAGATGGAGTTAAATGTTGCTAGTATGCTTACTATTATTGTTGGAGCATAAGCACCGATAAGTATGCCAAGTACAATGGCAATGATTAGTTTTGGAATAAGACCTACTTTTTTCATTGATTTAATCTCCTTTTAATATAATTATATTTTGCTGGATTTCATAAATCCAAATAGCAAACAATATAATAAGTTGCAGAATTGTAAAAGGATTGAATGATTGCAACACTAGTTGGAATTTTCAAATAATTATATATGCATTAGTTTTCCTATCCTATACATATATAATATCATCATTACAATTTATGGAAAAACCCCATGAAGTGCAAATTTCAAGTAAAATAAGAGTAAATAGTGGTAAAATTCAATATTATCTCTCTATTGCGTACAAATAGAGTTGGTGTACTCTGTGTAAAAACAAATGTCGTTGATAATGAATGATAAGACATCATAGTATTCTTGATAAAAACTTTTTGTGACGAATTATAGATAAAGTAAGTATTTGAAAGATTCACTGAAGTATGTATATAATAAAATTATTAAAAATTTAATTTGGCAAATTTATATGATGTAAAATTAATAAAAGATTGGTTAAAAACCTAATTTAGGGGGGATATCTTGTTTAGGGGAATAAGTGCGTCACCAGGTATTGCAATTGGAAGAGCGTTGTTATTGAAGGAGAATAAATATAAAATATTTAAAAAAATAGTAAGTGATAGCATAACAGAAAAACAAAGGTTAGAAAATGCTGTAACAAAGGCAAAAGAAGAGCTGAAAATAATTATTACAAATGCAGAAAAAAAGCTTGGCAAAGAAAAGGTGAAAATATTTGAAGCACATTTACTTATGCTTGATGATCCTGAATTTATAGGAGTTATAATATCTAAAATTTTATATGAAAATGTAAATGCTGAGTATGCAGTAAAGGTTACTTCAGAAGATATAGCTGCTATATTTGAAACTTTAGATGATAGCTATATGAAAGAAAGAGCTGCTGATGTAAGAGATGTAAGCATCAGACTTATAAATATACTAATGGAAATTAAAACAATTTCCATTAGTAATATACAGGATAAGTGTATTTTAATAGCTCATGACCTTACTCCATCAGATACAGCTCAAATAGATAAAGAAAATGTACTAGGATTTATCACGGAAATTGGAGGAGTTACATCCCATTCAGCAATCATTGCAAGAACTATAGGAGTACCAGCTGTGGTTGGATTAGAAAAAGGTTTACTTAATATAAAAAATAATGATTTGATAATTTTAGATGGAAATGAAGGATTGATAATAATAAATCCAGATGAAGGTATACTGAAAGATTATAAAGATAAGATAAGGTATCAACAAATTTTTAAGGAAGAGCTTATTAAATATAAAAATATTGATACGAAAACAATGGATGGAATAAAAGTAGAGGTATCTTGTAATATAGGTTCTATAGAAGACTTAAATTCAGCACTAGAAAATGGGGCTGAAGGCATAGGGCTTTTTAGAACAGAGTTTTTATATATGTCTAAAGGCAAGCTGCCAACTGAAGATGAGCAGTTTAATGTATATAAAGAAGTATTAGAAAATATGAATAAAAAATCTGTAATAATAAGAACGTTGGACATAGGAGGGGATAAAAATCTTTCATATTTAAAGATTGATAATGAATTAAATCCTTTCCTTGGATATAGAGCTATAAGATTATGTTTAGGTACAAAAGATATATTTAAAGTTCAACTTAGGGCACTGCTTAAAGCATCGAACTATGGGAATTTAAAAATAATGTTTCCTATGATATGTAATGTTGAGGAGATAAGGGAAGCAAAAGAGCTTTTAGAAGAGTGCAAAGAAGAACTGAAAAGAGAAAATATAGAATATGATGATAAGGTACAAGTAGGAATAATGATAGAAGTGCCTTCAGCAGCAATAATTTCTGATATTTTAGCTGAAGAAGTAGATTTTTTAAGTATAGGAACTAATGACTTGATGCAGTATACATTAGCTGTAGATAGAATGAATGAAAAGGTATCATATTTATATGACTTTTATAATCCAGCAGTCTTGAGGCTTATTAATATTATAGTAAGAAATGCAAATCAAAAGGGAAAATATGTTGGCATGTGCGGTGAAATGGCCGGAAAAAAAGAGCTTATCCCGCTTCTTTTAGGAATGGGCCTAAGAGAGTTCAGCATGAATGCATCTTCGATACTAGAAATTAGAAAAGAAATAAATGATTTAAAGTTTGAAAAGTGCATGGGATTAGCTAACAAATTAGATGACTTAAGAACATCGAAAGAAGTAAGAGAGCTTTTAAATGGTGTACCAGAACTTAGAGAAGAGTAGTTAACAGGTGCCAGATAAAATGTACTAGGAGTTGAGAAAATGATTAACGATTATAAGTATAGAAGTTATAAAAACATAGCATCTATGTTTGAAGAAAAGGGGGAAACCCTAAAATCTATAAGTTTTTATGAAAAAGCTTATAATGAGTCTTTTGGGAAAAAGGATGTAGAACTTTTGATAAAGCTGGCACTTTTATATGATGAAGTAGATGAATTAGACAAATCAGAAAATATGTATAATCAAGTAATAATTTTAAATCCTAAAGAGGCAAGAGCATATTATGGTCTTGGAACAGTTAAGGATAATATGGGTGATTTAGCAGAAGCTATAAATTTATATAAAAAGGCCATTGAGATAGATAATGATTATGAGAAGGCCTACTTTTTTATGGCAAATGCCTATGATGAGCTTGGAGAAAAGGAAGTAGCAATAGAAAATTATCTTAAAGCTATAGAGATACAACCGATGGATTTTTGGGCACATGTAAATTTAGCATCCATATATGAAGAACTTAATAATAATGAAGAAGCGCTAGAGGAAATAGAGACGGCTTTAATCATAAATGGTAATAATTATTTAGCATTATTTAATGCAGGAGTTATAAATAAAAAGCTTGGAAATATTCCAAAAGCTAAGGAGTATTACGAAAAATCTATAGAGTCTGAACCATTTTATGGATATAGTTATTTGAACTTAGCACTTTTATATAAAGTGGAAAAAGAATATGAAAAAGCTATAGAAATATTAAGTAATGGCATTAAATATAATCCAGAAGAATGCTCATTATATTACAATAGAGCATGTATTCTTTGTAATGTTGGAAGATTAGAAGAAGCAGCAGAAGACATGAGAAAGGGAATTAAGCTCTATCCTAAATTTATAGAATATGTGAAAAGAGACAAGGAACTCAGGCCAATTAAAGAATTCTTTTTTTCCAATGATTAATAATAAATAGTTAACATTTATTGTTGAAATTCAGCTAGCTTTATTTCTGAATTTAAAACATCGTATAGAGACTTCTACTGTCTGAGCAAATCGAGTTTAGAAGTCTTAGGTGTTTTAAATTCAGAAATATTAGAGCTCTTTTGCATAGTGAATGCTTGCATGATTTATAGAAATCTGTGATTTCGTTATAAATCATCACATCTCAAGCTACTGAGATGTATCATTAAATATGCAAATCTTATACTGTCAGTTCAACATTATCTTAAAATGAATTATTTTTTAGGAAGTAATGCTGCAGCTAAACGAACTATATATCGTATAGAATCCTCAGGCAGTGGGTTTGTTAAATTTAATGCAGCAAGGGATTCTTTTGAAAGTTCCATAGCTGTATCTTCTTTCATAGCATTATCTTCATCTTTATAATTAACCTCTACATATTCAACAGCTTTTCCTACAGCACGAATTATCTTTTTTACATTTTCAGGAGTAGCTTCATCTTGTGATAGAGTAGAGAGTATAAAGGATGCTATGCCAAAGTAGTCATCTTTGATACCTATTCCTTTGTCTTTTAATATATATACCAGGTAAGCTATTCCAACTACAAGAAATACTATAAGAACATATTGAAGAACGATACTTGACATAAATTTCGCCTCCTTTCCTTACTAGGAAATAATTAAGTTCCCTAGTATTTTTATATGCAAATTTTAAGTAATTGTGAAAATAGAAGGAGGGTCCTAAGTAATAAATTTTATTTGTTGTAAAAAATAGTGCTAAAGTTTATCAATTAGCATTTTGCATCATCAATTCTAGTTACCATTTTTAAATAAAGTATAAAAACTCAAATAAAACTTAAAATATTAATTATTAGATACTAACTACAAAGTTGGGGTGAGATTATGAAAATATCGGCATCAGAAGAAGTTTTAAATGCACTTAAATTAGATCTAGAAAAATCAAACAGTGAAGTGGTGAGAATTAAAATTTCAGGCTATGGCTGAGGGGGGCCAAGTCTTGGAGTTGCTCTGGATGAGCAAAGGGAAGATGACGAGATTTATGAGCTAAATGGAGTAAAATTTGCAGCCTCAGAAGATATATCTTATCTCTTAGAAAATGCAGAAATATTAAAAATTGCCTATGGATATAGAGTAAGAAGAAATATTAACTGTTAAAATTGCAGAACAATTTTAGTGATAATTAGTCAATAACTGATAATCAGTAGCCAGTAGCCAGTTATGAAAATTTTGCATAGCAAAATGAAATTTTATTGGTTTCTGGCTATTAGCAAACTGATTGGTGGATTCTGGTGGCTGGTAACTGAAAAGGCTTTGCATTTTTTAATGGGAACGTTTGTTTTATTTTTAAAATTTTGATATAATCTAAACTTGAGATGTTACAAGGGGGAATTAGCGTGGAAAAAAATATAGAAAATGCTTCAGTATATGATGTCACAGCCCTTACCTCACTTGAAAAATTAGAGCCTGTTCGTGTGAGACCAGGAATGTATATAGGATCTACAGGTACAAAGGGATTACATCATTGTATATGGGAAATTTTAGATAATGCCATTGATGAAATATCAAATGGTTATGGAGATACAGCAATAATTACTTTAAATAAAGATAAGACTGTTAGTGTTCAGGATAATGGAAGAGGAATACCTACAGGAATTCACCCTGTTAAGAAGAAATCTGGTGTAGAAATGGTATTTACAGAGCTTCATACAGGAGGTAAGTTTAATAATTCTATATATAAAACTTCAGGAGGACTTCATGGTGTTGGAGCATCCGTAGTAAATGCGCTTTCAGAGTGGCTTGAAGTTGAAGTGAAACAAAATGGAAATATATATAAACAAAGATTTGAATATGCCTATGATAAACAGTCAAAAAGAAAAATGCCAGGAACAGCTGTAACTAAACTTGAAGTAATAGGAAGTACTAAGGAAACAGGTACTAAAATTACATTCTTAGCAGATAAAGAAGTGTTTTCAACTACAGAATTTAAATTTGATGTAATAGATCAAAGGCTTCAAGAGTTAGCCTTTCAAAATAAAGGAATAACTTTAAAATTCGTCGATAATAGGAAGGAAGAAGTAATAGAAAAGGTGTATCATTCCGAAAGAGGACTTTTGGATTTTATGGATTACCTAAATGAAAGTAAAACTGTCATTCACAATCCGCCTATATTATTTGAAGGCGAAAGAGAAGTAAATGACCTTAATATGTATGGGGAAGTGTGCATTCAATTTACTGATTCTACTACAGAAAACATAGCAAGCTACGTAAATAACATTCCAACTACAGAAGCAGGAACCCATGAGACTGGATTTAAAACAGGTATGACAAGAGCATTTAAAGAATGGGCTAAAAAGCTTAATTTGCTTAAAGAAAAGGATAAGGAATTTGAGGGAGATGACCTAAGAGAAGGAATGACTGCAATTATAAGAATAAAAATTTCAAATCCTGTGTTTGAAGGGCAAACTAAAACTAAATTAGGTAATAATGAAGCCTACACTATGATGAATGATTTAACCTATACTAAGTTTTCTGAGTGGATAGAGGATAATAAAGATGTTGCATCTATTATGATAAATAATGCTATAGAAGCAGCAGCTAGAAGAGAAAAAATTAAAAAGATAAATGAAGCAGAGAAGAAAAAGATAGGAAGAGGTACAGCACCACTGGCAGGTAAAGTTGCTGTATGTACTTTAAAGGATCCTTCTTTTACAGAATTTATTGTGGTTGAGGGAGACTCTGCGGGAGGCTCTGCAAAGCAAGCCAGGGATAGAAGATTTCAAACTATCATGCCTTCTAAGGGTAAAATAATGAATACAGAAAAGCAAAAGCTTGAAAATGTATTAAGCAGTGAAGAACTTAAAATGTTTAATATAGCTATAGGTACAGGTGTACTTGATAATTATAGAGAAGAAGATTTGAAATACGATAAGATAATAATAATGTCAGATGCTGATGTGGACGGGTATCATATTCGAACACTATGGATGACATATATATATAGATACATGAAGCCTTTAATTGCAAATGGACATCTTTATATGGCTATGCCACCGTTGTATAAGGTATATAAGGAAAGCAAGGGGAAAAGCATAGTAAAATATGCATATAGTGATGAAGAACTGGAACAAGTTAAAAAAGAAGTTGGAAAGGGATATTTACTTCAAAGATATAAGGGACTTGGAGAAATGAACCCAGATCAGCTTTGGGAGACTACATTAAACCCTGAAACAAGAACGCTTCAAAGAATTACCATAGAAGATGCTGCAAAGGCTGAAAAAATGGTGTCTTTACTTATGGGGGATGTGGTAGAACCCAGAAAAAATTATATGTATAAGTACGCAGAATTTTAGGAGGGATGAGTATGGCAAAAAAGATAGATATTCCTAAGGATAATAATATAATTAATGCGCCGCTTGAAGAAGCTATGCCAGACAACTACCTTCCTTATGCTGTGGAAGTTGCAAAGGATAGAGCATTGCCTGACGTGCGTGATGGATTGAAACCTGTACATAGAAGAATAATATATGGAGCATATAAGCTTTCAGCATTTCCTGATAAGCCTTATTATAAATCAGCAAGAATTGTTGGAGATATTCTAGGTAAGTATCACCCGCATGGAGACACCTCAGTTTATGATGCTATGGTTATCCTTGCTCAAGAATTTGCAACAAGAGAACCATTAATTGATGGACATGGTAATTGGGGATCTCAAGATGGAGACAGCGCAGCAGCAATGAGATATACTGAAGCAAGAATGACAAGTATTGCCATGGAAATGATAAAAGATATAGATAAAGATGTAGTAAACATGGTGGATAACTATTCGAATTCAGAAAAAGAACCAGAAGTGCTTCCAGCAAGATATCCAAACCTTCTTGTAAATGGAACCTTTGGAATAGCTGTAGGACTTGCAACTAACATTCCACCTCATAATTTAAAAGAAGTTATAGATGGTACTTTAGCTTACATAGATGATACAAATATAGATACTAAAGGACTTATGAAGTATATAAAAGGACCAGATTTGCCTACTGGAGGTATACTAATAGGTAAAAACTCATTACAAAGTGCATATGAAACAGGTACTGGAAAGGTAACTTTAAGAGTAAAGGCAAAAATTGAAAGACTTGAAAATGGAAGACTTGGAATAGTTATAACAGAGTTTCCATATAGAAAAAACAAAGCAAAGCTTTTGGAAACCATATCTATTATGACTGCAGATAAAAAACATTCAAAGGCACTAGAGCCTATTAGCGATATAAGAGATGAATCAGATAGAACAGGAATAAGATCTGTCATAGAATTTAAGAAATCTATAGATGAAGATATGGCAGAAAAGGTTCTGAAATATCTTTATAAAAAAACAGACATGCAAAGTAACTTAAGTTTTAATATGGTAGCATTGGCAAATGGAAAGCCAGAAACATTAGGACTTAAGAGTATAATAACTCACTATGTAAATCACCAAAAGGATGTAATAACAAGAAGAACTAAGAGAGAACTTGAAATAGCGGAAAAAAGATTTCATATAGTAGAAGGTTTTATTAAAGCAATAGGTATAATGGATCAAATTATTGAGACCATAAGAGCATCCAAATCTAAAAAGGATGCACAAAAAAATCTTGTAGATAAATTTGGATTCACAGATATGCAAGCAGAAGCAATACTTGAACTTATGCTTTATAGACTTACAGGTCTTGAAATAACAGCCTTTGAAAAAGAATATAGAGAACTTGATAAAAAAATTAAAAAGTTAAAGAAGATACTCGAAAGTGAAAAAGAACTTTTAAGTGTAGTAAAAGAAGAGCTTATTGAAATAAGAGATAAGTATGGAAATGATAGAAAAACAAGTTTAGTGGAAGATGATGAAGAAGCTAAAATTGATATAGAAGAAATAATAGTAGAGGAAGACGTAGTTATAACCTTGTCTAATGAAGGTTTTATAAAAAGAGTTCCTCTTAAAACCTATAATCGTTCAAATACTGATGTGGATGAAATCGAGTATAGGGAAGGAGATTATAATAAGTTCTTAATATTTGTAAATACAAGGGATACCCTTATAGTGTTTACAGATAAAGGAAATATGTATCAAATAAGAACTATAGCTCTCCCTGAAATGAAGTGGAAAGAAAAAGGTGAAAAGATAGATGACATCATAAAGGGAATAAATTTAGAAGAAGAAAAGATAATCGATGCTTATGGAATAGATAATTTTGCTTATCAAAAGGATATAATGTTTATCACTTATACAGGAGGAATTAAAAAGACTCCATTAGATAAATTTAGTACAAATTATTCTAAACTTATGGCACTTAAACTTAAAAATGAGGACAAATTAATTAAGACATATTTAATAGATAGAGATAGAGAAGAACAGTTTATCCATGTTAAAACTGCTTTAGGCCTTAATTTTACATTAGAAGAGCCAAAACTTGAGAGTGTGGATAGAAACATATTACCTCAGCAAATGTTTAACTTAAGTTCTCAAGATGAAGTAGTTGAAATAGAAGTTGTAGAAAGCTATGAATTTAAGAACTTTCAACTGTTATTAGGTAAGGATGGTAATTTAAGAGAGTTTAAGAATGGAATTAAAAAGTATGATTTTAAAATAAGTACTAATTCTTTAGATAAAATTCTTTTATTTTTAAGTAATGGAGAAGTTATTAGAATACCAGCTTTTATGCTTCAAAATATACCAGATAAATCTATAAACCTGCTTGAAATGATGCAGCTTAATCTGAAGGAGGTAAATATTTTAAATGTAATAGCTCTAAATTCAAAAACAAAGTTTGATGAAGTACTCTTCTTTACTAAAAAGGGACTAGTAAAGAAAACTTCTTTGCAGGAGTTTAACCAAGATTATAGCATAACTACTTCATATAAATTTAAGGCAGAAGACGATGCACTATTGGCTATAGATTTTGCTAGTTCTGATGAAAAAAGTGATATTATAATAATAACTAAAAGAGCTATGTGTATAAGATTTGATAAAGAATCTGTAAGTCCTATGGGGAGAGTTGCTTCTGGGGTTACAGGTATAAGTTTAAAAGATGGTGATGAAGTTTTATTTGGAGCTGTGATAGATGATGAGCTGCAGGAATTACATTTGATATCTAAGCATGAAAATGAAACGAAGTTAGATATAGCTTCTACAAAGCCGCAAAATAGAGCAGGCAGGGGAAATAATATCATGCTGCTTGTTATGGGAGATACTTTAAAAAGCTGCGAGTAAAGCTTTGACTGGTTAATAAAAAGAAAATTTACTTCCATACGCTAAAACTCGGTAATTTAACATGTGAATTTTTTAGATTAATTATAAAGCCATGTATTCATAAAATACATGGCTTTTAAAATTATAATAATGATAATGGATCTGTATATTTCATTTTAAGACTATCTGCTACTGGTTTACTTGTTATATATCCATTATAGGTATTTAAGCCTAGTAATAGAGAAGAGTCTTCTAATAAACTCTTTCTTAATCCTTTATTTGCTATTTGAACTAAATAAGGGAGCGTTGCAGATTCTAGTGCTAAGGTAGATGTTCTAGGAACGGCTCCAGGCATATTAGCTACAGAATAATGAATGACACCATACTTTTCATAAGAAGGATTATCGTGTGTAGTGACTCTATCAATTGTTTCAATAGAACCTCCTTGATCTATGGCCACATCTACAATTACAGAGCCTTTCTTCATGGTTTTTACCATTTCTTCTGTTACTGTTTTTGGTGCACTGGCTCCAGTGACAAGAACAGCACCTATTAATAAATCTGCATTCTTTATTACACTGGCTAAATTGTATTCATTAAACATTAAAGTAGTAATTCTGCTGCCAAATATATCACTAAGGTAAGATAAACGGTGACTATTTATATCAAGAACTGTTACTCTAGCGCCAATACCTATAGCCATCTTTGCGGCATTAGTTCCAACAACTCCACCACCAATGATAACTATTTCTGCAGGAGCTACCCCTGTTGTACCACCAAGAAGTATTCCCATTCCACCATTATATTTTTGAAGTAAATTTGCTCCTATTTGAATTGACATCCTTCCCGCTACCTCACTCATAGGAACTAGAAGAGGTAAAAAGCCATTGTTTAACTGAACGGTTTCATAAGCTATGCCCGCAATCTTTTTATCTAGTAAAGCTTTTGTAAGTATTGGATTTGGGGCTAAGTGAAGATAGGTGAAAAGACTTTGGCCTTCCTTAAAAAGATTATATTCACTATCAAGTGGTTCTTTTACTTTAACAATGATATCTGAGTTATCAAACAGTTGTTTTTTATCACATAGTATTTCAGCACCCGATGAAATATACTGGTCATCTTCAAAACCACTGCCTACACCTGCAGAGGTCTCTACTAAAACAGCATGACCATTCTTAACTAATATACCTGCACCGGAAGGTGTTAGTGCAACTCTATTTTCATTATTTTTTATTTCTTTAGGTAATCCAATTATCATATTAAATCTTCTCCCTTCTCCTTAAATACTTAAATACTTTATTAATAGTCTATTTTTTATATAGTATGCTTGTACTGGTTTTCAATATAATAAAATATTACTAATATATATATAAATTTAGAAGTAAGGTTGATAAAGCAAGCAAGAATTAATGTAGTAATCATAAAGTTATATAAAGTCTCATATTATTTTTAAAATAGGGTTTATATTTGGGAGGTGCACGAAAAAGATAGGGAGAAATAGTTTTTATATTTAGTTGTAGTTTTATGAAAATAATTAATAAGGAAAGTGAGGGTATTTATGAAAAGGACTAAAAGAATATTAGCTATTGCAGCAGCGATGACGATTATAACCTCAGCAGTGCTTACGGGATGTGGAGGAAACAAGGATCAAGGTGCAAAGCAAGGGTCTAATGTGTCAGAGTATAAGATAGCTGTAGTAGGGCCAATGACAGGTGATTATGCACAGTATGGAGAAGCTTTTAAAAGAGGAACTGAAATGAAAGCTAAAGAAATTAATGATGCAGGTGGAGTTAATGGAGTAAAAATAAAACTAGAAATGTTAGATGATAAGAATGATCCTAAGGAAGCTGCAAATATTGCTCAAAAGATAGCTTCCAATAAGGATTATTTAGCTGTTGTAGGTAACTTTGCAAGTACCGCATGCCTAGCAGGAGCTCCAATATATCAAAAGGCTGGAATAGTTCAGTTGTCTCCTACATCTTCACATCCTCAATTTACTAAACAAGGAACTTACATGTTTAGAAATGTAAATACCCAAGAAATTGAAGGCCCTATTGCTGCAGAATATGCTGTGAAATTCTTAGGTAAAAAGAATGTAGCAATAATATATATAAACAATGACTGGGGGATTACTGCAAAAGATTACTTTAAGCAAGGGGTTGAAAAGTTTGGTGGTAAGATAGTTGCAGAAGAAACATTTATAGGGGGACAAACAAAGGACTTTACACCTACTATAACTAAAATTAGAGGAACAAACCCAGATATATTATTTTTAGCAGCTATGTATTCAGAAGCAGGTATGATAACTCAACAAATAAAACAACTTAATTATGATATTCAGATGATTGGAACAAGCTCATTAAATAACGAACAGCTAATAAAGCTTGCAGGAAAATCAGCAGAGGGAATGTATCTTACAAGTAATTTCTTTCCAGGAGATCCAAGTGAAAAGGTTAAGGGTTTCTTAACAAAGTTTAAAAATACTTATGGAGCAGATGCAGATCAGTTTGCAGCACAAGCATACGACTCACTAGGAATGATTTCCGAATCTCTAAAAGTATCAGGAACGGACAGAGCAAAATTAAGGGATGCTCTTCAAAATATAAAAGACTATGATGGAATAACTGGTGTTACAAACTTCAATGAAAATAGAGATGTAATAAAGACTATGGTACTTTTACAAGTAAAAGATGGAAAGTTTAATTTAATTGATATTAAGAAATAACTTGAAAACTAGGAAATAGGATAAAGGAGTTAGGCGCTAGAAATGGAGAGGATTTTGCTTGTGCAAATCTATGTACCTCCTGGCACCTAATTCCTAGTACCTTACGCCATAGCACTAAGTGATGGGGGAGTGTAGATGATACTTCAACAATTAATCAATGGGCTTACAATAGGAAGTACCTATGCACTAGTTGCAATAGGATACACAATGGTATTTGGAATACTTGAATTAGTTAACTTTTCCCATGGTTCTGTTTATATGACGGGTGCATTTATAACTCTGATGCTTTTAACTTCAGTTCATATGAATTTCTTCCTAAGTTTTGCATTAAGTATACTTATTACAGGAATACTTGGAATAATAATTGATAAAATAGCGCTATATCCTTTAAGAAAAAAAGATGCACCAAAAGTTACGTCATTAATAAGTACTATAGGTGTATCTATATTTTTACAAAATTTTATCATGATGATATGGGGATCTGAAACAAAAAATTTCCCTATGATTTTAGATTTAGGTGGCATAAATCTAGGAAATGCAAAACTCACCTATCTTCAAATAATTATATTTTGTATTTGCATATTTTTAATGACTGGCCTACAGTTTATTGTAAATAAAACTAAAATAGGTAAGGCCATGAGAGCAACTGCTCAAAATACAGAAACTTCAATGCTTATGGGCATTAATGTAAATATGATAATATCTTTAACATTTTTTATAGGTTCAGCTCTTGCATCAGTAGCTGGGACAATGGTTGGAATGTACTATCAAACAGTGGATCCTATGATGGGATTTATGGTAGGGATGAAGGCTTTTGCAGCAGCAGTTTTAGGAGGCATAGGGGTACTTCCAGGGGCAATGCTTGGAGGCATTATAATTGGAGTTATTGAAACCTTGGCGGCAGCTTACATTCATGCAGGATATAGAGATGCCATAGCTTTTGCAATCCTTATAATAGTTCTTATAATAAGGCCAACTGGACTCATGGGCAAACAGGCTCCAAAGAAAGTGTAGGTGAGAAAGGTGAAATCTACTTTGAGAAAAATTATAGAACGTATTTTAAAATATAAAAAGTTTTGTATGATTTTATTTATATTACTAGTAGTTTCAATACCGATGCTTAATTTTTCTTCCTATATTATGAGAATACTTATATTAGGTGGAATATATATAGTACTAGCACTTAGCTTAAATTTACTTACTGGGTTTACAGGCCAGGTTTCTCTAGGACATGCTGCTTTTTATGGAATAGGGGCATATACATCAGCACTACTTTCTTTAAAGTTTGGGTACTCATTTTTAATAACAGCAACTTGTGGGGGAATTATGGCTGCTATGTTTGGAGTTTTACTGGGATCCCCTACATTAAAACTTCAAGGATCCTATCTTTCAATAGTAACCTTAGGATTTTGTGAAATTGCAAGAATTATAGAATTAAATTGGATGGGTTTAACACGTGGGCCTTTAGGGATTCCAGGAATACCAAGTCCTAAGATTTTTCGATTTATCATAGAAAAGGATAGAGATTATTATTATTTAATTGTGGTTTTAATTGTAATTACAATATTTGTTATTAAAAATATTATAAACTCAAAAACAGGTAGAGCAATGATAGCTATTAGAGAAGATGATATAGCAGCAGAGGCTATGGGAATAAACATATTTAAATATAAACTTTTAGCCTTTACTATATCAGCTTTCTTTGCAGGGCTTGCAGGAAGCTTTTATGCACACTATGTAACTTTTATTGACCCACAAAGCTTTACTTTTGATGAATCAATTCAAATATTAAGTATGGTTATACTTGGAGGAATGGGAAGCATACCAGGAACTATAATAGGAGCGCTGGTGTTAGTATCTATACCTGAAATACTTAGAAGTGTTCAAGAATATAGGATGGTGCTTTATGGTATAGTGCTAGTTGTCATGATGCTTGTAAGACCTCAAGGATTATTTGGGGACATAAATCTTACGAAGATAATCAATAAGATGACCTCCAATAAAAATGATAAAGAAGAGGAGGTAGGAAAGAATGCATAAATTAGAGATTAATAATATAACTAAAAAATTTGGTGGATTAGTTGCAGTAGAAAATATAGATATGTATATAGATAATAATGAAATAATAGGGCTTATAGGGCCAAACGGAGCAGGAAAGACTACGTTATTTAATCTTCTTACAGGAATGTACACTCCAACTACTGGTGAAGTTATCTACGAGGGAAATCATATAACAGGATTAAAACCTTATACAATCACTAAATGTGGACTTGCTAGAACTTTTCAAAACATAAGGTTGTTTGGGAAAATGACTGTAATAGAAAATGTACTTGTTGGTCTTCACAGTAGATGCAAAAGTAACACTTTTGATGCTATATTAAGAACTAAAAGGCATAAGATAGAAGAAAAAGAAAATATAAAAAAGGCTTTAGAAATACTAGAAATGGTTGATTTAAAAAATAAAAGTGAGGAGCTCTCTAAAAATTTACCCTATGGTGAGCAAAGAAAGCTTGAAATAGCAAGGGCGCTGGCTAGCAATCCAGGAATTTTACTTTTAGATGAGCCAGCTGCAGGGATGAATGAAAATGAAACTGAAGAGTTGAAAAAGTTTATAAAGAGACTTAAAAAGCTAGGGAATACAGTACTTTTAATTGAACATGATATGAAACTTGTTATGAATATATGCGAAAGAATTTATGTTATAGATCATGGGCGAAAAATTGCTGAAGGATTTCCTAAGGATATTCAATGCAATGAAAAGGTTATAGAAGCCTACCTAGGAAAGGGGGTTTAAATATGCCCATTTTAGAACTTAAGAATGTCCATGTAAGTTATGGAAATATAAAAGCAGTAAAGGGAATTAATTTATATATAGAAAAGGGAGAAATAGTAACTTTAATAGGAAGTAACGGAGCTGGAAAAACAACTACCATGAAAACAATATGTGGCTTAATTAAAGCCACTGAAGGAACAATTCAATTTAAAAATGAAAATATAACAAATAAAAATACAAATCACATTGTTAAAATGGGAATCAGTATGTCACCAGAAGGGAGGCAAGTTTTTCCTAGGATGACTGTTTTGGAAAATCTTGAGATGGGTAGCTTTATAAGGACTAAAGAAGAAGAAAAAGAAGGGCTTGAAAAGATATTTACCCTTTTTCCAAGATTAAAGGAAAGAACAAAACAAATAGCTGGAACATTATCTGGTGGAGAGCAGCAAATGCTTGCTATAGGAAGAGCTATGATGGCGAAGCCACAGCTACTTCTTTTAGATGAACCATCTTTAGGATTAGCACCAATAATTGTTCAAAATATATTTGAGTTAATAAAAGAAATAAATAAAATGGGAACAACCATTTTGTTAGTTGAGCAAAATGCAAGAATGGCACTTATGATTGCAGATAGGGGCTATGTACTTGAGACAGGTAAAATAGCTTTATCAGATACCGCAAAGAATCTATTAGATAGTGATATGGTTAGACAAGCGTATTTAGGAGAAAGCTCATGCTAGGTGCTAGGTTAAAGGGCTATGAAGTAAATTAGGGTATAGATGTATATTAAAGATATAGGTAAAAATTTATATATTAAATTTAAAAAGTAAAGGTGGGGTTTATTATGGAAGAAAAAATATATACACAAAGTGAATTAACTGAGGCTGTGAGATTGGCAATACAGGATAGAGCTACTTGGTTTTATCTTTTACTTAAAGCTGGAGAGAAACAAGGAGTAGATACAGAAAAAATGGCTTATGATGCTATAACTGAGTTTGGCAAAATAAAGGGCAGAAAAATGGCAGATGCAAAAAATCCAGGAGAACTTGTGGATAAGATTTCAGAAGGCCAAGGATTTTATGCTTTTGCTATGGAAAGAGTAAAAAGTGAAGAAAAAGTAGGAGAATTAAAGTTTAGACATTGTGCACTTGTAGAAGCTTGGAAAAAACTTGGATGTTCACCAGAAGAAATAAAAACACTTTGTAAATTAGCTAGTTATGGAGACTTTGGCATTGTAAGTTGTTTCCCAGAGCTTAAACTAGAGTTTCCAGAATTGTTATCTCATGGCGATGACTGTTGTCATATGGTTATAACAAAGAGGTAAACGGTAGCCAATAAGTATGTTCAAAACATTTAGTAGGAATTAGGGGCAAGGTCTAGGGCTTATAGTTAGTAGCTAGTAACCAGTAACCGTATATGGAGGCTTTTGAGAAAAAGCAGCACTTCTATGGTTACTGGTTACTAAAAATTGTTTTGCAATTTTTATTTAATATATTTAAATGCCCAATTTAATAAATCTACACTTAAGTTTGCAGTAGCATCATTTTTATCAAGTTCTGGATTTAACTCTACAAAATCCATTGATTTTATTAATCTACTTTCTCCAAGACATTTTAATACTGTTTTAGCTTCGCCTATGGTCATACCATCTCCAACTGGAGTACCTGTCCCAGGCACAAGTAAAGAATCAATACAATCTATATCAAAACTTAAATGAACATTTTCCACGTTTTGGGATTTTAGCTTAGCTAAAATATCTTGAATTATGGAATTTATACCCTCTTCGCGAACTCTAGAAGTAGAATACACATTTAAGTTTAGCTTTTCAATAAGTTCACATTCACCTTTATCTAAATCTCTTGCACCAATTATAAAAACATTTTCAGGCTTAACTTTTGTTCCATGAAAATATAAATTAGTTAGTTCATCAAAACCTTCTCCCATTGCAGCTGCAAGAGGCATTCCATGAATATTACCTGAAGGAGAAGTTAAATAAGAATTTATATCTCCGTGGGCATCCACCCATATAACACCAAAGTTTTTATAATATTTACTAACACCTGATATGCTTCCAAGTCCTAATGAATGGTCACCACCAACAACAAGGGGGAAACTTCCGGAACTTAAAGATGCATATACCTGTTGTGCAAGATTAGTATTTACTTCGATAATAGGTTTTAAATATTTCATTTTAGGATGATGTTCATACTTCGCAGCTTCCAATACCTGCGGCACATATAAATCGCCTAAATCGTATACGTTATGATATTTGTTTAATACAGATGCTATATTTTTTTCTCTTAATTTTTTAGGACCAAATTCTACGCCTTTTTTATCGCAGCCATAAAATAGTGGTACACCAATCAAATTAATGTCCAAATAAATAACCCCCTTTACTTTAATAAATTTATAGTTCGATTATGAATTATATAACATATTCACAAAGAATATAAGGTTTTTTAAGAAATTTATATAATTAAAAATATTCTTAATTTAACATATAAGAATTATACTTATTATTAGTATGTTACTTATTTCAGAAATTACAAGAGTATAATAAAGTTAAATCAGGGAAATATCAAATTAATTTAAAAAAATTAATTTAAATTTATATAATTTATTTTCCATGTATAGTATAGTATCAGTAAATGGAAAATGTTACACGGATATTATAAAATTTTAGTAATATATAGTAAAAATAAAGGATATCTTATTATGACGTTGAAATTTCATAATACAAAATTATAAATCAGATTTAGAATATGGGAGGGGAAATATGAAAAAGTTAATAAACAATTCCGAGCAGGTTGTAGAAGAAATGATAAATGGTATGGTAGCTGCTCATTCAAAAGATATTAAAAGACTAGATGGAGAAAATATTATAATAAGATATAATACAATTGGTAATGAAAAGGTTTCCTTAGTAAGCGGTGGTGGAAGCGGACATGAACCAGCTCATGCTGGATATGTGGGATATGGAATGTTAGATGCTGCTGTATGCGGTTCAGTATTTACATCACCAACACCAGACAAGGTTTATGAAGCTATAAAAGCTGTGAAATCTGATAAGGGAGTTTTACTTATAATAAAAAACTATAGCGGAGACGTAATGAATTTTGAAATGGCCAAGGATATGGCAGAAATGGAAGGCGTTAAAGTCGAAAGTGTTATAGTAGATGATGATGTGGCAGTGGAGAATAGCACTTATACTATAGGAAGAAGAGGAATTGCAGGAACGGTATTTGTTCATAAAATAGCAGGAGCAAAAGCAGAAGAAGGGGCAAGCCTTGAAGAAGTAAAAAATATTGCGGAAAAAGTTATAAAAAACTTGGGTAGTATGGGAGTTGCACTTACATCTTGTATAGTTCCTGAAGCTAAAAAGCCTACATTTACATTAAAAGATGATGAAATGGAAATAGGGGTTGGGATACATGGTGAGCCAGGCATTTGCAGGGAAACTTTGAAAACCTCTGATGAAATAACAGAAAAGTTACTCCATAAAATACTAGAGAATTTAAAAGTTTCTTTCGGAGAAGAAGTTGCAGTGATGATAAATGGTCTTGGCGCAACACCACTTATGGAATTGTATATAGTGAATAATAAAGTTCAGAAAATACTAAATGAAAAGGGAATAAATATATATAAGACCTATGTAGGAGAGTTTATGACATCATTAGAAATGGCAGGATGCTCTATAACACTGTTAAAGCTTGATGATGAACTTAAAAAACTGTTGGATGCTCCAGCCAATACTATCGGATTTAAATAATGATTAATAAATATAATTTGCTATAAAAGGTAGTACAAATTAGTGGTTACTTAAGGGGGGGGGAATGGGTTGAAGATAGGGGTAAATGAAGTCAAAGAAACTATAAAAAATATTGCTAAAGTAATAGAAAAAAATAAGGAATTTCTAACAGAACTTGATGCGAATATTGGTGATGCAGATCATGGTATAAATATGTCTAAAGGTTTTAAGGCAGTAATAAAAAAACTGAATGAAACAAATACTGAAAGTATATCGGAGATTTTAAAAATTACAGGTATGACACTAGTTTCAAATGTAGGTGGAGCATCTGGTCCTTTATATGGTACTGCATTTATGAAAGCTTCAATGGCTATAGATAAGGAGTTTATGGATATTTATGATCTCATAAATATGTTAAAAGCTGCATTAGAAGGAATTAAGTCTAGAGGAAAGTCTCAGGCAGGGGAAAAGACTATGATAGACGCCATAGAACCTGCATTAAATGCACTTGTGAAATCAAAGGATGATGGATTAATTGACGAAAAAGCTTTAGAAAATATGAAGGATGAAGCACTTAAAGGATTAGAATATACAAAATCTATAGTTGCAACTAAGGGAAGGGCGGCATATTTAGGAGAAAGAAGCATAGGGCATCAAGATCCAGGAGCAACTTCAAGTTATTTTATGCTAAATGAAATATACAAATACTTTATAAATAATAATAAAAAAGCAATATACAAGGAGTAAGATTAAATTTCATTTTTTAATAAAATAAGATTTTACTAAAATTATTATTTGTTTTATTAGTTATTACTTAAAAGATAGGAGTGTCTACATGGTAGGAATGGTTATAATATCTCATAGTAAAAAAATTGCTGAAGGGGTTAGGGAATTGGCACTGCAAATGGCTCCAGAGGTATCCATAGCAGCATCAGGAGGAACTAAAGATGGGAGTATTGGAACAGACATAGATATTATATTGGAAGGTATAAATAATGTATATTCTGATGACGGAGTTGTAATACTATTTGATCTTGGAAGTGCACTAATGAATGCAGAAATGGCATTGGAATTTTTATCAGAAGATAAAAAGCATAAAGTTAAGATAATAGATACAGCTTTGGTAGAGGGAGCCATAACTGGAGCGGTGCAAATAAGTATGGATAAAAGCTTAAAGGAAATCATAAAGGTCTTAGAGGAATTAAAGCTTGGTAAAATGGCTTAGGTGGATTAGATATTGACTAATATATAATGGCAGCACATACTGGATGGCATAAATCAAATAATAAATCCATGTTATGGGCAAAATAAAAGGAAATTGCTATGCAATTTCCTTAAAAGCTTTCCTGTTTTCTTAAGAGTTCTATTTTTTCAAGCTCTTCTTCTGATAGTATTCTTACCATAGATACTGAAGGCTTACTATTTTTTACATGATGGTTATTAACTAATCTAAGTATTCCATAGGATACTGCTAAAAAGCCAAAGCCCATAAATATTGAAATAAGATCATCTTTAAAAGCTACATGTCCAATTCCGATTCCTGACAGCATAAATATAAGAGGTAATACATAAGCAAAAAAAGTAAGCTTAAAAAAAGTATTATCTTCAATAAGTACTTCTACAGAATCTCCAGGCTTTGCAGAAGCTGTATTTTCAATTTCTAAAAGCATAGGTGGAACCTCACAGCTTCCCCCACAAGATGCACAGTTATCACCACAACCAGACATTCTTTTAAACATTACATTAGCTGCATTACCATTAACACGTGTAACATATCCTACCTGATTCATTAATTTCACCTCTTCACTTATTTCCAAGTAAAATACTCGGATATAACATTTCAATTAATATTATAGCACATCCGACAAAAAACGCAAATGGAATAATAGTATTGTTAAATACTTACTTAGAATATAAAATAGAGGTAATGATAAGGAGGAATATAAATGGAACTTAAAATAAAAAGAATACATAAGGATGCAGTACTTCCAAGATATGCTCATGAGAGTGATGCAGGAATGGATCTCTGCTCAGTGGAGGAAAAGGTAATAAAACCTAGTGAAACAGTTTTGATAAAAACAGGTATAGTAATAGAACTTCCAAAGGATACAGAGGCACAAGTTAGACCAAGAAGCGGCTTAGCACTTAAAAATTCTATTACTGTTCTCAATTCCCCAGGAACTGTGGATGAAGGCTACAGGGGAGAGATAGGAGTAATACTTATAAATCATGGGAAATGTGATTTTAAAGTAGAAAAAGGCATGAGAATTGCTCAAATGGTAATAAAACCTGTGATAAAAGTTAAAGTCGTTGAGGCTCAGGAAGTAAATGATTCTGATAGAATGGCAAATGGATTTGGCTCTACAGGGAGTGTATAATTTTGATAAAAGAAGTCTTGAAAAATGGATTAAAAGTTATATATAAATATGTTCAAGGAAATATAACCTCATTTTGTATAGGAGTAGATGCTGGGGCTATAAAAGAAGAGGGATTCCCACTAGGTACAGCTCATGCTGTAGAACATATGGTGTTTAAAGGAACAATAAATAAAACTGAGCTAGAAATAAATAAGCTATGTGATGAATTGTTTGGATTTCAAAATGCTATGACAAATTACCCCTATGTAGTTTATTATGGCAGCCTTCTAAATGAGGATTTTGAAAAAGGATTAGGACTTTTTTCTGATATAGTTCTAAGGCCTACCTTCCCTGAAAATGGCTTTAAAGAAGAAATGGATATAATTAAGCAAGAACTTAATGAATGGTCAGAAGACTTATATCAGTTTTGCGAGGATGAATTATTGCATAATGCTTTTCAGCATAGGAGAATAAAAGATTTAATAATAGGAACCCATGAGAGTATATCTAAAATTACCTTAAATACACTAAAGGATTTTTATAACAAATATTATTTGCCATCTAATATGGTAGTAACTGTGGTTACAGGATTTCCAGAGAAAGAAGCTATGAGTGTAGTTGAAAAATGCTTTGATGTTTTTGAGATAGAAGAGAATGTGGAAAATTTAAAAAATATTAAGCCATGTGGCTTAGAGGATAAGTATCTTAATAGAAGTGACATAGGTAATAATTATCTTTACGAAAATAATAATGCAGGTATGTTTGTAAAGTTTAGAGAGGGCGTAAACGGTTCTAAAATACAATATGCTTATCCAATACATAATTTATCCCTAAAGGAACTTGGCTGCTTAAAGGTATTTAATAATTATTTTGGAGAAGGAACTTCTAGTATTTTATATGATACAATTAGAACGCAAAATGGACTTTCTTACGAAATCGAAAGTAGTATAAAAGAAGAAAAAGGAATAAGATTATTTAAAATTTCTATGGGGACATCAGGAGAAAATATTGAAAAAGCGGTAAGACTTATAGATAGCTCTATAGAAAAAATTAAACAAGATACTTATATTTTTAATGAGCAATTAATTAAAAAACTTATAAAAAATATAGAACTTAAAACGGCATTGAGGTCAGAGAAGTCAGTGCAATTAGCGAAGGATTTAGCTTGCAGCGAAATAATGTATTCATCAAATGATATTATATATAAAATGCCCGAAATTTTAAGTGAAGTCACAAGCGAGGAAATTTCTAGGGTAATAAATAAAGTATTAAATTTTCCTACAATACAAATTATCAAGTGAGTCTTATAAGATTTACAAATTTACATCTAAAATGTACCGGTACAATTTGTATCGGTACATTTTGTACTAATACGTTGTTGTTTTATAATATGGATGTAAGAAAATTTAGATTTTATTGGGGGAATATTTTTATGAACAATTATGAACTAAACAAAAACCTTGCTCAAATGTTAAAAGGTGGAGTAATTATGGATGTTGTTAATCCAAAGGAAGCTGAAATAGCGGAGAAGGCTGGAGCTTGTGCTGTAATGGCTCTTGAAAGAGTACCTTCCGATATAAGGAAGCAAGGTGGAGTTGCTAGAATGTCCGATCCTAAAATGATTAAAGAAATAAAATCAGCGGTTTCAATACCAGTTATGGCCAAAGTTAGAATTGGCCACTTTGTAGAAGCTCAAATACTTCAAGCTTTGGAAATCGATTATGTTGATGAAAGTGAAGTTTTAACTCCTGCAGATGAAGCTTATCATATAAATAAATGGGATTTTAAAGTTCCTTTTGTTTGTGGTGCTAAAAATCTTGGGGAAGCTTTAAGAAGAATAGGTGAGGGAGCTTCTATGATTAGAACAAAGGGGGAAGCGGGTACAGGAAACGTTGTTGAAGCTGTAAGGCATATGAGATGCATGATGGATGAAATAAGAAAGATAAAAAATGCTCCAGAACAAGAACTTATGACAATTGCAAAGGAAATGTCAGCTCCATACGAATTGATAAAATTTGTTTGGAAGGAAGGAAAGCTTCCTGTAGTGAATTTTGCAGCAGGTGGAATTGCAACACCAGCAGATGCCGCACTTATGATGCAGCTTGGTTCCGAAGGGGTGTTTGTTGGCTCTGGAATATTTAAGTCAGGTAGTCCAGAAAAACGAGCAAAGGCAATAGTACTTGCAACTACCTATTATAATGATCCTAAGAGACTTGCAGAGGTTTCGGAGGAATTAGGGGAGCCGATGAGTGGAATAGACTTAAGAGATTTAACTAATAGATATGCAGAAAGAGGCTGGTAAGATGAAGATAGGAGTTTTATCCCTTCAAGGTGGAGTTATAGAACATATAAAAAGCATAAATGCATTAGGCTTTGATGCAGTTGAAGTTAAAACTTTCAAGGATATTGAAGATATTAATGGATTAATTTTACCAGGGGGAGAAAGTACTGCTATTGGCAAAATTTTAAGGGAAACAGGAATGCTTGCCAAGCTTAGAGAGAAGATACTATTAGGATTACCAGTATGGGGAACTTGTGCAGGCATGATACTGCTTGCAAAGGAAATTGAAAATGACGACATAACACATATTTCTGTAATGAATATAAAAGTTAGAAGGAATGCATATGGAAGGCAAATAGATAGTTTTAGCACTGAGGATGTTATTAAGAGTGTATCAGATAACCCAATTCCACTTGTGTTCATTAGAGCACCATTTATTGTTAGTGTGGGAGATGATGTAGAAGTACTCCATAAGTTAAAGGAGAATATAGTAGCAGCTAAACAAAATAATATCCTTGTAACATCTTTCCATCCTGAACTTACGGAAAATATTCAGTTCCACAAATACTTTATTTCTATGTGCCAGTTCTAACTTGAATTTTTAGGAACTTCATAGGGATCAATTGACTTAATTTTTTATATATAGTATGATGTTAATGAAAATTAATAATATAGGTAATCACACAGGGGAGTTGGTAATGGCCAGCTGAGAGTAAGAAATCCATTCTTAGACCCTTTAACCTGATCTGGATAATGCCGGCGTAGGGAGTTAGATGTAGATATTGTTTTGATATTTAAGACATAAACTTCGTGGGAGTTTATGTCTTTTGTTTTTTATATTATAGAAAAATTAAAAACTACTACTTTTAAAATACTTCTAACTTTCTGCTGGATAGTACTAAAAATTTATATTATTTAAATTTAGGAGTGATTTTATGGGTACAAAAAAATTAACTTTTTCAGCACTACTTATAGCTATGGGAGTTTTACTTTCAAATTTAATTTATATTCCAATAGGAGCTTCAAGGTGTTTTCCTATACAACATTTTATTAATGTACTTTCTGCAGTAATGTTTAATTCTTACATAGGAGTAGGTATTGCCTTTTGTATATCAGTTATAAGAAATATTTTAGGAACAGGTTCTATTATGGCTTTTCCTGGAAGCATGATAGGAGCATTTTTGGCAGCGTTATTTTATAAAAGAGGCAAAAAAATTATACATGCTTTTCTAGGAGAAGTTATAGGTACGGGAGTAATTGGAGCACTTGTTTGTTACCAAATTTCTAAATTAGTACTTGGAAAAGATGTTGCAGCACTATTTTATGTAATACCTTTTTCCATAAGCAGTTTAGGAGGATCATTAATAGCTTATGTGGTACTAACTATTATATTAAAGAGAAACATAATAAACATGGTTTATAAGCAATAAAACTAAGGCTAATTGAAATTGATTGAAAAGTATTAAAAAGTATTGAAAAAACTAAATGAGGAGGTTTTGTAAATGAAAAAAGTATTAACTATTGCAGGTTCTGACAGTTCAGGAGGAGCAGGTATTCAGGCTGATTTAAAGACATTTTCTGCAAATGGAACCTTTGGAATGAGTGTTATAACTGCTATTACGGCTCAAAATACTCAAGGTGTTTGGGCAGTGGAGGATTTATCACCTTCAATTATAGAGGCTCAAATAGATGCAATATTTAAGGATATAGAGGTAGATGGAGTGAAAATAGGAATGGTTTCAAAAATAGAAACTATAGATGCAATCAGTAAAAAGTTAAATGAATATAAACCTAAGAATATGGTTTTAGATCCTGTGATGATTTCAAAAAGTGGATTTGATTTACTTAAACCTGAATCAAAAAAAGCACTTATAGAAAAATTAATACCTTTAAGCTCTATTATAACTCCTAATATCCCTGAAGCATTGGCTATGATAGAAACTTATAAACAGATGTATACGGATAATCATGAGTATAGTGAATTGTTAAAAGAAGCTGAAACATTAAAGGCCATAGAAACAAGAGAACAAATGGAAACTGCAGCAAAGATAATTCATTTCATAGGAGCCCCTAATGTACTTTTAAAGGGAGGTCATTTAGCGGATGATGCTGTAGATATATTATATGATGGAAAAGAATTTCATTATTTTGAAGGAGAAAGAATACATACTAAAAATACTCATGGAACAGGATGTACCTTATCTTCTGCAATATGTTCTAATTTAGCATTGGGTTATACTTTAGTAGAATCAATAAAAAGAGCTAAGGAATATATTACAGAAGCAATTAAGCACTCATTAGATATTGGCCATGGTGTAGGTCCTACTAATCATTTTTACACACTGTATAAAAATGCAGGTATGCTATAGAAATAAAAATCTATATATAAGTTTGGAGGAAACTATTATGGGAATTAATGAAAAGCTTAATCGTATTCTTTTACAAGTTAAGGAAAAGACACCTCTTGTACATCACATAACAAATTACGTTACAGTAAACGATTGTGCAAATATTGTACTTGCGCTAGGTGGAAGCCCTGTAATGGCAGATGATGAAGCTGAAGTTGAGGAAATGGTATCTATTGCTTCGGCACTAGTAATAAATATTGGTACATTAAACAGCAGAACTATAAATTCTATGATACTTGCAGGGAAAAAGGCAAATGAACTAAATGTTCCTGTAATACTTGATCCTGTGGGGGTTGGAGCAACTAGTCTTAGAACAAAAACTGCAAAGCTTTTACTAGAAAATATACAATTTGATGTTATAAGAGGAAATCTTTCAGAAATTAAAGTTTTAGCAGGACTAAGCTCAAAGACTAGAGGCGTAGATGTAGATGTAGATGTAGAAGAAAAAGATGAAATAGAAGGAAGAAAGAAGCTAGGAGAAGAATTATCTAAAAAACTAAATTCTGTAATAGCTATAACAGGAAAAGTGGACTCCATAAGCTACAATGATAAAACATACTTAATATATAATGGACACCCTATGTTATCACAAGTTACGGGAACTGGCTGCATGTGCTCCTCTCTTATAGGTGCATTTTTAGGAACAGGAGAAGATAAGCATATAGCTACAGTACTTGGAGTTTTAACTATGGGCATAAGCGGGGAAAGAGCATACAAGGCTGTAACAGATAAGGATTTGGGAACGGGAAGTTTTAGGACAGCTATAATTGACAGCGTTTCAAATATCACTCCTGAAATAATTTATGAATATGCAAAGATAACTGAAAAATAAGGAGAACAATTATGAATAAGAAAAATGTAAATTATACTTTGTATCTTGTAACAGAGAGAAGTTTCATAAAAGATAAATCTTTAGATAAAGCTGTAGAGGAAGCAATACTTGGTGGAGCAACATTAGTACAGATAAGAGAAAAAGATGTAGATTCATTAGATTTTTATAAAGAAGCTCTAAAGGTAAAGAAAGTATGTAAAAAGTATGACGTTCCTTTAATAATAAACGATAGAGTTGATATTGCATTAGCTGTAGATGCTGACGGCGTTCATGTTGGACAAAGCGATTTGCCTTGCAGTATAGTAAGAAGCATATTAGGTGCAGAAAAAATTATAGGGGTTTCAACATCCAATGTTGAAGAAGCTTTAAAGGCACAAGAAGATGGAGCAGATTACGTAGGAGTTGGGGCAGTATTTCCAACTACTACAAAGGATGATGCAGATAGCGTAACCATAGAGGAACTTTCAAATATAAAGAAAAGTTTAAACATTCCCGTAGTAGCTATTGGAGGAATAAGCGAAAATAATATAACAAAGTTAAAGCCAGCTAGTATAGATGGAGTGGCTGTTATATCTGCAATACTTGGAAAAGAAAACATAACAGAAGCAGCAGAAAATTTAAAGGAATTACAGTTTTAATGTTGAACCTACCGTATGAGATTTGCATCTAGGAAAGCGTTCATTTCGCTAAGAACGACTAATATTTATAAATTTGAAATATCTAAGCCTCCTAAACTCGCCGTCGCTCAGACAGTAGAAGGCTCTATACGATATTTTAAATTTATAAATAAAGCCGTTCTAAGGCTCATTCAATGCCTTCTACGATGAAAATTCTATAGGGCGGCAGCCTGGGAACGTTATAAGAACTTATACTAAATTAAATGAGAAACTTAATTTATAAGTTAAAGATAAGGTAGTACAATAAAAGATTTATGATAAAAAATAGAATAATTAATATTTTACGACCTATCGGTCTGTGGGCTTATCAGCCCTTTGATAATCGTCAATTTAAAAGAAACTTTCGCAAAAGCGAAATTCCATCCTTCATCAGTGTGGATGAAGACATTTTTAATGTTAAATTTAGTATAGGTTCTGCATTGTAGAAAGTATTGAACAAGCAATTAGAAGCTCTTTATCTCTCAATTTAAATCACCGTAAAGAACTTTCTACTGTCTGAGCTACAGCGAGTTTAGAAAGTTTAGGTGATTTAAATTGAGAGATATTAGAGCTTCTTTGAGCAGTGAACGCTTTCTTAAATGCAGAACCTATACGGAAGATTTAACATTAAGAATGTCGTAATATTTCTAAAGGCTTTCATAAAAATTCTTTAAAAGCAGTGCATCTTTTTCAAGCATAGGGCTTTCACAAACTACACAACCTTTAATATCAAAGGTTTTAAAGGCCTTTAAACATTCTTCAAATTTAAAATCACTTTCTAAAAATGGAAGGTGATTTTTTTCGCCTTTTTCTCCGTAGTTTATACCTGATATATGTATATGCATATCTTCTAAGGCTTCGTAGCCAAGTTCATTCTTTATATGTTGAAGTACCTTTGCAAAGTCATCATAAGTCTTTAAGCTGCCGTTATATCTTGCGTGTAAATGGGAAAAATCAATGCAAGGTTTACAGGTTTTAACTTCTTTACAAAGAGCTACATTTTCTTCAAGGCTTCCAAATTGGGTGCCTTTTCCTGTAGTTTCAAGTCTATAATCCACTCCAAGGTCAGGAAGTTTTAATAGGTTCTCTTTAATGGTATTAAAGGTTTCTTGTTTACTGTCCTTTAAATAAAATCCAGGATGAAATACCAAACTTCTTCCTTGTACTTTTAAAAGAGCTTCAGCGCCTTTTATTATTCTCTCAAGAGACTTTTCTTGTTTTTCATCTTCATCAGCATTTAAATTTATATAATAAGAGCCATGTGCAGAAAGATAAAAGTCATTTAAAAGTTTTGAATTTAAAACTTCATCTTTATTTTTATCTGTGATATTTACAGAACGCACAAAGGGGAGTTCCATTGCATCAAGTCCTATGTTTTTTAAGTATTCTATGCCAGTTTTATAAGTAAATTTCATACCTTCTTCGCCTATAGGCAGGCCAGATAGTCCGAATAATAATTTATCCATAATAAAGCACCATCTTTCTTGAATTATATTATATGACTATTAAACAACTTCATTTAGAGATCATATTTAATAATTAATATTATTCAATTATAATAGTTAATTGTCAAGTGTATAAATAGTAATATCACGGCTTGGATTTTAATAATTATATTAGCTTTAAGGGCAATCCAATTGTTGAAAAATACATTTGCGAAAATATATAAATTAATCCTTAATATGGTATAATACTATTGATTTATATGAATTATGGTGCATATAATTGCATGTGAAAGTGAAAATACTAAGAAAATAATACACATTGAAGGGATGGAGTACTATGAAGTTTAGTGAATTTAAATATGAAAGACCTAATATAAAAGAAATTAAGGGAAAGTTTAATATTCTTCTTGAAGAATTTAAAAACAGTGATACTTTAGAGAAACAAAATAAAATTATGGAAGATATAAATAAATTAAGAAGTGAATTTGAATCTATGGCTCAAATAGCTGAAATAAGACATACCATTGATACTACAGATAAGTTTTATGAAGAGGAGCAGGACTTCTTGGATATCAATATGCCATTATATGAAGAGGTTATATCAGATTATTATAAAGCTCTTACATCCTCTAAGTTTAAGGAAGAGCTTGAAGCAAAATGGGGAACTCAGCTATTCGATATAGCAGAGCTTTCAATTAAGACCTTTTCTCCTGAAGTGATTTCAGATCTTCAAGAAGAAAATAAGGTTTCTAGTGAATATACAAAGCTTCTTGCATCAGCAAAGATAATTTTTGAAGGAGAAGAGAGAAATTTAGCTCAGATGGCTCCATTTATGCAATCAAAGGATAGAGAAGTAAGAAAAAGGGCATCAGAGGCAAAGTATAAGTTCTTTGAGGAACATGAAAAAGAATTTGATAACATATATGATAGGCTTGTGAAGATAAGGACAAGAGTAGCTAAAGCTCTAGGCTATAACAACTTTGTAGAGCTTGCTTATGACAGGATGCTTAGAACAGACTATAATAAGGATATGGTGAAGAATTTTAGAAAACAGGTAGAGGAAAGTATAGTACCTGTATGCCAAGAACTTGTAGAAAAACAAAGAAAAAGACTTAGCTTATCTAATATGAGTTATTATGATTTAGATTTTAAATTTAAAACTGGGAATGCGAAACCCCATGGTGATGCAAATTTTATGGTGAATAATGCAAAGAACATGTATAATGAGCTCTCCAAGGAAACAGGAGAATTTTTTGACTTTATGGTAAATGGAGAGCTTTTGGATTTAGTAGCTAAAAAAGGGAAAGCAAGTGGAGGATACTGTACTTATATAAGCGAGTATAAGGCTCCATTTATATTCTCAAATTTTAATGGAACTTCAGGCGATGTAGATGTTTTAACTCATGAAGCGGGGCATGCTTTCCAAGTTTACAGCAGTAGAGATTATGAAATACCAGAATACCAATTTCCAACCTATGAAGCTTGTGAAATTCATTCCATGAGTATGGAATTCTTTACTTATCCTTGGATGAATTTATTCTTTGAAGATGAAACAGAAAAATATAAATTTTCTCATTTAGCAGATGCGCTTTTATTTATACCTTATGGAGTATCTGTAGATGAGTTTCAGGAGAAAATTTATGAAAACCCTGATATGACTCCTGAGGAGAGAAAAAATACTTGGAGAGGTATTGAAAAGAAGTATCTTCCTCATAAAACCTATGAAGAAAATGACTTTCTTGAGAAAGGTGGATATTGGCAGCAACAAAGACATATTTATGAATCACCTTTTTATTATATAGATTATACCTTAGCTCAGTTATGTGCTTTTCAATACTATGTATGGTCCATGGAAAATAGAGAAAAGGCATGGAAATCCTATGTTAAGTTATGTAAGCTTGGGGGAAGTAAGTCCTTCTTAAAACTTGCATTCGAAGCAGGACTTAAATCACCTTTTGAAGATGGAACTGTAAGGGAAGTAGTAGATAAAATAAAGAAAGAACTTTTGAGTGTGGATGACAGTAAATTTTAGCTTTGTTATTAAAAAGTATACAGCGATTTAAATCATTGTATACTTTTTATAATTTTTATAGTAATAAATTTAAGAAAAGAGCTTATTATTTTCTTTCAATAAGCCTTTTTCTTTTGCTTTAATGAACTTTATTATTTTATTAAACATATATACTTTAATTGCAATTTTTTTAGTAAAAATAATTACATAATTCTTTAATTTATCCTATATTTTTTTCTTTAATCAAGGTTTTAATTAGCTTATAAATATTTTGGAAATAAGAAGATTAGCAAAGAAAAAAGAAAATATGAAAAAAAGTTGTAAAATCGTTGGAAATATCTTGAGCACGTATGCTATGTTATGACATAAAATGGTATTTTGGGGGTATATAATAAAAATAGGTTAAGCAATAAACCTAAATGATTAAAGAATAATAGACTTATAGGAGGAGAATGTTATGAGAAAATCACGTGCACTTGCTTTAGCATTGGCTTTAGCATCAGTAATTACTGCATCATCAACAATTTATGCAGGTGGTACTAGCTTAAAGCCAAGCGGTCCATGGGTAACTGAAACTCAAAACATAAGCTTAAGCGGCTTACATGACTATGAGGAATTATCAAAAACGTTGAAGCAAATTGAAAAATCATCTCAGGGCAAAATGCAGCTTTCAACTATAGGACAATCTAATCAAGGTAGAGATATATATCTGGCGAAAATAGGGACAGGCCCTAAAAAAGTTATGGTAATCAGTCAACAGCATGGGAATGAACCCTTAGGAACAGAGGCAGCACTGAACGTATTAAAATATTTAAGTACAGATAATAGTAAAATTGAAGACATATTAAGCAAAGTTACTTTATATATTGTGCCAAGGGTAAATGTTGATGGAACAGAAAAGAAACAAAGGTATACGGATGATCCAACTGCACCAAAGGTTAGCTATTCAAGTGCTGGTGTAGGATATGATATGAATCGTTGGCATTGGCAAAACTGGGAGGACAGCCCGTATTATAAATTGGATAATGGAAAGACGTTCCCAACTAATCCTGTTAAGGAATCAGTAGCGGTATTGAATACATTTAAAGCTATTCAGCCTGAATGGATAATTGATTTACATCATCAGGGCACATATCTTAATGAAGAAGATGGAGATATGATTAAAACTTCAATACTTTGGCCTACAGATCCAAAAGCAAAACCTGAAGCAGTAGAGTTATCAAAGAAAATGTGCTCAGTTATATATAATGATCTAGAACATTTTGGATTTGCAGAAGTAAGTAGATATGATGGCGGGGCTTATGAAGGAATAGCAAGAAATTCCTACGGTATAGCTGGAGCTGGAAGTGTTTTAATTGAAATGCGCGGACAAATGCAGAGTCTTGGACAAAAATCTTCGGGATATCTAACAAAAACTTTTGTAGAAGCTATTATGTCTCTAGTATCATCAACAGCGGATGGTTCCTTATACGAAGCGGATACAAGCATAGCTGAAAATATGCCAGAAACAGGACCATATGTAACTAAAGATGGAATAGAAGTAGAATAAAAAATAATAATATTAATAAAATATAGCATTTAATTTTCCTCTCTGGTAAAGCTAAATATAAGCTTTACTAAGAGGGGCATTTTTAATGGGAAATAATGATATAATAGTAAATTATAAATATCATATGTAAGGAGTTTTACTATGGGAAGAGGTAGCAGTAAAAGCACAGTAGATAGAAATTTTAGAAAAATAAAAAGTCAAATAAATCAAATAGAACAAATAGTAAGGCATACTAAACCACATATGCTTTGGGAGCACGAGGCATCAGTTCGTAAAAAAATAAAGCAATTAAAAGAGTTTGAAGGTCTTGATAATAAAGAGTTTAGAGTAGTTCATGAAAGATATTCAGAAATTTTAGAGTACATATCTAAAAAACTCATAGAGGATTACAATAGAAAAAATCATACAAGTTATAGATTTGACGAAATAGTGAAGGGGAATTATGGCGCTTATTTAAAATCAGGTGCTATGAGTGTACTTATAACTAAGCATATTCCAAAGCTTATATATCATGAATTTGAAACAATATTTCCTAAAAATCCAAAGGATGAATATGAAGATGCACGAAGACTTAAAAGAAAGTTTTATCTTCACTTGGGAGAAACGAATACTGGAAAAACTTACAACGCTATGCAAAGGTTAAAAGAAGTTACTAAAGGAATATATTTATCACCTTTAAGAATACTAGCATTAGAAAATTTTGAAAGGCTTAACAGTGAAGGAGTAAAGTGCAACTTACTTACAGGAGAAGAAGAGATAATCATAGAAGGTGCAACCCATACTTCATGCACTATAGAAAAGTTGAATATAGGAGAAAACTATGACCTAGCAATAATAGATGAAGTGCAAATGATAAATGACGATCAAAGAGGAGCAGCATGGACAAGAGCTATGTTGGCGTTAAATTGTAAGGAAATTCATGTGTGTGGTGCGTTAAATGCAAAAGAGCTTTTAATAGAAATAATAGAGGATTGTGAAGATGAATACGAGTTTAGAGAATATACAAGGGATATACCTTTAGAGATACAAGAAAATCCTTTTGCATATAAGGATATTCAAGAGGGAGATGCATTAGTTGTATTTTCTAAAAAGAGAGTTTTAAATCTTGCATATCATTATGCTGATTTAGGCATAAAAGCAAGTCTTATATATGGAGATTTACCTCCAGAAGTCAGAAGAAAGCAGTATGAACAATTTATAAATAAAGAAACTTCTATACTTATAACTACTGATGCAATTGGTATGGGAGTAAATTTGCCTATAAAGAGAATAGTATTTATGGATGTTAAAAAGTTTGATGGCAGTGAAGTAAGATATTTAACTTCTCAAGAGGTGAAACAAATTGCAGGAAGAGCAGGTAGAAAGGGTATATATGATATAGGATATGTAGCATCCCATGGGCATACCCAAGACTTTATAGATGAGATGATTATGGTAAAAGATAGGGAGATAAATGAAGGGGTAATAGGGCCTAGTGATGCAATACTAAAGGTAAAAAGTTTACCTTTAAGAGAAAAGTTAGCATTATGGAGCACAAGAGAAGAAAAAGTATCTTTTTACAGAAAGATGGATATAAATGAATATATAATTATACTTGATAACTTAAAATTTTATAAGTTAGATGAATCAATCCAATGGAAGCTTTTGAAAGTACCTTTTGATGTGAGTGATAAAGATCTTATGCACACATTTTTAACTTATGTAGATGAATTGTTTGTAGCAAAACAAGAAAAACTTTCAAAGCCTTCATATAGGTTTAACGACTTATATGAATTAGAGATTTACTACCAAAAATTAAATTTATATTACTCTTTTTCAAAGTTGTTCCATTTGGAATTTGACGAAGAATGGATTCAAGAACAGCGTTTAAAAGCAAGCGAAGGAATAAATAACATTCTTAAAAAAATATAGAAATAAGACGACATTTTTAATGTTGAACCGCTCGCAGGAAATTTGCATTTAGGAAAGCGTTCGCTGCACGAAAAAGCTCTAATATTTCTTCCTTTTAAGGCGCCTAAGCCTTCTAAACTCGCCTATAGCTCAAACAGTAGAAGACTCTATACGGCGCCTTAAAATAAGAAATAAAGAGATTTTAATTGTTTGCTCAATGCTTTCTACAATGCAAATTCCCTGCTTATGTTCAACATTAAAAATATTATTCATGCTTACCTGCTAAAGGAGGAAATTTCGTTTAACGAAATTTCTTTAAATATTGATTTCTACTATATTAAAGCCAAGCTTTGTTGCCTCTTTAATAAGTTCATTTCCATCTATATGCATACAATAAACTTTTTTTCTTAGATTTTCAGGAATCAAATTAGACAGTTTACTAATGGATAAATGACCACTTCCCGTATAGTCAGGGTAGCAGGTATCTTGATATAACTCATCAATTTTTCCGTTCTTAAAGAGATTTAATGTGTTTTCCTCAATGGCATTAGAATCACCACTATAGTAAATCGTTTTATTATCATAGTAAATAAAATAACCATAGCAATACATTTCTTTAGAATGAGAAGCTTTTACGGGCATAACTTCTATATCACCTAAAGCAATACGAGTATTTTCATAGCTTTCTATTAAGTTGTACATATTATCTTTATTGTTCATTATGCTAAAAAGAGATTTTAAGGCATAAGAGGAGGGGTATATTATAGAAACCTTTTTATTTAGCATATAGTAACAGTAAAAAATAAGGCTGCTAAGGCTTCCTACATGGTCAGAATGTAAATGAGTAATTAGTATTGTTATCTCTTTAGAATTTTCTAATAGCCTCTTTTGTTTTATTCTTTCAAATATGCTTTCTCCACAGTCTATTAAGAGAAGTTTATCACCGCGTTTTATATAAGCTGAAGTATTTCCCTCTTCTGTATTAAAAGCAGAACCTCTTCCTAAAAAATTTAATGTTTGCATAAAAACACCTCCGTATTCAGTGATACATATTATTATACCACCATTTATTATTTATAAACTATTGACTATATTTACAAAGTGAGATATTATTATTTTGTAAAACACGAATAATAGTTTTAAAAATAAATATTTAGTTCGTGATATCCGGGTTTCTATACAATTGTAAAATGAAGAATTATCGTAGTTAATGTGTAAATTTTAGGAGGTGACAAATATGAAAAAGAGAACTGGCTTTTATTTAATGATACCTGCTGCAATATTTTTGACTTTGTTTGCTATAATTCCGGTATTTAAAATATGTATTTCTACATTTCAAGCTGAAGGTACATTATCTATAGAAGTCTATACCAACATACTTAGGGATTCTTTTTTTCAAGATGTATTTATAAGAACTATGAAACTAAGTTTAATAAGTACTATAATATGTGCAGTTTTAGGATTGCCTACTGCATATTACATATCTAAAATAGGTGTTAAAAGAAGAGGATTATACATAGCGCTAGCAGTGTTTCCTATGCTTACATCTCCAGTTGTTCGTTCTTTTTGTTGGATTGTAATACTTGGTAAGAAAGGACTTTTAAACACAATTCTTTTAAATCTTAACTTAATCAATAGCCCAGTTAGCATGTTATATAATGAATTTTCTATTGTAGTGGGATTTGTGCAATTGTTCCTGCCTTTAATGATACTTTCTCTTATAGGTGTAATGGAAAATATAACAGAAGACTACATGCTTGCAGCAGAAAGTCTTGGAGCTTCTAAGTTTAAGGCGTTTTTAAAAGTGGTATTTCCGTTAAGCGTGCCAGGACTCATGACAGGAAGTGTACTTGTATTTACTGGATGCCTTACTGCGTACACCACTCCACAGCTTTTAGGAGGAACTAAGACAAGGGTTTTAGCCACATTGATATATCAAAATGCAATGACTTTATCTGATTGGAATAGCGCATCTGTTGTAGCTGTTATAATGATAATTACAACAATTATAGTTACTTCCATCATGAATAGAGGGGCTAAAGCTTTAAATAGAAGGGGGTAGGACAAGGTGAAAAAGAATAAATTTTTGGTGATATTCACTTTAATGGTATATATTTTCTTACTAGGACCACTGCTTATAATAATCGGAGCTTCTTTCAGCAGTGAAAACTTTTTAGCTTTCCCTCCAAAGGGATTTTCTCTTAAATGGTTTGAAAATATATTAAATGTAGAAATGTTTATGGAAACTTTAAAAATTAGTTTGGGAATTGCTTTTTTGGCTACTATGGTAGCACTTATTATGGGAATTCCAGCAGCTTATGCTATAAACAGATATAACTTTAAGGGTAAGAATGTTCTCAATGGAATATTTGTATCACCTGTACTTATACCGGGAATAGTTTTAGGGTTTGCATTATTAAAATTTTTAATGGTAGAAAATGATTTTCCGGTTTATTTAAGCTTGTTTATCGGACATGCTATAATACTTTTTCCCTATGCTATAAGGGTAGTTTCTTCAAGTCTTAGTAATTTTGATTATTCTATAGAGGAAGCAGCTATGAGTTTGGGGTTAAGTAAAGGAAGGACATTCTTCAAGGTGGTACTTCCTAATATTAAATCAGGAGTAATAGCAGCATTTATACTTGCATTTATAAATTCCTTTAATAATGTACCTCTTTCAGTATTTTTATCGGGACCAGGGGTAAGCACATTACCTATACAAATGCTAAGTTATGTAGAGTACAATTATGACCCAACTATTGCAGCGTTATCTGTTGCGCTTATGGTATTTACAATAGTTTTAATGGTAATTGTAGAAAAGACTTTAGGGTTAAGTTATTTTGCTAAATAGGAGTGATAATATATGGCATTACTTGAATTAAGAAATATAACTGCAGGTTATGGCGATAATATGATACTTAAAAACTTTAATTTCCAAGTTGAAAAGGGAGAACTTGTTTCTCTTTTAGGGCCAAGCGGATGCGGAAAAACAACAACTTTAAGACTTGTTCAAGGCTTTTTAAACAGCACAGAAGGGCAATTTATATTTGACGGTGAGGATTATACTAAAGTGCCTGTGCATAAAAGAAACTTTGGATATGTATTTCAAAACTATGCATTGTTTCCTCATTTAAGTATATTTGATAATGTGGCATTTGGATTAAAGCTTAGAAAAGTTGATAATTTAGAAATAAATAAAAGAGTTATGGAAATGCTTGAGGTAGTAGACCTTAAGGGATTTGAAAAGAGATTTCCAGATGAACTTTCAGGAGGACAAAAGCAAAGAGTTGCTTTGGCTAGAGCGCTAGTTATAAGACCAGGCTTATTGCTCTTTGATGAACCTTTAAGCAACTTAGATGCAAAACTTAGGGTGAAAATGAGAGTTGAAATAAGAAAGATTCAGCAAAGACTTGGAATTACTGCAATATATGTAACTCATGACCAGGAAGAATGTTTTTCCATTTCAGACAAGGTTGCAGTAATGAATGGCGGTATAATTGAGCAGTTAGATAATCCAATTAACATATATAATAATCCACTAACTGAATTTACTGCAAAGTTTGTGGGATTTGAAAACTTCATAGACTTAAATCTTATAAGTGAAGAAAATGGTCAAGGAGTTTATAAAGCAAAAAATAGCGGAATATTCTATACAAGCTATGTAAAGGGATCAGATGTAAAAGGGACTATAAGACCGGAAGATATAGAAATTCAAAGATTTGATGGAAGAAATTCAGAAAATACCCTAGAAGGAATTGTTGGGATAAGTACATTCCTAGGAAAGCAAATTCAGTATATAGTAAGCACTAAGCTTGGTGATTATATTGTAAATACAAGTTTTGAAAATAACTTTAAAAATGGTGAAAAGGTAAATATTAAATTTAATAAAGATAAATTAATATTAGTTTAAGGGGGAAAAATCAATGAAAAAATTAAGTATTTTACTTGCATCAGTACTTACTGCAACTACACTTTTAGTAGGTTGTGGATCTAAAGAGGCTTCAACAAATACCAAGGAAGAACCAAAAACACTCACAATCTCCACTTGGGGGTTTAATGAGGATTTATTAAAGAAGAATATATATGAACCATTTGAAAAAAAATACAATGTAAAAATAGTTTTAGAAAAGGGTAACAATGGAGAAAGACTTACAAAACTTAAGCAAAAGAAAGAAGGAATTGATTTAATTTATCTTGCAGATTTGTATTCCATGCAGGGAATAAAAGAAGGATTATTTGAAAAGATAAATACAGCAAATATTCCAAACTTAAACAATGTATATGATTTAGCAAAAGCTCCTCAAGGAGAAGGATATGGACCAGCATACACTATAAATAGTCTTGGAATAGTATATGATCCAGAAGTTATTAAAACTCCTATAACATCCTGGGCAGATCTTTGGAAACCAGAACTTAAAGGAAAAATTGCAATTCCAGATATAACGGTAACTGCAGGACCACTTATGATGATGGTAGCAGGTGATCAAGCTGGAGTAGATATAAAGGGAAATGAAGCTAAAGCTTTTGATAAGATGAAACAGCTTGCTCCAAGTGTTGTTAAATATTATGGAAAATCCTCAGAGCTTGCAAATATGTTTAATCAAGGTGAAATAGCTGTAGCAGTTATTCAAGACTTTGCTTACGGAAATATATTAAAGGCATGCCCAGGAGCTAAATTTGTAACTCCTTCAGAAGGAAGTTATGTAGGGCTTAATACAATAAATGTAGTTAAGGGATCAAAGAACAAAGAGCTTGCTGAAAAGTTTATAGATTTTACATTAAGTGAAGAAGTTCAAACTGCAACTGGTAAAGCTAAAGTAGAAGCGCCATCAAATAAGAATGTAAAATTAACTGAAGAAGAAGCTAAAGGTCAAACTTATGGAGAAGAAATGATTAAAAAGTTAAAGTCTGTAAATTGGCAATATGTAAATGAGGTAAATAAGCAGTGGATAGATACTTGGAATAAGGAAATATCCTCTGGAAAATAAGAAGGGTTAAATATATGATGGATTTAATAATAAAGGATATACAAGTATTTAATGTGTATTCAAAAAAGTTTATAAAGTCTTCAGTTGTTGTAAAGAACGGAAAGTTTTTATACACTACTTTGAAGGATGTAAAGAATATAAGGGCTAATAGTATTATAGAAGGGGAAGGAAAGTATTTAATTCCTTCCCTTATAGATATACATCTTCATATAGAAAGCTCAATGGTAACGCCAGAAGCTTTTTCTCACCAGCTTATCAAAAATGGTGTGACTACAGTGGTTGCAGAACCTCATGAAATAGCTAATGTATTTGGGATTGTTGGAATAAAGGAAATGATAAAAAGGGATGAAAACTGCACTGCTGATATCTTTTATGGAATTCCAAGTTCTGTTCCTTCAACAGAATTAGAAACCTCAGGAGCGGAGATTGGTATAGAAGAATTTGAAGAGCTTATAAAAAATCCTAAGGTAATATGCCTTGGGGAAGTTATGAATTATGTGGAAGTGATTAAAAATCCAGAAAGTAAGATAAACAAGTTTTTAAGTTATATAAAAAACAAATATCCAAAGCTTATTATCGAAGGACACTGCCCAAGGATTGCGGGAGAAGATTTATATAAGTTTATATTTAATGGAGTGGATTCAGATCATACTCAGCATACTCCAGAAACTATGGAAGACAGATTTTTAAATGGTATGTTTGTAGAAATTCAAGATAAGTCATTAACAGAGGAAAATATAAAGTTCATTGAAGAAAATGATATTTATAATAATTTTTGTTTTGTAACAGATGACGTAATGGCAGATAACTTTATAAATGAAGGACATTTAAACAACATCATTAAAAAGGCAATTAAGCTTGGTATGAAACCTGAAAGGGCAATAACTTTTGGTACATTAAACCCAGCTTTGAGAATGGATTTAAAGGACAGAGGAGCCGTTGCCCCAGGTAAAATAGCAGATTTTATAATATTAGATAATGTAGAGAAATTTAATATTAATTCAGTATATAAAAATGGGGAATGTGTTTATGAAGATGGTAAAAAATATGAATATACATCCTCTGAAAATAATTTTCCAAATGACTTTTATAACAGTGTTAAACTTGCAAAGATAAGTAAAGAAGACTTGAAAATAAAGGCAAATATAGAAAATGGAAAAGTTAAGTGCAGAATTATAAATGTAAAAAACGGAAGCACTTTTACAGAAGAGATATTTGATTATTTAGATGTAGTAAATGGATATATAGATTGGGAAAGTTCACCCTATGCTCTTATAGGTGTGTTTGAGAGACATAAGGGTACAGATAATGTAACCTTGGCATTAGCTTCAGGAGATACCATTAAAAGAGGAGCAGTTGCAACAACCTACGCTCATGATCATCATAACTTACTTGTGATAGGAAAAAGCCCAGTAGATATAGTATGTGCTGCAAACTTTATCATAGAAAATCAGGGAGGATACTGTGTTTGTGAAAATGAAAGTATCCTAGCAAGCGTTAAGCTTAATGTGGCAGGAATACTTTCAGAAAAGTCAGTAGAAGAAGTTGGCCTTGAACTTTCAAAGGTAAAAGAAGCTATGAAAGATTTAGGATATAATCATTACAATCCAGTAATGTCCTTTAGTACAAATTCACTTCCTGTAAGTCCTGAGCTTAAAATAACGGATAAGGGACTTGTAAAAGTTAAAGATGCAAAAATAGTAAACTTAATAGTGGAGGAATAATATATGAATTACGATATAACTTTGCAAAAACATATAAGATGTAAACAGGGAGATGTAGCACCTTATGTATTAATTCCAGGAGATCCTGGTAGAGCAAGGAGAATTGCTGAAACCTTTGATGCTGTGGAAAAGATAGCAGAAAATAGGGAATATGTAGTTTATACAGGAGAAAAGGATGGAGTAAGGCTTACTGTGTGTTCTACAGGAATAGGTGGACCTTCAACAGCAATTGCAATGGAGGAACTTGCAAAAATTGGATGCCATACTTTTATTAGAGTAGGCTCCGCTGGAGGGAGAAGAGAAGATTTAAAAATAGGAAGCTCTGTTATAGTAAATGCAGCAGTAAGAGCTGAAGGAACAAGTAAAGTGTACCTTCCAGAAATATACCCTGCAATTGCAAACTTTGATGTAACATTAGCGCTTAGGGAAGCTGCTTGCGAATTAAAGGAAGAAGTTTTTATGGGCACAAGCCTTACGAGAGATGCTTATTATATGCAAGATACTGAATTAAATGAAAAGTTATCAAACACTGATGTTGCAGTATCTGAAATGGAATGTGCTACAGCGTTTATTGTGGGTTCCAAAAGAGGTTATAGGGTGGGTGCTATAGTGGGTACTGATTCTAATATACTTCAAAAAAATCAGCTTACACTAGAAGAAAAGGATAAGCTCTATAATGAAGTTGAAAAGAAAATTATTAAGATAGCAGTTAGAGCTTTAGTAAATCTGGCGAAGTAAGAAGCGGTGCTTTACAATAATATTAAAATATCATTGTAAAGTATTAAAATAAATAAAAAAATCTGCAAAGTATGAAGGAAAAAATTAATTTGTGTAGAATTATATATTCACGAAGATAAAAAATCTTCTTTCCCACAATGCCGGTTAGATGAAAGTCTGCCGGCTACCCCTACTTACTGATAATTTCGATAATGTAATTTATAAAGCATCCCAATATATGGGATGCTTTTCTGTTAGGAGAAAGTAATATTATAAAATGATTCAAAAAGATACCAACGCCAAAAAGCCCTAGCATAGCTAGAGAAAATATGATATGATATTAAGTATGTTTTAAAACATGATATAGATAACCCATTTTACAGGGTAATTTCTATTATAATAACAAAATTGTAGTTTGTCAATAGTCTATGAATATAAAGTAAGGAGGAATTTAAATGAATACTAAATATGTATTTGTAACAGGAGGAGTTGTATCTTCGCTAGGAAAGGGAATAACAGCAGCTTCACTCGGAAGGTTATTGAAGAATAGAGGACTTAAGGTTTCTATACAAAAGCTGGATCCATATTTAAATATAGACCCAGGTACTATGAGCCCATATCAACATGGAGAAGTTTTTGTTACAGATGATGGTGCAGAAACAGATTTAGATTTAGGACATTATGAAAGATTTATAGATGAAAATTTAAGTCAAAATAATAATGTTACAACAGGCAGGGTATATTGGTCCGTTCTACAAAAAGAAAGACGTGGAGATTATTTAGGTGGAACAGTTCAAGTGATTCCTCATATAACCAATGAGCTTAAGGATAGAGTATATAGAATATCTAAAGAAAGAGATGTAGATGTGGTTATAACTGAAATAGGTGGAACTGTTGGAGATATTGAATCATTACCTTTTTTGGAAGCTATAAGACAAATCAAGTACGAAGTTGGACGTAAAAGTGTATGTTTTATTCATGTAACGCTAATACCTTACTTAGGAAAGGCAGGAGAGCTTAAAACTAAGCCAACTCAGCATTCAGTTAAAGAATTAAGGGGCATAGGTATTCAGCCAGATATTCTAGTATGCCGCAGTGAAAAACCACTTTCACAGGATGTAAAAGAAAAAATAGGCTTGTTTTGTAATGTGGATGCTAATGCGGTAATTCAAAATTTAGATGCAGAGCATCTTTATGAAATTCCCATTATGCTGCATAATGAAGGACTAGATACACTGGTTTGTGATAAATTAAACCTAAATTGTACCGAAAATGAGATACATAATGAAGAGTGGTTAAATATGATTAATAAAATCAAGAATTTAAAAGAAAATACAACGATAGCTCTTGTTGGCAAATATGTAGAACTTCATGATGCATATATATCAGTTGTAGAAGCTTTAAGCCATGGAGGCTTTGCTAATAATTCTAAAGTGAATATTAAATGGGTCAATGCAGAAAATGTTACTTTTGAAAATGTAGATAGTTATTTAAAGGATGTAAGTGGAATATTGGTTCCAGGAGGCTTTGGAGATAGGGGAATAGAAGGAAAAATTGAAGCTATAAAGTATGCAAGAATAAATAGGGTGCCATTTTTTGGAATATGCCTTGGAATGCAATGCTCAGTTATAGAATTTTCAAGAAATGTATTAAGATATACAGATGCTAATAGTTCAGAAATATACGAAAATACTACTCATCCAGTAATTGATTTAATGTCAGATCAAAAGGATGTAAACGAAAAGGGTGGAACTATGAGACTTGGATTGTATCCTTGCAAGCTTGAAGAGGAGTCTAATGCATTTAGGGCATATGGTAAATCAGTGATTTATGAAAGACATAGACATAGATATGAATTTAATAATGAGTATAGAAAAATTCTTACGGATGCAGGACTTAAAATTACAGGGGTTAGTCCAGATGAAAAGCTAGTTGAAATTGTAGAAGTTCAAGACCATCCTTGGTTTGTAGCAACTCAATTTCATCCAGAACTTAAATCAAGACCTAATAAGCCTCATCCGTTATTTACAGATTTTATAAAGGCAACATTGAATAATAAATAAATTATTAATTTTAAATGAAAGTCCCTTAAAGGGACTTTCTATATTTGGATGCTAATCATTATTTATATTTTTAGTATATCTGAAGTGGCCAGTTATTTTGGGATACCAATAATCTAAAACATCAGCTTCAGTAGTGTAAGGACTTGAATTATGGATTATAAAGGGTACGCCGTCCTTTCTTCTTTTATCTGAAACTATAGCAATATGCTGAGGATTATCAAAGGTTATAATATCCCCACCCTGCCACTGTTTTAAATTTTCAACATCCCCAGGCTTAAGTTCTATAGTCAAACTTTCAGCATGTCTTGTAAAAAATATATGTAAATTAGGTACGCGCCTAAAATCAATATTAGTGTCTGGCTTTCCCTCTACTCGAGGATATAGGGTTATATTGTTTTTTATATCCTCATCCACCATATCCTTTAAGTTATACCCAGCATTTTTAAGTGCCCTCCATACTACATCGGTGCATACTCCTTCAGTACTTGGAGGATAACCACCTTGATAATAAACACTTTTATATATAGGTTTATTTTTAGCATCAAGTCTTGCGCCTTCTACTATATCTTCTAAATCCAATTTTCCATCATTATCTTTGTCATTATTTACAGACACTTTTTCTACTTTTACAGGCTTTTTAAATAAATATTTGATTTTAGGTATTTGATACTGAGCTATATTGTTTTTAATATCATTATATGAAATGGAATTCTTATAGCAAAAGGTCATAAAAGCACTAATTAATAACAGGAATATAACAAGTAATTTCTTTTTCATACTGGCACCTCCTTTAACTAAATTACGTATATAGTTTTCTAGTTTGCAGTATATATCTCTGTACCCTTTTGGCCATAAAGCTTAATATTTATTTTGACTTATTATCCTGTGAAAGTTGTTTCTCATGAACATTTTACCATATAGTGGTTAGGATACAAAGTCTGAAAATATTCTTGATTTTTTTAAATCCCTTTACAAATACTACAAGGAATTTTATAGTATAAAGAGAATAGATTAAGTAATAGAATAAAATGAGTAAAGGACGGGAATACACATGAATAAAAAGGGAATATGTGCATTAGCTTTAACATTAAGTTTTTCAATATCTTCTATAGTAGCAGCGGCTACTGTAAATACAGAGAGAATTTTTGGCTTAAATAGATACGAGACTTCAGCTGCTATAAGTGAAAAGGGATTTACAAAGGGTAGTGAGGTTGTGTTTATAGTATCAGGAGAGAATTTTCCAGATGCATTATGTACGGCACCTTTAGCTAAAAAGTATAATGCACCAATACTTTTAAGTGGAAAAAATAAGCTTGATCCTAAAGTTACAGAAAGGCTTCAAAGTCTTAATGCTCAAAAGGTTTTTGTAGTAGGGGGAACTGGAGTTATATCTGAGGATGTTGTAGAAGAGATACAGGCTTTAGGAATGTATACTGAAAGAATATATGGACTTAATAGATATGCAACTTCAGCTAAAATAGCAGGAAACATGAGTGCAAGTAATGAGATAGTAGTGACAACGAGTTCTGCTTTTGCAGATGCATTATCCATTGCTCCTATTGCTGCAATGAAATCTATGCCTATACTATTGGTGGACAAGAATGAGATACCTAAGGAAACGGCTGATTTTATTACAAACCATGATATAAGCAAGGTGTACTTAATAGGTGGACCTGGAGTAATAAGTGACAATGTAAAGGGGCAACTGCCTAATGCTACAAGATTATATGGAAATACAAGATATGAAACAAATATAAATGTAATAAATAATTTTAAGGAAGAATTAGAATTATCAAAACTTGTAATTGCTTCAGGAGCAAATTTTCCAGATGCTCTTTCAGGTTCAATACTTGCAGCGGTAAATAAAGCACCATTAATGCTTTTAAGCGAAAAACCAGGCAGTCTTACTGATGAGTTTATTAGTCAGAATAAAGAAAATATAAAAGATACTCTTGTATTAGGTGGAACTGCTGTATTAAGCCAAAATGCCCTTGATTATGTATGGGGTGATAAAGAAAGACCAATGGAAGAAGTAAAGTAGTGTAGACAAAAAACTTATATATTTATATAAATATATAAGTTTTTTATTAGGATATAAATTAATTTGATGAAATTTGTTTGGTATATTTAAAGACAAACTGGACATAAATTCATATAAATACTACTGAAAAAAATTTAGGGGGAATCTATATGAATAAAAAAGCAATATGTACATTAACTTTAGCCTTAAGCCTTTCTTTGACCTCAGCAGTTTTAGCTTCAAATGTTAATAAGGAAAGAATTTTTGGATCGGATAGATATGAGACTTCAGCAAAGATATGCGATAGCGAATTTGCAAATAATGCTGAGGTTGCATTTATGGTATCAGGAGAAAATTTCCCAGATGCACTTTGTACTTCTCCTTTAGCAAAGAAGTATAATGCACCGATATTACTTACAAGTAAGAATGAGTTAAATTCTAATGTTAAAGAAAGGCTTATTAAGCTAAACGTAAAAAAGGTGTTTATAATAGGTGGAAATGGGTCTGTTAGCAAAAATGTAGAGGATGAAATAAAGGCTTTAAACATAGAAGTAGAAAGAATTAGTGGAACAACTAGGTATGGAACCTCAGTAAAAATAGCAGAAAAAATGGATGAAAGCTATGAAGTAGTAGTTACAACCAGTTCGTTATTTGCAGATGCATTATCTATAGCTCCTATTGCAGCTATGAAATCAATGCCTATACTTTTAGTAAATAAAAATAATATTCCTAAGGAAACAGAGGAATTCATAAAAAATCATAATGTAGATAAGGTATACTTAATAGGTGGTCCTGGTGTAATAACGGATGCTGTTAAAAATAAACTTCCAAATGTAGAAAGATTATATGGGAATACTAGATATGAAACCAATATAAATATAATAAATCACTTTAGAGATGAACTAGATTTATCTAAATCTATATTGGCTTCAGGAGAAAATTTTCCAGATGCCCTTTCAGGTTCAATGCTTGCAGCTATAAATAAAACTCCATTAGTACTTTTAAATGATAATCCAGGCAAAGCCACAGATGATTTTTTAAAGGGAAATAATGATGGATTAAAAGAAATAACTATATTAGGCGGACTAAGCGGTGTAAGTGAAGATGCATATAGCTATGCCATAGGGGAAAAAGCAAGACCACAAGAAATATTAGCTTCTTTAAGTGAAAGTGAAATAAAAAATTATGTGGAAAATGGATGGAACTTTATAATAAAGTCTGCAGTGGGGCTCAATAAGGATATTTTAAAGCATGATGACGAAGTAATAATAAATGATACTTACTACCATGAACTTAAAGATGAGTATTCAACTAGAGAAGGGCTTTTAAGTTTACTCAATAAGAACTTTTCCAAGGAATATAGCAGTAAGTTGATAAATAGTTTGTACTATGAAAAAGTTAATGGCAAGTATTATATAGTAATTGGGGAGCCGGGCATGGCTTTTCAACTTTCAAAATCCAAAATAATTGATAAAAAAGTACAAGGTAATAAATTATATATTACTTGGTCAGGTTACTCAGAGTATGATGAACAGTATCCATCTACAAAAGCAGTGCTTAAATTTGAAAATGGTAAGGTTGTGGTGGATTACTATGAGGAGTTATCAGAAGTTGGCGGTGTAGCTAGATAATAATGAAACTTTAAGGATGCACCGATTAAATTTAATTTAAAATATGTTTAACTTAAATTCCTATAAATAAAACACTTTTTAAAAAACAACAAGAATATTTTGTTATTCTTGTTGTTTTTTATGCCATTATAAGTATCGGTACAATTGCCATATTTATAGAAATATGAAATAATAAAATATAAATTACTTTAATATAAAACTAATTCATGAAACATGGGGGTTAAATTAATGAAAGAATATAAATATATATTTGGACCTATACCATCTAGAAGAATGGGATTATCCTTAGGAGTAAGTCCTATACCTAAAAAAACTTGCAACTATTCCTGTATATATTGTCAATTAGGTAGAACGGATAAAATGACCAATGAAAGACGCGAATATTTCCCTCTTGAAGGTATAGTAGAAGAATTTAAAGAGTACATAAAAAACAATGATAATTTTGATGTGGTAACAGTGGTAGGAGAAGGAGAACCTACTCTTTATTCAAGACTTGGAGAGCTTATTGATAAGCTTAAAGCCTTAACTGAGAAACCTGTAGCAGTTATTGCAAATGGAGGACTTTTTGACTTGGAAGAGGTTAGACTAGACTTAATGAAAGCAGATATAGTACTTCCTACCTTTGATGCGTGCGACGAGGAAGAATTTATAAAGGTAAATAGGCCAATTAAAAAAATTAACTTTAAAAATATATATGAGGGATTGGCTAAATTTTGCAGAGAATATAAGGGACAATTGTGGGTAGAAGTTATGCTCGTGAAGGGATTTAATGATAGTGAAGAAAGTCTTAAAAAATTAAGAGAGCTTTTAAAAGGTTTAAGGTATGATAGATTATATATAAACACCCCTGTAAGACCTCCAGCAGAAGGATATGCAGGTCAAGTATCTAAGGATACAATGATAAAAGCTTCAGAGATACTTGAAGGAATTGCGATAGATACCTTAACTGAAGGAAGTTTTTATAGTGAAGAAAAGGATAGTTATAAGGCTATACTTGATATAATAAAAAGACATCCAATGAATCAGCATGAGATTATTAGCTTTTTAACTGATAGAAATGCTGAAAATATAGATGATATAGTAAAAGGATTAGAAGAAGATAGTAAGGTAGAAGTAGTTAATTATAAGGGTTATAAAACTTTTAGATTAATATAAAGGACGGGATACTATGGAAAAACATATTAAAAGGGTAGCAGCTATTCATGATATGTCTGGTTTTGGTAAGACCTCTCTTACAGCAATAATACCTATATTGTCTACTATGAGAATTCAAGTATGTCCCCTTCCTACAGCTATATTGTCTACCCATACTGGAGGATTTGATAATTATACTTTTGTAGATTTAACAGATACCATGGAGGCATATATAAAACACTGGAAGGATTTAAATTTAGAATTTGACTCAATATACAGTGGGTTTTTAGGCTCTAATAGGCAAATAGAAATTGTAGAAGGTTTTATAGACAAATTTAAGAAACAGGATACATTAGTAGTAGTCGACCCAGTACTTGCGGACAATGGAGAATTGTACAGCACCATGAATGATGAAATGGTAAAAAACATGAGACAACTTATTAAAAAAGCACAAATAATAACTCCCAATTTTACTGAAATGGCGCTGCTTTTAGACAAGGAGTATAATAGAAATATAAGTACAGAAGAACTAAAGTTATGGTTAAAAGAATTGTCTGATATGGGTCCGGAAGTAGTTATAGGAACAAGTATGCCTGAAGATAAGGATGAAAAGTTCACAAGTGTAATTGCTTATGACAAAAGGCATGATAAGTATTGGAAAGTTAGCTGTGCTTTTATACCTGCACATTATCCAGGAACAGGAGATATATTTAGTAGTGTTATAGTAGGAAGTCTTTTAAATGGAGAAAGCATTCCTGTAGCCATAGATAGGGCGGTTCAATTTGTAAATTCGGCAATAAAGGCAAGTTATGGATTTGATTATCCAGAAAGAGAAGGAGTACTTCTAGAAAACGTACTTAATAATCTTAATATGCCAGTATATATGAATAGTTATCAATTACTGTAGTAAGAAAGCAGGTAATAATATTAAGGGGGAAATTCAGAGTAAATTGAATTTCTCCCTTAACTATTATTTATTGGCCATTAATTATTCTATAAAGTGTTGCCATACTTATGCCTAAGGCTTTTGCAGCGGCTTTTTTCCCGTTTAGGTCATTTCCGTAAATATTTAGGGCATTTAAAACCAATGCCTTTTGATAGTCCTTCACCATATGGTTTAAATCCATGGAAGATTCAGCAGTTTTTATGTTCCCATTTTTGAGTTTTGCGCCCAACACATCTAAAGATATATTACTATCGGTGGCAAAATTAACTCCATATTCTATGAGATTTTTAAGCTCTCGTATATTTCCTGGGAAAGAGTATGAAAGTAGGGCTTTCTCGCATTCGTTTGTAAAGCCTTTAATATCTTTTTCATAAATGGTACAAAACTTCTTTAAAAAGTATCTAGCCAAAAGTATTATATCGTAACCTCTTTCACGTAGGGGAGGTATTCTTATAGGAATTACATTTATTCTATAAAATAAATCTTCTCTAAAGATATCTTCGCTTACCAACTTATGTAAGTCCTTATTTGTGGCAGATATTATCCTTGGATTTACTTTTATAGTCTTAAGACCGCCAACTCTCATTATTTCCTTTTCTTCAAGTACTCTCAAAAGCTTTACTTGAGAATCTTGAGGAAGATCGCCAAGCTCGTCTAGAAATACTGTGCCATTTTTAGCTATTTCAAACTTTCCCAGCTTTCCTTGAAGATTTCCGCCAGTAAATGAGCCTTTTTCATATCCAAAAAGTTCACTTTCAATTAAAGATTCAGGAATTGCTCCACAATTTATAGGCATAAATATATCTTCACGACGTTTACTAGAGCAGTGAATAGCTCTTGCAAAAACTTCTTTTCCAGTACCACTTTCTCCTAAAAGAAGTACGGATACATCACTTTCGGCAACTTGCATAGCTTGAAGCTTTGCTTTAAGTAGGATTTCGCTTTCTCCAAGTATATCTTCAAAGGTAGTTATATTTGGGTTTTCAGTTACTTTAAAAACGGATTTCTGCATTTTATTAAAGTCTGAAAATAACAATACGGCTCCTTCACGTTTATCTTTTACAAGTATAGGAGAAGAGTTTATTATAAAGTAATTTTTGCCTATAGATAATGGGCCTATTTCACCATTAAAATTTATTTCTTTTAAACTTTTTATGGCGCTTTTAGAGAGTAAAGAGGTTATGTCGGATGAATTTTTTAAGGTATCTAAGTACTTTTCTTTCAGGTATTTATTTACCGTTATTATTTGCCCATCATTGTTTATAGTGATAACCCCTTCGTTTTTTATAGAATCTATTAAAGTATTGAATTCAGATAACTTATATTCAGCCATACTTCCTAAAAGTCTTTCGTGTATTTTAGAGGCTATTAGATTGCTAAGTCTATTTTCAAAGGCTTCATAATCATCTTTTTTATCTACAAATAGACCTTTTATATCGTGGTTGAAAATACTCATTCCCAGTATCCCAACTATATTTTCATCAACTACTATAGGCATGCAGAGTTCAGCTTGTTCTTTGCAGGTACCCTGAGCATAGCACCCTTGGCATAAGGAATCTTTAGTAGGGTCTGTAATAAAAAAGTTCTTTCCTGTTTCAAGAGATTTATGGTAAACAGAATTTTGGGGAATAAATCCACCTATTTTTTCTTTAAATTCCCCTGTTCCGCATATTCTTTGAAGATTTTTATCTACAATTGTTATATCTATTCCAGTTATGGCTTTAGTGGTTTCGCAAATTTCTTGCAGATCCTTTTGAAAGGTATTTAACATAATATATCTCCTCTTTATTTTACTCCAAGTATAATTAAAATATCGAAAAAAATTTACTAAACTATAATAGAACTATGTTATCAGAAATGATAATATAGTTCTCATTTCTGATAATACCTTAAATAAGGAATAAACACAAGTGTTTATACGTTTACATACTTATGTTTATCAAATATGAGAATTATAAAAAGAAAATTTAAAATAAAGTATAATAAGAGGGCACTTTAGCTATTGGCATGGTTATTGCTTATAAATATTGATAAGAATAAATAGTGATAGAAATAAAGGGAGGAAATTTTATGAATGAGGAATTATTATTAAATATATTAAAAAATCAAGTAACACCAGCTCTAGGATGTACAGAACCAGGAGCGGTGGCTTATGCGGTGGCAGTAGCTAAAGAAGCACTTCACGAGGAAGTTAAATCTTTAGAAATTATAGTAGATAAAAATATATTAAAAAATGGTATGGAAGTTGGAATACCGGGAACGAAGGAAAAGGGAATTATATTTGCGGCAGCACTTTCACTAGTAATGGGAAAATCCGAATATAAATTGGAGGCGCTTAAAGGAATATCTGAGGAAGATATACAAAAAGCATTTAAGATAGTTAATGAAAAGGTAATAAAATTAAATCTTAAAGATGATATTTCAGGATTATATATAGAAGTTATAGCAAAGGGAATAGGAAATATATCTATATCAAAGATTAGAAATACTCATTTGAATTTAGTAAGTGTATCAAGAAATGAAGAGATATTATTTGAAAAAGAAGAAGTTTTATCTGATAATGAAGAAAAGAAGGAAGATACTTCAAATTTAAGAGATAGGATAAGAGAATTTACAATTTCAGATTTGATTATGTTTGTTAATGAAATAGATTATGAAAAAATAAAATTTATAGATGATGGAATTCAAATGAACATGGCAATGGGGAATGTTGGACTTAAAGGAGAAAGTGGAATTGGTATTGCAAAGTTTTATAGTAAATTAGAAGGAGTAGAAAATAAGGCAAAGGCACTAACAGCAGCGGCATCTGAAGCTAGAATGTCTGGATATCCACTTCCTGTAATGAGTAGTGCAGGCTCAGGAAATCACGGACTTGTAGCAATACTTCCAATTGCATTTATAGGGCAGGAAAAAGGAATAGAAGAAGAGAAAATAATAAGAGCAGTTGCATTAAGTCATTTAGTTACTATATTTGTAAAAAGCTATACAGGTTCTTTAACTCCAGTATGCGGATGTGGAGTAGCAGCAGGTGTAGGATCTAGTGCTGGACTTACTTATCTTTTAGGAGGTAACACAAGACAAATAGAGGGTGCTATAAGTAACATGATTGCAGGTCTTACAGGAATGATATGTGATGGAGCAAAGATAGGGTGTGCTTATAAGCTTGCTATATCCGTAGCTTCTGCCTTAGATGCTAGCGAACTTGCCCTTAATGATGTAGTTATACCGTCAAATAATGGTATATTAGATGAATCAGTAGAAAAAACCATACAAAATTTAGGCAGGGTTTCTAATGAAGGTATGGATCATACTGATAGTGTTATATTAGATGTTATGGTTAAAAAGTGCATTTAATAATAAAAAATATATAAATAATCCAATATGATGGATAAATTAATCCCTACATTTAATATAAATAAAGAGTAGGGATTTTATTTATTGGAAGGGAGATTTTTTATGGATATTAAAGCGTTATCAGAGAAGTATAATGATTATATTATAAGCATGAGAAGAGAATTTCACCAGCATCCAGAATTAAGCTGGGAGGAAGAATGGACAACTGATAAAATTGAAAAAGAATTAAGGAATATTGGATTGAAAACTGAAAGGTTTGAGGGTAAGACTGGAGTAGTGGCGTACTTAGAAGGTGGGAAATCTGGAAAAACCATAGCTCTAAGAGCAGATATAGATGCACTTCCCATAGAAGAACATACAGAGTTACCTTTTAAATCTACTAACAAAAATATGCATGCTTGCGGTCATGATTGTCATACTGCCATGCTTTTAGGAGCTGTAAAAATACTTGCGGAAATTAAAGAAGAGTTAAATGGAAATATAAAGTTTATATTTCAAGCAGCAGAAGAAACCTGCCATGCAGCAGAGTACTATGTAGAGCAGGGAATTCTTGAAGGAGTGGATGCTATATTTGGAATGCACATATGGGGGACATTAGATGCGCCTAAGATAAACTTTGAGCCAGGTGGACGCATGGCTTCCTGTGATAACTTTAAAATAACTGTAAGGGGGAAGGCAGCCCATGGTTCTGCACCACATTTAGGGGAAGATGCAGTAGTTGCAGCAGCTTCAATAATAATGAATCTTCAAACTTATGTGAGCAGAAAAAACAATCCATTGAATCCTCTTGTTATAAGTATAGGAACTATACATGGTGGAAATAGATTTAATATAATTGCAGATAAAGTTGAAATGGAAGGAACTATAAGAACTTTTTCAAAGGAGCTTAGAGGATATTTAGAAAAGGACTTAAGAAATATAATAGAAAACACAGCTAAGGCCTTAAATGCAGAAGTGGAATTTGAATATTCATATTATCCATCCCCAGTGATAAATGATGAAAAACTTGCTGAAATAGCAAAGAAAGCATCAATAAAATTATATGGAGAAGAAAGCTTAGTTTCAATGGATAGACTTATGGGGTCAGAAGATTTTGCATACTTCATGGATGTAGTTCCTGGAGTATATGGATTTTTAGGATGTAAAAACGAAGCTATAGGAGCAATATATTCTAACCATAGTGATAAATTTACGGTAGATGAAGATGTTTTAAAAAGAGGAGCAGCACTGTATGCACAGTTTGCAGTGGACTTCTTAGAAGATTGATTTTTAGCTTTAAACTATTACCTAAAAAGTTGCTTTGCAACTTTTTTTTATTGGTATTAATTTTATTATTATTTCAAATACTATATTATAAAATTTTCAAAATGCAGAGTTGATATAGGAGAGAAATAATATGAAAAAGAAAACTGCAATTATTTTATTAATTATAGGAATTTTATTAGTTGGCGGAATATATTTTCAAGGACAGAGAATTGCAAAATCAAAGATTAAGGAAGTGAAAGTGGCTACAATAAGTCGGGGAGATATAAAGTCTTATTTGTCAACTACTGCAGTAATTAAATCAAAAGAAAGCAAGGATTATTATGCAGCTCAACTTAAAATAAATAAAGTTTATGTTAAAGTAGGGAGCGATTTAAAAAAGGGAGATAAAATTTTAGATTATGATATAACAGACATAAATGCGCAAGTTAGGCAGGCACAAATTCAATATGACAATGCTATTTTGCAAAAGAGAGATGCAGTTAATCAAAGAGAGATGGTGGAGAGCAAGCGTAAAGATATAGAAGTGGAAATTGAAAGACTAGAGGAAAGTAAAAATCCACAGGATCAAATCACTTTAGGAACACTTAAGCAGCAAAGGGATTCTTTTAAAAGCATATCTGATGAGCAGCTTCAGCTTTTAGATAACTCAGTTGCATTAGCTAAAACTGCACTTAATACAGCATATAGTAAGCTAAGCATTGCTTCAGAAGGAATAATAGCTGATTTTGATGGGGTTATAACTTCATTAAATGCATCACAAGGTTCCATGGGGAATCCAACACAACCTGCAGCAGCTCTTGAGAATATAAAATCACTAAAGGCAGTGGTTTCTTTAGGGAAATACGATGTACTCAAGGTTAAGTTGGGTCAAGGTGCAATAATTAAAAATGGAGATAAAATATATGAGGGTAAGGTTTCTTTTATAAGTCCTTCAGCAAGCAAGGGGCAAAATGTTATGGGGGTAGGCGTAGTAGATGCAGTGGATAAAACTTTGGATTGTGATATAGATATTCTAGGAAATCCACAAGATTTAAAGATAGATTTTGATGCAGATGTAGATATACTGCTTGGAGAAGTAAAAAAGGTATTAAAGATACCAACAGAGGCTATAAGAACAGATAAAAGTGGGAAAAACTTTGTGTATGTAGTTGAAAATGAAGTGTTAAGTGAAAAGGAAGTAGTACTAGGGCTTCAGTCAGATATGGAAGCTGAAATAAAATCAGGATTAGCTCAAGGGGAAAAGGTTGTATTAAATCCATCTGGAAATTTTAAAACTGGAACTAAGGTTAGGGTAGTATAAGGAGAAACGATATGATAATTGAAGTAAAGGATGTCTATAAAACCTATGATACAGGAGCGCTTAAATTTACAGCTTTAAAGGGAATAAATTTAAGTATAGATAAGGGAGAATTTACATCCATTATGGGGCCTTCGGGTTCTGGTAAGTCCACTTTTATGAATATTTTAGGGTGCCTTGATAAAATGGATAGTGGTATGTATATATTAAATAATAAAAATATATCTGATTTAGAAGATAATGAACTTGCTAAAATAAGAAATACAGAAATAGGATTTGTGTTTCAGGCCTTTAATCTTCTTCCGCGTATGACAATACTTGAAAATGTAGAACTACCAATGGTGTATGCAGGAATTTCTAAAAAAGAAAGAATAGAAAAGGCACTTGATGCATTAGAAAGGGTTGGACTATCTGATAGAATTACACATAAACCTACTGAAATATCAGGAGGGCAAAAGCAAAGAGTGGCAATAGCAAGGGCAATAGTTAATAATCCTTCTGTTATTATGGCAGATGAACCTACGGGGAATTTAGATAGCAAGTCTACCTTTGAGATACTCAAAATATTTCAAGATTTAAACAATGAAGGGTCTACCATAATAATGGTCACCCATGAGCCAGATGTAGCTAAATATACAAAAAGAATTGTAAGATTTAGAGATGGGGAAATAGTATCTGATGAAGCTGTAAAAAATAGGCTTATAGTGTGAGCGTCATTTGAGGAGAGAATAAAATGAGTTTTTTTGAAAACTTTAAAATAGCTTTGGATAGCATAAGGGCTAATAAGTTAAGGTCACTTTTAACAATGCTCGGTATAATAATTGGTATAAGTTCCGTAATTACAATAGTTTCTTTAGGGCAGGGTGGTCAAAGTACCATTACAGGAGAATTTGAAAAGATAGGTTCTACATCTGTAAGCATAAGAGTTGATGTTCAAAAGGCAAATAAAAGTGATTATATAACTATGGAAGACATAGATCAAATCAGAGATAAAATATCTTCTGTAAAATATATAACTCCTACATTACAAAAGCAGGGAGTAATAACATCAGATAAAGAGTCTAAGAGGGCATATATTACCGGAGGCAATGAAGAATTACAGTATGTTAGAAACTTAGAAATAGTATATGGTAGGTTTTTTAGTGAAAGAGAGCACATAGAAGGAAAGTCTGTAATCGTAGTAGATGAAATAGCGGCTAGAAAGCTTTTTGGATATGAAGATGTGGTTGGCAAAACAATAAAGGTTGGCCCTAAAAATTCTCCTAAGCAAGCTTTAATCATAGGGGTTATAAAAAGTGAAATGGAGATGTTTGGAGGAGATGATGAAAATATACCTGCTATGGTTATGGCACCAGTAACACTTGTACAAGAATTGTATGGAAGTGATAATTTAATAGATTCAATACTTATAAGTGCAACTTCTAAGGAGCTAAGCGAAACAGCTGGAAATAGTGCTCTAAATATGCTTGAAAGCAGACATAATAATAAAGGAAGAGACATATATAAAGCAGAAGCACTTATGAAACAATTAGAACAAATAAATAAGGTAATAGGAATATTTACTGCATTTATAGGTGCGGTAGCTGCTATTTCTCTCATGGTTGGAGGTATAGGCGTTATGAATATTATGCTTGTATCAGTTACTGAAAGAACTAGAGAAATAGGTATAAGGAAGGCAATAGGTGCAACCACAGGTACAATCTTGCTTCAATTCTTAACAGAATCTGTGATAATTTCAGTTGTGGGAGGAATAATAGGAATGCTTTTGGGCGTAATAGGTGCAAATATAATAGGTTCCTTTGCAAATATCGTACCGGAAGTATCCTGGGTAGTTGTAGCTAGTACAATATTGTTTTCTTCGGCAGTGGGTATTTTTTTTGGAATATACCCTGCAAAAAAAGCAGCCCAAATGGATCCTATAGATGCATTGAGATATGAGTAAAATGGAAATTATTTACTGAATTTATATCGCCTTTTTTCCCAATACTAATAAAGAACATACCATAAAATCAAAGTATGTAAACTTATAATAACATGAAAGAGTTTTACAAATGACACGGAAAGGAGAATGTATTATGTTGAAATCTAAGAAGTTTATAGTTGCATTAACTATTGCAGCATCTATGATGCCTTCAGCCGTTTTGGCTAAACAAACACCTTCAAATGAACAAAAGTCACCCAATAATATAATAGAAAGCCAAAAGGAAGATAAGAAACAAGATAAGAAAGAAGATTTTGAAAAGAGAGAAGAAAAAATAAACAAAAGCTTAGAAAAACAATCTAAGCTTGTAGAAAAAGCAGATGAAATAGTTCCAGGGACAAAGGCACAATGGGATAAGACTATAAAGGAAAGAAAAGAATTAATGGAGCAATTTAAGCCGTTAATTAAAAAGCACAAGGAAGGAAATATGGTAAAAGATAATGCAGAAAATAAAAAAGACTGCAAAGAAGAAAATAAAGAAAAACGAGAAGAAATGAAAAAAGAGCATGATAAGATGAGAGAAGAAAAGAAAGCTATGTGGAAAGACTTTGAAAAGGCTGTGGATTCAAAGGATGAAAAACAAGTAAAATCTAGTTTTGATAAAATAATTAATTCAATGGAGCAATCCAATAGTAGATTAAAATCAAAAATTGAAAAACTATCATAATTCCTAAGTGGCTGTCTCAAAATTTTATTTTGAGACAGCCACTTTATTTCAGAAAAAATTATAAATTATTTTAAATTCAGATAACTTCTAAATGGACTAAGACATATTTTTATAAAAAGTGATATAATTATAAATAGATACAGGAGACGTTCTAATAGTTTACTGATTTATACTAAAAATTAAGATTACTAATAGATATTCAAATCATATAAGGAGATATATATGTATTATATTTATATTTTTATAGTCATAAACATAATAAGTCACTCACTTATGGGGTGGGATAAGTACTGTGCAAGAAAGGATAAATGGAGAGTGTCTGAAAAGGTGTTATTTGGATGGGCATTTTTATTTGGAGGTACTGGAGCGTACCTGGGAATGAAGATATTTCATCATAAAACTTTGCATAATAAGTTCAGATACGGCTTTCCAACTCTTATGATTATGCAGTGGGTTTTGATTATAAGTTTTTTATTAAAATACCATATTATATTTTAATAAGAATGATTTATTTAAAGAGGCATTTATGTAAATGTCTCTTTATTTTAGCAAAAAACTTATATAAAATTTAAGTTTTTGGATATATTTTATTAGGAAGATATACTGTAAACAATACCAGTAAAATCAATGGGGTAAGGCCGTATACCAGTAATTTCATATAGACAACTTGTATAATAGACTATAAAATGTAACTTACAAAGATGCCGAATCTCCTTTATGGAGTACGGGGGATATCCTATGGGGTGAATCTTTTTAAAGTAGGGTACCTCTAACCCGAACCCGTCAACTAACCTCGGAGGCAAAATGGAGGTATAAAATTATGAAAAAATTAAAGGTATTTGCTTTATCTATGATTTTAGTTTTAGGATTAAGTGTTGTGATTTATAATACTAATGATAAAATGGCTAATAGTCAGGAGAAGAAATATCAAAATCAAGAAATGGTAACATTGTCTAATAATGAAGACAATACGCATAAGGCAGTTAATGAAGATAAGGAAAATACAAATTTAAAAACTGTAAGATTTAATAATGCAGATGAATCTGGAAATGTAGATAAGAATAAGGGGCAAAATGTAAATAGTTCAAATAAGAGGAATGCTAAAACAGTTAGTACAGTTTCAAAAGCACAACCAAAGGCAAAAGCATCAAATAAGGTTACTGCAAGTAGAGGAAATCTTAAGGCAGCTATATCATATAATGCAAAAGAGTTAGATCTTCTTGCAAGACTTGTTAGAGCAGAAGCAGGGGGAGAATCTTATAGTGCACAGGTGGCTGTAGCAGCAGTAGTTATAAATAGAGTTAAAAGCTCAAAGTTTCCAAATACGATAACTGCAGTTATAAACAGTAACAATCAATTTACACCAGTACAAAATGGACAAATTAATAAACCTGCAACAGATGCTAATAAAAAAGCAGTACAGGAAGCCTTATATGGAAAAGATCCAAGTAATGGTGCATTGTTTTTTTATGATACAAGTTGTACAAGTAAATGGTTATTGTCCAAGCCTGTAAAAGCTAAGATAGGTAAAATGGTTTACGCATATTAGAAATAAGACGGCATTTTAATGTTGAACGTACCGTATGGATTCTGCATTTAAGAAAGCGGTTCGCTGTGCAGAAAAGCTCTAATATTTCAGAATTTAAATCACCTAAACTTTTTAAACTCGCTGTCGCTCAGACAGTAAAAAGTTCTTAACGGTGATTTAAATTCTGAAATAAAGAGCTTCTAATGCTTGCTCAATGCTTTCTACAATGCAGAACCCATACTCTATGTCCAACATTAAAAATATCATTTAGGCTTACCTAACTAAAGGAGGAAATTTCGCTTTGGCGAAAGTTCCTTTTAAATTAACACTTATCAAAGGGCTGGTAGGCCCTCATACCGATAGGTCGTAAAATATTAATCATTCTATTTTTTATTAAAAGTGTTTTAGAAATTCAGTTGACTGAATTTCTTCCTTCGGTAGTTTACATCAAGAATTTTTTAATGCTCTGGAGCATAGAATTTTCATCGTAGAAGGCATTGAATGAGCCTTAGAACGACTTTATTTATAAATTTAAAATACCGTTAAGAGCCACCTACTGTCTGAGCAATAGCGAGTTTAGGCGGCTTAGGGATTTTAAATTTATAAATATTAGTGGTTCTCGGCGAAATGAACGCCTTCCTAGATAAAAATTCTATACGACCCAGAGCATTAAAAATATCGTAATTTCCTTAGAGGAATTGGAAATTCTTGAATGCCTAATACATAGGGACCTATTTCATAAGGTTGAAAGTAAATTACAAGGTTACTACCATCAATATAAAAAGGTTGAGTATTACTTATAGTTTTAAATTCTGTTATTGGAATAGCTCCAGGAACAGAATTTTTTTTGTTTATTTGAAGCTGTATTTCCTTATTAATTAAGTCAATGTAATTTGTGGTTGGCTTAAATAATTTTCCTAAAGTAATGTTTTCACTAGTCTTTAAGTTGAAATTATAAGGTAGTTTATATGAAATGCCGTGAGCGCCGCCAGTATATTCGTAATACATAATAGTAAGGCTTAAGAATGAGGCATTTGCATAATGAACATCATAAGTTGTTTGTACAGTATAAGGGTTAGTTAAGATGCTACTGTTCATATCAGTTTTAGCAAGTTTTTCTGTTTTATTTTTAAGATCACAAATAGAATTTAATATATATTTATTTATTTTATCTTGAATATTTTTGTCCTTTAAATTATTTAATGTAGGTATATTCAAATCCACTTCAATATAATCTTCCTTGTAATTTATCTTTGTAGTGCTTATAGGTGTATTATTTGTATCATATAAAAGCGTAGAACTTGATTTTAGTTTTGCGGAATGGGCATTAACAGGATGAATGACATTTATGATTAAACTTAACAAAGTTAGTATTAAGGCAGAAAATACAAGTAAAGATTTTTTCATTTAATCACCTCAAAAGTTACGTCTTCATAAGTTAGCATTTGTCTTATTAGATTTATTATGTATGTATAATATTCATGATTTGCAAAAATAATGGTTAAATTATGATTATTAATACACTGTAATTCTCTAAGATATTTTTGAATTAAATTATAGTGTTTAAATATGAGTAGTTTAGAGAAATATATTAGTACATAGTGAATTTTATATTAAGGAGAGAATATAAATGGGTAAAATTTTATCACATTACATAATGCCGCATCCACCTATTGCTGTAGCGGAGGTAGGAAAAGGGGAAGAAAAAAAGATCCAAAAGACCATAGATGCATGTATTGAAATTTCAAAGGATATAGCAGAAAAAAAGCCTAAAACTATAATTATAATTACTCCTCATGGACCGCTTTTTAGAGATGCTGTGGCAATAATGAATTCAGAGAGTATAGAAGGGGACTTTAGGAATTTTAATACCCCAAATGTAAGTTTTCAAGTAAATATAGATAGAGAAACATCAAACAATCTATTAAAGAATTTGGGTAATGAGGATATAATGTCTGTAGCTATAGATGAAATAAATTCTAGCTTATATGATATAGAATTAGAATTAGACCATGGTGTTATGGTTCCGCTGTATTTTATAAATAAAAATTATAAAAATTACAAATTAGTACATATAACATATGGATTATTATCCTCAGAAGAACTTTATAAAGTAGGTAAGATAATTAAAAGTACTGTAGAGAGTTCTTCCATAGATGCGGTTTTAATAGCCTCAGGTGACTTATCTCATAAATTAAGCGAAGAGAGTCCCTATGGATATGCAAAGGAAGGACCAGAATTTGATGATAAAATAATAACGCTTTTAGAAAGTGGAGATGTAAAAGAAATTTTCAATTTGAATAGCAATATGTGTGAAGTTGCTGGAGAGTGTGGACTTAGATCTTTTTATATTTTACTTGGAACATTGTATGATAAAAAAATACAAGGGAAACTTCTTTCTTACGAAGGACCTTTTGGAATAGGGTATGGAGTAATGAAAATAGAAGCAGTAGGGGATGAAGAAAGGGATATCCTAAAGGAATTAGAAACAAAAAAAGAAGAAAAATTAAAGAAGATAAAGGATAGAGAAAGTGAATATGTAAAACTTGCTAGAAAAAGCATTGAAGGGTATATAAGAAATAAAAAATATATTGAGATTCCTGAAGATTTACCTGAGGAAATGTTAAAAGAAAAAAGAGGAGTATTTATTTCTCTAAAAAAGAATGGAGATCTTAGGGGATGTATTGGTACAACAGCGCCTACAACAAATAATATAGTAGAAGAGATAATAAAAAATGCAGTGGAGGCAGCGGTAGGAGATCCAAGATTTGCTCCCTTACAAGAAAAGGAATTAGATGAAATTATATATTCTGTTGATGTGCTTATGCCTGCGGAGGATACTAAGAGGGAAGACTTAGATCCTAAAAAGTATGGGGTAATAGTAAATAGTGGATATAAGGGAGCTTTATTACTTCCAGACCTTGAGGGAATAGATACTGTGGAAGAGCAATTAGATGTGGTACTCAAAAAAGCGGGCATAAATTCTGGGGAACAATACTCTCTGCAAAGATTTGAAGTATTAAGGTATAGGTAATCTTTGAAAGGTAAAGGGGGCAGAAAGCGTGCTTAAGGAAGCTATGTTTTATAAAAAAATAGATAATGATTACGTTATATGTAATTTGTGTCCTCATAACTGTCATATAAAAGATGGAGGGAGAGGACTATGTGGGCCTAGAAAGGTTCATGATGGAAAGCTATACAATTCAAATTATGGAGAAATAAGTTCTATTTCTTTGGATCCTATAGAAAAGAAGCCATTATATCACTATAAATCAGGAAGTTATATACTTTCTGTAGGAAGCTTTGGATGTAATTTTAAATGTGGGTTTTGTCAAAACTATAGTATTTCTCAACATAACGTAGATACTAGATACTTGGAGCCTGAGGATTTGATAAATTTAGCCCTTGAGCAGAAAAACAACGTAGGAATCGCTTTTACTTATAATGAGCCTTCAATATGGTATGAGTATATATGGGATGTAAGCAAGAAAGCTGTAGATAAAAATATAGATATAGTTCTTGTAAGTAATGGATACATTAGTAAAGAACCATTAAATGAATTATTGCCTTATATATCTGCGATAAATATAGACCTTAAAGCATTTAAGGATGAGTATTATAAGGATGTTTGTAAGGGGAATATCAAGGAGGTACTAGAAAATATAAAGCTCTGCAGTGAAAAAACTCATGTGGAAATAACTACACTGCTTGTAAATGGATATAATGATTCGGAAGAAGAAGTTGAAGAGTTATGTAAATGGATAGCATCTGTTGATAAAAATATTCCAGTACATTTTTCTAGATATTTTCCTTCATATCAATTTAAAGAAGAACCAACTCCTGTTGAAAGAGTTTTAAAGGCAAAAGAAGTAGGAGATAAATATTTAAACTATGTGTATATTGGTAATGTACCTGGAATAAATAATAATACTTATTGTCCTAAGTGTAATGAGCTAGTAATTAAAAGAGAAGGATATGAAATTAAAGACTGGAGAGCCAATGGAAAATGTAAAAATTGTGATTTCAATATAAAATAAATACAAAATGGGCAGTGGAGCCGATCTCCACCACCCATTTTATTAATTATTATGAGAAAGTTTAGAGCGTTTTGTGTATTTTTTACCAATAGAATGAGCTCCAATTTTTTCTCCATTTTCTATACCGATTTTAGCTCCATCCCGTGGATACATTTTTCTAAGTTCTGCATTGGTTTTAACATCGGTTTTTAAATGGCTTTTATTATTATCCATAGTATCTCCTGAAATAATCAGGATTCACCATCCTTTCTCCATCAAAGATTTCTATAAATTAAGCCAGGAAAATCTCAATGAATTGAGATATAATGATTTATAAGAAATCAAAGATTTTTATAAATCATGCAAAGATAGGCTAATTATATTTTTACCTTTAATATAAAGTAATATACTGAATATAAGTTTGTAAATATTGTACAAATTTATCTGTAATTAAATATTGAAAAAATTAATTATAGATAAAAAATATGTAGAATATTATGTTGATAAATAGCAAATAAAATGTTATCTTAGTTTGTATATCAATTGATTATTAGGTTCATGTAGAGTTTGATTATATGAGATATTCTTTATATAAACCTTAGCAATGATAGTGTTTGAGTAAAACTATAGGTAAAGAAAGGAGATTATAATTAATGAAAACTTTAAAGAAATTTATAAGTTACTATAAGCCATATAAAAAAATGTTTTATATGGATATGCTTTGTGCATTTACGTTATCGCTTATAGATTTAATGTTCCCTATTATCGTCAGCTTCATGCTAAACAATGTATATATAAAAGAAAGAAGTGAGATATTAAAGTATATAACTTTAATTGGTACAGGCTTACTTTTAATGTATATAGTGAGATATTTTTGTCAATACTATATAACTTCTTGGGGACATATTATGGGTGCAAGAATGGAGGCTGATATGAGAAGCGATATATTCAGCCACCTACAGAGATTATCATTTTCTTATTATGATAATACAAATACAGGAAAACTTATGTCTAGAATAGTTACAGATTTATTTGATATATCAGAGCTTGCTCATCATGGACCTGAGGATTTATTTATATCTTTGCTTAAAATTGTCGGTTCTTTTATGATACTTATGAGTATTGATGCAAGGATAACAATTATATTATTATTTATAACTCTATTTATGATATATTCTTCACTTTTTTATAATAAAAAAATGAGAGCAGTATTTAAGAGTAATAAAGAAAAGATAGCAAATGTAAATGCTCAAATTCAAGATAGCCTTTCAGGTATAAGAGTTGTAAAGTCATTCTCAAATGAAGAGATAGAAAATAAGAAATTTGAAATAGGAAACGATGCTTTTTTACAAACAAAGGAGAATAGTTACACTATTATGGGAAAATTCTTTAGTATGAATGGATTTTTCCAAGGGATACTATATCTTTCAGTAGTGATTTTTGGAGGTATATTTATAAGTAATGGAAGTTTTCAAGCTAAAGATCTAATGGTTTATATTCTATATATAAATATTTTCCTTAATCCTATAGACAAGCTTGTAAACTTTACAGAACAATATCAGAAAGGAATAACTGGCTTTGAAAGATTTTTAGAAGTTATTAACACACACCCAGATATTATAGACAAAAAGGATGCTATAGAGTTAGAGAATCCAAAAGGAGAAATTATTCTTGAAAATGTATCCTTTAGCTACGATAATAGAAATTCAGTTCTCAAAGATATTAATATATCTATGGAAGCAGGAAAAACAGTTGCGATTGTAGGGCCTTCAGGAAGTGGTAAAACTACTTTTTGCAGTATAATACCAAGATTTTATGAAGTAGATGAAGGGTCAGTAAAAATAGACGGTATTGATATTAGAGATATTAAGATAAAATCCCTTAGAAGTAATATAGGTATTGTTCAACAAGATGTATATATGTTTGCAGGAACAATTAAGGAAAACATTGCATATGGCGATACGAATGCTACTGATGAACAAATAATTGAAGCAGCTAAAATGGCAAATGCACATGAATTTATAATGGGACTTGAAGAAGGATATGATACTTATGTAGGAGAGAGAGGAGTCAAGCTATCTGGCGGACAAAAGCAGAGAATATCAATAGCCAGAGTTTTCTTAAAGAATCCTCAGATACTAATATTGGACGAGGCGACATCTGCTCTTGACAATGAGAGTGAGAGACTAATACAAAGATCATTAGAACTTCTTTCCAAGAATCGTACAACTATTGTAATTGCTCATAGATTAAGTACTATAAGGAATGCAGATGAGATAATTGTTCTTACTGATGAAGGTGTAAAAGAAAGAGGGAATCATGATGAACTTATGAATAAAAAAGGTGAATACATGAATCTTTACAATATGCAGTTTGATCAAGTTTCATAAATAAAGAAAATTCCGATGTTTTTAATGCTCTGGATCGTATGGAATTTTCATCTAAGAAGGCGTTCATTTCGCCAAGAACGGCTAATATTTATAAATTCAAAATCCCTAAGCCGCCTAAACTCGCTGTCGCTCAGACAGTAGACGGCTCTTAACGGTATTTTAAATTTATAAATAAAGCCGTTCTAAGGCTCATTCAATGCCTTCTACGATGAAAATTCTATGCTTCCAGAGCATTAAAAAATTCTTCATGTGAACTGCTAAAGGAAGAAATTCAGCTAACTGAATTTCTAAGATATTTTAGAAATTAACACAGAAAGATCTTTTAGGGCGGCAGCCTGGGAACGTTATAAGAACTTATGCTAAATTAAATGAGCAACTTAATTTATAAATTGAAGATAAGGTAGTACAATAAAAGATTCCTGATAAAAAATAGAATAATTAATAGTTTACGACCTATCGGTCTGCGGGTTTCCCAGCCCTTTGATAAGTGTCAATTTATTAAAAGGAACTTTCGCCAAAGCGAAATTCCATACGGACCCGTTCAACATTAAAAATAAGCCGTCTTATTTCTACTAAATGACATTACAAATTATATGATTAAAACTTAATGGCAATTACTAAGTATCAAGGCATTTCTAAATCAAGAGGATGCCTTTTTTCATTTAGTCTATATTTATGGGGAGAAACTCCTTCGTACTTCATAAAGACTTTAGAAAAGTATGCAGAATCTACATAGCCAATATCAAGAGAAATTCTGCTTATACTTTTACTTGTAGACACCAATAGCCGTTTGGCTTCTTTTATGCGCAGCTTAGTTAAGTATTCTATAAAGTTTACACCGGTACTATTTTTGAAATATCTGCTAAAATAATGGGAAGTTAAATGAACATGTTCTGATACGGATTCCAAAGTAATATTTTCACTAAAATTTTTATTTATAAATTTTAGTGCCTCATGAATAGAATCTCTATCATTAGATGAATCACTGAAAGAATTAAGATTTGCATCTTCATTTTTCAATAAGTATATAGCTTTATTTAGAGATTCTTTAAGTTCATCTGGTTTAACAGGCTTTAATATGTAATCAACTACACCAAGCTTAATAGCGCTTTGAGCAAAGCTAAAGTTGTCGTAAGCAGTTAAAATAATTGTTTTTATATTTGGTAGAAATTTAATAATTGATTTTTGCGCTTCTAATCCATTTTTTTCGGGCATTTTAATATCCATAATGATTATGTGAGGCTTGCATTTTCTTGATAACTGTACAGCTTCATCCCCAGTTTTAGCATCTTCAATTATTTCTAAATTAGCAAAACTTTTTTTAAGGATAAATCTCATGGTTTTACGTTCAAAAGCTTCATCATCAGCAATTAATAGCTTATACATAATTAAAACGCCTCCCGATATATTAATTAATAAGAGGCACTGTAATATAAACTGTAGTTCCAGTGCCCAGAGAACTCTCCATTTTAATTTTATATTTAGATCCAAAATAATATGTTAATCTATCCTGAACAATTTTCATACCTATACAATTTCTGCTGGAAGAGGAATTTATATTTTGAATTAGCGTATTTAAATTTTCACTGCTCATACCAATTCCATCATCACTTATTTTAATTAAAACATCTTTGTTTGGTAATATCTTTCCGGAGATTGTTATCTTGCCAGGGTTTTTCTTAGGTTCTAAACCATGTATGATAGCATTTTCAATAATAGGCTGTAATGTCATAACTGGAACTTTATATTTTAATATCTCATCAGAAATTTTTATATCAAAACTAAGTTTATCACTATATCTTACTGATTCAATAAATAAGTATTTTCTTATACTTTCTAATTCAGCGCCTATTTCAACCATGTCTTCAGAATTTTTAATGCCATATCTTAATAAATCAGAAAGAGCATATATAAGGTCAGCTGTGTTTTGAGAATTTTCCATAAGAGCCATGCCAGCAATAGTATTTAATGTATTAAATAAAAAGTGCGGATTAACTTTAGATTGAAGGGCCTTGAACTGAGTATCCTTAGCTAACTCCTGGTATTTCATTTTTTCCTCTGTTTCTTTAAGTAGGTGAAAATGTGTTATAGTTGCAACACCCATTTCTGTAATCAAATTAGCAAATAAGGAAAGAAAGTCAGCAGAATCTATCAATGCATCATACTCAACAACCTTCACTTCATTTAAAGCATCTTGAAGTTTTTCAATTGGAATACTTGTAACCTCTGAAAGCTCTTTTATGTTAACAGAATTTTTATTTTTCCCTTCTTTGATCATTACTTGTCCACAAAGCATGCAACCAAAATAAGTGTTATTTACAATGATTGGAGCAGATAAATCTGTAAGCCCAGCATGACAGGTATAAATTATGGGTTGTTTTGATAACATAGATCTCAACCCGCCTTCTGCATCGCAGGTAATGCATCTAGAGCAGCCTATTTTTGAATCCCTAAGTACATTGCAAAATTTTGAAAAATTACTAGGTGCTGTTACTGGAGTTCCAAACTTATCAACTGTTATAGAAGATAAGCCTGTCATTTTGGAGAATTTATCCTGTATATTCTGAAGAGAAGGTATATCTATAATTTTATCTAACGTATATTGATTCAAATTTTCCATAAAATCACCCCCATAAGCTTAATAATCAGCATAAAATAATTATATCATTTAAATCAAATTATTAACAATAATGTAAATAAGATATATTACTGAATGTAAAAAAAGTACAAAAATAAGTTAAAAAATTACATATTTACAAGGGTTATATAAACCATAAAACAAGCAAAATATTCTGTAAATTTGTTTTGATAATATTATAGAATAGATATTGGTAAGATAAATTTTTATTTTAGGAGGTATTTTTATGGGACAAGAAGCGTTGGGAATGGTTGAGACAAAGGGATTAGTTGCTGCAATTGAAGCCGCTGATTCTATGGTAAAGGCTGCCAATGTTGCACTTATAGGATATGAAAAAATAGGATCAGGATTAGTTACTGTTATGGTTAGAGGGGACGTAGGAGCAGTAAAGGCTGCTACGGATGCTGGTGCTGCTTCAGCTAAGAGAGTTGGAGAAGTTATATCAATTCATGTAATTCCAAGACCACACACAGATGTAGAAAAAATATTACCTAAGTTATCAGAATAATAAGCTTAAGGGGTAATTGATATGAATGATGAAATTATTGAAAAGGTTTTAATTGAGATTAGAAAGCATTTAGATTTACAAAATGTAGACAGTGAGCAAATGAGTAAAATTATTGAATCCACAGCTTCAAAAATAATAGAGCAAGAAATTAGTAGAGAAAGTCAAGAAAATAGTATTGTAGAAGGTAAAGAGGAGGTACAAGTTATGAGTGCACCGTCAGCAGTAACAGAATATGTGGGAGCAGCAAGGGGAGACACCGTTGGATTAGTTATAGCTAACGTAGATTACAGTCTTCATGAAAGTATGAAATTAGATAAAAAATATCGTTCTATAGGAATAATTAGCTCAAGAACAGGAGCAGGTCCTCAAATAATGGCAGCAGATGAAGCTGTAAAAGCTACTAATACTGAAGTAGTGAGCATAGAGCTTGCAAGAGATACAAAAGGTGGAGCAGGACATGGCTCATTAATAATTCTAGCAGCTGAAGATGTATCAGATGCTAGAAGGGCTGTGGAAGTAGCTCTAGCACAACTGGATAGAACCTTTGGCGATGTTTATGGATGTGATGTAGGACATCTTGAACTTCAATATACTGCAAGAGCTAGTTTAGCACTAGAAAAAGCATTTGGTGCACCTATTGGGAAGGCTTTTGGAATAATTGTAGGAGCTCCAGCTGGAATTGGTGTAGTAATGGCAGATGCAGCAATGAAAACAGCCAACGTAGAAATGGTTACCTATGCAAGTCCTAATGCAGGTACAGCTCATTCTAATGAGGTTATAATAACTATTACTGGAGATTCTGGTGCTGTAAGACAATCTGTAATAGCAGCTAGAGAAGTGGGCCTTTCAATTTTAAGATCAATGGGACAAGATCCTAAAACTGATACCAAGCCATATATTTAACAGAAGGTGGTGTTACTGTGAAAAGATCTAAGAGATTTGAAATATTAGAAAATAAACCTGTGCATAACGATGGGTTTGTTAAGGAATGGCCAGAAGTTGGGCTTATAGCTGTAGACAGTCCTAGCGACCCAAAGGCAAGTGTAAAGGTTGAAAATGGAAAGATAGTTGAAATGGATGGGAAGAAAAGGGAAGACTTTGATTTTATAGATGTATTCTTAGCAGACCATTCCATTAATATAAAAAATACAGAGAAAGCAATGGCTATGGATTCGCTTGAAATAGCTAGAATGCTTACGGATATAAATGTTTCAAGAGATGACATTATAGATATAACTACTGCGTTAACTCCTGCAAAGCTTGTAGAAATAGTAGACAAATTAAATGTAGTTGAAATGATGATGGCACTTCAAAAGATGAGAGCAAGAAGAACTCCATCAAATCAATGCCATGTCACTAATGTACGTGATAATCCAGTGCAGATTGCTGCAGATGCAGCAGAGTCAGCTCTAAGAGGCTTTGATGAAATGGAAACTACAGTAGGTATAGTAAGATATGCACCTTTTAATGCTCTTTCACTTTTAGTAGGAGCTCAAACTGGAAGAGGCGGAGTATTAACACAGTGTGCATTAGAAGAAGCTACAGAGCTTAGATTAGGAATGCTTGCTTATACAGCCTATGCAGAAACTATTTCTGTATATGGAACTGAGCAGGTATTTGTAGATGGTGATGACACACCTTGGTCAAAATCCTTCTTGGCATCAGCTTATGCATCAAGAGGTCTTAAGATGAGATTTACATCAGGTACAGGCTCTGAAGTTCAAATGGGATATGCAGATGGCAAATCAATGCTTTATCTTGAGGCAAGATGTATCATGATAACCAAGGGAGCAGGAGTTCAAGGATTACAAAATGGTTCTATTAGTTGTATAGGCGTTCCAGGTGCAGTACCAGGAGGTATAAGAGCGGTACTTGGTGAAAATCTCATTACCACTATGCTGGATATGGAAGTTGCATCAGGAAACGACCAAACCTTTACTCATTCTGACATAAGAAGAACTGCAAGAACTATGATGCAATTCTTACCGGGAACTGATTTTATATTCTCAGGATATAGTGCTACACCAAATTATGATAACATGTTTGCAGGCTCAAACTTTGATGCTGAAGATTATGATGATTATTTAGTTCTTCAAAGAGACTTGAAAGTAGATGGAGGCTTAAAACCAGTAAAAGAAGAGGATGTTATATCTATAAGAAATAAAGCAGCAAGAGCTCTACAAGCTGTGTTTAAAGAACTAGGACTACCAGCTATTACAGATGAAGAAGTAGAAGCTGCAACTTATGCTCATGGCAGTAATGATATGCCAAAGAGAAACGTAGTAGAAGATTTAAAGGCAGCCCAAGAACTGTTAAGTCGTGAGGTTACTGGCCTTGATATTGTTAAAGCACTTTACAAAGGCGGCTTCAAAGAAGTTGCGGAAAGAGTTTTAAAATTGTTGAAACAAAGAATAGTTGGAGACTATCTTCATGCATCATCTATATTTGATAAAGACTTTAACGTTGTAAGCGGTGTTAATGATAGAAATGATTACATGGGACCTGGAACAGGATACAGAGTTGAAGGTGAGAGATGGGAAGAAATAAAGAACATAACTCATGCTTTAGATCCTGACAAAATGTAACGGGGAGTGATTAGTATATGGTTAATTCAATGTCCAATGAGGAATTAATAGAACTAATAACAAAACAGGTTTTAAATCAATTAGCAAAAAATAATAGTTGTGAAGATGTGAAAGATGGTAATTCTGTTTCAAAAGTTGGAAGAATGAGTTTACAAGAAGTAGGGACTGCAGAGTATGGAAAGAGAAGTGATGAAGTTGTTATAGCACTTGCACCTTCCTTTGGAATACATCAAACAGAAACTATAGTTGGAATACCTCATGATGATGTTTTAAGAGAAGTTATGGCTGGTGTAGAAGAAGAAGGAATTACTCCAAGAGTAATAAGGGTTTTACGTACTTCTGATGTGGCATTTATGAGCCATGATGCTGCAAAAATAAGTGGTTCAGGTATTGGTATAGGTATCCAGTCAAAGGGTACAACAGTTATACATCAAAAAGACTTAGAACCATTAAATAACCTTGAGTTATTTTCTCAGGCTCCTTTAATAGACAGGGAGACTTTTAGAGCTATAGGTAAGAATGCAGCTAAGTACGCTAAAGGGGAATCTCCAGATCCAGTGCCTGTTAGAAATGATCAAATGGCAAGACCAAAATATCAAGCTAAAGCAGCGGTATTGCATATAAAAGAAACTGAGCATGTAGTAGCAAATGCTAAACCTATAGAATTAAAAGCAGTTTTCGAATAGGGGTGAAATTATGGATAATAATGTTTTAATAGAAGAAATAGTAAATCAAGTATTAAAGACTATGGGAAATTGTAAGGAGAAGTCAGTGGTGGAAGCTAAAACTATAGTTGAACAAACTAAAAGTGAAAAAAAGCTTACTCAAAGTGATTATCCTTTGGGACAAAAGAGAAAAGATCTTATAAAGACAAAAACAGGAAAAAGTTTAGAAGGCATAACTATTGAAGAAGTTTTGAATGGAAGTGTGACTCCAGAAGATATAAAAATAACTCCAGAGGTATTATTATATCAAGCTGAAATTGCAGAGTCCGTAGGAAGAAATCAATTTGCAACAAATTTAAGAAGAGCTGCTGAGTTAACATCAGTTCCAGATGCAAGAGTTCTTGAAATCTATAATGCACTAAGACCTTATAGATCAACAAAACAAGAACTTCTTGATATAGTGGATGAATTAGAAAACAAGTATAATGCAAAAATGAATGCAAGACTAGTTAGAGAAGCAGCTGAGATATATGAAAAGAGAGGTAGATTAAAAGTTTAGGTAGGTGGGACAAGTGAAGCTTGTGGCAGGAGTAGACATAGGAAATTCAACTACAGAAGTTGCTATTGCAGATATTAGTAATAAGTTAAATTTCATTACAAGCAGCATAGTTAAAACTACTGGAATTAAAGGAACAACAGACAATGTTGCTGGTGTACTTTTAGGACTAAAGGAAGCATGTAAAAATATAAATATTTCACTAGAAAACCTAGATGTTATTTGCATTAATGAAGCAACTCCAGTTATTGGTGATGTAGCTATGGAAACCATCACTGAAACCATAATTACAGAATCTACAATGATTGGACATAATCCAGATACTCCAGGAGGCATAGGAGTAGGAATAGGGAGAACGGTTTTTCTGGATGAATTGGAATATCTTCATAGTAATGAAGATGTGATTTGTATAATTCCAAAATCAACAAATTTTGAAATAGCAGCTAAAAAATTAAATGAAGCCTTTAATAAAAATATACAAATTACTGCTGCAGTAGCGCAGGGGGATGATGGAGTAATAATATCAAATAGACTAGTTAAGCAAATTCCTATTGTAGATGAAGTAGCCTATATTGATAAAGTTCCCATGGGCATGATTGCTGCAGTAGAAGTAGCAACGCCAGGAAGGACTATAAAGGTTTTATCTAATCCTTATGGACTTGCCACTGTCTTTAAACTTTCACCTGAAGAAACAAAACATATAATCCCAATTTCAAGGGCTCTTATTGGCAACAGGTCGGCTGTTGTTATAAGAACCCCTGAGGGGGATGTAAAGGAAAGGGTTATACCTGCAGGTAAACTTATTCTTATGGGAATTAAGCAAAGCAGGATCAGCATAGAAGAAGGGGCCTTAGCTATAATGAACAGTTTAGATAAGGTATGGCCTTTACAAGATGTAAGTGGAGAGCCCGGTACTAATGTAGGTGGAATGATAGAGAGAGTAAGACAAGTAATGAGTGAACTTACAAATCAGGATACAGAAGAAATTAAAATTCAGGATGTTTTAGCTGTGGATACATTTATACCACAAAAGGTTCAAGGGGGATTAGCAGAGGAATTTGCCTTAGAAAATGCTGTAGCTCTTGCAGCTATGGTAAAGACAAGTAAACTTCCTATGGAAAATATAGCTCAAAAATTAGAAAGTGAAACTAACGTAAAAGTTTTAATAGGTGGAGTAGAAGCAGGTATGGCAGTACTAGGAGCTTTAACTACCCCTGGAACTGATAAACCTCTTGTCATATTAGACATGGGAGGAGGTTCCACAGATTCAGCTTATATTGATAAAAATAATACTGTCAAGTCCATCCATCATGCTGGTGCAGGAGAAATGGTTACAATGCTTATAAAGTCTGAATTAGGTCTTGAGGACTATAATTTAGCGGAAGATATTAAAAAGTTTCCTCTTGCAAAAGTAGAAAGTCTTTTCAATATAAGATATGAAGATGGGAGTGTATGTTTCTTTCAGCAGCCTTTAGACTCAAATTTATTTGCAAGAAACATAGTGGTAAAAAAAGATGAAATGATTCCAATTCCTACTAAACATGCTATAGAAAAGATAAGAATGGTAAGAAGGGAAGCAAAAAGGAAGGTTTTTGTAACAAATGCCATTAGAGCATTAAAGGATATTGCACCTAATCATGACTTGAGAAGTATTGATTTTGTTGTGCTAGTAGGGGGATCTGCATTAGATTTTGAAGTTCCAGAAATGATATCAGACGAATTATCTCATTATGGAGTTGTCTGCGGCGGCGGCAATATAAGGGGAATTGAAGGACCTAGAAATGCTGTTGCTACAGGACTTGTAATTTCATATTACAATAGTTTGAGAGGTAATAACATATGATAGGAAGTAATGTAGAAAAGCCTGCTATCTTTGTAATAACGAATAATGCTGAAAAGGCAGTTGTAAAAGAACTTCTTGCAGGGATAGAAGAAGAAGGCATTCCTTATGATGTGAAAAATATAATTTTTAATGAAAGTAGTGTACTTAAGTATTTACACGAAGCATCCCAAAAATCAAGAATAGGGATAGCTGTTGCAATCATAAATAATAGAATAATACTTCAGCATAATAAATTAAGACAAGAAAAACCGCTTTTAGATATAAATTTAAATTTCTACGATAAAGAAGAAAAGGCACGAACAATAGGAGCCAATGCGGCAAGACTATATAAAGTAATGCCTCTTAAAGGTATAGATAATTTAGAAGATAAACTTAGAGAAAAAATTACAGAGACAGTGATATCTGTTTTGAAAAACTTTGATATAGAAATTCATAGGGAGGGATTTTAATGAATGGAGAAGCCCTCGGCATTATTGAAGTTATTGGAATGGCTGCGGCAATAGAGGCAGCGGATACTTGTGTAAAATCAGCAAATGTGGAACTAATCGGATACGAGCTAACAAAAGGCTCTGGACTTGTAACTATTAAGATAAAGGGAAATGTAGGAGCAGTTAAGGCAGCAATTGAAGCAGCAAAGATTAGTTCGAGCAAAGTCAATAAGGTATATGCATCAGTTGTTATACCAAGGCCAGCTAAAAGCTTAGAGAGTATTATTGAATCTAATATGACTATAGGAATTGAACTTAATAAAAGCGAAGTAAAAGAAAATGTAAAAGATGATATTGAAAGTAACGTTGAAGATACTCAGGAATGTGATAGTGAAAGTGTACAGCATGTTGAAAGTATCTCATTTGAAGATAATAAGGATGATAGTAAAGAAGAACTTGAACTTATGGAAGATGAGGAAAATGAGGATATATGTAATATATGCCATGACCCAAAATGTTCAAGAAGAAAAGGACAATCAAGAGGTTTATGTATTCATCATAAACAAATTTGAAGGTGATATATATGATAGATATAAATGATACCCTGATAAAGGATATTATATTAGATGTTATGAGAAAAGCTGATATAAAAAATAGAGACTTTTCAATACCTATAGGTATATCAAATAGACATATTCATGTTACACAAGAAGACTTAGAATGCCTATTTGGTAATGGATATCAGCTGACGATAAAAAATGCTGTAAAGCAGCCGGGGCAGTTTGCAGCTAATGAAACGGTAACTATTGCAGGGCCTAAAAGTTCTTTTCAAAATGTAAGAATTTTAGGTCCTGTAAGAAAATACAGCCAAATTGAGATATCTAGAACAGATGCATTTGCTTTAGGGATAAAGCCGCCTACTAGAAACTCAGGAGAGCTTGAGGATTCAGAAAGTCTTTCTGTTATTGGGCCCAAGGGTATATTGATTTTTAAAAATAAGGTTATCTGTGCTAAGAGACATATTCACATGACTCCAGAACTATCAGAAAACTATGGTGTGAAAGATGGGGAACTAGTGGATGTAGAAACATGCGGAGATAAAGGAATAATACTGAAAAATGTTCTTATAAGAGCTAATAGTAAATCAGCCCTTGAAATTCACTTGGATACAGATGAAGCTAATGCTTGTGAAGTAAGAAACAATGAATTTGTTAAGATATTAGGTAAGAGCAGGTGATGGTTATGTTAAATGAGGCTAATGCTTTAATCAAAGAAATGGAAGATACTATTTTAAAGCCAATTAAAATACATGAAAAAGAAGAGCTTAAAGTAGGTGTGGATTTGGGTACATCTAATATAGTTATAACAGTATTAGATAAAAATAATATTCCAATAGCTGGAGAAATATATCCAGCAAGTGTTGTTAAAGACGGCATAGTAGTTGAATATTTACAAGCTGTAACTATAGTAAGGAAGTTAAAGGAAAGATTAGAGATAAAACTAAATAGGACATTAAATTATGCGGCTACAGCAATACCACCAGGAATAAGCAGGGGAAATATAAAGGTTATAAGTAATGTAGTAGAAGCAGCTGATTTTAATGTAACTAATGTAATTGATGAACCCACTGCCGCATCTTCAGTTTTGAACATACAAAATGGTGCAGTAGTAGATATAGGTGGAGGTACTACGGGAATATCTATATTGAAAAATGGCAAAGTGATTTATACAGCTGACGAACCTACAGGAGGACACCATTTGAGTTTGGTTATAGCTGGAAGTTTAGGGATGGAGTATGAAGAAGCGGAAAAATTTAAAATTGCTTATAGTAACTATAATACGGTATTTCCTTTAGTTAGGCCGGTAATAGAAAAAATGGCCGATATAATTTCAAAACATACAAAAGGCTATGATGTAGATAATATCTATCTTGTAGGAGGAACCTGCTGCCTTAGGGATATGGAAAAGATAGTTGAAAAATATACAGGCATCAGAACAATAAAACCATATAATCCACTTCTAGTGACTCCTATAGGAATAGCTATGAACAGTGTCAATTAAGCGAGGTGAGTAAATGAATATTGAAGATTTACTAAGGCCTATAATTGCTGAAATAGTAAATAAGATGAATAAAAGAATACTTTTATTTATATCTGGCGGTGCTGTAAATTTAAAAGGCATTTTTGAGACACTATCTTCTATGCAAATGCTTCAATATGACATAGTAATGACAGAAGCATCTAAAAAGGTTATACCAGAAGAATATATTGCTAATTTGAATGGTAAGTTAATAGATTGCAAAGTGGAGCTTACTAAAGCAGTGAGAGAAGACGACATAATAATAGTTCCAATAATGACCAGAAACACTTTAGCTAAATGTGCTGCAGGCATTGAGGATAACTTAGTAACAACGGGAATAGCTGAGGCCATTATGATGAACAAAGAGGTTATTGCTGTCAAAGATAGTTTTGATCCTCAAAATCAAGTAAATATAAGCTTAGGATTTAACAAAAATGCAGCATATAATAAGCTTATTTTAGGCTATGAAGATAAACTGACAAGCTTTGGAGTTAAGTTTATAAATGCTGGTGACATAAAAAGAACTATAAATGCAAGGTTTAGTATTATGAGCAATGCAAACGAGAACTTAAATCATGAAAGTGTAATAAAAAATACTGTTGTAAATAAAGAAGAAACCTGCAATATTAAAAAATTATCAGGAATTTTAACTATAGAAGATATTATGTTAGCCGCTAATAATTCAAAAGAAATTTGGGTTAAAGAAGGTTCTTTATTAACTCCACTGGCAAAGGACTATATATACAACAATGGAATTAATGTTAACTATTGTTAACAAAAGTAAAGGAGTACAGATATGTTTTTAGCGAAAGTTGTTGGAAATGTTGTATCAACACAAAAGGATCCAAAGTTTATTGGAAGCAAGCTATTGATAGTTAAACATATAGATGAAAATGAAAAAACCATTGGAGAACCTATAGTTGCCATAGATACAGTAGGCGGTGGAATAAATGATACTGTAATTGTAGTCACTGGAAGCGGTGCAAGATATACAGATATCTCAGATAAGGTAATACCTGCTGATGCATCTATTATAGGGATTGTAGACTCTATTGAATGGGATTTAGGTTATTAGGGTGGTGGGAAAATGAAGATATACACTAAAACTGGAGACAAAGGAAGTACAAGTCTCGTAGGTGGAGATAGGACAAAAAAGCATGATCTAAGAGTATGGGCTTATGGAAGTATAGATGAAGCAAATTCGTCTATTGGCATGGCGAAAATTCATATTAAAGAAAAAAATACTTTAGATAAACTCCTAAAGATTCAAAAGACTTTATTTGAAGTTGGAGCTGAACTTGCTTCTATAGGAACGGATTATTTTAAAACAAGAATAAGCGATGAAGATATAAGATTTCTTGAAGAGACCATAGATAGCATGGATGAACTTAAGCCTTCACAAACTGGATTTATAGTTCCAGGAGGCACTGTGGAATCAGCTTATCTTGATGTTGCAAGAACAGATATAAGAAGAGCTGAGAGGTATATAGCAGAGCTTACTGCCCACTATGATGTTAATGAAAATTTAATGAAATACGTGAATAGACTATCTGATACTATTTATGCTATAGCTAGATATTTTGATTATAAAGACATAATGAAAAAGACAGAAGAAAATATAAAGAACTTTACACAAAATAATAAAGTATTGAATAATTCAGAGGCGCAAAAGAGTAATGAAATTACCATAAGTAAAATTGCTATTAATAGAGAAACCGCTGAATATGTAACTAAAAGGTGTATACAAAAATCATATGAAGTGGGAGTACCCATGGTTATTTGTGTAACAGATTTTAATGGAAGTATTATACTTCTTACCCGTATGGATAATTCTCTTTTAGCCAGTATAGAAATAGCTGAAAAAAAAGCATATACAGCTGCAGTGCTTAAGATATCCACAGGTGACTTAAGAGAACTGTCATTGCCAACTGGAGAACTTTATGGAATTGATAATAATAAGAAAATAATTGCTTTTGGTGGCGGATTTCCTCTAAGAATAAATGAAGAAATAGTTGGTGCAATAGGGGTTAGCGGCGGTACAGTTGAGCAGGATATGTTGATTGCCCAATGTGGATTAAATGCTTTTGAGGAGGTAGTAAAAAGTGGAATTAGAAAGTAACGAGTTATCACTTATAATAGAAAAAGTCTTAAAGGAAATGAGTAAAAGAGATATTAAAAGTGATGTAAGTGATGGAATATTTGATACCATGGAAGAAGCCATAGAAGCGGCTTATGAGGCACAAAAAAAGTATTCTGAGTACTCAATTGAACAGCGAGAAAAATTAATAGATGCTATGAGAAAGGCGATAATTGATAATGCCATGAACATTGCAACACTTTGCGTTAATGAATCAGGCATGGGAAGGATTGATCACAAATATTTAAAGCTAAAGCTGACAGCAGAAAAAACCCCAGGAACTGAAGTTTTAAATACAACTGCTTATTCAGGTGATAAAGGACTTACACTTGTAGAAAATGGTGCCTTTGGTGTTATAGGATCAATTACACCATCTACAAATCCGGCAGCTACAGTTGCTTGCAATGCGATAGGAATGCTTGCAGGAGGAAATACTGTAGTATTTTCACCTCATCCAGGAGCTTTCAATGCATCATTAACTATGATTAAGGAATTGAACAAAGCCATAAAAGACGCAGGCGGACCAAATAATTTAATTACAGCAGTTAATAAACCTATATTAGAAAATACTGATATATTATTAAATCATAAAAAGATAAAGATGATAGTTGCAACAGGAGGACCTGCTATAGTTAAATTGGCCCTTTCTACAGGAAAGAAGGCTATAGGAGCTGGTGCGGGAAATCCTCCAGTAGTTGTTGATAAAACTGCAGATATCAAGAAAGCAGCAAGAGATATAATTGCTGGATGTAGCTTTGATAACAATCTGCCATGTATAGCTGAAAAAGAAGCCATTGTAGTTCAGGATGTTTATGAAGAGCTTATAAAAGAAATGAAATGTAATAAAGCAGTATACGAGTTAAATGATGAGGAAGCAATGAAGCTAGCTAATGTAGTTTTAATTTATGATAGAGAAAGAAATACGTATTCCGCAAATAAGAAGTTTATAGGGAAAGATGCTAAGTATTTACTGCAAAGCATAGGAAAAGATGCAGCAAATGGAATTGAATGCTTAATTTACAGAGCAGAAAACAGCCATCCCTTTGTTCAGGAAGAGCTCATGATGCCTATTCTTCCAATAGTTAAGGCTAAGAACTTTAAGGAAGCTTTAGAACTTGCTGTGGAAGATGAACATGGGAATAGACATACAGCAATTATGCATTCCAAAAATGTGGATAATTTAACTAAGATGGCAAGAGCTATAGACACTACGATATTCGTTAAAAATGCACCATCTTATGCAGGAATTGGATTTGGAGGAGAAGGACATACAACCTTTACCATAGCAGGACCAACAGGGGAAGGGCTTACTAATGCATTAAGTTTTACAAGAAAAAGAAGATGTACAATGGTTGAAGCATTTAGAATTGTATAGAAATTAAATAAGAGTTAAGAGTAAGGAGTTAATATTATGATATATATTTTTCTTAACTCTTAACTCATAACTCTCATCTAAAAGGAGGGGTGAATTTTGGATTTGCTTGAAAAAATCAAAAATGCTGGAGTTATAGGTGCAGGTGGAGCTGGATTTCCTACTCATCTTAAGTTAAATTGTAAGGTGGAATATTTCATAATAAATGGATTAGAATGCGAGCCATTACTTCAATCGGATAAGTATATAATGAGAAATAACAGCGATGAAATAATACAAGCAGTAGAAGAAATTGGAAGAACTATTGAAGCAGAACACATAATTATTGGATTAAAAGAAGAATACCATGAAGAAATAGAGGCACTAAAGGCTTCCATAAAAAAATTTAATTCCAGAGTTGAGCTGCATTTAAGTAGAGTGTTTTATCCAGCTGGAGATGAACAAATCTTAGTTTATGAGGTTACAGGAAGAACAATACCACCAGGAGGAATACCTTTAAATGTTGGCGCTGTAGTATCAAATGCAGGTACGGTATTTAATATCTTTCAAGCACTTGAAGAAAAAATGGTTACATATAAGTTTGTTACGGTTATAGGAGAAATACAGACACCTTCAATTATTAAAGTGCCCATAGGAACAAAGATAAAAGATGTCTTAGATAAGTGTGGTGGAACACTTATAAAGGATTATTCATTAATTATCGGTGGACCAATGATGGGAAGAAAGATTTCAAAAGATCAAATAAAAGATACAGTTATAACAAAAACAGATGGAGCAATTATTGTAATTCCTGAAAATCATTACTTAATCCACAGGGAAAAGCTAACTATTGAGCATATGAAAAATCAAGCAAAATCAGCTTGTATACAATGCCGCTTTTGCACAGACATGTGCCCTAGAAATTTAATTGGACATCCGTTAAATCCTCATAAGATTATGAGAAGTGTTGCATTAAATGAGTTAGATAATGAAGTTGTAAAACAAGCACTTATATGTTGCGAATGTGGAATATGTGAAATGTATGCTTGCCCTATGCGGTTATCACCAAAGAGAATAAATATTTATTTAAAAGGCAAGTTAAGGAACAACGGTGAAAAATGGGAAAACAAAACCAATAGCTTTACAGCTAATACAATGAGGGAGTATAGAAAAATACCTACCAACAGATTAATAGCAAGATTACATTTAGATAAGTATAAAAAGCAAAGGCTTCAAGAAGGGGAAGAAGTAAATCCAAAAGAAGTAAAAATTCCTTTAAGACAAGGTATAGGTGGTGGTGCAATTCCAGTAGTTCAGGTAGGGGATACTGTAGAGATAGGCCAAGTTATAGGGAAGATAGAAGAAGGGAAAATGGGGTCCAATGTTCATGCAACTATTGGGGGCGTAATTTTCGAAATAAGTGATAGTATATCAATAAAAGCTATTTAAGCTGAGGTGATAAAATGATAAGAACTATAGGTATGATTGAATTAAATAGTATAGCTAGGGGAATTCAAGTTGCAGATGAAATGCTAAAGGCTGCAGAAGTTAATTTGATCTTTGCAAAAAGTGTTTGTCCAGGCAAATATGTAATCCTAATCACAGGAAACGTAGGTGCTGTAGAAACTGCTATTAATCATGGTATGAGCTTAGGGGAAAATTATTTGGTAAATAAATTGATTTTACCAAATGTTCATCCGCAGGTAATTCCAGCTATAACTGCATCAGGAAATATTGAAAAACTAAAAGACTTAGGAGTTTTGGAGTTTTTTAGCATTGCTGCAGCTATTGTTGCAGCCGATGCTGCGGTGAAGTCAGCCAATATAGATTTAATAGAAGTAAGATTGGGGGTAGGAATAGGGGGAAAAGCTTTTGTAACTTTCACTGGAGAAATTAGTTCGGTTAAAAATGCAGTAACAGTTGGAGCAGGTACTGCACTTGAAAGCGGAATGCTTGTAAATAAAGCTGTAATATCAGGGCCTAGTAAGGAATTACTGCAGCACTTATTATAAAGCTTTATTTAAATATATTTATAGTAACTAAAATATAGGGGGAGATTGTATGAAAAATAATTTGCTTGGGGAATGTCTAGCAGAACTTATTGGTACATTTCTTTTCATTTTCATAGGAACAGGAGTTGTTGCAGCACTTGTTACAGCAGGAACTAATGTGACATTTTGGGAACTAAGCTTAGTATGGGGACTTGCAATAACTATGGCGGTATATATAGTGGGATCAATTTCAGGAGCACAGTTAAATCCTGCAGTAACAATAGCTCTTGCAGTATGGAAAGGCTTTGATAAAAAAAAGATTATCCCTTATATTATTTCTCAAGTGATTGGAGCATTTTTAGGAGCTGCATTAACTTACGGGTTATATGGAACAACTATTACAGCCTTTGAAAGTAGTAAAAACATAATAAGGGCATCAAAAGATGGATGGGCTACCGCTGGAATATTTAGTACATTCCCAGCAGCCAATATATCTATGGTTAATGCTTTTATGATTGAAGTATGTATTACAGCAGTTTTGTTAATGGTTATTTTTGCAGTAACTGATGGAAACAACGAGGGTTCTCCTAAGGCAGGAATACCAGCAGTAGCTATTGGTTTAACTGTAGCATTTATTGGAGCGTCTTATGGACCTTTAACTGGTTTTGCAATGAATCCAGCTCGTGATTTTGGCCCAAGACTTGTAGCTTTACTCGCAGGATGGGGATCAACAGTTATTGGCCCTAATGGCTATGGACTGATTGTACCAATATTTGCACCAATTATAGGGGCAATTTTAGGTGGCGGTATATATGAAAAATTAGTTGTACCTTATTTGCCAAACTTAATAAATAAGAAAGTATCAGGAAAAAGCACGTCAGTGTAAATTTTTAGAGAATCCCATATAGTATTGATTAAATACTATATGGGATTCTCTATTTTTAAATTGATAGAAATTCTAAATTTCATCACTTACTTCTAATATAAAGTTTACTATAGTATAAATAGCATAAAAAATTGCATCATCATTTGCATCAAACACTGGGGAGTGAAGTGGATGTAAACCTTGTTTGTCATCACTTATACCTACTCTAAAATGTACTGAAGGTACTTCGTGAGCAAAGAAAGCAAAATCCTCTGCACCAAAGGTTTTTTCAGCAGTTAACACATTTTCTTCACCTAAAGTATTCACAGCAGATTTATAAAATTTGTCACATAAATCTTTATCATTAGTTAAAGGAGGATATGCAACTTGAAAGTTTAATTCATATTCGCAATCATATTTTTTAGCTGAAAAAGCACAGGTTTCATATAAATCTTTTTTAATTTTATCAACAAGAGCCGTATCAAAGGTTCTTAAAGTTCCAAGTACCTCTATTTTTTCAGGTATTACATTAGATGCGGTGTTATTTGCATTAATTGATGAAAAAGTTAATACATGAGGGTTTAAAGGATTTACTTCCATTTTGGTTTTATTATTCATAGTTTGTATAAAGTCCATAGCGGGATAAATAGGATTTTTACATAAATGAGGCATAGCAGCATGACCACCAACGCCTTTGAATTTTATAGAAAAGTCATCTACGGAAGCCATAGAAGGACCATCAGGAGCTTCTATTTTTCCGACTTCTAAATTAGGCCAAACATGAAAACCTATCATATATTTAACTTCAGGATTTTTTAAAGCCCCCTCCTGAATCATAGGGTAGGCGCCACCATCTAGCTCTTCAGCAGGTTGAAATAAAAACTTAACACATTTATCAAAGCCCATTTCTTTTAGTACCATTGCAGTTCCAAGTGCTATAGCTGTATGATAGTCATGTCCACAACCATGAAATACTCCATTTATAGGAAGAGCATCTATGTCAGATCTAACACCTATGCAAGTCGCATCAGTATTTAATTCTCCTACAACACCTGTTCCAGCACAAGGGCTATATTTTATATTTAAATCTTCAAGTATTTCCATTATTATTTTTTGAGTTTTAAATTCCTTATGAGCTAGTTCTGCATTTTTATGCAAGATTTTTCTCAAATTCTTAATTTCAGAAAGGTTACTTAAGATAATATCTTTTACATTCATTTTAATACATCTCCTTTTAAAAATGCTAAGGTCTTTAATTACAGCACCTCTATGGAGTAACTTAGCAATATCCAACTGTGTTTTAAATTGATGTTAGTATAGCATGGTGTTTATAATTATGCAATAGTTTTGCAAAAAAACTCTAAAATAAAACATAAATGATTATGCTATAATTGTATATATTATAAGTGAAGTGCTAGTGTATACAAAATAAAATAATTTGGAAAAGATGTTTTTAGTTTAAGCGTAGGAGATGGAGGTAATTATGGAATTAATTAGAAATCTTACTAATAATATGGGTTATGTGATTTTAGTAGGATTTATTGTATCAAGGTCTAATAGTTTTAAAAATATAATACAAAAAGATAAATTTAAAAAGAAGGATTTAATTATTCTATCTATAATATTTGGTGGATTTGGTGTGCTAGGAACTTATATGGGAACGGATATAAATGGTGCAATAGCAAATACAAGAATTATCGGGGTTGTAGCTGGAGGGTTACTTTGTGGGCCTTTTGTAGGAATTGCATCTGGAATTATTGCGGGGCTGCATAGATTATTAATAAATATTGGTACTCTTACTGCAGTTCCATGTGCTATTGCAACAATTGTTTCAGGAATTGTAACCAGTGTTTTTTATAAGTACTCAAATTATAAAAACAAGTGGATTTATGGCCTTATTGGAGGTGCACTTATGCAAAGCTTAGAGATGGTATTAATTCTTATTATGTCGAAGCCATTTTCTACAGCTTTAAATATAGTTAAATATATATATATCCCTATGGTATTTACAAATGCTATAGGTATATCAATATTAATTTTATTAATACAAAATATTTTTGAAGAAAAAGAACAAATTGCAGCAAAGCAAGCAAAGATAGCTCTAGAAATAGCTAATAAAACATTACCATACTTTAGAGAAATCAATAACAATTCTTTTGAAAATATTTGTGAAATTATAAGGGAATCCATTGATGCAGATGCAGTAGCGATAACGGATAAAAAATACGTTCTAGCCCATGTTGGCATGGGGGAGGACCATCATATTAAGGGAAATGATATTTTAACTGGTGCCACAGAAAAGGTTATAGAAAAGGGGGAAATATTAATTTTAACAAATGCAGAGCAAATAGATTGTTCATGCGGTACGTGTCCATTAAGATCAGCTATTATAGCGCCATTAAAGGATGGAGATGAAATAATAGGCACCTTAAAAATATATTATGGTAAGGAAGATGCTATATCCTTTAGAAATACAAATCTAGCAATAGGTCTTTCACAAATTATATCTACACAGCTTGAAATAAGTAAGCTTGGGAAGCTTAAGGAAATGGCAACTAAGGCTGAAATAAAAGCACTGCAAACTCAAATAAATCCTCATTTTTTATTTAATGCTTTAAATACCATTATTTCATTTGTGCGTATAAATCCGGATAAAGCAAGGGAACTTATTATTAATTTATCTACTTATTTAAGATATAATTTAGAGATAGGGGATAATTTAGTAGATATTTATAAAGAGTTAGAACAAGTCAAAGCATACGTAGAAGTGGAAAAGGCTAGATTTGGAGATAAATTAAATGTAATTTATGATATAGATGAAGATATAAATATAAAAATACCAAGCTTGATAATACAGCCTATAGTTGAGAATTCTGTAAAACATGGGATTTTAGAAGGAAACAAAAGGGGTACTGTTAAAATTTACGTGAAAAAGATAACGAATAATAAAGCTAAAGTTATTATTGAAGATGATGGAGTAGGAATTTCAGAGAAAGTTATAGAAAGAGTATATAATGACAATATGCAGGAAAATAAAATAGGAATATCCAACGTAAATAATAGATTAAAATATCTTTATGGAAAAGGACTTCAAATGGAAAGGCTAGATAAAGGAACTAGAACTACTTTTATAGTGGAAACATTGAAAGGATGATTTTATGAATTGTATAGTTGTAGATGACGAATATCCAGCAAGAGAAGAGTTGAAGCACTTTATACGTGAATTTAGTAATATAGATATTGATGGTGAATTTGAAGATTCTATAGAAGCGCTTGAATATATTGAAAAAAATAGGCCAGATATAATATTTTTAGATATAAACATGCCTAAATTAGATGGCGTTGCTTTGGCACGAATAGTTAATAACTTTGAAAAGAACAGCTTTGTTGTTTTTATAACAGCATATAAAGAGCATGCAGTAGATGCTTTTGAGATAAAAGCATTTGATTATATTTTAAAGCCTTATTCAGAAGAGCGGATTATAAGGACCTTGAGGCAGTTGGAAGCTTTAGAAGATAGAGAAGAAAAGCAAAATACACCATGTATAGGTAATAAAATTACATTAAAGAAGAATAATAAGTTAAAAGTGATAGATATTTGTGATATTTGTTATTGCGAGGCAAAGGAAAGGGAGACATTAATTTATACTACAAATGACAGCTATATAGAAAATTGTAGTATATCAGAGATTTATAAAAGACTTCCCACAAACATGTTTTTTAAGACTCATAGATCCTATATAGTAAACTTAGAAAAAGTAGTAGAAATAATACCTTGGTTTAATAATACCTACATGATTAAACTAAAAGGAATAGAAGGAGAAATACCTGTAAGTAGAAATAATATAAATTCATTTAAGCACTTAATGGGCATATAAATGCACTTTATGTGCTTTTTTTGTTATTTGGCGTAATAAATGAAAATATTCTATTAAATTTATGTATAATTTAGCCATAGAATTAACTTTAGGTTAAGTGATAGCTTAAAATTTAATTTAAATGGGGGGAGAAGCATGATATCATTTATACTTTCAATTATTGCGTTAATAGTTGGTTATTTTATTTATGGTAAAGTTGTTGAAAAGCTTTTCGGGGCAGACGACAAAATAAAAACACCAGCAATAAGACTCGAAGATGGTGTTGACTTTGTACCAATGCCTGAATGGAAAATATTCTTAATTCAGTTTTTAAATATAGCAGGACTTGGACCTATATTTGGAGCAATTTCAGGAGCAATGTGGGGGCCATCTGCATTCTTATGGATTGTATTTGGATCTATCTTTGCAGGAGGAGTACATGATTATTTTTCAGGAATGCTATCAGTAAGACATGATGGAGCAAGTATTCCAGAAGTTGTAGGAAAATATTTAGGTAAGGGTTTTAAAAACTTTATGAGAGTATTTTCAGTCATACTACTTGTTCTTACAGGGGTTGTATTTGTAAGTGGACCAGCAGGAATCTTAAATGGACTAGTACCTTCTATAGGACTTAAAACTTTTCTATATATAATATTTGCGTATTATATAATAGCTACTCTTGTTCCAATAGACAAGCTGATAGGAAAAGTTTATCCTTTATTTGGATTATGTTTATTAATAATGTGTGTAGGAGTAGGTGGAGCTTTAATAATAGGTGGATATAATATACCAGAAATTGCAGGAAATCTTAACAATATGCATGTTAATCCAAAAAATTATCCATTATTTCCAATGCTATTCATAACAATAGCTTGTGGAGCGATTTCAGGATTCCATTCAACACAATCACCACTAATGGCTAGATGCATTACAAGTGAAAGACAAGGCAGAAGAATATTTTATGGTTCAATGATAGCAGAAGGAATAATTGCACTAGTATGGGCAGCTGCATCAATGACTTTCTTTGGAGGAGTTGAAGGACTTACTAAGTTCATGGCAGAAAACGGTAACAATGCGGGTGCAGTTGTAAATATAATATGTAATAGTTTACTAGGAAAAATTGGTGGAATACTTGCAATACTTGGAGTTGTAGCATGTCCTATAACTTCAGGGGATACAGCGTTTAGAAGTGCAAGACTTACAATAGCCGATTCTATAAACTTTAAGCAAGAATCTATAAAAAACAGGTTAATGATTAGTATACCATTATTTATAATAGGATTTATTTTAACACAAATTGACTTTGGAATAGTATGGAGATACTTTGGATGGTCAAATCAGACATTAGCTACAATAGTTCTTTGGACATCTGCAATGTATTTAGTTTATAAAGGAAGAAGTCATTGGATGGCATCAGTACCAGCTGTATTTATGACTGCAGTATGTATAACTTATATAATAGTTGCGCCAGAAGGATTTAAATTATCAATGGGAATTGGATTGCCAGCAGGAATAATAGGAGCAATTTTAGCTCTAACATGGTTCCTAATGACAGCTAAAAAGGTTACAGTTAAGGTGAATACAAATAAAGCTAGTTTAGAATCATAGAAATATTACGACCAGCAGTGTGCATGAGACATTTTAATGCTGAATTTAGTATGGGATTTGCATTGTAGAAGACTTTGAACAAGCAATTAGAAGCTCTTTATTTATGAATTTAAAACACCGTAAAGAACTTTTTACTGTCTGAGCGGCAGCGAGTTTAAAAAGTTTAGGTGATTTAAATTCATAAATATTAGAGCTTCTTTACGTAGTGAACGCCTTCTTAAATGCAAATCGCATACGATAGGTTCAACATTAAATATGTCGTAATATCCTTTTATAGTGCTCTAAAGGCTTCGCTTTTATAACCTTGATTTCCTTGAAGAACGGAGTTTATTTTATTTAGAAGATTTTCTCTATCCTCTGGTAAAGTGCCTTTAAGAGATACATAGTTTGAGGCATGATTACTTCTAAATACGCAGTTTGTAACCTTTAAATTTTCTATTAAAAGCTTTGTTTCCATCATTATTTCACTTGGTTGTAAAAGCTTAAATTTACCTTCCTGAACTTCTTTATATAGAGGGGTTTCTGACTCAAACATAAGAGTTAGAAGTCCTAGATAATCAGGATCAATTTCACTTATGACTTTTGCAGACTCCTTAGCATGTTCTTCTAAATTTTCTTTTCCACCTAACCCCGAAATAAGAGTTGCAGATAAAGTTAATCCGCTCTCTTTAATCTTTTTACCTGCCTGTATCATTTCCTCAGCAGTAACTCCTTTTTTGATATTTTGAAGTATTAAATTACTGCCGCTTTCTACTCCAAGATATACAATTCCTAAACCTTCACTTTTAAGCTCTTTTAACTCATCTATGCTTTTTCTTAAAATATCTCCTGGTGTTCCGTAAATACCAACTCGTGTGCATTCAGGGAATAGTTCCCTTATCTTTCTAAGAATAGATTTTAAATTTTCTGTTTTAAGAACTAGGGCATCGCCATCTGCTAGAAAAATTTTATCTACTCTTTTATAGTGGGAACGTCCCGTTTCTAAATCTATAAATATATCTTCTAGAGATCTGATTTTAAATTTCTTATCTTTATACATACTGCAAAATGTACATTTGTTATGGGCACACCCTACGGTTGCCTGCACTATTAAACTATACGCTTCACTTGGAGGTCTATATACCACTCCTTCATATCTCATACCTATTCACTACCTTTCATTAATCTCTATTTTATTTAAAATATTAAAGTACTTATATATATTTCACATTTTAACCCGTGATGTATGTAAATTATAACATATACATAATAAAACTAATAATGCAAAAATTTAATGAAGTATTATGGAAGTTTAAGTTATGGTATAATTTAGCTGTTAATAATTTAGTTAAAATGGAGGAATAGTTTTATGCTTAAAAGTAACTTTTCTAAAAGACTTACAAATCAATTTGAAGAAAGCTTTGAGGAAGTTCTTAATTTAACAAACGATAAAGACTACGATGCAGCTTTACGGCTTATTGACGAGACATTTAGCAACTTATTTAGACTTAATTCCTTATTTTTCAATTCTATGAGTAATGATAATTTAATTGATATATTAAAAGTTGGTGGTGAAATTGAAAAAGATAAGGCTATTATAATATCAAAGTTATTGGAGCAAAGAGCACATATATTAGCTATTCAAGGAAAAGATAACGAAAGTTTTTACATATATATAAAGGCGTTAAATTTATTTATTGAAGCTTTCTTATGTGATAAAGAAACTGATCTTGATAGGTATTTTCAAGATATACCCGATATAATAGAAAAGACTTCAGGTTATGTGCTTTCTCAAGAAACTTTACAAAGAATTATAAGTTACTACAAAGAAGTAGGAGATTTTGCAGCAGGGGAGGACTATTTATATGAGCTTTTTGATGCTACAGGCAAGGATGAAGATTCTATAACCTTTGCAAAAGAATTTTATGATTCTTTGCTTAAACTAGATGATGCTGCTTTAGAAAAAGGTAATTTATCAAGAGAAGAAGTCCTTGAAGCAAAAAGTTCTCTGAGTTCAAAATAGGACGACATTTTTAATGCTGGGGGTCGTATAGAATTTTTATCTAGGAAGATGTTCATTTCGCTAATAGGGGCTAATATTTATAAATGTAAAATACCTAAGCCTCCTAAACTCGCCGTAAGCTCAAACAGTAGGAGGCTCTTAACGGTATTTTGAATTTATAAATAAAGCCCTTTTAAAGCTCATTCAATGCCTTCTACGATAAAAATTCTACACTCTCCAGCATTAAAAATGCCTTCATGAAAACTGCTAGAGAATGGAATTCAGCTAATTGAATTTCTAAGATGTTTTAGAAATTATCACATAAATATCTTTTAGGGCGGCGGCCCGAAGGGTTACATAGTAATATGTAATTAGATAAATGGGCAATTGTAATTTATTGCGTCTTAAAATAAGCATAGTAAGCACTTAAATACCTAACACTATTTTTAAATAGATAAGAATAGTGGGTGATGGTGTATGAATAAAAAAGTAGTAGTTTTTAAAGCTACATTTGTATTTTTATTATTATTTTCTTTGTATAGCAATATAAACATAAAGGCATATAGTAACCTCACACAAAATTATTATATTAATGTTTTGCATGGTATATATGGTGAGGATGAAAAAAGACTTGTTGCTGAAATACCAAATTCAAATATTAAACTCTATTATGTACAATATGATGAAGTCGAAGGAAGATACAGAGGCTTTATACTTGAAATAAATGATGTGAAAAAGTATTTTGAATGGGAAAACGTAGATAACCCTAGCCGTAAACCTGAATTGATACTTTCAGATTTAAATAAAGATGGCAAAAATGAACTTGTAGTTATTTTAAATAAGGGATATGGTACAGGAGTACAAGATGAAGAAGTTCACGTAATAAAACAGGATTTATTTTTTTATGAACTATTAGTTGAAAATCCTTTAATTCCTCTGCATAAGAATGCTCACCTGGAAAATTCCCCTGAGCAAGTAATAATAATATTAAATAATAAAAAAACAGTGCTAAACAAAAGGGGTATGACAGCGTTACCTTATGAAGACCTAGGAGCAGGATATGGACATCATATTGGATTTGAAGCTAATAATAATATATTGTATTCAAGAGTTCTTTTAGGTGTAGGAACAAACCCAGGAGTTGGAGAGTTTATAATTAAATATATATATAAGGATGAAATATTCCAAGTGCAAAGTATTGATTTCATTCCTAGACCTGAATATTTAAGTAAATAAAAGTATTTCCAAATTTTCTAGTGAAACGTCACGGTAGTAAATTACTGTGAAGGAGTTTTATAGAAAAATTAAAAATAATAGTTCATAGCTTAGGTAAAGAAGCTCCTTAAGATGTTTAGGGAGCTTTTAGTTTTTATTAAGGAACATTATGGAAATATTATGATATACTTATTATAAGTACAAATATTTTACCATTAAGGGGGAAGTTATGAAAAGTAGAGAAAAATTCTTTTTTATACTAAGTATACTTTGTCTTATAGGCTTTATTTTAATAATAATTCAAAGCATTTATATTCATAATTTTGGTAAAGTAATTATCATAGGTATTCCTTTGTGTCTAATAGGGTCTGTCTTTCTAGCTATTTCAAAAAATGAGAAATATGGTTGGATAGGCTGGATTTTTTTATTACTAATTATTTCTTCAATTGCACTTCTGGCAAATTCTTAAAAAATATAATTATATGTAAGCTCTGAATTATAAAGATTGGAGAATTTGCTACTTTTCAAACATAAGTCATAATGATCTTATATGGTTTATTAATTACAAATATGCGATATTTAAATAATAGTAAGATATTGTTCATTAATCCTAAAACAGAGATATAGAATGAAATACATTTTTTACTAAAAAGTTTATATAAATTAGCAATGGTAAAATTTTTAGGAGGATGTAAGATGAGAAAACTAAATTGTATTCTAATTGTTATGATTCTACTGATGGTCACAGGGTGTTCAAGTAGGAAAAATATTAGTCACAACTATATTTATAAAGGTGAAAATGAACTTTGGTCTGTTGAATTAAAGGTAAATGGAACAGTAACGTTTAATGAAAAGAATGGAAAGGCTGAATACGATAGTATCTGTGACAGGGTGTTTACGGTTACTTATAAAAAAGACCTATCCAAGTTATCTTCAGTTAAGCATTTAGAAATATCCTATAAAAGCAGTGCTGGAGACAGTAAATTAACTGAAGATTACAATGATAGTCCTCCAAACAAAAGAACTTATACTATGAAATCAGGTGGTAGGGGTCAAGCAATAGAGAATAAAGATGAAGTGATAAAGGTTATCATAAATATTGATGGAAAGATACAAACAATTGATATGAAGAATGTAAATTAAATTTTTATTTAGGTCGGAATCTTCTTAAAATGTGAATTAGGGGAAACTTTTTTAATGTTTCCTTAAAAAATATTATATTACCAACACTATTCTTTAACATAACCATAAGTTAAACATATGAGAGTATGATAAAAGGTTCTTAATAATAAATTGTATGATTAATATTTCCCGACCTATCGGTCTGCGGGCTTGTCAGCACTTTGATAAGTGTCAATCTCAAGGAATTTCGTCAAAACGAAATTCCTTCCTTCAGCAGTTAAACTGAAGAACTTTTTAATGCTCTGGGAGTACATAATTTTCATCGTAGAAGGCATTGAATGAGCCTTAGAACAGCTTTATTTATAAATTTAAAATACCGTTAAGAGCCAGCTACTGTCTGAGCGACAGCGAGTTTAGTGGGCTTAGGAATTTTAAATTTATAAATATTAGCCGTTCTTGGCGAAATGAACGCCTTCCTAGATGAAAATTCTATACGACCCAGAGCATTAAAAATGTTTAAATGTTTTTTATACGCTCCAAATATCTTCCCAATATCTTTTGATGGTATTATCGGAAGAAAATCTTCCTGAATGAGCAATATTTATAACACACATCTTGTTCCAAAGATCTTTATCCCTGTAAAGAGCATCTATTTTATTTTGGGCATCTACATAGGCTGCAAAGTCTCTTAAAACAAAATATTCATCATTTCCACTTAAAAGAGAATCATATATATCTTTAAATTCATTTTTGTTAGGATTTAACGAGCCATCTATGAGTGAATCTAATATTCTTTTTATCCTCATGTCAGAATTATAAAAATCATAGGAGTTATAGTTGCGATTTTTTTGGTAGTTTAAAACTTCCTCTTTGTTTAGTCCAAATATAACTATATTTTCTTCCCCTACAGCATCCTTTATTTCAATATTAGCACCATCTAAGGTGGCTAATGTAATAGCTCCATTCATCATAAATTTCATGTTTCCAGTACCGGATGCTTCCTTGGTAGCAGTAGAAATTTGTTCACTTACATTAGCGCAAGGAATTATTTTTTCTGCTAAGGACACTGAATAGTTAGGAAGGAAATAAACTTTTATTCTTCCCTTCACACAAGGAGCATTGTTTATCATATCGCCTACAGTATTAATAAGTTTTATAGTTTGTTTTGCAAGATGATAAGAGGGAGCAGCTTTAGCGCCAAAGAAAAACGTTCTAGGTATAATATCAATTTCAGGATTATCTTTAAGTCTAAAATATAAATCCATTATATTAAATAAGTTTAAAATCTGCCTTTTATAAGCATGTAATCTTTTAACTTGAACATCGAATATGGAATTAGGATCTATGTCCATATTAAATTTATCTTTAGCAAACCTACAAAATTCAATTTTATTATTAATTTTTATTTTATGAAATTCTTCTCTAAACCCACTATCATATGCAAAAGGTTTTAATTTTATTAGGTCTAGTGGTTCGTATATATAACCTTCTCCAATATTTTTAGTTATAAGGTTACTTAAGTTTGGATTAGCTTTTAAAAGCCATCGTCTGTGAGTTATACCATTGGTCTTATTATTAAATTTACCAGGATAAAATTCATTGAAATTAGATAGTTCTTGCTTTTTTAAAAGGTCTGTATGAAGTTTGGCAACCCCGTTTACAGAATGCCCTCCGACAATAGCAAGGAATGCCATCTTTATATATCCATCTTGTATTATTGACATTTCTTTTAATTTATTTGAATCATTAAATTTATCTATAACCTCAATACAAAATCGTCTATTTATTTCTTCTATTATCATATAGATCCTTGGAAGAAGCCCCTTGAATATATCTATAGGCCATTTTTCCATTGCTTCGGCAAGAATTGTATGATTAGTGTAAGCTATAGTATTTGTAGTTATATTCCATGCCTCATCCCAATGAAGTCCTTCAACATCTATTAATATTCTCATAAGTTCAGGTACTGCAACAGCTGGATGAGTATCATTTATTTGTATAGCAATATATTTAGGAAGATCGGTTATTGGTTTGTTAAGCTTTTTATATCTTCGAAGTATGCTTTGAATTCCAGCACTTACGAAGAAATATTGTTGTTTTAATCTAAGGAGTCTTCCTTTTTCTGTAGAGTCATCTGGATAAAGTACTTTGGTTATAGACTCAATAGAAGACTTGTATTCAACTGCTTTAGAATATTCTCCTTGGCTAAACAAATTTAAGTCAAAATCTTTATCAATAGGTTCAGCGCTCCAAAGTCTTAGAGTATTTACTGTTTTATTATTATATCCTATAACAGGAGTATCATAGGGAACAGCAAGTATTGTTTCTGTGTTTTCTTGTATGAATTTTGTTTTCCCATTTTCGTATATATGTTTTACGGTTCCGTAAAAATCAACAGTAACAGATTTATTAGCTTTTCTAGTTTCCCATACATTGCCTTCCTTTAACCATTTATCAGGTACCTCTACTTGATAACCATCTATTATCTTTTGCTCAAAAAGTCCATAATTGTATCTTATACCATTGCCATGGCCGGGAATATTAAGAGATGCCATGGAATCTAAAAAGCAAGCAGCAAGTCTTCCAAGACCACCATTGCCAAGACCAGCATCACTTTCAATTTCTTCAAGTTCGTTTATGTTTATATTGAGTTCTTTTAACGCTTCTTTACAAATGTTATAAATTCCTAAATTCATCATATTATTACCAAGAAGCCGACCAATTAAAAATTCCATAGAAAAATAATATACCTGTTTATCTTTATTATTAGTATATTTCTTGTTAGTTTGTAACCAGTTTTCTCCCACATAGGACCTTATTAAGAAACCTAAGGCAACATATTTTTGAAAGGCAGAAGCTTCATCAATATCTATGGAATATAAGTTGATGAGATTTTGCCGAAAGTCGGTTTTAATTTTTTCTTTATCTATATTCAAGGAAATCCCTCCTCTTTATTTACCGTATTTTCATATGATATATTTTTATGAACTATTAGTCAATAAAAAATGTTATAAAGTTTAACATATTTGAGAATTTTATGGATTAAGGATATAATTAGAATAAATAATTATATATTTATATAAACTATAATTTATATTATTCAAAATAGTTTATTATGCACACAATTATAATGTAGTATTAATATTTACAATGAAAATTTTTCATGAACTTGTTTATTAGATAATAAAAACTATTTTATATTTATTTCATGTAATAACAAGTTTTTATACAGGAGGTTAGTGTATTTGAATAAAGCAATATTTTTAGACAGAGATGGAGTAATAAATGATTTTAAAGAATATGTATGTACTCCTGAAGACTTAATAATATTTGAAGAGGCAAAGGAAGGAATTAAAATTGCAGCTGAGGCTGGATATAGTATATTTGTAGTAACAAATCAAGGTGGGATAGAAGTAGGAGCATTAACAGAAGAGGAGCTTGAAAAAATACATGAAAAGCTTATAAAAGAGGTAGAACCTTATGGAGAGATAAGGGAAATAGTATACTGTCCCTTTTATGATAGAAATGCTTCTTGTAGAAAGCCCAATCCTACCATGTTACTTGAGCTTATAGAAAAATATAATATAAATGCTAAAGAAAGCTGGATGATAGGAGACAGGGATACCGATGTGGAGGCTGGGATAAAGGCAGGATGTAAAACAGGTAAGATTGGAGAGTTTTGTGATAAAGCTAACGTAAATGGAAGCAACTTGCTCAAAGTAATAAAAAAGATATTAAAATATAAATAAAAATAGATAATTTCAAACTGTAGTAGCTATTACTGCAGTTTTTGAACTTTTTGTAAAGTAATAAAAAAATAGGTATAAACATATTTATAGGTTGTAAAACAATTTCAGAGACATTAGGGGGAGATAAAAATGTCAATAAAGACAAAACTAGCAGACATATTAGCAGCTAAAGGATTACCTATTAATTTTCAAGCGGGGGGAACTGCGCCGGAGGAGCTAGTAGATAGAGAAGTAAAGAAAGAACCTACGGAGAGAGCAAAAAAACTAAGGGATATATACTATAATACACTATCCTCCACTAATACAGAATTTCCATACTGGTACACAAGAAGATGGAATGAGCTAGAAGGAGAAGTTAATGTAATCAGAAGAGCTGAGGCATTAAAATGTGCATTTTCACATGTAACTCCAACTATCTTTCCAGGAGAAAAGCTTGTAATGCAAAAAACTAACTACTACAGAGGATCATTTCCAATGCCTTGGCTTTCAGAAGGATTCTTTGTAGCAAAGGAAGATGAGCTTTATAAAGAAGCTTTAAAAAGAGGAAGTGCTAGTGCTGGTGAGTTAAGTAAATTTGGTACTGGCGGAGGAAATGTTACTAATAGCTTTGGAAATGTAGTATCCATAGCTGGAAAGTTTGGGATTAGAAAAGAAGAAGTTCCTGCATTGGTAACACTGGCAAAGGCATGGGTAGGAAAATCTGTAGAGGATTTAGGACATAAGTATGAGCAAATGGTTCCAAGTTATCAAATCAAAGAAAATATAATGAAAAGTTTAATATGTATGTTTGACTCAGGATTTACACTTCCACAAGGAAGAGAAGTTATAAATTATTATTATCCTCTCCAATATGGATTTGATGGGTTAATAAAAATGGCTGAAGAATGTAAGAGGGAAGTAGCTGGAAATGCTGATGGAGACGGAGTAATAGGTATGGACAGGCTGTACTTCTATGAAGCTGTAAAGTTAGTAGTAGAAGGAATACAAAACTGGATTTTAAATTATGTGAAGGAGGCCAAAAGACTTATTAATATAACAGAAGAGAAAGTTCAAAGAGAAGAATACGAAGAAATAGCAAATTGCCTAGAATGGATAGCTCACAATCAGCCAAGAACTTTTAAAGAAGCACTTCAGCTTACTTATACTATTCACATTGCTTGTTTAAATGAAGATGCTATTTCAGGACTTTCACCAGGAAGAGTAGGGCAGGTGCTTTATCCTTGGTTTGAACAGGATTTAGAAGCAGGAAGACTTACTAAAAAGGAAGCGTTAGAATTATTGGAGCTTCATAGAGTTAAATTTACATGTATAGATTGCTTTGCTTCTACAGGAGTTGTAGGCGGAGTGCTTTCAGGAAATACATTTAATAACTTAAGCTTAGGTGGTCTCACTAAGGATGGTAAATCTGCAGCTAATGAACTTGAAATGTTAATAGTTGAAGCTGGAATTACCTGTGGATCTCCTCAACCAACATTATCAGTTTTATATGACGAAAAGCTTCCAGAAGAATTTTTACTGAAATGCATTGAATGTGATAAAACTGGAGCGGGATATCCAGCATGGATGAATAATCAAGGTGGTATGCAATTTATATTAAATCAGTATGCAGGAGAAGGTATGACAGTAGAAGAAGCTAGATCCTTTGCCATAGGAGGATGCTTAGAAACATCACCTTGCGCATGGAAAGAGCTTACTTTGAATGGAAAGAAATACCTTATTCCAGGGGGAGCAGGACAGCCAACCAGCGTAGGAGTACACTTTATTGCAAATCCTAAAATATTGGAACTAGTGATAACAAATGGTAAGGACTACAGAACAAATATTCAAGTATATCCTCCTCACAACAAAAAGCTTGAAAGCTATGAAGAGTTTTGGAATATCTATAAAGAATATTATAATATAACTTGCGATTGCCTTGCTAGAACAAATAATATTCAGCATGACATCTGGAGAAAAAATAATATGGCAGTGTTTAGCTCAATGCTTAAACCAGATTGTCTAGACAAAGGGCAGCATATTGGAAATATGGGATATAGATATAATGCAACCTATAATGTTGAGAGCTGTGGAACCATAAATATGGTTAACTCATTAGCGGCAATTAAGAAACTTGTATATGATGATAAAAAATACACTTTGGAAGAAGTGCAAGAAGCGATTCTTAATAATTTTGGATTTAAGACTGCATCAGAAGTAGGAAGTTACTCACTAGCAGATCAGGAAAAGAGAGAAGATGGAAGTAAGTATGACAAAATATATGGAGATTGTTTACTTGCGCCTAAATACGGAAATGATGATGCGTACGCAGATAGTATTCTAAAGGAATATGAAGATTGGTTCTGTGAAATGACTCATAACTATGAATCACTATTTGGTAAGAAGATGTATGCGTGTCAAATTTCTGTATCCACTCATGGTGCCCAGGGAGCAGCAACACTTGCAACTCCAGATGGTAGGCTGGCAGGAACAACGTATTCAGATGGATCTATGTCTGCATATCCTGGAACAGATAAAAATGGAGCTTATGCGTTGTTTAACTCTGCAACTATTTGGGATCATACTAAATCACAAAATTCTCAAATGAACTTAAAAATTCATCCAAGTGCTATAAAAGGTGAGGAAGGAGCAAAGAAACTTCTCGATCTTACAAGAGCTTATATGAGAAAGGGTGGATATCATATTCAATATAATATAGTAGACTCTAAGGTTTTAAAAGATGCTCAACAGAAGCCTGAAAATTATAGAGATTTAATGGTAAGAGTAGCCGGGTTTACTCAATATTGGTGTGAAATAGGAAAACCAATCCAAGATGAAGTAGTTGCAAGAACAGAATATGAAGGGGTGTAGTATTATGACAAATAACAATAAACACAATGATTGTTTGAATTTTGCATCTATAGACGTAGCTAAAGGAATATGTAGAAAAACAAATTCTATTATATTTATAGATTCTGAAGTATGTGAGAATTTTAACGAAGCGCCAAAATGTAAAAATTGCAGCAAGTTTAAAAGTCCAAATGCAGATAATATGGGAATATGTAGTGGACTTAATAAAGAGTATTGGACCTATGGAGAGCTTATGGGAGTAACTTGTGAAGGATATGAAAAAAAATAATTAGGGGGAAAGTCTATGGAAGATAGAAGAGCAAGTAAATTAGGTCACATGGTTGTACTTGCTTCTTGGCTAGCAGTATTTTGTCTATTTGGATACAGATCTACCTTTTCTGTACTCTTAGGACCAATGACTAAAGACCTTGGATGGAGTGTATCCAAGGTCTCCCTTGGATACTCAATCATGATGATGGTATATGCAGTAACAGCATTTTTCAGTGGTATGATAATAGATAAGTGGGGAACTAAACCTGCCTATGCTATTGGCTCTGTATGTGCGGCTTTAGGATTTTATGTAACAAGTTTTGCTCAAACTTATTTTGGATATTTAATTCCTTATGCAGTTTTTGCAGGCATAGGTACAGGTATGCTTTGGGTTTCTTCTACAGTATCTGTTCGTAAATGGTATATAGGGAAATCCTATGCTACTATGTGGGGCATTGCTTTTATGGGAGCGCCAGTAGCTCAAGTTGCTTTAAGTTTAGGAGTCAAAAAGATATTACTTACTATGAACTGGAGACTTGCAATGAGAGGGCTTTCAGTAGTGGTATTAATTGCTCTTATAATTGCAGCAATTGTAGCGAAGAAAAATCCTCAGGATTACGGACTAGAAGCATTTGGAACTGCTCCAGGCAAAAAGGCATCTGGAAATGAACACTTGTGGACAGTTAAAGAAGCCTTTGGTACATTTCCTATTTGGGGAGCAATAGTTGCTTTTTTAACTAGTATGGTAGCAGAATTTTTAATTTGGACTCAAATTGTTACCTATTGGACTACGGATGTTAAATTATCATTAGGTACAGCTACTAATTTATATGTAATGATAGGTATTGCAGGAATAATCACCATGCCTTTAATGGGAGTCATAGCAGATAAGGTTGTTGTAAAAGTTGGAAATGAAACAAAGGGCAGAAAAATAATGCTTATTTTTGCACCGGTTATGGGAGTAATTGCTTGCATACTTCTTCTAATGAGTAAACAGTCAATTATTCTAGGTGGAATTGCGTGTATATTATTCGCTATTTACTGGGCAATTGAACCAGGCGGAGTTGCAGGATATGCAGGGACTATTTATGGAGGTAAAACACTAGGCAAGATTTGGGGAACAGCAACTTTAGTTGTTATGGGTATAGGACCAGCTCTTGGAAGCTTCATGGGAGGATTTTTATTTGACAAATCCGGAAGCTATCTTTACTCTATAATATTTGCAACTTGTTCCTTTGCAGTATCCATAGTAGCAGCTTTATCATTACCATTGTGTATTGATAATAAAAAGGAAGCAGCAAAATAACAAAGATTGATTAAAGGCTTTGCTTTGATAAGTTAAACATTAATAATTTTTTAAAGCAAAGTCTTTGATTAATTGTGGGAGGAGGGAGTAGAACTTGCAAGAAAATAAAGGATTAATTTTTGATATACAAAGTTATTCGGTACATGATGGACCTGGATGCAGGACTATTTGTTTTATGTCTGGATGTCCTTTAAAATGTGAGTGGTGTGCTAATCCTGAAAGCTGGTATTATGGAGAAAAATTAATGTTTGCCCAAAGTAAGTGTAAATCTAATAACGGATGTGAAATGTGTATAAATGTTTGTCCAAAGCAATCAATAAGTATAAATCAGGATAAGTCTCTAAATATTCATTGGGAAAAATGTAGAAGTTGTAATACTTTTGAATGTACTAATGCGTGCTACTATGAAGCTTTAAAGCTTTGTGGGAAATGGTATGATATAGATTCCCTTATAAATATATTAAATAGGGATAGACAATATTGGGGAGATACAGGGGGAGTTACCTTTAGTGGTGGAGAACCGCTATTACAATCAAAATTTTTAATTAAGGTTTTAGAAAGATGTAAACAGAAGTATATACACACTGCAATAGAAACTACAGCATACAAGGATACAGAAACTTTTCTAGATGTGATGAAATATATAAATTTTGCATTTATAGATATAAAGCATATGGACAGAGAAAAGCATAAGGAAAAAACGGGAGTATATAATGATTTGATATTAAAAAACATAAGAGAGCTTACAAAGTCAAACTGGAATGGAAGGCTGGTTTTAAGAATGCCAGTAATAAGAGATTTTAATGATAATGATGAAAATATTATACAAACTGCAGAATTTATGAATTCTCTAGGATTGTTTGAAATTAACATATTACCATTTCATAGACTTGGAGACTCCAAATGGAATCAGTTAGGAAAGGAATATGCATATAAAAGTGAAGAGGGTACTGCGCGGGATAAAATGGATTATATACAAGACCTATTTTTAAATAGGGAAATTGCATGTTATATAGGACATGAAACCAACTTTTGATATCAGTAAACAGTTACTAATATAATAAAAACTCCTGGCTAAATTACCAGGAGTTCTTCTATTTAAAATATGTCTTATACGCGTTCTAAGCCAGGAACTGATTCGGTTTCTGATTCATAGCCATAAACAACTTTTAAAAGTATTGGAGTTATAATTGTTGTAACTATAACTACTAATATAAGTGGAGCAAAATATTCTTCCTTCATAAGCTTCATAGATACGCCGATGTTTGCAACTATTAAGGCAACTTCTCCACGAGATATCATTCCAGTACCAATTTGAAGAGCATCTTGTTTAGAATATCCGCAAGCTTGTGCTCCAAATTTACATCCAACTAATTTACTTAATATAGCAACTATTAATAATAAGAAGGTAAATATTATCATTTTCATATTCATGCCATGTATAACAGTAGCTATACCAATATTAGCAAAGAATATAGGAGATAATAATGTAGTTGAAACAGTTTCTACAGTTTCCATTATATTATGTGCTTCGCTTGTTTTAGATAAAGCTAAACCTGCAATGTATGCACCTGTAATATCCGCTACTCCAAAGAAGTGTTCTGCATCAAAAGCCATTACGAAGCAAAAGATTAAAGCGTATATTGGAAGTTTTTTCTTATCTACTGTTACGGAAGATAATTTGTTGAATCCATGATAAAACAATATTCCAAATACCGCAGAAACAGCAAAGAAAGCTACAATTTTAAACAAAACTACCTTGATATCTACAGATGGGTTAGAAACACTTGTAACAACAGTTAAAAGTACAATACCTAAAATGTCGTCTATTATAGCTGCTCCAAGAATTGCTGTACCGGATGGAGTTTTTAATTTTCCCATCTCTTGGAGGGTTTCTACCGTAATACTAACAGATGTAGCAGTTAATACTATACCTATAAATATATTTTGCAAAAGAGTTTGTAGATCTCCACTAAAAGGCTTTCCGTCATTATTAAAGAAACCAGCTACGGCAAGTCCACCTAACAAAGGTACGATTACTCCAGCAAGTGCAATAATAAATGAAGCCTTACCACTCTTTTTAAGTTCTTCTAAATCGGTTTCAAGTCCGGCAGTAAACATTAAAAGAAGTACACCTAATTTCGAAAGCTTTGATAAAAAGTCGCTAGAATGAACTAATCCTAAAAATGCAGGACCTATTATAAGTCCAGCTAAAAGTGCACCAACTACTTGAGGCATTTGAAATCGTTTAGCTAATAGTCCAAATAATTTAGTGCTTAGTAGTATAACTACTATATCCATTAAAAATTCTATTGACATACTATTTCCTCCTTGTTCGACAAATTTATATGAAATTTGTATAATCGTTAATTTTGTACAGAATTTGTATATTTGATAATTTTACAATAAGTGAATAAATTGCATAATAGATATGTTAAAAATTCAACAATTTAAGTTTATCATAATTGAGAACTAGACACAATATTTTCACAAAAACGCAGAAAATTTAATTAATTTAACGAAATGTTAATATTTATGAAATTGACTAAGTTTGGTCATTTTGAAAATTATATGTGTAAATTTATTTATAAATAAGAATAATTGATGCAACTATTTATATGATTTATAATTATATAACATAGTAGGAAAGTTTTATAGGAGGGATAATGAATGCTAAAAAATAATTTGTTAAAAAGTGAAAAGTTAAAAATAACATCATTAAAAGAACAAGATATAGACATAATGATGGAATGGTATGAGGATACCGAGTTTTTAAGAAAATTCGACTTTAATGCCGCTGCACCAATGTATAGAGGAAGAATAAAAGAATGGCTTTTAGGAGAAGTGAATAATTCAAATAACTATTTTTTTGCACTTCGCACTAAAGAAGAGAATGAATTTATAGGATATATAGAGATAGATAGAATAAATTGGAACAATAGATTTGGATGGCTAGGGCTTGGAATAGGAAATAATAATTATCGCGGTAGGGGATATGGTACCGAAGGACTATCTCTCGTAATAGATTTTGCATTTAGAGAATTAAATTTACATAGGCTTCAGCTGGAAACAATAAGTTATAATGAAGAAGCTATAGGGTTATATGAAAAACTGGGATTTAAAAAAGAAGGGATATTAAGGGAAGCAGTCAGAAGAGATGGAACATGGCATGATATGTATGTATATGGGATATTAGATAGTGAATGGGGCAAAATAAGGAGCAGATAAACTCTTAAGTTTATCTGCTCCTTATTTTAATAAAAGTCTTAAGATTAGTAAATAATAGCAAGATTAAAAAAAGATAAAATTTATACTTGAAAAATACACTTAATGAGTATATAATAAAATAAAATGCACCCCCACCGGGGGAGGGAGGTATGGAAGTTGAATGAAGAACAAAAGAAAGCAATGCAAGCTTTAAAAACTTGTAAGGGACAAATAGAGGGAATAATAAAAATGTTAGAGGATGGCAGATACTGCATAGATATATCTAACCAAATAATAGCATCTCAAGCTTTACTGAAAAGAGCAAATATGCTTATACTAAAACAACATTTAAATCATTGTGTAAAGCATGCCTTTATGAATGATAATGGAGATGAAAAGGTAGATGAGATTATAGGAGTTTTAGAAAAGCTTATTCAAAAGTGATGATTAAAGGAGAAACAATTATGAAGGCATTTTTAAAGAAATTTATAAGAAAAATTGCAGAAGAAAATGACAAGACCTTTGGAAGCAATAAATTAGATTGCTGTGGGTTAAATAGTAACAATGATAAAAATAAGAAAGATAGTTCTAAAAATAAATAACTATAAGAGAGGTGGGAAAAATGAGAAAAATTCTTAAAATAGAAGGAATGACTTGTTCGGCTTGCGCTAAGGCGGTAGAAAGAGCTGCGAAAAAAGTCGATGGGATAAAAGAAGCTAATGTGAATTTTGCAACAGAAAAACTTATGATAGATTTTGAAGATGAAAAGATGAATTTGGAAGAAGTTAAAAACTTTATTGAAAAAGCAGGATATAAGGCTTTTACAGAAACTCAAACTAAAATGTTTTCCGTAGAAGGAATGACGTGTGCGTCTTGTTCTAAAGCAGTAGAAAGAGCTGCTAAAAAGGTAGATGGTGTAAGTGAGGCAAATGTAAATTTAGCCTTGGAGAAATTAACAGTTACCTATGATCCTGAAATTGCTAGTATAGGTGAGATTAAAAAAGCTATAGAAAAATCAGGATATAAATTGATAGAAGAAGAAACTAAGGATGTTCATCAAGAAAAAAAGGAAAAAGAAATGGATGATTTGTGGAAGAGGTTCATACTATCTGCCATACTTACAATTCCTCTTCTATATATAGCTATGGGACCTATGATAGGAATTCCTGTGCCAGACTTCATAAGCCCCGATATCAATCCTAAAGTGTTTTCAGTAGTTCAGCTTGCTTTAACTATACCTGTTATAGTTTTAGGGGCAAAGTTTTACAGAGTAGGATTTAAAACATTAATAAGAAGAGAGCCTAATATGGACTCCCTAATAGCAATAGGTACTTTGGCCGCCTTTGTATACAGCTTATATTCTATGTATAAAATATTTATAGGAAATCACCATGCAGCACACAACCTTTATTTTGAATCAGCTGCAGTTATCCTTACTTTAATAACTTTGGGTAAATATTTAGAGGCAAGAAGTAAGGGGAGGACATCAGAAGCAATTAAAAAACTCATGGGACTTGCACCTAAAACAGCTAGAGTTATAAATAATGGAGTAGAGTCTGAAATATCTATAGACGAAGTAGAAGTAGGAAATATAGTTGTAGTAAAACCAGGGGAAAAGATTCCTGTAGACGGTGTAATTGTAGAAGGCATTACTTCGATAGATGAATCAATGCTTACTGGAGAAAGTATTCCAGTGGAAAAAACAAAGGGAGATAGAGTAATAGGTGGAAGTATAAATAAAAATGGATCTGTAAAATATGAAGCAACTAAAGTAGGAAAGGATACAGTGCTATCTCAAATTATAAAATTAGTTGAAGAAGCTCAAGGAAGCAAGGCACCTATTGCAAGGCTTGCAGATATTATATCTGGATATTTTGTGCCTATAGTAATAGTGCTTGCAATACTTTCGTCTATAGGATGGAAATTATATGGCGAAACTAATACATTTGCCTTAACTATATTTATATCAGTACTAGTAATAGCATGTCCTTGTGCCCTTGGATTAGCAACTCCTACAGCTATAATGGTAGGAACAGGAAAGGGAGCAGAGTATGGAATTCTTATAAAGAGTGGGGAAGCCTTGGAAAGTGCTCATCATATAAAGACAGTGGTTTTAGATAAGACAGGAACTATAACTCAGGGTAAACCTGAAGTGACAGATATAATTACTTTTGATTTTAATGAAGAAGAATTATTAACACTTGCGGCAAGTGGAGAAAAAAATTCAGAGCATCCACTAGGAGAATCTATAGTAAAAAATGCAGAAGAAAAAAATCTAGAATTTAAAGAAACTAAAGAATTTAAAGCAGTCCCAGGAAAAGGAATAGAAGTTAAAATAGATGGGAAAGATATTTTTCTAGGTAATAAGAAGTTAATGGATGAAAGAAATCTTTTAACAAAGGAAATAGAAAAGATATCTGAAAAGCTTGCAGAAGATGGGAAAACCCCTATGTATGTAGCTTTGTCTGAGAGAATAATAGGTATAATTGCAGTGGCGGATAAATTAAAGGAAACAAGTAAAATGGCAGTTGAAGAAATGCATAAGCTTGGAATAGAAGTAGCAATGATTACGGGAGATAATAGAAGAACTGCGGAAGCTATTGCTAAACAAGTAGGAATAGATAGAGTGTTATCTGAAGTATTACCTCAAGATAAAGCTAATGAAGTGAAAAAGCTTCAAAAGGAAGGCAAGAAAGTGGCTATGGTAGGAGATGGAATAAATGATGCACCTGCTTTAGCACAAGCAGATATAGGTATCGCTATAGGTTCAGGTACGGATGTGGCCATAGAATCTGCTGATATAGTTCTTATGAGAAGTGATTTAATGGATGTGCCAAGAGCTATCCTTTTAAGTAAGAGGACAATAATAAACATAAAGCAAAATTTATTTTGGGCATTTGGGTATAATACTATAGGGATACCGGTAGCAATGGGGATACTTCATGTATTTGGAGGTCCGCTATTAAATCCTATGATTGCAGGAGCTGCAATGAGTTTAAGTTCTGTTTCCGTGTTGCTAAACGCATTAAGGCTAAAAACCTTAAAGTTATAATATAATAAAAAGCTTAAAAAGAGAAGGGAGAAATAAAAATGAGAAAGAAAATTATAGTTGAAGGAATGACTTGTGCGCATTGCCTTAGTCATGTTAAAAATGCACTGCTTGAATTAGGTGGGGAAAATTTAGAAGGTAATCTTGAAAGTAAAACACTTGTAGGAAGATTTGATGATGAAGTAAGTAATGATGAAATAAAAAGAGTAGTTGCAGAAGCAGGGTACGAAGTAATAACTATAGAATAAAAACATTAAATAATATTAAACACAAATAAACTAAAGTACTAGAAACTAGGAAGTTTGGGGTTTGTTATATAAAATCCCCAATTTCCTAGTTTCTAGTGCCTTTTCTTTAATGCTTAAAAAATGTTATATATTTTTTATTGAAGTTCATTTAATTTTTGGTGACGATTTTCTTGTTTTTCTAACATGTTTTCTAATTGTTTTTCGCCCATATGATCCTTATTGTTCTTAATATATCCATTAGCAAATTCTATATTTTTACGGATGTTTTCTTTCTCCTTTGTCGGACCACCATCATCATAAACTATTTTATCTTTTAAGCTATCTATATTATCTTCTCTAACTTGTTGAATATGTTTAGCGTTAGATAATTGATTAGGTGAAGCAATATCTGAGTGCTGTTCTAAATGTCTTTGTGTACGTGTATGATTTTCTACTACATTTATTAATTCCTCTATTCTATTTTCAGTTTCTATATCTCTACAGTTTTTATTATCCATTTAATACCCTCCATTCAAGGTTTGTTTTTAGTACACCTTTATTTTGTCCTAATTTAAAATAAAAATTATAATAACATTATGGAAGGTTTATAGAAATATAATAAAAATGACTTCTATTAGTAACAAATAAGTTTACAATAGTATATAATTAATTTACAAAATAATAAATTAAGTGAGGATAGAAAAAATGAAACAAAAATCTGTCTTAGGATTAATATTTATATTTATAGGAATTGGAACTTTGTTTAATCAACTTGGAATATGGGATTTTGGGGATATAATTTCTATTTGGTGGCCATTAATAATAATTTTTATTGGATTGATACAAATTACAAATAAATCAATTTCTAATACAAGTGGACTTATAATAATAGGAATAGGAGCTTTTTTTCAGTTAAGGGAACTAGGCATTATAACGCAAAGTTTAGGATCCTTATTATGGCCTATAGTATTTATAACAATAGGAATAAAAATAATTTTTTCTCGTTCAGATAAGAAATTTCTAGGTAAGGGAATAAAGGAAGTTTCAGATGAATATATAGATTACTTTACGTTATTTTCAGGAATAGAAAATAAAAACATATCTAAAAACTTTAAGGGAGGAAAAGTAACTGCAATTTTCGGAGGAGCAGATATAGATTTGAGAAAAAGTGAATTAGCAAGAGAAGGAGCAGTGCTTGACTTAACGGTAGCCTTTGGAGGAATAGATATATTAGTGCCAGAAGGTTGGAAGGTAATTGTTACAGGGATTCCTATATTTGGAGGTTGGAGCAACAAAACTAAAGAATATGAAGAAAATTCGTTAAATGATAGGCTGGTTTTAAAAGTAAGATGTGTTGCAGCTTTTGGAGGAATAGATATTAAAAACTACAAATAAATTTAAAGCAATTTTAAAACCATAATATAATTTAATTATATTATGGTTTGTTTTTTTAATGATTAAATGATTAGACTTTACAAAATTCGTTTTGAATTAACAAACTATGGACTCATACTTCAAAATAAATACATTTAAGTAATTTAGAGGGGGTGTTTTGTTAAGATTGTGTTAAATAAATTTAAGAATTATTTTTTTTAGTCAAATTTAATATATTATTTATAAGGGAAACATATCGATAAAATAAAAGTATATTGATTTATAGTAAGACTAAAATTATCTATAACTCATGCGTATAAATGCTTAGAGTAATCGATTTGTATTATTTATAATTAATTTGGAAGGAGCATGAAAATGAATATTGGATCAATGTTGATTGGATTGTTTGGAGGATTAGGTTTATTTCTTTATGGAATGAAGGTAATGGGAGATGGCCTAGAAAATGCAGCAGGAGATAGATTGAAGGTCTTTTTTGAAAAGATTACATCTAATCCTATAAAAGCTGTTCTTACAGGTGCAGTAGTTACGGCAGTAATTCAAAGTAGTAGTGCCACTACTGTTATGGTAGTAGGTTTCGTTAATGCTGGCCTTATGAATTTGTATCAAGCCGCAGGAGTTATAATGGGTGCTAATATCGGTACAACTATTACAGGGCAACTTGTAGCTCTGGATTTGACCGCAATAGCGCCAATATTTGTAGGGATTGGTGCGATTATAATTCTCTTTTCTAAGGGTGGAAAAACAAAAGAAATAGGAAATATAATACTAGGATTTGGTATATTATTTATAGGTATGGAATCTATGTCTGGTTCTATGAAACCACTTGCGAAATCTGAAGGATTTAAGAGTCTAGTAGCTACTTTATCATTTAATCCATTTCTGGGAATATTAGTTGGTGTAGGGCTTACGGCAATAGTGCAAAGTTCTTCTGCAACTATAGGAATACTTATAGCATTAGGCCAAAATGGAGTATTACCTATATCCGTTGCACTACCAGTACTATTTGGGGATAATATAGGAACTTGTGTAACTGCACTTTTATCAAGTATAGGAACAAATAAGAATGCTAGAAAAGCAGCACTCATACATTTTACTTTTAATGTTATAGGTACAACTATATTTTTAATTTTGCTTAAACCAATATCTAATCTTATTATGATATTGACTCCAGGAAATATAGCAAAGCAAATTGCAAATGCACATACATTTTTCAATATAGCAAATGTTTTAATACAAATTTGGTTTATAAAATACTTAGTAGCTTTTGCTAATAAAATTATTCCAGGAGACGAAATGGAAGAACATATTGGAGTTCAGTACATAGATGATAGACTGCTTGAAACTCCTGTTATAGCAGTAGGACAATGTCAAAGAGAAATAGTACATATGGCGGGTAAGGCAAAAGAATGCCTTGAGATGTCAGTAGAATCACTGAAAAAGGGTGATGAAGATTTAATAAAAAAGGTTGGGGAAACTGAAGATCTTATAGATTTATTAGAGGAAGAAATAACTAAATTCTTAGTAAAATTATCTAATGAGGAACTTTCCAAACAACAAGTTGATATAGTTACTTCTATGTTTCATGTGGTAAAAGATATAGAACGTATAGGAGATCATGCTAAGAATATATCAGATTTATCAAAGGAAAAGATAAATAAAAGACTTGTATTTTCAGAAGATGCTATGGAAGAACTTCAGTCGTTATATGGATATACCTTAGACGCTCTTACAAGGGCATCAGGAAGTTTTGAAAAAAATAATATACAACTTGCAAAGTCTGTATATGAAGTAGAAGAAAAAATAGATGAAGTTCAAGAGTTACTTAGAGACAATGATATAAAGAGACTTAGTAGTGCTACTTGTGAAGCAAGGGTAAGTGCCATATATCTTGATATATTAAGTAACTTTGAAAGAATAGGAGATCATTCATTAAATATTGCAGAAGCAGTACTTGATATAAATCATTTAAATAAGTTAAATGAAAATCCTACAGTAAATCAAATACTTGGAAAAAATTAAAATTGAAAGGGATGCTAAATAGCATCCCTTTAATTTCTCTTATATTGATTATAGTAATTTTTAGTTGCTTCAGCATTTTTTTTATTAAAAGAATAATCATCATTATCATTATTTAAATTAACACTGTCATTAAATGCATCATGCATTGCTTCACCTACAGTATAACTTAAAGTTGTTGAAGAGTTAACTGTAGTAGGATTTGAAGCTGCAGTATTTGTAAAAGTATTATTTGTACCTAAAGTGTTAGACTCCTTTTCAGGATTTTTAGGAGCACCTTTAAGTGTTGCATCAAAATCCCTTTTCCATAAGTTGGTTAAGTCATCTCTATCTTTTTTTGTTTCTTCCTGAAAGCTTTTACTTACATTTTGATCTATATTTATATTGTTTTTCATTTGATTATCTTCACCATAATTTATATCTGCAGAAGTATTTGTAGAAGTATTGGTAAAAGTATTCATGTTATCAACTTTATTAAAATTTCCATAGATTTCGCCATTGCCTGGAAGATCTTCTAGTTCTTCAATTTCTATAGTTCCAGCTTTACCTTCATATTCATTATCATCGGACTTTTTATTAACTGTTTTGTATATTAAAGTACCTACACCAGCTGCGGCAGCTACCATGGCAGCTCCTAATACATATCCGTTTTTCTTATGCATTCTCATTGTTATTCCTCCCTTATTGCTTTAGTAAGTATTTTTATTAGATAAATATAGTGTTAAATAAATATAATATATATAAATTAATTTACTCTTTTTAAGATATTTTATACTTAGTATATTTTATAAAAAATCGGACATGTAAGATTTTTGGTACATACTTTATAATAAGCTCATTGATATAAATATAATTTTTTTTATTAAATATTTTAAAAAACTCTTATATAATAAAATTATGAAGGGAGATGTTGAAGTGTTTAAAGTGATATGGAAAGCAGGAGATGATGATTTAAGGGATGCGCATGAAATACGAAAAATGGTATTTATTGAAGAACAAAATGTACCAGAAGAAGTTGAAAGAGATAAATTAGATGTGTCTTCTACGCATATTATATTTTATAATGATGATGTTCCTATAGCTACCGGAAGAATAATTTTTAGAGGGGATAGCTGCTCGCTAGGAAGAATTGCAGTAATAAAGGAATATAGAGGTAAAAATATAGGTAAAATGCTAGTAGAGAACTTAGTGAAAAAATCCTTCGAGCTAGGAGCTCATGAAATACATATTCATGCACAAAAGCATGCAGAAAGATTTTATGAGAGGCTTAATTTTACACCTTATGGAGAATTGTTTTATGAAGGAGGAATTCCTCATGTAAGTATGGTACTTCGTAAATAAGGGGAAAGCTAAAGGTTCTAGGAACAATGGATTTTAAAGAATTCCCTAATCTCTAATCTCTAGCTCATTATTGTAACTATTAATTGTTGAACAGGTCGTATGGAATTTGAATAATTGATTAGCACATCTCAGCATACTGAGATGTGCTAATTTATAACAAAATCATAGATTTCTATAAATTATGCAACCGTTCGCTACGCAAAAGAGTTCTAATATTTCTTCCTTCAGCAGTTCGCATGAAGAACTTTTTAATGCTCTGGAGCATAGAATTTTCATCGTAGAAGTCATTGAATGAGCCTTCCTAGATGAAAAGTCTATACGACCCAGAGTATTAAAAATATTGACAAACCTTATGGGGAAGGTCTTTCCAAGCCATAAGCCCATATTGTGATTCTGCATGAGTTATGGCATTTATAACAGCTTTTTCTACAACCCGTGCCGCTAAAAGTCCTACTACGTTTATATCGGCATCAACTGTCCCAGTAGCCATAGTAAATATAGTATCTCCATCAGCCATAGAGTGAGCAGGACGCATGGTTCTTCCATATCCATTATGTGCCATAGAGGCCACCTTACTTGCTTGAGCTTTTGTAAGCTTAGCATTAGTTACTACAACTCCAATTGTGGTATTTCCTGAAAATAAATTTTTCTTTTCTCTATATTGAGATATCATTATGTTTTCTGTGTCAATGAAGTTTAAGTTTTCATCAATGACTCCAGCCATTATTTTTCCATTTTCAGGATTTACTACATCTCCTAGACAATTAACAGCTATTAGTGCTCCAACCTGAAGATCACCGACTTTAACTGAATAGGATCCTAATCCGCCTTTCATAGAGTGATCTGGACCAAGTATTTTTCCAACTGTAGCTCCGGTTCCGGCTCCTACATTTCCCTGAACGTCTTTATTATTTTTTTCCGAATCTAAGCAAGCTTTATATCCCATAGACTTATCGGGACGAACTTTAGGATTACCAATAACTAAGTCAAAAAGAACCGCAGAACATACTATCGGAACTTTAGCTACAGTTACATCAAACCCTATATCTTGTTCTTCTAGGTATTGCATCACACCATTAGATGCTTCGAGACCAAAAGCACTTCCACCAGATAAAACCACTGCATGTATTTTATCAACAAGATTAACGGGATTTAAAAGATCAGTTTCACGAGTTCCTGGTGCACCACCACGCACATCTACTCCGGCTGTAGCACCATCCTTACATATTACAACAGAGCAGCCTGTAGCTCCTTCCATATCCTCTGCATGACCCACGCTAATGCCTTCTATATCTATAAAATTTATTTCTTCCATTTTTCAAACCTCACTTTTATATTTTGTTTTAATTTTAAATATATATAATATAAAAAGATACTTATATTCAAAAAACTCCCGATTAGAAAAATCGGGAGTATAAGTTACTTTTTAAGTTTTTTTACTGCCATTACTACTGGTATAGTTATAAGTATTGATACTGTGATTTCAGGTAATCCATTAGTAGCACCTATGGCAATTATACCTTTTTTAGCTGCAGAGGAGCTTATATGCAAGATTTGTGCATATTTCTCTACGTACAGGATATACATCATGCCAAGTACACCTATAGTGTTAGTAAGAGTACCTATAGCAGCAGTAATTCCTATTTTAACCATATTTGATTTTTTTATAAAAGGAATGTTTTTAATAGATATGTAACAATAGTAAGACACTATACCTATTAAAACTCTTGGTAATACTGAAACTAAAGGATTCATAAATATAGGGGATAGTGGTGTTGGATTTATAACAGATTGTATTACGCTAAATACACCAAACATAAGTCCAATTAGGGCACCAACCATAGGCCCCTCGACAATAGCACCTATAATTACAGGTATATGCATTATGGTTGCCTTTGCAGGGGGAATAGGTATAAAGCCTAATCCAGTAGCTCCAAGTATGATGGAAATAGCGGACAACATACCAACAACGGCAAGCTGTCTAGTGTTGATGTGGGTAGTAGTTCTTAGATTTTTTTCCATAAATCTTACCTCCGTTCTTATTCCTTGATAAGGATATAATTCGGAACTTTCTTATTAAACTTACTTGTTCAGTTTCATAAGAATACCGACGAAAATATTTTATCACGTTTTTGTGATAAGTAAAATATCTATGTTAAAAAATTATCAAAAAACATTAAAGTTTTTATTTTCGTAATATTTTAACTTTTTTAATAAAGTTTTAACATTTCTTATGTACTAGAATTCTATTATAGAACTCATTAATTTATGACCATAAATACTTGGATGTATTCCATCTGAATAAAGATCTTTTGTAGAGTTATTTTCAAATACCTCATAGAAATCAAAGTAGACTAAGTTTTTCTTTTCGCACTTTTTTATTAAATGAGTTCTATACTCTTCAATTTTTAAATTAACTTCATCATAATTTATATAAGAACTCCAATAAAGCTCAGCTAATTTTTTATCTGCTTTCATTTGTATACCTAAATAAGGGATTATGTCATTATTTATACATTCACTAATTATAACATCTATATTCTCAACTGTGTTTTGTAATTTGTATCCCATTAAAAAGTCATTAGTTCCACCCATTATAAATGCTTTATCAGGTTTTAAAGCTATTAAGTCTTCTTCAAGTCTAAAGAGCATACCTGAGGTTGTATCACCATTTAAACCTGAATTTATAAATGTATTATTTGATATTTCAGAAGCTAAGTGTATCCAGCTATTTTCCGTAGGAACACCATACCCGTAGGTTAAGCTATCGCCAATGCAAACTATCTTCATTATATCACTCCTAAGACAAAGTATTATAGTAATATGATTTAGTTATAATAAATATCATAAATTCTTTTTATATTATCTCTGAACTCATTTATTTTTACAAACCTAGATTCTCTAAATGTTTCACGTCCTTCAATAAATAGTATCATCATAGGAACAGTAAATAAGGACAAAGTAGACCCTACTTCGGGAAGCTCATCCAAATCCATTTTTCTTAAATTAATATTTGTAAATTGCGATAACATTTCTTCCATCTTGTAGGAAAGAGGAGTGCACACACTACAGTTTTTAGAAGATACATATAGGAATGCAAAAGTATTGCCATTTATAAAACTTTGTAGTTCATTTAGATTATTTATATTTTCCATTTATCAACACCTCGGTATTAGTATAGCTAAATATTTAATAAAAATAAATATAAATAATAAGCTTTTATTAGTAATATAAGTATCAATGGTGATTGGTATCAGTACTGATATATATCAGTATTGATAATTGCTTAAAAGATGATATAATTTATATAATATGTGAAATACTAGTTAAGAAGATATATTGATAGGGAGGAATATTCATTGGAAAAAATAGCTTTAATTACAGACACAGCTGCTGATTTACATGAAGATATTATAAAAAAATACAATATAGAGATTTTGCCATTTAGGATTATATATAGTGACAGAGAATATAAGGATAAATTGGAGATAACGCCTCAGGAGGTTTATGATAATTTTAAAGTTGAGGTACCAACATCTTCGCTGCCTTCTATGCAAGATGCAGAAGATTTGTTAACCAAATTAGAAAATGAAGGATACACTCATGCTATTATAATTACACTTTCTTCAGGACTTTCGGGTATATATAATAGTGTTAAGCTAGTAAGCGAAAATCATCCTAACTTAAATATACATGTATACGATTCACGTTCAATTTCCATGGGGGAAGGTATATTAGCTCAAAAATGTGGAGAAATGATAGCTCAGGGAATGAGTTTTGCTGATATAGTAAATGAGATACCAAGAATAAGAGATAAGGTACATTTATTTTTTGTAGTAGGCACATTAGAATACCTAAAAAAAGGCGGCAGAATTGGAAAAGTGTCTGGGACCATTGCGGAACTTCTTAATATTAAACCTATAATAGGTGTGGATAAAAATGATGGAAAGTATTATACTTATGATAAAGTAAGAGGAAGAAAGCAATCATTAAATAGACTTTTAGAGCTTGCTAAAGAAACTTTAGATAAAAAGAAGTGCAAGCTATATATAATGCATGGAGATGCATTAGAAGAATCAAAAAAGGTATATGACGTAATTTCAACGCATGAAAATGTAGTAGAAGGATTTTTTGGAGGCCAAATAAGTCCTGTAGCAGGAGTGCATAGTGGACCAGGTTTGGTTGGCTTGATTTTAGTAGAGGAGTAATAATATATGTCTAATATGGGCAAGGACTCTAAGCTTGAAGAAAAAAGGCTATATGAAGAATATAAAAAAAAGTTACTGGAATTAAAAAAAGTAGAAAAGGAAAAGGAAGCGGTAGGACAGGTATTTACTAAAGGGCTGCTTCCTCTATATGTTCTTTATATACTCAGTTTAGGGCCAACTAATGGAAATGATATTGCACATAAAATAGGGGAAAGAACAAGAGGATTATGGATACCAAGTACTGGGGGCATATATCCTCTTTTAAAAAAACTTGAGAAACAAAAATTTATAGATGGTAAGTGGGATGATTCTCAAAATAGAATGCAAAAGATATATACACTTACAGAAGCAGGTTATGTAGAATTTGATGAAAAAAAGGAACTTTTACAGGTTAAAATTCAAGAAGCACTAGAGGTATTTAAAATTATATATAAGGATCTTTATAAATGACAGTAAATGAGCTTTTATTGCTTGGGTACTGTTATTTTTACTATATATTTGTCAAAATTGTGATATAATTATAATAAATCAGTATTCTATAAAGGGGTGAAATGTTAATGGACAAAAGAATAATAGTATGCGGATATGGGAATGTTGGGAAAGCTCTCATACAGCTTATTAAGGACAAGCATGCAGAAATATATGAACAGTATGACATTAATTTAATTCTAAGTGGAGTTATAGGAAGTAAGGGGTGTGTATTTGAATATAATGGATTAAATTCAGACATGCTTCTAAAATGCACCACGGGATCTGATGGACTTATAGAATATGGAGAACAGAATAGTGATTCCTTTTACAGCTATTCAATATATGAAGGAGATATTTTTGTAGATTGCACCCCAAGTGATGTAAATGGAGGAGTTGGTTTAGAGCATACAATAAATGCAATGAATTCGGGAATGGATATAGTACTTCTTTCTAAAGGAGCATTAGTTTCAAATTTTTCTACTATAATGAAAAAGGCAAAGGAGAAGGGTGTAAATATAAAGTATAGCGGCGCTACAGCTGCAGCTCTTCCAACCATGGATGTGGGACATTATAGTTTAGCAGGATGTAAAATTAATTCTATTAAGGGTATTTTAAATGGAACTACTAACTATATATTAAGTAAAATGCATGAAAATAATATTTCTTTTGATGAAGCTTTGATAGAGGCACAAGAAAAAGGAATAGCTGAAAAAAATCCCAAGCTAGACATAGAAGGCATAGACAGTGCATCTAAGATATTAATTTTAGCTAATAGCCTTATGAAGTCAGAATATAGCTTAAGTGACATAAAGATAAAGGGTATAGAGGAAATTAAAGAGCAAGACATAAAAAGAGCTAAGGAGAAAAGTGCCAAATTAAAACTTCTAGCTCATGCTTATAAAGAACGTGATAAGGTTTCCATTGAGGTAAAACCTACGGAAGTTTACTCAAATGATATATTATCTTACGTAGAGGGAACAAATAAGGGAGCAGTATTTAGTACGGATACTATGGGAGAAATATATGTATTAGGAGGGGCTTCTAATCCTTTAGGAGCTGCCGCAGCAGGACTTAAAGATATAATAAACTTATCAAGATAAATAAACTAAAGTTTTGGAAAACTTTGCCGAAAATATATGTAAAGGATTTATAAAAATTAATATAAAATTTTGAATATAGTGAATTTTGCATGTATCAAAGTGTGTACTTGAAGAAAGTTATAATATTTCAGAAAAAATTGTTAAATTTCATTGAAGTTTGTTAATATTTGATATATTATACACTTATAAGTAAACATTTCAGCAACTATAAGATGGGCTAATTTGTAATAAAATTAAAATGTAAAAGTTATGTAGGAAGTATCTCAGTAAAATTGATATGTGCTAATTTACAACAAAATTAAAATTTCTGTAAATTGTGCAAGGAAGAGGGGGAACAAATGAAATCAATAAAGCAAAAATTAATACTTATGGCAGTTTTAATAGCTGCAATTCCTTTGCTAGTATCCAATTTGATTTTTAATATCTCCATGCAAAGAAGTTTAGAAGAACATGTATATGGAGATCATGCAACTCTTGGCAAAACCATTGCTAATGGAGTTACGGATTATATGAATAAAGCCTATGTACTTACTGAAGAAGTTATTAGCAGTGACATAATAAAAGCATTTGACGGACCGGCTCAAACAAAAGCCATAAAGGATACAATAAAGAGAAATCCTTACTTTGATTTGTTCTGTATACAGGACATGAAAGGAGATCAAACTTCTAGGACTAAGGGAAATCTTGCTAATAGAGCAGATAGATGGTGGTTCAAACAATCAGTTTCTACTCAAAAACCGTTCGTGAGCAAATCTTATTTAACTGTAAATGACGATAGCGAAGCAATTAACTCTATTATATTTCCTATACTAGATGATAAAGGCAAGATGCTGGGAGTCATGGATGCAGACTTAAAACTGGACGAGCTTCAAAAGATGGTAGAAAAATATAGTACAAATAAAGCTTATGCTTATGTAATAGATGGAGAAGGTGCTGTTATAGCCCATCCAGAGAAAGACCAAGTTCAAGAAATTTATAATTATAAGAATTTAACTAAGACTGTAAAAGTAAAGGATGCTTCTGGAAAGGTAGTAAAGGATGCCGGTGGTGCTCCTAAAACTAATCAAGATGATATAGTAGTTCCTGAGGAACTTAAAGAGATAACATTACAAGCATTACAAGGAAATTCAGGAATTAAAGAATATAAGGATAAGGATGGAAATAAGGTAATTAGTGCTTATGAAACAATAAAACTTCCAGGAAGTTCAGATAACTGGGCAGTTATTACTGTAGAAAAGGAATCAGATGCCTTTGCAATGATAACAAGTATAAGAAATACAAATATATTCTTAGGACTTATTATACTTATAATTGTAATAGTAATAACATATATTGTTTCAAATAAATTCACTAAGCCTCTTATATATTTAGTAGATTTAATTAAAAAAGCATCAGAGGGAGACTTAACAGTTAAAAGTACCTATAATTCAAAGGATGAGTTTGGAACTCTAAGTAACAGTTTTAATTTAATGATAGGAAACATGCAGAGACTTATACAAGATATACTTGAAGCTTCACAAGTAGTATCTAATTCCTCAGAATCATTACTTGCGTCAACTCAGCAAACTACTACTTCAATTACAGAAGTAGCAAAAACAATTAGCGATGTTACAATTAGTATTGATAAAGGAGCACAAAATGCTCAGGATGGTGTAGAAGCAGCTAATGAGTTATCAGCAGAGTTAGATGAGGTAGTAGAGCATATAGAGGACAGCAGAGGGTCTTCAAATAGGGTATATGAAATATCCAATAAAGGATTTGAAACTATTGAAAAGCTAGAGGAAAAAAATAGAGAAAACAACGAAGTATCTCTTGAAATAGTAGAGGTTATAAATTCACTTAGTGAAAAAGCAAATAGTATTGGAAGTATTGTAGAAACAATAACTTCAATTTCAGAACAAACAAACTTACTTGCTTTAAATGCGGCAATTGAAGCTGCAAGAGCAGGGGAAGCTGGAAGAGGATTCTCCGTAGTTGCAGAAGAAGTAAGAAAGTTATCTGAAAATACTGCGCAATCAACAGGCAATGTAAAAAGTATAATCAATAATATACAAAAAGATATTGAGCGTGCAAAGAGTACTATGAAACATGCAGAAGCAGTAGTTTCAGAGCAAGATCATGCAGTTAAAAATACAAAGGAAACATTTAAAGAAATAAACACAGCAATAGAAAATGTAGTTCAAAAGATAAACAATATAACTGAAAGCTTAAAAAATGTAGATGATAGCAGAAATAAGGTTGTTAAGGTAGTAGAAGACGTTTCAGAAATGTCAAATAGTATAGCGGATGCAACACAAAGTGTATGTGGAGTAACTGAAGAACAAAATGCTGAAATGGAAGAAGTAAGTGCATTATCAGAAGAGCTTAATAGAATGGCTCAAAAGCTTTCAGGCGAAATAAATAAATTTAAAATAGAATAATAAAAAGCTCTATCTTTCAAAGGATAGAGCTTTTTGTTTAATTATGGTGAGAGTGTTTTTTATATTCAGTAATTCTCTTTTTTCTATCCAAGGATTTAGGTTCTAAATTAATTTTCTTTCCATGGAATAAAGAAGATACTCCGGTATCAGTAGTTGTTTCTTCAGAAGTACTACATACAGGACAATGACAGGTAGAGTCTTCTGAATGTTTTGGCTCAGTATAAGTAGTTATAACGCCTTCATAATTTCTAAGCACAATTTTATTTGGTGATTGACTTATTAAGTATTGAGGCATTACGGGTATTTTACCTCCACCCCCTGGAGCATCTACAACAAATGTAGGAACAGCATATCCAGAAGTATGACCGCGTAATCCTTCGATAATTTCTATCCCTTTAGAAACTTTGGTTCTAAAATGCTCTATACCTTGAGATAAATCGCATTGATAAAGATAATAAGGTCTAACTCTCATTTTCACAAGTTTATGAACTAAGTCCTTTTGAATATGGATACAATCATTTATGCCTCTTAGAAGTACTGTTTGATTTCCTAGAGGAATTCCAACATTAGCTAGCTTTTCACAGGCTTCTATTGAATCTTTTGTTATTTCATTTGGATGATTAAAGTGGGTATTAATCCAAATTGGATGATATTTCTTTAGCATGTTAACCAAATCATCAGTGATTCTCATAGGATTAACTACCGGCGTCCTTGTACCAAGTCTTATGATTTCCACATGGGGAATTTCTCTAAGCTTTTTTAATATATATTCAAGTTTTTCATCACTTATCATAAGAGCATCTCCACCAGAAAGTAACACATCTCTAACCACTGGAGTATTTCTTATATATTCTATAGCTTTATCTATTCTATCTTGAGGCATGGAATCATCCTTATGTCCTGCAAATCTTCTTCTAGTGCAGTGTCTACAATACATAGAACACATATCTGTTACTAAAAGTAATACTCTATCTGGATAAGCATGAGTAAGTCCTGGCACTGGTGAAGAAGCATCCTCATGAAGTGGGTCATTCATATCAGCTGTTGAAAAATTTAATTCGTGTATTGTAGGTACAGCTTGTTTTCTCACAGGATCTTGAGGATCATTTGGATTTATCAAAGTTGCATAATAGGGAGAGATTCCCATTCTCAATGTCTTTAAGCACTTATCTATAGCATTTTCTTCTTCAGGAAGAATATTTATAACTTTTTTTAATTGTTCTACTGAGGTAATTCTATTTTTTACCTGCCATTTCCAATCATTCCACTGTTCTTCTGTTACATCTTTCCATAACTCTATATCTTTATAATTTATCATACAATTCACTCTCCTTTTAGAATTCTGAACTTTCAATTGGTTCTATAGTTTGCTTGTAAATTTTTATCATTTTTAATAAGTTATTTAAACGAGTATATATATCTGGAGATATATTATCTCTCTTATAGTGGAAATCTTCAGGATCTAGAAGATAGCTATGAGTAATAGCTAAGGCTTTCTTATTATTTTCCATAGCATCTACTAAAAGCTCGCTCAATTTTTCTGAGTTAAAATATTCTAGTCTAAGTTCTTCAGCATCATCGTAGGCGTAAACAGGAATAGGTGTTAAAAGATTTTCAGTAATGTTATATTGACTGCGATAAATATTGTGAGATTCGTATTTTATATCTGTTACTTCTATTAATGCTTTAGCGGTATTATCATCCATTGAGAAATAACCACCTCTAAATATTTCAATAGGAGCAATTTCTTTAGAATGTAAGTAGTCTAAACATAATTTTATTAAAGTTTTTTGTTCTTCATAATTGTATGAAGCTAAAAGTTCCTCATTTTCTTTTAAAAATGGACAGTTCATACTTATTTCTTCAGGTAAATTATCTGGATGAATATGAAGACCAAAAATTACTTTGTATTTTTTTATTACCTGGACTAAGTTAAGTTTATGAAGCATGTCTGCAAAATAAGGTGTGATAAAAAGAATGGTGTATACATCATTATCTGTATTTAACTTAAGTAATCTTTCTAAGTGTTTAACGTTATTTTCTAAGTTTTTATCGAAGTTTGTCCCTTCTGAGTCTATGGATAAGGCGAAATCAAATCCATCTTTTTTAAAAAAGTCTTTTATGTAACCCATAAAAAAACCCCCTCTATATTAATTATTGATTTACAATTATTTATTCTTAGAATAATTTACACAAAATTCAAAAAAATATAAGATGAATTCCCAATATGTAAATAAATGTATTGAAAAATTACAACTTGGCAAGTATAATTAAGTTGTATATATTAACAACTTAATTATATAATACAAGTGTTAGGTTGTCAAAAAATTTCAGTGCATATTTTTAAAAATTTTGAAAAGGGTGATAAATATGATAACTTTAGGATTTCCAAGAATGCATAAAGAAGAAAACGAAAAAAGAGATTTCTTACCAGAATTTTTTAATATGTTAAAAAACGAAGAATGCATGTTTTATTTAGAAGAAGAGTATGGCAGTAAAATGGGAATAACAGAAGAGGATTACTTGAAGGTAAATCCAAATATAAGGTTTGTAAGTAATGAAGAGTGTTATAAAAAGGATATAGTAGTGGTTTTAAGATCCCCAGAGTTTAAAGAAATAGATATTATGAATGACAATTCAACATTAGTAAGTATGCTTCATTATCCTACTAGAGATACTAGGGTAAGAAAGCTTAAGGAGAAAAATATATTTGGAATTTCAATGGACTCCTTGCGAAATGACTTTTTAGAAAGAATAGTAGTAAATTATAATGGTACTTCTGGAAATGGTATAGAAATGGCCTTTAATGAATTATCAAAGATAATGCCAAATTTTTATTATCCAGATAGAGAGTGCATAAATGTATCTATAATAGGTATGGGAATGGTAGGGCTTTATGCAGCAAAGGCAGCAGGAAAGTATGGTAGCATAGAGCTGAATAAAAAGATGAACAAGCTAAATACTAAGGGAGTAATAGTAAATATGCTTCCTAGAAGTATAACAAATGATAGAGAAGAGCTTATTAAGATACTTAAGAACACAGATATATTGGTTGATGCATCAACTAGAGATAATCCTTCGCAATATATCATAAATAATGAACTTATAGGATATTTAAAGCCTGATGCTGTTATACTAGATTTAACTGCTGATCCATATTTGACTGATATAAATCCTATTCAGGTAAAAGCTATAGAGGGAATACCTACAGGAACACTAGATAAACCAGTTATATATGAAAATGATGAAGTATATAAAAACATTCCTGAAGGAGTAAATAATTCAATTAGAAGAACAGTTGTAAGCTGCAATGCATGGCCAGGAATAAAGCCAGAAGAGTGCATGAAGCTTTATGGAATTCAGTTATTTCCTATAATTCAAAAGCTTATAAGATTAAGTAGAGAAGAATTTAATGAAGATAGTGATGATTATTTTGTAAGAGCAATTTATAGAGGAACTATAGAATACTTTGAAAAATGTGAAAAGCACTAGAAATTTGGTGGGTTTTGATATATTATATTTGATGTACTGATTTATAACGAAATCATGTAAAAAAGCATTTCTAATGAAAATTGGAGGAATATAGATGAAAAATCCACATGGCGGAGCGGTATATAAAAATATAGCTCTAGACATAGCAAATAAAATAGTACTTGGAGAACTTAAAGCTACTGAAAAGATAAGCGGAAGATCAACGCTGGCTAGTATGTACAATGTATCTCCAGAAACTATAAGAAGAGCAATAGCATTATTGGAAGACATGAATGTTGTTTTATCTACAAAGGGCAGTGGTGTAGAAATAATGTCAATCCAAGCAGCCGAAAAGTTTATAGAAAAAAATAAGGATACTGAGTATTTAGCAACTGTTAAAGAAAATATATTTGACCTTATAGATAAAAAAAGAAAATTAGATGAAGAAATAGAAGTGAATTTTGAAAAAGTGTTAGATTTTGTTGATAGATTTAAAAATATAACCCCATTTACTCTTATTGAGGTTGAAATAAAAGAGGACTGTAAAGTATTAAATAAGAAAATAAACGAATTAAGATTTTGGCAAGCTACTGGTGCTACTTTATTAGCTTACAGAAGAAATGGGAAAATAGTAGTATCCCCAGGGCCTGACTATGTATTTAAAGACGAGGATATAATAGTGGTTATAGGCACAACTAATGTATATGATAAGGTATATGATTTTATATACAATGCATATTCAGAAGTAGAGAGTTAATGAAGCATTTTATAAACTGCTAAAAATTATATGATGAGAAATTTTAAATGTCATGTTGTAAGAACATGGCATTTTTTGTATTATAGTTATAGAATAATCTGGGGGGGAAGGCAATTGAAAAGTTTTTTTATAAGATTTAAGCACTCATTTTCTACATATAAGAAACATGATGAAAGGTGGAAGTACTTGGTTTTGGGAGTTTTAGTATCATTTATATCTTTATTTGCATTTTTAAGTATAATAGAAGATTATTTTGAAAATGGAGGTAATTATGCTATAGATAAGGTAGCTATAAACTTTGTAAAATCTATAGAGACACCTTTGCTAAGTAAGATAGTATACAGCATAACTACACTTGGAAATTCTTCAGGTGTAATAATACTCACACTTTTAGGAGCTTCATTCTTAATTTATAAAAAACTTAAAAGTGAGGCAGCATTTTTATCCTTGAATATTTTAGGGGTATGGCTTTTAAATGAGGCTTTAAAGGCATTTTTTAAAAGAAATAGGCCAGATATAAGAATTATAGAAGTGCATGGGTATAGTTTGCCAAGTGGACATGCTATGATTTTTATGACACTGGCAATAATAGCTTCTTATCTTATATTGATTCATCTAAAGGGTATGACCATAAGATGGGTTTTTGCGACTTTATTAATAATGCTAGCTATAGCTATAGGATTAAGCAGAGTGTATTTAAGAGTACATTATTTAAGTGATGTACTAGCAGGATGGTCGGCTGGTGCCTTTTGGTCAGCACTAAACATAATTTTCCATAGATACTCATATTATAAGAAAAATGCTAGGCATTTTTAGTATTGAATTGGTCGTATAGAATTTGCATAATTAATGAAACATCTCAGTATCCTGAGATGTGCTGATTTATAATGAAATCAGAGATTTCTATAAATCATGCAACCGTTCACTGCGCAAAGAAGCTCTAATTATTTCTGAATTTGAATCACCTAAATTTTCTAAACTCGCTGTCGCTCAGACAGTAGAAAATTCTTAACGGTGCTTTAAATTCGGAAATAAAGACCTTCTAGTTGCTTGTTCAATGCTTTCTACAATGCAAATCCTATACTATATATTCAACATTAAAAATATCACTCATATTTACAAACTTAATGAAATTTATATGATAAGAAGGTTTAAATATTGAAAAAATTGTTGATGATTTTAGGGATGATTTTTGTTTTAGCAATTTCAATTTTATGTTTCGAGACTTTTAAGTTGCCAGGAAAGGTACCTATTCCATTAATAAAATATAATAATTCAGAAATCAAAGTTATTCCATCTACATATGCATGGTTTAATAAAGGTAAAGGTGGAAATAGTGTTTTAGGATTACCTCCTGAAGAGAGCGTAAAAAATATACAACCTGTAATTATAGAGTCCAATGGAAAAGTATTTTTTAGTTTTGATGTTTTTTTGAAACCAAAAAACATTTCACTTATTTCTTGGAGAAATGGGAAAATTGTTTCTGAAAAAACATTGAAAGGAACAAAAGAAGGATTTTTTTATGCACCTAATGAAACAGGGATATATGTTTATGAAATTAATGGTCAATGGGACGAAACACATACTTCTTCATTTTCATTTAAAATAGAAGTAAAGAATTAAAATACGTTAGAGTTGTTATTTGATTTATTGAATGTACTGATTATTTTGTGTGCTAAATCTTGAAATGAAGGCATTTTTAATGTTGAATGTAGTATGGGATTTGCATCGTAGAAAACATTGAATGAGCTTTAAAACGGTTTTATTTATAAATTTAAAATACCGTTAAGAGTCTTCTATTGTCTGAGCTAAGGCGAGTTTAGAAGGCTTAGGTATTTTAAATTTATAAATATTAGCCGTTTTTAGCGAAATGAACGTTTTCCTAGATGGAAATCCCATACGGGAGGCAACATTAAAAATGCCGTAATTATCTACAACATGCTAATTAAAATTGGAGCCAAAATAGAGGTCATTATACCAGCAATTCCAATAGCAAGGCTTGACATTGCACCTTCTGTTTCTCCCATCTCAATTGCTTTAGTAGTTCCTATAGCATGAGATGCTGTACCTATAGATATTCCTATAGCAATTTTATTTTTTATTTTAAATACTTTACAAACTAAAGGAGCGATAACTGCGCCTATAATACCTGTAAGTATAATAGCAGCTACAGTAATAGCAGGGATCCCTCCTATTACCTTGGAAACCTCTATTCCAATAGGCGTTGTTATAGATTTAGGTACTAAGGAAAATGTAAGCTCATCGTTAAGTCCAAATAATTTAGATATATAATATATGCTAAACATTGCTGTAATTGATCCAACTGTTACTCCTAAAAGTATGGGAGTAAAGTACTTTTTAATAAGATCAAGTTTATGATACAAAGGTACTGCAAGTACAACTGTTGCAGGGCCTAAAAAGAAGCTTATGAGGTTACCCCCGATATTAAAGGAATCTAAACTAATATTAAAAAGTCTAATTATAAATATAACTAAAATAATTGCTATTAATAATGGATTAAAAAATGGTATTTTAGTCTTATGGTATATATATAAACCCAGCTCAAAGCATATTAATGATATGAGCACTCCAGTCATAGGAGAGTTTAAAAGTTCAGTCATCTTTCTCAACCCTCCTTATATACAATTGGATAGTCCAACCTGTAACAACTATAATTAATACAGTTGTTATAAGACAAATTATAATAAAGCTCATCCATTTGCTTTTTAATAAAGGTAAACAAGTAAGTATACCTACTCCGGCAGGTATAAAAAAGAAGGCTAAATGGTCCAATAAAAAAGCTGTGATTTTATCAATCATAGTCACTTTTATAATGCCTTTATAAAGACAGGCAAATAAAATTGACATACCTATAACATTTCCTGGGATTGTCAAATGAAAAACGGTATGTATTAGTTCTCCCAAATAGCCTATTATAAGAATAATAGCTAATTGTCTTAAAAGTTTCACTAGAACACCTCTTTCTTTAAGAATTATATTAAATGTACAATCTTTATTTTAGTACTTTTCTACATAAAAAACTATATTTTTATAAAAAATATCAAATTATGAGCTGAGGTTATGGTGTTTTTTTAATAAAAAGAAATGTAATTATAATTATGAGCATACTTGTGTAGTTGTTTACTTTTTATAGATAAATTATAATATATGATATTGACAATATAAGAAAAATGATAATATAATAAAATGTAACTTAAAAGGAAATAATATAAATTCTATGAAAAGGAAAGTACTTTTTATAAAGTTCTTTAAAGCGAGTAGAGTATGGTGAGAGTCTACAAGAAAGTAAAAAGGAAGAGAGCCTTGGAGAAGTTTATCTAAAATCAGTACTTATGAAAGTAAGATAAATCGCAAGTTTGCGTTAAAATTTGGAGTGGACATTAGTCAATTAGAGTGGTACCGCGGAATTTACCCGTCTCTGTTTTTTTACAGGACGGGTTTTTGTGATATAGCATTATAATAAATGATATATGTGGTAAAAATAATAATAAATGGAGGTAGTACATATATGGATTTTAAAAATACTTTAGTAAAAAGAATTAAAGAACATGTAGATATGCCAGAAGAAAAAATAGAAGCATTAATAGAAATTCCACCTAGACCAGAAATGGGAGATTATGCATTCCCATGCTTTCAGCTTTCAAAGGTGCTCAGAAAGGCACCAAATTTAATAGCTGAAGAGCTAAAAACTAATATAAACAAAGAAGGGTTTGAAAGAATAGAAACTATGGGTCCATACTTAAACTTCTTTGTGGATAAATCAGTATTCACTCAAAATACCTTAGAAAAAATATTAAGCGAAAAAGAAAACTATGGTAAAACAAATTCAGGTGAAGGTAAAAATGTAGCAGTGGAGTACTCATCTCCAAATATAGCAAAGCCTTTCCACGTAGGACATTTATTTAGTACATCTATAGGAAATTCTCTTTATAAAATATTGAGTTTTGAAGGATATAATTGTACTAGAATCAATCACTTAGGTGACTGGGGAACTCAATTTGGAAAGCTTATTTCTGCTTATAAAAGATGGGTAGATGAAGAAGCATTAGAAAAAGAACCTATTAAAGAGCTGCTTAGAATATATGTAAAATTCCATGATGAAGCAGAAAAGGATCCTTCTTTAGAAGAAGAAGGAAGAATGCACTTTAAAAAATTAGAAGACGGATCAGAGGAAGAAGTAAGACTTTGGAAGAGATTTAGAGATTTAAGTCTTAAAGAGTTCAATAAAGTATATGAAATGTTAAACGTAGAATTTGACTCCTATGCTGGAGAAAGTTTCTATGGAGATAAAATGGATGCTGTAATAGAAGAAATAGATAAATGCGGTCTACTTACAGAAAGTAATGGAGCAAAGGTAGTAATGCTTGAAGATTACAATATGCCTCCATGTATAATAAAGAAATCCGACGGAGCCACTATATATGCCACTCGTGACCTTGCAGCAGCTGTATATAGAAAAAATACATATGATTTTGACAAGAGCATATATGTAGTAGGACTTGAACAATCACTGCACTTTAAGCAGGTATTTACGACTTTAAAACTTATGGGTAAGGAATGGGCAGATTATTGCAAACATGTAGGTTTTGGACTTGTAAGATTTGCAGACAGAAAGCTTTCAACTAGAAAGGGAGAAGTTATATTCCTTGAAGAGCTTTTAAATGAATCAATAGAAAAAACAACAGCAGTAATAAAAGAAAAAAATCCTGATTTAGCAAACAAAGAAGAAGTGGCTAAGAAGGTAGGGATCGGAGCAGTTATATTCACATATCTTAAAAACAATAGAGAAAGAGATATAGTATTTAACTGGGAAGAAATGTTGAGCTTTGATGGAGAAACAGGACCATATGTTCAATATAGTTATGCAAGAGGTAAAAGCATATTAAGAAAAGCAGGCAATATAGAAGGAAGCATAAATTATAAAAAACTATCCTCAAAAGAAGAATTTGAGCTTGCAAAAACACTATCCTCTTTCAATGAGGCAATACTTTACTCTATAGATAAACTAGAACCATCTATCGTTACAAGATATGTTATAGATGTAGCTAAAGGATTTAATAAATTCTATAATGCACATAGTATTGTGAATGCAGAAGATGAGGAAACTAAGGTTGCAAGAATTAAGCTAGTAGAAGCTACTTGCCAAGTTATAAAAAATGGATTGAACCTTTTAGGAATAGATGTAGTAGAAGAGATGTAAGTATAAATATTGTGCATGTAGTACTTAACTTATGAATAGGGTACTACATGCATTTGTATAAGTAAGGGTTGCTTTGGTTTGGAGGAGAGTAATGTATATAAGAACTCGAGAAGAAACAATTGATCTAAAACCTGATATATTTTATAAATATGATATGGAAAATATGGCTTACTTTGATATAGAGACCACGGGATTTGACAAAGAAAAGGATTGCATTATGCTTATTTCTTTAGGATGGTTTTCTGAAAAAAGTACCTTTTGTGTTAAACAATACTTTGCAGAAAACTTGCAAGAAGAAAGAGATATACTAATGCAATTTAAAAAAGACATTGAAGGTTTTAATACATGGTGTTCCTATAATGGAAAAGCATTTGATGAACCATTTATTAAGATAAAGCTTACAAAACATAATATAAATTGTATAATGCCTGATAACCATGTGGATTTATATAGAATGATACGACCTTACTATAAAAAGCTTGGTATAGAGAGATGTAATTTAAAAACTGTTGAAAAATTTATAGGTATACAAAGGAAAGATTTAATTGATGGTGGAATAAGCATCGATCTATATTATAAATACTTACAAGAACGTGGAGAAGAGTTAAAAGAAACGATCATGCTTCATAATTTTGAAGATGTACTGAATTTGCCCAAGCTGTTTGAAATTGTGTCCAAGATTGATGAAGATGATTTAAGAAGAGATGATATTATAACAGAAAAGCAGTACAAGTATCTCCAGTATTTGATTAAAAAAAGCAATATTGAAATTCCCTGTGATGTAGAAAAGATATCTAAAAAGTCTGCAGGCAAGGTTATTGACTGCTTGCTAAGGGGAAATATAGATATAGAAGAATTGATGACAATAATAAAAAATAGTTATTAAAAGAAGTAATAGTGAAATTTCACTATTACTTCTTTTTGTAACTAGGACAGTGGGAAGAGCAACTACCGCAGTCGCACTTTCCTTGACCTTTATTTTTTATATTTTTATAAAGTATATATACAGCAGAGCCGACAATTGCTGCTGTAATGATATATTGAATAATCATGCCTTTCACCACCTAAAATATAACATTTAGAATCTGGTATGTTATAAAAGATATAATCCAAGCTAAAACAAATTGATATACCATAGAGAAGATAGCCATTTTATTTCCGTATTCTTTCTTCATTGTAGCTATAACTGAAACACATGGAGTGTAGAGAAGAACAAATACTAAAAATGTATAAGCAGTTACAAAGTTAAAGTGCTGAGGAAGTATACCCATTAAGTCTCCACCGTATATTACTCCCATGGAGCCAATTATAACTTCTTTAGCCATAAAGCCTGTAAGAAGTGAAACTGAAGCTTCCCAGTTTCCAAAGCCTAGAGGGCTAAAAATAGGGCTTATAAACTTACCAATAGAAGCAAGTAAACTGTTATTCATATCAGTTATACCTTGCATGTTAAAATTAGATAATATCCAGACTATAATTGATATTGAAAATATTATAGTACCAGCTTTTCTTAAAAATCCTTTTCCTTTATCCCAAGTATGAAGAGCTAGGTTTTTAAGTGTAGGTAGTTTATACTCAGGTAATTCAAGTATAAATGGCTCTTCATCTTTTTTAAATAATGTGTTTTTAAATATTATACCTATAATAAAAGCTATAAATATGCCTAGAAGATATAAGGAAAATACCAATAAGCTTTCATGTCCAGGGAAAAATGCTGCCGCAAAAAGACCATATACAGGAAGTCTTGCATTACAGGACATAAGTGGAACTATTAGTGCTGTAAGTTTTCTATCCTTTTCACTTTCTAATGTTCTAGCTGTCATTATTGCAGGAACTGAGCATCCAAAACCAACTATAAGAGGAATAAATGCCTTTCCTGAAAGTCCCATGCTTCTCATGAATTTGTCCATTATAAAAGCTGCACGAGCCATATATCCGCTGTCTTCTAAGAAAGAAATTCCTAGGAAAAGAGCAAGTATAACTGGCAAGAACACTATTACTGAACCAACACCGCCAATTATTCCATCAATTATTAATGATTGGAACCAAGGGCTTGTACTGGAAAGTGCCATTTCTACAAATGGTACAAATTTATCATTTAAAAGACCATCTAGAACATCAGCTAGGGGATTTCCTACCCAAGTAAATGTGAATTCAAATATTAAATATAATAGTCCTAAGAAAATAGGATAAGCTAAGAATTTATTTAAAACAATCTTATCTATAGCTTTACCAATATTTTTATTATCATTTTCAGGAGATACTGTTACTTTATTTAGCACTTCATCAATAAAAGCATATGCTTGAGATTCATCCTGAAACTGATAATCATTATCATTATTATCTCTAAAAAAAGTACCGCTTTTTAGCAGCAATTTCAACTCATCTATACCTATATTTTTAGAAGCTGATATTGGAATTACTTGTACGCCTAATGCCTTACCTAAAGCATCATAATTTATTTTTATTCCTCTTTCGTTGATTATATCTACCATATTTAATATCAATACAATAGGCTTATTAAATTCTTTTAATTGAAGGGTAAGATATAAGTTCCTTTGTAAATTAGAAGCATCTACAATGTTTAAGATTACATCCACATCGCCATTTAAAAGAAATTCTTTTGATACTTTTTCCTCATTAGAATAGGTATCCATGGCATATATACCAGGAAGATCTACTATTTTAACATTAGAATCTAAATAACCCTCTTTTTTCTCAACCGTTACTCCAGGCCAATTTCCTACGTACTGATTGGAACCAGTTAGTGCGTTAAAGAGAGAAGTCTTACCTACGTTAGGATTACCCAACAATGCTGCATTTGTCATAAACTGCCTCCTTATATTCTATTCCTCTTACAAGTATATTTTTTGCATCATTTTTTCTTATTGCTAAATCAAAACCTCTAAAATTTATAATTATAGGATCACCAAAGGGCGCCTTGTTTTTTAAACAAACTTCTGTTCCTGCGATGCAACCTAAGGATAAAAGACGTTTTGCTAATTTTTCATTTCCAAAAACATTTTCTATACAAGCCTTTTCTCCAGGTTTTAAATCTATAATACACATATTATCCGCTCCTCGTTGATAATTATTATCATTCTCAATATTAATATACCACCATAGGCAGGGAATGTCAATATAAATTTTAGCTTGACAGAGATATTAAATAAAAATAAATCTGCTTTTAAGTATTAAAAGCTATATATTTTACAAATACTTTAGTAAAGGGTATAATAAAAAGTAAATTGGAAATATATACTTTTTTAGTGAAAATAACTTATCTATAATAATTAAAATAATAATTGCAGGGAGGTATGAATATGAAGAAGGTAGCAGCGTTTTTTGATATAGATGGTACTCTTTATAGAGAAGGGTTAATTACGGAATTATTTAAAAAGCTTATAAAATATGAAATAATATCTCAAGATAGATGGTACAAAGAAGTAAAGCCTGAATACGTAAAGTGGGATAAAAGAGAAGGAAATTATGATGATTATTTATTGAAAATGGCTAGTATTTATATAGAAGCAGTAAAAGGTCTTCCTAAATATCAAGTAGAATATATAGCTAAAAATGTAATAGAACAAAAGGGAGATAGAGTATACACTTTTACTCGTGACAGAATAAAATGGCATAGAAGCCAAGGGCATGTGGTTGTAACGGTTTCGGGAAGTCCTATTGAACTTGTTAAGGAAATGAGCGTTAAACATGGATTTGATGATTATAGGGGCACAATTTATAAGTTAAATGAAGAGGGAATATATACCGGAGAAGTTATACCTATGTGGGACAGCGTAAATAAAAAAAGAGCGATAAATGAGCTGAAAGATCTTTATAATATAGACTTAAATGCAAGTTATGCCTATGGAGATACAGCTGGAGACTTTTCTATGTTTCAAATGATAAGGTATCCCATTTGTGTAAATCCAACTAAAGAACTATTAAAAAAGGTTATGAGTGATGAAGAGGTAAAAAACAAAATAAAGATAATAGTTGAAAGAAAAGACAGTGTTTATAACTTAAGTACTGATTGTTTAGATATATTAAATATGTAGAAGTTAAGATAAATAATCTAGAAAGAGTGGAGTTTATGATTGTAAGAGAAAATACACAAAAGGTTGAAGAAATAAATGAAGATATGGCTTTAAAAATAAATACAAAGGAATCAATATTTAAAAAAGCAGTATTTTTTGACTTAGAGCATTATGTATATAAAAAACCTATATGTATAGGAGTGTTTGGATGCAGTTATTATGATGAAGAGAAGCAGGTTTTAAACACTACTCAATATATGATAGAAAATAAAGCTGACTCCTTAGAAATTTTAAGACTAGCTAAAAAATATTTTATAAATTTATATGAAAATAAAGGGAAGAGGTATATTGTTACTTTTTCAGGGAATAACGATTTTACTGTAATAAATTATCTCATGAATAAATATAAGTTGAATCTTAATTTAGAAGAATATTTTACTCATATAGATTTGCAAAAGGAATATGAAAAGTGCAAAGGCGTAAATATAGGTCTTAAGGCATTAGAAAAGGAATTTGAGATAGAAAGAGAAAGTGAGCTTATAAGCGGGCAAAACCTTGCCAAAACCTTTGGAAAAGTAATAAAGGATAGAGAGTATATAAATCGAATGCCAGCTGAAAAGAAGGAAAAGATACTTCTTTATAATGAGCAGGACGTAGTAAGCTTATTTTATATGTATATTACTTGGGAAAAGTATGTGTCTAGCGAAATTTCCCCTAAAGAGTAAAAAGTCTCCTTAAAAATCAAGGAGACTTTTTATTTTATTGAACTTCTTTTAACTGTTCTATTCCTATTCTGATTCTTCTAAGTGATTCTTCTTTGCCAAGTATTTCAGCTATTTCAAAAGCTCCACCAGGAGTAAATTGTTTTCCTGAAACTGCAGTTCTAATTGGCCAAAGAACTACTCCATTTTTAACTTCTAATTGCTTAACTAAATCCATCATGGAATCATGAATAGAAGTTAAATCCCAGTTTTCTAGTCCTTCTAATATAGGAAGGGCCTTTTCAAGACTTACTAGGGAATTTTCATAATTAGTTTTCATCTTTTTATGAATATATAATTCTGGAGAATAATCAGGCATTTCTTCAAAGAAATCAATTTGGCCAGGTATTTCACTTAATACTTCTGTTCTAGTGTGTAAAAGTTCACTAAGCTTCATTAAATCTAAGTCTTTTTTAATAACTTGATTGTAATATGGAAGAGCCATCTTGTGGAATTCTTCTATAGGAAGCATTTTTATATACTCTGAATTCATCCATCTAAGTTTTACAATATCAAATATTGCAGGTGCCTTATTTATGTGAGTGAAGTCAAACTGTTCTATAAGTTCTTCTAAATTAAATATTTCTTGAGTAGTTCCTGGATTCCATCCAAGTAGGGCTATATAGTTTAATATAGCATCCTTTAGAAATCCTAATTCAAGTAAATCTTCAAAGGAAGCATCTCCTTTTCTTTTACTTAATTTATTTTGGGCATCTCTCATTATTGGAGGACAGTGAATGTATTTTGGTACATTCCAGCCAAAAGCATCATATAAACGATTATATTTTGGAGAAGAAGATAAATATTCTGTTCCTCTAACTACATGAGTTATATTCATAAGATGATCATCTACTACGTTAGCAAAGTTATAAGTAGGGAAACCATCAGATTTTAAAAGTATCATATCATCAAGTTCATTATTTTCTACTGTAACCTTTCCGTAAAGCTCATCTTCAAAAGTAGTAGTTCCAGTGGAAGGATTATTTTGTCTTATAACAAATGGAACGCCGGACTTTATCTTTTCATCTATTTCTTCCTTTGATAGGTGAAGACAATGTTTGTCATATTTAAAAGGTCTATTTAAAGCTTCTGAATTTTGTCTAAGCATATCAATTCTTTCTTTATCACAGAAGCAGTAATAAGCATCGCCTTTATCTATAAGCTTTTTAGCATATTCCATGTAAATAGGCTTTCTTTCACTTTGAATGTAAGGACCTACAGGACCTCCTACATCTGGACCTTCATCATGATGAAGACCTGTTACATTTAATGTGTTATAAATTACTTCTAAAGCGCCCTCTACTTGTCTTTCTTGATCCGTATCTTCAACTCTTAATAAAAAATCTCCTCCATCATGTTTAGCAATTAGATAGGCATAAAGTGCTGTTCTAAGGTTACCAACATGCATGTATCCGGTTGGACTTGGAGCAAATCTAGTTCTTACTTTTTTTCCATCCATAGTTTTTCAACTCCCTATTGTATAAATATTTTAATCCATAAAAGGACTTAAAAATTCAGTAAAACAAAAACCTCTCATCCTTTAGATTAAGGACGAAAGGGATAGGTTTTAAGTCAATTCTATCATATAATACTATGATTTCCCTGTCAAGCTAATGAAAGAATAATGACTTATTAAGTGGTATTAAAGTAAATATAAAGAATTAAGTTACTTTAGTGGTAATATTATTAGCAAAATATGGAGACTTTATACATATATATCTTCCCCTAATCTAACTATATGAGAATTAAATCCTTCTTCATTAAGCATTTTATAAAAACTCTCTTGTGCTTCTTCATCACCATGAACTAAGAATATATTCTTAGGTTTGTTTTTAAATCCCTTTACCCAATTCAAAAGCCCATTTTTGTCCGCATGTCCTGAGAGTCCTTGTAAATTATATATATGTGCTTTTACTGCGATTTCATCTCCAAGTATTTTTACTAATTCTTCTCCATTCAATATACGTTTTCCAAGAGTTCCTTCTGCTTGATAGCCTACAAATACCACTGAGCATTCTTTTCTCCACAAATTGTGTTTAAGATGGTGTTTTATTCTTCCTGCATCGCACATGCCGCTGGAGGAAATTATTACAGCACCACTTTGAATATTGTTTATATCCATGGATTCCTGAGGTGATTTGGTAAATGTAAGACCAGTAAATTCTAGTGGATTATCACCAGAGTTAACTAATCTTAAAGCTTCAGTATCAAAATACTTTGTATATTTTTTAAATACTTCTGTAGATTCTGAAGCTAAAGGGCTATCCACATATACCTTTATGCCCTTTAAGATTCCAGACTCAACATAGGTATTTAATGCATAAATTACTTCTTGAGTTCTTCCTATAGCAAAGGAAGGGATTATAATATTTCCTCCTCGGTTTACAGTGTCATGTATTATATTAACTAACTCTTTTAAATCACAGAATACGTCTCCATGAAGTTTATCTCCGTAGGTGGTTTCCATAATAATATAATCTGCATTGTCTATATAGGTAGGGTCTTTTAAAATAGGTATATTTATATTTCCCAGATCACCAGAGTAAACAAGCTTAGTTGTATGATTATTTTCATTTATCAACATTTCAGTTATGGCCGAGCCTAAAATATGTCCTGCATCTGTAAATTTAATTTTTAATCCATCAAATAACTCAATCCACTCATTATAAGCGCAGCCTTTAAATAATTCCATGGATTTTTTAGCATCAATTTCGGTATAAAGGGGAGTCACCTCTGGCAGAGCTTTACGTCTGCGTTTTCTGTTAAGCCATTCTGTTTCCATTTCTTGAATGTGTCCGCTATCTTGAAGCATTATGTTACATAAATCCTTTGTACCTTCAGTGCATAAAATTTCTCCTTTAAAACCTTGTTTATAAAGTATCGGTATTCTTCCGCTATGATCTATATGAGCATGGCTTAATATTACAAAATCTATATCCTGTGGGTTGAAGCTAAATGCAAAGTTACTTCGTTCTTTTTCATCTTTTCCTTGAAACATACCGCAATCTAGTAATACTTTTTTATCTTTGATATGTAATATATGTGAGGAGCCTGTAACGCATCCTGCAGCTCCATAAAACTCTATATTCAATTTAAAACCTCCTTAAAACTTCCGGTAAAGTATAGTATTACCTAAATCTTGTGTATTTATAGTGTTAAAATCTTTTTTATGATAAAATAATGGGGAAATATTTGTATTGGGAGGAAATAATATGAGAGATATAAGATTAAATAAGTTAGCAAAACTTTTAGTGAATTATTCTACAGAAGTAAAGCCAGGAGATTTTGTACTAGTACAATGTGATGATGTGGCAACTCCATGGATGGTAGAAGTAGTTAAAGAGGCTGTGAAGGCAGGGGCTCATGTAGAAACTTTAATAGACTCACAGGAAGCAAAATATATAAAGCTTAAGCATGCATCAAATGAACAACTTTTAGAGGAAAACTACATACAAAAATGTGCTATAGAAAAGGCAGATGTATGGTTAACTGCTTGGGGAAGTCAAAATACTAAGGCTAATTCTAATATTCCATCAGAAAAAATAAAGTATTCTTCAAAGGGTGCATCCAGCTGGAGAAGGATATATTCAGAAAGATGTGGAGATGGAACACTTAGATGGTGTGGAACGCAATTTCCAACTCATGCAGATGCTCAAGAGGCTTCCATGAACATTTTTGAATATGAAGATTTTGTATATGGGGCAGGGCTTCTAGATTATGATGACCCTGTGGCAGAGTGGAAGAAGATAAGCAGAGATCAGGAAAGATGGGTAAAATATTTAGACACTAAAAAAGAGCTTCATATGATTTCTGAAGGAACAGATATTAAAGTAAATATTGAAAATAGAAAGTGGATAAATTGCGATGGTAAGGCAAATTTCCCTGATGGGGAAATATTTACGTCACCAGTAGAGGATGGAATAAATGGAGTTATAACCTTTAGTTTTCCTGGTATATATGCTGGAAAGGAAATAGAAGGAATAGTACTTAAAGTAGAGCAAGGAAAAGTTGTAGAAGCAACAGCTAAAAAAGGAGAGGAACTTTTAAAGGAACTTATAAATACTGATGAAGGGTCTTCCTTCTTTGGAGAAGTTGCCATAGGAACAAATTACGGTATAAAGAAGTTTACAAGAAATATGCTCTTTGATGAAAAAATAGGTGGAACTATTCATATGGCATTAGGAGACTCTATGCCTGAAGCTGGTGGAAAAAATAGATCCACTATTCATTGGGATATGCTTTGTGATATGAGAAATGGCGGCAAAATATACGCTGACGGAGAATTATTTTACGAAAATGGAGAATTTAAAAAGGATATACTTCTGAAATATAATTTATAAAAATAAGAGAGTACTTGAAAGTACTCTCTTTTAGCTTTAATAATATTTAGGACGTTTTTTTCTTCTTTTTTTATTGGAAATTAGCTTTATGACAACAGCAACTAATACTAAAACAGCTATTACACTTATTAATGCAAAAGTATATAAAAGAATATTTTGCTTAAGTAACGTTCCTTTAGATACGTTTGTATATAAGCTGTAGTCTTTTGAAGCTTCTCTTTGTTTTAAAGTAAGAGTTCCAAGTTTAGTGTCTTCATCTAAAGACCAAGGATTTAACTTATTTAACTTGAATATCTTTTCGTTATCCTTCTTGTTCACTTCATTTTCATATATTGTTACATCCTCTTTTACGATAAGAGGAACATCTATCTTTTTCTCTGGACCAAAGAAACCAAGAGGTTTGTATGTAATAGTTTCAGTTTTTAATGCAGTTCCTTTAGGATATATAACAGTCTTCTTTGCTTCATAGCTCCAATCAATAACTTTTTTCATATCTTTGAACACATAAGAGTCTTGACTATCATATACTGAATTCATAATTACACCAACAAGTTTTCGTCCGCCTCTTTCATAAACAGCTACTAAGCATCTTCCGGCAGGAGAAGTATAACCTGTTTTTCCACCTACATTACCATCAACACCTAAGTTTTTATTTCTATTTTCAATTATAAGCACGGTGCCAGCAGAAGTACGAATAGTACTTGTCTTTTTTGCCATAGATTCTCTAACCCATGGATTTTTGTAGGCAGCTCTTGCTATAACAGTTAAGTCATATGCAGTGGTGTAATGATTTGCATCATGAAGACCATTAGGTGTAACAAAATATGTGTTTTTAAGTCCTAATTTTTTTATTTCTTCATTCATCATATTTTCGAAGTTTTTAGCATTTCCTGCAACGTTGTCTGCTATCATATAAGCAACATCATTCCCTGAGTAAAGTAAAAGTCCATCCATAGCATCGGCGCCAGTCATAGTTTCACCAACAGCGATAGGGTGCATATTTTTATCAAGGGAATATTCAGGTTGTATTTTTGCAGACTGGGTATATGTAAGATTATCACCTTTATCTTTATGTTCAGCTAATAGTAGAGCTGTCAAAAGTTTTGTAGTACTTGCTGGATACATTTTGTTATCTGCAGATTTTGCATATATTATTTCTCCAGTATCGGCATCCATGGTAATAGCAGCTTTACCATATATTGAAGGCATATCTTTAGCAGCTGCAAAAACCTGAGTACTTATAGAAAGTGATAAAATACATGAAAGAATAAATGAAAATCTCTTTTTCAACGTACATCTCTCCATTTTCTATAGTGTTTTTTTGCTGTATATTATTAAGTGTAATACCCATTAAGTATAACATGGAGCGGTGTATTTGACAAACTTAAATTAGTATATAATATTAATAAGTAATTATATAGGTTAAAGGAAGGAGTTCCAATTATGATATCAAATATAGAATCAATATTTAAAAACAGACAGGCAGATTTAATAGGAAATTATAATAAGTATGCAGTGATGATATGTATTACAGAGGAAGAGGCACCGAGTATAGTATTTGAAGTAAGAGCTTTAACACTAACTTCTCAGCCTGGGGATGTATCCCTGCCTGGAGGCAAAATAGAGCCTGGTGAATCACCTATGGAGGCAGCAATTAGGGAAACCATGGAAGAGTTGAATATAGGTAAAGAAGATATGAAAGTAATAGGTGCTATGGATTATTTTGTTAGCCCTTATAATCAAGTGATATATCCATTTGTAGGAATATTAAAGAGATGTGATTTTCAGTGGAGTAAAGATGAAGTACATAAGATATTTAAAGTTCCAGTGGATTTCTTTTTAAGTAATGAGCCTGAGAAATATGATATAGATTTAATTCCAGAGTTCCCCGATAATTTCCCATATCATCTTATAGTAGGTGGGAAAAACTACAAGTTTTCAAAGGGAAAGCGGGAGCAATATTTTTATAAATATAATGAATATGTAATTTGGGGATTTACAGCACTTATAATTAAAAGATTTATTGATATTATAAGATAATGTTGAAACTAGAGTAAGAGATTTGCATTTAGGAAATCGTTCGCTGCGCAAAAAGGCTCTAATATTTTTAAATTTAAAATACCTAGGCCTTCTAAACTCGTTTCACTCAAACAATAGAAGGCTCTATACGGTATTTTAAATTTAGAAATAAAGCCGGTTTAGAGCTTATTCAATAATTTATACAATGCAAATCCTATACTTTATTCAACATTAAAAATATCACTACAGATATTAGGGGCTAGAGAATAATGATTATTTCGAGCGTGTTTTTCTGGGAAGAAAAAGTACTGAGGATAAAACTATAACTCCTAAGTAAATAAAAATCATAAAGCTAGGTATAATAGGGGACTTATATAAATATTTCAAAAATACAAATACTGCTAGTGAAATTACAGACCAAAATAAAGCAATGTAACTCATTCTTTTGTTTCTCTCATGCCAAACTTCAGGTTTTTTCATAGTACCAATTATTTTATCCTTATCAGGACTTTTGTCAGAACTTTTTATAAGTACAAATTTAAAGTAAACATAAAATAAAATAGCTATAACAAATATTCCCAGGAATATATAAGATAAGGATATGGTTGAAAAGTTCATAATTATCACCTCTTAATTCTAGGTATTACAATTAGTTTATATTATTGTTATAAAATTATGTACCCAGCAGCAACTTTTTTAATAAAATAATAAAAAATTCTGTGAATTATCAATTTATTATTTAAATTTTCTAAATATTGGTGTATAATTTATTTAAACAATAGAGATTCCAATTAATTGGTATCTAATTACTATATTATTAATGTGGGAATAGGGGGAAAATCAAGTGGGGGAATGTACTTTTTTATCAACTTGTGATAATAAAGAAGAATGTTTTAAAGATTGTGCTTTATATAATTTAAAGGAAAATGAGGGCATATGTCCTTTTAAAACGTTATCAAATTATAAAGTTAAATCAATAGAAGAGTTTGATGACATGTTTTTTAAAGAAAGGGAGCTGGACTTCATTAAAGATTATTACAGGGAAATGCAAGAAGAATATATGGTTTAATGAAGATAATAATTAATAATTAGGGGATATTAAATAAAATAAAGGGAAGCGGGATTAATCCAACTTCCCTTTATTTTATTTATTCTCCATATATATATTGGAGTATTTATTAATAAGGTTATGCTTTAAGGACCAAAGCTTTGTAGATAAATCCACATAGTAGTTATGAGGATTTTCAAACCTTAATACTTCGTGCCATAACTTCTCAGTTTCCTTATCTACTATCTGTTTAATTTCAGTTACAGAAGGAGAATCATATACAAGATTTCCTTTGTCAAATATTTGAACCATAAGCTCTTTGGCATAAAAATTAGTAATCTTCTTCTTTTTCCAAGTATAAACAGGATCAAATAACATTAAGGATTCTTGCTCTTCTATATTTTCATCATGAAGAGTTATAAGGTCAGCAATAGCTTTATCAGTATCCTTATCAAATATTCTATATATTCTTTTGAATCCAGGGTTTGTTATTTTTTCTTCGTTTTCACTTATCTTGATTCTAGGAACTATATTATCCCCGTCTTCTATAGCTACAAGTTTATATACTCCTCCAAATACAGGTTCGGATTTTGCTGTTATAAGTCTTTCGCCAACGCCAAATCCATCTATAGGAGCACCTTGACGTAAAACTGAGTCTATTATATATTCATCTAATGAATTGGATACGATTATTTTCACATCACTATATCCAGCATCATCAAGCATTTCTCTACAATTTTTAGTAAGATAAGTTATATCCCCACTATCTATTCTAATTCCTTTTGGTCTAAAACCTTGAGGTTTTAAAACTTCATCAAAAACTTTAATAGCATTTGGAATACCAGATTTTAATACATTATAGGTATCTACTAAAAATGTACAGTTGTCTGGGTAAACCTTAGCCCAAGCTTTAAAAGCATCATATTCAGTAGGGAAAAGCTGTATCCAACTGTGAGCCATAGTCCCAGAAGATGGAACTCCAAACATTTGCTCAGCTATTGTACAAGCGGTAGAATTACATCCACCAATCATTGCTGCACGAGCTCCATATATAGCTCCGTCATATCCTTGAGCACGACGAGAACCAAATTCCATAACTGTACGACCATCTGCAGCTCTGCATATTCTATTGGCTTTAGTAGCAATTAGTGTTTGATGATTTATAGAAAGTAAAATCATTGTTTCTACAAATTGAGCTTGTAGAATAGGACCGCGAACTGTTACTAAAGGCTCATTAGGGAATACCGGGTTGCCTTCTGGCACTGCCCATACATCACAAGAAAATTTAAAGTTTTCAAGATAGTTTAAAAACTCTTCGGAAAAAATAGTTTTGCTTCTCAAATACTCTATATCGTCATGAGTAAAGGATAAATTAGAAAGGTACTCTATTAGCTGCTGAATACCTGCCATTATGCAATATCCACCACCATCAGGTACTCTTCTAAAAAACATATCAAAATAAGCTATTTTATTTCCTAAATCATTTTCTAAGTATGCATTGCCCATGGTAAGTTCATAGAAATCTACTAACATGGTAAGGTTTCTATCATTTCTAACGTTAAAGTTTTTTATGTACTCCATAGTGTTAACTCCTTATATGTTATAAATTAATATTTTTGTTAATAATATAAATAATTATTACTATTTTATACCTTGAAATATTTTTTTACAAGGTAATTGTTAAAAATGCTTATATAAAAATGAAGGTGAGTAAAATGTCTAGCTGTAATTTAGACCAATGGCAATTTGATGCAGTGAAAAGTAAAAAAAGAAACTTACTTATAGTAGCGCCTCCAGGTTCGGGAAAAACCACTGTTATTATAAATAGGATAGAATATCTAATAAACTCTGAAGGGGTAAAGGGAGAAAATATTATAGTAATAACTTTTACAAAAGCTGCAGCAAAAAATATGTATCTAAGATATGTAAGCAATAATAATCTAGAAGTCCCCGCATTTTTTGGAACATTTCACAGCTTATTTTATAGGATATTATATAGAAATTCAAATAAGCCCCGAATTATAACGGGAGATCAGTGTCTAAAAATTATAGATTATACCTTAAGAAAATACACAGAAACTATTAATGAGGAAAAATTAAAAGGAATAATCAATAGCATATACCTTTATAAGAGCAGCGAAATGAGCCTAGATGAGGTTAAGTATACAGGGGACAAAGAAGTCTTTTATGATTGCTATAATGAGTATGAAAAATATAAAAAGGAAAATGGACTAATAGATTTTGAAGATTTGCAGGTTATGTGTAAAAATTTACTTGAACAAGATGCAGTACTGTGCAATTATTATAAAAATAAATTTAAGTACATACTTATAGATGAGTTTCAGGATTGCGATAATATTCAACTCAGTATTTTAAAAATGTTAAATAGAAATAATTCTATATTTGCAGTAGGTGATGAAGATCAATGTATATATGGATTTAGAGGTTCAAACCCGGGATGTATGGTTTATTTTGATAAGTATTTTGAAAATGGAGAAAAGGTATACTTACATAAGAATTATAGAAGCGTACTTAATGTGGTAGATTTTTCAAGAACATTTATTAAAAACAATAAATTAAGGAATGAAAAAATAATAGAAGCCTTTAGAAAAGATATAGGTGATATTAATGTACTTACTTGTAGGAATGAAAGAGAAGAATCAATCAAGGTAGCTAAAGATATAAAAGATTTTATAAAGGATAAAAAGATTGAATATAATGATATAGCAGTACTATATAGAACAAATAATGAGAGCTTAAGTTTGATAGATGTTTTTCTAAAACAAGGTATTCCATTCAAGTTATTAGATAAAAATTATAACTTTTTTAATCATTTTTTGTGCAAAGATATAATCTCTTACCTGAAATTAGCCATAAATCCTTATGATAGGGAAAGTTTTATAAATATTATAAATAGGCCTCTTAGATATATAAGTAAAGTTGATATACATAATTTAAATAAAAATCCTTTAAGAGAAAGTTGTTTTGAAATACTTGCAGGCTATAGATTGCCCATATTTAAACTGAAAATTATAAGAGATTTACAAAAGAAGATTAATAAGATGAAAAATATGACTCCAATTGATGCAATAGAGTATGTAGTGTGTTCCTTAAATTATGAAGATTATATTGAAAGTTATGTTAAAAAAACCAAAAAAGATAAAGAGGAATTAAAGGATTTTATAGATATGCTTAAAAGTTCGTCAGAGGATTTTACCACTATAGAGGAGTTTATAAATTATATAGAAAAGGGAAGAGGCGAATTACCTAAGGAAAGTTCGAATGCTGTTACCTTAAGCAGCATACATGGAGTAAAGGGAATGGAGTTTGAGTGTGTTTTTATAGTCAATTGTATTGAAGGTAATATTCCCCATAAAAACGGTAGCGGAGAAAACTTAGAGGAAGAAAGAAGGATTTTTTATGTAGGGGTTACAAGAACAAAAAAGTATCTAACATTATGCATTCCTGAAGTGTATAAAGGACAGTATTGTAATCTTTCTAAATTTATAGGGGAATGTGGATTAGAGAAGGATATATGTAATAATCCCATGTATAAAGGTGGTGAAAATGTCAAACATATATATTTAGGTGAAGGTATAATAGATAAGGTAGATGAAAACTTCATAAGTATATTATTTAAAAATAATATAAAAAGACAAATTAGCATTAAAAATGTTGTAGAAAATAAGATGTTAAGTCTAATAAAACATAAAAATGTATAAGTAATGGTTGAACTTAACATGGTTTATCCAATTTGTGATATATAAATAAACCTATAACAGGATTATTAATTGACATATAAAAAATATATGTTATACTATTATCGAGAATAGTATAGTAAATGAAGTGTATATTTTTAAAATATCCAGGAGGAAAAGTTATGATTTCATTTAAAACTATGTGGGAAGATGTATCAGGATTAATAACAAGAGAAGAAATAAATGACATAGAAATAATAGAAAAGTATAAAGATGGATTTGTGGTAAGACATTCAGAGGGAAATTGCTTTGTAAATAAAAATGATTTTATAGACGTATGGTGCAACATACTATATTTTAAGGAAATGCCTAAAAATCAGATTTTTAATGGTCCGAGGGAATCTTTTAAATATGTATATGCTGTTATGAAGAATTTACCATATATAAAAGACAACGCTGAAGTAATAAGATTAGTAGAGTAGTTTGTTGAATAATTGGAAATAATGTTATATAATTTTAATTAAGCTCATATTCTATGGATATGAGCTTTTAAAATGCACAAAAACTAGTAAGTAATTTTAGAAAGTTATAACATTATACATATTATATTTTTTAGATTATTAGATAAACTAAAGGTAGGTGTAAAAATTAATATGGTAGATATAAATTTTTTGCAAAGAGCAGAACAAATTAAAGAAGATCTTATAAAATGGAGAAGAAATTTTCACATGAATCCTGAACTAGATTATGATCTTTGTAATACTACTAAATATATAGAAGAGTTTTTACAGCAAAATTGTATAGAGTATAATAAGGTAGCAAAGTCTGGGATATGTGCAATTATAAGAGGGAAAGGGAACAAAACTATAGCTCTTAGGGCTGATATGGATGCACTGCCATTAGAAGATAGAAAAGAAGTGCCCTATGCATCAAAAACATTAGGGAAAATGCATGCTTGTGGACATGATGCACACACTGCGATTCTTATGGGAGCAGCATTAATATTAAATGAGCTAAGGGATAAGTTACAAGGTAATGTTAAGTTATTTTTTGAACCTGCAGAAGAAACAACTGGAGGAGCATTACTCATGATAAAAGAAGGAGTAATGGAAAATCCGCATGTAGATGGAGTTGTAGGACTTCATGTAGATGAAAATATTCCTTGTGGTAAAATAGGGGTGAAAATGGGAGCAGTAAATGCAGCGTCAGATTCATTTAAGGTAAAGATAATAGGAAGAGGTGGACATGGGGCTCGTCCTGATACAACTATAGATCCTATATTTATTGCAAGTAGTGTTATTGTAAATTTACAATCCATAATAAGTAGGGAATTACCACCTACTTCACCAGGAGTTGTAACTGTAGGATGCATTCAGGGAGGAACTGCCAATAACATAATTCCAGAGGAAGTATACTTCAAGGGTACTATAAGAACTATGAAAACTGAGCATAGATATTATGTAAGAGAGAGATTTAAAGAAATTGTAGAAGGCATGGTTAAATCCTTAAGGGGAGAATGTACTATAGAAATGGAAGAAAGTTATCCATGTCTATATAATAATGATGATATGGCTAAAAGTTTTCTTAAAAGTGCTGAAGAAGTAATGGATAAGAAGGATATATTAGACTTAGACGCACCAAGTATGGGAGTGGAGAGTTTTGCATATTTTTCAATGGAGAGACCAGGGGTATTTTATAATTTAGGTGTAAGAAACGAATCAAAGGGAATAATTCACCCAGCACATGGAAGTTTATTTGATGTAGATGAGGAGAGTTTGGCTTTAGCTGCTGCTCTTCAAAGTAAATTTGCATGGGATTACTTAAACACAATAGATAAGGAGTAAAAATATGAAAGCAGAAATTGGATCTAACGAAGCGCAGCAAAGACTGGATAAGTTTTTAAGAAAATGGTTAAAGGATGTACCTTTAAGTGCTATATACAAAGCAATAAGAAAAGGCGACGTAAGGGTAAATGGTAAAAAAGCTAAAGAAAAATATACTTTAGAAGAAGGGGATATGGTAGAAGTAACTTATATATCCTCCGCAGATACTAAAAAGAAGTTGAATTTTCAAAAGGTAGAAGCTACTAAGTTCAGTAAGTTAAAGATTACCTATGAAGATGAAAACATGATACTTGTAGAAAAGTGGCCTGGTATACTTGTTCATTCTGATAAAAAGAATGGAGAGGATACATTAACTGATTATATATTATCTTATTTGTATGATAAGGGAGATTATATCCCAGAAAAAGAGCTTACTTTTACGCCAGCTCCATGCAATAGATTGGATAGAAATACTTCTGGTATAGTAATATTTGGTAAAAATTATGAAAGTCTTAAACTTTTGAATGAGATGATAAGAGAAAGAGATATAAAGAAATACTATGAAGCATTGGTAGCAGGAAGAATAAAAGATGGAATATATGAAGGATATATATTGAAGAATGAAGATAGTAATGTATCTAAAGTATATACAAAAGAGGTGCCAAATTCTAAGAAAATAGCTATGGAAGTAAAGACAATTCAAAGCTGCGGAACTTTTTCTTTTATAGAAATAGATTTAATAACAGGAAGAAGTCATCAGTTAAGAGCACATTTAAGTGAATTAGGCAATCCTATAGTTGGAGATGTGAAATATAGCAAGGATAGTAAACTGAATAGTTTTTTCAATAACAAATATGGATTGAATTATCAATATCTTTATGCATATAAGGTTATCTTTAAAAATTGTAAGGATAAACTTGCTTATATGGAAAATAAAACTATAGCAGAAACACTACCTCCAGTACTTAAAAAAATAAAAAATGATGTATTTAAGTTTTAAGTAGAGAAGATAGGAGAAGTAAAATATGAAAGAGCAATCTACTGCTAAGGGGTTTGCAATACTCTCTGCAGCAGGAATGATGGTAAAGATAATATCTCTTTTATACATACCTTTTTTAAGAGTAATAATAACCGATGAAGGATATGGTGTATATGGAGCAGCTTATTCTGTATATGTATTCATATTTGTTTTAACTAATTCAGGTATACCAGTTGCAATATCAAAACTAATATCTGAACTTACTGCCGTAAAAAACTATAGGGATGCAGTAAGAAGTTTTAAGATAGCAAGATTAATATTACTTTTAATAGGAATAATAATGGCAGTACTAATGATAGCTTTAGCAAGGCCTTTGGCAAATTTAGTAAACTTTGAAAAGGCCTATTTATCAATATTGGCTTTAGCACCTTCTATATTATTTACTTCAATAGCTTCAGCATATAGAGGGTATTTTCAAGGATTGCATAATATGACACCTACAGCAGTATCACAGGTTATAGAACAAATAATAAATACTATTTTTTCATTGGTATTTGCAGCGCTTTTAGTAAAGTACGGTATTGAAGCAGCCTGTGCAGGAGCAACAATAGGAACTTCTCTTGGAGCATTTATTTCTGCAGCTTATCTTATATGGTATTATGAAAGACATAAGAAAATTAAGGTTCCTAAAGGATATATTGAAGCAAATATAAAGAGATATAGTTCTAAGAACATACTTAGAAAAATTATACATTACGGACTTCCAATTACAGTATGCGTAGGGATGACTTATGCAGGTAATTTAGTTGATTTAGGAAATACAAAGGCAAGGCTATTAGCTGGCGGAGTTTCTGAAGCTTACGCGTCCACACTATATGGATATTTAGTTAAGTATCAGCAGCTTTTAAATGTGCCAATAGCTATTATATCATCTCTTGCAGCAGCAATACTTCCGGCTTTATCTGGAGCAGTAGCTGTAGAAGATAGACATGGCGTAAAAAGTAAGATTAAATACGCATTTAAAATGTGCTTTTTAATAGCTATTCCAGCGGCCTTTGGACTTTCTGTGCTAAGTACGCAAATATTTGAAATGCTTAGATTTGGACAAGGATCTTATTTAATGGCGTATGGTTCTGTGGTTCTTGTTCTAATGTCAATAATGCAAATTCAAACAACTATACTTCAGAGTATAGGTAAGCTTTATACATCTACTTTATATTCCTTTATAGGTATATTAGTTAAAATTTTAGTAAACTACTTCTTGATATCTATACCAAGTATAAATATTTTAGGGGCTATATATGGAAGTATTGTTGGATATATAATTCCTATAATTCTAAATCACAATATGCTTCAAAAGTCCTTAAGATTAAAATTCAAGTTTTTAAGACCAGCTCTAAAACCATTGGTAGCATCTTCGTTTATGGGTGCTGTTGTATTTATTGTATACATTGCTTTTTACAGTGTTTTTAAATTGTTTGGAAGCAATTATTTAGCGATATCAATAAGTGCTATAATATCAATAATAATTGGAGCCTACTCCTATCTATTTGGATTGATTGTTACAGTTGGAATTTCAAAGGAAGATTTTAATATATTACCTAGAAAAGCTTTGAAACTTATACCTAATGTATTACTGAAAAAAATAAAGTAGTACGACATTTTTAATGCTCCAGAGCATTAAAAATTTCTTTATGTGAAATGCTAAATAAATAATATTTTAATTGGTAAGTATATATGCATAAGCCCATATTGTAATCTGCAATATGGGCTTATTATCAAACTAACTGTTTTCTTTTGTTGAAGAAATTTTTATAGGATAAATAACATGCTACAAAAGAAGATATTGAAGTTGTTGAAAGCAGCATAAATGTTACCATAATCTGATATTTGATTGCCTCTACAGGTGAAGTGCCAGCAAGTATAAGTCCTGTCATCATACCAGGCAGCGATACAATTCCAAGTGTTTTTGCTGAATCAATTGTTGGAAGCATACCAGTTTTTATTGAGTCTCTGATTATTTCTATAGATGACGGCAAAATATCTGCACCGAGGGAAAGTTTTGTTTCAATTTCTTCTCTTTTATTTTTAAAATCAGAGGTTAATTGTCTGTAGCACAAGCCTAAGGCTATCATAGCATTACTTATAATCATTCCACTTACAGGAATAATCTGATAAGGCTCATACCTGATGGCTCCAGAAAATACAAGAATAGATAAGGTAATTATAGTTCCTAATGATATTGATATAAATGATATTAGAAGTCCGTTTTTTATTGCTTTACCTCTTTTTGCAGCATTATAAGCGGCATTAAAAGTCATAAATAAAAGTAGGAGAGTTGTAAATGTTGGGTTTTTAAGTCCAAAAATATAATTAAGTAAATATCCAACAATAACTAACTGCAGTATTGCTCTGATAACACTTATTATAATTTCTTTTTCAAGTTTTAACTTCTGAGCGTAGGAAAATAATAATGCCACTAGCACAAGTGATGAGGAAATTAAAAGTGAGGAAGAATTCATCAAACTGTTACTCATTTTAGCACCTCCAGTGACTTAATTCCGCCATATTCAATGGTTAATATTTTATTTGCAGTTCTTTTACTTTGTTCAGGGTTATGGGTTATCCAGATAATGGTTGTACCATCCTGGTTCAATGATTTTATTACACTTTCAACAATGAGAGTATTACCAGCATCAAGTGCAGATGTTACTTCATCTAAAAGCAGAATCTCTGGTTTAAATAATAATGTTCTAATTAGTGCAATTCTTTGCTTTTCGCCTCCAGACAGGTTTTTTATATCTTTTGTTAAATATTCTTTATCAAGATTAAAGAGAAGAAAAAGTTCTTCTACTCTTTGTAAATTCACCTTGCTCCCTCTTATAGAGTATGGGAAAGAAATATTATCCATAACAGTATCGCCAAAGATATATGGAGTTTGGAAGCAATATGCAATATTTTTTCTTAATTCCATAGGGTTGTGTTCCATAATAGATTTGTTTTTATATATGATTTTACCTTCTGTTGGACTTTTCAAATGACAGCACAATTTAAGAAATGTACTTTTGCCACTGCCAGATGACCCAACAACAGAAATATAATCCCCTTGATAAATGGGAATTGTTATGTTTTTCAATATGGTTTTATTATCATCAATAAAAAATACATTTTGAAATTCTAATAATGACAAGATAATCCCCCCAATCAATAAATGTTATTTTCATTGAATAAACTTTCCTTTTTTACATTTGTAAGCAATTCAGCTAGTAATTCTTTAAATAGCTGTTTTTTATCCTCCTGTAGAGTATTAAAAAAATTTAATGAAAATAGTTTATCTTCTTTAACATGTCCTTTTACAACTTGTTTTCCGAGTTCAGTCACAACAAGCTCGATAGCGCGTCTGTCTTCAGTACTTCTGATTCTTTCTATATACTTTTTAGATTCTAATCTGTCAATAATTCCTGTAAGAGTGGAGGGAGGTATATCATACTGCTTTGATATGTCCCTTATTTTCACTTTTTCCAGGAAATATATCCTTTCCAGTACGTACATATCTTGTGGCTGAATATTAGAACTCTTAAGCTGATAAGAGTTTTTGTATTCAAAAATATCTATGAGTTTGTGCATTAGTTGATTTTCATCCATTAGTTCACCTTCTTCTTACATCGTATATTACGACCATCGAAATATATGTGTAGTATAACATTATTTGAAGTGTTATACAATGAAAATTATTAAAAAAAGAAGCATCTTATAATTCAAATGCTTCTTAAATTGGTACGGAGTTTATGAATATTACACACTAATACCAAATAAATTCCAATAATTATATTAACATTCATATTGTTTATGCAATGTTTTTTGAAACTTTTTTAAGTAGTTCTTCACTTTGTTTGTTAGCACCGATAAAAGTTGTTTTAATACCATTATTTTTATTTTTATTAATCAATTTATCAATTACTTCAACTGCTGTTGAATCCCATAATGTCATTGTACTTATGTCAATTATTACTTCATCTTGGTGGTTCATTTCACCTGCAAAGAAATCAAGAAACTTTTCAGCTGATGCGAAGTAAAGATGTCCGTGTACTTTATAATGATGAGCATCTTTTTCAGTACCTTGTTCTACATGAATATTTGACATTTTGAATGCTGCGAAAACTGCACTCATTAATGTACCTATAACCACACCATATGCTAAGTTATGTGTTGATAATACAATTACAACTGTTAAAATCATTGTAAAAACTTCGCTCTTTGGTACAACGTTTAAACGCTTGATTGATTCCCAGTTAATTGTTTCAAATGAAACTACAACCATTACTGATGCTAAAGCAATTATAGGAATTTGCATAACCACATTACTAAACAATACAACTGACATCAACATGAAAAAACCGGATAGAAATGTGGCTAAACGACCAATTCCACCGTAATTAATATTGATGATTGTTTGTCCAATCATACCACAACCAGCGATTCCACCGAAGAAACCAGAAACAATATTTCCTAAACCTTGACTTGTTGACTCGATGTTTTTATTACTATCTTCTCCTGTTATTTCATCCACTAATTGTGCAGTTAATAGAGATTCTACTAATCCAACAATTGCCACAGAAAGAGAAGTAGGAAAAATAATTTTTAGTGTTTCTAGTGTCATAGGCACCTTTGGGATTCTAAAGCTTGGGAGTTTGCTTGAAATTTCGCCTAAGTCACCTAGCATTTTTACATCTAAATCTAATCCTATAACAATTAGAGAAATAACTAAAATTGACACAATTGGTGAAGGAATCTTTTTCGTTATTTTTGGGAATATGAAAATAATTATGACCCCTATAATTCCAAGTACAGGTAAAATCAAATTTCCTTTAAAATGATCCAGTTGGGATGTGAACATCATAATACCTAATGCGTTTACAAAACCAATCATGACTGGCTTTGGAATATAACGCATCAAAGTTCCAATTTTAAAGAAACCTAAAATTGCTTGAACAACACCTGCTAAAATTGTTGCAGCAAATAAATATTCGATTCCATACTGAGCTACTAAATGTGCTAATACTAATGCAACCGAGCCTGCGGCTGCGGAAATCATGCCTGTTCGTCCGCCGAAAAATGCTGCAATTGCTGTGATAAAGAATGTTGCGTACACCCCAACAATTGGGTCCACTCCGGCAACAATCATAAAACCAATAACCTCTGGAAATAAAGCTAAGCAAACAACAATCCCTGCCAAGATATCTCCTTTGACATTGCCAAACCATTCTTTCTTTAAATCTTTAATCATTAATTTATTCACCTCATATATTGTTTTTAATATAAAACTTTATGAACTCTAAATTTTGCATGCAAGTAACATTCTAGCACATATCGTTCCAAAAACCAACCATTTTGAAACTTTTTCGGATAAACTTTAATATAGATTGTGTTATAATAAAAGAAATATCTTATGAGCTAGGAGAATATGTATGATAATCGGATATATGAGACCATATCAAGGAGATTTAAATTGCGAAAATCAACTAAAAATCCTAAAGGAAGCAAATTGCGTAGCAATTATTGCTGAAGAACATTCGTCAGCTAAAAAAAGAATCCAGCTGGAAAGTGCATTAGATATGCTAAAAGCAGATGATAGGGTAGTTGTTACAAAACTTTTTGTATTTGCTGATTCAACAAGGCATTTGGTTGAACTCTTGGAAGCAATTGAAAGTAAAGGTGCCTATCTTCAGTCTCTTACTGAGAAAATTGATACCAGTAATCCGAATGGATATAGATTCACTGATATTGTAAAGTATCTTGTTGATTTCCAAAGCGATGTCACAAGTGAAAAAACAAAAGAAGGGTTATATGAAGCAAAACAAAAGGGAGTCCACGGCGGCCGTCCGAGGAAACCTGACGAAAATGTAAAACGCGCCATTGTTATGTATCAAAGCAAGAAATATAGCCTGGCAGAAATAAAAGATGAGACAGGAATTAGCAAGTCAACTTTATATAGATATTTGGAAAATTAATAGTTAATATATATTTATGCATAAAGAAAAACAAGGGAAGCCAAATGGATTCCCTTGAAAATCATATGATTTCATTTTATTTCTTAGAGAGTTTAAAATCAAAAAATATTAACAAAAAACCTGTAAGAGTTATGATTAGATACTTCATAGACAGGGTTTCTGGTAAAATGTTTTTTAAAATATTTAATATAAAATAAAACAATATGCACAGTAGTATACTTATAACAAAATTATTTTTATTAAAGTCAATATTAAGATGTTTTCTTATTTCAAACATGTTAATTATAAGTGTTAAGAATGAAGTTATAATAAAGGTTATTACAAAGCCATATATGTTTATAGAAGGTATTCCTATAAAAATATAAAGACTTATAAGTTCTATGACAGAAATAATAAGAGAGTTTCTAAGTAAAATACCTTGTTTCCCCAGCCCGTTTAATATACCATAAGTTGTTGTGCTTACATAAACTAAAGGTGCAACTAAAGCAGAAATGGCTATAAAGCTGCCTAGATCTTGTCTTTTAAAGAGTAAGCTTCCCAGTTCATTTGGAATAGTGTTGCATATAATCAAGGTAGATAATCCTAATAAAAATGCAATCTTAAGTACACTCATAACTCTAGTTTCTGTACCCCAATAATCTTTATTACTAATGCTTTTGGATATGTCTGGAATAAGTATTGTAGACACGGAGTTTATAACAACCATAGGGAAAAATATTATGCTTAAGCTCATTCCTGTGAATTTGCCAATTAAGGATAGTGCTGTACTATAGTCCATTCCAGTAGCAATTAATCTTCTGGGAACTATTAAAGTAGAAACAGTGGATAGTGCTGTGGATGAAAAAGCATTTAAACACAAAGGTATAGATATAATAAGTACGTTAAATAGAAGCTGAGCCCGTCCTTCTGAAGACTGCATATTATTAGAGGGCTTTACTTTATGTATTTTATAAGATACATAGAGCAAAGTAGTACTTATCCCTTCGCCAATTGCTAAAGCAACATAGGCAAAAGTTACTTTACTGGAAATATCCGTTGATAAAGCATAGGTGCCAAATATAACTATTATAACTATTGTTCTCATAAACTTTTCAAATACATCAATATATGCAGGAATTTTAACTTTAGATATACCATAAAAGTATCCTTTAAGTATTGAAGAAAATGCAATAAATAACATTGCAGGACAAAGCACCTTTATAGCATATAAGCTTCGACTGTCTTTTATTAAATAGGTACTTATATAGTTTGAACTTACAAATACAATGCTAACAACTATAAGTGCCCATAAACCATCAAAAGATAGAGTTGTATCGATGGTTTTATTTAAGTTTTTAAAGTCGTGTTTACTGTAATACACTGCAGATACCTTAGAAATAGCAGTTATAAGACCACCAGAAATGATACATATAAATAAATTATATATAGGCATTATTAGTCCATAAAGCCCCATGCCTTCAGGGCCAATTTTACTTGATAGTATTATGGCAAATGTAAAACCTAGTATCCCGGTTGCTATATTAGCTGCTGTTAGCGTAAGGGTATCCCTATAAAAAGTATCTTTTTTCATTCCTTATAACCTCAATATTATTAACATTAATAATTATTCTTAAGCCTCGGGAAATATTCATAAGCCTTAAGAATAATTACTATGGGCATAAAAAAATACTGTATTATAAAAAATTATAATACAGTATAAAAATTACTCTTCATTTGCAGCGGATAACTCCTCTGATTCTCTAAGCTTATCTACGATTACGGCACAAGAAGCATCTCCGGCTATATTAACAGCGGTTCTAAGCATATCAAATATTCTATCTACACCAAATAGTATAGGAAGTCCAACTACAGGAATGTTAGCAGCAAGTAAAACTGCAACAACTAGTAAAGTTGGTCCTGGAACACCGGCTTGTCCTATAGAACCTATGGTAGCTGTAAACATTATTGCAATATATTGAGATGGGCCAAGGTCTATATTAAACATTTGTGCAAAGAAACATGCAGCTAGTGAATAATAAATTGCATTCCCATCCATATTTATTGTAGCGCCTAAAGGCAATACGAAAGAAGAAGTTTGTTTTGATACTCCAAGGTCCTGTTCACAAGTTTCCATATTTACAGGCAGCGTTGCCATAGATGAAGCTGTAGAAAGTGCAACCAATTGAGGCTTATACATGGAAGACCAAAACTTTTTCAGTGACATTGAAGAAAATAATTTTATGTTTAATGAGTAAAAGCCAAAGTTATGAATAATTAAAGCTAATACATATATTAAAAATAAATAAACTATCTTCTTTAATATTTCATACCCAAATGTACCAGTGGCATCTGCCATTAATGCAAATACGCCAATTGGGGCTATGTACATTACCTTCATGATTATAAAAATTAAAGCATCGGTAATATAAGTGAATGTATTTACAATAAATGTTTTCTTTTCGGTTTCTAAAGAAGAAATTCCAAAACCGAAAAATAAGCTGAAGAAAATAATTTGCAGGATATTTCCTTCTACTAAAGCTTTAATTGGATTTTCAGGAATAACACCTTTAATAGTATCCCAAAAACCAGGTAAATCTCCTTTGGTTTCAAATTCATTAGAAAACATAGAACTAAGTGAGGATACATCAATACCTGCACCAGGCTTGAAGATTTCACCAAACACAAGTCCTATAATAACAGCAACCGAAGTGGTAATCATATAATAGGAAAAAGTTGCAACTCCTATTTTACCAGCAGATTTTGTGTCCCCTATAGAAGCGGCACCAGTTATTATGGAGAAGGCTACTAAGGGCACCACCACCATTTTAATAAGCGACATAAATATATCACCTAAAGGTGCAAACATATGGGCTGATTTTCCCATTATTAGACCTGTTAATATTCCTACAAACATAGCAACAATTATTAAAACACCTAAATTTGCAAAAATACTTTTCTTTTTAGTACTCATTTATAAGTCCTCCTAATACATAAATACATATTAATATTATAGACATGTCCTCAAATAATTTTAAAGGAAGACACCTAAAAATGCAAGTAAAATAAGGGCTATAATTCATTTACTTTTACATTGTAAAATTTAAAAGTATGCGTTGACAAAATATATACTATGGAAGATAATTTTATTTAAGAGAAATCTTTGAGAATATTTTGATAAATTTTTAATTTATAGGTTTAATAAAAAGTCTTTTGGAAATCCTATACATGGAACTTTAATGCAAGAAAATAATAAATAATATAGAAGGAGTAGTTGAGTTATATGAGAAATAAGATTGAAAAAACCTATGGAGGTGCATTGAAAGGATTATTTTTTGCTGTAAATCCTTTGAAGAAGAAGGTACTAAAAACTTATTGCACTGTTCATAAATTTATAGATATACAGGCGCTAAATATTTTAAAAAATGATGGATATGAAGAGGAATTTGAATTCTTAAAGAAGTATATAAGTAGTATAAATGCAGGGGCTATGTGGGCGGATCAGGATTTTAAAAGTTCTAATCATTTCTATGATTATAGAAAGGGGAAGGGGTTATACGGATTTTCTAATGCATTAGAAGAATGTAGGCGTTATTATTCAAATGCATTAGAATATATTGAGGCTGGAAACATGGAAAAAGGTATGTTTTATTTTGGAGCAGCTTGTCATTTGATACAAGATACTACAGTTCCTCAACATGTTAATAATAAACTTTTAAAAAGTCATAGAAAGTTTGAACTATGGATAATAAGTAAGCTCATGAATGACTTTATTTTTGTAGCAGATAGTGGGGTAGTGAGATACAAGTATATAGAAGATTATATAAAAAATAATGCATTTATTGCTAACAACGCATATTTGAAAAATATTCATATTAAAGATAGAGAGCAAAGATACGGAAATATCGCATCTGTTGCTTTAAAGGAAGCACAGAGAACCACTGCAGGATTTATGTTAGATTTTTGTGATGAAATAGAAAAAGTTAGAAAAGACTATAAAGAACTTCTAGAAAAGACAGATTAAAAATCCTCTATTAGAGGATTTTTAATCTTTATAGAGAAATATTATATATAAAATTGACAAGCCTTAGAAGTAAGAGGTATTCATCTTTAAAGGAGGTGGATATATGGAGAAAAATATTACTTTACAATTAGAAGATGAATTATTTAATGGCAATCTATTGGATATTGGTATGTCTAACACAGGAATAATATATAATTTATATAAGGAGTTCAATGTTAATCCTACTATAGAGTATATAGATGGAAAATATGACGAGAATAAAATAGAGGAAAAATATTATGATAACTGTGTACTACTTTTTACTTTAAGTCAAGTTTATTTTGAAAGCAGCAGAAAGGAGCTTATAAAAAATATTAATAAATATCTAAAAGAAAAGGGTAAAATTTACATATGGGATGTAAATAAAGGGTATAATAAGTTAGTCAATTTTAATATAAAAATTATTTCTTCTAAGACAAAAGAAAAAAAGATTACATTTAAAGATAGTAAGATATTTTTGAGTTCTAATAAAAAGGCTACTTTAAAGATTTTAAGTGAATATTTTAACATAATAGAAGAAATGCAAGACGAAGATATATATTATATAAAAGCAGAAAAGAAATAATATAAATGGTTTGAAAGGAAAGTAAAGAATGAAAGTAATATTAGCAGCAGTAAATTCGAAATATATTCATAGCAATTTAGCAGTAAGATATTTAAAAAATTACACAAAAGATTTAAATTATGAATGTATTTTACAAGAATATTCTATAAACGATAGAGTAGAAAGAATAGTGCAAAATATAATGAAAGAGAAACCAGACATGGTTGGATTTTCTTGTTATATATGGAATATGGAATATGTACTCAGAGTTTCTAAATTATTAAAGCTTATAGATAAAAATATAACTATCTTTTTTGGAGGGCCTGAGGTTTCTTATGAAGAGGCCTCTTATGTAGAGAAAGATAATTGCGACTATATAATAGTAGGAGAAGGCGAAGAAACATATAACGAGTTTATAGAATGTATATTAAATAATAGACAGATAATAGACGTAAAGGGCCTATACTTTAAAGACAAAGGTAAAGTTATCTATACAGGTAAAAGAGAGCTTATGGAAATGGATAAAATAGTATTTCCATATGATAGAGACGAAGATTTAAAGAATAAGATTGTATATTATGAAGCCTCAAGAGGATGTCCTTTTAACTGTAAATACTGTCTATCCTCAACTGTTCATGGAGTGAGGTTTTTAAACCTTGAAAGAGTAAAAAGTGAATTAAAGTATTTTATAGATAATAAGGTTAGTTTGGTAAAATTTGTGGATAGAACTTTTAATTGTGATCATACCTTTGCGTATTCAATTTGGAAGTTCTTGATAGAAGAAGAAGGAGAAACTACCTTCCATTTTGAAATATCTGGGGATTTACTAACAAAGGATGAAATAGAATTATTATCTAAAGCTCCTAAAAATAGATTTCAATTTGAAGTAGGAGTTCAAAGTACCAATAATCAGGTACTTAAAAATATAAATAGAACTGCAAATTTTGAAGATATCAAAGAAAAGGTATGCGAGCTTTTAAAAATTAAAAATATACATCAACATTTAGATTTAATAATAGGGCTTCCTGAAGAAGATTTTAGTTCATTTGAAAAATCATTTAACGACTTGTATTCCATTGAACCAGAACAAATTCAGTTAGGATTTTTAAAGCTATTAAAGGGGTCCTCCATGAGAGAAGAAGCGGATAAATGGGGCATAGTATATTCGCCGTTTCCTCCCTATGAAATTTTGAAAACTAATCATTTATCCTATGAGGAGTTAATTAAGCTTAAAATGATAGAAGAAATGGTGGATAGATACTATAATTCGGGTAATTTTGATCTATCTATAAAGTATCTTTTATCAAAATTTGATAAACCTTTTGACTTATATTATTCACTTAGTCAATTTTACTATTTAAAGGGATACTTTGACAGAAATATATCATTTGTTGACTACTATAGGGTTTTGATTTATTATAATGAAAGTATACTAAATTCAGACAGTTTTGTATTAAAGGAAATAGTTAAATATGAGTTTTTATATCACACTAAAAAGAAATGGATACCTGATTTCGTAACTAAGGCTTTGGATAAAGAAGAAGAAAAAGTACTTAAGAGAAGAATACTAGAGGACGATTATGTAAGTAATAACAGAGAGCTAAATAATATTAGGCTTGAAAAATTTTATATTGATATAATATCCCTCATAAAAGAAGGAAATATATATAATAAAGAAACCTACATAATGTTTGATGACAGAAATGGTATGATTAAAGATGTTACAAGTCTTATTTATCAGTAAATTTTTAAAGTTAATTTAAAATTTCCTCAAAAAAATTAAAAAAATCTAATAAATATACCAAAAAGGTATAGTTTATTTTTTAAGTATATGATATTATATAAAAAAACAGACAAGTATATAAAATATTCTTATATCTAAATTTTATAAATATTCTAAAAAACTATTGACTAAAATAATTATAGATGTAGAATATTATTATCAGACATACCCCCTGGGGGAATGTCTGGTGATAATATTTTACATAGAAAGTTTTAAGATTTAGTTAAATATGCTTTTATTATAAACTTAAGGAGGTGATTTGATTGGCATTAGAAGCTGTAAAAAATATAAAAAATGCAGAATCAAAGGCAGAAGAAATTATAAAAAACGCTCAGTTAGAGAGTAAAAGTATTATTAAAGATTCAGAAGTAAAAGCCAACGAGGAATATAAAAGAATAATTAGTGAAGCTAACGTTTCAGCAAATAGCATTATGTCAGAAGCTATAAAAGAAGGTGAAAAAGAAGCTGCAATTATTAAAGAAAAAGCTCAAAAAGATATAGATGATATAATAAATTTATCCGAGGATAAAATAAAAAATGCTATTAAGTTAGTAGTCGAGAGGATAGTGATGAATAATGGCAATAGTTAAAATGAATAAATTTACATTATTGGCTTTTCAATCACAAAAAGAAACCATTTTAGAAAATTTGCAAAAATTTCAAGGAGTGCAGTTTGTAAGTTTTCAGGAAAAAGTAATAGAAGAGATGCCATTCCTGGAAGAAGCAAGTGATAATATAAAGGTTTCTGAAGTCCAAAGTGAACTTGCAAAGGTTAAATTTTCATTAGATTTTATGGATAGATATGTTCCAAGAGAAAAAGGGATTAAGGCCATAAAAAAGGGAAAGAAACATTTAAGATATGATGAAATTAAAAGACTTACTGAAAAAAGTAATTGGATTTCAACTTATGAAACATTGAAAAAATTTGATAATAAGTTAAATGATTTAAAAAATGAAATTAGTAAACTTAAGGGTGAAATAGAAGAACTTACTCCCTGGACTAATTTAGATGTATCCTTTGCAGATTTGAAGAGCTTAAAAACATCAAATTATTTTATTGGAACTGTAAACAAAAATTTAGCTGATAAATTTGTTGAAGAGTTTAATAGTGAAGTTTCTAGTTCCTATACTGAAAAGTTAGGAGAAACAAGGGATGAAGTAAGTTTACTAGTGTTATTTCATAAATCACAGGGTGAATTAACAGAAGATTTAGTAAAAAAATACAATTTAAATAAGTTTGACTTTAGGTATGACAATACACCAAAGGGAATAATAAAAGAATATAATAGTAAAATTGAAGCGGCTGAAAATGAAGCAAAAGGCATTGAGCAAGAAATAAAAAAATATAGTGATAAAATAGAGGATTTAGAAATAGCATTTGAATATTACAGCATGGAAGAAAATAAGGCAAAATCAGGAGAATATTTTCTAAAAACAGATAAAGTATTGGTTATAGAAGGTTGGACTCCTGAGGAAAAGAAAGCAGAGTTTGAGGATGTTTTAAAAAGCTGCTGTGGGGATCATTACTTTATTGAATTTAGAGAACCATCGTCAGAGGATAATGTGCCAATATTATTAAAAAATAATAAATTTGTTGAGCCTTATGAAATTATTACATCTATGTATAGTTTACCAAATTATAGAGAGGTAGACCCTACACCTGCAATGACACCATTCTTCTTTGTGTTTTTCGGAATGATGCTATCAGATGCGGGTTATGGGTTAGTGATGCTTATAGCCTCAACTTTAGCATTGAAGCTTTTACCTTTAGACAAAGGTGTTCAAAAATTTATGAAACTCTTCCAAAGCATCAGTATTTCTACTATAGCTTGGGGAATTGTTTATGGAAGTTATTTTGGTGATGCTACAACCATGATTATTCCTGGAGGAATAAAACCTCTTTGGCTAGATCCTTCTTCAGAACCTATGTCAGTATTGATTTTAGCAATAATAATGGGATTTGTGCATTTATATACAGGTTTGGGTATAAAGGCATATGAACTGATAAAGTCAGGTAAGGCATTAGATGCTCTTTTCGATGTAGGATTTTGGTATCTTACTATTTCAGGATTAGTTTTACTCTTTATAGGACCATCCATGGGAATTCCAGTGTTGGGAACTATAGGCAAGTATATGGCTATTGTAGGACTTGTTGGACTAGTAGCTACACAGGGAAGAAGTAATAAGGGTATAGTTGGTAAAATAGCTGGTGGCTTTTATGGAATATATGGAATAACAGGATATTTAGGAGATATATTATCTTATTCAAGGCTCTTAGCCCTTGGACTCGCTACTGGACTTATAGGAACATCATTTAATTTAATGGTAAGTCTTTTAGGTAACGGTGTATTTGCATGGATATTTGGAACTGTTATATTCCTAGGAGGACATATATTTAATCTTGCAATAAATGTACTAGGAGCATATGTTCATGCTTGTAGACTTCAATACTTGGAGTTCTTTGGAAAGTTCTATAGTGGTGGAGGTAAAGAATTTAAGCCATTCACAACTAAAAATAAATATATAAGAATAATAAAGGATTAGGAGGAAGTTAATATGAATTTTGCAACTTTTTTAGAATTTATGACTCAAAACGGAGGTTTATTATTTGCCCTACTAGGTGCAGCCTTAGCTACAGCACTTCCAGGTATTGGTTCAGCAAAGGGAGTTGGAATAGTAGGTGAAGCGGCTTCTGGACTTATTACAGAGGACCCAGATAAGTTTGGGCAGGCACTTATTCTACAGGTTTTACCAGGAACACAGGGTTTCTATGGTTTCGTTACTACACTTATAATATTAAATAAAATAGGATTACTTGGAGGAACAGCAGCGCAGGTATCATTAGGATCAGGTTTCTTAATATTTTTAGCATCATTACCGATAGTAATAGCAGGTTGGAAATCAGCTATAGCACAGGGTAAAACTGCAGCAGCAGGTATATCAATACTAGCGAAGAAGCCAGAACACATGTTTAAAGGCGTATTATTTGCAGCTATGGTTGAAACATATGCAGTTATAGCACTTGTTACTTCAATCATAATGATAGTTGGAATACAGGTTTAATACTTTAAGTTAGAGCCTAAATAAACAGTAAAGGAGGGTTCTTCGTGGCTAATTTAGATAACTTAATTTCTAAGATATTAGAAGATGCCAACAGCAAAGCACAGGAAATTATAAATGAAGCTAAAGAAGCAGAAAAGGAAGCTGTTGACAGTCTCACAAGTAAAGCTCAAAAACAAAAGGAACTAATAATAAATAAAAGTCATATAGAATCTGTCACTAGAAAAGAAAGAATAATATCTAATGCTAATTTAGATATAAGAAATAAGAAGTTAAAAGCTAAACAAGATTTAATAGAAAGTGTATTCAATAGAGCAGAAAGTGAGTTACAGGAAATATCTCAGGATGAATATAATAAATTTGTTAGAAATTTCATATTATCCTTGGATATTGAGGGTGATGAAGAAATAGTGATATCAAGAAATTACAAAAATACAATAGATCAAAATCTTATAAACTTTATCAATGGAGAATTAAGAGCTAAAGGTAAAAAAGGAGAACTTAAACTAAGTTCTGAAGATAGAGATATTAAAGGTGGATTTATTCTTTGTAAAAATGGTATAGAAATAAATTGTACTTTTGAAGCTTTAGTGCCTTCATTAAGAGATGAGCTAGAGGATAAGATTTTAGATATTTTATTTAAATCAAATTAAGGAGGATATGGTTATATGGATAACATGAAGTTTATACAAGCGGTGTCAAGGCTCAGAGCACTGGAAACCAAACTCCTTGATAAGTCAAAAATTGATAGACTTATTGATAGTTCATCTCCCGAAGAAGCTTTAAAATTACTGCAGGAAACTCAGTATGGAAACCATATGGGAAATATCAAAAGACCAGAAGAGTATGAAATACTTTTAAGCGAAGAATTAAAAAGACTTTATGCTCTAATGTATGAAATTTCACCAGAGAAATTAATTATTGATATTATGAGCATAAGATATGATTACCATAATATAAAGGTGCTAATAAAGGGAAAACTACTTGGCAAAGATTTAAGTTATCTTTTAATCCCTGTTGGTACAGTTAATGCTGATATTTTAAAAAGATGCTCTGATGAGTGTAACTATAGAGATTTAAATGGATTTATGAGATCTACTTTTGAAAAGTCGCTGATGATTTTTGAAGAATCAGAGGATCCTCAAAAAATAGATATTATAGCAGATAAATTCATGTATGAAGACATGTATAGTAAAGGAAAAGAAACGGGAGAAAAAGCTATAATTGATTATATAAAAACAAATATAGATTTAACCAACTTAAAAGCTTTCTTAAGAATAAAAAAGCAGAATAAAGATAGAAACTTTTTTAGTGAAGTATTTGTAGAAAATGGTAAGTTAGATAGAGATGTGTTTTTGAATAACTTCAATGATTCTATTGAGAGTTTTATTAATAAAGTTTCTCACACAGATTATTATAACATATTGAGATTAGGAATAGAGGATTATCTAAATACAGGTGATTTTAACTTGTTTGAAAAACTTGTTGATAATTATACTATGAACTATGTTAAGGATGCAAAATATGTAAGTTTTGGTGCAGAGCCATTAATTGCATACATATATGCAAAGGAAACGGAAATAAAAGTTATAAGAATAATAATGGTTGGAAAGTTAAATGGTATAGCACCAGATACCATAAGAGAAAGGCTGCGTGATGTCTATGTATAAAATAGGAGTAGTAGGAGATAAAGATTCTATACTTGCATTTAAAGCATTAGGAATAGACGTCTTTCCTGTATTAGATTCAGATGAAGCTAGAAAAACTGTAGATACATTAGCAGCTAAAAAATATGGAGTTATTTTTATAACGGAGCAGGTAGCTAAGGACTTAGATGAAACTATAGAAAGATATAATAGAGAATTACTTCCTGCCATTATCCTCATTCCTAATAATCAAGGTACCTTAAATATTGGAATGCAGAGGATTAACGATAATGTTGAAAAAGCAGTTGGAGTGAATATTTTATAGGAAGGTAGGTAGGTAGGCTTGAAGACTGGAAGAGTTGTAAAAGTTTCAGGACCTTTAGTTCTTGCTGAGGGTATGGATGAAGCAAACTTATTTGACGTGGTTAGAGTTGGAAATGAGCGTCTTATAGGTGAAATAATAGAAATGAGAGGCGATAAAGCGTCTATTCAGGTATATGAAGAAACTTCAGGACTAGGACCAGGTGCACCAGTAGTTTCAACAGGAGCTCCTTTAAGTGTTGAATTAGGTCCAGGTCTTATTGAGGCAATGTTTGATGGAATACAAAGACCTCTTAATGCTATAGAAGAACAAGCAGGAGCATTCTTAGCTAGAGGAGTAGAAGTGTTTGCATTAGATAGAAAAAAGATTTGGCATTTTACGCCTGTTAAAGCTGCTGGAGATGAAGTAGAAGCAGGAGATATAGTAGGAGTTGTACAGGAAACTTCTATAATAGAACATAAAATAATGGTGCCTTATGGAGTGAAGGGAAAAATAATTTCTGTAAATGAAGGAGATTATACCATTGTAGATAAAATAGGTGAAATTCAAACGGAAAAGGGCGTTGTAGATTTAGCTATGATGCAAAAATGGCCAGTTAGAAAAGGGAGACCTTATGCCAGAAAACTAAATCCTTCTGCTCCAATGATAACAGGCCAAAGAGTAATAGATACCTTTTTCCCTGTAACCAAAGGGGGAACAGCTTGTGTGCCCGGTCCTTTCGGAAGTGGTAAAACAGTAGTACAACACCAATTAGCAAAATGGGCAGATGCACAAATGGTTGTATATATAGGCTGTGGAGAACGTGGAAATGAAATGACAGACGTTTTAAATGAGTTCCCAGAGTTAAGAGATCCTAAAACTGGAGAACCATTGATGAAAAGAACAGTTCTTATTGCAAATACATCTAATATGCCTGTTGCTGCAAGAGAAGCTTCTATATATACAGGTATAACCATAGGCGAATACTTTAGAGATATGGGATATTCCATAGCTTTAATGGCAGATTCTACATCTAGATGGGCAGAAGCTCTAAGAGAAATGTCAGGAAGACTTGAAGAGATGCCAGGTGATGAAGGATATCCAGCTTATTTAGGTTCAAGACTTGCGGAATTCTATGAAAGAGCAGGTAATGTTATTTGCCTAGGTAAAGATGGTAGAGAAGGAGCTCTTACAGCCATAGGAGCAGTATCTCCTCCAGGAGGAGACCTTTCAGAACCTGTTACTCAAGCAACTCTTAGAATAGTTAAGGTGTTTTGGGGTCTAGATTCTCAATTGGCCTATAGAAGACACTTCCCAGCTATAAACTGGTTGAATTCATACTCTCTATATGCAGATAGAGTTGGAGGATGGCTAGATGAAAATGTAGCGGAAGACTGGACAGAACTAAGAACTAAGGCTATGGCACTGCTTCAAGAAGAATCTAGTTTAGAGGAAATAGTAAGACTTGTTGGTATTGATGCTTTATCAGAGTCCGATAGATTAAAACTAGAAACAGCAAGATCTATAAGAGAAGACTATTTACAACAAAATGCTTTTCATGATGCAGATACATATGCATCATTAGATAAACAATATAAAATGTTGAAATTAGTACTTCAGTTTGGTGATGAGGCACAAAGAGCACTAAAAGCAGGAGTATATCTAAAAGATATATTAAATCTTGAAATTAGAGATAAAATAGCAAGATCTAAGTATATAATAGAAGAAAACTTAGATAAAATCGATGATATTTCCAAAGAGTTAACAGCTGTTATGGATGATCTTATCAGCAAAGGAGGAATTTTAGATGCTTAGAGAATATAGAACTGTAAAAGAAGTAGTAGGACCTTTGATGCTGGTAGATGGTGTAGAAAATGTAACCTATGATGAATTGGTAGAAATACAAATGCATACAGGTGAAATGCGAAGAGGTAAAGTACTAGAAATAAATCAAGATAAAGCTCTAGTGCAGTTATTTGAGGGTTCTTCAGGTATAAACTTAAAGGGAAGTAAGGTAAGATTTTTAGGGAAACCACTAGAAATAGGTCTATCTGAAGATATGCTTGGTAGAGTCTTTGATGGACTTGGAAGACCTAAAGATGATGGCCCTAAGATAATACCAGAAGTACGAAATGATATAAATGGAATACCTATAAACCCCGTATCTAGAAATTATCCATCCGAATTTATTCAAACTGGTATATCTGCTATAGATGGATTAAATACTTTAGTAAGAGGACAAAAACTACCAGTGTTTTCTGCATCTGGACTTCCGCATGCAGACCTAGCTGCACAAATAGCAAGACAGGCAAAGGTACTTGGTTCTGAGTCTAAGTTCGCTGTTGTGTTTGCAGCTATTGGTATAACCTTTGAAGAAGCTCAGTTCTTTGTAGATGAGTTTACAAAGACTGGTGCTATAGATAGATCAGTGCTTTTCATGAATTTAGCTAATGACCCAGCAATTGAGAGAATTGCTACACCAAGAATGGCGCTTACAACTGCAGAATACTTGGCATATGAAAGAGGAATGCATGTACTTGTAATAATGACAGATATAACAAATTACTGTGAAGCTCTTCGAGAAGTTTCTGCAGCAAGAAAAGAAGTTCCAGGAAGACGTGGATATCCAGGATACTTGTATACAGACTTAGCAACACTATATGAAAGAGCAGGTAGAATAAAAGGTAGTGAAGGTTCAATAACACAAATTCCTATTCTTACTATGCCTGAAGACGATAAGACTCATCCAATTCCTGACTTAACAGGATATATAACAGAAGGACAGATAATATTAAGTCGTGAACTTTATAAAAAGGGAGTTATGCCTCCAATAGATGTACTTCCATCCCTGTCAAGATTGAAGGATAAAGGAATTGGAAAGGGAAAAACTAGAGAAGATCATGCAGATACAATGAACCAGTTATTTTCTGCATATGCTCAAGGTAAGCAAGCAAAAGAATTGTCTGTAATACTTGGTGAATCTGCACTTTCAGATACTGATAAGTCATTTGCTAAATTTGCAGATGGATTTGAAAAGGAATATGTATCTCAAGGATTTAATACAAATAGAACAATAGAAGAAACATTAGATCTAGGATGGAAGCTGCTATCCATACTTCCAAAAGGTGAGCTTAAGAGAATTAGAGATGAATATCTTGAAAAATATCTACCAAAGCAAGAAAATAAGATTGAAGAATAGAGGAATGATAACTTATGAGATTAAATGTCAATCCTACTAGAATGGAGCTCACCACACTAAAAAAGAGATTGGTAACAGCAACCAGAGGACATAAACTTTTAAAAGATAAGCAAGATGAGCTTATGAGGAGATTTATAGACCTTATAAAATATAATAACGAACTAAGGAAAAGTGTAGAAGAAGAATTACAAAAATCATTAAAGAATTTTGTAATGGCAAGAGCTGTTATGTCTTCAGAATTCCTTGAAGAAGCAATAGCCTATCCTATGGAAAGTATTTCTTTAGAAGTAACTAAAAGAAATATTATGAGTGTTAATGTACCTGTAATGAAATTTAAGCGAAAAATGGAAAATCAAGAAGGCAGTATATATCCTTATGGTTTTGCAAATACATCTGCAGAGTTAGATGGAGCTATAGAAAAGTTATATTCTATACTTCCTAAGCTGTTAGAGCTTGCAGAAGTAGAAAAGTCATGTCAGCTTATGGCAGACGAAATAGAAAAGACTAGAAGAAGGGTTAATGCCCTAGAATACAGAACTATACCTGATTTGCATGAAACCATTAAATATATACGCATGAAACTTGATGAAAATGAAAGAAGTAACTTAACAAGACTTATGAAGGTAAAGACTATGATGGAAGAAAAAAATGGACTATAATGCAATATCAATTTATAAAAACACACATGTTATAAAATATCATGTGTGTTTTTGTATTGTTATAAGTAATATTATAAAAAATATATTTTTGATTCTTAAATTAATATTTCTAAAATATAATAATATTAAACTCAAAATGGGTTTGAATTTTAAACTTAATATTAATATTAAGAAAATTCAAACAAAACCATTGACGATTATTTAACAATGGTTGTATAATGATATTACATCAAAATTAATTTGCAGGGGGGATTACAGATGGTTATGGACAAGGTTAAATCATGTATGATAGGGGAAAGTATTTTTAAAATAGGAGATTATACCACATTAGCTGAAGGCTGGGGAAGGTATAAAGATAAGTTAACTATAGAAGAGGGTATGAATTTAAAAATAGTTGATATATACTCCATTAAAGAAGAGGGAACGCTCCCACAATTTGAAGCATTAGTAAAAACTAATAAAGGGAATATGTTAAAGATAAAAGTTGAGGATTTAAATGATGTAAGAAATACTCGTGAAAATCATGAAGAACTTAATAAAGTTGGTTATGATTTTAAAGAAGGATGTATATATTGTAAAGGCTATGAAGAAGAAGATGGCAATTGGAGATTCTTTAATATTGGGGTTAAAAATATAGAAGAGCAAAATGCGTAATAGTGGAGCATCTATAGATTTGTTTAAATCAAATCTATAGATGCTCTTTTCTGTCAGAGGCTAATATTAGAAATTGTGTAATATATCAAATTAGAAAATTTAAAAATATATATCATTAAAAGATAGTAAGGTGCCTATAATTATTTTTTTATACTTGATTTAAACCATAATATGGTGTATATTAAAGTTAAAATTGATATATAGTTATAGGTTATGAATTAAAAGGGAAGTCAGGTGAAAATCCTGCACGGTCTCGCCGCTGTAAAAGAGGAGTCTTTATATAATACCACTGGGAAACTGGGAAGGTTATAAAGGCAATGATACTTAAGTCAGAATACCTGCCTATAATAATACACAATTAACTCTACGAAGGATAGGGGGTGTTTGCGATGCGTTTTGATAATCGTGATGATCTTTTTGTCTTCTTAACTATTGAGTTAAGAAGACTTTTTTATTTTAATACAAGTTAGTGGAAGTTTAGAATGGATTTGAAAGTATGGTAAAAATTCGATTGTTTTGGTGTTTCTAAAGCGGACAAGGCTAAAATTTCAGAGAGGTGTTAAATGGAAAAAATTATTATTTTGTGTGTTATGTTTGTGATGGGTATTTTTTTATTTAAATTTAAATATCGTGATGTTTACACTAAAGGGGATAACACTCATAAGCATAGCCATAGAATTGGACATAAGTATGGTGAGGGATTTTTAATTGATTTTTATGCTCATGCTTCTAAAATTAGACATTGGAATCCAACTTTTAAAGTATGCCTTTCTATTGGCCTACTGATTCTTTGTATAGCATTGGACAATCCATATGTATCAGTCGCAGTTATTATTTCAATGTCCTATCTGAGCATTGTAAAAGGAAAAATTTCAATACATGAATATTTATCTGTGCTGGCAATTCCAATGGCGTTTATCATTGTCGGTACCTTTAGTATTGCCATTGATTTTTCAAAACAGCCAATTGGTGAGTATAATATAAATCTTGGTTTTTTCTATGTGTTTACATCTCAGGCAAAACTTAAGGAAGCGATTTTTCTGATTATGAAGGTTTTTGCAGCTGTAAGTGCATTGCAGATGATGACACTATCCACTCCATCATCTGAGATTATTTATGTGTTTAGGAAGGCGCATGTACCGAAGATTATTATAGAGCTGATGGATATCATTTACCGTTACATTTTCATTTTAATGGATGTTCATATTAAAATGAAAAATTCAGCAGAATCTCGCCATGGCTATTGTGATTTTAAAACTGCCTGCTACACATTTGGAAGCATTGCAAGTAATATGCTAGTTATTTCGCTGAAAAAGGCAGCTAATTATTATAATGCTATGGAGGCTAGATGCTATGATGGAGATCTTATATTTTGGAGGGAAGATAAACCGGTAGAAACAATACAGATTGTCGGAGCAGTAGAATTTGTAATTTTTTTGATTTTACTATGGAGCTTTACAAGATAGAAAGGAACAATAATGAGAAAAATAATATTAAAAATTGAAGATATGCACTACACTTATGGAAATGGAAAACCTGCATTAAACGGCGTAAGTATGGATATATATGAAGGTGAGAAAATTGCTGTAATTGGTTCCAATGGATCTGGGAAATCTACATTTTTCTTGAATGTAAATGGTGTATTTACACCGGAACATGGAAAAATCGTTTACCGTGGTACAATCATCAATAAAAAGAATTTAAAAGAACTTAGAAAGAATATCGGAATAGTATTTCAAGATGCAGATAATCAAATAATAGCATCTACGGTTATGGCAGAGGTTGGATTCGGGCCAATGAATTTAAAACTTCCTAAAGAAGAAGTGAAGAAACGTGTTGAGGAAGCACTAGCATACATGAATATATCAGATTTTAAGGAGCGTCCGCCGCACTATTTGAGCGGTGGTGAAAAGAAGCGTGTTAGCATTGCAGATATCATTGCTATGAAACCTGAAATTATTATCTTTGATGAACCAACTGCAGCTCTTGACCCTTTGAATGCATTGATGTTAGAAGAAGTTCTAGCCAAGCTTGGATCTGAGGGGAAGACAATGCTGATTTCAACCCATGATGTAGATTTTGCTTACAGATGGGCTGAAAGAATCCTTGTATTCTCTCAAGGGAAAATTATTGCAGATGGAGCACCTTTAGAAATTTTTCAAAATAGATCGATTTTGAAAAAAGCAAATCTGAAACAGCCAACTATGATGGAGGTTTATGAATTGCTTGTAGAAAAACAAATATTAAAAGATGCAAAAGATTATCCTAAAAGTACACAGGAATTGAAGAAAATTCTCTAAAATAGATATCTTTAGAGATTTCAGTCTAGTATTGATATAAATTTAAATAACCTGAGGGGGAAAAATAAGATGAACAAAAAAGAAAATAAAATTGTTGCATTAGTAGCAGTTTTTGCATTAACATTCGGAATAGTTCCAGTAGCAAGCGCAATGCACATTATGGAAGGATATCTTCCACCAAAATTCTGTATTTTATGGGGAGTTATATCTCTTCCGTTCTTAATAAAAGGTTATATGTCAATTAAGAAAAAAATGGAGGAGGATCGTAAATCCATAACTATGATTGCTATGGCAGGTGCATTCATATTTTTACTTTCATCTTTAAAGATACCATCAGTAACAGGAAGTTGTTCACATATGACGGGTACTGGGCTAGGCGCAATTTTATTTGGTCCAACTGCAGTTAGTATCTTAGGCATTATTGTACTAATTTTCCAAGCAATTATGCTTGCTCATGGTGGATTGACTACTCTTGGTGCTAATACATTTTCTATGGCTATTGCAGGTCCGATAGTTTCCTATGGGATTTATAAACTATGTAAAAAAATGAACATCAACAAGAATGTAGGTATTTTTCTAGCAGCGGCAATAGGTGACTTATTTACATATTGCGTAACTAGTATTCAGCTTGCAATTGCATATCCATCTCAAAACGGTGGTATAGCAGCATCTGCAGCTAAGTTCCTTGCAGTATTTGCACCAACACAGCTTCCACTAGCAATTGTAGAAGGTATCTTAACTGTTGCTATTATAATTGGGCTTGAAACATATGCAAAATCCGAGCTAACAGGTATTGGATTCTTAAAGAGAGGTGAAAATTAATGTCAAATACTAAAAAGAAAATTACCACTTTATTAGTTATCGCTGTACTAATTGCTGTTATACCATTATTTGCATTAGAGGGTGCTGAATTTGGTGGCTCTGATGATGCAGGAAGTCAAGTAGTTGCAGAGATTACAGGTACAGAATATGAGCCTTGGTTCACACCTGTTATGGAAACTTGGATTGGTGGAGAATTGCCAGGAGAAATTGAGAGTTTATTGTTTTGCGTACAAACAGGTATTGGAGTGGGGATACTAGCCTTCTTCATGGGAAGATTCGTTGAGAGAAATAAAAAAGAAATTCACAAGAGTAAAACTGCATAAAGTTATATATACATCCAGAGGCAAGTGAGTCCACTTGCCTCTGGATGATAAATAAAAAACCACTAGTTTAACTATTAAACTAGTGGTTTTTTAGAAATAATTCACTACAAAATATTTATAATAGGATATTTACAAGTGCAAATTACTAGTGTATACTACTGTATATACACTAGTAAACAAATGGAGGGATTAATATGAATCTTAAAAATTTAGTTTATGCAGCGCTTCTTACTGCACTTGCTATAGTAATACCAATTTCTTTTGGGGTATTGGCTGTAACTGTAGGACCATTTTCAGCTACATTAGCATCCCATGTTCCAATGTTTTTGGCAATGTTTTTAGGACCTGTGCCAGCGGCTATGGTTGGAATAGGGTCGGCAATAGGATTCTTAATTACTAAAGGTGCAGTTGTAGCGTCAAGAGCTTTTATGCATACATTTGTAGGAATGTTTGGAGCTTATCTTCTTAAAAAAGGAGTTTCTTACTCAAAAGTTGTAGCTATTACAGCTCCAGTTCATGGAATATTAGAAGCTTTAGTAGTTATTCCATTTGGCTTTACAATGGAAAAAATACTTATAGCTGTAGGGGTAGGAACAATACTTCACCATATAGTAGATGGAGTAATAGCATTTTCTGTAGTAAAGATATTATCTAAAGCAGGAAACTTCTCATCAGTAAAAGCAACTCATTAAAGGGATATTACGACATTTTTAATGTTAAATCTTCCGTATGGGTTCTGCATTTAAGAAAGGGTTCACTACGCAAAGAAGCTCTGATATCTCTCAATTTCAATCGCCTAAACTTTCTAAACTCGCTGCCGCTCAGACAGTAGAAAGTTCTTTACGGTGATTTAAATTGAGAGATAAAGAGCTTCTAATTGCTTGTTCAATGCTTTCTACAATGCAGAACCCATACTAAATTTAACATTAAAAATATCTTCATGCTTACTGTACTAAAGGAAGGAATTTCGTTTTGGCGAAAGTTCCTTTTGATAAATTAGAACTTATGAAAGGGCTGGTAAGCCCGCAGACCGATAGGTCGTAAGATATTAATTATTCTATTTTTTATAAGAAATTTTTTATAGAATGGCTTTATTTATAAATTTAAAATACCGTTAAGAGCCGTCTACTGTCTGAGCGACAGCGAGTTTAGGCGGGTTAGTTTTAGATTTATACATATTAGCCGTTCTCAAGGCAAAAGGCGTAGCAATCTTATTAGTACGCCTTAGACTGTAGACAAATAGGGGTTTAGAAATTGTCGATAAGTTCTGAAATTCTGTTATTATGCGTTGTCTTATATAAAACTGGTATTGCCGCTGCTATAAGGAACATACCCATAAAAGCGGGTGCGGCATGACCAAGTGATACATAAATTTGACCTCCAATGATAGGACCAATCATTTTTGCTAAAGCCTGAATAGATTGGCTGCCTCCTTGAATTCTTCCTTGCTCACTAGAATCCACAGACTTGGACAGCATCCCATTGAATGAAGGCCCAAAGATCGAATCACCAAAACCAAATATAAACATTCCAGCGATAAAAAGAGGATAAAATGAGAACAAAGCAGATAGCGCAATAAGACTGTAGCCTATAATTTCCGAAGCCATTCCAAGAATTGCTATCTTTTTATCACTAAATTTTATCAAGAGCTTTGGCATTATGAAACCTTGTGAAATGATGTCTTGGAAGCCCATAATTGAAAACATAAGCCCGATTAGTACTGGCTTCCAACTGAAAGTATCTATTGTAAATTGTGAAAAAACTGCTTGTAAAGATCCGTTGGGTATCCAAAGCAAGAACGCTGAGACAAACAGCTTTTGTAAGTTTTTCATGGAAAGTATGCTTGCAAGTTGTGTAAATGGATTCAGTCTTACAAAGGTAATTTCTTTCAGTCTATTATTCTTGTCAAGACTTTCAGGCATAAAAAAGAATCCGTAAACAACATTCAATAAAGTTATTATTGCTCCAAAATACAAGGGTACAGAATAACCAAACTTGGCAAGTAATCCGCCTAGAGTTGGGCCAATGACGGTGCCTACACCTACAGTTGCACTTATCCATCCAAAGTATTTGGTTCTCTGCTCTGGAGGAATGATATCTGCGAAATATGCGAAGATAGTGCTTATGGTACCTCCTGTTATACCATCTATTATACGCCCAGAAAATAGTATCCATAGAGCTCCTCCTATGCCAAAAATAAGGTACCCGATTGTAGAACCCAAAAGGCATACTAATAGCACTGGACGACGACCATATTTGTCGCTCAAAGCTCCAAGTCCAGGGGCTGCGAAAAACACGCAGACTGCATAAACAGAGGTAAGAAGGGTAACAACTATAGCTTGTTCTCCCGGATTGCTTGTATAAGGCTGTACTAAGAAGGGGACGACAGGTGATATTATAGTGAAGCCTATTCCGCAAAGAAATACAGAGATAAGACCAAAAATCAATGCATGTTTATCTATGGTTTGTTCTGCACGCTGTCCATTGTATGATTTAAATTTGAACATTAAAATTCTCCTCTCAAAAGTTAGTGTTTTGTTTCCTCGGAAACATATTTATCCTATCATGATTTTGTTTCCGTGTCAACAAAACTGTATCGATAAAAATGCAGCCCGTTCTCAATAGAGTTAGGCTGCCTGGGGTTTCATTTTCAATATTCAAATTTATTCCGACTTAACATCTATACCCAGTTTTTTTATTTCTGCATCCAAATGCCTACTATACTTTTCTACGAATCTGAGCATACTGTCAAACTGTTCGTCGGTTACCTGCTCAAATACGGCTTTATCCCGCTCTTGAAACTCTTTGTGCAGCTTTTCATGGACTTTAAAAATTCTTTGCCCTTGTTCAGTAAGCCGGAAATAAATTTCTTTCTTGTTATCCGGCTTCCGGTAGCTTTGGATAATGCCTTTTTCTATGAGTTTCTTGGTCATTTTGCTTATGGCGCCTCTAGTCATATAAAGGGACTCCGCAAGTTTTGTCACGTTGGAATCTACATTTCTTCCAATACATTCAATGTAATGTACTTCAGAAGGCTTATACCCCTTAAGACTCTCTTCCATCTTAAACTTATTAAGCCAAGCCATTTTGTTAAATAATTCCCTGAGACCAATTATGACCTGTTCTTCTTTGTTCATGGACTGTCCTCCAACTTGTTGGTGTATTAACAATATTATATTGAAATTTTGTTTCTATTTCAGCAATATTAAAGTTTAAATTTTACTGCTGTTCCATAAACTATAACTTCTGCTGCTCCTTGTACTACGGCACTGGAGGCATATCGTATATTTATTATTCCGTCTGCTCCTAGGTTCTCTGCTTCTTCAACCATTCTTTTTGTGGCAATAGCTCTTGCCTCATCCATCATTTCGCTATAAGCCTTTAATTCTCCGCCAACCAAAGTTTTAAAGCCGCTCATGATGTCCTTGCCTAAATGTTTAGATTGAATTGTAGATCCTTTTACTATAGATAGCGTTTCTATATTCTTTCCAGTTATAAAATCAGTATTTACTAATATCATCTTTATCTTCTCCTTTAATTTCTTTTATTCTTTCAATTAGAGTGATTGCCAGCATTATCAAAAGTACCGCAAATATCACTGCAACAAATATGACTGCTATAAAGGGCATGTTGCTATCCAAAAGCCCCATAGTAATGCCTAGGGCATATAATATTAGGAAGGCAGCTGCTATTATAGTAATTATAATTACAGGTATAAATCCTTTTTTCAAATTATCTCTCCTAACTTAGTTATATACATTAATCATAGCATATGTTTAAGTTCTTCATGCATACTATTTCAAAAAAAGATAGTTTTGATATAATTATTTTTAGCTTATATAATTTAATTTTCTTTAAAATAATAAGAATGGCAAGATGTCTTGCCATTCTTATTATTTACTTATTTATTTCTTCGTATTCCACGTCAATTACTTCGGTATTATATAAATATTCATTACTGACTTTATATACCTCGAATGCTTCTTCATTTATGCTTTCTGTCTTTTTAAAGCCTTTAAATTTTGACTGTATGAACTTTATTCCTTTATAGGCAGCGTATATCAATATCCCCACTGGAATTAATATAAATAAGCCGCGGATTATGAAATAAGTTAAAAATAAAAATCCTAAAATTTTTAATATCCTCATCAAACCTTTTTCCATTCCATAACCTTTATTAAAATATTCCATTTACATCCCCTTCTTTTAGGTATAATTTAAAACCCTATATATAATATATCATATTTTGTAGAAATATAGGTATAAGCACTATGAAGAATTCATTAATAATCTGTTAATTTGGAGCTAGTTCTCCGTGCAGTTTTTTTAGTGTATCAATTATTGGTAAGCTTTGAGGACATAGAGGTTGGCATTTGCCACATTCTATGCAGGAAGAAGCTTTTTTATTTTCGTGTAGGTCTTCATATTTTTTTAATGAGCTTTTTAAATCATTGTATATGTGTCTATCGTTGTAAATTGAAAAATTTAATGGTATATCTACACCTTGAGGGCAAGGCATACAGTATCCACATTTGGTGCAATTTATTTTAATTAAGTTATTATAAGTATCGCGGACTTCATCTACTATTTTAAGCTCTTCATCTGAAAGTGAGTCTATTTCTGAATCTTCAGCATAGCTTATGTTATCCATAACTTGATCTAATGAACTCATACCACTTAATATAAGGGTGACTTCTGGTTGGTTCCACAGCCATTTAAGTGCCCAATGAACAGGGGGTCTTTTCATTTTAGATTTATTCCATAAGTCTTGAATCTCATCTGGAGGAGTTACCGCAAGTTTACCACCTTTTAAAGGTTCCATTATAATAACTGCCAGCCCTTTAGATGCAGCATATTTTAGCCCTTCTACTCCAGCTTGATAATCTACATCTAGTATATTGTATTGTATCTGGCAAAAGCTCCAGTCATAGGAGTCCACAATTTGTTTAAATGTATCCAAATCACCATGGAAGGAAAATCCGGGATGTTTTATGAGTCCTTTTTCTTTAGCCTCATCCAAAAACTTTAGCACATCTAACTTAAGAATGGCTTCCCATCTTTCTTTATTAAGAGCATGTAATAAATACATATCTATATAACTTGTTTGAAGCTTTTCAAGCTGCTCATTTAAATATTTATAAAAATCTTCATAGCTTTCTGTAAGCCAAACAGGAGATTTAGTAGCAAGCTTAACTCTTTCTCTATATCCATCTTTAAGAGCCTTGCCTACAAGTATCTCACTTTGTCCTTTGTGATAAGGATAGGCAGTATCCACATAATTCACTCCATTATCTATTGCATATCTTAACATCTCTATGGATTTTTCTTCATCTATAAGCTCATCGTTATTATTTATTGTTGGAAATCTCATACACCCAAAGCCTAATGAAGATACTATAAAGTCTTCTCTTCCAAATTTTCTATAAAGCATAAATTAACCCTTCTTTCTATAATTTTGAAAAACGTATCAATTGTTATTATATAATATATTTAATTAATTATGAATATTAACCTTGGAAATGTAATAGAATAAAACTTTTTTAAATAGACAAAATAACATTAAATATTAATTAATAATTTCCAGGATTATTTATTTTTTGAGGAAATATGATACAATGATTTTAAGGAAAGAATTTCAAGTAAGCTTTTAGCTATATATAATATTAAATGAAAATTTCCTTGAAATTATACATGGGTATATAGCATAGGGGTCAAGGAGGATATGAAAAATGAACAACATAAATTTAAAAGAAAATATATATTGGATAGGCGTAAAAGATCCAGATTTAAAAGTATTCGACATAATAATGAAGACAGAATATGGAACTACCTATAATGCCTATTTAATAAATGATGAGAAGGTTGCTATAATTGACGCTGTAAAAGAGGGCTTTTTTGAAGAATTCATGGTAAACGTTAAGGAAATTATAGGGGACAAAAAGGTTGATTATATAATATCTCAGCATACAGAATTAGATCACAGCGGTACAATATCAAAGCTTCATGAAGTCTATCCAGATGCTAAGATAATAGCATCCAGGGCAGGCTCGGTATATTTGAAGGACATAATAAATAAAGATTTAGATATAATGTTAATTCCAGAAGAATTAAGTCTTGGTAAAACAACATTAAAGTTTATATCGGCTCCTAATCTTCACTGGCCGGATACATTCTTTACTTATGCAAAAGAGCAAAAGGTGTTATTTAGCTGTGACTTCTTAGGATGTCATTATTGTCCAAAACACAATGTAATAGAAGGATACGAAGAAGATTATGAGGGAGAAGTAGAGCACTACTTTAAAGTTATAATGGCTCCTTTTAAAAAATTTGTGTTGTCTGGACTTGATAAGATTAAAGACTTAGATTTAGATATGGTTTGCACTAGTCATGGTCCTATACATACTGGGGAAGATATTTCTAAAAGTATAGAAACTTATAGGACACTGGCATCTACTGATGCACCAAAGGCTAAAACTGCAGTGGTGCTTTATATTTCAGCTTATGGAAATACAGAAATTATGGCGAAATATATAAATGATAAATTAAATGAAAAGGGAATTAAATCTGAACTACATGAAATAACAACCTTTGGAGTTAATGAATCAATTGAGGCCATAGAAAGTGTAAAAGGAGTTATATTTGGTTCTCCTACTATAAATCAAGATGCGGTGAAGCCTGTTTGGGATGTATTGTCTGAAGTATCCGCAATAACTAATAGGGGAAAGGCTGCATCAGCCTTTGGTTCTTATGGTTGGAGTGGAGAAGGTGTTCAGCTTATGATGGATAGAATGAAGGGATTAAAGCTAAATGTAGTAGAGGGATTTAAATTTAAATTTGTGCCAAATGAAGATGAATACAAAATGGCAGATGAATTTGTGGATAGATTTATTGATAAGCTTTAGTACAATATATAATTATATTTTTAAATAAGAAGGAGATGTATTACAAATGGAAAGAGATGATATAGTTAAGTACCTTTTAGTCAGTGAATTAAGCGAAGTAGAACAAATAGAGCATAAGGATAATGAAATATTTGTAGTAAGATTTTTTTATGATTTTGATGAAGATGAATTATCTGCAGCACAAGCTTATGCAGAAGAGGAATGTGAAGACGATGAAGATGAAGAAAAATTCTATGACTATTATGTACCTTACTTAAATGAAATAGCTGTAGATAATGTATCTGATATAATAGAAGGGCTCATGGAAGAAAAAGGTCTAAAAGTACAGTTTGTATCCTATGATGTAGAAATTGATGAAGAAGATGCATATACAGAATTTATAGCAGTTGTTACAGAAGACAAAGAAGTAGATATAGAAAAAGTACTAGATGAATTAGAACTATAAAATGTACTAAGGGAAGGAACAACATATGAATATACTAGTTTTTTCAGCTTCTCCCAATAAAAAAGGAAATACTCACAATCTTATGGAGAAGTTCTTAGAGGGATTAGAGGGAAATAAAGAAATAATTGAAGTTTATGATAAAAAGATAGGTGCTTGTATAGACTGTAAGTATTGCTATAAGGTAGAAAGTTGTGCTATTAAGGATGACATGATTGAAATTTATGATAAGATAAAGAAGAGTGATGTAATTGTAATAGCGACTCCTATGTATTTTTCTGGAGTGACTGCACCCTTAAAGGCACTTATAGATAGGCTTCAGGTATATTGGAGTAAGAAATATATAAGAAAAGACAGAACTGATATAAAGCCTAAAAGAGGAGTAATACTTGCAACAGGAGGAAGTTCATGGCCTGATATGTTTAGACCTGTAGAAGAAACTCTTATATTTGCTATGGCAGCCATGGATGCGAAGGTAGAAGAAAAAATATACGTAGAAAGCACTGATAAACTTACTGTAAAGGATAATGAAAAATTGCTACAGGAAGTTTATGAGAAAGCTGCTAAATTTAATGATAAAAAATTATAAAAACGTTTGCAAAAATCCTTGAAAATTTTATAGATAATGCTATAATAATATTGTAGTCCTGAGATGCGCGTGAGATTTAGTTGTTCAACCGACATTATTTGAAAGGGACCTTTAAGATTCAAAGTAATGCCAAGCTGCTGACGCTGATAATTGGATTAGCTAAATTGTAGTAGGCAGAAGGTTGATGAAAAGGACCCACCTGCGAGAGGGCGGGTATGAAGAGTAAGTTTAACGGCATGTTGGGATAAAACTTGATTTTCACAAGTCAGAAGTTATATAACTTCTGGCTTTTTATTTTTTGCGGCTATATCAAATTAATTTAAATGTGATTAAAAAAGCAAAATAAGTGTTGAGTAAATTGAGATATGTGTTATAATATTTACATAAAGTGTAGCTTAAATACTTTTTAACAAGTATTTAAATAAGATAAAGTATATCAAATAGAGATTGTACTATACTATATTGTAATAAATTAATACTTATATAAATAGGAGGAACTAACGTGAAAAATCAAGATATAGCAATGGGACTTATAAGAGTAACGGAAGCTGCAGCACTAGCCTCAGCAAAATATATGGGTAGAGGAGATAAGATTGCAGCAGATCAAGCAGCGGTAGATGGTATGGAAAAAGCATTTGGGCTTATGCCTATAAGAGGTACTGTAGTTATAGGAGAAGGAGAGCTGGATAATGCACCTATGTTATATATAGGACAAGAAGTTGGAATAGGAGATGAAACTATGCCAGAGATGGACATAGCTGTTGATCCATTAGATGGAACATCACTTATAGCTAAAGGACTTCCTAATTCTATTGCAGTAGTAGCTATGGGACCTAAGGGAAGTTTACTTCATGCTCCAGATATGTATATGAAAAAAATTGCAGTAGGGGCTGGAGCAAAGGGAGTTATTGATATAGATAAATCTAATAAAGAAAATATAATAAATGTGGCAATGGCACTTAATAAGGATGTAACAGAGCTTACAGTAATGGTGCAGGAAAGAGAAAGACATTCAGACATAATAAAAGATGCAAGAGAGCTAGGAGCAAGAGTTAAACTTTTCTCAGATGGAGATATAGCAGCGGTACTTGCTTGTGGTTTTGAAAATACAGGAATAGATTTAATGATGGGTACAGGTGGAGCTCCTGAAGGAGTTATTTCTGCAGCAGCAATAAAATGTATGGGCGGAGATATGCAGGCCAAGCTTGTTGCTTATAATGAAGATGAAGTAAAAAGATGCCAAGCTATGGGAATCGCTGATTTAGATAAAGTGCTTTTTATAGATGATTTAGTAAAAAGTGATGATGTATATTTTGCAGCTACTGGAATAACAGATTGTGACTTATTAAAGGGAGTAGTTTATTCTAAAAAGAGCTTTGCAACTACTCACTCTGTAGTAATGAGAGCTAAAACAGGTACTATAAGATTTATAGAAGCACATCATCAGCTTTCAAAAAGTAATTTATATATTTAATGTTTATAATTGAAAAAAGATAGCCTCAATTTAAGGAAACTTTGCATTATGCAAAGTTTCCTTAAATTTTTGTCCAAAATCACATTCAGTATAAACCTATTATGGTATAATTTAAGTTAAAATCAAATGCCAGGGAGGAAATGATATGCCAGTTACAGTAGAGGATTTAATAAAGGACTTGCAATTAGAAGTAATAAATGAAGGTAAAAAAAATATAGAAATAACTACTAGTGATATAAATAGACCAGGACTTCAATTTTCAGGGTTTTACAGCTATTTTGCAAATGATAGGGTGCAAATTATAGGTAAGGCAGAATGGAGCTTTTTAGATGTAATGAACACGGATCTAAGAAATAAAAGACTTAAAAAGTTTTTTCAATTTGAAACTCCTTGTTCTATATTTACTAGGGAGCTGGACCCTCATGATGAATTTAAAGAAGGTGCAAAGGAATATAATAGATGGGCACTTAAGACAAATAGTATTTCTACTAGGTTTATAAGTAATCTTATGGGGTATTTAGATGGGAAATTAGCACCAGAAACCAGACTCCATGGAGTACTTGTAGACGTATACGGTATAGGAATATTAATTACCGGAGAAAGCGGAATAGGTAAAAGTGAAACGGCACTAGAATTGATAAAAAGAGGTCATAGACTAGTGGCAGATGATGCTGTAGATATAAAAGAAATAGAAGGTAAGCTTATAGGTACATCTCCATATATAACATCTGGAATGATAGAAGTTAGAGGAGTAGGCATAATAGATATCCCTGCACTATATGGATTAAGTTCAGTTTTAGAGGCAAAAACCGTTGGGCTTATAATACACTTAGAACAATGGAAGCCAGAGCAGAATTATGATAGGCTTGGAATAGATAGGGAAAGTGTGAAAATATTAAATACTGATGTAAAGAAAATAACACTTCCTATAAGACCGGGAAGAAATATTGCAGTTATTATAGAAGCGGCGGCAGTTAGTCATAGATATAGTTTAAGCAGTACTATAACTCCAGTAGATACTATAAGCATGAGAATGGATGAAGAAGTAATGAGGAGGAATAAGAATGGTAGATAAAAAAGAATTAAGAAAAATCATATTAGAAAAAAGAGATAATATAGATTTAAGTGAAAGGATTAAATATGATAAAGGCATATTTAATTCTCTAATAGACAGCCCTGTATACAATGAAGCAAGATGTATTTTTATATTTGTAAGTTATAAAACTGAAGTAAATACTCATGAAATAATAAAGCGGGCATTATCTCAAGGGAAAAGAGTATGCGTGCCTAAAGTTTTATCTAAGAGTGAAGGTATGTATGCAGTAGAAATAAAAAAATATGATGATTTAAAATCAGGAAAGTATGGAATACTAGAACCAGAAAACTTCGAAAATAAAATAAATGAAGAGGAAATAGATTTGGCGTTAATTCCTGGAGTAGCCTTTGATAAGAACGGAGGCAGAATGGGCTATGGAGCAGCATTTTATGATAGATTTTTGATAAAATTAAAAAAAGATACTCCTAAAATTGCCCTAGCTTATGAAATGCAAATAGTAGATTATATACCAATGAATGAATGGGATGTTAAGGTGGATGGAATAATAACTAATGGGTGAATAATATGATAGCTTTTAACATAGAAGATAAGTTTAAAATAGTAGAAAATAAACTGTTAGACAGTCCAGGTTCCAACTTATGGCTAAATTGTTATGTAGATGAATTATTAGAGATTAAACAAAGATTTGCTTTAGAAGAAGAGTCTATAAATGAATGCAAAGATTTTAATAAGGGGACAAAAATAGAATTTTTTAAGGACTACATATTTATAGTTCTTAACATATTTGATTATTATGATGAAGGTGTTCATTCTAGAGAATTATATATTTTTTTGAGCAATAATTATATAATCACTACTTTTAAGGAAAAACTAGAACTTTTAGAGCTCCTTATAGAAGACATAAGGAAGGAAAAAAATTGTTTGTTGCTTAAAGGAAATGCTGATCCTCAGCTTATACTATATTACATCTTAGATAGAATAATAGTAAAAAACTATAATGTTATATCTAAATTAGAGGAGCAAAGTGACAAAATAGAAATAAGAATACTTAAAAATCCTGAGCATAGACAGTTAAATGATCTTATAAATTTAAGAAGACAAGTATATAAAATTAGAAAGTATTTAAGTCCATTAAGGTATATAGGAGATTCACTTTTAAGTAATGATAATTCTATAATTAAAGATGCTAACATGAAATACTTTCAAAGCTTAAATACAAAAATAGATAAGCTTATGATGTCACTAGAAAGCTTAGTTCAAGATTTAGCGTTAGCAAGGGAAGCCTTCGAATCTGAAATGTCTAATAAAACCAATGAACTTATGAAAATATTTACCTTAATAGCTACAATATTTCTACCTTTAAACTTAATTACAAGTGTATATGGGATGAATGTGCGGCATATTCCATTTATGCTTATAAACTATGGTTTTTATTATTTGCTTATAATCATGGTTGTGATAGCACTTTTACTTATATATTTATTTAAAAGAAAAAAGTGGCTTTGACTTAGCCACAAATTTTAAAATATTTATCTATTATGATATAATGGAAAAAGTAAAGATTAGAGGAAAAGGGAGGTGGATCTGCCCTTGATTACCTATGGGCAGAAAAACTATGGAAAAAGATTTAGTAAAAAAATATGAATATGCTTGGGACAAATACAGCAAAGAAGACTTAGAAAAGGTATTTGCGCTAAGTGAAAGATATAAGAAATTTATGTCTAAGTGTAAAACTGAAAGAGAATGTGTAATTGAACTTGCAACACTTGCAGAAGAAAAGGGTTACAAGAATTTAGAAGAAATTATAAAAAACAGTGGAAGCCTTAAAGCAGGAGATAAAGTATATGCTAATAATAAAGATAAAACTTTAGCATTATTTATCATTGGAAGTGAACCTATAGAAAAGGGTATGAATATATTAGGAGCTCATGTGGATTCTCCAAGACTAGATTTAAAGCAAAATCCACTTTATGAAGATACTGATTTAGCAATGTTTGAAACTCATTATTATGGTGGAATAAAGAAATATCAGTGGGTAACTCTTCCGCTTGCTATTCATGGTGTTATAGCTAAAAAGGATGGTACAGTAGTAAATGTGGTTATAGGAGAAGATGATAATGATCCAGTAATAGGAGTCTCCGACCTTTTAATTCATTTAGCTGGAGAGCAGTTAGAGAAAAAGCTTGGCAAAGCAATAGATGGAGAAGATTTAAATATACTTGTAGGAAGTATGCCTATTGAAAGTAAGGATGTAAAGGATAGAGTAAAGAGAAATATATTAAAACTTTTAAACGAAAAATATGATATAACAGAAGAAGATTTTGTATCCGCGGAATTAGAAGTAGTTCCTGCAGGAAAAGCAAGGGATTACGGATTAGATAGAAGTATGGTTATGGCTTATGGACATGATGATAGAGTATGTTCATATACATCCTTTGAAGCTATGATGGATATGGAAAATCCTAAAAAGACATGTGTTACTCTTTTAGTAGATAAAGAGGAAATAGGAAGTGTTGGTGCTACAGGAATGCATTCTAAATTCTTTGAAAACACTGTAGCGGAAGTAATGAATTTAGCTGGAGATTACAATGAATTAAAAGTTAGACGTGCGCTTAATAATTCAAAAATGTTATCTTCAGATGTAAGTGCAGCATTTGATCCGAATTTCCCATCTGTAATGGAAAAGAAGAATTCAGCTTATTTTGGAAAAGGATTAGTGTTTAATAAATACACTGGTGCTAGAGGAAAATCAGGATCTAATGATGCTAATGCTGAATATGTAGCAGAAATTAGAAATATAATGGATAAACATAACGTATCTTGGCAGACTTCAGAACTTGGAAAGGTAGATCAAGGCGGCGGAGGAACCATAGCATATATTCTTGCAGAGTATAATATGGAAGTAATAGATTGTGGAGTAGCACTTCATAATATGCATGCACCTTGGGAAGTAGCAAGTAAAGCTGATATATATGAAGCTATGAGAGGATACTATGCGTTCCTTGTAGAAGCATAAAAGGCATTTGTATAAATAGTAGATTTCAAAAATTAAAACCACCAATTAGTTAAATGTCACTAATTGGTGGTTAAGCAAATCCTAACTTATTAAAAAAACTTGATTCAATTTGAATTCTTATCACCTTTTCCTATAGAGGTTTCAATTTTAAGAGTGTAACTAATGACTAAGACTAATTTAGACAGATAACAGATTGTCCTTGTTTTTACCATAACCTTATAAGTTAGGATTTGCAAGAAGAAGTTTTATCTTCTTCTTGTATACAGTATAACATAGAATATATCAAAATACAATACTATTATTCAGAATATTCTAATATAAAGCAAGAGGGTAGAATAGTTTTATCCTCTTGCTTCCTTATTTATTGCTATCTCTAGGAATCATATAATTAGATATATTGTATAGGTTGTAGGAATAAGGTACTTTACTCATATTTATAAAATCCATTTCATAAAATCCATCCCAGGGGTATACTGAAACTAAATCTTTATTATATACGTTTATTACATATTTTTCGTTAGAAATGGTAATGAATATCTTATACAAAGGTTTTTTAGGAAGATTTTTAGGCTTATCTATAAAGAATTTTTCATCAAGGCTTGAAATAAAATTAGGTATTACCTTTAAATCCTCTGAAGATAGTTCCTTTTCCTTATAAAAAGAAGTATCAGTTATTGTGCATCTATAAGAGTCATTTAAGTTAATTCCTTCAGATAAAAGATTTGTATAATAGCGGTTAGTTTCTTTACCCTTGTAATAATAGTATTTGGAACATGAACTAGCAAAAATCATAATTATAATAGATAAAACTATATAATAAAATTTTCTTTTCATTTAATCCACCTTTACCTTGTTTTCATTAAACATCATATGAGATGAAAATAGGTTTTATTACTTTTAAAACATAAAATTTAGTTGAAGGCACATATAAGAAATGATATAATGTGAATACCCGGAGGGGTATTTAAATGAGGTGATAACAATGGCAAGTGATAATGCTAAAAAGGACATTCAAAATAGACTTAAAAGAATAGAAGGCCAAGTAAAGGGCATAGAAAAGATGATAGATAATGATGCAAGTTGTAAGGAAATATTAATACAAATTGCTGCAGTAAGATCAGCAATAAATAAGGCTGGAGCCATGGTTCTTCAAAACTATGCTAAGAATTGTTTAGGAAACTGCGAAGCTTTAAGTAATGATGAAAGAGCAGTAGATGATTTGGTAAGTACGTTAACAATGTTTATGAAGTAATTGTGCTAAATTACACTTTAGCACAATTACTTTTTTTATTATAATAAAATGTTATAAGTCTAGTTAATGATGAAACTAAAATCACTCCAACGGCAATAGCACCTGCTATTGTAAGAGTTGAAAGTCCTGTGTTTAAGGATTTAGTTACATTTCCTTCTACTGAAGCAAGCATAGTATAATACATGCCACCTCCAGGAACTAGTGGAAGTATGCCGCAGATTATAAATATAGTGACTGGGCATTTTCGTACTCTTGCCATTATTTCAGAATATATAGCTACAGCTACAGAAGCATAAAAGAAGGCTAGAGGCTGAGAAACAGTATATTTTAATGCAAGAATATAAAAAAACCAACTTAGTCCTCCCCCTAGGGCAGCTAGCCAAGTGTTTTTTCCTTTTATATTAAATAAAACTGAAAATGCCAGTGTTGCAATGAAAGAATAAAAAGAAGGCAAAAATAAATTCATTTATATAGACCCTCCCCCAAAATAAGATATCCAGAATGAGAACACGAGTCCGCTTCCAACGGCAATTGCAACTGCTATCAAAAATGCTTCTATAATTCTAGAAGTTCCTGCCACTAAATCTCCTGCTATAGTATCCCTTATGGCATTGGTTATTGTAAGACCTGGAACTAATAACATAAGAGAGCCTATTACAATCTTATCAGTATTATTTCCTATATGTAATGAAGTGCTTGCTAGTGCAATAAAAGAGGCAGCAGCACCACCTATAGCATTTATAAAGAAGGAGTTAGTTCCAATTTTGCTTAGAGTTCTAGAAAGTACTTGTATGGTAAATCCAATAATCATAGAAATACAAAAATCGTTAAAATCTCCTCCATATAATAAAGTAAAAAATCCAGCAGATATAGAGGAAGAAAATATAACTAAGTTTCGTTCGTAGTCTTGTCCGTTATTTATAGTTGTTAAATTATCGTCTACTATATTTAAGGGAAGATTTTTACTGCATATTTGTCTAGATAAATCATTTATTTTGGATATTTTATCTAAATCCACTTTACGATGCCTGACTCTACTCACTTTAGAATAGATTTTTCCATCTATATCTGTTATAGATATCATTATTCCTGTAGGAGTTACAAAACTATTAACGTCTTGTACACCATAGGCATTGCACATACGTTCCATAGTTTCTTCTACCCTGTAAGTTTCGGCTCCGTTTTCCAGCATTATTTCACCAGCAAAGGAAGTTAAATGTACTAATTTATTTATATCCATTTTATCGCCATCCTAATAATAAAATTCAATCCAATTATAGCATAATTCTTTAAAAAGAATATAAAAAACTACAAAAAATATTGACTAATTAATAAAATTATGAATTAATAAAATAGTATGTAAAATCATAAAAAAGGGAGTAGAGGTAAATGATAAAAGTTTTTCTTGTAAAGTCTTTTACATCATCTGAAAATGGAGGAAATCCTGCAGGTGTAGTTATAAATAATGGGCTTAAGGATGAAGAAATGCAAAGTATAGCTAAAGAGGTTGGATTCTCAGAAACTACCTTTATAAGCAAGATAGATTGCAAGAACTTTGAGCTTAAGTATTTTACTCCAGAAGTTGAAACCAACTTATGTGGTCATGGAACTATAGCAGCTTTTCACTGTATGCAAGTATTAAATGAAGTCGAAGAATCAGAGGTATATATGCATACTAAGGCTGGTAAATTAAAAGTATTTATTAATAACTCTAAAATTTATATGGAGCAATCAAAGCCTTTTATAAATGATATTTGTATAGAAGAAAGCATAATATTTGAAGCGTTTAATATACCTTATGAAAATAAGGAGGAAAACCTTCCTATTAAAGTAATATCTGTAGGAACACCTAAAATAATTATACCTCTTAAAAATCGAGATATGCTTTTCGATATAAAACCAGACTTTGAAAAGTTAAAGGAAATATCACGTATAACAAATTCTAAAGGATTTTATCCTTTTACCTTTGATGTATTAGATAAAAATAATCTTATACATGCAAGGCAGTTTAATCCATTGTTTGGTATACCTGAAGATCCAATTACAGGGGTGGCAGCCGGGGCACTAGGAATTTATTTAAGTAAGTTTTATGATGAAGAAATAGAAGTTTTTAGTGTAGAACAGGGATATATATTAGACAAGCCAGGTATAGTAGATGTAAAAATAGAAGAAGGCATTTCTTATATAGGCGGATCAGCTGTGCTGTATGATGAAAAGCATATTGAGATATAAATGGGTATTATGCAATTGTCGAAATAATCTTAAGTTAGTTACTATTCATACATTTGAAACGACAAAAAAAATTATTCATTTTCATTATTTGGAGAGGAATTTACACATTATTGCAGAATAATATTATGTCTGAGAAGTATTGCCTATGTATCCAATGAACTAATTTAAAAGTTGTTCAAAAACTATTGACATATTTCGCGGAACAAATTAGTATATAAATGAGTATTTGTGTGCTCAAAAAACTTAATGTTTATATTGTATTTCATATAGAATTTAAAGAATGGAGGGTCTTTATGGAATTATTAACTTTTAAAAACGGAGTACATCCCCCTCATGGTAAACATTATACAGAAAACAAACAAATAGAAGAGTATTTACCAAAGGGAGACGTTGTTATACCAATGTCACAGCACATTGGTGCACCTGCTGAACCACTAGTGAAAAAAGGTGATAGGGTTTTAGTAGGACAAAAAATAGGAGAAGCTAAAGGATTTGTATCTGCAAATATTCACAGCAGTGTATCTGGTACTGTTAAGAATATTGTGCAAGTATCAAACTTTAACGCAGCTAAGATTTCAGCAGTAGTTATTGAAAACGATGGACTTTATGAAGAAGTAGATACAATAAAGCCAAATGCTGATTATGCAAAGTTATCAAAAGAAGAAATAATTGAAATCATTAAAGAAGCAGGTATAGTAGGTATGGGTGGAGCTACATTCCCAACTCATGTAAAACTTATGCCACCAGCTGACAAGAAAATAGAGTTCATAGTAGTAAATGCTGCAGAATGTGAACCATATTTAACTTGTGACCACAGAATGATGCTTGAGTACACTAAGGAAATAATAGAAGGATTAAAAATAGTTCTAAAGTTATTCCCAGGTGCAAAAGGCTATATAGGAATAGAAGATAATAAGCCAAATGCTATAAAAGCTATGAGTGATGCAGCACAAGGAACAGGAATAGAAGTAAAAGCTGTTAAAACTAAGTATCCTCAAGGAGCTGAAAAACAGTTAATTTATTCTTTAACAAAGAGAGAAGTACCATCAGGCGCACTTCCAGCAGATGCAGGATGTGTTGTACAAAATGTTGATACAATTTATGAAATATACAATGCTGTAGTAAATGGTAAGCCACTTACTTCAAGAGTTGTAACTGTAACTGGTGATGCAATAAAAGAACCAAAAAATATCAGATTTAAAATTGGAACTTCAATGAAAGAACTAGTAGAATTTGCTGGTGGATTTGTAGAAGAACCAACTAAGATAATATCTGGTGGTCCTATGATGGGAATTGCAATGTATACTTTAGATGCTCCAGCAACAAAGGGAAGCTCAGGAATACTTTGCTTAACTAAAAAGGTAGCAACTGTAGAAGAAGAATCTAACTGTATAAATTGCGGAAAGTGTGTACAAGTTTGTCCTATGAACTTAATGCCAACAACACTTGCAGCATCAGCTTCCATGCAGAACTATGAAATGTTCGATCAATATGATGGAAGAGATTGTATAGAATGTGGTTGTTGTTCATTTACTTGTCCAGCAAGACGTCATTTATTACAAAGAATACGTTCCGGTAAAAAGGTCGTTTGTAAAACTCCAAAAAAGAAATAAATTAAAAATTTAAATAAGAGGTGAATATAAATGTCCGAAACAACAATGTATACCGTATCTTCATCTCCACATATACGTGCGAAAGATACAACTCAGAGCATAATGAGAGATGTTGTTATAGCTTTACTTCCAGCGACTGCTGCAGGAGTATACTTCTTTAAACTTCAGGGACTTTTAGTAATACTTGCTTCAGTACTTTCTTGTGTAGCTGCTGAATATATATGGCAGAAGGCTACTCATAGAAAAGTAACTATAAGTGATTTAAGTGCCGTTGTAACAGGATTATTATTAGCATTCAACTTACCAGCATCCGTTCCACTTTGGTTGCCAGTGATTGGTGGCTTCGTTGCAATTATAATAGGTAAACAATTTTTCGGTGGAATAGGTCAAAATATCGTAAATCCAGCATTACTTGCAAGAGCGTTTTTACTTGCATCTTGGCCAGTAGCAATGACTACTTGGACATTAGATGGATCAACAACAGCTACACCACTTGCTTTCTTAAAAGGAATTGAAGCAACTGGTCAAGCACCTAGCTTAATGAATGTATTTATAGGAAATGTTGGTGGATGTATTGGTGAAACCTCAGCACTAGCAATAATTCTTGGTGCAGCTTACTTATTTGCTAAAAGAATAATTGATTGGAGAGCTCCAGTTACATTTATAGCTACTACTTTCATTATGACTGCAATTGCAGGAAGATCTGCAAACCCTGTATATGAATTATTTGCAGGTGGATTAATGCTTGGAGCATTCTTCATGGCAACAGATTATGCAACTTCTCCAATTACACCACGTGGTAGAATAATATTTGGTATTGGTTGTGGAGTAATTACTGGTCTTATCCGTATATTTGGTGGATATCCAGAAGGTGTATCCTATTCAATACTAGTAATGAACTTGTTCGTTCCACTTATTGAGAGATGGACAGTTCCAAGAACTTTTGGAAAGGAGAAATAAAATGAAGAAGAATAGCAGTTTAAAATTAGGTTTAGTATTGTTAGCTATAGCTGCAATATGTGGACTTATACTTGGCGGTATAAGTGAAGTAACTAAAGAACCAATAGCTGTTCAAGCTAAAAAAGCAGTTGATGAAGCAAATAAAGCAATACTTCCAGAAGCAACAGAATTTGTTGATAAAACTGGAGTTGAATTTACAGGAACAATTTCATCTGTAACTGAAGGAAAATCAGGAGCAGATGTAAAAGGATATACTATAACAGTATCACCTAAAGGATATGCGGGAGCTGTTAAAACAATGGTTGGAATAACTACAGATGGAAAAGTTTCCGGAATTAAGATATTAGAACATGCAGAAACTCCAGGTCTTGGTGCGCTTGCTCCAGAACCAAAGTTCTCTGGACAATTTTCAGGAAAACCAGCAAAAGAATTAACAGTTGTAAAGGCAGCACCATCATCAGATAATCAAATAGAAGCAATTACTGGTGCAACAATAACTTCAAGAGCAGTTACATCTGGAGTTAATGAGGCTATTAAATTCTTTGATGCTAACTTGAAAGGAGGAAACTAATCGTGGGATTAATGAGTGAAAGATTATATAATGGTATAATAAAAGAAAATGCAACTTTCATGCAAGTTCTTGGTATGTGTCCAACACTAGCAGTTACATCCAGTGCTATAAATGGACTTGGTATGGGACTTTCTACTACTGCAGTTTTAATAGGAACTAATATGGCTATTTCTGCACTTAGAAAGATAATTCCAGGAGAAATACGTATACCAGCTTTTATAACTGTAATTGCTACGTTTGTTACAGTACTTCAATTTGTACTTCAAGCATATTTACCAGCATTAAATAAATCACTTGGTATATTTATACCACTTATAGTTGTTAACTGTATTATACTTGGTAGAGCAGAGGCATATGCTTCTAAGAACGGAGTAGGAGCAGCTTTATTTGATGGATTAGGTATGGGACTTGGATTCACAGTATCATTAACTGTACTAGGATTAATAAGAGAGCTACTTGGAACAGGAAAGGTATTTAACGTTCAAGTTACACCTGCAGCGTTTCAGCCTGCTTTAATAATGGTACTTGCGCCAGGTGCATTTATTACACTTGGAATACTTATGGCTCTATTAAACAATAGAAAATTAAAGAAGGCAAAAGCTAAATAATTTAGCTTTGCCTTCAGTCCTTACTCTAAAAAAAGGAAGGTGTCGGAAGAAAAATGAGTATATTTACTATATTTATAAGTGCACTATTAGTTAATAACTTCGTTTTATCTAGATTCTTAGGAATATGTCCATTTCTTGGAGTTTCTAAGAAGGTAGAAACATCAGCAGGTATGGGAGCTGCGGTTACTTTCGTTATGGTATTAGCAGCAATGATGACTTTCTTAGTTGAAAGATTTATATTAATACCACTAGGATTATCATATTTATCAACACTAGCATTTATACTAGTTATAGCATCTTTAGTTCAGTTTGTTGAAATGGTTATAAAGAAGATGAGCCCTGACCTTTACAAGAGTTTAGGTATATTCTTACCACTTATAACTACAAACTGTGCCGTACTTGGTATGGCTCTTATAAATAGCCAAGAACAATATACATTTATACAATCTATTGTAAACTCTGTAGGAGCAGCACTTGGATTTACATTAGCACTTGTTTTACTTGCAGGTATAAGAGAAAAATTTGAAACTAATGAATATATTCCTGAGCCATTAAGAGGCTTGCCAATAACTTTAATAACAGCAGGTATAATGGCGATAGCTTTCTTAGGATTCCAGGGCTTAATCTAATTAGGAGGTGTTAGCATGGAAATGAATAGCTTAGTATTCCCTGTTTTAAGCTTAGGGGGATTAGGTGTAGTATTTGGACTTCTTTTAGGATATGCCTCAAAGAAGTTTGCTGTAGAAGTTGATGAAAGAGTGCCACTAGTTAGAGAAGCGTTACCAGGAGCTAACTGTGGTGGTTGTGGATTTGCAGGTTGCGACGCTTATGCAGATGCAGTTGTTAATGAAGGTGCAGCAGCAAATAAGTGTCCAGTTGGTGGAGCAGCATGTTCAGCTAAAATTGCTGAAATAATGGGAGTAACAGTTGATTCTTCAGAACCAAAGAAGGCATATGTAAAATGTCAAGGTTCTTGTGGAAAAGCAAAAGAAAAATATGAGTATTATGGTGCAACTAATTGTATAGATGCAGCTAATACTCCAGGCGGCGGTTCAAAGTCTTGTTCATATGGATGTCTTGGACTTGGAAGCTGTGTAGGAGTTTGTGCATTTGATGCTATCCATGTAGTAGATGGAATAGCTGTAGTAGATGAAGAAGCTTGTGTTGCTTGCGGTGCTTGTATAAATATTTGTCCAAAGAGTGTTATTGAATTAGCACCTATGTCCAAAAAAGTACGTATTGCATGTAACTCTCATGACAAGGGATTAGAAGTTAAAAATGTATGTTCTACTGGATGTATTTCCTGTGGACTATGCGTAAGAAACTGCCCAAGTGAGGCTATAACAATGGTTAATAACTTACCAGTTATAGATTATGACAAGTGTACTCAGTGTGCAGTATGTGTGGCAAAATGCCCAACAAAAGCCATTGCAAACTTAAATGAAAAGTTAGAAACAAAAGCAGCAAACGCTTAATATAAAAAGCATGTAGTTTAAACTACATGCTTTTTATGTACTTTTTATAATTTTATTATAAAAGGAATATCTTAAGTTCATTAAGATATTCCTTTTAAGAATGGTATCTTTTCTAAATGCTTTGATAAAAAATTAGTAACAAGTCCTATAAAATATCCAGCTGCTATGGCTGAAATCATAAGAACAGGGAGGTAAAAGTATATTTTAAAATCCTGTACAACTAGTGCGGCTATAAAAAGCTGCCCTATATTATGAAATATTGCTCCAGCTATACTTATACTCCAAAGACTAAAGCTTTCCTTAAACTTTTTATAAAGTACTATCATTACGATATTGCTAAGTATTCCGCCAGAAATACTATATAAAAAGGCGGACATATTTCCTCCGAGGAAAGTTCCAAGTAAGGTTCTTAAGAGCATTATGGTCAGTGCTTCTTTAGGGCCCATTATAATTAAAGCTAAAAGTGAAATTGCATTGGCAAGTCCAAGTTTTATACCAGGAAGTATTACTGGAATTTGAGCTTCTATCACATATACTACAAGAGCAATACCTGTAAGAAGACCTAAAAGGACCATTTTTCTTGTTTTTTTCATTCAATCACCTCAATGATCTTAATATGAAGCACCATCTATATCAGTTGGAGCTTTATCAGAAGTTTCCCCACCTTCAATACTTACTATAAGTTTGTTTGGAAGACAGACAATAGACTCTCCTGCATCGGAAATCCATCCAGTTTTTATGCAAACTTTATCAGGACAATCTGCATCTATTATACTAATTTTATCTTTCTCTACAATTATAGTATTAAAATGCTCGCCTTCTTTAATATCAAATTTTTCAGTTCCTTTTAATTTTGAAAGGTTTATAGTTTTAACGACTTTTCCATCTGCTTTAATTACAGCTATTTTATCTTTATCTTTAAAGGCTAATTTATAGGCATAAGTTCCAGCGCTCATAATCAGTAAAACTGCTATTACTATAACAAATAATATTTTATCACCTTTCTTCATACTTATACTCCTCGTTTGTTATTTTAAAATGATCTTTTAATCCAGAGGTATAATATACTTTTTTATCAGCTGTTACAAATACTGCTTCTACACCATCTAGAGATTCTATAAGCTTCATTCCTTCATTTACACCAAGTACAAAGGTACTAGTAGAAAGTGCATCTCCATCAACGGATTTATTAGAAATAATAGTAGTTCCTATTATTCCGCTTTCAGAAGGATACCCTGTTTTAGTGTTTAAAATATGATGATACTTCTTACCATCTTTTATAAAAAATCTTTCGTAATTTCCTGAGCTTACAACAGATTTGCTGCCAACTTTAGCTATAGCAAAATATTCTCCTCTTTCTTTTAAAGGGTCCTGCACACCAATGTTCCAAAGAGATCCATCTAATTTGTTACCAACAGTTAACACATTGCCGCCCAAGTTAATAAAGGCTGTTTTTACTTTGTTTTTTTCTAGAATGTCTTTAACCAAATCCGCAGTATATCCCTTAGCAATCCCACCTAAATCTATAGCTTGATTAGGATTTTTAAGCTTAACTTCTTTAGTATCTTCATTAATTAACACATCATTATAATTAACAAGCTTTAGTTTATCCTTAATATCACTGTCCTTAGGAAGATTAGCTTTATCTGTTCCTATTCCCCAAAGGCTGCTTAAAGGTCCTATTGTTATATCAAAGGCACCCTTAGAAAGCTTACTGTATTCAAGGGACTTTTTTATTACATAAAAGGTATCATCGCTAACTTTTACATAATCTTTACCTGCATTTTTATTTATAAGAGAAACTTCACTTGTAGGTTTGGTAGCAGACATTTTATCGTCAACTTCAGATATCTTTTTCATAGCCTCATCTGTTGCTTTTTCAGCATTTTTACCATAGGCTTTGATTTCTACAATTGTTCCTAAAAGATAATTTTGCTTAACTACTTCTTTATTTGAATCGCTGCTGCAAGAACTAAGTATAAAAGTTAAAGAAAAAGCTGCAATTATACTTGCTAGTGTTTTTTTCTTCATATTATCCCACCTTTGTTACGTTTATTGTCAAAAATAAAAACATATTTATTATAACATAAATGCACTTATATTTGTATGAATTATAGTATATTATAGGGATTAGTTGATTCATTTGTATTAAAAGGGTAGATTTTTATATGGGGTAAGATATATAATAAAAATGTTAATCTTTTAAGAAGGAGTGAACTTTATGAAAAGTCAAAGCAATTATCATACCATAAAAAAGTTTCAACAGTTGGTACAAGAGGAATATAACACAAACATAAATGAAGAAAATTATATTGAGTCAATTTTAAATGAAGTAGAAAAAAATGCTTCATTACATAATTATTTTAAACAGTACATAGAAGAAAATAAGGATAATCTTAACGTTTTATGGTCATTAGAAATGTTCTTATTTATAAGAGCATCAGAAAAGAAGGATGTAGAAGCAGTAGAAAACTACAGCAAGAGATTAAAAATATATGCTGATAATTATTATATAGAATATGTATTAGCAGACATGAGCTTAAGATATTACGGAAACATATTTGAAAGTAAGGAAAAGTTTTTAAAATCACTTGAGTTAAAGAAAAACGATCCAATGTCATACTATAACCTAGGATATATATATAATCTTTTAGGAATGTTTGATAAGTCCTTAGAAAACTATCAAAAATCAAGCTTCTTTAGTGATGATGCACCTAATGGAGAAGAGTTAAAAGTGAAAGCACTTTATAACATGGCTAAGAATTATCTTATAGTGAAAAATGATGATGAAAAATCAGAAATTGTATTAAATGAAGTGCTAGCAATCAATCCAGATTACAGTAATGCAAGACAAATGTTAGATAGATTGAAAGGAGAATAATATTATGGAAAATAACAATACTCATGATATATGGTTACCAGATCAACTTACAGCAGTAAAATTATTTCTAACGCAAATAGAATGTTCTTTAAATGAAAAGTTTGAAGCTTTAGATGGAAAAACACTTTATGAATATACGGTTATAAATAAAGATGCATCAGGAATACTAAAGGTAATGCCTGAGCTTGAAAAATCACCAATACATGATGAATATAAAAAAATGCTTCCATTACATAAGTCCGATTTTATATATCAATCTGTTTATAAGAAAACAGGAGGAGTACTTAATTTATTTTATGGAGAAATAAAGGAATCCATGGATAATACTTTAAAAGAGTTAACAAACAAAAAGGGAAATAGAAAAGAAGCTATAGATGCATGGATTGATACTCCTTCAGAACTTTATAGTGCACTTTCACCAAAGCTCGTATGGGCAGGCGGCGGAAAGGTTGAAAAAGAACTTTTATTTGACTTCGGGAAAAAACTTACAGAAGCAGTAGGAAAAGAAACCTTTCATACTCAAGGGGGAGCTGTTATAAGAGCAATAGAATTTTTAAGAGTATGGCAGTTATCTTATAATGACATATGCGATGATACTCCAATGAATGCTATCATAAAAGAGAGACAGGAAATATATAATGAAAAAGTTGAGCTTTTAAATGAACTAGGAATAGAGCACGACTTTTAAAGGAAACATCTCACCAAAGTGAGATGTGCTGATTTATGACGAAATCAAAGATTTCTATAAATCATGCAAATCATGCAAGGGGTGAATTAATCATGGATAAATTAATATATGATGGATGGTTAAAACTTTATAAAAGGGAAGTTAAAGATAGGGAATATGAAATAGTTAAAAATCATGATGCAGTTTCAGCTATAGTATTAAATGAAGATAATGAAATACTTTTAGTAAGACAATTTAGGCCTGCAGTAATGAAAGAAACCTATGAGATTCCAGCGGGAGTCCTAGATGTAGAAGGGGAAGCAATAGAAGACTGCCTGATACGAGAGCTTCAAGAAGAAACGGCACTAAATGTAAAAAAGACTGATGTTAAGAAAATAGTTTCCTATAAACCTATACTAGGATTTAGCGCAAGTACTATGAATATGTTTTTAGTAAATATAAATAAGGATGACTTTGATACAAATAAAATACAAGATCAAGATGTACTAGAAGGTAAATGGGTACCTTTCAGCACATTTGAAAACATGGTTTCAAGCGCAGAAATAATAGACGACAAAACCATAATGGCATATTTTTATTTAAAGTCTCTTAAATAGGTAATAGGAGGGGACAATGATAAAGGCAATACTTTTTGACTTAGATGGAACTCTTATAGATACCAATGATTTAATATTAAAATCCTTTAGGCATGTTTTTGACACTCATTTAGGGCATTTAACTATAGAAGATGAAGAAATAGTTAAAACCTTTGGAGAGCCTTTGATGGGAGTAATGGAAAGATATGATAAGGATAGAGCAAAATTCTTATATGATACATACATAAAATATAATGAAGCAATTCATGATGAATTAACAAAGGAAATAAAGGGAGTTAAAGAAGGTTTAACAGCTTTAAAGGATAAGGGATTTAAGCTTGCAATAGTTACTTCTAAAAGAAGATCTATAGCTTTAAGGGGGCTTAAATTATTTAACTTAGATAGCTTTATGGATGTGGTTATAACTCCAGAAGACACAGTAAAACATAAACCAGAGGGAGAGCCGGTTTTAAAGGCCTGTGAAATGTTAGATGTATCTCCCAAAGAAGCCTTAATGGTGGGGGACAGCCACAATGATATTCTTTGTGGTAAAAATGCAGGAGCACTAACATGCCTTGTGAAATATACAGCTCTTTCTGTAGATGAAATATTAGCTCATAAGCCTGACTTTGTAATAGATTCTATTGAAGAGATAGTAGAATTGGTTAATATTTAAGGATTAAAAAAGGAAATTGCATCAGTTGCAATTTCCTTTTTAAGTTATTTATATTCAATTATGTTTTTATAATCTGTTTTAAGAACTTCGCCTTCTTCAAGAAGAATATGGCCTGAGTTGTAAGGTTTTCCATCCATAGTTATTATTACGTTAGTAGTGTTATAATAATCTCCAAGGGTGTTTGTTATTCCCTTTAATATAGCTGCCTCTAAGCCGCTTCCTGCATTCATTTCAGTAACTAAATTTCCTGTGAAATCAACCATTACTGTATTGGATTTTTGATTTAAATAAAGCTTATTTATTTTTACCTTTTCTCCAATTAACGAATTTAAATCTTTATTTGGACTTTCCTTAAAGTATTTTTCAAAAACTGCTTTGGTATCATCATTTGTATTGAATTTTAATGCTACCTTATGAAAAACCATTCTATCATTTGCATAATCAGGATAATAGAATTTAGTTGTTTGAATTACAGGAGCATCTTTAGTTATCTTTTCTAGTGAAGTTGTAACTTCCATACCATTTGATTTAAATATGCTTTTTACTAAGCCTTGATTTAAAGCATAGTAGTCATAAGTTGTAGAATCTCCATGTTCTGTGGTTACTTCTAGAGCTTTATAGTTTCCGGAAGGGGTCTTTACTTCTTTATCTACAGCGGAAATGTATCTTTTTTTACCATCAGATAGTGTCCAGGAAGTTCCTTTCTTTAAAGGTTCCTTTAAAAGCACTTCATATTTACTATATTCATTATTAGTTAAATTATCTCTGTAGTAAAATTCGCCTTCAGAAGCTAAGCTCCTTAGTTCTCCATTTGTATACTGTAATACCTGTGCTAAAGTAGTACCACCATTTATACTTCTAAGTTGAATTTTATCTACATTTATAAAATCTGTATATACTGTTTTTTCAGCATATTCATTTCCAATTCCCTCATATTTCAAAGTTACATTTTCTTTAAAAGGATAATAATCTTTTATAGTGTAATTTGTAGTTTGCTCAGTAGGATTATCTGCTGGTGTTTTATCTCCAGTTGGATTATTATTTACATTATTTTTGCTGCAAGAAGCGAGGAATACAAAGGACAAACATAATAATATACAAATCTTTTTTAAGTTCTTCATAAATATACCTCCTTAAGTTAATTATTACTTTAATTATACTAAAAATATAAAAAATTAGGTGTATATGTAAAAAATAAATATTAAAAATAAAGTAAAAGTAAGGGACAAGCAGTGCTTGTCCTAACTATTTTACATTTAGTAATTCCTTTAAAATATCTACGCACCTAACAATGTGTTCTTTGTTAACCCAGTAGTTAGTAACAAATCTAAATTCACCATTTTCAGGTGGATTTATCTTTATACCATTTTTATAAAACTCATCTACTATAAGTTTACCGTCAATAGAGGAATCTTCTATGCTAAAGAATACCATATTAATGTGAATTTGGTCAAGGTTTACATTGATATCTGGAATTTTAGATAGCTCTTCTCCTAAAAATTTAGCATTTTCATGATCCACTTTTAAATGCTGTCTCATATCTTTAAGGGCAATTAGTCCTGCTGCAGCAAGTATTCCAGCTTGTCTCATTCCACCGCCCATAATTTTTCTCTTTTTACGTGCTTTTGCAATAAATTCTTTGGAACCTGCAACCATGGAGCCTATAGGAGCGCATAACCCTTTTGAAAGACAAAACATAACGGAATCACAGTATTTAGTTATGTCAGAGGCTTCAACGTCTAAAGAAGCAGCCGCATTAAAAAGTCTTGCACCATCTAAGTGAACAGGTAAATTGTGCTTTTTAGCTACTTCATATATTTCTTTCATATTTTCAGTAGATATAACTCTTCCATTAGAATGAGCATTTTCTACACATATTAAGCTGGTTTCAGGAAAATGAATATCTTCACCTCTTATAGTTTTTTCAACTTCGCTAGGATTCATTTCACCCTTATTACTTTTTAAAGGTCTTATCTGAACACCAGCAATGATTGCAGGTGCGCCTACTTCATGTTGAAGAATGTGGCAGTTTTCCTCCAGTATAACTTCGGTTCCGCGAAGGCAGTGTGTAAACAATGCAAGCTGATTTCCAAAGGTTCCAGTAGGAACAAATAGTGCAGCTTCTTTGTTAACTAACTTTGCTGCATATTCTTCTAATTCTTTAACAGTAGCATCATCTTCATATACATCATCGCCAACTTCAGCATTATACATAGCTTTTCTCATTTCTTCTGTTGGCTTTGTTACTGTATCACTTCTCAAATCAATAAAATTCATTTAAATACCCCCAATACAAAATGTCTTATTTTTATTATAACTTAAAATTAATTTTAAATAAACTTAAATGTTCATAATATTACCAGTGGATTACAACATTATTGAGGTTCTAAATATGTGTTTTTTCTAATATAAATAAATACAACAATAGAATAGAAGCGAATAATTAATCAATTTAGTATGGAGGGAATTATGAATTTTAAAGAGTTGATAGAGAAGGATAGAGAAAGAAGAAAAAGCGATAAATTTGAAGGAACTTTCCTTGACTATTTGGAAATATTGAAAAATAATCCTGAAGTATATAAATTAGCTCATGAAAGAATGCATGAGATAATAACTCGTGAAGGCGTAGAAGTATTAGATCCAGAAGAAAATATAAGAATAAGAAAGATATATGGAAATCAAGTAATTAAAAGTTATAAGTTTTTTAAAAATGACTTCTTTGGAATAGACAAAACTTTAATGAAACTTGTTAATTATTTTTACTCCGCATCTATGAAAGGTGAAGAATCAAGACAGGTGTTATACCTTGTAGGACCTGTAGGATCAGGAAAGTCTTCTCTAGTTGAATCTCTTAAAAAGGCACTTGAAACCTCAGAATCAGTATATGGCTTAAAGGGATGTCCTATGAGAGAAGAACCACTTCATTTAATTCCTAAACATTTAAGGAAAGAATTTGAAGAAGAGCTTGGAATAAAAATAGAGGGAGATTTATGCCCGGTATGTAGATACAAATTACTTCATGAATATAAGGGAGAATATGAAAAATTCCCAGTAGAAAAAGTAGACTTTTCAATCAGATCAAGAAAAGGCATAGGAGTTGTGCCACCAGTTGACCCAAATAATCAAGACACGTCTGTCCTCATTGGTTCTGTGGATATCTCAAAGATGGATCTTTATTCTGAAGACGACCCTAGAATATTTGCACTTAATGGAGCTTTTAACGTAGGTAATAGAGGACTTGTAGAGTTTATTGAAGTATTTAAAAATGATGTTGAATATCTTCACACTATAATAACAGCTACTCAGGAAAAATCTATACCATCACCAGGAAAGGGCTCTATGATATATTTCGATGGAGTAATCCTTGCCCATTCAAATGAAGCAGAATGGACTAAATTTAAATCAGACCATACCAACGAAGCAATACTAGATAGAATAGTAAAAATAGAAGTGCCATATTGCATGGAGCTAAATGAAGAGAAAAAGATTTATAAAAAGATACTTGGTAAGAGTAATTTTGCAGCTCACATTGCACCTCATACAATAGATATAGCGGCTATGTTTGCTATACTTACAAGACTTCAGCCATCTAATAAAGTTGACCTCTTAACTAAGCTTAAAATTTATAATGGCGAAGAAATTGTAGAAAAGGGAACCACTAAAAAGATTGATATCACAGAGCTTAGAGAAGAGGCAGGCCTTAGAGAAGGTATGAGTGGTATTTCAACTAGATTTATAGTTAAGGCAATAGATAATGCATTATCTGAATCTAAGGAAGGCTGCATAAACCCATTAAGTGTAATGGAAAGCATTATAAAATCCGTTAAAGATTTAGATATAGCAGATGATGAAAGAAAGAAATATCTAGCGCTTCTTCAAGATACAATAAGAAAAGAATACAATAAGGTTTTAGAAAAAGAAATCACTAAGGCATTTATCCAAAGCTTTAGAGAACAGGCAGAAAGCTTATTTAATAACTATTTAGATCATGCTGAAGCTTTTGTTAACAAGACAAAGATTAAGGATAAGGCAACTGGTGAGCAGCTTGAGCCAGACGAAAAGTTTATGCGTTCCATAGAAGAACAAATAGGAATTTCAGATAGCTCTGCAAAGGGATTTAGATCCGATGTAACTTCTTATATGTTCTATTTGGTAAGAAAGGGAGCTAAGATAGATTACACTTCCTATGAACCACTAAAAGAAGCTGTAGAAAAGAAATTAACCTATTCCGTAAGAGAAATGTCTAGAATTATAACCAAGTCTAGAGTTAGAGATAAAGAGCAAAATCAAAAATACAATACAATGGTAGAAGAAATGAAGAAAAATGGATATTGTGAAGAGTGCTGTGATGTAATACTTAAATACGCAGCTAATAACCTATGGAAGGATTGATATTATGGCAATCTTTAGAGAGTTTAATCCTATCCCTCACGATAGAACAGCGGAGGATAGAAGAAGACATCAAAAGCTTGTGGAAGATTCCATAAAGAAAAATTTAGTAGATATCCTTTCTGAAGAGAGCTTAATAGGACAAAACTCCCAGAAAAAAATAAAGATTCCTATAAAGGGCATAAAGGAATATCAATTTGTATATGGTAAGAATACTTCTGGAGTTGGAAGTGGAGATGGGTCTGAAAAAAGAGGAGATGTAATTGGCAGCGAAAAGGAAGGCAATGCAAAGGGGAAGGGCAACAAGGGTGCAGGAAATGAAGAAGGAGAAGATATATTTGAAACTGAAATCACACTAGAAGATATCTTCCAATATATTTTCGATGACTTAGAACTGCCAAACTTAAAAAAGAAAAAGATCTCCGAAATCCTTATGGAAGGCTCCAAGAAGAAATCAGGATATCAAAGAAATGGAATTCCACCAAGACTTGCTAAGAAGAGAACAGTTGTGGAAAAGCTAAAAAGAAAGCAAGGCATGAAAAGGGCATTAAGAGAAAGTAATGAAAACGCAGTAATAGAAAGATTCCCATTTAAGAAGGATGATATAAGATATTACAGAGTAAAGCCTAGAATGAAAAAAGAATATAACGCAGTGGTAATATGCATAATGGATACTTCTGCATCTATGGATCAAACCAAAAAATATCTTGCCCGCTCATTTTTCTTTATGCTTTATAGTTTCATAAAGATGAAATATGAAAAAGCGCAGGTAGAATTTATAGCACACTCTACTGTAGGAAAAGTTGTAACTGAAGATGAGTTTTTCCATAAGGTAGAGTCAGGGGGAACCTATGTATCCAGTGGATATCAAAAGGCATTAGAACTTATACGCGAAAAGTATAATCCATCTCAGTACAATATTTATGCCTTCCATGCAAGTGATGGAGATAACTGGAGCGAAGACAATGAAAGGGCTATAAAATCAGTAAATGAATTATGTGATGTGTGTAACTTGTTTGGATATGCAGAAATAATGACTTATGGATATTCCAGCACTATAAAAAAGAAATACTCTCAAGATATAAAGAGAGATAATTTTGCAATGGTTGCTATGCAGAAGAAAGAGGATTTATGGAATGCCATTAGGGATATGCTAAAGGCAGAAATGAGCCAATCTGCAGAATAAGGGGGGTGGCAGCATGGATTATACTATAAATGAACTTGAAAAGTGGAATGAAAAGATAGAAAAAGTAGTTAAGAAATTTGGACTTAATTATTATCCTCAGGAGTTTGAAATAATAGATCATAATGATATGCTGGCTTATGAGGTATATGTGGGTATGCCTGCCCACTATCCTCACTGGAGCTTTGGTAAGGCGTATGATAAGCTAAGAACAATGTATAACTATAACCTTACAGGCCTTCCCTATGAAATGGTTATAAACTCAAATCCATGCTTAGCTTATTTAATGAAGGATAATACTCTTTTGCTACAAATACTAACAATTGCCCATGTATATGGACACAATGATTTTTTCAAGAATAATAGACTTTTTAAAACAGCAACGGATGCGTCCTATACCATTGAAATGTTTAAAAGTCATGCAGATAGAATAAGAGACTATATAAATGACCCAAGCATTGGATATGAAGAAGTAGAAAAGATGCTAAATGCAGCCCATGCTGTAAAGCTTCAAAGGGAAAGAAGTATAGGTATTAAAAAGATGTCCAATGAAGAGGTAAAGCAGAGAATAATTAAGGATTATATAACTGAAGACACCACAGATGTACTAAAACCTTGGGAAAAGAAAAGCTTAAATAATATAGAAAAAATACCACTAGAACCGGATGAGGATATTTTAGGATTTGTAATAAGATATGGAGATCTTACTACTTGGCAAAAAGACATTGTAGATATTGTAAGACAGGAAACAGAATACTTCCTTCCTCAAATAGAAACAAAGATTATGAATGAAGGCTGGGCAAGTTATTGGCACTACAATATATTAAAGGAACTAGAACTGCCTACATCCCTTCACTTGGAATTTATAAAAAGGCATAATGATGTAATAACTCCTCTTGAGGGCAGAATAAATCCTTATTATATGGGCTTTAAAATATTTGAGGATTTAGAAAAAAGGTATGGCAGAGAGAAAATATTTGAAGTAAGAGAGCTTGAGAGAGATGCATCCTTTATAAGAAGATATCTTACAGAGGAGCTATGCAGTGAAATGAATTTATTTCAGTTTGGAAAACATGATAGAGATTATGTAATAGAAGAAGTATCCGATGATGATGGATTTAAGCAAATAAGAAATACAATTTGCAGCTCCTGCGGCATGGGAAGTATACCTGCCATTGCAGTAACAGACATGAGCCTTTACAATAAGACCCTAGTACTTACCCATACCTTTGATGGAAGAGAATTAGATTTAATTTATGGTGTGGAAACATTAAAATATATAGTAGACTTATGGGGACACAAGGTAATTTTAAAGACTCGCATAGACGGAAAGGATACGGACATAGTTTGCAATATAGATAAGAGCATAACTTATGTATAGATTTTATTAAGGTTTTTCATTTAAAAATCATTAGGGAACATTTAGTGTATTATAATTGCACTTATGTTCCTTTCTTATTTGTAAGAAAAATACAAAAATTTAATAAATAGGTTTTACATAATTGCAAATATAATTTAAAATAATATTAGTATAAAGTATACTTAGGAGGATTTTATGATAGAAGTTAATAGCTTATCAAAACAATTCAAGAATATAAAAGCAGTTGATAATGTAAACTTTAAAGTAAATAAAGGTGAAATATTGGGGCTTCTTGGAGAAAATGGAGCAGGAAAGACAACTACACTTAGAATGATAGCAACAATGCTTAAACCTACTTCAGGAGATGCAGTAATTGAAGGATACAGTATAACAAAGGAGCCTTCAAAGGTAAGAGGGGAAATAGGCATACTCTTTGGAGGAGAAGTCGGATTATATGACAGACTTACAGCAAGGGAAAATATGATGTACTTTGCAAGACTTAATGGAATGAATGACGAAGAATCTAAAGAAAGCATAGAAAATTTAACTTCCATGCTTCAAATGCAGGAATTTATAGACAGAAGAGTAGGCAAGTTTTCCAGAGGAATGAAGCAAAAGGTAGCCATAGCAAGATCCATAGTTCATAAGCCTTCTGTAATGCTCTTTGATGAACCTACCATAGGACTAGATGTCACTGCTTCAAAAATAGTACAGGACTTTATATTAAGCTGTAAGGCAGAAAATAAGTCCATAATATTCTCAAGCCACAGTATGAGAGAAGTAGAAAAGCTCTGCGATAGAATTATAATAATTCATAAAGGCAAGTTAATAGAAGAAGGAACTGTGGAGGAATTAAAGAAAAAATACAACAATGAAGACATGGAAGAGATATTTATAAGTTTGGTAGGTGATAAAAATGAGTAGTATAGCATTTACGGTATTTAAAAAAGAGCTTAGGGATATATTCAGAGATAAAAAGACACTTTTAGTAAGTGTATTAATCCCTTTAATTTTATTTCCTATAATGTTTTATGCCATGGGAAAAACCGGATCTGATAACGTAAAAAAGGTGGAAAATAACTTTAAAGTAGCAATAAAGGGAGGAGAACATACACAATTTAGAAGGGTTATAGAAAATTACCCTAAGGTACAAATCACTCCTTCAAGTAATATTCAGGAAGATGTTAAAAATGGCAATATATTAATTGGACTAGAAATTCCTGATAATGTAGATGCGCTTTTAGAAGAAGAAAAGGGAACTTCTGTTAAGATTATATTTGACAATACAAGCCAGCAGTCATCTATGGCTCAAGGTATGATAGAGAAAACCATTGAAGACTATAATAAGCAGGTGGTATCCCACAGACTTCAAAAGAGAAATATAGATATATCCATATTAAATCCTGTCAGTGTAGAATATCAAACCTCAACCACAGATAAGGACAGCATGGGTAAAATAATGCTTTCTATGCTTCTTCCACTTTTCCTTGTTATATACAGTATAACAGGGCCTATGGGGGCAGCGGTGGACTTGGGAGCAGGAGAAAAGGAAAGAGGAACACTAGAGCCGCTTTTAACCACTCAGGCAGGAAGAATGTCACTTTTATGGGGTAAGTTCTTTGCAATAGCTGTAGTAGGACTTATGACCACAGGAGCGTCAATGCTGGGACTTTTAATATCCCTAACCAAATTTGGAGAAAGTCTTGGAACTGAAGGGGGAGCCATTAGCTTAAATCTAGGAGCTTCAACCTTTGCCTTGGTATTTTTAATGATAATACTTTTAAACATGACCTTTGGAGCATTGGAGCTTTCTATAAGCATATATGCCCGCTCCTTTAAGGAAGCACAAACTTATTTAGCACCCCTTAATATAATAGCATTGGTTCCAGTTTATACAACTTATATGCTGGATGCCAGAAATATAGATACCTTTTATTTCCATATACCTGTAGCAAACACAGTGTGCTTGATGAAAGAATTTTTAGCAGGAGTGTTTAATACATCTCATATATTAATGACCTTCGGATGGGTTTTAATATACATTATGGCAGCAATATTCTTTGCAAGATATATGTTTAGCAAGGAAGAAGTTATATTTAGAACTTAGTATTATAGGATTTGCATTAACAAAGCTTCAATGCTTTTATAGTGCAAATCCTTTTTTATGGATTCAAAACTAAAGAGAATTCATGTATAACTAGAAATGTTTACTCCTTAATATATGAAGCTGAAAATGTTAATATAAATTAGAAGCCGGTGTGGATATAGTTGGAGAATAAGAAATGGAAAATAGCGTGGCGTGATTATAGATGCTTTAATGAAATCGTCAAATATTAAACAATTACAATAATTGTTTCTCCTATAACAAATGGATGGGTAGGAGCCACGGACAATTATATAAGTAATACAGCATTAAAACCATTGAGCACAAATGAGGCCAATACAATATTGAAAAGTTCTGGTGTAAATCGTACTAGCAGACGTAATCTTATTAGAAATATTCATAGTTTTAGATTGCAATTAGATATAGTTGGAGGGTAAGAAATGAAAAAGTGGTTTAATGTAATTAAAAGTGCTTTAATGAAACCGTCATATAAGGTGGATAAAAGTATATTTATCTTTATTGCAATAGTTGCCTTTGTAGTTAGTGATAATATAAACTCAATATATGGAGTATGGGTAGGTATTATTTTAGCATTAAGTTTTTTAATATATATTATCAAGCTTTTGATTGAACATAGCAGACAAGGACAGATTATGGTACTTGTGATAGGTGAGATGATAGCAATATTTATAATTATGTTGAATTACTTGCATATAAGGGGAAATGATAATGATTTAATTATGCCATTAATACCAATATTGATTATGGCGTTAATGATATCAGGGTATAAGCATATATTAAAATCAGAAGATAAGGAAAGAATTGAAAAGGTTAGAGTAAAAGTTTTAATTGGTATACCTATACTTATAATTATATTTTTGATTATGGGTTATGCAGCATTATATCTTTAGTATAATACAAATATTAGACAATACAAGATAACCATGGGAAACATTGTGATTTGCAATCACAAAAACAATATAAAAAGGCAGTTACAGTGCCAAAAGCATTGAATTATATGATTCAGATAACTATTACTATATAAGAAATGCCCTATAAGATATCACAGGATTATTTAATAAGACAGGAACGCAGGTTGTAAGTTTACTTAATAAGGTATTTTAAAAGCCAAGCAAAATAATTAAAATACAACAATACTAAAAAGGAATGATTTAGGGTGAAATATAGTATTACAACATTGATTATATTATTTATTACACAAGTTATCATAAGAAGCATAGGAATAGAAAATATTTCGGTAAAAGCATTCGTAGCTCTTTTAGCAATTGCATGTTCTTTAGTAATATTCGGAACGTATAAGGATGGAAAAAAGGGATTTGGCATTAGATATAATACAATCATTGCAATATTGTCTGTAGTAGCAAGCATATCAGTATCTGTAATGTTCATAATACTTAAAGGATATCCTGCTTTAATGGATAGATATGGAGAACTCCTTGTAATAGTATCGTTAGTAAGTTATTTTGCACTAGGGCTTTTTATAATTATTTATAGAATAGTTCATGAAACAAAGAGAAAGTAATCTACTAGGAAGTGTTGAAGCTTTTTTACTATATAACCCAAAGTAGTAGGAGATACCATTATAAGTAAGCAGGTATAAGGAATGCTTGCTTACTTCTCTTTTTAAATAAGAAATGATGAGGCTAAGCAAGAGAATTACTTGCACATAATACATTTGCTTATTGTGAGATAATGATGTTAATAGAGTAATTAAAAGGAGTTAGTATATGATAGATATAATAAAAGATATCTTGAAAATTATATTGTTGATAATAAGTGGACTGTTCATACTTTATTTATTAACAGAATTTATAAATATTTTCCCACAAAAATATTCAAAATTAGTAATGATTATAATAGTTATAGTATATCTTATTTTAAAAAGGAAGTATAAAAATTTGTAAAAAGAAAGTTATAATCTAGCTTGCATGCATAAATTAGAAAAAACTTATAAAAATTTAAAATAAGGCAATAGGACAAACCAAGGTTCTATTGCCTTATTTTCTTTCAGATATAATAAAATTTAAGTGAATCTAGGAAATATTTACTCCTTAATATATGCATCTGAAAATGTTAATATAAATTAGAAGCTAATACGGAAGTATTATTAAATGGATAGTGTATTTGCTGCTGTTCTAATAATTCAGAGTAAATATGGAGGATTATAAAAAATAAGAATAAAACTAAACACTTAATATGTGCAATGGTAATGATTACAATTATTGCCATATTTATTGGAATAATGATTGTAATTCAAGAAAAAAAACCACAAACTTTTAATGAGGTTAAATTAGCTTTCATAATATTAATAACTATACTATTTTTATTAATGATTATAATTCTAATAATAGGATTAAAGCATATAGACCATGGCAAAAAGTAGTTCTAGTAAGTTTTATTTTGTTTGTAAGTCAAAGGGAAAATCTTATTGGCTTTTTTCAAATAGAGCATAATTTGCAATAAAATTTGACCATATATATCTGATAAGTTACATAATTTAGGAGGAGATAGCTCATTGAATTTATTAATTGAATTTATATTTATGATGTTTATTAGGTTCATTATATTACTTTCAATAATATATATGTTCATAAAGTTAAATAAAGAAAAGAACAGTTCAGTTAAAGATATGTTTAAATGGGCTTTTATATCCTCAATTATATCTTCTATTATATACGCCTTTATAAATTAAAATATAGAAAAAATAGCAATGAATTGTACTAATAATTTGGTATGTGCAGCTGATGTAATTATGAAATCATTGGTTGCTAATGATGGACTGGGGACAGACTAGGAGTGGTAATTTGAATAATAAACAAGAATATGGTGCTGTAATAGGGTTAATAACTGTTATAGCTACACAAGTCCTTTTGAAATTAATTGGAGTTAATAAAATCTCTACATGGATATATGCTACAGTATTAATTCTTTCAGGGGTTATATTTTCGATTTATGCAATTAGAAGTAAAAATAATAAAATGGGATTTAAGTTAACTATAGCTTCAGTTGTAATAATGTTATTTTCTAAAGCATTATCATTAATAATATTTGGAGGAGTAGTATTATTAATAATATTAGTAGTGTTAAAAAAATCTGGAGTAATACCACAATAGCTAAATTAAATGAAAAATAATGTAAGTTTTGCAAAACCTAGCTAAGTAAATTAGTTAGGTTTTAGTTTTTGTAATAGTATAGACTGATTAGCTTAAAAATGTAAAATGATTTACAAGAGATGAGATTTGCTCGCAATAACCCTCGGGAGATGTTAAAAGTGAACGCAATTTGTTTTGCTAAAAGAGTTAAAGCACTAATCTCTGTGGGTACACTTCAGTGATAGGTGCTTTTTTTATTTTGAAGTTTTATTACATTTTGCTTTTATACTGAAAATTCAAAAATAACATAAAATGTGGAAATATATAAAAATTAAAGTTATAATGTATATAAATGTTAAATGGATTAAGCAGAAAATTTTTTGTCTAAATGATTTTATACGAAATGGGGCGATTAATTATGGACTTAAAGAATGATTTTCTGATAAATGAATTACAGAGGTTTGAAGAACTTGGGTTTTTTATCTATGATATAAAAAATGATATATGGACTAGTTCGGAGATATTTGACGAATTGGTTGGAATAGATGATAGTTATTTCAAGGATTTTAAAGGCTGGTCAAATATTATTCACCCAAGTCAAAGAGAAGAGTTTGAGATATACGCTAATCAAGTAATTGGAAGTGGGGAATATTTCAATAAAGAGTATCGGATAGTACATCAAACTGATGGAACTGAAAAATGGGTAGTAGTAAAAGGAAAGGCATACTTTGATGAGTACGGCACGCCAGAAAAATTAGTAGGCACTATTCACGACATTAGTGAACTTAAGAAAAGCGAAGAAAGATATAAAAAGCTTTATAAAAAATTTCAAGAAAAACAAGCTTTTTTAGAATCTCTCCTTAATTTAATTCCAGACCTGATTTTCTATAAGGACGTTAATAGTACATACTTAGGATGCAATAAAGCTTTTGAAGCTTTTATAGGAATTAAGGAAAAAGATATTATTGGGCAAACTGATTTTGATATTGTGGATAAGGAATATGCAGAACATTTTAGAGCGATGGATTTAACAACGATGCAGCAGGGAAACCACCTTAGAAAAGAAGAATGGATTAAGTATCCCGATGGTAAACGTGTTTTAGTAGATACAATAAAAACACCTTATTATGATGCCCAAGGTAATATTTTGGGACTTATAGGGGTAAGCAGAGACATCACTGAAAGAAGTAAAAAAGAAGAATTACAAAAGAGTATTCAAGAGGAAAGAAGAAGGCTTAATGAAGTAAAAGAGGCGGATAGAATTAAAACAGAATTTTTCACTAATATTTCTCATGAGTTAAGGACTCCAATAAATGTTATTTTTTCAGCTTTACAGATGGAAGAACTTATGTTGAAAAATTGTTCAAGTGAGAATAGTTCTATAGGTAGATTTAAATATATAAAGATGATGAAGCAAAATTGTTATCGTCTTCTAAGACTGATAAATAATTTAATTGATATAACAAAAATTGATAATGATTATTTTAACATAGATGAAAGCAATCAGGATATTATAAATTTAATTGAAAATATTACCTTATCTGTAGCGGACTATATTGAGAACAAAGGTATTTCTATTACATTTGATACAGATGTTGAGGAAAAGGTTATTGCATACGATCCAGAAAAGATAGAAAGAATTATGCTAAATTTGTTATCAAATGCAGTGAAATTTACTCCTGAAGATGGTAACATACTTGTTAAAATAGAAGATAATACTAGTGATATATGTATAAGGGTAAAAGATACTGGAAGAGGTATACCGGATAACAAACTAAATTCAATATTTGAACGTTTCGTACAAGTTGATAAGTCCCTTACAAGGAATCATGAAGGAAGCGGAATAGGGCTCTCCCTTGTTAAATCTCTAGTTGAGTTACATGGCGGAAAAATATCCGTAACAAGCAAAGAGGGACAGGGAACTGAATTTATTATACATATTCCATGTAAATTAGTTGAAAGCCAAGATTATGTTAAAAAAGACTTTGATGATCCAATATATAAAGATTGTATTGAAAAAATTAACATAGAATTCTCTGATATATATAACTAAAAAATTTTTGGTGCCACCCACATGGCAAGTGGCAAGTTTAAAAAGTAAGTAGTTGAATTTTAATCCATATAATCCAATAATTTAGGATGGAAAATTGTAAATTATTATGTAAAAATAAATAAGATAATAATGAAGACAAATCTATAAATTAGGAGTATATGATTATGACAAGCAAAAATAAAATTATATCATCTATTGTTATTTTTCTGTTTATATCTAACATAGCTATACCCGTAAAAGCTATGTTAGCAGTAGATGATGTAGAAGTACAAAGTACCTTTACTAAAGTAGCATTTGATTTTAAACCATTTGATGTAGTCCAGGACAAAACTTATCCAATTCTTTATATGTCTGATGCTAATAATAAACAAGTAATAGCATATAATTTTGAAACGGGTACAAAAAAGATTTTGGCTATGGAATCTACTCCTAAAAGGCTTACTTTAAACAATGGCGAATTATTTATATGTTTATCTAATGATAATACTAGTGAAGAAAAGAAAGGTTCTATAGCAATAATTGATACAGCAAGCCTTAATACTGATAATCCTATAATAAAAGAAAAGTTTGATACGGAATCTGAGCCTGTCTTTATTAATATTGACAAAAATAATTACATATATGTTTATAGCGGCACAGGGTATAATGGAACTTTAACCAGCTATGATAGAAAAAATAAGAGTATAATTTCCGGTGTACAAGCTCATGGACGTTCTGCAGTTATAAACAATACTTTAGATAAGTTATATATAAATGGTGCGGACTTTGACGGGTATAGTTTTTCAACATTTGTAGAAGCTTATTCCATTAATAATGGTGTAATGAATAAAATAGTGAAAAATACTGATACATCCTCATCCACAGGAGCTTACATGGAGATATCACCAGATGATAAATTTATTATTACAGGTGCTGGAGCCGCTTATTTATGTAGTGAAAATAATATGAGGGATTTAATTCTTAAAAAGGATTTAGGAAAGAGCATGGGATATTTTCAAAAAGCTGTGTTTGATTACCAAAATAATAATTTTTATTTAGCTGATCAGTTAGTTGTAAGAGCTTTTGATTCTGAGACAATGGCTGCAATTAAAGCCTATAAAACTAATTACACTGTTGATAATATTTTTTATTATAATAATAAAATTATAGCTTTAACTCATGATGATAAAGGTAAAAATTATATAGAAATGTCCCATACTGGAGAGTTACTTAAAAGACCATATTTAATTAAATCAAGTATAAAGAATGCAGTAAATATCGATATTCCTGATGAAATTACTTTTCAATTTAATAAGGATATAGTTGTTAGCGATTTAGATGGTATTCGTTTATATAATGTTAATGATAAGGTTTATGTTGATAAAGAGGTATCAGCGGTAGGGAATAAGCTTATAATAAAAACTTTAGGTAATATAAAAAATCTTAAGAATTATGAGCTTCGTATAAATTATAAAGCTATTTCAGATAAGAATGGGCAGTTTCTTACTGACTATGTATATGCTAATTTTTCAACTAAAGCAAAGGAAGATATTAATAATAAATCAGTTGAATATCTTATTGAAACAAAAATATTTTCAAGTAGCGATACAATAAACACTAGTGTTGTAATAGGAAAGAATGGAAAGATAGTTGTAGGGCCAGAAGTCACCCTAAAAGTTAATGGAGACATTATTATCTATGGCGAATTAATAAACCTTGGAAATATAGAAGTTAATGGTAAAGTATATGCACGTAGAGATATAAAAGATTTGGTTAATAATAGGGATCAATATGTTGCAACCTATTTTAGGGGAAAAAATAGCAGCATTAATTCGGAGATATATGATAAGTATCCTTCACCAATTCTTTATATGAATCCTAGTGATAATATATCAACGGATTCTCCAAATATACAAGTTGATTATGCACTAATTCCTAATGCAGGTTTAAGAGTGCATGAAACTGTTGCACAAAGAGAGGATAAACCTGTAGGTAGAATTACTGTAGGAAATATAAAATCCGGGGATAGCAAAATAATAGTATCTACAGCAGATGAATTAGAGAATAGGATGACTAAAGAACTAAATGTTCATAATACTTCTAAGCCATTAATGATTAATGGTGTTTATCCACAAAGTAATGCAGATTATTCCGTACCACTAAATCAGGAGGTATTTGTAAGTTTTACAGAAAATATAGTGCCAGGAGATAGATTTAATCAAATAACTGTTGCTGATACTAATGGGCGAGAGGAACATACTGCTCATGCTTCAATCATTAATGATGAAAATGGAAATCCTACTATATTAAAGATGTTTTCCCTTGTAAAGTTAAAATATGATACTGAGTATGTGTTAAAGTTACCTTATAATGCAGTTAAAAGTAGTACAGGATCTGTAATGCCTAGGGATTACAGTGTTATATTTCGTATAGGTAGTGAGGTTACAAGATTATCAGGACAAACTAGGTATGAAACTTCTATAAAAATATCACAAGAGGGTTGGTATAACTCACCAGTGCTTGTACTAGCTAGTGGTGAAAATTTTCCTGATGCATTAAGTGCTGGGCCATTGGCAAAAAAATATGATTCACCGCTTCTTTTATCGGAATCAAAAAATCTTAGAAGTGATACTGAAAAGGAAATAGATAGGTTAAATCCAAAGAAAATCTTTATTATAGGTGGAACTGGATCTATAAGTAAAGAAATAGAAAATAAGCTTATATCTAAAGGAATAGAAGTTGAGCGTATCAGCGGAAAAAATCGTTACGAAACCTCTATGAATGTTGCAGAACATATGGGTGTATCTGAAAAGAAAGGAATTGTTTTAGTGTCTGGTGCAAACTTTCCTGATGCACTTTCAATTGCATCATATGCAGCTTATAATGGAATGCCAATTATATTAACAGAAAAGGATAAATTACCAAATGGATTAACAAAATTTATGAGCAATAATTTGGATAAAACAATAGGAAAAGTTTACATAGTTGGAGGTACAGGAGTTATAAGCAAAGCTTTGGAGGATAGTATACCTTTTAAGCATCAAAGGTTTAGTGGTAAAAATAGATATGAGACAAATTTTCAAGTACTCTCAAACTTAGAATTTGATTTTACCTACACATATTTTTCATCAGGATTAGGATTTGCAGATGCACTTTCTGGCTGTGCTATGGCGGCACTTACCAGCTCACCTATTATCTTAGTAGATAATAATATGGGTAAGGATTCAGCAGATGGAATAAGATATAATCAAAATTTGTTCATTATGAAGTATATACTAGGTGGGGAAGGAGCAGTACCTCAAAGTTTAATGAGGGGTATTTTGAATTAAAAAAAGAGCAGAAATGCTCTTTTTTATTTATGCAAAAGAGCCTCCATATAGGAAGCTCTTTTAACTTTAGGAGAGGTTACAAGGGGATACAGGGATACTTTATAATTCTATTTCAGTTCGTGCTCTGTCTACTATATATGCACCGCTTTTACTCTAGCTAGATCTCCATCTTTTGTTTCAAAGACATTTTGGGCAATTATGGTGTCCATAAGGGTATTTGCCTCAGCAGCAGTTACCGCATCTTTTATATTGTTTACAGTTATGCTGGTCTTTTTTCCTCCAACATTTACAAAGGATAAAACTAAACTTTTAGCCATAAATCATTCCTCCTTTTTATTAGCCTAAAACGCTGTCTTCTTGTTTTTTAGTATATAGAACTGGATTTTTAAGTACTGGTCATAGACACATCTCAATTAATTAAGATGTTTCAATATTTAATGTGGAGAAAAGGGAATGGTTACAGAATCAGACATTAACATGTCTTTGAGATGTCCAGAGGAAAGGTGGTAGAAATTCAAGGAAAAGAAAATAACTATAGGGTGAATTTTATATAAGATGCTTAGCAATGTGAATTGATTTGTGATATAATGGTATATAAGGATTAATTTTATAATAAAAGATATGCTTTATTTGAGTAAAGAAATTAGTGTTTTATACTTTTGAAAAAATATAGTTAACACATATTGACAATGTGGACAAGACCACATATAATTAAAACGTATGAAACATATATGTAAGATATGAATAATGCTATGATGAGAAGAGTAAGTTAAGAAAAGCTTACAGAGAGAAACCTCCTTGGGTGGAAGAGGTTTTAAGTAGATCTTAATGGAAGTGCATCTCTGAGCTCTGAATTGAAAAGAAGTAGGTTTCAGCGGGAACGCCCGTTAAAGCGTTGAGGTATATTAGTACCAATATAATTAATGAGGTATCATTCAAATGAATGGTAATCAGAGTGGAACCGCGTAGTATTAAACTTCGTCTCTGAACAAGAGAGGGAGTTTTTTTGTTTCTCAAAATCCGGAGTTTGAGGAATAAAAATTTCAATAATTCTTAAATAACTAATTATATATTATAAAGGAGAATTAACAATGAAATTTAAAAAGTTATCAAAAATTTTAATTGCAGTAATGGCTGTGGCAGTATTAGTAAGTGCTTGTGGAAAATCCAAAAACACTACTACTGATGCAGCTCCAGCTAAATCAGATACATTTATATATGGTATTGATGGAGATCCTGGTAATTCTGTAAATGTAATAACAACAAGTGATCGTTATGGACTGATGGAAATAAAGGCTTTATATTCACCGTTATATATGTATAATGCAGACAAAATTAATTATTTCCTTGCAGAAAGCATGACGCAATCAGAAGATAAATTAACTTATACTGCAAAACTTAGAAAAGATGTCAAATGGAGTGATGGAACTAAATTCACTGCAGATGATGTAGTATTCACATACAATGAAATGTTAAAAGAAAAAAATGCTGGTTGGGCTTATAGCCAATTAATATTTAATGGAAAACCAGTAAAAGTTTCAAAAGTTGATGATTATACAGTTAACTTTACACTTCCAGAAATTAGTGCGCCTGGAATTGAACTTTTAGCAAATATATTCATAATGCCTAAGCATATATATGAAGGAGAAACTAATTTCGAAAATAGTGAAAAGAATGCAAAACCAGTAGGTACTGGACCATATAAATTAGAAGAATATAAGGCAGGCCAATATGTGAAATTTGTTAGTAATGACGATTACTTCTTAGGAAAAGCAAAGATCAAAAATGTTATTTTTAGAGTAGTACCAGATGCTAATACTGCTAAACTTTCTTTACAAAAGGGAGAAATAAATGCATTATCTGTTCAATCAAGTGATTTAAAAGACTTAATAAAAAATGACACTTTAACTCCTTACAAATATGATGAGGGTAGAGTAGCATACTTAGTACTTAATTCTAACTCTAACAAACTTAAGGACGCAAACGTAAGACAAGCAATATTTTATGCATTAAACAGAACAGATTTGATTAATGCTGCTTTTGGATCAGAGGAATATGCTAAGAAAGCTTACTCATTCCTTCCAAATGAAAATAAGTTTCACTCAGATGATGTTGAAAAATATGAGTTTAACCAAGCAAAATCTAAGGAACTTTTAGCAAAGGCAGGGGTTTCAGGACTTAAAATTAAACTTGGATACCCTGGAAGCAATGTACCTTACAAAAAAGAAGCAGCTATAATTCAACAAAATCTTAAAGCTGTGGGAATAGACGTTGAACTTGCTGCTGGTGAAGATGCTGCAATAAGTGCACAAATGAGAAATGAAAAAAGTAATTATGATATGTTCCTTGGTGGATACATTATGGGTATAGATCCTGATACATTTAATTCATTATTTGCATCTGACAGCCAATATAATTACAGTCATTTCAAAGATAAAGAAATTGATGATTTATTTAATGCTGGAAGAGTTGGAACAAATGAAGCAAAGAGAAAAGAGATATATAACGCGATTCAGAAGAAGATTCAAGCTAATGCATACTTCTATCCAATTCTTGAAAATAAGAGAATTGTAGTTATGAGTTCTAAACTAGCTGGGGTAGATGAAGCTCAATTAGTGCCAGTATATACTTTTGAAGATATGTCTAAGCTTTATTTTAAATAAGAGCAATTTATTTTAATACATGGGGAATAAAGAGATTTATTTCCCATGTATAATTTATTAATTAAGGAAGTGAGAAAAGAGTGGCAAAATATATATTCAAAAGAATTCTTCAAGCTATACCGCTGCTTTTAATAATTTCTATAGCATGCTTTACATTAATTCAGTTAGCCCCATACAATGCCGTTGATGCAATGACGACTCCAAGGATGCCCCAAGCCACAGTTGATATTATAAAGGCTAAGTATGGATTTGATAAACCTGTATATGTGCAGTATTTTTTATGGCTTAAAGGCATACTAAGTGGTAATTTTGGATACTCAATAGTTACCCATGAGAGTATTTCTAATGATTTAGCTGCAAGGTTACCAGCAACCATTGTATTGGTATTACCAGCATATTTAATTGCACTTGTAATTTCAATAATCCTTGGATTAACAGCAGGAGCAAATAAGAATAAATTAGTTGATAAAATAATAGATGGATTTTGTTCAATAGGTATAGCTATACCTAGTTTTTGGTTTGCAATGATTATGATATTTATATTTGGATATAAATTTGCCATTTTGCCAATATTAGGAATAGGCACTATAGGGGTAGATGAATCATTTTCAGATTTTTTACTTCATTTTATAATGCCATGTACTGTTTTGGTTGTTGCATACTTACCAGAGCTTATAAGATATGTAAGGTCATCAACAATAGGACAAGTTTCCGAAGGATATGTAATGGTGCAAAATGCCTTTGGGGCAAGCAAGAAAGAGATATTGTTTAAACATGTGTGTAAAAATGTACTTTTACCTATCATAACAAAAATTGGAATGGCATTACCTATGTTAGTTACAGGAGCAATGATAACAGAAACTGTATTTGGATGGCCGGGAGTTGGACCATATTTTGTAAAGGCTGTTCAAGGGTTAGACTATCCTGTTATTATGGCAATTTTAATATTATCATCATCTTTAGTTATAATCGGAAATTTATTGTCAGATATACTATACTGTCTAATTGACCCTAGAATAAAGGAAATGGAGTAAGGCATATGAAAAATAGAAGAGTAAAGAATGTTAAAGAAGAGCTAAAAGGTAATAAAAGTGCTTTATTTTCAGTGGCCTTTTTAATTTTTATAATAATTATTTCAGCATTTGCTTTTTTAATACCTATAAATCCAGATGCCGTAGATACATTAAATATTTTACAACCTCCTAGTTTAGCTCATTTATTTGGTACAGATGAATTAGGCAGAGATTATTTAACAAGAACCATATATGGAGGAAGAGTGTCTCTTATAGTTGGAGTTCTTGCTATGATTATATCTACCAGCATAGGAATAGGAGTGGGTACTATAAGTGGGTATTTTGGAGGTAAAATAGATAATATTCTTATGAGATTTGTTGATATAATATCATCTATTCCATGGATGATACTTATAACTGTAGTTAGTATATTTTTGAAACCAGGACTTCAGGCCATAATCATAGTAATAGGATTATTTTCTTGGATGGAAACTGCCAGATTAGTTCGTGCAGAAACTCTTTCAATAAAGGAAAGAGAATATGTGCTTTATGCAATTTCCATTGGGCAATCATCTAAAAGTATAATATTTAAACATATTATTCCAAGTGTATTTCCTACTATTATAATAGCTTCTACATCAAGTATTGCTAACGCTATAATGACAGAGTCCTCACTAAGTTTTTTAGGCCTTGGAATTCAGCAGCCAATGTCTTCTTGGGGAAATTTACTTCAAAATGCTCAAACAAATTTGCAAAGTGCTCCATACATGGCTATTTTACCAGGAGTATTAATAATACTAACAATATATTCATTCAATAAATTAGGCAATGTTTTAAGAGTATTTGTTGAACCTAAGATTGCAGGAGGTGAAAGATGATATTATGGCTAAAGAAACACTTCTTAAAGTTAATAACATTAGAACTACATTTTACAGTAAAGATAAAAAGATAGAAGCTGTAAGAGGGGCAAATTTTCAGGTTGAAACCGGTGATATTCTTGGAATTGTGGGAGAATCTGGTAGTGGTAAAAGTGTTCTTATGAAGTCAGTAATGAACATACTGCCAGAAAATGCAAAGATAGATTCAGGAGAAGTTTACTTTGAGGGAAAAGATATTGCCAAGTTATCCCCTAAAGAAATTCAAAAAATTAAGGGTAAGGAAATAGCTATGATTTTCCAAGACCCTATGACAGCATTAAATCCATTGAAAAAAATTGGAGATCACATTGTAGAAATATTAATTAGGCACAAAGGTATTAATAAGAAAGAAGCAAAGAAAGTGGCAATGGACCTTCTGCATGATGTAGGTATACCTATGCCAGAAAAAAGAATAAATCAATATCCACATGAATTTAGCGGTGGAATGAGACAAAGAGTATTAATTGCAATGGCTCTTGCATGTAGTCCTAAGCTTTTAATTGCAGATGAGCCTACAACGGCCCTTGATGTTACAATTCAAGCGCAGATATTAGAGCTTTTAAAATCCCTTAAAGAAGATAATAACATGTCTATTATTCTTATAACACATGATCTTGGAGTAGTAGCCAGTTTATGTAATAGAATAGAAGTTATGTATGGTGGATTAATAATGGAAGAGGGACTTACAGAAGAGATATTTTATGAAACCAAGCACCCATATACAAAGGCATTATTAAACTCTATACCAAAAATTCAAGGGGATGAAAAGGTAAGACTTCAGCCAATAAATGGTTCAGCACCATCCCTTTTAAATCCTCCTAAGGGATGCCCATTTGCAGAACGATGCGAATTTGCAAATTCAAAATGTTTTAGTGAAATGCCCGAATATAAAAGTTTTAGTAAAACTCATAAGGCCATGTGTTTCTTAGCAGAATAGAAAATATTATGCAATTTAAGTTGTTAGGCGGGAGGAAAAACAGTGAATAATTCGGATGATATATTAATACAAGTAAGAAATTTAAAAAAATATTTTTCAGTAAAAAGCCAGTTTCTAGGAGGAGAAAAAAAGTTTATAAAAGCTGTGGATGGTGTTTCCTTTGAAATAAAAAAAGGAGAGACCTTTGGATTAGTTGGAGAGTCCGGATGCGGTAAATCCACCCTTGGAAGATCTATAACCAGGCTTTATGATATAACAGAGGGAGATATATTTTTTGAAGGTACTAATATTGCTAAATTTAATAAGAAACAGATGAAAGAGTATAATAAAAGGATGCAAATTATCTTTCAAGATCCATATTCATCATTAAATCCTAATATGAATGTTGAGGAATTAATTAATGAACCTTTAGCACTGCATACCACTCTTACAAAGAAAGAGAGACTAGAGAAAACAGAACACTTGCTTGAAATAGTTGGACTTAAGAAAGCTGATATGGAAAAATTCCCACATGAATTCAGTGGTGGACAATGCCAAAGAATAGGGATTGCAAGAGCAATATCAACGGAACCTGATTTTGTATTATGTGACGAACCAATTTCAGCATTAGATGTGTCAATACAAGCCCAAGTTGTAAATATGTTAGAAGACTTGCAAGATCAAATGGGTTTAACATATCTTTTTGTAGCTCATGATTTATCAATGGTAAGACATATTTCAGATAGAATTGGGGTAATGTATTTAGGTAATATTGTAGAGATATCTAAGAGCAATGATTTGTATAAGAATCCACTTCATCCATATACAAAGGCTCTTTTATCAGCTATACCTATAGCTGACCCTAGGAAGGCACAAGCATCTGTAAGGAAGATTATTGAAGGAGATATACCGAGCCCTATGGATATTCCTTCGGGCTGCAGGTTTCACACTAGATGCCCATATGCAATGCCAAAATGCAAAGAAATTTCACCTGAAATGAAGGAAGTAGAAAGTGGACATTCTGTAGCATGCCATTTATTTTAAGGACAAGTTCTTAAATACTGTTCTTAAAATACAGCAAGATTTAAAAGATGATTTTACACTAGGTGGCAAAGAACTAAATTATTCACAATTTTATACTTGTAAGAATAACTTATTAGCATAGTTCTTTATTGGAGGATATGAATGGGATACTATGTTAATGTAGAACCAAATGTTAAAGTTTATGTGGAGGATCTTAATCCAAAGGGAGATAAGACAATTGTATTTTTGCACGGCTGGCCTGGAAGTCATGAGTTGTTTGAATATCAATTTGATCAGCTTCCAAGGATGGGATATAGGTGTATCGGGATAGATACTAGAGGATTTGGAAAGTCAGATAAGCCTTATGAAGGTTACGACTATAATAGATTAGCAGATGACGTTAGATGTGTAGTTGATGCATTAAAGCTGCATGATTTTACTTTAGCAGGGCATTCAACTGGTGGGGCTATAGCTATTAGATACATGGCTCGCCACAAAGGGCATGGAGTATCTAAGCTTGCTCTTTTTGCAGCAGCAGCTCCTAGTCTTATTAAACGTCCAAATTTCCCATATGGTTTAGAAAAGGAAGAGGTTATTAAAATTATTCAGGGAACATACACTGACCGCCCTAAAATGCTGAGAGATTTTGGAGATATATTTTTCTTTCAGTATATAAGTGAATCATTTTCTCATTGGTTTTTTAACCTGGGCTTACAAGCAGCGGGATGGGCAACTGCATCCGTTGCTAAGACATGGATAGCTGAGGTATTATTTGACGATTTAAGAAAAATAAAGGTTCCAACCTTAATTATTCACGGCATTCATGATAAGGTTGTTCCATTTACATTAGGTAAGGTACAAGAACAGTGCATAAAAAATTCAAAGCTTATACCCTTTAAGTTCAGTGGCCATGCTTCATTTTATGATGAAAAAGATAGGTTTAATGAGGAACTGATGAAGTTTATTGATTAGTGCCATCCACGTGGCAAGTGGCAAGTTGAGCAGCAATAAAAGGAGCAGAATCAGCTAAGATTCTGCTTCTAAAAGGGCTTTTTGGATACCTTTGAAGAGTCCTTCAGCTATTTGATTTTGATAACTATCAGAGGATAACAGCTTGTCCTCGTCAGGGTTAGACAAAAACCCCATTTCAATGAGAATTACTGGTACCTTAGACCAGTTAAAGCCTGTAAGATCCGTTCGAGTTATAATTCCTTTGCTCTTCATTCCAACTTGATTTACTAAGGTGTTAAAAATAATTTCTCCATATTTTTTACTAATACCAGATATATCCTTTGAATAACCAATACTGCCAGGTACTAGCATGGATGCTCCTTTAGCGGATGGGCTAGTAAAGGAATCGGCATGGATTCTTATAACTAAGTCTGCATTATTTTTATTTCCTACCTCAGCTCTAGCTATATTTCCTATAGTTTGATTATTTGATGTTCTAGTCATTATTACCTTATATCCAGCTTTGCTTAGATAGTTTTTAAGCTTTACAGCTACATTTAAATTTACAACATATTCTGGAGTTCCAGTAGATACTCCAGTAGCCCCTGCAACGTCCTTCTCTTTCATAACTGTCGAACCTGGAGCAATAGGCTCTTTCTCTGATGTAGCTTTTCCTCCGTGGCCTGCATCAATAACTATAACTTTACTTTCTTTACTCACTTCATTTTTCTTTATATCCTTTAAAGCTTTCGCATCAACGATATCTTTCTTTTGAGTATCGCTATTTATTTGTTTATTAGAATTAGCGTTTGTATTATCTTTTAACTTAGATTCTTTATTCTGTATGCTTGAAGTAATTACAGAGGCAGTGCTCTTCTTTAAAATATTATTAGTGCAGCCGCTTAAATTTACCATCATAACAGCAGACATTATTAAAGGAACTATGTATTTTTTAATCATTTCCTCACCCCAAAGGTATTGTAACATGAATTGTTAGGTTTTTACAAATCAGCTATACGTTCTAAGGCTTAGAAAGAACTTTAATATAAAAGTGTTATGCATGATAGCACTTTGTTGAATTTGCCCATAATATAAAATATACTGATTATATATCAGATTATTTCAGGGAAGGACTGATTTGAATGGGGGTTCAATCAACTATACCAGAAGTAAATAACTTCCTTGAGGAGGTTAAATCTCTTGTGAAATCTGGGGATTATGATTTTGTTCCTAGACCTAAGAATAACTTAACGAGTCTTGGTATAAATTTAAAAATTGCTTTAGATATTATATTAAATTTAACATATAAGAACTATTTTAACGGACCAGAGCAGGATAATAACCCTAATTTTATAGGGTTTATATGGGAGTTTGGTGTAGATGAAGAAAAGTATCAAATATACATTAAATTAAAGATTAAAGACACCAGTAGGGGAGAATTGCTTTGCATTATGGGATTTCACAGAGCAGATTCCCCAATTGAATATTCATACAAATAGGAAAGGGGTGTTAATCTTGCAAAAGGAATTATATTGTTATAATTGTGATAAGTACAACACTGTGGATATAATAAAAAGAAATGAAATATATGTAGTTAAGGGTGAGCCTATAGAAATAGAAGTACAGATATGTATTTGTGAAGGCTGCGGTGAAGAATTATTTGATAAGGAATTGGATGAATTAAATATTGAAAGAGCCTTTGATATATATAGAAAAAAACATGAATTATTATCTCCTGAGGAAATTAAAGCTATCAGGGAGAGCTATGGTTTAAGTCAAGGAGCTTTTTCCAAGCTCTTAAATTGGGGAGGAGTTACTTTAAATCGATATGAAATGGGGGCTGTCCAAGATAAGGACCACAACAATACTCTTATACTTCTTAGGAATCCAGAGAATATGCTAAATATCTTAGAAAAGAACAGCGGTATTTTAACGCCTTTAAAAGAAAAGACATTAAGAGAGAAGATAACTCAGCTTTTAAAATAGTGCCACCCACATGGCAAGTGGCAAGTTGAATAAGATAAAAAGAGCAGGATCATCTAGGATTCTGCTTTTAACTATTAGGCTTTATAATCGTGGGCGGTGTATTTTTTTCCTGTAATTATCTTTGATATAACGGAAACTAAAATGCTAGTGAGTAGTATTATAGCAATTACTATTATGGAAAATGCAATGTCTATTTCTATATTGAACATTAATATAGAAAGTTTTACACCTGTAAATACCAATATTAACGCTACTCCATATTCTACGTATTTGAAGGTATCATTTACTTTTACAAGCAGGAAGTAAAGACTTCTTAATCCCAGTATTGCAAAAATATTTGATGTATAGACAATAAAGGCATCTGTGGTTATAGAGAATATTGCAGGGATGGAGTCTATAGCAAATAAAATATCTGTGCCTTCAACAATTACAAGTATTACAAACAGAGGGGTAGCATGAAGCACATTATTTATTTTTACAAAGAATTTCTCGCCCACAAGATTATCAGTTACAGGAATTATTTTTTTTAGAAGTTTCACCAGCCCGTTGTTTCTAAAGTCATGACTTTCTTCTTCATGTTTAAACATCATTTTAAGGCCGCTCATAATTAGTGTGATTCCAAATATATATAGTATCCAGTGGAATTTACTAACTACTGTAACTCCTAAGATTACAAAAATTAAGCGCAGGACTATTGCGCCCATTATCCCATAATTTAATACCCTTCTTTGATTCCTTGTACTTATTCCAAAATTTTTAAAAACAAGAATAAACAAAAATAAATTATCCAGGCTTAAAATTTGTTCAATAACATAGCCTCCTAAAAATTCTAAAGCCTTTTGCTGACCAAATATAAGATAAATTCCTAAGTTAAAACATAAAGCTAGACAAATCCAAAATAGTACCCATTTAAATGCTTGTTTTGTATCTATATTAAATTCCTCCCTTCAATTCTTTTCTTTAGTAATGAAGGATGATTTGATATACATAGTGCGCACCTACATTAATAAAATTACTTAATTACTACATAGATATTTTTATGTTCGATTATTATTTTTTATGATAAAAAAGAAAAGTGCCACTCACGTGGCAAGTGGCAAGTTAAAAAAATTGCTTAAACAAGCATAAGTACTACGTTCTTTTAATTAGTTTAGCTCCCATATCAAAGGCCTTTTGGCAGTCTATTGGGAACAATTCACTTCGGCTTTTAGCTTTTTCTTCTGCATTAAACATTGTTGAAACGTATTTGGAATAATCATTGAATTGGAGGGTATCTGCAGCTATTAATGACTCAGAAGAACCAAAAAAGCGCTGAAATAAATCTTCATACTTTTTAAATTTTTCTTCATATCCTACTTCCTTTATAAAATCCTCTGGCACATTCATAGTGTAAATAAAGGCTGTAGAAATTTTTTTCGGTGTTAAAATAGTTCTTTCCTTATCGTATACTAAGTATTGAAAAAATAATCTTTCAACGAAGGATCTCATTTCTCCAGTTACTTCGCCAAAGTATATAGGAGAGCCTAAAACAAGAGCATCTGCCTTTTCTATTTTTTCGAAAACTAGTGCTAAATCATCCTTTACAGCACATTTTCCATAGCCTTTACCATTGATTCTTTTGCAAGCAAAGCAGCTTATACATCCCTTAAACTCTAAATCATATAGATGGATAATTTCTGTTTCTGCTCCCTGGGATGCAGCTCCTTCTAAAGCCTTATTTATAAGAATATCTGTGTTCCAATTTTTCCTAGGACTCCCGTTAATTCCAAGTATCTTCATATCTTTTTCTCCTTTCATCCTTTAAGGCAATAATTACATTAAACTTTTATAATAATTTAATTAAGTTTTAAATTCTATATTTAAATAGTATATCACAAAGGGGGGATGAAGATGCGCCTGTAGAGTAGGGAAGAACTATTAACACAAATCTTCAGTATATGGTAAAATATAACTTGAAAGGGGTGTTACTGTGATTAAAAAGTTTTTTAGACTCTTACTAATTTTTACAGTGTTAGCTTTACTGCCATTTTCCTCAATTACAGCCTTTGCAGCGGATACTACGCACACAATTAATAGATTTTCAGGAGCTGATAGATATGTTACTTCTGGGGTAATTGCATTAAGTGGGTGGACTCAATCAAGCTATGCAGTTCTAGCCAGTGGAGAAAACTTCCCTGATGCTATAAGTGCTGCACCATTGGCTAAAAAATATGATGCACCAATACTTTTATCTAAAACTAATTCCATACCTGAGGAAACATTAGATGCAATTCAGAAACTAAAAGTCAAAAATATTATTATCATAGGTGGAACAGGAAGTATTTCGTCAAAGGTTGAAAAACAATTGACTACTTCTGGGTTAGCAGTAACAAGAATATTTGGTCAAGATAGGTATGAAACATGCATAAAGATAGCTGAACAACTGGGCGATACTGATGAAATTGCAGTGGTTACGGGGGAGAACTTTCCCGATGCTTTATCGATATCACCGATAGCTATAAAAAAGAATATGCCTATTATATTAGTTAATCATAATAAAATTCCAAGTGTAGTAAAGAACTATATTAACAGTCACAAATTGACCACAACCTATGTTATTGGTTCAGGAACTTCATTAGATAACGAAGTGCTTAAAGGACTATCTAATACAGAATTAATAACAGGAAGTGACAAGTATGAAATAAATTTTAACATCATAGATAAATTTAAAAGTGATTTAGATTTGAGCGCTACATATGTGGCCTCAGGTGAGAATTTTCCTGATGCTCTAAGTGGTTCTATTCTGGCAGGTAAAGACTCTAATCCATTACTTTTAGTTGGGAAGGATTCAAGTTCCCAAAAAGATTATTTTAATAGCAATGCTGCAAATATATCAAATATTAATATATTAGGTGGCACAGGAGTAATTTCAGATGAAATTATTAATAAGCTTATTGGCAAGCATACATCGTCCATAGTAGATAAAATTTTGTTTTCTTCGACTAATTTAACCCAAACTGGAGCTAATACTGCCAATTTTCAATACAAGGTATTAGATAGAAATGGTATAGATATTACTAAAACAATTCCAGTATCAGAGATAGATGTAGTAGCATCTGTAAGTTCGTCAATAACTCTAAATCCATTGACAGGAGTAGGTACAATAACACTGAAGTCATCTTCTGATGCTGATAAACCAATTATTATTACACTAATAGATAATGTAACTGGTATAGCTGGGACAATGGAGTATTCTCCCCTTGATCCTGGAGGAAAAGATGAAAGTGGAAGTACAAAAATCAGTAAAATCAAGATAACTTCAACTGCATTAGCTGTAGATGCTCCGGGTAAGGATGGGACCCCAGGGAATGGGCATGCCAGATTTAAAGTAATTGATCAATATGGCAATGATATAACAGATTCGTCCCTTAGTAATAACATAAGATTCACATGTAGCTGTGGTACAGTTTTAGCAAGGAATGGTTTGATTACAGTAGTGCCAAGTAAAGGAGTTGATTTATTGAAACTTAAGACAGTGTCAATATCAGCTATTGATCCAGCTAATGGAGATTTCACAAGCGAGACGCTAATCGTTGTAGAAAACTCAGAAATATGGGAAGTAAATTACTAATATTATAACTTTAATTATATTGATATTAAGGATGAATATTTTACTAGAATACCGTATTATTCAAAAAGTGAATTATACGGTATTTTTGCATCGTTTTCATAAATATATCTATTCCTTGCATTATTTTACGGACCATCGCTATTAAAAATGTTCCAGATAAAGTCCCTAACTGCAATCATAGCTTCTTTATATCCTTTATTATATATTTTTGTTTCATAATTATCATTATTAAGAGGCTTATCTGCTTCCGTTTCAATAAACTGTAATATCTGAAGTAACTTTTCAAACAGGTTTCTTAAAGTCATATATATCTCCCCCAATAATTACAATATGCAGTATTGGAAATTGAATTGCGTTCTATTCTATAATTTTATTTACCTATTGAAGAATAATATAAATAGATTTTGATGTAGAGAGTAAAAAACTTATACAAAGGAGAATATTATGACTCAAGTAGTAAAGCGAGGATATGTTGAAAGGGATAAAATAGAGTTTAATGATAAAAATTTAAAGTTGTTAAAACAAGCCCAGCAGGATATTTGCTTTTTATTAGACAGGGGATATGAAATTAATAAAGTAATTGATTTTATAGGAAATCATTTTTTGTTTTCTGCAAGACAAAGATTAACCTTAAAAAGGGTTTTATCTTCTTCTTTAGATATTAAAAGAAGAAAAGAACATCAGTTGAAAGGGAGCTATGAAAACGCTGCAATACATATTGATGGATTAAACTTAATTATTACACTAGAAGTAGCCCTATCTGGATCTACGATTCTTCATTGCATGGACGGTACAATAAGGGATTTAGCTGGTCTTCGTGGTACTTATAAGCTAATTGATAAAACAGATGCTGCTATTGAGCTTATTGGTAAAAGGCTAAAGGAAGTGAATATAGGAAAGGCAATCTTTTATTTAGATTCCCCAGTTTCAAACACTGGAAGATTAAAAGCAAGGATATTAGAAATTCTTTCAAAGTATGATTTTGATGTGGAGGTTATTCTTGTGCCAAATGCAGATTTTATCTTGAAGAGTTTGGATAATGTAGTGACTAGTGATGGTATTATATTAAATACTTGTGGGAGTTGGATTAATCTAGCATACGAAATTATAAAAGAATATTTACCTAATGTACATTACATAGACCTTAGCTTTTTATATTAACTGCGGATGCATATGTGCCTAGTGCTCAATATGATCAAACATGTCAACAATGTAGCAAATGTCGACATGTTTTTATTTACATTGTTATACATATGTGCTAAAATTTAGGATTGTGTTAAAGAATAATGTTGAAAATTGAACTCTTTATCTACATACAAAACAATACAATTGATATATAATTAAATAGGTTCGCGTATGTCTTTTGAAGAAGAATATGTGAAAAGCACAGAGGAAGATTTGAATTGAGTCTTCAGGAAGATTAATTAGAGGAGGACATGTTATGAAAATTTCAAAGAAAGATGCGTTGATGTGGTTTGAATTCTTTGCAATGTTGCCAGAGGATGAGGAACCAATGACAAAACAACAAGAAATCATTTACGCTACCTTTGCACAAATTGAGGCAGCGATTGATCATAGAAATGATATGTTAATGTCGGAAATTACAAGTTTGAAAACTTTGGGGAACAGAACTCTTTTTGTGGGAAATGAAAGCAAATTCCCTAAGGGATGTTGTTCTTGTTTGATGGGAACTGGTTTAAGTGCAATTAGAAAAACAAATAAATGTAACATAGAGTGTAAGTTCTGCTATAACTATGGAGAACTAGATAATATTGCTCCAGTTGGCGAAGGTATGTGGGAAATTGGAGGTACAAAATTCTATGACAAGGATATTGATTTACTTCTTTCCATCTACAAGAAACCAACGGGTATTTCCTACGTTTATTTAGAGCCATTCATGGAAATTGAAAAATACTATTCAATAATAAAGAAATTTAGGGATGCTGAAATTCATCAACATCTATATACAAATGGTATGTTAGCAACGGAAGAAACATTGAAGGCATTAGCTGAAGCTGGTCTTGACGAGATACGCTTTAACCTGGGTGCTTCCAATTGTTCAGATAAAGTTATTGAAAACATTGGAATAGCAAAAAAATATATTAAAAATGTAGGTATTGAAACTCCAATGACTCCTGAGTTTTTCGAAACCTTTTTTAAGAAAAAACAAGCGATTTTAGATACGAAACTGGATTTTATCAATTGTGCAGAATTACATTTAAATGAAAATAACATAGATAATTATTATGGTGAAAACATGTATATTTCCAGACATGGATATATATCTCCGATTTGGAGTAGGGAATTAACTCTTAAATTCATGAAAATAGCTGATGAAGAAAAGTGGGATTTAGCAGTTCATGATTGCTCAAACAATACAAAATTTGCTAGAGATTTAAATTTGAGTAGCAAAGAGGGTAAGTGGTTTGGAGCTAGTAATTATGCCTCAGAGTTTACTAGAACTCCATACGAAGCGTTTTTACCAATACTACGTGATGACAATTTTAAATTTTTAAGTGAAGAAGAATTACCTGAGGGGTATAAAGCAGGAGAAATGATTTTTTAGAAGGTACCAAATTTTGGGAGGCAGACTCCCTGGGCTAAAATGGAAAATAAAAAATAGTGCATGAATAAAAACAGCTCTCTAAACCTATAGGGAGCTGTTTGTTTTTAGATTAATCCTTAATAAAATTACTTTTTTCTCCTGTATGATATAAAGTTAATCCGTGAAGAGCCCTTGTGCAGGCTATATAAAGAAGTCTTTTATCAAAATCGCTCTTATAATTTTTATTTGAAACATCGTATACTAGTACAACGTCAAATTCTAAGCCCTTTGCTAAATATGACGGAACAACTAATACAGAGTCGTTCTTTTTCATATCATTATCTTCTAGTAAGGTTGCATCAATGTATTTACTTAATCTGTTTTTTACATCCAGAGCTTCCTTTGAGCTTTTACATATAACTGCAATGGACTTATAGTTTAAATCAAAGTATTTAGTAACGTCCTTACAAATAGCGGTATCTAATTCGTTTGTATCTTTTACAAATTTAATTTCTGGAGCGGCTTCATGCCTTTGAAAGGACACTGCCTCCTGGGTGGTACTTAAAAGTCTTTGGTTAAAGGTATTGATTTCAAAGGAAGACCTATAACTTTTATTTAAGCTAAGTTTTACAGTTTTTTTCTTTTTAAGTATTTGCGCTATGCAATCATATATAGTTTTATTTCCGTATTTCTCAAGAGTTTGATTATAATCCCCAAGTACTGTATATCGTGCATTTTTAAACAATAAATTAAATAAATAGTAGTGTATTGGGTAGTAATCCTGTGCTTCGTCTATAACAACTTGCTTTATTTCACCAAATTCTTCATTGCCCTGAATACTTAGTTTTAAATATAAAATTGCAGCAGCATCTTCATAGGATATAGCTTCATTATTTAAGTTGCCTTTAGTGTATTTCAGTATTTTATCTATGTTTTCTGGCAGGGTTATACCTTTAGAAAGCCTTAGAAATAAATTCTTATCTTTAAATAATAGCTTATATAAGTTTAAATGATCAATTTTTGTGAAAGTGTGAATATACTCCATAAGTTTAGCGGCTTCTTTAATGCATAAAAGTCTGCTAAAGGATTTAATTTCAAGTATATGATCTTCAGTTACTCTTTCGACAACTTCTTCAACCATTTCAAGTCTTTCTTTTCTTAATGGGTGAATTTTATCAAGTATCATATTTTCTATTCTCTTAAGGCGTTTTGCTGCTGGCATGTTTATTTTATTATTTAAAAAAATACTCTTTATCTGCTGGCCGGTTTGGATTATTTTTCCGTTGAAGTAAACATCCTTAAAAGGGATTAGCTTTCTTTCTAAATATATTAGTAAATTATCAAGAATTTTTATAAATTCAGGAGAACCCTTAAATTTAATGCTGTTAAGTTTTGTTTTGAAATCATCACTGCTACAGCTTTGCAAAGTCAATAAAAGTTCCATTTGCTTTTCCCGTGTCTCTAATACATAATTTTTATCAAAGGAATTTACTATAATGTTATCAAAGGTTATTTGCTCCACATTGTCTTCTCCAAGCTCAGGGAGTACATCTGAGATATAACTGCTAAAAAATGAATTAGGGGAAACTATTATAACGTTATTTGTATTTAGCTTAGAGCTTAATCCTTCATAAAGTAAAAATGCAATTCTGTGAAGAGCTATGGAGGTCTTGCCGCTTCCTGCAGCACCTTGAACAATTAAAAGCTCATTTTCCGTATCTCTTATGATAATATCTTGTTCCTTTTGAATCGTTTGAACTATGGTTTTCATTTTATCAGAAGCATTTTGACTTAATACTTCCTGGAGCATTTCATCATTTATCTTAATACTGCTGTCAAAAAAGTACTTTAGTTTTGAATCTTTGATTTTATATTGTCTCTTTAATAAGATATTACCGCTCACAATTCCAGCAGGAGATTTATAAAAGCATTTACCTAATTCGCTGCGATAATATATGCTTGAAATTGGTGCACGCCAGTCGTATACTAAAATATCACTGGTTTCATTGTCTATTAGACTGGACAACCCTACATAAATTTTTTCAGTATCATCAAAGTCGTCTTCAATAAAATCAAATCTTCCAAAGTAAGGGGAGTTAAGCAATTTATTTAGTTTTTTTATTTGATTTTCTGTACTAATATAATCTCTAGCTTTGATTCTGGATTCATTAAGAAAGTGATTCCTTTCAGGTACTTCATCAAAGTTCTCTGATGAATGAGATACTTCTTCCCACATCTCTCTTCCAGTAGCTATAACGCTGCTTAGTTTTGAATTTAACAATTCTTTTTCCTCTTGTAAATTTTCTTTGATTAAAGATAAAGTTTTTTCAAGGTACTCTAATTCTTCATGTTGATTTTCATTGAAAGTATTCAAATCATCACGCTCCTATAATTTTTTATAAAATTTATTGACATTATTAAAAGCTTTGTGATATAATAATAGTGTAATTTAGAAAAGTATGATATACTTGTTATAATTGTGTGCGAAATTTAATTATATAATAAATACATAGATTTGTAAAGAATATTCAATATAGCTGTTGATAAAATTATTTTATCAACAGCTTTTTTATAAAAGTGCCACCCACGTGGCAAGTGGCAAGTTTGAATAAGGCAGAAATAATGATAAAATATATAGAGTAAAAAGTATTTCTAGTTTTCTACCCTGGTGTTTTTATGGCACTGGGGTTGTTTCAACTTAATAAATAGTTGTACGATAATGTAGTATATAATATAATTAGTACTCTAGTAATTAAGCATGAATTAAATGAAATAGGAGATGTATTTATTGAAAAAAATAATTATTGCAGAAAAACCATCTGTTGCAAAGAATATAGCTGATGCCCTTGGCGTTAAGGTAAGAGGGAATGGATATTTTGAAGGCAATGATTACATTATTACATGGGCTTTTGGTCATTTGCTGCAGTTATTTGATGCAAAAGACTATGATGAAAATATGAGAGCTTGGAGACTTGAAAGGTTTCCCTTTATTCCAGAAAAATTTCAGTATAAAGTCAAATGTGATAATGTAAATAGAAACTCTGTGGATAAGGGTGCCGAAAAGCAGCTTAATATAATAAAAAGTTTAATAGATAGACCCGATGTGGATGGAATCATTTCTGCCACAGATTTTGATAGAGAAGGACAGGTTATTGGAGACGAATTATTCTTATATTTTAATGAGAAAAAGCCTGTATTTAGAATGCTGTTAAACGAGTGGACTGCGGAAGAAGTGAAAAAAGGTATTTCGAGTCTAAAGCCTAACGAGCAAATGAAATCCCTTCAAGATGCAGGTATTGGAAGGCAGTGGGCCGATTGGATAATAGGAATAAATTTAACTTCTGTAGCAACATTAAGATATAACTTTAATGACAAGAAGACATTAAACATAGGAAGGGTTTTACTGCCAACATTAAAGATTATCTATGATAGAGACAAGGAAATAGAAACCTTTCAATCATCCACTTATTATAAATTAGTAGCAAATTTCAAAACAAAAGATAATGAGGAATTTGAAGGAGTTTATTATGAAAATGACAATGAAAAATTTGATGATAAAGAAACTCCAGAAAATATAGTTAAGCTTTTAGAGGATAAAGACGCAGAAATTATAGAAAAACAAGTAGATAAGAAAAAAGATTACCCGCCGCTATTATTTAATTTATCAAATTTGCAAGGATATGTTACAAGTAAGTATAAGGGGTGGACCTCTGACAAGGTGTTAAAGGTTGCACAATCCCTTTATGAAAAGAAATTTATTACATATCCAAGAACAGGCAGTGTTGCACTAGAAGAAAGTTTAAAAGATAAGACTAAAAAAGTTTTAGATACATTAAAAAAAGGGTTGGCATATGAAGATCAAATTAAATTTGTTGATAATAAGAGAATATTTGATAATTCAAAGGTGGAAAGCCATAGTGCTATAGTTCCAACCTACATGAAGCCAACAGGACTAAACGGTGATGAAGCTATTGTATACACTGCAATTAAAAATAGATTTATAATGCAATTCTTACCGGTGGCTGAGTATGAGGAAACTAAACTTGTGTCTAAGGTAAATGAGGCTGCTGTTAAGGGGGTATTTGTATCAAAGGGAAAGGTACAGACGATTTTGGGATGGCGTGTTGTTGAGAAAATGGACAGCAAGGATACTATTCTGCCAATGGTATTAGAAAAGGAAATCGTGTATGTAGTAGATAGTAAAGTAAATGCTGTTACTAAAAAGCCCCCTAAGCTCCATACTGAAAAGACACTTTTAAGGATTATGGAGACCTGCGGTAAGAATTTTAAAGATGAAGAAGATGAACAGGATAAGGAAGATACAGAAGAAATGATGACCTCCATTTTGAGCGGCTTTTCAATTGGAACTCCTGCCACCAGAGCAGAGACCATTAAAAAATTGAAAGATGTGGGTTACATTAAAGCAAAGGGCAAAAGCCTTACATGCACAGATCTTGGAAAAACCATAGTTGAAATATTTCCATGTAAACAGCTATTGGATTTAGAGTATACGGGAAGACTAGAAAAAACATTATCTGATATAGAAAAGGGTAAGTTTAAAAAAGAAGACTTTTTAAATATGATTAAGGAATTTACTATAACAGCAGTAAATTCTATAAAAAATGATACATCTGTGCTAAGCACTTTTAAGATTGAGTTACCTGAAGGTATGGAGAGCATCGGCAAGTGCCCTACCTGTGGAAATGACATAGTAGAAGGGGAAAAAAGCTTCGGATGTACTAATTGGAAAAATGGTTGTAAGTTTACAATTTGGAAGAATGATAAATATATTCAATCCTTTGGCAAGAAGGTTTCAAGGGTAATGGTTGAACTGCTGCTTAAAAACGGCAAAGTTGGCTTTAGAAATCTAAGAAGTAAAAAGGGAACAACTTTTGCAGCTTATTTTAAATATGTGCTAAATGAAAGAACAGGATATTATAATTGGGAAATAGAATTTATAAAATAAACAGACTTTGGTGCCACCCACATGGCAAGTGGCAAGTTGAATAAGTAAATTATTCCCAAGTTCCTGGCCCTGATAGTGTAAAATTATGCTATAATTATAGGCATAAATAACTAATATTAATTAATAAATTAGAGTATGGTGGATGGTGAAAGGAGGAAGCAAATGAAAAATATCAATATAGTAGCAATTGTTGGGTCGTTAAGAAAGGATTCTCTCAATCTTCAGCTTGCAGAGGAGGTTAAAAAATACCTAAAAGATAAGGCTAACGTAGAAATAATAGATTATAGTGAGGTGCCTCTTTTAAATCAGGATATGGAATATCCTGCACCAGAAAAAGTTAAGGAAATTAGAGAAAAAATAAAAAAGGCAGATGGGATTTGGTTTTTTACACCAGAGTATAATCATTTTTTTCCTGGCGTATTGAAAAATCTAATTGATTGGCTTTCACGACCTGTTAGTAAAACAGAAGGCCAGGTTTTATCTAGAAAACCAGCTGCAATCAGCGGTATCACTCCAGGAATGTCTGGAACAGGAATTGCTCAGGATCATTTAGTTACTTTGCTGAGCCTTTTAAATATGAATATCATGAATGTGCCTCGTCTTACCATTCCCAATGCAATGCAGCAAGTAAATGAGAATGGAAAACTTGAATTGACTACAAGCTTAGCATTTCTAGAGAAACAAGCGGATGCATTTATTAATTTTATTAAAAACAAATAAGTGCCACCCACATGGCAAGTGGCAAGTTTTGCAAAAATATAGATAAATAATCGATATAAAATGTGCTCATAATATTATTGGAGTAAATCTAATAATAAGGGGTGATATTAATGTCACAAAAGAGTCATGTAGATATAGATAAGCTTAATAAAGTTCCAACTGGGCATCCTTTTGAATATAAAGATGTAGTTGAAGATGCCTTTCCTGTTGAAGAACACACAGCAGATGGAAAAAGATTTAAAGCAGAAGTTCAAAATGGAAAGTTTCAAGCGGTAGTCACTGAAGATGATCCAGATAATAGGGTTCAATATAAAAAACTATAAATCAATTAAGCTTATGTAGTAAAATATACCAAATTAAAAGAGGATAAACCTGAAAATTTATCCTCTCTACATATATTTATAAACATATAATTATTTTGAATCTTCATCTACATTAATAGAAAAGCAAAATACACTACCCTTACCAAGCTGAGATTTTGCATTAAGCTGCCCGCCATGAGCTTCTACTATAGACTTTGAGATAAAAAGCCCCAATCCATAGCCCTTTTGCTTTACGTTTGTCCCTCTGTAAAACATATTATAAATTTTTTGCATATCATCTTCACTTATACCCATTCCTTCATCTTCAACTTCAAACTTTACAATACTAGATTGTTTGGATATACGTATAATTACTGTTGAGCCAGCTTCAGAATATTTCACAGCATTGCTCACTAGGTTATTCCACACTCTTTTGATTTTTACTTTGTCAATGTTGAGTATTGCATCATCAATATCCATATAATCCTGTAAGGTCAGCCCTTTATTTTTAAGATATTCTCTAGCATCAGCAGCAAGTTCTAAAGCAAAACTTTTTAAATCAAGCCTTTCCTTATGCAGCGTTATATCCTTATTAGCCTCATAGGCAGAATCTAAAACATCATATATAATTGTTTCAATTTCTTCTGTTCTATTATATATTTCATCAATAAATTTTGCCTTTACAGCTTCATCTTTAGTAATTCCAGCTTTAAGTCCCATTGAATATCCCTTTATAACAGTTATTGAATTTTTTAACTCATGTGACAGAGTAGAAATAAACTTTCCTGTTCCACTTGAGATATCTTCGATGGTAAGCGCCAGCTGCTTTGATGAGTTTATTAGCTGGTCACTTTCATTTTCAAATCTTTTAAGTAAAATATAGAATATTTTCTTAGCATCTTTAAAGGATTTTTGAAATCGTCCTATTTCATCATAATTATTATCTTTTATTTCTACATAGGAGTTAGACTTATCGGCTTCTCTATAGCTGCTTTTTAGTATTTCAATGGATTCTGATATAGATTTACCTATAATTGAATTACTCTTTGAAATAATATTAAGATATTCAGTGGTAGCAACAATAGGAGCTGATATTTTATTGGTTACATATACGCCAATAAATATTGAAAATATTAGAGCAATAATACTTATTATAATAACGCTGTATAAGAATGACTTTGACTTATGATACATATCCTTTACAGGTAGAGAGGCGACCAAAATCCAATTTGTATTTTTCATGAGCTTAAATATTTGAAACTCTTTTTCTTTAGAAGTAACATTTACTGTTTGTTTTATTAAATTTACACTGCTTCCTTCAAAACTTTTATGATTGATATTAAAAGGGAATTCTTTTCCTATCAAATCTTTGTTTGGGTGAGATAAAACTAAATCATTAGAATCAATAATAGCGTAATATCCGTTTTTGTCTAAGGTAAGGTTTTCTGCAAGCTTTGAAAAATATTCAGCATAAATAGATGTTCCTGCATAGCCAAGAACTTCACCCTTTAAATTTAATATTGGAGATGCCGTATTTACAATAAGCTGACCATTTACCTTACCAACTAAAATATCACTTGTAACCACAGAGTTTGTCCTTGAGCTTTGGATGAAATAATCTCTGCTAGATAAATCTATATTAATAGCAGAGGGGATACAGGAAGCAATAATATGGCCACTCTTATCTAAAATAAAAAAATCCATATAATAATCATAGGTTTTATTTTTCTTATTCATTAAATTTAATAAATATTTATTTATGTCAGATAGGCCTACATTACCAGATAAAAATGCTTCCACCTTTTTATCAAGGGCAAGCTCATTTGTTTCAAGCTTGTTCATATTAACAAGTAAATCAATATTTTCTTGAACTCTGTCAAGCTGGGAAACCATGAGAGTTTCAGAGTCTTTATTAATTATGGATACAGATTTAAGATATAGGATTGTCCCAAGGGAAACCATTAAAATAACAATCATAGTACATATAATTAATGTAATTCTTGTTCTTAATTTCATAAAAACCCCCATAAAGCAAAATTAAAGTGCCTACATTGCAGAATACGCAATAAAGACACTTTAATTCTATCATAAATTGTAAAAATATTTAATAAATTGTTTTAAAAAAGCATGAATGCTATAGGAGTTACTAGTACTATAGTGAGAAGAGTTCTTTCAAACCATACAATTACAATATCAGAAAGTTTAAGTGGAATTTCTGTGGACAAAATACATGGTATTGAAGCTGAGAAAAATAGTATTGAAGAAATTGATGTTACACCTATTATAAATTTAGTAACCATAGGAGCATCTTTAACTAAAAGTGCTGGCAGGAACATTTCAGCAATTCCAAGAGCTGCTGCCTTAGATGTAAGCATTGCTTCTGGTATTTGAAGAAGTTTTACAAATGGATAGAATATATATCCAAGAACATCGAATACAGGAGTAAACTCAGCAAGCATAAGTCCTATAAGACCTACGGATAAGATTGATGGAAGTATTCCCATTGCCATTACAAGACTGTCTTTAAAATTATCCCATACACATTTTCCTATATTAGGTGAAGCTGCTGCAACCTTTAAGCCTTCATTTAATGCACTTTGAAAATAGTTGCTGTTGATTTCTGGTTCAGGATCTCCAACTTCAGTGATGTAAGAATCACTTTTTCTGCTAAGAGGTCTAATTCTTACTGTTATGGCAGTCACTGCAAAAGTGACTACAAAGGTTACCCAGAAGTATGTATTCCATATATTCATGATTCCAAGAGTCTTTGCAACTATTATCATAAATGTAGCAGATACCGTTGAGAAACCTGTTGCAATGATACATGCTTCTTTTATTGTATATTTACCTTCTTTAAAAACTCTATTTGTTATAAGTAATGCTAAAGAGTAACTTCCTACAAAGGATGCAACAGCATCAATTGCCGATCTTCCTTGAGTTTTAAAGATAGGCTTCATAATAGGTCTCATAAATACTCCAGCAAATTCTAAAAATCCATATCCAACTAGAAAGGCAAGAAATGCTCCTCCTATTGGAACTATCATTCCCACTGGAATAACAAGCTTATCGAAAAGAAATGGAACCATATCAGGGTCAAACATCCAGCTTGGTCCAATTTTAAAATATGCCATGAATCCAACTACTACACCGCCGATTTTTAAAATTGAAAATATAGTGGTTACGGCATCTTTATTCCAAGTTTTTTTAATAAATGGACGTGCAGCACCTGCAATAATAATAATTAAAGCATAAACAGAAGTTAAAGGGCCCATGAGTTTTTTTAGTCCCGTCACAATATGATCTATTGGAATAGAGGATTGGCCCCACATTTTTAATGGGACGAAGAACATAAAAATACCTATTAAGCTGTATCCGATAAACTTAGCTAAGGCAGCAGTTGTATTTAAGTCTTTAACTGTCTCTCGATTTAAATTATCCATTAATATCTCCTCCTTATATTTTGTTAACCTTTACTTTATTATATATAAGAAGAATGTTTATTTTAACAATTCACACTATTTTGATTTTTATTTGTCACCAAATTGTCATTATATTTAGGATACATTATAGAATAATTACTTTTACTATGGTAAGATATAAAATATCAAATTATGTCAAAAGGGGCGATATTGTGGATAAAGTACTAGTTGTTGATGATGATAAATCCATTGTTAATATGATTTCAGAGTTCATGAAGTTATATGGTTTAGAAGCGGTAACTGCATATAGTGGCGAAACTGCAATAAATAAGCTGGACAATTCTATAAGCCTCATTTTACTTGATATAAATATGAATAAATTAAGTGGTATTGAGCTTTGCAAGATTTTTAGGGAAAGAACCAATGTGCCAATAGTTTTTTTAACAGCAAATTCATCTCAATATGATATGGTACTAGGGCTTGGAATAGGGGCAGATGATTACATAACAAAGCCCTTTGATCCAGTAGAACTAATTGCTAGGGTTAAAGCACATATAAGGCGTTATAAACAATATGGAAATGCATCAAGTAACAATGATAACGAAGTAATAGAGTTTGATGAAATAAAAATTTTTAAGGATTCTCATAAAGTCTTAAAGGGAGATTCAGAAGTTAACTTAACTGCAACAGAATATAATCTTTTAATGTACTTTGTTGAAAATGATGGAAAAGTCCTTACAAGAAAGCAGATATTAAATAACGTTTGGAAAAGTGATATGTATGATGAGAATACTGTTACAACTTATACAAAAAGGCTTAGAAAAAAGATTGAAGAGGATGCAAAAAATCCCAAGTTTATAAAATCAGTTAGATCAATTGGATATATCTTTGATGGACAAGAAAGTGCCACCCACATGGCAAGTGGCAAGTGATGTTCAACTTGCCACTTGCCACGTGGGTGGCACTTTATTAAACACTAAATTGATTTTTATCTTCATTTTTCTTCATTATAATAGAAACTAGGACGCTAGCGAGAAGTATTGCAAAGATTATTGCTACAGAAAGTACAACTTGTATTTCAATATGGAACATTAATATGCAAAGTTTTACACCTGTAAATACTAATATTAATGCAACTCCGTATTTTACGTATTTAAATGCATCATTTATTTTTACAAGTAAGAAGTAAAGACTTCTTAATGCAAGTATAGCAAATATATTTGATGTATACACAATAAATGAATCTGTTGTTATAGAAAATATTGCTGGAATGGAGTCTATAGCAAATAAAATATCTGTTCCTTCAATAACTACGAGTATTGCAAGCAGTGGAGTAGCATGAAGGGCATTGTTTATCTTTACAAAAAACTTTTCACCGTCAAGTTTGTCAGTTATAGGGAGTATGTTGGTTAGAAGTTTTATTAATTTATTGTTTTTGAAATCAAATTCCTCTTCCTCTTCCTGTTTAAGCATCATTTTCAATCCGCTTATAATTAATATAGCTCCAAATATGTATAATACCCAATGGAATTTGCTAACTATCGCAACTCCTAAGAGTACAAATATAAAACGTAAGATTACCGCTCCTATTATTCCATAATTTAGTACTCTTCTTTGATATTCTTTCTTTATTCCAAAGCTAGAAAAAACGAGAATGAATAAGAATAGATTGTCTAGACTTAAGCTTTGTTCAATAACATAGCCTCCTAAAAATTCTACAGCCTTTTGCTTGCCAAGTGTAAAATAAATTCCTAAGTTAAAGATCATGGCCGCACAAATCCAAAACAGCACCCATTTTAAGGCTTTTTTTGTATCCATATTAGATTCCCCCCATATTATTTGGTATTAAAAGGTAGCCTAAATATAAAATTAAATCGACTATTAGTATAGCACTAATTTGCCAAAAGTGCCACCCACATGGCAAGTGGCAAGTTTTAATTAACTTGCCACTTGCCACGTGGGTGGCACTTTTTATGATTCTGCACCAACTTGGCTTTCTTCGTTTTTCTTCATCATAATAGAAAATATCACACTAGCCAGTAGTATTGCAAATATTATTGCTACAGAAAGTGCAACTTGTATTTCAATATGGAACATTAATATGCAAAGCTTTATGCCTGTAAATACTAATATTAACGCAACGCCGTACTTTACATATTTAAATGCATCATTTATTTTTACAAGTAAGAAGTAAAGACTTCTCAAACCCATTATAGCGAACATATTTGATGTATATACTATAAATGAATCTGTTGTTATAGAAAATATTGCAGGAATAGAATCTATAGCAAATAAAATATCTGTTCCTTCAATAACTACAAGTATTGCAAGCAGTGGAGTAGCATGAAGCACATTGTTTATTTTCACAAGGAACTTCTCCCCATGAAGTTCATCGGTTATAGGTATTATCTTATTTAAAAGCTTTATCAGCTTATTATTCTTAAAGTTATGCTCTTCTTCATCTTCTTGTTTAAACATCATTTTTAAGCCGCTTATAATTAGTATGGCTCCAAATATGTATAGTACCCAATGGAATTTGCTAACTACCGCAACTCCTAACACTACAAATATTAAACGTAATACAATTGCTCCCATTATTCCGTAATTTAGTACTCTTCTTTGATATTCTTTCTTTATCCCAAAGCTAGAAAATACAAGAATAAATAAAAATAAGTTATCAAGGCTTAAACTTTGTTCAATAACATAGCCGCCTAAAAACTCTATAGCCTTTTGCTGACCAAGTGTAAGATAAATTCCTAAGTTAAAAAGTAATGCGGCACAAATCCAAAATAGTACCCATTTTAATGCTTGTTTTGTCTCCAAATTAAAGTCCCTCCAATATTTTTTAGTACTGAAAAATAATCAAACATAACTATGACTTGTACTACTAAAAAGCTGATGTCATGTGACAATCAGGTTTTAGTATAGCATCAATAATTTAAATTGTAAACATTATAATAATAAACTGTAAATATTCTGAAAATAATTAATAAGGCCTGCCGCTTCTTTTAATGAAGCTTTAGCAGGCCTTTAAAATATAAATAATGATTATTTAAATTGATTAGCAGCAGTATAAAACTTTTTAGCTTCTTCAAAATTCCCTTTAAGTTCCTGTACCTTGCCAATTAAATCATAGCACTCTGAACAAGAGGGATTGATGGAGAGAATTGACTTTAGGCAGCTAAAAGCTTCATCGATTTTTCCATTTTGAAGAAGTTCTTTGCTTATAATAAGTTTATTTTCTACATCGTTTTTTTCACAGACAGTATATTGATTAATTTCCTCAAGAACTGTCTTAACTTTATCTGATGTGAATGGTTTTTGCAGATATGCAACAGCACCCAGCTTTGTGCATTCTACAGCATTTTTTACTGTTGCAAAGGCTGTCATTATAACTACAGGAAGGTCAAATCCCATCAGCCTTATTCTCCTCAGCACTTCTGTACCGCTTATTTCTGGCATTTTGATATCTAAAAATGCTAAATCAAAATGCTCCTTAAGAAATAAATTAAGAGCTTCTTCACCACTGCTGGCTGTAGATACTTTGTAACCATTAATTTGAAGGCAAGTTGTTAGTAAGTTTCTAATATTTTTAGTATCATCAATGACAATGACCTTTTTCACAAATATCACATCCCTAAGTTTATATTTTCTCAACTGCCAAAGGTAGAGTAAAAGTAAATACACTTCCGTAGCCCAATTTGCTTTCACACCAGATTTCTCCACCATGAGCTTTAACGATTTCTTTAGCTATAGCGAGACCAAGTCCTGTGCCCTTAACATCAGAGTTTTCACCCCTTACCTGTACGAAGCGGTTGAAGATTTCTTCATGGTATTCCTCAGGTATTCCTGAACCTGTATCACTCACAGATACATACATGCTATTTTGCTTGGTGAAAGTATTTAGTATTATATTACCTCCAGCTTGAGTGTATTTTAAAGCGTTAGATATAAGATTATTTAATACCCAACTTATTTTTTCTGGATCAGCGCTAATATAAGGAAGATTTTCCTTGGATGTATAGTGTAAATTTATTTTAGCGCTGCAAGCCTGCTCATAAAAATCTGATATTGCATTATTTACAAGACTAGTTATAGAACAAGGCATTATATTAAAAATTGACTCACTGCATTCCAGTTTTGAAAGCTGAAGCAAATTATTTACTAGAGTATTTAACTTTTCGCCATCCTCTTGTATTGTGTTAATTATTTGATGTTGACCTTCATTTAGGCTGCCAATGCTCTCGTCAAGAATAAGACTGGCACCAATCATAATTGAGGTAAGAGGAGTTTTAAATTCATGTGAGATAGTAGATATAAAGTCGCTTTTTATTTGCTCTAGCTGCTTTAAATTTGTTACATTTTGGAGCAAAATTATTATTCCGGTTATCTTTGCTTCAGTATCTCTAACTATGGACACAATAATATTAAAGTAATAATCCTCTTCATCAATATTAAAATAAATAATTTTTTGGGAAGAATTCATACTGTCTGGCTTTGAAGAGTTATAAATAAAATCAAATAGTTCTCCGCTTCTGATAACTTCAAGAAAATATTTATTAATTGAACTTGCCTCTTCAATGTTAAAGAATTTTTCACATGCCATATTAATACGTATTATTTTATAATTACTATCTAAAACAATGAGGGGATCAGAAATACTCTTTATGATAGCATCAGATTTAGTCTTTTCTGTAAGAAGCTTTCCAATATTACTCTCCTCCAATTTGTGAATACGATCAGTCATATTATTAAATTCTATTGTAAGTTCGCCTATTTCATCTTCAGATATAATTGGAGCTTGCTGTGATAAATTACCTTCCTTTATTGCTTTCATTGTTTCTCTTAAGGAGTAAATAGGTTTTAAAGTTCTTTTTATGGAATATCTTGATAATATAAAGCCGCCAAGAACAGATACTACAGACAAGAATATAATGGTGTCAAGAGATTTATGAGCATCTTTAGTTACAACTTCTTTATTCTTAAACATTGCTTTTTCATTGATGAAAGACAGCTGCTTTAAGTCCTTTTTTAGTGAATTAAAAACAGGAAGTAAATTATCATTATAGTATTTAGAAGCTGCTTCAATTCCCTGCAAATTTTTAGTCTCCTGAATTTGAGAAAAAAGTCTCAGATAGGTTGAGTAATTATTGTTAATGCTTGCTACTAATTCTTTTTCACTATCCTCAGTAATATTATTAAATTCTAGATTGTACCACTGATAAAATATATTTATATTTTTATGAATATTATCGATGCTGGATGTAGGGTTTACATATATATAGTTATAAATTTGGCTATTCTGTTCATTAAGTACCTCAAGCATATTTGCAGTTGCACTTATACTTTTATAATTATTAACCATCAGCCCATTAATGGACTTATTTAAAGTGTATATATTTAGGAAAGAAATACCACCTACTATTGCTGTAGTTGATACAAGTATAAGATAAACCATTGCCATCTTGAATTTTAATGTTTTAAACATAAATTAATCACCTAATTATAGTTAATTTTATTTTCAGTATAAGTTTTAAATATCTGAAAGTCAATTTTTCAAATTATTACTTATAGCTTTTTTGAGAAAAGCTAAGCATATAAAAGATGGATTAGACTAATCGTCTATATGACTAAGTAATATATAGGATAAGAAAAAATGTGTTGTTTGAGTGAAGGGTATGTCCATGTTAAGATTTCATATGTTGAAGTATAAGAAAAATAGGGGTGAATTTATTTTTTTATGAAGTTAAACAAAAGAAGAAATTAAAAAACAAAGATTTTCCTTATAAGGAGAGATAAAATGCAAATTAGAATAGCTAAAAATGTTAAATTGATACCAGTTCGAATATTAGCGATAGGATTTGCCATTGTTATATTTATAGGAGCCATACTTTTATCTTTGCCTATTTCCTCTGCAGATGGCAGGGGAACAGCATTTATAGATAGTCTTTTTACATCAACTTCTGCTGTTTGTGTTACAGGACTTGTAACTTTAGATACAGGAACACATTGGAATTATTTTGGGAAAACAGTGATACTTTTATTGATTGAGATTGGTGGACTTGGCTTTATGTCTTTTGCTGCATTGATAGCATTGATACTTGGAAGGAAAATAACGCTGAGCGAAAGACTAGTGATGCAGGAAGCAATAAATAGCTCAAATCTGGAAGGTATTGTAAAAATGGTAAAGTATATATTAGGTTTTACATTTTCAATTCAATTTATGGGAGCGTTACTTTTATCTACTCAATTTATTCATATATATGGCTTGGGAAAGGGGATTTACTATAGTGTTTTTCATTCTGTATCTGCCTTTTGTAATGCAGGGTTTGATTTAATGGGAGGGTTTACAAGTTTAACGTCTTTCTCAGAGAACGCAGTAGTGATATTTACAATAGCAGTGCTTATAATTATAGGAGGATTGGGATTTTCAGTATGGACGGAAATATACAATTATAGAAGCATTAATAAATTATCGTTACACACAAAAATTGTAATAGTTACTACCACTGCGTTGCTATCTGCAGGTTGGATATTGATGATGTTATTTGAATTTAGTAATCCAGATACTTTGGGAGCTATGAGTTTAAAAGGTAAATTAGTAAATTCACTATTTGCGTCTGTAACTCCTAGGACTGCAGGATTTAACTCAATATCTACTTCAGATATGACTATGCCAGGTCGTTTTTTAACAACAATATTAATGTTTATTGGAGGGTCATCAGGATCTACTGCGGGAGGAATAAAAACAACTACTTTTAGTATTATAGTGTTAAGTATAATATCTGCAATTAAAGGCAAGGATGATACAGAAGTTTTTCAAAAGAGAATTGCAGGTGATATTGTTCGCAAGTCCTTTGTAATCACTACGCTTGCATCAACTCTTATTGTTGTAGTAACTATGTTATTGTCGATTTCTGAGGTAGGACAATCTTTTGAATATATTTTTTATGAAGTAACTTCTGCTTTTGGAACTGTTGGTCTGTCACTAGGACTTACAACAAAGCTAAGTTCCATAGGAAAGTTAATACTAATATTCACTATGTATAGTGGTAGACTAGGACCACTTACTGTAGCTTTAGCATTTACAAAGGTTAAAAGAAACAATCAAATTAGATATCCAGAAGATAAGATTTTAGTTGGATGAGGAGATTAGAGTAATGAAAAAGAAGCAATATGTAGTAATAGGTTTGGGAAGGTTTGGATCATCTGTAGCTAAAACATTGTATACCATTGGTAAAGATGTTTTAGTGATTGATTTGGATGAAACTTCCATACAAGAAATTTCTCATCATGTTACTCATGCAATTCAAATGGATGCAACAGATGAAAAGTCTTTAAGAAGTGTAGGAATAGGAAACTTTGATGTGGCAATCGTAGCTACTGGTTCAAGCATGCAGTCAAGTATCATGGTTACTATACTTCTTAAGGAATTAGGAATAAAATATATAGTTGTAAAGGCTCAAAACAGTCTTCATGCTAAGGTATTAAATAAGATAGGGGCAGACAGAGTTGTTCTCCCAGAAAGAGATATGGGAACAAGAGTAGCTTATAATCTTATCTCTACTAGTATACTAGATCATATTGAATTATCTCCAGAATACAGCATTATTGAAATTATAAGCCCTGAAAAGTGGCATGGTAAGACTTTAGGAGAACTTGATATAAGATCAAATTATGGTATTAATATTATGGCTATAAAAAGAGATAATATTGTGACTATGTCTCCTAGCGCTGATGAGCAGATTGAGCCAAATGACACGCTTATAATTATAGGCGGCTCTAATGAATTAAGCATAATACAAACCCTAACATAGGGGTCAGGCCCCTGGTAGAAATAGGTAAAAGGGGCTTCTCAAAATACATATCTGTGAATTTTGAGAAGCCCCTTTTTACTTTTAGTTATTATAAGATGATTAAAAATTTCTTGCTGTTGTTTCAGCTACCATTATGGCTTCTTCAATAATTTTATCAGCATCATTCCCAGCAACATCTAGGCCGTCAGCTGATATGGTTGTAAAATCAGTTATACCCAAAAAAGCAAATATAGCTTTTAAATATCTATCACCCATCTCAAAGGAGGCAGAAGGTTCAGTATCATAATTTCCACCTCTTGAAGTAATATTAATTGCTTTTTTTCCTTTACATAAGCCTACAGGACCTGACTCAGTATACTTAAATGTAATTCCATTAGCAGAAATATAGTCGATGTAAGCTTTAAGGATAGCTGGAATACCTAAATTCCATAATGGCTCTGCAATTACATACTTATCTGCTTCTGAAAACTGATATGCATACTTTAATATTGGATGATTCTTATCTATTCCTTCTTTTGGCTTATTCACAGTGTCAAGGTTTCCTTTTGGAAGAAAATCTATTCCTTCATTATACAAATCTAATGTAATAATCTCATCTTCAGCATGAGTTTCCTTATATGCTTCAATGAAGCTTTCGGAAATCTTAAAGGTTCTAGAAAGTTCTTCTGATTTTGCATTTGCTTTGATATACAGTACTTTGCTCATGATTTACCTCCAGTTTACTTTAATATATGTTTAGTGAGCTTTTTATTAGTATTAGTGAATATATAGTTTTGATACTCAAAATTTAAAACATGAGATTTATTTTGATAATAAGAAGTGTTTGGAGTAAAATGAATATATGGAAAGTTTTTAGTAAAGGGAATGTGAAACATATGGATTTTATAATAGATACATTATTTCAAATATTTTTTGCGTTTTTTTGGGTAATTGCATTTTTAATATTTTTAATAAAGGAGAGGAATAAGAAGAAATATTTATTTTTAATAATTTTTATTCCTTTACTTATGATTTGGACAGCTTACTCCTATAACCATGTACTAAAGCCCCGTTTCAAAGATGTTAGTTATTATATGAATAAAGATTACAAAACTACTAGTGGAGAGTGCAGCAATGTTAATACTAAATCAAAGGGTACAACTCCATCATTTGTACTAGAGGGAGAGACTTATTATTATAATCCCTGGTTCAATAAAATTCATAAGGATAAGAATTATAAGTTAAGATATCTTCCAAATAGTAAATATGTTATTGAATTAGAAGAAGTAAAATAAATAAGCAATGAGAGTTATATATTTATTGAATAAAACCAGCTCCTTAGAAAAAACTATTCTATGAAAGGAGATGGATTAAATGGATAAAGATATAAAAGATGTATTGTTAAATATCCAATCAGAAGTAAAACAAATCAATAATAAACTTAATGAAATGAAAAAAACTCAGCTTAATGGAAACTATGTGTATACAGATGAGAATATAAATTCTAATGACAATAATGATATGGATTAGAAAAGAATATAAAGCTTAAGTAGTAAAAATTTAATAATGAAAAAATAACCTCCTTGTGAATTAATGAACTGAGAAAATAGTGTCACAAGGAGGTTTTATATACAGGAGGTAAAATTAATATGGGTCTTATGGATAACAAAATTTTTATTCGCTTTTTTCAAGATGCAGATGCAGAATCTTTACTCGATTTGCATTTAAGAAACGGTGAGTTTTTTCAGAAGTATTCCCCAACTTTTGGTGATGACTTTTACACACTTGATTCAAAACGTAAATATATCGCCAATTCTGTAAAGCAAAGAGAAGAAGATAAAAATTATTCTTTTGGTATATTTTTAGAAGATAACGGGAAATTGGTTGGCGATGTATCCTTGTATCACATATATCGAGGCTCACTCCAAAAATGTTTAATTGGTTATTCGTTGGACAAACAATATAATGGTAGAGGATATACCACGGAAGCAGTTTCTTTAGCAGTAGAATTTGCGTTTAATGAATTACACCTGCATCGTGTTGAGGCAGGTGTAATGTTAAGAAATATTGGTTCAATGCGAGTATTAGAAAAGTCAGGCTTTCATAGAGAAGGCATAGAACAAAAGGGTGTAAAGATTAATGGCCAATGGGAAGACCATCAGATACTTGCTATAATATCAGATAATAACTAAACTTAATTTAGTAAACAATATTCTCATAAGCTGAATTACTAAATTAAAATAGAGGTGTAGAGAATGACAATAAAAAAATATAAAACAGAAAAAGAAAAGATGATTGCTGGTGAAGTTTACAGTGTATTTGATAAGGAATTGGTACAAGCAAGCGTTCGTGCTAGAATGCTTACAAAGCAGTATAATAACACTTCTCCAGAGGAAGGAGAAAAAAGAATTCAAATACTTAAGCAGTTATTTGGAAGCTGCACTGATATGACATTTATTGAACCAGATTTTAAGTGCGATTTTGGTTTTAATATTCATTTTGAAGGTAGAATTATAATAAATTTTGATTGCATAATGCTTGATACTTGTGAAATTCATATAGGAGAGAATTGCTTTATTGGACCGCGCACATGTATTTATACTGCTTGTCATTCACTTGATCCAAATGAAAGAAATACACCAACTTGCTTTGGAAAACCTGTTAAAATTGGTAAAAATGTATGGATTGGTGGCAATTGTACAATATTGCCGGGAGTGACGATTGGAGATAATGCAGTAATTGCAGCTGGTTCAGTTGTATGCAAAGATGTTGCAGCTAATACTATGGTAGGTGGTAATCCAGCAAAATTTATTAAAATAATGGATATTAAATGATGCTACATTACAGGTTCCAGATGGAGATTAACTTTTTTTGTAACTAAAAGTACATATAAAAAATTAAATAACATATAACAACAGAAGGACTCATATCAACACTTTTTATCAGTGATATGAGTCATTTTTCTTATATTGTATATATTATTTTATTATTATCTTTTAATTAGAGGAAATGCTATAGCATCTTTTATGGTATAAGAACCAGTAAGAAACATTATCATTTTATCAATTGTATACTCTATAGCTTATAACGGGTTGCACCGTCACAGCCTACCCCTGAAACCAGGATTAGCATGAGTGTTCATTTGAGTATACTGCTTGGCTTTGCCGCTGAATAGTATATCTAATAGCCAAAATACTAATAATTAGAGAAATGACTTTACCAAGCATATTTCCAATCCAAAATCCGCCCAAAGAAAATTGTGATATCAAAAAATATGTGGCCACAATCTTAACCATTAAGTCAGATAAATTAGAATATAAATATTTTTTCATCATCAAAAGCCCACGAAGTACACTTTCATTAAGTATCTTCCATCCATAAAATAAATAGGTAAGGAAGGAGAATTGCAAGTAATTCTTTGCAAATTCATAAGCTGCTGGACTTTTATTTATATCAATGAATGTTCCAATCAAATATTTTGGAATTAAAAAGTTTGAGGCTGCAATGCATAACAAGTATATGGCGGAGAATATTAAACTAATTCGATATCCTTCTCTGATACGGTCTATTTGTTTTGCAGCAAAATTAGAAGATATAAAAATAGATAATGCTTGAGAAATTCCTATTATTATAAGCATTTGAAATAACATTATCTTATTCGCAGTCATATATCCACTTATTACTTCACTTCCATAGGGATTAACTAATACTTGTAAAACTAGTGAGGACAAAGATAAAATTAACTGTTGAATTATTGTTGGTACTGAAATTGATAAAATTTCTTTGATTTTGCTTAATTCTATAGAGATAATAGGTTCATGGTCTAAAATAAATAGTACCACTTTTCTTCTTAGCATAATCAGAGATATCATCATACCAATAATTTGAGAAAGAATTGTGGCAAATGCTGCTCCTCCAACTCCCATTTTAAATACACAAATAAACAACAAATCCAACACGACATTTAAAAATGAAGTAAATATTACTAAAATCATAGAAGATCTAGAATCACCTAATGCAACTATAATTGCCCTTGAAATATCATATATGAATATGGTGGCAATACCTGATATATAAATGCTGATGTAAGTTCCTGTATCTTTATAGAGCTGGCCTGGTATATTAATCCAGGAAAGTATAGGTGACTTAATACAAAGACCTATAATAGTTATACATAAGCCGCTGGCTAAGCCGAATAACAATATACTTTTTACTCCTATGACAATATCTCTATATTTCTTTTCGCCTGCAAATTTTGCGAAGATAACCTCACTACCCATTTCCAGTCCGCCTGATAATGTTATCAAAATTTGAACTACCGCAGCAGCATTGCCTACTGCTGCAAGTTCATTTACTCCCAAATATTGACCAACAATTATCATATCAACTACAGTATACAATTGTTGAGTAATTAAACTTAGTATCATTGGCAGAGCAAACTTAAATAATGTCTTTCTTGTATTTCCAATACTTATATCCATTTTCTTGATACCCCTCTTATTATTTGCTATAATTGAAATTATAGGGTGTAACGTTACGTTATAGTCAAGGAGTGTTTTTATGATTCAAGATAAACTTAGTACAAAACAATTTGCCGATATGTGCAAGGTAGAAAAACGAACATTGCATTATTACGATGAAATAGACTTGTTAAAACCTATTGAAGTAAATGAAAATGGATACCGAATATACTGTGCAGCACAATTTGAAACTATGAGCATGATAAAGGCACTACAATCTGTAGGGATGTCTCTTGGTGATATAAAGAGATTAATGAAGGAGCATGATTTGCTTCACTGTAAAATTGTTTTGAATAATCAAATAGCCCTGCTTAAAGAAAAACAAGAGGAATTAAAAAATGCTGAAGAAATTCTTAGCCAGACCACGGAACAGCTGGAACATTATTTAGAGATTGGCTGTGGCAAATTTTTTATAGAAAAGATTCAGGATACTTATTTAATTACAGAAGAAATAGAAGAGGAAGGTCCTCTTTATGTAAATTATCTTACAAATGGATATACTCTTGGTGTTATCATCAATGAAAAAGTGAGCCCTCGCCCACAATATATATTCAGAAAAGCAAACAGTATAAATGACAGTAATGCAATTAAACCTGCTGGTACCTATGCCTGCATATATCAGAGTGTGCCAAATGGAAAGATTGCTGAAGCTATCAATTTATTCATTAAGCTGTTATCTTTGAAGCAAATAGTTACAGAAGGCCCTCTGTATATAGATAGTATTGCAAATGACTTTATCAGATTTCCTGATGAAAAATGCTTATTTAAATTATCAATGAAGTGTGAGTAGTGAACAACCAGACAATATCCACTATGCCCTCATTCTCGAGTTTTTGAAATTATTAAATAAATATTTATAAGAGGAGATGGAATAATGAAGCATGAATATAGAAAACATGAAAAAGAACTTTATTGTCCTAAGAATAAAGCAGAGTTGGTAAGAGTTCCTAAACAAAAATTTCTTTGTATAAAGGGTGCAGGTAATCCTAATGATAAGGATTTTTCTGAAAGGATAGGTGTTTTGTACTCCCTTGCTTATGCAATTAGAATGATGCCTAAAAATGGATTTACACCAGATGGATATTTTGAATATACTGTTTATCCCTTAGAAGGACTATGGGATTTAACAGAAGAAGGCAGGAAAAGTGAAGTTTTAAATAAAGATCAATTATTATATACCATAATGATTAGGCAACCTGACTTTGTTAATGATGAAGTGGTAGAAAAAGCCTTTGAAATTGCAAACAAGAAAAAGCCGCATCCATTACTTAAAGAAGTATATTTTGATGAGATAGAGGATGGTTTGGCTGTACAAATAATGCACATAGGCTCTTATGATAATGAGCCGGAGTCATTTAATAAGATGAAAGAATTTATAGAGAATAATGGGTTAAAGATCAAAACTTTAGTTCACAGGGAAATATATTTATCTGATACAAGAAAAGTAGAAAAAGATAAATTAAAAACCATATTAAGATATAGTGTACTAGAGTAATAAATTAAATTTAATTCTTGTTTAATGAGACAATTTTAATATAACTGGTGAACAAAAAAATTAATGGGGTGATTTAGTGCTTGAAACTGACAGATGTATAGTAAGACCTTTTGAAGAAAAAGATTTAGAGTCATTTATGACTTATAGAAATAATGAGGAATGGATGCAGTATCAAGGTTTTAAGAATTTAACAAAAGACGAATATAGAAAAGCCTTATTAGTGCCTTTAAATTTGGAAAAGGGAATGCAGCTTGCTATTGTAAATAAAACCACAGATAATCTTTTAGGAGATTTGTATCTTTTAAAGGAAGAAAAAACTATTACAATTGGATATTCTATCAATCCAATTTATTCACGAAAAGGATACATAACTGAAGTTTTGAAAGCCTTATTACTAAAACTTAAAGAATGTCATTCTGATTGTAAAATAGTAGCCATGACTGAAAAAGAAAATATCCCTTCGAAAAATTTGCTGCTTAAATTGGGGTTTGTATATGATGGATGGGTAGATAAGTGGCAGTCAGAGGTCTATGTTTATCCAAACTGATTAGAATGTTAGGATTAGGGTATTTGGGTTTGAAAAAGAAGGGACAGCTTAATGGCTATCCCTTAAATTCTCTGTCGACTCCCGTTAGTTAAGTAAATTTCTTGTCAGACCGTCAAATCATTTTCTGATTTTATGTTAATAGCTTCTTCTAGAGGCCGTTGGAGGATAGCAGCAAAAACGGTGATAACCATTGAAGCAAAAGGGATGACCGTTCCGACAAAGCTTTATTCTTGCCAATATAACTTAAAAGTTTAAAAGCTTGATACAGAGCAAAGTAAAAAGGTATCGTAGCTCCATATAAAATGGTGTAAATAACATATTTTAAGAAATTAACCTTTGAAAAATCAGATATCGCAAAAGGCAGATCAGGCACGAAAAATATGCACAATGCAAGAACTAAGGTTGCTATAAAAATAACAGCTAGTCTTAAAAGTGTGTTGTAACTTGTTGCATAAAAATAACCTCACTAATTGAATTTTATCAAACCCTTAAGCATTTTCTGGTTTTGTATTTAGAAGATTTTTTAATAGTTTTTGGAGCACGTCCACAATTACTGTGATGATACTTGTTGCTAAAATACCTATTAGACTTAATGCTATAGGACCTGCTGAGTCATCTCCTGTGGCATTAGCAATTACCTTTAAGGTTACTATCCCTAACACGAAGAAGAAAATGATTGTTAAACCACATTTCTTTATAACCTTCAAAGATTTAAGTGATAACACTGAGAAAGCATTGTTCCTTTCAATATATGTTAATAGTTTAAATACTTGATACAATGCAACAGAAAGCGCAATAAAGCATCCATACGCATATACTAAAAGGGGATATAGAGAGTAGTCCCCTGGATGAGATTTTGCATCATTAATGGCTATCACAGGCAGCCAATAGATACATAAAGCAAATACAGCAATCCCAATCATAAAAATGATTACCTTTAAGAAAGTGGTTGAACCTTGTTTAACATTCATTTAAAGCACCTCACTAATTTAATGATAAAATGATTTTAACACATAATTTATTGTTTTACAATAAATTTATATCGCTTTACATTGTATTATTATTGTTATTATATTATTTCAATTTACAATTAAGGGATTTTAACAAAAATAAAAAGCATTTCTCATTACAAAGAAATGCTCTTACTTTAAAATGTTAAATTTACAACTGTGGTTTCGTTGAAATTTTTTAATTTTAAACCTCTAATCGGAATCCGTTAACTTGATTGTTTATGACTTTTTTCCACATGGTTAGTACGCATTATTCTTAAAATGTGTCACAATAGTACAATTTGATAAATTAATGGGGGATAATATTAATGGTAAATATGTTATTTAGTTTATATAATTTTCATGAAGATTGGGCAAGAAATGCTGTTTCAAAGTATATAAATTTTAATGATAAGGTATTAATAATTCCTTTTTCCTTCGGTGATAAAATAAGTAGCGATAATGAGTGGCAGAATGTTTATAGTAAGGATAATGGCAAATATTATGGAAGTATTGTTACGCCATTTTTGAATTATGGAATTAGAGAAGAAAATATAGATTGGGTAAATTATTTTAAAGATACAAAGGAAAATGCAAAAGCTAAGATAAGGAATAGCAGTATACTATTTTTCACTGGTGGCTTACCAGACAAAACCATGCTACGACTAATGGAATTTGGCTTGATTAATGATATTGAAAGCTTTACAGGTGTTGTTATTGGTATTAGTGCAGGAGCAATGATTCAAATAGCAGAATACCACATTACTCCTGATGAAGACTATAATAAATTTACATACAATGTAGGACTAAATTTGATTAAAGATTTTGATATTGAAGTCCATTATGAAGAAACGGAAATACAAAACAAATATATAAATAAAGTGTTAAATGAAAAAAGAGATAAAATATATGCAATTACAAATACTGGGGGACTAATTTTTCATGATAGCAAAATTACTTTATTAGGGGATGTGAAAAACTTTAGTAGAGAAAATATTTGCTTAAAAACTTGATGAAGTAGAATATATTGATGGAATTGTGATTAATTAATGAAGGCAAAGGTGCTGAGTTAGGTATAACTTAACTCAGCATTTTGGTATTGTTTTAAAACAATGTTATAATTAGGATATAAGAAAGATGTAGTTGTATATTATGACGAGATAAGATTGCTTTTATGATGGGGAGGATGGAAATGGATTTTTTAATTAGACCAATAGAAATTAGTGATGGGAAAGGTATTAATGAGCTCAGAAGGATGCCAGGAGTATTTGAAAATATTCTTGGCATTCCATCTGAACGAGTGAAGCGCAGTGAAGATTTTATCACGAATATGGATAGTAATCATCATCAATTGGTTGCAGTAACAAAAACTCAAAATGGTGAGGATATTATAATTGGGACAGTTGGATTAACAGTTAATCCTAACCCACGTACACGTCACAGTGGCAGCATCGGAATTATGATTCATAAGGACTATCAAAATATGGAAGTTGGAACAGCTTTAATGCAAGCTATCATAGATATTGCCGACAATTGGCTTATGCTTATCAGAGTTGAATTGGGGGTATTTGAGGATAATGAAAGAGCAATTCATTTATATGAGAAGTTTGGATTTGAAAAAGAAGGGCTAAAACGTCTTGCAGCTATCAGAAAAGGGAAATATGAAAATGAGTATTTAATGGCAAGGATTAATCCTATATATACCAAACAAGAATAATATTGTTATGGGAGGAGTGATTTTTATGAAAAAGGTTTTAATACTGGGTGGGAGTGGACTTGTAGGAACAGCAGTAATAAATGAGATAAGCAAATATAACGAGTTTGATGTCTATTCAACGTATTTTAAAAATCCAATATTATTGAACAAAGGTAAGTGTTTTAAACTTGATATCGAAGAGGAAGATAATATAAATAGAATATTAAATACTTTAAAGCCCCAAATTATAATTTCATGTTTAAGAGGAGATTTTAAAAAACAACTGATTGTACACATAAAAGCTGCTGAATATTTAAAGAAAAATGATGGTAGTTTATATTTTTTCTCTACAACAAATGTCTTTGATAATGATTTGAGTAAACCCCATTATGAAGATGACTTACCAAATTCTCAAACAGATTATGGACAATATAAGATAGAATGTGAAAAGAAAATATCTGAAATATTACAGGATAATGCTTTCATATTAAGAATTGCTCAAGTTTGGGACAAAGATTCTCCAAGAATGAAGGGATTATTAAACTCCATTCATAACAATAAAGGTATTATTGTATATCCAAAGTTTTATTGCAATACAAATACTAATGTGATGATAGCAAGACAAACATACTATATAATAAATAACAATTTAAAGGGGATTTTTCATTTAGCATCAGAAGACATAGTTAATTATAAGGATTTTTATAATGAATTAATAACAGGGTTAGGATTCGAAAATGCAAGACTTGAAGAGAATTTTCAGGAAGAAGGATACTTTGCACTCCTATCAAAAAGGACAAATGAATTTCCTGAACAATTAAGAATTACTAATAAGTCAGTAATCAATTATTTAACAAAATGAGCATCTTTGAAAATTGAATAATACAGTGTTTTAAATTTCCATGTTTTTTATAAAATATCGGATGATTTTAATATTATTAAAGTCACGCTTGCAAGATATTGTATAAAACAATTGTGCTTTACCAATAAATTAAATACTTGTTCTAATTTAAAAAATCTTGTATCGAGATTAAGAATGTGATATGTTGGTGTAATGCCTAATTTTATATATTTAATTTGGCTATAAAAAAAGGGGATGACTTGCATGGTACCAAGTATACACAGTGACTTTATTAATCATTCAATCGAAATACTAAAAAATGATCTAAGAATTTTAGGTATAGCCATAGGAGGGTCATACATTTCAGATGAAATGGATGAATTCTCAGATATTGACCTTGTTATAGCTGTAGATCCTAATCATTATGAGTCTGTAATGGATGAAAGGTTTAAAATAGTAGAAAGTTTAGGAAGGGTATTATCGGCATTTACTGGTGAACATGTTGGCGAACCAAGATTAGTTATATGCTTATATGGGCCACCACTGCTACATGTGGATTTTAAGTTCGTAGCAGTAAAGGATATTGGTATTAGAGTTGAAGATCCAATTGTTTTGTGGGAAAGAGATAATGCAATTACAAATAATTTAATATTAGGTAAAGCTGAATTCCCAACACCTAACTTGCAGTGGATCGAAGATAGATTTTGGGTTTGGATACATTATGGTGCAACCAAAATAGGAAGAAATGAGATATTTGAAGCAATAGATTTCATATCGTTCATAAGACAGACTGTAATAGGTCCATTAGTATTAATGAAAAATGGGAAACTTCCTCGTGGTGTAAGAAAAATTGAATATGACGCACCTTATGATTTACCATTATTATTAAAGACAATACCTACCTATGATGCTCAAAGTTGCATCGAAACGCTGCAAGCAATAATTAAATTTTATTTAGAGCTAAGAGAGTATCATGCAACACCCGAACTAATAAAACACACTGAAGCTGAAAAATATTCAAAAGAGTATTTAGTTGAAATACTTAAAAAAGTAAAAAGAAAATAATTCATATAGCCTACGACACTTACGTTATATTTAGTGTTACAATTGAAAAAAGTAACAATTTGCTAAAACACTGCATTATTCGAATTTGAATTTTACAGTGTTTTTACGTGGCAATTCAACTAAATGGCGAACTATAAGATGAAATGATTAGGAGGTTTTATTATGAGCAACAAATTAACAGTAACAGCGGATTTGATAAATGGCGAGGTGAAATTCTCAGGGGTATCTCGTGATAATAATCAGGTATTTATAGATGCTGTACAACCTTTAGGCGAGGGAGATGGATATACTCCACTTGAGTTGTTTCTTATGAGTTTAGCAACCTGTAGTGGAATGACATTGGCTTTACTACTAAGAAGGATGAATAAGAATGTGTCTGAATTAAGCGTAATTGCATCAGGTGAAAGAAGACAGACATTACCGAAATATTTTAAAAATATACAATTAAGATTTGAACTTGCATCGAATGATGTACAACCAGATGATATTGAAAGTGTAATAAAAAATATGGAGGAATATGCATGTCCTGTTTGGAACATGGTGAAAAACAATGTCGATATAAGCTGTGAATATAAGATAAAATATCAATATAAAGTACATTAGTATCTTTATATTCAACTTATTATCTGAAAATAGATTGGTGCAGAAGTAACAAAATAGATTTTTATGTTTCTAACAACGAAACAATAGAGTTTGAATGTGGGAATTCCATGAGTGGTTGGAAAATTTTATTTACACTTATCTATATAACATTTCTTAAAAATAAGTATCTATGGATAAAAATAAATAATAAGGTTAGTTCATAGCTTTCTTAAATTACTTATAGATCAGTAATCAATTATTTAACAAAACGAGCATAGTGTGTGGTTTAGTTAAAGTAATGCTTGAAGAAAGTTTATAAATTGGGGGTAAATAATGATAGAGAATATCTTAAACAATGATGAAAAAATATTTGGTAAAAAGCTTGATGGAGTAGGATATATTGATAGAATTGCTGTATATGGAATTGTGACTGATGGTGAAGGCAAAGTTGCTGTAATAAAAACACCAGCAGGATATTTTCTCCCTGGTGGGGGGATGGAGAATGAAGAAACCCATAAGGAATGTATTGAAAGAGAGTTTATCGAAGAGACGGGATATAAAATTGAAATACAAAAATTCATAGGAAGAGCCTCTTTATATCACATATCAAAGACCAAGCAATACTTGCGAGGGATTGGCTATTTCTATATTGTAAGTTTAGAAAATTATTATGCTGCACCAATTGAGAAAGATCATAAACTGATATGGCTTGAACCTAATGAGTGCATTAAATCTTTGTTTTTAGAGCATCAAGCATGGGCTGTTTCAGAGAGCTTAAAGTATATGAGATAGTTCAAATTGTGAAATATTATGTAATATGAGTTAAAAAGTTTAGTGATAGTGCGATGTATCTTGAGCATTTATTAAAATAAATATTAGGGGGAAAGGGAAAATAAATGAAGAGAAAATATAAAATTTTACTTAAAATCCTTATAAGTTTGATTATAATATTTCTTTTGAATTTTATTCCAACATTAAGGTTAAGAACTAAAGATATGACATCTATAGAAAAACCACATTTTATAGTTTATTACGAAAGAAAAGATGAAAATGCAGCAATTGATATTATCAGCAGATTAGAAAAAGGATATAATCTGGTTGCTAACTCAATTAGCATAAGTCCTAACTATAAAACTGAAGTTTATATTTACAGTACCTTAGATAAGTTTCATATTAAAAAATATGGACTGGTTGGTAAAATTATTGCTCCTGAATGGTATATTGGAGATAATATAAAAAATAAGGTTATTATTGTCTCTCCAAATTCTCCCGGAAAGCAGCATAATTATGAGGATACTGCTGATGCTGCTCTACATGAATATATACATACCTTAATGTGGAGTATTAATCCAAGATTATCAAAATTTATTAATGAGGGTATGGCAGGATATATCTCTGGTAATACAAAACCCTCTGTTAAATTCAACAACATTCCGTCATATGAAGATACTAAAATTACAAATCCTATAACTTTTGGAAATCATAATATGTATCCAATTTCTTATACTTATATTGAGTATCTAGATAAAACATATGGTATTGAAAGGGTTTTGCAGTTAATAAAAACTGAGAACTATTTACAAACCTTTGGCAAAACTGAAAATGAAATATTTAAAGAGTGGATAGTTTTTTTAAAATCAAATTACTTAGAATGAGTTGATTTTAATCGATTTAATAAGGGGAGATCAGATGAAAATTATTAATAATTCTAATTCTGTAATAATAATATTACATGAAATATATGGAATTAATCAACACATACAGATGGTTTGTGAAAAATTTTCCAATGACGGATATGATATTATTTGTCCAAACCTAATTAATCTGAGTGAACCATTTAGTTACAATTTAGAGGAAGAAGCTTATAAGCATTTTATGAATAATATAGGATTTGATTTAGCAGTCCAGCAAGTAAAGCAGCTGATTGTACAAGCAAAAAAGCAGTACAAGCATGTATATTTATTAGGTTATAGTATAGGTGCAACAATTGCATGGTTATGCAGCGGTGAAGAAAAGATGTGTAATGGTATCATAGGATATTATGGTTCACGAATTAGAGATTATAAAAATATTACTCCTAAATGTCCAGCTTTACTGATTTTCCCTAGGAAAGAAAATTCATTTAATGTACAAGAATTAGTTAATTTTTTGGAAAAACTGGACATTGACATTTATATGTTAAAGGGAAAACACGGATTTAGTAATCCATTTTCTAAGGACTATTGTATACAATCATCTAAAGAAGCAGAAAGATTAGTAGGCGAATTTTTAAATCATATATCTAAGCTTAACATGATGGGGTGAAAAAATGCTAAAGAATGTACTGAAAAGTAACTCTTTTTCATTTTTCTTAATCTTAATTTTTAATATTTTACTTATAAATAAAACAATTAGATTTGATTCAAAATCAGTTTTAACTATATTTATCGTATTTACATTTTTTCTTATAACAGGCCACACTATTAATATCACAAGGGAAAATAAGTCAGTTTTTAAATTGAGAATAATAACTGATATTATTATTTTTATAATTATGTAAGTTCCAGACAATATCATTCTAGATAAATATTGGGAATGGTGACCCGACAGAATACGGCATAGAATATCGAGTTTAGCTATTGATAAGAAGATATGATTGAAATGGGAGTGAGAAGAATGGATTGGGTTAAGCAACTAAATGAATCAATAAACTATATAGAGGAAAATCTTGCAGGTGAAATATCCTATGAAACTATTTCAAGAATTGCAAGATGTTCTATTTATAATTTTCAAAGGATGTTTTCATATATAGCGGACAAGCCGTTGTCTGAGTATATTCGAAATAGACGTTTAACTATGGCAGCCTTTGATTTATTAAATAGTAAAGAAAGAATAATTGATCTTGCTTTAAAGTATGGATATGAATCGCAAGACTCATTTACCAGGGCTTTCAAGAGTTTTCATGGGGTACTGCCTTCAAGTGTACGGAACGAAACAGTTCAGTTGAAATCTTGTCCCAAACTCTCCTTCCAAATTACAATAAAAGGAGAAAATCATATGAATTATCAAATTGAGCAATGGCCTGCATTTAGAGTAATGGGAGTATCACACAAAATAAAAACCGCAACAGCATTTAAAACCGTTCCACAGATTTGGGAAAACGCTTGGAAGGATGGAACTATGAATAGGTTCATGGAAAAATTCCCTGACTACAGGCCAGCAGGTTTTTTAGGAATTGCCCAAGGAGGGCAGTGGGGTGAATCAGAGGATATGGAATATATAATAGCAGTGACAAATTATGTAGATGTACTAAACTGTAAACATGTTCCTGTACTCGGAGGAATGAAGGAACTTGCTTATCCTGCAGCAACATGGGCAATTTTTCAAGCTAATGGAGAATTGCCGGAAGCAACACAGAAGGTTTATAAACAATTTTATACAGAGTGGTTACCTAATTCAGGGTATGAATTAGCCGACCTTCCAATTATTGAGTGTTATATGCAGGAAAATCATCAAGAGGTTTGGATAGCTGTTATAAAAAAATAGAGGAGATAGAAGGAAGTATGACATTGTGCAGTGAAATGGAGGTTGTATTGAACGATTGAGTTCAATAAAATACTTAAGAGCGTTGGGTGCGCCTATCAGTAAACTACTTGATCTTTATAACTATACTAATTTCCTTATTTAATGATGTAACTATGAAAAATGAATAAGAATGTATCTGAAGTAATTATATTTCATTGTTCAATATATCAACGGTAGTAGTATGTTGGATAAATTTCTAATACATCACTTATCAAATTTTCTTATTCCGCACAAATAAGTAACCACTACATATAAACCTTCATAAATTATCATGATAGGATAATTTATGGAGGTATTTTATGGAGCCCAATGGTAGCCAAGACAAAGAGAGAAAGATCAGTGATTTAAGAAAAAATGCCACTTGCAAAACTATGCTAATAAATCAAGAAACATATAAAAAGATGAATTGGAGAAAAATAACCACTGAAAATAACTTAGCAAAGACAGGAATGCTTGTTGATGGGAACCTGCCTGTAATTAAAAGCGAAGATCAATTGATTCCTGTGTGGGATTTAAGAAGGTATAGTTTTTTATATAATAACTGCATACCTTACACAACTAATCCAAAGCTTTGGGTGCAGGGAAACTTAAATTTAAATACTGGTTTATTTAAAGTTACAGATGACATATATCAAGTTAGAGGCTTTGATTTTGCCAATATGACATTTGTTAAAGGGAATACTGGCTGGATTATAATTGATTGTTTAAGTTCAAAAGAAACGGCAGAAGCGGCAATAAATTTTGTCAATGATTATTTTGGACAAATTCCTATAAGCGCAGTTATCATCACTCATTCCCATGAAGATCATTATGGAGGAATTTTAGGTGTCCTAGATAGCTTTGTAAAAGAAGATGTTAAGATTTATGCTCCAAAAAATTTTGTTGATTCAGCTTTAGAAGAGAATGTAAACGTAGGTGTTGCAATGGCACGCCGAGGTATATACATGTACGGTGTAGAATTGCCTAAAGGTGAGAAGGGGCAGATAGATAATGGTATTGGAAAGGGACAATCAATTGGAACAGTAACCTTTACGAGAAATATTAATGAAATTAATGAGGAATATGCAGAATATATAATTGATGGAGTTAAAATGGAGTTTCAATTGGCTTTAGATACTGAAGCACCATCAGAGATGTTTGTATATATACCAAGTGAACGTTCCTTGTGTATTGCGGAAGACTGTAATGCAACCATTCATAATTTATTAACTTTAAGAGGTGCTAAAGTCAGAGATGCAGTTGCTTGGGCAAAAAATATACAAAAGGCAATTGATTTATGGGGAGGTACATTAACTTCAGTATTTGGAGTTCACAACTGGCCTCGTTTTGGAAATCAAGCATCCATTGAATATCTTGAAAAACAAAGAGATGTATATCAATATATAAATGACCAAACTTTGAGGCTTATAAATAAAGGACATACAATAGAAGAGGTTGGAAGAATGGTTAAGCTTCCAAGAAGTCTTTCAGATGAATGGTACAATGGTGAATTTTATGGAACTGTTATTCATAATGCAAAAGCAGTGTATCAAAGGTATCTAGGATGGTATAACGGAAATCCAGTAGATTTAAATAAGTTACTCCCAGAAGAATCAGCAAAGAGATATGTAGAGTATATGGGGGGAGAAGATGCTGTTTTAACGAAAGCTAAAAAATCCTTCATAGACGGAGAATATCAGTGGGTTGCTGAGGTTACAAAACAAGTTATATATGCAAATCCAAATAATAGAGAGGCAAAGCTTATTTGCGCTGATGCTTTGGAGCAATTAGGCTATATTGCTGAATCTGGTCCTTGGAGAAATGAATATCTAATGGGAGCGCAGGAATTACGCTATGGAGTTATTCCAGTTAGTGGTTCATTTATTTCAGAGGATGTGCTAAACAATTTACCTCTAAAGGATATTCTTTACTTACTTAGCATACGAATAGAAGGGGTAAAGGCTGGAGATCTAAATTATAAAATCAACTTTATTATTCCAGACAGAAATGAAGCAGCTTTGGCAGAAGTTAAGCGAGGAATATTTAGATATATAAGTGATAAGCTTTCAAAAGATGCTGAAGTTACCGTTACTATGCCAAAGGAAGTTTTATATAAGCTGGCAACAACTAATGAAAAGCCAGATACTTCAAAGATAAAAGTACAGGGGGAGATTAACAAATGGAATATGTTCTTATCCCTTCAAGATACTATAAATCAAAACTTTAATATAATAACACCTGTACCAAAGTAGCAAATTATGTTGATATGGAGCTGTCCATCAAGAATGAAAACTATAATATATTGTATTAGATTTTTAAATTCTCAAACAATATATTATGGTTTCATTCCTTAATGAGACAGCCATTTTTATTTTCTATTATATGTTAAAGTTTAAATTTAAAGCTAAAAATATTTTCTTAGAACAGTATTGACCGAATCGGTTTATGGGAATATAATGATAATATCATAAACCGATTCGGTTTAAAAACTTTAAGAGGTGAAAGCCATGGAGAAATTTTTTAATTTACCTGTAGATAAACAAAAGACAATTATAGATGCTGCACTTAAGTCCTTTGCTGCCAATGGTTATAAGAAAACCTCAGTAAGCGATATAGCTTCAGCTGCGGGAATTTCTAAAGCCATGGTGTTTCATTACTTTGGTACAAAAAAAGCTTTATATCTTTATTTAATTGAGCTATGCGGCAACACTATTATGAATGAGATTGAAGAAAAATTTGATTATAAAGTAACTGATTTCTTTGAAAGGATTAGGATTTCAGCTAATATTAAAATTTCAGTTATGAAAAAACATCCTGCAATTCCAGCATTTTTAACAAGTATGTATTTTGAAGCTGACGAGGAAGTAAATGAAGATATAAAAACTATTTTAGCAAAGAGTGAAGGCTTTAGAAGTAAAATTGCGTTTGATGGTATGGATTATTCCAAGTTTAAGGAAGGTATCGATCCAAAGCTGGTTATGAAAATGCTTGTTTGCCTCGCTGAGGGTTATATGAATCAAATATCAAACAGGAAAGAAGTTGATTATGAGGCTTTTTTCAAGGAGTTTGAGGAGTTCATAGACCTGCTTAGAAACAATTTTTATAAGGAGGAATATGTATGAATTCATATGTATTAGACTTTAAAGATATTGATAAATCAAAGCTTCAAGTTGTGGGAGGTAAAGGTGCCAATCTTGGGGAACTATCCAAAATTCAGGGGATAGGTGTTCCAGATGGCTTTTGTATAACTACTGAAGCATATAAAGGAATTGTTGAAAGCAGTGAGGAATTTAATGTTTTAATAGATAAATTATCACTTTTAAAGGTAGATGACAGAGAAGAAATTGGGAAGCTTAGCAAAAAAATTAGAGAGGTAATAGAAGGAATAGCCATTTCAAAGGATATTGAGGAAGAAGTTATAAAGCATCTTTCAAAGCTTGGTGAAAAAAATGCCTATGCAGTACGTTCAAGTGCTACAGCAGAAGATTTACCGCTGGCTTCCTTTGCAGGTCAGCAGGATACCTATCTAAACATTATAGGGAAAGAGGAGATACTTAAGCATATTAAAAGGTGCTGGGCATCACTATATACAGATAGGGCAGTAATTTACCGTATACAAAATAATTTTCACCACCGCAGGGTCTATCTATCTGTAGTAATACAAAAGATGATTTTCCCACAGGCTTCAGGAATAATGTTTACTGCAGATCCTATAACATCTAATAGAAAAGTTGTATCCATTGATGCAAGTTTTGGACTTGGAGAAGCCCTTGTATCTGGTCTAGTGAATCCAGATATCTATAAAGTACGGGAAGGAAGAATAATTGATAAAAAGATATCTAAGAAGAAACTGGCAATTTATAAAGCTGAAAATGGAGGTACAGAGGAGAAAGAACTTGAAGATGCAAAGCAGGATACTCAGACTCTTTTAGATGATAGTATTTTACAGCTAGAGGGCATAGGCAGAAAAATTGAGGCATACTTTGGCTGTCCACAGGATATAGAATGGTGTCTATATGAAAATAATTTCTATATTGTTCAGAGCAGGCCTATCACAACGCTATATCCTATACCGCCAGAAATTAATGATGGAAAGAATCATGTGTATATTTCCTTTGGGCATAGACAGATGATGACTGAAGCTATGAGACCACTGGGATTATCCTTCTTTCAAGATTTATTTGAGCAGATGGTAAACTATAGGATGATTGAAATGGGTGGAAGGTTGTATATGGATGCATCCCGTGAAATTTCCTCACCCCTTAGAAGTAAGCTTTTTATTAAAGGTCTTGATACAGTAGATGTTTTAATGAAAAATGCACTTATTAACTTAATGAAACGAGAGGATTTCATCAAAAATCTTCATAAAGGAAAGACAGCTATGCCTTCAAAGGCAATGGGGATTAAATGGCTAAGGGATACCATAAAAGACTACAGAGCAAACGATCCAGCTATTGTTGAAAGGCAGATGAATAATAATAAGGCTTTGATGATGGAAGTGGAGCAAAGCATTACTAAAGTTTCGGGGGATGAACTATTCCGCTTCATTTTTAAGAGTATGAATCAAATAAAAGATATTGTACTAGATAGCTATGGATTAGTTTTTGCAGGAGCTTATGCATCTAACTGGATAAATAAAAATATTGAAAAGTGGTTAGGTGAAAAGAATGTAGCTGATATTTTAGCTCAATCTGTATCTAATAATGTGACATCTGAAATGGGACTTGAGCTTTTGGATGTTTCCGATGTGGTAAGGCAGTATCCAGAAGTAATCGAGTATTTTGAAAATCCTACGGAAGAGACTTTTTTTGAGGATTTGATGAGTTTAGAAGGAGGCCTAGCTGTTAGTGATTCAATTAAGGCATTTCTTAAAAAATATGGTATGCGTTGTTCAGCTGAAATAGATATCACAAGGACTCGATGGAATGAAAATCCTACTATACTTATTCCAGCAATTCTTAGCAATATAAAAGTTTTTGCCCCAAATGCACACAGTGCTAAATTTGAGCAGGGACTTAAGGAAGCAAAGAAGAAAGAGCAGGAAATTTTAAAGAGGCTCCAGAAGCTGCCTGGTGGAAATGGAAAAGCTAAGAAGACAAAGAAAGCAATCAGCGTTTTACGCAATTATGTTGGTTACCGTGAATTCAACAAGTACACTTTGATATGGTATGAATGGATTATAAAAGAGGCACTTATGAAAGAAGCGGACATTTTAGTTAATAAGGGTGTTATACAAAATAGAGAGGATATATATTATCTAACTTTTGATGAACTTAAGGATGCTATTAAAACAAGTGGATTAGATTACAATATAATAACCAAGAGAAAAGAAGAATATGAAATTTTCGAAAAGCTTACGCCTCCTCGTGTTATAACCTCCGATGGAGAGATTATAACTGGTGAGTATAATACAGATAAAATACCAGAAGGTGCCTTAGCGGGAGTACCTGTTTCATCAGGTGTTGTTGAAGGGCGTGCAAGGGTTGTTTTAAAGATGGAGGATGCCAAGATAGAAGAAGGAGATATTTTAGTTACAACATTTACTGACCCTAGCTGGACCCCATTATTTGTATCAATTAAAGGTTTGGTTACTGAAGTAGGGGGTATGATGACTCATGGAGCTGTTGTTGCAAGGGAATACGGTCTGCCTGCAGTGGTAAGTGTTGAAAATGCTACAAAATTAATAAAAGATGGACAGAGAATAAGAATTAATGGAAAAGAAGGATATGTAGAACTTCTATGAAGAATATGAATTTTAATTAAAGATATATTGTTTCGAATAAATAGCATAATAGTTTGTTTACTTTACCTGAACATATATTATTAAATTATATTCAACAAGGGTAGACAAACTATTTTACTCTTTAAATTTATACTGTTTATAAATCTGATTTTAAAAATGAATACAAATCTAAATCAACAACACCTTTTCCTGTCCAAATTGCTCCCTGCCTTATGGTTCCTTCTTTTGTAAAACCATTTCTTTCTAATACATTTTTTGATTTTATATTATCTGGCATAACATAGGCTTGTACTCTATTTACACCAACAGTATTAAACAAATAATCAAGTAATGCCTTTACTGTTTTAGCGGCGATACCTTTTCCGAAGTAATCTTCATTTAAAGTATATCCGATGGTCACCATGTTTACTTTTGCATCAAAGTCAAATATTTCAGCAACTCCAACAACTTTGCTTAAATCTTCATTTAAACAAATTCCAAGAAAGATTGTTTTTCTTTTGTTAAAATCTCTTTCAAAATGGGAAATCATATTTTCAACAGTAGATTTATTCTTTTTGGCTTCAGATGGTCTATATTTGAACAAGTTTTTATTACTATATATAGAGTAAAGATCATCCAAATCTGATTTTTCTATTTTTCTTAGTGAAATCTCACTTGTTTTAATAAGGGGAAATTCTGAAAATAAACTATTCTCGCTCATAGTACCTCCATATAATTATTTTTTTATTGCTGCTTATATTAAGCAGTCATTTTAGCATATAAATCCTCTTTTATGATTCATATGAAAATTATAACATATTTTGTATATTACTGTATCAGTATTTTACAGAACATATAAAGTTTAAGAGGGGAATTTTAAATATAATAAAACTATAGATATGAAAGAATATAATTGGTATAAAATGCTTGTAGAATTTAGAAACAATTCTTTATATAATTGTAATATATTGCATAATTTTGTTAGAAATTTTTAAATTATAAGACAAGCTATGGCTTACTAATATTAAAACTGCAATACTTAAACAATTTAAATTAATTACATTAATGGAGGTCTATTATGGAAGAATACAATATCCCGTTTCACCAAAAATCAAGCTTAAAGTGGCATATGAAACTTATACTTTTGCTGCTTACTCTCTTTACAGCAGGTGGAGGCATCTTTGTGCTTGTAACTGTTATGAAAGAAGAGTTTGCCCTAGGATTAGTTGTGGGGCTGTTTATGCTTGGAATAGGTTTTTACTTTGCTTATATACTTATAGCTGTAAGAATTTTGAAAAGGTTTTATATAGAAATGACAGAAGAATATATAAGAGTTTCCATGCCTTTTAAATCTAAAACGGCTTATTGGAGGGAGATTCATGAAGCACAAATATATGAATACAATAACAATACTATGCTCGCAATCTTACTTGAGAAAGATGTAAATAAAAAGAAGAAAAGGACCATATCTAATAACTTTACCTCACTATATGGCATTCCTCCACAGTCTTTTCAAATACCACTCAGGTTTTTTAGTGAAATAGATAATGAAAGATTACTATTAACTATAGGAGAGCAATTAAATAAGGTTTACATAGAGGATGAAATCAATATTGAAAGTTTAGATGAGGATAATGAAGAGCTGGATAATAACATAATTAAAGCAATAATTGCTGCAGTTTTATTTTGTGTTATTACAACTGCTGTCTATGGAGTTACAATTTATGCATTAGAGAAAAATTATTTAATGATACCTATATTTGGATGTTTTTTAATTATTGCAGGTTTTAATAAATATTATTTAGAGCAATCATTTAGTTTAATTATAAGATTTTTGATGGGATTAATATGCCTAATTCAAGTACCTGCTGCAATTATTTTAACAATTATAATATCAGAAAGAGCTGACATTACGGGAAGTGATATTTTAATTATAGTAAATGAATATTTTAAGTATTTAATACAAAATCCATCAGATCAAATTATTGTAATTATTGCTGCAATTGTTTGCTTTGGTTTTGGAGCATTTAGGGGACGAGTTAGTAGAGAACAAGCTCAGGAATAGAGAGCAAGTTGTACAATGTTGAGATGCAGTTGCTATATACTATTCTTTTGATTAAATTGAAATGAGGAAATCTTATGCTTTCATTATGGAAAAAGATAGCTCTAATATGTTTATTTTTATTTCTGCTTTCATATGCTTTTTTATCAAAGCGTATATTCTTTTGGGGTAAATATTTAAACACTTTATTAGTTTTAATTGTATCAATTGTAGGCATCATAGTCTCAATACTGGGAACTATCATATATGTAAAAAAAATAAAGAGAGATACTAATTCTACATTGATGAATAATTTGCTATATTTAAGGCAAGAAGGAGAAAGACAAAATAAATTTCTTTCTGTTGTTTACTTACTTGTTATTCCAACTATTGCCTTTTGGATATGGATAGGAAGCTTTACTTTTAATGAAGCTATATTAATGACTAAAGACTTACCGTATGTTTTAAGTAGAAATTATTCAAAAGTAGAGTGCTTCGTCGAATCAAATGACTTTACTTACCAAAGTGGTCTTAGGCATGTACAATATATTGCAGCTATTAATAAATTAGATAACAAATATATATTTATAAACTTTGAACATGAATATAAAAAAATAGATGAGTCTTCTGAATATATAATATGGTATTTACCTAATACTAATCTTGGATTAAAAGCACAAAAGATACCATAGAGCATTACTTTATATTTAACTTAATATATTTACAAACAAAAAAATTCTGAGCATTTTATTAGATTTGGGAGCAATATTCTTACATTGTTGAGCAGGAAGAAGTATAGGGATGGACTTTCTATGAATTTGATATAGTTAATACACATTGTTCCAGATGCAGTAGCAGCTACCTTAAATTAATGACAATAGTGTTTTTTATACCAATTGCACTTGTTAATGCTGCTAAACAAACATCAATGTGGTATTTAAAGGTGACTTGATTAAAGTAATGGTAAGTACCCATGATCCTAAAAAGTGTAAAGTTATAGATTTGTTTTCATAGTCTAAAAAGTAATATATAGATTTTAATATTGTAGTTAAAGGTAATTGATAATTATATTATATAAAAATAGAGGATGTAAAGATGAGGCTAATAATTGAACAAGACAAATTAAGATTTAATTATAAATATAATATATACATTAGCGGTAATTTACTGTATACAGCTACAGTTAATCGCACAATTGCACCTAAATTTAGAAAAATAACCATAACTGATTTAAATGGACAAGAAGTATGTATATTAAAACAGGAGGATAAAATAAAGTTTATTCTTTCCTATGTGCCAATAATTGGTTGGTTTGATTATTTTTCGTGTCCCTATAACATCTATATAAGTGGGATAAAGCAGGGGATTATTAAAGAAAATAGGTGGGGAAAAAATATAGACTCATCTATAGAATGTGAAATTCATAATGACAAGTATTACATACATAGCCATACTGGAGAAGAATACTCCATATTTCTAAACGATAAACAAGAAGGTTTAATAGCACATGACCATTGGAAAATAGGAGATGGAGATAGATACGAAGTTCTTTATAATAGTAAATTAAAGCCTGAATTTGCAGCTGCAATTTGTATTCTTATAGATATATTATGGGGGACATCAGATACTTCAACTACCTCCATTAGTTATCAATATACTTGGATAATTGGTGGAAGAGAAAAAGACAACAACTGGAGACCTGAGGATTAAATATTATTTTGGAGTTTGATGTGTCTAACAATATGAACAAGACATTTCTTCCTCATATTGAGTTACGATAGTAGAACATGCTAAATTAGTGGAGTGTAAAAAACAAAGGGGGATATGCATTGGAATAATTTACCTTAATTTTCGCTATATTTTTTCCTTTGGCTTTGATGATGTATTTAGGATCAATGGCAGAAAAAAATATATACTTAATTAAAAGAGTAGTTGCTATTGAATCTAAAATATCACTATTGTTAGTAATTTGCATGTGGATTTATTATAGTTTTGCAACTGGAATATGGTTTTCTCTATGTTCTTTGTTTAGTTGCCATTGCTGCAATTACACTGGCTAGTGGCGCATATCTGATTTATGGAGGTTATTAGATATATGAATATAGTAATGAAATTAAAAATGCTTTTACATAAAATATTTTGGATTGACAAATTCGAAGAGAAAAGCAAGCTCTTTACTTTTGTTGGAAAGTTTTTTATGTATGGATACATTGTAACAATCCTACTAAGTCTAATAGCATTTATTTCAAGCTTTGATTTAAGTAACTTAATGGTTCTTCTTATTAGCATTTTATTTTTTTCAATTATGTATTGTCCATGGGATTACAACGATACATTCATAAAATTTAAATGAAGCAATGTTTATGTAATAAATTGAAAATATGAATTAAACTTATCAATAAGAAGGTGAGTATTGAAATGAATAGTAATAAAGTAGAATTTACGATAAAAAAGTTAAAGAAAAAGGTAACATTTCTCCTAGAACAAAAAAGTATGACTTCTATTATGAATAACACTAAATGGCTTGAATTGCAAAGGTCTGTAATCAAGTTACCATTTCTACCTCCATATGAAATAAAGTGTGTAACTGATACTCATGAACCAGAACCATTTGATAAAGATGTTTGCTATACTGGTAATTGGGATGATGAATTATTATTGCCGTTATTTAACATAGAATGGATAAAAGTTAGACCAAGATATATTAAAGATAGAGGATATTTAATTGATGGTGAAATTGTTGACGAAACAGAGATGTTCATAGATATTTTAGAAAAGCATTCTATACCTTATGAAGAGGAAAATGGTGCATTTATTATTTATGGATATAGAAAGTTATAGTAACGGGTATATCGCTTTATAATATAAAAATAAAACATAAAACTTTATATGCTATAGTTATTTTTTATATTTAAGATATACAACGATATAATACTATTTATGATGTAAAATTAAAGAATTTTAGAATTAGAGAATAAATCCATGTATTGCAAAAATATTTGTAAGGGGATTCATATAGATGGAAGATAGAAGAGTAAAACAGTGTATTTATTGTAAAAGAATAATTGATGCTACAATCGAAAACTTTACAGAAGAGAAAAAAGGAAAATACGGATTGGGTAACATATGCAGAAAATGTAAGTATGAAAGACAGTCTTGTGGCGTGAGCAGAAGACAAGTAAAAGCATCAAAAAAAGCAGTAAAATATTCTTAAATAATATTGTATTATAAACATTCTTGCTTATAAAACGAACAAGAAACATAAACTTATGCGAGGTGTGCTGAGTGATCGAAGATAAGGTTGATTTTGTAACATATACAAATAAGCATAGTTGTATTGTAAAGGGTGGCATAGAAGCAGTAAATAAAGTTTTAAATGGTACAGATAAAGCAGAGAAAAGAAGTTTATTATTTTGTTTAGATAAATATCTCGACCCCTATTATGGATATAATTTACCTTATTTTGATGATATTATTATACTTCTTCAAGAGCATTTGTTTTTGACTAATATTAAGGAAGTTAAAGAGGATATTCTCCAATTGTTAGGAGACTATGCAACTAAATCATTAGATTATTTAGCTACAAGGATAGACGAGTTGGAGTCAGAACCTGAATTACTTGAGTATGCCTTATATGCATTAGGCAATACTTGCAATCATAAGTATATACCAATTTTTATTAGATATGAAAGCCATCATAATCCTATTATAAGAAGTGCTATAAAAGACATTCTGATTGATTTATCGAATAAAATTAATAAATGGTAATTCACTCAATATTTTTTCAGGTGCCAACTCTTAGAGAGATATAGATTTAATAATACTTTCACTTTTTACATACCTGTTTCCGTATAAAATATATAGATGGTATAAAAATAAGAAAAATAATTAGGAATTTAACAAAGTGGAGGGTTCTCACATGATTATTCAATGGATACCGTTGTTAATTAATATATGTTTCTTGGCATTTTCATATTATAAACGATATTCCCTTAAGACAAGATTATTCTATTTAGGTGTGCTTTTTATAGTATCATTAATTTTGATGCTTCCTATATTTGGCTTTTCAATTATGACACTTTGGGGAGCATTTTTAATTGAAAGGATATGGATTTTATTGACGGCTGTATTATTTATTGAAACGGCAATAAGCAAGAAAAGTAGAATGCTAAGAATTATCTTAGGAGTTATTTCCTTTGTTATATACCTTTATCTACGCACTATTATTTAAAAGTTGAATAACAGTAAAATATTATGCAACAAAATTTGAGGGGGATTTTATGAAGAATTTTAGACGTTCTCGAAACCTATCGTTACTTGCTGGATTTTGTTTAATAATAAGCACTATTATAACATTATAAAGTAATCAATTTATTCTCGTACCAGTTTTATATGCAATTGCAAGTATTTGTTTTTTTGCTGGTGCTTATACTTACCATAAGAAAATTACCAAAGATAATAAGAATTAAGGTAATGAACAATTTTCTTATATTGTTGAACAACAGTAATTTAATGTGAACCAAATTACTTTGGATAAAAGGGAGGAGAATATATGGATATTACCTTCTATAACAGCGACAGTACTGTTTTTAATTATAGGACATGTGGGGTTATATCTGACGGCAAAAGAATATTATTGCATACAAGAGAAGATGATGATTTTTGGGCGCTTGTTGGTGGTAGGGTACAAATGCTAGAGCCATCAGACTGTGCAATAAAACGAGAAATTAAGGAAGAATTAGGCGAGATTATTTATATAAATAGACTACTATGGATGGTAGAAAATTTCTTTAGATCTGGAGACAAACAGTATTATGAGATTTCAACAATATACCTTGTGAATCTTGAAAAGGAATCAAGGTTACTGAATCAGAAGCATTCCTTTAATGGGGTAGAAGGTAAGAGACTAATATATAAATGGTTTAGTTTTGATGAATTAAACAGCTTAGATATAAGACCAAGTTTTTTAAAAGAAAAACTAATGACCTTACCCAATAACCCAGACCACGTAATAAATAAGGATTAATAAGCAATACCTTAAATTCTTCATCAATCACAAATATGTAGAATATGAACAACTACAATAGTATTTTCCGATATGAACGCTGGGAGTGATGGTAAGATTACGTATATCACGACAGTAATAGAAGGAATAATAAAGTTAGTGGAAGTTTCTAAATATATGAAAGTTATAATAAAAACATTAAATCTAATTTAATATATATAAATACTTTCGCAAGAAAGGAGTGAATATTATGGAGATAGTAAACAATCAAAGATTTATTACAAGCTCTCAGATAGAGGAAGTTATTAATTTACTTGGTCAAGAATACAGGCCTGCTCGAATTGTTGTTCTTGAGAACGGGTTTGATGCCCTTAAATATCAAATAAAAAAGTGTTTACATATTACAGAATATGAAGTTAAAGGAATGCCTCAGCTGCAGAATGCACAAAGTGTTAAGCTAATGATTTTGGCAGACACATTAAAGATATTTTTAAATTATAAAAAAGATGCTGATAATAAAGAAGAAAAGCAAGTTTACATAGTTTATGATTTAGTGGTCGAGCTAAGAAGAAGATATTGTTTAGGTGGAAAGATAAAAGAGAGACAACAAGAAACTATTGCAGTTTCAGATATTGTAAATGCTTATGCAGAATTAGTTAATGAACCTCACGAAAGTTTAATATACGAGTTTGCTAGTAATTTTATGAATCAAAATGCAGATTGGTTGTCTGTAATTATGAATTGGAAGGAAAAATGGACATTTGAATAGAAGAAGTTTGCAGACAACTATACAAGATATTAATTGATGTATGTCATTTAAATATGGGAATTTGGTACAGAGATATAAACGTTGCAGCAATTTAAATCGCAGTGCTCTTATACTACCTATCAATTATAATATTTATGGAATATTGATCTATGGGTGTATTTTCATAACAATCCTTATTAAAGGCTAGTTTTAAAAAATAATATTTTATGATGCAATATTCTTATATTACAAGTGTATTTATATTGAGTCTATTGATGAAAACGACACTAGAATAACAATATGTACAAGTTGGGAGATAACATTATTATGTGGAGCAAAACAAAAAAACAATTGGAAAGTTTCTTATGTAGTTCCTTAAAATGCAGAGTAAGCTTTTACTGTTCAAATTATAGAATGCACGATGGCATAGGCAGAACTTATATAACTGTAGATGATAAAGAAGTATACAATATGTGTACTTTAAAGAGAGATTATTATAGAACACCAGTAGAGGGAACGTATTCACAAGTAGAGTTTATTGAAACAGTACATAAATACTTTAATGCTTCTATAGATGATTGTATTAAAAGCCAAAACCCTTTAGTAAAAATATTAGTAATCTTAGATAGAAGAATAGGAAAAAGAACATTAGTAAATATGAAAGAAAGTATAGAATTAGATGATACTTTAAATCAATTATTTGACCTTCCTTCAGGGTGGTTTGCTACAAGAAAAAGTATTAATGATTGCTGGGAGAAAAAAGAAAATAAATATGAGTAGAAAATTCAAAGATGATTTTGGATGGCATAATCAAAGATAAATATAAGGGAGAGGTACAATGAATAATTATATTGCAGACTTTAGTTCTCAAGTGCATGATAATGAAATCAAATCATATTTTATTGATTTTGACAATGATATATTAAAAATGAATACTTGTTGGCAGGATAAAGAAAATACAACAATTGAGTTTACAGGTTTATTGGCACATAAATTTGAAAATGTTGTTAACCTAAATATAATTTTTGGACTGTATCAAATGGCAATAGAATGGTTTATTGAGGCAGAAAATGAAAATCTATTAGAGGCTTTAAAATTTGGATTTCCATCAATGAAGGCAGGAAATTGTGATGAGCTAATGAGAGAATTAAAAAATGAGAAATATAAAGTTTTTGGTCTTAATTCAAGCCTTGGCCTGTGTGGATATGTAATAGCTAAAGATATAAAAATTACTATTAACGCAAAATGATTAATGTATCTATAAATTATTTTAAGTTACTACGAAACATATTAGTTTGTTTTAGGAGATATAAATATGACTAAAAAAACATTACAGGAGCTAGTCTGTGAAAGTGAGAAAACATGGGAACTTTTGCAATCTTGGTTTAAGGCGAGTCCTGTTAATTATGAAATTCTTGATACTTCTAAAGAAGAATCTGAAAAGACTCTTTATAATTTACAAGTAACAACTAAATCAACATTAGGAGCAATAGCCTATAAAACAGGTGGCATTTTGATAGACTATGGATGGCTAAAAATACTTGGGGCAGGAAATGAAAAAATTTTCGGCGATTTGCTTTATTGGAATTGCATGAAAAGCTCATATATCATTAGAACTGTCAGAAATTCAATGATTGTAGCTTATGACATTATTGGAGGATTTTTTTCTATAAATGGCGGAGCATTTGAAGGTGAAATAGGTAATATCTTTTATTTGGCTCCTGATACTTTGGAGTGGGAAGACATGACGATGGGATATACTGACTTTATCAGATGGATTTTAGATGATAATCTAAAAACATTCTATAAAGGTTTAAGATGCGATGATTGGGCAAAAGATATTACAAAAATTCCTTGCGATAAGGGCTTAAGCTTCTATCCTCCTTTATGGTCAGAACAGGGTTCTATTTCTTTGAGTAGTAGAAGAATAGTGCCTATAAGAGAACAATGGGAGTTAAATCTTGAATTTATAGAAAAGTTTAAATAAACTATTTCAAAAATGGTTCAATAAATTCTAATACACAATCTTCTTATACTAAGATGTAAGAATACATTTGATGAAACCAGTATAATGCAAGATTTGAGAGGTGATAAATTTGAAGAAATACTCTATTGCTACAGGAAACCCCCATGAGCAGCTAATTATTAGTAATATTAGAGTTTCCTACGATGATTTCAATAACGGAAATCCCTATAATACATCTTTTAGTGTTAAAGTAATTTCTGGAGATTTTGCAGGTACTGCTGAATTTGAATACAACATTAAAGATTTTATTTCTTTTATTAAGGAAATAAGAGAATTATATAATTTTAAATTAAATAAAGTTGAATTATATGATATTGCTTATGGCTCTAACATACAATTTTATTTAGATAAAACAGGTCATATAAAAATATTAGGAACAATATATGGAGATTCAATAGAGCATAGTTTAACTTTTACATTTCCCACAGACCAGACTGCAATTAAAACATTTTGCACTTCTCTTTATAAGGATTTTATTACTGAAAATACATATAAATTATAACCTTACTTCTTAGTTCATAACTGAGAAGCTGAAAAATGCCGTAAAACAAATGGAGGAATATCTCGAGGTAATCTAAAATAATTCTTATAGAATAAATAAAATAGTTAAACATAAAATGGTGATTTATATGAAGAAAAATAAGAACTTAAAACATTCAAATGAAATAATTAGAATAATATATCCAAAACAATATACAAGTTACGTAATTTTAAGCTTACTTATAATCGCATTTTGTACATACCTAGGATACTTAAGTGGCAGTGGGAATTTAACAGATAATTTAAGTATAAGTGAGGTCTTTTATAGTATTGTTATATACTTATCTTTGATTTTAATTTCTCTCTATTTTATTACTACAATCATATTTCTTTTTCTGAAACGAATTAAATTAGAAGTCAAAGAAAAGGAAATTCAAATTAATAAAGTTTTTATTAAACGTAAAATTTTAATAACAGATATTGATTCAATACGCATAGGTCGAGTTTCTTTAGAATATCCCTTATCTTATGTAATCATCAAGCGTAGAAAATATGGCAATAAGTATAGTAGCAAATATTTAATATTTCCAGTATCATGGTTTTCTCTTTCAGATTTAAGATATGTTTTAGAATTTGCAAAAGAACGTAATAAAAAAATAGAGTTTACTGGGATTTACAATTTAAATTAGCTTTAAGAAGCCAATATAATTTACAATCTTTATATCTTGAAATATAGAAATTAAGATATGATTTATAAATACTGAAGAAGCTCATAAAGTTTAAACTATTTACTAAAGATGAAAGTAGGCAAAATATGTGGGATAATATAAAAAAGTGTATGTATATTGTATTTATAATATGGACTGTAATGGTATTATTTATCGTTTATAAGAATATAGAATTTCCTTTTATTCTTCAATTCGTAGTGGGATATGTAATATGTCTGCTATTGGTAGGATTATATTTTATAGTTACTGCATTTTTAAATATCAGAAAATCCAAATGGAGTACAATAAAAAAGGTGTTTATAAAATTTATTATTGGATCATTTACTTTATGGTTTTTAAATATTTTATTTATTTACTTAATTAAAGGTGAATTAAGAATAACGGATAGGATTGTCAATTCCATAATTCTTTCTTTTGTGTTTACGTTTGGAGAACTAGGAGTTGAAAAAAATAGCGATTAACATAATGTGATAATTGATTCATGATATTAAAATTTTGATATGTAGTAGCAATTTATTTTACCACACCTTATATAAAAGGAGCATTTGATAGAAAGGAGTAGGTTAACATTAGCACTAACAGATTAAGTTACGTATTATATATAATTGCTGCATTGTTGGTCCTTATCCCTATAACTATAGTTTTTGTTACCGAAATTGCTTTCAGTTCCTTTGTTAGCAAAATACTTATTAGCACAGCACTTACTCTTATCATACTAGGAAAAATATTAACTGTAATTAAAAAGAGTAAAAATGATAGCAGTATTCCAAAGGATATCGGAATTATTATAGGGCTTTTAATTGTATTAATATCAAAGGTTTTAAGATAAATATATTTATAAATTATTTTAGTATCTTTTTTACAAGCAGCAGAAATGTTGTATCAACTAAAGCACTTTGGAAGTTAAGCACTAAATATAGTGAGAAATTCAGATGAGTTATTAACTATAAGTAGTTTACATTTTTTAATGATAAACAATTGTAATATATGACGAAGCAAGTTAGATGATTAATCGTGCATTATTATAGTGATTTTATTGGAGGTTTAAGTAGAATGGAGATGAGTAAATTTATACTTCATGGAGATATATTATCTTTACAAGCTAGAATTGATGGAACAGATTATAGATTTGGTGTAAAGTGGAAAGCCCCTCAAAAGCCTTATGATAAAACTTGGGAACTAAAATCATATTGTAATATTTTAACTGGCGAAAAGAATTTAACTGAAGAACAAATTAGAACATTTATGGACACTATTAATGCAAAATGGAATTGGAATATATCAGATTTTGAAAAATGATTTGTCTTAATGACTATATTAAAACAGTATTCAACTTTGTTGATAAAGTAGAGGAGTTTTATAAGAAGAGCGAAGCAAAGAATATTCCAGACGATGACTTTGACCGAGATGGATATATCAAGTTTTGGAAAGAATGGAATAATCGAAGGAACTTTCAATGAGATTTGAGAACATATTTGTATGCACAAAATAGTAGAATATGAATAATAAATCATGCTTTCTTAATAGAGTGATGTTTGGTTGAGGGGATGAGAATGGATTTGGTGGATAAATTAGAATTAAAAAATGTCCATGTTGAGACTTTGGAGAATATAGGGAAACACTTGCATAAACAATGGGAAAAGAAGTTTGCAGGTGATTTGAATAATTCCCAAAAGCATAAGATATACTTAGATCAATATCTATGGCATATATTTAGTTATGAAAAGGTTCAACACCTATGCGGAAAAGACGCTATAGATGCGTTTAATAACATTAAGAAAGAGGAATGCTATGCGTTCTATGAAAATGATGACAAAGCTCTGAAGTTAGCGAATTCAAAGGATATTAAGGCTGAAGATTTTAATAGTGAACATGATATTTATATAGTTGATAATAACATGTCTTGGACATTTGTTCACACACATGAAGATTATTGCGGGCCATATTTTTGCAGAATAAATAATTAAATAAGTGGTTGAGAACTGCTAACTTGGTATTTGAACTAGACGTGCTAATTTTATATATGATATAGTATGATTTATAAAAGATATAATTGAAAAAGAGGTATAAATTATGATAAAACCAATTATAAAAGATATATTGTTTTTAGGACAAAAATCAGAAGATGCAACTAAAAATGATATAGTAGTGATTGATGATTTAATAGATACATTAAGAGCAAACCTTGAGAATTGTGTTGGATTGGCTGGTAATATGATTGGAGTAAAAAAGCGTATATTAGTATTTGCTGTAGGAAACCTTATTGTGCCTATGATAAATCCAGTTATATTAAATAAAGAAAAGATTTATGAAACTGAAGAGAGTTGTTTATCTTTAATTGGCTTTAGAAAAACAAAGAGATATGAAAAGATAGAAGTGGAGTATCTTGATAGAAATTTTAAGAAGCAAAGGCAAGTGTTTACTGGATTTACAGCACAAATAATTCAACATGAAATGGATCATTTTGAAGGTATAATAATCTAATTGAATAATTAAAATATGAAGTAATTATTAGCCTAGAGGTCATTGAGAACCATGTGAGTTTGATAAGTGAGGTTTTCCTCTGATCATTAATTAATAATAATTAGGGGTACTGTTATTTAGAAATATAATATATACTTGATTAGAAGAGAAATAGGTATTAAAAAAAAGAAAGAGAGCGAAAAAATGGAAAAGTTTTTTAAAGCAATAGAGGAAAAGATAAGAAAGTCAGGATATCCTGGAGAAGTCAGTGGCGAAGAAATCTACGCTGAAATAAGTGATGAGGCCGAGGATCAAGAAGAAGGAAGTTACTTATTCATGAAGAAGCAAGATGATGATATCATGTTCGAATACAGAGTGGATATTTTAGAGGACAATATTAATTTAGCAACCCTCACGATACATACATCAGAGAGAGATTACTTTATTGATTTTGATGCTGAATAGATAGACGTATTGGGAAGGTATATTTTATATAAACTCTTTAAGTCTGAAGAACTATGGAATATAAAATAAGAATTTGGTAAAATGTAATTATAAGGTGAGGATATGAACCATAATGCTTTGTTTGGAATCTTATTTTGAAAGGGAGTTTTATTATGGGAGAATTATCAAATCTGCCTAATATCGGAAAAGAAGTTGAAAGGCAGTTGAATAAAGTAGGTATATTTACTTATGATGAATTAAAAGATATTGGTACAGAAAAGGCATGGCTGAAGATACAAGAAATTGATGCTTCTGCATGTATTCATAGATTGTTAGCACTGGAAGGGGCAATTCACGGTGTTAAGAAAACAGAGTTACCACAGGAACGTAAAGCAAATCTAAAAGACTTTTATAATTGGCATAAGGGCAAATAGGAATTTGAAGATTAAATAGAAGGTAAGTTAGAATTCAATAATGATTTTATGGCTAACTGTGAGAAAGTTAGCCTTGTTTTTTGCATATAATCAAGGCGACTTTGTATAATATTACGATTTATTTTCATATAAAGGGGAGTTTACAATATGACTGTTTATATAGCATTGTTAAGAGGTATTAACGTAGGTGGAAAAAATATAATTAAGATGGCAGATTTGAAACGAGTATTTGAATCAATTGGACTTTGTGAAGTAAAAACATATATTCAAAGTGGAAATGTTCTATTCAAATCAAATGACGTAGAGGAGTCTCTTTGCAACAAAATTGAACATGAGATTGAGGCTGTCTTTGGGATTGCTGTAAAAGTTATTTTAAGGACATCTACTGAGTTAGAACAGATTATTTTGAATTGCCCATTCTCGAAGGATGAAGTAATAGAAGCAGAGGCGTCATCCGAAGTAGAGACTCTGTATGCTGCGTTAATGAAACATAATCCTTTAAAAGAAAAGGTTGAGTGCTTAGATGTTTACAGAAGTGAAAGTGATAAGTGTCAAGTTATAGGAAGAGAGGTATATCTTTTATTTCATCGTAGTATTCGTAATTCAAAACTCGCTAATAATCTTTATAAATTAGATGTACCAATAACTGTGCGTAATTGGAAAACATTAAGTAAACTTAATGAATTAGCAAAAACTATGGAAATATAAAAAGAAAAGTATTATTATATAAATTTTTGTTTAACGGTACTATAATAATAGGCGTTTTTATTTATAAGCAGAAAGAAGGGATAGAACTCATGAGTATGAATATTATGGTTGTAGACGATGAGCAGTCCATAGCAGACCTAATTGAAGTTTATTTAAAAAATGAAGGTTTTAAAATATACAAATTTTATAACGGTAAAGATGCGCTAAGGTGTGTTGAGTCGGAACAGTTAGAGCTTGCGATACTAGATGTCATGCTGCCGGATATTGATGGCTTTACTCTGTGTCAGAAAATTAGGGAAAAACATAATTTTCCCGTAATCATGCTGACAGCTAAAGAAGAAGAAATCGATAAGATTACCGGACTGACATTAGGTGCGGACGACTATATCACTAAACCGTTTCGCCCCTTAGAACTTGTTGCCCGTGTAAAGGCACAGCTCCGTAGATTTACCAAATATAATTCTTCAGAGCCAAATCAGGAAGAACACTTGATTGCCTTTTCCGGCTTGGTACTAGACATGGATACCCATGAATGTACACTGAATGAAAAAAAGCTATTTCTCACTCCTACAGAGTTTTCAATTCTTTGGGTTCTTTGCTCCAATCGCGGAAGGGTGGTAAGTTCGGAAGAATTGTTCCGTGAGGTATGGGGAGATAAGTATTTCACCAACAGCAACAATACGGTAATGGTTCATATACGGCATTTAAGGGAAAAAATGCATGACAGCGCAGAATATCCCAAATATATCAAAACGGTATGGGGAGTTGGCTATAAAATTGAAAAGTAAGATGGATAAAAGAAGAAATGACTATACAAAAATAAAAAGAAAAATATTTTTCCGAATGCTCCTAATTATTTTTACCACAGCTGCAACAGTTTACTTTCTGCGTTTTTTCATTCAAGAAAATTTCAGTGTTGGAGATAGTATTGTACAATTTCTAAAAAATACGTTTCATATGCGTGACCGAGATGCTGTAATGATTTCTCATCTTCTATTTCTTAATAATATGGAAGCTATTACACTTATTGTGATTCTCGTATTCTTGGTTATTTTACTTAAAGTTTTAATTTCTTGGTTTACTAAATATTTTGATGAAGTAAGTAGCGGAATGGATAGACTTGCTGATGAATTCGATGATGAAATTACATTATCACCAGAATTGGATTTTATGGAAAATAAGCTTAATCAGATAAAAAACAACCTGGAAAAACAAAAGAAAGCTGCACTTGAAGCCGAGCAGCGCAAAAATGATTTGGTAGTTTATTTGGCGCATGATATAAAGACACCTCTGACCTCTGTTATAGGATACTTAAGTCTTCTTGATGAAGCACCTGATATGCCTCCTGAGCAGAAGGCAAAATATGTCGGTATTACCTTGGAAAAAGCTTATAGATTAGAGCAGCTTATAAATGAGTTTTTTGAGATCACAAGATTTAATCTTCAAACTATTGTTTTGGATAAGGGAAAAATCAATTTACTTTTCATGCTCCAGCAGATTGCAGATGAATTTTATCCAATGCTTACTCCACAGGAAAAGCAGGTCTCCGTAAATGTGCCTGATGGCCTCACTTTATGTGGAGACGCAGACAAACTGGCTCGTGTGTTCAATAACATCCTGAAAAATGCCATAGCCTATAGCTATGAAAACAGCGTCATTGACATTTCTGCTCAGCAGCAGGACAAAAATATTGTTATAACTTTTACGAATCAGGGAAATCCAATTCCGCAGGCAAAGCTTGAAACTATTTTTGAAAAGTTTTATCGATTAGATTCTGCACGTTCCACAAACACCGGTGGAGCAGGGTTAGGTTTGGCAATCGCACAAGAAATTATCACAGCTCACCATGGAACAATCTCTGTGGAAAGTAACTCGGAAAATACTACATTTACAGTAAAGCTTCCGTCATAAGAAAATCTTAAGAAATTCATAAGATAGAATTCCAACATAGCTCCTTATTCTGTGTTTAAATAATATCAGCACAGAATAAGCAGAGATTAAATGAAAGATGGGGGTATTATGAATAAACGGGAGAGAATTAAAAGAGTCTTTTTATATGGTGTTTTCATTTGTTACATACTTTTGTTAATTAAAATATTGTTCTTATCAAGAATTTCGCATTTGGAGCAGAGGTCTATAAATCTCATCCCTTTTTATAGTATAATGGAATATGTATCTGGTAGTTCTGCAAATATAAAAGCTTTTGCTTTTGGTAATGTGGTTGGCAATATAGTTATTTTTATTCCTCTTGGTACATATTTGTCATTATTGAAAAATGATAAAAGAGTAATAACCAATTTGTTGTTTATATTTATAGTGAGTTTGCTTGTTGAAATCATTCAGGGGATTTTAGGTATTGGAGCATCAGACATTGATGATATAATTCTAAATTGTCTGGGTGGATTGATTGGTATTTTAGGGTATAAACTTTTATTGCTTATATTACGAAATGAGAAAAAAGTACATAATGTAATCACAATACTATCTGTGATGGGGTTACCTGGTATATTATATTATTTATTTATGATGAGAATGAGATTTTAAATCCAACTCTATTCAAACTGTGAATTATGGTTTACCCAGATATGAGAAAAATGTCTACAAATATGATTAAAGAAGAAGTGTTAAAGGATTCCTCAAAAGCAGTTCTTCTTTGGGAAAAGTAGAAGATTATTATCTTGTGGTTTATATTGTGGAGGTTGTAAGAATTACAAAGAAAATTTTAATTGTATGGAATGTAGAAATGAAAAAGAGCTTGTTAATCTTACATTTGTTTAGTTATATGCATTAAATTGTAATTAAGGTTATAATTAACGTATAAGTGGGAATTTATTGCTTAATAATTTAGAAGGGGAATGTATTAATGAAGAAAGTAATTGTATGTTTATCATTTATTGCTCTGGGCATGATTTGCTTTTACTTTGCATTTCAAGATAACACAAATGCAACATTAGGGGTGCCATTAACAATAGTTGGTGCGATATCTTTCGGTATAGGGCTTTATAAAAGTTGGCGTAATGGAATTCTTACATCTGTACTGGATTTATTTCATTTTTGGCCATAACGTAAAGAAATCATTTAGCATTAAAATATTCTAGGAAGTAAATTAAGGGAAGTCATAATGGCTTCCCTTAAAAATTTTACATATTTTTTTATTTTTATGTCTTTACTATACCATAAAATTCAAAAAAAGTCAAGTATTGTAGTAGGGGTATCAAAGTAGTATAAAGTATTAGAGGTGATAATTTTATGAAACAAAAAAGTTTGACAGCACTTGTAAGTGCCTTTTCAAGAGCTTACCATTCAACACAAAATACAGAGAAAGTAAAAGTATTTGATGATTATTTGGCAAGGAAAATCTTAACGGAGCATGAGTACCAACAAATAGAAAGTAATATGTCAAAAGGAATTGGTTTCTTCAATCCAACTTTTGTGGGCACACAGGACGAGGCTTTGCGATGGGTTGTTGATAATCAGTTATCTCCTTCTCCACTAGGAAGAGCAGTATTTACAGAGAGACTGCTTGAAAATGCTGTTCGTATGGGTGCAAGGCAGTATTTGATTTTTGCAGCAGGATATGACACGTTTGCATATCGACAACCCAACTGGGCATCAAAAATTGAAATCTTTGAAATTGACCATCTTGCTACTGGTGCAGACAAACAAAAACGCATTCAGTCATTAGTAATACATAAACCTGCAAATTTACACTATATATCTGCAGATTTTACCAAAGACAACTGGCAGAGCAAATTGCTTGAATGTACACAATTTAATCAAAGTAAAATAAGCTTTTGCAGTTTGCTTGGAATAAGCTACTATTTGTCTAAACAGGTTTTTATAGAAATAATCAGAACGATTTCAAAATTTGTGCCAGAAGGTAGTAGTATAGTTTTCGATTATCCAGATGAATATACTTATACTGACAAGGCGGGAGAACGAGCCAAAAGGCAGGCATTAATGGCTGGTGCGGCAAATGAAAAAATGCTTGCGAGTTATTCTTATATGGAATTGGAAAAGATATTAGCTGATAACAATTTCTTGATATATGAGCATTTGACACCAAATGAAATAACAGAGCAGTATTTCAAAAAGTATAATGAAGCAAATCCAGAACATCCAATCACAGCATTTGATAATGTAAATTATTGCTTAGCAGTTAAAAAATAAAGGATATTGGAATTATTATAATGTAATAGTATAACTATATATTATAAATCAATGATATCTAAAGGAGACTCAGTATTGTTTTTATTTAAGTAAGAAGGATGTATATATCGGATATTCATTGGAAGAATTATCATATTTCATTGCAATTGGAGGAATAAGGATTATGGACAATTTAGTAATTAAGGAATGTAGTTTAAAGGATATAGAAAAAATTAAATATATAGGTGAAAAAACATTCTATGAAACATTTTCCAATGATAATACAAAAGAAGATATGGAAAGCTATTTAAAAGAAAATTTTTCTTATGAGAAGTTAGATAGCGAAATCAAAAATAATGGTTCAAAATTTTACATAGTAGAAAATAATGAAGAAGTAGCTGCGTATATGAAAGTTAATTTTGACAAAGCTCAAACAGAGGCAGGGCATGATAATACATTAGAAGTTCAAAGAATTTATGTATTGCAGGAATACAAGGGTAAACATGTTGGCAAATTGCTAATACAAAAGGCTATAGAAATTGGCAAAATTAATAATCTTGATTACATTTGGTTAGGTGTATGGGAAGACAACATTAATGCGATAAAATTTTATGAAAAGCAGGGATTTAATAAATTTGATACACACATTTTCAAATTGGGTGAAGATGAACAGATGGATAATTTAATGAAACTCATATTGTAAAGCTTATTTATAGCAAATAGAAAATATATAGGAGTAATATTCAACGGGTTTTGGGTAACCTCCTAATTATCCAGGTGGAATTGAATATTTTTTGACAGTGGTAAAGAAGGTAAATTTGAAGGGGAAGGATATATGAAAAAATCAGAACTAGGAGATGGCTTTGTTAAGTGTCTGCCAATAACTGATATTCCATACCAGTATGTATATTCAAACCTTTGTCGCAAGTTGATATTACTAAAGAAAACCCTGAGGTAATTATATTTTACGTTAATACTAATCAGTTATCAGCACTTACGGTACTTGCAAACTATTATAGACCTGGATATGAAAATGTTATGATGCCATTTTCATCAGGATGTCAGTCTCTTTTTCTTCTTCCATATGCTGAATCTAAGAAGAAAAACCCGAGAGCAGTAGTGGGATTGATATTACGATACGTCCTATGGTCGAAGCTGATATGCTTTCATTTTCTGTTCCTTACAAGATGTTTTTAGATATGGAGGAAAATGTAGAGGGAAGTTTCTTGGAGAAAGATCTATGGCACAGAGTAATGGCGAGAATGGAAAAAACAAATAAAATATAATTATGTAATCAATTTTTAAGGGAAGCTATCTAGCTTCCCTTATTTTAATTATAAGAATGGCATAGTTTATTTATGCTTTAACCATGTTTGATAATTTAATATTAATTCTTGTACCTCATTAATAAATCTGCTGGTATGGTAACCATCACAAACTGCATGATGAACTTGTATGGATATAGGAATAAGTATTTTATCATCCTGTTTAAAGTATTTTCCAATTGTGAAAATAGGAACTAAATAGGTTCCATCATTATATATATTTAAATTAAATCCAGTAAAGCTCACCCAAGGTATGCAGGATATAGGAAATGTATTGGCGGGTTCATTCAACTTTGGAGTAAAACTCATAATGTCCCCGTAGTTTTTAATATCATGAAGATACTTACTGTAAAAACATGAAAAACTTTTATCATATTCTGTCCAGATACTTGAAAATGTTTCGTTATCCTTATGAAAGATAGTATAACTTGGACTCATACTATCCCAGTATCCTAAATTACCACTTTCATCAAAACAAGTGCGAAATTCCTTATGAGTATTAACCACAGTTGCAATGATATAAATAAATGTAGGATATAGTTTAAGTTTTTTTTGCTTAATATCATGCAATAAATTTGTTATCTCTATATTTGCTGTGATGCTATAAGTGCACCTAACAGAATTTAAATAGTGTTCAAAATATGGTTTTCTGTTCCAATGTTCAGTATCTATTAAATTAAATTTCATAATTTTAGCCTCCTAAAAAGTTTCGTTGATTGATTTTAGAAGGCTGTCTTAATTGAGACAATCACTTTACGACCCCCAAACTTGTACATATGGCCTATATTGTAGCATATATACTATAATGTATCAATAATCAGCTTATTAGAATATTATGAAATCACTTTAATCAATATTAAAGTTTTCTCTCACTAATTGCATAAATAGTGACATTGCAGGAGTAATCCATTTGTTCTTATGATAAGCGTAAATTGCTATGATTTTGCTATCAGAGCAGCCTATCTCAAGTTCTTTTAGCCTACCGTTTTCCAGTTCTTCTTCCACTGCAAAACGAGGCAGGAAAGAAATTCCTAAATTGCTTGCAACACATCTTTTGATTGCTTCAATGCTGCCAAGTTCAATTGTATTATTTAATAATATCTCATTACCACAAAAATAATCTTCAATTATATTTCGATAAACGGATTCAGCCTCATGAACAATAAGGCTTGTATTTATTTCTTGATTTGATTTAAAAAAGTCAAATTTATTCTTCTCTAATAAAGGTGAACATATTAAAGCTAAAGTGAAATCAGCTATTTTATTAGTAATCAAACTATCATTTTGGTTCCCTACATCATACATCAAACCAAGGTCTACCTCACCCTTAGATAGGATGTTTTTTATGGCAAAGCAATTGAGTGAAATGATAGAAAGTTTTACATTAGGAGCTTTTTCTTTAAATAGGCTCAGTACATTTTGCAGCTTATAAGACATCAATGATTCTGCAACTGCAATTTTCAACTCTCCTGTAATCTTATCACCATGTTTGCCGATACTCTCTATTTTTTTTACCGTATCAAGTAATTCATTTGTATAGGGTATTAATTTTTTTCCTAAGGCAGTTAATACCATGTTACGCCCAATTTTTTCAAATAGCTTGATTGAGAGCTCCTGCTCTAGCTGCTGAATTTGTGATGTAACAGTAGACTGTGTGTAGCCCAGTTTCTTTGCAGCATTTGAAAAATTACCTTCCTCTATAATGCTCTTAAATGTTTTAAAGTGCCTAATGTCCATTTATTTCACTCCATTCTACATATTATAAATAATATATTTAAAAAAATGAATTGTCAATTCGAATATATCAATTTTACAAATATATAGTTGTTTGATAGGATTAATTTATGGAAGGAGTGTAGATAAATGAACTTATTAGCAGAACAAATAAAAAGTGCAGCACTTAGCATGGGATATGAAAAGTGCGGTATTATTAAAATATCTGATATGTTAGGTTATGAGGAAAAACTTAATGAAAGAATTGAGCGTGTTCCAGAAGTGAAGCCATATTACGAGGGATTTTATCGTTTTGCTCACTTGCAGGATACATATACTTGGGCAAAATCAATTGTTATCTGTGTAAGACAATATGGAAAATATCATATCCCTGAGCATTTGGAAGGTTCTATTGCTAAGTATTATTTAGTAGATAGTAGAAGGGATGAAAACTCTCAAGATTATCAAGATAGTTTAAAATTTGAAGCATATATACAAAAAATTGGGCTTAAAACAGCTACTGAAAGGAAGTTTGGGATTACTGCATTACGCTGGGCGGCATTAAAAGCTGGACTAGGATTAGTTCGTAAAAATAATTTCTTTTATACAGAATCCGGTTCATGGGTGTATTTAGAGGCATGGATTATAGACAAGGAATTAGAATCTGTTGAAATACCAACATTGAAGCCATGTCCTGAACACTGTAATTTATGTATTAAATCATGTCCAACCTTTTCTTTATCACAGCCCTATACTATGAACCGATCAAGTTGTATCTCTTGTCTTACTACATGGGAAGGTTGGGATTTACCACATGAAAAATTTAATAAGCAGATGGGAAGTTGGGTATTTGGGTGCGATGTTTGTCAAGATGCTTGTCCTTTTAATAAAAATTCATGGACAGAAGATGAAGAATTTCCGTTTCTTTCTGAACTCAGTGAAAGGTTATCCCTTGAGGAAATAATTGAAGCGGATTATGATTTTTTAGAAAATGTTGTACAACCAAAACTTTGGTATATTCCACAAGAAAAGGTTTGGCGTTATAAAACCAATGCACTTAATGCAATGCTAAATGGGTACAAACCTGAGTATTTGCCATTCATTCAGAAGGCATGTAAGGATGAAAATGAGAATGTGAGAAATATGGCAAAATGGGTTTTGTCAAAGTTATAAAAACCAATTTTAGCGAAGAACAGGTAACAGAGTATGCTGTACACAAGATATTAGGTGTAGAGGATAAGGAGTATGAAAGGTTTTATGAGAAGTATAAAGTTAAAATGCACACAGAGCAGGAACTTAGAGAAAATGCTAAATCAGTTATAGAAAGACTTAGCTTATTTAATAATATATATTTTGTAACTGCAAGGGATAAAAGCCTTACAATGCTCACTCATGCATACTTAAGAAAAAATGAAATCCATTATAATGAGTTATTTGTTTTAGGCAGCCATTATAAAGTTGATAAAGCTAGAGAATTAAAATGTAATTTATTTATAGAAGATAGTTATGATAATGCAGTTCAGCTTTCAAATGCTGGCTTCAAGGTTCTTCTTATAGATACAAACTATAATAGGAAGCCCTTAAATGAAGGTATTACAAGAGTTTACAATTGGACTGAGATATATGGAATTATAAATGAACTGTTTTTACAAGGCAAAGCAATGTAAAAACAGTTCATTAGAAAACTCCATCTGAGTCTAAGAATAACTTGATATCATATTTGCTCACAAAAGTGTATACTTCTAAAACCGCTCTATTAACTGCTACTCCAAAGTAAGCCACTATGATTATATCAATTATAATTCCTATGGTTCCTAAGCTTCCTAAAAAATGTACAGCCATGCTTAATAATGAAAAAATCATTCCATAATAAAATGCCATTTTTATTGTTAATCCTAAATTATTGAATAAGAATAAAATTCCTTTCTTAAAATTATCTTTTAACCTTCCGCCATCAACAGCAATAGAATAGTCTACATACATAAATATAACGTTTATAAACGCTAAGAATACAAATTTATTATTAACAATTCCAAAAGCAAAAGGTATAAATTCAATAATATGCAGTATAAAAAACTTATACCAGTTTTCATTTCCATTTATAAAAAAATTCTTAATCCCTGGTGTGGATTCTTCTTTAGCACTGATGATGCTGAAATATCCGCTACTTATGAAGCTTGTTATCAAAATAAAAGTAATCATAAGAAATACATTAAACAAATTAAATTCGTATATGATGCCTCTAAGTCCACTAATACCATTATAATGAAGTAGTGGAGAGGGGAAATCTTCCAATAAGAAGCCTACACTTGGAGGAGCTGAGATAATCCCTATCTTTATTATGAATAGTTTTGTAATTGGCAAATAATTTGTTTTATAAATAAGTTGATATGAGAAAAGCTCTGTTAGATTCAAAACTATAGGAATGCATATAATCCAAAGAAATTTATTTATAAATTTTCTACCGCTTCTAAATCTATCTCCTAGCTCCATATGAATTCTCCTTTTATTTTTATAGCTTTTTGTAATATAATTAAATTATACCACATTATGGAGGGAGTTTAATGAAAAAGCTTAGAATGCTCACTTTTACATTAATAATGCTTATATTAACTATTCTATCGTACGCTTATGAGAATTTTAATATAGAAGCACCTAAATACAAACAACCCAGCATTAATATAAATTCAAAAAAGTTTGGAGAAATAAAAGAAATAACGTGGCTGGAAGATCGTCCAGGAAACATTCTTTTAATATTATCCAGTAGAGAAGAAAATGGCACACCTATGTCTTATTTATATTGTTTAAATATTGATACTGGAGAATCAAAATTATTGCATCAATCTTATTCTCATAAAACTTTAAATAATGCAATATTTCATGATGATTCATTTTCAAGTGATGATATAATTACCACGTTTGACAAAGGTATTATTAGAACTAAAATTAACTTAAATGAAAATAAAAAATTAGATTATTCTTATGATTTGCTTACTATAGAAGACTTTGAAAATGCAAATAGCATGGACTTTAAAGGTAGTCTTTTTTTTACAAAACCTGATGATAGTTTTATATATGTTAAGCAATTATATGGAGGAAGCTTTTCATTCTTTAATAATCAAAGTACACCACCAGATTTTATGAAGCATTATAAGAAGCCTTATTATATAGTTTCCGCTAATAGATTAGACGGATATTTAACGTATACTTCCTTAAAAAAAGATGGAATTCATCTATATTCCATGAACTATGATGGCACTCCAGTTAGTAGGTTAAATAAACCTATTATAAAAAATATTGTTACTACTAAAGATATAGTGCATTTTAGTGATGGTTATTCTGGAATGAATTTAAGCAATAGTTCTGAAAATAATAAACTAAATATATTTATGATTAGAAGAAATGTTGAAAATAAAGGCAGTTCTTTAAAATTAGATACAATTCCTTTTAACTTAGATAGATTTGGAGCAGTTCCTTCTATTAATTTAATTACCTTTAATGAAGACTATTCTTTAATCTATACATCTTATAATGAGAAACATGAAGGACAAATAAAAATTGCTAATTATAACGGAAGTCCAAAAGTTATTGTAGAGGATAAAAATTTATTTGGTCCAGTTAAAATTAGCGAAAGGTACGAAGAAAATAATAACAGGAAACTTATTTTATACTTCACCTATGAAAATAATAAAACTCATGTAAAGATCTGTGATACTGAAGGGAACTTATTTAAGGATATTAGTGAGATGTTATTATAAAATGACTACCTGAACATTCAATGTTTTTATTTCACCATATAAAATTTTAATAAAAATTAATATTTTATTGATTCAAGTTTCATATTATGCTAAAATTCATTTATATTTGCAGATTATAATAATATATAGTTTAGTTTTCTAGGGTTCCGCAATTTATCATTGGCAGGTCCGAGAGAAAACGCACAGTTTACTGTGTACACGGAAGGATAAAAGCCTGGGAGATATTTAATAATATTTCCATAGGCTTTTTTTATTTTTAAATTTTTAATACTGGAGGTATTTTGATGAAAAAGTTTGTCATTGAAGATTCCTTTTGGAGTCTATTTCCTAATGCAAAGATCGGGATTGTCACTTGTCGTGGTATAGACAATTGTATAAAAGATAAAGATCAATATGCAGAAATGATCTCAGAGGCAGAAAAGGAAGCATTAAAGCATTTACAAAGTGAAGAATTTAGTAAAAATGCTGTAGTAAAAGTATGGAGAGAAGCATTCCAAAAATTTAAAACAAAGAAAGGTGCAAGATCATCCATAGAGGCATTGCTAAAAAGAGTTCATAATGGAAATCACATAGGAACTATTAATCCACTAGTTGATATTTACAATTCTATTTCACTAAGATACGCATTACCATGTGGTGGTGAGGATATTGATACATTTGCAGGGTGTATAAGATTGACTACGGCTGAGGGAAATGAAAATTTTGTTACATTAGGAACAGATAAAAGTGAACCACCATATGAAGGTGAAATAATATATAAAGATAATGAAGGAGCAATTTGCAGGTGCTGGAACTGGCGTGAAGCAGTAAGAACAATGCTCACTGAAAATACAACTAATACTTTTTTATGTATTGAATTAATTGATGAAAGTAGAGTAACAGAATTTGAAAACGCATTAAAAGACTTAGCAAAAGCAGTACAGGACAATTTAGGTGGTACAAGCAAAATTTCAATTTTAGATATTAATAATAAAGAAATAGTAATAGAGTAATTTTGGGAGGGGACAGGAATGGCTGGGTTTAGTTATAAAGAGATTTATATTGAAGATAGTAAAAGGGTACTGGAAGTAAATATACTGCCTGAAAAGTATTGTAATTTTGACTGTATATTCTGCCCTATTGGAAGGTCACATAATAAAGTAGATACACAACAATCATTTGATGAAATAGGTGACTCATTAAGAGAATTAGAAAGTATGATAGAAAACAATAAGATAGAATTAGTTTTTATTAATTCAAAAGGAGAAGCTCTTGTAAATAGTCAAGTTAGTGATATTATTGATCTAATCAAAGGTAAGGGAGTACCTGTAAGGCTGCTATCTAACGGCTATTTATTAGGTCGGGATGAATATATACAAATAGCCAATAAGTGTGATGAAGTTATTGGAGAGATAAAAGCAATTTCAGAAGAAGACTTCCAAAAGATTCAAAGACCAATTGAAGGATATAAACTAGAAGAATATATTTCAAATATGATTTTATTTAATAAACAATATAAAGGAAAATTTATCTTAGAAGTAACAATCATCAAGGGCTATAATGATACAGACGAATCTGTTAATAAGATAAAAAATGTTATTAAGGAGTTGTCTCCAGACAAGATAATTGTTGAAAGAATGAATGATGAAAAGTTTAAGATAAAACTTGGCATATCTGATGAAAGATTTGATGAAATTTCAAAGGCATTACTAAATATATAACTATACTAATAAATTATATTCTTATAAGCGTAACTATATATTAAGCAACATAAAATATTTATGTTTTAAAAGTTTTATAGGGTTCCGCTCATTAATTTAAGAAGTCAAAAATAAAAGATGCTGAGTTAGGTATGGCTTGACTCAGCATTTTGGCATTGTTTCAAAACAATGTTATAATTGGAATATAGAAGTAAAAAAGGCAAGAGATATAGACGGGGGGCTATGATATGGAGTATATGGGAAATGAAGAATATTGGAATGAAAAATTTGCTAATAGAAGTGACAATCCATTAAGTCCAGAAAAATCAATAGTTGACAATATAGATTGCTTTAAAAAAGGAACTGTTCTTGATATAGCGTGTGGTGATGGTAGAAACGCTTTATTTTTACTTGAAAGAGGTTTTAGAGTTACAGGATTAGACTTTAGCAGCAAAGCGCTTGAACGCTTGAGTATGTTTGCTAAAAGAAATAGTTATTTAGTAAATACAATTCAAATTGATTTAACTATGCCAAATTGTTTAGATGATATTGGAATTTACGATAACATTTTAATTAATCATTATAGATTGAATAAACAGCAACTTAAAGATATTGAAAGTCATATAACTGACGGAGGTATTTTATTTGTTTGTGGTTTTGGACATAAGCATAAAGCTGATTCTAAAATTAGAAAGGAAGATTTAATTCAACCAACTGATTTTGAAGATATAACAAAGTTCTTTGAGTTAATTGAGTATACTGAAAATCAAGATGATAGGGGATTTTTTGTTGCTTATATTTTTCAGAAAATAAAAAAATAAGGCGCAATTTTCTTATGTGTAGACATAACTATGTATTATAAAACAACGATAATTAAAGGAGATATGTGTATTGTTTTTATTTAATAAGAAAGATGTATATATTGGGTATTCAATGGAAGATTTATCAAAAGTAAGAGGGATTTTAGAAAAGGAAGGTATTAAATATACCTATAAGGTCATAAAGCATTCAGGTAGTACAAGAGGAAAATTTGGAAGCCTTGGGATCGATATGAACTATGAAAAACAATATGTTGTTTCTGTAAGTAAGGATGACTATGAAAAGGCGAGGTATCTTATAAATGGAATTTTGTAATGATTAATTGTAATATATTACATGATAATAAGTTATATAAATTAGAATTTAAAATTAGCACAACTTCTATTTGGAAAGGGAAAATAAAAGCAAGGTGGTGGATGTTATTAAAAGATTAAGAAGAACAATAATTGCAATTTGTTTAGGTATACTTACTATAAGTGCTTTTATGAGCTTGCCAGAGAGCAAGTATGGTAGTAAAAGCCTTAAGACACTGGTTGATACAAAAAAAGCCCAGGTAATTGAAGTAGGAAAGAAAATGGAAATAGATAAGGATACTATATTAATTAAAAGAATTATTAATACTGAAGACAAAACATATATTAGATACGCATTGGAAAGGTTTGAGCAAGGATGGTCCCTTAGCGAAGGTGCTATTAATATATTTGATGATAAAGGAAATCAGTACCGATACAATGGAGGACAGTCTTCAGGAAAGCTATGGGGGCAGGATGGATTAATTAGTTTTGATAGAATAAATGAAGACGCAAAGTATATAACACTTAAACTTGATTGGTATGATAGGAAAAATGAAATGAAAATTTCACTTGAAAAAGAAGGTGAAAACAATGACAGTAAATGAAAAACATAGCGCAATTATTGAATGGGTTATAGCCATAGTACTTGTAGTAATATGCTTGAATTATTCAATTTTTTCCTATGGAAATTTTTCACCTGTAAAAGCACATGAACAATCAGAAAGGACATATCATTATGGACCTTCAAAAATAATTAAAACTATAGACTTAGATGGAGAAAAAATATATTTGTGCCGATATAAGGATTGGTTTTCAGCAAATACAGTTAAAAGAGGAATAATCAAATGGTACCCAGGCAACCAAGTAGCAGGAACTCCAATAGATCATTCAAAGCAAGTATCTTATAGCTTGTCTGGCTCAGGAATTAAAGATAATACAATGATAGCAAAAGTTTATGGTTATGTAAGTGACCCTAAAATAACTACAATATTGCTTGAAGACGAAAGTAAGACAAATACATTAAGATATGCTTTAGATGAAAGCAAAATGTTTATTTTTCACTGGAATGAAGATATGCAAAGCAGCAAAGTAAAATATTTAAAAGGTTTAGATAGGGATGGAAAAGTTATTTATGAAGAAAAGATTACTGCTTTTTAAGCATGTAAAGGTTATAGATAATTTATAAAAATTGATTATCAGGGGGAGAAAATGAAAAAGAAATTTATTTTTATATTTTTAGTGTGTATTGCATTTTTAATTGGGTGTTCAAAAGAAGAAACATTCGGGGATTTTTTTAACACAAGTATACAGAAGATGCACGAAGGAGAAAAGAATTTTTCTTATTCACTCATTCATACAGAAATGAATGTTGTTCATGAAAATGATGCTATTGCGGTATTTGTAGAAAATAGACCACAAGAAGATGTTATTTTTATAGGATATTTTGAAAAGGAAAATAATAAGTGGAATTGGAGGCAAACAAAAGGAATAAAATGGAATTCGCCTATTAACTGGACCTTAATGAGTAATATGCCACATATATATTCGGGAGCAATTAATGACAAATCTATTTCTAAAGTATTGGTAGGTGAAGAACAAGCAAAAATAATAGAAGTTGAAGGCGACAAAAGATTCTGGTATGCCGTCAATAATACTAAAGATATTCAAGTTAAATTTATAAAAAATAATAGTGCTGAAGAGATAATAGGAGAACTTAAGTAGAACTTTTAAAGTGTTCCGAAAAAATCAACTATTTATATTTTGTAACACATTCTTACTTATAAAACTCTCAGCATTATTTAAAAACTGATTAAAATAATAAGGCTGATGGTAAACATGTTTTATCACCAGCCTTACCTTAAATATTTACTTATCTAAATTTATAACTATACCTTTAAGTCTAGTCATAGCTTCAATGCTATATTTTATACCTTGGGTACCCATACCAGAAGATTTAACTCCTATAAAGGGGAAGTGGTCTGGTCCTCTTTCAGTTTTGCCGTTAATTTGAACAGAACCAACCTCTAGTTTTTTTGCTATATAGAAGGCATTGTTAATATCCTTTGTAAATACAGAAGACTGCAGGCCATATTCCGATTTATTTGCTATTTCTATGGCTTCATCCATATCTTTCACCCTTATTATTGGCACAACTGGGCCAAATGGCTCTTCCCATGCAAGCCTCATGTCTATAGTTACATTATCAAATAGTGTTGGATAGATTAGATTTCCCTTTCTTTTATTACCTGTAACTAAGGTTGCTCCTTTATTAATTGCATCATCAATTAATTCCTGAACAAAATCTGCAGATCTGGTATCTATTAAAGGTACAATAGTGCAGTTATCCTCTGGATTTCCCACCTTTAAATCTTCAATCTTAGTTCTTAATAAAGGAACTAATTTATCAGCTACTTCATCAGTGGCAAGTATTCTTTTAACAGCGGTACATCTCTGGCCGGAATAAGAATAGGCACCAGAGACTATATGGGATGCAGTTTGCTCTAAGTCAGCATCTTCAAGGACTATAGCGGCATCCTTTCCTCCAAGTTCCATAAGCAGCGGAACCATAGTAGAAATGCTGGCAATATGTTTTCCTACCTCCGTACTACCAGTAAAGTTAATAAAATTAATTCCAGGATGTGTAAGTATATAATCACCTATGTCTGAGCCTCTTCCTGTTATTGTGTTCATTACTCCTGGTGGAAGACCTGCCTCATTTAATGCCTGTGCTAAGTATAAGGCGCTAATAGAACCTTGTGTTGGTGGTTTTAATATAACTGTGTTTCCACCAATTAATGCTGGTGCAATTTTTGATCCTGACAAATTAACTGGATAATTAAAAGGGGAAATTGCAAGAACAGTTCCAAGGGGGACTCTTATTACAATTGAAATTTTATTTTCTGTTCCACCTGGGAATTTATCACCCATAATTGATTCCCCTTCTAAATTTTTTCCTGCATCTGCGGTAAATCTAAAAAAATCAGCAGTTCTTTGTACTTCCGAAATAGATGATTTTCTATCCTTTGCTATTTCATGTACTAATATTTCAGCTATTTCTTCTTTCTTTTTTTCTAATATGTCTGCTGCCTTATGAAGAATCTCAGCTCTTTTGTTAATAGGAGTTTCAGCCCACTGTATTCCTGCTTCTTTAGAGTTTGCTATAGCACGATCAATTTCTTCTTTGCTCATAGCTTGAATTTTTCCAACTAAGGAGCCGTCTACAGGAGATTTTATTTCAATTAACTTATTTGATGAGCTTTCAATCCAATTACCATTGTAAAGATTTTTATAGATCATATTATTGGTAAAAATCTTCTTGAACATATTATCACCTCTTGTTTTTACATAATTACTACACTTGATAGTTTAGCTATTTATAAAGTCTTTAAACATAGAAGCAAGTACTATTCCCTTAACAAATAGACACTTTTCCACTTAGTATAATTTATTATAATTCAGCGAGATTTATGTAAAATAAATCAATTAAGAATAATACAGATATTAAAGTTATATGTTTATTTAATGCATTACACAGGAACAGTTTATAGACCGATTAAAGATTAATACGTAAATTGATAATAGCACGACATAACTACTAAAAATGAAAATACGAACAATGTTCTTTGAAAATTGAATAATGCGGTGTTTTAATAATAATTTTTTTACTTGTTGTATTAGGTTTAATATATTAATTTCAGGTGCATGATATAATCACCAATAAGTAATAGAAAATTTTATATAAAGTAGTGTAATATTTTGTGTCTTAATGTGACTAATTATATGAAAGGGGGATTCAAGTGAATCATATAGAAAAACTGTACTTAGAATATAAGCAAGATATATATAATTATTTGTTGAGTATAACTCATAATCCTACTCTTTCAGAGGATTTGCTTTCTGAAACATTTGTAAAGGCTATTTATTCTATTGGTAGTTTTAAGGGCAATTCATCAATTAAAACATGGCTATTTAGTATTGCTCGTCATCTATGGTTGCAAAATTTGCGAAAGGATAGGCCTACAGTAGAATATAGCGACCTTTTAGAGCTATATATTACAGATAGCACCTTTGATATCCTTAGTACAAAGCAAATAGCCGATAGAGTGTGTGAACTGTTAAAAATGAAAGATGTTCAAATTCAAAAAATAGTAAATATGCGTGTTGATGGGATAAGCTACTGCGAAATATCAGAGAAGATAGGTATTTCTGAAAACTCGGCAAGAGTAATAGATTTTAGAACAAAGAAATGGCTTAAATCCATATTGAAAAAGGAGGAATTAATATGAATATATCATGTGATGTTATATTGGATTTAATACCGCTTGTAAAAGATGGCGTTGCTAGCAAGGACAGCATTAATTTAGTTTCGAATCATTTAAAAAGTTGTGAAAGCTGTAAACTTGAGTTTGAAGGTCACACTTTGCCAATTCCAACAGAATTTGATGACAAAAGAGTGGTATCTTCAATCAAGAAAAATTTATTTCTTGCAACGTCGGCATTATTATTGATTGGAGCTTTTATTGGAATGGCATTAAACAAAAATTCACATTCAAACTTTATGCCAGCAATAATTGTTGTTTTGGGTATTGTTTTTGTAGGGATAGTGGTATTTAAATTTGATTTGAAAGGGGATAGAAGTGTGAAAAGATTTTTTATCGGAAGAGCTATTGGCACAATCATTGTCTTTGTTATATTGGGAATTTATTTATTACTTAAATATGGGTTACATCTTTTTTAGATATAAAAACACTGCATTATTCAAATTGAACTTTTGAGGTGTTTTTGTGACGTATTTAAAATATATGGTGACGTAGCCATATATTATGAGGAATTTTATAAGTGGAAAAAATGATAGATTAATAAGGGTTGATTAAATCAACCCTCATTTTGTTTTACTTATTTTCTAAATAGTCCTTTTCATACATTTCAAGTTTCTTTATGATGTCCTCTTTAACTAAATCAAGCTTTGAAAAGTCCATATTTGGAATATAGCTTTTCTCCATCTCGTCATGAAGTGATTTAGCACTGGCAATTATCGTAAGAGCTTTATTTATAAGCTTATAGAAATAATCTTTACATACTTCTATCTCATCCTTGTACTTATTGATAACATTAGAGTTTAGGCAATCTTCAGTGGAGATTTGAATTCCTTCAAAGGTTCTTTGATTTATTTCGTTTGATGAAATAATAGCAACACTTAAATCTGGAATAAGTATGTGTTCTATTCTTTCAGGAATAAATGGATCATGGAATACTTCAACATAGAAACCGCGTTTTAATGCTCCTTTAGAAATATAATTCATTATCTCGCTTTTTCCTGTTCCTGGCCCGCCATTTAAAACATAAACAGTCTTATAATCTTTATAGAGAGTATCTACAAAGGTTATAATACCATTTGGTGTAAAGGCAGTTGCAAATAAGTGCCTATCAAATCCTTGACGGATAATAGGGGACTTACCAAGTATTTTTTCCTTTAAGTCTTCCTTTAAAGCATTAAGTTTTGATATATTTAGTGCTTCATTATTAAAATTGCTCCAATCATCATGAACCATTTTCGCAGCACCCAAATATCTGTAAGCTCGTCTGAAAGTTTTTCCTACTTCTTTGTTTATGTCAATAATAGTTCGTCTATGGCTCTTAAATCCTTCTTCATTCCAGCATTGCCCCATATTGAGTATTTCGTCTACTGCTCCTGGATTTACAGGGTCTACCACATGTGGTGCTGTTCCATCAAGTAATGCAACATTAATATCTTTTATTACAACACCATCAAGAGAATTATTATCTGAAGAACAATGATGTAATTCAACATCGTATCCCTTATCATTAAAATAAGCTGCTACACTTTTCATTAATGAAGATTTTCCTGTTCCTGGGCCACCTTTAATGCATATTATTCTTCTTGCTTCCTCCTGACTTAAAATGTACCTATAAAATGAATAAAAACCTTTTGATGTGTTTCCTCCTGGGAAGACATCTCTTACTTTACCTTTCATAAACTCACACTCCATAAATTCATAAATTCATATATCATATATTATGTAGAAGTTTGATAAAAGGTGACTTCCATACATATAAAAAATATCTTTTTTTGACTTTAAAAATAAATAAATGTTTACAGTATTGGCAGCCATCTATAAAATTTCAACAGGTATAAAAATCAACTGGAATTCCAGAGCTGATTTCAATTATAATTGTTGTATTATTTCATTTATGGAAAAAGCAAATGATGATTTCCATTGCTTTTTCAGAGTATCTAATGAATAGTAATAGTCTATAATAATTAATAAGATGGTTGATTTTTTTAAGTGAAAGGAAAAGTATTATGAATATCGAGGAGCTAAGTCCACAAGATGTAGAACTTATTTTAGAAGAACAGAAGAAATATTTTGATACACAAGTTACCAAGGATATTGATTTTCGAATTAGGCAATTAAAGATACTAAAAGAAAGTATAAAGAAGTATGAAGAAGAGATATTAAAAGCACTTAATAAGGATCTTGGTAAACATAAAAATGAAGCCTATATGACGGAAGTTGGGTATGTATATAATAGTATTGCACACGTGATAAAAAATCTAAAGAAATGGGCAAGACCTGAAAAAAGGCCAACACCAATTTATCTAATGCCTGCAAAGAGTTATGTTATAAGTGAACCCTATGGATCGATACTTATAATAGGACCCTATAATTATCCATTTCAATTACTTATGGAACCATTAATAGGGTCAATGGCGGCTGGGAATACAGCCCTTTTAAAGCCATCAGAAATGACACCAAGCGTATCAAAGGTTGTTAAAGAAATGATAGAAGATACCTTTGATAAGGAATATATAGGGTGCGTGGAAGGTGGAATAGATACAAATACATCATTAATTAATGGTAAATTTGATTATATTTTCTTTACTGGCAGCCCTGCTGTAGGAAAAATAGTAATGCAGGCAGCAGCTAAGAATCTAGTTCCAGTTACTCTTGAGCTTGGTGGGAAAAGCCCAGTTATTGTGGAAGAGAGTGCTAATATAAAAGAAGCAGCAAGAAGAATTATATGGGGGAAGACAGCTAATGCAGGGCAAACCTGTGTAGCTCCTGATTATGTAGTGGTACATGAGAGGGTAAAAGATGAACTTATTAGGGAAATGAAGAGCGCACTCACAGAGTACTATGGAGAAAATATAGAGAAAAATGATTCCTTTGGAAGGATTGTAAATGCAAAACATTTTAATCGTATTAAAGCTATGATTGAGAAGGATAAGGGTGGCATTGTATTTGGTGGGCATTGGAATGAAGAAGAGAGGTATATTGAACCAACATTAATAGAAATATCTTCTGAAAATGCAGCTACTATGCAAGAAGAAATATTTGGACCTGTTCTTCCAATTATGACATATAAAAATTTAGATAGTGCAATAACAAAGATTAGAAATTTATCTAAACCATTAGCGCTTTATTTATTTACAAGAAATAAAAGCGTTGAAAGTAAAGTGCTAAGCGAGATAAGTTCTGGAAATGCCTGTGTTAATGATACAATTATGCATACTGCAAATCCATACCTTCCATTTGGAGGCGTTGGTAATGCAGGAATAGGTGCTTATCATGGTAAGGATAGTTTTATTACATTTTCACATAGAAGGGGAATATTAAAGAAACATGCCAGCATAAATAGTTCCATTACATATCCGTCATTTACAGAGAAACAGTTAAAGTTAGTTAAGAAACTTTTAAAATAGAGTCTTATTCACTAGAATCATGAATATTTAAAAAAACTGCATTTTCATGTAATTGGGAAATGCGTAAAAAATATGCTATAATTTTTATGAAGTCATATTTATAAGAAATTATAATGAAGTAATATTTAAAATGGGGGTATAAATATGGAAACTGAAAAATGTTATGATGTTAAAATTACAATATTAAAGAAATTAAAGGTTGAAGATATTCATAAAGATTATGCAAAGGATAATATTCCTGTGATTTGTGCAAAGGGACAAGAAGGTGATGAGTATATATCGAAGAATTGTGAGATGCCAGATAAATTTTGTGCAGGTGCTTGGGAAGGACTCAAAAGTAAGGTTGCTCTTTTAGCTTCAGGTGGCAACAGCCCTTATGTAAAACAAGATGGAACAGCAATACATTCATGTAATGATGGACTTCATCCAGTTATTTATAAATTAGAAAGAATAGAAGCATAGTTTTTAGCAGATTTAAATAACTATGTCATATTCATAGTAAAGTAGTAATTAATTATAGATGAAATGGGGGGGAAAATTGAATTCTTTAAGTATAGAAATCAGGGAACGGCTTATTGAAGAAGGTGCTTCAATAGTTGGATTTGCAGATTTAAAAGATATCCCAGAAAACCAAAGGGAGGGGTATAGATACGGAATTTCAATTGCAGTAGCACTGAACCCATTTATAATTGCTGAAATAGAGAACGGACCGACAAAGGATTATTATGATGAATATGTAAGGGTAAATAAACTTTTAGATGAACTTGACGAATATGCAGCTGAAATTATAAAATACCATGGATTTAGAGCATTGCCTAAGGTTAAAAAAAGCATAACTACAGATGAAACAATTTTAAGAACTACTTTACCCCATAAAACAGTAGCAACTAGAGCAGGAATTGGATGGATTGGAAAGTGCGCATTACTGGTTACAAAAGAGTTTGGATCAGCTGTAAGGTTATCCAGTGTACTAACTGATGCAGAGCTAGATGTAGGATTACCAATAGATGAAGGGCAATGTGGAACCTGCAATACGTGCAAGAATCTATGTCCAAGCAGTGCTGTATTAGGAACCAATTGGAAGGTAAATATGGATAGGGATAGTTATTTTGCTGCTTTTAAGTGCAGGGATGAAGGACGAAGAAGAAGCGATAAACTTGGAGTAGAAGAAAGAGTTTGTGGGAAGTGCATACTAGTTTGCCCTTGGACACAGAAATATTTAAAGTTGAAAGGAAGCAAATGGGCGTAGAAAGTGTACTACAAACATTTTTATATGGCAAAACAATAGAGGATAAATAGTATATAGGCTATTTATCCTCTATTATTTTTAAATCTATGTATTATATAGAAATATCAAAGAAGGTTATCTATAAAAGATCCGTTAGAATAGCAATACTATGTCATATTCTTATAATGTGTCATAATTGTCTGATGGCGAATATTATTTATATCATACATTTGAAAGGAGAATAATCATGACATTTGATGAACTATATGATATTGCCAAAAATACATTAAATCCTAAAAAAATTTCAAAGAGCTCACGTGCAGGTCATGTTGCAGCAGCAATTTTAAGTGAAAGCGGCAAAGTTTACACTGGAGTATGTATAGATACACCTTGTTCCATGGGGTTTTGTGCAGAGCATGCGGCTATTGCCTCAATGATTACTGATGGGGAAAGTAGAATGCTTAAATTGGTAGTAGTTTACAAAGATGGAACAATTATTGCACCTTGTGGTAGATGTAGAGAGTTTATTTGTCAAATTAATGATGATAATTATAAATGTGAGGTAATGTTAGATAAGGGCACAATAGTGACTATTAATGATTTATTGCCCAATCGTTGGCATAATAAATAATGAATAATTTCGCAGACCTTAGGGGATAAAATTACTAAGGAAGGTGAGTATAATGCAATCTAAATCAGAAAATAAAAAAAGAAATGATAATGAAAAAAATAATTCAAAATCCCCAAACGTATTTACATGGGAAGCAGACAAAAATATGAATAAGCCTGTAAGAGGATTACCAAAAAAATAGAGCCTTTGGGCTCTTTTTTATTATAAACAAAGAAAACAGTAATTGATTGTACCTCTTAGCTGACAGGCCATTTGGTAGTAAGGTATAATGAAACTATAGACAATTGATACTTGAAGGAGAATGAAAAATGAATTGGATGAAATGTGTTGATGAAAATCAAGAAATGCTATGGAAGATATTATCGGATTTAATTTCTTTTGAGACAGTTAGTCCTCCTGGAAGAAATTCAGATGGTGTACAGTCTTACATATATAATTTTTTGAGTGAATTGGGAGCCGAAATTGATCAATGGGAGATGTATCCTGGTGACAGTTTATTAGTTGGAGTTATTCCAGGAACCAAGGGGAAAGAGGCCAAAAGTCTTATTTTAAATGGTCATGTGGATGTTGCAGTTGTAGGTGATACCACTCATTGGACTTATCCACCATTTGAACTTACTAAAGAAAATGGTTTCTTGTATGGACGTGGAACTGCTGATATGAAAGGAGCAATGGCATGTGCTCTGTATTCCGTTTGGCTTTTAAAAAAGTATGGGGTTAAGCTTGATGGAGACTTGCAGATTCAGTCAGTAATTGGTGAGGAGGCAGGAGAGGCTGGTACTCGTGCTATTTTGGATCGTGGATACAAGGCTGGCTTTGGAATATGTATGGACACAAGCAATCTTGAAATTCAGGGTCAGGGTGGAGTGATCACAGCTTGGGTAACAGTGAAGAGTAAAGATGTTTTTCATGATGCAGTTAGAAGAAATTTAATTCATCCAGAGGGTGGAATTTTTGGAGCAAGTGCTATTGAAAAAATGCAAAATGTTATTCAGTCACTTCGTGAGCTTGAAGAAATTTGGTATGAAACAAAAACTTATCCAGGCTTTGAAAGAGGCGTAAATACAATAAATCCTGCAGTAATAGAAGGTGGAAGAAATGCAGCATTTGTGGCAGATGAGTGTAAACTTTGGATTACTGTACACTTTTATCCAAATGAAAGCTATGAGTCAGTTATAAAAGAAGTTGAGGAACATTTGCAGAAGCTAGCAGATAAAGATCCTTGGTTTAGAGAAAATCCCATACAATTTAAATGGGGTGGAAAGTCAATGATTGAGGAGAGAGGAGAAATTTTTCCTTCTGCTGAAATTGATAAAGATAGTGAAGCAGTTAAACTTCTTTCCAGCGTACATGAAGTTTGTTTAAATGAAAAACCGAATGTAAATATGAATCCTAGTGTAACAGATGTGGGATGGCTTGCGCATGGTGGAATTCCAGCGGTATTGTATGGACCAGGTCTTCCAGAGCAGGCACATTCAGTAGATGAGTGCGTAGAAGCACAACAGCTTCTTGATTATAGTGCTATTATTTTAGAGTTCATGGGAAAATGGTGTACATAAGTCACTTTCTTTGCACAATAGAGATTTTTCATATCGAACTCAAAAGTATAACAAAAAAAGTAGGGACTAAAAAATAGCCTCTACTTTTTTTGTAATAATATAAATATTTTACTTTTGATTTTTTATCAGTTTTATTATTTCATTATTTATAATATCAGGGGCAAACTGATGTATAGAATGCCTTGAACCCTTAACAACCATTTGTGTACTATTTGTAGACCAATTTTTGAAAGCTATCTGACTATCTTCCCACCCAGGAATTGATAAAGTATTACTCTCAGAAGTCAATATTCTAAGTGGAATATCACCTGATTTTTTGTTATCTAAAATTGTTTTAGCATTATTGCGTATCATTTTACCTTCATCTATAATATTTTTGTTATACATAGTTTTAAGGGTCATTGAAAAGTATAACTGTTTCAACTCATTAGGTAATAATTTAAGATCATTTTGTCCTGACACAAATTTGGAAGAATAATTTGAATGGTAAAGTGCTAATCTAGCTATGCCTAAAGATTTTAGCATCTGATACTTAAACGCAGTACTGCTGCTAGATGCAGCACTATTTTTAAAATAATATTCAGGACTACCACTATCAATTAGTACAATACCCGAAACTTCATTTTTATATGTTTGCGAAAATCTTATTATTGATAATGATGCCAATGAATGGCCAACCAGTATATATGGAGGCTTTTGCCCAGATTCTAAAAGGGCTGTATGCATTTCTTTTACAATAGAATCTATATCTCTTGGGACATCTGTTAATTCACTCCAGCCATGTCCCGGTCTATCATAAACGGCTATTTTAGCATACTTTGAAATTACACTATAAAGGGGATAAAAATCTGCATAAGAGCTTGGACTATTTAATCCTCCAGTAAATACTACAGTTGTATTTCCTTCGCCTTTGCTAAATATGTTGATTTTATGATTATTTACATCAACCATTTTTCCTACTTGAGGATATTTTTTAGAATCATTGTATTCCCCAATTTTTTCATAGGATAAACCAATTAATAAAATAAAAACTACACAAATCAAGCTTGAAAATATATATCTTTTAAAGCGTCTTTTACTTTTTAAATTGGCTTTTCTTCTCTTTTCTATTCTACTTGGATACATTTTTGGCCTCCTTAAAATCATATAGAGTTTCTTCAGTTAGTATTGTAAGTTTCCCTCTACAAGATATAACTTTTATTCAGGACAATTCCAATTATACCATGTTTTCCAGATTTTACATTACAACCTTTGCTTATATTAGAAAATATTTTTAGTTTATATTTCCTATGTTGTTACCAATTTTATGTACTTGTCGAAAAAAGGAAAATAAAGTACAATTAAATAGTTATAAAATGTTAATAAAGGGGTACAAAAATGAGGAAAATAATGCTAAATGTTGTTTCGGCATTAACATTGTCTTTAGCTGTGTTTTTAACATCTCAAGTTAGTGCAGCAACACTAGAGGACAGGCTGGCAGGAAACAATAGGTATGAAACAGGAGCTGAAATTGTAAGTAATGGGTGGACAACTTCTGATTATGCAGTAATAGCTAGTGGAGAAGGGTTTGCAGATGCACTTTGTGCAGCGCCTTTAGCAAAAAAATACAATGCACCAATTTTACTTACTGGGAAAAATACTTTAGACCCAAATACCAAAAATCAAATAGAAAGACTTGAGGTAAAGAATGTATTTGTAGTAGGAGGATCTGGGGTTGTATCAGATAATGTACTTTCTGAAATAGGAAAGATGGACATTGAAATCACTAGAATATCTGGCTTAAATAGATTTGAAACATCACTGCAAGTAGCTAAATATCTAGGAGAAAGCAGCGGTGTAGTTGTAACCAATGGATTTGGTTTTGCTGATGCTCTATCTATAGCACCAGTTGCTGCTCAAAAGGGAATGCCGATACTTCTTACTGATAAGGTTGATTTATCAGATCAAATTAAAGGATTTTTAGCAAATAAGTCTTATGAAGAAAGTTACATAGTTGGAGGAAGTGGAGTAGTAAGCGATAAAATAGCTTCACAATTAAAGAGTGTTACAAGACTTGGAGGAAGCAGCAGATACGGAACTAATGCAGCAGTATTAAATCATTTTGCAAGCGAGTTTAGTTATGATAAAGTTTATGTGGCATCAGGTCAAAATTATCCAGATGCTTTATCTGGAAGTGCACTAGCAGCTTTAAGTAACTCTCCTCTAATTTTAGTAGGAACTTCTATTGATCCATCAGTAATGGCTTCAATAAGAGCTGAGCATTATGCATATAATAATGTAATAATCTTAGGTGGTACTGGAGTAGTTTCTGATTCAGTAGTAAATAAAATTGTAACTGGAAAAGAAGATTTAAAAGTTAGCTTTATAGATGTAGGACAGGCTGATAGTATATTAATTCAAACTCCAAACGGAAAAAATATGCTTATCGATGCAGGAAACAATGCTGATGGAAGCAAAGTAGTTTCATATCTAAAAAATATGGGGATTACTCAGCTGGATATCATTGCAGGTACTCATCCTCACGAAGATCATATTGGCGGTTTGGATACAGTAATTAATATGTTTAAAGTAGGAAAGGTTTATATGCCTAAAGTAACTTCAACTACTCAAACTTTTCAAGATGTGGTTACAGCTATAAATAATAAAGGTATGACAATAGAGGCTCCTATTCCTGGGGAAGTTGTAGATTTAGATTCAGATGTAAACTTAGAAATATTAGCGCCTAATGGCGGCAGTTACGAAGATTTAAATAATTATTCTATAGTATTTAAACTTACTTATGGAAGTAAATCCTTCTTGTTTACAGGTGATGCTGAAGATATATCTGAACAGGAAATGTTAAGCGCAGGATATAATTTAAAAGCAGATGTATTAAAAGTTGGTCATCATGGCAGCAATTCATCAACTACCAGTGCGTTTTTATCAGCAGTATCACCAAAGTATGCTGTTATAAGTGCAGGAAAAGGCAATACTTATGGACATCCAACACAAACTACCTTGGATAAACTTAAAAATATTGGTGCAGCTGTTTATAGAACAGATGAATTAGGAACTATAGTGGCCACCTGTGATGGAAATAATATAACTTTTAATACTAAACCAGGAAGTTACACTGGTGGGAGCGGAACAGGATCTAATGATGGTGGAGTTGTTCCTCCTGTAACAACTAATAAAAGTATACAAATAATAAGCGTAGATTTAGGTAAAGAAATAGTTACGATAAAGAACAATAGCACTAAAAATACAGACATGACAGGATGGAAGCTTGTAAGTGTAGAAGGAAATCAAACTTATAATTTCCCAAGTGGTTATATTTTAAAGGCTGGAGCTACAATAAGAATAGCTAGCGGAAATGCTACAGGGGATTTAAAATGGACCGGAGCTTATATCTGGAACAATAGTGGCGACCAAGCACGGTTGTATGATAGCAGTAATACATTAATTTCTACTAAGTAAAAAGAGCCCTAGGGATATATTCTCTAGGGTTTAATTTTAGTCTCTGCTTAAGAATGGAATTGGGGATGACTATACAAAAATATATTTATTAGATAAAATAGATATGAAATTACTTATGATGAGGAGTTTTATAATATGAAATACTATTTTGCACCCTTAGAAGGTGTTACTGGATATATATATAGAAATGCATATCAAACTTTTTTTGGTGGAATTGACAAATACTTTACACCCTTTATTTCACCAACTATTAATAAGGGCTTTACTTCGAGAGAATTAAATGATATATTACCCGAACACAATCAAGGGCTAACTGTGGTGCCTCAAATACTTACAAATAATGCTGAGTATTTCACTCGCACGGTGAATGATTTGACTAAGTTTGGTTATGATGAGATTAATTTAAACCTGGGCTGTCCCTCTGGTACAGTTGTTGCAAAACATAAGGGTTCAGGATTTCTTGCACAAAGAGAACAGCTGGATGAATTTTTGGAGGATATATTTTCAAAAGCATCAACTAAGATTTCCATAAAGACAAGAATTGGAAAGGATTCCCCAGATGAATTTTATGAGCTGATTAAAATCTTTAACAAGTACCCTTTAGAGGAACTTATTATTCACCCAAGAATACAAACGGACTTTTACAAGAACAAGCCAAATATGTCGGTATTTAAAGATGCATTAGAATTAAGTAAAAACCCTGTTTGCTATAATGGTGATATTTTTAATTTATCGGACTATAGGGAATTGGTAGAAATGTATCCAAGTTTAGATGCAGTAATGCTAGGCCGAGGACTTATTGCAAATCCAGCATTAATTGGAGAAATTAAGAATAATCATGATGTGGATAAGCAGATAATCAAGGCATTTCACGATGCAGTTTATGAAGGTTATCAGGGAATTCTTTCTGGAGATAGAAATGTGTTATTTAAAATGAAAGAATTTTGGTTTTATATGATACACCTGTTTGCAGACAGTGATAAATATGTTAAGAAAATAAGAAAGACAGATAGATTATGCGATTATGAGGCAGTTATATCAAAGTTATTTCAAGAACTTGATATAGAACAATCACTTTTACGGGGGTTTTAATTGATACTATGAATTGTTTTATTATTATGATTTAGTAGTTAGAAGTATTAAATTTGTGAGAGAAGGGGAATAAATATGCTAGAAAAAAAGAATTACGCAAACGGTCAAGAGGAATATAATGAGGAATTCAATGATGGGAAAATAATTAAATCAAAATAATATAAAAAAGCTCTTCTGCATGATAAAGTACTGCAGGAGGGGCTTTTTTTATTATACAGATCTTTAAAAATTTTAATGAATTATAATTTCCGTTTGATACAAAAATTATGCGTTATTTGTAAACAATAAGCTTACTGGAAGTAATTTTTAAAGAATTGAAGAATAATAATGTTATAGACAAATATTAAAAAAGTTTATTTATATATAGACAAATATCTTATAAAAGTATATTATTGATATAATGATAATTAATGAACATTGAAAGGGGTTAGCTCTAATGGATACGAAATCAAATGAATTATTTTGGAATGCCACAATAGATGAAGTGGAAAATGGGTTTGTAGAAAACGAGAAAGAGTATGGATGTATAATTTGTGAGGAGGTATTTGAAAAGGGACGTATATATGAAATAGAGTCAAAACTTTATGATGCAAAAAAGGCAGCAGAAATTCACATAGAGGAAAGACATGGTTCTATGCTTGAGTACTTATTAGGAATGAACTCAGCTTTTACAGGAGTGTCAGGTGTTCAAAGAGAGATATTAACATTAATTGCACAGGGGCTATCCGATAAAGAAGTTGCAGCAAATCTTGGGGTTGCACAATCAACCATTAGAAATCATCGTTATAAATTACGAGAAAAGGAAAAGCAAGCAAAGTTATTTTTAGCTATGATGAACTTACTCACAAATAGTACAAAGAACAAAATTAATAAGCTAGAAAAAGAAGTTATATGTGATCCTCATAAAACAGCAATCAGCATAGATGATAGATATAACATTACTGATAAGGAAAAAGAGGATACTATAAAAATACACATGGATGATACAGGTGCATTAAAAATTTATCCTTCTAAGGAAAAGAAGAAGATTATTATATTACAGGAAATCACTAAGAACTTTACTAAAGGAAAGACTTATTCAGAAAAAGAAATTAATAGGGTTTTAAAAAGAATATATGAAGATTATGTAACCATCAGAAGAGCTTTAATAGAATATGGATTTATTGAAAGAACAAATGATTGCAATAGCTATTGGGTGAAGGAATAAATCTAAACATATTGAAGCTTTAACAAAAATAGTATATAATATCATTTGCAAGTTATAAATTTTACATGAAAGGAATCTTATAATGAATTATAGATGTGAATTTGGAGGTCAAATTACTCCTTGCAAAGGCCATAAGAACTAAATCGGCTATGCTTTGCTTGGAGACTATTTTATTAAAGTAGCTGATGTTGAAAATATAAAGGCACCTTTACGCTCTTTTTTATAATTTATATAAATTGGGCTTATTTAGTGTACAGTTTTTCAGCATTATATAGTTTAATAAAGTGGTTTATGAGTTTGATTTCTTTTATTGAATCGCATCTGTTGCAAGTATATTGATTATAAGTAGATTTTTATGGTCTTTGCTTCAACCAAAAATAATTTTTGGAGGAGTAAAGATATGAAATATAGTAATGCACAAAATATATTACCAGATGAAATAATAAAAATTATTCAAGAATATGTGAACGGTGAATATTTATATATTCCTAGAAAAGATGGAGAACAAAAGACCTGGGGAGAAAAGAATGGTACAAGAGATAAATTAAATATGCGAAACGCTGAAATTTATGATAAATATAAAAATGGTACTACGGTTTTGGATTTAGCTGAGGAATACTATCTTTCAGATAAGAGCATAAGAAGAATTATTACTGAGCAAAGGAAATTGTGCTCGAAATTAAAACAGAATGATAAATGAGATTGAAAGCCTCCTTTTAATTACTATATAATGATGATATGTTGAGACGTGGCATATCTAGGGATAAGAAGATTAATATTAGTAAAGTTAAGGGAGGATGGAATATAAATGAATACAAGAAACCTTTTAGAGCTAAAGGGAGATTTGATATATCTAAAAAAACTGGACAAAGAGTACCTTGAAGAATATTGGGAAAGCATGGACAATAGTAGTGTGGAAGCAATGATTTTTACAGGAACTCAACAAATATTTAATAAGTCAGATATTGAAAGATATTTAGAAAATATAGCTCAAGATAACAGTAGAGTTGATTTTTTAATAATATCAAAAGAATCTAACAAAATAGTAGGGGAAGTTGTTATTAATAACATCTATAGAAATGATAGAAATTCTAATATAAGAATTTTGATAAATAGAAAAGAAGATTTTAGTAAAGGTTACGGAAGTGAAGCATTGATATTAGCATTGAATTATGGATTTGGAATGCTTAACTTACATAGAATTGAACTAGAAGTATTTCCATTTAATCAAAGAGCAATTCATGTGTATGAAAAAATAGGTTTTATAAGAGAAGGAATCAAAAGACATGGCTGCTACTTTAATAGTAAATACTATGACATGATTACAATGAGTATTTTGGAAGATGAGTTTAGAGAAAAATATAATATTACTGGAGAATTGTTAGATGTTCTTAACAATTAGGTATAAAAAGCTGCTTGAAAATGATTTTTGATTATTTTCAAGCAGCTTTTTATATTGCTAGGAAAGTTCATGGTAACAGTATAATAAGATGGCAGAAGCAGATACTAAAAATATCATAGAATAGCTATGATTTTGTTTTAAGTAAAAAAATTAGGATACAAAAATATAGAAAGGAAAAAGGAGATATCATGAGTGATAAAAAAATAATAACTGAAACAGGATGGAACTTTGACAACAGTTATGCTCGTCTGCCAGAAACATTTTTCACAAGGCAAAGGCCAACTCCTGTACGCTCTCCAGAACTTATAATTTTCAATCATACATTAACAGAATCTTTGGGGTTGAATGCTGAGGAATTGGAAAGTAATGATGGTGTAGAGGTGTTTGCTGGAAACAAAATTCCCGAGGGTGCTTTGCCTATTGCACAGGCTTATGCAGGACATCAATTTGGATATTTTACTATGCTGGGAGACGGCCGAGCTGTTCTCTTAGGGGAACAAATAACGCCTAAAGGCAGGCGATTTGATATTCAGCTCAAGGGTTCGGGTAAAACTCCATATTCCCGCGGAGGTGATGGGAGAGCATCACTTGGACCTATGCTGCGTGAATACATAATCAGCGAAGCAATGCATGGACTTAATATTCCTACTACCCGAAGCTTGGCGGTGGTGACAACTGGTCAACCAGTAATGCGTGAAACTGAACAGCCTGGTGCAATTCTTACCCGTGTAGCTGCTAGTCATATACGTGTGGGCACCTTTCAATATGCTGCAAACTTTACAGCTACGGAGAACCTTCAAGCTTTGGCAGACTATGTATTGCAAAGGCATTTTCCGGAAATAGAGAATGATGAAAATCGTTATCTTTCTCTGCTTAAGGAAGTCATAAGGCGGCAGGCTGTACTCATTGCCAAATGGGAGCTAGTTGGTTTTATTCATGGTGTTATGAACACAGATAACATGACTATCAGTGGAGAAACTATTGATTATGGACCTTGTGCCTTTATGGATACTTATGATCCAGCAACGGTATTTAGTTCCATTGATATGCAGGGTCGATATGCCTATGGTAATCAACCAGATATTGCAGCATGGAATTTAGCTAGATTTGCTGAAACTTTGTTGCCGCTGATGCATAACAACGAGGAGGATGCCATTATACTTGCTGAAGAAGCAATTGGCAGTTTTGAAGAATTGTATCACAATAATTGGATAGCAGGGATGAGAGGAAAACTTGGGATTTTTGATGAAGAGCCTGAGGATGAATCTCTTATTAAAGACCTTCTTAACATTATGCATAAGTATGATGCGGACTTTACTAATACCTTCCGTGCATTGACACTTGATAAGTTAGAGGAAACAGTACTGTTTGGGACTACAGAATTCATTCAGTGGAATCAGCTGTGGCAGGCAAGACTTAGCAGACAGCAGGAATCAAAAGCTTCTGTTAAAAAATTAATGCAAATGAGCAATCCTGCAGTTATTCCTCGTAACCATAGGGTAGAAGAGGCACTGGAAGCCGCGGTAAACCATGGAGATTACAGTGTGATGGAGAGGCTTCTAGATGTACTTTCAAGTCCTTACGAATACACTGATAAACAGGCTGAGTACTGCACATTACCTGTGGAATCAGATAGTCCTTACAGAACATTTTGTGGTACTTAAGCGGTTTTTAAATTATCTAAGTGATGTAAAATAAAAGTTTAAATAACTATCATATCAGGAAGGGCATTTAATCGTGCCCTTTTTCCTAGTATGAAATTGCAAAAAATGTTTAAGGAGGCAAGATTATGGATTTAAACTGGGTATGGCAATCGGCACTAATATTTTTTGTAGGAACATTTATTTTAAGAGTAGGTGGAAGAAAATCAATTTCTCAAATGACAATATCTCAGACTATAGTGATGATAGGATTAGGATCTTTACTCATTCAGCCTGTAGCTGGGAAGGGACTATTTATTACCTTTCTTGTAGCAGGTGTATTAACAATATTAATGATAATCACTGAATACTTAGAAGTTAAGGTGGATCTTTTGGAGACTATATTTGCCGGCAAAGCGGTAATTGTTATTGAAAATGGCAATCCAAACATTAAAAATTTAAAAAAAATTAGGATGTCGATTGACAGGCTTGAAACGAGATTAAGGCAAGCAGGGATATCTTCTATGGAAGATGTAAAATATGCGACAATTGAAGTAAGCGGTCAGCTTGGGTATGAGCTTAAAGATAATAAAAAGCCTCTAACACAGGATGATTTTATAAAATTAATGAGGGAAATATCTGAGCTAAAGGGGATGATTAATGCAGGGGGCAAGCCTCAAACTAATAAAGGAAATAACATCTTTAAGGAGATAAAAAATGAAAAGTTTGAGGGAAATAAGAATGAACCTTAGAACTTATTAGGAAAGCGTTGGATAAGCCTTTAGGAGTAAACCTAAAGGCTTTTTTATTAAATCTTTTCTCTCTTATAGAAATGAGTATGCAGTAAATCATGGGCTTTTTCTCCACCAATTTCACCCATATACTCTTTATACATTTGCTGAACCACAGGGTTTTCATGAGATTTTCTAATATGTTTGCTTCTGTCTTCTCTATATATTGCCTCCATTCTCTTCTTAACAATTTCTATATCACCAAAATGATATGGCTGACCGCCTCCATCTATACACCCACCAGGGCAAGCCATTATTTCGATGGCATGGTATTCCTCTTTACCTGATTGGATTGATTCAAGAAGAGCTCTTGCGTTTCCAAGACCATGAGCCACACCAATTCTGATATCTTTACCATTTATATTAACCGTAGCTTGCTTTAAGCCGTCTAAACCTCTTACATCATGAAACTCAATCTCATCAAGGGGCTTTTTTGTCATCCATTCATAGGTTGTTCTAAGTGCAGCCTCAATAACTCCGCCTGTTACCCCGAATATAACTGATGCACCAGTAGATTCTCCTAAAGGATGATCGAAATCTTCATCAGGTAGTTCTTGGAATTTAAGTCCTGCTTCAATAATCATATCTGCCAGTTCTCTAGTAGTAATAACAAGATCAACATTTTTCTGACCATTGTGCTCAAGCTCTGGTCTTACTATTTCATATTTCTTTGCAATACATGGCATTACTGAAACAACCACAATTTTTTCAGGATCAATACCCATCTTTTCTGCCAAATAAGTTTTGGCAATGGTTCCAAACATTATATGTGGAGATTTACAGGTTGAAGGAATATCTAAGAGATCAGGGAACTGATGCTCTATGAATTTTACCCAACTAGGACAGCAGCTTGTTAAAATAGGAAGTCTTCCTCCATTTTGAAGTCTATCCATAAACTCATGTGCCTCTTCAACAATAGTAACATCTGCTGCAAAATTTGTATCAAATACTTTTCTAAAGCCCAATCTTCTAAGGGCAGCCACCATTTTTCCTGTTACTATAGTACCTGGCTCCATATCAAATTTTTCACCTAAAGCCACTCTAATAGCTGGTGCAGTTTGAACTATAACATATCTATCAGGGTCGGCAAGTACTTCCCACACTTTGGATACATTGCTGACTTCAGTTAGTGCAGCCGTTGGACAAACTTGAACGCATTGGCCGCAGAAGGTGCACATTGTATCAAGCATTGGTCTTCCAAAAGCCGGTGAAACCACGGTTTCAAAACCTCTGTCAACGGCAGAGTAAATGTTGCAAGTTTGAACCTCATTACACATGGTTTCGCATCTTCTACACATTATACATTTATCAAGATTTCTATAAAGAGCACCGCTTGAAGAGTCTTTTGGATAATTGGACATTTCTCCTTTATACCTTATTTTTCTTATGCCCAAATCAGCTGCCAATTGTTGAAGCTGGCAGGTTGTGTTCTTTTCACATACTAAACAGTCAGTAGGGTGATCTGACAGTAGAAGCTCTACCATGGTTCGCCTAGCTTTTATTGCGCGAAGAGTATCGGTTTTTACAACCATTCCTTCTGTGGCCTCAGTTGAGCAGGCAGGTGCAAGATTTCTACGTCCTTCTACTTCTACAAGGCAAACTCTACAGGAAGCAGTTCTGTTTACCATCTTGATATCATGAAGATCAAGATAACATAGTGTAGGGATATTTATTTGAGCTTGACGAGCAGCATATAAAATAGTCGTACCTTTTGGCACAGTTATTTTATAACCATTTATAGTTAAAGATACAGTTTCTGTACCAAGCTCCGTAGGTTTATCTAAATTACTTTCCATGATTTTTCCTCCTTAAGTTACTATTTTCGGGATATGGCCTTAAATTTACAGGTGGATTCGCAAGCACCACATTTAATACATATATCCTTATTTACCACATGTGCTTTTTTCAATGATCCTGTAATTGCATTAACAGGACATGCTTTTGAGCAAGCGGTACAGCCGATACATTTCTCAGGATCGATGTGGTATTTTGAAAGTGCTGTGCACACTCCTGCAGGACAGGTTTTATCTACTACATGAGCCACATATTCATCCCAGAAAAACTTCATTGTACTTAATATAGGATTTGGAGAAGATTGACCAAGTCCGCATAATGAAGAATCTTTTATTATATTTCCAAGGTCTTTTAAACCCTCAAGATGCTCCATTGTTCCTTTTCCTTCAGTAATGTCCTTTAAGATTTCAAGCATTCTTTGATTTCCAACTCTACAAGCAGTACACTTACCACAGGATTCATCAACTGAAAATTCCAAATAGAATTTTGCTATATTAACCATACAGTCGTCTTCATCCATGACTATCATACCGCCAGAGCCCATCATTGAACCTATGTCACCCAAATTTTCGTAATCTATTGGAGTGTCAAGGCTATCAACAGGTATGCATCCGCCAGAAGGACCCCCGGTTTGAACTGCTTTAAACTTACGATTATTAACTATACCTCCACCAAGTTCATATATAATTTCTCTTAAGGAAATTCCCATTGGTACTTCAACAAGTCCCACATTGTTAATTTTACCTGCAAGAGCAAAAACTTTAGTTCCCTTACTTTTTTCAGTACCTATGGAACTGAACCATTCGTGTCCTTTTAATATAATTGGAGGAATGTTGGCTAAAGTTTCTACATTATTGATATTTGTAGGACGCTTCCACAAACCAACCTGTGATGGGAACGGTGGTTTTACAGTTGGTTCACCACGGCCTCCTTCTATGGAATTAATTAGTGCAGTTTCTTCGCCGCAGATAAAAGCACCAGCCCCGTATTTAAGCTTTATATCAAAGGAAAAATCACTGCCAAGTATATTTTTTCCAAGAAGACCCAAATCATAGGCCTGTTTAATAGCTATTCTAAGTCTTTGTATAGCAAGAGGATATTCTGCTCTAATATATATGAACCCTTGAGAGGAACCTATACAATAACCTGTTAACATCATTGATTCGATTACAGAATGGGGGTCACCTTCAAGGATGCTTCTGTCCATAAAAGCTCCAGGGTCACCTTCGTCAGCATTACAAATTACATATTTTACTTTATTTTCAGACTTTCTTGTCATCTCCCATTTTACTCCTGTTGGAAAACCGCCGCCGCCTCTACCTCTTAAGCCGCTGCGTTTAACCACATCTATTACAGAATCAGGAGTCATTTCAAATAGGGCCTTCCCAAGTGCCTGATAACCTTGAACTGCAATATATTCATGAATATCTTCAGGGTTAATGAGTCCACAATTTCTAAGAGCAATTCTAATCTGCTTCTTATAAAAGGGAAGATCACTTTGTTTATCAAGGTGCTCATGGGTAGCAGGGTCTTTGTATAAGCAATCCTCAACAACTTTTCCGCTCAATATATGTTCTTGAAATATTCTTCTAGCTTTTTCTTCATTAACTTCTATGTAAAAAATATTTTCCGGCATAACCTTTACAATGGGGCCTTTTTCACAAAAACCAAAACAACCTGTGGTAACAATTTTTACTTTGTCCTTAAGTCCTGCCGCATCACGTTCCTCTTCTAAAACCTTTACAACTTCAATACCACCAGAGGCCTGACATCCTGTTCCTCCGCATACCATAATATCTATATTTTTATTAGCTGCATTTTCTTCTGTATTTTCATTACCTCGGTTCGCAAGCAGAACTTTTGACTGTTCACTTAAGGTCTTTAGTTCCTGAAATGAATTTATTTTCTCCATTTTAATCCTCCTCTTCGAGAAACTACTCTGAGCCAACTAATATTTCTTCTGTACTATATTGCTTAATAATATTTTGAACATCTTCAACCTTAACTCTTCCAAATACCTTTCCATCAACTATGACAACTGGTGCAAGGCCGCAGGCTCCAACACATCTTAAGGTATCTATTGTAAACATTCCATCTTCTGTGGAGCTTCCTTCTTTTATATTAAGGAGTTTTCGAAATTCATTAAGTATTTTATCTGCACCCTTAACAAAACAAGCAGTTCCCATACAAACACTTATTACGTGCTTTCCTTTTGGCTCCATAGTGAAGAAGGAATAAAAAGTAACCACACCAAAAACCTTTGCTGCACTAATTCCAAGTTTTCTAGAGATAAATAATTGGAGTTCTTCTGGCAGGTATCCGAAAATATCTTGAGCTTCATGAAGTATGTTTATGAGTTCACCTTCTTTCACCTCAAGACCATCAATATACTCTTCCAACTTTTTTAGCTTCTCCTGATCCAAATTATACTTACTGATTTCAACTTCTTTAGACACAGGTGATACACCTTCCTTTTGCATATATTTGCGAACACAATATATGGTTTGCTAAAAAATGAGATTTTAAACCTAAAAGTAATAAAAAAGTTATATTTTAGAATAATATGCTTCTACAAATGCGGTGATGTTCTATGGATTTGGTTTAACTTGTACGGTTTTCTAATTTATAATAAATGGGTTAAACTTAAAAACTTTGTTGACCTAACAGGTAAAAAATTGTATAATAAAATTGACCTAACAGGTAAATGAAATTGCTTTTTAGAAGGAGTTGGTTATATTGTTCTCAAAATTTCTCAATTTAGAATCAGAAAGAAGAAATTCCATTATCAATACTGCACTGAAAGAATTTGCCAATAAAGGTTTTGATGATGCATCAACGAATGTAATTGCTAAGGAATCTGGTGTTTCTAAACCTTTAATGTTTCACTATGTAAACAACAAAAAGGATTTCTTTATCTTCTTATTTGACTATTGTTTAGATATTCTTGAAACAGAGTATTTTGATAAAGTTGATATTAATGAAAAGGACATATTTGAAAGATTACGCCAAACCTCTCTATTAAAAATTAAGGTGATGCAAAAATATCCATGGATATTTGATTTTATTAGAGTAGCTGTTCTTACAGAATCAGTAGTTGTAAGGGATGAATTGAAGCAAAGACAAAAAAGAGTAGAAAATAGTACTTTAGAAAGATTTTATAGTGATATTGATGTGTCACGATTTAGAGGTGATTTGGATATTGAAAAGGCTAAGCGCTTAATTTTTTGGGCTGTTGGAGGATATGCAGGACAAGTGCTGGATAGGCTTAAGGGTTCTGGTACCGAAAACATTGATTTCCAGGGTATACAAAATGAGTTTAATGACTACTTAAATGAATTAAGAAAAGTATATTATAAATAATTAGGAGGGGTTTGATGAAAGTTATTGAAACTAATAATTTGAAAAAATCCTATGGTAACCAAAAAGCGTTACAAGGTTTAGATTTAGATGTAAAGCAAGGAGAAGTATATGGCTTTATTGGACCTAATGGTGCTGGGAAGTCCACAACAATTAGAATTATACTTGGAATGCTTCGCAAAGATGGAGGAGAAGTAAAATTATTCGAAAAAGACCCTTGGAAAGATGCAGTTGCTCTCCATAAAAGACTTGGATATATTCCAGGAGATGTTAATCTGTGGCCGAATTTAACTGGAGGAGAAGTTATTGATTTTCTAGGTGGATTAAATGGAAAAGTTAATACTAATCGTAAACAGGAATTGATTGAAAGATTTCAACTTAATCCAAAGAAAAAGTGTCGTAGTTATTCCAAAGGAAATAGGCAAAAGGTAGCTTTAGTATCTGCTTTTGCCTCAGATGCAGAGCTCTTGATTCTTGATGAACCAACCAGTGGATTAGACCCATTGATGGAATTAGTATTTCAAGACTGTATACTGGAGGCAAAGAAGCAGGGAAAGACAGTTTTTCTATCAAGCCATATTTTATCAGAAGTAGAAGCTTTATGTGATAGAGTTGGAATTATTAGACAAGGTAAAATCGTAGAATCTGGGACTATAGATGAACTGAGACATCTAATACGAACAACTGTTACAGTTGAGTTAGGCAAAGAAGTAAATTTAAATAACATACAAGGAATCTGCAATATATCACAAATTGATAAGAGATGGAAATTTTCAGTAGATGCTAATGAAATGGAGAATGTAATGAAAAGATTAGCTCCGTTGGGAATCAGAAATCTAATCGCAGAACCTCCTACATTGGAAGAACTATTTATGCGTCACTATGATGATAAAAATGAGGGGAAGGAGCTGAAATGAATTGAGCGGAAATAATTTTCATGGAACGTTCAAACTCCTTAAGTTATATATGCGAAGAGACCGATTTATTTTACCAATTTGGGTAACCATTCCAATGATCCTTTTAGCTGCGCAGGCTTCATTTGTAGGTGCAATGGTTGACTGGAGAGAATTTATAACAGAATTATCAACCAGCCCTTTGATTACTGCTTATCTAGGTCCAATAGTACCTTTTAGCAAAGAAGGTGTTGTTTTATGGAGGGCTATGCTTCAAGGTTCTATGGCTGTAATGCTGGGGGCTACTCTAACAACAATACGACATACAAGAACTGAAGAGGTTTCGGGCAGAAACGAATTGATTTTTAGCAAAGCTGTGGGGAGATTTGCCAATGTAATGGCATCATTAATTTTATCTTGTATGGGAAGCTTACTCGCAGGTATATTAGTCTGTTTTGCATTGATTTGTGAAAGTTTTGCAGTTGGTGGGGCATTACTAGCTGGCTTAACACTTGCACTCTCTGGATGTTTGTTTGCAGGGATAGGTGCGTTAGTTGCTCAGATTTTTGAGCATAGTAGCACTGCCAGAGGGACAATTTTTGCACTTTATGGGTTTACTATGATTCCTATGGTATTGAATAATATAGGTGGTGGAAGAACCTTTTGGGTTTGGTTCGCACCCGAGTCTTGGTTCCGAATTACAGTACCTTTTGGTGCCAATTATTACTGGTCATTGATTATACTACTTATAGTATCAATTACCCCAATGGCAATTACAGTGATGCTTCTAGGAAAACGAGACATGGGATCAGGATTAATAATACAAAAAGATGGTAAAGCTAATGCATCTCTTGGATTTAATTCACCATTGGCACTTGCATGGAAACAGCACAAGAAGGGAATCTTAATCTGGTCTATAGGTATGATTTTTCTTGGTGGCTCAATGGGAATGGCAGCACCAAATATTTCACAATCCATAAGCCCAATGCTGGGTAAAATAAGCTCTTGGGCTACAGCAATGGAGAAGATAGGTAATCAGGAAGGGTTTGTAGCTGCTTTGGTCTATATCCTGGGGCTTATGGCTGGATTATCAGTGTTTGCAATTTCAGGAGTACAAAGTCTAAAAAGTCAGGAAAAGGAGCATTATACTGAAATAGTACTATCTAGAGCTGTAGGACGTACACGTTGGATGAGTGGCTATTTAATTGTAATTTTTATTGGAAGTGCATTAATATTATTTTCATTAGGATTATCAACTGGTTTAGGGTGGAGTTTAGCAGACAGAGATTTTAGCCGACTTCCACTAGTATTAGCTATGAGCTTATCAAAAATTCCTTCTGTCTGGATACTTATAAGTATTTCAGCAGTGTTGTACGGATGGCTTCCAAGGTTTTCGGCTATAATTAGTTGGCTAATTCTTGGAGTGTTTATTTTCATTGAGATGCTCTGGGAAGCTGGTGTTATTGGATGGTCTGTGTTGAAATTAACACCTTTTTCATATGCTCACTACACCATTCCTATTTATGAGTTGAACGTACTACCGCTGCTAATGCTAATTTTATTGTCGGGATTACTTTTATGGATAGGCTTAATCGGTTTTAATAACCGAAGCATTGATTGATGCTAAAAGTTTTATAATAAATAGACATACCGACTAGGATTAGAAACCTGGTCGGTTTTTGGTCAATTTTTATAGGTATTAACTAAGGTTTTAAAATAACTTTTATGCAGTTATCCAGCTTTTCATCAAATATTTTATAAGCATGATCTCCTTTATCAAGAGAAAGTTTATGGGTAATTATATCTGTGGCATCAAATTTTCTCTGTTTTATAAGTTCAAGAATAGGATCTACATATGCATGAGCAGGGCATTGACCCATTTTTAAGGTTATATTTCTGCCAAAGAAATTTCCAAGAGGGAAGAGGTTGTATCTTCCTCCATAAACTCCAACCATCATAACAGTTCCACACTTTCTTACTGCCTCTGAAGCTATTTCTATGGCAGATTTTGATCCCGCCTGAAGCTTTAAAAAGCTCTCTGCAGTTTCTACTACAGACATTGCTCCATCCATTCCTACACAATCAATAACCTCATCAGCGCCTCCGTGGGTGATTTCCTTAAGATAAAGTCCAGTATTATCATGATCTTCGATATTTACAGTTTCAACTCCGTAGCGTTTAGCGTGATTAAGTCTATATGGAACTCTATCTACTGCAATAATTCTTTTAGCGCCTTTTAAAATACACCATTTTATAGTTAATAATCCTACGGGACCGCATCCTAAAACTACAACAGTATCTCCAGGCTTTACTCCTGCCATATCTACTCCCCATAATGAGGTAGGCAAGATGTCTGTTAAAAATAAAACCTGCTCGTCAGCTAAATCCTCTGGAATTACTTTAGGACCAACATTAGCGTAAGGCACACGAAGATATTCCGCCTGACCTCCATCGTACCCACCATAGGATTCACTATAGCCGAACATGCCGCCAGCCTCGCCGTTTGGATTTGAATTGTCACACTGGCTCCAATGGCCGTGCTCGCAGTACCAACAGTGACCGCAGGCAACGGGGAAGGGCACGATTATTTTATCTCCTTTTTTAACATTGACTACATCCTTGCCTGCTTCCTCCACAATGCCCATGGCTTCGTGACCTAATACGAAACCATGGGGAAGATTGCGAACCCTGCTGTGAATTAAGTGAAGATCAGAACCGCAAATAGCTGTAGAGGTTATCTTTACAATAATGTCATCATTTTTTTGTATTACTGGATCTTTTACATTATCAACCTGAACTTTTTTATATCCGTTATAAACAAGAGCTTTCATGAACTAAATCTCCTTTCAAAAATTATTTTGTATAACTTCTAAGTTAGTTTTATTTAAATACAAAATTTTATTCTAGATATTTTATAAAAAGGTAAAAAATATGAGGTATTCCTACAAGCGGTGAAATAGGATTGTTTTCGCAGTAGATTGAATTTACATTTCCGGTTAATAAATCACTAATTTATATACGATTTTAAATCTAGAAACTTATAATGTTTATATGAGAGTGTTAATATGGCTAACTTTGAAGATTTTATGAAATTGGATATTAGGGTTGGAGAAATAATTTGCATTTGACAAATCAAATTTACTATTGATATAATTTCTTTATGATTTAAGAATGGGAGGTATTATATTAGCTATGGTTTACTAATTCACTTTGAAGCCTAATTTTATAATAAGCACAAGTTTGTGTTTTTTGTTATGCGCTGGAGTGGATGATTAGTTAATAATATACCTTTTATGTATAGGACTATTATAATATTTTTGCTATTTTGGGAAGTGTAAGAAAATTAATGGATTAAAGTTGAGTTATCAGCTTTTCTATAGAATTAGGCACATTTCATAGCATTTAAGGGTATTTTTAGATATGAAAACAATTGACATCCTCTCCAGTAAATATGGAGGGGATTTTTTATGATTTTATTATTATTAACTTAATAAACATTTTAATATAATTACTAATAAATTATATATGGCTTAGGAAAAATTTATTTGACATTGTTAAATAAGAGAAAATATATGAAATATAAGGAGTTACAATTTAATGAATATAAAGATTAATGAATATTCCATTCCCACATCTCAATCAGGTCCATATGGAATTACTGTAGGTATTGATAAAGCTCTATGGTTTACAGAAAATAAAGCGAATAAAATAGGAAGAATTACTGTAAAAGGTGAAATAGAAGAATACCTTGTTCCATCACAGGATGCTGGACTTTCTATTATAGTATCTAGAGGAAATGGAGACTTATGGTTTACAGAATATAAGGCTAATAAAGTAGGGAAAATCACTATAAAAGGTGAAATTGAGGAATATAGTATCCCAACTGCGGATTCAGGACCTTTTGGAATAACTGAAGGACCTGATGGAGATATATGGTTTACAGAACTTACAGGGAATAAGATAGGTAGAATTTCAAGTTTAGGAGAGGTTATAGAATACAAATTACCTAATGATAGTTCATACCCGTCCTCTATAGTATGTGGCAGTGATGGTGCACTTTGGTTCACAGAAAATCAAGGCAATAAAATAGGTAAAATTACTATGCTGGGGGAGATTACTGAATATCCTATACCTACAATAGGTTCAGGACCAGTAGGAATTACAGATGGACCTGATGGTGCATTGTGGTTTGTGGAGATAAACGGAAATAAGATAGGTAGAATTACGACAGAAGGAACTATTAATGAATATCACTTGAAAACTGCAAATGCCAGACCGCATGCAATTATTACTGGTAGTGATGGAGCACTTTGGTTTACACAATGGGGAAGCAATCAAATAGGTAGGATTACAACAAGTGGAGAGATTATTGAATATGAGATTCCTACAGCAAATTCAGAACCCCATGGGATAGCATTAGGATCAGATAAAGCCATTTGGTTTGCTGAGGAATGTAATAAAATAGGTCAATTAATACTTTTGTAAAGTTGGAAAAATAAAATTTGAGGATGACAGGAATTTTATTTATTTGTGGTTAGTGATTTTTATGCTAACATAAAGTTTAAAAAACAAGATATCTAAATGAATATATAATGATTCGATATTTTTTATGTTAAAAAGGTCGAGCACCCTTAAAATAACTTTGGTATTATGTATACATGAAAAGGAGGGAGAGAATGTTAAAGGAATTAAATCATGTGATTGACTATATTGAGGAGCATTTAACTGATGACCTATCTCTTGAATTAATTTCTGAATATGCTGGGGTTTCTGACTATCACTTTAGAAAGATATTTTTTTATCTTTCAGGATTGACGCTTAGTGAATATATAAAAAATAGAAAATTATCAGAAGCAAATAAGGATTTGTTATATGGAGAAAAAGTAACGGATGTTGCTTTTAAATATGGTTATCAGTCAATAGATGGCTTTACCCGAGCATTTAAAAAATGGAGTGGATTTTTACCCTCAGATGTAATAAAAAAAGGCATAAGCAAATCATTTCCCAAACTTTCATTCATAATAACTGTTAAGGGAGGAATTTCTATGGAATTTAGAATTGAAAACAAACCAGCATTTAATTTAGTAGGTGTAAGCAAGCGTGTTCCTATGCAATTTGAAGGCGTTAATAATGAGATTGTAAAGCTCGCGCAAAGTATAACGGAGGAACAAAGAAAAGAAATGCATGCTCTTCAAAATATGGAGCCTTATGAAGTTATAAATGCTTCTTATGATGCTGACGCTAATTTCTTAAAAGAAGAGGGAGGTTTAACTCACTTGATAGGTATTTTAACTACTGAAAATCAAGTAAGTGATTTATTGGAAAAAGTGGCAGTGGAAGCCTGCACTTGGGCAGTATTCCCAAATGAGGGACCATTTCCTTCTACGCTGCAAGAAACAATGGCAAAAATATATTCAGAATGGTTTCCTTCTTCCGATTATGAAATAATCAATGCCCCTTCTTTTTCTTTTACTAAAATGAATGAGCATAAAAAGAACTACGCTTATAGTGAAGTTTGGGTTCCTGTTCAGAAAAAATAAAAAATAAAGACACATAAATCATTATATATTGTTCTATTAAGTTTTTAGAGTCAAAGGGAGCAATAAACTTTTTAAAGATATGAACTGATAATGTAATATTCCTAATTCCCCCAGATTAAATATTTGGGGGAATTTTTGCTGCAATTTGGTAGTTACATTTGTCACATTTTATGCCGAGATGGTTTTTATTGATGTGAAATACAAAATATTATATATTTAGAAAAGGTTGAATAAGTAAAACAGTAAATTATTATAATAAACTTATGTAATAGAGATAGGATTACAATGGTGATTCTGGTGTATAGGGGGATACTATGGAAAAAGAAATACATATTTTGGTTGTAGAAGATGATAACGATATTAACAAATTATTATGTGATATTATAAGAAAAAGTGGCTATATGACGCAATCTGCTTATTCAGGAACGGAAGCAATGATTTATATTGAAAAACAAGAGTGGGATATGGTGCTTCTTGACCTAATGCTTCCAGGAATTACAGGAGAAGAGGTTCTTTTAAAGATAAGAGAAAACAGTTTAGTGCCTGTGATTATTATTTCGGCTAAAGGTGAAGCTCAAACTAAGGTAAATACTTTGCGAACAGGAGCAGACGATTATATTACAAAACCTTTTGATATTGAAGAAGTTTCTGCACGAATTGATTCTTTATTAAGAAGATATAAACAGGTGATAGGCAATGAACTAGGTAATGTGTTAAAACATAAAGATATAAGACTTGATTTAGAGTCAAAGATAGTGACTGTTAAAGATACGGTAGTTACATTAACAGCTCGTGAGTATAAGATATTATTACTTTTAATGCAATCTCCTAAAAAGATTTTTACCAAGTCAAATATTTTCGAAAGTGTATGGGGTGAAGATTTCTTAGGTGATGACAATACAATTAATGTTCATATGAGCAATCTAAGACATAAGTTATCAGAAGTTAATCCAGAGGTTGAATACATTGAAACAATTTGGGGTATGGGATACAGACTAAAAAATTAAGGTTTTCTTAATGTTTTTTTTAACTTCTCTTATGGTCTTGTTTTTATACTAAAACTATCACATAAGAGAGAGAGGGAAATTAAATGAATGAATATATACTAAGAACGAATAATCTTTTTAAGAAATATAAAGAAGATTTTGCTCTTAACAATGTGAATCTTGAGATTAAAAAAGGTGAGATTTATGGTTTTATTGGACAAAATGGTGCTGGGAAAACAACATTACTTAGGATAGTTACAGGCCTTTCATTTCCAACCAAGGGAAATGTGGAGTTGTTTGGAGAAGGTAGTGAGAAGGGTTTAATACAATCTATTAAGAGAATAGGAGCAGTTATTGAAAATCCTGCTCTATTTCCGAATATGTCAGCTTACGAAAATTTGGAACTCCATCGGTTACAAAAGGGTATTCCAAATAAGAAGTGTATAGATAAAACTTTAGAACTTGTTGGATTGCAAAGTGCTGGAAGAAAAAAGACAATGAATTTTTCGCTGGGTATGAAGCAAAGACTGGGTATTGCTATTGCGCTCTTAAGTGACCCTGAATTTTTAATTCTAGATGAGCCTACAAATGGGTTAGACCCTATGGGAATTGTTGAACTTCGTGAACTTATAAAAAGGCTAAATCGAGAAAAAGAAATGACGGTTTTAATGTCTAGTCATATATTAAGTGAGCTGCACCAAGTTGCTACAAGATATGGTATTATTCATAAGGGAAAACTTTTGGAGCAGATTACATCAGCAGAACTAAATGAAAAATGTAGACAGTATTTACGTATAAAAGTTGATGATCCAAGTAAAGGTGTTACTGTACTAGAAGCTGAACTTGGTGCAACAGATTTTGAAGTTATGCCCGATGGTACTATAAAGTTATATAGTCATCTTAATGATATACAAAAGGTATCAATGGCAATAACTAAAAACAATCTTATTATTGAGCACTTTTCACAAATGGGAGATGACTTGGAAAGTTATTTTACAAAACTTGTGGGAGGTGTAGACTATGATTAATTTAATTAAAGCTGAATTATTTAAGTTAAAAAGAAATCATACATTTTGGGTTTTGATTGGAGTAGTAACTGCGGTTTATACACTAGCTAACTATTTAGTTATAATAGGCTGGTGGAGACTAAATAATAAAGTTTTTGAAAGTGTAGGGTTAAAAGAATATAATGCTATGGCAATGATGACAGTACCTATAATTTTTAATTTAATTATAAGTACATTAGCTGGGTTCTTTATTAATGCAGATTATGCTACAAGTACTATTAAAAATCAGATATTAAGCGGAAATAAAAGAAGTCATATTTATTTAGCAAAGCTAATTGTTTTTTCCTTGGGTTCAGTTATTACTGCTGTTATATTACCAATAGTTACTGCAATATGTACAACTCTTTTATTAGGATATAGCAAGATTTATACTAGTATGGCAGTTATGTATTTATTAAGAGTTTTTAGTTTATATACTCTTATTATAATTGCTTATTCATCAATTATAATGCTGATTGCTTCTTTAACCAAGGAAAGTGGAAAAACTATTATTATTACTATTATTGCTACTGTTATTTTATTTGCAATAGAAAAGTTGTTAGTTCCTAATTCTGAAATAGTTAAAGTAATGTATGAAAATTCTATATTTTATCAGATTTATGAAGCTTTTAGTCCCATTGTTACATTCAATGAAATTGGAAAGAATATATTAATTTCTGCAGCAACATTTATTATTATGACTTATTTAGGTAGTATGATTTTTAAAAGAAGAGAAATTAAATAATTAATAGAAGGCAGGTGAGAAGATGATTTATGCAGTAATTGTATCAAGTATATTAGCTATAGTCTTTCTTGCCCGCCTATTATTTATAAAAAAAGAATTAAAGAACATTACTTCTCAATTAGAAGATTATAATATTAGAAAAACTGACAAGAAAATAGATATATCACTATTAGATAAAGATACAGAAAACCTTGCTAGTGAAATTAATAATTTAATTGACTTATACCTTCAGTCTAATATTGAAAAGAAATCTGCTGAAAGAGAGTTAAAACAGGCTGTTGCAAATATGTCTCATGATTTAAGAACACCGTTAACCTCTATTTTAGGGTACATTCAACTGATGGAAACTGATGGAGTAACAGAAGAAGAAAAGAAACAATATTTAACAATTGCTAAGGATAGAGCAAAGAGACTTCAGATATTATTGAATGATTTTTTTGAGCTTTCTGTAATTGAATCTGTTGATTATAGTTTGAAACTTGAAAGTTTAAAAATAAATAATATTGCGGAAGAAATCGTAATGAATTTATATGACAGGTTTAATGAACGACAAATAGTACCAAACATTCAAATTCCTAAAGAAAAAGTTAATATTATTGCTGATGGTTCAGCTGTAAAAAGAGTTATAGAAAATCTAGCTACTAATGCTATAAAATATTCGGATAAAAATGTAGCTATAACCCTTGAAAAGGATAATGCGGTTGTAAATCTAATAATAAGTAATGATGCACACAATTTAACAGAAAGAGATGTGGAACTATTTTTTGATAGATTTTATACCGCAGATCAAACTAGGTCAGGTAAGGGTACGGGATTAGGATTATCCATTGCAAAAAGTTTGATGGATAAAATGAATGGGAAATTTTCTGCTGAATTAAAAGATGGTTGGCTATATATGAAATGTAGTTGGCCGCTGCCAGATTTATAATTATAGAAGATAGGAGATTGTAACATGGGAAGAGGATTATGCATTATTTCTATGATGATAACATTTTTTTCCAAATTAGTTTTTTACCCTTTATCAGTTAATGCTGCCACTGTAATAGAAAAAGAAGCCATTGATAACTTTATCACCAATTATATGGAGCGTAATGGGCTTCCAGGGGCATCCATTGTGATCGTAAAAGATGGTAAAGTGATATATAAAAAAGGATATGGACATGATTCTAAGGGAGAACCACTAACAGAAAAGTCATTAATAAGAATAGCTTCCGTTTCCAAATCATTTACTGCTTTTTCTGTTTTACAGCTGGTTGATGAAGGGAAAATCAACCTAGACGATTCAGTTGTGAAGTATTTACCGGAACTTACAATGGATGATACTAGATTGCAAAAGGTTACAATAAGGCATTTGTTAAGTCATACATCAGGGATTCCCAATCCAACTATTGTGGCGCCAGCAAATACCTTAAAATCTGGCGTCCGCCGTCTACATGACTGGAAACTTAAGTGGCAGCCTGGAGACAAATATTTATACAGCAATGCCAATTATTGGATACTTGCTCGATTGGTAGAAGTAATAAGCGGTATGGAATTTTCAGAGTATCTTAAGCAAAAGATATTTTCCCCACTAGGAATGGATGATACGCTATCAGCTATAAGCTCAGGTGATCCTGTAAAAGGTTTATCTCAAGGATATGTAACTGCATACGGCACTGCGCTTCCATGGTCGGAGCTTGAACAAATGTTTAGTGGTTCAGGAGGAATCGTTACTACAGCATCTGATATGGGGAAATGGCTTTCCATGCACACCAATGAGGGAAAAAGCATGAATGGAGAGAGGTTACTATCTAAATCATTGCTAGAAGAATCCTATTCTCCTCAACCTGGAAGCAAAAAATATGGTCTTGGTTGGGCGTTAAGCTCACCACAGGTTAAACCAGCACGTATTTCTCATAGTGGATCATTATCTACGTTTCAAGCACAACAAGACATTATACCTTCTAGTGGATATGCCGTAGCTGTTATGCTTAATAGCTTTACAACTACTTTTGAACATGCTTATGAGATAAGTTCGGGAATTATAAAACTAACTGAAGGGCAGAAACCTGATATTAAAGCGCCTATACCTAAAATAACAGATTTATCACTTGGTTTCATTACATTGATATACTTATTTTTGGGTATAAAAGGCATTATACGAAGCAAGGAGTGGTGCATTAGACGTAAACAATATCCTACTTGGAGATATTATCTTCGGCTAATGCCGCAAATAATTCCAGCATTATTTATAGGGTGGTTGTTTTTTATTGTCCCAAACCTACAAAATAATAGTGCTACAATCAAAGATGCTTTTGGGATTTGGCCAGCTGCTATGTTATTTCTAATTGTAGTTTTCTTAATTGGAGTTATAGTTTCAGTTAGGAGAGTCTATTATAGAGGAAGATTAAATAGAAATTGATGGAATTAGATATAAAGTCATAAATAAAATGAGTTTGATTAATCTTCTAACTAAGAAAGCATGCCTTTAAAAGGCTTTGAGCTTTGTTTCAAAAGTAAATTCAGGTGCGTTTTAAGAGAAAATTGGAAAATCCTCTATCTCCTCATTACTGGGGGATAGGGGATTTTTACATTATGAAAAGTATATAAAAAATAGTATAGAAATGAAACAACAAAGACATGTGATATGTGCTATAAAAGTGTTCAAACAATTGTATTATAAGTATAGAAAATTAGGCATGCACTTATATTATAATGTGAGTATTCTTATCTTTAGTATTATTTTAAATTTCATTGATAAAAATAAATATATATACATCATATTGACACTGCTACTACTGTGTGTTACTATATAGTAGTAGTAAGTAATACTGAATACAAGTGATACAGAATAGCAAGGAGGAATTACGTTGGAGAACCTTACAGAAATGCTCAAAGGAGTGCTGGAAGGCTGTGTTCTTGAAATCATCAGCCACCAGGAAACCTACGGGTATGAGATCACGCGGCATCTGAACGCCCTTGGATTTTCGGACGTTGTAGACGGGACAGTTTATACCATTTTGGTTCGACTTGAGAAAAACAAGTTGGTGGAAATTACGAAAAAGCCATCGGATATGGGACCGCCGCGAAAGTTTTTCACGCTCAACGATGCGGGTCGTGAGGAGCTGAAGAAATTTTGGAAAAAATGGGAGTTCCTATCATCAAAAATTAACGAGTTAAAGGAGAGAAAGTAATGAATTTTTGGGAGAAAGTCACAGGGAGCGACATGACTAAAAAATTGAAAACTTTTGAATCACGAGCCCAAAAGTTGCCAGCTGATTATCAAGCGGCATGGGAAAAAATTAAAGCCAATCTTTGGTCACACTCAGACTTCACCGGTCGCAACCTTATGCCAATTCTTGACGGTGTGCTTGGTCTGCTGGAAGAAACGGCGGCGGACGGTCAGAGTGTCCAAGAGGTTTTGGGTGACGATATCAAAGGCTTCTGTTCAGCGTTGGTCGGCGAAGAAGGGGCAAAGTCTTTTCGTGACAAGTGGCGCGACCAACTTAACAATAATATAGCTAAAAAATTAGGCAAATAGGAGGATAAAATGAGAATACAAGATATCATTGAAGGCAAAAAAGAGTGGCGAGCGCATGTGGCACGTGTCAAAGCACTACCTAAAGATTATCAGATTGTTTATAAAGAGATTCAAAAATATCTTTATAAGGTTGGCCCTGTTGAGCTAAGCGACGGAATAGGTTTGTTCTCAGGGATTATCGATCTTTTTGAAGAGGGTGCAGCCTTGGGGAAAGGCGTGCTTGAAGTTACGAGCAATGACGTAGCGGCTTTTTGCGACGATCTAATCAAAGATTCAAAAACTTACGCTGACATCTATCAAGAGTCTGTCGATCAAGAAGTTAGCAAGGCCATGAAAAAGGTTACCGATAAAACAAAGTAAAAGAGAGATATGGGGATGGTAGAGTGTGTAAATACGAGTGGATATTATGCCCGGTCTGTGGCAGCAAAACACGGGTCAAGATAGGTGTGGATACGGTACTTGAAAAATTCCCGCTATTTTGTCCTAAGTGTAAACAGGAAACGATAATTAATGTAAAACAACTAAATATATCAGTTATCAAAGAGCCAGACGCTAAGACGCAGAGCCGATAACCGTGAGTGAAATCACAGTTGGCGGTTCTTTTTTTATGAAACTGATCAAGCTACATTGAAAGGATTAGAGTTAAGTTTGAGTAGGGTTACTATATTGTAGAGGAGGAAAAGAAAATGAAAAAAAGTATCATACAAATTAAAGGGGTAAAGAAATCTTACAAAGACGTAGAAGTACTCAAGGGAGTAGATTTTGAAGTAGAGCAGGGAGGTATATTTGCATTGCTAGGTTCCAATGGAGCAGGAAAAACAACGATGATTAAAATTATGGCTACTTTACTTAAAGCAGATGCTGGAAGTGTAATGATTAATGGTTATAATATTGAAAAAAATCCAGGGGACATTAGAGGTTCCATCAGTCTTACTGGTCAGTTTGCTGCTATTGATGAAATTTTGACTGGTCGTGAAAATCTTCAAATGATAGCAAAACTTAGACATCTTAAAAATCCAAATGAAGCAGCAGATGAATTAATTAATCGTTTTGTCATGTCAGAGGCTGCAGATCGCAGAGTGAGTACTTACTCTGGAGGTATGAAAAGAAGAATTGATATAGCAATGAGTCTTGTGGGGAATCCAAAGATTATTTTCCTAGATGAGCCGACAACAGGTCTTGATCCAGAAGCACGTTTAGAAGTTTGGAAGATTGTAAAAGAGTTATCAGCTGTAGGAACTACAGTATTCTTAACGACTCAATATTTAGAGGAAGCAGAACAACTTGCAGATAAAATCGCCATTCTTCATGGAGGAAAAATCATTGCTCTAGATACACTAGAGGGATTGAAAAAATTATTTCCACCTGCAAAAGTTGAATATGTTGAAAAACAACCTACATTAGAAGAAATATTTCTAACGATCATTGGTAAAAAGGAGGAGAACTAAATGAAATCTACAAATAAATATTTTTTCAAAGATATGGGTGTTATGTTTGGACGTTCTATGCGTCATATTTTTAGAAGTATGGATACAATTATTACAGTTTGTATCACACCAATTGCGATGATGTTATTGTTCGTTTATGTATTTGGTGGTGCAATCCAAACAGGTACAAAAAATTATGTTAATTATCTATTACCAGGTATAATGTTAATGGCTATTGGTAGTGGCATTGCATATGTAGCTTACCGTTTGTTTATAGATAAAGAGCGTGGTATCTTTGAACGTTTTCACTCCATGCCTATCGCCCGTTCTACAGTATTATGGGGACATGTATTAACCTCATTAATTTCAAATGGAATTTCTGTAGTAGTGATTATACTTGTTGCATTATTAATGGGCTTCCGTTCTTCGGCAGGAATCTTAGAATGGCTGACGGTATTTGGAGTTCTAGGAATATTTACACTTGCTTTAACTTGGATTGCTGTGATTGCTGGGCTTGCTGCTAAAACACCAGATGGTGCAGGCGCATTCTCTTATCCAATCATCTTTTTACCGTTTATCAGTTCTGCCTTTGTACCAACAGATACTATGCCTTCAGCAGTACGTGCCTTTGCAGAAAATCAGCCTGTAACCCCTATCGTAGAAGCTATTCGTAATTTATTAGCAAACCAACCAGTAGGAAGTGATATCTGGGTTGCCCTTGCTTGGTGTATAGCAATAATAGTTATTTCTTATATCTTTGCAATGAGGATATACAAGAAATTATAGTATAGTTACTCAGCACAGGGGTAGATGGGGATGTCGCATTAAGAAATTAAATCGCAATATATTGTAGGTTTTATTCTTTGTGAGACAGCCCCTTGTTTAGATATCATGTTCTCACGTATGTGGAGACAGCAGTTCTTTTGTCCACAAACAAGCGAATAGCTATAGCAACGTGAATGTTGAGTTTGGCCAGGCGGAGGGAAAGAAAGTCCTGTTTGCTACATTTATTTTACGTTACGATTGCTCAAAAAGGTTAATTTCAACCTGCTGGCAGAGTTTATAAAGTGCATAAATACCTTTAATTTGCAAACGGTTCATCTGGTTTAACTGGATTGATATATTATCTAAGAACTTTGCAATATCATCATAATTTGAATAATCAAAAGCCTCATAGGTTTCTTGCATTGTACGGAAAAAGTGCTTTAATCGATGCGTTTGCACTGAAAGCTTTATAGCATTAAGGGTCAATATCTGCCGTATGTGTTCGTTTGTATAAATACGATATTTATTTTCTTCATTTCTTTTTGGGAATAGAAGTCCTGCTTTTTCCCAATATCGAATAGTTGTTATGGGGATACCTGTTTCTTTGCTTACTTCTCCAATAGTCATATTTTTTGTAAATGGTGTATTGAAATTATTGTATAGTAGTATTTCAACGGTTTTTTTATATGTTTGCCTTTCATTCCACAAATCTGCTTGTGCTTTGTTGGCAATCCAAAGTGCCTCATCAATATGCCCATCTTTTACTTCCTTCAAGACTTTTCCAATAAACATTAAGTCAAATGCAGATGACATTTCTCTAATACAAATAAAATATTCTATGTGCTTTTCCGTGTAAATTCTATATCCAGTTGAAGAGCGAGACACAGATGGTATCAAACCTTTTTTTTCGTATAATCTGAGAGTTGAGGTGCTAATATTAAGGCGTCGAGCTATATCTATTGGGCGAATTGACATATATTTACCTCCTGCTAATAAAGATATAAACATTATACTATATATATAAGGTTTTTACGGAACAAAGTCTGGTTTATACCGGATATATATAAAAAAAGTTTACTCGTTGCAGCAATGTTATATAATAAAAATATAAATACTGAAACGGAGGTAAGATTACATGAATGAGTTTACAATAACAGAATTAGAAGCAGCACAGAAAGCAATATTATCAACAATCCGCAAAAATGAGAAAGCAAAAGTAACCTTGTCCCAAAAACAGACTCCATGTACTTCTCAGATGACTATGGTTGCTAAAAATCTCAGAGTACACTATATAGCATCCTCATTAATAGCAAAAGCATTGGAAAAGAATTTTTCATATAATTACTCAAAAGAAGAGTTAGAAGAAGCTATGCAGGCAATACCATTGTTTATTCAAAGGATTGAGAAAGTGAAGCCAAAATTTAGAGAAGGTACTCCTCAGCATACACTAGCCATACGCAGGATTAAGGCATTTCATATTTCATTAGCGTTGATAGAAAGAGAATTAGATTTATAATTAAGAACAATATCTATAATAACCATTCGTCAGTTACTAAGCTATACTAGTGGTTTCACAAGGGAGTGTACATTGGATACCTATTAATAGGCTAAAATATATTTTGGATTTACTATTAAAAATATTATTGACAATTAGTCTAATTAGACTATAATATTTAAGTGTTATTAGTCTAATTAGACTAATAACACTTAAATAGTTTTGATATATAGGAAAATCTACTGAAGTAATGGGTTAATAATAACTTACTATTAAGGACAGGTCAGAAGATGAATACTAAAGGATTAAATAAATAACTACTTAACATTTATTGAGAATTGGAAAGATTCCTTAATAAATATTAAGTAAAAAGGAAGGATGAAAAAAGTGGTTAAATCATTTTTAATGTTAGGACAATCCAATATGGCTGGACGAGGGTTTATTCATGAAGTACCCCCAATTTATAATGAAAGAATACAAATGCTGCGTAATGGTAGATGGCAAATGATGACTGAGCCCATCAATTATGACCGTCCTGTTTCAGGAATAAGTTTAGCTGGTTCATTTGCAGATGCATGGTGCCGCCAAAATCAAGAAGACACCATTGGCTTAATTCCTTGTGCAGAAGGTGGAAGCACGCTAGATGAATGGGCTGTAGACGAAGTGCTTTTTAAGCATGCAATAACTGAAGCTAAATTTGCTATGCAAAGTAGTGAGCTCACAGGAATTCTATGGCATCAAGGGGAAAGTGATGGTATGAATGGTAACTACAAAGTCTATTACAAGAAATTACTTTTAATTATTGATGCTCTTAGAAAAGAGTTGGATGCTCAAAACATTCCAATTATTATTGGTGGCTTAGGTGATTTTTTAGGCAAAGAAGGATTTGGGAAAAGCTGCACTGAATATAAGTTCATTAATCAAGAGTTACAAAAATTTGCTTTTGAACAAGATAATTGTTACTTTGTCACAGCCTCAGGGTTAACTTCTAATCCCGATGGTATTCATATTAATGCAATTTCTCAAAGAAAATTTGGTTTGAGGTATTTTGAAGCCTTTTCTAATAAGCAGCATGTGTTGAAGCCATTAATTAATGAAGATGAGTTGCTAAATTTAAGTTATGCTAGAACACATACCAAAGGAGAAAAAATATATATAAAAAGTATGGATTTTGCATTAGGAAAAATATCATATGATGAATTCGTATCTCAGGTAATGCAAATCAACAATGATTAAACCTTGTAATTAAAGGAGATGTTTTTTTGATACCATTACTAATTTTAGGTTTGTTAAAACAAAACCCAGGTTCTTATGGATACGAATTATTAGCCTTAATGGAAGAGAAACACTATAAATATATAGTAAATTTCACTAAAGGATCATTTTATTATAATCTTCAACAATTAGAAGAAAAACAATATATTAAAAAAATTGAAGAGTTAGACAATACTAGAGAGACGCGTAATTATATCCTCACTGAACTAGGGGACAAAGAATTTGAAAAATTAATGTACAAATATGGCTCTAAGACAGATTATATAAACTTACCTTTTTATGCAGCAATGCTATTTGCTAATGAATATAAAAGCGAGGAACTAGTAAAACTAATAGAAATACAAATCGAACAAACTAAAAAGAAAATTTCTTTATTAGAAGAATCTCTTGAATATGGTGAAACTATCCCTAATTATTTTAGAAAAATGTTGGAAAATTCACGTTCTCATCATTTAGTAAATGTTCAATGGTTTGAAGGACTGTTAAAAGATATAAGAAATGAAAACTAATGAATGTTTAATATAACCTTCTATGTATTTATAAGCGGTAGCGTTAGTAAAAGCTACCGTTTTTTATATTACATATACATTTTAAACAAGAAATAATATCCTGGATGTTACCTTAAAACTTTTTCCGCAGAAGAGTTTTAAAGAAGTTACCCCTAAAGGGGTTGTAGAAAAGACAGTGCTATCCAATTTTCATTGAAGGTTCTATGACATCTTTTGCCTGATGCATAGGGTGGATTTTTAATAATGTCTACACTAAAGTTAGAGGCTTGTTTGTGTAATAGTTTCAGTATTGATTATGAAAAGTGTATGTGATATTGTTGATATATATGGAATTATATGGTGGATGATATTAATTTAGGTAGGGGACAAAAGCGAAAAGTAGGTGCACTAAAGAAGAAAATAAATGTTAAGAGAAGTAGCAGGAGATCCACCAGTCTAAAGTATATAAAAAATTTTGGCAGTGCCAATAGAGAAAGGGGGAGACAAAGGCGAAAGAGAAAAAGATTGACGTGATGTGGAAGTATGTAATCAATGCATACCTACTGTTTTGGGTAATGATTTTAGGAATTGGCGGTTTGGCATCTATGGTGTTTCATGCTCCAACTATTGTTATGAAGTGGATTACGGTATTGTGCAGCTGGTAACCAACTATAGTGCTTTTTATTATGTTAAAAAATCTAAAGGCTAATATGAATATTAGGGGATTTTATAACAGGGCTTTTAAAGGAAAATTGAAAATTAGTCTAATTTTAATTATACCAGTTTTAATAATCGGTATTTTCTTGATATCTGTATGGGTTCTGTCTGCAATTCAAAAAACATCTATTACAGCACAACTTATGTTTGTTCCATCTGCACTATTTAGCACCATTCTATTTACGATTTTACAGGGACCAACTGGGGAAGAATCTGGATGGCGCGGGTACTTAAGGCCGGAACTGGAGAAAAGATATGGTTTCATTAAAGGGAATCTCATTCTAGGTGTGGTTTGGGCATTTTGGCATACACCGCTTTGGTTTGTTGCTTCTGATTATAGTGGATTGCAGGCATTGATGTATATTGCTGCAAATATAGTTGTGATGATGTCTTTAACTATTATAATGGGGATATTTATGAAGAAGTGTGATAATTTGTTTATAGCATTTTGGATTCACTTTTGTTTTAATTTTTCATTAGTTTTTTTTGTAGGCGATGCTTATTTCTTTGTAATATTTTCTGTATTGTATGTGGCAGTTGCATTGGTTCTTCTTGGAATATATTTTAAAAGCAACAGAAAACTCACGTCTTGCCAGAAAGCAACACAATTATTTTAACTCTGAATAATTTTATATATGCTGATTGGTTCCAAGTGAAAAAGGAATAAAATATAACCTATCCCCCTCATTTTATAGGGGGATTTTTTTAGTTGATATTGGCCCTTACAATATGATTTTCAATAGTATAGTAACTGTAATTAAAGAAAGTAGTGTAGTTACAGATACAATAACAGCTGCATAATCCTTTTCTTTATCGAAAGTTTCTGCTAGTATCGAAGTCATGGCAGAAGCTGGCATAGCAGTCATAATAATAACTGTATTTACAGCTTTGGATGTTGCTAGTGCAAGTAATGAAATTAGGTAAATGATGGAGGGTATAAGTATCAATTTGGTAGCTATTCCGTAATATATTGTCCAATCTTTTATATATTCTTTTATCTTCACATCTGAAATTATAACTCCAATAATAATCATTGATAATGGACCAGTGATGTTCCCAATATTTCTTATACTGGATAATATTGCACCTGGCAATTGAATATTAAATATCATGATTATTACGCCTGCACACACCGCTATAATAGATGGATTGAGAAGAATTTTTTTTAGCTCATTTTTTAATTCCTTCTTTTGAAAATTGCCCTTATATAGAATAATTCCATATGTCCAAACAAATATTACGAAGAACATATTAAATATTGATCCATATACAATACCCTCAGCGCCATATATAGAATTTAGTATAGGGAATCCAACATAACCCGTATTAGTAAACACATTAGCAAAATGCAATACTATTTTTTTATCATTTTTTATTGGTAAAAGGAGCAGGTATGAAACAAGAATCACTATTATATAAGCGGCAATGCTATAATAGAATGTTTTTATAGCATTAGATTTAATAGCGTCATCATAAGTAAAGATAAAAGAAGAAAGAATCATAAGAGGCAATGTTATCTGTATAAGAATATCTATTAACCCTTTATTTATTTTTGGGGTTATAATTTTTTTCCTGGCGCCATATACTCCAACTAATATTATAAGAAATAATGAAATAACACTTTCAATAATAACAGAAAATTCCAAGACAATCCCCCCTTAGTTATATAGTAATCATCTTATGCGGAGATAGTTTTTATTGCTATGAAATATAGAATATTATACTAAAGAGATAGTCTTATCTACCGATAATAAAGTTTGGTTTTACAATAGAGCGTATAAAGGGAGGGATAACAAAGTGAAAAAAAGATATATTATTATTTCAGCACTTATGGCTATGACCATGGTAAATACAGTACAGGCAAAGGAAGCATATAGCGTAAATAGAATAGACGGTAGAAATAGGTTTGAAACTTCAGCTAATATTTCAAGCAGATTTAGCAGCACTCAAGTACAAAATGTAATTATAGCAAGCGGTAGTAATTTTCCAGATGCACTTACAGGAAGTGTACTTTCTAAAAAATTCAATGCTCCAATTTTACTTGTAGATAAAACAGTAAGCGGCAGTTCCAATGCAGTAAATTATATAAAAGACAATTTGGTAAAAGACGGTACAATCTATGTACTTGGGGGAAAAGCATCCGTAGACGATAGATTTCTAGACTATTTTAAATCTCAAGGGTACAATGTAAAAAGGCTTGGAGGCAGTGATAGATTTGCCACAAATAAAACAATCGTAAATTCCATGAATGCACCAAAGGGAACTCCAGTGGTTATAGCTAATGGGTATGGATTTGCAGATGCTTTAAGTATTTCAAGTGTTGCTGCATTAAACGGATATCCTATACTTATGAGTAATAAGATTAATTTACCTAGTGATATTAAAGGTGCTATAAATGATATTCAACCTTCTAAGGTATTTTTAATAGGAGGAGAAGGGTCTTTAAGTAATTCTCTTATAGATGAATTAAAGAACATAGTACCCTCATTAGATGATAGCAGCATAGTAAGAATTGGTGGAAATACTAGATATGAAACTTCATTAAATATATGTAAATATTTTGATTTAGATACGACTTCAGCAGTAATTGCAAGTGGAAAAGGCTTCCCGGATGCATTGTCAGGAAGTGCATTAGCAGCAAAACTAAACGCACCAATTATACTTACAGATGGAAGTAATATAATAGAACAAAAGAGATATTTAGATGCTACTAATTATTCCAATTTATTTTTACTAGGTGGTAAAGCTTCTGTTAGTGAAGTAGCAGCAAAGATATTAAATGGACAGGAGAGATTCTTGTTTCATGTAAATAAAGGATATATAAAAGACGGCAAAAGATATGTAGAAGGATATTTTGATAAATTTATTTCTGATTTAGATGAAGCACGTGAATATGAAAGAGAAACTGGAGAAAGCGTAATTGAACACGATGATGAATATGGTGACTTTCTTACCAATGATGGCTTTGATGCTCCTATCAGCGGTAATGTTACGTTAGAGGTAAGTAAGGATTTAAAAATCAGCGGAATAATATATACTGATGAAGGGTTAGATATGGCAGATTTTAATGGAAATTTTGGTTTTATAACCAGCAAAGATTATAATACATGGAAAATTTTTGATATAAATCTTCAAAATGGCATAGTAACAGAAATGAATCAACAATATAGACCATAAATTTGCCACGTGGGTGGCACGTGGCAAGTTAAAAATAACTGCATTGGTATTATACCAGTGCAGTTATTTTTATATACATGTGATTATTAATTGCTTTCGAATAAATCAATAAAAACATAACTGAATTCAATAAAATTTTATTGATAAACGATAAATGATGTGCTATTCTATATACATAAATTAAAAGAGAGGTGCTTTTTATGAAACAATATTCAACGATTTTCCTAAGGATAGCTGTGATTATTATTGGAATCCCAGTTCTTGCTTTGTGTATATTTGGGGTGTATTGGTTAACTAAAAATCCAACAAATCCAAATTATGCACATATACTTTACCCTGTAATAATAGGTATATATGTATCAGCGATACCATTTTTCGGAGCTCTATATCAGGCTTTAAGACTTTTAAGCTATATTGACAAGAACAAAGCTTTTTCGGAACTATCTGTAAAGGCTTTAAGGAATATAAAGTATTGTGCAAACATAATCAGTATCGTGTATGTTGTAATTCTACCATTTGTTTATCTTGTAGCAGAGAAAGATGATGCCCCAGGTCTTATAATAATGGGGATGGTCCCAATTTTTGCTTCAATGGCTATTGGAGTGTTTGCTGCTGTTCTTCAAAGGCTCCTGCAAGATGCTATTGATATAAAATCAGAAAATGACTTAACTGTGTGAGGTGAATAACATGGCAATTATAATCAATATTGATGTGATGCTGGCTAAAAGGAAAATGAGTGTAACAGAACTTACAGATAAAGTTGGAATAACCATGGCAAACCTCTCTATACTAAAGAATGGAAAGGCAAAAGCCATTAGATTTTCAACTTTGGAGGCAATATGTAAAGCTTTGGACTGCCAACCAGGTGACATTTTAGAATATAGAAATGACACATAAATTACAAGGGAATACTGAAAGTAGATTAGCTAAATGCTCTGTAAAGTTATTTCAGGAGGTAATATATGAAGATTAAATTAATTCAACCTGCAATGCTGCCAAGACCTATGGATACAAAGTTAAAAACAAGAATGTCTCCTTCACTGGCATTACTTACAATAGAAAATCTTACACCAAAGGAGCATGAAGTTATTATTCAAAATGAAAATGTTGAAAAGATAGATTTTGACGAGCCTGTGGATTTGGTAGCAATAACTGTCACTGTAGATGTTATGAATAGAGCTGTGGAAATATCAAAGGAGTTTAAAAACCGCGGCGTTACAGTAATTGCAGGAGGTATACATATTACGGCAGACCCAGAGGGAGCATTTAATAGTTTTGATGCAATATGTGTGGGAATGGCTGAAAGAGTTTGGACAAAAATTCTTAAGGATAAAGAAGAAAATTCACTTAAGAAGGTATACTATGATATGGAATCTATTTCTGGGAAGGAAATAGTATCACCTAGCTATAACATTATTGATAATAAAAAGTATTTATATACAAATATAATTAGTACAAGCAGAGGGTGTCCTTTTAAGTGTGACTTCTGCTATAATAGCTGCAAAGATACACTTAAAACTTATATTAACAGACCTATAGAGGATGTAATTAAAGATATAAATGCATTAAAAACAAGGCATATAATGTTTATTGATGATAATTTTATTGGAGATCCTAAGTGGACAAAAAAATTATTAAAGGAAATAAAACCTCTTAAACTAAAGTGGAATGCAGCAGTTACTTCTAATATAGTAGACATGCCTGAACTGCTAGATGAAATGAAGGAGGCTGGTTGTCAAAGCTTATTTATAGGTTTTGAAAGTATAAATAGTAAATCGATAGATAGTGTCCATAAGGTGCAAAATAGTGTAAAGAGATATGAGAAACTTGTAGATGAAATTCATAAAAGGGGAATAATGATAAATGCAAGTTTTGTTTTTGGATTAGATGAGGATGACCCCTCTGTATTTAAGAATACATTAGAATGGATAGTTAAAAATAAGATAGAAACGGTAACTTCACATATCCTCACCCCGTACCCTGGTACAAAGCTATACTCATCATTGATAGGGGAAAATAGAATTGTAGATTTTAATTTATCAAATTATAATACTGCGCATGTGGTATATAAACCTAAGAATATGACAGCAGAAGAATTATATAATGGATATCTATGGATATATAAAGAGGTATACACCTTTAAGAATATAATGAAAAGATTACCGAAATCCAAAAAGCAGTGGGTTCCATTTTTAGCATTTAACTTCTTTTATAGGAAGTTTGGAAAGCTGACTGAATTATTGTGCAACATAATTTCTTTTAAAAATACAGGAAGATTTTTTAGATGGATAGCTTATTTAATAAAGTAGGTTTAATAAAAATAACATTGACAGTTAGATTAAAATTAATATATATTATAAGAGATAGATTTCAAAGAAGAGAGGTATTTTTGTGAGTGTCTAGTATCTAAAATAGTTAACTTAATATTAATTCCAAAAAATGGGGCTTTATTATGCCTTTGTTTGTCATGGAATTAATTTGCACTATTGAAGATACAAGTCCACGAATTTACTTTAAAGAGGTAATTGAAATTACCTTTATTAATTGTTGAATTTTAAGCTGTGGAAGTATCCATGGCTTTTTTATTATACAAAAATAGAAATCTATCTAGATTTCGTTGACTTGTAGTGTAATAAAAGAAAGTAAGGAAGGGTTATTGATATGAATAAAGAAACATTAGAAAAATTACATTACTATGAGTTAAAAGAAATAATAAAAGGATATTGCGTTAGCGGATTAGGAAAAATATTAATTGATAAATTAGAGCCAAGCAGCAACATGAAAATTGTGAATCAAAGACTAAATGAAACATCAGAGGGAAGATCATTAATAGATGCTTCTTACCATATGCCATTAAAGGGGATTTTCAATGTACTTCCTCTTATTGATAAAATTGAAAAGGGAGCATCCCTAGAGGCAGCTGATTTAACTATGATGTCAAACTTTTTAAGTGGGTGCAGGAAAGTAAAGCTATTTATTAAGGATAAAGATGGGTATGCACCTACATTAAGTGCTTATGGAGAAAATATTTCTGATTTAAGCTACATTGAAGATGAAATAAACATCTCAATTAAAGGAAGTATGGTTGACTCAAATGCCAGCAAAGAATTAAAGAAAATAAGAAGATATATTGATATATGTGAGGGTAAGATAAAGGAGAAACTAGATAAATTCCTTAGAAGCAGTGAAAATAAAGAATATATTCAAGAATTCTTTATTAGTCAGCGTAATGGGAAATATACGATTCCCATTAAGGCAGCATATAAAAATCAAGTTCAAGGAACAGTTGTTGAAGCATCCTCAAAGGGAAGTACTGTTTTTATAGAGCCAAACACTATATCAAAGTACACCAGTGAACTAAATGTATTAAAGGCAGAAGAAGCCGTTGAAGAATATAGAATATTAGCTACTTTAACAGATATGCTTTTCCAGAGAATAAGGGATTTAAAGATGAATATTGATGTTATATCCGAGTATGATATGATTTTGGCAAAAGCTAAATACAGCAAAGAAATAGATGGAATTAAGCCTAAGTTAAATGATCATGAATATATTAAAATAATTAAAGCAAAATATCCTTTAATTAAGAATAGCGTACCTTTAGATTTTGAAATTGGTAAAAGCTACAGGGGACTAATAATAACAGGACCTAATGCAGGGGGTAAAACTGTAGTGTTAAAGACAATTGGACTCATCACATTAGCGGTGCAGTCTGGATTCCATATTGAAGCAGCAAAAGGTACAGAGCTTTCAATATTTAACAATGTGTTTGTTGATATAGGTGATAATCAAAGCGTTGAAAATGCTTTAAGTACATTCTCATCACATGTAAAAAATCTAGCTGAAATAATAAGAGAAAGCACAAATTCAACATTATTATTGTTTGATGAAATTGGCAGTGGAACAGAACCCAATGAAGGATCAGCTTTGGCCATTGCAATACTAGAAGAACTATATCATAAGGGATGTATAACTATAGCAACAACTCATTATGGAGAAATAAAAAACTTTTCAAAGGAACACCCTGATTTTGAAAATGCAGCTATGGAATTTGAAAAGGACACTCTTGAACCGCTATATAAGCTTAGTATTGGGAAGGTAGGAGATAGTAATGCCTTATATATTTCTAAAAAGATGGGAATATATGACTCAATTATAAGTAGAGCAAGAGAATATATTAATACTAAAAATTATAATTATAATTTAATAAAAGATAGTAAGAGTGTTAAAAGTAAAGAGGAAGAGGAAGCTGAGAATTTATATGAATACTCTGTAGGAGATAAGGTTATTCTTTTAGAAAATAATGAGTCAGCCATTGTATATAAGGGAAGAGATAGATTAAATAATGTGACTGTACTATATAACAATGAATTTATTGAAGTTAATTATAAGAGAATGAAACTGGAATTAAAGGCAAGTGATCTTTATCCAGAGAGTTATGATTTAAATCAGCTATTTGTAAGCTATAAGGAAAGAAAATTAGAAAGAGACATTGAGAGAGGATCTAAAAAAGCATTGAAAAAAATAAGAAAAGAAAGCTTAAAATAAATTGCTAAATAATATGAATGAAATTGTAGTATAATAAACTTTAAAGAGGGCTGTGTTGCGGTCCTCTTTAACTTTTATATTATTATCAGAAAACATGCATAAAAAAGCAAATAAATGCAAAAAATCATTAACAAAGTGGCAAATAAGTGGTATTATTATAATATGTAGGAAAAGCTATGCTTAAGGTACAAATGAAGGGGGCTTTAATAAAATGTTTGCAGAAGAACGCCGGGAGCTTATACTCTCCAAGGTAAAGACACTCGGAAGGGTATTTGCAAAAGACCTGGCGGAAGAGCTTCAAGTCTCAATAGATACCATAAGAAGAGACCTTAAAGCAATGGAGAAAAACGGGCTTTTAAAAAGAACTCATGGTGGTGCAGTACCCTTATCTAAGGTTAGAAGACTCCCAATGGATGAAAAAATTAGATATGGTGATGGAACAGAGCATCAAAATGCTGTTGCCAAACTAGCTGCAGCTTATGTTGAACAGGGCGATACTGTATTTATAGGTGGAGCTAGCATTCATTATGTTTTATTAAAATACCTGCCTTTGGATATAAATTATACAGTAATCACAAATTCACTTACAATTGCAGAAAAACTTAAGAGTTTAAGTAATGTTGAAACCTACATAGTATGTGGAAAGATAAAGAGTGAAGAAGGAATAGTTGATGCCTTGGCTACTGACTTTATAAAAAACCTACGAATTGATATAGCTTTTTTGACTGGTGGAGGAATTTCAGCTAAACATGGATTAAGCAGTTCTACACCAGAAGGAGCCATTTTTCAGAGGACGGTAGCACAGGTATCACGCAGAAGGATATGCCTTGCAAATTTTGATAAAGTAGGCACAGAGTTTTTTTCAAAGACAGTGGGTGCAAAAGATCTGGATATACTAATTACAGATTGGGAAGCACCAGAGGAAGAAGTTGAGGAAATTCAGAAGCTTGGGTTAAAGGTTTTAATAGCAAAAGAAATATAGAAAATATAAACAATAAAAAGGAGATGTAAAAATGAAAGTAGATTTTTATACTTCTCAAAGGGAATACCTTGAGAAAAAAGGTGAGTTTGACAAAGCAATTCAATCAGTTATCGAAAAAGGAAATTTCATACTTGGTGAGCAGGTACAACAGTTTGAAAAAGACATTCAGGAATACACAGGTGCAAAATATGCTATTGCAGTAGCTTCAGGTACTGATGCATTAATTATAGCATCAGACATACTTGGATTTAAGGAAGGAAAGGAAGTTATAACTTCTCCTTTTACATTCCTAGCTTCCACATCATGTATAACAAAACACAAGGGAAAACCTGTTTTTGTAGATATTGATGAAGATACCTTTGGAATAGATGTAAATAAAATTGAAGAAAAAATAAACAAGAACACAGTAGGAATACTACCAATACATTTATTTGACCAGATGCCAGATATGGATAAAATAATGGATATAGCAACAAGACATGATTTAAGAGTATTAGAAGATGCTGCAGAGGCCTTTGGAATGAGATGGAAAGGAAACGGCAGCGAATATAAGCATTCCGGAACAATTGGAGACTTTGGAGTATACTCATTCTTTCCAACTAAGACCCTTGGAGGTTACGGTGATGGCGGCATGATCGTAACTAATAATGAGGAGCTAGCAAAGCTTGCAAAATACTTCAGAGTGCATGGTGCCTCCAAGAAATATCATTATGATTTCATAGGATATAACTCAAGATTAGATACACTTCAGGCAGCTGTTTTATCAGTAAAATTAAAATATATAGACGAGGCTTTAAAGAAAAGAGATGAAATAGCTAAGTTATATTTTGACAGGTTAAGTGATTGTGAAAATATTAGATTGCCTAAAGTTAAAGGTGACCAAAAGCAAGTTTATTATGTATTTAATATATTGGCTGAAAAAAGAGATGAACTAGCAGAGTACTTGAAGAAGAATGAAGTTGGCTACAGTATATACTATCCAATGCCTCTTCATATGCAGAAGTGTTTTGAGTATCTTGGATATAAAAAGGGTGATTTCCCAGTAGCTGAAAGAGTATCAGAGCAAATTATTGCGCTTCCAATTTATCCTGAAATAACTACTGAAGAAGTTGAATTTGTATGTGAAACAATTAAGAAATTTTATAAAAAATAGGTGTAGATATTATAGATATCCCTTAAATTTAAGGGGTATCTTTTTATTTAATAGGAATAAACTCATTTGATAAAATGCTAAATGGAGTATCAGGAGTTGAACTTAGAATGGCATTAATGTATACTTATAGGGTTGTTCAGGGAAGAATTAGTTTAGAGAAATTTGTACAAATAAAATCAACTAATGCTTCATGAATAGTAAGACATTAATTTAAATCAGAGGTGACAGATGAGTTCTTTAATAGCACTTTCATTAACAACAGCAGTTCTTTGTGGAGTTTGGGTTTATGTAGCTGGGATAGTAGGTCTTCTAGGATGGGCTGGATTTTCCGGGTGCACAAGCTTCTTTGCGGCGGGAGGAAAAAGGGAAGGATTAAAAAAATCTATTATTGCAAATATAACTGGAGTAATTTGGGCCATGATTGCAATAAAATTAACTCCTGTGCTAGATATTCCAGCAGCAGGAGCCATTATGACAGTTGTAATAACCTTTGGTATGTGTGCTCAAGCAAAAAGTAAATGGCTTGAATATATACCAGGAACATTCTTTGGAAGTTTCTCAACTTTTGCTGCAAATGGAGATTGGAAAGTTGTATTACCTTCACTTGTACTAGGCGGTATATTAGGATATGCATGTGAGTGGAGTGGAGCCTGGCTTTTCAAAGTTGTTAATAAAGAAGTAGAAAATTAGAAAAAGCATATTTTGGGCATCTGCAAATAATTGCAGGTGTCCTTTTTATATAGAAGTATACTTTAATGATCTTACAGTAAGTGTTAGAATAGGATATATATTCATAGTGAACAGCTAAGAAATTATATTGTAAGGGGTTGAGTTTAATTTGATATTTTCATTTAACCAAATATGCTTAGATGTTAACAATTTATAAGGGGGACTAAATGGACTTCAAAAATATAATTGAAGAAAAAATTTGGGTCTTAGGAATAGCACTGTTGATTTGCACTATATTAACTTTAAATAAAGTTTATTTTATTTCCAATGTAGCACAAAATATTTATTATGGAATATATGTTGCTTTATCAATTATAGGTATTTTAACTATTCGTAAACAGTATGATTTAAGAATTCACCATGGGGTATTTATAATATTTAATTTCTTAGTTATATTTGTAGCATATCTTGATCATTTTATTGCGTTACCTCTAATTCTTATATTTCCTTTGCTTTGCGCTAAAAAGTGCCATATAGTATTTAAAATTTTTTCTGCTATTTCATATATTTTGCTTCTAGTTATGATGTCATTTACTTTGTTTGTAAGATTATTTTTTACATCTACAACATTAGTGAAGACAATAAATTCTCCAAATAATAAGCAGCAAGTTGAAGTTTATTCTATAGACCAAGGCGGCTTAGGTGGTTCTACTCGTGTAGATTTAGCAAAAAAATACTGTTATATATTTAAGAAAAATCAGCGTATTTACCTTGGAGATTATGGAGAAGATAGGGATGTTAGATGGGTAGACAGTAATCATGTTCAAATTCAAAGTAAAATTATAGATGTTACGTTACGATAAAAATTTATATGTAAGGAGAAATTTTATTATGATTAAAAGCAGATTTATGAGGATATTATCTATAATTGTTGTGGTAGCTTCGCTTACTGCATGTAATCAATTAAAAAAGGCAGATAATACATCTAGTACAAATAAAGAAGTTACTAATAATTCAACTAATGAAGCTTTAAAAGCTTCAAGCAATGGCAGCGGTGAAAGTCTAGCTGATTTACAAAATGAATATAAAAACTTAGATATGTCAAAAGGTAAATTTCAAAAGGGGTATTATGATTACCAAGGTGCTATAAATAACAACCTTTTAATTCAAATGAGCATTTATCCATTACCAAATGAAATAGTTGGCTCATATTTTTATAAGAAACAGGGGAAGGAAATTAAGTTAAAAGGTAAAGCAGATGAAAAAGAAATTATACTATATGAATATGATAAATCAGGTAAGAATACAGGGATATTTAAAGGGACTATGGACACAGTAGATAAAATCCAGGGAACTTGGATAAGTGGAGATGGAAAAATAAACTACCCATTTAGTTTATCCCTTAAGAGTATTCTTCCTGGAAGTGAATATGGAAAAAGATATGCAGTAGCAGTAGGTGAAATAAGTGATAAAGATGTAGAGAAATTTGCTAGCAAAATTCAAAGTTATATAATAAATGATAATAAAGAAAAGTTAGCTGGAGAAATAAATTATCCAATTAATGTTAAAATAAATGATAAGACTAGAAAAATACAAAATAAAGCTGAATTCATTAAGAATTATGATTTGATTTTCAATTCTAAGTATAAACAAGTAATGACTAATGCATCCTCAAAATATATGTTTGCAAACTACAAGGGAGTTATGTTTGGAGAAGGTAATTACAATATGTGGATTAATGGAATTGCATCTACTGATGGTAGTTCTAAACTAATGATAACGGCTATAAATAATTAAATTAAGATTCAAAGGAGTCCAAGAGAAATAATTCTTTTGGGCTCCTTTTTTCCTTCTCTACAGTGGCTGGAGGGCTTAATGAGAAAATAGGATATACTTGTGGTTAAAATTTCCATAAGTCTATTGACCTTCCACCAACTGTATAAAGTAAAGTTTTATATGAAGGATAGTAAAAAAATATTAAAAATAGGTTTGAAACATGAAAACCTATGCGTTAAATATGATTTCTAGAAATGTTTCTACTTGTATATTAAAAGAAAGGATGGAAGAAAGTATGGATTTTTCATTAACCAGAGAACAGGAAATGATTAAAAAGTTGTCTAAGCAGTTTGCTGAAAATGAATTAGAACCAGTTGCAGCAGATGTTGACCTTGAGCATGCTTTTCCAGCGGAAAATTTAAAAAAGATGGCAGCACTAGGCTTTACAGGGATTGGTGTTCCTAGTCAGTACGGAGGTTCTGGCGGTGGTGCATTGGAAAAGGTTATAGCTGTTTCGGAGTTTGCAAAAAAATGTATGTCTTCTGCAGCGATTTTATCAATTCATTTAATTGCACCTCAAGCTATCTCTAAATATGGTAGTGAACAGCAGAAACAAAAGTATCTTCCCATGCTTACAAAGGGCGGATCTTTAGGAGCGTTTGCACTTACTGAGCCAAATGCTGGTTCTGATGCAGGATGCGCAAAGACGACGGCTATTTTTGATCCTGAAACAAATGAATATATATTAAATGGGACAAAATGCTTTATATCTGGGGGCAGCCGTGCGGATATACTTATAATATTTGCACTTACACAGCCTAATAAGGGATTAAAGGGAATGTCAGCAATCATAGTTGAAAAAGGTACGCCAGGTTTTAGTATTGGTAAAATTGAGACAAAGATGGGACTTGCCGGTTCTGAAACGGCTGAACTTGTATTTGAAGATTGCCGTGTTCCAGCTGCTAACCTTCTTGGAAAAGAAGGACAAGGGTTCAAAATTGCAATGCAGGCACTTGATGGAGCGCGTATAGGGGTAGGTGCTCAAGCTGTGGGAGTTGCAGAAGGCGCTTTAGACCTTTCTATTAAGTATTCAAATGAGCGTGTACAGTTTGGTAAGCCAATTGCAAATTTACAAGGTATTCAGTGGTATATCGCTGATATGGCAACAAAGACAATGGCTGCAAAAACTCTTGTACAGTATGCTGCATATCTTGAAGATGCTGGGAAGTCTTTTACAACAGAGGCTGCTATGTGTAAGCTTAATGCTTCTGAAAATGCACGTTTTGTCACAAATTTGGCGCTCCAAATCCATGGAGGCTATGGCTATATGAAGGACTATCCATTAGAGCGTATGTATCGTGATGCTAAGATTACAGAAATTTATGAAGGTACTTCAGAAATTCATAAAGTAGTTATCTCCAGAGCAGTGATGAGTAAATAAAAAAGGAGTGTAGGAATAATGAGAATTTACGTTTGTGTTAAACAAGTTCCAGATACTTCAGGAAAGGTTGCTGTAAATCCAGATGGAACTTTGAATCGTGCTTCTATGTTAAGTATCACTAATCCGGATGATATGAGCGCAATGGAGCAGGCACTTATACTTAAGGATGAAACTGGATGCCAGGTAACAGCAGTAACAATGGGGCCTCCTCAAGCAGAAGGAATGCTTCGTGAGCTTCTTGCAATGGGTGCAGATGATGCTGTTTTAATTTCTTCACGCGAGTTTGGCGGCTCTGACACATTTGCAACATCACAGATTATTGCAGCAGCAATTACACATCTTGGAATCGGTAAAGATGACACTATCCTCTGTGGTCGTCAGGCAATTGACGGAGATACAGCACAGGTTGGGCCACAGATTGCAGAAAAGCTTGATATTCCTCAGGTTACTTATGCAGCTGAAATTGATAAGAAAGATAATGTTCTAGTTGTAAAGCGTATGCTTGAAGATGGCTATATGATGCTTGAGGTTCAGACACCATGTCTTATCACATGTATAAAAGACAATAATGTTCCTACTCGTTATATGACTATAGACGGTATTATAAATTGTTATAAGAAACCACTTACCATCCTTGACTTCGAAGCACTTAAGGACGAGCCGTTAATTGAGATTGACACAATTGGGCTTAAAGGATCACCTACTAACATATTCAAGTCATTCACACCACCACAGAAGGGTGTCAGTGTAATGTTTGAAGGTGATAACAGAGAGGCAATATCAGATTTTGTAGGCAGATTACAAAGTGACCACGTTATATAATTTGAAAGGAGACATGGAAATATGATGTTTAATAGTTCCGATATAAGTGCATTCAATGATATTTGGGTATTTTGTGAACAGCGTAATGGAAAATTAATGAATACTGATTTCGAATTGATCTCTGAAGGTCGTAAACTGGCTGACGAACGCGGCTCAAAGCTTATCGGCATACTTCTTGGACACAACATAAAAGATGTTGCTAAGGAAATTGGAGGATACGGTGCAGACAAGGTAATTGTATGTGATGATCCTGCGTTAAATGTTTACACAACAGATGCATATACAAAGGTGCTTTGTGAGGTTGCAATGGAGAGGAAGCCTGAAGTTATTTTAATTGGTGCATCTAACATTGGCCGTGATTTAGGGCCACGTTGTGCAGCTCGTTTGCATACAGGTCTTACAGCAGACTGCACACACCTTGATATTGACATGGAGAAGTATGTTGATTTTCTTGAAACATCTTCTACACTTGATTTATCCAAAACAACCTTCCAGATGGAGGATATGAACTTAAAGATGACACGTCCAGCATTTGGAGGACATCTTATGGCAACAATCATCTGCCCACGTTTCAGGCCCTGTATGTCAACTGTACGTCCAGGAGTTATGAAGAAGGCAGAGTTTAGTAAGGCTAAGGCAGATAAATGTGAAATAGAGGTATATCCTGTTTCTATTTCTGAAAGTGAAATAAAGACTAAGGTTCTTAAGGTTGTTAAAGAAGCAAAACAGATGATTGACTTAATTGGTGCAGAGGTTATCGTTTCTGTAGGTCGTGGTATCGGTAAAAATGTTGAGGCAGGAATCGAGCTTGCACATAAGCTTGCAGAAGCTTTTGGCGGCGGGGTTGTAGGTGGAAGTCGTGCTGTTATTGACTCTGGCTGGCTTTCGGCAGATCATCAGGTTGGACAGACAGGTAAGACTGTACATCCCAAAGTTTATATTGCCCTTGGTATTTCTGGAGCAATTCAGCACAAGGCAGGTATGCAGGATTCAGAATTAATAATTGCAGTAAACAAGGATGGGGGGGCTCCAATCTTTGACTGTGCAGACTATGGTATCACTGGAGATTTATTTAAGATTGTTCCAATGATGATTGAGGAAATTACAAACACAAAAAACAATAAATAACTAACCTTACCCTAGGGGCACAGTTAAGGTGCCCATTTGTGAATATACGTTAAAAAAATATCAAATATGGGATTGACTTTCCAATAAATGTAATTAATATAATAGTATTAGGGGGGATGTGTATGAACAATAATTTAAATGAGAATGGGGACTTGAAATTACCAGCATTATTTTTAATGGGTGGTGCACTTTTTTCAATGCACTTTGGTGCATCGAGTATGGTATGGCCAGTAAACTGGGGTAAAGAAAGTGGTTCATCTGTATGGCTTGCATTTGCTGGAGCATTTATAACAGCTTTATTACTTACATTACTTGCTTATGTTGCATTATCAAAAGGTAAGGGTACTTATAATGAAATTACCAGACGCGTACTTGGAAAGAAACTAGGTATATCATATACAATCATAACTATTGTTGTGCTTGGACCTCTGTATGCTATTCCTCGTATGAGTGCAGCGGCTTGGGACTCTATAGTACAAGCTTTTGGTTTGAACCCAGAAGTAAGATTACCTCTGATAATATTTACTGTATTATTTTATTTGGTAACTTATTGGTTCTTAATGAGCCCCGGAAAGACAATGGATCGTATTTCACAAATTCTGTTCCCATTCCTTATTATCATTGTTATTATCGTTGTAGGTAAGGGAATGATTACGCCAATTGCAGAGCCAGTTGCAAAGTCATATCCAGGTTCAGCATTTGCTTATGGTTTCACAAATGGTTATGCAACAGCAGAAATTCTTTGTTCATTAATATTTGGTGTTGTTATCCTAAATGGACTTAAACAAAAAGGTGTTTCTGATGAACGTATGAGTAAAAATATTATCAGAGTAGGCGTTGTTGGTATAGCAATGCTAAGCATGACACACCTTTGTCACATGTTAATAGGTGCTTCTACAGGGGGCACAATTGATTTAAGTTACACAGCTCTTTATACAGCAGTTGCTACTAAACTTATTGGACATTTAGGGGGAATCTTATTCTCAATTGCACTATTCTTTGCAGCCCTTACAACAGCAATCGGTATGACTTCCGGATGCGCTGAGTTCTTTGTGGATGTAACAGGAGGAAAGATTGATTATAAGAAGGCATCTATTGCAGTCTTGATTTTTAGTACACTCTTTGGATGTATGGGTCTTGCTTCAATACTTACAATCTTAGGACCAATACTTGATGGTATATATCCAGCAGCTATTGTACTCGTTATATATTATTCATTAATGCCAAATAACCAAAATAGAAGACACTTAAACCTATGCCGTTATGCAATGATAACAGCATTGGTATTTGGTATCTTAGATACCGTTTACACTTATGGAGTTAAATTAAATATAAATTTAGGGTTTTTGAATACATTTTATGAGAGCCTTCCACTAGCATCTGAAAAGCTTGCATGGTTCCCATGGACAGTAGCTGCCGGACTTATTGGCTATATAGTATTCTCAAAAAACAAAGCAGCAGTAGAGGGAAATATAGAAGTTTAACGGCTTAAAACTTAGGTAAATAGATGCTTGTAGAATTTTGCAAGCATCTAAATAATATAAAATATTAGGGGGATGTCATAATGAGAAAAGTATCTTTTTTAAGCTATAATATGACAACAGCAGATGCCAATAATCCAGATGGATTAGTGCCAATTGGGCGTCAGTTTGATTTCATAGGGGACGTTGAGACAGAAGAAATGATTTTATGTGATGGTGATGAGTCACTTTGTCTTGGATATCATGATGTTAAATGTTATAAGGACATTTATGTAGGGGATATGGTTGATTTTAAAGCAACTCTTACACACGTAGGAAACACATCCCGTGACTGTAAAATAGAAGTTTTCAAGCTTGCTACACCTGCTTTCCGTGAAGGTAAGACAGATTATAAACCAGGAGATATGGTTTGGTTTGATGAGCCTGTACTTTGTACAGAAGGAAATGTTCGACTTGTAGTTAAGAAGCACTTACAGCGTGGAGAACAGCCAGACGGAGCAGTAATTAATCCATGGCGCCCACTTGAGGATTTTCCAGAATAAATTAAGGCTTGAAAAGAGTTAAACTAAAAATATAGAGTAAAGGGGAATTGTGTTATGAATGAACAACAAACAGTAACATATCGTTATAGAATGTCAGACCGTGACGTATTTTATGGTGGCGGAGTTGTAAATGGAGCAAGAAACATCACACTTATGAATGATACAGCAAATCGTCTTATGGCAAAGGTATTTGGAAACACAGGTCATTGTGTTGAAGTAAAGAAGGTTCGCCTTTATGTTCCTTCACATGCAGGTGACTACATGGAGTATATTGCAAGAATTAAAAGTATAGATGGAAACCGTGCATTAATTGAGGTTCGTTCTTTCAAGATCATTGAAGTTCCTGAAAATCCTGAATTCCCAAGTTCTATCGATGTACTACCTGATCCACCATTATCAACAGTAGTTCAGTTTGTTTACGAGACATATTAATAAATTACAGGTATAGGGGGAGTTATAAATGAGAAAAGCACTTGAAGGTATAAAAGTAGTTGACCTTACTTCAGCATTAAATGGACCATTTTGTACAATGATATTAGCAGACTATGGCGCAGATGTTATAAAAATAGAACCAGTTGGCGGTGAACAGTGCCGTGAATGGGGACCAATTGATGAAAAGAGCGGTGAAAGTGGTTTTTATAGCTTTGTAAACCGTAATAAAAAAGGTGCCACTCTTAATCTTAAATCTGAAAAAGGACGACAGATGTTCTATGAGCTTGTTCGCGATGCTGATGTTTTGGTTGAGAACTATAAGGGTGGTGTTACAAAGAAGCTTGGTATTGATTATGAATCTGTAAAGAAGGTTAATCCAAATATTATCTATGCTTCAGGATCAGGTTTCGGTCAATATGGACCAATCACACACCGTCCTTGCTATGATATCGTAGCACAGTCTATGGGTGGTATGGTTAACCTTACAGGCTTTAAGGATGGGAATCCTGTAAAGGTTGGGCCTTCGGTTGCAGATCACGTTGCAGGTATTTACTTATCAGTAGGTGTACTTTTAGCTCTTTACAACCGTGAGAAGACAGGTGTGGGTCAGCATGTTGACGTAGCAATGTTTGATACAATCTTTAGTTTACTTGAAAATGCAATCGTAAATTACACGGTAGGTGGCTTTATACCAGAACGTAACGGAAATGTGGATCCATCTATAGCTCCATTTGATATATTTGATTGCAAGGATGGTTTTGTTGCTCTTGGAGTAGGCAATGATAGATTATTCGAGAAATTCTGCTTAACTATAGGACATGAAGAACTTATGGAAGATCCTCGCTATAAAACAAACGTATTGCGCTGCGAAAATTATATACCAGAATTACAAAACTTAATCCGCAGCTGGTGTAAGGAGCACTCAAAGAAAGAAATAGAAGATATAATGGATGACGCAGGAATTCCATGCGGTCCAGTACTAAATATTAAGGAAGCAATAGAGCATCCACATATTCAGGCTCGTGAAATGATGGTGCATTGTGAGCACCCAACAGCAGGAGACCAGTATTTCCAGGGCTGTGTTATAAAGCTTTCAGAAACTCCAGGTAGCGTAGAAACTCCATCTCCAATGCTCGGACAACACAATGCAGAAGTTTTCGGACTTACAGCAGAAGAACTTAAAGAGCTTAAGGCAGAAGGAGTAATATAAGTTAAGTTAAGTATATAGCAATATAGAACGTGACTGCTTTAACAGGCAGTCACGTGAAAAATAGGGGGTATCATAATGAGAAAAGTATCTTTTTTAAGCTATAATATGACAACAGCAGATGCCAATAATCCAGATGGATTAGTGCCAATTGGACGTCAGTTTGATTTCATAGGAGACGTTGAAACAGAAGAAATGATTTTATGTGATGGTGATGAGTCACTTTGTCTTGGATATCATGATGTTAAATGTTACAAGGATATTTATGTAGGCGATATGGTTGACTTCAAAGCAACTCTTACACATGTAGGAAACACATCTCGTGACTGTAAAATCGAAGTTTTCAAGCTTGCTACACCAGCTTTCCGTGAAGGTAAGACAGATTATAAACCAGGAGATATGGTTTGGTTTGACGAGCCCGTACTTTGTACAGAAGGAAATGTTCGCCTTGTAGTTAAGAAGCACTTACAGCGTGGAGAACAGCCAGATGGAGCAGTAATTAATCCATGGCGCCCACTTGAAGATTTTCCAGAATAAATTAAGGCTTTAAAAAACAGGCAAACTGAAAATATAGAATAAAGGAGAATTATGCTATGAATGAACAACAAACAGTAACATATCGTTATAGAATGTCAGACCGTGACGTATTTTATGGTGGGGGAGTTGTAAACGGAGCAAGAAACATCACACTTATGAATGATACAGCAAATCGTCTTATGGCAAAAGTATTTGGAAACACAGGTCATTGTGTTGAAGTAAAGAAGGTTCGCCTTTATGTCCCTTCACATGCAGGTGACTACATGGAGTATATTGCAAGAATTAAAAGCATAGATGAAAACCGTGCATTAATCGAGGTTCGTTCTTTCAAGATTATTGAAGTTCCTGAAAATCCAGAATTTCCAAGTTCTATTGATGTACTACCTGATCCACCATTATCAACAGTAGTTCAGTTTGTTTACGAGGCATATTAATATGAATGTAATAGAATCTATTAAAAAAAGACGAAGCATCCGTAGATATAAATCACGTAAGATAGAACATGAAGTGATAGAGCAGCTTATTGATTGTGCAAGGTGGGCTCCATCCTGGAATAATTGTAAAGCTGTTCGATATACAGTTATTGAAAAAGACAATGAGATTCAGACAATTGCGAGTACTTTGGTAGCACCTGAAAATGTACACATTGTTGAAAATGCTCCAATGCTTCTGGCTCTTTCTATTGTAAAGAACCGCTCTGGTTACGAAAGAGATGGCTCTACTTCTACAGCTAAAGGAGCGACATGGGAGATGTTTGACACTGGACTTGCATGTCAAAATATTTGCCTTGCAGCAGAAGAATTGGGACTGGGGACTGTAATTATGGCATCTTTTGACGAAGAAGGAGTTACAAAATTTATTGATTTGCCGGAAGACGAATTGATTATTGTATTGGTTGCATGTGGATATCCAGCAGAGGAGCCAAAGGCCCCAAGAAGAAAAGAAGTTTCAGAAATTTTGCGTTATCATTAAAAGGCATAATTAAAAAGGGGTAGTAGTTTCAGTTAGTGAATATGCTACAAAGCAGAGATTCGTCAAAATCATTATTAGCTTCGTAGTAATTTCAGTTAGTGAATAATACTACCCAAGGGGTATCATTTAAAAGCAAGAATAGGGCCTATTTTTTCTTTTCGCAATCAATTTTTGTTACTGGGATTATTACTTTTGTAATATGCTCGTCTACGTTATTTACATCAAGAGGTGATATAATAAATTCTTCAGATATATTACCGGCAATCTCGTAACCATTTTTGTTAATCCACTGTATCATTTCTATATGAGTATTTATAATATTCGAATAATTTCCAACGTGAGTAGTAGTAGCCGCAGTAAAACCTCCAAACTTTCTGCAATTATCGCATTCAATAGGAGATTCTATGCACATTCCAAATTCAACGATTGAATCCTTAAACAAAAACTGCTCAAGAGGGTTTGAATGGTATGTAACAACAATTGATCCCTTACTCTTTAGCTGCAGCTTACTACATAAATCAGTTATTTCCATCCATCTTTCTAAAGAAACCTCTGAATTTGAATAATTTTTCATTACTTTTTTAGTAAACACTAAATCGATTTCAGGAATTTTTTCAATGTGTATACTTTTGCAAGTAGCATCCTCTTTATCGCAGTAGGAAATGATGTCTGCTCCTTTTTTCAGCCTTTCCAAAAAGGTATAGGCATCGTAATATGTTTTTTGAAGTTTATTTATTTCATCAGATATTTCTAAAAGTTTGCATTCTATACTTTTTTTAAAGGTTTCAGTTTTATTATCCTTTACAATTTGCTGGATTTGTTCTAATGTAAATCCAAACATTCTTAGTTTACGAATTATACATAATGTTACCATTTGGTTCTTACTATAATATCTATAGTTATTTACTTCATCCCTAAATTCAGGTACAACCAATTTTATTGAATCATAATAGCGCAATGTTTTTCTAGGAATATTACAAATTTCTTCTACCTCACCTATACAATACTTATCTACTTTTTTCATTTATAATCCCCCCAGATAATACCCTTATTGTTATATTTTACCATCAACATGGAAGAAGTGCAATAGTTTAATAGTTAGAAACTAAATATCATTGTTATAATTATAACATGAATTAAATAAAAATATTAATCATAAAATTTATGAATCTTTAATACATAAGTATGGTAATGGGGTTTTAAAGTAAATAGAAATCTAAAATACTTAAGTATTTACTCCTGAGACCTTTTTCATTAAACATAGGGAAAGGAATGGATGTTTATATGAAGAAAATCAATATTTCTCTAGAAATTGATAGATTATTACAATTTGCATTAAAACATAAAATGATTGAAAAGATAGATATCATACCTTCAAGGAATGCCTTAATTGATTTACTCAATGTGGATGAATATTTACATTCAGACATACCTAATGAAGACATAGAAACACCACAGAAAATCCTAGATAATATTTTAGCTTATGCTATAGATAAAGGATTATTACAAGATAACACAGTAACATATAGGGAATTATTTGATACAAAACTCATGGGACTTCTTATGCCAAGACAATCTGAGGTTGTTAAGAATTTCTTTAATACTTATAAAAATAAGGGTGCAGAATATGCTACCGCTGAGTATTATGAGCTTTCAAAGGCATCTAATTATATAAGAATGGATAGAATATCACAAAATTTATACTGGAATACAGAAACGGATTACGGAAGTTTAGATATAACAATTAACTTATCTAAACCTGAAAAAGATCCTAAGGAAATAGCAGCGGTTAAAATGATGCCTGAAAGAAGTTATCCCAAATGCTTATTATGCATTGAAAATGTAGGGTATGCTGGGAGGATTAATCATCCTGCAAGACAAAATCATAGGGTTATTCCCATAAATTTAAATGCTGAGCAGTGGTATTTACAATACTCTCCCTATGTTTATTATAACGAGCACTGCATTCTTTTCTATGAAGAGCATGTTCCTATGGAAATTTCTAATAAAACATTTAGTAGATTGTTTAGCTTTATAGAACAGTTTCCGCACTATTTTATGGGGTCAAATGCAGACTTACCCATAGTTGGCGGATCAATACTCAGCCATGAGCATTTTCAAGGAGGAAGACATACTTTTCCAATGGAAAAGGCGCCTATTGAATATTACTTTTCAAGAAAAGATGAAGAAATTAGGATAGGAATTGTAAAATGGCCTATGTCTGTCATAAGATTATCTTCGAAAAATGTAGATAAGATTATTGAGTACTCATCAAAGATTTTAACTTCATGGCGTAAGTATAGTGACGAAGAGTTAGACATTATTGCTTTTACTAAGGGAAACGGAAAGATTATTAATCATAATACTATAACGCCTATTGCAAGAAAAAATAAACATGGTGAATTTGAAATGGATTTAGTTCTTCGTAATAATAGGACAACGGATAAATATCCAGATGGAATATTTCATCCTAATAAAAATCTTCACCATATTAAGAAAGAAAATATAGGGTTAATTGAGGTTATGGGATTAGCAGTGCTTCCTGCGAGACTTAATATAGAGCTTAAAGAAATAGAAAAAATTCTTCAAGGAAGGGTAAAGCTTACTGATGAAATGAAAAAGGATAAAAATTGCTCATTATATAAACATATGTCATGGATAGAAGAGTTAATTTATGAATATGGAACAAGCTGCAGTAACGAGGAAAGCAGCAAAATAATTAAAGATGAAGTGGGGTACAAATTTTTAAATGTTCTTATGGATGCTGGAGTTTACAAAAGGAATGAAGAAGGATTTAAAGGGTTAATAAAGTTTGTAAATACGGTAAACTTTGAAGGGATGTAGAGGAGGATAAGGTATGCAGATTGATGAATTAAAAGAGGAATTTAGAAAGCTTTATGGGCGCGGAGAAATGAGAACATTTACTTCTCCAGGAAGAGTAAATTTAGTTGGAGAACATATAGATTATAATGGGGGATATGTTCTGCCCTGTGCGTTAGACTTTGGAACCTATGGCTGCGCTCGTAAAAGGAACGATAGAAAAATAAATTTTGCTTCAACAAACTTCAATTTAAAAGTAGAAGTTGATATTGATGAAATAAAGTTCAGTGAAAGTGATGGGTGGGCTAATTATCCAAAAGGTGTAATAGTAGAAATGATGCAAAGGGGATATAAGGTTTATGGCATGGACATACTTGTCAGCGGAAATATTCCTAGTGGTGCTGGTTTATCCTCTTCTGCATCCCTTGAAGTGCTAATGGCAGTGATTATTGATAACCTGTTTAATGAAGGAAAGCTAGATAGGATTGAACTTGTGAAGCTTTGTCAGAGGGCAGAAAACACCTTTGTAGGAGTAAATTGCGGTATAATGGATCAGTTTGCTATAGGGATGGGCAAGAAAAATAAAGCCATATTATTAGATTGTAATACATTAAAGTATAACTATTGCAATGTAGATCTTAAAGATAATTATCTTGTAATTTTAGATACGAATAAGAGAAGAGCTTTAAATGAATCAAAATATAATGAAAGAAGAGCAGAATGTGAAGAAGCTTTAAGAATACTTCAAACACAAAAGCAAATAAATGCTCTTTGCCAGTTAAGTACAGAAGAATTTAATGAAATGGAGAAGCTAATTAAAGAAGATAATGTGAGAAAAAGGGCCAAACATGCAGTTTATGAAAACCAGAGAACGAAGGAAGCTTATAAGTATCTTAACGAAGGTAAAATAGAAAAATTTGGAGAACTTCTTACAGAGTCTCACAATTCCCTTAGAGATTTGTATGAAGTTTCAGGTAAGGAACTTGATACCATTGTTTCTGAAACGTTAAAAGTTAAGGGATGTCTTGGCGCAAGAATGACTGGTGCAGGTTTTGGGGGATGTGCTATAGCTATTGTGAAAAAGGCTGAAGTAAATAATTTTACTTGTATAGTTACAGAAAATTATAAAAATAAAATGGGATATGAGCCAAGCTTTTACCTTAGCGGCATTGGTGATGGAACTGAAGAAATATATTCTTAAGAATAAAGGAGAAAATAATGATTTCAAATATAAGATTTAAGGAATGCCGTGCCATTAAAATCCAAAATGATTTCTTAAGAGTTATAGTGATTCCAGAACTAGGAGGGAAAATAGCTTCAATTTTTAGAAAAGATAAGGAGTTTGAACTTCTATTTCAAAACAAAGAGCAAGTTTATAAAACCCCACAATTATATTCATCCTTCCAAGAGTTTGATGCCTCAGGATTTGATGATGCTTTTCCCACAATTGATGAAAGCAATGTAATTATAAATGACAAAAATGTAGTTTATCCAGATCATGGCGAAATATGGACTGCAAAGTTTGATTATAAACTTGAAAATGGAAAAGTAGCTTTGGAATATAAAAGTGCTATTTTAAATTATGATTACAAGAAAACTATATATTTACAAGGTGATAGGGTAGTAGTTGAATATAATATAGAAAACTTGGGAGAAACGGAATTTCCATGTATATGGGCAATGCATTGTCTTATAAACTGTGAAAAAGATATGCAGCTTTTATTTCCAAAGGGAACTGATAAGGTTATAAATGTACATGAAAGTAAATATCTTGGTGAAGCTTCTAAAGTACATTCTTATCCTGTTACAAAGGATGAAAGTGGAAACAACATTCATTTAGATAGAGTGCTTGATAGAACTTCAAATAATGAAGAGAAGTATTATGCTCATGGAGCAGTTAAGGAAGGAAAATGCGGTGCTTATTATCCATCTAAAGATGTAACTTATAACGTGTATTTCAATAAAGAAAAGCTTCCCTATGTTGGTTTTTGGGTTACTGAAGGGAGATTTAGAGGAGACTACAACTGTGCATTTGAACCTACAAATGGCTATTATGACAGTATTGATATAGCTTCTAAGAAAGGAAATGTTTTAGTGTTGAAACCAAAAGAAACTTTGGAATTTAAGATTGAAATTGAATTGAAATAGAAATATGCTTATAAGGATTCGAATTAACTGTGGAGGGGGATTTATATGAAGCTTCGCAAAGAATACACATGTCCATTAGAAATTACACACGATATATTAAAAGGCAAATGGAAAACAGTTATTCTTTGGCAATTAAAGTATCATGGTAAAACGTCCTTATCTCAGTTGGAAAAGGACATAAAGGGAATAAGTCAAAAGATGCTACTGCAGCAACTAAACGAATTAAGAGAATTTGGGCTAGTAGACAAGATTCAGTATCAAGGTTATCCTCTTAGGGTAGAGTATTTCTTGACAGAAGATAGGGGCCGTAAAATAATAAAGGCTTTAGAAATTATGCAGGAAGTAGGACGAGAATATTTAAATGAGCAAATAAAAAACATTAGTGCTGATTAAAGCATTAATGTTTTTTTATTAATTTTAATTAAATATATAAAAGTAATACACACAAAAAAGTGGGTAATTTTATAATGAAATAATCCATGCTATTATTAATACAGTAAACTTTCATGAATTAATTAGAATAAGATAAATTTAAATAAAGCTAAATTGAGGAGGTTATAAAAATGAAAAAAGCCCTTATAGTTATTGATATACAAAATGATTACTTTGAAAATGGCAAACTTCCATTATGGAATACTGAAAATACTTTAAATAATGTGGAAAAAGCTATTGAAAAAGCCAATACTAATAATATCCCTGTAATTTTAGTTCAACATGCTTCAGATGCTAGTTCTACACTTTTTACCGAAGGTTCCAAAGGAGCAGAAATTCATCAAAGGATATTAAAAGCTGCTCCAAATGCAAAGAAAGTTATAAAAAGGTTTGCAGATGGCTTTTATAAAACAAACTTAGGGGAAGTATTATCACAGCTTGGAGTAGAAGAAATTCTTGTATGTGGAATGATGACACAAAATTGTGTTATTTTCACTGCTATTTCTAAAGAAGCAGAAAAATATAGTGTAAAGATACTACCTGATTGCTGTACGACTATAAATGAACAAATACACCTAATTGCACTTCGAGGAGTTTCAACACGTGTAGAATTATTAAATTATAATGAGGCTATATAAAAAGTTGCTAAATTATATGATATATTTTTATATACAACACATCTAGAAATACGAAGTTTCTAAACATGACAAAAGGCTTCCATACATGATGTTGTATTTTTAAGGAATCAAAAATTTAACCCCCCCAAGGGCGGCTTTAGCCTTGGGAGGTTTTAATTTTTTAATATACATTATTGTTTGTCTATAGCCTTACCAAAGATACCATAGAAAAATAGTGTGACTAGTTCTTTGAATAAATCCCTGCTGTGCTTAAGGTTAAGGAGTGAATCTGAGCGTTTGCCTTCTCTAAACATATTAATATAGATTAGTATAGCTTGATTGGAAATATTATGCTGAATATATCCTTCTTCACGACCTTTTTCTATTAGTTTTAATATCAAGGGAATATATCTATTATTAGTAAAATCTTCAGCAATCTGTCTGATAGTGGGGTCCTCTGACTTCATTGTTTTAAGAAAATCAGGATTCATTGCCGATAATTCACTAGTTCTTTCAGAGATAAAAGTCTCAATTTTTTTAGGAAAGGGTAGATCGCTTTCAATCACTTCCATATCTTCCTGCAGCCGTTTATTAAGAAGTGATAAAATGGCATCCTTTAGAAGTTCATCCTTACTTCCGAAGTAGTTATAAATAGTGACCTGGGACACCCTTGCCTTTTTCGCTATTTCAGCTATGCTAACTCTTTGTACACCATAAGTAGAAAACAATTCGAATGCTGTTTTGAGGATATTTTCTTTTTTTCGTTCTGTACGTCGTTCAAAACCATCCATATATAACTCACCTCAAGAATAGAATACTATAAGTTTTGAAATATATCAATAAAATGATTTCAAAAATAATATTGCAGAATCCTGTTGTATCATGTATTATGAAATAAATACAATGCATTAGTTCAAAAATTACAAAGGGGTGAGTTCTATGAGTAAGTATGTTTTATCGCTTAATGAAATTGACAGTACTAATGTGCCTGAGGCAGGAGGTAAAGGAGCTAATTTAGGAGAATTATCAAAAATCCCTGGAATACAGGTGCCAAAAGGTTTTTGTGTTACAGTAGAGGCTTACAAAAGAACAGTAGAACTTAACGATGAGTTAGAGGTACTCTTGAATCAGTTATCACAGCTAAAGGTAATTGAAAGAGGGCAGATAGGGGAACTAAGTGAAAAAATTCGCAATCTCATAGAGGGAGTAGAGGTTATAAAGGAAATAGAGGAAACAATAAATGAAAATATATTAAAGCTTGGGGAAAAACACGCTTATGCAGTACGATCAAGTGCTACTGCCGAAGACCTACCAACAGCTTCATTTGCGGGGCAGCAGGATACCTATCTAAATATATTTGGGAAGGATGCAATTGTTCAACATGTAAGAAAATGCTGGGCATCCCTATTTACAGAACGCGCAATTATTTACCGTATTCAAAATAACTTCGATCATAGGAAGGTATTTTTGGCGGTCGTGGTTCAGCAGATGATTTTCCCTCAAGCTTCAGGGATTATGTTTACAGCGGATCCAGTCACGTCTAACAGGAAAGTGTTATCTATAGATGCAAGTTTTGGACTTGGTGAAGCCTTGGTATCGGGTTTAGTAAATTCCGATATCTATAAATTGCGTGATGGAATTATAATTGATAAAAAGATTTCTACAAAAAAAATAGCAATATACACATTAAAAGATGGTGGTACCCGGGAACAGGAAATTGAAGAAGATATGAGAAATGTTCAAACATTGTCAGATGAACAGATTTTACAGCTTGCAGATATAGGCAGACGAATTGAGAAACATTTTGCTAGCCACCAAGATATTGAATGGTGCTTAGCTGAAGGAAAATTCTATATTGTTCAGAGTCGTCCTATTACTACCCTATACCCTGTACCACAAAACGACGGAAAGAATCGTATATATGTCTCTATGGGACATCTACAGATGATGACAGATACCATAAAGCCTCTAGGGATGTCTTTCTGTCAAATGTTATCATTTTGGTTTGGGCAAAATTTAACACCAGCAGGGGGGAGACTTTTTATAGATGGAACATATGACCTAGCATCACCTATAGGAAGAAAGGTCTTACTCACAAGTACTGGCAATGCTGATATCTTGATGAAGAATGCCCTAGTAAATTTAATGGATAGAAAGGAATTTGTGAAGACCTTGCCTAAAGGTAAGGGATCTATAAATATGAGTTCAGGAGTCGTAGGATGGCTAAAACCTGCAATTAAAGCATATCGAAAAAATGATGTAAGGGTGGCTGAGGATACCATTTCATACAATGAAGATCTCATAAAGGATATGGAGCAAAAAATAGAAATGGTAACAGGAGTCGAACTATTAGAGTTTATTTTAAAGGATACCAAGGATTTGAAATCAGTTCTGACTGGACCCCAAAATATGGGCTTGATGGCGGTAGGAGGTCTTGTTAGCAATTGGATTAATAAGAAGATGGAAAAATGGTTAGGTGAAAAGAGTGCTGTTGATGCACTATCTAAATCAGTATTTAATAATGTTACCTCGGAAATGGGTCTTGAACTTCTAGATGTGGCTAATATAGTCCGTAAATATCCAGAAGTAATGGAATATCTCAACCATGCTAATGATAACACTATTATGAGGGATTTAAGTAAGATCAAAGGTGGGGATTTGGTATGGGGTTCTATGGAAAAATTTCTTAAAAAATATGGTATGCGTTGCCCTGGTGAAATTGATATTACAAAATCTCGTTGGATTGAAAAGCCTACAGCAATCATACCTATGATTATAAGCAATATAAAAAGCAATGAGGTGCATTCAAGTATAACAAAATTTGATCAGGGTCGAAAAGAAGCAGAAGAAAAGGAAAGAGAGTTTTTAAGAAGATTAGAAGAATTACCCGGTGGAAAACGAAAATCCAAAAAGACAAAGCACATGATAAGTGTTTTACGAAATGTGATTGGCTTTAGAGAGTACCCTAAATATTCCTTCATAAAAAGATTTCAAATTTATAAAAATGCTCTTCTAAAGGAAGCGGATGTTCTTGTGAAAAATGGTGTCATTAAGGAGAAAGAGGATATTTTTTATCTGTATTTTGAGGAGCTTTGTGAAGTAGTTCGAACAAATAAGTTAGACTACAGTATAATAACCAAAAGGAAAGAGGATTACGAGGTTTATGATAAGCTCACACCACCTCGAGTAATGACCTCGGAGGGCGAAATTATATCTGGAGAATACAACATCGGCAATATTCCACAGGGCGCTTTAGCAGGTGTACCGGTTTCATCAGGTGTCATAGAGGGCAGAGCTAGAGTAGTCTTAAAGGTAGATGATGCAATAATAGAAGAGGGTGACATATTGGTAACAGCATTTACTGATCCTAGTTGGACACCGCTATTTGTATCTGTCAAAGGCTTGGTAACTGAAGTAGGTGGACTGATGACTCATGGTGCTGTTATTACACGGGAATATGGTATTCCAGGAGTAGTAGGGGTGGAAAATGCTACAAAACTAATAAAAGATGGTCAGAGGATTCGGGTGAACGGAACGGAAGGCTATGTAGAAATACTGGGGTGACATAATAAAAAGAGAAAAGCTTTTTCAAATCGAGCTTCTATACTATAATTTATACATTATGCTTATCTAAGCAAAAGAGGATAAACTCTGACATTTATCCTCTCTATAAATTATAATTAGCTTTACCATATAACTATATTCTCAATTCCCATACAGTGAATAAGTGGACTGCTTTTAAGGTTTAATAGTTCTTTGCTATCTGCAGAAATATACATACCAACATATTCGGCACCATTATCTTCAACATGTTTAATCATATCATCAATATTAATATTTTTGAATATATCTTCATGGTACATTGACTGCAGCAGCTTTAGGTTGCTCTTTATAAGATTGAGGTTGCCGATTAAAGATTCTTTGTGAGCCTCATCGTCCATATTCTCATATTGATTTTGCTTTAAACCATTACCCTCGAGTTGCTTAGTGTTATTAGCATCATATGGGAAAATGGATCTAACCTGGTAATATGAAGGGTTTGCTAATACAAACTTTGAATCGATTGATGCTATAGGTGTAATATCTAAAGGTGCGGTATCTATATTATTTATTTTATTTATAAAATTCTCCTTTATCTGCTGAGATGTTAAAGCTTTATTAAACTCAACAAATATTTTTGCCTTTGTACCTTTAGGTGCATTTTCCAGGACTTTAAAACCAGATATAGAATCAGATTCATGAGCAACAAAATGAGAAAAATCTTCAAATATTAATGGAGGCACTACGGTTGTTCTTGATTTGACAGGTTTGCCAAAACTATATCTAACGCTTATCTCGGTTTCATCTATTTTAGTGTTTCCGATGGTATTTTCAAGGGAAACTTTGATATTTTGTTGTGCAAAATTTGATGTATCTACGCCGCTTCTATAGGATTTATATTTGGGCTGAAACATTTGTGATAATTGAACCATTATTTCTCTCTTTACGTATGCTTCCTTATAATCTAATCCAAACCAGGACGTAGTAATCTTTGATGCCGTAAAGTATATAAAAATAAAGATTACCAAAGCGGAAAAAAACGAAAATGCTGTTAGCATGATAATTTTTAGATTTACTCTGCGTTTTAACAATTTAGCAATTCTATTATCATCTACGTTGCCTGCCGGCGTATTCTGCTTCATCTCTTCTAAAAAATCCATTTCATCGTTATTAAGATAATCTGATATGGCAATGAACTTATCGATATCACATTCTATTTGTGCTATCTCATCTTGATTCAACTTGCCTTTTTTATATAGCTGCAGTTTCTCCTCAAAATCATTACTCATTAATACTCCTCCTTAAAGTTCTAAGAGTTTTTCTAGCCCTGTAAATCAAATTTGTCACTGCTGAAACACTTATTCCTAAGACCTCTCCTGCCTGCTGATATGAAAGTTCATTTACCAAGCATAGCAGCACTACCTGACGCTGATTTTCAGGAAGCTGATGAATTAATTCAAAAGCCGATTTGGTACTTTCCTTTAGTATTAGTTCGTCAATAAAGTCTTGTGCCTTTGTTTGATTTAACATATCATCTTCCCGAAAATCCAATCGCCTGTTTTTCTTAACATAATCGACGTAGAGGTTATGGGCAACGGTCAGTAACCAGGATTTGATACTTTCATTAGGAAATTGAAGAACGCACAGCGCCTTAACGAAGGCCTCCTGTGCCAAATCCTCTGCTGTCTGATGATTATACGTAAGCCCATAAAGGTATTTATAAACGTAAGGGAAATACTCTTTATAGATTTTAATAAATACGTCATCCTCCAAACCGTCACCTCCATCCATCTCTTTAAACAGTGTCATTATATATACGATTAAGTTGACAAAGTATCGCGCTAACTTTACAAAAATATTATATAGTATAAATAGATCTTTATATAGTTCCAAGCATCGGGGGTATCCAGTTATCAGTGTGAAGTGAGATAGTTCTCTTTTTATATTTACTAAAATCTAAAATTTTTTTAAAAACCGTAGACCGATGTGGTCTACGGTGTTATAATAACAATGCAGACCACTTTGGTCTATAAAATATTTAAGAGGAGGAAATTAAGATGAACACAACAATTTTTTTTGCTCAGTATTGGGGATGGGTTACAGTTATAGTAACATTCATGTTTTTTGCTCGACCATCAGTTCTTCATGAAGTAAAGACTATAATGGTTAAGAATAGGGGATTTCAGCTTATGTATGGGATTGTATCAATATTAGTGTCATTACCAACAGTGATTTTGCATAACGTTTGGGTCTTAAGTTGGCCTGTAATTATCACTCTCATTGCATGGCTTGCTCTTATTAAAGGCGTTATATGTGTTATGTGGCCTGAGGTATCACAAAATGCAAAATATGAATTTAGGATAAAATCTACCAGAATAGCATTGGGGATCGTCTGTATATTGGCCATCGTAGCTTTGGTGATAAGCTATAGGTTATAGGTAGACAATTTAGGCTGAAGGGCCTATTAAGGTAATGATTATCAATTAATTTTGTTATTAATATATATTGATTTATCCAAACTATAATGCTAAAATATTATGTAGACCGAAGTGGTCAACGCAATTGAATTATTACCTTAAAAGGAGGACTCTCTTTGTTTGAAAAGTTCTTAAACTTAGATAAAGAAAAGCAAGAACGTATATTGAATGCAGCTATGAAGGAATTTGCACAAAAGGGTTTTAATAATGCGTCCACAAATGAAATTGTAAAAGATGCGAATATTGGAAAAGGAATGTTGTTTCACTATTTTACCAGTAAGAAAGACTTATTTTTGTTTTTATACGACTATACTTTAGATGTTCTTATGAAGGAGCTTTATGGGAAAATAGACCTAAGTGAAAGGGATATTTTAAAAAGGTTACGACAATTTTTATCAAGTAAATATGTTTTGGTAGGTAAACACCCAGACATGTTTGATTTTATAAAAACAGCAAACCTTGAAGAATCAGAAGAAGTAAAAAAATATTTAGATGATAAAAATAATGAACATCAGGAATATAGTTATAGGAAGGTATTAGAAAATATAGACACTTCTAAATTTAGAGACAACATAGACATTAATAGAGCAATAAATGTGATTTTATGGACTCTCGAAGGTATATCGGAAAAAGAGAAGGAAAAGGCAAGAACACTTTCATTAGCTGAACTCAAGTATAATGAAATATTAATAGAAATGGATTCTTATGTAGAATTATTTAAAAATACCTTTTATAAATGAAGCAGTTCCTTAATAAAAAGGCCTTAAGAGGTATATATCTCTTAAGGCCTTTTTATCGCTTAATACTGGTAAACTAAGCTCACATCTGCTTTTACCTTATAAACTCCAGCTTGAATAGACGTGGAGTCTGAAGAAGCAGCTGATTCTAATTTGCCATTAAATGAAATTGGGTAGTCATTAGGGATTCCATTTGAATTTTCTATTATCTTTACAGGTGTCGTAAGTTTTACAGCTAAAAAACTGGAAATTGCTTGTGCTTTACCTTGTGCATTTGATAATGCTTTTAGTAAAGCCTTATTATAATATGTGTCATAATCACTAATACCAAAACTTATGCTATTGGAAGTATTTGCTCCATTTTTTACAGCTATGTCAATTACTTGTCCAACCTTCATGATATCCTTAACAGTAACCTTTAATGTATTAGATACTGTATATCCAACAATTGAACTTCTTCCAGTGTTCTTGTCATAGTCATATTTAGGATTTATACTATAATCATTTGTTTTAATGTCCTCAGCTTTTATGCCTTCTTTTTTAATAGCAGCGATAATAGTGTTCATGGCAGTTGAATTAGCACTTTGAGCCTCCATAGTTGTAGGCTTCTCTGTTACTACTCCTAAATATAAGTAGGCTATGTCTGGAGTTACAGTTATTTCACCACTTCCTGTAACATTTATTGTTCTTGATGAATCAGCAGTTATTGCACTGGAATCTGCAGCTAGAACTTTTGAAGCTCCAAAGTTAAAGAATAGGATAAATGCAGCTGCAAATGCGAAAATGAATGACCATCTTGACTTTAATAAGTTATTAGTTTTCATATATAATCTCTCCTTTATATTTGTTTTCATAATATTAGACGAGCTATAATATAAATTTGCTCCATAAATTTATGTAACAATGTAAAAATTTTTAAATATATGAAACTAAACTCAAATTTTATACGTCTAATTAAATATAGTAATTAATTAAATATATTTCTATTTTATTACATAGATGCTTAACAGGAGATAAGAAATGGATGAAAAAATAGAACAGCTAATAAGTGATTATGGAAATGACGTTTTGAAGATTGCTTATTTATATTTGAAGGACAAGCATTTAGCGGAAGATGCTTTCCAGGAAGTATTCGTAAAAGTCTATAAAAATTATAATAAATTTAAAAATAATAGCAGTGAAAAGACATGGATTATGAGCATTACAGCAAATACTTGTCGAGATATGTTAAGGATTTCCTGGTTTAAAAAAGTTCGCTTTTTTAAAGACGTTGGTGATGATTCACTAAAAAGTACCCATGAAAATGTGGATGAAGAAATTGCAAGGAAGATGCAATATGAGGAATTATTAAAAGAAGTTATGAATCTTCCTCTTAAATATAGAGAGCTTATCATTCTTTATTACTATGAGGAACTATCTACAATGGATATAAGTGCGGCATTAAAAATACCAGAAGGAACAGTAAGAAGCCGCCTTTTCCGTGCAAGAACGATACTGAAATCTAATTTAAAGGGGAAGATTGAATATGGAAGATAGTATGAAAAACTTTAGAGAAGCATCAAACTTAGTACTTGAAAATATTTACGTTACTGATGAATTAAAAAGAAAAACTTTAGAGAAATGTACTCATAGAAAAGAATCGATAATGAATGTAAAATTAACAGCAGCCTTTTCTGGCGCTTTAATAATTTTTGTTGGAATATTTATTTCTTTGTTTCATAATCAGGCTATTAATAATAACAACATAGCAAAATCCATAAATCAGAAACAGAAAAATTCCTTAGATAATGAAAGCAAAATACAAGAAGCGGCCAAAACAACAGGCAGCAGTGATTTGGGCAAGCATTCCCCTGCAGACTCAAATAGCGAAATCAATATAAAAAACAATGTGGCTATATCAGAGAAGAAGAATGTAGATATTGCAATGAAGGGTTCAAATAATATTCCTAAAAACAAAACCATTGATGCAGTAAAAGAAAATATAGAAACTGATTCACAAAGTAAGAATGATTCTAGTAAAGCCTCTGATAGTATTTTCCAAAATAGGGATGATATTAGTGATAGGGAAATGAACACAGAAGCTCAATCAGATACTAACTTAGCATTAGTGCCTGAAGCATTAACTATTGAAAAAGCTGAAGAATACTTTGAAAGTAAAATATTGATTCCTTACTATATTCCAGAAGGATTTACACTAACTGATATATCAATTCCAGATGAAAACGAAAAATGTGTTAAACTAAAATACAGCTCAAGTTCTGCTGATTTTGAAATATTACAAAGTAAAAATTTATCCGAATTATCAGGAACTGAAAGTGTATCTATTGGAAATAATACTACTTACATTGACGCTATGAAAGATGAAAAAACAAATGTTGTAACCACAAAAATTACCTGGATAATAGGTGATGTGCAATATTCAGTATCCAGCACCTTGCCGGAAGACTCATTAATAAAGATTGCTGAATCCATTAATGATTAAATAATAATAAAGTTTAAATATAAAAATAAATAGTAATAATATATTATTACTGGTATAATTAATTGGTCTTTATTAATGTATTTAATGAAGAATAATTAATATATGAAAAGAGAGAGTATATTTATGATAAAAGAAAGTCTAGAGAAGAAGATAAATAAATTAGATGGAGACATTGAAGCTTTAAGAAGAGCAAAGTATTACTTGTCTAATAAAGAAGAAATTAATGAAATTATTGATGCTTTAAATAAGGAAAGACAAGTTTACTCAGATGAAATTTATCTTGGAGATGGAAGAGCATATACAGAATGTCTTGAAGTAATATTAGAACTTGTAAATAAAGAGTTAGGTAAGGATGAGCAAACTGAATTGCTAGAGGTTATAAAAGAACATCATGGTAGAAAGTCTCCTAACGTAAGTAAGAAAAGCTATGGACTTAATGCATGGCTTAAATATTTAGATGTTGAATGCCAGTGGATTGATAAGGAAGATAGTGAATGGTCAACATTAATTATAACTGGATATACACCTCGTATGTAGAATTTAAATTTTTATTTTATTAGTACCAGCAAATGCTGGTACATTTTTCATATACGGGGAGGCAGTAGATCTTAAAGGTCGTGCTTCGTCTCCACCATTGAAACCCTCAACTAATGGGATTAGTCTAGGGTTTTTCCTTATGTACAGATTTGGAATTTGGAGAGGTGAACCGTACCATAAGTAAATAAGGTTTTAGCCTTAACCATTGATATTACTTGGATAAGGCTATTTTTTTATGAAATTTAAATAAATATTATACTATTTCTAATTTAGATTTAGCCATTGTATCTTTTAGAAAAACAAAGAAAGTTGTCATAAAAATGATACCTGTAACCATTATAAAAATACTTCCAGGTAAATATTCAGAATTCATGCTAAATAATATCTTAGTTCTAAACCAAGTTTGGAAAGGAAGACCTACACCAAGTAAAACTCCAAAGAAAAGAACCTTGGTTTTCCAACTTTTTCCCTTCATTTTCTTGATTGAATTATTAACAAATAATCTTAATAAACCTAAACCACAACCAACTATGAAGAATACTAGTAAAAATAGTTTTATCCCTTCATCTAAAATAAATGCTTTAGAAATTACACCTAATGCGATTAAAAACATGCATGACATTACAACGTATGATTTTCTCAAAATTTTATTCACCTCAAAAATTTAAATTTTTATATTTAATTTATATATGTTCACAGCATATTAGTTAGGTAGGCTACCTAACTAATATGCTAGCATGTTTATAATAATTAGTCAATAGCAAATAGAATAGCTTGTATAAAGCTAATAAAAAATAGATTAACCCCAAATAGAAATTTAGTTTCTATTTGGGGCTAATTATTAATTAATCTTACTATACCATTCATTAAAATAGATATTAACTTTATCTAATAATTCAATTAATAATTCACTTTGTTCTATTCCTAATCTTTCTATAATGCCAGAAAATAAAGAATTAAAATACTTTTTTAAATCCTGTACTATTTTTTTCCCTTCATCAGTTAACGTTATTTCAATAACTCTTTTATCATTTTGATTAACATGTCTTTCTATGTAACCTTTATTAGTTAAATTTTTTACGAATTCAGTTGTGCTTGGAGAAGTAATAGAAAGATTTTTACTAATTTCTGAAATACTAACTTTACATTCTTTTTCCTTAGAAAGAAATTCTATACAAAGTAAAACTCGAGCTTCGCTTTTCTTTATTCCCATTATAGTTTGATTATGTCTTTCAATTCTTGCTAAAGCTTCAAACGTGTCTATAAATTTTCTTATATCTATATTTGATTGTTTATTCAAAAAAATTCACCTCATAGAATATATGTTAATTTATTATAATAAATTTGTCTATGTGTTTACAAGTTTTTATTTGCAGATTTTTCGCCAACAATATGGATAATAAAAAAATAAAGGCAACTTCTGATATAACTCTATTACTGAATAATTTTGTTGACATTATCATAGAAGATAATATAATATATCGTATAACGAAATAATCGATATACGATATAAAGGGGTCATTACTATGAACAAAGAAGAAAAAATAGAAATTATAGTACAATATAAAAATGATATAGATAATATTATACATAGAAAGTATCATGAACTGGCGCAGAAATATGATTTGAGTTTAGAGCAGTTTCATTTACTAATAGAATTAGATGACCTTATGTTGTATGTTAATGATGAAGTAAAAGCTCCTACTATTGGAGAAATAGCAAAGAATGTTGATAATTCGCAAAATACAATGTCTGAAAAAATAACAAGACTTGAAAATAAGGGGCTTGTAGAGAGAATAAAGGATAAAAAAGATAAGCGAATAAGTAGAGTTTATCTAACAGAGAATGGAAGAAGTTTAATTGATTCAATAGATAAACAGGCAAGCAGTAAATTTTTATTTAATTCCATATTGAATATGGATGATAAAGATATAGATGATTTTTTAAAATGTTTAGAAAAACTTAAGAAATACATGAGTGATAACTATTCTAAATTATAATGAAAGGTTATATATCGTACAAAATTAAATTTCAATAATAAGTTATAGAAATCAGGAGTGAAATGAAAAATTAAGGGGTGATTATTATAGTAAAGTTAGAAAAAATGACTAAATCCGATTTTGACCATTATATCTCAATAGCAATTCATGCATTTGCAATTGAAAAAGTTAAAGCGGGCACTTGGGCAGAAGATGAAGCATACAAACTATCAGAAGAATCATTTAAAAAATTACTTCCAAATGATATTGAGACTGAAAGAGAATATCTTTATTCAATTTTTGATAATGATAAAAACATCAAGGTAGGTTATTTATGGCTTGAGTTTAGTGAAAGTCTAATTGGGAAGACTGCCTTCATATTCGATTTTTTAATTCTTGAAGAGTTTCGTGGTAAAGGATATGGTACTCAATCAATGATAGCACTTGATGATGAAGCAAAAAAACATGGAATAAGTAAAGTATCATTACATGTATTTGCACATAATAAGAAAGCTATAGGCTTATATGAGAAGGTTGGTTTTAAAAATACTGATATACATATGTCAAAATATATCTAATATATGAAGGTACATTATACTTTAACGATTATTTTGTAATAGAAATTGTAAATAAATTTGATGATATTGGAAAGCAATGCCTTAATAATGAGGTAGGATAGAATTAAGATTAGGTTAACGCTTTTGAAAATGTCTTAAAATTTTTATTTTATTAGTACCAGCAAACGCTGGTACATTTTTATATCTAGAATTATAAGATTCACTATAACTAAAATAAAGTGTTATAGTGGATTTTTATATTTGTAAAAATTTATAAAATGATTAACAAATTAATATTAAGTTTAATATAATGTAATATTAATTTAAGGAGAAAGTTATAATGTATAATAGTATGAAAAAAGATTATAAGACAATAGGGCCAACTAATTTATATGCTTACTTTGTTGGGGAAAATCCAATTACTTCATTTAATCCTGTAAGTATATATCCAAAAATAAGCGAAAGTGCATTTATAGGACCATTTTCAAGTGTAATAGGGGATGTAACAATAGAAAAGAATGTATTTGTAGGTGCTAATGTAGTGCTAAGAGCAGATGAGGGAACACCATTTTATATAGGTTATGATTCTAACATACAAGATGGGGTAATATTTCATGGACTAAAAGATGCCAAATACTCTGTAAATGGTATAGGATATTCAATATATATTGGGAATAAAGTAAGTATAGCTCATGGAGCATTAATTCATGGACCAGCTATTGTAGGAAACAATACATTTGTTGGGTTTAATTCAATTGTATTTAACGCTATAGTAGAGGACAATTGCTATGTTGATACTGGGGCAATTGTCACAGGAGGAATTAGGATACCTGCAAATAGGTATGTTCCAATTGGTGCAATTATAAATACACAAGCTAAGGCAGATAATCTTTTAGAAGTACCAAAAGCGCAATCAGATTTTTCAGAAAAGGTTATTAAAGTTAATGTAGAGCTTTCAGAAGTTTACGACTTAAAATTTGGTGATACACGTTGCAGTTGCGGTCTTTGTTGTAATCATAACACCTTAATTCACAATTAGACAAAAATCATAGGTAATAACTTGCTTTATTATAAATGTAAGCAATATTTTAAACAGCTGTAAGTTATAAAAGGTAGGATGTGCAAATATCCTACTTTACCATTAAAGCCCACGAATACATAATAATCGTATTGGAAAATTCCGATACGATTTTTTAATTTCTGATATTGATATTATAAAGATGCAAGACTAAATATTTTAATGTTTAATTATATAGAAATATAAAAAATATGTAAAATTACACATGTTGATTTTTATTTTAGTTTGTGGTAAATATACCTATAGAGATATTTATAATATTTTCAAATATTTCTGTAAATAGTATAAAATAGAAAGGAATGGTAATAACGATGACAGAAGTACTTAAAGGTATACAACCAGTTGAAGTATTTAAATACTTTGAAAAGCTATCCCAAATTCCAAGAGGGTCTGGAAATGAAAAAGGGATTAGCGACTATTTAGTATCATTTGCTAAGGAGCATAATTTAGAATATGTTCAGGATTCCGCATTAAATGTTGTTATAAAAAAGAAAGCAACACTGGGATATGAAAACAGTCCTGCTATTGTTTTGCAAGGTCATATGGATATGGTGTGTGAAAAAAATATAGGTATAGAGCATGATTTTACTAAGGATCCGCTAAAGTTAAGAATAATTGATGACATGATATATGCAACTAGCACAACTTTGGGAGCAGATAATGGGATTGCGGTTGCAATGGGACTAGCAATTTTGGCTTCTAATGAATATCAACATCCGGCAGTTGAATTGCTTGTTACCACTTCAGAAGAAACAGGAATGGATGGAGCAATGACATTAGAACCTAAAAATATAGAAGGAAGAACACTTATTAACATAGACTCGGAAGAAGAAGGTACGCTATTAGTGAGCTGTGCTGGTGGAATTACAGCTAAAACAACAATTCCTGTAGCATGGGAAGCAATAGATCTAAACCTTGTTCCATATATAATTAGAATAAGAGGCTTAAAAGGTGGACATTCTGGAATGGAGATAGATAAAGAAAGAGGCAACTCTAATAAACTAATGGGTCGTATACTTATGTCTATTTTATCTGAAATAGATTTTAGACTCAGTTCATTAAATGGTGGATCTAAGCATAATGCTATTCCACGTGAAACAGATGCTGTTATCTTAGTAAGAGCTGAGCATAAAGCTTTAGTTGAGCAAAAAATATCTGAGTGTGAAGAATTGTTTAAAACCGAATTGAGAACACCAGATCCTGACGTAAGGGTAGAATTTGAAGTTTTACCTACCTTGCCTCCAGAAATGCTTTCAAAAGAATCAACTAATAATGTAGTTAACTACTTATACTTAGTTGTAAATGGGGTAACTTCTATGAGCATGGATATTAAAGGCTTAGTAGAAAGCTCCTTGAATCTTGGAGTAATTTTTACTCATAAAGATTCGGTAGAATTCATAAGCTCAATCAGAAGTTCCGTTAGAAGCTTAAAAAACGAATTATATAATAGACTGGTTGCAACGGCTAAACTGAATGGTGGAAGTGTTGTTGCCGAATCTGGTTATCCTGAATGGGCATATAATCCTGATTCAAGAATAAGAACAATTTTTGAAGATATATATGAAAAAATGTACGAGAAGAAACCTCATATAACTGCAATTCATGCTGGGCTTGAGTGCGGACTGTTTGCAGAAAAGTTTGGTGAAATAGATGCTATTTCTTTTGGACCAAATCTATATGATGTTCACACTCCAAATGAACATATGAGTATTTCTTCAGTTCAGAGGACGTGGGAATACTTATTGGAAGTATTGAAGAATGTAAAATAATTAAATGTTTGGACCAAAGATTTTGATCTTTGGTCCTTATAATTTATTTCCTTGTGCTAGTTAACTAAGTTATTATTATACTTACAAATTGTTCTGTATCTTTTAAATGTAAATTTTATTATTATAATTAGTAGTCTCATTGCAATCATGTTGGAATAAATAACCATGATATGATATTTTAGGAATAATATATTTTAATGGGGAATATGTATGATATGTATATAAAATACATTGGAGGGATATATCGTGGATAATAAGTTATCTAAATATGCATATGGAGGTGTAGCTGGTAAAGACTACGTACCTTACGTTTCTAGTGGTTCTAAATCTGGTGGAAACGTTGTCATATTGATAATTGGTATCATTTTGGCTGCTTTGTTTGCAGCTTCTACTGCCTATTCAGGTATGAAATCAGGTCTTACTGTTGCGGCTGGCATACCTGGTTCTATACTAGGTTCCGCTCTTATTGCTGCATTTTCTAAACAAAAAGGTATTCTTGGTAAAAACCTAATTCAAGGTATGTCAAGTGGTGCAGAATCTGTTGCTAGTGGTATAATATTTGTTTTACCAGCAATTCTATTAATAGGTTCTAAAGTTACTTTCTTAGAAGGTTTTGTTGTTGGTGTAGGCGGAGTTTTATTCGGTATAGGAATAGCTTCTCTTGTTTATAATTACTTAATGGTTGAACAACACGGCAAATTAATGTACCCTGAGTCAATGGCTATAGCTGAAACACTTGTTGCTTCAGAAGGTGCTGGAGAATCAATGAAGTACATGGGAATCGGGTTTGGAATAGGTGGTATTATAACTATTGTAACTAGTTCATTTTTAAATGTAGCTAACAACGTTATAAGCTATGTAAACGAAACCTTTTACAAGTGGAAATTTGAAGTTGAAGTCAATCCCCTATTATTAGGTATAGGATATATAGTTGGTTTAGAGGTTTCTTTAACTATGTTTGCTGGTTCTATATTATCTAACTTCTGTATTATGCCTTTAATAGGTTACTTCTCTGCTTTCGGACAAGACGGTGCAGCTGTATGGAATAATCCTAATGTTGCTATAAACGCCATGCAGGTTAAAGATATAGCTGGTAGTTATGTAAAATATATCGGTGCTGGAATGATGCTTTCTGGTGGTTTAATAGGTGCTATAAAGCTTATACCTACAATAGCATCTTCCATAAAAGAAACTATTAATGCTAAGTCTTCAAATAGTGGTGAGGGATCATCTGCTGGAAATATAATATTACTTGGTGGTGTAGTAATAGGTTTCATAGGCGGTTTCTTGATATCTGGCGGTAATATATTAATGGCAGTAGCTGCTTCTATTTTATCATTATTCTTGTCATTACTATTTGTTATAGTTTCTGGTCGTTTAACTGGTACTATAGGAACTTCGAACCTTCCTGTATCTGGTATGACTATAGCTTCTATAGTTGTTGTAACATTATTATTCGTTGCAATGGGATGGAAAAATCCTGAAAGCAATAGATCATTACTTTTATTTGGTACATTTATAGTTACTGCTATAGCTATGGCTGGTGGTTATTCTCAATCACAAAAGGTTACTTTCATAATAGGTGGGGACAAAAATGAAATGCAAAAATACTTTGCTATAGCTGGTATAGTTGGTGTTACAGTAGTTGTTGGTACTATATTATTATTATCTAACCAACTTGCAATGACTGGCGATAACGTCCCATTTGCACTACCTCAAGCTAACTTAATGTCAACATTAACTGCTGGTATAATGTCAGGTAAATTACCTTGGGTTATGATAATTGCGGGAGCTGTTATGGGAGTTGTTTTATTCTTATTAAACCTTCCTGTAATGACGGTTGCTATAGGATTCTATTTACCAATATCTACAACCTCTATAATACTAATAGGTGCATTAGTTCGTTTATTTGTAGAAAGAACTTGTAAATCTGAAAAAGAAAAGGAAGTTAAAGTTTCTAATGGTATAAGTTTATCATCTGGACTTGTTGCTGGTGGTTCTATAATAGGACTTGTAGGTATAATACTTCAAGTAACAGGTGTTATAAAAGGAGCTGGACCAAGTGGATTCACTGCTTCTAATGGAATGGCATTTTTAATATTAGTAGGTCTAGTAATTGCTACTATAATACCTATAATGAATAGTAAGGTGAAAAATGCTGAATAATAACGAAGAGGTCTTAAGCATAATATTTAAAATCTCTGATAGCTTAGAATATGAAGTAGATAAGGACAATATTGTGACTATACTTGAAAAACAAGATCACAAGGTCCAAAACTTCTTTAGAAAACTTAAATTTAGAATTCCAGAATATAAAAGAATTTTTATGGATGAGTATGCAAGCTATGCATTTTTACAAATAGATGGCAAGAAAACTATAAAAGATATTGGGAAAAATCTAGAAGTAAAGTATGGTGATAAAGCTTACCCACTCTATGAAAGATTATTGTTGTTCTTAAACCATATAGACGTTAATTGTCACTATATAGAAAAAACAAATTTCTAATATAAAAGATGGCACTGAATTTCAGTGCCATCTTTATTTATTAGCAAGCTTGGGAGGCCATATTGGAAAATCCAGTACGATTTTTTATATTTAATACGCAATTTAAGTGGACTGAGAGAATAAAAAGGTATAAAATGTAAGTTGTATTGAACATATATAAAAGGGGGCATTGTTAATGGGAAAAGTTTTAAAGGAAAGAAAAGATATAGATCAAGAACTTACTTGGGACTTATCTGCCATTTATGCTACAGATGAAGAATTTCAATCAGCTGTAAAAGAGATGAAAGAGCTTTCGGTGGAAATAGAAAAAGAGTATAAGGGTAGATTGAATACAGCAAGCAAGATTAATGAATGTTTAGACCAGCTAAGAAAATTATTTCAACTTAAGGGTCTTACAAGTTCTTATGTAGAGCTTTTGGTTTCAGTGGATTATACAAATAATGAAAATCAGGATAGATATTCTAAAATGGTAAATATAATATCCGACATTGAAAGTAGATTAAGCTTTATAACAAGTGAAATTATCCAAGCTGATGATGAAGTTTTAGATGATGCAATAAATGCATCTAAAGAAAACAGCAATTATTTAAAGGATAAAAAAGGAGAAAAGGTGCATGCACTTCATCCAGAAGTAGAAAGAGTATTAGCTGCTTTATCTGGAACTTTGGAGGCACCTTATCAAGTTTATGAACAGGCTAAGCATGCAGATATGGATTTTAAGAGCTTTACTGTAGATGGAAAAGAATATCCTCTTGGTTATGCACTTTTTGAAAATGAATATGAATATGAAACTGATGCAAAGGTGCGCAGAGCTGCTTTTAAAGCATTTTCTGATAAATTAAAAGAATATCAATATACTACAGCTGCAGCTTATCAGATTCAAGTGCAGAAAGAAAAAAATATAGCTTCCTTAAGAGGTTTTGATTCTGTTATAGATAGTTTATTGTTCCCTCAAAAGGTTGATAGAGATTTATATAACAGACAGATAGATATTATAACTGAAAAATTAGCACCTCATATGAGAAAGTATGCAAGACTCTTAAAGAAAATACACAAACTTGATGAAATGACTTTTGCAGACTTGAAGATTGCAGTGGACCCAGAATATGATCCTAATGTAACCATAGAAGAATCTAAAAAATATATTGAAGGTGCTTTGGCTGTATTAGGTGATGATTACTTAGAAATGGTTAAAAAAGCTTATGATGAGAGATGGATTGACTTTGCACAAAATAAGGGGAAATCCACAGGAGGATTTTGCGCAAGTCCTTATGCAAGTCATTCTTTCATATTATTATCATGGAGTGAAAAGATGGCAGAGGTATTTGTCTTAGCCCATGAACTTGGTCATGCAGGCCATTTCAAATCATGCAACAAAAGTCAAAATATATTTGATGTAGATGTTTCTACATATTTCGTAGAAGCGCCATCCACCATGAATGAGCTTCTTATGGCAAATTACCTTTTAAAGACTAATAAGGATAAAAGGTTCAGAAGATGGGTTTTATCTTCAATGATTGGCCATACTTATTATCATAATTTTGTAACTCATCTTTTAGAAGCAGCTTATCAAAGGGAAGTATACAAAATAATTGATGAAGGAGGAAGTGTTCAGGCTTCAACTCTTAGTAAAATAAAGAAAGAAGCACTTCAAAAGTTCTGGGGAGATGACGTAAAGATAGTTGATGGAGCAGAATTAACCTGGATGAGGCAGCCTCATTATTATATGGGACTTTATTCTTACACTTATAGCGCAGGACTTACTATAGCAACAGAAGTTAGCAAGAGAATATTAAAAGAAGGTGAGCGAGCTATAGATGATTGGAAGGCAGTACTTGCAGCAGGATCAACTAAAACACCAGTAGAACTTGCAAAAATGGCGGGAGTAGATATAACCACAGATAAGCCGCTTCTTGATACTATTGAGTACATTGGCAGCATAATTGATGAGATAGTTAAGCTCACTGATGAAATTGAAGCGTAACTTTACACTCTAACTTTATTTAAAGATAATTTCCAATTATATTCTAATATTCTGATGAGAAATAAAGCCTTTGTGGACTTCAACCATCGTTCCTCGCCACTACCATGAAAACCTGGACAATACAAAAATGTGTTGTCCAGGTTTTTGACCTATTGGTCTAATTTTAGAGTAACTTAATCAGCTCTTCTAACTCTTCAGATAAAACTTTTGCAAGCGTAAAATCAGTATCTTTTAAAGCCAATTCTATTTTTGTTTCAATTAATTTTTTATTTTGTTCAATTTCTAAATAGTCTCTGTCAAAATGACTAGCATAAATCATCTGTCTAAATTTTCGCATACTCATTTTTCTAATGGTCTTATCTTCAATGATTAAAACAAAATCCATACAGTTTACTATAGAATAGAAATCATGACAAATCATTAGAATCGAACCCTTATAGTTTTTTATGGCTTTTTCCAGTGCGATTTGTGAATATGTATCTAAATGACTTGTCGGTTCATCAAGAAGTAGCAAGGTTGCTTTATTAGCAGCAATTTTAGCCAACTGAAGTATGTTTTTTTCTCCGCCAGATAAAGAACCTATCTTTTGATTAATTAATTCCTCTTCAAAACCATAGTTTGAAACATGGGATCTAATCTCTTCATAAGTTTTAAAACCAGCATCGAAGAACTCTTCAAGTATTGTATTAGAATCATTTAGTGTTTTGCCTTGGAGTTGAGATAAATAAGCCACTTCAACATTTTTATTTATTTCAATAGAATCATGATTATTTTTAAAGATTTCTTGAAGCAAAGTAGTTTTACCGGTACCATTTGAACCGATAATAGCTACTTTATCAGTAGATTTAACCTCAAAGTTAACATTTTCTAGAAGTATATCATCAAAGGCAACACTATAATCATTAACCTTTAAAGCAATGTTCTCTTCCATTTCATTATCTGTAAAGAAATTGATATTAGGTTCTTTAATATCTACAAATGGCGCTTTAATTCTACGTTCTTCTAATCTTTCTTGAATTTTAACTCTAGCATTTAGAGTTTTCCCTCTGAAACGTTCAGCATTTTCAGTTGCTAGAACTCTTAATTTATCTATTAAGATCTCATTTCTATTAATTTCTTCATCATCAGCAGCAGCAAGCTCTTGTAGCTCAATTTTAGTTTGAAGCAATGAGAAGTTATAATCAATATAGCTTCCATCAAACTCCTGTAGTTCCATGTTTTCAAGATGAATAATTTTGTTAAAACAATGATTTAATAGATATCTGTTGTGAGTAACAATTAAAGTTGCTCCTTTGTGTGAATTAATTAGATTTTTGAGAGAATTAAGGTTTCCAAAGTCTAAAAACACATCTGGTTCATCCATAATCAGTAAGTCTGGACTATTTAGCATTGCCTTGATTACTTGAATAAGTTTGAATTCTCCACCACTAAGTTCAGATATCATTAGATCTTTATACTTAATTAAGTTTGTAAGAGTTAGCTTTTTATCAATAATATTTCGGAAATCATGCCCATTAATTGCATCAAATAATTCTAAAGCTTGTTGATACTTTTCTAGTAAAGTATCAATATCAGAAGATGTTTCCATTTCAGTACATATAGATGTTATTTCATTTTGTAGATTAATAAATTCTTCTGCTATATATTCGAAAACTGTAATGTCTTTTATTTTGTCTAGTTGTGGGAATTGACTTACATATCCAATTCTACAATTTGGGTACATCTCTATAGTACCATCGAACATATATTTTTCAGGATCCATAATTATATCTATAAGTGTACTTTTCCCACTGCCATTTGTTCCTATAAAGGCACAATGTTGGCCATCTTCTAATGTAAATGAAATATTATTATATAGATTTTTTTGGGGAAATGAGTAGGACAAGTTATCAACTTTTATCATATTATTACCTCTCTTTATCATTAAAAAAGAGCCTATAAAAATAAGCTCTTTAATATATTAACGTGTCAATTAAAATTTCATACTTCGTTTTTATGTAGTAAAGAATTTTATTAAGTTTAACATTGATAGCATAACATCTTTTTTCACTAAGTTCAATCATTTCGTATAAGCAACAAAAACTGTCTCAGTTATTCTAATAAATGAAGTATCTTAGGCTGTTTTTGCAATTATAACCAATGAAAATCCAATATATATTATTAGCTTTAATTAATGATATACAAAAAATAGGAAGGAACATTTTATGCCAAGAAAAGATTCTATTAATATTGAGGAACTAACAGATTCTGCTTTTTATATTTTATCTAGTGTTACTTACGAAAAGCACGGATACTTAATATTGGAGGCTTTTTCTATAAATTAAAAAAGGATAAACCTTAAGACATAATATATAGTTTAGATTATCAAACAGAGGCAAATGGTTAAAACCCAGTAGTAATGCAGTTCTGATTGCTTACTACTGGGTTTAGTTTATGGGAGTATTCTAATAAAATTATTAAGGGGTTTCCAGAGCAATATTGATATCAAAAGAAATATCATTAGCTGACATTTCAACACATATTACCTTATCAATACTTGCATTAGCAGTAAAATTTCCATGTATAAGTGTGGGAGTAGAAATATCCACATTAATATTAATATTTGAAAACTCTGTAGCTGCATTAGCTGTAAGCATATTAGTTAACTCTGAAATTGCACTTTGAGCTAATTCATCAAACTCATTTACTGGCATTCCCATCATCATTGAAGATGCAATTTTTTTAGCGTTTTCAATTGAAGTATTATAAATAATATTTCCTTTAATATCACCCATTAATCCTACTATTATCACTACCCCTGAACTTTCTAAATATTTACCTTTTAAAGAAAGTCCGTTCTTTTTAATATCTGATAAACCAACTTGTGGAAGTATATTTGCAAAGGAATTTACAAAAGGAGTTATATATTTGATATCCATTCTTCATCACCTCGATTGAATCCAATACTCATAGTTATTTCTCCAAATGCAGAATTTACAATTGCAGAAAAGCTTGTTTCTAATTCTCCTTTGGATATATTAATTGATTCACCGTGGAAAATTGTAGGTGGTGCAACTCTTAATCCAAATAATTTATTCTTCTTATTTATCATAGAAGAAGCATTGCCAGCGTACATGTTGGCAATTTCACCCATAACATTTAGCATTTCTTCATTATCTTTTGGTTCCCTTTTCAGTAGGATATTTGAAAGCTTTGATACCGTTTCATATGACATATCAAGAATCAGTCTACCAGAGTATTTTCCGATTATACCTAAAACAATTGAAACTCCTCTGGAGCTCTGAGCTATATTGTTGGTACTTTCATTTGTGAATTCTGGAATAGTCTTTGTTAACTTGTTAAATATATCTAATAGTGATTCTTTAAATACTTTACTATAATAACTTTCTAATTCTTGAAACAATTCTTCATTTGCCATTATCCTGTTTATTAATAGTGTAATTTCCTCGCTGTCTACTGGCTTTTGAATATAACCTGAAACATGATTTTTTCTAGCTTTTCTTACAATTTCATCATCCATCATAGAACTTACAATAATCACCTTGATATTAGGATCTATGTCATGTATTGCTCTAGTACATTCAAGTCCATCAGTACCTGGCATAGTCATATCCATTGTTACTAAATCAGGTTTTAAGGATTTTATTACTTCTTTAACCTCATCAAGAGAACCTGCACTTCCAAGAACTTCAAATCCATTCTCACTTAATAAATCACTTAAAAGAGAAACTTGAAAAGGTGAATCATCTACAATAACTATTCTTGTTTTATTCATTTTATTAACCCTCCTCAAAATATCATAATGTCAAATCAAATAAATACGTAATTTTTGCAAAATAAGCCTATTAAAGTATTTCGACGTTTTTTTTAATATTCCTTCACAATAATTGGAAATATATCAATTTTTTTATAGATACAAACAAAATTATAGAGTATGAGGAAAGCATGTTGACAGGTGTGTCAGCATATGTTATATTTTTACTAACATATAAGTCAGTAAAATTCAAGGAGGAAATTAGTATGCCTGCAAAGCTTTATGATAAAGAACAAATTTTAGATGCCTGTTTGGCTGTATTTGCCAGACATGGATATGAGAAAACTTCCACAGTAATGTTGGCAGAGGCAGCCGGGATATCTAGATCCCTAATATTTCATCATTTTAAGAGTAAAAAAGACTTATATCTATCCTTACTAGATAGGTGTTTTGAAAAGGGAAGTATTGAAATTAGCTTTGATAACATACTGGAACAGGGAGATTTTTTTGAGGTTAAGGAAAAGATAAGTAATATAAAGTTTAACTACTACAGGAAAAATCCTGAACTATATAAAGTTATAATAGAGGCCTTTTATAATACACCAGAAGAATTGAAAATGGATATTTGCGAAAAATATGGAAAACTAATTAACAAAAGGGATGAAGTAATGGAGCTGTTATTTGAAAAAGTTCCTCTAAGGAAAGGTGTAGACAGAAAGCAGGCATTTGAAATAATCAAAATTACATTAGATTATTTTGAGAACAAATACCTGTCAGACCTAGTAGAACATAAGGAGTTGAATGAAACCTATTTTCAAAACTTTATTGAAGAGAGGAATGGCTTTTTTGATATGATACGATATGGAATTCAAAAATAGGGAGGGTTTATTGTGGAGAATATGGTTAAAAGCTTTAAAGCTTTAACTCCTGAGTTACAAATATATGCAGGAGGAAAAGGTCGCATGCTGGCAAAGATGCATCAAGAGGGATATCCAGTTCCAGACGGTTTTGTTATTTTACCCTCTGCTTTTGAAAATGAAAAACTTAGTGATCAGGCCTGGAATGAGGTGCAAGCTTTATTAGGTGATATTAGAAATAAAAATGAAGGAGCTCTATTTGCGGTAAGATCATCAGCTTTAAGTGAAGATTCAGTCAAAGCCTCATTTGCAGGGGAGTTTGAAACTATTCTTAATGTTGAAACGGATAAAGATATAAAGAAAGCCATTGATGTAGTTTTTAGGTCAAGAGAATCAGAGCGAGTAAGAGCTTATAGCTCTGTTCAAGGTATGGATCAGGTTCATCAGATATCAGTAGTTATACAGCTTATGGTACAGTCTGAAATTTCAGGGGTATTGTTTACTGCCGATCCTATAACAGGCAGTTATTCAAGTATGATAGGCAACTACGTACATGGATTGGGAGAACAGCTTGTTTCTGGAGAAAAGAATGCATATGATTTTAAACTAAATAGGCCAAAGGGAAAATATGATGGTCCTGATGAGTTTAAGAAATATGCTCGTAACTTGTATCAATATGCAGAAAAGCTTGAGAAGGAACTGGGAAACTCTCAGGATATCGAATGGGCTGTAGCGAATGGAAAACTATATCTTTTGCAGGCAAGACCCATAACCACAGTTACTTCCGGAAATTTAGATACCTATGAAATAAACGAGAGCTTAGCTGGAGATGCTATTTGGGTAAATACAAATGTGGGAGAAGCAATTCCAGATGTTGTTACTCCATTGACTTGGAGTATTGTAAGGTCGCTAGATATTGAATCTGGTTTTATACCAGGATATTATTTATGGTCGGGTAATATTTGTGGAAGAATATACTCAAATATTAGTCAGAGATTATCAGCTGTTATTGCATTATATGGTAGTTCAAAGTTAGCACAAAAAATGATTAGTGAGGTTTTCGGCCAATTACCAGAAGGACTAACAATTCCGGTTTATCCATTTAATAGGGTTGATTTAATAAAAAAGATCTTTCCGAGAGTAAAATATTACTTTAAAATGTATCGAGAAATTTCAAAAAACATGCCTCAGTATATTCAAAGTACACCGGGATGGTGCAGGGAGGTGACTAAAGAAATAAAAAAAGTAAATACAAAGGAAGAACTACTTACACTATGGAAGCATGAGCTTGAGCCCTATAATAAAAAGGCTTGGTGGGGACTGATTATTAGTGGGACTAAAGCTGTTCTTGCTTTGACATTGAGCAAAAAGCTTACAAAGTTGGTTGGGACTGAAGATGCTAATACACTTCTATCTAACCTAAGGGGGGATTCAGAGCTGGCAAGCCTTGGGCCAGTTGTAGGCATATCAAAGATTGTTAATGGAGAAATGAGCCGTGAGGAATATCTTAAACAAAATGGGCATCGAGGCCCTCATGAGTTCGAGCTATCAATTGCCGATTCTTTGGAGGATGCAAACTGGCTTGAAAGGCAGATTGAGGAATTTAAGGATTCTAATACTGATGTAGATAAACTTCTAAAGAAGCAGCATATTCAATATGAACAGGCTTGGAAGAGGTTTCAGGAGCGTTTTCCGAACAAAGTAAAATGGCTTGAAAAGCAGATAGCAAAAGCATCAGAAGGTGCTCGTATTAGAGAAGCATGCCGTTCAGAGTTCGTAAGGGTATTTAGAGTTCTTAGAGCATTTACAATTAGGGTAGGTGAGATTACAGGAATAGGGGAGGATGTATTTTTTCTCTATATTAATGAAGTAGAACATTTATTGTCTAATAGAGATGTAAAAGTAGAATATGTTCCAGCAAGAAAAGAAAATTATGAGAAATATAAATCTATGCCCCCATTCCCATCAATTATTCGAGGACGCTTCAATCCTTGTGAATGGATGAAGGATTCAAATAGAAGAATGGATTTCTATGATGCAACCATGTCAATTACTATTGCACCTGATTCTGAAGTATTAAAGGGTTTTTCAGGAGCAGCGGGTAGAGTAGAAGGAACAGTACGTATTCTGGTAAGCCCCGAAGAAGGAGAAAAGCTTCAATCAGGAGAAATTTTGGTTGCTACGACAACTAATGTAGGTTGGACCCCTTTATTCCCTAGGGCTGCAGCAGTAATAACTGATGTAGGAGCACCTTTGTCCCACGCTGCAATTGTAGCTCGAGAGCTTGGTATTCCAGCTGTTGTAGGTTGTGGAAATGCTACTATAAGACTTAAGACAGGGACTCGGGTACTAGTTGATGGAGGTCAAGGAACTGTACAGATATTGGAATAATGTGTGTGGAAAAGCTACGTGTCATCAGTGAGAATGAAAATAGTATATAATAATTGAGAATAAAGCACTAATTTTGACGTATTAGTGCTTGTTTTTTTGCTAAGTTATTTGTGAAAGGTAAGAAATTTAATTCTATATATAAAGAACAGCCTTAACTAGTGATATTACTAGGCTAAGGCTACTTTTATAAGCAACATAATAATTGGTAGAAAGAATGTCAATATGTATGGCACTGTTATTTTATATTATTAACATCCTTTAAAATTTCCTCAAGCTTTTCAACAGACACAATTCGATCATTACACTTCTGGCTATCTAAACATATATTAAAGCCTATGGACTTATAGGCACCTTCTCTGCTATTAGATGTTTTACAGATAGATGAAACAAAGGCTACTTCATCTTCAAGACCTACATGATTACAAAGCGCGCACACATGAGTGTTGTTGGAACCATAACTTGGAACTTTGCACACCATACCGATAAGCTTGTCATCCATATTGTAAGCTATGAATAGTTTTCTAGTAGATTCATCAATCCAACCTAAATATACATTCTTTGAATCCTGCTCACTTAAATTTGGTAATTTAAAATTCTTTTCTTTTTTGAATAATTTATTAATTTGTGACTTGGTAATATTTGGCATACCGTATACATACTCATTCAACTCGGATAAATAATTATCAATTTGTGAAGGATTATTTATTTTGCTAATATCAAGTAGTTCCTTTTCCTCCTCAGATAAATTTTCAAAAATACCTAATATTTTATTATGTGTATATGCTTTATTTACTTCAACAACATTAATATCTACACAATCTCTTAAAGCATTTTTTAAATTAAGCAAACATTTTTTTATATAGTTATACTTATATTTTTCTATAAAAGCTTTCATAAAATCCGGCACCTCTTTTCTAACATGTGTAATTTTTATTATTAATTTAAGTAAATAAGACCTTGCCTTCAGTTTTTTTCTGAAGGTTATCTTAAAATATAATTTTTATTGGCATGCCATAGTGAAATCATAACATGTTTGAAGATAAGCATTCAATCTAATAAATAATTCTGTAATGATTATGAGAAAACACGGTTTTCATAAAATAGTTACGAAAACTGTATACAAGAGGATTTGGAATGAGATATGTACAAAAGAAATGTAATAAAATCTAAGTAAGATGCAATGGGGTTCAATAAAATCTAAGAAAATGCAATAAAGTGCAATAAAATAATTGACTATATAGGGAAGGTTTATTATAATTTGGATATAAAGTAATTGTGGAAGGATGAAAAAGCATAATGGAAGATAAGTTCTATACAATAGATCAAGTTGCAGAATTGTTAGGTATGCATCATAAAACCATAAGAAAATTTATAACTGAAGGCAAACTTGGGGCAAGCAAAGTTGGAAAGCAATGGAGAATATCAGGACATGATTTAAGTACCTTTATGGAAAGAAACAGTGGTAAAATGGGAAGTGAAAAAATAAATGAGGAATTAAATGTTGATTACTTCACTACAAGTGATGAAGAAGATACTATATCAGATAGGATAAATGTATCAACAGTAATAGATATTAAGGAAACTGGAAAAGATGACTATATGAGAATATCAAATACAATTATAGCTATAGCAAATTGCAAAGATCCAGAAATGGGAAGATCTACAGTTAATATAAAGTATGATGAGAATGATAAAAGATTAAGAGTAATTCTTTGGGGCAGTGTAAAATTTATAGAAAGTATGTTAGACACTATTTCAATGCTTGTAGAACAATAAAGTGCTGCCAAGTTCTACATAAAAATATGTATATAGTGCAATGAAAAATATTAATTTATTGGAGGACAATTATGAAAATAGCTAAGGTAAAAGAAAATAATGTAGAGATTGCTATTATAAATAGCAGCGAGATTTTGATAACTGATGTTCAGTCATCGCTGGATTTCATTGGAACGGTAAGATATGAAACAGATTGTGATCGTACAATTATAAATAAGTCTTTAATATGTGAGGAGTTTTTTGATTTAAAAACACGACTTGCAGGAGAAATTTTGCAAAAGTTTATTAACTATCATATGAAAATTGCAATAGTCGGTGATTTTTCTATGTATTCAAGTAAGAGCTTAAGGGATTTCATCTATGAGAGTAACAAAGGAAAAGACATATTTTTCTTGGAGAATGAAAAACAAGCTATTGAAAAATTGAGTAATGCTTAAGCTTTTATATTAATATAATTAACTGGTAAATAAGGGGAAAAACATAAGATGGGTGAAATATTTAGACAAATATCATTGTATAGATTTATCATGTTCTGTAATGAAACAAATATGGATAAGGTAGTATTAGACTGTGGTGCAGGAGGTAATTGTCCACCGCTAAGCTTGTTTTCAGAATATGGATATGTAACGCATGGAATAGAATTTAATACTAAACAATTAGAAAAAGCTAATGAATACGCAAATAAAAAAATCCAGAACTTAAATATTGAACTTGGAGATATGAGGAATTTAAAATTTGAAAATGAAACATTTAGTTTTGTTTATTCCTATAATTCAGTATTTCATATGGTAAAATCAGATGTTTCAAAATCTATAAATGAAATGAAACGAGTATTAAAACAAAACGGGTTGCTTTTTGTAAATTTTCTTACCACAAAAGATTTTCGCTGTGGACAAGGCGTAGACCTTGGTGAAAATCAATATGATCAAATAGAAGATGATATTTCTGTAATACATTCCTATTTTGAAGAATGTGAGCCAGATAGATATTTCTACGGTATGGAAATAATATATAAAGAAAATAGAGTTTTTGAAAGAATATATAAAGGTGAAATAATTAGACAAGGATTAGTTGAATATATCGTTAAAAAAATATAAGGTAATTGATTCATAAGCTTCTCATTTTAACATGTCAAGTGAAAATACTAGCAATTTATTTGTGCAAACTAATGATTTGAAATATAATCTAAAAATTTATGATATATTTAGGGGGAAAATCATGACAAGACAATATAATTTATATCAAATTGATTCATTTACAAAGGAAAAATTCACAGGAAATCCAGCAGGTGTAATAACAAATGCAGATGGATTAACTGATTACGAAATGCAAAAAATAGCTAGAGAACTTAATAACTCTGAGACAGCCTTTATCTTTTCTTCAAATAGCAATGAATATGATGCTCATATACGGTTTTTCACTCCAACAAATGAAGTGCCAATTTGTGGACATGCTACTATTGCGGCTCATTATGCACGTGCTGTTGAAAATGGACTGGGAACTTCAAGAGTTTATCATAAAACAGGTGCTGGAATTTTGCCTGTAGACGTAATAAGAGAAAATGATGATTACAAAATTGTTATGACACAGGGGCAAGTTGAATTTGGCACAGTTATTGATGGAGAAGATAAAAAAGAACTTTTATCAGCTCTTAATATAAAAAATAATGATTTGCTGGAAAACTACGAAATCCAAATTGTCTCAACAGGTCATTCTAAGGTAATGATTGGAATAAAAAGCATTGATATTTTAAACACATTAAAGCCAAACTATGATGCACTTTCTAGATTGAGTAAAATTATTAAATGTAATGGGTACTATGTTTTTACGGTTAATTCACAAGATAGTGATATATTAATACACGGTAGAATGTTTGCACCTGCAATAGGTATCAATGAAGATCCTGTCACTGGTAATGCAAATGGGCCTTTAGGTGCGTATCTTGTGCATCATAATCTTGTCAAGCACAATAATTGTTTGTTTAGATTCAAGGCTAAACAAGGGGAAGCTATAAACCGAACAGGTGTTATTGAAGTTGAGGTGAAAATAGAAGATAAGGAACCTGTTGAAGTTAAGGTTTCTGGAAATGCTGTAATAATATTCAAAGCTGAATTATCATTAAATGATTAATAAATGCTGAAAAACTCTAAAGTTATTTTTGGTTCTGAACTAAAGCACAACAAGCAAGGCTCTAAACCCCCTTAGTTTTAGGGGGCTATTTTTTTACTGTTTGAAGCCCTGTGATAATTACCTCAAGATACTCTGCAAATTCTGATACAAAATCACGTTTATGGCAGGATGATTTAGCTACCTTTAATGCCTGACGCTGTTTTTCATTTGAAACAATAGAAGAAAATTGTCCTAAAGCATAATGCATTTGATAGTGAATAAAGTACCTAAACTGTTCATTAGATAAGTCAGGCAGTAATCTTTTTATAATAACTCTCAGCTGGCTAAAATTGCTATAAAAATCTTGCTTAAATGTCTCAAATGCGGTTAAAGTTGAAGATTTTTCAAGCACTATAGTTAAAAGAGAAAACAGCTTAACTAGGCGCTTATTCTGATATATTTGTTCTGCCCAAATATAGCAAAAAGTCTTAAGTTCCAAATGATCATAGTTTTCCAAGCTCTGTTGGAGTCCTTCTACCCACTTTTCAGCATCTGAGGCAACAATCCATAGGAAAATTTCTTCCCTAGTAGTTACATATTTATATAAATTTGCTCTTGAAAAATTCAGTTCACTAGCAATTGAAGCCAGAGTGATTTTTTCTAATGGTTCATTTTCCAGTAGCCTAATGGTGGCTTCAATGATTTGGTCACGCCTAATATTTTTTTGCTCTTCGCTGCGTGCGCGTTTAAACACCATTTTGGCACCTCCTTGTGAATTGACAATTATATAATAACAAATGAAGTGTGAACTGACAAGTTGGCAAAATATGATAAAAATATTGACAAGTTACACTGTGTAATTTATACTTAAAAACGTAAATTACATAGTGTAACTTATTTTTGTAATAGTATGACTATTGGAGCATTAGCTAATGTTGTATTTACTGCAAAAATCTATATAGTTAAATAATTTTAATATGGAGGAATAATATGAAGAAAGTTACTTTTTTACTTTGTTTAACTTTAACAATGGTATTAAATGGTTGTAGTGCAACTAGCAGTGTTAGTACAAATAAGAGCGAAGAAACTACTAAAACTATTGAGCAAAATACCAAAAATAAATACATAATGGCTGGGAAAATTGATACAAATGATCAGGTGAATATAGCTTCAAAAATTTCAGCAAGAGTTTCTGAAGTATTAATCAATGTTGGGTCAAAAGTTAACCAAGGAGATGTTGTTATTAAATTAGATACAACAGATTTACAAGCTCAAGTTGGTCAGGCTCAAGCAGCAGTGAATACTGCCAATGCAAACTTAGCTAATGCGGTAAATAGTATACGCCCTGAACAAATTTCTCAAGCACAAGCATCACTAGATAGTGCAACTGAAAATTATAAAGTTGTAACCAAAAATTATGAACGAATGAAAGTTTTAGTTGAAGAAGGAATAAATACGCAGCAGCAGTTAGAAGCAGCCCATCAACAAGTTGTTGCAGCTGAGACGCAAAAGAAATCAGCACAGGAACAATTAAATATACTTAAAAATGGTGTAACAGAAACTACTGTAAATGTTTACAAAGCGCAAGTGCAGCAAGCAGAGGCAGCTTTAAAAATAGCACAAACTGCACTGAATAATGGAGTTATAACATCTCCAATTTCAGGAGTTGTAAATTCTAAAAATATTAATGTTGGTGAAATAGCTTCACCAGGTGCAAGCCTTGCTTCAATATCTAATCATGATTCTTTAGTTGTAAATGCTTATGCTCCACTGGATATTGTAAATGGTCTTAAAGAAGGACAAGATGTGGTTGTCAAAGTAGCTGAAGTAGAAAAAACTGAATTTAAAGGAAAAATATTAGTGATAAATACTAAATTAAATTCTCAAAGCAGAAATGTTTTAGTTAAGGTATCATTAGCTGATCCGAAGTCTCAACTAAAACCGGGAATGTTGGCAGAGATTGGATTAAAGAAATAACGAAAGAGGTGATTATAATATGAAGGAAAAACGTAAGACGTTGATTATTGGAATATTAATGGTAATGTTAGTAGCATTAGGCGGGATAGTATACTATTATTGGTATCAAAATACAAATTATGTTTCAACTGAAGATGCAAAAGTTAGTGCTGATTTTGTGAGCGTGACACCTCAAATTTCAGGGAAATTATTAGAATTAAATGTAGATGAAGGCGATAAGGTCACAAAAAATGAAATACTAGCTAGTCAAGATATGAATGGTCTTCCAGATACAAGTGTTGAACAATCCTTGGTGAGATCACCTATTAACGGTGTTGTTGTAAAAAGACAGGGAACTGTTGGAGAACTTTTATCACAAGGTCAAATTTTAATTACTTTAATGGATCCTAGCAAAATATACATAGCCGCTAATATAGAAGAAACAAAACTTGGGAAAGTAAAAGTTGGACAACCTGTTGAGATAGCTATAGATCAATATAGCTCTAAAAAATTTACTGGAAAAGTTAAATCTATAGGAGAAGTTTCAAATTCAGCTTTATCACTTTTATCATCATCAACCAGCGGTACATTTACAAAGGTAGTTCAAAGAATATCAATAAAAATTGAACTTGATGATTTTGACAGCAAAATTCTTCCAGGAACAAATGCCGTTGTTAAGATCCATGTTAAGTAACGGAGGGATGACATGGAAGAGAATAATAATGAATCATTAAATAGCTGGCTAGGGTTAGGAGTAGTTGTAATAGGAACCTTTATGGCTATACTAGACAGTAGTATAGTTAACATTGCTCTTCCTAAGATGATGTCTGTTTTCGGTTTATCATTAGATGGAGCTAAGTGGATAATAACAGCTTACTCACTGACACTTGGAGCTATTATACCCTTAACAGGATATCTTCAGGATGTTTTTGGTCCTAAAAAAATATATATGTTTGCATTAGGAATGTTTTCGATAGGATCATTATTATGCGGCTTTGCATGGAGCGGTGGAACTATGATAGGCTTTCGTATAGTACAAGCTCTTGGTGGCGGAATGATAATGCCAGTAGGAATGTCAATAATATATCAATTGTTTCCTAAGGAGAAAATAGGACTTGCACTTGGATTTTGGGGAATAGCATCTATGGCTGCACCTGCTATAGGTCCAACACTTGGGGGATTTATTATTGAAAAGATGGATTGGAGAATGATTTTTAATATTAATGTTCCTATAGGAGTAGTTGGAGTAATAATGGCAGCAATTATATTAAAGGACTCAGAAAAAAAGCCATTCAAGGCCTTTGATATAATAGGATTTTTATCCTCTACAATTGGAATAGTAAGTGTATTATATGTGCTTGGCGAAGGTTCATCAATTGATTGGAGTAAAATTGAAAATCCAATATTAATGACTATTGGTATTTTAAGTCTTATATTATTTGTAGTAAACGAGCTTGCGCATCCCAATCCACTACTAGATTTGCGAGTTTTAAAGCTATTTGACTTTAGTATAAGCTTAATAATAAGTAGTGTATTAACATTGGCTCTAATGGGTGCATCTTATATATTACCAGTATTTTTGCAAAATATAAGAGGGTATACTCCTATGGAAGCAGGGCTCATAATGTTACCTTCTTCACTTGTAATAGCAGTGCTTATGCCCATAAGTGGTAACTTATTTGATAAATTTGGTGCAAAACCACTTGTAATACCTGGACTTATAATACTAGGCATTAGTTCTTATGAGCTTGCAAGTGTTATAAATATGAATTCAAGTAAAGAGTACATAGTATTAATTACTTGTATTAGATCTGTAGGATTAGGTCTTGCTATGATGCCAATCAGTACTGTGGGAATGAATGCTGTAAAAAAAGAATTAGTTCCAGGTGCGTCAGCTCTTAATAATACCATAAGGCAAATTTCAGGTGCGCTTAGTGTAACTATAATGTCTACACTTATGCAGGGAAGAACTGATTATAATTATGGTAAGTTGGCAGAACAAATAACTATCTATAATAAGGCTTCAAATGATATGTTAAGTACACTAACAAAGTCATATATGCATGCAGGAATGTCACAAAGTATGGCTAAGGTTTCTGCAGTATCTAGATTAGCACAAATGTTACAAGGTCAAGCGACTATTGATGGAATGTCCTATGCTGTTACAGTAACAGTTAGTGCAGTGGCAGTGGCTTTAATTTTAACCTTATTTATGAGAGGTAAAAAACCTGTTGAAAATAAATAATGTAACTGGATAAGAAATCTTATTAATACCTATAATAATTAAAAGATAGTATTAAGCCGCTAGTGAAAAATTCATTAGCGGTTTTTCCTTCTATAAAATATGTTAGCAAGCATACTTTTTATATTTACAAAAGGTATTGCAATAAAATATGATGAAAATTTTAATATATACCTTGCTTGATTTTTTATTGATAATAAAAAACCATCCACTATAACACCAGACTTAATATCTGCGCTATGATAGAGTTAAATGGAGGCGAAAATATAATGCGAAATAAGTATAACACAGCACAAGTAGCAAAAATAATTGGGGTACACTCTAATACAGTACGGTTGTATGAAAAACTAGAATTGATACCTAAGCCTCAGAGATTATCCAATGGATATAGGGTCTTTACAGATTTTCATATTGCACAATTTAAGCTAGCGAGGACAGCATTTAAAGTTGAGGTGCTGCAAAGCGGCCTTAGAAAAAAGATGATTAATATTATTAAATTATCTGCTAGGGGTGAGTTTCAAAAGGCAAATGCATGTACTAGCAACTATATAAATCAGGTTAAAATAGAGCAGAAAAATGCAGAAGAAGCTATAGAAATTACAAGAAAATTACTTTCTGGTATACACAAGGAAGAAAAAAATGTATCTTTGACAAGAAAACAAACTGCAGATTATTTAGGAATTACTATTGATACTTTAAGAAATTGGGAAATGAATGGGTTGCTTTCTGTAAAAAGAAAACAAAATGGATATAGGGTATATACTAGAGAAGATATTCAATTGCTAAAAATAATACGTTCATTACGTTGTGCCAATTATTCTCTTGCAGCAATTTTACGAATGATAAGCGCCATATCAAACAATTCTAAAATCGATATACGAGAAGTAATTAATACACCTGAAACTGATGAGGATATTGTAACAGTTTGTGATAAACTTCTTACTTCATTAAGCAACGCAGAATTAAATGCAAATTCTATTTTAAGGCAGCTAAAAGCCATGGAAGAAAAATTCAATATGAACCCTACAGTTTAACACCAGACTTTATGCTGGTGTTATTCTATTTTATGTATTAAAAAATAGGAGGTTTATAAACATGGAAACAATTAAAGTTAATGCCCTATGCAAAGCATACGGAAATATACAAGCCGTAAATAGTGTTAGCATATCAGTTAAATGCGGAGAAGTGTTTGGATTGCTTGGTGCTAATGGGGCAGGGAAAAGTACTATCATTGAATGTATTTTAGGAATAAAGAAGTTTGATGGTGGATCCGTTTCCATTTTAGGAATGAATCCACAAACAGAGAGGAAGAAATTATTTGAGCAAGTTGGAGTCCAATTTCAAGAATCAAATTATCAAGACAAAGTAACAGTAGCAGAGCTTTGTGAGGTTACACAAGCCCTTTACAAGAATACACTAGATTATACAGAATTGTTAAAACAATTTGGTCTTTCGGATAAATACAAGAGCCAAGTCAGTGAACTTTCAGGGGGAGAAAAACAACGCTTATTTATTATTCTTGCCTTAATTCCCAATCCTAAAGTTGTATTCTTAGATGAGCTGACAACAGGGCTTGATGCCAGAGTAAGGAGAGATGTATGGAAAGGACTTCTATACTTAAAGAAGAAAGGGCTTACTATCTTTCTAACTTCGCATTTTATGGATGAAGTAGAAGCATTGTGTGATAGGATTTGTATTATTAAAAAAGGAACCAGCATTTTTTATGGAACTGTACAAGAAGCAATTGTAGGAAGTCCGTTTGAAAAATTTGAGGAAGCTTATTTATGGTATACAGACGAGGGGGTAATGAATAATGAAAGCATTTAGAATAATGTTAAAAACAGAGCTGAAAGTGTCATTGCGAGGGATGGATATGTTTATCTTCACAATTTGTATGCCGATAGTTATAACAATAATTCTTGGTATAATCTATGGAAATAAATCAGCCTTTGATGGCGCAGGATACACATTTTTAGAACAATCATTTGGAGCTATTGCTACAATTGCAATATGCGCTGGGGGTGTGATGGGATTACCGCTGGTTGTGTCCGACTATCGTCATAAAAAAATTCTAAAGAGGTTTAAGGTAACGCCTATAAGCCCTGCTATGATTTTAGCAGTGCAGGTAGTGATTTACGCACTCTATTCTGTTGTTTCACTTATACTTGTTTATGCCACAGCAAAAATTTTCTTTGATCTTCGATTTAGTGGCTCGTGGCTTCAGTTTTTGGGAGTCTATTTCCTGGTAATGGCATCAATGTTTAGCATAGGCATGATGGTAGGAGGCATTGCTCCAAATCTAAAGACAGCAAGTATTGCAGCAAGTATACTATATTTTCCTATGCTGATTTTTTCAGGAGCAACGCTGCCCTATGAGATTATGTCAGCAGGACTTCAAAGAGTTGCCAATATATTACCGCTAACACAAGGAATAAAACTTTTAAAAGCTGCCTCGCTTGGTTTGAGAATAGATACAGTGATGATTCCTATTATTATAATGATTACCCTTGGAGTAATATGTACTGGTGCAGCTCTTAAATTTTTCAAATGGGAATAATACAAAGATAGAGCAGTAGGGCAGACCCCGTGATTTTTTTGTCAGATAGAACCATTTGTGATGAAATTGTTTTAGGGAAATATGAAGAAAAAGGTTTTTCTTAAAGAGAGGGCTATGAAATCTATATTGATTTCCAGCTCTCTTTTAAATATGGTATAATTTTCATATAGTTGAAGGCTTAACTGTATGGTAGCCATGTGAAAGAATCATTTTATTTAAGGGGGATAACTATGATAGAGTTACAGAAAATCACAGATCATAATTTTGATGAATGCATTAAATTAGAACCAAGAGAAGAACAAAAAAGCTTTGTTGCAAGTAATATACGCAGTCTTGCAGAGGCATATGTTGCTTTAACGAATAATGAGTGTATTCCTATGCCTTATGCCATTTATGATGATGATATTATGGTAGGGTTCATAATGTTATCATATAATGAGGCAGATGAGAATAATGATGAAAATATTTATTGGGTATGCAGATTAATGATTGATAAAAAATATCAGGGTAAAGGCTATGGTAAGGAAGCTATGGCAAAGTCACTTGAACTGATTAGAACCTTCCCTTATGGAAAAGCTTCAGTAGTTTTACTTTCCTATGAACCAGAAAATGTTACAGCAAAAACACTTTATGCATCTTTAGGTTTTGCAGAAACAGGTAATATTGAAGATGGGGAAATGGTAGCAAAATTGATTTTGTAGAATCCACAATTATAAATAATAATATAGCTTTGACATTAATAAACTGTTGGAGGTAGCGATGATAATTGAAAGTAAAATAATAGAAGGTAAAAGCCTAACGTGGATACTTCGGTGCCCCACAAAATATGATGCAATTGAATTATCTAAATTAAGAGTTAAAATTGATGGAGAAACAGAAAATCTTGATAGAGAGTCTGGAGAAGGATTGCGCGATTCGGAGGATTTTGAAAAACTTATCTATGAAGATTCAATAGCGGAAAAAACTATATTTTTAGTTGCAGAAGTAGAAGGTAAAATTGTTGGATTTACTCGCTGTGAAGGAAGCAAATTAAGCAGATTTAGGCACAAGGCAGAGTTTGGTATATGTATATTAAAGGAATACTGGGGGCAAGGAATTGGTAAAGTACTACTAGAAAATATTTTGATGTGGGCAGATACTGTTGGAATTGAGAAAATTTCATTAACTGTAGTAGAAACAAATACAAATGCAATCCAATTGTATAAAAGATATGGATTTTCAGAAGAAGGATTACTAATAAAAGACCGTATTCATAGAGATGGGAACTATTATAATACAGTTATAATGTCAAGATTATTGGATAAATAAATGTTCACTTTTTACCTTAAAGATTATCTAAAATAATTAAAAATAAAAAGGACGAGTGGAAATGCAGAATAAAGTTTTAGAACATAGTATTAAAATTAATATACAGATAATTGAGACTAAAAATTTACTTCTTCGAGAATTAAACCCTGAGATTTATGACTATGTATTTGGAAATTTTACTGATGATGAACTTATGAATTTTTTTGGAATGAATAATATAAGTTTAAACCTAGAAAAAGAAAATTATAAGAAAGGTTTTACTACTTGGAGTATGACTTTTAAGATATGGCAGATTATTGATAAGACAACGGGGAAAATAATCGGCAGTTGCGGATTTCATTATTGGTATATTCATCAATTAAATGCTGAAATAGGATATGAAATCACAGATTTAAATTATAGAGGTAAGGGGTTAATGACTGAGGCCGTTGAAAAAATAGTCCAATATGGATTTACTAAAATGAATCTTAACAGAATAGAGGCTTTTATTAATCCAGAAAATACGGCATCATTGAAACTTATACACAAACTTAAATTTGTAGAAGAGGGAAAGTTAAGGGAACGTTTCTTTAGAAATAATGAAATTGGAGATCATTTGGTGTTTTCTTTGTTAAAAAAAGAATTTAATCAATAAATGTATATGTTTAGAGAGGAATATCTTTATGATTTTAAGAAAAAAGATTATGATAATTTCAATTTTTTCTATGGTAATTGCAGTATTTAGCCCTTTAATATATCAAAATATACAGTTAGCCAGTAAACCCATAACTATACCCAAACCTAATAAAATAATTATTTATAATGATAGTAAAAATAAAACAATATATGAAGACGAGAAAAATTTTGATAAGATTCTAAAATTAATATGTGAGCGAATAAATTTTACAGACTCCTCAAAGAAAATATCTACCTCAGAAAATAAAGATTTGCTGCTGGATGAAGTAAACCAAGCTAAGAACTTTTTGCGATGTATTGAACTTGTTTACGATAATCCCACACCATTTAAACTAAATTTAAATAATGATGCAGAAGAACAAACTAGGGTTAAGAAAGCATTTTTTCTTATAAGTGCAGAAGCAACCCTTGATTTTGGTATAGATATGATTTATGGGGAGGATGAATATACTTCTAGATTAGAAAGTATCAAAACAGAAGATAAAATAATGCTAAGTTTGCTAAGAATTATAGAACAAGAACTACTTTAGTAAATTGGTAGGTTAAAGTATGATTATGGTATGCATTATTTTTACCTTATAACTATAGAGGGATATTCATTGCATTTTTGAAAGGAAGAATATTTATGAGGATATTGATAGTAGGAGCAAGTGGATATTTGGGAAATACAATATATAAAAAACTCCAAGAATGTAATGGTGATGATATTTATGGGACTTGTTGTAAATTCAGTAATAATGAACTTTTGAAAATCAATGTTTTAAATAGATTGGACATAAAGAAAATGCTATCACTTAAACCAAATATTATTATTTGGAGCGTTATGGACAAAGAAGAAGAAATGCTTTTATCCCAGATAGGTGTAAAGGAGATAGTTAATAACATTTCCAAAGATGTACGTTTGATTTATGTTTCTACCACAGTTGGAAAAGGAAAAGACCAAACTGAAAGTGTAATTCCTTATAGGCGTGCACCTAATGAATACTTATTTAAATATATTAATGGGAAAATTGAAGGAGAAAGTATCGTTCAGAGACACACTAATCATGTGATTGTAAGGCCTGGCAGTATCTATGGTTATGATTATGATGGCAAAATGGATTCTAGAATGAAGGAACTTTATGACATTTCCAAAACAGGTAAATGTTATTCAAGAATAGCTAATATATACTCCAGTTTTGTTAATGTACAAGACCTTGCAGATGCAATAATTGAACTTGCATATAGTAAATTTACTGGAGTAATAAATATATCAGGAGAAAGGCCAGTAAGTCATTATGATTTTAGTATATATTTAGCAAGTTTAATGAATATCGATAACAGCTTTATAATACCTGATTACAATAAAGAAGAAGTATATCATAATTTAAATAACAACAAAAGGAAACTCTTAATCAATACTTTAATACAAGATGTTTTATAATGATGAGGATGAAAATGGATTCTTTGCATTTAATAATACAAATAATATGCATTAAATAGAAGAGTATATTGTTACAAATTAGGAGGCATATTATGAATTCTACATCTTTTGCATATGTTTATTTAGTCTTAGGAGGTATAGCTATTATTTTAGAACTACTTCCAGAAAATATTTATAAAAAAATGATTATCCGTTCTCATAGAGTTAAAGATACAGAAGAATATATTAAAAGAAGTAAGATTACATGTATATTAACAGGTGTATCAGCAGTACTTACAGGAATTGTAATATTAGTTAAAGGCTTTGAATATTTTGCGATATTTAATTCGATAATGTTAATAAATATTTTCATAGGTGGCTATTTTAGAGATAAATTATTGATAAAGTAAATTTGTTGTATTCTTATAAAGTGTTGCGGCAGTATAATATGATGAACTAAATTATACATTAGAAATAAATAATGGGAGGAAACTATGAGCAATTATATACTTGAGTTGAGGAAATTTGTTGGTAAAAGACCACTAATTCAGTGTGGAACGTGTGTAATTATTAGTGATAAAAATAAAATCCTAATGCAGTTAAGAACTGATAATAAAAAATGGGGTTTACCTGGTGGCTCAATAGAAATAGGTGAGAAAGTTGAAGAAACTGCTATTAGGGAAGTGAAAGAAGAAACAGGATTGTCAATAAGTTTAAAGGATTTAAAATTATTTGGCGTTTTTTCTGGTGAAAGACAACATTATATATACCCTCATGGTGATGAAGTATATAATGTTGTTACCGCATTTACCACAAATGTATATAGTGGTGAATTACATATAGATAATGAAGAAAGCAGTTCTTTAAAATTCTTTGAAATTGACAACTTACCAATTGAGATTAGCCCTCCAGATATTGAAGTTATAGAAAAATATATCAAGAATAATAAGTGTGTTTAATTCGTAATCTTCTTTTAAAGTGTAGCAGCAGTAGAAATTATGCGTCACAACTGTAAAAAAGATTTATCAATTATAAAAAGTAAGAAGGTATTAGTTATGAATAAAAAGTATCCTAATAAAGATATTGCAATAAATGCTTTGAGAGAAGCAGAAAGACTAAATAAAGGAAAATGGGTACAACATTCAGAGTATGTAGCTCTGGCTTGTAAAAATATTTCTGGATTTTGTGATGATATGGATAGTAATAAGGCTTATATTTTAGGATTGTTACATGATATAGGTCGAAGGGTTGGTGTAGTACAAGAAAGACATACAATTGAAGGATTTAAATATTGTAGTAATCAAGGTTGGGATGATGTAGCTAAAATATGTATTACCCATTCATATAGTATAAAAGATATAAGGTCTGTAATTGGTAAGTTAGATATAACTAAAGAAGACTATAATTTTATAAAAAAGTATATTGATTCGATAATCTATGATGATTATGATTTGTTGATTCAATTATGTGATGCTTTAGCGCTACCAACAGGATTTTGTTTGATGGAGCAACGGTTAGTTGATGTAACACGAAGGTATGGTATCAATGAATATACTGTCATAAGGTGGAATAAGCTCTTTGAAATAAAAGAATATTTTGAAAGAAAAATGAATTGCTCAATTTACAAAGTTTTACCAAATGTAATTGAGAATACTTTTTTTTATGATAAAAATAGCGTGATAATAAGAGGTGTTAAGAATGGATATTAGAGATATTGCTCCTTGGGAATTATTACAAAAGAAAATGACATGGGAGCAACTAAAATTCATACATAATAAAAGAGTTTTGGATTTTGGAAGTGGAAATGGTATTACAGCCGACCATTTTGCTATAGACAACGAGGTTTTAGCAATCGAGCCAGATGAAAAGATGCTTCGAGATAGATTTACAGAAAATGATTATATACAAATAAAAGGAGACATGAAAGAACTTAAGAATTTTGAAGATGAATCATTTGATGTGATATTGTGCCACAATGTTTTTGAGTATGCAGGTGAAAGAGAAAAAATTATTAAAGAATTTTCAAGGATATTAAAGACTAATGGCTATCTTTCTGTTTTAAAACATAATAAGGTTGGAAGAGTTATGCAAATGGTAGTGTTATTGAATAATTTTGAACATGCTAATGAATTATTAGAAGGAGAGAATGGACATGCACAACAATTTGGTACAATTAATTACTATGAAGATACAGAAATATTAGAATGGTCAGATAAGTTTAAAATAGAAAGAATTCTGGGGATGAGAACATTTTGGGATTTACAGCAAAAGCAAGAAATTCATAAGGATAAAACATGGCAAGAACAGATGTTGAAAATGGAATTGAAGGTAAGTGAATTAGAAGTGTATAAAGCTATAGCATCCTTTCATCATGTTATTTTACGAAAAAAGTAATGAAAGTTACGAGCATAATCTTTACTACACAATTTTCTTAAATTGTATCGCAAGGGTAAAATATTGATCATCAATATTTTTATTATTACATAATTGTAGGAGGGTTTGAATGAGAAAGAAGATTTTTATTACCATTGTTATGTTTCTATTATTTGTGAGTACAAATGTCTATGCGGGGGATATACCAGAGTCAATTATGTTAGGCAATCAAAAGGCAGTCTTCATAGGAAAAATAACTACTATTAATAAAGATACGTACAGTATCTTTCCTTCTACTGTTATGATGGGGAGTATACAGCAATCAGAAATTTCAATCCAGAAATTTGATAAATATTATGGAACAAACAATAAACCTAAAGTGGGCGACTTTATTGTAGCAGTTTTGTTAGATGAAAATAAGGTTGATGATACTTGGATATTTAAAAGTACATCTGATGATTATAAAGTCTTAAAACTTGTGAGCGAATCATATGATATGGTAGTTCGTTATGAAAAGTATATCAATGAGGGAAAATACTTTGAAGCACAAAAGAGGATAAATGAAGATAATAAGGCATTAAGTACTTCTGCTAATGTCAGTTTAGATGGTACAGAAAAAGTTAAGAGTAATGAAGAGCAATATTATTTAACTAATAAACTATTAATACCGTTATTTACTGTGATTGTTTTTGGATTAATATGTTTTTATATAGTTAGATTTAGAAAAAGGCAGATTAGATGAGTTTAAATATACAGTTGTAATTGAGAATATTTTTTATTATGACAAAAGATAGTGCAGATTTAATTGTAAATATTATAATTAAGCCTTACAACAGTAATATATAATACTTATAAATTAGCATATACAACCATATCTCACACTGTTTGGAAAGATACTAAAGGTAGGAAAATTGATCTTCATATATTTAAATTCAACGAACAAGAGTACATTGTTTTTGATGGAGGAGCATATCCCCCAGATGTGTTTAGTGGGATTGGGAAAATAGGTGATAAAGTGGTAAGATGTATTAATGCTGAAAATCAAGTGTTATTTCACTTGGGCTATGAGTATGATGAAAATGCTGTGCATGATGTAAAACTATTGTACGAGAAGCTTGATATTCATGTTCCGAATGAATACAAGTAACTAACAAAATTCCAATTTGTAGAGTTGATGTAACATAATTTTAGATTCAGTTAAGTCATATATTTCTTTAATTGTGTCACAAGGGTAAAAAAATGCGTAGCAAAGATTATTTATATTTTGAGGAGGAGGTAGGAGTTATGAAATGTCCGTATTGTGGTGAAGAAATGGAACAAGGAGTTATACAAAGCCCACATGAAATTGCGTGGAAAAATAAAAAGTCTTACGTGGGAATGGCAAAATTTCATGAAGGGTCAATTATTTTATCGAAGTTATATATATTCCAAGGTTCAGCAGTGATAGCCAGCTGCTGCCGTAAATGCGAGAAGATTATTATAGATTATAAAGATGGTAGTTGTGATATGAACCAAGAAAAATAAGCAATATTTATATTTGCATTTTAGACACATTTTTCTTAAATTATGTGGCAAGGGTAATATATGGCGAAGTGATGATTTGTAATGAGCTTAAAGGGGGAGAAATAATAATGAATGAAAAAAATATTCAATACGACTCTCATTGGAGTGTAACTTTAGAGAATAGATGTATTGAGCAAAATAGTGATGTTTTAACTATTATTCTTCCAGGAGAGCGTTATGTAAATGAGAAGCCACTTATGTATTATTCATGTAAAACAGCATTAGAACTTGGATTAGATGTACTTTGTATAGATTATGGTTTTCAGATTTCACGTAAAGATTTTGATATTGACACAGAATTTGATATTGTAGCCAGGGAATCAGAACAGATATTAAAGAAATGTTTGAATAAAAATTATAAAAAAATAATTTTTATTGGTAAAAGCTTGGGGACTATTATCCAAAATAGGCTATCTAAAGGCTTGAAAGATTATGTGCAAATCCATGTTTATTTAACACCAGTAGATAAAACATTTGAAAACGCGGTAAATTATCAATGTTTAGTTATTACAGGTTCAGAAGACGGAAAAATAAATAGTTTAAGTATGAGCGTGATAGAGAACAGTAAAAATATTCAATTAACTAAAATAGATGGTGGCAATCATCGTCTTGAATGTTCAGATACACTAAAAAGCATAGAAATGCTGAATGAAACAATGGGCACATTGAGAAAGTTTATTATTAAACATTCCAAGGATTGAAACACAGTTTATACTACGCAATATTTTTATCTTACGACATAAGGGTAAAATAAAGTAAATTAATTAAATGCCAATTAGTTTTAAAATATAGAAGAAATTATTATGCAAAATATAGGGATTGTAGGCTTATTGTTTTTTTGAGGATTATTAAAGCAATCTTAGAAGTTATGCTTTATATGTTGGCTATTATTGTATCATTCAAAGCAGTACAAGCGGTGAATATTTATATTGATAAAGACTCAAGACGACATGGTATACAACTTCTCTAGAAAGTTATTGGGTTAAGTTTTTGTATTATTGGTTTCTTTAAAGATGATAAATAAACTTTAGCTAAATAGTTATTATATAAGTAATTTCTTTAGGTTTGTTTGCAGCCTCCATATTTTGTAGCGCAACAGCAAATTATGTGGCTTTTATGCTGTAAATTCTTGTTTTAAAAGGGAGAGAAGATGAAATTAGAAATAATATCAGCAATTATTTTATCTATGGTAGGTATATTGGGTGGATTAATATTGAATTTTCCAGAGTTTTTGATGGGAAGTCCAGCTACAGCTAAAAATGTTATTGTTACATGTACTTACCTTGTGATTTGGCTTGTCATTTTAGAAATTAACTTAAAAAGTAAAAAACGTGTAATAGCAAAGTATTTCCTTATATTTTGGATTGTAATGATAATTCTTAGCCTGTTGATGATATATGTAAATTCTACAGATAGTAGTGGTGGAATATTAGCTTTATTCGTAATCTTACTTTGGGGTCAGTGGTATGGAATTAGGTTCTTTGTTGAAAGCTTTGTGGGTATCGATATTATAGTATTGGTCATTTCTTTAATAATGTGTACTCTGTCTGCTATAGCATTCAAATGTTCAAAACAAAAATAATATGTAGACATGCTGGTAAATAAAAACAATAACTTACAGTAGTGTGTCACAAGAGTAAAACAATGCTGCATATAAAAGATGTAAAGCGACTTAAAAAATAGTAATTTAGTGGGGTGGAAAATGAATAAGATTTTGTTTGTGAATGCCTGTGTACGGCCTGATTCTCGTACTTATATTTTGGCGCAAAGTGTATTGAAAAAATTACATGGTAAGATTGAGGAAGTAAATTTAGAAAGGGAAGATATTAAACCATTAAATTGGTGGTCATTACAAGAGCGAGATGCTTATGTTAAATCAAAAAATTTTTCTGCGCCAATGTTTCAATATGCGAAACAGTTTGCGGAGGCGGATGAAATTGTGATAGCAGCTCCTTATTGGGATTTAGCTTTTCCAGCAACAGTTAGAGTATATTTTGAGGCTGTAACGGTTAATGGGTTAACCTTTATGTATACACCTAAAGGTTGCCCAACTGGACTGTGTAAAGCAAAGAGGATTATTTATGTTACTACTGCGGGTGGGACGATAGAAGGATTTAATTTAGGATTTGATTATATAAAGGCATTGTCACAAATGTTTTATGGAATTCAGAAGGTAATGTGCTATAAGGCGGAAAATCTTGATATTAAGGGAGCTGATGTAGAAGCGATTATAGAAAAGTCCAAAAATGAAATAAACTATAGTGGTATCTGATTTTATAAATTCCAAATGGTATCTTTTACATTTTATCAATTGGGAAACTAATGCATGTCATTAATGAAGAAAACCAACTATTATTTTCATTAATGGGTGCTATAGTTATAATAATTATTAGGGATATACATTTAAGGAAGATATTTAATAAAGATGGAAGCAAGAAAATATAATAATTGATATGAATATAAATTTAATCTTTACACCCGTAGTCATCAGCCCAGTTGAAAAGGCTGATTGTCTACGGTATTTTTATAGAAATGAGTTATCGGACAAAAGATTCCAATGTTGGAGTAAGAGCATCTGATAGCCACAGCGGATGCATTTTTAAGATATCTGATGGTAAATTGTCACAGGGGAAATAGCGTAAATCCAGTGTTTCTGGTGGACAAATTGTAAGATTGCCACCTACTACCTCAGCTTGAAAACAACAGGTTACAAAATGAGTAATACGTCCATCTGGATATTTGAAGATTTGGGAACTCGGTTCAGAATAAACTCCAATCAATCGAGTTATTTCAACTTGAAGGCCTGTTTCTTCTAATACCTCTCTTATTGCAGCATCTCTAACTGTTTCTCCAGGTTCTACATGCCCAGAAGGTATTCCCCAAAGTTTCACATCTGCTCTTTTTTGCAGCAGTACTTGGCCCTCTTTATTAAATATAACTATAGCTACCCCCGGACAAATTTCTTTAACTTCAACCATATAAATATACCTCCTTAAAAATAATGGCCCGAGAGGAAAGATTCAGCGCATGAGAAATACGCCGAACCTTCCCCCTCGGGCCTTTTATGCCAATAGGTGCCTCCTGCCTCAGCAGAATCTGTAGCCCTCGGTCACATGCCCTTAACTATTGTAAGGCGGAACCCTAGCTACCCCATCCCGGTTCATGAGTTTATTTATTAAATTATAACAAACTTTAAATTATTTTGCTAGTTGTGCTCAATTAAAACTGGTGAGATTCCTATTTATAAACAGGTTAGAGGGGAGGTAGGACAAAAAAGTACAACTGTCTATAGCAAGAATTTACAAGTGCAAATTTAGCCAATTTAAACCAGACAAAAATGTACAAATACATGCCAATATAGTTTGATAAAGTTTAAACAAGTTTATTGTATCATTATTATATAGATAAAAAAGTAACAATCCATAGGAAAATAGAAAATTAATAATAAATAGTAAGTGTAAGAAAAGGGAGGAATAATTAATGAGATCAAAACGATTTCAAGTTTTAGCACAGCGTCCTGTAAACCAAGACGGTCTTATAGGTGAATGGCCAGAAGAAGGAATAATAGCAATGGATAGCCCAAATGATCCTAAGCCTTCTATAAAAATCGAAAATGGAGTAGTAGTAGAACTTGATGGAAAGAAAAGAGAAGATTTCGATACAATAGATAGATTTATAGCAGACTATGCAATAAACCTAGAAAACGCTGAAAAATCAATGAACTTAGATTCGTTAAAAATTTCTCAAATGCTTGTAGATATAAATGTTGGCAGAGATGAAATTGTAAATATAACAACATCAATAACACCAGCAAAGATAGTAGAAGTTGTATCACACATGAACGTAGTTGAAATGATGATGGCACTTCAAAAGATGAGAGCTAGGAAAACTCCATCAAATCAATGCCATGTTACAAATTTAAAGGACAACCCAGTGCAAATTGCAGCAGATGCAGCAGAAGCAGCTATTAGAGGCTTCTCGGAACAAGAAACTACAGTTGGTATAGTAAGATATGCACCATTTAATGCATTAGCAATACTTATAGGTTCCCAGGTAGGACGTGGAGGAGTTTTAACTCAATGTGCAATAGAGGAAGCTACAGAGCTTGACCTTGGTATGAGAGGACTTACAAGCTATGCTGAAACAGTTTCAGTATATGGAACTGAAGCGGTATTTACTGATGGAGATGATACCCCATGGTCAAAAGCATTCTTAGCATCATCCTATGCTTCAAGAGGGCTTAAGATGAGATTTACATCAGGTACGGGTTCAGAAGCATTAATGGGATATTCAGAAGGAAAATCAATGCTTTACTTAGAGGCAAGATGTATATACATAACAAAAGGGGCTGGGGTTCAAGGGCTTCAAAATGGAGCAGTTAGCTGTATAGGTATGACAGGAGCAGTTCCTTCAGGAATAAGAGCAGTACTTGCTGAAAACTTAATTACTACTATGCTTGATATAGAAGTTGCTTCAGCAAATGACCAAACTTTCTCACACTCTGACATAAGAAGAACTGCAAGAACACTTATGCAAATGCTTCCAGGAACAGATTTTATATTCTCAGGATATAGTGCAGTTCCTAATTATGACAATATGTTTGCAGGCTCAAACTTCGATGCAGAAGACTTTGATGATTACAACGTACTTCAAAGAGACTTAATGGTAGATGGTGGATTAAGACCAGTTTCAGAAGAAGAAACCATTGCAATAAGAAATAAAGCAGCAAAAGCAATACAAGCAGTATTTGCAGAATTAGGATTCCCGGCTGTAACTGATGAAGAAATTGAAGCTGCAACTTATGCTCACGGAAGTAAGGATATGCCAGAAAGAAATGTAGTTGAGGACTTAAAGGCAGCAGAAGAAATGCTTAAGAAGAGAATCACTGGTATAGATATAGTTAAAGCATTAAGCAAAAATGGATTTGATGATATTGCAAGTAACGTATTAAACATGCTTAAACAAAGAGTAACTGGAGATTATCTACAGACATCAGCAATACTTGATGAGAACTTTGATGTTATAAGCGCAGTTAATGATATCAATGATTATAGAGGACCAGGAACAGGCTATAGAATAAGCAAAGAGAGATGGGAAGAAATCAAGGATATTAAGAATGTAATAAATCCAGAAGATATTCAATAATTGATAGAGGTGAAAGATTATGGAGAATGTATCAAATGAATATGCTATACCAGAGCTTCAGCTTACAGAAGTAGGTGAAGCAAAAGTTGGAACAAAAGCAGATGAAGTTGTTATAGGTTTAGCACCAGCTTTTCTAAAGTTCCAAAACAAAACTATAGCAGGTGTTAGTCACAGCGATGTGTTAAGAGAAATTATAGCAGGGGTAGAAGAAGAAGGATTAACTGCCCGCGTGGTTAGGATAATAAGAACTTCTGATGTTTCCTTTGTATCTAATGATGCAGCAAAGCTCAGCGGATCTGGAATAGGAATAGGAGTTCAGTCAAAGGGAACAACAGTTATTCATCAAAAAGACTTACTTCCTTTAAATAATTTAGAACTATTTTCACAAGCACCACTTTTAACACTTGAAATTTTTAGATTAATAGGAAAAAATGCAGCAAAGTATGCTAAGGGGGAATCCCCAACGCCAGTTCCAATTAAAAATGATCAAATGGCAAGACCTAAGTTTATGGCAAAAGCAGCTTTACTTCATATCAAAGAAACTAAGCATGTAAGAGTTGGAGCAAAACCTTTAGAAATAGAAGTTAAGTTTTAATTTGGGAGGGAGAAAAAAATTATGGAACAGAGAAAGATGAATCCTAAGGATTATCCTTTAGCTACTAAAAATCCTGAAATCATAAAAACACCAACAGGAAAGAAGTTAGAAGATGTAACTTTAGAAAATGTACTAAGTGGAGAAATTAAGCCTGAGGACGTTAGAATATCACCAGAAACATTAGAAATGCAGGCTCAAATAGCAGAAGGAATGAACAGACATGCTATGGCTAGAAACTTTAGAAGAGCAGCAGAGCTTATAGCAGTTCCAGATGATAGAATACTAGAAATTTATAACGCTTTAAGACCATATCGTTCTACAAAAGAAGAACTTTTAGATATAGCAGAAGAACTTGAAAATAAATATAAAGCAAAAGTAAATGCAGACTTTGTAAGAGAAGCAGCAGAAGTTTATGAAAAGAGAGAAAAGTTAAGACAAGAATAGGTAAGCTTTAATTAAGGAGGGGAATATATGAAGATTATTGCAGGTGTTGATATAGGAAATGCAACAACAGAAGTAGCTTTAGCTAGAGTATACAATGGTAAGGTAGATTTTCTTTCCAGTGGAATTGTTCAAACAACAGGAATAAAGGGTACAGAAGAAAATATACAAGGAGTTTTTTCCTCCTTAAAGCAAGCTTTAAAAAAAGTATCCATGGAACTTACAGATCTAGATTTGGTAAGAATAAATGAGGCGGCACCAGTTATAGGTGATGTAGCTATGGAAACTATAACTGAAACTATAATAACAGAATCTACTATGATTGGGCATAATCCAACTACGCCAGGGGGAATAGGCCTTGGTGTAGGAAAGACTATATATATTGAAGACTTAGATAAATTAAAACTAGAAGAATTGACTAAAGAGGACCAATTTATAGTTTTGATATTAAGCAAGGTAAATTTCATAGAGGCAGCTATGAGAATAAATGCAGCTGTAGAAAAGGGAATAAACATAACAGCTGCTGTGGTTCAAAGAGATGATGGGGTTTTAATAAATAATAGATTAGAAAAAAAGATACCTATTGTAGATGAAGTAATGCTTTTAGAAAAGGTTCCAGTGGGGATGAAAGCAGCCGTAGAGGTAGCAGAGCAGGGTGGAGTAGTTGAAACATTATCAAATCCTTATGGTATTGCTACAGTATTTGGATTGACCTCGGAGGAAACAAAACTTATAGTTCCTGTATCCAGAGCACTTATAGGGAATAGATCTGCAGTGGTTATAAAAACACCTAAGGGTGATGTGCAGGAAAAAAGAATTCCAGCAGGTAAAATCCACATAGACGGGCTAAAGAGAAAAGAAATGGTAGATGTGGAAGAGGGCGCTGAAAAGATAATGGAAGCCGTTAAACTCTGCGTTCCTGTACAGGATATAAAAGGTGAGTGTGGAACTAATGCTGGTGGAATGCTTGAAAGAGTAAGACAGGTAATGGCAAAGCTTACTAAGCAGAAAATAGTTGATATAAAGATTCAAGATCTTTTAGCAGTAGATACCTTTATACCTCAAAAGGTTAAAGGTGGGCTCGCAGAAGAGTTTTCCATGGAAAATGCAGTAGGAATAGCTGCTATGGTTAAGGCAGATAAGCTTCAAATGCAAATGATTGCAGATAAGCTTCAGGAAAAGTTAAATGTCACTGTAGAAGTTGGAGGAGTGGAAGCTGACATGGCTATCAGAGGAGCTCTAACTACTCCAGGAAGCAGTAAGCCTCTTGCAATACTTGATATGGGTGCTGGTTCAACTGATGCATCAATAATAAATAAGCAGGATCAAATATGCTCTATACATTTAGCTGGTGCGGGAAACATGGTAACAATGCTAATTAAATCAGAACTTGGGCTAGAAGATTTTAATTTAGCTGAAGACATTAAGAAATATCCTTTAGCAAAGGTTGAAAGTTTATTCCATATAAGACATGAGGATGGAACAGTAGAATTTTTTGAAAATCCACTAGACCCTTCTGTATTTGCAAAGGTAGTTATATTAAAAGAAGGAATGCTAATTCCTATAGATGGGCAAACCTCTTTAGAAAAGATAAAAATCATAAGAAGAAGTGCAAAGGAAAAAGTATTTGTTACTAATTGCCTTAGAGCATTGAGTATAGTTTCTCCAACTGGAAACATTAGAGATATAGAATTTGTAGTATTAGTAGGTGGTTCTTCACTGGACTTTGAAGTGCCTCAACTGGTAACAGATGCACTATCTCAGTACGGGGTAGTAGCTGGAAGAGGAAATATAAGAGGCACTGAAGGACCAAGAAATGCTGTAGCTACAGGACTTATATTAGCCTTTAATGGAAATGAGGAAGGTAACTAATGAGAGAATATAAGTATGATAAGCCAAGTATATATATTTATTACTCCTCTGAAATAAAGGATATATCCACCTTTAATGAAGTGTTATTTGGAATAGAGGAGGAAGGTATACCTTATAAAGTTAAAGAGCAAAATGAAGCAGATTTTGTAGAGTTAAGTTATAAGGCTGCTCAAGACTCAAGATTAGCTGTAGGTATAGGAATTCATTCAAATGGTAAAATAGCACTTACCTTTAATAAGCTAAAAAAAGAAAGTCCATTATTTATAAGCAGCTTAAATTCTGAAGAAAAAATTCTAAGAAATTTAGGTGCTAATGCAGGAAGATTGGTTAAGGGAATAGCTTTTAAGTAAATTTTATGGAGTGGTTATATGAGTAAGATTTATACGAGAACTGGAGACAAAGGAAGTACTGCCTTATTTGGAGGCAGTAGAGCAGAAAAGGACAGTTTAAAAGTAGAAGCATATGGAACTATAGATGAATTAATTTCTACTATGGGAGCAGCTTATTCCTTTATGGAAGATGAAAAGCTTAAAACCGAAATAATAGATATTCAAAAAAAGTTATTTGTATTAGGTGCAGAGCTTGCTAGTGACGAAAATGGGATGAAATATCTAAAGGAAGTAACTCAGGAAAGTGATATAGATATTTTGGAGAAAATTATAGATAAGTACATGGAGAATGCAGGGGCTTTTAAGGGTTTTGTAACTCCAGGAAAGAATAGAGTATCAGCAATGCTTCATGTAGCAAGAACTGTGGCAAGAAGAGCTGAGAGAGTAATAATCACTTTGGGCAGAGAAGATAAGGTTCGAGAAGAAGTTAAAAAATATGTAAATAGACTTTCAGATGCCCTATATGCTATGGCTAGATTTGAAGAAGAAAGATAATAAAGTTATTTATGAAGGAGGATAAGAATTATGAAAAAGCTAAATGAAATAAAACAGTTAAGTTTAGAGATAGTAAAAGAAATGGCTGCGGCAGCTGAAGCAAAAGCTGCTAGCATGAATGTACCAGTAGTATTTGCAGCAGTAGATGCAGGTGCAAACTTAATGCTTATGCACAGAATGGAAAATGCATTTATAACAAGTGTAGACATAGCTGTAAACAAAGCATTTACTTCAGCAGCATTAAAAATAGGAACTCATGAAGTAACTCCAAACATTCAACCAGGAGAAAGTCTTTATGGATTACAGTTAACTAACAACTGTAGGATAGTAACTTTTGGCGGTGGGTTTCCAATAATAGTAGATGGACAAGTAGTTGGAGCAGTTGGAGTAAGCGGTGGAACTGTTGAAGAAGATATGGCTATAGCACAAGCTGCTGTAGAAGTATTTAATAAATAAAACATCAATTATATAAATATAAAAACTTTAGGAGGAAATATAAAATGAGAATGTATGATTATTTAGTTCCAAGTGTAAATTTTATGGGAGCTGGCTGCATAAGCCTAGTTGGTGAAAGATGTAAAATATTAGGTGGTAAGAAAGCTTTAATAGTTACAGATAAATTCTTAAGAAACATGGAAGGCGGAGCAGTTGAGTTAACTGCTAAACACTTAATTGAAGCTGGAATAGAAGTTGCATATTACGATGGAGTAGAGCCAAATCCAAAGGATACAAATGTAAAAGAAGGTTTAGAAGTATTTAATAGTGAAGCTTGTGACATGATCGTTACAGTTGGAGGGGGAAGTGCTCATGACTGTGGTAAGGGTATAGGTATTGCTGCAACTCACGAAGGAGATCTTTATGATTATGCAGGAATTGAAACTTTAACAAATGCTCTTCCTCCAATAGTTGCAGTAAACACTACAGCTGGAACAGCAAGTGAAGTAACAAGACACTGCGTTATAACTAATACAAAAACAAAGGTAAAGTTTGTTATAGTAAGCTGGAGAAACCTACCTTTAGTATCCTTCAATGATCCAATGTTAATGGTTAAGAAACCAGCAGGATTAACAGCAGCTACAGGAATGGATGCTTTAACTCACGCTGTTGAAGCATATGTTTCAAAGGATGCTAACCCAGTAACAGATGCAGCTGCAATACAAGCTATCAAATTAATAGCTCAAAACTTAAGACAAGCAGTTGCTTTAGGTGATAACTTAGTAGCTAGAGAAAATATGGCATATGCATCATTACTAGCAGGTATGGCATTTAACAATGCTAACCTAGGATATGTGCATGCTATAGCTCACCAATTAGGTGGATTATATGATATGCCGCACGGAGTAGCTAATGCTATGCTTCTTCCACATGTAGAAAGATACAACTTAATTTCAAACCCACAGAAATTTGCAGATATTGCTGAGTTCATGGGAGAAAACATTGCTGGATTATCAGTTATGGAAGCTGCTGAAAAAGCTATAGATGCTATGTTCAGACTTTCAAAGGATATCGGAATTCCAGCAAGCTTAAAGGAAATGGGAGTTAAGGAAGAAGACTTTGAATACATGGCTGAAATGGCATTAAAGGATGGTAATGCATTCAGTAACCCAAGAAAAGGAAATGAAAAAGACATAATTTCAATACTTAAAGCTGCATTTTAGTTTTAGTAAAACTTAAAGTCAAAGTACTATTGATACCCTTGATGTAAAAATCAAGGGTATTATACAGAGTAGAGTTTATAGAAACATTATTTTTATAAAGGAGAACAAGATATGGAAAACTTTTTAGCAGAAATGTTAGGAACAATGATTCTCATAATTTTAGGAGATGGAGTAGTTGCTAATGTAGTACTTAATAAAACAAAGGCTCAAAATTCAGGATGGATTGTTATTACAACAGGATGGGCTTTAGGAGTAACTATACCAGTTTTTATATTTGGAACTATAAGTGGAGCTCATTTTAATCCAGCAGTAACACTTGGTCTTGCTGCAATAGGGAAATTCCCTTGGGGAAGTGTACCTAGTTATTTGACAGCTCAATTTGTTGGTGGTTTTTTAGGAGCAGTAATAGTTTGGGTATTTTATAGACCTCACTTTGAAGCTACCGAAGATAAGGATGCAAAGCTTGACGTGTTTTGTACAGGTCCAGCAATAAAAGACACAGCTTCAAACTTTATAAGCGAAGTAATTGGTACTTTCATTTTAGTATTTGGAATATTAGGTATTGCAAATACACCTATGGTTGATGGATTAGCTCCTATAGTTGTAGGGGGTATAGTTTGGGCCGTTGGACTTACTTTAGGAGGAACAACTGGCTATGCAATTAATCCTGCTAGGGACTTAGGACCACGTATAGCACATCAGATTTTACCTATACCAGATAAAAGGGATTCCGATTGGGGCTATGCATGGATTCCAGTAGTAGCTCCTATACTTGGAGGAATAATAGCAGCAGTAAGTTACAGTATTATATTCTAGAAAAATGCGACATTATTTTAAAATGTCGCATTTAATGTTATTGAATTTTATCGGTAGTTCTAATATAATTTAGGCAGTGATTTATAAAAACAAATTATGTGGAGGATGAATAATTGGATTACGCGCTTAATTTGCAGAATATTATAGATATTAAAGTGTTTCAAAAGATACAGGACGATATAGCAGATGCAACTGGACTTGCAATTATTACAACGGATTATAAAGGCAAACCTGTAACTAGACACAGCAGGCGTACCGATTTTTGTAGTATTGTACGTAAAGACAGTAGGCTTGGAGAATTATGCGAAAAGTGTGATTCAAGGGGTGGTCTTGAGGCAGTAAGAAAAGGTAAACCATATATATATAAGTGCCACATGGGATTAGTAGATTTTGCAGTACCTATTACTGTACAAGGTCAATATTTAGGAGCATTAATGGCAGGTCAGGTCTTGACCGATGAGAGTAAAGGGGCAGAGTTAGAGAGCATTATTCAATGCAATACTAATATTGAACAAGATAAAGAACTTATGGAAGCGTATAAAGGGTTACCAACTATACCCTTTGATAGAATTGAGTCCATTGTTCAGATGATGTTTCATATTAGTAATTATATTGTAAATGAGAGTGCTTTAAAAATAGTGCAAACGGAGCTGAATGAAAAAAATATTAAGTATATGGAAGCAAAAAGAGAGCAAATAGAAATAGAAAAGGAATTAAAATCTGCTCAGCTAAAGGCGTTACAATCCCAGGTAAATCCTCATTTTTTATTCAATGTTTTAAATAGCATTTCTGCACTGGCTTTAATTGAAGAAGCACCAAAAACTCACGACGTTATTTGTGATTTAGCAAAAATGCTTAGGTATATTTTAAAGAAAGTAAATCAAATGGTAGAATTAGAAGATGCAATTAATTATGTAACTGCTTATTTACAAATTCAAAAGGTAAGGTTTGGATCGAGATTAAAATTTTATATTGATGTACAAGAAGAATGTAAAAAAGTTAAAGTCCCTTTTATGATTATTCAACCCTTTGTAGAAAACTCTATAATCCATGGATTAGAGTCAAAAGAAGAAGGCGGTGTAATAAAAATAACCGTTTATGAATCTGGTAACTCTATAGTAATATGCATAGAAGATAATGGAGTAGGAATTGAAAATAGTATGATTGAATTAATAAATGAGGGGAAAGATGAAGAATATAGAAGAAATACTTCAAGTGGAATAGGAATTATTAATATAAGACAAAGGCTCACATACCACTATGGGGATAAATATTATCTAAATGTAAATAGTGCAATAGATAAAGGTACAGAGGTTAAAATTATTTTACCAAAATAGACATGTACAGGAGACCTATAATGTATAAGATATTATTAGTAGATGATGAGATCTTGGAAAGAGAAGTATTAAAGATAATGCTTGGAAAACTTAAAAATGAGGTAACAGTTGTAGGAGAAGCAGGAAATGGACGAGAGGCAATAGATCTTGATATGAAACTAAATCCAGATATAATATTTATGGATGTAAAAATGCCAGGAATAGACGGAATAAAGGCCTTAGAAATTATAAAAAAACAAAATGAAAATAAGGTAATCATTATGCTTACTGCATATGATGATTTTGATTTAATACATAAAGCTTTAACTTTAGGGGTAAATGATTATATCTTAAAACCTGTTAAAGGTGAGAAATTATTAGAAGTTTTACGCATTCAAATTGATAATTTAAAAATTGATAAGAGTAGAATTAAAGAGAAAGAATTATTGCTGATAGATAAGATTATATCTGAAGAAGAAAATGATGCAAAATTGCTATTAAATGACATTATTGAAAGCTACATCTTAGCAAGTAATGAAGATGCATCGTATTTTAAACAGAAGGTTGAGTTGCTTTCAGAAAAGATGATTAAAGTAGCATCTAAGTTTAAATTTAGAAACGGCAATTGGATAAATAAAGAAGATGCCTTATATAAATTTGAATTCTTTGAGGATATGGAGTCTATTGGTAATTATATATATAATATTTTAACATTGATATTTTCAGAAACACCACAAAATAATATAGAAGTAAAGAAAAATGATGTTGCAAAGCAAAAATGTTTAAACAAAGCATTAGAACCAGCTTTAAAATATATTGAAGAAAATTATGGAGAACAAGTATTACTAGAAGATGTAGCAAGTGTTTCAAATCTTAGCCCATATTATTTTAGCAAGTTATTTAAAAAAGAAATGGGAATGAATTTTACAACCTATGTAACAAAACATAAAATAGAAAAAGCTAAGTGGATGCTTAAGAATACAGATATACCTATTGTAAATATTGCATCAGAACTTGGGTATTATGAATGTGGGTATTTCACTAAAGTTTTTAAAAAAATAGAAGGAATAACACCTACAGAGTATAGAAGTAAGAAAGATTAGCAGCATAAGTAAGAAAGATTTTAGATGATAAAGAATTTAGATTTTGTTTTGATTTTGGATATTTCTAAATATAAGTTAGTGTATGAGTAAAATAAACACAAGAAGGGTAAAAATGTGTTTTACATTATTAAAGTAGTGCTACAGCTTGTAATATATATCCAAGCATAGTACAATCTTGTTAATAATATCAACAAAATCGAGGTATAAGATATGAATAAAGAGGAATTTGGTATTCTTGCATTAAAGAATAGTCTTATAAAAAGTGATGCTAGAATAATAGTAGAAAAAGTTTCATCAAATCATATGAAAAATGCAATCAAGTTAGCCACAGACGTGTTTACGAGCGAGCAGAATATCCCTGAAAGCTTAATACCTATAAATGAAGAGTTTAATCCAATTTGGTGGTGTGCAAGAGCTGGTGAAGATATTGTTGGAGTGGCTGCAGGTTGGAGAGAAGAGAATAAATGGCATTGGGGAAGATTTGCTGTTGACAAAAAATTACGTGGTATAGGTCTTGGTAAAAAAATAGCTATATTTTCATTAAATGAACTTTTTGATCTTGAGGTTGATAAAATCTTTATTGAAGCAAGATATATAACTTTAAAGATGTTAGAAAAGTTCGGATGCGAAGTCACAGGAGAAGCAAAAAATTTTTATGGTGACTTAGTCACTCCTGCCACAATAAAAAAGTCTGATTTTATGAAGGTGTAATTTTATTTTAAGACTAATTACAATTAAGATAACAATGTTAAAAGTAATAATATGGCAAATTGGAAACAATAAAGAAGAAGAGTCTCTAAATAATAGGGATTCTTCTTTTATTTTGTTGACAACTAGGGGTAAATGATTTTATCATAAATATATAACATAAATTGGTATAAAAATGTTGAAGTTTGCATAGATGTAAATCTGTGGGAACAAATATTTTGGCATTATTAAAATTATAAGAAGGAAGGGATGAAAGTTGGAATCAAATCTTAACAAAAAGTATGGTCTAATCACCGCTATTGCTATGGTAGTGGGTATCGTTATTGGAAGCGGGGTGTTTTTTAAGGCAGAAAAGGTCCTTACTGCAACTGGTGGCAACTTGACGTTAGGTATCCTAGCATGGCTTATCGGTGGAGCAATCATGGTCGTATGTGCCTACACATTTTCCATTATGGCAACCCGTTATGAGTATGTTAATGGTATTGTAGATTATGCAGAGGTTGCATTGGGTAAAAAGTATGGTTATTACATCGGATGGTTTATGTCTACTATATATTATCCAACTCTTACCGCTGCATTAGCATGGGTCTCAGCTCGTTATACCTGTGTACTGCTGGATTTTTCTATTGTTGGTCCCGAGGCGCTAGCAATTACCGGTTTTTATCTTGTAACAAGTTATGCTGTCAATGCATTGTCCCCTGTGCTTGCGGGCAAGTTCCAAGTAACATCTACCACAATTAAGTTGATTCCACTATTCATCATGGCCGTTATCGGTACCATCGTAGGATTATCCACTGGTATGACAGTTGCAAACTTTACCACTGTAACTAAACAAGTCAGCACAGGTGGTGCTTTGTTTACGGCTGTTGTAGCCACTGCGTTTGCATATGAAGGATGGATTATTGCAACCTCTATCAATGCTGAATTGAAGGATTCTAAGAAAAATCTCCCTAAAGCTCTTGTCATTGGAACACTTATTGTAGTTATTACCTATATACTTTACTATATCGGACTTTCAGGAGCAGTGAGTAACGTAGCCTTGATGGAGAGTGGTGAGAAAGGTGCAAGAATAGCTTTTGAGAAGGTTTTCTCAAAGGTCGGGGGTACTGCGTTATTCGTATTCGTTGTAATCTCTTGTCTGGGGACTTTGAACGGTCTCATGCTTGGCTGTACTCGTGGTATATATGCTCTGGCTGCTCGTGATATGGGACCTGCTCCAAACGTATACAAGCAAGTGGATAAGGCAACAAATATGCCAACAAACTCTGCTATTCTTGGTTTGCTGTTTTGCGGGATATGGCTGCTTTATTTCTATGGCTCACAGCTTACTGAGTCGTGGTTCGGCTTCTTTAACTTTGACATGACAGAGCTACCTATCGTTACAATTTATGCTGCATATATTCCAATTTTCATTATGCTTATTAAAAATGAAAAGGATTTGGGAGTCTTTAAGCGTTTTGTTGCTCCTATCCTTGCAATTTGTGGATGCCTGTTTATGATTGTTGCGGCATGTTTTTCTCATAAAATGGCAGTTGTATGGTATCTTATTACTTTTGCAGGAATTATGTTAATTGGCGTGTTCTTTGATAAATCAAAGTCTGCAAGTCAAGGTTTCATTAGTAAGGATCTTTAATTAATTAAGAGGTGCTTTAAAACTAACTAATTAGTTTTAAAGCACCTCTCTTATTTTTTACTATTTAAGAGAGTCATTGAAAAATATTTCATCTATATACAAAGAATACCTATATTTTATATAATAATATTAAAATTAAGCTATAATTATAGATAAAAGAAAACAAAGTATATATCTTATAAATGTGGAGGGGCAATTATGGCAATAGAAAAAGTAAGACAATATTTTAAGACATGGGGCGTGGAAGATAAAATACTTGAATTAGATGCTTCAAGTGCAACGGTTGAATTAGCTGCACAGGCAGTTGGCTGTGAACCTGAAAGAATAGCAAAAACTTTATCATTTATGGTAGGTGAAAAACCTATTTTAATTGTAGCAGCAGGAGATACCAAAATAGATAATCAAAAATATAAGGCACAATTTTCAACGAAAGCAAAGATGCTTACACCAGATGAAGCAATTGATTTGATAGGTCACGCTGTCGGAGGTGTATGTCCATTTGGTATTAATGATGGTGTCACTGTTTATCTTGATGATTCTCTAAAACGATTCAAAACAGTGTTTCCAGCTTGTGGAAGCAGTAATAGTGCAATCGAATTAACGATTGATGAAATCGAGAAGTACTCGAACTATTCTTCATGGGTTGACGTTTGTAAAGGATGGGAGTAGTGCTTGAGGAAAATAAGCCAGTTTGTGTTGCTTCATTTTTGCAAAAAGGATTGAAAATTGGAGGATTTAAATATGAGTAGTGTTACAATAAGTGAAAGGAAACCCTTAGTTGAAGAATATATTAAACTCAGGAATTCTATTGGTTGGAAAGTACTGCAGCATGGTAAAATTGAAGAAGGATTGAATAATTCAACTTACTGTGTTTGTGTGGAAGACCAAGGTACTATAATAGGCTTTGGCAGAATTGTCGGTGATGGTGCAACAGTTTTTTACATACAGGATATAATGGTTTTACCTTTATATCAAAAGCAGAAGATTGGTACGCTGATTATGAAAAAAATAATGGATTACATTGATAGTAATTGTATAGAAGGCGCCATTATTGGGCTGATCGCCATAGGTGAGCTTGATGGATTCTATAAAGGATTTGGATTTTCGTATAACCAAAACAATCGTTTTTATAGATATAATATGTAGGTAAATTAAAGTTAAGAATATGGGGAGGGGTAAGTATGAATACTAAATATGTGGTTATTATTCAGTGCGATATTGCACACAGAAGGTGTAGTGGATTTGCATGTACAAATGCTTTTTACAATAAGGATGAAGTTTTTAAGGATTACGAGGATACTACAAGATATATTTCATTTACTTGTGGTGGATGCTGTGGAAAGGGAGTTGCCTCCAAATTAGAACATTTATCGAATAAGTTATATAAGAAAAATAATATTAGTAAAGATGAGGTTATAGTTCACTTATCATCTTGCATGGTAACCGACAATTATCATTACGATAGATGTCCACACGTAGATTATATTAAGAGTATCGTCCACAAGAAGGGCTATAAAAATATAGTGGAGGGGTCTTATGTAAGTGGTAATGCAAAAAGGAAAAGAGAAGAAGGTATATATAATTGTTATGAGTAAAATGGATCTTAATATGTAGTAATGAAAATTAATTCATTTATATACAATGAGTGCCTATATTTTATTCAATAGTAATAAGTTAATCGAGTTAATAATATATATTAGGGTGATTAAATAATATAGGAGTTTAATATGTTATCAAATAGTGAATTTGTAAGACAATCTTTGGAGCTAAACTTGTTTTTTATGAGAATTGCAAAGGAGCACTCTATTTTTTTAGAAGCGGGATTTACTACAAGAGATCACCCATTCATTGAACAAGCAGAAATATTAAAGAATATATTCAGTAAATTGTTAGTAGAAACTATTTGTATGTCTGATGGTATAATTAGTCAGGAAACAGTAAACTCAGGAGAACTTATAACTGATTTGACTTTACTAGCAGAAAGAGAGACTCAATTTTACACTGATATTTTTATTGATCCTAATATAACTATAATGGAGGCATCATTAGCTAGCAGTAGTCCAAAACAAATTACCATGAATACTGTAAGAATGGTAGAAGATTTAAACAATAGAGCAATTAAAGCTGCAGAGCAAATTGCAATGTTCAAGAGCAGAATCTTAAGAGATGTGCTATCCTGCAGGATGTTTACCTCAAATTACCCATTACTTATAGATCATATTCTTAGAGAAGCAAAATTTTATTTAAGACTACTTAGAATATTGCAAAGTCGAAAAGAGATAGATTTAGCTAGAGAAGCTGCCTTCCAGGAAACTTTTTGGAATAGGATAATGGCTGAGCACTCAAAATTTATTCGAGGACTCTTAGATCCCACTGAAGATAAATTATTTGACACTGCAAATGATTTTGGAAGAAAATTCGATGAACTTACAGCTGAGGCTAAAAACTTGGCTAATAATTTAGGCCTCTTGCCAGCGGTAACTGAAAAGAGTCTTAAAAATACAATTGATATTCGAGATTTTAAAAGACAGGGTACGGAAGGGCTTACACAATGTAAAATTAAATCTATTGCATTTCCTTTGCTTGGTGACCACGTGGTTAGGGAAGCAAATCATTATATTAGAATGCTAAAGAACTTTAAACAAGGATCATAGAATATAAGGATAAATTGAAGCCTTTAAAGAAGTGATTTTAAATATATAAGGTTAAATATATAAGGACAGTAGTGTTTATTAATGAAACCATTTGAATATATAGGTTAATAGTTTAATAAAAGACTTGTGATAATTTAAATCACAAGTCTTTTTTAAGTGAAAAATTATAAAAATTTTAATTACATATTTAACATCATTGATATGCATCTTGCTAAATTTTGTCCTAAAGCATCACATGCTTGGATACATTGAGCTAAAGCTAAGCCAACCATAGAGCACCTCCTTAAATTAATAGCTACAAAATAACAAAACAATATGTAGATATTATGAAGAATTTGCAGCTAGTGACCGGTCATAAAAAATAAATTAGAGATAAGAAAACTATAATATTATAAAGCATTAGTCCTGTTTAAATTGATAATAAACAGGACTAATAGATTTTAAGATATGATCAAATAAACTAATTTATAATAGATATTGCACTGTATATTAGGAGTAATGCCATAAAAGTATTGAAAAGTTTTGTATATTGCATTAAAAATTTCTGAAATAAAGCACCAAAAAGTGTCCAACAGGAATTTGCTATAAATCCTATTAATGCAAGAAAAATAGAAAATAAAAAGAGTGATAAATTTGTCTTATAGTATGGTATTATAAAACTTGAGGTTACAGTTATGCCATAAATTATCACTTTTGGATTAATAAACTGCATAGCCATCCCTATAAGAAAAGTATTCGTGTTGTTAGATATGGTATCATCTGATTGAGGTTTGCTTTTTAAAATCTTTACAGCTAAATAAGCCATATACACAAATCCAACAAAATCAACAAATAATTTAATCTTTGGAATAAAGTTAAGTAAAATTAAATTAAGATAACTAGATAACAAAATGATTATTCCGAAACCAGTAGTAACACCTAAAACAAATTTAAACGTTTTTTTATATCCAAAATTACTTCCATTGGACATAGCCATAATATTATTTGGTCCTGGTGTAAAATTGGATACAAACACATAGGATAAAAATGCGGATAAACTAAACATTGTTTGAAGCCCCCTAACAAAAATTAAATGCGTACAATATAATTATATAATATGTGCGTTATAATGCACAAGGAAAGGTGAAAGTATTTTGGAAAATTTAAATATGATATTAGCAACAAACTTAAAACAAATTCGAGAAGATAGAAAATTGAGCCTTGATAATTTAGCACAGATGACTGGTGTAAGTAAGAGCATGCTTGGTCAGATTGAAAGAGGTGAATCAAACCCCACAATTACTACTGCTTGGAAAATAGCAAATGGGCTAAAAATATCATTTACTGAATTGATAAAATCCACGCAAGAAAATGCTGTAGTTATTCACAAAGAAAGTATCAATCCATTAGTTGAAGATAATGGGAAATATAAAGTATATCCATTTTTTCCTTATGAGAGTGAAAGACAATTTGAAATGTATACTGTTGAGATAGAAAAAGGTGGGTATTTAAGTGCGGATTCCCATGGAGAAGGCACAGAAGAATTTATAACCGTCTTCGATGGTGAGTTAACTATAAGAGTAAATAATGAAGAATTTACTGTGAAGGAAGGGGATTCTATAAGGTTAAAAGCTGACCAACCTCATATATATCATAATTCGGGTGATAAATTAACAAGAATTAGTATGGTTATTTATTATTCAAGATTTTTTAATAATTATTAAATTAGTAGTTTGTATTTTAAATTTGATATAAGAGAGTTAATCCAGGGGAGCGTAAAGCTGTTTTTTTGGGCGAGGAAGTTACAAAGTATCATAAAACATTGACAACATACGTAAATTCTCTTATAAAAGCGGGATTTGAAATAACAGGACTTGTTGAGCCAAAACCAGCAGAAGAGCTTATTCATACCATTCCAGGGATGGTGGATGAATTACGTAGACCAATGATGCTGATTATATCCGCAAGAAAGGCTAACGATAATTTTTAATAACGCCTGCATCTAAAGGAACATAAATATGTATCAATTAAATATAGAGCTTAGAAACATAGGGCTCTAAACTCTATATTTAACTAGACTTGTATTATTATCTGCCTAATTCAATTATATTTGCAATAAGAGGCTTACATCTTCCGCAATCCTCTCCTGTACCTGCTCCTGTAACTTCACCAACCTTTTCTACAGTATCAGCACCATTTTTAACTGCATCAATTACAGTTTTAAGTGAAACTTCCGTACAGCCGCATACAGAAGAAAGGATTTTATAAAGCTCGTCTTTACATCCTTCACAAGCAGTACAAATCGTTCTATTTCCGGCCATTGTATATACTCTCCTTCAATTTTGTGACTTTTATTCAGAAATAGTTTGTGAAAATACTCTTTTCTTATTCACTTGTAAATTTGTAGAACATATATTTTATGATCTAGATGTTTTATTTTAGAGTCATTTATTTTTAATTTCTATACTTGTGAGAACCATTCAAATAGAATATAATAACATAGTCATAAAATGTTAATAAAGGAGGACAAAAATGAGGAAAATAATGTTAAGAGTTGTTTCAACGCTAACGTTGTCTTTAACTGTATCATTAACATCTCAAGTTAATGCGGCAAATTTAGAGGACAGGCTTGCAGGAAACAATAGGTATCAAACAGGAGCTGAAATTGTAGGTAAAGGGTGGACAACTTCTGATTACGTAGTAATAGCTAGTGGAGAAGGATTTGCAGATGCGCTTTGTGCAGCACCTTTAGCTAAAAAGTATAATGCACCAATTTTACTTACTGGCAAAAATACTTTAGATTTAAACACAAAAAATGAGTTGAAAAGACTCAATGTAAAAAATGTGTTTATAGTAGGAGGAACTGGTGTTGTATCAGATAGCGTAAATTCTGAAATAAAGGGCATGACTATTGAAACTACTAGAATTGCTGGAAAAAATAGATTTCAAACATCCTTAGAGGTAGCTAAAAATCTAGGAGAAAGCAGCGGTGTAGTTGTAACCAATGGATTTGGATTTGCAGATGCTTTATCTATAGCTCCAGTTGCAGCCCAAGGAGGAATGCCAATACTTCTCACAGATAAAGCAGATTTATCAGATCAGGTTAAGGGCTTTTTGTCAAATAAGTCTTATGAAAAAAGTTACATAGTTGGAGGAAGTGGGGTTGTAAGTGATAAGATAGCTTCACAGCTAAAGAATGTTACAAGACTTGGAGGAAGCAGCAGATATGGAACTAATGCCGCAGTATTAAACCAGTTTTCAAATGAATTTAATTATGATAAGGTTTATGTTGCATCAGGTGCAAATTATCCAGATGCTTTATGTGGAAGTGCGCTGGCTGCCTTAAGTAACTCTCCTTTAATTTTAGTAGGAACTTCTGTGGATTCTTCAGTAATGTCTTCAATAAAAGCTAAGCATGATACATATAACAATGTAATAATTTTAGGTGGAACTGGAGTAGTTTCTGATATAGTGGCTGATAATGTTGTAAGCGGTGCTATTAATGTTATTTCTGTAACTTTAAACAAGACCTCTAATACACTTGGCATAGATGAAGCAGTTACTTTAGCAGCAACTATATTTCCGAGTAATGCGGAAAATAAAGGGGTAAAATGGACATCTTCAAATGAGAATATAGCAACAGTAGATGCTGCAGGAAGGGTAACTGGAATAAGCAGTGGTACGGCAGTAATAACAGCAACAACAGTGGAGGGAAATAAGGCAGCGAGCTGCACTGTTACTGTACAAAAGAAAATAATAACTCATTTACCTTCAACTTATTTAGTTGGAGTGGATATTCCAGAGGGTGAGTATGTTCTATTTCCAGAAGGAAGTGGTTATTTTGCTATAACTGCTGATGCTAATGGCAGAGACATCATTAATAATGATAACTTTGCGTATCCTAGATATGTAAGTGTACAATCTGGAACCTATATGTATCTACATAATGCAAAAATGCATCCTGTTAATGCATCTCCTGACATTACCTTCTCTAACGGAAGATATATTGGATATTTAAAAGTTGGAGTTGATATCCCAACTGGAACTTACAAAGTAAAAACATTTGGCAGTAGAGGATATTATGCAATCACAGATAGATATGATAATATCTTTGCAAATGACAATTTTACAGGTGATACATATATAACAATAAAAGATGGGCAGTATCTTGAGTTAAATAACTGCTATATAGAAAAGTAAAGTGCCACTCACATGGCAAGTGGCAAGTTTATATGTAGAAAGGACTGAATCCTATAGCTTATAGGGTTCAATCCTTTAATTATTAGTGCTATCTAATTTGCCCGCTGCCATTTATTACATACTTTATAGTAGTAAGTTGAGGAAGCCCCATAGGTCCTCTAGCATGAAGCTTTTGAGTGCTTATTCCAATTTCAGCACCAAAACCAAATTCAAAGCCGTCTGTAAATCTAGTAGAAGCATTTACATAAACTGCTGCAGCATCTATAGTCTCTAAGAAGATTTGAGAATTTTTATAATCATTTGTAACTATGCATTCGGAATGTTTAGTTCCATGGTTATAAATATGTTCCATTGCTTCTTCTAAGGAGTCTACAACTTTAACTGCTAAAATCAAATCCAGATATTCTGTATTCCAATCTTCAGAAGTTGCAGGCTTTACATTTGCCTCAATATTATTAGCAGCTATTATTTTTTTAGTTTTTTCACAAACTCTAAGCTCTACACCTAACTTATTTAAAGTACTTGTGATTTTAGGAACAAATTCTTCCGCAGCATCTTTATGAATTAGAATTGTTTCTATTGCATTACATACTGCAGGTCTTTGAGTTTTTCCATTAACTATGATATTTTCAGCCATAGTAAGGTCTGCAGAGCTATCTACAAACACATGGCAGTTACCAACTCCTGTTTCTATAACAGGTACTGTGGCATTTTTAACTACAGTTTGTATAAGTCCAGCACCACCGCGAGGAATTAAAACATCTATATACTGATTTAATTTAAGCATTATATTTACAATTTCTCTATCTGTAATTTCTACAAGTTGTATAAAATCTGGTGAAAGATTACAGGATATAAGAGAACTTCTAAGTATTTTAGCTATAGCCATATTTGTATTTATAGCTTCAGATCCACCTCTAAGTATTACTGCATTCCCAGATTTTAAGCAAAGAGCTGCAGCATCTACAGTTACATTTGGACGAGCTTCATATATTATTCCGATAACTCCTAATGGTACTCTCTTTTGTCCTATAGTTATGCCATTAGGTCTTTTCCAGGCGCTTATAACTTCTCCGATAGGATCTGGAAGTTCAGCCACTTGCCTTAAACCTTCAGCCATAGCATCTATTCTTTGTTCATTTATAAGAAGTCTATCTAAAAGGGAATTGTTTAATCCTTTTTCTTCTCCAAGTTTTAAATCAATTTTATTTGCTTCAATAATTTCTAAAGCATTGTTCTTCAAAGCTTCAGCCATAGATAATAGGGCCTTGTTTTTAGAATTTGTATCTAAGGATGAAAGCTTTCTAGAAGCTTCTTTAGCTTTTGCTCCAATGCCTAATATATATTCTTGTAAGTTTTCCATGTGTATTCCTCCTTATTTTACGTCAGCTTTAAACCAAGTTCCTACTTCATCTCCTGAAATAACTTTACCTAGTACTTCTGCATTATCTCCATTTACAATTACCATGGATATTCCAGAAGCTGTAGCAATTTTTGCAGCATTGATTTTTGTAGCCATGCCGCCTGTACCAAGATTGCTTCCAGCACCACCTGCGCATGCTTCGATTTCTTCAGTAACTTTTTCAACTGTACTTATAAGCTTTGCGTCTTTATTTTTTCTAGGGTCTGAATCATACAGACCATCTATATCGGACATAAGTATAAGTAAATCTCCTTCAATAAGTTCAGATACTAGTGCAGAAAGGGTATCATTATCTCCAACTTTTATTTCATCTACCACAACGGCATCATTTTCATTTATTATAGGAATTACATTTTGATTCAAAAGAGCAGAAAAAGTATTATGAGCATTTTCTCTACGGACTTCATTTGTCATGTCTTCTTTAGTTAGAAGAACTTGAGCAACAGTTTTGCCGTATTCAGAAAATATCTTTTCATACATATGCATAAGTATACCTTGACCCACCGCAGCCGCAGCTTGTTTTTCAGGGATGCTTTTAGGTCTTTCCTTAAGGCCTAATTTTCCCATGCCTGCTCCAATTGCCCCAGAACTTACAAGAACAACGCTGTATCCTTGATTGTGCATATCTGCAAGTTGTCTTACCAAATGTTCTATATGAGAAAGATTTAAGAGCCCATTATTATAAGTTAAAGTAGAAGAACCAACTTTAACAATTATCTTTTGTATAGTTTTTAAATAATCTTTACGTAAGTTAGTCATCAAAACGCCCCCTATAAACATTTTTTATATAATCTTTATTAATGATTATCTCATAATTTTATAAAAAATTAAATGAAGTTTTTAAGAAATATAATAAATTTAAAAACAAACTGCATAAATATCCTGACGTTATTTGGTAAGTGAAAAAATTTGATGTATAATATATAAAGAAATATTGAACATTTTTAAATAATGTTTGTATATTAATAAAAGGAAACTCACTCAATAACTTGAGTAGTAAACACTTCTTAAAATAAGGATGGGAGAAATGCAAAATCAAATTGTAGATCAGGTCATAATATTATGTTTTATAATGCTTATAGGTTTATATAGTAGAAGAAAAAACTTTATAAAGGAAGAAACGCTAAAAAGTCTTACAGATTTACTTGTAAATGTAACGCTGCCATGCTTAATTTTAGCTTCATTTAATACTGAGTATTCAAAGGAAACAACCGAAAAGATTAAAGCCATATTAATATACTCTTTGACAATACATGTTTTCTTAGCTGTTATAAGCGGAGTGTTTTACTTTAAGTTTAAGGAAAATACAAAGCAAGTTTTAAAGTTTGTAACCATATTTTCTAATTTTGGATTTATGGGATATCCTATAATGGAAGGTATGTACGGTAAAATAGGAGTTTTTTATGCATCTATTTTTGGAGTTCCATTTAACGTGATATTACTTACCTATGGAGCACTTCTGTTTTCTAAAGAAGAAAAGAACAACTTTAATTTAAAAAATATACTGATTCAGCCAGGAATTTTATTTGTGGTTATAGGACTAATAGTGTTTTTTGGGAAGATTAAACTTCCATACATTATAATGGGAACCTTAAATTATGTAGGAGGAATGACAACACCTTTATCAATGATTATAATAGGTGCTAATTTTGCAAATGTAAGTATAAAGGAAATAGTAAAGGATTTAAGAATTTATTATGTATCCTTTATAAAATTGTTTATAGTTCCTTTTATGGTTTATGGAGTATTAAAGATTTTAAAAGCAGATGATTATTTGATAAAAATGTGTGTAATACTAGAAGCAATGCCTGCAGCTGCAATGACTACTGTTTTTGCAGAAAAGTATAACAACAATAAGGTATTTTCAGCAAAATGTGTGGTAGTAACTACAATTTTATCTATATTTACAATTCCCATAGTAATTAATGCATTATTTTAAATATAATAGAGGCTGTTTCAATATGGGTGAACAGTATACTACAGCCTCTTATTATAAACAAATTATATTACAATTAGGATTATTTTGGAGGTGATTTTATGTTTGATAGTCATGTACATACGAATTTTTCTACAGATTGCATGATGCCCTTAGAAGATGCAATAAGCTCTGCAAATAAGAAAGATATGGGAATAATAATTACAGATCATTTTGATTTGAAGTATATGGTTAAGGATAAGTTCATATTTGATATAGATAAGTATGTTAAGGAATACGCATTATATAGAAATGAAAAAGTATTACTTGGCATAGAAATGGGTATGAGGGAAGATGTGCTAGATGAAAATAGAGCTATAGCTTTAAAATATGATTTGGATTTTATATTGGGATCTGTACATGTGGTAAATTATGACGGAAAGTATTATGATATATATACAGAAGAGTTTTATGAAGGTAGAGATAAAAAGGAATGTTACATAAATTATTTAGAAGACATATTAAAATGTGTAAAAGAATATGATTTTATAGATTCTTTAGGACATATAGATTACATAGCTAGATATGCTCCCTTTGAAGATAGAGAAATATACTATGATGATTATAGGGAACACATAGATGAAATATTAAGTATTATGGCTAAAAATGAAAGAGCTATAGAAATAAATACTAGAAGATTTAATAAAAAAGAAGCAATGATAAATTTAGAAAAAATATATAAGAGGTTCAAGGAATTAGGCGGCAAAATTGTAACTATAGGCTCTGATTCTCACACTACTGAAAGTATTGGGAAAAACTTTGATTTAGCTATTGAACTTGCAGACTTATGTGGCTTAAAGCCAGTTTGTTTTAAAAACAGAAAGCCTGAATATTTATAATTAGGAGGAATTTATTATGGAATACACAAAATATTTTAAGGATGCTATTGATGTTTTAAAAACTAAGGGAGCTTTTTTAACAGTAAAAAGTGGAGATAAGGTAAACACTATGACTATAGGCTGGGGAGATATAGGATATATATGGAGAAAGCCAGTATTTATGGTTATGGTTAGAAAATCTAGATATACTTATGATATTATAGAAGGAGCAGAAGATTTTACTGTAAGTATTCCTGTAAACTGCGATTTAAAAAAGGAACTTGCACTATGTGGGACAAAATCAGGAAGAGATATAGATAAGTTTAAAGAGTGTAACTTATCTATGGGAAAATCAAATAAGGTAAATTCTCCTATTATAGGTGAATGTGATTTGCAGTTTGAGTGCAAAATAGTATATAAGCAACATATGGATGAAAAGTTTTTATCTCCAGAAATAAATAAATCTTGTTATGAAAATGGTGATTATCATACTATGTATTATGGAGAAATAGTTGATTGTTACTTAAAGTAACACATAATACTCATTTTTAAAACAAGATATCAATAAAAAGTAAAGGAGTTTTAAAAATGGGGTTAGGTAAAAAACTAGAAAGCTTAAATAAGATAGCCTTAAGTAAGGCTAAGGAAACTGTACAATGCTTGTATTTAGAAGGAAAAGTTAAAAGAATAGATAAAAATATAGATGGTGCTAAAAATAGAGATAAGCACAAATTGGAGTGTAATAAAAGAGAAACCCTTCAAAATATAAATGCAATTAAATTCAATGAGGGCATACAAAGAAGAGAAGAAGCAAAGAGATTAAAAGAAGAAGCAAAGATATCTATAAATGAGAGACGCAATGAAAGCAAAGATTTAGGTACAATTTCTAAATTACAAAGGCAGTTTAAAGATTTGCCAATAGTCACTGTAGTGGATGATTTAGTAGAAGGTGCATCGGGCATTGAAAAGATAACAAGAATGGTTAATGAAAATCCAAGAGATCCATATAGCTGGCTTATTTTAGCGGAAACATTAAAGTATTATAAAAAGGCGTTTATAATTTTAAATGCAATAAAAATTCCTGTAGACCCTATTGGTTCCTTAATTGATATAGGAGTTGAAATAGGTGGAGGCTATATAGAAGAAAACTTGGATAAAGATAAATGGAGCTACAGACGGGCGCTGCTTAAATGTATTAATTTAGGAATGAAAAGTGATATAAAAGATGAAAAGACTCTCATATGTATAGGCAGAAGTGCTGAGCTTTTAGCTAAGGAAGCTAAAGAGCCTTTGGAGAGAGATAATCTCATTATATTAAGTCAACGACATTTTAAAGAAGCCTTAAAAGTAGTATCTGATGATACTAAAGATGAGCTCATGTATTATTTAGGAGTTATAGATGAAAAGAAGGTAAAAAGATTTAAATATGCCTATAGAAAAAATTTATTAAAGGCTGCAACCTTTGGGGCAGTGAATATGGTTACAAAGCAAAGTGAAAAATTAATTAAGACAGGTGAAAAGATTTTAGACAGAACGTTAGATATTTTGATTAAAGAATAGGCCTTTAAAAGCCTATTCAAAACTTTATTGAGGTGGTTTTTATTGATGATAAATAAGCCCCTGGCGGATGAAATGAGACCTGAGGATATTTCTCAGGTGGTAGGACAAAAACATATCTTAGGGGATGGGAAAATATTAAATAGAATAATAAAGTCTAAAAAGCTTACTAATATGATATTTTATGGCCCCCCTGGGGTAGGAAAGACAACCGTTGCAAATATAATAGCTAGGATTACAAACAAGACGTTTTACAAGTTAAATGCTACTAATGCTTCTTTAAGTGATATAAAGGATATTATAAAGGATTTAAATAGTCTAATGACCATAAATGGTGTTGTTTTATATTTAGATGAAATTCAAAACTTCAATAAAAAGCAGCAGCAATCTCTTTTGGAGTTTATGGAGAATGGTTCTATAACCTTGATTGCAAGTACTACTGAAAATCCATACCACTATATATATAAGGCTATTTTAAGCAGATCTACTATTTTTGAATTTAAACCTCTTTTGAAGGAAGATATAAAAGAGGGGATTACAAATGCTCTTTATAAGCTTCAGGGAGAGTTTGAGGGTAGCATAGTTTTAGAAGAAGATGCATTAGATTATATAAGTGAGGTAAGTGGCGGAGATTTAAGAAAGGCATTAAATGCACTTGAACTTTGTGTGTATTCCACTAATAAAAATTTAGAAGGAAAAATACATATTGACTTAAACATAGCTGTAGAATGTGCCCAAAAGAAGGTATTAAATTATGATAAGTTTGGGGACAGCCACTATGATATATTAAGTGCCTTTCAAAAATCCATAAGAGGAAGTGATCCTGAGGCTGCTATTCATTATTTGGCAAGGCTTGTGGAGGCGGGTGACTTAGCTTCTATAACTAGAAGGCTTTTAGTAATTGCCGCAGAGGATATAGGACTTGCTTATCCCAATGCCATAGCTATAGTTAAAGCTTGCACTGATGTTGCTTTTCAGTTAGGATTTCCAGAGGCTAGAATACCACTGGCCGAAGCTGTATTACTTTTAGCCACCTCACCTAAATCCAATTCTGCTGTTATGGCTATAGATAAAGCATTAAGTGATATAAAAAGCAGGGATGTAGGGGATATACCACAGCATTTAAAAGATGCACACTATAGTGGGGCTGAAGCTTTGGGAAGAGGAAAAGAATATAAATATCCTCATGACTATAAAAACCACTATGTAAAACAACAATATTTACCAAATAACATAAAAGAGTCTGTATATTATACTCCAGGAACAAACAAAATGGAGGAAAAGATAGCTCAATATATGAGATATTTAAGGGAGGAATGAAAATGAAAATAGCTGTATTAGAACCACTAGGTATTTCAAAGGAGGAAGCTTTAAGAATTGGCGAAGCACTTATAAATGAAGGGCATGAAATTGTATATTACGAAGACAGAAACGAAGATATAGAAGTATTAAAGGAAAGGGCAAAGGATGCAGAAGTTTTAGTAATTGCTAACATGCCTTTAAAAGCTGAGGTTATAAATTCAAATGATAAGCTTAAAATGATTTCAGTGGCTTTCACAGGAGTAGACCATGTGGATTTAAATGCCTGCAAAGAAAAAAATATAACTGTATGCAATGCAGCAGGATATAGTACTACTTCTGTGGCAGAGCTAACATTTGGGCTTATAATATCACTTTTAAGAAATATAGTACCTCTAGATAAAATTACTAGAGCAGGAGGCACAAAACAGGGATTTGCTCAAAATGATCTTGAAGGAAAAACTCTTGGAGTAATTGGTACTGGAGCAATCGGAAGAAGAGTAATAGAAATAGGAAAGGCCTTTGGATGCAATATATTAGCCTATAATAGATCTAAGAAAGAAGAAGTAGAAAAACTAGGAGTAAAATATGTTTCAATAGAAGAATTAATGGCTGAAAGTGATATAGTATCTATTCATATACCATTAAATGCAGAAACTCGTGGTATTATAAATAAAGATAAAATTGCATTAATGAAAAAAGATTCTATTCTTATAAATACTGCAAGAGGACCTATTGTTGACAATGAAGCTTTAGCAGAAGCTTTAAGAACAGAAAAAATTAAGGGTGCTGGTATAGATGTATTTGATATAGAACCACCGCTTGATACAAAATATCCTCTTTTAAGCACTACAAATTCTGTAGTAGCCCCACATATAGGCTTTGCAACAAAAGAAGCAATGGTAAGAAGAGCTCATATTACATTTGATAATATTACTAAATGGCTTCAGGGAAATCCTCAAAACTTAATAAAATAATTAATGGAGGGGTTTTCACATTAAAAAATTAAACTACAATATATTGTTTTAGAATTTAAAAATTTAATACAATATATTGTAGTTTTTTATTCTTTGTGCGACAGCTCCTATATTTTTTAAAAAGCATACTTATAAGTTTCTTACATAGTATTTAATGAGGGGACATCTTGTTAACTGAGATATACTAATTTATAACAAAATCAAAGGTTTCTATAAGTCATGCAATTAAGCATTCTGTTAAGCGAGATGTAATGAGTAATTAAGAGGAGAGATTTTATTTATATGGTAGGAGAAGATTTCTATACCTTTAGAGGATATATGGAAAAAGATTGGGGCCATATTACAGCTTCAATGGAAGATTATATAGAAATGATATATAGATTATCTTTATCCCAAGGATTCACCAGGGTGAATGAATTATCAAAGTCATTGAATGTACAGCCGCCTTCAGCTACAAAGATGCTTCATAAGCTTTCAGAGCTTAATCTTGTGATTTATAAAAAATATGGAGTTATAATGCTAACTGAAGAAGGAAAACAAATGGGAGGGCTGCTTTTAACAAGACACAACATAATAGAAAGCTTTTTAAAGCTAATTTCTCCAAAGGGGGATGTGCTGGAGCAGACAGAAAAAATAGAACATTCACTTACCCCAGAAACTATAAAAAACTTAAATTATTTTTTAGATTTCTTAAATAAAAATCCTGATATTGCAAATAAATATAATAAGTATTTAATGGATAAGGATATGTAAAAATTTAACGAATACATATCCTTAAATTTTTTAATAAATTTATAAAAAATATTGTTGACAACTTTACTCGGGTTTGATATTATGTTTTTGAAAGTATAGTAAATCACTCAACATTACATATAATAAAAGAGGTGATTTAATGAAATTATCAACTAAGGGACAATATGGGGTCAAGGCTATGGTAGATTTAGCAATAAACTATAGTGAAGAACCTATTTCAATAAAAAGTATTTCAGAAAGACAAAATATATCTGAATATTACCTGGAGCAGCTTTTTTCTTCCTTAAGAAAGGCAGATTTGATTAAAAGTATTAGAGGTGCTCAAGGGGGATATATATTAAGCAGAGAACCTAAAAACATAACCGTTTCTGAAATAATGAATGTATTAGAAGGACCTTTAAAATTATCTGAGTGTTTACAGGACGGGGAATGTTCTAATATAAAAGTATGTTCCACAAGACTTTTGTGGTCAAGAATAAAGGAAAGTATAGATCAAGTTACTAAGACTACGACCTTACAAGATATGGTAGATGATTATAATAATTTAATGGCAAATAAGAAAGGGGAAAACAACAATGGATAAAAAATATGTATATATGGACTATGCAGCTACTACATTTACAAAACCAGAGGTTTTAGAAGAAATGATGCCTTATTTTACTGAAAACTTTGCGAACCCTTCTTCTAAATTTTACGCTATATCTGCAAAGCCAAGAATGGCTATAGATAAAGCAAGAGAAAGAGTAGCTAAAGCTATTAATGCAGAAAAAGATGAGATTTACTTTACAGCTGGTGGATCCGAGGCAGATAACTGGGCATTAAAAGGAGTTGCTTTTGCAAATAAAAACAAAGGAAATCATATAATAACTACAGTTATAGAACATCATGCTATAACACACACTTGTGAGTTTTTAAAGAAGCATGGCTTTGAAATAACATATCTTCCTGTAAATGAAGAAGGATTAATTAGCATAGAAGATTTAAAAAATGCTATTAAAGATACTACAATACTTGTATCAGTAATGTTTGCTAATAATGAAGTTGGAGCTATTCAACCTATTAAAGAAATAGGTGAAGTTTGTAGAGAAAGAAAGATTTACTTCCATACAGATGCAGTTCAGGCTGTAGCACACGTTGGGGTAGATGTAAAGGATATGAATATAGATATGCTTTCCATGGCTGGACATAAGTTCTATGGACCAAAAGGAATAGGAGCATTATATATCAAAAAAGGAGTTAAGATAGAAAACTTAATTCACGGCGGCGGACAGGAAAAGGGAAGAAGAGCAAGTACAGAAAATGTACCTGGAATCGTTGGTATAGGAAAAGCTGTAGAGCTTGCTGTTTCTGAATTAGAAGAAGAAAGCAAGAGAGTATCTTATTTAAGAGATAAACTTATAAATGGCCTTACAGAAAGAATACCTCATGTTAAATTAAATGGACCAAGAGGAGATAAGAGATTACCTGGTAACGTAAATATGTGTTTTGTAGGAGTAGAGGGAGAAACACTACTTTTAGATTTAGACTTTGAAGGAATATGTGCTTCAACTGGAAGTGCATGTGCATCTGGTTCTCTAGATCCATCACATGTTTTACTTGCTATGGGACTTACTCATGGTATAGCGCATGGTTCATTAAGACTTAGTTTAGGTGCTAATACCACAGAAGAAGAAGTAGAATACGTATTAGATATACTACCACAAATAATAAAGAGAAGACGTGAAATGTCACCTTATTGGGAAGAATACTTAAATAGCTTAAAGGAAGGGGAAAAATAGTATGTATAGCGAAAAAGTTATGGACCATTTTAGAAACCCAAGAAATGTAGGAGAAATTGCTGACGCTAATGGTGTAGGAGAAGTTGGAAATCCAAAGTGTGGAGATATAATGAAAATATACCTAAAGGTTGAAGATAATATAATAAAAGATGTTACATTTAAGACTTTTGGATGTGGATCTGCTATAGCTTCCTCCAGTATGGCAACAGAGCTTATAAAAGGAAAAACTATAGAAGAAGCATGGGAATTAACTAATAAGGCAGTAGCAGAAGCTTTAGACGGACTTCCACCAGTAAAAATGCACTGTTCCGTACTTGCAGAAGAAGCTATTCATAAAGCTATAAATGATTATAGAAGAAATTCAGGCTTAGAGCCTTGGTATATGGAAGAGCATTCCGATCATATTCATGAAGAAGTTCATGGTGAATAATTAACCTGAGAGAAATTTCCCAGGAAATAAAAGGAGATTAGATAATGTAATTATCTAATCTCCTTTTATTTATATATACATCATATTTTTTACATAATAGGTAAGAATATATTTATACTATCTTTGGAGTGATATGAAGTGTATAGAAAAAAAGATTTCTTGTTTATGAATGTAAGCAATGTAAAAGGAAAATCCATGGGATTTGTTAAGGATTTAGCTGTAGATTTTAACATAGGAGGAGTAATTGGCTTTTTAGTATCTTCTTATTCTCTATTTCAGTCATCTCTCTATGTATTTAAAGAAGATATAATTTCATTTGATAAGCACATGATTGCAGGCTCTTATCATAAAGGAAAATGTTTAAACTTTGAAAATATAAAGGGAATGAATGTAATAGATATTAAGGGAAATATGATAGGCATGGTAGAAGATATAATATTTAATGAAGATACATTTGTGATACAAGGAGTAATAGTTTCTACAGGCTATGCTACCAATTTTCTTTATGGCAAGAAGATATTATTATTAAAAGATTTGCTACTTGGTGATAGCCACATACTGTATCATAGAAAAAGCTATAATATTAACTTTATTAACTTACCAAGCAAGCTGTTTAGGGAAGAGGATGGTTATGCTAGAAGTAATAAAAAAATATAAAAAGGGATTCATAGTAGTTTTTGTATTTATTTTGGCCTTTATATTGCTTTTAAAAGTAAAATTTATAAGAGATATGTTTAATCTTATATTTGTATCCTTTATATTATTTTATGTTTTTAAGCCATTTAGAGATATGCTTATGAATAAAGGCCTTGGAAGAAGAGTTTCATCACTAATAATAATGTTTATAGTAGTTACCGTTTTTGTATCAATATTTATCTTTATAATTCCATCCATTATTAAAGAAAGCTTAAATTTATACGATTCATTAAAAAATTTAGGAAGTTACACAAATAGAATTTATGAAAATATTAAGATAAATAGAGGAATTGCATATAGTATTACTCAAAATATATATATAAGAGGGAGTAAGGCCTTTGAATTATTTCTAAATAGTTGGCTAAATAAGGCACTTACCCTTGGAGAAAATTTACTATCTATTGCTATTATACCAATAATAGCCTATTATTTTTTATCAGATAGTTTAAAGCTTAAAAATAGGTTTCTTGCTCTTTTTCCTATTCAAAGTAGAAATATTATAGATAAGATATTAGAGGATACTGATAGAATATTAAGCAGATATGTAATAACTCAATTTTTATTATGTTTTATAATTGGGGTATGTACTTTTATAGTGTTAATAACTTTTAAAGTTCAATTTTCACTGACTCTATCGCTTTTAAATGCTTTTTTTAATATAATACCTTACTTTGGGCCAATATTTGGTGCAATACCTGCAATAGTTATGGCGCTACTTAAATCACCTCAAGCAGCTCTTTGGGTAGCCTTTTGGCTTTATCTTATTCAACAAGTGGAAGGAGATTTTATATCTCCAAAGTTTATAGGTGATAATATTAGTATGCATCCTTTAGCTGTAATACTAATTCTCGTTATAGGAGGTAAGGTAGGAGGCTTTTTTGGAATGGTGCTAGCAGTTCCCGTAGGTGTAGTAGCTAAAGTTATATATGAGGATTTAAATTATTATATGTTCTAGTATAATGGTTGTAAAAAATAGAGTATCCTAAAGGGAACTCTATTTTTTACATAAATATTAAAAAAAACATTGAATAATTATATATACTTAACTATAATTATAAAGGATTAATTCGATTTACCAATTTACAATAAAAAAATGCAACTGTGTAAATATTCATAAGTGAATATTTAAATATAACTTAAGGGGGACTTTTTATGAAAAAAATTATTAAAATTCTTATTCCTTTATTTTTCATTGTAACTGTATTTGCAGGCTGCGGTAAAAAGCAGGAAAATTTAAGTACCATGGAAAAAGTTAAGCAGACAAAAAAACTAGTGGTGGGAATCGAAGAAGGCTACCCCCCTATGGAGTTTAGAGATGAAAATAAAAATCTAGTAGGATTTGATGTGGACTTTGCTAATGAAGTAGGAAAAAGATTAGGTGTAACTACTGAATTTTTTGTAGTTGATTTCAGTGGACTTATAATGGCTCTTAATGCTAAGAAATTCGATGTTGCAATAGCAAGTATAAGCATAACAGATAAGAGAAAAGAATCCATAGATTTTTCAGAACCTTACATAATGGGTGGACAAATATTAGCAGTTAAAAAGGGAAATACAAGTATTAAAGGTGTAAATGATTTACAAGGAAAGGTGCTTGGCTGTCAGCTTGGAACAACAGGAGAAAATGTAGCATCAACTATTAAAGGAATAAAAGAATTAAAGAAGTATGATAAGATAACTGAGGCCTTTTATGAGCTATCTAGTGGAAGAGTAGATGCTGTAGTTATGGATGCTCAAGTTGGTGGATATTACACTACTAAAAAGCCAGGAGAATATGAAGTGTTAAAAGGAATAATAAGCGAAGAGCCTATGGGAATTGGCTATAGAAAAGAAGATAAAGAATTAAGAGAAGCGATAGATAAGATAGTAGAAGACATGAAAAAGGATGGTACATTATCAAAGCTTTCAATGAAATGGTTTGGATTTGACAGCTATAAATAAAAAAAGAAAAAAAGTGCCACCCACATGGCAAGTGGCAAGTTTAAATATAAAGTAAAAAACCCTAGAAACAAATGGATTTGTTTCTAGGGTTTTTAATTAAAATAGGAAATGTGCAAATAAAGTTATGATTGGAAGAGTTACTAAGGTTCTTTCTATGAAAATTATAAATAACTCTTTAAAGTTAACAGGTATCTTAGAACCTATTAAAAGTCCACCAACTTCAGACATATATATAAGCTGAGTTACAGATACAGCAGCTATTACAAAACGAGTAAGTTCACTTTTAATACTGCCTGCAGCTATAACAGAAGGAAGAAACATATCCGCAAAGCCAACTACTAGAGTAGAAGCAGCAGCAGAAGCCTCTGGAAGCCTTAATAGCTTAAGTAGTGGAATGAAAGGCATTCCAAGTATCTGAAATACAGGGGTATATTCAGCAACTATTAAAGCTAGTGTGCCTAGAGCCATAACTATTGGAATAACTCCAAGCCACATATCAAAAACATTTTTTAGACCATCTATAAAAAATTTCTTTATATCATTATTTTGCTCGGCTCTTTCTACAGCCTGAGAAAGTCCCCAACTAAAGGATGAATATCCATCAGGAATAATTTCACTTGCGGCTTTCTTATTATTATTGTAATAAGAATCAGGTTTTCTAGAAAGAGGAGGGATTCTAGGAACAACGAATGCAGCTATTAAACCAGAGAATGTTACTATAAGGTAAAATGGGATGAACATATGTCCTAGTCCAACTTGAGCAATAACTACTAAAGAAAAGGTTATAGATACTGCTGAAAAAGAAGTACCTATTATAGCCGCTTCTCTAGAGGAATAATATCCGTCCTCATACTGTTTGCTTGTTAAAAGAACGCCTATAGTTCCGTCTCCCAGCCAAGAAGCTATACAATCTACTGATGAACGTCCAGGTAAATTAAAAACAGGTCTCATAATTTTAGTTAGTAGGGAACCGAAAAACTCAAGTAATCCAAAATCTAATATTAAAGGTAATAGTAAACCTGCAAATAAAAATACTGCAAATAAAATAGGAAGAAGATCATATAATAAAAGTGCTCCGGTGTTATCAGAATATATAGCCTCGCTTCCTATTTTGAAGAAAGTAGCTAATACAATAACCATACCAATAACTCTTGTTGCAAACCAAACGGGAGTTACATCAAAGAGATTCTTTAAATATCCGTTGTTTATTATAAATTTTGGCTTAAATATTTTTGTTATCATAGTAATAAAAGATGAAACTGTTATTAAGATAGTCATTATTAATGGTAAAAATCCATCTAATAAGGTTTGTACATTTTTAGAAAAAAATGCAACGGGTATTGTAACTTCTCCACCTAGTGTAATAGGTGTCATAAATAATAACATACCTATTAACGATGGTATCAAAAATTTCAGGAAATTTTTAAGAGAATATCTATTCGTTCCTCTATCTTTAGTTATTTCTGTCATAGTTGCCTCCTTAATTTAAGTTTATTTAATAAGTTATATTTCATTTTAAATTTACACAGCGATATTTATACTAATATAAAACATATGATTTTACAATAGTTTTAGCGTAAATTTTTATGATATAAGCCTGTGAATTTATGCCACATAGTGACTAAAATATTGACATTTAATATTTTTTAATTTATAATTTTTATCAAAATGAATATTTTGGCTATGAAAAAAATGAGTAGATACTATTTTGCTATTAAGAGAGGAAGTGGATGGTGAAAACTTCTTAGTATAAGTATTGAAGCTGTTTTGGAGCCTTTATTATATTGAGAGATATAAGTTATGTGACTTATATAATTAGGGTGGTACCACGGAAGCTTTCGTCCCTTGTAGGAGACTAGAGCTTTTTTTATTTACCTTTTTTTAGTATACTATTTAAAACATTCAAAGAAAGGAATGAAGTTTATATGAATAAAATGGGATTAAACGAAATAAGAGAAGCATATTTAAGCTTCTTTGAGGGAAAGGAACATTTAAGATTACCAAGCTTTCCATTAGTACCTCAAAATGATAAGAGCTTACTTTTAATTAACGCAGGTATGGCACCATTAAAGCCTTACTTTACAGGAGTTCAAGTTCCACCTAACAATAGAGTTACAACTTGTCAAAAGTGTATAAGAACAGGAGATATTGAAAACGTAGGCAAGACAGCAAGACATGGTACATTTTTCGAAATGCTTGGAAACTTTTCTTTTGGAGATTATTTTAAAGGAGAAGTTATTCCATGGGCATGGGAGTTTATAACAAAAGCTTTAAATATTCCAAAGGATAAGTTATATGTAACTATATATTTAGAAGACGATGAGGCTTTTGATATATGGACTAGAACTACTGATGTAGATCCTACTAGAATATTTAGACTAGGAAAAGACGATAACTTCTGGGAAATAGGCCAAGGACCTTGTGGACCTTGTTCTGAAATACACTTTGATAGAGGAGAAGGAAAGTTAAATACTGTAGAAGAGTTTTTACAGGCGGCGGAAGAAGATAGAGTAATAGAGTTTTGGAACCTAGTATTTACTCAATTTGATAAAGATGAAGATGGAAATTATAATAGACTTGCTAGTCCTAATATAGACACGGGTATGGGACTTGAAAGAATGGCTACTATAATGCAGGGAGTTAACAGCATATTTGAAGTAGATACAATAAGGGCTATTTTAGATAAGGTTAGTGAAGCTGCAGGTATAGCTTATGGAAAAGATAGAGTACAGGATATATCTTTAAGATTAATTACTGACCACATAAGAAGTGTTACATTTATGATATCAGATGGAATTTTACCATCTAATGAAGGCAGAGGATATGTTTTAAGAAGACTTTTAAGAAGAGCTGCAAGACATGGAAGACTTCTTGGAATTAAAGAAACATTCCTTTATAAAATATGTGATGTAGTAATAGAAAATTCTTATAAGGCTTATCCAGAATTAAAGGATAAAGAAGAATACATAAAGAAAGTTATTAAGCTTGAAGAAGAAAGATTTTCTGAAACTATAGACTCAGGTATAGATATATTAAATGAATATATAGATGAGTTAATTAAAAATGGAGAAAAGGTTCTTTCTGGTGATAAAGCTTTCAAACTATATGACACTTATGGATTCCCTCTAGAACTTACGGCAGAAATATTAGAAGAAAAAGAAATAGCTATAGATATAGATGGATTTAATAAGGAAATGAAGGAACAAAGAGAAAGAGCAAGGGCTGCTAGAGGAGAAAGTAACTACATGGGAGCAGAAGATACTATATTAAATAAGCTTCCAAAGGAATTGAATACTGAGTTTACTGGCTACAGCTCATTAAAGGAAGAATCAGAAGTTTTACTTCTTATAAAAGATGAAGAAATGGTAAGCTCTCTTAAAGAAGGAGATGAAGGAGTACTTGTTGTAAATAAAACTTCTTTTTATCCTGAAATGGGAGGTCAAGTTGGGGACATAGGTATCATTAAAGGCGAAGGATTTACAGGAGAGGTTTTAAATTGCAAAAAAAATGTGGGTGGAAAGATATTACACTTTATAAAAATTACAAAAGGGGAAATACTAAAAGAAGGTAGAGTTACCTTAATAGTAAATGAGCCAAGAAGAAATAACATAAGAAGAAATCATACTGCTACACATATTTTACATGCTTCTTTAAGAAAAATATTAGGAGAACATATACAGCAAGCTGGTTCCTATGTGGATAGTGAAAGATTAAGATTTGACTTTAATCATTTTCAAGGGTTAACTGAGGAAGAAATTAAAGAAGTAGAAACTTTAGTAAATGAAAATATAATGAAAGTTAGTGGAGTTATCACTGAAGTTAAGTCTATAGAAGATGCTAAGAAAAGTGGTGCCACAGCATTATTTGATGATAAGTATGCAGAAGATGTAAGAGTTGTAAATGTAGGTGACTTCAGCAAGGAACTTTGTGGAGGAACTCACGTAACTAATTCTGGAGAAATAGGATTGTTTAAAATTATATCTGAAAGTGGTGTAGCTGCAGGTATAAGAAGAATTGAAGCTTTCACTGGATTAAATGCTATAAAGTATGTTGAAGAAAAAGAAAAAACATTAAAAGAAGCAGCAGCATTACTTAAAATTTCTGAAAGAGAAATCTTAAGCAAGATAAGTTCTCAGTTAAATGAAATGAAAACCAAAGACAAAGAAATAGCAGAGCTAAAGTCAAAGCTTGCTAGCGGATCAGAGGATGAAATACTAAATAGTATAAAAGAAGTAAATGGAATAAAGGTAGTTACAGGTGCGTTAAGTGGAGTAGATGCCAATGCATTAAGGGACTTAGCTGACAAATTACGTAACAAGATTGAATCAGGTGTAGTAGTTCTTGGAAGTAATGCAGATGAAAAAGTGCAGTTTGTAGCTATGGCAACTAAAGATGTAATAGCTAAAGGAATACACTGCGGAAAGATAATAAAAGAAGTAGCATCAGTTGCTGGCGGTGGCGGCGGTGGAAGACCAGACATGGCTCAAGCTGGTGGTAAATTACCGGAAAAACTAGAAGAAGCTATAGGGTTAGTAGAAACTATAGTGGCAAATTTAGCAAAATAGTATACATTTTAAGTATTATGTTTTATAATAAATATACGAGTATATAAAATATAAACTTTTTACTTAAGTGGGGTGAAGGAAAATGGGGAATGATAACACCATTCAATTTGATGTGATCAAGGACAAAGAAGATTTAACTAAGGAAATTTTGACACAGGTGTATGGTGCCCTTAAAGAAAAAGGTTATAACCCTGTAAATCAAATGGTAGGATATTTAATATCAGGTGACCCTACCTATATAACTAACTATAATGGTGCAAGGGCTCTAGTTAGAAAACTTGAAAGGGATGAAATCTTAGAAGAAGTTTTAAAAACCTATTTAGGTATAAAATAAAAATGCCCTTAGGGCATTTTTATTTTTAAAAAGAAGCAAATCAAAAGGAGAAATTTATGAGAATACTTGGACTAGATGTAGGAGATAGAACTATAGGGGTGGCCTTAAGTGATCCATTAGGATTTACCGCACAAGGAATTACAACTATACGTAGAAAAACTGAGCAAATAGATATTGAGGAATTGAAAAAGATTTGCGAAGAATATGGAGTAGAAAAGATAGTATCAGGACTCCCAAAAAACATGAATGGAACGCTAGGACCACAAAGTGAAAAGGTAGTAGCTTTTTGTGATAAATTAAAAGAAATTTTAAATTTAGAAATAATAATGTGGGATGAAAGATTAACTACTGTAGCAGCTCATAGAGTTATGTTAGAAGCAGATTTATCAAGAAGTAAAAGAAAAAAATTAGTAGATAAAATTGCTGCAACCTACATACTACAGGGATATTTAGATAGTATTTCAAAATAAAATAAAAATAAATTGAAAGAGGTGTATATTATGGAAAACGATATAACAAATATTGTTCTTACAGATGAAAATGGCGAAGAAATAGAATTTGAGGTTATTACAAAATTAGATATTGAAGATAAAGAATATGTAATTGTAGTGCCAAAGGATGAAGATACAGATGAAGCTGTAGCGCTTAGAATAGATAAAGATGAAGATGGAAACGATCTACTTGTTACAGTAGATGATGAAGATGAATTTGCTATTGTGGTAGAAGCTTATGAAACATTATTTGATGATGAAGATTTGAATTAATATTTAGGGAAGAGCTGAATTAATACTTAAGGGAAAGCTATGTTCCAATACATAGCTTTTAAAATTATAATAAAGTATAGAAAATTAAGGCAAATACTAAAATATATGGGTTAATAAAGTGAGGTAATTTCATGGCAAAGGTTCCTTATGAAGATGTGGAAAATTTAAAAAATGTTTTAAAAGAAAAAGGATATAAGCTTACTCCACAGAGAAGAGCTATTGTAGAAATTATAATAAAGAATGAGGGTAGTCACTTAACTACTGAAGAAATATATAATTTAGTTAAAGATGAATGTCCAGAGATAGGACTCGCAACTGTATATAGGACAGTTATGCTTTTAGAGGAAATGGGTTTACTTTCAAAATTGGATTTAAATGATGGATGCAGCAGATATGAATTGATACATGAAGATGAAAATCATCAACATCATCATTTAATATGTAGAAATTGTGGTAAGGTCATAGAAGTACAAGGGGACCTTTTAGAAGAATTGGAAGAGAATATAGAAAAAAAATATAATTTTAAGATAGAGGATCATAGTGTGAAATTTTATGGATTATGTAATGAATGTTCAAGAAAATAACAAACCAACAGACAATCACAAACCAGTAGACAATAATAAAATACAAAGGAGGGATAAAATGCGCAGAGAAAAAGAAAAAATAAAGATAATACCGCTGGGTGGAATAAATGAAATTGGAAAGAACTTAACTGCTATAGAATATAAAAATGATATAATGGTTATAGATTGCGGTCTTAAGTTTCCAGATGAAGAAATGCTCGGAATAGATGTAGTTATACCTGATGTATCATATTTAATTAAAAACAAAGAGAGAGTTAGAGGAATATTTTTAACTCATGGCCATGAAGATCACATAGGCGCTCTTCCGTATGTATTAAGAGAGCTAAATGTACCTGTATATGGAACAAAACTTACACTTGGAATAGTGGAAACGAAGCTTAAAGAACATAACCTATTAGGGTCTGTAGAACTTAAGAGAATTAGTGCTAAAGATATAGTAAGACTTACTAATATATCTGTAGAGTTTATAAGAACAAGTCATAGTATCGCAGACTCAGTAGCGATTGCAGTACATACTCCTATTGGTGTTGTTCTTCATACAGGAGATTTTAAAATAGATTTTACTCCAATTGATGGATGTGTAGCGGATTTAAATAGATTTGCAGAGCTTGGAAGAAAAGGCGTGCTGCTTATGCTTGCTGACAGTACAAATGTAGAGAGACCAGGATATACAATGTCTGAAAGCACAGTAGGGGAAGCCTTTGAAAGTATATTTGCTACAGCAAAGGGTAGAATAATAGTTGCTACTTTTGCTTCAAATATTCATAGAGTTCAGCAAATAATGAATGCAGCAGATAAATATGGCAGAAAAGTTGCTGTTTCCGGAAGAAGTATGGAAAATATAGTTGAAGTTGCTAAGGAGCTAGGATACATTAATCCTCCTAAGGATATACTTATAGATATAGATTCTATAAATAAATATCCAAGTAACAAGATAGTAATAATAACCACAGGTAGCCAAGGAGAGCCAATGGCTGCTTTATCAAGGATGGCTGCATCAGACCATAGAAAAGTAAATATAGTGCCAGGAGATATGGTTATAATATCTGCTTCACCTATTCCAGGAAATGAAAAACTCATATCAAGAGTTATTAATCAGCTATTTAAAAAAGGGGCAGAGGTAATATATGAGGCTTTAGCAGATATTCATGTATCCGGTCACGCTTGCCAAGAAGAACTCAAGCTAATGCATACTCTAGTAAAACCAAGATATTTCATGCCTGTTCATGGCGAATATAGACATTTAAAACAGCATTCAGAGCTAGCTCAAAAATTAGGGTTACCAGCGAGTAGCGTGGTTATCCCAGAAAACGGCGATGTAATAGAAGTAAGTAGGGATGGCATAAGAAAAAATGGAATGGTAACGTCAGGGCAAGTATTCGTAGATGGACTAGGAGTAGGAGATGTAGGTAATATTGTACTTAGAGATAGAAAACACTTATCTCAAGATGGAATACTTACAGTTGTAGTAACTATAGAAAAGGAATCTGGAAGTGTAATTGCGGGTCCAGATATCATTTCAAGAGGATTTGTATATGTGCGAGAGTCAGAAGATTTAATGGAACAAGCAAGAAATGTGGTTAAAGAAGCATTAAGACAATGTGAAGAAAAACATATTAAAGAATGGGCTGCTATTAAGTCTAGTATAAAAGATTCTCTTAGAGGATTCTTATATGAAAGAACTAAAAGAAAGCCGATGATACTTCCTATAATTATGGAAATCTAAATTATTCAATTATTGAATGAAGAGTCAAATTAAAGTTTAAATGTCGAAATAGCAAAAATACTTTACATAAGTTGACTTTTTATTACTATACTATTAAAATAGATATGTTGGAGATGTTGGATACTTAAATGTATCCAATTTTTTTGAAAAAAAAATTTAAGAAGATATATTGGGGGAAAATATATGAAAATATTTACTAGAAATGATATAAGAAATATAGCAATAATTGCTCACGTTGACCATGGTAAGACTACTTTAGTAGATGCAATGCTTAAGCAGAGCCATGTTTTCAGAGAAAATGAAAAAGTTCAAGAAAGAGTAATGGATTCAAATGACCTTGAAAAAGAAAGAGGTATAACTATCTTATCAAAGAATACTTCAGTAAATTACAATGGTACTAAGATAAATATAGTTGATACTCCAGGACATGCGGATTTCGGTGGAGAAGTTGAGCGTGTACTTAAAATGGTAGATAGCGTTCTTTTAGTTGTTGACTCTTATGAAGGAGCTATGCCTCAAACAAAGTTTGTACTTAAAAAGGCCCTAGAACTAAATCTTCAGCCTTTAGTTGTTATCAACAAAATAGATAAACCTAATGGTAGACCTGAAGAAGTGTTAGATGAAATATTTGACCTATTCGTAGAGCTAGGAGCAAATGATGATCAGTTAGATTTCCCTGTAGTTTATTGTTCTGCAAGACAAGGAATAGCTAAGAAGGAAATGGAAGATGAAAGTACAGATATGGAGCCTTTATTTGATGCTATAATAAAAAATGTTAAAGCACCAGAAGGGTATATAGATGAGCCTCTTCAAATGCTTGTAACTACAATAGATTCCAGTGAATATGTTGGAAGAATAGGTATTGGAAAAATAGAAAGAGGAACTATAAAGAAAAATCAAACAGTAGCACTTATAAGAAAAGATGGAAAAGTTGAAAATGTTAGAGTAAGCAGTCTTTATGTTTATAGTGGACTTAAGAGAGAAGAAACAGAGGAAGCTATGCTTGGCGATATAGTTGCTATTGCAGGTATTGCTGACATAAATATAGGGGAAACTGTTGCGGATGTAACTAGACCTGAAGCAATTCCATTCGTAGAAATAGATGAACCAACTCTTAGCATGTACTTTATGGTTAATGATTCTCCTTTTGCAGGTCAAGATGGAGAGTTTGTAACTTCTAGACATTTAAGAGATAGACTTATGAAAGAAATCGAAACTAATGTAAGTTTAAGAGTGGAAGAAACAGATACTGCAGAGTCATTTAAAGTAAGTGGAAGAGGAGAACTTCACTTATCTATACTTATAGAAACAATGAGAAGAGAAGGATATGAGTTCCAGGTTTCTAAGCCAACAGTAATATTTAAAGAAATGGATGGCAAAAAAGTGGAGCCTATAGAATACTTAACTATTGACGTGCCTGAAGAATTTATGGGTGTTGTTATGGAAAAGCTAGGACCTAGAAAAGCAGAAATGGTAAATATGACATCTGCTGTAAATGGATATACAAGACTTGAATTTAAAATACCAGCTAGAGGACTTATAGGATTTAGAAATGAATTTATGACAGATACAAAAGGTAACGGAATAATGAATCACGTTTTCGATAGCTTTGAACCTTATAAGGGAGATATAGCTGAAAGATCAAGAGGATCACTTACAGTATTTGAAACAGGTACAGCAATAACTTATGGACTTTTCAATGCTCAAGAAAGAGGAATTTTATTTATAGGACCAGGAACAGATGTTTATGCTGGAATGATTGCAGGACAATGTTCTAGAGCTGAAGATATTGATGTAAATGTATGTAAGAAAAAACATCTATCAAACACTAGATCTTCAGGATCTGATGATGCTTTAAAACTAACTCCTATAGTACCTATGTCATTAGAGCAGTGTCTAGAATTTATAGCTTCTGATGAACTTGTTGAAGTTACTCCTAAAACTGTAAGAATGAGAAAGAAAATACTAAATTCTGAACAAAGAAAGAGAGCAGCAAGAAAAGGTTAAGTTACTCTGGAGGAATTATGAAAAAGAAGTTAACTTTTTTAATTATAACTTTATTAATTTTAATTAGTGCTTCAGCATATTTTATAATTTACTATAACAATACTGTTAGCCATCCTTTTACTCAAAAGGATGGTAATATAGAAGTAACCGTAGAAAAGGGAGATAGCTTATATAAAATATTATCTAAATTATATAATGATAAGGAAATAAAAAATCAGTATATAATAAAACATTATATAAAAAGAGCTAACCTTCCTGTATCTATAAAGCAAGGCAGTTATGAATTTAACTCGGATGTTTCATTAGCGGATTTTATGCGGGCCTTAAATAAGGGTACTCACAATAAAAGCCTTGTAAAATTAACCATTCCAGAAGGATTTAATATTGATCTTATAGCAAATATTATTCAAGAAAAGGGACTTTTAACTAAAGAGGAATTTATAGCTGCAGTTAAAAAGTATCCCTTGCCTGAGTTTGTAAAGAGTAATTCTAAGAAAAAATATGCTTTAGAAGGATATCTTTATCCTGATACCTATGAATTTTTAAAGGGAAGTAAAGCAGAAGATATAATAGAAACTATGATTAAAAGATTTGAAGAAGTATTTAATGATATAAGTAAAGACAGTAAACTCACAAAAGACGATATAGATAAAATAATAACTGTAGCATCTATGGTAGAAAAGGAAGCTGGAGTAAATGAAAAAGGTAAAGTTGCTTCTGTTTTTTACAATAGAATAGAAAAGCAAATGAAGATGCAGTCTTGTGCTACAGTACTTTATGCTTTAGGTAAACATAAAGATAAACTTTATTATAAAGACTTAGAAGTTAAATCTCCTTATAACACTTATATCAATGATGGATTGCCACCAGGACCGATAGCAAGTCCTAGCAAGGAATCAATAAAAGCTGCTTTAAATCCAGATAAAACAGATTATTTGTTTTTTGTATCATATAATGATGGTACACACTTTTTTACAAAAGATTATCAAGAGTTTTTAAAAGTCAAAGAAAAGACCCAGGGCTTTTAGGTAGGAGGTTATAATGAGCACAATTGCCTATGATTATATGGAGGAATTTATAAGAAGTCTCATAAAGGGAAATAATGAAAAGCTTGATGCTTTAGAAAAATATGCTAGAGATAATTCAGTGCCTATTATACACAAGGAAGTAGGAAGATTTTTAGAGCTTATGATAGATATAAAAAAACCTCTAAGAATACTAGAATTAGGAACAGCTATAGGATATTCAGCTATACTTATGGCAAGTGTTTCTAAGGGTGACTTCCATATAGATACTATTGAAAGAGATGCTGAAATGATAAAACAGGCTAAAGAAAATATAGAAAACTTTGGTTTTAAGGAAAATATAGATATTTTAGAAGGAGACTGCTTAGAAATCCTAGAAAAATTAGATGAAAAATATGATTTAATTTTTATGGATGCAGGTAAGGGCCATTATAACCATTTTTTACCTCATTGTTTAAGGCTTTTAAATAAAGACGGTATTATAGTAGCAGATAATGTGTTATTTAGAGGAATGGTAGCCTCTGACGAACTCGTAAAGAGAAGGAAAATTACAATAGTAAAACGTATGAGGGAATTTTTGAATATGGTTTCTGAAGATGATTTTATAACATCAGTTATTCCTATGGGAGATGGGGTAGCAGTTATAAAAAGGAGGTTTGAAAATGAATAAACCAGAAATACTTGCACCAGCAGGAAGTTTGGAAAAGTTAAAAACCGCCATAACATTTGGTGCAGATGCAGTATATTTAGGTGGAAGTAAGCTTAATTTAAGAGCTTTTGCAAATAATTTTAGTGATGATGAGTTAAAAGAAGGAATAGAGTTTGCACATACAAGAGGGAAAAGGGTGTATGTTACTGTAAATGTAATTCCACATAATGAAGATTTAGATGGATTAGAAGAATATTTAGTTAATTTATACAATACAGGTGTAGATGCTATAATTGTTTCAGACCCAGGTATTATAATGACGGCAAGGGAAGTAGCACCTAATTTAGAAATACATTTAAGCACTCAGGCAAACAATGTAAACTATAAATCGGCTACTTTTTGGTATAAACAAGGAGTAAAAAGAATAGTACTAGCAAGGGAATTATCCCTTGAAGAAATAAAAGGAGTTAGAGAAAACATACCAGAGGATTGTGACTTAGAAGCCTTTGTACATGGCTCTATGTGCATGTCTTATTCAGGAAGATGTCTAATATCTAACTACATGACTGGTAGAGATTCTAATAGAGGTGAGTGCGCTCAGCCTTGCAGATATAAGTATTTTTTAGTGGAAGAAAAAAGACCAAATCAATATTTCCCAATAGTTGAAGATGACAAAGGTACTTATTTATTAAATTCAAAGGATTTATGTATGATAAAACACATACCAGAGCTAGTGCAATCTGGCATAAATTCCTTTAAAATTGAAGGAAGAATGAAGAGCTCTTATTATGTAGCTTCTGTAGTGAAATCATATAGAGAAGCTTTAGATAGTTACATGGAAAATCCTGAAAAGTACAAGTTCAAGGAAGAATGGATGGATAATCTCTTAAAGACAAGTCATAGAGATTATTATACAGGCTTCTACTTTGGTGATAAGGATAGTCAGATATACGAAAATTCATCCTATATAAGGGATTATGATATAGTGGGAATAGTAAGAGATTACGATGAAAATAGTGGCACTGCAACTATAGAACAAAGAAATAAGATATTTGAAGGGGACACTGTAGAGATTTTAAGACCTACAGGAGCAAATTTTAAAATAAAGATTAAAGACTTGACTAATAAAGATGGAGAAAAGATAGATTCTACCCCAGTAGCACAGATGATTTATAAAGCAAAGGTTAATGAAGTTCTAGAAAAAGATTATATGCTTATTAAGCAAAAGTAATAGTTAAATTATATTATATCTAAGGGGAGAAAATAATATGAAGCGTCCAGTTTTAATAGGTATTACAGGTGGTACTGGTTCAGGTAAAAGCACTATTGCAAGAGAAATATGTAAGAGGTTTCCTGATAATTGCATGGTTATGATAGAACAGGATTCATATTATAAAGATCAAAGTAATCTTTCTTTTGAAGAAAGAATAAAAACTAATTATGATCATCCAGATGCTTTTGATACTTCTTTATTAGTAAAGCATTTAAAAGCTATTATGCAAGGAGAGAATATAGAAAAACCTATATATGATTTTGAAGCGCATAATAGAAAAAAAGAAACTGTTAAAGTTGAACCAAGAGATATAGTAATAGTAGAAGGCATACTTGTATTGCAAGAACCAACTGTAAGGGAACTTTTAGATATTAAGATATATGTTGACACTGATGCAGATGTAAGAATTATAAGAAGACTTCTAAGAGATATCAAAGAAAGAGGAAGAACACTTGATTCTGTTATAAATCAATACTTAAATGTAGTAAGACCGATGCATATGCAGTTTATTGAACCAAGTAAAAGATATGCTGATATAATAATACCAGAAGGTGGACAGAATAAAGTAGCCATAGATGTAATTGCAGGGAATATAAGGCAACTTCTTCTAAATAACGAGAACTAGTTCTAAGCTTGTTAAATAAAAGGTATATAAAGCTCTAAATAATAGCAGCTTTGTATACCTTTTTTGTGTTTAGTATAAAAGAGGCTGTGTTGGATATAATAGGAGTTAAAATTAATCTTTATTATAACTTGCAGGAGGTGGTAATATGAAAAAAAGATGTATTATAATAGGTCTTTTATTTTTTATGATCTTTTTTTTATTGGATATAAGAATATTTCATATACAATATAGTAATGGAGAAAAATATAGTGTAATGGCAGATTCTCAATATCAATTTAAGGAAAAAAGAGAGGAATTAAATTATAGGTTAGTAGATGACAGCGGAAAAGATTTATTAGCTTATAATTCTAAGTATAGTGTAGTTGTATTGCCATCTGTTTTTTCTAAAAACAATTTAGATACTAACTATGAGGAGTTTCTAAAATTTATATACATATTAAAAAATTATGATGAAAGTTATGATTTGAGTAATGGAAATTACAATAATAACAGTCAAAAGCTTTATTTTAACATTGATAAAAACACTTATGATAAATTGAAAAATATAAAAGGTGTAAAGGGATTTTATTTATATAAATATGATGAAGTAGAAAGAAAAGACGTGTGGAAAATAGAAAATGTATTAACTAACATAAGAAATACCCAAGATAGTTCATTAAAAGAAAAAAATAGTCTAGAAATGATCATAAATGAAAAGTTTAAAGATTCCACAAATAATTCTTACATATATAATTCAGATCTAGATGGAAATATAACGGAAGAAAAAAGTGACAATGTGGATTCGTTAAATAAAACAATTTCAACATTGAATAGTGATTTTCAAGATGATATAAGAAAGCTTCTTAAAGAAAAATATAGTGATTATGAACAAGTAGGAGTAGTAATTTCTGAACCATCAACGGGAAAAATAAGAACCTTAGTACAGAAGGATGAGACTTTACCTAATGTGCTTATAGGTGCAGAAACTTTAAATGGATTTTTCCCAGGATCAATTTTTAAAACGCTAGTATATGAAGGGGCAATAATAAGGTATCCAGATATTCAAAATAAAATCTTTACTTGTACAGGAGTTCATGAAAAAAAGACAGATAAGCGTCATGGTAAGTTAAATATAAATGAAGCCTTTGAGGTTTCCTGCAATGATACCTTTTCACAGATAGGAGTAAACGTAGGTTTCGATAAACTAAACCAGTTATGCAATGACCAGCATTTGTTGGAAAAGGTATTAGGGCTTAGTAAGGAACAAAAGGGGAATATTGAAGTTAAGAATCCTAAGGCAGAAGATGGAACTTTAGGAATTATGTCAATAGGACAAAATTTAAGAATTACACCTCTAGAAGCATTAAATTTAATAAATACTATAGTAAATAAAGGGAAGTATGTACCGCCAGTTATATTGAATGAATTTGTAAAGGATAACGAAACTATTTCATATACACCTAGCTTAAAACCCAAGCAAGTACTTACTGAGAATCAAGCAAGTATTATAGAAAATTCTTTGAAAAATGTAGTTCTAAATGGAACAGCAAAGGCTGCAAGTATAGAAGGAGTAGAAGTAGGCGGAAAAACTGGTACTACAGAAAGATATGAAGTCATAAAAAATGACAAAGGAGAAAACATCACCAAGAAGTTTTCAGATGGTTGGTTTATTGGATTTTTAAAAAAAGAAAATATATCTTATACAGTAGTTATATTTGTAAAAAATATAAATAAGGATACACAAGGTGGTGGAACTACAGCAGCGCCAATATTTAGGGATATAGCAGAGTATCTAATAAATAAAAATCAATAAAGGATATTAAAATGATAAAAAATCGGATTTAATCCGATTTTTTATTAATGTATTAGCATAAAAAATGTTTCTTTAATTTTAATAGACTATATATTTCTTGTTAACTAATAGGTGGCCAAGCACATTTTTGTATAAACACACATATTATATTAATAAGCATTGTTTGGAGGAAGCACTATGTTTATACTTGATTGTCTCCTTAATTTATTGGGAAATGGATTGTTTTTATCAGCTTATGTAACAGGTTCTAATTCTTTCCCTAAGCCACTAGATGAAAAAGAAGAGGAATATTATTTGAACAAATTAAAAGATGGAGATGTACTAGCAAAAGGAGTATTAGTGGAAAGAAACTTAAGGCTCGTAGCACATATAGTAAAAAAATATGCATATCCAGGTAAAGATATGGATGATTTAATTTCGATTGGTACAGTGGGATTAATTAAGGCCATTGATTCATTTGATACAAGAAAAGGAACAAGACTTGCCACCTATGCTGCTAAATGTATAGAAAATGAGATATTAATGCTTATAAGAAATAACAAAAAATCTAAAGGGGAAGTATATTTACAGGATCCCATTGGAGTAGACAAGGAGGGCAATGAAATTTCATTAATGGATATACTTAGCAGTGAGGAAGATTCTATAATAGAAATAGTAGAAAATAAGATTCAGGTAAAGAAGCTATATGGTAAAATAAGTTCAGTGCTACAGGAAAGAGAAAGAGCAGTTATAGAAATGAGATATGGACTAATAGATGGAAAACCTAAAACACAAAGAGAAATTGCAGTAATGCTAAAGATTTCACGCTCCTATGTGTCACGTATTGAAAAAAGAGCTTTGAAAAAGTTATATAAGGAAATGAATGGTGGTAAATGATAAAGTGGTATTTTGGTAAGTTATTGATTTTATAGTAAATATATTTTGAATATTATTTAGAGATGTAATAAAATATCATTAAAAACAAAATGTTTAATATAAAAACAAAGAAATTGTTAAATTTTATTAAAAAATCTACGAATAATAATATGATAGGATTTTTGTAGCTATGCTCTATGTAGGGAGTGATAAGAAGATTTCTACTAAAGCTAAAAAAGTAATTGACATAAGTAAAAACAGTATTAATCGCATTATGATTTAAAGTGTTCTCTTAAGATTTTATATTTTTTAGAATCTAATACTCTAGGAGTAAATAAATAAATTCTAAACTTATGTTAAGGTTAAGTATTATAAGGAAATTTCAATTTGGAAAGGTACATAGGAAGAAGGGAGAAATAAATTGATATTATTAAATGATTTATTACAAATTACTATCAAAGAAGGAGCATCTGACTTACATTTAACAGTAGGTATAGTTCCAATAGTAAGAGTAAATGGTGAACTTGTACCTATAGGCAGGGAAAAATTAACACCAGAAGATGTGCAAAATTATGCTAAAGAGATACTACAAGACAGTTATGAAGAGTATGAAAAAATAGGTGAAGCTGATACATCTTATTCTATAGCAGGAATTGGCAGATTTAGAGTGAATGTATTTAAACAAAGAGGTAGTGATGCAATAGCTTTAAGAGCGGTAGGTCTTAAGGTTCCTTTATTAAGCGAATTGGGGTTTCCGTCAGTTGTAAAAGAACTTACAGAGAAGCAAAGGGGACTTGTAATTGTAACTGGACCTACAGGGTCTGGTAAAAGTACTACACTGGCGGCAATGATAAATGAGATAAATTTAAATAGGGCATCTCATATTATAACCCTAGAAGATCCTATAGAATACCTTCATAAGCATAATAAGTCTATAATAAATCAAAGGGAAATTGGTAAAGATAGTAGGAGTTATGCAGCAGCATTAAAATCTGTTTTAAGAGAGGATCCAGATGTTATATTAGTAGGAGAAATGAGAGATCTAGAAACAATATCTGTAGCACTTACCGCTGCAGAAACAGGGCACTTAGTATTTTCAACATTACATACTATAGGAGCAAGTAAAACTATTGATAGAATAGTAGATGTTTTTCCTCCTTATCAACAACAACAAATAAGGATTCAATTGGCAGCGGTGCTGAATGGAGTAATATCTCAACAACTTGTGCCGCGTTTGGATCAAAATGGAAGAACTGCAGCTTTAGAGGTTATGATATCTACGCCTGCGATACAAAATATGATAAGAGAAGGAAAAACATATCAAATTGAATCCTCGATTCAAACTGGGTCAAAATATGGGATGAAAACTATGGATATGAATTTAGCAGAGCTTTATAAAAAGCAAGCAATAAGTTATGAAGATGCTGTATTGTATTCCATTGATAGAGAAATGTTTCAAAAGTTAACTATGTTATAAAATTAAGGAGGGATTGTAGTAATCCCTCCTTTAGTTAAAATATCATATAATCATACATTTTTAAATTTACTTCACGTGAAGTAAGTGATTTTGAAGTCTTTATCTCTTTTTTTGATTCATTTTTTTTATTATTTGATACCAATAAAGTTTCTTCTTTTTTTATTAAAGTTTCCATACCTAAATCCTCCTTAAGAATATTAATTTAAAAAAGGATTTTAGGTTTACCAGAAGGATTCATCTTTTTTATGAAGCCTTCTCAAGTCTACAAAATAAATCAGTTCGTAGCGCCTCATAAGGCTCTACCCCCTTTTTTAGATATATAATAATATTATATACTTTATTTATAATATTATAACATTTTTATTAATATATATCAAAGGTTATAAAAGAGTTTAAAATGGATAATATTTAATTATAAAGGAATACTTAAGATTATATGGGATTAAAATAATAATTTTATTGTTTATCTAACTATTCCATAGTTTTTCTTATAAATATAAAATAATTAAAAAATATTATAACATCTCTATAGTAATTACGGTGTATTTATGCTAAAATATCTGTGAATTAGGGGGGATTTTTAAGTGGAGTTAATAGGAAATATAATATATTTTACTTCCAGAGTATTTACATTAGTGGTCTTTACAATTTCTATGTATTATCTTTGCATATCTTTTTTTGGGATTTGGAGAAAGAGGGATAATACAAAAGTAAATCCACAAAAAAGTTTTGCCTTAATTGTAGCAGCCCATAATGAGGAGATAGTTATAGGTAATATTGTGGATAGTTTACACAAGCTGGATTATCCTAGAGAATTGTATGATATATTTGTTATAGCTGATAATTGTACAGATCAGACTGCTGCAAAGGCAAGCTCAAAAGGAGCTATAGTTTATGAAAGATTTAATAAAGAAAAAAGAGGAAAAGGTTACGCTCTAGAATGGATGTTCAATAATATATTTAAAATGGATAAAAAATACGATGCTGTCGCAATATTTGATGCTGATAATCTCGTACATAAGGACTTTTTGAATGAAATTAACAAGAAAATGTGTCAAGGATTTAGAGTGGTACAGGGATATTTAGACAGTAAAAATCCTACCGATACATGGATAACAGGGAGTTATTCTATTTCATTTTGGACATCAAATAGAATGTTTCAGCTCTCAAGAAGCAATTTGGGACTTTCAAATCAATTGGGCGGAACAGGCTTTTGTATTGAAACTGACATATTAAGAGAACTTGGATGGGGAGCTACTTGTCTTACAGAAGACCTAGAGTTTACTTGCAAGTTAGTTCTTAATGGGCATAAAGTAGGATGGGCTCATGATGCTAAAATTTATGATGAAAAGCCATTAACTTTAGTTCAATCTTGGTTTCAAAGAAGAAGATGGATGCAGGGGTTTGCAGATGTGGCTGACAGATATTTCTTTAAGCTTTTAAAGAAAGCTATAAAAGAGTTCAATTTTATTGCATTAGATTGTGCACTTTACAGTATACAGCCAATCGTAATAATATTGCTTGGAATATCTATGGCAATAGCAGGATTTAACCAAGGAGTTAAGGTATTCAATATAATTTCTAATTTACAGAATATGAATGGAATTGCTAATTTGAATTTTAATATGGTAACTATAATTGGACTTCTTATTGCCATATTACAATTTATATATACTCCTTTTATATTAATATTAGATAAAAAATTAAATTTTAAAATATTCTTGTATTATTTGATATATCCTATATACTCTATTACTTGGCTACCTATATCAATCCAAGGAATAATTCGTAAGAATGACAAGGAATGGAGTCATACATTACATACTAGAAGTGTAGATATTAAGGAACTAGAAAAAGCTAATTAACTAAGTGTATAACAAAATATAAAAAAAGAAAGATTTAATAAATCTTTCTTTTTTTAGTAGTTGTACTAATAAATGCAAATAATTTTCATTAAAATTATATTTTATAAAAAAAATTATTATATATAAGAGGAAAAAACTCTTTTTTGTTGAATATATAAATTTGTAATGGTTCTCTTAAGGAGGGAAAAGCTTAATGAAGGAATATGTAGTAGGAGTGGATATCGGATCTTCCAAAGTATGCGCTATAGCAGGTAAGCTAGACAAGTATGGAAAAATGCAAGTAATGGGCGTTACTTCTACTAAGTGTAGTGGTATAAAAAGAGGCATTGTAGTTGATATAGATAGTACAGCTGAATGTATTAAAGACTGCATAGAACAAATGGAGAGAATGATAGACTTTGATATAAGTGATATATTTATATCAATACCAGGGGAGATATGTGAGCTTATAGTTAATAGAGGAGTTGTAGCAGTATCTTCGGAAGATAGAGAAATTAAAAAAAATGATGTGGACAGAGTACTAAAAGCCGCTAAAATTATTACAATTTCATCCGATAAAGAAATTATAGGAGTAATACCACAGCAATTTATGGTGGATGGATATGATAATATTACAGATCCAATTGGCATGAGTGGCTTAAGATTGGAAGTTGATGCTCAACTTATATTATCTCAATCTACAGTGATAAATAATTTGTTCAAAAGTATCAAAAAAGCAGGGCTGAATTTAAGTGGAATGGTATTTCAACCATTAGGAACAGCAAATGTAGTTTTAAAAGATGAGGAAATGAAAATAGGTACACTTCTTTTAGATATAGGAGCAGAAAATACCAATATATCTGTTTTTAAGAATGGAAAGCTTTGTTATAGTGATAACTTAGCTTTAGGAGGAAATATAATAACTAACGATATTTCTCTTTGTTTAAGGATTCCTTTCTCTGAAGCAGAAAAGTTGAAAGTAAACTATGGAAGTGGAAAGTCCAATTTTATTGACGAAGATTTTAAAATAAAAATAAACACAAATTATGACAATATTGTAGAAATAGATTATAATGTACTTACAGAGATAATAACTGCACGAGTGGAGGAAATACTCCTACTAATAAAGAAAAAGCTTATGATAAGTGAGGAAATGGACAATGTCTCTGGAGTAGTAGTAGTAGGAGGAGGTATAGCTTTATTAAAAGGTTGCAGCGATTTGTGTAAAGAAATATTAGACAAGCCTGTTAGAATAGGTATTCCAGATTATACTGGAGTAGGTAGTCCTATATGTGCAGCTGCAGTAGGTGTAGTTAAAGATGTTGTTGATTCAGGGAAAGTAAACCTTTGTAAAGAAGAAGCTTTAGATGAAATGAGAAATCATAAGTCTAAGAAATATGAAAAAAAATCAATTGTTTGGGATGATGAAAAAGATGAAGAAGATACAGAAGAAAGCAGTAATGGAGTTTTTTCAAAAATAAGAAACTTTTTTGCAGATTTTTTCTAATATAAAGGGAGGTATTATTGTGCTAGATTTCGATGTTGATGTAAAACAGTTTGCTCAGATAAAAGTTATAGGTTGCGGTGGCGGCGGTAATAATGCTGTTAATAGAATGATAAAAGAAGGATTAAAGAATGTTGAATTCATTGCGATAAATACAGATAAACAAGCGTTGATATTATCTCATGCTTCTCAAAAGATACAAATAGGGGATAAGCTCACTAAAGGTTTAGGAGCGGGTGCAAATCCTGAGATTGGCCAAAAGGCTGCAGAAGAAAGTAAGGAAGAAATATCTCAAGCAATTAAAGGCGCGGATATGGTATTTATAACTGCTGGTATGGGAGGCGGTACAGGTACAGGTTCAGCCCCTGTAATTGCACAAATAGCTAAATCAATGGGAATACTTACAGTAGGTGTTGTAACAAAACCTTTCCCATTTGAAGGCAGAAAAAGAATGCTTCATGCTGAAATGGGAGTTAAAAACTTAAAGGAAAGCGTAGATACATTAGTAACTATACCTAATGAAAAACTTCTTAATATAGTAGATAAAAAAACAACGCTTGTAGACGCTTTTAAATTAGCAGATGATGTATTAAAACAAGGTGTACAGGGTGTATCTGACTTGATCACTATACCAGGACTTGTTAATTTGGACTTTGCGGATGTAAGAACTATTATGATAGATAAGGGACTCGCTCATATGGGTGTAGGTACAGGAACAGGGGATAATAGGGCTCAGCAGGCAGCGAAAGAAGCTATTTCAAGCCCATTACTTGAAACTTCCATTGTTGGCGCTACTGGAGTTTTATTAAATATAACTGGTGGATCAGATTTAGGATTACTTGAAATAAATGAAGCGGCTGAAATTGTTCAGGAAGCTGCGGATCCAGATGCTAATATAATATTTGGTGCAGTAATAGATGAAAGTTTAAAAGAAGAAATAAGAATAACAGTAATTGCAACAGGATTTGAAACTGAAAGAATAAGGAAGAATAGTGATAGTTTTAGTATAAGTACACCAAGTTCTTCTGTAAACATAAAAAATGATACTAAAACAGAGGTAGCAGCAACTGTAGATAGAATAGATAGAACTGATAGTTATAATGAAAATGACTTAGAAATTCCTACATTTTTAAGAAGACAAAGAAAATAATTTTAATAATATTAAAAAATCCGACTTAGAAATAAAAAGTCGGATTTTTTATTTTTTGTAGAAAATTATAATAAATAAAAAAAGGAATTGATATCATAATATGACAAAATTTTGAAAAATATAAGTATATAATATTATTTAAGAGGTGAAAACAATGACTTTATATCTAGATGTATTACTCTTGGAGAACTTTATAGTTAATAGATTTTTACTAGAAATTACAGCACAAACTATAAGAGTATCCATAAATCGCCTGTATATAAACTTGGCAGCATTTATTGGAAGTCTATATATATTAATTATATTGCAAGACAGCTTAAATTATCTCAAAAGTTTTCCTGTAAAATTTTTTATAGCTCTAATAATGATATTAATAACTTTTAGAAAAAAAGATATAATGTTCAACTTAAAAACTTTTGTATTATTTATATTATATTCTATGGTACTTGCAGGCTTATGTGTATTTATAGAATTAAATTCAGTTAGGGATCTAGACAGTAATATGATAATATATAATTTTTCTTATAAAAAGCTTATATTGTCCTTTATGATTATGTATGTAATTTTAAGGAGAGTAATCCTATTTATAAAAGATCGCCAAAGTTTACAAAGCTATATATTTGATTTAGAAATTGTGTTAAATAATAATTCGCAGAAAATCAAAGCTTTCTTAGACACAGGAAATGAGCTTGTAGAACCAGTTACGGGGTACCCGGTAATAATTGTAGAAAGAAATATATTTAAGGAAACCAATTTTAAAAGTGAAGAAATGTTCTACATACCTTATAGTGTTATAAATGGATATAGTGGCAAACTCCAGGCTATAAGGGCGGGGAAAATAAAAGTCAATATAAATGGATGTTTTGAAGATAGGGAAGCGTTAATAGCTTTTTGTGATAATAAATTAAGTCAAAGTGGGGATTATAATGCATTGTTAAGCAGGGGAATAATTTAAGCATTGGGGGAAGAAATATGTTAAAAATTAAATTGTTATTAAACAGAATACTAGCAAAGCTAAAGTTATTTACTAAAAAGTTATATTATATAGGGGGGAATGATGCACTTCCACCACCACTAACCAAAGAGGAAGAAGAAGATTTAGTAATAAAACTTATGGCTGGAGATGAAAGTATAAGATCAATTTTGATAGAGAGAAATTTAAGACTTGTGGTTTATATAGCAAGAAAATTCGAAAATACTGGAGTAGGTATAGAGGATTTAGTTTCTGTAGGAACCATAGGACTTATAAAAGCTGTAAATACTTTTGATCCTGATAAAAAGATTAAACTTGCCACATATGCTTCTAGATGTATAGAAAATGAAATACTTATGTATCTTAGAAGAAATAGTAAAGTTAAATCAGAAATATCATTTTATGAGCCACTTAATGTTGATTGGGATGGAAATGAGCTATTACTATCAGATATATTGGGAACAGATACAGATGAAGTATATAATTTGATAGAAGATGAGGTTGATAAGCAGCTTTTACTTCTAGCGATGAATAAGCTTAGTAATAGAGAAAGAGAAATTGTACATTTACGATTCGGGCTTCAAGGAGGAAGAGAAAAGACTCAAAAGGAAGTAGCGGATATGCTTGGTATATCTCAATCCTATATATCTAGATTAGAAAAAAGAATAATAAAAAGATTAAAAAAAGAAATAAATAAAATGTTATAAACTTGTCTCTAGTATAAAAATCAGCTTCTGGGGAAATAATTTAAATGCAATAATACGAAGGGGCTGATTATTAATGATGATTAACAAAGTAGAAATTTGTGGAGTTAATACTTCTAAGCTGCCTGTATTGAAGGAAAAGGAAATGAAAGAGCTCTTATTAAGTATGAGAGACGGTAATACGGAGGCTAGAGAAACTTTTATAAGGGGAAATTTAAGATTAGTCTTGAGTGTAATACAAAGATTCAATAATCGAGGGGAAAATGTAGATGATTTATTTCAAGTAGGATGTATAGGACTTATTAAAGCAATTGATAATTTTGATTTAGGTCAAAATGTAAGATTTTCTACATATGCAGTGCCAATGATTATTGGAGAAATAAGAAGATATCTTCGAGATAATAATTCAATAAGAGTAAGCCGTTCCTTAAGAGATATTGCATACAGGGCACTACAGGTAAGAGATAGGTTGGTATCAGAAAATAATAAGGAACCAACAGTAACTCAAATTGCTAAGGAGTTAGACGTTCCACGGGAGGAAGTAGTATTTGCTTTAGATGCTATACAGGATCCTGTATCCTTATTTGAACCAATTTACCATGATGGAGGAGATGCAATTTATGTAATGGATCAAATAAGTGACAATAAAAATGTAGATGACAGTTGGCTTGAAAATATCTCCATAAAAGAAGCCATGAAAAAGTTAAATGATAGGGAAAAATTAATTCTTACACTTAGATTTTTTGATGGAAGAACTCAGATGGAGGTAGCAGATGAAATAGGAATTTCCCAGGCACAGGTATCCAGACTTGAAAAAACAGCATTAAAGCACATGAAAAAATATGTTTAAATATATATTATTTAAATAAAAAAATCTATATCCGTAATTGGATATAGATTTTTTTCATACAATATATATATAACAAATATAATCTGGGGGGAAGAATTTATGAATAATACTTTTTACTCTATAAATAGCTTAAGAAGCATGGAACTTATAGATATTAATTCTGGATGTAAGCTTGGATACATAAAGGATTTTAAGATAGACATAGGACAGTGCAAGGTATTATCGTTTATATTACCTAGCCAAAAGATGAGTTGGTTTGGTAAAATTAATGATATAGAAGTACCTTGGAGTAGAGTGAAGAAAATAGGTGTAGATGTTATATTAGTAGATGGGGCAGATATTCTTGAAGCTAATATAGAGTAGAAAAATAATAAAATTTGTGTATAATATAAATAACAGAAAAATTACGAATTAAACTATAATAAAAGGCGGGATTGTATTTATGAAATGTCCTTATTGTGGATATACGGAAAGTAAGGTAGTTGACTCCAGATCAGCAGAAGATAATGCATCTATAAGAAGAAGAAGGGAGTGCCTTAAGTGTTCTAAAAGATATACTACTTATGAAAAAATAGAAACAGTACCAATACTCGTTATTAAAAAGAATATGAGCCGCGAATACTTTGATAAATCTAAAATAGTAAATGGACTTATAAAGGCTTGCCAAAAGAGACCTATATCACGAAGCCAAATAGAGTCTATAGCTGATGAAGTAGAAAAAAGGATAAATAATGAGATGTTAACTGAGGTAAGATCTGAATATATTGGAGAGCTAATAATGGAAAGCTTAAAGAATATAGATGAAGTGTCTTATGTAAGATTTGCATCCGTATATAGACAGTTTAAGGATGTTAATACATTTATGGAAGAAATAAAAAGGCTTATAGAAAGTAAATAAAATTTCTCATAGAATAAATTTCTATGAGAAATTTTATTTATTTGTTAACTTATTCTTAATTAAGGTTAATATATAGTTAAAAAAGTTATATTTCACACAATAATATATTATAATTGTGAATTAGGAATGGTAAAATATATTTAAAGATTTCAATAATTAGGAGGCAGTGCATGGCAGAAGAAAAGATAATAATAGTAGATGATGAGGAACATATAAGGGAACTTTTAAAATTCAACTTAGAAAACTCTGGGTACTCTACAATATATGCTGATAATGGAATCGATGCATTAAAGCTTATAAAAAGTGAGCGACCACAATTAATTCTTTTAGATTTAATGATTCCTGGAATGGATGGATACGATGTATGTAAGGAAGTAAGAAAAGATAATAATATATCCACTACCCCTATAATTATGATAACAGCTAAGGGAGAGGAATTTGATAAAGTTTTAGGATTAGAATTAGGAGCAGATGATTATATAACAAAACCCTTCTCAATAAGAGAAATTTTAGCTAGGGTAAAAGCTGTTCTTAGAAGGACATCGGTGCAAAATATTGATAAATCCTATAAGTTTGGAAATGTTATTATTGATTTAGAAAAGCATGAAGTTATAAAAGACAATTTTAAAGTAGAATTAACACTAAAAGAATTTGAATTACTAGAAATACTCATAAAAAATAAGGGAAGGGTTTTAACAAGAGATTTTCTTTTAGATAAGATATGGGGATATGAATATGTGGGAGAAACTAGAACTGTTGATGTTCATATAAGACATTTAAGACAAAAAATCGAGGAAAATGATAAAAGTCCTCAGTTTATAGAAACTATAAGAGGTGTAGGTTATAGATTTAATATATCTGAATAGGTGATAATATGAAAAAAAAATTGATGTTTTATATGCTTACAACTCTTGTAATAAGTCTAGTTATAGTTATAACTTTATTTGTTATTATGATAAACTATCAATATGTTGAAAGTACAAAAAAAATATTAAAATCAAATAACAATTTAATTATAAAATTAATCCAAAAGGAAAATGTAAATAATGTAAGTGAATTTATACAAAGAGATTTTACGGGTGGGGATACTAGAATAACTCTAATAGATAGGGAAGGGAACGTACTCCTAGACTCTCAAGCTAATCCAAGAAATATGGATAATCATAATACACGTGATGAAGTGAAAGAAGCCAGAAAGTATGGCATGGGGTATAGGGTACGGCATAGTGAATCTACAAATAAGGACACTATGTACTTTGCAACTTATTTTGGAGATGGATATGTTATAAGAAGTGCAGCTGAAATGACTAGTGTTATAGGTTTCAAGTGGAAGTATGTGCATTACTATATGGGTATAGCACTATTTTCTATAGTTATTTGCTTTCTATTTGCTTCGAGACTTTCACAGGGGCTTGTAAGCCCTATTAAAGACCTAGAGTTTATGACTTCAAGAATAGCTGCAGGAGAATTAGATAGAAGGGTAAACATATATTCTTCTGATGAAATAGGAGAGCTTGGGAAAACCTTTAATAATATGGCAAGGCAGCTACAAGTTACCTTAAATGATTCAATGGATAAGCAAAATAAGCTCGAGGCAATACTGAAGAGTATGGATAGCGGAGTAATAGCAGTAGATAAGAACTTTAGAGTTATAATGATTAATCCGTACGCTAAAAATATATTTGGTATAAGTAAGGATATAATAGGTCAAAATCTTTTAGATAATATAAGGGATTTTGAATTAGAAAATATCTTTAAAAGTAAGACCGATGAATATAAAGAAATAAAAATATTGTGGCCAAAGGAAAGAGATTTAAGAATAAAAACCGCAGATATAAATAGTGGTAAAAATCTTATAGGTACAGTGGCGGTAGTACAGGATGTAACAGACATAAAAAGACTTGAGAGTATGAGATCGCAGTTTGTAACTAATGTATCTCATGAGTTAAAAACACCACTTACGTCTATAAAAGGATTTGCAGAAACATTAAAATATGTAGAAAATAAAGAAACAAAGGAAAGATTTTTAGATATAATAAATGAAGAAGCTGAAAGACTCACAAGGCTTATTAATGATATTTTAACTTTATCTCATATAGAAAATGCTAACCCAGCAGAAATAAATGAAGAAAGTATAGATATAAATAAAAATATAGAAGATATATGTTATTTAGTTAAAAATTCAGCAGATAATAAAAACATATCTTTAAAAATAGTAGGAGAAAAGATTCCTAATATCTTTGGAAGTAAGGATCAGTTTAAGCAAATGCTTATAAACCTAATAGATAATGCAATTAAATATACTGAAAAAGGTGGAAGTATAACTATAGGCACTGAAGCTATACATAATAAATGTAGCATATGGGTACAGGATACAGGTGTAGGAATAGATCAGGAGTATATTCCAAGGCTTTTTGAAAGGTTTTATAGAGTAGATAAAGCTAGAAGCAGGGCACAAGGCGGAACTGGATTAGGTCTTGCTATAGTAAAGCACATAGTATTAAATTTTAAAGGCGAGATAAAAGTAGAAAGTGAAGTAGGAAAAGGAAGTAAGTTTACAGTTAGCATACCAATTATAAAGGGACAGTCCTAATTATATAGGATGTCCCTTTATAACTTTTTCATAACATACCTAGAGTAAATACCAGCTATAGCACATAGAAAGTTTAATGAATGAAGATACTAATATAGTAAAAGAATTAAGGCTTAAACTCAAACTAGGGCAAAGTTCTTGTATAAAACAAGAACTATTAGTTTAACTTGTCCTTAACATTCCGATAATAGTCACTTAACCTTAATAGATTAATATTATTCTTGTAGCAATCATTTAAAATAATTTTAAACTGAATGGAGGTTTTTCTTAAATGAAAAGAAAAAGTTTAAAAACAATCATAGCGGCTTTAGCTATTACTATGGTTGCAGGAGCATTTGTAGGATGTGGTGGAGACAATAAAGAAGCTGGAGATACAAAAAATGGTGATAAAATTTCAGGAACAATAACTGCAGTAGGTTCTACAGCATTACAACCATTAGTAGAACAGGCGGCTAAAAACTTTAAAGCTAAAAATCCAGAAGCAACTATAAATGTGCAAGGTGGAGGAAGCGGAGCAGGATTAAATCAAGTAGCAGAAGGTTCAGTAGAAATAGGGAATTCTGATGTAACTGCAGAATCAAAGCTTAAGGATAAAGAAATAGCTAAACAGTTAGTAGATCATAAAGTAGCAGCAATAGGATTTGCGGTTATTGCTCATAAGGATATAAAAACAGATAACTTAACAAAAGAACAGGTTCAAGGTATTTTCGAAGGAAAATATACAAATTGGAATCAAGTTGGTGGTCAAGACTTAGTAATACAAGTTGTTAATAGACCAAAGTCCTCAGGAACTAGAGCTACTTTTATAGAGACTGTTATGGACGGAAAAAGTGAGAAAGAAGGACTTGGAACTACTCAGGATTCCAGCGGATCAGTTGAAAAGACTATAACATCTACACCAGGTTCAATAAGTTATATTGCATTATCTTATTTAACAGAGGAAAAAAGACAAAATTTAAAACTTATAAAAATTAATAATGTAGAAGCAACAAAAGAAAATATAACAGCAAAAAAATATCCTTTCTGGTCTTATGAGCATATGTACACTAAAGGCGAAGCAACAGGATTAACAAAAGCTTTCATTGATTATATGATGAGTGATGAAAATAAAGCTGTAGTTGAAAAATTAGGATATATTGCAGCAACTGATATAAAATAATTTAATTATTAAAGCAGGCTGGGTGCATTTATATATGCAACTAGCCTTATTGTGTAAATAATATGTGGCAGTTTTAACTCAAATAGTAAAATAGGGATGATGATAAGTGTGAGTAAAAATAGAAAATTTAACAGATTAAGAACTGAATATTTAGGGAAATCTTATGCAACATTTTGTGGGATTTTAATAGTGGTTTTAACATTGAGCATAATATTTTTTATAGCATCAAAAGGTATTAGTACCTTTACAAAACACGGATATTCAATTGGTGATTTTATATTTTCATCAAAGTGGTCCCCGGATGCAGATGATCCAACTTTTGGAGCAAGTATATTTATAATAGGCTCAACACTTGTATCTATTGGAGCAGTTTTAATAAGTGCACCTATAAGCATTGCACTTGCAATTTTTATGAATTATATCTCCCCAAGGCTTGGTAACAAAGTATTGCAACCAGCATTAGAATTATTTGTAGGTATACCATCAGTAGTTTATGGATGGATAGGTATAACTGTACTGCTTCCTTTTATAAAAAGTATATTTGGAGGAGTTGGTTTTAGCCTACTTGCAGGTGTTTTAGTGTTAAGTATAATGATACTTCCAACTATAGCAAGTCTTTCATCAGATGCGATAAAGGTAGTCCCAAAGGATTTTATAGAGGCATCTTATGGACTTGGGGCTACAAGATGGCAAACCATAAGCAAGGTAATACTTCCAGCTGCTAAAAATGGAATACTTACTGCTATAGTACTTGGAATTGCAAGAGCTTTTGGAGAAGCATTAGCGGTGCAAATGGTAATTGGAAATACTATTAAATTACCTAAAGGTTTGTTAACTCCAACTAGTACATTAACTTCAGTATTAACCATGGATATGGCAAATACCGTATCAGGAACTGCTTGGAATGATGCGTTATGGACGCTTGCATTAATTCTTTTAATAGTTTCATTTGTATTTATTTTAGTAATTAGAGCTATTGGCAAAAGGGGGGAAGTTAAATAATGAATCCTAAATTTAAAGATAAGATGTGGACTGGTATTTTATATGTAATTTCAAGTTTTGTGGTACTCCTTCTAGTAGCTTTAATAGGATATATATTATTTAAAGGAATTGGAACAATTACTCCATCTTTCTTGTTTGGAGACCCAAAGATAGGGGAAGCTGGTGGAGGACTAGGTCCTCAGTTATTTAACTCTTTTTATATGCTTATAGTTTCTCTTTTAATTACTATACCTTTAGGTGTAGGAGCGGGTATATATTTAGCAGAATATGCAAAAGAGGGAAGAATTCTTAATTTTATTAGACTTTGTATAGAAACTATGGCATCATTGCCTTCTATAGTGGTAGGATTATTTGGATTGTTAGTATTTGTAAAAATGACCAAATGGGGATTTACATTATTTGCAGGAGCGTTAGTAATAACAATACTTAATTTACCTTCATTAACAAGAGTAAGTGAGAATGCTATAAAAGCTGCATCTCGTGGAGTTAAAGAAGCAAGTTTAGGGCTTGGAGCTACAAGATGGCAAACTATAAAAAGAGTAATACTGCCATCAGCTATGCCTCAAATACTTACAGGGGTAATTCTAGCTGCTGGAAGAATATTTGGAGAAGCAGCAGCATTACTTTATACCGCAGGAATGAGTGCTCCATCTCTATCTTTTAAGGCGTCTACTTTAATGAGTAAATCATCTCCATTTAATTTATTTAGGCCGGCAGAAACTTTAGCTGTTTATATTTGGAAAGTTAATTCTGAGGGAATGATTCCAGATGCTACTAGAGTAGGAAATGGAGCTTCAGCAGTACTTATAATTATGGTATTAATATTTAATATATTGGCTCGTATAATAGGTAAGAAGATTTATGAGTCCTATACGGGGAGTAAATAGGGAGGATTAATATGAGCATAATACAAACTAGAAATCTTGAACTTCATTATGGTGCTACAAAAGCACTTAAGGATATAAATTTAGAAATAGAAAAAAATGCAGTAACTGCTTTGATAGGCCCTTCAGGATGTGGAAAGTCTACATTTTTAAGAACTTTAAATAGAATGAATGACTTGATAGAAAACGTAAAAATTGAAGGGGAAGTATTATTTGAGGGGAAAAATATATATAAGGATTATGATGAAATAGAACTTAGAAAAAGGGTTGGAATGGTATTCCAAAAACCTAATCCATTTCCAATGTCTATATATGATAATGTAGCTTATGGACCAAGAATTCATGGTATAACAAGCAAATCGAAGTTAGATGAAATAGTTGAAAAGAGCTTAAAAGGAGCGGCACTTTGGGATGAAGTTAAGGATAGATTAAAGAAAAATGGAATGGGACTATCTGGAGGTCAGCAACAAAGGCTCTGTATTGCAAGAACATTAGCTGTTGAACCGGAGATACTTTTAATGGATGAACCAACTTCAGCACTAGATCCTATTTCCACATTAAAGGTTGAGGAGCTTATGGATACGTTAAAAAAGGAATATACAGTAATAATAGTTACTCATAATATGCAGCAGGCAGGAAGAATATCTGATTATACAGCATTTTTCTTAAGTGGAGAAGTTGTGGAGTTTAATAAAACGGAAGATATATTTTACAAGCCGACAGATAAGAGAACAGAGGATTATATTACAGGTAGATTTGGTTAAAACTTAAAATGATATAAGAGGTGAGGGTTATGACAAGAGGAGGATTTGATTTAAGACTTACAGAACTTCATAATGATTTATTGAGAATGGGCAGTATTGTAGAAAAACAAATACATCTTTGTATAGAGGCTCTAGTAAATCATGATGTTGTTTTGGCAAAAAAAATAATTGAAGATGATGACTTGGTTGATGATCTTCAAAAGGAAATTGAAGACAAATGTATAAAGCTTATAGCTACAGAGCAGCCACTAGCTAAGGATTTACGTATGATATTTACTACTACTAAAATAGTAACAGATTTAGAGAGAATGGCTGATCATGCTGTAGATATTGCTAAAATTGCTATTAGACTTAAAGATGAAAATTTTATAAAGCCATTAGTTGATATTCCTAAGATGTCTAATTTAGTTAATGAGATGATAAAAGAATCTTTAGATTGTTATGTAGATGGAAATGTAGAAGGATCTTATATTGTGTGTAAAAAGGATGATCAAATTGATGCCATATATAGAGGGGTATTTAAAGAAATGCTTCCTATAATGGCAGCGGATAACAGTACTATTAATCAAGCAACACAATTTTTATTTATATGTAAATACCTAGAGAGAATAGCAGATCACGTTACAAATATATGCGAGTGGACTATTTATCTTGTTACTGGAGAACAAATAGATTTAAATGAATAGTATTAAAAAGACATGCGATATATTAATTGTTGTATGTCTTTTCCTTTTTATATGAAATCTGATAAAATAGATTTATATTTTATAAAAAAATTATGCAAGATAAAGAGGTGCAGAATAATGAATACTATTCTTTTTGATTTAGATGGAACATTACTATCAATGGATGCAGAAGAATTTGAAAAGGTTTATTTTAATGAAATTGGAAAGTCCTTTAGTGACCTAATGGATCCAATGGAATTAGGCAAACATATATGGGCATCTACAAAGACTATGGTGTCAAGCCTAGATGAAAGGACAAATGAAGAAGTGTTTATGCAAGATTTTAATATAAGGGTTAATAATAGATTGCATGAATTTTGGCATAGATTTGATAACTTTTATGATAATGAATTCTTAAGGGTACAAAGTTCAGTGAAGTCAGAAGAGAAGATGATAAGAAGTGTAAAGCTGTTAAAGGAAAAGGGATATAATGTTGTAGTTGTGACCAATCCGCTGTTTCCAATAAAGGCAATACATCATAGAATTAGGTGGGCTGGGTTTAAACCAGAGGATTTTACATATATAACTTCATTTGAAAAAAATCATTACTGTAAGCCGCAAATTAAGCTTTATGAGGAAGTTTTAAAAGATATAAATAAGAAACCAGGGGAATGTCTTATGGTGGGAAATGATACAGTAGAGGATTTAGTGGCTAAAAATATAGGCATAAAAACATATCTCATAAAAGATAATATATTAAATAAAAATGATAAAAGTTATGTTACTGATTATGAGGGAAACTATGAGGAGTTTTATAAGTTTGTAGAAGGCTTGCCATGTATATAAATTGATAGAAAATACTCAATAAATCCTTTTGGATTGACTAAATATGAAGATTAAGGTAATATTATAGAATTAAGGGGTAAACATAATAATTAGGAGTGATTTAATGAAAAATACCATATCAAAGGTAAAGCCTGGGAGTATTGCAGAAGAATTAGAAATAGAAGTAGGTGATAAACTAATTTCCATAAATGAAAAAGAAGTAAAAGATATAATAGATTATAAGTTTTTAATGGCAGATGAAGAAATAGTTGCTCTAATAGAAAAGGCTGATGGAGAGATATGGGAACTTGAAATAGAGAAGGATTATGATGAGGATCTTGGAGTAGAATTTGAAGATTCTATAATGGATAAAGCTAAAAGTTGTTCTAACAAGTGTATATTTTGTTTTATAGATCAGTTACCTAAGGGAATGAGAGAAACATTATATTTTAAGGATGATGATTCAAGGCTGTCTTTTTTACAAGGAAATTTCGTAACATTAACCAATATGACAGATGAGGATATAAATAGAATTATAGAATATAAGATAAGTCCTATAAATGTATCTGTTCATACTACAAATCCTGAGCTTAGACAAAAGATGTTAAGTAATCGATTTGCTGGCAATGTATATGAAAGACTCGTAAAGCTTTCTCGTGGAGGCATAAAAGTAAATTGCCAAGTGGTTTCTTGTCCAGGAGTAAATAATGGCGAAGAACTTATAAAAACTGTTGAAGATCTTTATAAATTACATCCTTCAATTGAAAATGTGGCAGTAGTTCCAGTTGGAATTACAAAATTTAGAGAAGGGCTTTTTGATATGACATTATATAATAAAGAAACTTCTTTAATGGAAATTGAAGGTTTGAAAAAGATTCAGGAAAAATACATAAATGAAATAGGATATCCGTTTGTAAGACTTTCTGACGAATTTTATGTTACAGCGGAAGTAGATGTTCCAACTAAAGATTTTTATGATAAATTTGACCAACTAGAAGATGGGGTAGGAATGATAAGAATCTTTAGAGAAAATATTAAAGAAGGATTAGGTAATTTAATGCCTAATAAAAAAGGAAGCTTTACTTTAATTACAGGAACATCAGCATATAAAGAAATAGAAGCAGCAGCTGAAGAAATTCAAAAGGTAAATACTAATATAAAAGTTCAGGTTAATCCTATTGTAAATAACTTTTTCGGGAGTACTATAACTGTTGCAGGGCTTTTAACGGGTAGTGATATAAAAAAACAGTTAAAAGATGATAAATTAGGTGATTATATAATAATCCCAAGGAACATACTAAGAGCAGGGGAAGAAGTGTTTTTAGATGATGTAACAGTGGAAGAATTAGAAAAACATTTTAATAAAAAAATATTAATATGTGAGTATACTGGAGAAGATTTAATAGATAAAATAAATGAATATAGTGAGGAGGAGTAAAAATGCCTAAACCAATAGTTGCCATAGTAGGAAGACCAAATGTAGGCAAATCTACTTTATTTAACAAATTAGCAGGAAGAAGAATAGCTATAGTAGAAGATACACCGGGGGTTACAAGAGATAGAATTTACGCAGAAGCAGAATGGCTTAAGTATAACTTTACTATGATAGACACTGGTGGTATAGAACCAGAAAGTGATGATGTTATAATATCTCAAATGAGGAGACAGGCGCAGATAGCTATAGAAACAGCAGATGTAATAGTTTTCCTTGTAGATGGAAAATCAGGAATAACTCCTGCAGATTATGAAGTATCCCAAATGCTTAGAAAGTCTAAGAAGCCTATAGTACTAGTTGTAAACAAGGTAGATAGAATAGCTGAAGAAGACAATGCTTATGAATTTTACAATTTAGGAATAGGTGAGCCTATAGCAATTTCAGCTTCTCAGGGATTAGGTCTTGGAGATATGCTTGATAGAGTTGTAGAACACTTTGATAGCATAATTGGAGAAAATGAAGAAGATGAATATGTAAGAATTGCATTTGTGGGTAAGCCAAATGTAGGAAAATCTTCACTAGTAAATAAAATACTTGGTGAAGAAAGAAATATAGTAAGTGACATTCCTGGAACAACAAGGGATGCAATAGATAGCGTAATAGAAACAGAAGAAGGTAAGTTTATTCTTGTAGATACTGCTGGAATAAGAAGAAGAAGTAAGATTAAAGATGAAATAGAAAGATATAGTGTAGTAAGAACTTATGCTGCTCTAGAAAGAGCGGATGTATGTATACTTATGATAGATGCAGAAGATGGAATAAGTGAACAGGATCAGAGAATAATAGGATATGCTCATGAAATGAGTAAAGCAATTATGGTAATTGTAAACAAGTGGGACTTAATTGAAAAAGAAACAAATACTATGATTGAATTTAAAAAAGGACTTCAGCATGAACTTGCGTTTATGTCATATGCTCCATATTTATTTATTTCAGCTAAAACAGGACAGAGAGTACATAAGGTTTTAGAAATGGCAAAAATGTGCTATGATAACTATAATAAGAGAGTTAAAACAGGAGTTTTAAATGATGTAATATCAAGAGCGGTTACTATGCAGGAACCACCTATTGTAGGGATTACAAGAATGAAAATATACTATGCTACTCAAACAGGAGTAAAGCCTCCTACATTTATATTCTTTGTAAATAATCCTAATGCATTACATTTTTCGTATTCAAGATATTTAGAAAATCAATTAAGAGATAGTTTCGACTTTAGCGGAACAGGTATAAAGATGGAGTTTAGAGAAAGGAAGAGTTAATATGATGGGGAATTGTATCACTTTTCTTGGGGGAGGAAGTTTTGGAACAGCACTTTCTATTATGATGGCTAAAAAAGGTTTCGACGTATTCATATGGGATAGAAGTCATGAAACTATAGATAACATAAACAATAAGAGGGAAAATATTAATTATCTTCCAGGTGTTGTGGTTCCACATAATGTTTATGCAACTTTAAACTTAGAAGAAGCATTGGAAAAGAGCAAGTATATAGTGCTATCAGTTCCTTCTCAAGCTATAAGAGAAGTAGCAGGTAAGATAAGACCTTATTTAAAAAAGGATAGTATTATAATAAGTATTGCAAAGGGAATAGATGAGAATACTGGAGAGAGGTTATCTGAGGTTATAAGAGATGAAATTCCAGATAATGGGATAGTAATTCTCTCTGGACCTAGCCATGCTGAAGAAGTTGCATTAGATATCCCAACAACAGTTGTAGCTTCTTCAGAAGACATGAGTTATGCAAAGGAAATACAAAATGTATTTATGACTAATAAATTTAGAGTGTACACCAATTCAGACCTAATAGGAGTTGAAATAGGTGGAGCAGTTAAAAATATAATAGCACTCGCTGCAGGTATATCTGATGGAATAGGCTACGGAGATAATGCAAAGGCTGCACTTATGACCAGAGGAATGAGCGAGATAATTAGAATAGGTGAAAAGCTGGGAGGAAAAGCTGAAACTTTTTCTGGGCTTACTGGCTTTGGGGATTTAATAGTTACCTGTACTAGTATGCATAGCAGAAATAGAAGAGCAGGTATATTAATTGGTAAAGGTGTACCACCGGATGAGGCCGTTAAGGAAATAGGAATGGTAGTAGAAGGTATAAAGGCTTGCAAAGCATTTTATAATTTAAAAGAAAAGCTGGATATTTCCATGCCTATAACTGATGTGCTTTATAAGGTTGTTTTTGAAGGAAAAGATCCCAAATATGCTGTATATGAGTTAATGTCTAGGGACAAAAAAGAAGAGTTTTAAAGTTTATATAATGCTTAAAAGCATATGGTGCATAAAAGTATATGATATTTTTATGCACCATATGCTTTTTATTTTATTAGTAATATTTTAAGCTTTTAACTAATATATATATACTGTTAAAATTATAGATTGGGAGGGTAAATTATCTTGGAAAATTTTGATATATACAAGGACATTGCAGAACGAACCCAAGGCGATATTTATGTAGGGGTAGTAGGTCCAGTAAGAACTGGAAAGTCAACATTTATAAAGAAGTTTATGGAAATGATGGTTTTACCTAATATGGATAATGAATTCAAAAAGAAGAGGGCTCAAGATGAACTGCCTCAGAGCTCATCAGGCAAAACCATTCACACTACAGAACCAAAATTTGTTCCTAACGAAGCTGTAGAAGTAAAGCTAAAAGATAACACTAAGTTTAAAGTAAGAATGGTAGATTGCGTAGGTTATATAGTGAAAGGCGCTTCAGGGTACATGGATGGAGAAAAAGCTAAAATGGTTACAACTCCTTGGTACAATTACGAAATACCTTTTGAAGAAGCAGCAGAAATTGGAACTAAAAAAGTTATCAATGAACATTCAACTATAGGATTGCTTGTAACTACTGATGGATCAATTACTGATATTGCTAGAGAAGATTATGTAGAAACAGAAGAGAGAGTTGTAAATGAGTTAAAAGCAATAGATAAACCTTTTATTATTGTATTAAATACAAAGCATATGTATGATCCAAATACAATAGAACTTAAGAAAGAATTAGAAGCAAAATATGACGTTCCTGTACAAACAATGGATGTGTTAAATATGAAAGAAGAGGATATTACAAACATATTTACTAGAGTACTTAAAGAATTCCCAGTAAAAGAAATAAATATTGATATGCCAGAATGGATAGAAAACTTAGATAAAGCTCACTGGCTAAAAGTAGACTTTATTAATTTAGTTAAAGATATGTGTACATCCATATACAAAGTAAGAGATATAGGAAAGACTTTAGATGGATTTAAAGAATTTGAATTCCTAGGGGAATCAAAATTAAATGAAGTAAATATGGGGGAAGGCACAGCAAAAGTTGATTTAAAACCCAGACAGGGATTATTCTATAATATATTAGGTGAAATATGTAATAGAGAAATAAAAGGTGAAAATCAATTATTATCTATAATGGAAGAAATGAGTAAGGCTAAATTAGAGTATGATAAGGTTGCACAAGCATTAAAGGATGTCAAAGAAACAGGATATGGTCTAGTTGCTCCAGAACTTTCAGAAATGAAGCTAGAAGAGCCTGAGATAGTTAAAAATGGTAATAGGTGTGGAGTTAAGCTAAAAGCAAGTGCACCATCACTCCATTTCATAAGAGCAGATATAGAAACAGAAATATCACCTATAATGGGAACAGAAAAAGAAAGTGAAGAAATGGTAAAAGCTCTATTAGAGCAATTTGAAAATGATCGTTCAAAGATATGGCAGAGCAATATTTTTGGTAAATCATTAGAGGTATTGGTTAAAGATGGATTGCAAAACAAGCTTTATAAGATGCCAGAAGATGTACAGATAAAGATTCAAAAAACATTGCAGAAAATAATAAATGAAGGTAATGGAGGACTTATCTGTATAATACTTTAGTAATTCTATATAAATTAGGGATTTTCGTTGCGAAGTCCCTAATTTATAATTTTTATTCGATGAATTTAGATGGAAAGTATTTATCATAAGGCAATTATAGCTGAAACTAAGAAAGCTTTGATTAATTTGAATGGAATATTTACAAATTATTCAATATATGATATAATTTTGGTGATATCTGGGTATAGCGCAGATGGTAGCGCGCATGTATGGGGTGCATGAGGTCGCAAGTTCAAGTCTTGTTACCCAGACCATGAGAAAGCCTGTAGTTTTAAGGAACTACGGGCTTTTCTAATTTTAGCACGATTTCTATAAATACAATATTCTGTAAAGACCAAGTTAAGAAGAGAGTAGCAAATTACTTTTAGTATTTTTAATCATTTATGTCTTTACTAATCATAGATTCATCACCACCTGCAGTTATTGCAGAAGCAATTTCAAAATCTTCATTTGATAGTCTATCAAAGCTTTTTACTTGAGAATAATTTTTTAACTTTTTATCAGTATCATGTTTATTTGTAGTAATTTTATCTGTATCCATTAACAACACCTCCATAACTTATATTGCACAAATAAAATATAAATATAAGTTTTGTAAGAATTGAGATTTTAAATTAATAACTATTTGAAGTAAGGGGTAAGATATATAATAAATACTTTAAAAAGGAGAAACAAATATGGATACAAAAAGAGCTGCTGAAATTATTGAATCATTAGGTGTAATAGGAGTAAGCTATAAAGGAAACCCTGTTTGGCTTGAAAATATTGATAAACAAAGCGATACAGTTAAAGTTAAAGATATTAACACAGATACAGAATTAAATGTAGATATAAAAGATTTGAAAGAGGATTAATTTATCTCGAGCCTAGGCTCGAGTTTTCTATTATATATATTTTAATTTTTCTAGCAACAAGCACATATTGTTAAAAAAGTGTTAAATGAACTTAATTTTGTTGAATTGTTTTGAATTTAGTACTATAATTGCTAATGTTGTGTAAAATTGTAAGTGAGAGGTTATTACAAATGGAAGAGGAAATTGAGGTTCTTAGAGAGGAATTAAACCGATTAACTGAAGAAGACATATGCTTATGTTCTGATGAAGTGGTGCAACTTAGTCAGAAATTGGACAAACTTATTTACATTTATCAGACAAGTTTAGCCTAGGCAGCTGGGCTTTTTTTATTTTATAGAGGATTGTGTATAGTGATGTGGAATGTTATAGCAAGAAGTTTATTTATTAAGCGAGGTGTGAAAATGGAAGATTATAATGTTGTGAAAACTGATTTTAATGAAATTTCTGAGCTTGACGAATTAAAATGGAATCATAACAATTGTTATTTCAAGCATCTAATAAAATTTATACCAAATAATGTTGAGACTTGTCTTGACATAGGTTGTGGTAAGGGTGAACTTTCACTTATGTTATCAAAAAAATCTAAGAAGGTGATATCAGTTGATCTTGCAGATAAGATGATTGAGAAGGCAAAAGTTTTACACCCTAATAAAAATATCCAGTATATTTGCGGAAATATTTTGGATATGAAATTTCAAAACGATAGTATCGATGTTATTATAACAACAGCCACAGCACATCATTTGCCCTATGAGTGGCTTTTATGCTTTGCAAAGGATAAGCTTAAGAAAGGTGGTAAACTAATTATACTAGACCTTGCAGAAGCCAAGACCTTAAGTGATTATATTATATGGGGCAGTGCTTTTATCCCTAACATTGCAATGAATTTAATAAAAAACGGTAGATTGCAAAAAGATGATGCTCACTCAAAAGAAGTTTGGAAAAAACATGGTGAACATGATACGTATATGACAATAGATGAGATTAAGTTATTTGTTAAAAAACATATACCAACAGCAAAAGTTAAACGTAAACTTTTTTGGAGATACTCATTAGTCTGGGAAAAATAGTTTAAAATAATTATTAACAGTTAAAACTTGAGCACTTACAATTACTTTTGCATATTATGTAGTGACAATTTAATTAAGGAAGTGATTGTAATGAAATTTGCTATAGATATAGGACATAACTGTACACCAGACATTGGAGCTAAAGGAATAAGGTTTGAAGATAATTTAACAAAAGAAGTTGGATTAAAGGTCATAGAAAAGTTGAAAAATCTAGGACATGAAGTTATAAGCGTGCTTCCAGTAAGATGCAATAGTGTTACAGATAGTTTAAATAGGAGAGTACAAGTTTCAAATTTAAATAATGTAAATTTATATGTATCTATTCACTTTAATGCTGGAGGTGGACAGGGGTCAGAAGTATATTTTTATCCAGGAAGTACTGCAGGTGAAAGATATTCAAAAAGTGTATTAAGTGAACTCGTAAAATTAGGATATAAAAATAGAGGGATAAAGAATGGAAGTAGGCTTTATGTGGTAAAGAACACAAAGGCTCCTGCTATATTAATTGAAGTATCTTTTATAGACAGCAAGGAGGATATGAATAAATATAATGCAGAAAAGATATCCAACGCTATAGTTAAAGGACTTACAGGAAAGATGCCCTCAGAAAGTGTTCCTGTAAAAGATGATAATAAGGGAAATAAGATATATAAAGTTCAGTTAGGAGCATTTACAGATAAAAATAATGCTGAAGCAATGGTTAAAAAGCTAAAGGAAAAAGGAATTGACTCTATCATTGTTTAGAAATAAGACGACACGGTTTTTAATGCTCTGGGTCGTATAGAATTTTCATCTAGGAAGGCGTTCATTTCGCCGAGAACGGCTAATATTTATAAATTTAAAATCCCTAAACCGCCTAAACTCGCTGTCGCTCAGACAGTAGGCGGCTCTTAACGGTATTTTAAATTTGTAAATAAAGCCGTTCTAAGGCTCATTCAATGCCTTCTACGATGAAAATTCTATGCTCGCAGAGCATTAAAAAGTTCTTCATGTGAACTGCTGAAGGAAGAAATTCAGCTAACTGAATTTCTAAGATATTTTATGAATTAACTCATAAAGATCTTTTAGGGCGGCAGTCCTTAACGTTACGGGAACTTATAGTAAATAAATGAAAGATTTACAAATTAAAGATAAGGTAGCACAATAAAATATTTCTGATAAAAAATAGAATGCTTAATATCTTATGACCTATCGGTCTGCGGGCTTACCAGCCTTTTGGTGAGTGTCAATTTAAAGGAATTTCGTCAAAACGAAATTCCTTCCTTCAGTTAGTGAGACTGAACGATATTTTTAATGTTGAACACAAGTATGAAATTTGCATTGTAGAAAGCATTGAGCAAGCAATTAAAAGCTCTTTATTTCTGATTTTAAGGCGCCGTATAGAGCCTTCTACTGTTTGAGCTGTAGGCGAGTTTAGAAGGCTTAGGCGCCTTAAAAGGAAGAAATATTAGAGTTTTTTTGCGTAGCGAACGCTTTCCTAAATGCAAATTTCATACGACTCGTTCAACATTAAAAATGTCGCAATTTCCTTTAAATGTATCATAAAATGAAACTTTTATGAATATATAAAAGTGGAGGTGTTTATATATGATGATAGAATTAAATGGTCAATGGGGAACTGAAATTCATAAAATGAGTAATGAACAATTTAAAAAGTTTAAGGAATGGTATGAAGATAAACATAGTATAAAAGTATTTAGCTATCATAGAGATGGGTACGCATGGAATATCAACAAAGCTCAATCTAATTTAGTAAGATTTTGGGAAGAATAATAGTTTTATCTATGGTTAAAATAAATTTAGTATATAACAAAAGAGGAGGAAAGTATTATGGTTAAGAAAAATGAAAAATTACCTTATACACAAGCTTGTAAAAGAGCAAGAAAAATGATAGATGATAATAAAGAAATATCAGATGTTCTACAAGATACTAATTTAACACATAAAAATGTGCTAAAGATTAAAAATGAAGATGTAGATGTATAAGAAATAAAGCTTGATTTTATATAAAAGAGAATGCTTTTTAAAATCAAGCTTTATTTTTAACATTTTATCAAATATCTCATAATATGTATTAAACAATAGATGTCTTTTAAATAGACTTTTAATTTCATCGGGATATTATAAAACCAAGAGGTGATAGACTTGAGTGTTCAAATATACCAAAACCTTAATTTTAAGGTATATAAAGCAGGAAGCGGTTTTATAATACACAACACGAAAAAAAGCTTTAAAAGCGGACATACACATGTGCATAAATATGATATATGTATGATAATGATAAAACTTATAAGTCATAAAAGATTACCTAAAAATAGAGATAAATATTTCATAGAAAGTTTGATTAGAATAAGTGATGATGAGGAATATATTGATAAAATAAAAAATACATGTTAAGGGTCTGAATCTTCAGACCTTTATTTTTTCGAGACCTTATTTACATAATATAAATTATGTAAATACAAACTAAATGTAAACTGTAACACATAGAAGAAAAAATGAATAAAATAATAGAATAGTAAGAAATATTTTAGGAGGACAAATGTTAAAAATAAATAATAGATTAAATAGCCTTCCCGAATATCAATTAGGTAAATTGGATAAAATAAAGGAAAATTTATTAAGTCAAGGAAAAGAAGTATTAGACTTAGGTGTAGGGGACCCTGATTTACTAACTGATAATACAATAATTGAAGGCTTAAAAAAGTCTTTAACTTACAAGGGGTACAATAATTATCCGCCATATGCTGGGATAAAGGAGTTAAAAGATGGGATAATTAAATACTATAAGGATGTATATGGAGTAACACTAGATAGAGAAGAGGTACTTGTATTAATTGGGTCTAAAGAAGGAATAAGTAACTTAATACCTGCATTATGCGATGCAGGTGATTATGCAATAATTCCTAAGCCATCTTATCCTGTATATGATTTATCAGCAAAGTTATGGGGAGCGGTTTCATATAAAATACCTTTAAAAGAAAAGGATGAATATCTTCCAGATCTGTCAGCTATCCCTAATGAAATAATCAATAAATCTAAGATGTTTTTAATTAATTATCCCAATAATCCTACAGGTGCTGCAGCAAATCCTTATTTTTTTAAGGAAATTATTGAGTTTTGCTATAAAAATAATATAGTATTATGTAATGACGGAGCCTATAATGAGATTATAAGAGGAACCGAAGCCCCTTTAAGTTTAATGCAGTTTGACTATCAAAAAAGATTTATAGAATTTGGCAGTTTTTCTAAAATGTTTAGCATGGCAGGATTTAGATTAGGATACGTAGTGGGAAATAGAGAAGTATTAAATGCCATACTAAAAATAAAAATGAATATGGATTCTGGTCAGTTTGTACCAGTTCAATGGGCAGGCGTTGAAGCATTTAAACTTGGCAGGGATTATATAAATGGAGTAAGAAAGATATATGATGAAAGAATAGAATTTGCAGAAAAAAAGCTAAAAGAATGTAATATAAAGTTTTTTAAGAGTAAAGGCACATTTTATATTTGGGCTACAGTTCCTAGAGAGTATACAACAGATGAATTTTGTGAAGAATTATTAAATAAGTGTGGAATTATAGTGACTCCTGGGTATGTATTTGGAAACCTATGTCATGGATATTTTAGAATGTCACTTACTAAGGATAAAACAGAATTGGAAAAAGGATTAAGTAAATTAAATAATTTAAATAAATAAAGTTCAATAATGCAAGATTTATGATATAATTTAAATTAATAGCTGAAAAAACGAGCATATTTTGTGTTATTGCAAAATATGCTTGAATTTATTATAAATATGTATGTATAATGAATATGTGTGTTAAGCTTAGTTATATGGAAGGATGAAAATTATGATTAGAAGCATGACGGGATTTGGAAGGGCAACCTTTGAGGATGACAGTAGAAGTTTTACTGTAGAAATTAAAAGCATAAATCATAGATATTGTGACATAAATCTAAAAATGCCTAAAAGTTTAATTTCTATAGAAGATAAGATAAGGTCTACTATACAAAAGAAAATAAGTAGAGGTAAGGTAGATGTATTTATAAATCTTACTACATATGATAAGAAAGATATAAGAACTGTTTTTAATGAAACTTTAGCAGACAGTTATGTGGAGTGTCTTCGCAGCATAAAAAACAGATATGATATAAAAGATGATATATCACTTTCTTTAGTTGCAAAATTTCCTGAAGTAGTTACAATTCAACAGCAAGAAGAGGACATAGAGAAACTCTGGAAAAGCTTATCAGGTCCGCTTAATGAAGCTATTGATATGTTGCTTAAAATGCGACAAATAGAAGGAAATAAGTTACAAGAAAATATAATAGAAAAATGTAATAATATAAAAAATATATTAGATAATATAGAAGAAAGAGCTCCTTTGGTTCCTATAACATATAAGCAAAAGCTTCAAGATAGGTTAAAAGAACTTTTAGAAGACTATAATATAGATGAAAACAGAATTGCTATGGAAGTAGCTATTCTTGCAGATAGAGCATGCATAGATGAAGAAATAGTTAGACTTAATAGTCATATAATTCAAATGCAAGAAACACTTAAGTTAGATGAATCTATTGGAAGAAAGTTAGATTTTATAATACAAGAGATGAATAGAGAAACCAACACAATTGCTTCAAAAGCTAATGATTTAAATATATCTAATTTAGCTATTTCAATAAAAAACGAAATTGAAAAAATAAGAGAACAAATACAAAATATAGAGTAAGTACTGGAGGCAAGTAATGGGTATTAAACTAATAAACATAGGATTTGGAAATATTGTTTCAGCTAATAGGTTAGTGGCTATAGTAAGTCCTGAATCAGCTCCAATTAAGAGAATAATTCAAGAGGCAAGGGATAGAGGAATGCTTATAGATGCTACTTATGGAAGAAGAACTAGAGCAGTTATTATTACAGATAGTGATCATGTAATTTTATCAGCGGTTCAGCCAGAAACAGTGGCACATAGACTATCTTCTAAAGAAGAGGTTGAAGATACAGAAGAGGTTGACAGCTAATGAAGGAAAAAGGACTTTTAATAGTAATCTCAGGCCCTTCAGGTACAGGTAAAGGAACAGTATGCAAAGCTTTATTAGATAAAAATGATTTTTGGATATCTGTTTCTGCAACTACTCGTTCCCCTAGAGTGGGAGAGATAGATGGTAAAAGTTATTATTTTCTTGCAAAAGAGGAATTTGTATCTAAAATTAGCAACGATGATTTCCTAGAATACGCAGAGGTTTATGGAAACTTCTATGGAACACCTAAATCCAAAGTTCTAGAAATGATAGAACAAGGAAGAGATGTTATTTTAGAAATAGATATTCAGGGAGCATTGAAGGTTAAGGATAATTATCCAGAGGGAGTATTTATATTTATATTACCACCTTCTATGGAGGAATTAAAAAATAGAATTACTAAAAGAGGTACAGAAACACCTGAATCCCTTATGACTAGGTTTAAGTCTGCTTATAAGGAGATAAACTATGTTTCTAAATATAATTATGCAGTAGTCAATGATAATGTAGAAGATGCAGTTAGGAAAATTGAATCTATAGTATCTGCAGAAAGATGCAGAGTAGATAGAATGAAAGAGACAATATTTGATTGTAAGGAGGGATTGATGCATGAACAACTCTATGATTAATCCATCAATAGTGGATTTATTAGAAAAAGTTGATAACAGATATTCTTTAGTAGTAGTAGTTTCAAAAAGAGCAAGACAGCTTATAGATGGTGATGCACCACTTATAAATACTGATTTAACAAAACCAGTAACTGTAGCTATAAATGAAATAGAGGCAACAGCTATTACTTATGAAACTGTTAAGGAAGGTATAAAGTAAAAATGGAGAGAAAAACTGTAGTTATAGGTGTTACAGGAGGAGTAGCTGTATATAAGGCTTTAGATGTAATCAGCAGATTAAGAAAAAAGAACATAGATGTTCACGTAATTATGACTGAATCTGCAGGTGAATTTGTAAATCCTTTAAGCTTCCAGAGTTTAAGCCAAAACATGGTTGTAACTAATATGTTTGATGAGCCTAAACATTGGGAAATACAGCATATATCTCTTGCTAAAAAAGCTGATTTAATGCTTATAGTACCAGCTACTGCAAATATAATAGGAAAGGTAGCAAATGGAATAGCAGATGATATGCTTTCCACTACTATTATGGCGACTCACGCTCCAGTAGTATTTGCACCTGCAATGAATACAAATATGTATTTAAATCCAATAGTTCAAAATAATATTCAAAAACTTAAAGATTATGGATATAAGTTTATAGAACCTGAAAGTGGAAGGCTTGCTTGTGGAGATGTGGGAGCTGGAAAGCTTGCTGATACAGAACTTATTGCAGATAAGGTAATAAGTATGCTTTATCCAATAAAAGATATGGCAGGAAAAAAGGTATTAGTTACAGCAGGACCTACATGGTCTTTAATAGATCCTGTTAGATTTATAACAAATAGATCTTCAGGAAAAATGGGTTATGCTATAGCGGAGGAAGCTAGAGATAGAGGAGCTGAAGTTACATTGGTGTCAGGTCCTACATCGTTAAAGGCTCCCTTTGGAATAAATACTATAAATATAACAACTAATGAAGAAATGTTAAACGAGGTTTTAGAACACTTTAGTTCTCAAGAAATAGTTATAAAAGCTGCTGCTGTAGCAGATTATAAGCCAGTAGAGTACTCACAAAATAAAATTAAAAAGGCCTCTGATGAACTTGTTTTAAATTTTGCAAAAGATACAGACATATTGAAAAGATTAGGGGAAATAAAACAAAATCAAGTGTTAGTAGGATTTGCAGCAGAAAGCAATGATTTAATAAGTAATGCAGAATCTAAGCTGAAAAAGAAAAATTTAGATTACATAGTTGCTAATGATATAACCTCATCAGATACAGGATTTCAATCTAGTGAAAATAGAGTAACTATACTTACTAGAGAAGGAAAAAAACTTTCATTAGAAAAAATGAGTAAAAGAGAAGTAGCACAGAAATTATTCGATATTATCAATAATAAAAACAAAGAAGTATAAGTTGTTAAGATAAAAGGGGCGTTACTTTGCAAAATGGAATTGTAAAGATAGCCTCTTTTATTTACTAAAATATTTGCTAAAGGGTGATTAAGTGGATAAATATGCTGGTGTAATTATAAATAGTACATCCATTCAATTGGATAAAGTATTTACATATAAAATACCTGATAATTTAATAGAAAAGGCTGTAGTAGGCTCTAGGGTATATGTGCCCTTTGGATTAGGTAACAAAAAAATAGATGGGTTTATAATGGAAATCTATAAGGAAATTGAGGATATAAAAAATATCAAAGAAATAGTAAAAGTTGATACTTCTTTTCCTTTACTTACACCAGAATATCTTACACTTATAAAAAATATGAGGGAAAAATATTTATCTACTCATATGGAAGTGATAAGAGCACTATTTCCATCAGCATTATTTAAAGGGATGAAAAATAAGAAGGAAAACTTAATTTATACTTCAGATAGCCTAAATGAAAAATTTAGTAAGGAACCTTATATTTCAATATATAAAGTAGTAAGTGAAAATAATGGATTATATACTAAAAGTGCTCTAAGTAATAAATTTAATATTTCATTGTCTTCCATTAATACAATGCTTAAACACAATTTTTTAACTCAAGAAGAGAATATAATAAATAGATATAATTCAAGACAATATGAACTTTATGAAAAGAAAGCCTTAAATAATGACCAAAAGTCTGCTTTAAATAAAATAATTTATTCTGTGAATAAGTTGTTTTTAATTCATGGTGTAACAGGCAGCGGTAAAACAGAAATATATATGAATTTAGTTGAAGAAATGATAAACAAGGGGAAGGAATCTATAATATTAGTTCCAGAAATTTCTCTTACGCCTCAAATGGTTGAAAGATTTAAGGGGAGATTTGGAAAGGATATTACAGTATTTCATAGTAAGCTTTCCGAAGGCGAAAGATATGATGAATGGCTTCGAGTTAAAGACGGAAAAGTAAAGGTTGCAATAGGTGCTAGATCAGCTATATTTTTGCCATTTAAAAACTTAGGTCTTATTGTAATAGATGAGGAACATGAAAATAGCTACAAATCTGATAGCAATCCTAAGTATCATGCTAGGGAAATTGGAGAAATGTTAAGTGATATATATGGCTGCAAACTAGTTTTAGGTTCCGCCACTCCATCCATAGAAACATATTATAGAGCTATTAATAATAAGTTAGAACTAATTACAATTAAAAAAAGGGCAGACGGGGCTTTATTACCTGATACTCATGTAGTGGATATGAGAGAAGAACTTGTTAAAAATAATAAAAGTATGTTTAGTAGTAGTCTTTTCGAAGGTATAAAGGACAGACTTGAAAAAAATGAACAAATAATATTATTTTTAAATAGAAGAGGATTTTCAACTTTTGTATCTTGTAGAAAATGTGGATATGTCTTTAGATGCAGTAATTGTGATATTTCACTTACATATCATAATAACAGCAATAATTTAAGCTGCCATTACTGCGGTAAAACTGAGAAGGTTCCACAAATATGCCCTGAATGTGGGAGCAAGTATGTAAAATACTTTGGAGTTGGAACGGAAAAAGTTGAAGAAGAAGTGAAGAAATATTTTCCGGCTGCCAGGGTGTTAAGAATGGACTTTGATACAACTCGTCGCAAAAATTCTTATGAAAATATATATAACTTTTTTAAAGAACAAAAGGCTGATGTGTTGGTTGGAACTCAAATGATTGCTAAGGGATTAGATTTTAAAAATGTAACACTTGTAGGGGTTATTGCAGCGGATTTATCTTTAAACATCCCTGATTTTCATTCTTCAGAAAGAACATTTCAGCTTATAACACAGGTAGCTGGGAGAGCAGGAAGAGGAAAGAAAAAGGGAGAAGTTATAGTTCAAACTTATAATCCAGAGAGCTATAGTATTCAGTGTGCTGCAGAAAACAGCTACGAGGAGTTTTTTGAACAGGAGCTTTCACTTAGAAGACTTATGAATTATCCGCCATTTTCAGAGTTAATGCTTATAAATATGAGTAGCCCCAATGAGGATCTATTGATTAAAAACATACAAAATGTGGCGGTTAATTTAAAATCACTATTACAAAATACAAATAAAGTAGAGATATTAGGACCATGTCCTTCAGAAATTTCTAAAATAAAAAATAATTATAGGTGGCAAATTATAATAAAAGGCGAATTAAATCAAAATATAAAAAAAGAAATAAAAAATAGTATATATGATTCAGTAAAAGAAAGTTATAATAATATAAGAATAAGCATAGATGTAAATCCACTAAGCTTAATATAAATATATGGAGGTAATTTTATTATGGCATTAAGAAGTATAAGAAAAATTGGAGACGAATTATTAAGAAAGAAAAGTAAAAAAATAGAGCAGATAGATGATAGAATTCAAATACTTTTAGACGATATGTTAGAAACTATGTATGAAAGTAATGGAGTAGGTCTTGCAGCTCCACAGGTAGGTATTCTTAAAAGAGTTGTAGTAATAGATATAGGAGAAGGACCAGTATTTTTAATAAATCCTGAAATAATAAAATCTGAAGGATCCTACATAGATGAAGAAGGATGTTTAAGCATACCTGGAGAACAGGGACCAGTGGAAAGACCATATAAAGTAACGGTTAAAGCTTTAGATAGAAACGGTAAAGAAATTGTTGTAGAAGGTGAAGAACTAATGGCAAGAGCACTATGTCATGAAATAGACCATTTAGATGGAATACTATATGTTGATAAGATTATAAAGGAAGATGGAAGGTAAGTATTATGAATATAGTATTTATGGGTACCCCAGAATTTGCGGTACCAGCTTTAAAAAGACTTATAGATGAATTTAATATAAATGCAGTTTTCACTCAACCAGATAGGCCTAAAGGAAGAGGGAAAAAGCTTGCTATGTCCCCAGTTAAGGAAGTAGCTTTAGAAAATAATATAAAAGTATATCAACCAGAAAACTTAAAAAAAGATGAAGAATGTATCAAAGCGTTAAAAGAACTTTCCCCAGATTTTATAATAGTTGTAGCCTATGGACAAATTTTATCAAAGGAAGTTTTAGAAATCCCTAAATATGGATGCATAAATTTACATGCTTCGCTTTTACCTAAATATAGGGGGGCAGCTCCTATTAATTGGGCAATTGTAAATGGAGAAAGCGAAAGCGGGAATACAACAATGTTTATGGATATAGGCCTTGACACAGGTGATATGCTTCTAAAAAGCAAAGTACAGATAACAAATAATATGACTGCTGGTGAACTTCATGATTTGTTAATGATAGATGGATCTGATCTTTTAGTAAAAACTATTATGGGAATAGCTAATGGGGGAATATCAAGAGTTGAGCAAATTGAAGAGGATTCTTGCTACGCTCCTATGCTAAATAAAGAATTAGCTGAAATAAACTGGGAGAAAGATAGTGAAGAAATCAATAATTTGATAAGAGGTTTAAATCCTTGGCCTATAGCGTATACTTATTATAAAGATGAAAGAATGAAAATACTTGAAGCAGAGTTAACAAACGAAGATAGTAATAAAGAGTGCGGAACTATTATTGATGTAGATAAAAGTGGTATAAAAGTATCTACAGGAAATAAAGTTTTACTAATAAAGAAAGTACAATTTCCTTCAGGAAAGCCTTTATATGTACAAGAATACATTAAAGGACACACTATAGAAAAAGGAGTACGTTTAAAATAGAGGAGGGCTATACCATATGTTTTATTTTGATAGTAGTATGATAATTTTAATTCCTGCTATTATAATATCAGGATGGGCCCAGTTAAAAATAAATTCAACGTTTCAAAGATATTCTGCCGTAAGAAGTGTAAATGGGTATACAGGATCACAAGTAGCAAGAAAATTGCTGGATAGCCAAGGGTTATTTGATGTTCCGGTGCAGGTTGTAGGAGGGAAATTAACAGATCATTATGATCCAGTGCACAGGGTTATGAGGCTTTCGGAAGAAGTGTATTATGGAACTTCTGTAGCATCTATTGGAGTAGCAGCTCATGAAACCGGGCATGCATTTCAACATCAGGAAAGATATTCTCCTTTGATTATCAGAAACTCCATAGTACCTATTGTAAACTTTAGCTCAAATGCTTCATGGGTTATATTTTTACTGGGTTTTGTTTTACGACTTCCAGGACTTCTAAATATAGGAATACTATTGTTTTCGGCAGTAGTTATATTTCAGCTTATAACTCTTCCTGTAGAATTTAACGCATCTAATAGAGCGTTAAAAATGATTGAAAATACAGGGATTCTTTATAAAGATGAGGTCGCAGGAGCAAAAAAGGTTTTAAGCGCAGCAGCAATGACATATGTGGCGGCTACCCTTATGTCTGTAGCACAACTTTTAAGGCTTATAGTTTTAAGTAATAGCAGAAGAGATGACTAGTGAAAGATAAGTTTTCCGGAAAGTATGAGTTCTGGAAAACTATTTCGCTTTATAAAGAGTAATTTTAATGAATTGAGGTATAAATATGAATGATGTTAGAGAAATAGCTTTAGATACGTTAAATGAAGTTTTTTACAAAGATGCATATTCAAATATTATATTAAACTATAAATTAAATGCTTCTAAACTAGAAGAAAGAGATAAAGCATTAGTAACTGAAATAGTATATGGTACCATAAAGTACAAATATACTATAGATAAAATATTAGATAACTTCCTAAAAAGTGGTACAAATAAGTTGGATAAGCAAATAGTTAATATACTAAGAATAGGAGTTTATCAAATAAAGTATTTAGATAGAATACCGGATTTTGCAGCTGTAAATGAATGTGTAGAACTTGCCAAGAAAAGGTCCTTTAAATTCTCTAAATTAGTAAATGGAGTTTTAAGAAATTTCATACGTAATAAGGATTTAAAAATAGAATTTAAAAATGATATAAAAAGATTAAGTTTTCAATATTCATTTCCAGAATGGATAGTGGAATTATTCGTAAAGCAATATGATAAAGAGATTGCAGAATGTATATTAATAGGCTTAAATTCAGTTCCATCAAATACTGTTAGAGTTAATAATTTAAAAACTAACTATGATGAGGTTTGGCAAAATCTTGAGAGTAACGAATATAACATACAAGAGGGAAAAGTTTGCCCAGAAGCTATACAAATAATAAAGGGAAGAAGTATAGAAAAAAATCCATTTTTTAAAGAAGGATATATTACAGTACAGGATGAAAGTGCAATGCTTGTAGCTCCAAGTATGGAACTAGAAGATGATATGGTGGTATTTGATCTTTGTAGTGCACCAGGAGGAAAAACAACTCATATAGCTGAAATAATGAATAATACAGGATCAATCTATGCTTTTGATATACATCCAAATAAATTGACTTTAATTAAGCAAAACATTGAAAGGCTTGGTGTGGCCAGTATAAATTTAGATGCAATGGATGCTTCTGTATTTAATAAAGAACTTTCAAATAAAGCAGATAGAGTACTTATAGATGTTCCTTGCTCAGGACTTGGAATAATAAGAAAAAAACCTGAAATAAAGTGGAATAAAACAAATAAAGATTTGAAAAGTTTAATTCCTATACAAAGAGATATAATGAAAAATGCTGCCCAATATGTAAAACCAGGAGGAATAATTCTTTATTCAACATGTACTTTAAATAAAGAAGAAAATGAAAAAAACATAAAGTGGTTTTTAGAAAATTTTAAGGAATTTAAAATAGAACCTCTATTTTATGGTAATATTGATAATATAATCTATAATGAAGTGGGAACTGTAACCATTTTGCCTGATGATAATATGGACGGATTTTTCATAGCTAAATTAAGGAAACAAGGATAGGTGTTTTTATGATAAATATGCTAGATTTTTCTTTAGAAGAGCTTAAAACATGGATGAGAGAAAACGGAGAAAAGGATTTTAGAGCAAAACAAGTTTTTGATTGGGTATATAAAAAGACGTTTGATTTTGACAATATGAATAATATTCCTAAAAACACTATAACTAAATTGAAAAATAATTTTTATTTTAGTTTACCTAAAGTAGTAAAAATGTTAAAATCAAAAAATGAAGATACTTATAAATTTTTATTTGAATATGCGGACAACAATGTTATTGAGACCGTAGTTATGAAATATAATCATGGTAATTCTATATGTGTTTCCACTCAAGTAGGATGTAAGATGGGTTGTAAATTTTGTGCATCTACATTAGATGGCGTAATTAGAAATTTAACATCAGGAGAAATACTAGGGCAAATATTAAGAGCTGAAGAGGCTACAGGGGAGAGAATATCTAATATTGTAATGATGGGAAGCGGAGAGCCTTTAGATAATTATGATAATGTTTTAAAGTTTATACATATAGTGAATTCTTCCTATAGTTTAAACATAGGGCAAAGACACATAACCCTATCAACCTGTGGGATTGTGCCTAAGGTAATTGAGCTAGCAAATGAAGAGTTACAAATAACTTTGGCTATATCACTTCATGCTCCAAGTGATGATATAAGAAAAAATATGATGCCTGTAGCATATAAGTATAGTATAGAAGAGCTTTTAAAAGCTTGTGAATTTTATATAAAAAAGACAAATAGAAGAATCACATTTGAATATGCATTAGTTAGTGGTGTAAATGATAGTGACAATCATGCAGAAGAATTAAGCCGAAAACTTAAGGGTATGTTGTGTCATGTAAATTTAATACCTGTAAATGAAGTAAAGGAAAGTGGTTTTGAAAGGTCTACAAATGAAAATATAAAAAGATTTAGTAATATATTAATTAAAAATGGTATAGAAGCTACAGTAAGAAGAGAAATGGGATCTGATATAAATGCAGCATGCGGACAACTAAGAAGAAGCTATACCAATAAGAACTAAAGTTTAATTGAAGAGGTGGAGTTGTATGGTGGGTATACTGTCAGACGTAGGAAACGTAAGAGAAATCAATGAAGATTCCGTCGGTTATTATAAAGCTAAAGATAGATCTATATACGTTATTGCCGATGGCATGGGGGGACACAGTGCAGGAGAAGTAGCTAGTAAAGTAGCAGTTGATCTTACTATTGATTATATTAAAGGGTTAAGTAATATTACAGATTTAAAGAGAGAAATTACTATAGCAGTTCAAAAATCTAATGAGGAAATATTTAATTTATCAAGATGCAGAAAAAACCTTTCTGGGATGGGTACTACCATAACCGCATGTTTAATCAGTGAAGGTAAAGCTATTGTTGCCAATATAGGTGATAGTAGTTGCTATATTATAGATAAGAATAACAAAATAAAAAAGATTACAAAAGATCATTCATTGGTACAGCAGCTAGTTGATAATGGAACTATAACTGAAGAACAGGCTAAAAAGCATCCAAACAAAAATATTATTACAAGGGCACTTGGAACTAACAAACAAATAGAAGTGGATGCGTTTGATTTAAATCTTAAAGAAATTAAAAATATAATATTATGTACGGATGGATTGACAAATGACGTTGATCCTGAAGAGATTTGTGAAATAGTGCTTAATCATACCCAAGAAGATTCATGTAGATTGCTTATAGAATGTAGTAAACAAAGAGGCGGTAGAGATAACATTTCAGTTATAGTTTTTGAAGGAGAGTGTAAAGATGGTAGGAACTTTACTAGGGAATAGATATGAGCTGCTAGAAAAAATAGGTGAAGGGGGCATGGCTGAAGTTTATAAAGCTAAATGTCATTTGCTTAATAGATTTGTAGCAGTAAAAATATTAAAGGATGAGTTATTAAAGGATTCTCAATTTGTAGATAAATTCAAAAGAGAAGCTACTGCAGCAGCAAGTCTTTCAGATAATAATATAGTAAATATTTACGATGTAGGCTCTCAAAATAATATACATTATATAGTTATGGAATATGTAAGGGGCAAGACACTAAAAGAATTTATAAGAGAAAAAGGCAAATTAAATGAAGAAGAAGCAATAAATGTAGCTATACAAATAGCTAAAGCTCTTGAATGTGCTCATAGAAACAATATAATACATAGAGATATTAAGCCTCATAATATATTGGTAACTGAAGAAGGCTTAGTAAAAGTTACTGATTTTGGTATAGCAAAGGCTACTAATTCTGTGACTATTACAAATACTAGTAAAGTTATGGGATCTGCACATTACTTTTCGCCTGAACAAGCAAAGGGAAGTTATGTAGATGCAAGAACTGATATATATTCACTTGGTATAGTGATTTATGAAATGATAACAGGGAAAGTACCTTATGATGCTGATAGCCCTGTTTCGGTAGCTTTGAAGCATATACAGGAACAAGCGATTCCGCCTAAAAATATAGTTCCTAATATATCTGAAAGCATTAATAATATGATTCTAAAATCTATAGAAAAAGAACCTATTAAGAGATATCAAAGTATTAAGGAAATGTTACAGGATCTAAGAAAAGTAAAAAACAAAGAAAAAATTAATGTAACCTTTTTTGATATGGATGAAGATAGAACTAGAGTTATGGAAGCTATAAAAGTAGATCCATTGAATCATAATAAATCTGCAAATGATGTTCTTGTAGATGAAGATGATGATGATTATGAAGGGAAAAATAAAATAAATAAGAAAAAAAGAGGAATGATAATAGCTATTACAGCTATAATACTTGTTTTAATTACTGCATTTGCTTCAGGATATGTGATATTTAATAACTATATTTCTCAGGGAGAAAAGAAAACCCACGATGTTATAGTACCTAAAATAGAAGGATTAAGCAAAGATCAAGCTAAAAATATTATAGAAGGTAAAAACTTGGTATTTACAGTGATTGGTACAGAAAAAAATGATAAACCTGAAGGCACTGTTCTAAGAAGTTATCCAACGGAAGGGACTTCTGTCAAGACAAACTCAGAAGTAAGAGTTACATTAAGTGCAGGCAAAGATAAGCCAAGGGTCCCTGATTTAAAAGAAATAGATTTACAATTAGCTAAAGACATTTTAAGTAGATATAATTTGCAATTAGGTAATGTTCAATATGCATATGATGATACTATTCCTAAGAATTGTATTATAAGTCAAAGTCCATCTCGTGATGAAAAAGTAGATGAAAATACAAAGGTGGATGTGGTGGTAAGTAAAGGTGTTGAAATTAAATATTCAACTGTTCCAAGCTTAAATGGAAAAACAATAGAGCAAGCAAAGATATTACTTGCTAATTCTAATTTAAAATTAGGTAATACAAACACTCAAGCAACTGGGGATGAAACTTTACAAGGAAGGATTTTTGATCAAAGTATAGAACCTGGAGTTCAAGTAAAAGAGGGAACCACATTAAATGTAACCTATTATGTATTTGATCCGAAACTTGTGACAAATCCAGACGAAGATAAGGAAAATGGAAATGAAGATGATAAGACTGATGGAAATAACGATCAGTCACAAGATAACCAAGCAGGAAATAATCAAACCACAACCCAAGAAAATAAACCAAAGGGAATTATAATTCAATAAACAATTGAATATAGATGATTTTAAAGGAGGATTTATGCAGGGAATTATAATAAAAGGCATAGGCGGATTTTATTATGTAAAGAGTGAAGATAAAATTATTGAATGCAAGGCTAGGGGAAAGTTTCGACACAACGAACTTTCCCCAATGGTAGGGGATGAAGTAGAGATAAAAGAGAAAAATGGCAAAGGTGTTATTGAAGACATATATGAAAGAAAAAATATGCTAATAAGACCTTCTGTTGCAAATGTTACTCAAGCACTAGTTGTATTTGCAATAAAGAATCCTGACATTAATGAGGACTTACTAAATAGATTTTTAATGCTATGTGAATTTAATAAGCTTGATATAATAGTATGCTTTAATAAAACAGACTTGACAGATTGTATACATGAAAATGAAGTTGTAAATATGGTTAAAAGTGCGGGATATAAGGTCGTGTTTTTAAAGGCTAAAGAAGGAGAAGGTATAGAAGAACTAAGAGACTATTTAGACGGTAACGTTACAGTGCTATGCGGACCTTCTGGTGTAGGTAAATCAACTATAATAAATACATTGGCAGGAAAAACCCTAATGGAGACAGGTAATATAAGTGAAAAATTAAAAAGAGGTAAACATACTACAAGACATAGTGAACTTTTACAAATAGGTAAAGGCTTTATAGTAGATACTCCTGGATTTTCTTCATTAGATACAAGTTTTATTAATAAAGAAGATGTACAGGATTGTTTTCCGGAATTTAATGATTATTTAGGAGGATGTAAATTTAATAGTTGTCTTCATTATAAGGAGCCTAGTTGTGCTATAAAAAAGGAAGTTGAGAATGGAAATATAAATTCTAAAAGATATGATTTTTACGTAAAAATTATTGAAGAAGTTTCACAGAAGAAATCTTACAAAGGAGGAGATGGAAGATGATAAACATAGCTCCATCAATATTATCAGCTGATTTTTCAAAGTTAGGGGAAGAGGTAAAGAACATTGAAGCTCATGGAGCGGATATAGTACATATAGATGTAATGGATGGTATGTTTGTGCCAAATATTACTTTTGGAATGCCAATAATTAAAAGCATAAGAAATGTTACAAAAATGCCTTTTGATGTTCATTTGATGATCGAAAAACCTGACAGGTACATAGAGGATTTCGTAAAGGCTGGAGCAGATATAATAACAGTCCATTATGAAGCTGATAAGCATATAGATAGAACTATAAATTACATAAAAAGCTTTGGAGTTAAAGCTGCAGTAGCATTAAATCCAGGGACGCCTGTATCTAACATAAAGGACCTGATACCAGAACTAGATATGGTTTTAATAATGAGTGTTAATCCTGGTTTTGGAGGACAAAAATATATTAAGTATGCTTCAAACAAGATAAGAGAAGTAAAAGAGTTGAAAGATAAATTTAATCCTAACCTTTTAATTGAGGTCGATGGAGGAGTAGATGTATCCAATATACGGGAAGTAGTTGAAAGTGGGGCAAATCTAATAGTTGCTGGATCTGCGGTATTTAAAAATAATGATGTAGAGGGGAATATAAAAAATCTTAGAGAGGCTTTAAAATGAAAGCAGTAATAATTGCTGGAGGGCAAATGCCTTCTAGTGATATAGTAAAAGAAGAAGTAAAAGATGCTGAGTACATAATATGTGCAGATAGAGGAGCAGAAGCTGCATATAAGTATGGAATAGAGCCTAATGACATAATTGGAGATTTTGATTCCATAGATAAATCTATATTGCAAAGCTTTAAGGATAGAAATGTATCTATAATAAAGTTTCCTGTAGAAAAGGATGATACAGATACATCTATTGCAGTAGAAGAAGTATTGAAAAGAAAAGCAGATGAAGTAGTATTACTTGGTGCTACTGGAACTAGGATGGATCATGTATTAGGGAATGTAGGTTTATTAGTAAAATTTTTAAAACACAATGTAAAATGTTATATAAGGGATAATAACAATATAATTTTATTAACAGATAAAAATATAACATTAAAATATAGAGGATATAAATATTTTTCTCTTTTAAGCTATGGAGAAACAGTTAATGGATTAACTATTCAAGGTGGGAAATATCCTTTAAATAATTATGAGCTGAAACTCGGAGATCCTTTAGCTGTATCTAATGAGTTTTTATTAGATGAAGTTGTAAATGTAAAATTTAAAAATGGACTACTTTTAATAGTTGAAAGTAGAGATTGATTTTAGAACTTTGCTTATTTTAAAATAAGCAAAGTTTTTTGTGCCATTAACGGTACTTTATTCATATACTATATTATAAGCAATTATGATAAAGGAAATACTATGTCTAAAGGCTGGAATAAAGCAAAAAAGAAAGCAGGACTCATAATAGGATCTGTAGGAATTGGTATAGTACTTACCTTTTTAGTACCTATATGGGGATGGATACTGATAGCAGGGGCAGGATTTATATATGTAGGTTGGTATCTAATTGAAAATCATGATGATTAAGGGGGATTATATGAGGATAGTTGCAATCAAGCTCCCAAAGATTATATCTAATATAGTTAAATGTATACTTAGAAAAAAATAAAAAATGCAATTGGTTAACAATTGCATTTTTTATATTATATAGCACGCTGTACTTTACCAGAACGTAGGCATCTTGTGCAAACATGTATAGTCTTAGGTGTTCCTTTAACTATAGCTTTAACTTTTTTTATGTTTGGAGCCCAAGTTCTTTTTGATTGACGATGAGAGTGGCTGTACTGAACTCCAGCTACAACTCCTTTTCCGCATACTTCACATTTTCTTGACATTAAAAACACCTCCTTTATAAATTGAGAAAAGTAAAATCTTCTCAATTTAAGCCTATATCATTTTATCATAAGTCATGTAATTTTTGCAAGTATAATATAAATTATAATACGAAAATTATTATAATAATTTATATTTCCTTGAATAAATCCGTTATTTAATATAAAATATTTTATAAAGCGGTTATTTATAAGGAGGATTATTATGATTGGAAATATTTCTAATGAATATGGATATATTAATTACTCTGAAGAAATCTTAGGAAATATTGTAGGAGTTTCTACAATGGAATGTTATGGAGTAGTTGGAATGGCTTCTAAAAATGCAAAGGACGGATTATGGGAGCTTTTAAAAAAGGGAGAAAACCTTAGCAAAGGTGTAAAAATTAGTATGAAGGAAAATAAACTAGTTGTAGAGTTATATATAATAGTGGGATATGGAACTAAAATTTCTGTAATTGCAAATAATATAATTCAAAAGGTAAAATATAATGTAGAAAATTATACAGGTTTAAAAGTATCTAGTATAACAGTGAATGTGCAGGGTGTCAGAGTTTAAGGAGGTAACATAATATGCAGCACTTAAGTATTGATGGACAGCATTTCTATAATATGATGGTAAATGCTAGCAATAAACTAGAGGAAAAAAAGGAATATGTTAATTCGTTAAACGTTTTTCCAGTACCGGATGGTGATACTGGGACAAATATGTCAATGACGTTTAAGTCAGCAGTTAACGAAATACAAAATTTAAACGGAGCAGATATAGGTAAAATTGCTAGAATACTTGCTAAGGGAGCGTTAATGGGTGCCAGAGGAAACTCTGGAGTTATACTTTCTCAAATACTTAGGGGATTGTCAAAGGGGTTAGAAGGTAAAGTAGAGATAACAGCAAAGGAACTTGCAGAAGGTATAATGGAAGGTTCAAAATCTGCATATAAGGCTGTAATGAGGCCGACAGAAGGAACAATTCTTACCGTTATACGTGCAGCAGGAGAAGCTGCTATAAGGAGCACTGAAACAGATATTACAAAGCTTATGGAAGAAGTATGTTCTCATAGTGAAGATGTTTTGGCGAAAACTCCTGAGATGCTTCCAGTTTTAAAACAGGCTAAGGTAGTAGATGCTGGTGGAGCAGGACTTTTAGTAATATTTAAAGGAATGCTTGAAGTTCTTAAAGATGATATAGAGTTTGTGGAAATAATAAATGAAACAGTAAAAGAAAGTAAAGCTTCAGTTCAAAAAACATTATCTACTGAAGATATAAAATATGGATATTGCACTGAGTTCTTTATTCTTTCTGAAAAAGTAAATATAGACAAATTTAAGGAAGAGTTAGAACCACTTGGTGATTCTATGATAGTGGTAGGTGGAGAAGGACTGGTTAAAGTTCACATACACACAAATGATCCAGGTCTTATATTATCTAAGGCTGTAAGCCTTGGAGAACTTTCAAAAATAAAAATAGATAATATGAGAGAACAGCATAGACATATTTTAGAAGATGATTACAAAGAAGATAATAATGAAATGGAAGAAGAAAACCTACCAAATAAGCAGTATGGTTTTGTATCTGTTTCTTTAGGAGAAGGAATAAAAAATATATTTGAAGACTTAGGTATTGATGTGGTGATAGAAGGTGGCCAAACAATGAACCCAAGTACTGAAGATATATTAAATGCTATTAATGAAATAAAGGCAGACAATATATTTATACTTCCAAATAATAAAAACATAATTATGGCAGCAACTCAAGCTGCAGAGCTTGCAGAAAAGAGTGTACATGTAATTCCTACAAAGACAATTCCTCAAGGAATCACTGCAATTACTTCTTTTAATGCAGATGCCACAGTTGAAGATAATATCGAAGCTATGAATACTTCTATAGAAAATGTAGCTTCAGGTTCTATTACTTATGCAGTAAGAGATACAGAAATTGATGACAAGGTTATAAAAGAAGGCAATATAATAGGACTAAGAGAAGGAAAAATAGAAGAAATAGGTGACGATAAATTCGAGGTTTGTAAAAATCTTATAGAAAAAATGGTTAATGAAAATAGTGAACTTATAACAATTTTTTATGGAGAAGATTGTGATAAGGCACAGGTAGAAACTTTTGTAAATGAGTTAGAAGATAAATATAGCGATATAGATATACAATATTATGAAGGAAATCAACCTTTATATTATTTTATATTTTCTGTTGAGTAAAAAAAGCCTTAAGGCTTTTTTTACTGTATAGGAAAGTATAGATTATTTTAACTTAATATATGGAGTGATAATATGAATGTGTACAGTGATATAAGCTGTATAAAGGGAGTAGGACCTAAAGCTCGAGAAAATTTAAATAAGTGTGGCATATTTACTGTTATAGATCTTTTATTATACTTTCCTAGGGATTATAAAGAGGTAACTCTATATGAAAATTTAAATGATGCAAATAATAAAGAAGAGGTAATAATTAATGCTACTTTATTGGAGATAAAAAGAGATATACGTACTAAAGGTGGGAAGGTACTTACTACTCTTTTATTCAGTGAGGGAGAAAATATATTTAAGTGTCAATGGTTTAACCAGCCATACATGAAAAATCATTTTGTTATTGGAAACATATATTTATTAAAGGGGAAAATTCAAATTTACAAGGGTGAAAATACTCTTATAAATCCTTCAGTTGTGAAAGAAAATATTTTAAGTAAGGATACTAGTTTAACAAGAAGTATAATGCCTATTTACTCTTTAAAAGAAGGGGTAAAAAATAAGCTGTTAGTTAATTTAATAGACCAGGTATTAAAAGAAATTTCTATAGAAGAAAACTTGCCAGAAGAAATAATTAATAGGTATAAATTTTGTTCTTTAAATAAGGCTATATCAATAATTCATAAGCCTAAAGATATAAATGAACTTCATGAAGCAAAAAGAAGATTGAAATTTCAAGAATTGTTTACATATTCATTAAAAACATTGTTGCTAAGAAATTATAGAAATAAGAGTAATAATGGAACTGCATTTAAAATTTATGACGAAGTGAATGAGTTGATGTCTTCACTACCTTATGAGCTTACAAATGCACAAAAAAGAGTTATAACGGAAATATTGGCAGATCAAAAGCAAAGTAGATGTATGAATAGACTAGTACAGGGTGATGTAGGAAGTGGAAAAACTATAGTTGCAATCATAGCATTGTTTAACATAGTTAAAAATGGATATCAGGGTGCATTTATGGTGCCTACGGAAATTTTAGCAAAACAACATTATAAAGAAATATTAAAAATCTTAGATACCTTTAATGTGAAAGTAGAACTTTTGACAGGAAGTACTACTAAAAAACAAAAAGAAAATATAAAAGAAGATTTAAAGGCTGGGAATATTGATATAATTATAGGTACTCATACATTAATAGAAGATGATGTGCAGTTTTATAATTTAGGATTGATTATTACCGATGAGCAGCATAGATTTGGAGTTATGCAAAGAAGTAAGTTCTTTAATAAGGGAGCCAATATAGATGTACTAGTTATGACGGCAACTCCAATACCAAGAACAATGGCATTATATTTGTATGGAGATTTAGATATATCATTAATTGATGAACTTCCTCCCGGGAGACAAAAAATTCATACATACTGTATAGATATTAAGAAAAAAGATAGAGCATATAATTTTGCCCAAAGGGAGATAGATGAAGGAAGACAAGTATATATAGTTTGTCCTTTGGTAGAGGAAAATGAAGATTTAAAATTGAGTTCAGTAGAAAAGCTTTATAATGAATTAAAGGAAAGTTATTTTCAAAATATAGAAATTGCTATTTTGCATGGTAAAATGTCATCTAAAGATAAGGATGCTATTATGGAAAGGTTCAAAAGTAATGAAATAAAGATTTTAATTTCTACAACAGTTATAGAAGTTGGGATTAATGTTCCAAATGCATCGCTGATGGTAGTAGAAAATTCAGAAAGGTTTGGGCTTGCACAACTTCATCAGCTGCGAGGAAGAGTAGGAAGAGGGCAATATAAGTCTTATTGTATACTTTTATCAGAAATTAAAAATGAGGTTACTAAAAAGCGAATGGAGACTATGGTAAACAGCAGTGATGGATTTTATATAGCAGAACAGGATTTGAAAATCAGAGGAACTGGAGAAATATTTGGATTAAGGCAGCATGGGGATGAAGGATTTATTCTTTCTAATTTAGCTGAAGATATGAATTTATTAAAAGAAGCTAATAAAGAGGCAAAGTATATAATTAAAAGTGAAGATGAAAATTATAAGCAACTTATAAATTATATTTATAATAAGTTGCAAAATAGCTCAAAATATATATGCTTTAATTAGATTCCTAATTATAATATTATTAACAACCTTATTAAATAAAATAGGTTATTCTTTAAATAAAGAACTAAATGTGATAAAATGTTAGAGAAATTAACGAAAAAAGGAAGAGGAGGAATTTGTATGAGAATAATTGCAGGTATTGCAAAAGGAAAAAAGATTTTACCTCCTGAAGGTATGGGAACTAGACCTACTTTAGATAGAGTAAAAGAAAATATATTCAATATGATTCAATTTCGTGTATATGGAACAAAGGCAATAGATGTTTTTGCAGGTACAGGAAGCTTAGGATTGGAAGCAGTAAGTAGAGGTGCTAAGGAGTGCTATTTAGTAGATATGGGAGAAAAAAGCTTTAGTATTCTTAAGCAAAACGTAAAAAATTTGAATTTCGAAGATAAATGTACATGTTTAAATATGGATTCTTATGAGGCCTTAAAGATGCTAGCAAGTAAGGGAATGGTTTTTGATTTGATTTTTATAGATCCACCTTATGTAAGAGAAATGATTCCACCAGCTATGCAGATAATTGACGATAACAACTTGCTTAATAGAGATGGGATTATAGTGAGTAAAATTGATTCAATTGAAGAGATATATCAGGGAACAGATAATATTAAGTTAACTGATTATAGAAAATATGGCAATACAACTGTTTGCTTTTACGAGTATAGGGAGGAATAAAATGAACATAGGTGTTTACCCAGGTAGTTTTGATCCTATAACTAATGGGCATTTAGACATAATTAAAAGAGCATCCAAGACATTTGATGAAGTCATAGTAGGAGTACTGGTAAATCCCGATAAAAAAGGATTGTTTGAAATAGATGAGAGAGTAGAGCTTATAAAAAGAGCTACTAAGGATATACCAAATGTAAAAGTAGAAAGCTTTAGTGGACTTTTAGTTAATTTTATGGAGGAAAGAAACATAAAGGTTATTATAAAAGGACTACGAGCAGTATCAGATTTTGAGTATGAGTTTAAAATGGCATTAATGAATAAGAGATTAAATCCTGATATGGAAACAATATTTATGATGACAGCGGCAGAATATTCATTTTTAAGTTCATCTTCTGTAAAACAAGTAGCTATGTTTGGAGGATGTATACAGGGATTAGTGCCTGATGAAATTATACAAGATGTACTAGAAAGGATAGAGAAAAATAGGGGGATTTAATTATGGACGTACTTAAGTTACTTGAATATATTCAAGAGATAATAGAAACGGCATCAAAAGTGCCTATGACCGGCAAGATAATGGTAGATAAAAAAGAAATTACTGAAGCAGTATATAAAATAATAAATTATATGCCATCAGAATTTAAGAAAGCTCAATGGGTTTATGAAGAAAAGGATAGAATAATAAGTGAAGCACAAAAGGAAGCAGAAGAGATAAAAAAAGAGAACATTGAAGTTTTAAAAAGGCAAATAGAAGGCCATGATATCACCATTGAAGCAAAGGAAAGAGCCGAAGAAATAATTTCTTCAGCCCAAAATGATGCGAAAGCTTTAAGGCTTGGGGCTAGAGAATATGCAGATGAAATTTTAACTGAGCTAGAAAAAGAAATCTCAGAAAAAAGCGATAAAATGTTAAATAGTATCAAGGATGAAATGGAGCGTTTTATAAGTAGCTTAGAGAGCGAAGTAAAGTTTACATCTGATACCATAAGAGAAAATATACAAGAACTAAGAAGTATGAAAAAGTAACTTTTTAAGTGTAATAATAATTTTATAAATTACCACTGGTAATATAATAATTAAAAAAATGTACATATATAAATTGATTGTAGATATCTTATAATATGAGTTATTAAATGTAGGGGAAGTAGTATAAAGGATATTATATGTTAAAAAACATATAATTGAACTTATTATCCCTTGTAATAATTTATATTTGCTATATCTAATAAGGGAAAAATCAAATTTACTCATAAAAGAATTACACTGCCAAAGTATACATAGTCCGCTAAATCCAATTAAAAAACTTGCAATACTTAGCTTTATGGCAGGATTAATATCTGTAGTAGAGAGTATATTGCATCCATTTGTCATTTCAATAAGTCCTAGTAAAAATCCTTGTATAACTTTTGTAGGAATATTAAATAGTATACTAATATTTTTTAAAATAGCATCAAAAATGATGCTATTTTTTATTATGTTATTTATGACTGAAAACAATATTATAAATCCACCTACAGATGAAGATGTTTTTATAGAATCTTCAATAGAAGTTCTAAGTGCTGACCCTAAATTTAAATCATAGGTAGTATTTACAGCGGATTTATATGGAATCTTTTTTTCATCGGGTTTTATTATTAAGCTCATAATGAAACAGGACAGATAATTGGCAATTAATAATATATAACCCATTCTTAAACTTTTGAACATTGATACTCCTACGGAACCAATAACAAATAAGGGGCTAGCATTAGAGGCTATATTTAGAAGTCTTTTACAAGTATTGAAATCTATAATCTTCTTTTCATATAGCTCACAGGCGTATTTTGCTCCAAGCGGATATCCACACAAGGTGCTTATTATTACAACAAAACTGCATTGTACTGGTAACCTAAGAGGAAGGCAAAGAAACTTTCCGAAAAATTTAGAGTATATAAATACGCCGTTACAGTACAACATTATATTTGATATGGTTAAAAACGGGAATAATGAAGGAAACACTTTATAAAAAAACAAATGAGCTCCTTCTATGGTGCCAGCTATTGAAATACTGGGATTTAAAGCAAAACTTATTATCAATATGGAACAAATTAAAGTTATTAACATAGACTTATTTTTTAGTAATAAACAAATTAGTATTATTGATATTATAATCATTAAATATAATATAATTCTTATCATAAAACTATCCTTATAAAAATACTTTAATATAAATATATTGTAAGGATTGAATTTTATTACTCTAGAATTATAGGCTTGGTTTTATAATCTGCAAATGGGTCTACAAAATTATTAATTAAACTGTAGGATTTAGTTGCTTTAATATCTATTTCTAATATTTCAGGGAGATGTTTTGGAAGCTTAGTATATATAGGGATAGAAGAGCTTTTTTTCATTTGTTTAAGCATTTCTCTTCCTATACTATTAAAACCCAAAATTCTAGCATAAGGGCATGGGTCTCGTCTAAGCGCATCATAGTTAAAGGTGTCAAAATTTAAAAAGTATTGATATAAAATCCTGCTTATTCTTGAATAGGTATATCGCTTAGTTTTTATATTCAGTATAAGTTCTTTCATATTATTAGAACCAATAATAAAGGAGTTAATTCTATTAGAAAGTCCTTCAGAAGCTTCGGGTATTTTTTCTGTATCTCCAATTCCAGAAATATATTTATATTTTATATAATTTAATACTTTATCTTCAAAATCAAATAAATAAGAGCTTTTTTTCAAACTTTCAAGTATATTCCATACACTATCAGGGGTAAAATATTTAATATGATTTATATCTGTATTGCTTTGGAGATAATTTCTTATAGCAGTGGCACTGGAAAATTTTGAATCCAAATCCAATGAATTGTAAGAATTTCCTTGCCTTGAAATGGTAAAGGGTTCAATACTGCTATTTAATTTCAATAAATTTTTACAATATTCTATTCCCAAAATATTGTTAGATGAGGTAAAAAAATTGTTAAAGGACAAACAATTTTTTTCGTTATTTCCTAAATATTCGTACAATGCTAAATTTCGAGCCAATGGAAAGGGAGTTCCTTTATCTAAATGTTTTTTTAAACTGGCTTTAAATTCTAAAGGTTCATTAACAAGAATATTAGATATCTTCATAATATCTAGTATATTACCACTTTCACTGCCAAAACATAAAGAATCTACTATACCTAAGCTATTAAGCAGGCTCATGCTGCCCCAGGCAAAAAATTCAGCTGAAGAAATACTATATACTAAAGGAAGCTCGATTACTAAGTCTACTCCACTTAGAAGTGCCATTTTGGCACGGGTCCATTTGTCTAAAATGGAAGGAGTACCTCTTTGAACAAAATGGCCACTCATTACGGCAATAACACCATCACATTTAGTAACTTCCTTGGTTTTTTTTATATGAAGTACATGGCCGTTATGCAAGGGATTATATTCAACAACAATACCTGCTATTTTCATAATTATCCTCCAAAAATTAGTAATTATTTTATATTGTTTACATAAATTATTATAGACAAATTTTCAAATTATACAAACATTGATAATTATTTAACACGTTTTTTGAAAAATACTATACTTTTTCATAAAATTCAGGGAAAAAGTGGATGGGTAATTTTAAAATAATATATATTTTTTTAAAATTTACCCTTGAAAAGCTTTGGTAAAAGGCCTATATTATATATTGTGCTTTAATTAATTAAAATGTATAAGATGGAGGTAATATTTGTTATGAAATTAATGGAACAAATATGGCAAAAAGCTAAGTCTAATAAAATGAACATTGTCCTTCCTGAAGGAGAAGAAGAAAGAAATATAAAAGCTTGTGAAATGATAATAAAAAATGATCTTGCAAATATAATTTTAGTAGGAAATAAAGAAAGAGTGCATGAGATAGCAAATAAATTCGGTGTTAGTGTTGATGGAGCAGAAATAATAGATCCTGAAACAAGTGATAAGACAGAAGGCTATGCAAAAGAATTATATGAGTTAAGAAAAAGCAAAGGTATGACTATTGAAAAAGCACTTAAAGTTGTAAAAGATCCGTTATATTTTGGTACTATGATGGTAAAGCAAAACGATGCTGATGGTATGGTTTCTGGTGCAATTCATACTACAGGAGATCTATTAAGACCAGGGCTTCAAATAGTTAAAACAGCTCCTGGAGCTTCAGTTGTATCTAGTGCATTTATCATGGTAGTTCCGGATTCTGTATATGGCCAAGATGGGTTATTACTTTTCTCAGATTGTGCTGTTAATCCAAATCCTACTGCAGAAGAATTAGCATCTATAGCTATAAGTACTGCAGAAACTGCAAAAACACTTTGCAATATGGAACCTAAAGTAGCTATGCTTTCTTTCTCAACTATGGGAAGTGCTAGTCATGAATTAGTTGAAAAAGTTACTAAAGCAACTAAGCTTGCAAAAGAAATGAGACCAGACATTAAAATTGATGGTGAATTACAGTTAGATGCAGCTATAGTTGATAAAGTTGCAAATCTTAAAGCTCCAAATAGCCCAGTAGCAGGAAAGGCAAATGTACTAATATTCCCTGATTTACAGGCAGGAAATATAGGATATAAGCTAGTTCAAAGATTTGCTAAGGCAGAAGCAATAGGACCTATAACTCAAGGATTTGCAAAACCTATAAATGACTTGTCAAGAGGATGCAGCCCAGAAGATATAGTAAACGTTGTTGCAGTTACAGCAGTTCAAGCTCAAAATCAGTAAGATTTATTGTATTAATTTTATTAATTATATTAAATATAAATATAGACCTGGAAGGAGAATGTTAAATTGAAAATATTAGTAATTAATTGTGGAAGTTCATCTTTAAAGTATCAGCTAATAGATATGAGTAATGAAGGTGCTCTAGCACAAGGACTTGTTGAAAGAATTGGAATAGAGGGTTCTATACTTACTCAAAAGGTTAATGGAGAAAAATATATAATTGAAGAGCCAATGAAAGATCATACAGATGCTATAAGATTAGTATTAGGTGCTCTTGTAGATAAAGAACATGGAGTTATTTCAGACATGTCAGAAATATCTTCAGTAGGACACAGAGTTGTGCATGGTGGAGAAAAGTATGCGAATTCTGTTTTAATAGACGATGAAGTAATGAAATCCCTAGAAGATTGTATAAAACTTGCACCATTACATAATCCTCCAAACATAATAGGAATAAATGCATGTAAAGCTCTTATGCCAAATACTCCTATGGTAGCGGTATTTGACACTGCATTCCATCAAACTATTCCAGAGTATGCATACTTATATGCTTTACCATACGAATTATACAAAAATTATGGAATTAGAAAGTACGGATTCCACGGAACATCTCATAGATATGTTTCAAATGTAGCAGCAGAAATGATGGGTAAGAACATAGAAGATTTAAAAATAGTTACATGCCATTTAGGAAATGGAGCTAGTGTATGTGCTGTTGATGGAGGAAAATCAGTAGAAACAAGTATGGGCTTTACTCCATTAGAAGGTGTAGCTATGGGAACTAGATCTGGTAATGTAGACCCAGCTATAATAACTTTCCTTATGAAAGAATTAAACCTAGGCATAGATGAAATAAACAATCTTTTAAATAAAAAGTCAGGAGTATATGGAATTTCTGGAGTAAGCAGTGACTTTAGAGACATAGAAGAGGCAGCTGAAGCAGGAAATCATAGAGCTGAGCTTGCACTTGATGTATTCCACTATAAAGTAAAGAGATTTATAGGTTCTTATGCAGCAGCTATGGGCGGAATGGATTGCTTAGTATTTACTGCAGGACTTGGAGAAAATTCAGCATTAAGCAGAAGTGAAATATGCAAGAATCTTGAATTCTTAGGAATTAAGATAGATGAAAAGAAAAATAGTGAAGGAAGAGGATTTGCTAAAGAAATAAGCACTCCTGATTCTTCAGTAAAAGTATATGTTATACCAACTAATGAAGAACTTATGATAGCTAGAGATACTAAGGAAATAGTTGGAGATAAATAACGCATGAATTTTCATATTTTAACAAAAAAACAAATAAAACTTGACTTTTAGTTATCATCTTTATATAATAAATTGTGGCTAATTCATTGAGGTGAGAAAAATGAAGATAGATATATCTGATTTATTAAGAAAAAAGATTACCAAAAAGGATATAGATCTTTGCTTTGAAGAAGATAGTTTTTATGATGGGAAAGAAGAAATTAAATTTCTAGCTCCTATCGAAGTTAAGGGAACATTAAGTGCCTTAGGAAATGAAGTATCATTTAATGCTACAGCAAAGGTTAAAATTGAACTTAGTTGTTCAAGATGTTTAGAGAATTTTGATAGAAACATGGAGTTTTCTATTGAGGAAAAATTCTCTAATGATGATGCCAATAAAGATGATGATTGCATCTTTATAGATAGTGATGTTATTGACATCACAGAAATTATAGAAAATAACATTATACTTTGCTTACCAATTAGAAGGCTTTGCAGTGAAAATTGTAAAGGTCTTTGCCAGAGTTGTGGAACTAATTTGAATCACTCAACTTGTAATTGTGGAGATGAAAATATAGATCCTAGACTGGCTAAGTTAAAGGAATTGTTTTGATAAAACTAAGGAGGTGTTTACTGTGGGAAATCCAGCAAGAAGGTTCTCTAAAGGTAGAAGAGATTCTAGAAGAGCACAAACTTTCAAATTAAGCTTGCCAGGAATAGTTGAATGTCCTCAGTGCCATGAAATGAAACTTGCGCACAGAGTTTGTAAAGGCTGTGGATATTATAAAGGAAAAGAAGTTGTAGCTTCTGAAAAATAAAAGAAAGTCTTTTGACTTTCTTTTATTTTATGTCAAAATTATATTTTTTATTTCATTTTATCTTGTATTTATTAAAAAATTGGTATATACTTTTTACAGATAAAATACCAAGTTTTTTATTGAAAGGAAAGTCGTAACTATGATTATAGCAGTGGATGGCATGGGAGGAGACTTAGCTCCAAAAGAGGTAATCGCTGGATGTATAGAAGCATTGAGTGAGTTTAAAAATTTGAAATTTCTTATTACAGGACCTGAGGACCTTTTAAATAAAGAATTATCTAATTATGAATACGATAAAAATTTATTGAGTATAATAGATGCTAAAGAAGTAATATCTTCTAATGAACCACCTGTTATGGCTATAAGAAAAAAAAAGGATTCTAGTTTAAATAAGGCGCTTAATTTGGTGAAATCAAAAGAAGCTGATGCAATAATTTCAGCTGGCAGTACAGGAGCCTTTATGGCAGGCGCATTATTTATTGTAGGAAGAATTAAAGGGATAGATAGACCAGCTTTAGCTCCAATAATGCCAGGGAAAAATTCACCATTTATGATTATAGATGTAGGAGCTAATGCAGAATGCAAGCCTGATAATTTACTTCAGTTTGCAGCAATGGGAAAAGTGTATTTTGAGAAAATATTAAAAAAAGATAATCCTTCAGTAGGCCTTGTTAATATAGGTGCAGAAGAGGAAAAAGGTAATGAGCTTACAAAAGCTGCATACACTCTTCTTAAAGAATCTAATTTGAATTTTATCGGAAATGTAGAACCTAGAGATATTCCTACCGGAGATGTAAATGTTTTAGTATGCGATGGATTTGTAGGAAATACTGTTCTTAAGATGTATGAAGGAACTGCATTTACTATATTCGATATATTAAAGGAAGAAATAATGAGCTCTTTTTCAACTAAGATAGGAGGAGCTTTATTAAAGCCTGTTTTTAAAAATATAAAGAAGAAATTCGATTACAAGGAATATGGAGGAGCTGCTTTTTTAGGTGTAAATGGAATATGTGTTAAAGCACATGGAAGCTCAGATAAAAGAGCATTTAAAAATGCTGTAAGACAATGTATTAATTATCATAACAACAATATTATTGAACTTATAAAAGAAGAACTTATAATCTTAAATGAAATTTAATAGTATTGACGATATGATTAATATATAATATTATCTAATTAAAAGAATTCGGGGAGGTAAAATTATGATTTTTAAAAAGGTTAAAAATATAATTTCAGAACAATTAGGAATTGATGCAGAGGAAATATCAATGGAATCATCTTTCGTTGATGATTTAGGAGCTGACTCACTTGATGTAGTTGAGTTAATAATGGCTTTAGAAACAGAGTTTGATTTAGAAATTCCAGATGAAGAAGCTGAAAACATTAATACAGTAGGAGATATTGTAGAATATATAAAAGCTCATACTGAAGAATAATTTTGAAGTCCCGTGGATATTTACGGGACTTTAAAATTTAACAAATAAACTAAAAGTTTATCCTTGAATTTGTTTAAGTTAAAAAAGCAAGTTGAAGAATAAACTTCTAAGAGGAGTTATTGGTTATGAAAAGAGATGTAGAATTAAAAACATTGCAGAGAAAATTAAAAGTTATATTTAAAGATGAAAGACTTCTAGATGTAGCTGTTACACATAGTTCATATGCTAATCAAAAGAAGAATATAGGATATAATGAAAGATTAGAGTTTTTAGGTGATTCTGTACTACAACTTATTATAACAGAATATTTGTTTAAGAATTATAAGAACAAATCAGAAGGAGAATTATCTAGAAAAAGGTCCCTTATCGTATGTGAAAACTCATTATTTGAAGTTGCTCAAAAATGGGAATTAGGTCAGTATATTAATATGAGTAAAGGCGAAGAATTGACTGGAGGCAGAGATAGAACCTCAATACTTGCGGATTGCGTAGAAGCTGTTATTGCAGCAATATATTTAGATAAGGGAATTGAAGTTATAAAAGAATTTGTAATACGTAATTTTTTTAATATAATAGAAAAAGCTATGAAGGATGAAATAATATTAGATTATAAGACAAAGCTCCAAGAAAAGCTTCAGGAGCGAGGAGATGTTGAGATTATTTATGATCTTTTAAAATATGAGGGGCCACCTCATAGAAGAAAGTTTTATACTCAGGTTAAACTAAATGATAAAATATTAGGTCATGGTTCAGGATATAGCAAAAAGCAAGCAGAGCAAAATGCAGCAAAAGAAGCCATTAAAATTATGGAGGAATATAATGAGTAAAAGTTATTATATAATCCCTATTTTTGTACCTCATGAAGGATGTCCATATAATTGTGTATTTTGCAATCAAAGCTCTATTACTGGAATTCATGAGGTGGTAGATGAGGATTATACTCATAATATAATAAAAAGTTATTTGGAGACCATAAAGAATGATAATGCAGTTGTAGAAGTATCGTTTTTTGGAGGAAGCTTTACTGCAATAGATATGAATAGGCAAAAGTCACTTCTTAAAGTAGCTAAAAGTTATAAAGATGAAGGAAAAATAAAGTACATAAGACTTTCTACTCGTCCAGATTGCATAGACAGAGAGATATTAAATAACTTAAAAGAATATGGAGTAGATATAATAGAGTTAGGCGTGCAATCCTTAGATAATGAAGTTCTTAAGCTATCAGGCAGGGGGCATGAAGAAGGGATAGTATATACGTCTTCTAAGTTAATTAAGGAATATGGATTCACGTTAGGTCATCAAATAATGCTAGGCTTACCTGGAGATAGCTTTGAAAAGGATATAGAGACCACAGAAAAAGTAATGTCTATGAAACCGGATATATGTAGAATTTATCCAGCGCTAGTGGTGAAAAATACGCCTATGGAATTTATGCTTAAAAATAATTCGTATAAACCATATTCATTAAGTGAGGCAATAAAGATAACCAAAGTAATTTATGGGATGCTTATATCCAACAATATTAAAGTTATAAGAATAGGTCTTCAGCCTACAGAAGAAATAAATGAAGGAAAAGAAATCGTCCAAGGACCATTTCATCCTGCATTTAGGGAGCTTGTAGAGAGCAGCATAATGAATGATATGATCATTGAAAATGTTCCTTCAAAATATAATGGTGAAATTATAATAGAAATTAATAACAAGGATATTTCTAAGCTTTATGCTAATAAAAAAGAATTTTTTTATGACATGATAGGTAATTTAAAGACAGTTAATTTTAAGGTTATTCAAAATTCTAATATTGAACTGGGTAATTTGCTTTTGAAACTAGATAAAAAAACCCTTAAATTGTCGATGCATGAGTACATAATAAATAAGCATAAAGAAGGATATTTAAAGCTCATATAGAATAAGATAATTGAACGATAATAGAAATGATTATTTTATGGTATATGGGGAGGAAGTATTTATGGAAATATTAAAGGTTTCATCTGGATCAGAACCTAAATCAGTAGCAGGAGCGTTGGCGGCAGCAATTAAGGAAAGAAGTAGCGCAGAGTTACAGGCGGTAGGAGCAGGAGCGGTAAATCAAGCAATAAAGGCAATAGCCATTACAAGAGGATTTGTAGCTCCTAATGGAATTGATTTAGTAGTGGTTCCAGCTTTTGCAGAAGTTAATATAGAAGGGGAAGAAAGAACAGCAATTAAATTTATTGTTCAGCAAAGATAGTATATGAAAAACCATGGAAATCATGGTTTTTATTTTTAGCGTTGATATTTTAGTTTTTTTAATATAAACTAGTATATTATTAAATACTTTAAGTTAGAGGTGTTTTTATGAAAAAAGCAAAAAGAGATAAAATACAAAAAATAATGGTATATATAGTGCTTATAATGTTTGTGGCAAGCTTGTTGCCTCTTGTGATTGGAAGATAGGAGAGCTATAGTAAATGTTTTTGAAATCAATTGAAATAAGAGGATTTAAATCCTTTGCAAATAAAACAGAACTTACGTTTAAAAGAGGAGTAACATCTATAGTAGGACCTAATGGCAGTGGTAAAAGTAACATATCAGATGCTGTAAGATGGGTTTTAGGAGAGCAAAGTGTTAAAAACTTAAGGGGTGGCAAAATGGAAGATGTAATTTTTGCCGGAACACAATTTAGAAAGCCTGTAAGTCTTGCGCAAGTATCCCTAACCTTAGATAATACTAAATTGGAACTTCCGATAGAATATACAGACGTTACAGTTTCTAGAAGGATTTATAGATCTGGAGACAGTGAATATTATATAAATAACACACAGTGTAGGTTGAAAGATATACAGGAACTATTTATGGATACAGGTATAGGAAAAGAAGGATATTCCATAATAGGACAGGGTAAAATAGATGCTATATTAAGTGGTAAAACAGAAGAAAGAAGAAACCTTTTAGAGGAAGCAGCAGGAATAGTAAAATTTAAAACAAGAAAACAAGAAGCTGAAAAAAAGTTGCAAAATTCGGAGAGTAATTTAACTAGAATATCCGATATATTAAATACTTATGAAGAAAGATTAGAACCTTTAAGGGTAGACAGTGAAAAGGCTAAAAAATTTCTAAGATTAAGTGAGGAGCTAAAGTTAAAGGAAGTAAATATAATAGTTCATTCTATTGAGAAATTAAATACTGATATAGATGAAATAAGTAATAAAATAAAAGACATAAAAAATGATTTGAATATTTTACATAAGGAAAATGATAACTGTAAAAAAGAGTTAGACATATGGAATGAAAAGCTTAAAAAATTTGAAGATGAAAATTTGGAAGAAAGAAAAGATTATTATAGCAAGAAAGAAGAACTAGCAAATACAGTATCTGAAAATAATATACTATTAGAGAGAATAGCGAATTTAGAAAATATCACAATGAGTTCTACAAGGGATCTAGAAGAAATAGATAAGAAAATAGATGAGTTACATAAATCTAGAAGCCTTTCTGAAAAACAACTCAGTGATATATCTATAAAAAGCAAAGAATTAAATAAATATGTTTTAGAAAAAGAGAATCTTGTTTTACGCTTAAATTCTCAATTAGAGAATGAAGAAAAAGTATTAAACAAAATTAAGGAAGACCATATAGATTACTTGGGTAAGGTATCTTCTATTACAAATAACATAGTATTAATTAATAATAATATAGAAGGATTAAATAAAAAACTTACTCAGCTAAAAACTTCTTGTGAGAGTTTTATTAATTCAATACAAATAAACAATAATACTAAAGAAATGCTTAGTGCTGAAATCCATAAGCTAAAGGGCAAAATAAATACTTATGAAGAAAATATGAAAAGTAACAAAAAAGAAATATCTTCACATAGGGATAAATTATCAATAAAAGAAAAGGAAACCAGAGAATTACACTCCATTTATAATAAACTGGAAGCTAATCATAACTTTTTATTGAATTTAGATAAGCAGTATGAAGGATATTCAAAGTCAATAAAAAATCTTATGCAAGCTATAGATAAGCAGAGGGTTCCAGAAGCTATAAATAATGCTTTTGTGCTAGGAGAAATAATAGAAGTTGATAAACTTTATGAGAAGGCTATAGAAATAGCTTTAGGAGGAGCTATTTCACATGTTATAACTTCCAATGAAGAAATTGCTAAAACACTTATAAAGTATTTAAAGCAAAACAATTTAGGTAGAGGTACTTTCTTGCCATTAAACATTATAAAAAGTAAGAGAGTTTTATTAAATAAAGATATAAAAAACATGAATGGTTATATTGGTATCGCAAGTGAACTTATAAAATATAATAATAAATTCATTCCAGCGGTAGATTACGTATTGGGGAAAACGATTATATGTGATAATATGGACAATGCACTTATATTAGCTAAAAGATGCGATTATAGCTATAAAATAGTAACATTATCTGGAGAAGTGATAAATCCTGGTGGTTCATTAACAGGAGGTAGTATTTATAGTAATAAAAATACTAGTGTTATAGGAAGAAAAAGAGAAATAGAAGAAATAGATAATTCGATAAGAGAAACTTCACTAAAAATAGATAAGTATAGTAATGAAATTAATAAGTTAAATGAAATTGTTAAAAAGCTAGATGAGGAAAATTTGAATTTAAAAGATCAAGTTTATTATGAAAATATAGAAATAACGAAACTTCAGGAAAAACTTTCTCATATAGATAATGAAACTGTTAGATTGAAAAATAGTTTAAACATATCTAAAAATGAAATAACGTCTATAGATTTAGATATACAAGAAAATATTAAAGAGAAAGATATAAATCAAGCTGAAGTTAATGAATTAGAAAAGTTACAAACAAATAATGTAACTAAAATTTCAGATATAGAAAAAACAATTTCATTTAAGCAAGATGAACTAGAAAAAATAAAAGAAACCTTAATGACAAAGAAAATAGAAAAGGCCCAAATAGATGAAATGTATTTAAATAATGTAAAAGAAGCGGAAAGAATAGATAAAGAAATTAGTGAATTTAAAGAAAGAAAAGACAACTTAAGAATATCTATGGAAAATTCAGCAAATAATATTCATGAGTTTAGAATAAAAATTAAAGATAATGACAGAAAAATAGAACTTACAAATGGAGCTATAAGAGACTTAGATATTAAATTTAAGGATAGAGAAATTGAACTTATAAAAGTAAAAGAAAAAATAAATCTATATCAATCTCAGTTGGAGGAATTTCATATTCTTAAGGAGAAAAAAGACAGCGAGTTCCATAAGTATGAAGTGATTTTAACTAAACTTCAAACCGAGGAACAAAGTCTTAAAAATAAACTATATGAAGAACATGAAATAGATTCTTATAAAACATTAGATTTCAAAATTGAAATAGAGGACATAAACAAATATAAGCAGGAGATTTCAAACATAAAAATGAGTATATCAAATTTGGGAGTAGTAAATGTAGGGGCCATAGAAGAGTATAAAGAAATTGGAGAAAAGTTTAATTTTATGAATGGCCAAAAAGAAGATTTGATAAAAGCTAAAGATGAGCTAATGAATGTTATTGGAGAAATGACTGAAAAAATGAAAGTTGTTTTTAATGAAAATTTCCATATGCTTAGAACTATATTTAATGAGACCTTTAATGAATTATTCAAAGGAGGAAGTGCAGATCTTATATTAACAGGAGATGAACTCACAGGTAATATAGATATAAATGTACAACCTCCAGGGAAGAAGCTACAAAATATAAATTTAATGTCAGGTGGAGAAAAAGTTCTATCAGCCATAGCATTATTATTTGCAATATTAAAAATGAAACCTACTCCTTTTTGTATATTAGATGAAATAGAAGCAGCATTAGACGATGCCAATGTGGCAAGGTATGCTGAGTTCTTAAAAAAGTTTTCTGAGAATATACAGTTTATAGTTATAACTCATAGAAAAGGAACTATGGAATCTAGTGATGTTTTATATGGAGTTACTATGGAAGAAAAGGGAGTTTCAAAAATAGTATCAGTAGATTTAACAACATAAGGAGTGATAATATGTTTGGAGGATTTTTTGAAAAATTAAAACAGGGACTTACTAAGACGAAGGGAAACTTTACAGATAAGATTAGTCAAATGCTAAAATTATATGTAAATATTGATGAGGATTTATTTGAGGAATTAGAAGAAATACTTATTACATCAGATATAGGTGTAGAAACTTCCTTAGAAATAATTGAGAGATTGAGAGAGAAAATAAAAGAAGAAAAGATAAAAGATCCTATAGAAGTAAAGCCATGTCTTAAAAAAGTTATATTAGAGATATTAGGAGGAGAAAGTGTATCCATTAATCCAGAAAAAACTCCTGAAATACTATTAATTGTTGGAGTAAATGGCGTGGGTAAAACCACATCTATTGGAAAAATATCAGCTAAGCTTAAAAAGAATGGATATAAGGTTCTGATGGCTGCTGCAGATACATTTAGAGCTGCAGCTATAGATCAGCTAGAAGTATGGAGTAAAAGATCAGGAGTTGATTTAGTAAAGCATCAAGAGGGGTCAGACCCTGCAGCGGTAGTATATGATGCTATACAGGCAGCTAAAGCAAGAAATACTGATGTTCTTATATGTGATACTGCAGGAAGACTTCATAATAAAAAAAATCTTATGGACGAATTAAGTAAGATAAATAGAATTATAGAAAGAGAATATACTGATGCAGAAAAGCATACTTATCTTGTTTTAGATGCTACAACTGGTCAAAATGCAGTCCTTCAGGCTAAACAGTTTATGGAAGTATGTAAAGTAGATGGTATAGTACTTACTAAGTTAGATGGTACAGCTAAGGGTGGAATAGTCATTTCTATTAAGCATCAGCTAGATATTCCAGTGAAACTTATAGGAGTAGGAGAAGGAATAGAGGATTTACAAGAATTTAATCCTGAAGAATTTGTGGAAGCATTATTCTAAAACTTAGTATTTTATTGCATTAAGTATTGATTTTACAAGGGTTGAATCAGAGTTTAAATTTTTAAATAGCTGTTAAGTAAAAGTACTTGACAGCTATTTAAAAATTTGATATTATATAATTCGTCAATAAGTGATAAGGGAGTGAGTGTGCATTAGCACAAAACTCATGGATGAAAGAATAGAAATTTCATTGCTTTTAGATTATTACGGGGCTTTACTTACGGAAAAACAAACATATATTATGAATCTTTATTATAATGAAGATTTTTCATTGGCAGAGATATCAGAACATACAAATACTAGCAGGCAAGCTATTTATGATTTAATAAAGAGATGTAATAAGCTTTTGCTAGATTATGAATTAAGACTGAAGATAATGCAAAAAAATATGCAATTAGCAAATGTTAAAAGAAATATTCTAATTGAACTAGATAAATTAGAAGAAAACTGTGACGAAAATCAAATGAAAATAGTTGATTGTATAAAAACTCAGTTGATAGATAATATTTAGGGAGGATATGTATGGCTTTTGAAGGATTAGCTTCTAAGCTTCAAGAAACTTTAAAAAAGCTTAAAGGTAAAGGGAAACTTACGGAAAAAGATATAAAGGAAGCCATGAGAGAAGTAAAACTTGCTCTCTTAGAAGCAGATGTTAATTATAAAATAGTTAAGGACTTCGTGAAAAAAGTAAGTGAGAAATCTATGGGGAACGAGGTGTTAGAAAGTTTAACACCTGGTCAGCAAGTAATAAAAATAGTAAATGAAGAACTCGTAGAACTTATGGGAACCACAGAAAGTCAAATAAATTTTGCTCAAAATAATATAACTGTAATAATGCTTGTAGGGTTGCAAGGTGCTGGTAAAACCACACTGGCTGGAAAGCTTGCTCTTCAGTTAAAGAAGAAAAATAAAAAGCCATTACTTGCAGCGTGTGATATATATAGACCTGCTGCAATAAAGCAGTTACAAGTAGTAGGAAAACAAATAGATATTCCTGTGTTTTCGTTAGGCGACAAAGTAAGTCCTATAGATATTTCTAAAGCTGCTATAAAGCATGCTAAGGACAATAACTTAAATGTAGTTATAATAGATACTGCAGGAAGATTACATATAGATGAAGACTTGATGAAGGAACTGCAAGATGTTAAAGAAGGTGTAAACCCCGATGAAATACTTCTTGTAGTAGATTCAATGACAGGACAGGATGCAGTAAATGTAGCGGAAAGTTTCAATAGTAAATTAGATGTTACAGGAGTTGTACTCACAAAGTTAGATGGTGACACTAGAGGTGGAGCAGCCCTTTCTATAAAGGCTATTACTGGAAAGCCTATAAAGTTTGTAGGTATAGGCGAAAAAATGAATGACTTTGAAGTTTTTCATCCAGATAGAATGGCATCTCGAATACTAGGTATGGGAGATGTATTGACTTTAATAGAAAAAGCTCAACAAGCAATAGACGAAAAGGAAGCAGAAAAACTTGGCAATCGTCTTATGAATCAAGAATTTAATTTAGAGGATTTCCAGCAGGCAATGCAGCAAATGAAGAACTTGGGTCCTTTAAATAAAATAGTGGAAATGATTCCTGGTATAAGTACTAAGGAGCTTCAAGGAGTAGATCTTAGCCAAGGTGAAAAAGAACTTAAAAAAACTGAGGCTATTATAGGTTCTATGACTATTAAAGAAAGAAGAAATCCTTCCTTAGTAAGCAGCTCTTCTTCAAGAAAGAAGAGAATAGCTAGTGGGTCAGGTACAACTATTCAAGATATTAATAAACTTTTAAAGCAATTTGAAGAAATGAAAAAGATGATGAAGCAAATGAAGGGAATGCAAAAAGGCTTTAACAAGAAAAAAGGCTTATTTGGAAAATTGCCTTTCTAATATATTAATTGTTTTACTTTTTAAAGGAGGTGAAAAAACATGGCAGTTAAAATAAGACTAAGAAGAATGGGTGCTAAAAAAGCTCCTTTCTATAGAGTTGTTGTAGCAGATTCCAGATCCCCAAGAGATGGAAGATTCATAGAAGAAATAGGATACTACAACCCAATCACTGAACCAGCAACTATCAAGATAGATGAAGAAAAAGCTATTCAGTGGGTAAACAATGGTGCTCAACCAACAGAAATAGTTAAAAGACTTTTTGTTAAGTCTGGTGTTTCAGAGAAGCTTGGAAAGTAATATGGGGGTGCATTAAATGAAAGAATTAGTTGAAATTATAGCTAAGTCATTAGTTGATAGCCCTGATATGGTTCAAGTGAATGAAATAATTGGAGAACAATCAGTAATTTTAGAATTAAAGGTTGCTCCAGAAGACATGGGAAAAGTTATAGGAAAACAGGGAAGAATAGCTAAAGCTATTAGAACTGTAGTTAAAGCAGCAGCGATTAAGGAAAACAAGAGAGTTGTTGTAGAGATATTATAAAAGAGTTAGGGATGCCTAACTCTTTTTTTTAGAAAGGAGACTATTATTATGAAAGAGTATCTAAGTGTAGGTCAAATAATAAACACTCATGGATTGAACGGTGAAGTAAAGGTATTTCCTCTTACTGATGATATAAAAGCGTTTAAAGCTTTAGATAAAATATTTATTGATAATAAGGAAACAAATATATTAGGCGTTAAGTTTCAAAATGATAAGGTTATTTTAAGAATAGAAGGAATAGATTCCATTGAACAAGCAATGAAATACAAAAATAAATACATAGAAGTAAAAAGAGATGATGCTGAAAAGCTTTCAGAAGGTAGTTTTTTTATAGCTGATTTGATTGGATGTACAGTGTATGATGAAAATGGTGAAGATCTAGGTAAAATAGCAGATGTAATACAAACTAAAAGCAATGATGTATACTGGATCAAAGAAAAAAAGGAATTACTTATTCCAGCGTTAAAAGATATTGTGGTTAATATAAATATAGAAGAAAGAAAGGTAATTATAAAGCCTGTTTCGCAATGGATGTCAGAGTAGATATTTTAACTTTGTTTCCAGAGATGTTCGAAATTTTTAACCACAGTATAATGGGTAGAGCTATAAAAAATAATATTATAAATATAAATACTATAAATATAAGAGATTTTACTGAAAGCAAACATAGAAAGGTAGATGACTATCCATATGGCGGTGGTGCAGGTATGGTAATGTCAGCGCAACCGTTAGTGGATGCTATAAGCCATGCAAAGAAGCTAAACTCAGGTAAAGTTATTTTTTTGGGCCCAAGGGGAAAAACGTTTAATCAAGAAATGGCAAAAGAGCTTTCTAAGGAAAAAGGATTAATATTTGTTTGTGGCCATTATGAAGGCATTGATGAAAGAGTTTATAATCATATAGATATGGAAATTTCATTAGGTGACTTTGTTTTGACCGGAGGTGAAATGGCATGTATACCTGTAGTGGATGCCGTTTGTAGATTAATTCCAGAAGTTTTAGGAAGTAGTGAGAGTTTTATGGATGAATCCTTTTATGATGGACTTTTAGAATATCCACAGTATACTAGACCTGAAGTCTTTAGAGGAGAAAAGGTACCTGAAATATTAACATCAGGTCATCATGAAAATATACGCAAATGGAGAAAACTTCAATCTTTGATTATAACAGAAGAAAGAAGACCTGATTTATTTGAAACTTATAACTTAATAGAAGAAGATATTAGATTATTAAAAAAATGGAAGAAAAAATCATAGATTGTTGTTGAAAAATAAGTTTATATATGTTAAAATAACCTTTGTGCTAGTACGGACGTTCCTCTGTCTTAAAAATAGGCATGAGCGTTACATATTTTCAAGGAGGGAATGCACAATGTTAGAAGTAATAAGAGCTATAGAAGCTGAACAAATTAGAAATGATTTACCTGAATTTAATGTCGGAGATACTGTAAAAGTACATGTAAGAATTAAAGAAGGTAACAGAGAAAGAGTACAGATTTTTGAAGGAACAGTATTAAAGAGACAAAACGGTGGATTAAGAGAAACTTTTACTGTAAGAAGAGTTGCTTACAATGTAGGAGTTGAAAGAACATTCCCAGTTAATGCTCCAACTGTTGAGAAAATCGAAGTTGTTAGAAGAGGTAAAGTAAGAAGAGCTAAGTTATTCTACTTAAGAGATAGAGTAGGTAAGGCTGCAAAAGTAAAAGAAAGATTATAATAAAAATGGGGCTTACTTAATAAGTCCCTTTTTTATATGTTAGGTGGTGTTATCGTATGGTAAAAGAGTTAGTGGATTTAGGCAAGTCTATACTTATAGCAATAATAGCTGCATTTTTAATAATAACTTTTGTATTTGAAACTGTAAATGTGGATGGGTTATCTATGTATCCTACTCTTCATAATAAGGATAGGCTTATTGTTGAAAAGGTTTCATATTATTTTAGAGAACCAAAAATGCAGGATATTGTTGTTATTAAATATCCAGCAAACCCTAAAGAAAAGTTTATAAAAAGGGTAGTAGCAGTTGAAGGCGATAAAGTGAAAGTAGAAAATAATACCTTATTTATAAATGGAGTTTCTCAAAACGAGGATTATATATTTGAACAAAAAATGGAGGACTTTCCTGAAGTAACAGTCCCATCAGGAACAGTGTTTGTTTTAGGGGATAATAGAAATAATAGTTTAGATAGTAGAGATTCTAGAGTTGGGTTTGTAAAATACAATATGGTAGTAGGAAGAGCTGCTTTAAGGATTTATCCTTTTAGAAACTTTGGAAGTATAAATTAATAACCTAAAGAAAGGATAGATATATATGGATATGGCAATAAATTGGTTTCCTGGTCATATGGCAAAAACAAGAAGACAAATAAAAGAAAATCTTAAATTAGTAGATGCAGTGATTGAAATAAGAGATGCCAGAATAGTAAAATCTAGTGCGAATCCTGAAATAGAAGAAATTTGTGGTGATAAGCCTAGAATAATTCTTTTAAATAAAGCTGATTTAAGTGAAAAAGAAATTACTAATCAGTGGATAAGGACTTTATCTAAACAAAATGTAAAGGCCATAGCTTTTAATGCTTTAACGGGTGAAGGAACTAATAAGATTAGAGGGTTGTTAGATGAACTTTTAAAAGAAAAGCATGAGAGAATAAAAAATAAGGGCATAATGAAATTTGTAGATAGAGTAATGGTAGTAGGTATTCCTAATGGAGGAAAGTCATCTTTCATAAATAAAATGGCAAAAGCCAGCATTGCAAAGACTGGAGATAAGCCAGGAGTTACTAAAAGCAAGCAGTGGATAAAGACTAAAATGGATGTTGAGCTTTTAGATACACCAGGAGTGTTATGGCCTAAATTTGAAGATGAACAGGTAGGTTTAAGCTTAGCTTTTACAGGAGCTATAAAGGATGAGATTATGGATATAGAAACTTTGGCATTGAAGCTTATAGAAAAACTTCAAGAGGAATATCCTGAAAATCTTAAAAATAGATATAAGTTAGAGACATTAAGTGATAGCGCATTAGAAAATATGGATAATATAGGAAGAAAAAGAGGCGCTGTAATTTCAAGGGGAGAGATAGATTATAATAGAGTGGCTATTATGCTCCTAGATGAATTTAGAGCTGGAAAGCTAGGTAAGATATCTCTTGAGAGACCTGATACTATATAATGAAGGATATAAACTATGATAGAAAATTTAAATGATATAAATTTTTATAATTTAAAGTTTGATGAAATCAAAAGCAAAATAAAATGTATTGAGAAAAGTTATTTTGATATAAAATCTCAAGTAAATGTAGAAGAAATAATACAGTTATTATGTAAGGACCATAGAAAAAATGTACAGAAACTTTCAGTAAGCTTGCAAAGTTTTATTGAGAAAACTAATAAAGAAATTGAAAGAGTAAATAACATGTACAATTTTGATAAGGGATTTATTAGTAATGGATATGTTTCTGGAACAGATGAAGTAGGAAGAGGCCCTTTAGCAGGACCCGTTGTTGGAGCTGCAGTGGTTTTAGATTTAAATAAATCAAATAGTAAGGATATTATTTTAGGTATAAAGGATTCTAAAAAGCTATCTGCAAAATTAAGAGAAGAATTAAGTTCTATAATTAAGGAGAAGTCCATTTCTTATAAAATTGTTGAAATAGAGAATACCATTATAGATGAAAAGGGCATAGGCTGGTGCAACAATGAGGTTTTAAAACAGTCCACTTTAAATTTAAATTTACAGCCTAACCTTGTTTTATCTGATGGATATGCCATAAAGAACATAAATATGAAAAATGAATATGTTATAAAAGGAGACTCTAAAAGCGCTAGTATAGCATGTGCATCCATAATAGCTAAGGTTTACAGAGATAATGTTATGGACAATTATGCAAAGAATTATCCAAAGTATGGATTTGAAAAAAATTCTGGTTATGGAACAGCTGAACATATAGAAGCTTTGAAAAAATTTGGGCCATGCAAAATACATAGGATGAGTTTTTTAAAAAACATTTTATAAACTATATTTGGAAAGCATCTTTTATAAGTTTTATAGAAAAATCATTATTAAGATGATTTAAGATTACTTCTATTACATCAAATCTAAAATTAAATTTGTTAAGTCTTTTTTTAAAAATATACATTTGTGCGGTTTTATATATGCGATATTGTTTTAAATAATTTACAGATTCTCCAGGAGTTCCGTAAAGAGTTCCATACCTTGTTTTTACCTCAATAAAGCTTATATAATCTCCGTCTTTTGCTATAATATCTATTTCCCCTGTTTTACTCCTAAAATTTCTGTCTAAAATAATATAGCCTCTGTCAATAAGATAGTTTTCTGCAATATTTTCTCCTAGATTTCCTATATCCTTTTTATAGGAATACATAAAAACTCTCCTCTCATTTAAAACATTTTTAAATCGTCTAATTAATATTATTTCCTAATTCTAGTAGAAATATATCATAAACTAAATAAAATAACGTAACTATTTTATTACTTATATTATAATATAAGTATACCTCAAAATACTAGAGAAAAATTCTTAATATTCATGCAATGTAAAAATAAGCACAAAGCGCATAGCTTCTCTATATGCTTGGTGCTTATTTTTGTGTTTGAAATTCTTGTATGTATTAAAAAATATATATTTTGGTTAAAATTGCAAAAGAGGTGATAAAAATGGCTATTAAAGTTAATTCTGCTGCTTTTACAGGTGTTGAGGGAATTATGGTAGCTGTGGAAGTGGATATTGGGAGAGGACTTCCAAGTTTTAATATTGTAGGATTAGGCGATATAGCAGTAAAAGAATCAAAAGAAAGAGTTAGAACTTCTTTGATAAACTCCGGATTTGAATTTCCTGTGGGAAGAATAACGGTAAATTTAGCACCAGCAGATGTAAAAAAGGAAGGTTGTTTATTTGATCTTGCTATAGCTATAGGAATTTTAAAAGAATCAGGACAAATTACTATGGATATAGATGATTACGTATTTTTAGGAGAGTTATCCCTAAGGGGAGAGCTTAGAGCCATAAGAGGAACCCTTCCTATAATAATAGGAGGAATTGAGAATGAATTTAATAAATTTATAATTCCAGTTTCTAATAGTATAGAAGCGTCTTTGGTAAAAAACTCAGAAGTATATCCTTTAGAAACTTTAAAGGAAGTAGTTTCTTATCTCCAGTACAAAGATTTGATGCCTTTTTATGCAGAAGATCCTATATCAAGAACCGTAAAATATAATATTGATTTTGAGGAGGTTATAGGGCAGGAAAGTGTTAAAAGAGCAATTGAAGTAGCAGCAGCTGGAAATCATAATATAATTCTTTACGGACCTCCAGGTACAGGGAAAACTATGCTTGCAGAGAGAATACCTACTATTTTACCAGATTTAAGTTATGAAGAATCTCTTGAGTGTACTAAGGTATATAGTGTAGCCGGAGAACTTAATAGGGAATATAACCTAATATCAAATAGGCCATTTAGAAGCCCCCATCATACAGCCTCTAAAATAGCGCTTATAGGTGGTGGATCAAAACTTTTACCGGGAGAAATAAGTTTGGCTCATAATGGGGTCCTTTATTTAGATGAGATGCTAGAATTTAATAAAAATTCATTGGAGGCCTTAAGACAACCATTAGAAAACAGGAAAGTAAAGATTTCAAAATCTACAGGAACAGTTGAATATCCATGTAATTTTATGCTAGTGAGCTCTTTAAATCCATGCCCTTGTGGAAATTATGGATCAGGAAATTGTATATGTACTGACTATGAGAGAAAGAGATATATTAAAAAGTTATCAGGACCACTAATGGACAGGATTGACATATTTGCATTTGTAAATAAATTAAACTTTAAAGACATAGGAAATGGGAAAAAAGAAGAAAGTTCTAAACTTATTAAAAAAAGAATAGAACGAGCAAGAGAGCTGCAAAAAGAAAGATTTGAAGGTTTACAAATAAGAACAAATGGGGAAATGTCATCTTCTGAAATAAAGAAATATTGTGTGCTGAAAGAAAAAGAAAAAGTTTTTATAGAAAAAGTATATAACAAATTTAATTTTAGTACTAGAGTATATCATAAGGTACTTAAACTTGCCCGCACCTTAGCAGATTTAGAAGGAAAAGACTTAATAGGGGAACAGGATTTAATTGAGGCTATTCAATATAGAAGGTTTTTAAGTGATGTAGTATAAAAGAGGTGTATAATATGAATTTATATGACATTTGGCTTGTGAAAATTAAATTAAATAATAAACTGAAGATAAATTTATTAAATAAATTTAAAGCATCAAAATCAATTTACGAGTATTGTAATGATAGCTTATATATAAGTAAGGATATTGAGTCAGAAAGAAAAGTAAAACTGCTTATGAAAAATCAGTGGAATAAAGATGAACTTAATAAATATTTAAATATATTAGAAGATAAAGAAATAAACATGGCCCTATTTAATGAGGAAAAATATCCAATTAAATTAAAAGAATGTAACAATGCTCCTATAGCTCTATTTTATAAAGGGGATATAGTACCATTAAACCATCACAGAAGTGTAGCTATAGTAGGATCACGAAGATGTTCTTACTATGGTGAAAATTTATCAGAGATAATTTCCAGAGAGCTATGTCAAAAAGAAGTAAGTATAATTAGTGGGATGGCAAAAGGCATAGATTCTTTTGCTCACTTTGGTGCGTTAAAAAATAATGGATTTACATGTGCAGTACTAGGATGCGGAGTAGATATAATATACCCTAAGCAAAATAAGGAACTATATAAAGAGATAATAAAAAAGGGATGTATAGTATCAGAATTTTTGCCGGGTACCGAGCCTCTTTCATATAACTTTCCTTTAAGGAATAGGATAATAAGTGGACTAAGTGAAGCCGTGGTAGTAGTAGAAGCCTCGGAGCGGAGCGGATCATTAATTACTGCAACATATGCATTGGACCAAGGAAGGGATGTGTTTTCTGTTCCGGGTTCGATATTATCTGAAACTAGTAAGGGAACGAATAAACTAATAAAGGAGGGAGCGTTTCCGCTTACTTCGGTAGAAGATATATGTAATTTCTTGAATATTGAATATAATTCTAACAAAAAAGATAAAATAAGATTAGACAAGAAAGATATAATAAAGCTAGATAAGATTGAAAATAAAGTATATTCAATTATAAATGAAACACCTATGTATATTGATGATATATTAAAATATAGCAATATTGACATAAAGCAGTTATATGAGGTATTATTTGAATTGCAATTAAAAAATAGAATAACTTGCCTTTCTGGCAATTATTATGTTAAAATTGCAAATAGTATTTAATATAAGAAAATTTTAAATTAAGAAAGCAATTAGAATTTAAGGGGGGTGTCAACTCTGATAAAAAAAGTTATCAGAGGGAAGCATGGGACAAAAACTTATAATAGTAGAATCACCAGCAAAGGCTAAAACCATTAGAAAGTATTTGGGAAAGAATTATATAGTAGAAGCATCTATGGGACATATAAGGGATTTGCCTAAAAGTCAGTTAGGCGTTGATATAGAAAATAACTATAATCCTAAGTATATTACTATAAGGGGTAAAGGAGAACTTTTAGAAAAGTTAAAGAAGGAAGCAAAGAAAAGTGATGAAGTATATTTAGCAACGGACCCTGATAGAGAAGGAGAAGCTATTTCCTGGCATTTACTTCAGGCATTAAAAATAGATGAAAGTAAAAAATGTAGAGTAGTTTTTCATGAAATAACTAAGGGAGCAGTAAAAAGTGCTATTAAGTCTCCTAGAGAAGTAAATATAAATCTAGTAAATGCACAACAAGCACGTAGAGTATTAGATAGATTAGTAGGTTATCAAATTAGTCCTATTCTTTGGAAAAAAGTAAGATGGGGATTAAGTGCGGGTAGGGTTCAGTCTGTAGCATTAAAATTAATATGCGATAGAGAACTTGAAATAGAAAAATTTATACCTAAGGAATATTGGACAATTGAAGGTATAGTACATAAAGAAAAGGATAAGCAAACTTTTTCAATAAGATTGAATTCTAAAGACAATAAAAAAATAGAAATAAACAATAAAGAAGAAGCAGATAATATAAGTAACGATTTAAAAATAGGTGAATTTATAGTAAAAAGTGTAAAGAAAAGCAAAAAGAATAAAAATCCTCTTGCGCCATTTACCACTAGTACGCTTCAACAGGATGCATATAAAAAGCTGAACTTTGCTACAAAAAGAACTATGTCCGTAGCGCAACAGTTATATGAAGGAATTGACATTAAAGGTTATGGTACTATAGGTTTAATAACCTATATGAGAACTGACTCTGTAAGAATTTCTGTAGAAGCTCAAGAAATGGCTAAACAATTTATAATAGATAAGTATGGAAAAGAATATGTTCCAGAATCATTTAGGGAATTTAAAGGCAAAAAAAATATTCAAGATGCTCATGAAGCTATAAGACCTACTAATGTGGAAATTACCCCAGATATAGCTAAAGAAAATCTGAGTCCAGAGCAATATAAGTTATATACATTGATATGGAATAGATTTATGGCTAGCCAAATGTCTTCCTGTGTACTTGATGTTACAGCAATAGACATTGTAAATGGAGTATATTCTTTTAAAGCTAGCGGATCTATTGTTAAATTTGATGGATTCATGAAGCTTTATGAGTATTCAACAGAAGACGAAAATGAAAGTACAAAGCTTCCTAATCTTGAGGATAATGATAAATTAGTATGTAAAGATGTAGATAGTAAGCAGCATTTCACGCAACCTCCAGCTAGATTTTCCGAAGCGACTTTAGTAAAAATCTTAGAGGAAAACGGTATAGGGCGTCCAAGTACATATGCTCCTACTATATCTACTATTTTAGAGAGAAAGTACATAGAAAGAGAAAAGAAAACACTAAAACCAACGGAATTAGGATTTATAGTAGACAATATATTAGTAGAGTATTTCAAACCTATCGTGGATGCAGAATTTACTGCTGAAATGGAAGATAAACTAGATAATATAGAAGGCGGTAAAGAAAACTGGAAAAAGGTAGTGAATGATTTCTTTGAACCACTTAAAGAATTGATAGAAAAAGCCGAAAAAGAAGTAGAGAAAATTACAATAGAAGATAAAGTTACTGATATAAAATGTGATAAATGCGGCAAAAATATGGTTATAAAACATGGAAGATTTGGAGAGTTTTTAGCTTGTCCTGGTTACCCTGAATGTAAGAACACTAAACCAATTGTAGAAGAAATAGATGCAAAATGTCCTAAGTGTTCCGGTAATATTGTAGCTAAAAAGAGTAAAAAGGGCAGGAAGTTTTATGGATGTAGTAATTATCCAGAGTGTAACTTTGTAAGTTGGTTTGAACCTTCAAATGAAAAATGTCCTAGTTGTGGAGGGCATATGGTCAAAAAGTATAGTAAGACTAAGGGTAATTACTTAGAATGTATAAATGAAGAATGCAAAAATAAAGTGTATAAAGAAGAGAAGAAAAATGAATAATTTGCAATAAATGTCGAAAAACTAAAAAAACACATGCAAATTATAAAAATGATGTTGAATTTTGTTAAAGTGTATGCTATGATGAATATTGTAATGTACAAAACAATTCTAAAAATTTAAAAAAGTCTTAAAAATGCTATATAAATTCTAAATAATGATTTATAATATATATATGATATATGTAGCCTTAGGAAAAGACGAAAAGAATAAAATCCTAGATGAAACAGAGGAGGAGTAATCAAATGTCATCTCTTTTAAATAAAACAAGAAGATTAAACAAAATTCTTCAGAAATCAGGAACTGAGCCGGTAGTATTTGATGATATATGTAAGCTTTTAAGTGAAGTCTTAACTTGTAACGTATATATATTAAGTAAAAAAGGTAAAATATTGGGATATGATTTTTCTACTGGATTTGAATGTGATGAAGTAAAGGAAAAGGTAATGACAGAAATGCGTTTTCCTGAATTTTATAATAATAAGTTATTAAACGTTCATGAATCATTATCTAATTTAACTAACAATGGGAAATGCGTATTTGGAGACAACATCGAATGTGGAATAGAAAATAAGCTAACTACTATAGTACCTATTAATGGGAATAGAGAAAGATTAGGAACACTTCTAATTGCCAGATTTGATGATACTTTTACAGATGATGATTTAGTACTTGCTGAATATGCAGCAACTATAATTGGACTTGAAATATTAAGATCTAAGCATGATGAAATAGAAGAAGAAGTTAGAAAGAAGGCTGTTGTTCAATTAGCTATAGGAACTTTATCCTATTCCGAATTAGAAGCAGTAGAACATATATTTAATGAATTAGACGGAAGCGAAGGGCTTTTAGTTGCATCTAAAATAGCAGATAAAGTTGGAATTACTAGATCAGTTATAGTTAATGCATTAAGAAAATTTGAAAGTGCTGGAGTAATAGAATCTAGATCGTTAGGTATGAAGGGAACTCATATAAAGATATTAAACGATAAGTTATTAGAAGAATTAAAGAAAATAAAATAGTTATAAAGAACAGAGCAACCCCTGCTCTGTTTTTTTATGCTATAAAATTCACCAATCTATCACAATTATTTTTAAAATAATGTTGAATAGCAGAAATTCATATGATATACTATCAAAGGTGAGAAAAAATACACACATTACCTAATTTTATAAATGGTGCCGCAAAGGTAGTTTATATAATATGAAGGTAGTGGAGGAAAAAACCAGGAGGTATAAAATTATGTCAGTTATTTCAATGAAACAATTATTAGAAGCTGGTGTACACTTTGGACATCAGACAAGAAGATGGAACCCTAAGATGGCTCCATACATATTTACAGAAAGAAATGGTATCTATATCATTGACTTACAGAAAACTGTAAGAAAAGTAGAAGAAGCTTATAACTTCATAAGAGAAGTTGCAGCAGAAGGAAAAGATATTCTATTTGTAGGTACTAAGAAACAAGCTCAAGAAGCTATTCAAGAAGAAGCAATCAGATCTAACATGTATTTTGTAAACAATAGATGGTTAGGTGGAATGTTAACAAACTTCTCAACTATTAAGGGAAGAATTAAGACATTAGAAGAATTAGAGCAAATGGAGCAAGATGGAACGTTTGAAGTTTTACCAAAGAAAGAAGTTATAAAGCTAAGATTAGAAGAAGAAAAGCTAGAAAAGAATCTAGGTGGAATAAAGAAATTAGACGTAAGAAACATTGGAGCTTTATTTGTAGTTGATCCAAGAAAAGAAAAGAATGCTATATCTGAAGCTAAAACTTTAGGTATACCAGTAGTAGCTATAGTAGATACTAATTGTGATCCAGATGAAGTTGACTATGTAATTCCAGGAAATGATGATGCTATAAGAGCGGTAAAATTAATAACTGCTAAAATGGCTGATGCTATCATGGAAGGAAGACAAGGCGAACAATTAGAAGGCTAGTAAATGTAAAGGTAGATGAAGCTTAGGCTTCATGTACCTTTTAAATAACTACAAATAACTACAAAACGGGAGGAAATATTTATGATAACTGCACAGATGGTAAAAGAGTTAAGAGAAATAACTGGAGCAGGAATGATGGACTGCAAAAAGGCTTTATCAGAAGCTAATGGAGATGTGGAAAAGGCTATAGAAGTTCTTAGAGAAAAGGGACTATCTGCTGCTGCTAAAAAAGCAGGCAGAGTTGCTGCAGAAGGATTAGTTTATACTTATATTTCTGAAGATAAGAAAAACGGTGCTATAGTTGAAGTAAACTGTGAAACTGACTTCGTTGCTGCTAATGAAGAGTTTAAGACTCTTACAGAAAATATTGCTAAGCAAGTTGCTAATTCAAATGTAGCTACAGTTGAAGAATTACTAGAACAAAAATACATAGGTGATGAAAATACTACAGTTAAAGATACTTTAACTAACTTAATTGCAAAACTTGGAGAAAACATGTCTATAAGAAGATTCGACAAATTTGCAGTTGAAAGTGGAGCAATCCAGAGCTATATTCATGGCGGCGGAAGAATTGGAGTTTTAGTTAAACTTGAATGCGAAAAGGAAAGTCCAGTACTTGCAGAAGTAGCAAAAGATGTAGCTATGCATGTAGCAGCAGCAAATCCTTTATTCTTAAACAAAGACTTTGTAGATCACGAAACTTTAGATAAAGAAAGAGAAATATACAGAGTTCAGGCTTTAAATGAAGGAAAACCAGAAAAAATCGTTGATAAAATGGTTGAAGGAAGAGTTCAAAAATATCTTAAAGAAGTTTGCTTAGTTGAACAGGTTTGGGTAAAGAATCCTGATTATACTATTACAAAATACCTTCAAGAAAAATCTAAGGAAGTAGGAGCTGAAATAAAAATTTCTGCTTTCGTTAGATATGAAAGAGGAGAAGGTATAGAAAAGAAAGAAGAAAATTTCGTTGAAGAAGTTATGAAACAGATTAAGTAATAATTTAAAAGAGAACACCCGGTGTTCTCTTTTTTTGAAACCAAAATGCTGTATTTTAAAAATTACTATGTAATTTTTAACAACTTGGAGGTATAATATATGTGTAATGTTAAGTATAAAAGAATCATGTTAAAGCTTTCAGGAGAAGCATTGGCAGGAGAAAAGGGTTATGGTATAGATTTTGAAGTAGCCCAAAGAATAGCGCAAGAAATTAAAGACTTAGTAAATATGGGAATAGAAGTAGGAGCTGTAGTTGGAGGAGGAAACATCTGGAGAGGTAGAAATGGCAATGGAATGGATAGAACTACCGCTGACTATATGGGAATGATGGCTACATGTATAAATGCATTAGCTCTCCAAGACTCATTGGAGCAAATGGGTGTTAACACAAGAGTTCAAACTGCTATTGAAATGAAAGAAATAGCTGAGCCTTTTATAAGAAGAAGAGCTATGAGACATTTAGAAAAAGGAAGAGTAGTTATATTTGCTGCTGGAACAGGAAATCCTTATTTTTCTACAGATACTACTGCTGCACTTAGAGCAGCAGAAATAGAAGCAGATGTTATATTACTTGCTAAAAAGGTAGACGGAGTTTATGATAAAGACCCTCATAAGTATAGTGATGCTGTAAAATTTGATAAGCTAACTTATATAGATGTACTAGAAAAAGGGTTACAGGTTATGGATTCTACTGCTACTTCTTTATGTATGGATAATAATATTCCTATATTAGTATTTGGCCTTGAGTCTCCTGGAAATATTAAAAAAGCTATAATGGGAGAAAAGATAGGTACTATAATATATAAATAATAAGGAGAGGTATTTTTATGATTAAAGACATACTTAAAGCAGCTGATGAAAAAATGCAAAAAACAATTGCAGTATTAAAAAAAGAGTTAAGTTCAATGAAAGCTGGTAGAGCAAATCCAGCTATGCTTGACAAAATTGAAATTGAATACTATGGAACTATGACACCAATAAGCCAAGTTGGAAGTATTACTATACCGGAAGCAAGAATATTACAAATACAGCCTTGGGATAAAACTGCTATAAAAGCTATAGAAAAAGCTATTTTAAAGTCTGATTTAGGGTTAAATCCTTCTAATGATGGAACAATAATAAGATTGATGATACCTGAATTAACTGAAGAAACAAGAAAGAATCTTGTAAAAACAGTTAAGAAAACTGCTGAAGAAACTAAAATTGCTATAAGATCTATAAGAAGAGACTGTAATGAAAAAATTAAGAATTTAAAAAAGGGATCAGAAATATCTGAAGATGAAATTAAAAAAGCAGAAGAAGATATCCAGAAGAAAACTGATAACTTTATAAAGGAAATTGATAAGATATTAGAAGCAAAAGAAAAAGAAATTATGACTGTATAGTATTTTATTAAAAACCTGCGAAATCGCAGGTTTTATTAATAAGGAGAACATGGAGTGATGATTTGTGTGGAAGTTATTTAGTAATAGAAATCAAGAGAGTGAAGATATTTCTTTAGATGAAAATAATATACCTAGACATATTGCTATTATAATGGATGGGAATGGGAGATGGGCTAAGCAAAGAAATCTTCCACGTTCTATGGGACATAAAGCAGGTGTAGAAAATATTAGAGAAATAGTAAAAGAGTGCAGTAACTTAGGTGTAAAATATTTAACTTTATATGCATTTTCAACAGAAAATTGGAAGAGGCCAGCAGAAGAAGTAAATGCACTTATGAAACTTTTAGTAGAATACTTGAAAAAAGAAGTAGAGGAACTGCACAAAAATAAAGTTGTTGTTAAATCTATAGGGGAAATAGAGAGTTTGCCTAGCATTTGCAGGGAAGAACTTAAAAATGCTTATGAAAAAACTAAAAATAATACAGGCTTAGTACTAAATTTAGCATTAAATTATGGCGGAAGAGATGAAATTTTAAGAGGGATAAAACTTTTATATGAAGATTTAAATACGGAAAAGATAATACTAGAAGATGTAAACTCGGAAGTGTTTTCTAAATATCTTTATACAAAAGATATTTGTGATCCAGATTTAATTATAAGACCAAGCGGAGAGCAAAGAATAAGCAATTTTTTATTATGGCAATGTGCTTATTCTGAATTTTGGTATTCTGATATAAAGTGGCCGGATTTTAAAAAACAACATCTTCATAAGGCTATATATGATTTCCAAAATAGAGATAGAAGATTTGGAGGTATAAAATAATTATTTAAGGAGCTGATTGTATGAATAGTAGATATATAGGAGCCCTAATAATATCTCCATTTATCATATTTTTATTTATAGGAGGTATGTTTTTAAAATATTTAGTTTTGATTTTATCATTATGTGGTATGTATGAGTTCTATAAGGTATCTAAAGAAAAGAATATAAATCCTATTTCTTGGATAGGGTATGTAATTTGTATCATATATTATTTATATCCAAATAATATGGATTTTGATAGTTTGTTTTTTATAATAATATTTGGAGTTTTGGTTTCACTGTGTATTCCTGTATTAAATAAAAGTCATAATTTTATTGATATATCGGTTACATTTTTAGGATTTTTATATATAGGGGTTTTCTTTAGCTTTATAGTAATGACAAATAACAAGGAATATGGAAATTTATTTGTATGGTTTATTTTTATATCTTCTTGGGTTTGCGATACCGCAGCGTATTACTCTGGTAAATTTTTTGGGAAAAGAAAACTATGTCCAGAAGTAAGCCCTAAAAAGACAGTAGAAGGATCCATAGGAGGCTTTTTAGGAAGTACCATTGCTTGTGGAGTATTCGGGATGTTTGTAATTAGTAAAGGAGTTAATGTTCCTTTAGTACATTTCTTTTTACTAGGAGCACTATGTGGAATCATTACTCAGTTTGGAGATTTAACAGCATCTTCTATAAAGAGATATGTAGGAGTAAAAGATTATAGTAACTTAATTCCAGGACATGGGGGAATATTAGATAGATTTGATAGCATACTTTTTGCCTCATTGGTAGTATATTATTATATAACATTTATAATGAGGTTGTAATATTGATATATAAAAACAAAAATCAAAATAACTCAATGTATTTAAAATTAATATATTGTGCAGTATCTATAATAGTAGTTATATTTTTAACTTTGATTTTCAAAAAATACTTTAGGCCATTTTTAATAACTGCTATGCTATTATTATTTTGTTATCCAATTTATAATATATTAATTAAGTCAAATTTTATAAGTAAGAAAATAAGTGCAGTAATCACTATAGTTGTTATAAACATATTATTTATGGTATCTCTATTTTTTATAGGAAGATGGATTTATAGTATAAGAAGTATAATTATTGATACTTATTATTCGCTTTTAAAATCCATAGAAAACATAAGTGTAACTTTTAATTTAAATGTACAAGAACTAAATGAAAAAATGGAAAGCTATTATTTAAGTGTATTAGATAGTAGTTTTCTTAAAAGAGGGGCAGCTTATACTACCGATAGTATTTTGAATTATTTCATAGGTAATATAACTGCCTACTTTATTTTAGTAGATAGATATGTTATATTAAATGCTATTAAGAAGCTTTTTCCATTAAATATGAATGAAATCTTAGAAGAAAAATGGAAAGATATGAAGATGTTTGTAAAAATAGAGATGGTATTAATACTTGTTACTACTATAGAAACAATATTAGGATTATGGGCGCTTAATATAGAGAACTTTTTTATACTAGGAATTATCTGTGGTATACTGGATTTCCTGCCTTATGTAGGAACTATTATTGTATTTTTTCCAATTGTAATTTATAAAATAGTTTGTAAAAATTATATAATTGCATTTGGACTTATTTGCTTATATATATTACTGATAATAATGAGGCAAGTAATGGAAGCGAGGTTTATGAGCAGTAAATTTAAAATACATCCGTTAATTGCAATATTATCTCTTTATTTAGGATTAAAAACTTTTGGATTAATTGGAATATTTATGGCACCGGTTTGTGTTATAATATGCAAGAGTATATTAGAGAGCAAGACATAAAAGGAGAGATTAAAGGTGAAAAACATATGTATACTTGGAGCTACTGGTTCCATCGGAACTCAAGCTTTAGATGTGATAAGAAATGATGATGAACTAAATTTAATAGCTGTATCAGCGAATACAAGTTGGCAAAAAATCCTATTAATATTACAGGAATTTAATTTAGAATATGTGGCTATGATGGATCAAACAGCTTACGAAAAGGTAGATGAATACTGCAGAGAAAAGGGCTTGAAAACAAATGTATTATATGGAATTGATGGATTAAATGAAATAGCCTCTTTACAAAAGGTTGATATAGTTTTAACTTCAGTGGTTGGAATGATAGGACTTGAGCCAACTTTAAAGGCTATAAGAGCGAAGAAGGATATAGCCTTAGCAAATAAGGAAACATTAGTAGTTGCGGGAGAATTGATAACAGGAGAAGCCAAAAAATATAATGTTAATATACTTCCTGTGGATTCAGAACATGGTGCCATTTTTCAATGTTTAAGAGGAAATAAGGGAGAGGATGTAGAAAAAATAATACTTACTGCTTCAGGGGGACCATTCAGAGGGAAAAGAAGTGATGAATTAAGAAATGTAACAGTAAAAGAAGCCTTAAATCATCCTCGTTGGAGTATGGGGAAAAAGATATCTATAGATTCAGCTACTTTGATGAATAAGGGATTAGAAGTAATAGAGGCTCATTTTCTATTTGATTTAGATTATAATAATATTGAGGTAGTAGTTCATCCTGAAAGCATAATACATTCCATGGTTCAGTATAAGGATGGAAGTATTATAGCACAATTATCGGTAGCAGATATGAGACTTCCTATACAATATGCTTTAAACTATCCACTTAGAAAAAAATCTATCATTGATAAGTTGGATCTTTTCAAGACATCAATGTTAACTTTTGAAAAGCCAGATATAGATACTTTTAAGCCTCTAAAACTTGCTTATGAAGCAGGAAAAATTGGAGGAACTATGCCAGCTGTTTTAAATGCAGCAAATGAGGCAGCGGTTGAGTTATTTATGAAAGGTCATATAAAGTTTTTAAAAATCGGAGACATATTAGAAAAAAGTATGAATAAGTTTGATATTAGTTATTCCTATGAGTTAGAAGATATAATAAATTTAGACAGATGTGTTAAAGAATTCGTATATAGTACATATCGATAATTCATTACATAAATTTTAAGGAGGAATATATAGTGAACATAATTTATATACTAGGCGCATTATTTGCCTTTAGTCTTTTAGTAATAGTGCATGAATTTGGGCATTTTATGATGGCAAAATTAAATGGAGTAAAAGTAGAGGAATTTTCTATAGGAATGGGTCCTAAGCTTTTTGGAGTAAGAAGAGGAGAAACAGAGTATTCTATTAAGCTTCTTCCTATAGGTGGATATGTAAAAATGTTAGGAGAAGATGGAGAAGTAACATCGGATGAAAGAGCTTTTCAAAATAAATCTCCTTTAAGAAAACTCAGTGTAGTATCAGCGGGGCCTATCATGAACATTATACTTGCTGTGATTTTATATTCAATAATAGCAGGTAGCAGAGGGTTCTTAGTCCCTGTAGTAGATAATGTGGTTCCAGGTAATCCAGCAGACTTAGCGGGTATAAGAAAAGGTGATGAAATAATTCAAGTAAATGAAAAGGCTATAACCACATGGGAAGACTTTGTAACTCAAGTTTATAATGCAAATGGAAGTACTATAAGTGTAATTTATAAAAGAGGGGAAGAAACTAAGTCCTCTATCATTACTCCTGTTAAAGATGAAAAGGAAAACAGATTTGTAGTGGGAGTTTATCCAACGCTTGTAGAAAATCCAGGGGTAAATGAATCTATAAAATATGGATTTATTGAAACTACGTCATTAGTCAAACAAACCTTTGGATTCTTTAAAACATTATTTACGGGAGGAGCTTCTGTAGATGATTTTGGAGGACCTGTAACCATTATGAGAGTATCTGGAGAAGCTGCTAAGGCAGGATTTTTAAGTTTGCTATCCTTTGCGGCGTATTTAAGTGTTCAATTAGCCATATTTAATATAATTCCTTTCCCAGCGTTAGATGGAGGATGGATAATATTATTCTTAATTGAGTTTATTACAAGAAAGAAAATTGACAGTAACAAGGTAGGGGTATTAAATTATATTGGATTTGTTATACTCATAACACTGATGATCGTAGTTACAATAAAAGATATATTATATCCCGTAAAATTCTAGGAGTTGATTGATATGATAAATAGAATGAACACAAGAAAAGTAAGAGTAGGAAGTGTATTTGTTGGAGGAGATGCACCTATCTCAGTGCAATCCATGACAAATACTGATACAAGGAATATAAAAGAAACAATAAGTCAAATAAATAGCCTGCAAAAGGCAGGTTGTGAAATTGTAAGGTGTGCAGTACCAGATATGGAAGCCGCAGAGGCGTTGAAGCATATTATAAAGGAAGTGACTATACCTGTAGTAGCGGATATACACTTTGATTATAAGTTGGCATTAACTTCTATTGACTGTGGGGTTTCTGCATTAAGAATAAATCCGGGAAACATAGGAAGTATAGAAAGAGTTAAAATGGTAGCTGAAAGGGCGAAGGAAAAGGAAATTCCTATAAGGATTGGTGTGAATTCCGGATCCTTAGATAAAGAGTTACTAAACAAGTATGGAAAAGTATGTTCTGAAGCTTTAGTTGAAAGTGCATTAAAACATGTAAAAATATTAGAGAATATAAATTTTAAAGATATAGTGGTCTCGATAAAATCTTCTAATGTTTTGGATATGATTGAAAGCTATAGATTAATTTCGGAAAAATCAAATTACCCTCTACATTTAGGAGTAACAGAAGCTGGCACCCCTTGGAGGGGAACTATAAAATCTAGCATAGGAATTGGAGCTTTACTATCTGAAGGTATAGGAGATACTATAAGAGTTTCACTCACAGGAGATCCTGTAGAAGAGGTAAAGGTGGGCATTGAAATATTAAAGGCTCTACAAATTAAAAAGCAAGGTATTGAAATAATATCTTGCCCAACCTGCGGAAGAACTGAAATAGGGTTAATAAATATAGCTAATGAAGTAGAAGAAAAGATAAAAGATTTAGATAAAGATATTAAAGTAGCTATAATGGGATGTGTAGTAAATGGCCCTGGTGAGGCAAGGGAAGCAGATATAGGTATAGCAGGGGGAAAAGGTGTAGGACTTATATTTAAAAAAGGTGAAATGTTTAAAAAAGTAAAAGAAGAAGATTTGGTTGAAGAGCTATTAAAAGAAATAAATAAGATGTAGGGCAGAAACGCATGACTCCTATATTTAATTTATAAATTCAAGTTTTGCTTGAAATAACAAATGTTGTATGATACAATGGAAAAGGTGTAAAGTTACTGATAATACATTAGCTGAGAAGAGTGGGTCTAAACCCGCTCTTTCTATTTATTTGAAACGCAACTATATTGTTGCGTTTTTAAATTAACTGGATACTTAGTATTTTATTGCAGGTTACTGCAAAATATATACATAAGGAGGGATTACAATGAAAAAAGAAGGTATTGTAAATAATATAGAAGTTTTAGTTTTTCCTATAACTCAAAGATTAGGGTATGAACTATATCATGTTGAATTTGTAAAGGAAAATGGAGAGAATTATTTAAGAATATACATAGATAGTGAAGATGGAATAAACTTAGATGATTGTGAAAAGGTAAGCAGGGAAGTAAGTGAAATGCTAGATGTAGAAGATCCTATTACTGATAGCTATTATTTAGAAGTTTCTTCTCCAGGAATAGAAAGAGAATTACATACAGATGCACACTTGGAGAAATACATTGATAATTCTATTACAATAAGGTTAGCTTCTGCATTTAATGGTAAGAAAAAGTTAGAAGGAACTTTAAAATCCTTTACTGATGAAGATATTACTTTATTAGATAAAAACAAAGAAATAGTTATACCAAGGGATAAGGTTTCTAAAGTAAACTTAAGGGTTGAGTTTTAATAAGGAGGGTTCATAAGAAAATGAATGAGGAATTCATAGAAGCTTTGAAAGAAATAGTTAAAGAAAAGGGCATAAGCGAAGATCTTATATTTAGTACTATAGAAGACGCGTTGGTTGCAGCGTATAAAAAGAATTATGCTAAGCAAGGGGCAAATATTCAAAATGTAATAGTAAATATGAATAGGGAAACTGGAGAAATAAATGTATTCTCTAGAAAAATAGTAGTTGAAGAAGTCGAAGATGAATTCAATGAAATATCATTAACAGATGCCAAAGAGTTAGATCCAAGATATGAAATAGATGAAGTAGTGAATATAGAAGTAACTCCTAAAAAATTTGGTAGAGTAGCAGCTCAAGCTGCAAAGCAAGTTGTTATTCAAAGAATTAAGGAAGAAGAAAGACGAATTGTATATAATGAGTTTTTAGAAAAAGCTTCAGATATAATTACAGGAACTGTTATTAGAAAAGACAAAGGTAATGTTTTTGTAAATCTTGGGAAAGTTGAAGCTGTTTTAGGACCAAATGAACAAATGCATGGAGAACAGTATAACTTCAACGAAAGACTTAAACTTTATATAGTAGAAGTAAAAAATACTACTAAAGGAGCTCAAGTTGTAGTTTCCAGAACACATCCAGGTCTTGTAAAAAGATTATTTGAATTAGAGGTTCCAGAGATATACAGTGGTGTAGTAGAAATCAAGAGTATATCAAGAGAAGCAGGGTCTAGAACAAAGATAGCTGTATATTCAAATGATGAGGATATAGACCCTATGGGAGCTTGTGTAGGACCTAAGGGAACTAGAGTTCAAAACATAGTAAATGAACTTAAAAATGAAAAGATTGATATAATAAAGTGGAGTAAACTTCCAGAAGAGTACATTGGAAATGCTTTAAGTCCAGCTAATGTTTTAGATGTAACTATAGATGAACAAAATAAATCTGCAAAAGTTGTAGTAGATGATAATCAACTATCTCTTGCTATTGGTAAAGAAGGCCAAAATGTAAGACTTGCTGCAAAACTTACAGGATGGAAAATAGATATAAAGAGCAAGTCACAAGTAACGGAATAAAACTGGAGAAGGAAGGTGGTTTAATATGAAGGTAAAAAAGGTTCCTCAAAGAATGTGCACAGGATGCATGGAGATGAAACCCAAAAAAGAACTTATAAGAGTAGTAAAAAGTAAAGAGGGAGAAGTTTCTATAGACTTGACAGGAAAAAAACCTGGAAGAGGTGCATATATCTGTAAAAGTGTAGAATGTTTAGAGAAGGCTTTTAAAACGAGAAAACTAGAAAGAAATCTAGAAACCACCCTTAGCCAGGAAGTTCATGAGAAGTTAAAGGAAGAGATAAGGGATGAAAGATAAATTATTAAGTTTTTTAGGAATTGCTAAAAAAGCTGGAAAAGTTATAGAAGGTTATAACAAATGTGAAGAAGCTGCATTAAAAAACAGATGTTTTTTACTTATAGTTTCATCAACCTGTGCACCAAATACCATAGAAAAATTCTTAAGAATATCAGAAAAAAAAGATATTTTTATAATTAATCATTATTCCACAGAGGAGCTATCTAGCGCCATTGGAAGAGAAGGTATTGGAATAATTGGTATAAGTGACAGTTCAATGGCAAATAAGATTTTGGAATTATGGAAACAAGGTAATAATATTTAGTTTCGGGGGTGAACATTTTGTCAAAAATAAGAGTTTATGAATTGGCTAAAGAATTAAATATTTCAAGTAAGGAACTTATAACCTTACTACAAGAAGAATTTAATGTAGAAGTAAAAAACCATATGAGTGTAATAGAAGATGAGGATGCTCAACTTATAAAAGAGCTGTATATGGAGAATACTAAGGGTGAAAAAAGTTCTGTAAAGATTGAAGACGATATAGAAGAAAAATATGGAGTTCTTCAGGAAGAAAAAATAGAAGAAGAAATAAAAGTTACAAAGATTAAAGGTAAAAAGGGTAAGGAAGAAAAAGCGCAACAGGATTTATTAGCAGAAGAAAGTGAAGAAATAGTAATAGAGATGGAAGATACTATTACTGTAAAAGAACTTGCAGATAAGCTAAAGAAACCTTATACAGAAGTTATAAAACAGCTTATATTTATAGGAGTTATGGCTTCATTGAACCAAGAGATAGATTTTCAAACAGCTGAAAAGTTAGGAGAAAAGTTTAATGCTTTTGTTGTTCAAAAGGAAAAAGATTTAACTTTAGAAGTAGTAGAACCTGAAGAAGATGAAGAAGAGGAAACATTAAATGAAAAGAGACCTCCAGTAGTAACAGTTATGGGTCACGTTGACCATGGTAAGACTTCACTTCTAGATGCAATAAAGAAATCTAAAGTTGCAGCTTCAGAAGCTGGTGGAATAACTCAGCATATAGGAGCTTACACTGTAAACATAGGTGATGAGAAGATAACATTTTTAGATACTCCAGGACATGAAGCATTTACTTCAATGAGAGCACGTGGTGCTCAAATAACAGACATAGTAATACTTGTAGTAGCAGCAGATGATGGTATAATGCCTCAGACAGAAGAAGCTATAAACCATTGTAAAGCAGCTAATGTTCCAATAATAGTAGCTATAAATAAAATGGATAGACCTGGAGCAAACCCTGAAAGAGTAAAGCAACAGTTAGCGGAAAGAAATTTACTTGCTGAAGATTGGGGCGGAGATACAGTAACTGTTCCTGTTTCTGCACATACAAGAGAAGGTATAGATAGCTTACTTGAAATGGTAGTATTAACTTCAGAGATGTTAGAACTTAAAGCTAATGCACAAAGAAAAGCAAAAGGAACTGTAATTGAAGCAAAACTAGATAAAGGTAGAGGAGCAGTTGCATCTCTATTAGTACAAAATGGTACTTTACAAGTAGGAGATTCAATAATTGTTGGAAGTACTTATGGTAGAATAAGAGCAATGTTTGATGATAAGGGTAAAAAGATAAAATCAGCTGGACCATCAATACCAGTTGAAATACTTGGACTTTCTGAAGTTCCATCAGCAGGTGATAGATTCCATGTAGTTAAGGATGAAAAAACTGCAAGAGAAATGGCTGAAAAGAGAAAAGAAAAGGATAGAAATGAATATTTACAATCTCACAAGGTATCCTTAGAAGATCTTTATAGTCAAATAAAAGAGGGAAAAATAAAAGAATTAAATATAATAGTAAAGGCTGATGTACAGGGTTCTGTAGAAGCAGTAAAACAATCATTTGAGAAGTTGTCTACAGATGAAGTTAAAGTAAGAGTAATACACGGTGGAGTAGGCGCTATAACAGAAACAGATGTATCACTTGCAAATGCTTCAAATGCAATTATTATTGGATTTAATGTAAGACCTGATAACAATGCTACTGCACTCGCTGAAAAAGAAAGCGTAGATGTAAAGACATATAGAGTTATATATACTGCTATAGAAGATATAAAATCAGCTATGGTTGGAATGCTAGAGCCTGATTATAAAGAAGTAATACTTGGAAGAGCCGAAGTTAGACAGCTTTATAAGATATCTAATGTAGGAACAATAGCTGGTTGTTATGTTTTAAACGGAAAGATAACAAGAAATGCTAGTGTAAGAATAGTAAGAGATGGAATAGTTGTATGTGAATCAGCACTTGACTCCTTAAAAAGATTTAAAGATGATGCAAAAGAAGTAGCTACTGGATATGAATGTGGTATTATGGTAGAAAAATTCAATGATCTAAAAGAAGGAGACATAATTGAAGCATATACAATGGAGGAAATCAAAAAAGATAAGCTATAGAATTTGAGGTGATATTATATGGCAAAGCATAGAGCAGGGAGAATTAATGAGGAAGTTAGACGAGAAGTATCAGATATAATACAGCGTGAATTAAAAGATCCTAGAGTAAACACAATGGTAAGTGTAACTAAGGTAGATGTTACAAAGGATTTAAGTTATGCTAAAGTGTATGTAAGTATTTTTGGGGATGAAGAGTCTAAAAATATTACGCTTCAAGCTCTAAAAAACTCCTCAGGATTTATTAGAAGAGAAGTAGGGCATAGAATAAAATTAAGAGTTACTCCGCAGATACTAATAGAACTAGATAATACTATAGAGCAGGGAATGCATATAGATGAAATTTTATCTAAAATAAAAAAGGAGCGGGATAGAAATGATAATGAATAATATTCTATCCCTTATTAAGAAAAGTAATACAATAGGTATTACTTTTCATACTTCTCCAGATGGTGATTCATTAGGGAGTTCTTTAGGCTTATTGCAAGCATTAAGAAGACTTAATAAAAATGCTTATATTATATGTAAAGAGGAAATTGAAAATACTTTTAGTTTCTTGCCTTATAGCACTGAGATAAATGGAAATGTTAGTACCGTAAAAGAGGGAACAGATCTTATTATAGTGTTGGATTGCGGAAACTTTGAAAGAGTAAATGCAATCTTAGATATGAAAAATAAAAATTATACATTAATTAATATAGATCATCATATATCTAACGGCCTATATGGAGATTTAAATTTTGTAGATACTAATTCCTCTTGTATGGCTGAAATAGTATATCAAATGTTAAGATCACTTGGAGTAGAAATAGATCAAGATATAGCTAAGTGTCTTTATACATCTATATTAACAGATACAGGAGCATTTAGATACTCTAATACTACTTCTGTTACTCATGCTATAGCTGGTGATTTGGTAAATACAGGGATAGATTTTAGTGCTATACATAGAATTATATTTGATAATAAGGAATTTGTAAGATTTAAGCTTTATGGGGAAGTATTTAATAAAATGGAGCTTATTAATAGTAGCATTTGCTTTATGGAAGTAACTCAAGAAATGTTTGAAAAATATAATATAGATCCATGTACAGATACTTCAGATATAGTTTCCTTTGGTAATCAAATTGAGGGCGTAGAGGTAACTGTTTTATTTAAGGAAAAGCAAAATGAAGTTAAATTAAGTATTAGATCCAAATCAAAAGTAGATGTAAGAAAAATAGCTGAAAATTTTGGGGGCGGTGGCCATATAAGAGCAGCGGGGGCTGTTATTAAGGGCAAATCTCTAAAGGAAGCTAAGGAAGAATTACTAAAAATTATACAAAAAGAGTTGATATGATGAATGGAGTAATAAACGTATATAAACCTTCAGGTATTACTTCTTTTGATGTGGTAAGAACTATAAAAAGGCTTTCTAAAACCAAGAAAGTAGGTCATACCGGAACTTTAGACCCTATGGCTTCGGGAGTACTTCCAGTATGCATAAATAATGCTACAAAAATTGTAGATTACATAATGCAAAACCATAAAGTATATAAAGCTACCTTAAAGTTAGGGGTTATAACAGATACTTATGATAGAGAAGGAAAGATACTTTCTGAAAGTGAACTTAATAATATAAGTGATAAAGACATAGAAGAAGTTATTAAAGGTTTTGTTGGAGATATAGAACAAATGCCTCCTATGTATTCAGCATTAAAGGTTAATGGAAAAAGACTTTATGAACTAGCACGAAAAGGCATTGAGATAGAGAGACAAAAAAGAAAGATAACTATATATGACATAAATATAGAAAATATAGATATCCCATATGTTGAATTTACTGTTAAATGTTCTAAAGGAACTTATATAAGAAGTCTATGCTATGATATAGGAGATGTTTTAAAAGTTGGAGGAGCTATGTGGGATTTAGAGAGAGTTGAGACGGGGACTTTTTCTATAGAAAATTCCATAGCTTTAGAAGATTTAAATGAAGAAAATATTGAGAATTTTATTATACCTATAGATGAGGCTTTAACGTATAAATCTATGGTGTTTAGCAATAAATTTGAAAAGCTCCTTTTGAATGGAGTTACTATACAAAATCCTTTTATAATTAAGGATATAGAGGAAAATATATTATATAAGGTATATATAGAAGATAGATTTATAGGAATAGGAAAAAAGACTGAAAAAGGTTTTAAAGTAGAAAAATTACTGATTTAGAGGTAATAATATGGATTTATTGGGAGAAGAAATAAATAAAAAAATACCTTATGATACTTATATAGCATTAGGAAGTTTTGATGGCTTACATTTAGGACATAGGGCATTAGTGCAAAAGGCCATAGAAGTGGCAAAGAAAAATAAAGGCAAAAGTATGATATATACATTTAAAAATCATCCTTTGTCTATTATAAATAAAGAGATAATGCCTAAATTACTAATGGATAATGATATGAAAATAAGGGTTTTGGATCACATAGGAGTGGATTATTTAAGCTTGATAAATTTCAGTAGGGAGTTTATGGAAATTTCTCCTGAAGATTTTATTTCTAATATAGTTGAAAATTATAATGCAAAGGGTATTATAGTGGGATTTAACTATAGATTTGGATATAAGAACTTAGGAGATATAACACTTCTTAAGAAATTAAGTGTTAAATATAATTTTAAGCTTTATGTGATAAATCCCATAAAACAAAATAATGAATTAATATCTAGTTCACGAATACGAAATATAATATCCGAACAGGGAGATATTAAAAAAGCTAATTCCATGCTGTATGTACCATTTTCTATAGAGGGTAAAGTAGTAAGAGGAAGGCAAATTGGAAGAGAAATTGGCTTTCCAACTATAAATTTAGACTATAATAAAGATTATGCTATACCTAAGGGTGGAGTGTATTCTACTATTGTAAAATATAAGGATAAATTTTATAAAGGGGTAACCAATATAGGGTATAACCCAACTGTTGAAAACCAAAAACTTAGCATAGAAACCCATATATTAGATTTTAATAACAATATATATGATGAAACCATTAGAGTCTATTTTACAGGAAGAATAAGAGATGAAAAGAAATTTGATTCTCTAGAAGAATTAGCTTGTAGGATAGAAAAAGATAAGGAATACGTGGAAAAGCAAAATTTACAATTAATTTCAAAAAACAATTTACTTTTATAAGCTTATTTGATATACTTATTCAAGTGAACCTTACTCTATGATTACTGGATTGCCGTCGGTATTCTTGGAGAAAGGGGATTTAACAATTGGAGGTGTATTTTAATGGAAAAGGCAAGAAAAGAAGAATTATTAACTAAACACGCAAGACATGAGGGAGACACTGGTTCACCAGAAGTGCAGATAGCACTTTTAACTGAGAGAATCAATCACTTAAATGCTCACTTAAAGCTTCACAAGAAGGATCATCATTCAAGAAGAGGTCTTCTAATGATGGTTGGTAAGAGAAGAGGACTTTTAAATTACTTAGAAAAGAAAGATATTGAAAGATATCGTGCTATTATTAAAGAATTAGGATTAAGAAAATAATATCACTAAGAGCGGCTCAGCCGCTCTATTATTTTGAATTAAGTAATTAAATTTGTATAAAAAATACCAAAAAAAACGATAATAATAGTGTAAATATCGAAGGGAGGTAAATTATGAATCATATGCTTGAAACTACTTTAGCCGGAAGAAAACTTAAAGTAGAGTTTGGGAAGGTAGGAATGCTTTCTGATTGTGCTATACTTGTAAGTTATGGTGAAACAGTAGTACTTGTAAACGCAAATGCATCTAAAGAACCTAGAGCGGGAATTGACTTCTTTCCGTTAAGTGTAGAATATGAAGAAAGACTTTATGCAGTAGGTAAAATACCAGGAGGTTTTATAAAAAGAGAGGGTAGACCTTCAGAGGATGCTATACTAACTGCTAGAGCTATAGACAGACCTTTAAGACCGCTATTTCCTAAGGGATATAGAAATGATGTACAAATAGTATGTACGGTTGTATCAGTTGAACAAGATAACTCACCTAATATATTAGCTATGAATGGTGCTTCTTTAGCTTTATGCCTATCTTCAATTCCTTTTACTACACCAGTTGGAACAGTTTCTGTAGGGTTAGTTGACGGAAAATTTGTACTAAATCCAATTCAAAGTGAAAGAGAAAAGAGTATTTTAAATTTAACTGTTTGTGCTACTAAAGAAAGAGTTACCATGATAGAAGCAGGTGCAGATGAAGTTGATGAAGAAACTATGTACAATGCTATTATGTTTGGTTTCGAAGAATGTAAGAAAATAGTAGCTTTTCAGGAAGAAGCTATGCAGAAGTTTGGAAAGGAAAAAATTGAACCTGTCTTACATAAGGTAGATGAAAATTTAGAACAGGAAGTTAGAGATTATGCTTTCCAAATGGTAAAAGATGCAATGTATATAACAGATAAAGATCAAAGAAATGTTGCTATAGATGAAGTGCGCAGCAAGGTTTCAGAACAATTTGGAGAAAAGTATCCTGAAAATGGTGCTGATATAGCTGATGTAGTATATAAACTTCAAAAAGAAACTGTTAGAACTATGATTTTAAAAGAAGGAAGAAGACCAGATGGAAGAGGATTCGATCAAGTAAGACCTATAAGTTGTGAAGTAGGACTTTTCCCAAGAACTCATGGTACAGGTTTATTTACAAGAGGGCTTACTCAAGTTATGACCGCAGCTACCATTGGACCATTAGGTGATGTTCAAATATTAGATGGAATTGGTGAAGCAGAATCTAAAAGATATATGCATCATTATAATTTCCCATCTTATAGTGTTGGAGAAGTTAGACCTCTTAGAGGACCAGGTAGAAGAGAAATTGGTCACGGTGCTTTAGCTGAAAAAGCATTAGAACCTCTTATTCCGTCCGAAGAAGATTTCCCATATGCAGTTAGATTAGTTTCTGAAGTATTAAGTTCTAATGGATCTACTTCTCAAGCAAGTGTATGTGCTAGTACTTTAGCATTATTAGATGCAGGAGTACCAATTAAAAGACCAGCAGCAGGTATTGCTATGGGACTTGTAACTAGCGATGATTTATCAGAAGAAGAAGTATTAACTGATATACAAGGTATTGAAGACTTCTTTGGAGATATGGACTTTAAAGTAGCAGGAACAGAAAAGGGAATAACTGCTATACAAGTAGATACTAAAATCAAGGGATTATCTAATGAATGTATAAGAAAGTCCATAGAAGATGCAAGAACAGCGCGTTTATTTATATTAGGAAAGATGAACGAATGTATCGCTGAGCCAAGAAAAGAAATGTCTCCTTATGCTCCAAGAGTATATACTATGACTATCGATCCAGAAAAGATAAGAGATGTTATAGGAGCAGGCGGAAAGACTATAAACAAGATAATAGCAGAAACAGGAGTAAAGATTGACATTAAGGAAGACGGAAAGATATACATCTTATCTGATGATAGCATAGGAGCTAATAAAGCTCTTAAGATAATAAATGATTTAACAAAAGTTGTGGAAGTAGGAGAAATATATTTAGGTAAGGTAACAAGAACAACTAATTTTGGAGCCTTTGTTGAAATTCTTCCAGGTAAAGAAGGATTAGTGCATATATCTAAATTAGATTTCACAAGAGTTAATAAAGTAGAAGATGTAGTTTCAGTAGGCGATGAAATACTCGTAAAAGTAACAGAGATAGATGATCAAGGAAGAGTAAATCTTTCAAGAAAAGATGCTATGAAACCTGAAGCAGATGATCAGCAACAACAACCAGAAAAAACAATTGATAAATAAAAAATAGAAGGGCTTTGTGCCTTTTTATTTTTTATAATTTATAGAATTGTGGGAGGCTAACAATGTATAAATTAGTTACGCTTAATAATGGGTTAAAGATTGCATTAGAAAAGATAGATTATGTAAATTCTGTTAGTGTAGGACTATGGGTAAAAAATGGGTCAAGAAATGAAAACACTTATAGCAATGGTATTTCACATTTTATAGAACATATGTTTTTTAAAGGTACATATAATAGAAATGCTAAACAAATAGCGGAATCTATAGAAGATGTAGGTGGTCAAATTAATGCTTTCACTGGAAAGGAAAGTACCTGCTATTATATTAAAATATTAGATAGTCATATTGAATTGGCTCTAGATGTTATATCAGATATGCTTTTTAATAGCAAATTTGACAAAGAAGATATAGAAAAGGAAAAGGGCGTTATAATAGAAGAAATAAATATGAATGAAGATTCGCCAGAGGATGTACTTATGGATCTTCATAGTAAAGCTATTTGGGGAGAAGAAGCAATTGCTCTTCCTATTTTAGGATCTATAAAGACAGTTTCATCATTTACCAAAGAACAAATATTGGAATATATTAACGCTCGTTATGTTCCAGAAAATTGTGTTCTTTCTATTGCAGGTAAGTTTGATATAGATAAAATAGAAAGTTTAGTGGAAAAATATTTTGGCAATTGGAAGTACAATGAAAATGAAGCTATAAATCATAATAAACCTAATATTTTTCATAATCATTTATTCCAAGAAAAGAAAATTGAACAATTACATTTAAGTTTAGGGCTTAATGGAATAGAAATGGGACACGAGGATGCTTATGCTCTTATATTATTAAATAATATTTTAGGTGGTGGAGCTTCTTCTATTTTATTTCAAAAGATAAGGGAAGAAAAAGGAAGATGTTATTCTATATATTCTTATTTAAGTTCTTTTAGTAATACAGGAATAATATCGATTTATACTGGATTAAATCCTAAGTATTCCTTAGAAGTAGTAGAACTTATCAAAGAAGAGGTAATCAAATTTTCTAAAACCACTATTTCAAATGAAAGACTTATAAAGGGCAAGGAACAAATGAAGGGTAATTACATTTTAGGACTGGAAAGTACCAGCAGCAGAATGTTTAACAATGGGAAATCCACATTATTTTTAAATAAAATAAATAAACCTGAAGATATAATTAAAAAAATAGATTCTATAGACATGGAAAAAATACAAAGAGTAATGGAGTATACCTTTAAAAATGGTATATTAAATTCTGCTTATGTAGGAGATAAATTGGATTTAGATGGGATTAAATCATTATTAGAAGGGGATATAACCTTATTCAAAAGTGACAATAATGATATAATTGTGTAGTATTTAGTATTGAAGTAATAATTCCTTAATATATTTCATATTATTTTATGAAATATATTAAGGAGGGCTTATAGTATGGATGACGATATGAAGCTATATAGTCAAATAGAAAGATACGAAATAATAAATATTAATGATGGGGATAAATATAGCTATTTATCTAATAATGATGTAGTAATTGATGAAAATGGAAATTTTAAATTGCTTATTTTAAACGATGTTAAAACCAAATTTAGCTTATTTGGCAAAAGTGAATTTATAGAAGTACCTTGGGAAAACGTAAAAAAGATAGGTTCAAGGACTATAATACTAGATGTGGATGAAAAAACCTTAAAAAAGACACGTGTATAATTGGAGGGATGTAGATGAAAATAGTTGTGCAAAAGTTTGGGGGAACATCTGTTTCAACTAAAGAAAGAAGAGAAATGGTAATAGAAAAAATATGTGAAGCAAAAAAGGAAGGCTTTTTTCCTGTAGTGGTAGTTTCAGCTATGGGAAGAAAGGGAGAGCCCTACGCTACAGATACACTTCTTTCGTTAGTAAGTGATAAGCTAAAGGATGAAAATAAACTTTGTATAGATTTGCTTATGGGTTGTGGTGAAATTATAAGTACTGTTGTTATGACAGATGACTTATTAAATCATAAGGAAAAAGCTATTCCATTAACAGGAGGACAGGCTGGCATTTTAACTGATGATAATTATGGGAATGCCAATGTATTAAATGTAAATCCTGAAAATATATTAGAGGTTTTAAAGGAAGGTAACATTCCTGTAGTAGCAGGTTTCCAAGGTATAAGTAAAAAGGGATATATTACGACTTTAGGTAGAGGTGGAAGTGATGTAACTGCAGCATTACTTGGAGTAGCTCTTAATGCTGAACAAGTAGAGATTTATACTGATGTTGATGGTATAATGACAGCAGATCCTAGAATAGTTTCAGATGCCTCTTTAATCAAAGAAATAAGTTATAATGAAGTATTCCAATTTGCAGATCAAGGAGCTAAGGTTATACATCCTAGGGCAGTAGAAGTTGCCATGAAATCCAATATCCCTCTGGTAATTAAAAATACTTTAAGTACCTCAAAGGGAACTACTATAAATAACAATGGAGATTTAAAGGTAGATAATATTATAACCGGTATTACTCATATGAGTGATAGAACTCAAGTGAGAGTTAGCTTAAAAGAAAATAATGAAAATGAAAACTACTATGAACTTTTAAATGTACTAGCACAAAATGGAATAAGTATAGATTTAATTAATGTGTTTCCAGAGGAAAGTGTCTTTACCATAGATGGAAAAGATATAAGTAAATTTGACCACATAATGAAAAATCTAAATCTTTTATATACCTATACAGAAAATTGCAGTAAGATTGCTATTATAGGAAGTCGTATGAGAGGAATTCCAGGAGTAATGGCTAAAATTTTAAACTATTTGAATAAGGAAAATATAAAAATATTACAAACAGCCGATTCTCATACAACTATTTGGTGCTTAGTAGAAAGTGAATATACTAAACAAGCTATAAATGCTCTGCATAGAGGATTTAAACTAGGAGAAATAAAATAAATTTATAGTATAATCTTTCCCCGTATGCACAAAATAATTTGTGTCAGGAGGGGAACAAAATGATCAATGAAAAAGACCACAGAGAAGATATAAGAAATGAAGAGTTAGAGAATATAAGGGAATTAGGTGTAACAAATATTCCTGTAAAAGATGATAAAATATACGTATTGCCTATTATAGGGCAGATAGAGGGGCATAACATGGTTCCTCCACAAAGTAAAGCTACTAAATACGAACATGTTATTCCTCAATTAGTTAATATAGAAATGAACAGTAATGTTGAGGGAATACTTGTAGTACTAAATACTGTAGGTGGTGATGTAGAGGCTGGGCTTGCTATTTCAGAAATGATAAATAGTTTAAGTAAACCTACAGTATCACTTGTAATAGGAGGAGGCCACTCTATCGGAGTTCCGCTTGCGACATCTTCGGATTATTCATTTATTTCTCCTACAGCAACTATGATAATTCATCCTATTAGAATGAATGGCCTGGTGATAGGAGTGCCTCAAACTTTTGAATATTTTAAAAAAATGCAGGAAAGAATAAATGATTTCATAGTAAGAACTTCTAAGATAGAAAAAGATACTCTCCAAGAATTATTAACTAAAACAGATAATTTATTAAATGATATGGGTACTATACTTATTGGTAAAGAAGCGGTACAATCAGGCCTCATAGATGAAGTTGGGGGAATAAAAGAAGCAATAGATAAGCTTAAAACATTAATAAATGAAAAGAAATCAACACCATAGGATCTTCCTATGGTTAATTTTTGTATAGACAAGCTTCTTTATAATAATTAAAATAGGTTATAGGAATACAGGGAGGTGAGTTATTTGGCAAGAAAAAAAACTAAAAGAAAAGCTAAAGATAATAAAGACAATAAAGAAATTAAAGGTATAATTTCTATTACTATTGGAATATTGATGATAATAAGTGTGTTTTCTCCAGGGGAATCTGGTGCAATAGGAAGATTTATAAAAAACGTTCTTATTTTTATATTTGGCTTGGGTGCATTTGTTTTCCCGTTTTTAATAGTTTTCATAGGCATTTGTTTAATACTTAGAAGGGGGAAAATAAACTTTAATAGTAAGTTTTATGGTATAGTCCTTTTTATATCCAATACTCTTTTGCTGATACATATGGCATCTATTGATAAACCTGCTTTAGAAAACGGAATAATTTCTAGTATGCAAAGATTATATTATTCTAATTCTATAATGCACGGGGGAGTACTTTGTCATATAATTGATATACCTTTATATAATTTGTTTGGTAAGCTTGGAAGTATTGTAATATTTATTGCTATATATATTATATCTTTTATAATGGTAAGCCAAATATCTTTATATAATGTAATAGAGGAATTAAGAAATAAAAAGAGAGAACAAAAGAACATAAAGAAATTGATAGAAGAAAAGCCTGAAGAATTAGTAGCTTACGATAGCGATGAGGAAGTTGAGAAAAAGGAAAATAAACTAAAAGTTATAAACTTATTTAAAAGTTCCACTATAGAAGGAGATAAAGATGAAAGCCCAGAAAAGAATCTGGTGGAAAAAGAAAGGCAAATAAATATTAAATTTAGTAGTGAAAATAATACTAAGTCTGTGGATGAAGATATACATAAACAATTAGAAAATGAAATGAATAGAGAAGATGATTTTCAAGCGGACTATGAATATTCTTATCCTCAATTAAATCTTTTAAATGCTAATATAGCTTCTAAGTTAAATAAGGAAGATAAAAAGGAACTTATAGATAATGCTAACAAACTTGAAGAAACCTTATCTAGTTTTGGAGTAGAAGCTAAAGTAATACAAGTAACCAAAGGACCATCTGTTACAAGATTTGAGCTTCAACCAAATTCTGGGGTAAAGGTAAGTAAAATAGTAAATCTTTCTGATGATATAGCACTTAGTTTAGCAGCTTCAGGAGTGAGAATAGAAGCCCCTATACCAGGTAAGTCTGCTGTAGGCATAGAAGTGCCTAATAAAGAACTAACTTCTGTTTATCTTAGGGAAGTGTTAGAATCTGATGAGTATAAAAATTTTAATAAGAATTTAGCATTTGCACTTGGAAAAGATATAGGTGGAAATTGTGTAGTTACAGACTTAGCTAAAATGCCACATTTACTTATAGCAGGAGCTACAGGTTCGGGTAAAAGTGTATGTATAAATACACTTATAATGAGCTTGCTTTTTAAATATTCACCTGAAAATGTAAAACTGCTTATGATAGATCCTAAGGTGGTAGAACTTAGTATATATAATGGGATTCCACATCTTTTAATACCTGTAGTTACAGAACCTAAAAAGGCCGCAGGAGCTCTTAATTGGGCAGTTAATGAGATGACAAGAAGATATAAAATATTTGCAGAAAATAATGTAAGAAATATAGAAAGCTATAATGACTTATATGAAAAAGGGAAGATAGATAAAAAGTTACCATTGATAGTTATGATAATAGATGAATTAGCTGACTTAATGATGGTGTGCCCAAATGATATAGAAGACTATATAGGACGTCTTGCACAAATGGCAAGAGCAGCAGGTATGCATCTTGTGATAGCAACTCAAAGGCCTTCTGTCGATGTAATTACTGGGGTTATTAAAGCAAATATACCATCTAGAATATCTTTTGCAGTTTCCAGTCAGATAGATTCGAGAACAATACTTGATATGGCAGGTGCAGAAAAACTTTTAGGAAAAGGTGATATGCTTTTTTATCCTACAGGTGAAGCAAAGCCGCTTAGAATACAAGGTGCATTTATTTCAGAGGAAGAAGTAGAAAAGGTAGTGGAATTTATAAAAAACGCTCAAGAAGAAGTAGAATATGAAAATAGTATTATAGAAGAAATAAATACAGTTACAAAGGTAAATGAAGATGATAAGGATGAATTATTAGATGAAGCAATGAGAATAGTAATAGAAACTAGTCAAGCTTCAACATCTCTTTTGCAAAGAAGGCTTAGAATAGGTTATAATAGAGCAGCTAGAATAATAGAACAATTAGAGGAAAGAGGAATTATTTCCGGTAGAGACGGAAGTAAGCCAAGGCAAATACTAGTAGATAAAGATAATATGGAGTAGGAGGACAAATATGGAAAAATTAAAGGTAGGAATAATAAGCTTAGGGTGCGATAAAAATAGGGTAGATAGTGAGATAGTATTAGATAAATTAGGTAGAAGCTATACTATCACCAATAATCCTAAGGATTCAGATATAATTCTAGTAAATACTTGTGGATTTATAGAGTCATCTAAGCAAGAATCAATAAACACAATTATAGAAATGAGTGAATATAAAAAAGGTAAAGGTAAATGTAAGGTTATAGTTGTAACAGGATGTTTAACTCAAAGATATGGAAAAGAATTGCAAGAACTTTTACCTGAAGCTGATGTAATACTTGGAGTAAATGACTATGATAAACTAGAGGAAGCTATAGATAGGGCCTTAGTAAATAATGAAAAGTCAGTTTATTGTAATTATAGTGATGTAAATATAAACGAAGGTCAAAGAGTACTTACAACTTCTAAGCATTATGCATATGTAAGAATAGGAGAGGGATGCAGCAATTTCTGTACTTACTGTGCAATTCCACGTATAAGAGGGAAATATAGAAGTAGAAAGATAGAAAGTGTATTAGAAGAAGTTAAATCTTTAGGAGCACAAGGAGTAAAAGAAATAATATTAGTTGCACAAGATACAACTAGATATGGGATAGACCTATATAATAAAAAGATGCTTCCAGAGCTTATAAGAGAAATATCTAAGATAGATGATATAAAATGGATAAGAGTACTTTATTGTTACCCAGAAGAAATAACAGATGAACTTATAAATGAAATAAAAGTTAATGATAAGGTATGTAAGTATTTAGATATACCAGTGCAGCATATAAGTAACAATGTGCTGAAGCTTATGGGAAGAAGAGGGAGAAAAGAAGAAATAGTAAATGTAATACAAAGACTTAGACAAGAAATACCAGGTATGGCTATAAGAACTTCATTGATTGTAGGGTTCCCTGGTGAAAGTGAAAGCGATTTTGAGGAATTAAAAGAATTTGTTAGAGATACTAAGATTGATAAACTAGGAGTATTTAGATACTCTCAAGAAGAAGGAACTCCAGCGGCAGAAATGGAAAATCAAATAGATGAAGAAATAAAAGAAAAAAGAGAAAAGGAAATCATGGTTATCCAGCAAGAAAATTCTTACGAAATAAATAAAAATAAAGTAGGTAAGATATACGAAGTTGTTGTAGAAAATTTTGATTCTGAATATTATATTGGAAGAAATTATGAAATGACTCCCGAAATAGATGGTGCAATTTATTTTAAATGTGATAAAATATTAAATATAGGCGATTTTGTTAAAGTTAAAATTGAGCAAAATTTAGAATATGATTTAATGGGAGTTGTATATTATGAATCTAGCAAATAAACTAACTATTATCAGGATGATTTTGGTTCCGGTATTTCTGGTGTTTTTGGCAATAAAAGGAATGCCTTATGGGAAAAGTATAGCAACTGTTATTTTCATCCTGGCAGCTCTTACAGATAAGCTAGATGGCTACATAGCAAGAAGTAGAAATCAAATAACTCGTTTTGGAAAGTTTATGGATCCTTTAGCAGATAAACTTTTAGTTACAGCAGCTCTGGTATCATTAGTAGAGTTTCAAGTGCTTCCTGCTTGGGCAGCTATGATAATAATAGCAAGGGAATTTGCTGTAACAGGACTTCGCAGTGTAGCAGCAGCAGAAGGTGTAGTTATAGCAGCTAGCGGATGGGGGAAAGCTAAGACAGTTACTCAAATAGTAGCTATAATAGCAGCACTAATTAACTTAAACAAAGATAGTTTAAGTACTTTGTCAGTATTTACTGTTATACCATATAGCTATTTAGAGTTACTTGCTCAAATATCTATGGCACTTGCTATAATAATAACTATTGTGTCTGGGGTAGATTATTTTGTTAAAAATAAAGAAGCTATAAAACCTGACAGATAGAGATTCGGATTGATTAGAAAATATAAATTTGTATATAATAATTACTGCGGTAATTAAATGGCTATAGTTCCTAGATTTTCTAGGAACTATATTCTTATGTTGACCGTGTAATAAATTTATTATATAATTAATTGTGTAGAACAAATGTTCGAATGATGAAAAGTATGAAAGGATGGTGACTCCCTTTAAGGGGATAACATGAATAATGATAAATTAAAAGCAATTGAAGCAGCTATGGGACAAATAGAAAAACAATTTGGAAAAGGATCTATAATGAAACTTGGAGAACACAGTGTATTAAATTTAGATTCTATTTCTACTGGATGTTTAGGATTAGATATAGCATTAGGTATAGGCGGGGTACCAAGAGGAAGAATAATAGAAATATATGGACCAGAATCTTCAGGTAAAACTACTGTAGCACTTCATATAGTAGCTGAAGCTCAAAAGCTTGGAGGAAGTGCTGCTTATGTGGATGCAGAACATGCACTAGATCCATCTTATGCTAAAAAATTAGGAGTAGACATCGACAATTTAATAGTTTCCCAACCAGATACAGGTGAACAAGGACTTGAAATTACAGAAGCATTAGTAAGATCAAATGCCATAGATGTAATAGTAGTGGATTCTGTAGCAGCACTAGTTCCAAGAGCAGAAATTGAAGGTGAAATGGGAGATTCTCATGTAGGATTACAGGCAAGACTTATGTCTCAAGCCCTAAGAAAATTGGCAGGTTCTATTAATAAATCTAAATGTGTAGCAATCTTTATAAATCAGCTTAGAGAAAAAGTAGGAGTTATGTTCGGAAATCCTGAAACTACTACAGGTGGTAGAGCTTTAAAGTTTTATTCCAGTGTAAGAATGGATATCAGAAGAATAGATTCCATAAAACAAGGTGATGAGGTTGTTGGAAATAGAACGAGAGTAAAACTAACTAAAAATAAGGTAGCTCCTCCATTTAAAAATGCTGAATTTGATATAATGTATAATGAAGGAATATCAAGAACAGGTGATGTCTTAGATATAGGAGTAAAGGAAGAAATAGTTCAAAAAAGTGGAGCATGGTTTTCATATAATGATATAAGACTTGGCCAAGGAAGAGAAAATGCTAAACAATTCTTTAAGGAAAACCCAGAATTACTTAAGGAAGTTGAAACTAAGATAAGACAAAAATATGAACTGCCTTTAGCGCAAGAAGAGAAAAAAGCTAGTGAAGACAATAAACAGTCGAAAAATGATAAATAATAGTATAAAAGAAAAATAATGATTAATTAACTAGCTGTTCCACATATATAACTTGACATAATGACAAAATTAATATAAAATAAATACAAAATCTGGTTTAGCGAAAACATCCATTTGAATACTATGACACCTTTCTATGCTTTTATATTTACTAAAAATAGATAGAGAAGAGAAGCAGAGGAGGTGTTCATGTGAATCCAGTTTATGCTATAGTAATAACTGTTGTAATAGCAGTCGTTGCTATATATGTGGATTTTTATATAAGAAAAAACGTTTCCATAGCAAAAATTTCAAATGCTGAGGAAGAAGCCAAGAGAATAATAGGTGAGGCCGAAAAAAATGCCGAATCTCAAAAGAAAGAAGCAATTCTTGAGGCAAAGGAAGAAGTCCACAAACTAAGAAATGATCTTGAAAGAGAATCTAGAGATAGACGTAATGAAATACAGCGTCTAGAAAGAAGAATACTTCAGAGAGAAGAATTGCTTGATAAGAAAAGTGATATGCTTGAAAAAAGAGAAGAAAATTTAAATAAAAAGCAGCAGGAATTAGCTGACTTAGAAGCAAGTATCGAAGAAGTTTACACTAAGCAAAGAGAAGAGTTAGAAAGACTATCGGGTCTAACTTCAGATCAAGCAAAGGAAATATTGCTTGAAGAAGTTAGCAAGGAAATAAAACACGAAACCGCTATGATGATTAAAGAAGTTGAAACGCGAGCTAAAGAAGAAGCCGATAAAAAGGCAAGAGAAATTATAACATATGCTATTCAAAGATGTGCTGCAGATCATGTTGCAGAAACAACAGTACATGTGGTGAATCTTCCTAATGATGAGATGAAAGGACGTATAATAGGTAGAGAAGGTAGAAATATACGTACCTTGGAAACTCTTACCGGAGTGGATTTAATTATAGATGATACTCCAGAAGCTGTAATTCTTTCAAGCTTTGATCCTATAAGACGAGAAGTGGCAAGAATAGCCCTTGAAAAGCTTATAATGGATGGCAGAATTCATCCTGCAAGAATAGAAGAAATGGTTGAAAAGGCCAAAAAAGAAGTGGAAAATAATATTAGAGAAGAAGGCGAACAGGCTACTTTTGAAACTGGGGTACATGGTCTTCATTCAGAATTAATAAGATTACTTGGAAGGTTGAAATACAGAACTAGTTATGGTCAAAATGTATTAAAGCATTCTATAGAAGTATCTTACTTAGCCGGTTTAATGGCATCTGAGTTAGGAATGGATCCTACGCTTGCTAAAAGAGCTGGTTTACTCCATGATATTGGTAAAGCTGTAGATCATGAAGTAGAAGGTCCGCATGCGTTAATAGGTGCGGAAATAGCTAAGAAATGTCATGAATCTTCTGTAATAGTAAATGCCATAGCAGCTCATCATGGTGATGTAGAGTTCCAATCCCTTGAAGGAATATTAGTTCAAGCAGCAGATGCTATTTCTGCAGCAAGACCAGCTGCCAGAAGGGAAACTTTAGAAGCGTACATCAAAAGGTTAGAAAAACTTGAGGAAATAGCAAATTCATATGAAGGCGTAGAAAAGTCATATGCCATTCAAGCGGGTAGAGAAGTGAGAATAATAGTTAAACCAGAAGAAATAGATGATGCCGGATCAGTTGAAATGGCAAGAAATATTGTCAAGAAAATTGAAGGCGAATTGGAATATCCAGGTCAAATTAAAGTTAATGTTATCAGAGAAACCCGAGCAATAGAATATGCAAAGTAAATAATAGATCCTTTTAATTTTGTAAATACTAGAAATTTTGCAAAATTAAAAGGATTTTTTCATTATATGTAGAATATTATAAATAAAGCAATAATAAATAAAGTTATATATATAGGAGGTTTATTATGGAAGTATTAAAAGTTTCAGCAAAATCAAGTCCAAATAAAGTTGCAGGAGCATTAGCAGGGGTTTTAAGAGAAAAGGGAGGGGCAGAAATACAGGCTATTGGAGCTGGAGCGTTAAATCAAGCTATTAAATCTGTAGCTATTGCCAGAGGATTTGTAGCACCAAGCGGAATAGATTTAGTATGTATACCAGCTTTTACTGATATAGAAATTGATGGTGAAGAAAGAACAGCAATTAAGCTTATAATTCAACCAAGATAGTTAATATATTTATTATGTAAAGGGATTAAATCTAATCCCTTTATTGTTTTTTTGAGAATTTTAATAAAATAAAATTGCAATTGGTTGAAATTTTATATATTATATATATTATATAAATAGTGGGGGTGCTCAAATGATTTTATCAAAAAAAGCAAGTAATATAGAACCATCAATAACTTTGGCTATAACAGCTAAGGCTAAGGAATTAAAATCTCAAGGTATAGATATAATAGGATTTGGTGCAGGGGAACCAGATTTCAATACTCCAGCTAATATTAGAAATGCGTCCATAGAGGCTATGGAAAAGGGATATACCAAATATACTCCAGCATCAGGAATTATTGAGCTAAAGGAAGCTATAATAAATAAGTTTAAAAATGATAATAACTTAAATTATAAATCTTCTCAAATAATAATATCAACAGGAGCTAAACAATGCTTATCAAATGCATTTTTTGCAATCTTAAATCCTGGAGATGAAGTGCTAATAGCTACACCTTATTGGGTAAGTTATCCTGAGCTTATAAAACTTTCTGATGGAGTACCTGTATTTGTAAAAACAAGTAAGGAAAATAGTTATAAGTATGATATCGAATCATTAAAACAATATATAACACATAAAACAAAAGCTATAATAATTAACAGTCCTAATAATCCAACAGGAAGTATTTATACAAAGGAAGAGTTAATTAAATTAGCTGAATTTGCAAAAGAGCATGATTTGATTATAATTTCTGATGAAATATATGAAAAACTTATATATGGTGACGACGAACATGTGAGCATAGCTTCTCTAAGTGAGGATGCTTATAAAAGAACTATAGTTATCAACGGAGTTTCTAAGACATATTCTATGACCGGATGGAGAATAGGATATGCAGCAGCAAGTGAAGAAATAGTAAAACTTATGTCAAATATACAAAGCCATACTACATCTAATCCTAATTCTATAGCTCAATATGCGTCATTAGAAGCGCTTGCAGGAACTCAAGAGTTTATACAAGTTATGAAGCAAGAATTCAAAAATAGAAGAGACTATATAGTTACGAGAATAAATGGCATTGACAATATAAGTTGTATTGAGCCTAAAGGTGCTTTTTATGTATTTATAGATATATCAAAAATCATAGGAAAAGCTATTGAAGGAGAAACTATAGAAAGTTCTTTAGATTTTTGCAGCAAGCTTTTAGAAAAAGGAAAGGTGGCGGCTGTTCCAGGAGAAGCGTTTGGAATAGACGGCTTTATACGAATTTCTTATGCAACATCTATGGAAAATATACAAGAAGGATTGAATAGAATAGAAAACTTTATAAAAATATGTATATAAAACTTATAAATTATTAAATTAATGGAATACTAAGTAGAAATTGGCGTATGAATTGGTTATAATTTATATAGAGGTGATACTAATGATAACAAGAGATATAATTGTAAAAAGTTCTACAGGACTTCATGCTAGACCAGCTACACTACTCGTAAAAAAGGCATCATCATTTAAATCTGATGTGTACATTGAATTTAATGGCAAGAAAGCTAATGTTAAAAGTTTAATAGGAGTACTTTCTTTGGCTGTTACCAGTGGTGCAAACATTACTGTTTCTGCATCTGGTGACGATGAAACTTTAGCTGTAGAAGAAGTGAGTAAATTAATAGAAACAATGGAATAATAAATAATAAAAGGCGTTTTTACGCCTTTTATTTATGTTCTTGAGTATTTTTTTATTTTTACTAGTAATAATATTAGATACACGCCTGCGGCTCCAACAATTATATAGAGTATTCTAGATAAAAGGTTTGCAGGTTCTCCAAAGATTGCACTAACTAAGTTAAAGTTTAATAATCCTAATAGTCCCCAATTAAGAGCGCCGATAATAACTAATATAAATGCAATTTTGTCAAAAAGATTAAACTTGTACATAATTGCCTCCTTATAATAAATATAATTTTTGTTCCTAATAGATTATATTATTAGGAACTATTTAATAGAACATATTTTTATATTAATAAATACGAACTATATAGTGTTAAAAGGATAAATATTATGTTATAATATGAATAAAGAGCGAAAAATAACTTTTTATATTCGGAGGTTAACAGATGAGAAATACATATAATACACCCTTAAACTCTAGATATTCATCTAAAGAAATGAGTTATTTGTTTTCAGATGAAATGAAATTTAAAACTTGGAGAAAATTATGGGTTGCTTTAGCAGAAAGCGAGAAGGAGCTAGGATTAAATATCACCGATGAGCAAGTAGAAGAATTAAAGAAAAATATTGATAATATAAATTATGAGGTTGCTGAAAAAAGAGAAAAGGAAGTAAGACACGATGTTATGAGTCATGTATATGCCTATGGAGTACAGTGTCCTGCAGCAAAGGGGATTATACATTTAGGGGCTACCAGCTGCTATGTTGGTGATAACACTGATATAATCATAATGAAAGAAGCATTAAAAGTAGTAAAAAATAAAATAATAAATGTAATTAATGAGTTATCTAAGTTTGCTGTTAAATATAAAGATGTGCCTACATTAGGATTTACTCACCTTCAGCCTGCTCAGTTAACAACAGTAGGAAAAAGAGCAACTTTATGGATTCAAGATTTGGTTTTAGATTTGGAGAACATAGAATTTGTGCTTGAAAAGATGAGATTTAGAGGAGTTAAAGGTACTACAGGAACTCAAGCAAGTTTTATGGAGTTATTTAATGAAAATGAAGATAAGGTAAAAGCATTGGATAAGATGGTTTCAGAGAAAATGGGATTTGAGGATGCTTTTAAAGTTACAGGTCAAACTTATCCAAGAAAATTGGATTCAATAGTATTAAACACTTTGTCAGAAGTTGCCCAAAGTGCTTATAAATTTAGTAATGATATAAGACTTCTTCAAAGTATGAAAGAAGTAGAAGAACCATTTGAAAAAAATCAAATAGGATCTTCAGCAATGGCATATAAGAGAAATCCAATGAGATGTGAAAGAATAGGGGCACTTGCAAGATATATAATAGTAGATGCTCTAAATCCTGCTATTACTGCATCTACTCAGTGGTTCGAAAGAACTTTAGATGATTCTGCAAATAAAAGAATATCTGTTCCAGAAGCATTTTTAGCTTTAGATGGAGTGCTTAACTTATACTTAAATGTAAGTAGCAACATGGTGGTATATGAAAAAGTTATAGCTAAACATGTTAATGATGAACTACCATTTATGGCAACTGAAAATATAATAATGGAATGTGTGAAAAAAGGTGGAGACAGACAAGAATTACATGAAAAAATAAGAACACATTCTATGGAAGCTGCGCATAGAGTAAAATCTGAAGGATTAAACAACGATCTTTTAGACAGAATAGCAAATGATTCGTTTTTTAATTTGACTAAGGAAGAAATATTAAGCTCAGTAGATCCTAATAAGTTTATTGGAAGGGCGCCTTCTCAGGTAATAGACTTTGTTGAAGAAGTAGTTAAACCAATATTAAAAGATAATGAAAAGTTATTAGGATTACAAGCTGATATACAAGTTTAAATAACAAAATAATCAAGTTTTTTAGGTTCTCTTTAATGAGAACCTATTTATTTTTTCATAAAATAGATCATTGGCAGAGTTGAGTAGTCATAATAAATATTATGTAAATGAAGTTCAAATGTAAACCCAAAATATTATATAATAATTTTTAGCAATCAAATATAATAATAAACGATATTTGCAGAAATAATAAGACATAATAAATATTATGTAAATAAAGTTAATAGTAAACTAAAAAAAATAGATATACAATAAAAACATAAAATTTAGGAATATACTTCTTATAACTTGAAAATTCAAGCAATACGAAGCTATGAGAGTAAACATATTACAACATTATAAAGAATATAATTAATGAAGATATTCAAATGAAGTAAAAATAAAATATCTTAAATAAGTTTATGAAGGAGTGATATCTTTGAATAGTATAAAGGTTGGAGTAATTGCAGGAACTCCTGTAGACACTCAAATGGGAGTGGAATTTTTAAATTCAAAAGGGATTAATGCACTAGGATATCCTGTATCTTTATGTTCGGAAGAACAGTCTAAACTTCAAATATTATCTCCAATTGAACTTACTAATATTATTAGAGAAATAATAAGTAAAATAAAGCATGAAGGTATTGATACAATAATTATATATTGTAATTCTTTAAGTGTAGCAGTCGATATGGACAAGTTATCTATAGAAGAAAACATAAGAATAATTACTCCACTTACTGTTTACAAAAATATTGCTTCTGAATATAAAAGTATTGGAGTGCTTACAGCTAATAATCAAAGTTCTGCAGGTATTGAAAAGATTGTACAAAGCGTAAACTCTGATTGTAATGTTATTGGAATAGGAATACTTCCTGTAGTTATGGAAATAGAAAAGGGTGTATCTGCTGAAAAAATAGTTGAAAAGTTTGCACTTAGAAATGTAATGGAGTTTTTTAACTCTATAAATGCAGATGTAGTTCTTCTTGGATGTACTCATTTTCCTTATCTGCATAGTGAGTTGAAAAAATATGCATCTATTCCTATTCTTGATCCTGCAGAATTAATATATGATATGATAAGTAACGTTTGATGTTATGGATTAAAATGAAGGGGTTTATTATTAAATTAACCTTATGCATATTCAAAATATAGTAATATAGATAGAGGACCCCTTATTTTATTTCTTCATTGATAGGGATTAAAGAAGATGACTCCCATTCAACGCAGGAATCATCTTCTTAATCATTAATAGTCTTTTTAAAATTATTCTTAATAATAGAGTACATTCTATTATATACTTATGATCTTTAAGTTTATAAATTAAATACCCCTACCTACTTCATAACCATTCCAAATAGCATTCATGATATTGTGTACCTCTCTAGAATCACCAATGTTATAGAGGACTTTATCACTATCGTTTAGACTGTTGTATAACGCATTGTTTTGACTATAGCCCACAGCGGTTATAACAGTATCCGCAGGGATTTCTTTTTTTCCTTCTGTATTGGTAACAATAACTACACTCTTGGTTACTTTTTCAACTTTAGTATTTTTATATACATCTACATTATGGAATGCTAGTAGTTCCACTAACATAGAGTAATTCATCATCGGCATTCCGTGAGGCCCACCAAGGATGTCACTTTGCATTTCAACAACACTTACTTTTTTGCCCATTTGTGCTAGCCATAAAGCTGTTTCACAGCCTACTAGTCCACCGCCAACAACCACGACTTCTTTGCCTGCTTTGGATACATCCATTAGCACATCACTTGCGGTATATACGTTATTTTCACTTCCAAAATCAATGTTGATTGGATGAGCACCAGTTGCAACTACTATTATATCTGCATCAAATTCATCTACATATGTTTTGTCAACTGAAGTATTCATAACAACGTTGATATTAAGCTTTTCTAGCTGAGTTTCATACCATTTGATAAGTGATCTATCGTCTACTTTGAAATTTGGAACACTACCTGGAATAATATTGCCACCCAATTGACAACATTTTTCAACTAAGGTTACTTTATGGCCACGAATGCTGCAGACACGTGCACATTCCATACCAGCTAAACCACCACCAATTATCAACACCTTTTTCAGTGCATCCGTTTTGCTCAAGCCATAACTTTTCTCTCTTCCACAAGCAGGATTTACTGCGCAGGATAAAGGTGAGCCTGTGGCAATTCTTCCCATACATCCATCATGACAGGAAAGGCAAGGACGAATATCTTCAAAATTACCGGTACGAATTTTTTCTGGAAGGTAAGGATCAGCAAGTAATGGACGTCCATAAGAAACGATATCGCAACATCCATTCAATGCATCTAATGCAATATCAGGGTCATCCATTCGACCTGCAAGAATGATGGGAACATCAATAGCTTTTTTCATAGCTCGTCCGAATTCACGGTACATTCCTTTTTCAAAATACATTGGTGGATGATTCCAATACCAGGAATCATAGGTTCCTGCATCAACATTAAACATATCATAACCAGCTTCAGCTAAAATCTTAGCAGCAGCCAAGCCTTCTTCTAAATCCTTTCCTTGTTCTTCGCATTCTTCTCCTGGAAGAATACCTTGACGAAGAGCCTTGATAAAAGATTTGACGCTGAAACGTAAAGATACTGGAAAATCTTTACCACAGACTTGTTTGATGCCTTTTACAATATCAGTTGCAACTTTTAATCTTGATCTTAAATCTCCGCCGTATTCATCAGTGCGTTTATTGTAAAAACTGATAGCAAATTGATCAAGCAAGTAACCTTCATGTACTGCATGAATTTCAACTCCATCAAAACCACTCTTTTTTGCAATTGCTGCAGATTTTATAAAATTATTAATCAAAGTATGGATTTCATCAATTGTCATTTCACGATGAATGATCTCTGGTTCAAAGCGATTTTCATTAACCGAAGGAGCGATATGTGTCTTTACCAGTCCTGGAATTGCGGAACGTCCCAAACCACCAGTGAGCTGCATAATTATTTTAGAATCATAGGCATGAATTCTTTCAATCATGGATCCAACAGATTGTCCAAATAAAGCTGGCCTGTAAGTTGGACATGGCATTATCAAATCCGTCATTTCGTTATAATCTATGTTGCAGATACCTGTAATAATTAAACCTGTACCGCCTTTAGCACGTTCTATATAGTAGTTTTGGGCATTTTCATTAAATCCGCCATTTGGATCAGCATAGAAAACCAATCCCATTGGAGCCATGGAAATTCTATTTTTTACTTTTAGCTTACCAATTGTAATAGGCTCAAAAAGTTTTTGATATTTATTCATGAAAATTCCTCCTTAAAATTTTAATTGAATCGATTCTATGAATTGATTATGTTAAAATCATAACAATATTACTTTCACTAATCAAATATAAACATCGTAAAATACCTTTCTTCAAATAGAATAGATATCTTAAGCTTGAAATATCTCTTATTTCCAATATTATCATAATATTTAGTATAATGTTGGAATTCTGTTTATAATGTCAGAAAAATATTTGATATGATATAATTAAACGAATCTATAAAAAAGGACTGATATTGTGGAAAAAATGACAAATCGTCAAAAACAAGCTATTAAAACAAAAGAGAGAATATATAATATTTCAGTAAAATTAATTAAAGAACAGGGATATGATAATGTTAAAATAATTCACATTTGTGAAAAGTCAGGAGTTTCTGTTGGTACCTTTTATCATCATTTTAAAAATAAAGCGGGAATTATTATTGAGCTATATTCAATATGTGATGCTTATTTTTCGGAAAATATTCTTCCATCTTTATTGAAGCTTTCCAATCCTTACTGTGACAAAATCATGGATTATATTATTCATCAAATGCAGTATGCAATTGATATTGGCTGCGACTGCATTACACAATTATATAAAGCACAGGTTACAGATGGTAATGAATTTTTTTTATCCATGGACAGGGGATTGCCAAGTGGTCTTTGTTATTTGATTCAATGTGCACAGGACAAGGGGGAGCTTCGAAATAATGTTTTTGTGGTTGAGTTAGCACAGGAAATTTTGATTATTTCAAGAGGAATCCTTTATCATTGGTGCGTCTGTGAAGGAAAGTCAGATATTATTTATGAAGCAAAACATATGATTTCTAATTATCTAAAATCTTATGAAATTTAATAGCAAGATGTAATATTTATATAAAAAGACCTATAAAACTTTTATCTAATTTTATAGGTCCTTAATTATTAACGAATATATAAAAGATATAAGCGACATAACTTCAATCATTTCTATTTTATTTGTTTTAAATATTTACTAAGTTTTATTGACATATATGGGTATAGGGAATATAATATATTATATGAATGGTTATTCATATGTTCATTCGATGCAATGAACATACTTTATTATTTACATAAGTTACTTAAGTAGATTAGATGTAGTATAAGATTTAATTCATATAGATGAAAGCACTAATTAATATTGGAGGGGCAAGATTATGAAAAAAATAGTTAAAAAATCTGATAATAATAATTTAAAGTTATCAGCTAAGAATATTAACAAAAATGACAATAGGCTGAAAAAAAATGTAGCAAATAACAATAATATTAAAAAGGAATTTCTTCTAGAGGGTCTAGATTGTGCCCATTGTGCATCTAAGATAGAAGAAAATGTTAGTAAAATAAAAGGAATTAATTTAGCTAATGTTAACTTCATAACTAAAACTTTAACCATAGAGATTGAAGAAATGAATAAAGCACAAGAATTAATCGCAGCAACTAATGAGATGGTTCATAAGATTGAATCTCATGTTAAAGTAAAGGAAAAGCAATCAAATACAGTTTTAAAAAAAGAAATATTGCTTGAAGGACTTTGTTGTGCAAACTGTGCTGGAAAAATTGAAAGAGAAGCTAGTAATATAGGTGGTGTAAAATCTGCAGTTGTGGATTTTGTGTCTACCAAACTTATTATGGAGATTGACCATCCTTCTAAAACAAATGAAATTATGGATAGGGTAACAAATATAGTTCATAGAATAGAGCCTGATGTTAAAGTTATTGAAATTGAAAATAAAAGCAGTATATCACAAAATAAAACTCATGAGCAAGAACATGAAGGAATTAATAAAACAGAAATAATAAGGTTCGCTGTTGGTGCCGTAATATTTGGAATCGCAACTGCCATGAATTTTTCCAATGCTATTGAACTAATTCTATTTCTTATAAGTTATGTACTTGTAGGTGGAGAAGTAGTTTTAAGGGCGATAAAAAATATAAGAAATGGACAATTATTTGATGAAAACTTTCTTATGAGTATAGCAACTGTTGGAGCTTTTGCTATTGGACAATATCCAGAAGGTGTAGCAGTTATGCTTTTTTATCAGCTAGGAGAGATGTTCCAAGACATGGCTGTTAATCGTTCAAGAAAATCAATTACAGCTTTAATGGATATAAGACCGGATTTTGCTAATTTAAAAATAGGAAATGATATTAAAAAAGTAACACCAGAAGAAGTTACAATAGGTGATGTTATTGTTGTAAAACCAGGAGAGAAGGTTCCGCTAGATGGAAAAATAATCGAGGGAAGATCTATGATAGATACTTCCGCTTTAACTGGTGAATCAGTACCTAGGGAAGTAGGAATAGGAGATAATATTTTAGGTGGAGTTATAAATAAAAATGGACTTTTAACAATTGAAGTAGAAAAAGAATTTGGAGACTCTACTGTTGCCAAGATACTGGACTTAGTTCAAAATGCAAGTAGTAAGAAAGCTCCTACAGAGAATTTTATAACAAAATTCGCTAGATACTATACACCAGCTGTTGTTTTCTCAGCAATAGCATTAGCTGTAATACCACCGCTAGTTATAGAAGGAGCAACATTTTCACAGTGGATATATAGAGCTTTATCATTCCTAGTAGTATCTTGTCCATGTGCTCTAGTTGTATCTATACCACTTGGTTTCTTTGGAGGTATAGGTGGAGCTTCAAAGAATGGAATACTTGTTAAGGGCGGAAATTATCTAGAAGCTTTAAATAATGTTGAAGTTGTTGTTTTCGATAAAACTGGAACACTTACAAAAGGTGTGTTTAAGGTAACAGATGTAAAGCCACAAAATAATATTACTAAAGAGGAACTTATTGCTTTTGCGGCTTATGCAGAAAGTTATTCTAATCACCCAATAGCTACTTCTATATTAAGAGCTTATGGTAAGCAAATTGATAAAGATTCAGTTGATAACTACGAAGAGCTATCAGGCCATGGTGTTAAAGTTAAAGCTCTCGGAAAAGAGATTTTAGCCGGAAACTATAAATTAATGGATGAAGAAAATATACCATATGAGCAGGTTGAAACTGTTGGTACCGTAGTTCATGTTGCTATAAACAAGGAATATGCAGGATATATAGTAATATCTGATGAAGTTAAAGAGGATTCAGCAAAATCAATTAAGGCTCTAAAAGCTCTTGGAGTTAAGAAAACAGTAATGCTAACAGGTGATAATAACACAGTAGGAACTAAAGTTGGAAAGCAGTTAGGATTAGATGAAGTTTATACTGAGTTACTGCCAGATCAAAAGGTTGCAAAGGTAGAATTACTAGATAAAGAGAAATCACCAAGGGGTAAATTAATATTTGTAGGTGATGGAATAAATGATGCTCCAGTTTTAGCTAGGGCAGATATAGGAATAGCAATGGGGGGAGTAGGATCTGATGCTGCAATTGAAGCTGCTGATGTAGTTATAATGACCGACGAGCCATTAAAAATTGCTTCCGCTATAAAAATAGCAAAAAAAACCAGAACTATAGTTATGCAAAATATAGTCTTTGCTTTAGCCATTAAGCTTATTTTATTAGTCCTTATTGCATTAGGAATGGGCACTATGTGGGAAGCGGTATTTGGTGATGTTGGAGTAGCATTGCTTGCAGTTTTAAATGCTATGAGAGCTATGAAAACTGATATTTAAAATTTATGGGCTAGCCGGATATAGATGGCTAGTCTTTTTTATATGCAAAAGTAGTAGGATAAGTCTTACTATTAATTATTATACTAATTTTTATGGATAATTATGTAATATTTTAGTTGACAAATGATAAGAAAAGAATTACACTGAGTATAAACTCAATGAGTGAGGAGTCGATTGAATGTCAGAGTCACAAAGGCAGAAGCAGAAAATTCAAACAAAGAAAAATATTATTGATGCAGCATTGGAACAATTTGCAAAATATGGCTTAACTACAACGCGGACATTGGATATTGCACATTTAGCAAAAGTATCCCATGGAACTGTATTTGCACATTTTCCAACACGTGAGATTCTTTTGGATGAAGCAATTGAGGAATTTGGCAGACGTATTACTAGTCGATTGCATGAACTAGTTAATAGTCATTGTGATATGAAAGAGGCTCTTGAAGCACATCTGAAGGGAATCAGTGAATATGAGGACTTTTATACTCGATTGGTTTCGGAAAGCCGTTTACTGCACGAAAGTGCACGGAATTCTTTGATTATGATCCAATCGACTATTTCATTTCATATTATTGAAATCGCAGAGCATGAGATTGAAGCTTGCAAAATACGTAAAATGCCAGTTGATTTACTGTTTAATACTTGGATTGGTTTAATTCATTACTATTTAATTAATGGAGATTTGTTTGCACCTGGAGATTCGGTTTTGAAGAGGTACAGTCAGCAACTAGTAGAACATTATATGAATTTAATTATGTTAAAGAAAGGGGATAAATAAGATGAAGATATGTATAGCTTGTGGAATGCCAATGAAAACTAAGACTGAGTTTGCTATGGGGGATGAGAAAAAAGATTATTGCGTCCATTGTGCAAGGCCAGATGGTACAATGCAGTCATATGAGGAAAAGCTAGATTCAATGAGTAGATTCATTATTAAGACTCAAGGATTGGATGAGAACGTGGCACTAAAGTCAGCAAAGGGGCTGCTGGCCAAGCTCCCAGCGTGGAAATAATAATTAGATAAAAATAAGGAGTTGATTTTATGAATACAAAAAATGTAAGCGATACGTTTCAAGTTTTTTTACAGGAAGCTCCAGAACATTCGAAAGTATGGATGGAAGCAGTTCAAAAACTGGACGTGGCAAGTAGCCTAAACAAAAAGACAGAAGAGATTGCATATATAGCAGTTATGGCGGCAGTAGGACTTGAAAGCGGTATACCATTTCATGTGAAAGTGGCAAAAGAGCAAGGAGCAACGAGGGATGAAATCAAGAGTGCAGTTTTAATTGGCCTCCCTGCTGCTGGTAATACTGTTATAAAGGCGCTTCCCATAGCATTACAAGCATTTGATGAGTAGACTATTAAATATATAAATTATATGGATGGTGTAGTTAATGGATTACTTATTGACTAATGAATCCACAGGATTAGAGTCTTTATCTATATGGTAGAGGCTTTTTTATATTTATAATGATGGATGTTATAGTTTTTTCAACCAACGCTGCAAATTGAAAAAAGCTAAGATAGTAAGGGTTATTATAAAAATAATACTATGTAAAATTTAACTATAAAAATGTCTCGAATTAAAAGAAAATGAATAGTGACAATTTGTTAGGTGATTAAAGGTAACGTTGCAAGTATTTCTAAATATAGGGTATAATGAAAGCTGTTAAATTAAAGCATAAGAGGTGAATTAAATGAAAGATATAAATTATACAAATTTAATAGAAAGTCTAAAGACTTCTGATGATAAACAGAGAGCTGAAATAATAGATAAACTTTCAAAGGATTATAATAATACAATGCCACTATTATGGAGAGAAGCTTTAAACCAGGAAAATCCAAGATCAATACTTTCCGTTATAAGGGATATTATTAAAAAAGAAAAACCTAGAGGTATATTCAAAAGAGCTATGGGAAGTTCTAAGCAAAAGCTTGGTGATTTCCTAAAGCATTCAGATCCAAAAGTTAGAAAGAATGCATGTGGTATTATTGGTGAAATAGGAGATTCCGAGTACTTAGAGCCTTTATATGATGGCTACGCTTCTGAAGAACAGCTATTTGTAAAATCTTCATATATACTTGCAATAGGAAACTGTGGAGGAGCTTTGGATGCGGAAAGACTTACGAAAATACTTGAAGATTTAATAATAAAAGATAAGGCTTCTGATGACAAAAACAGTAACTTAAAAGATGAGAAGCATATTAATGAAGAAAAACGTGCACTTACAAGGGCTATATCTAAACTATCTCCTCCTGCACCACATAAGTTTATAGGATTTAAAAATCCTGTGGCTATGATACTAACAACAATGAATAATCATTTTCAAACTACTTTAATGGATCTTAATGAAAAATCAATTAAAGGGCAGCTTATTAGTGAAGGCGTATATATTAAAGAAAAGGACTTTGAAAAGATTTATAAATGTAGAACCTTTTATGAAATTCTTTTCCCTTTAGAGTCTTGTACTAATTTAGAACTTGATTATAAGATTATAGCAGCTGCAATTATAAATGCAGATATTGTGAAGTTTTTAAATCAGTGTCATGCAGGAGATAGTAAGGCTCCATTTTGGTATAGAGTTGAGTTTAAAACTATGAATGATAATAGTAAAAAATCAGAGTTTGTAAAAAACTTATCTAGAGAATTAGATGAAACTTCAGGGGGAAATTTAAAGAACAGCCCATCTTCTTATGAAGTTGAAATTAGAGTAGTTGAAAAAAATAATTTATGCAGCGTATTTATAAAGTTATATACATTAAAAGATAATAGATTTGACTATAGAGAAAAAGCTTTGCCTACATCTATAAATCCTGCAACTGCCGCTATTGCAATGAAATCTATAGAAAAATGGCTAAGACCTAATGCTAAAGTTATAGACCCATTTTGTGGTGTAGGAACTATGCTAATTGAAAGGGCTAAATTAAAAGAGTATCAAAGCCTAACAGGAGTGGATATATTTAAAACAGGTATTACATATGCAGAGGTAAATTCTAGCTTAGCTAATGCGAAAATAAAATTAGTAGCTGAAGACATATTGGAATTTTCCCCAGAAGAGTTATTTGATGAGATGATATCAAATATGCCTTTTGAAAGTAAGTCAGGAGCTGGTGGCTTAAATAAAAAATTATATAGTGAATTTGTAAATAGAATTCCTAGTCTTGTAAGACCAGGAGGAATGGCCTTCCTTTATACAGTAGAAAAGAATTTACTTAAGGAAAATTTGATAGGTAATGAGAAATTTAAGATTATTGATACTATAAAGATTGAAAGTGGTGGATTGACTCCAAACGTGTTTGTAATAAGAGTGAGGTAATCACCTTATATTTAAATGAAAGTAAGGCATACCCAAGGGTGCAGTGAATTTTTGGGAGAATATTAGCTAGACTTCTTTTTTCCAATGTGCATAAATTGTTGCTTAAAAATCTTAGAATTATATAAGGATTAATTAATTGCATAAACTGGAATATATGAAGTATTATCTCAAGTTAAATGGCTTGAAATTGAAAGGTTAAGGGAGAAAGTTATAGTTTCAATAACAGCTCATAACTCTAATGTAGTTGCTGTAGTAGGACATTATGATTGTGCTGCAAATCCTGTTAGTGACTGCAAGCATTTTTGTGATATACTAGCATCTACAGATATAGTGAAATCATGGAGACTTCCAGTTAGAGTAGTTGGGCTATGGGTCGATGAATTTTCTTGCGTACATGTTGTAAGTAAATAATTTTTAATTTAAAAGGCAGCCTTTGAGCTGCCTTAACTATTATATTTTTCACTATTATAACTTAATGTATTTACAGCTAACTTGTTTTTAAAAACAAGGACTGATATAATCCCAAATGTTAACATTGAAGTTAATAGTTCAATGGAATGTCCTAAACGAACTGGTGCTGGCATGTAAGGATTAGTAAATATTAATGGAGTAGTTATTAGTATACTAAAAAGCAGTCCTGATGTTATATAAGTAATCCAATTAATATTACCTAATGAATTAATTATTGTAATGGCTAAAGCGGACCATAAAAAACCTCTAAATAATTGAAATAAAATCAATATAGGATCCTGGTTAAATTGATTTGAAAGATGTTGAAATACATTAACAATAGTTGTACTTCCGGTATAAAAATATCTCAAATCGGCAAATTGCCATGCAACGAAATATCCAAAAATAAAGTAAATTATAACATAAATAGATGATAAAATCACAATATTAGGTAATGATTTGGCAACTGATACTTTTACATTAGTATTAATATAATAAGAATGGACTTCTCTTTTAAATTTGCCCATAATCAAAACTGCTAATAATGAAAATATAATTGCATTTATAGCACCTGAAGCTACAACTTTTACTATTTCTGATACAGGCATCTTCACGGCATAGTTAAAATATAGGGTTTCTATTTGGGTCATAAAATATTGTATTCCCCAGAAAATCGTAAAGTTAGCTGCTACAAGTTGAAAGCCCCTTAATTTAGATTTAACAATAAAAAAGGTTAATATCAATGTATTTACAAAGGAATAAATTAATATTGGTGTAATTGAACTACTTGAAGATTTAGAAGCATGTTGAACTCCAACAAGTGAGGAAGAAACCGCCAGTCCTATAAACATTATTATAGTTAATAAAATAATCTTTAATCCGAAAATAATAACTTTTTTCATTATAACTCCATCCTTTCTTTGCATCTTCCTTCATTACCTTTTCCGAGAACATCATTTTCAAATTTAAGCTCATAGCCATGCATTGGTCTTTGACTTAGTAAACCTAAAATAGCATGTTTGGTTGACATTAATAGTACCTCCATAAGTTTATATATTATATGTAATATAATATCATGGTATTATATATGTAAATAGTTAGCATAATGATATAATTTATTTATAAGTAGTAAAAGATTGTGTAGCATTGTAAACTTGCATAGGCAAAAATTAAATGTTATTTATAAATATGTAGATGAATTTATACTTATGTTGTACTATATGGTGTATAAGGTAACTATTTAATAAGCATACATACAGGAGATGAGTTAAATGAATGATAGTAAAATTGATAAATTTGAAAATCCAATGAGGATAGCAGAACTTAATCCAAGAAATACATTAATAAAAGCAGGATTTAAAGAGAATATGATACTAAGTGATATTGGTGCTGGTACGGGAATATTTTCTTTTCCAGCTGCGAAAATCAGTAGTAATGATATTTATGCTCTTGAAATATCAGATAGTATGATTGAATTGCTAAATAATAGAACTACTGAACAAAATACTAAAAATCTTATAATTAAAAAGGTTGACTCCAACGTACTACCATTAGGTAATAACAGCTGTGATATGGCTATAATGGTAACTGTATTACATGAGATAGAAGATAAAGAATACATGCTAAATGAGATAAAGCGAGTTTTAAAAGAAAAAGGAAGGCTTATGATAATAGAGTTTCATAAGAGAAAAACACCAATGGGGCCACCAATCGATCATAGGCTGTCAGAAGAGTACATTGAAGAAATTTGTAATGATAACCAACTAAAAACTATAGAGAAATTTTCATTAGGAGATAATTTTTATTGCGCTGTATTTGAATCCTAAATTTCTTGTTTTTTAACATAATGTAGTGCAAAATGGGGGGATAACTTGAAAAAGAATAAATTACTAATTTTTACAAGAGTTCTTTATAGCCTATTTATAATTGGAACTATAGTTGTATTATGGATGATTTATAAAGATGTACATAGTAGTATAGCTTTTAAATTTGGAATGGGATATCTATTTTTAACTTTCTTTTTAATTTTATATGTTCCTATCATTACTATTTTAAATGCAAGAAAATTAAAATGGGTTAATATAAGAGAAAGATTTTTTAAATTTATTATTTCCTTTATAACATTATGGGCTTTAGGGTATGCTTTTGATTGGATTTTTAGACCATCAAAAGTAGATTTATTTAGAGGTCTTCCTATTGCATTTGGGTTAAGCTTTGGTATTTATTTCACTGATATACTATTTTTAAAAAAGAATAAAAATTAAAATAATTTAATTAAACAAACGCCTGTACTTATAATGGTATAGGCTTTTTGGTTTTTAAATAAATACAGAACCAGGTTCAAACATTGAAATATAACATAGAGTATAAGTTAAGTTTCACACTTGCATATCTATAATAATATAAAAAGGCTCCTACTAGAGTAAAAAAAACTTGAAAATTTATGTAATGGAATAAAGGAATATACGTATTAACATATGAATTACTTAGCTAAGTAAAAAAGTTAAAGAAAGGAGGTCTTTGAAAATATGGAGCAGATTGCCTTGATTAATTCTTTAGACAAAGAAGAAATTAAAGAAAAGGGCTTTACTTATATTTTTGAAACCTACTATAAAAGAGTTTACAACTATATATATTACAGGGTTAACTGTAATGCGGAAGCAGAAGACCTGACAAGCCAAGTTTTTGAAAAAGTAATGCTTAAAATAGAAACATATTCTGAAGGTAGATCACCTTTTGAAGTATGGTTATTTGCTATAGCAAGAAACGTAATAAATGATTATTTCAGAAGCTTAAAAAGGTATAAATTCTTCTCTATTGATAAAATTAATAAACTCACATCAGTGGAAAAGAATCCAGAGGATATAGTAGTAAAAGCAGAAACTAATGATGAACTTTTAAAGGCTTTAAATATTTTAAGTAGTAGAGAAAGAAATATTGTGGCGCTTAAATTTGGTGGAAACTTGAGAAATAAGGAAATTGCAGAAATTATAGATATTACAGAAAGTAATGTAGGGGTAATACTTTATAGAATAATGAAAAAGCTTAAAACTGAAATGGAAAGAGAGGTATAGTCATGAATAAAAAAGGTATTGAAGATAAATTTTCTATAGATATAGATGCTTATTTTAGCGGTATGGGGAATGTTAACGAATCAAACAATGAAGAATACAATGAACTTTTAGAGATTGGTAAAATTTTAGGAAATAAAGATTTCAGTGAAAATAGTAACAAACAATCTGTTTTTAATAAAACTGTAAGAAACATAAGTGCAGATAAAGGAGACAATGTTATGAAAAAATCAAATAAAATTAAAAAGGCTGTTATTGCAGCAGCATCCTTTGTGATAGTATGTGGAGTTTTTAGCCAAACCTCATTTGCTAAAGATTTAGCAGAAAAGGTAATCAATAAAATATCCCTTGGACACATAACAGCTGTACAAACAGAGCCTTCTGGAGTGAAAGAGATTGCAGTTCCAGATAATTTAAAAGGTAAGATTTTTGATAAGAATAAAAAACCTCTTACAGTAGTTACAAGAGATACTGGGAAAATATATACAGCTTCAGGGGAAGAAATTAAGAGTTGTGTAGACGGAAAAATAATAACAGTGGCTGAATCGAAAAAAATGGATGAAAATAATTTAATAGTTAAAGATGCTAGTAGTTTAAATAAATACACTTGTTTTAATGTTAAACTACCTTCATATTTGCCAAAAGATTATAAGTTTGACAGGGCAGAATTTTATAAAGGCGAAAAAGGGGATATAAGTAAAAAATATATTGATTTATTCTTCACTAATGAAAAAACAGGAAAATTCATTTATATACAGCAAAGATTTGCTGATGAAGAAACTAAATATGCAACTGGAACAGATGGTAAAATGGAAAAAGTAAAAGTTAATGGTGTAGATGCTGTAATAATTGATGATAGATATATTGATTGGGAAGCAAATGGTGTACTTTATAGTTTGTCAGGTAGAGGAGAATTTACAAAAGATGAATTAATAAAAATTGCTGAGTCTATTAAATAAAATTTATAAAATCTCAATACATCTTATTTAATAAAAATAGGAGCAACTATTAAAGTGGCTTCTATTTTAAGTTTTAATTAATTGTCTCTAATTACCATATTGAACTGCTTTTATATTTTGTTATGGTATAATTTATAATATAGGGTTGGAATTATAACAATTAACAACCTATATAAAAACCGTAATTAAAATTTGAATTAATAATGAACTGCTAGAGGTGTAAATAATGAGTCCTACAAACTTTAATCAGTATTTGAGAAAAATTGAATTGTGTAGAGAAAAAGTAGATTCTTTCTCTAGATATCCATATTGCTTATCAGCGATAAAAAATCTATCAACTTTGGAGTTTCATCCTAAAGTAACATATATTGTAGGTGAAAATGGTACCGGTAAATCAACCATACTTGAAGCAATTGCAATAGCATATGGTTTTAATCCAGAAGGTGGAAGTAAGAACTTTAACTTTTCAACAAATAACACTCATTCAGAGTTATGGGAAAACTTAAAACTAGTTAAAGGAGTAAGAAAACCCGAGGATGGTTTTTTCTTAAGAGCAGAAAGTTTCTATAATGTAGCTACAAATATTGATGAAATAGATGCAATAGGTTCCTATGGAGGGATTTCGTTGCACTCACAATCTCACGGGGAATCCTTTTTATCTGTTATTATGAATAGATTTAAAGGAAATGGATTATATATCTTAGACGAACCAGAAGCAGCATTATCACCATATAGACAAATGTCCCTGATTTCAAGGATTCACGATTTGGTTCAAAATAATTCTCAATTTATAATTGCTACTCATTCTCCAATAGTGATGGCTTATCCAGATTCAATACTTTATGAATTAAATGATGACTTTAAGGTAGTAAATTATCAGGATACAGAGCATTATAAAATTATGAAATCTTTTATTGGAAATCCTAAAAAAATTTTGGATATACTTATGGCTGAATAGTGGAATTTGAAGTGCACAGATAAAATCTGTACCCATAATGGTATAGGTTTTTTTATTTCTAGAGAATAATATTGAATCAAAGGAAATGCTTTATCTTGAGTTATTAGCTTTTGAAGGTGAGGAAATTGAAAGACGAGTTTGACCTAAGGTGGAAGGAGAAAAGGATATATGTAAGGCAATAAAGATTTATCTACAGGAGATATCTTCAGCCTTAGAATCCAATATAATAGCACCATTGACGGTCATGATGCAGACGATAATAGGGTAAGGAAAACGAAATAACCATAAGAGCATAATAATAGAGTCTGCCTTTTCAAAAAGGCAGACTCTAACTATATTTTATAGATAGTTGATATCGTTTGACAGAATCACCTAAATGGAAATAACGGTATCATTAAACTTAGATAAGGAATATTCACCTATGTCGTTGCCTGAAATATAAACCAGCCATCCTTGACTGAAAACTGGAACACACCTCCATGCTTTTCCACAATATGGGACATGCTTTTCGTGCCAAAACCATGTCCATGTTCTTTTGATACAGGCAAGCCTTGATGGAATATCGGTTCTACCTGATAGCTGTTGCGAATGTCAATGCACAGCTTGTTATTCTTGGAATACACACGCAGCCGGATTATGCGTTCAGTGATGTCTGTTATCTTTTCACAGGCTTGTATTGCGTTTTCAAAAGCGTTTGACAAAAGCGAACAAAGCTCGGTGTCGCTGAAGGGAAGCGAGTCAGGCAGCTTCGCATCTATCATCAACATGATTCCCGATTGTTTTGCTTTGGAGGCGAAAGCGGACAAAATCAGATTGACGGTTTCATTTTCGCAAAAGCGTATGGGCGTGATGGCGTCCATGTCGGACTGGGCAGTCCGCAGATACTCTTTGACCTCCTCTATATTTTCCTTGGCTGCCAGCCCCTGCAAAAGAGCGAAATGGTGGCGCATATCGTGACGATATGCCGCGGCATTCTGCTGCAGCTGCCGCAAAGAAGCAAACTCTGTCTGTGCCTGTCTAAACTGCGTATCAAGCATATCCCGCTCCCTTTGGATGCTTGCCTGTTTTTGCGTTTCGGCATAGTAAAAGAGGACAAACACAAAATAGAATGCCGATGTCACGAAGGGCATGAACTGTACAGCTGCACGTGACCCGCTGTACATAAAATCGGTATAAACAGTAGCTGTATAGTCGAACAGATAGTAAAAGGCCGGCATGGCGCCAAATAGCAGGCAGGATTTAACAGAGCGTTCCATCAGATGCCGAACAGATTTTACTGCATATTTTTGCAGGAAATAGTACATCAGAAACGCACCCGCAATATAACCGAAGTGGTTCATGGAAACGCTGTCAAAAACCTCGCCTGCAACAGTGCCAATCCAGCGGAGAGGCTGGCAGCACAGGAAGGAAACAAGCATACTGGTTAGCGAAATTAACCATGAGCGCTTTAAGTACACGACGATAAAAACAACAACCGGCAGATGGGAAAGCAGGGGATATATTTTGACCGTTATCTCCATGCCCCAGAGCTGCAGACTTGCTATTTGAAGCATAAATAAAATGACGGCAAGGCACCCAAGAGCCAGATAATTTTTCCGTGTACGCTCCATTCCGGCGAAGCTGACCGCAACTGCCGCGCCGAACAGCAGGGCAATCAAATAACGAGAGAATTCCATGACTGTTTCTATCATTCGCTTATTCCTCCTCCATTTGATAATTCAGATATTGCTGCTTAATCTCCCGTGCCTTGCCCTGTGCAACAGGGACAGAGGAAAGGGTCTGTAAGATAACCTGATGATTTTCGATGGTATCCACATACTGCATATTCACAAGATAGGAACGGTGAGGTTTGATAAAACACCCATATTTCAGAAGATTATCGCAAACAGAGGAAAAAGGCTCCGTACACTGGATTACCTTGCCTGAGCGCAGGTGATACAACACATTTCTGCCGATGACCTCGGCAAAAGCCAAATTGGAGATCAGTATTTTTTGAATTCCCTCATTACTCTTTACGATAACCGCATCCTCATCCTTTTCCACTTTTATGTAATCCAGCATCTCGTCAAAGGTAAAGAACAGTTTTTCTTTTGAGATTGGCTTTAGTACATAGTTAATGGCTTTCACTGAATAGCTTTCCAAAGCAAACTCGGGCGATGATGTAAAGAATAAAATCGGCGCGGTTTTGTCAAAAACACGGATTTCCTTTGCGACATCAATGCCCGTAAAGCCTGGCATAATAATATCCAGACAGTATATATCAAATCGCTTTCCTTTTTCTAAGGCTGAAACCAGCTCAAAACCGTTTGAAAAGACGGCATATTCGCAACTAAAGTTTTTTGATGTCCTGTATAGGTTTATGAGATGTACAATATTAGACAGCTCGTCAATATTGTCATCACAGACCGCAATCTGTAGCATAAGAATCCTCTCCGTTTCTTTATTATTCCATTTATACATGATAATTTTACCATAAAAGTCGAATATCCGTAACTATGATTCATGTTGAAAAAATCATGTTTCATGCAGCAGACGTTTTTTGGGAGAAATTTCTGATAGATTGAAGATGTGAATCAAAATTTCTAAAGGAGGAGCAACATTATGAAAAAGCGATTTATGAGCATCCTGCTCGTCATATGCATAATATTGACACTGCTGCCGATTTCGGCAATGGCGGCCACCCCGGGGGTGAAAATACTGTCATACCCCACAAAAAGAACCTACAAGCTTGGCGAGGGCTTTGATACAATCGGACTTAACGCGGTGAATAATGCCAATGGCAAAGAAACGAACGTTAATGGAAAAATTACCTTTTATACCTCTAAGACAGTGGAACTGACGCAAGGTCGTCCATTCACCACCGCTGGAACAAAGGTGGTTGAACTACGGTATGGAGGAAAGAAGGTAGCAGAATATACAGTTACCGTGACTGACGGCTCTGCCACTGCGACCGACACTATGGTACCAATGGAAGGACTGAAGCTGTACAAGGTGGATAAACGCAATCCGGAGTCGCACGAGAGCGTCACTACCCCCGATTTATGGAATAATTGGAATGTACCGTATCGCCTGTCCCTGGGCGGTGCCATTCAAGGGGAAATCCCTTACGGTACGGTTTTGGAAGCGACGGCCAGCGATGGGACATGGTTAAAAGTGAAGTATAGCGGCCGCGACTGTTACATTTTTCAGGCGAAAGTTTCAAAAGTGAATGAGCCGAGTATCGTGTGTTCCCCTTGGGCAAAAGAACGGCTAGCATACTACAATGGCTATATCGGAACGAAGGACATGTGGCCTAATGCGGCAAACGACTGGACAAAGCCTATCACTCGCGCGGATATGGTCTACCTGATTTTTGGAAGCGTTTGGGGAGGAAATGAGCCATATAGCGACGATATGCCATTTTACAAAAAAGAGCAGTTCATCGACATAAAATTTAACGAAATGATCGGCGGCAGAAATATAGGCGCACTTGCTTATTTTCTTGCAGATATGGGTATAATTCCGGGAGGTGGAAAATTTAACGCAGCAGAGAGCGTTACCTATGGGGAGTTTACTGAAGCCCTCATCAAGCTCTCGGCCTATATAGACAAATATAGATATGATGGAAACCTTGGGGTACTCACTAAAGCTGACATTGTGAAATTTGCAGTCGGGGGCGACACGAGTGCGGGTGCAAAAATCACCATGGAACAGGCTAGAATCATATGCGACGCCGCCATATGCTGGAATGATGAGAAGTATTGGCTAGTGCGCGGGGCTCAGAAAGGGGCCACCTTGATTGACTCAGGTGTTTTTGTTATGGATGTATCTATGGGGAAATATCCTAGTCAACCCCACGTTGTAATAGGTGCTGACAGTAAGGGGGAGCTTTCCAGCACAAGAATGCAAAAATTCAAAGTCAACTACAAAAAAACCATTCCAGCAATCGACCCCAAAAATGCTGCATTTATTATCCCTATGAAGCTGTTTACCATTCAAACTGAGGACGGCAAATATCTCGCTATCGAAGGACTTCCGTCAAATGGCAGTCGTCTGATCACCCGGGACGCAGAATTTCTGTGGTGGATTGATAGCGGAGCGAACGACCTGGCAAAGACAGCTAATATAAAAGTTCCCGGCTTTTATGACCAGTACCTGAATGCTTCAGGTCAAAGCAAGAAGGACGGTACCCACATCATTACATGGTATAGTGAAAATAAATATAGAAATAGCTACGACGGCAATTATCCGTACAACACCGAGTTCAACTTCTATATGGTGCATGGAGTAAATTCCAACACGCCTACCGTGGCGACAAAGCTCATGCACGGAAGGAATCTACTGTCATATCCCACAAAAACCATCTACAAGATAGGTGAGGGCTTTGACAGCACCGGGTTTAAGATGGTGTATAAGGATGATAATAATGGAGGTAAAATAACAGAACTCTTGGATTTCGGGTTTTATACCTCAGATGGCGTTAAGCTGACCCAAGGCCGTCAGTTCCAGACCGCCGGAACAAAGTTAATTGAAATAAAAGGAGACATTGGAAATGGCCTTTTAACGCTTGTGGCGAGATACTTTATTACCGTGACTGGCAATTCCGCAGGTGAGACGGTTATAAAGCCCCAGGTGACCGAAAAGGATGAGCTGGCTACACCTCGTTTATCGTCAGGATTTAGAGTAGAGACATTCCCCACAAAAACCACCTTCAATGTTGGCGAAAACTTTGACGTCACCGGGGTGAGTACAGTTTATAATAAACTCGGGCTTAATCGTATTGATGACAAATCAACAAATATTACCAATAAACTCACCTTTCGTTATTCGGAGGATGGCGTGAAATTTGTTGAACTAAAGCAAGGACATCCAATTCCGTTTACCAGCGCTGGAAGGAAATTGATTGAAATACAGTACGAAGGTATTACTGAAGAAATCTATTGGATCACCATAACCAAATGACCATTCCGGGCCAGTTACGCCGCCAGCTTGTATTGTTCGGCGGCGTAAAACATTTTTAATATCCAAAAACATGATTCATGTCCCAAAAATCATGTTTTATGCAGCGGACGGTTTTTGAGGGGAATTTTTGATAGACTGAACTCAAGCAATGTTCCATATATACCACCCAATAGAAAATGGAGAATTTGAAATGAAAATAGGGTTAAATTGACTGGCAAACAATCAACGAAATTGGCAGGCGGACAAAACTATGCTCTGTCTGCCAATTCCCAAAATGGACAAGGAGGATTATATTATGTTACCAACTTTCATCGCAATTGCTGCGGTTATTGTTCTATGGACAATCTCAACGCAGCGGAAACTGGTCGTGCTTGATGAGAATACAAGCAATGCCATGAGTCAGATCGGGGTGCAGCTGTCAAGCCGCTTTGATGCCCTGATTGCCCTTTTGGATTTGACAAAGGGCTATGCTAAGCACGAAAGCGAAACGCTAATTGAGACGATCAAATCCAGAAGAAGCGTGATTACGGCAAAATCTACACCGGATGATGTGCTCCACCAAGAAGGAGTTATTTCAGAAGCCTTAGGCAGAATTGCCATGGTAACGGAGCAATACCCAGAATTAAAGGCAAACCAAACGTATATCAAAACCATGGACGCGGTGCAAATCTTTGAAAACATGGTGCGCACCAGTCGCCTGATTTATAACGATAGCGTGACGAAGCTGAACCGTGAAATCCGAATGTTCCCGGTCTCCATGATTGCTGGGATGTTAGGTTTTAGGAAAAGAGACTATCTAGAGGAGCAGGCAGGCAAGTCAGATATGCCAAGCATGAAATGAGGTGCTCTATGCGCAAAAGAGTGCACAGCCTGATTCTATGCTTTGTCCTGCTATTTGCTCTCCCTCTCCCGGCTTTTGCAGCGAATCATGTGGATACCATGGATATTCAGGCTGTCATTTATGAGGATGGCTCCATGCGTATCACGCAGAGCTGGTTAGGGAGATTTGAGGAAGGAACAGAAAGCTACATTCCAATGAATGCGCCAGATTACCTGACCATAAGCCAGCTTACGGTATCCGACCAAAACGGTATCTATGAGACGGTGCCGGATTGGAACATTGACTGGAGCTTTGAAGAAAAGGCAGGAAAATGCGGGATTCATTATACGGACAGAGGTTATGAAATCTGCTTCGGCATCAGCCGATATGGCCAAAATCGCTATACCATTACCTATAAGCTGGATAACGTGGTAGGTAACTACAGCGACAGAGATGGCGTAAACTTCCGATTTGTCAATGACGGAATGAATACAACTCCTACCGATGTAACGGTTCAAATACGGCTTGCGGATGGCACGCCCATCACCGATGAAACCGCCGATATATGGGGATTTGGTTTCGTGGGCGATGTGGTGTTTGAGAATGGAAGTATCGTTGCCAGCACAGATACCCCACTCTCCGCGGGAAATCATGTAACGGTATTGTTTGCTCTGGATAAGGGAATCCTGTCACCCTCACTGCAGAAATCTGGGAGATTTCAAGAAGTGAGGGAAAAAGCCTTTTCGGGCAGCGATTATGATAACATCGGCTCCAACGTGGAAGACGTATCTACATTTGAAGCACTTACCGTGATACTGCTTTCCATTGGAATTCCCATCGGCCTGATTATTTGGATTCGCAGGATAAAAAAGAAAAGCTCAGAGAAAAAACGGCAAAGATTCGCAGAGAAGTTCGGGTATTTCAGGGATATTCCCAACAACGGTAATCTGAGTGCCACCTATGCACTGGGGAGAATTTTTGATGTTTGTGAGGATGGTGCGATCCTGGCCACGGGGATGTTGCGGCTGATTCAGCTAGGCTGCCTTTCACCTGTGGAAACCCAGGAAGCCGGATTCATGGGCAAGAGCGAAGAAAGGGTCAGTCTGCGGCTTATGAGCAGCCATCATGACAAAATGAACGAGTATGATGAGTACCTTTACACGGTGTTGGAGGGTGCTGCCGGTTCAGATGGTATCTTGCAAGCAAAGGAGCTGGAACGCTTTGCAAATCAAAATGATAGGCTGCTTCGTGCCTACATTGAAAAGCATGACAGTGCAGGAAGAGCATATTTGAATCAAAAGCATTGTCTAAAACGATGGAATATTTCTGCTAAACTTACCGACCTGACGCCAGCTGGGGAACGGGAGCTGGGCGAGCTGATGGGGCTCAAACGATATCTGACGGATTTTTCACTGGTTTCAGAGAGAGGTGTCAAGGAAATGCTCATTTGGCGGGAGCTGCTGTCCTATGCCATGCTTTTTGGCATAGCCGATCAGGTGGCAGAGCAAATGAAAGCGTTATATCCGATGCTTTCTTCCGAGCTGACCGAGTACAGCCAAAGAATGATTACCGTCTACTCCTATCACTATTTGCTTTACAGCAATATGGAAAAAGCGGAAGAGCAGCGCCAGCAGGAAAAGCGCAGCGGGGGAGGAGGAGGATTTGCTTCCCTTGGAGGAGGCGGAGGCTCAATCGGTGGCGGTTCGGGCGGCGGAACAAGATAATGATTGATAAGATATGGAGGAAATTAATATGGGCTTATTTTCTAAAAAACCACCTTGCCCCATCTGCGGCGGCAAGATTTCATGGTTTCTGCCATCGAAAATCGAGGGCGAATACATCTGTGACACTTGCTACAACAAGATTGATATGGAAAGCGACAAGGAAAACCATCTTACGATGCAGGAGTTCAAGGAATATTTAGCATTTTACGATCAAAACCAGCTGCTGAAAGATAAATTCGTGATTTCTGAACGAGTTGACTTCGGTCTTTGGGATACTAAAATCATCTTTGATCACCAGAATAAGCTGTTCTGCATGAGCAAAAACCCTGACAAAACCGTATTTGAGGGCAAACAGCTGAAATCATTTACCATTAAAGAGGACAATATCCCCTTGTTTGATGGTTCAGCGGAGGGTATACGCCGCTATACAAGCACTGTGCCGGAGCGCGCTATGGCTATGGCGCCTCAAATCGCCCAGTTTATGATGAACAGACAAATGGCCCGTGCCATTGACAAGCTGGATGACGGCAAGCAAAACGGGTCAGCACCGGTGCAGTATTTTGATGTACCAGAGCCCTTTCAGGCGTTTAACGTTGAGCTGCATTTTGACCATCCCTACTGGACGGTGATTAAATGCGACATGGACGGTCCACGATTTGATAATAACCTCCCGGATGTGAATGACTACATCCGCTCGTATCAGCGTAGCATTGAGGAAATTGAAAAGCTGGTGGAAGCATTCAAGACGGTTGCCTTTCCCAGTTCAACAGAGCAGTCCATCGGTCACGGTACGTCGGGGGTGGTACATGCAACCATGGCTCCTCCTACAGATGCCATTGAGGAAATCAAGAAATACAAGGCGCTCATGGAGGACGGCATCATTTCTCAGCAGGAATTTGAAGCAAAGAAAAAGCTCCTGCTTGGAATTTGAAGAAAACTGCCATATCCATGGGGAAAGGAGAGGAGGGCATGACTTACGCCTGCGAGGACTGCAGCTTTTTATTTTGCCGGACAGGAGAGGTAAATGAATGCCCCTCCTGTGAAAAAAAACATATTCGTTCTGCGACTAAAGAAGAAACTCAAAGGTTGCAGAAACTTCTGGAACAAGAAAAACCAACTTTGCGAATTAGGGAGGAACAGATCCTATGAAAAAAAGACTAAATAGGCGGCTATTGTTGAATGGTAAAAGAAGTTTAATTTTCCTATTGGTGTTTATGCTAATTATGCAAATAACAACAGTAAAGGCATTAGCAAATCCAGGCTACCATTTTACAGGCTTGAGTGATGGAGTTGATACAACTACAAGAATAGATAGCAATGTAACTCAAAACATAAGTGTAGGAGCAACTTTTGCGGCAGATATGAAAACAGACACACCTGTAATAACATTGACACCAAGAGAAGGAGATACAAGTTTAGTTGGAACAGCAGTGCCAGGAGCAACAGTAGTACTAAGCGTAAATGGTGTAGCAAAGCCACCAGTAACAGTAAAGATAAGTGGATATTGGACAGTTGACAGCTTAGAATTAAAAGAAGGAGATACGATTTCCGTAACAGCAATATTAGCGCCAAACACAGTAAGTGACGAAACGACAGCAACAGTAGGTGAAGCTAGAACAAAGCTAGCAACAGTAACAGGGCTAGCATGGGATGGAAATATAGCACGCTGGGCAACAGTGCCAAATGCAGGAAGCTATTTTGTGCAGTTATACAAAAATGGGAGTAAATTAGGGTTACCAGCAATGTTGTTACCCTTTCAGGTAGCTAATGGTTTTGATTTTACATCAGACATTACAGGGATCGATGGTGGTAAAGGAACATATACTTACAAGGTTACAGCACTTGCTGATATAGACAGTTTATTTTCAAGTGCAGATGAGTCAGCAGCTTCTAATGATAATATTGTAGCTACTCCATTAGCACAGGTGAAAAATGTAGCACTTTCTCCTTCAGGCGTAGTAACCTGGGATCCTGTACCTAATGCATCCAAGTACCAACTTGAATTGTTTTGGAATGGAACTTCGAAAGGAACCACTCCAATGGCATCAGGAGGTTCAGTAATTTTACAAATGAGGTCAGGAGGACCTGGTGTTTACACTGTTAAAGTAAGGGCACAGGTAGAGGGAGAGGGATCTATTTACTCAGATGGACCACAATCAGAAGCTTCAGGAAGTCAGACTATAATTCAACTAGCAAAAGTAGATGCAGGGCTAAAATGGACTGGAAATGTAGCACACTGGACAAGTGTGCCCAATGCAGCAAGTTATGATGTACAACTTTATAAGAATGAGAATCGATTAAATGGAGCAGTGAATGTTCCAGCAGCGAGTGCAGCTAGCGGTGTAGATTTTACATCAGCCATTATAGGCGTCGGTGGTGGTGCAGGAATATATACTTATAAGGTTACAGCAAAGGGAGACAGAGTTTTGCTTTTGGATGCAGCTCAGTCAGCAGTTTCTAATGATAATCTTGTAACTAGTCCATTAGCACAGGTAAAAAATGTAGCACTTTCTGCTTCAGGTGTAGCAACTTGGGACAAGGTAGCTAATGCATCTGGTTATGAAGTACAGTTATACAAGGGTAGTATAGAGCAAGGAAAAGCAGTAACAAAATCAGCAGATGCAATAGATGCAACAAGTCATAATTGTCTTTCAGACATGAAAGCAGCAGGAGCTGGTGTTTACACTGTTAAAGTGACAGCAAAGGGAAATGGAACCACTTACACTAATGGACCACAATCAACAGCTTCAGGAAGTCAAACTATAAAAAAGCTTGAAACAGTAACAGGGATCACATGGACTGGAGATGTAGCACATTGGACAGCAGTACCCAATGTAGCATATTATGAAGTACAGCTATATAATAATGGAATTAAATTATATGGGGTAGTAACTGTATTACCAGGTAATGTAGCTAGCGGTGTAGATTATTCATCAACTATTGCAGTAAGCAACGCTGGAACTTACACCTATAAAGTTAAAGCAAAGGCTTATTTAAGTTCTTTATTTTCAGATAGTGATGAATCATCTGCTTCAAATGACAACATTAGGACAATTCAGCTAGCACAGGTAAAAAATGTAGCACTTTCTTCTTCAGGCATAATAAGCTGGAATGCCGTACCTAATACATCCAGTTACGAAGTTGAATTGTTTAGGGATGGAACTTCGGAAGGAACGGATACAATGGAATCAGGAAGTTCAATAATTCTACAAATGAGGTCAGGAGGACCCGGAGTATATACTATTAAAGTGACAGCAAAGGGAAATGGATCTACTTATTTAGATGGACCACAATCAACAGCTTCAGGAAGTCAAAATATAACAAAGCTTGAAACAGTAACAGGGCTCACATGGACTGGAGATGTAGCACATTGGACAGCGGTAGCAAATGCAGCACTCTATGATGTACAGCTTTATAAGAATGGGAAGCTATTAAATGGAGCAGTGAATGTTCCAGCAGCGAGTGCAGCTAGCGGTGTAGATTTTACATCAGCCATTACAGGCGTCGGTGGTGGTGCAGGAATATATACTTATAAGGTTACAGCAAAGAGTTATTCAACATCTTTATTCTTAGATGCTTATTTATCAGCTTCTTCAAATGGCAATATTAAATCTCCAGCAGTAGTTACTGTGGATGGAAGCTCTGTAGCAGAAGCTATCGCAGGAAATGCAACCATCACAGGGTTGGATGCATCTAAAACTTATACAGTGCAAATTATCAGTGGAAGCGATAATGGAAAATATGTGAATGCAACAGGAACTGTAGGAAACATCACACCAGTATCTGTAACAGGTGTGACAGATATAACTGGTTTAGAAAATGGTACAACCTATAGAGTAGTAGATATAACTGCTCCAGCATTGGCAATTGAAACTACAAATCCCCCAGCAGGAACAGTAGGAGTAGCTTACAGTGGATTTAATTTTAATTCTACTGGAGGAGTAGGAATAAAAAGCTATACAGTAACTCCAGGTAGATTGCCGGCAGGACTAAGTCTTGCAGCTGATGGTACCTTAACAGGAACTCCAACTAGTGCAGGTGCATTTAGCTTTACAGTATCTGTAACAGATAGTGCAGTGCCACCAGCAACAGATAGACACATATATACAATGACTATAAATGCAGCAGAAACCTACACAGTAAGCTTTGACTCACAAAGTGGAAGTCCAGTAAGCGATATAGTAAATATAAACTCAGGAGACAAAATAACAGAGCCATCAGCACCAATAAGAACTAACTATACTTTTGGAGGCTGGTATAAGGAAGCTAGCTGTACAAATGCATGGGATTTCAGACAGATACAGTAACAGAAAATGTAACTTTATATGCAAAATGGACAGCAAATCCAACTTACACAATAAGATTTGACTCACAAAGTGGAAGCGCAGTAGGAAGTCTAACGAATATAAACTCAGGAGAAAAAATAACAGAACCATCAGCACCAATAAGAACTAACTATACTTTTGGAGGCTGGTATAAGGAAAGCAGCTGTACAAATGTATGGGATTTTGCAACAGATACAGTAACAGGAAATGTAACTTTATATGCAAAATGGACAGTGAATTCTTCAGGTGGTGGTGGTGGAGGCGGTTCATCCACATCATCTTCAAAAACAGAACAAGTTACAGTAAATGTTACAGATGGTAAAAGTGACAATACAGTTTCGAAAGTAGTAATTAATAGAACTACACAAGCAGATGGTACAAAAATGGATGAGGTGAAATATACTGAGGACAAAGCTAAAGAAACAGTAGATTCACTGAAAAAGGAAGGTAAGGATATTGCAAGAATTGTAGTACCAGATGCAAAGGATGAGGTATCAGAAACAAAAGTAGGTGTACCTAAAGCTACCATCTCTGTAATAGCAAATGGGAATATAAGCTTAGAAATAGATACGGAAAATGCTAGAATTACTTTACCTAAAGAATCTATAAAAGATTTAGCTGAGCCAGGAGATGGACAGATAGAGGAAGATTTATATTTTAGAGTAGTTCCAATAAAAGATGCAAAGCAGCAAGAAGAAATTAAACAAAGAGCAGTTCAAGAAGAAGTAGTAAAAAAAGTATCAGAAAATGATAGTATAGCAGTAGTAGGACGACCTATGACCATAGAAACAAATATGAGTAATAGATCAGTAGACATCGAACTGCCATTAAAAGGTGTTACAATTTCAACTAATCCATCAGAAAGAGAAGCTTTCTTAAAAAGCCTTGGAGTGTTCATAGAACACAGTGATGGAGAAAAGGTACTTACAAGAGGGGAAATAGTAGAATACAAAAATGGAACCTTAGGAATAAAATTTAGAATAAATAAATTCAGTACCTTTACAATTATAAAATTTAATGATAGCTCAGCAGATACTACTGGAGTAACAAGATTGGCTGGAGAAAATAGAGTAGATACAGCCATTGAAATTGCAAAAGCAGCCTTTAAAGACAAGGTGAAAAATGTAGTTATTGTAAATTCAGAGAACTATCCAGATGGATTAACAGGAAGCGTATTTGCATATAAGAATAATGCACCAATGCTTTTAGTTGGAAGCTCTAATAGCGATCCGGAAAAAATAATCTCTTATATGAAGGATAGAATGGAGTCAAATGGAACAATATTTATATTAGGAGGCACTGGAGTAGTGAGCAGTGCTATTGAACAAAAAATAAAAGATAGTGGATTCCAAACTATTAAAAGGATCAGTGGAATGGATAGATATGAAACTGCATCAAAAATTGCTGAAAATCTAGAGATTAAAGAAGGCTCACCAGTAGTTATTGTAAGTGGAGAGAATTTTCCAGATGCACTTTCAGTAAGCAGTGCAGCAGCAGTAAACCAATATCCTATATTATTAGTTGCACAGAATGAAATTCCTGATGCAATAAAGAAAAAGCTTTTAGAACTAAAGCCAGGTAAAGTATTTATAATTGGATTGCAGGGAGCAATTAGTGAAGCTGTTGAAAATCAAATTTCACAACTTACAGCACTTGATAAATCCAATATTGTAAGAATAGGTGGGATGGATCGTTTTGAAACTTCTATTGAAGTAGCAAAAAAATTCAATTTATCAGGAAGTGTTGGATGTGTAGCATCAGGAAACAACTTTCCAGATGCCTTAGCAGGAAGTATATATGCAGCAAAGAATAATTCACCAATTATTCTTTTAGATAAAGTTTTATCAGAAAACCAAATAAACTATCTAAAGAATAAAAAGGCATCAGAAATAATAATATTTGGTGGAGAAGGAGTGCTGAATAAAGCTCTAGAAAAAGAACTTGGACAAATTTTAAAATAAATTTAGAGAAGTAGATATGATGATCGATTCTGCAGGAATAACTCTACTAGAATATTTAGTTGAGTACGTCAATAAATTCGTATAAACTCTATTAAAAATTTTTCAATATGGATATATTTTTTATATTAAAGAGGATGAATCATTTTGATTTTTCCTCTTTTATTTCTACTAAACTTTAGGTGTACAAGCTTTATTTTCAAAAAGAGAGACACTTCTCAATTAGCAGGTAGACATTATACAAGCTATATCATACTTTCATCAAACCTATCTTCGAAGTGAATAGATAGCTGTGCTAGTATTTGTAGCAATCCTCCCAATTATTTTGTCATGAATTTATTGCTATCGAATATAAATCTCCCCATTTACTTTGTTGAATTTCTGTATTAGGATAAATTGATTTTATAGCATCTTTCAAACCTATTAACCAATCTATAGCTGCAATATAAACATCTTTCACCTCTATTTTTAAGTTCTGTTAGAACTCTTAACCAATACTTTGCACTTTCATTTTCTCTAACCCAAATGCCTAATATCTCTTTGTTTCCCGACATAGATATTGCCATAATTATATATGCAGCTTTATTAATAACTTTTCCCTCAGAACGCACTTTATAATGGATAGCATCTAAAAATACTATAGGATATACAGAATCTAGAGGCCTATTTTGCCACTCTTGAGCAATTGGAATAATTTTATCGGTACGGTTTTGTCAAAACCAACTCAAATCCGTTTGGAGAGACGGCGTATTCGCAGCTATGATTTTTTGATGATTGGTATTGGTTTATGAGCTGTACCATATTGGATAGCTCGTCAATATTGTCATCACAGATCGCAATCTTTAGCATAAATATTCTTCCATTTCTCCACTATCATTTTAAAATAATAATTGGATATTCGGCATTATATTTCGTGCAGAAAAAAGCATGTTTCATGCAGTGGACAGTTTTTTTAGGGGAATTTTTGATAGATTGAACGTAAAGGAATGTTCCCCACAGAAACCAACAGAAAACGGAGAGTTTATAATGAAAAAATCACTGCTACTTATGATGGCACTTGTTATGACACTGAGACTTGCAGCTTGCGGAGGCAAGGACACCCCTGCTCCCACACAAAGCAGTTCCGGAGGGGCAGGCAATACCGATGCAGCTTCGGAAACATAGTTTGTTTCTATGACCTTTGGTTATATCACCATGAGCGTCCCGAGTGTTTTTGGTACTGTTACAGAAAAAGATGAGATGTATTTATCTGTCGGGCACACAAGCCACAAAATTGGCAGGGGAACAAAACTGTTGTCTGTCTGCCCATTCCAAAATGAAAAAGGAGGATTATATTATGCTGCCAACTTTTATCACAATTGTTTCGGTTATTGTTCTATGGACAATCTCTACCCAGCGCAAACTGGCCATGCTTGATGAGAATATCAGCAATGCCATGAGTCAGATAGGGGTTCAGCTGTCAAGTCGTTTTGACGCTCTGACGGCCCTTTTGGATTTGACAAAGGGCTATGCCAAGCACGAAAGCGAAACTCTGATTGAAACAATCAAATCCAGAAGAAGCGTGATGACAAGTTCAAATGGTGGCGGCGGCGGTGAAAGCTCCTCGCATAAAAACAGCCCTGTCATTGTCACCCCACCAGCACTGGATAAGCCTAATTTTCCCATACAAGGAGAAATCAAGGGTTTCGGTACAGTGAACAGCAAGGGCAACATCACAGTGAACATCACTGACAAACCCCTGGCCGACTCCTTTGATCAATACGGTGTGAAAGCAGATGCACCCAAAAACTTGAAGTACACCCCATATACCATGCTTTGGCTCATTGCCCGCAAACTGGGCTGCACCATTAGCGAGCTGGAACGGCTGAACGACAAAAGCAGATTCGATCTGATTCATCCGGGTGATGCGCCTCAAATTCCAGAAAAATAAATCACAAACAATAAATTTATAACCTTCTAAATAAGTATTTTACAACATCTAAGAATAATTTAAAGTGGTGTACAAAATAGCGATCAGGTATCTCACTATATTTCAAAGGCTTTTACTACATTCTGTGAAACTAATAAAAAATGTTCCCTCAGACAGCTTAGTTTGAGGGAATTTTCTTTAATAAAATTTACTTGAATAAATAGAAGATGTACACGTATGTTTATTATTAAGATATAATTTATAATAGATAAAAAAACCATAAATTAAACAATAATATTGGTGATTTTATAGCTTGAGTTTCGGAGGTTCAATAATGGCAAAGATATTTACAATTGGGGAAGCGCTGATTGATTTTATTTCTGAGCAAAGTGGAGTTGAATTAAAAAAGGTTAATTCCTTTCAAAAGGCTCCAGGTGGTGCTCCAGCCAATGTGGCTGCTACAGTATCAATACTAGGTGGTAGAAGCTATTTTATAGGCAAATTAGGGCAAGATGCCTTTGGAGATTTTCTTGTTGAAACTTTAAAGAATACGGGAGTAGGTACAGAGTATATATTTAGAACTGATAAAGCTAATACCGCTCTTGCTTTTGTTTCCTTAAAGGAGGATGGTGAAAGAGACTTCTCTTTTTATAGAAAGAGAAGTGCTGACATGCTTTTAGAAGAAAGTGAAATATGCAGCGATTGGTTTGAAGCAGGAGATATTCTTCATTTTTGTTCTGTAAGTCTTGTAGATGCACCAGTTAGAAAAGCACATATAGCTGCTATTGAAGGGGTTAAAAAGGCTGGAGGGCTAATATCCTTTGACCCCAATATAAGACTTCCCTTATGGCAAGATCATGAGGAATATAAAAGTATAATTGGTGAATTTATAAAATATGCTGACATACTAAAAATAAGTGAGGATGAGCTGGAATTTATTACAGGAATTAATGATGAAGAAAAAGCAATTCAATGGTTGATGCGATTTGATATTAAAGTTTTGCTTATTACAAGGGGAAGCAAAGGAGCTTCCGCTTATTTTGGTGGTTGTGAATTGGATTTAGAGGGGTTCAAGGTTAAAGCCGTAGATACTACTGGTGCTGGAGATTCCTTTATAGGAGCTTTTTTATTTAAGATTTTAAGTAAAGACATAGACATAAATAATATATCATACAAAGATATGCAACATATTCTAGGATTTTCAAATGCAGTTGCAGCATTGACTACTATTAATAAGGGGGCTATAAGCGCTCTCCCTTCTTGTGAGGCTGTAGAAAATTTTATAAACAGAATAGGAAGAATGCCATAATAAAGTATAAGGCTAGAATGATTAATAAATTATATAGTTGTGGTTAAAATAGTTAAGGGCCAAATTCCTATTGAAGGACTTAACCCTTAACTATTATTATTATTATTATTATTATTATTATTATTATTCATCTTCTATTATTGCTTCAGATATGATTTGCATTGGAGAAAGTTTAATTTGAGATACTAATATTCCTCCAAGTATAAGAATACAACCTATATATCCTCTTGCACTCATAATTTCCCCAAGTAGAACTGCGCCTCCTATAGCACCAAATACTGATTCCATACTTAGAATGATTGCTGCATGAGATGGTTTGGCGTCCTTTTGAGCTACCACTTGTAGGGTGTATGCTACACCAACGGATAAAAAGCCACCATAGAGTATTGGAATTAAAGCATTTGATATACCGCTTATGGTAATCTCTTCGAATATTAAAGCGGATATAATGCTTAAAAATGAGCATGTTGCACATTGAATACATGATAATTTCAAAGAATCCACCTTATTAGAAAAATAATCTATTGTCAAAATGTGAATAGCCCAGAACATGGAACCTATAACTTCAAGGAAATCCCCATAGCTTATACTGAAATTTTCATTTACGCTTAACAGATAGAGTCCAGCAACTGCAAGTCCTACTCCAATCCAGGAGTTTTTCCCAATTTTGTGCCCTAAAAATATTCCAATTATCGGTACGACCACCATGTAAAGACCTGTAATAAAGCTTGCTTTCCCAGCGGTTGTATAGGTAAGGCCAATTTGTTGAAGGGTTGAACCCGCGAAAAGAATGGCACCAATGAGCACTCCAGGTACAATTATTTTCTTTACACTTACTTCAATATTATTTTCATTACTGCTGTCATTTTTCTTTTTCTTATCGAAGTATATAATTAAGGGTAGGAGAGAAATACTTCCAAGGGCAAATCTTATTCCATTGAACGTAAAAGCTCCTACATATTGAGAACCTACTCTTTGTGCAACAAATGCAAATCCCCATATAGCTGAAGTAAGTAATAAAATCATATTAGCACGTAATCTTTTATTATTCATCTGAATCATCTCCTTTTGCTCATTCTAATAGGGTAATAGACATACTAAAGCGTCAAATAGCACAGCATAAATGGGATTTTGATTTATAGTGCATTACGTGCGTAAAGTATATATTTAGCTCTATCTAAAGGATTAACACCAAATCGTTCTCGTTTTGCCCCTAATTCTAAGCTGCAGGGCTCATATCCAGCAAATTTAGTGCTCATTACTGCTTTCCCAGAAGAAATTATGCTTAAAGTAATGGAATATTCTAAGGAGGTGGCCACAGGTAAAACACCTTCTATAGTAGCAGCATTATTATGAATGGTAGGGTTTTCAAAGACTCCTCGCATCTGAATTATATCATTTAAAACTTTTCCACAGATATCTTCAGGTACAGTAATTCTAAAATTGATCATTGGTTCTAATAAAGTGGTACCTATTTTAGTAAGGCCTTTCATAAGTGCCATGGCGGTAGCTGTGGCAAAATCTCCTGAGCGTGAATGTAAAACATGATCTTCGCCTTCCACAAAGGTTATCCTTAAGTCAGTAACATTCCAGCCATAAATTCCTTGCTGCAATATTTTATCTAAGTTATTTTCTATTTCTCTTTGATATTTTAATTTTACCTTTTCAGTTCTGACCTTGGATTCATATATGATACCACTTCCTCGTGGCAGGGGTTCTATTAAGAAATCTACTACAGCCCAGCATGGCTTAGGCATAGTATAGGACTCTTCTCCATAGCCACTAGACACAGGCGTTTCTTTGTAGATAACAGAAGGTGAATCAAAGGCAACTTCTATATTAAATCTTTCCATTAGTATAGAGTGGATTATCTCTAATTGAATTTTACCCATAATTTGAATATGAATTTCTTTCTTTTCCTTTATCCATTCCATATTTAATAGAGGATCTTCCGCTTGTAATATATTTAATGCTTCTACTAGGGGTATATAATCCTCTTCTTTTTTTGCATATATTTTCAAAGTCAAAAGAGGGGAGGCAAGAGAAGGGAGTTTTGGAATATGAGTTTTACTTCCTAATATATCGTAGGTACTGCAATCTAATCCACTTACCATTACTAAATCGCCGCTAGCGGTTGATTTTATATCTATCTGCTTTTGACTTACTATCTTTTTTATCACGGTAACTTTCTCTTTTTTATCCTTGTTTATATTAAATATTTCATCTCTACTTTCTATTTTTCCACTAAATAATTTTAAGTGAGCTGTTTTCCCTAAAGTTTTATGATGAGAGATTTTATATACCAGTGCGGATAATTCACTATCATCTAAATCAACTGGACCTGGTAGATAATTTATAATACTATCAAGTAATTCAGTAACTCCTTCACCTTTTAGCGCAGTTCCAAATAAAACAGGATAAATTTTACCTTCTTTTGCTTGGATTTCTATCTGATATTTTATAGTATCCATAGTTAGAGAATCTTCTAGGTATTGCTGAAGAAGATCTTCGTTGTTATCACATAATATGCTAGCAATATCTTCTACTAATGATTTGTGAATTTCACTATCTATGTCTTTTATGGTTTTTATATTATGAAATTTATCAAATAAGTTTTCTACACTAAAACCAGTATCTGTTTTGGAAAGCAACTGTATGGGTACAAGCTTATTTGAAAGTAACTTCTTCATATCCTCAAGAATCCTATCAGGAGAAGAACCAATACGATCAAGCTTATTTATAAAAAATATTGTGGGAGTATTAAGTTGTTTTAAAGCATTGAAATATACTTCTGTTTGAGGCTGGACACCTTCTACAGAAGAGAGTACCATCACGGCACCATCTAAAACGGATATACTTCTTTCCACTTCGGCACTAAAATCAATATGTCCAGGAGTATCGATGATATAAATACTAGTTTTTTTCCAATAAAGATCGGTTTCAGAAGCTTTTACTGAAATTCCTCTTTGCTTTTCAATATCTAAAGAATCTGTATGAGTTGTTCCTTTATCAACGCTTCCTAAGGTTCTACTAGAGCCGCTTTGATAAAGTAGCTGCTCTGTCAAAGTAGTTTTACCAGCATCTACGTGAGCGACTATTCCAATATTACGAATACTATTTTTAATTGTCATGGTTGTTTCTCCAATCACAGGTTTATACTAGTTCTTTTTAGTTTACTTACTATTTTAATCAATTTTATAATTTATGTCTAGCATGGCCATAGTTTACTAGGAAAAAAGTTACGTTATTACCAAATTACCAATTAATGCACTTCATTTGATTTTACGGTGTTAAATGATATAATCTATTTGATACAATTTATAAAAATGGCCATTTTAGGGCAAAAGAACATACATTCGTTATTTATAAAAATAGCAGCGGAGTCATTTGAATTTATATAAGAATTCTGTATTATAGTAGTAAAATAGATATTAAGAAATTGGAGGATAAGAATATGAAATTTATCTCATGGAATGTAAATGGGTTACGTGCTTGTGTACAAAAGGGATTTGAAGATTTTTTTAAGAAGGCAGATGCGGATTTCTTTTGTATTCAGGAAAGTAAATTACAAGAAGGACAGATACAGCTTTCATTTGATGGATATGAACAGTATTGGAATTATGCTGAGAAGAAGGGGTACTCTGGCACAGCAATTTTCACGAAACATACTCCATTATCTGCATCCTATGGAATAGGAATTGAAGAACATGACAAGGAAGGGCGCGTAATTACACTAGAGTATGACAAGTTCTATATTGTTACAGTGTATACACCCAATTCTCAAAGTGAATTAGCAAGGCTAGACTATCGTATGAAATGGGAAGATGATTTTAGAGAGTATTTATTAGCCTTAGATAAGAATAAGCCTGTTATAGTGTGTGGGGATTTGAATGTTGCACATAAAGAAATTGATTTGAAGAATCCAAAAACAAATCGTAATAATGCTGGTTTTACAGATGAAGAAAGATCAAAGTTTAGTAGATTTTTAGAAGCGGGTTTTACAGATACATTTAGATATTTTTATCCGGATAAGGAAGGTGCTTATTCTTGGTGGTCTTATAGATTTAAAGCTAGAGAAAAGAATGCTGGATGGCGTATTGATTATTTCTGCACTTCTAAAAGACTAGATGAAAAACTTGTTTCTGCATCAATACATAGCAATATAATGGGATCTGATCATTGTCCAGTAGAGTGTGAAATAGAATTTTAAAAGAATATATATTAAAGAATATATATTAAAGAATAAAAGATAATATAATTATGTGAACTAATGAGGTGTAATTTATGAATAAAATAGGACCAAATCCAGATAGCATTTATCCAAATGAAAACATAAAGCAAATTTGCTATATCAAGAATGTTATAAAAAACCCCAATATTAAAGTTGGAGACTATACTTACTATGATGATATCAATGGCGCTGAATACTTTGAAAAGCATGTTACACATCACTATGATTTTATTGGTGATAAGCTTATTATCGGCAAGTTTTGTGCAATTGCAAAGGGAATAGAATTTATTATGAATGGTGCAAACCATCGAATGAACTCTGTGACAACCTATCCCTTTAATATCATGGGAAGCGGTTGGGAAAAGGCAATGCCGTCCCTTAAGGATTTACCGTTTAAGGGAGATACTGTTGTTGGTAATGATGTTTGGATTGGTCAAAACGTTACTGTTATGCCGGGAATTCACATAGGTGATGGTGCAATTATTGCGGCAAATTCAGTAGTTGCAAAAGATATTCCCCCATACCATATTGCCGGTGGCAATCCTATTAAAATTATTAAAAAACGTTTTGATGATGATTTAATTCAATATCTATTAGATTTAAAATGGTGGGATTGGTCAGCTGAAAAAATTTTCTCTAATCTTGAAATACTTTGCAGCTCTGATTTAGATAGGATCAAAAGTATTAAATAAGGATATTGGAAGCATGCTAATGTTGACAATATAAAAAGTATATAATATAATAAAATTAAAGTTTGATTGTATTAAATTAAATTGGTATAAATCGTGTTACGGGGTAAATAAAATGGATAAGTATGATAAAATTAAATTAGAAAATCAAATATGTTTTCCGCTATATGCTTTATCAAGAGAAATTATAAAGCTATATAAGCCAATACTTGATAAATACAATTTAACATATACCCAGTATATAACTATGCTAGTTATATGGGAAGAAGAAAAGATTATATTTAAAGAATTAGGGAAAAGGTTACATTTAGATTCAGGAACCCTTACTCCTGTAATAAAGAAATTAGAGTCTATGGGATTGATTATTAAATACAGAAGTAAGGAAGATGATAGAGTTGTAATAGTAGAATTAACAGAAGAAGGAAGAGTACTAAAAGAAGATATACTTGAAGTACCAGATAAAATGTTCTGTAAATTTAAAGGCAATGAAGAAACGCTTATTATGTTAAAAAAGTACTTAGATGAGTTACTTAATGTATCAGAAGAATAAGTTGAATTCCTCACGGAGTTCAACCATATTTTTAAAATAATTGATTTTATCAAATTAAATTTATACAAACTAGTTAAAATTGAGAGGAGAACTAAGATATGAGTTTTTATGATTTTTCAGCAAAAGGTATGAATGGTAAGGAAGTAAACATGAACAATTACAAGGGAAAGGTGGTTTTAATTGTTAACACAGCAAGTAAATGTGGATTAACTCCTCAGTTTAAAGGTTTAGAGGAACTGTACCAAGAATATAAAGATAGCGGTCTTGAGATACTAGGATTCCCTTGTAACCAATTTGCAAATCAAGATTCAGGCAGCAACGATGAAATAAATGAGTTTTGTCAATTGAATTACGGAGTTACATTTAAGATGTTTGAAAAAATAGATGTGAATGGAGAAAATGCTCACCCTTTATATAAATATTTAAAGAACGAATCAAAAGGAGTATTCAGCAAGGAAATAAAATGGAACTTTACAAAGTTTTTAATAGATACTAATGGAAATGTAATAAAAAGATATGCTCCTACAACATCACCATTAAAGCTTAAGAGTGATATAGAAAAGCTGTTAAAGTAGAATTATTAAAAATATGACCAAAATCTTTACCTATGGGTATAGACTTTGGTCATATTACTTCTACAGATCCTATTATTTAGACATAGTAACACGGCAGGATTTGGCATAATGCAACTATGAATGAAGATGTATAATTTAGCACAGAATAGTAGAGTAATACTCTGAATAAATTTCTATAAAGGAGGAATAAATACTATGGGTGAAAAACACGACGCTTCTGTTGCTAGTCAACAAGAAAAAGAAAAGAAGGAAAATAATGCTGGAACTAAACATAAGAAAAAGACACACAAGAAAGATTAATACTAAGATTATTAAAAGAGCTAGCTTAAATATAAATCTAATATAAAAAATATTAATATTACTTTTATACAAATTATATATGTATAATATACAATCAATCTGAAGACCAGCAAATTAATTTGCTGGTCTTGTTCTGTAATAAAAGAAAGAAACTCTATCTATTGCAAATTTATAATAAATAGACCATATAATTGCTATACATTACATTGCTTTAATTTCTTAATAATCCCTAATAGGCATTCTTTTATTTATGTAGACTTTTATAAACTATTTACGTTTCTATAAATATTCCACATGATTTGTTTTGACCTATCGAGACTTATAACTCTTTAAAGGTTTCTTAAATATTGCTGGTTAAATAAGTAGCATACTATTATGTATAGTAAATAAGCTTAAAATTAGATAGTATATAATGATATACTATCTAATTTTAAGATACTAACGAGAAAAGCCATATACTATTATGAAATTCACTGATATAATATAAATAATGATATAATAGGAGTGAAGTATATATGATAAAAGAACAATATAATGAACCAAAGAAACAAAAAGCTGGACTTGGAGCAATTAGGCCTGATGATTATGTAGAAAGTGAATTTAAAAAGATGGCTGCTGATAAAAAATTAAGCCAAACTGAGATGTTTGAATATATGTTTTGGAATTTTATCAATGGTGAGGAAAAGAAAAAGAAAGAAGAAGCTATAAGTTATGAAAGTGAGTTAAGTTTAATATCTTCTGATTTAAATAATGTGCTATCTCATATTAAAAGTATCACTGAAAAGGCGCAAAATACAGTTATGACATTTAAATCAAATTCAGAGCAAACAGAAAAGAACTTAAATCTTGAGCTGGATACGCTTTCAAAGAAAATTGAAGAGGTTAGAAAAAGAAACTTAGAACTGGAGCGTACTAATCAAATATTTGATGATGTTAAAAATGGATTAGATTCTAAAATAGCTGAATTAAATGGTGTAATTGAGAAGAAAAACATTGAAATTAAAGAGCATGAAGACTTGATAAAGGAGCAATATAGAAAAAATAAGGAACTAGAAAGACAAAATAGTGCTTTGGAAAAAGAAAATACTAAACTACAATTGGAGAATAAAAAGCTATTAGAACAAGTATCTAGTAATGAAATTAAAATCAAATCGCTTGAAGTTGTAAATGTAAATTTCCAATCCACTATAAATAATATAGAGGTATTAAAAAAAGCTGAGATTTCTGCTATGGAGGAAAGGTATGGATCTATTATTTCTCAATTAAATGATAAAATTAAGTCCTATGATGATGCTAAAACAAAGGAAATAGAAGAAGTTAGAGATGGAATTATAATAAAAATGGAAGCGGAAAGAAAGCTTTCCCTGGCTGAAGCTAAAGTAGAGTTAGCGGAAATGAAAAATAAATATAATGAGTTACTTATACGTTCGAAATAAGTTGAAGGGACTTTCCGAAGGCCTATTATTCACAAGAAAATGGGCTGATGTGAGCTTATGTATAGATATTGATTAAGAAAGGGAGCAAGTGTAAAATGGGGGCAAATACGACGGCAGGTTTAAAGCAATTAAAGGCATCTAAAGCGGAGTTTACAAGGTTTCTAATGTATTATAAATTTGGTTTGGATGAATTAAATACTAAAATTGATATTTTAAAGCAAGAATTTCAATACATTCATGATTATAATCCTATTGAACATGTGAAATCTAGAATCAAGAGTCCAGAAAGCATTTTGAGAAAAATCTACAGAAAAGGATATGAGCTATCGCTACCTTCTATAAAAGAAAATATCAAAGATATTGCTGGAATTCGCATAGTATGCTCATTTTCCTCTGATATTTATAAGATTAGTGAGATGCTGCAAAATCAAAAGGATATAAAAACAATTGAATGCAAGGATTATATAAAAAATCCAAAACCAAATGGATATCAAAGTTTACATTTGATTTTACAAGTACCTGTTTTTATGTCTGATAGAACTGAAGATGTTTGTGTGGAAGTTCAAATTAGAACCATTGGGATGGATTTTTGGGCCAGTTTAGAGCACAAAATTTATTATAAATACAATAAAGATGTTCCGCAACAGTTAATAGAAGGACTTAAGGAAGCTGCAGATACTGTTGCTCAATTAGATAAAAAAATGGAAAGGATAAATAAAGAGGTAAATAAGTTCAAAGAATTTGATAGCTCAGATCATGAGATACAAGAGATATTTGTTAATAACCAGAGTTTCTACCTTCCAGATGACCTTTTGCGTCTTTAATAAAGAGTAAAGAGGGTAATAACGCCGAATATCAGTAATTAAATTCAGTTTATAGTATTAATAACATATAAACCGGAAGTATTTTGGATTAACGAACATATGTTCTTCGAGCGCAAAAATGGCATTATAATGCAAAAGAAGAGAATTAAGAGAATTATATGAAGAATTTAAAATAAAATATTACTACATTTTTAATGTTTTTAGGCAATGCATAGAAGCAACGAATTGGTATCTAAGCCTTTAAAATGCACGATATACACGATATAAAAGAAATTTTATATCATTGGAATCAAGATACAATAGTAAACAGTAATAAAGAAACTATTATAATTGTATATGTGTTAGATTTATCAGGGCAAAGAACATATGTTCTTCTGTTGCAAAACGAGAATATAATGATTCCGGATTAGTTTTTCATACAGAATCAACAATGCATGAATATCATGAATATATATGGTTAGTAATTTTAGCCTCGATCTATTCTCTAGCTAATCTCTTGGAAATTGGCTAATAAAAACTAGTAACTTTTATAATCTGTATACATTTTATTATTATAACAGCTAATACAGATGTACACCCTTCCAAATGATAATCTATATCAATTGATATAGAAATTGAAAAGAGAAGGGGAATTTTAATAAAAATTTATTCAATTATTATTATATATTATACCAATAATTCCATATATCTATACATGAATTTTGAGCAAAAAATAAATTTTAAATTTTTTTAAATGTGAATTTGTATTATTAGGCTTAAATATTTACTTAAAATTTTGTATAAATGGGGATAAGAAAAAAGTCAAAAAATAAGGATTTCCCCCTCTTTTATAGAATATGCATATTCGCTAAATATACATTTATTAAACTGCGTTATAATTTTAATGCGAATACATATAAGTCAGTAAAATCAATGATTATAACGATTTTAGGAGGTCTTGTAATATATGCGTGGTCGAACTATAACATACAAGTATAAGAACTTTAAATATACTGATGAAATTAAAAATACACTCTCCTCTGCTATACTTGATTCTAAAGATAATCATGAACTCGAAAAAATTTATAATCATTACGAATCTCTAAATATTGACAGAGGTTATAAATATATCATAAGGGACTTATACATACTTATGATTAAGAAAAATATGAGTACTATAGATATATCCAAAATATACGATGTAAGTATAAGAACTATACAAGTATGGTTAAAAGAACTTGGAATTAATCGATCTCCAAAAGGAAGAGGTGAAAAAACTGTTAATAAAACACCTAAAAATAAACTTTTATTCGGAGAATCGCCTCGTTCGTTATCAAAGGAATATGTTAGAAGCAAAATTGATGACTTATTAATTCAAGTGCTCAATGATTATAAAATAATAGATGAAGATAATATTAAATTAAATTATTCCAAAGAATTGGAGAGAAAGATTGAAAATTTGATGAAAATTATAACGGATTAACTGTATAAGTGGTGTTATATATAATTTTGATATTAGTATACTTAAAATCATTAGTGTACTCTAGTATACTGAGAAAAATTAATATAACTTAATATGCCAAAGTTAATATGTAGTATAAAAGGAGTATAAAAGGAGTATAAAATAAACATGAAATTAGATTTTGGATCAATAAGAGAAAATAGCAATACCTTACCAGAATGTATGGTGGATTTTTTAAATTATCTAGAAACTATAAAAGGAAAATCCCCTAATACTATAAAGGGATATAAAGTTGACTTAACTATGTTTTTTAGATTTTTGAAATTATATAAGGGAATACATAAAGATGATTCTATGGAATTTGAAGAAATAACTATAAATGATATTGATAATGATTTTTTAAGAAACATAAAGTTGACTGATTTATATGCATTCATGTCTTTCTTAGAAAAATACAGAGATAATAGCGCTTATGCAAGAGCTAGAAAAGTAGCTACATTAAGATCGTTTTTCAAATATTTACATGGTAAAGCTAAAATTTTAGACGAAAATTTAGCCTTAGAATTAGAGAAACCCAAAATAGATAAGAGAAATCCAGCATATTTGACATTAGAAGAAAGCAAAAAACTATTAAGTGTTATAGATGGTTCTAATCAAGCAAGAGATTATTGTGTAATTACCTTATTTCTAAATTGTGGATTAAGAATATCGGAACTTTGCAGTATAAACATTTCTAAAATAAAAGGTGATATATTAACTATTATCGGTAAAGGAAATAAGGAAAGAACGGTTTATTTAAATAAAGCGTGCATGAAAGCAATTGATAATTATTTGAAAATTAGAAATGAGTACCTAGATAAGATTCCACCTGAACATAGGGATATATTGTTTTTAAATAAGGATAAAAAAGGAATAAGCAAACGTTCCATAGAAGTAATGGTGAAAAAATATATAGGAAAAGCTGGTTTGGATACGGATAAATACACCCCTCACAAATTGAGGCATACAGCTGCTACGCTTATGTATAAACATGGCAATGTAGATATAAGAAGTCTTCAGCAGATATTAGGCCATGAGAATATTTCCACTACTCAAATTTATACGCATGTAGATAATGAAAGATTAAGGGAAGCTGTTAAATCAAATCCATTAAGTGATGAGTATGAGGAATAATCCTCATACCTCTCCCCTAACCTATTAGTTTCTCTTTCTAAGTCTTATAAGACCTGGGTATTCTTCAGATATATATTGAGAAGCCTTTTCTTCGTCATCTAAAAGATCTCTTAGTCCTTCTATATCATCTATAAGCTCTATCTTTTCGGTGTTATCAGTTGAATCATAGTCGTCATCCCCTACAAAAGAGTCCTCGGTTGAATCTGGCATGTCAAAATCTGTGATATCTTCTTCTTCTTGTGCTATGCCATCTATAGTTACAGAACGCATATCAAAACCATCTTTTTCTAAACATTTCCCGCAATTATTACATATTTTATTTGGATTTAAATCGCATATATCACATTTTCCACAGTCATTACAAGATTTGGTTTCCTCAAAAATACAATATGTATATCTAGCCATATATACCCCTCTTTTTCTAATAAATTTGTTCGATGGCAACCATCCGTAATACCTCCATCCTTTTAGGTTGGAGGTAACGGATGATACGCCCTTGGATAAGTTTTTCTAAGACTCAGCTGGAGATAAGTATTCTTCATAAGTAAACTCCACCTGAGTCTAAGAATCACTTGATATTTAAGTTTTATTTACAATATTCTATTATAACAAATTATGATTCTATATTCAATGAAAGTATTCATAAAAACTAATTTTATTAGAAATTATAGCATATGAGAACACAAGTTTCGAGAACATAAGTTTGATATTTTGTTTATATTATGATATAATTTTATTAAAATTATATGTAAGAGGTGTTCTTATGTCTAGGCAGGATAAGCAAAAGGAAATATACGAATATATAAAGCAGCAAATACATGATAAGGGTTACCCACCTTCCGTAAGAGAAATTTGTAATGCAGTAGGCCTTAAATCCACTTCCACTGTTCACGGTCATCTTCAAAGATTAGAAAAAAAAGGTCTTATAAAAAGGGATCCTACAAAACCTCGTGCTATTGAAGTTATGGATGAATCATTTAAAAGAGAGCTAGTTAGTATTCCTGTAATAGGTACAGTTACTGCAGGCGTGCCTATACTAGCAGTTGAAAATATAGAAGATACCTTTGCTTTGCCTGTTAACTTTATAAGAAGCAATAAAGAATTGTTTATGCTTAAAGTTCATGGAGAAAGCATGATTGATGTAGGAATAATGAATGAGGATTTAGTTATAATAGAAAAAACTAATTCAGCTGAAAATGGAGACATTGTAGTAGCGCTTATCGAAAATGAAGCTACTATAAAAAGATTTTTCAAAGAAAGTGATTTCATAAGACTACAACCTGAAAATAAGACTATGGAGCCTATAATAGTAAAAGAATGTACCATTATAGGGAAACTTATAGGACTTTATAGAAAATATTAAACCAAGCATAACATCATGCTTGGTTTTTTATTTATATATTAAGTTTCTAGTTTAATATTTTATTAAGAGCTATGATTATTCCAGTTTTTGCATGATCAAAAGTAAGACCACCTTGGAGGTATGCTATATAAGGCTCTCGAATTGGAGCATCAGCTGAAAGCTCTATAGATGATCCTTGTATAAAGGCTCCAGCGGCCATTATAACTTGATCTTCATATCCTGGCATATCCCATGGTTCGCATTGTACAAAGGAGTCTATAGGAGAACCTAGCTGAATACCCTTGCAAAAATTTATAAGCTTTTCTTTATCGTTAAACTTGATTGCTTGAATAATATCACTTCTTTTTTCATTAAACTTTGGAAGTACCTCAAAGCCGGCAAGCTCCATTATTCTTGAACAAAATATAGCTCCTTTTACCGCTTCCATAGCAATATGAGGTGCTAAGAAAAGTCCTTGGAATAAAGTTCTCATCACACCAAAGGTAGAACCGCATTCTCCACCTATTCCCGGAATTGTAAGCCTATATGAGGCTTGAGTTACATACTCTTCTTTACCTGCTATGTATCCTCCTGTAGGAGCAATTCCTCCCCCTATGTTTTTAATAAGGGACCCTGCTACTAAATCTGCACCTACATCCGTAGGTTCTAGAGTATCTATGAATTCTCCATAACAATTGTCCACAAAACAAATAACATCTTCTCTTATGTTTTTAATAAATTTTATAATCTCGCTTATTTCAGATACAAGTAATGAATTTCTCCAACCATAGCCAGTAGATCTTTGAATATGTACGATTTTTATAGAGTTATCTTCTTTTAATGCTGCTTCTACTTCTTTTAAATTTACTTTCCCATTATCTAAGTCTATTTGTTTGTAATTTACTCCGTATTCCTTAAGTGAACCTATGTTCTTTTGCTCTCCAATTCCAATGATTCCGTGTAATGTATCATAAGGAGAACCTACTATTGATAACATAGTATCACCAGGTCTTAAATTCCCAAATAGTGCTGCACCAATGGCATGAGTTCCATTTACAAAATGAGGTCTCACTAGTGCGCTTTCTGTATTAAATATTCTTGCATATACTTTATCTAAAGAATCCCTTCCGATATCTCCATAACCATATCCCGTGGAATTAGTAAAGTGAGACTCGCTTATTCTTTCTTCTTGAAGCGCATTTAAGACCTTTAATTGGTTGAATTCCCTTATTTCATCATACCTTTTAAACTCTTCTTCTACATCTTTTAGAGCTTTTTCATATAAATCTAGTACATTATCTTTTATGTGATAGACATTCTTAAGATAATCTTTAGTTAATTTAATCATTATAATTACATCCTCCAACCTAACAATTCATAATATAGTTTTTAAAATACATACAACTTAATATATTACCACATAAAAAAATAATAGGCAAAAATTTTGCCTATTATTTCCTTAGCCATTAAATTGCGTATCTTGAGGATTAGGTGTAAATAAAATTGCTTTCGCTGGAGTTATAGTTGAAATGGCATGTTTATAAACAAGCATTTGCTTTCCTAAACAATCTAATATAACCGTAAAGCTATCAAATCCCTTTACATAACCAGTTAGTTTGAATCCATTTACAAGATGTATAGTAACATCAGTTTTATTTTTTCTTGCACCATTTAAAAATATATCTTGCAAATTGTTCACTGTTTTATTCATATAACTCACCCTCCATTATAGCTTATATATTATTATTCTATATGATATACTAAAATCCTTTAATTTTTCATGAAAAATACTAAGCACTGCCATTTACTTGACCTAAAATTTCATTTACTATATCATTTTCGCTAGAAAAATCATCTTTATTTATCCAATGAGCATGTTTCTCGCGTCTAAACCAAGTTAGCTGCCTCTTAGCATAATTTCTACTACCCTTTTTAATTAAATAAATAGTTTCATCTAAGGATATCTTACCTTCTAAGTAATAAAGAATTTCCTTATATCCTATTCCCTGCATAGATTGCATTTCTTCTGTATACCCCATAGCTCTTAAGCGCTCTACTTCATCTATAAGACCCTTTTCAAGCATGATGTCTACTCTTTTATCTATCCTGTTATAAAGCTTTTCTCTGTCCATAGTAAGTACAAAATAATGAAGGTTATACGGGATTTCATAACATTCTTTATCCATACTATATTCTCCTATGGTTTTTCCGGTTAATTTATATACTTCCAATGCTCTTATCACTCTTTTTAGATTATTAGCATGTATTTTATTATAAGATTCACTATCTATATCCTTAAGCATTTCATGGACATAATCATTTCCTTTTTCTGCTGCAAGGTTTTCTAGATATACTCTATATTCTTCATCTTTATCTGCTTCCGTAAAATTATAGTCATATATAAGTGAGTTTATATATAATCCAGTTCCACCAACTACCATTGGCAGCTTTTTTTCACTATGTATCTTGTTTATACACTCTTCAGCTACTTCTTTAAACTGGGCTACATTAAAACTTTCATGTGGCTCTACTATGTCAATTAAATAGTGATTAATATTATTCATTTCCTCATTAGTAATTTTAGCAGAACCTATATTCATGTACTTATATATTTGCATAGAATCAGCTGATATTATTTCGCCATTTAATTTTTTTGCAAGCTTAATAGATATATCGGTTTTTCCAACACCAGTAGGGCCTGCTAGTATAAATAAATCCTTTTTCAAAATTATCTCCCTTTCTACTGAACTCTTTTAAATCTTTTTTCTAATTCATATAAGGTTAGTTTAATTATAGTAGGTCTACCATGAGGACAGGTAAATGGATTGTCGATAAACCTAAGTTCATTTATTAAGGATTTCATTTCCTCAAGAGATAACTTATTATTTGCCTTTACTGCAGACTTACAAGCAAGCTTTGCTATGGTATTATATTTAACATCAGGTGTATTACCGCTTCCCATATTTTTAAGATTATCTAATATTTCCAAAAACAATTTATTTATCTCAGGTTTTCCGAGTATTAAAGGAACTTCTCGTATACTTATAGTATTTTCTCCAAAAATCTCAATATTAAACCCTGCTTTATTAAATATATCTTTATTTTCCATATAATAGCAGTAGTCTTCAGGTAGAAGTTCTATTATAACTGGGCTTATGAGTAGCTGAGAAATCACTTCCTGCTGTGATATATTTTTAGAATATGTTTCAAATAATATCTTTTCATGAGCTGCATGTTGGTCTATTATATAAAGATCGTCACTCATCTCCCCTAATATATAAGTTTTATTAAACTGACCTATTATATTTATTTCTGGTAATTTTGCAAGCTTTTGGGCTTCTAGAATTTGTTCTTTTTTAGCTGGATCTTCCTTTATATATAATGATGGCTTTTCTTCAAAGTTATCATTATGAGTCTCAGTAATTATAACTTTATGTTCTGAAGTATATTCATTGTTTAAATTTGAGTTTATATTAATATCGTTAGTTTTCACATTGGTTTTTTCACTGAAGTTTCCAGATGATACAACTGAATTTGAGGAATTTAGAAAATCTATAGGTAGCTGCAATGTTTCTATAGACTTAATTTCTTTTTCTGCTTCTTTTACTTCCTCTTCTATATTAAATGAATTTATAACACTATTTTTTATTGCTTCATGAACAGAATGAAATACAGTTCCAAATAATTCACGTTCATCTTTAAATTTAACTTCAGTTTTAGTAGGATGTACATTTACATCCACATACTCTGGAAATATATCTATAAATAATATAAAGAAGGGATATTTATTTATAGTTAAGAAGGATTTAAAGGCATTTTCTACAGCTGTAGTAATAAGCCTGCTCTTTATATATCTTTTATTTACAAATATGCTTTGATGGTTTCTGCTACCGCGACTTATTTCGCTATTTCCTATAAAACCATGTACAGAAATTATATCCTTATGCGACTCAAAATATATCACATTTTCTAAAACGGTTTTTCCATATACATTTCGAATAACGTCTTTTATATCTCCTGTCCCAAAAGAATGAAGCACTGCTTTTTCGTTATTTATTAGTTTAAAAGATACATCTGGATGAGCAAGTGCCAGTCTTTGTACAATATCAGATATTAATGATGCTTCACGAGAAGAAGATTTTAAAAATTTAAGTCTTGCAGGTACATTATAAAACAAATCCTGTACTTCAATTGTTGTACCATTGTTACTTCCTGTATCTTTTAGGTAATGTATGTTACCACCTTCAATATGAATTTCCCTGCCAAAATCCAAATCTTTAATTTTGCTTTTGAGAGTAACCTTAGATACTGAGGAGATGCTAGCTAGCGCTTCTCCTCTAAAACCCATGGTACTCAATTTGAATATATCATCAATACTCGAAATTTTGCTTGTTGCATGTGGTAAAAATGCCTTTTCTATATCATCAGGATGTATACCTACTCCATCATCTGTGATTTTTATAAGCTTTTGGCCACCTTCTATTATTTCCATAACAATGTTTTTAGCACCAGCATCCAAGCTATTTTCTAAAAGCTCCTTTACAACGGAAAAAGGTCTTTCTACCACTTCGCCAGCAGCTATTTTATTAGAAGTATTTTTATCTAATACATTTATTCTAACCAAACTCATCACACCTTTGAGATAGTTTTAGCTTTTCTAATTATTTCATAAAGTTTATTAAATCCTTCTATAGGCGTTACATTCATGATGTCTATGGATGCAATCTCATCTAAAAGATTATTTTTTTCAATGTCAGTAAAGTTTAATTGCAGGCTTTCCTCTTTAATTTCATGATTTTTAGAAGGTATAGCATTGGTTTTTGGCTCGCTTAAAGTTTTACTTATTGCAACTTCAGATGTATTGCATGATAGTTCATCTATATTTGTTACAACATTTTTATTTTTTTCAATTGTATTAAGTATTTCTTTAGCTCTTTCTATAACTTTGTCAGGTAAGCCAGCAAGCTTTGCAACTTCTATTCCGTAAGACTCATCAGCACCGCCCTGTACTATTTTTCTTAGAAATACTAATTCATTATCTATTTTTTTAATAGAAACTGAAAAGTTTTTAACGCCCTTAAGCTTATTTTCCAATACTATTAGTTCGTGATAATGAGTAGCAAATAGCGTTTTGCATTTTAAATCTTCATCTCCACACATATGCTCTATAACAGACCAAGCGATGCTTAATCCATCAAAGGTGCTGGTACCCCTTCCAACTTCATCTAATAGCACTAAGCTCTTATTAGTGGCATTTTGAAGTATATTTGCAACTTCCCACATTTCAACCATAAATGTACTTTTACCTGCTGCTAAATCATCTGATGCACCTATTCTTGTAAATATTTTATCACATATTGATATTTTAGCTGATTTTGCAGGAACAAAGCTTCCTATTTGAGCCATAATAGTAATAAGGGCAACTTGCCTCATATAAGTTGATTTTCCAGCCATATTAGGGCCTGTAATCAAAATCATTTGGTTTTCTTTTGTATCCATAAGTGTATCATTGGATATAAAGCATCCCGTAGGTATCATCTTTTCTACTACAGGATGACGGCCTTCTGTAATGGATAAAGCATTATCATCAGATATAGAAGGTTTGCAGTAATTATTTTCCAATGCCACAGTAGCTAATGAACTTAAACAATCTAGTTCTGAAATTATATGGCCGGATTTTTTCATTCTATCTATTTCATTTTCGATAGTACTTCTTATTTGTAAAAATATATCATATTCTAAAGCAGTTAATTTTTCCTCTGCTCCTAAGATCTTTTCTTCCATTTCTTTTAGTTCAGGAGTAATATATCTTTCCGCATTTGATAAGGTTTGTTTTCGTATGTAACGTCCTTCTGGGATTGAAGCAATATTACTTTTGGTTATTTCTATAAAGTAACCAAAAACTTTATTATATCCTACTTTTAAAGACTTTATACCTGTAAAATCCTTTTCCTGTGCCTCAAGCTTAGAAATCCACTCCTTACCATGGGCCTTAGCATCTCTTAAGCTGTCTATATCATTATTATATCCTGATTTTATTATATTTCCTTCTTTTATGGATAAAGATGGATTATCTACGATTGATTCTTCTAGTAAATTATAAATATCACTTAATTCATCAATATTTAAGTACATATCTTTTAATAGACCACTATTAAAGCTACTAAGTATTTGCTTTATAGCAGGGATATTTCCAATGGAATTTTTAAGTGCTATAAGTTCTTTTGCATTTACATTTTTAGAAGATATCTTCCCAACTATTCTCTCTATGTCGTATATGCTTTTTAAAGATTCTTTTATATCTTCATGAAGAGAAATATTAGATATAATGTCTTGTATTGCATCTAATCTATTATTTATTAATTCCTTATTTACAAGCGGCTGCTCAACCCACTTTCTTAGTTGTCTCCCTCCCATAGATGTACTGGTTTTATCTAATACCCATAAAAGAGATCCTTTTTTACTTTTTTCTCTTAAAGTTTCCGTAAGCTCAAGATTTTTTCGTGAATTAATATCCATAGATAAAAAGTCCAATATATGATAATATTCAAATTTATCTATGTGAGAAAGAGAGGTGTTTTGGGTTTCGATTATATACGTAAGCAGTGCCGCGCTGCTTTTTATTACACATTTACTAAAGGAAGCAGGATTAAAATCTAAAAATTGCTCTTTAAGCGCATTTTCATTGTTATAATATGTATCATCTATAAAAGTAAGAGAAGTTTTAAATCTTTCTTTAATTTCTAAAGTAAAGCTTTCACTTATATTACTATTTACCAATATTTCGCTAGGATTAAATTTAGAAATTTCATTCAATATTACTGAAATTTCCATTTTAGTATAAGTAGAGATAAATTCACCAGTAGAAACATCACAAAAACTTAGTCCTGCATTGTCCTTATCAGTATGTATACTCATTATAAAGTTATTTTTATTTTCTTCTAGAAATGAGGAATCTGTATATGTACCTGGAGTTATTATTTTTGTTATATCTCTTTTTACAATTCCTTTGGCAACTGAAGGATCTTCCAATTGTTCACCTATTGCCACTCTATAACCTTTAGATATAAGTCTGCTTATATAGGAGCTTGCTGAGTGATAAGGAATTCCACACATAGGAGCTCTTTTATCAAGACCACAATCTCTGCCTGTAAGAACTAACTCTAATTCTTTAGATGCAACTTCAGCATCTTCAAAGAACATTTCGTAAAAGTCTCCTAATCTAAAAAATAATATACAATCTTTACATTTTTCTTTTATTTCAAGATATTGCTGCATCATTGGAGTGAGTGCCAATTTTACAAAACCTCCTTAATAGTATGAAAGGCATATAATGCCGTACTAGTGCATTATATGCTCTTTCAAATTTATATTTCTTCGCCTAATAGTGAAAAAGTTTGTGCTTTAGTTATTTTTACAGTAACTATTTTACCTATATTATCTTTATTTCCAGCAAAGTTTACAAGTTTACTTGTTTCAGTTCTTCCCATAAGCTTTTCATCATCACTTTTACTTGTACCTTCTACTAAAACTTTCACTGTACGGCCTTCATATTCCTTGTTTTTCTTTGCGCAGGCTTTATTTACTTCTTCTACTAATCTATTAAATCTTTCGCGCTTAACTTCTTCGCTTACCTGAGTTTCAAATTCACAAGCAGGAGTTCCTCTTCTTGTAGAATAAAGGAAAGTGAAAGCAGAATCATACTCTACTTCGCTAACTAAGCTTAGAGTCTCGCTAAAATCTTCTTCTGTTTCTCCAGGGAAACCAACTATTATATCTGTAGTTAAAGCTACTCCAGGAATTTTTGCCTTTATTTTATTTACTAAATTTAAATACTCTTCTCTTGTATATTTTCTATTCATTTCTTTTAGTATCTTACTTGAACCTGATTGGACAGGTAAATGAATGTGATCACATAATTTACTACATTCAGCTACAGCATCTATAACATCATCAGTTAAATCCTTTGGATGAGAAGTCATAAATCTTATTCTTTCTATACCATTTATATTATTAAGTTTTTTTAAAAGATTTGCAAAGCTAAGACTTGGAACTAAATCTTTTCCATAAGAATTTACGTTTTGTCCAAGTAGAGTTACTTCTTTATATCCTTTATCAACAAGAGCCATTATTTCTTTTTCAATTTCTTCAGGAGTTCTGCTTCTTTCTCTACCCCTAACATAAGGAACTATACAGTAAGTGCAGAAGTTATTGCAGCCATACATAATAGTTACAAAAGCTTTAGTATTGCTTTCTCTATCTATAGGAAGTCCTTCCACAATACCCTTTTCCTTATCCCATACTTCTATTATTGATTTGTTTTCTTGTCTTGTTCTATTTAAATACTCAGGGAACATATGGGCATTATGGGTTCCGAATATTATATCTACAAAAGGATATTTCTTTATTATAGCTTCAGCCATACCCTCCTGCTGCATCATACATCCACATACAGCAATAATTAAATCAGAATTTTTTTCTTTTAATGCTTTTAACGCTCCAAGATTACCATATACTTTAAGTTCTGCGTTTTCTCTTACACAACATGTATTAAAAATTATAATACTTGATTTTTTCTTTTCTTCAGTTTTAGCATAACCCATATTTTTTAGCATTCCTGAAAGCTTTTCGGAATCCTCTTCATTCATCTGGCAGCCCCAGGTTTCTATATAAAAGTATTTTTGATTATCCATAATTATTTCACCTCATATTAAAGTTTTCATAAGTAACATTAAACATTATACTATATTTTATAGTGTTTATCTATTTTTTATTGAAATTTGTAGAATTATAAGAAATAAATAAAAGACACAGCGTGAGACTATGTCTTTATTTCTAATTTCACATATTCTTTTAAAACATTAAATCCGCAATCCTTATATAAATTAAATGCAACGGTATTATTTGTGTCCACATTTATAGTTGCCGTATTATAACTATAATTATCTATTATTTTTAAAAGGTAATTTATAAGCAGTTTACCGTAACCCTTACCTCTATAATCAGGCAAAATACCTACATTTACAATAATAGGTATATCTCCTTCTATTATAACTTGACCATATCCAATATATTTATTATTCTCTTTTATGAATATAGCACCGGGACTAAAATAATAATATTGATTTTCATCAAAGTAGATATCCTTTGTAGAAATAGGAACTCTATTTTTATCTTTAAATACCTCATTTTGAATGTCACATCTTATTTTTTCATCTAATCCTTTTCTAAATACTTCAAAGCTTATATTTTCTACTGATACAGATTTTATTTCCTTTTTTAAATCCAAACCCATTTCAATTGTGCCTACTTTTTTACTAAAACCTGCTTCTTTTAGTAGTTGTATATTGAATTCATTGGTTTCACATAAAAAATCTGCTGTAAAACCTGGCTTTAAAGTTTTTAAAAGTAGTCTTAAATAGTCTGCACTTTTACTAGATAAATCTACACTTAAAGCCCTTATATTATAGAAATTTTTGTTATCTATAGAAGTCCAAATATATCCGCATAAGTTTTTATTATCCTGAAGTATGCTTATATTTCTACGCAAAAATAATTTTTGCGGTAAAGTTGTAGTGCTATAATATTGAAAAAAATCTTCGTTTAAAGAGTTAAATGATTTTCTAGCAGCATTTAATTCTTTAAATTGTGGCATTAAACTCTTACTTAACTTAACATATTTGCACATAACATTCCTCATAAGCCTAATATTATATAAATAAGTATAAAACTTTAAAAAAACTTAGTCAATATTTTCCTTAAAGTCATCAAAACTCCCCAAGTAACATAAATAATCATTTAAGAATTTTTGTTGAGCCTCGTTATATCGAAGAAGTTTGTTAAGTTTACGAATATACTTACTTTCGCTCCAATCCTTATGTTTTATATATCTTTTCTTACCTAACCTGCAAAATTTATGTGGAAAAATAATCATAGAAAGCATAGATTCTAATTCAGATCTAGATAACTTATTTATACTATTATAAGCTTCTATCATTGTTTTAGCTTTTTCAAAGTCCCACTGATACTCTTTTTTAAACATAAGCCTTCGTATAAATTTACTTAAATCGTTTATATGAAGATCTATTAATATATTATCTAAATTTACTATATAATAAGTATCGTCCTTTTTTATTATATTTTGATAGTAAAAACTATCATGACAAACAAATTTTTGTTCATTAGCTTTTTTAGATAGTGCATAATAATCAGAGGTATTCAAAACTTGTAAACACATACTTCCCATATTATAAAAACTATCTAAGTAACTTTTATAAACTTTATCAAATTCAGATCTTAATCGTTTCTTTTCAATATGTTTTTTAATTTTGTCCAAATCGCCTAAATTTTTTTTAAATATTCTTGGCCAATTTTTTAAATTGTTTTTAATTTTTAGTACTTTTGTATCAATATATTGGCTAGATAAATGAAACCTCGCTAAAAGACGAACGCAGTTACATGCTTCCTCTATATCATTTAAGTCACATTCATCTCCATCAATCCATTCAACAACATAAAAATACATTTTTTTATGTGCTGCAAATAAATAGTTATCTTTTGTTCTAAAAAATTTAGATGTATAAGGAAAATCATTTTTATTTAATTCTTCAGCTAAATAATTGCTATTAAGAGTTTTAGTTTTATTATGTTTCACTCTTTTTAAACATACAGCTCCTATATTAGTATCTATTTTATAGCTGCTTCTTACTTTGCTAATATCTATTACGGAGAAATTATAGTTTTCTAGAACTTTTTTTATCATCGATTTTTCTTTATCAGTAAGTTCATCTACATACTGTATTAACTTCCTATCTCCCATAATTACCCTCCTATTAGTATCTATTAAATTATATTAATTATAGGAGAAATTATTACAAATAAAAAAAGGACATCTATAAGCGATGACCTTTTAAATATTGGAAACCTTAACGGATACAGGCTGTTCAAATATACCTCTTTTTACTTCTGTAGCTGTCATATTCTTAGCCTGAAATTTTTCAGTCATATAGTTACATGCATCCCATGGATTTATCTTGTCTCCACATGTAAATACATCAACAGCGGCATATCCAAGCTCAGGCCAAGTATGTATAGTAAGGTGAGATTCTGATATTATAACTACTCCACTAACTCCCATTGGACTAAATTTATGAAATGTTACTTCTCTAACTTCAGCTCCTGACTTTAGTGCAGAATCTACCATTATTCTTTCTATCATTTCTTTATTATCTAATATATCACCATCACAACCATATATTTCAGCCAAAATGTGGCGTCCTAAAGTGTTCATTCTATAAAAACTCCTCCTTGATACAGTATATTTTATAATTTATTAACAAGTAAATTTTATCAAATATACGAGAAATGTCAATATATTTCCTTGTTTTTATAAAATATTTTCATTTAAACTAGTAATTGTTCTATTTTTCTCTTAATTCCTACTATGTTTAATGGTTTTTATATTGACTTATAAAATGCGTGTACTATAATAGCATACACGCATTTTATAAAATTATACTATATTACCTATTACTTAGTTTATTTATAGTTTCATTTATAACCCAATCCGGAGTAGATGCACCAGCGGTTATTCCTATTTTTTTTATATTTTTATTATTTAGCAACTCTAAAGGAATTTCTTTGAAATTTTCTATGTGAATTGTGTTGTTGCAGTTTTTAGTACATATTTCATATAGTTTAGTTGTATTTGAGCTATTTTTACCTCCTATTACTATCATACAGTCTACATGTTCTGATAGATCATAAGCAGCCTTTTGCCTTACTTCAGTGGCGCTGCATATGGTATTAAAGGCAACTATTTCTTTACTAAACTTAACTACCTTTTCAAGTACATTTTCCCAACGAGATTGTTTTTCAGTAGTTTGAGAAACTACGCATATTTTTCTTGGAAGATGCTGTAGTTCATCACTATCATTTGTAATTATAGCGGAATTATTACACCATCCATTTATACCTATAACTTCAGGATGATTTTTATCCCCTACTATTAATATAGAGTATCCAGAATCATAGTACTTTTTTACCTTCTGTTGTATATTAGAAACATATGTACAGGTAGCATCTATTGTAATAACTTCTTTTTCCTTGAGTTTATTAAATATTTCAAGTGGAATACCATGTGAACGTATTATTACTATATCATCCTTTTTTAAATTTTCTATATCTTCTATTTCTATAGGAAATATATTTAATGTTTTTAAGTAACTTACAACATCATTATTATGAATTAATGGCCCTAATGTATATATTTTTTTATTGTATTTTTCTTGAACACTTACGGCCATGTCAACGGCTCTCTTAACTCCATAGCAAAAGCCTGCGTTTTTTGAAAGTATAACTTCCACAATATATCACCTTTCTTTATCTTTTAAAGTATTTAATATTATATTAGAAATTTTCTCAACTACTTCATCTATAGTCAAATATGAAGTATCTATTTCAATAGCATCTTCTGCTTTTCTTAAAGGAGTTACATCTCTATTAGAATCTATATAATCTCTTTTTATAATATCACTGAGAATTTCATCATATTTTACAGTTATATTCTTAGCTAAAAGCTCTTCATATCTTCTTTTAGCACGCAGCTCTGGAGATGCAACAAGATAAAACTTAAAAGGAGCATCCTTTAAAACTACAGTACCAATGTCTCGGCCATCCATGATAACATCATACTTTTCAGACATTTTTTGCTGCTGTTTAACTAAAAGAGTTCTTACCTCTGAAATAGCTGCATATAGGGATACACTATTGCTTATTTCTGGAGTTCTAATAGCTTCACTTACATCATTATTATTTAAGATAAGTCTATTATTTTCAAAATGCATGTTTGTATTTTCAAGTAATGTACATAATGCTGATATATTATCTGGAGATATATCATTTGTTTTGGCCAGTAAAGTTACTGCACGATACATTGCACCTGTATCTATATACATTAAGTTAAATTTAGTTGCGAGTATTTTTGCAATGGTACTCTTCCCTGCCCCTGCAGGACCATCAATTGCTATAGCTACTTTCAATTTCAAACTTCCTTTCTTTTTTTACTTTTAATTTATATATTCTATAGTAAGAACGATTTTCCTTTATTTAGGTAAGCGTTTTTATTCTATAGTAATAGACATGCTATACATTATTTATCACCTATCATTTTACCTGCTAAATAGCCTGTGGAAAATGCTATTTGTATATTATATCCTCCTGTATAGGCATCTACATCTATCACTTCCCCTGCAAAGTATAAGTTATCTACTAATTTAGATTTCATTGTAGAAGGGTCTATCTCTTTTACATTTACTCCTCCAGCAGTTACTATTGCTTCTGCTAAAGGCCTTAACCCTTTTATGTTAGATGTTAGATTTTTGATTAAATAAACTAATGATTTTCTTTCTTCTTTTGTTATTGAATTTACCTTTTTATCTTCGGGTATAGAAGATAGTTTTATAATTATACTTATTAACTTTTTAGGTAATAAATCATCTAAGGAATTTTTAAAATCTTTATTTATATATTTAGTAAAATCCTTTTGTATTCTCTTATCAAGCTCTTCTTCAGACAAAGCTGGTTTTAAATCTATTACAGCTTGCATAGATGAATTTGATTCCACAAACCGACTGCTGCTTAACACTATTGGCCCTGAAATGCCAAAATGAGTAAATAACATTTCTCCAAACTCTTTATATACAACTTTAGTACCTTTTTTAATTTTTACTTCTACATTTTTAAGAGACAATCCCTGAAGTTCTTTAACCCATTCATCTTCAAGTTCTATAGGGACTAATGAAGGCTTCAATGGTACTATCTTATGACCTGCTTTTTTTGCAAAATTGAATCCTTCGCCGCTTGATCCAGTTTGAGGGTATGAAGCACCACCTGTAGCTAATATAAAATAGTCACCTTTAATATGAGAATCATCCTGTAAAATTAATTCCGCAATTTTACCTTCATCTAGTATTACATCCTTCACCTTAGCATTTAATTTCACATTAACATTTCTTTTAATAAGTTCTTGTTCTAAACCTCTTATTATGTCAGAAGACTTATCAGATTCAGGAAAAACTCTATCGCCTCTTTCTACTTTCAGTTTTACCCCTAGGCTTTGAAAAAAATTCATTACATTTTCGTTTGTATATGTATAAAGTGAACTATACAAAAATTCAGGATTACCAGGAATATAATCAAAAAATTCACCTATGTCCTTAGCATTAGTAACATTACATCTTCCTTTTCCAGTTATGAAAAGTTTTTTACCTAGTTTTTCATTCTTTTCTATTAAAATAACATCATGGTTTTCAGCTGCAGTAATTGCACTCATTATACCTGCAGGCCCACCACCTATAACAATAACCTTTGACACTTGCAAAACCTCCTATAATTAAGAAAACGAACCATTAAAGGTTCGCTCTCATTTATTCTGATCTCTTTTCTTTATAAGCATAAACTTCATAGTCTTCCCAAATTTTTTCTAGTTTTTCAAAAGTAGAAGATATCTTATCCTTTTCTCTAAGGCCTACTGCAATTATAAGTGCATTTATTACACTTAGAGGAGCTACTAGAGAATCTACAAATGAAGCCATATTGCTTTGAGCAATTAAGGTATAATCTGCTCTTGCTGCTAAAGGGGATAATAAACTATCAGTAATAGCTACCACATTAGCATATTTACCTTTTGCATAATCTAAAGCTTCTATAGTGCGAGCTGCATATCTTGGGAACCCAATTCCTATAACTAAATCTTCTTCATTTATATTTAGCATATGTTCAAATATATCACTAACTCCAAAGCCAATAACCTTTACATTATCTAATATAAGGTTTAAGTAAAATCCTAAAAATTCAGCCATAGCGGTAGAGCTTCTAAGACCTACAATATATATCTTTCTGGCTCTAAATATGCTATTTACTACATCATCAAAGGTTTTATGATTTATTTTTTCTAAAGTAGATCTTATATTTTCCATATCTGATTTCAAAACACTTTTCAATGCAGATTCTTGACTTATAAAATCATTAGAAAGTTCAATTCTTTGAACAGTAGTTAATTTATTCTTAATTAATTCCTGCAGCGCCTTTTGAAGTTTTGGATATCCACTAAAGCCTAACTCGTTGGCAAATCTTACTACGGTAGACTCACTAACCCCAACACTAACTCCAAGTTTTGCAGCAGTCATAAAAGCAGCTTTATCATAGTGTTTTAATATATATTCAGCTATAAGCTTTTGACCTTTACTAAGTCTTGGGAATCTACTTTGAATAATTCTCATTAAATCCTGTTTTCCAACATCCATATTAATTCAATCCTTTCTCCACATCCCCTAAAATATTGCAACATTTATTTCATTTTACCATCTAATGAACACATAATCAATATATCTTTCAATTTCTGCTAAGATTCTTTATATATGGAGAGTATATCTTTACCTTCTTTTTCTGTTAATCCAAAGACTAAATTCATATTACTTAAATTTTTATTAAGAAAGTCTACTATTTTATACATGTCATCATAATGATTTAATTCCTTCACGGCGATTAATTGTAATTCATTTTTCATAAGCATCCTCCTATTATTCCTTAAGATATTTTACTTCATCATCAGTCAAAAATCTCCAATGCCCCTTTTCTAGATTATCAAGTTCGATATTTCCAATAGCTACTCTTTTTAATTTTAACACAGGGTGACCTATTTTTTCACACATTTTTCTTATTTGTCTATTTTTCCCCTCATGTATTGTTATTAATACCTCAGTATTATTATTTTCCATCTTTAGTACTTTTATATCTGATGGAGCAGTAATATATCCACCAATATCAATTCCACTTTTAAATTTATTTAGTTTTGATTCATCAGGACACCCTTTAATTACTGCAATATATCTTTTATTTTTTTCTACTCTTGGATGCATTATATTATTATAGATATTGCCATCATTAGTAAGAAGTATAAGTCCTGATGTATCATAGTCAAGTCTACCTATTGGATATATTCTTTCATCTACCTTTACTAAATCTAATAGTGTTTTTCTTCCTCTATCATCTTTAACAGTTGAAAGATATCCTTCAGGTTTATTTAAAGCTATATATAGCTTTTTTTCCTCGGGCTTGATAAGTTTATCATTGACTATAACAGTATCTCTTAAAGGATCTATCTTTGCTCCTAATTCTTTTACTACCTCATTATTTACTTTAACTTTCCCACTTAGTATTATTTCTTCACATTTTCTTCTTGAAGCTATACCGCATCTAGCCATAAACTTTTGTAATCTTTCCATGTATTTTATTTCGCTCCTTTATCCTAGAGTAACATCCATAATCATCATTATTATAAATCCTATTAATAGTCCATAGGTTGCTATTCTCTCATAGCCATGTTCGTGAGTCTCAGGTATTATTTCATCACTTATTACAAATAGCATTGCTCCTGCAGCTAGGGCTAATATAAAAGGAAGTATAGGTTGTGCTATGCTTACTAAAGACACACCTATAACTCCTCCAACAGGTTCAACTAGACCCGTAAGAAGTGCTATTAAAAAAGCTTTTTTAGCGGAGTAGTTTTCTCTTATCAAGGCCAAACCTACTGCAAGGCCTTCAGGCATATTTTGTAGTGCGATTCCTATAGCAAGAGATATTCCGTCATTTATATTATTACCACCAAATCCAACTCCTACTGTTAATCCTTCAGGAAAATTGTGTATCGTTATGGCAATGATAAACAGCCATACTTTTGTTAGATTAGACGCTCTCCCTTCAGACTTTTTATTAAATAAATAATGCTGATGGGGGGCATACTTATCTATTAAATCCAGCATTATTCCTCCACTTAATATTCCAGAAGATGTTATAAGCACTGCTTTTATATTGCCGCCCCCATAGTTAATCGAAGGAATTATAAGGCTAAAACATGTAGCGGCAAGCATGACTCCTGCAGCAAATCCAAGCATTGCATCTAAATACTTATGAGATACCTTTTTGGTAAAAAATATGGGTAGGGCTCCTATACCTGTTGCTAAACCTGTAAATATGCTAGCTAAAGTACCAAGTAATATATTTGACATTAATGCATCCTCCTACTAATTACTTCATAAAATAACCAATATTTATTATAATACATTTATATACAACTAAACAATAAATGTTAAAGCTCAGCACAAATTAATTATGCTGAGCTTTTAATACTTATATTATTGTGGAAGTAATAAGAACCTTAGTACAAATAATACAGCCAATATATATATTATAGGATGTACATCTTTATGCTTGCCTGTAGCTACTTTCATGATTGGATAAAATATTATTCCAGCAGCTATTCCATTAGCAATACTATAACTAAATGGCATAATAGCTATTGTAAAGAAAGCAGGCACTGCCTCTGTAAAGTCATCAAAGTTAATTTCTTTAACAGAGCTCATCATAAGTACTCCTACTATTACTAGTGCTGGAGCAGTTGCCTCAGATGGAACTATACCTACTAAACTACCTAAAAATAATGCAAGTATAAAGAGAATCCCTGTAACAACAGAAGTAAGTCCTGTTCGTCCACCTTCTGCAATTCCTGCAGTGGATTCTACATAAGTTGCAGTAGTGGTAGTCCCAAACATTGCGCTTATAGTTGTAGATATAGCATCAGTTAAAAGCGCTTTTTTCATATTTTTAATTTTACCGTCTTCTTCAATCATATTTGCCTTTTGAGCAGTTCCTACAAGTGTTCCTATAGTATCAAAAAGATCTACTAAACTAAATGTTAATACTACCATAAATATACTTATAAATGCGCCTAGAACTCCTGTTCCATCATGATGCATAAGTCCCTTAAAGTCAAATGCCATAAATACAGGTCCCGGATTTGCGGGCATACTTAAAAAACTTATATCTTTTATATTTGTGATTCCCATAGGTATTCCTATTATAGTAGTAATAATTATAGATAATAGCATTGCACCTTTTACATTTCTTGCCATTAAAACTGCCATTAAGATAATTCCTATTAAGGTTAATACTGTACTAGAATTTGTAAAGCTTCCGAAACCTACAAGAGTAGATGGGTTAGCAATTATTATACTACCACTTTTCAATCCTATTAACGCTATGAAAAGTCCTATACCACCAGTAATAGCTATTTTTAAATTTTCAGGTAGTGCTTCCACAATTTTTTCTCTTATGGAAGTAATAGTTATTAAAATAAAAAGTAGTCCTGAAAGAAATACTGCAGCTAACGCTTGCTGCCAAGTATAGCCTAGTGTTAAACATACACTATAAGTAAAGAATGCTGTAAGTCCTATACCAGGGGCAACAGCAAAAGGTAAATTAGCATATAATCCCATAAGAATTGTGCCAATAGCTGAAGTAATACACATGCCTACAAATGCAGCTGCAATAACAGGATCATTTGCAGTAGAAAGAGCGGCAGCCTTGTCCCCTATTAACCCTAATGAGTTCATTCCTGAAAACTTCAATATATTAGGAATAACTAAAAGAGCATAGGCCATAGTAACAAAAGTAGTAAATCCTGCAAGAACTTCAGTCTTTACATCAGTTTTATTTTGAGATAACTTAAAAATTGACTCAAATAATGACTTTTTATTGCTGTTTGAATAAATATTATTCATAATAAACCTCCTAAATTTTAGTATATTAAAATAAAAAAGCTGGTAAGGGATTTTGAGTAAACCCGTTACCAGCATATATTGGTTCATTTAATAAATTTAAAACCAGATGCAACAGATTCACCCATAGCAGGAAATTTGTGGTCTCCCGTAGAAACTTCTGAACCGTATTATCAGAATTATATGGATGATTTTATTCAATTTTTATTAATAATAACAGGAAAATTGCAAATGGTCAAGGTTTTTTTGGATTTATATTCACATCTACTCTATTTTCAATACTTTCATTAAGCCTTGAATCTAAATTATAAAATAAGCCACGATTACTTCGAGTATTTTTATATTCTTCATTTGCACTGCCCTTCTTTTGTTCAGTTAAAAGATGATTTAATCTTGTATGCTGCAGAGTTTCTATAGTGGGATCTTGTCTATTATGAAGATTATAATTTACTTTTTCAGTATTTAAACTTGGATCTAATCTATCATTTAATTGAAAGCCGTTTTGCGATATTGCCTCTCCAACATCTTTATTTATATCATCATAAGCAATAATAGGATCATCAGTATCGTCAAATATTGGAGTTTTAACACCTTTATTTATAGTTCGACTGCTTTCATAAGGCATTTTATAGGTGCCTGGTATAGTATCTGGTCCTAAGTCGGCAATATTTGCGTTCATCTTGCTATTTAAACCACCAGTATACATATAAGGATCTCCAGTTATAGTATTTATAGCTTCACGAGCTACAGAAGGATTTATTCTATCATTCTCTACTGTCATATCTAAAGGTATTGTATGAGAATCCTCTCCTAAAGGTTGATTTGTGTCTCCATAAGGGTCTATATTATGTTCTTTAGAAGCAAATAATAATGGATCCGTAGTGTCTTGATATGCTCCCCAATTAGTAGATACACTTTTATTGTTTTTTAATACTTTTTTATAGTGCTTATTCATTTGTTACCCTCCTTTGTCTAAGTTTTATAGTAAATTTAATTTGTGGATAACATTTTTTGTATATACATAATAAATATTATGTATACTTATTTATCCAATAATACTATTTAATATTATTCTTATAAAAATTAATCATTTTATTCAAAAACTTTATAGCCTCTATAGGATACTTACCAATTGATACTTCGCCTGCAAGTAAAAAGCCCTTGACTCCTTTATCAAGAAAATTATATATATCATTTACTTCACTTATATTAGGATTAGATGAATTTTTCATTGAATTTAATATATAAGTTGCTATTATTACGTCCTTCTTTTCTAGTGCTGCCTCCTTAACAATTCTTTCTTGAAGTAACGGTATTTTAATTATATCCACTTCACTTATTAAATCTCCTCTGCCTATCAACACGCCATCAGTTGCTTTTAATATATCTTTACTATTCTTAATACCTTCTTCTTCTTCTAATTTAGCCCAAATTAATGTATTAAGGTTCGATTTGGTCTTGTGGACTTTTATAAAGTTTTTTAATTCCACAATTTGCTCTGCTACCGAGCAATATGATAAGCATATTATATCTACCTTATTAGTTAATGCCCATTTTATATCTTCTTTGTCTTTATAGTTTAATTTTAAATGTTTTCTTTTAACCCCTGGAATGTTTATACCCTTTTCTCTTCTTAGTATTCCACCTTTTCTTACTATAGTATGCAATATAGAATTTTTATTTTGTATAATATCAAATTCCATGGTTCCATCCTTCATCAAAAGCTTTTTGCCACTAAAATTTTCGATGGAGATACCATTAAAGTTTAATGGTATTAAAGGAATCATATCTCTATGTCTATCGTTTTTTACAAACAAATTAGTCCGTTCATTATAGAAATCTACCTTTTGATCTGGATAAACTTTTATTTCAAATTTAAACTTATCACTTATACGTATTTTGCTTCCCTGTATATCGCCCATAATAAGTATATGAGGATAATTTGATTTAACATATTTAATTAAACCCTCAGAATTTTTATAATCTATATGAGAAAAGTTAAATCTTAATACATTTGCTCCATGTTCTATAATATTTATTATACTATCAATATTGTTTACCCTAGGTCCAATAGATGCTATTACATACATTTTGTCATACCTCCTTGAATTCCTTATAGAAAATTTTAAATTACTATAAGCAATTATATTTCTTTTTATATTATTATAAACCAAATGCTATATTTAAAAAAGTTTACTTTTGTTCGTTAACATAATTGTTAATATATATGCAATAAATTCATTATCATAATTACACTAATGGAATATAATAAATTAAGACTAGTAGTCCTATCTACGACAATAAACATATTATAAAAAGGAGGGATAGGATATGAGTCACAAGCATAAACACAAAGATTGTTGTTGTGAATATGAATATGTTAAGAAGTCAAGCTGCTGTTGTAATCAAAGCCATCAATGTAGCCAAGGTTGTGGATGCAATCAATGTTGCGGAAATAACTCATTTTTAGGAAACAACAATAGTTATTTATTACCTTTAGTTTTAGTAGCTTTGTTTTGTAAAAAATGCTAAAGCTTATTAGGAGCAGTAGTTACATACTGCTCTTTTTTATTCCAATTTATTCAATATATAGGTAATATATGTTATAATATATATTATTTAATGTTACATTGGGCAAAGTATAAAAGGGGGCCAAAATCATGGGAGAAAAGTATTACTGTGATGCTTTAAGTGATGATTCAATTATTAATGTTTCTAACTTTATATACCCTAAAATTAAAGATAAAAAAAAGATATTAATACTTTGTATAGGTACTGATAATTGTTTAGGAGATTCTTTTGGTCCCCTAACGGGTACACTTCTAAAGGAAAACAATTGCTCTTATGACGTACTAGGAGATCTTGAAAACATTATAGATTTAGGTTTTATTAAATCTAATAATGATATAATTAAAAATAAGTACAAAGATCATTTTATAATTGCATTAGATGCCTGTTTAGGAGATAAAAAAAGTATTGGCAAATTTATAATAGAAGATACTCCGTTAATTCCTGCTTCTGCCTTATGTGATAGTACATTTTGTATGGGAAATGTATCTATTAAAGCTGTTGTAAATAAATATCATAATATAAAATATGCTAATTTATACATGCTTCAACAAACAAGATTATTTTATGTATATTCTATGGCTAACAATTTAGCAAAATCTCTATTAAGGGCATATAACCTAACCAATACATTTACAAAATTACATTGCGATAATAATGAAATGATGCTATAAAAAAAATAAGAGGATAGAAATTTCTATCCTCTTATAATATTCTTCTCTTTTTTAATAAATTTGTTAGCATAAGTGCTATAATCCCTCCTAAAAGCGCAGTAATAAGCTGAGGAGTTCCCATGCTAATTATTAACTTGTCTGCAACCTTTTTCGGAATACCTAAGTTAAATATAGTTATAAGTTTAGATGATGCTAAAGATAGGAAGCCAAATTTTAATAACGAACTTATTATCACTCCAAAAATACCAGCTTTATCCCCCATTTTATTTATAATAGAAAACGCTACTACAAATATAATGTTACCCATCATTATAAAAGGTACAAAAGGACCAAAGGGTGCCGGTAATTGCCCAATAGACCATGCTAAAAGAGGTGTTAGTCCTCCTACTAGTATTCCCCATTGCATTCCTGAGCTTACGGCTGCAATTATAAGTATAGCATTTACTATAGACCCAACGAATAATTGACTTATTTGAGGAAAACTTCTTCCTATAGCTTGCGCTGCAATAGCTAAAGCTAATAATAAAGATGATCTTACTAATTTTTGTACTGTATTCATTTATATTCCCCTTATAAAATTATTTTTTTGTCATAGCTGACTTTACATTTACGCCTTTTATTTTGCCAATTTTACCTGTCATGGCACTTATTTCATCTGATGTACCATCTACTATAAGTGAAATAACACTGATTCCTCTTTCTCTATAAGGAATACCTAACCTTCCAACTATTATAGATGAGAACTCATGTAATGTACTATTAACCTTTTCTGCACTTTCAAGCTCCTCTACAACTATCCCTACTACACCTATTCTTTTATCCATACCCTTTCCTCCTTTGCATAATAAAAAAACCTTCTAGTAAAGCCCTAGAAGGTTTAAATACACTATTCATGTCTTTCCCCCTTTTGCTTAGTATTTCCTTGCAATTAGGCCTATTAAAATATATTATCTCTTTTGCTCGTTTAAATTACCAACAAAAGGGATATATCTTATTATACTTTTTTAGCACTTTTAAGTCAATTTATAAAGATTTTATTTTTAATATTATATTAAAAATGACTTTATCTTATAATATAAAATATCAAATATATCTTAATTAAAAATTATGGTTTAATAAAAATGCTGTTTAGTGAAATACTAATTATAAATTATATAATGAAAGTAGTTGATTAGAATGATTAAACTTAGAAAAACTAGAGTATATACGCTATGTTTCATTATAGTTTTTGTAGCTATAATTAGCGCTAAGCTTCAAGATTTAAATATATTATATGCAAAGGATAAATCAAATCCTCTAACCACATACGATGCTGGTGATCCAAATTATAATAAAACTGTATATCTTACTTTTGATGATGGTCCTACTTATATAATTACCGATAAACTACTAGATGTTTTAAAAGAAAATAATGTAAAGGCTACATTCTTTGTAGTAGGCAAAGAAATTGAAGGACGAGAAGATATACTGAAAAGAATACACAATGAAGGCCATAGTATAGGGCTTCATACTTACTCGCATAATTTTAAAAGTATATATTCTAGTAAAGAAATATTTATAGAAGAAATGGAAAAAGTGCGTAGTAAAGTTAAGGAAATTATTAATGTTTCACCTTCCGTAATAAGATTTCCAGGAGGAAGTTCTAATCATCTTACTCAAGATTTTTTGGTAAGTTTACATGAGCATAATTTTAAAGTTTATGATTGGAATGTAGACCTTTCAGATGGGGTAAATCCAAACTTAACCACTAATAAGCTTGTTCAAAATGCAAAAAAATACAAGCAAAGCTATAGCAGACTTATAGTACTCCTTCATTGTAATTCTAATAATAAAAACACTGTAAAAGCTCTTCCGCACATAATAAGATATTATAAAGGGTTAGGATATGAATTCAAAGTAATAGATAACAATACAGAAGAATATTATTATAAGCTAAAAAAATAGAGCATGTCATCGAGCATGCTCTATTTTTTAAACTTTATTATTTACTCATTAACTTTTCAACCTTTTCAACTACGTTTTCTACAGTAAATCCAAATTCTCTAAATAGTATTTCTGCTGGAGCAGAAGCACCAAATGTATCAATTGAAATTATTTCTCCATCTAATCCAACATATTTATGCCAACCAAATGAGGAAGCTGCTTCAACTGCTACTCTTTTTCTTATATTCATTGGAAGAATCTTTTCCTTATACTCTTCTCCTTGTGCTTCAAATACTTCTAAAGAAGGCATACTTACTACTCTAGCATCAATTCCTTTTTCTTTTAATACTTTTGATGCTTCATATATTAACTCTACTTCAGAACCTGTAGCCATAAGTATTACATCAGGAGTACCTTTTTCAGAATCCTTAAGTATATAAGCACCCTTTAAAGCTTCCTTACCTGTTTCATCGTATAAAGGAAGGTTTTGTCTTGTTAACACTAATGCTGTTGGACCTTCTTCATGAGTTATTGCATGATACCATGCTGCAGCAGTTTCCTTAGAATCTGCTGGTCTGTATACTGTCATATTAGGTATACTTCTAAGTGCAGCTAATTGTTCTATAGGTTCATGAGTAGGACCATCTTCCCCTACTCCTATACTATCATGAGTAAGAACATAAGTTACAGGAAGTCCCATAAGGGCTGATAATCTCATAGATGCTTTCATATAATCTGAGAACACAAAGAATGTTGATACAAATGTTTTAAGCCCTCCATGAAGTGCAATACCATTACCTATTGCAGCCATAGCATGTTCTCTAACTCCATAATGTAAATTTGCTCCGCTTCTATCTTCCTTTGAAAAATCGCCTTTATCTTTCATGTAAGTTTTATTGGATGGAGCAAGGTCTGCAGAACCTCCAATTAAGTTAGGAATAACTTTAGTTAATCTATTTATTAGTTCTCCTGAAGATGCACGTGTTGCCATCTTCTTATCAAAGCTCCAAAATGACTCATCATTTAATAAATCTACGTTTAATTTGTTACCAAACCATAAATCCCATTCTTTAGCAAGTTCAGGATAGTTTTCATCATATTTTTTCTTTAATTCAATCCAATTTCCTTCTTCTTTTGAAAAATCATTTTGAAGATTTCCCATGTGGCCTCTGACTTCATCTGGAACATAAAATTCATCTTTATAAGCCCATTTTAAGAATTCCTTTGAAGCTCCTATATTCTCTAATCCCAATGGTTCACCATGAGCAGAAGACTTACCTTGCTTTGCTGGACATCCGTATCCAATATGTGTTTTCACTATGATAAGTGAAGGTTTGTTTTCCTCATTCTTAGCTTCTTTAATTGCCTTATCTATAGCTTCTATATCGTTTCCATCTTCTACATTAATAACTTGCCAATTGTAAGCTTCGAATCTCTTACCTACATTTTCTCTGAAGGCTATATCTGTATGTCCTTCTATAGATATATTATTTGAATCATATAATGCAATAAGTTTTCCAAGACCTAAAGTTCCTGCAAGAGATGCTGCTTCTGAAGTAATACCTTCCATTAGGCATCCATCTCCTACAAGTGTATATGTATAATGATTTATCATTTTAAAATCAGGTTTATTAAATTTTTCAGCTAAATAACTTTCACTTATAGACATACCTACTGCATTGCAGAATCCCTGTCCAAGTGGTCCTGTAGTAGTTTCTACTCCAACAGTATGCTTATATTCAGGGTGACCTGGTGTTTTACTTCCCCACTGTCTAAAGTTTTTAAGATCTTCAATTGTTAGCCCATATCCAAACAAATGAAGTAATGAGTATATGAGCATTGAACCATGTCCTGCTGATAGTACAAATCTATCTCTATCTATCCATTTAGGGTTTTTAGGATTATGCTTCATATTTTTTGACCATAATGCATATGCCATAGGTGCTGCACCTAATGGTAATCCTGGGTGGCCAGAATTAGCTTTCTCTATAGCTTCTGCAGATAAAAATCTTATGGTATTTACAGCTAAATTGTCTACATTATTCATGTAATCATCACCTTCCTAACTTATTCTATTATATTATAAACTAAAACTATAGTTTTTCAAATTAAATATAGAATTTTTTTGTATTATATAGAATCTTTTCTAAAGCCTTTTCCTTCCACTTCAGCTACATCCAATATAGAAATAAATGAATTTTCATCTATTTCTTTTACCATTTGTTTTAAAAGCGGTACTTGAGAAAGTTGCACTACACAGTATAATACTTTCCTTTCAAGATTAGTATATGCACCTTCTCCATACAAAAAGGTAACGCCTCTACCTAAACTTTGCATTATAGCTTCACTAACTTCTTTTTCTTTTTCAGTTATTATAAAAATTAACTTATTTTTTCTGTCGAAACCTTTAATAACCATATCTATCATATAAGCTGTTATATATATAGATACCAATGTATACAATGCACTAGTAATTCCGAATATAAACGCACCTATTAGAACTATTACAGCATTTACTATAAAACTAGTAGTACCTATATTAAAGTTCTCATTTTTTCTTTTTAAAACTGAAGATATTATGTCAAGTCCTCCAGTAGAACCATAATAAGTGAAAGCTATTCCTACTCCTACTCCATTTAATATTCCACCATACAGGGATAACAGCAAAGTATCATCTATAGAAATTATATTTTGTAGTGAATTTGTTACTATAAGCATTACAGAAAATGAAATAGTAGCTATGATAGTATACAAGGTAAACCTTAAATCCATTTTTTTGTAGCTTAAATAAAGAAGAGGTATATTTATTGCAAGAGTAGAATATCCTGCTGGTATATTAAATACATATTGTAATATAAGAGCTATACCTGAAACTCCTCCACTCAAAAGATTAGCATTTACTATAAATAAATTAATACCTAAAGCTGATATTAACGTACCTATAATTATAAATATTAAATTTTTCAAATGCCATGCTATAGGCTTATCTATTATTTTTAAATTCATATAGTATACATCCTTCCCTACAAATACAATATCATATATTATAATTTCCTTTTAAATTTATTTTATTATATAGTTTATCAAATATACTGATTTGCAGCTGCTGCCCAATCCTTAGTTATTTCTTTCATTGCTTCTATTGCAATGTTTACATCATTTTTTATAGTAGGTTTATTAGATAATTTTTTTATTTCACCATGAGGATTTTTAAGAGATAAATCTTCTTCCTTTCCTGTAAGAACCCATAGTGTTTTATAGTTTATAGGCTTTACAGTAAGCTCATCTTCTCCTACTCCATCTGTAAAATATATTAGAAGATAATTTGCTAGCTTGTTATTATGTATATATTCGAAAATGGGAGAAAAAGCAGTTCCACCTTTTGTTTCCAACTTTGCTTTCACATCTTTTTTATTCTTAACTTTGTAAACTCTTCTGATTATATTATCACATTCTATTATTGTAATTTCTGATTTATAATTTTTAACTATATTTAAAACTTCAATCATTATTTTGTCTATTTCCTTATCTGTTATGCTACCACTTATATCTATTGCTATTATTATTTGTACTAAATGATTTGAAAGTCTTCCTCTTAGATCGAGTCTATTTGGCTGCCTTCTATCCTTTCTAGTTATTGTTTTCTTATATCCTGAAGGCATTGTGCCTAAGGCCCTTTTTAGATAATCATTCCAAGATATTTCTGCTCTTTTATTTAATAAATTTATAGCTTTTTCTATTGATATAGGCACTTTACCCCTTTTTGCATTCTCAACTGTTTTTTTAGTAAGTTCACTTATATAATCCATATTAAAATCATAATTTTCTTGTGTCCATATATCATGAGATTTTTCTATATCTAATACATATTCAGTTTCAGGTTCACTTTTATTAAATACTTCTTTTGATATTTCTGTGCCTGAATCCTTAATTAATTTCTCGATGGCATTTTGAATTTTTTCAGCATAGTATTCTGCGGACTCTTCATATTCTAAATCAACATTATAGGATAAACTTACTTCCTTTATACTGCGACTCCATGATGGTAAATTTTCAATATATTGATTTATAGAAATATCTAGAGCTAAATTTACTACAGATTCACTATATTTCTTTCTAAGTTCTTTATGTCTTTTAAGATGTCCAAACATTATATGATATATTTCATGTTTTATAAGAGCTCTCATTTCCTTTAATGAGCAATGTAAAAATATTGTGGGATTAAAATGTAATATAAAATGAGATAGGGATACGGTGGTTCCCAGCGGACTAAGGGTATTATAATTTATATTTCTTTTCATTTGCATAGTAAATAAGCCAAAGAAGTTATCTTCCCCCTCCATTAGTGAAAAGGTACAATATTCTATTAGCTTATTAAACTTCACTGCAAAGCCTTCGCTTTTGCTGATCTCTTCTCCTAAAGCATAAACTTCTTTTAAAAGTTCTTTTCTTAATTCCTCAAAACTACTATTATTCATCAATGCCTCCCTTAATCATCCAAATCTTCATATAGACTAAAGTATCCTTCAATAAATATATCATTATCTAAAAATTCCTTGTATAACGAATCACTATAATTAAATTTAATCTCTTGCATTATACCTACTTTTAAATCCTTAGGATACATCTGGATAAACTCAGAAAATAAGTTTATATCATTTTCTCCATGTTCTGAGTGCTTTAAATATAAAAGAGCATTTTTAGCTGCAATATAAAGTCTTGAATGACTTTCAGTTTTTACCTTTACATATAATTCATCACTCAAATATCCCTTTTCAAATATATCCTTGGGTTTAATAATTGGATTTTTATTTTCTTCTAAAAAATTTAAAAAGTCCTGTGCTATGCTTCCGCCTACATTTCCCCTTACAAGATTATAAAAAATTTTACTAGGGTATTTATTTTTATTACTTAAATAAACTCCATAGGCTTTTGAAACCCTTTCCCAACTTCGAGGCGTTGCTTTAATACTTTCCTCTATATACGGTGTATGAAGATAATCTGGAAAGGTTCCAATAAATTCAATAATATCTGTATGTATATTTCCTTCTTCGCTCATGGCCCATGTAAGCCAAGATTTTGTATCTGAATCAATATCAATCCAAACAAATCTATTCTCCTGCGCCGGATCCATATCTACTACTTGATATTCACTTTGATGATACTTATTGTACTTATTAGAAGGATTCATAGCAGCAATAACATATACATTTTTAGGTAACATGTACCCATTTATTTCTCTGTTTAATATTAAATTCATAAGCTCTTGTTGTACTGTATGTTCACATCTGTTTAATTCATCTATAAATAATAATACCTTGCCATTATTATTTTCTCTCAAATATTCCTCAACTTGCAAAAGCTTTATATGTATGGCATATATTGTTCTCTTGCTTTTAATTGTATTTCCATCTTTACTTATTATATAATCTTCTACTGTAGGAAGTCCCCCTATTTCCCCTTCTTTTAAAAGATTAGCATCTATATTTACTACATAATAATTTTCATGAGTACCTAATTTTTTTATCAGTGAAGTCTTTCCTATACCGCTTTCTCCTATTAAAAGTGGTACTGCACCGCTTTCTAATGTAAGTTTTACTGTTAAAAGTGCATCATTAAAATTCATTTTTCATCTCTCCTTATGTTCCAAGTTTATAATCTACTAATATTTTCTTAGCTCTCTTACTTCCGTGCTTATGAATAAACTTTATTCTATTAAACTTCAATGCTTCACATTCTATAAAGTCTATTACATACTTATTATCTGTATTTTCTTCTCCGAGTTTAAGCTGTATAGTATCTAATAACTGTTTTTTATTATATTCATCTATATACTTAACTATCTTTATATTTTCCACTACAAATACTCTTAATTTTTCTTCATTTAAGTTAGTAATGTATCTCATTGCTTCTTCATTTTTATTTATTGCCACTTTTTCAACCTCTAAAAATGGATTTTCAATATATTTTAATACACTCCAATCCCTCTTAACTGCCATAAGTTGTAGTTCTAGAGATGGTTCTTTTAGATATTTTATAGAATCTGCATCTCGCTGTATTGCTAATTTTTGAATTTCATAAGGAGGTAATTTTATAAATTGTAATGCCCACCCCCTATTGTTTACTGCTTCTTCCATGACCTCTATTGAAGGATTTTTTATAAATTTTACTGCATTCCATGCATTTCTTACAGCATATAAACACATTTCCTCTGTAGGATTATCTATATTTTTTATAAAATATGGATCCTTTTGTATAATATTTAAATTTTCTTCTATATTCATATATTACTCCTTACCATCCATCATTTAACTTTTCTATATTCTTTTAATATAATATCATATTTTATAATTTAAATAAATAATAATTATTACTTACTAAGAATAAGTAATAAGCCCTTAATGAACTCATTCATTAAGGGCTTATTTACTAATATATAAGTATTATTAAACATATGAGAAGAACTACACCAAAAATGTATATAGAATAGGTTATACTATTCATTTTATAGCCAGCCTTACCCATCTCTTTATTTAAATTTGTGGTAGCAGTAACTTTTGTTTTATTTATATAATTCATAGGATTTATTTTTTCTATAAACATTTCTGAGGAATTTACATTATATTCTAATGGCATTTTCCCTAAGCTACGTAATGTATTCCTTACAAATTCAATAAGTTTTAATAATCCTTCATCGCATAGCTTTAGAACAAAAGAACTTATCTTGAATAATACTTTGAATACTGGTATATATACATTCTTTTCTAAACTAAACCAGTTGAGAACTGTATTTTCATACCACCAGTTTTCTCCGCTTCCCTTTTTTAGTACCTTTCTTATAAAAAATACGTATATTAGAACTCCTAGCCCTATTGAAATAAATGAGGATTTTATATTTCCAACAGTATAAAAATGAACATCTATTTTATGATAAATATTAAAGGTTTCTACAGCTTTATCAAGTATTTTCATTACAAATTGTGGATAAACTCCTATAAAAACCGTCATAAGTGCTAACACTGCCATAGGTGCCAAAGCTCTTCCAGTTATCTTCATTTTTACATTATCTATTTCTTGATTGCTCTTTTCAATAAATACTGCTATGAATAACTTTAAAAGATATGCTGTGGTAAACGCACTACTTATTGTAAATATTACTTCTCCAAAATGGAGCCAAAATCCTCCGTATAAATGAACTGCTTCTGCTAAGGCATGATGAAGCATATTCTTACTAATAAATCCATTAAAGCCTGGCATACCTATTATTCCGCAAAGTCCAATAAGGAATGCTATTTTTAAAATCTTTTTATTACGCCCAAATCCACCTATGCCATTGATGCTTAATTCATGTAATGCCATATATATTATACCTGCGCCCATAAATAGTAATACCTTGAATATCATATGATTTATAATATGATAAAGTGTTGCATATAGCGCTAGCCCTTTGTGCTCCTGTAACATTCCTACAAGTGCTATACCAACTATAATATATCCCATTTGACTCATGCTACTATAGGCAAGTATCCTCTTTATATTCCTCTGGAACATTGCTAAAAACCCGCCTATAAACATTGTTAAAAAACCTAAAACGAGTAATACTAATGACACATATATGTCTCCAGGAACTATTATTTCTGCAGTAATTAAGATACCAAATATTCCTGTTTTAAGTAATACCCCAGATAATATAGCACTAGCTGGAGCTGGAGCAGCTGGGTGGGCTTTAGGAAGCCATATGTGTAAAGGCATCATCCCTGCTTTTATACCAAATCCAAATATTATAAGCCCAGTAATAACGTACTTTATTTTTCCCATATCCTTTAAAAGATATCTGAGCTCGTATATATCTAAAGTTTGAGTGTAATTGTAAAGCAAAAACAATCCCATTAAAAGAACTAGTCCACCTGTTACTGCCATTATTATATATGTTTCTCCTGCTTCATGTGAATACTTATCTTCATCATGAATAATTAATGGATAAGATGTTAATGACATTATTTCAAAGAAAGTAAATAAATTCAAAAAGTTTTGTGATATAAATATGCCAAGGGTACTCCAGTAAGTAAGCATAAAAAATAAATAATATCTATTTCTATTTTTATAACTTATAAGATATTGTGTAGAATATATAGTTACCAAAAACCAAATTAAAGCAGTTAACCATACAAATATATACCTAAACATATCTAACTTAAACTGAAGCCCTGTACCCATTATATTAGGTATAAAAATTTCTATTTTTCCATTCATAACATTTTTATATAGAGAAGTTATTAGTAAAAAGTTGAAACCGGTCATTACAATGTTAAATACATCTCTCCACTTTTCTTCTTTTTTACCAATAATGAATCCAATAAACGACCCTATAAATGGTATAAGTATTATATAAAGCAGTACTATTCTTGGATTCAAATAATTCACCTCACTCAAATTTAATTTGTAACTTCAAGAGCCATACTTGTCAAGAAGTCTATTACTGGATTAGGAAAAAGCCCTAAAAACGTTGTAATTATAGTTATAGCCATTATTGGAATCAACATCTTTAAAGGAGCCTCTTTTTTTACTGTAACTACACTTTCCTCTTTTTTAAAAAAAGCAACAGTTACAACAGGTATAAGATACATAGCCGTAAGTAGTGCACTTAATAAAAGTATTACAGGAAAAGCTGCCCTACCTTCGGAAAGTCCTCCTAGAGCTAAATACCACTTGCTTACAAATCCGTTAGTTGGAGGAATCCCTATAAGTGAAATGGATGATATTGTAAAACACCACATAGTTAAAGGCATCGCTTTTCCTATTCCCTTTATTTGACCTATTTCTGTTTTACCTGTGGTATACATTATTGCTCCTACACAAAAGAATAAAGTTATTTTTATTACTGCGTGATTTAATAAATGCAGCATTGCTCCTATAAAAGAGTTTCTATTCAAAAGAAGTATTCCCAGTAAAATATATCCTAACTGGCTTATTGTGGAATAGGCCAATCTCTTTTTAAGATTTTCTTGATGCAATGCAAGAAAGGATCCCATAAGTATTGAAATTATTACAAATACAATTAAGTATCTATTAGCTCCTGTAGCTCTTACAACATCTGCTCCAAATACATAATAAGTGATTCTAGTTAATGCAAATACCCCAGATTTAACTACTGCCACTGCATGAAGTAGTGAACTTACAGGGGTTGGAGCTACCATAGCCTTAGGGAGCCAGGAGTGAAATGGTACTAGCGCAGCCTTTACTCCAAAACCCATAAACATAACCAAATAGCTTATAAAGTAATAATTTTTATTTATTAGCATATTTTTTCCAATAATCCCACCTGGAATAAATTCAAGGCTATTTGTAAAACTAAATAAAATAATCATTCCAAGTAGTGCTAAAGTTGCCCCACCAAAAGAATATATCAAATATTTCTTGCCGCTTTCTAATGCCCCCTTAGTTCCAGAATGTATTACTAAAGGAAAGGTAGCTAGTGTTAAAAATTCATAAAAGAAATATAATGTAATTAAGTTGCCTGCAAAGGCTATTCCTAGTGTTATTCCTAGTGTGGCGATGAAATATGAAAAGAACCGTTTTTCTTTTCCCTCATGCTTCATATATTCCATAGCGTATACAGTTGTAAACATCCATAATACTGATACTAGCAATGAAAAAAACACACTTAGCTTATCAATCTTAAAATATATATCTAAGAATTCATTTATTTTTAAAATATGCAGACTAACTTCTCCTAGTTTTTTAGCTATATATACTACAAAGATTAAATTTATTAATACAACAGAGCCTGCAAATATATTTCTTCTCTTTTCACTAAACCCAAATGTGGCTACTACAATAGCAGCTAAAAAGGGGAAAATGATTGGAAGTAAAATAATTATATTGTTCAAAGCCATTTCCTCCTATACTAATCCTGCCCTTATCAAATTGATTATTTCTTCAGAAGCTATTCCAACATATAACATGGCTATAACAAGTATTATAATTGGTATTAATTCTTTTATAGACTTATCTTTACTTTTGTATATCTTGCCATTTAAATTTTCTTCGCCAAAAAATCCATTTATTGCTATTGGTAAGTAGTATATAGCATTTAAAAGACTACTTATCAGTATTACACCTATTAGTATTAGTTTATCCACTTCTATACTGCCAAGTGCTAAATACCACTTACTCACAAATCCCGGAAGCAAAGGTATTCCAAGCATTGATAAAGATGCTATAAAAAATAATCCTAATGTATATGGCATTTCTTTTCCTATGCCCTTAAGATTAGGTAACTCCTTTTGTCCTGACTTTTCTATAATTGCTCCTGCGCACAAAAATAATGCAGATTTTGTCACAGCATGACCTATAATGTGAAATATACTCATTATAACTCCTAGTTCCGTACCTAAACCTATGGAAAAGAATATATAACCCATTTGAGCTACGGTTGAATAAGCAATAACTCTTTTTAAATTCTTTTGAAATATTGCCAATACAGATCCCATTATCATGCCTAAGCATCCAAGAACTAATATTATATTAAGTATAGAAAAGTTTGATATTATATCTTTGCCCATTACTCTATAAAGCACTTTAAGTAGAAATATTACATAAGCTTTTAGTACAAGTGAAGATAATAGTGCACTTGAAGATGTTGGTGCATTAGAATGTGCATCTGGAAGCCATGTATGAAGAGGAAACATAGCACTCTTAACTCCTAGTCCTATAGTAAATAATCCTAGTGTTATAAGAATTGCTTGGGGGTAATTAGCGTAACTGTTTACTAAACTTTCATGCATATATGTCATATTAAGTTGTCCAGTCATCGAATACAGGTATGCAATTCCCATAAGTACTAGTCCTGAACCAAGACAACTCATAATAATATATTTGATTCCTGCTTTTATATTTTCTTTTTTATCTTTAACTATTACTATCCCACAAGAAGCTAGGTTTCCTATTTCTATAAATACATATACATTAAACATATCATTAGAAAAAATAATACCTAAAAGAGATGCTACAAGAATATTTACCAAAAGATAATACATTGAAACCTTGTTTTCATCTATATCATGTTCTATACTGTAACAAGAATACCAAGTAACCATCAATGCTACAAATGCAAATAGCACTGATATAATACATTCTATAATTCCTACCCTAAACTCAATGCTAAAAGGTGCATCAAAATGTCCTATTCTATAAAAATAACTTCCGTTATCTATAGTGTATATTAATGAAATACCAAATAACACTAGACACGTTATAAAAGAAATAATGCTTAAGAATTTAACCATATTATTTTTTTTAATAAGTGGCATAGTAAATGCTACTAAGAATAGGATTAAAATACCCATCAAGGGAAAACTTTGAATTATCGACAAAACTATTCAGCCCCCTTTTCCAATATCTCATTTAATTCTATAGTTCCATACTTTTCGTACATTTTTATAGTAAGCGCTAGTGCAAACGCCGTAGTACTCACTGCCACAACTATACCGGTAAGCATAAGTGACGTAGGGATAGGATTGACATACCCCTCAACTCCTTTAAATCCATTAACTAATATAGGAGCTTCCCTTCCTTCTATATAACCTTTAGCTATAAAAAATAAAAATATTGATGTATCCATTATATTTAATCCTATTATTTTTTTTATTAGGTTATTATGCAGTAAAAGCGTTGCAAAACCTATTCCAAATAATATAACAGATGCTGTTTCATAATAATTAGTTAAAAGCCTCTCCATTTTAGATTTCACCTTCTTCAAATAAGCTATAGAAAAAATACATAGTTATTGCTACTATAGTTCCAACAATTATATTAAGCGGTAGCAAAAATCCTCCACTTATTATATCCCCTGGATTTCCTAGTGGTGGTCCAGGCAAGTTAAGATGACTGCCGCCTGATATGAAGCTGTACCCTTTCATAGATCCATATATGAATATTCCAATAGTTACAAAATAAAGTAATGAAGAAAACTTTAGTTTATTTTGTGCAAATTCTTTTCCGTATACCATTCTGTAAAGAATAAAACTAACACCAATTATGGTTCCCCCAGAAAAGCCTCCACCTGGACTTAAATGTCCATGAAAAATAACATAGATTCCAAAAATTTGAATGAAAGGTGTGAGTATTCCGACAATTTCTTCTAATATTTTATCCTTCATATTTATCTATCCCTTCAAATTACTGCTTAGCCTTTTCGTTTTTAAGTACTATTATTACTGTTATTGCAGATGTGAATAGCACACTTGCTTCTACAAAAGTATCAAATGCTCTGTAATCTAAAATGATTCCTGTAATTATATTAGTAGCACCTGTTTCCTTCATAGCATTTTCAATATAGTACTTTGACAAATTATTATTCATAGGAGTATCTTCTATTCCAAACTGTGGTAAATCCTTTACGCCTGTTAACAATATTATTGTTAAACCCAAAGTAATCAAAACTGCTAGTAGTTTTTTCATTTCTTTGTCCCTCTTATTCTTTTTAAAGTCAATATGAATAATACAGTTGTAATACCAGCTCCTACTGCTGCTTCTGTAATGGCTACATCTGGAGCGTTTAACTGTTGCCATAATATAGCCATAATCAAACTATAAACTGTAAAAACTATAATTGCTCCAAGCAGACTTTTCATAGCAGATACAGATATAGCGGAAAATATTAAAAATATAAGCATTATTATGCTAAATATCTTCATTTTAATCCTCCATCCTGTTTATTGTATAATTTGTTTTTAAAATACTCAGCCTTACCTATTAAATGAGTAGCTGTTGGATTTGTTATCCATATAAATATGAGCACTAATAATAGTTTTAATGATAGTATATTAAATCCATTAAAAATTATTAGTCCTATTAAGCAAAGTAGCGCTCCTAAAGTATCACATTTAGCTGCACTATGTACCCTTGTCAAAACATCTGGGAATCTTAAAATACCTACAGTCCCAACTAAAAAGAAAAATAATCCGCCAAATACAAATACGCTTCCTATTAAGACGCTTAACATATTATTTCCCTCCTGACTTTTCAATGTAATTTGCTATGACTACGGAAGCAACAAAGCTTATCAATGCGTATACTAAAGCTACATCTATAAAATAAGTTTCTTTAAGTATAAAGGATATCATAAGTATAAGTACTATAGTTTTAGTGCTAATTACATTGATGGCCACAAGTCTATCTGCAGCACTCGGTCCCTTAATTGCTCTATACATACATCCCATAATGGTTATAGATAAAAACAAAATTGAAAAAGTTAAAATTTTAGCCATTATTTAATTCCTCTTTCTTTAAAAGAATGTTTTCAAAAATAGAATTTTGCAGATCCTTTATAGAATTTTCTTCGAGACAATGTATAATTAACTTTTCTTCAGTCATGTCCAGTGTTAATGTTCCAGGAGTGAGTGTTATGGAATTTGCAAGAATTGTTTTATCAAAATCACTTTTGAGATTAGTAGTGATAGTAACTATAGTTGGTGAAATATTTAACTTAGGACTTAAGACTATTTTTGCTACATGAAAATTAGATTTGAATATTTCTTTAATTAAAATCAAAATATATAAAACTGCATATTTTATATTTGATATTAATAAGTTCTTACTTTTTTTATGAATATTATATTTACCTAATAAATCTTTGTTAAATATAAACACCCCTATGCATATTAAGGTCCCTATTGCAATCCTATCTATGTTTAAGTTTTCGGCCAAAATTAGCCAAAATACCACATAAATAACAAGCAATCCATATTTCATTGCAACTTCCTCCTTTCTAGTATTATTTCCTCCATTTATTATATCTTATCAAATTTTCAGTATATCCGTCTATATTTTTTAATATTTATTCAACTTTTTAAATTTACAAAATATAATTAATACACTGATAATTACTGATTATTCATTTGAGTTTCATAAATTTTAGCCTTACTTGTTATCTTTTTGTTAATATTGTGTAAATAATAAAAACTGCAAGTTATTCTTTTTACAGATAATTCACAGTTTGTTAATACAATACGTATTTGTTTCTTTTTTTTTAATAATTAAAATTTTTTATTAACATCTCTATTTTTTTAAAATTAGGTTTAAAATATACAGTGTTTTTAGATATATTTGGATTATTCACGTTAAAATATTTTTTTATTATGCTCATTCTTGTTGTAACTTCTATATTAAAGTTTTCTATATTTAATTCTTCATCTTTAATACTTAATAGAGCTAGTATCATAATTAACTGATCTTGATTTTTTCTATAGATATCGTAACTTCTTTTGTTAATGGATAAAAGCAAAATTCTTCGAACCAGCAGTAAATCACTTAGTAATTTTTTGGACATTTCACTTAATATCAATCTCTTATCAAAGGCATACAAAAGATTGTTCTTATCCTGCTGGTAATTATAATTCATAGTATATCTCCCCTTCTTTTGCAAATCTATATTATAATTACTTATTCTATAATTTTACAAAAATTCCTTCTAAATATATAGAAAAATTAAAATATTCATTAAAGTCATCAAATTAAAAAAGTGTTACTTTATCTAAGCAACACTTTTTTAATTTAATCATATTTATTTATAAAATATTCTTTTCTTCTTAATATATTTTCGAGGGCATATATAAAATAATCAATTTCATCAAAGGTATTATAAAGTGCAAAACTTACTCTTATCATTCCCGGCTTTCTCCAAAATTTATTGTTTATATTCTCCATAACCTCTTCTTTTGGTACTTTCAAAAGTTCTTGTATATAAGGATGAGCACAAAAACATCCGCTTCTAACACCTATGCCATATTCATAAGACAAAGCCTTTGATACAGTTTCGTGATACATTCCTTCTACATTAAAAGTAATTATTGATACAGAATTAGAACAATACTCAGAGTATATTTGGATACCAGGGATCTTTGATATTTTTTTACAAATATACATTTGAAGATTTTTTTCATAGTTTTCTATATTTTTCATTCCAAGAGCTCTAAGCATTTCTATGGAGGAAGATAATGCAACTACTCCTAAAACATTAGGACTTCCTGCTTCATCTTTTTCTGGAGTATCACTCCATTTTACAAAGTCATGTGTAACCATGTCCACAGTTCCCCCTCCCTTGTAATCCGGTTCAATATCTTTTAATTCATCCTTTCTAACTATAAGCACACCTGTACCAAATGGAGCATACATTTTGTGTGCTGAAAAAGCTGCAAAATCTATATACTCATCTTTGGCTATTCCATTAATATCAAAAGGACAGTGTGGTATAAGCTGTGCTCCATCTACAAGTAACTTTGCTCCATAGCTATGAACAAGTTTTGCTATTTTGTGCACAGGGTTTTTGTATCCAGTTACATTAGAAGCTCCTGTAACAGCAACTATACCTACTTTTCCATTATAATCTTTAAGTTTTTTTTCTAAGTCTTCAAGTATTAACATTCCTTTACTATCAACTCTTATATAGTCTATTTTAAATTTTCTCCAAGGAATGTCATTGGAATGATGCTCCATAAATGTAGAAAGTACTATTTTATCACTATACTTTTGCAACAGCATATTTGATAGTTTATTTATAGCCTCTGTAGTATTTTTTACAAATATGACATCATATTCACTTAAATTGAAATTTAAAAATTCTCCTACCAGTTCTCTTCCTCTTTCATAAGCTTTTGTTGTTAGCTGTGACTTTATTCCCATTCCCCTGTGCACAGACGAATAGTAAGGTAAAAACTTATTTATATCATTAGCAACTTTAATAAAAGCTGGTGTTGTAGCAGCATTATCAAAATTTACATATTTAACAACTTTGCCTCTAGCTGTTTTTACCAGAGTGTCTTTCCCAACTATCAAGTCTTTATAATGCATAAAAATCATCTCCCATATTTGTTTCTTATATATAATATGGAAAATGATTTTATATTGCCTATTAATTTGGGATAATTTATATTTTAATAAAAACTATTTCATTTTATCCAATGGTATATGACAGTATCCATTTGGATTTTTTTCTAAATACTTTTGATGATATTCTTCTGCATCATGAAAAACTTTAAGTGGTTCTATTTCTGTTATTATTGGCTCATCATATTTTTCTTGCTGCTCGTTCTTTGTTTTTGTTATTAGTTCTAAATCTTTAGGATCTGTATAATATATACCTGTTCTATATTGATTGCCAATATCATTTCCTTGTCTATCTAATATAGTAGGATCTATTATGTTCCAAAATTTATTTAATAATTCTTCAAGAGTTATTTTGTTTTCATCATATTTAATGTAGCAAGCCTCTGCATGGCCTGTAGCTCCTGTACATACATCTTCATAGCATGGATCCGGTTTCATACCATTTGCATATCCAACTCTAGTTTCTATAACTCCATTGTGTTTAGACATATATGCTTCTATGCCCCAAAAACATCCTCCTGCAAAAATAATTTCCTTCATACCACTTCACTCCTTTATTTTATCTGGTAAAATTTATTCAATGTTCTTTTTAAAAGATTGTAAATCTATTACAGGTTCTTTGCAAGTATAATTTTCGCATATATAAGCTGTAACATTGTTGTTTAATGCTTTTTTATCTTTTAAGGATGGAATGATATCTTCTATGCTATATTCTTCGTCTTTAACAACTACTTGAGTATAAGGAAGATATATACTGTTTATTTCCTTTAACATTTGTAACATCAAAATATCATCCTTTTTACCAACCAGGATTAAATTTTTATAGGAGTTACTTACATATTGCCATGCATCTACAAGATGACTATAAAAAGAAGAATTTTTATTTATTGTTTCTCCAAAGGTACTAAATTGTCTTCTTGTATCTTCTGACATATCATAATCTTCTAAGATGTTTGCAATCTTAGCCATATTAAATATAGCTATAGAGTTTCCAGAAGGTAGTGCGCCATCATATATTTCCTTAGGCCTTAATATAAGTTCTTCCGCATCTTCTCCATATAAATAAAATCCTCCATGCTCTTTATCTAAAAATAGGCTCATCATATCCTTAGTTAATTTTACAGCTTCTTTTAAGTATTCTGCTTGGAAGGTACTCTCGTATAATTCAATAAGCCCCCAAACATAATAAGCATAATCATCTAAAAGACCTAAATTTGCTGCTTCACCTTCTCTAAATCTTCCAAGAAGTCTTCCATTTTTATTTGTTAAATTATTTTTTATAAATTTAGCACATTTTTTAGCAGCATCTATATAATCATTATTTTCAAATATTCTACCGGCATAGGCTAAAGATGCTATCATAAGACCATTCCAGGAAGTTAATATCTTATCATCTTTATAAGGGTGTATTCTTTTTTCTCTTTCTTCAAATAATATTTCTCTACTTTTTTCTATTTCATCATCTATATCTTCTAAATTCTTAGATATCAAATTTAATATAGTTTTTCCTTCAAAATTTCCCTTTGATGTAATATCAAATAATGCACAAAATTTTTCTCCTGCCTCCTTACCAAGTAAACTTATTATTTCTTCAGGAGACCAAACATAAAATTTACCCTCTACACCTTCAGAATCTGCATCTTCTGCAGAATAAAATCCTCCTAAACTGTCTGTCATATCCCTCAAAATATATGTATATATCTTATCTGCTACTTCTTTATATAATTTATTTCTTGTAACTCTATAAGTTTCTACATACACATAAGATAACATTGCATTGTCATATAACATCTTTTCAAAATGAGGAACCAGCCAATACTTATCTGTAGAATATCTTGAAAACCCAAAACCAATATGATCAAAAATTCCACCCTTATACATAGATACTAATGTATGCTCCACCATTTCAAGGGCTTCTTTCTTTTTAGTAGTATAATAATATCTTAATAAAAATAGTAAATTGTGAGGTGTTGGAAACTTAGGCTCACTTCCAAACCCTCCATAGTCCTCTTGATATCTCATCTTAAATTTTAAAAAGGTTTTTTCTACTATGTGAGAATTTATTATTCCACTTTCGTGAGATAATATATATTTTTTTACATCACGTTCCAACCTCTCTGTCATAGAAGATATATTTCCTCTTTCTGCCTGCCATGTGGATACAACAGAACTCAAAACTTCTAAAATCCCTGGCATATTTCCTCTTCCCTGCTTCGGAAAATAAGTTCCAGCAAAAAATGGCTTTTTATCTGGAGTCATTATTATGGTCATCGGCCATCCGCCTCTTCCGGTATATGCTTGGCAAAAGCTCATATATATACTATCTATATCCGGTCTTTCTTCTCTATCTACTTTAATAGATACGAAATTAGAATTTAAAAGTTCTGCTACTTCCTCATCTTCAAAACTTTCTCGCTCCATAACATGACACCAATGACATGTACTATAACCTATACTCAAAAAAATAGGCTTATCTTCTTTTTTAGCTTTTGAAAAAGCCTCTTCTCCCCAGGGAAACCAATCTACTGGATTATTAGCATGTTGAAGCAAATAGGGGGATTTTTCATTTATTAGTCTATTTGATTTAATTTTTGTAATCATATCAACACCTTCTTCTTATTTTTAACTCCTTTATATGGTTATCTTTTATTGAATAAAATATTCGAATTGTGATTTGTTGGTTGTATAGATTTTAGTTTACTTTAAAATTAATATACATAATATTTATTATGTATATTAATTAACACTTATCAAATATTATAATTATAGCATCAAAGCTTGATATCTTTAGATTCTGAACTTAATTTTTAGTGTATATTTACAGTATAATAACCTTGCGATACTCTAATAAAAAAGCCTATACCTTTACAGGTACAGACTCTAGTTGTGTAATAAGAAAAATTACTACTAATTAATACAGTATATGTTATTTTATATTGTACTGTTTAATTATTTTACCTTCACAAGGTACACCTATATGCACTACTTAGCTGGCTTATTATGAAAAACCTTATATACAAATACTATGTTTTTTGAACGAATACTCCAAATGATTAATCCTATGAAAAATCCGCAAAGTGATGGTAATATCCATCCAAATCCATGATCAAACCCAGGTAAATATATATGAGCAAAATTAACAATTTGTTTAACTACAATATTTTCTTGGAAAGGCAGTGGTAATGCCTTACATAAATCAAAAAATGCTGCAATAATTGTTAATCCAGTTGTCCATTTATAAACATCACTTTGCTTATTAATAAATGGAGTTAATAAAGACAATAAGATTAACGTAATTGTTAATGGATAAAGAAACATAAGTACTGGTACAGATATCTGAATGATATTACTTAATCCAAAGTTAGCAATAACAAAAGAAAAAACAGTAAATAAAATAGCATAATTTTTATAAAAAATTGATTTTGGAAACATTTCACTGAACATTTCAGAACAGGAAGTTATTAAACCAATCGCTGTTTTTATACATGCAATTCCCACAATAGCTGCTAACAATAGCGTACCAATGAAACCAAAATAATGATTACTTACCATGAATAAAATGGTGCCTCCATTATCAGTACGATTCACACTGCCTAAGCTTGTAGCTCCCATATACGATAATGAAGCATAAATAACAGTCATACCAATAACACTAACTAAACCTGATTTACATGTTTCAATAGCAATTGTATTAGAATTTTTAACACCTAACTTTCGTATATTCGAAATAATAATGATTGCAAAAGCAACAGAAGCTAAGGCATCCATAGTATTATACCCGTCCAATAGACCAGTAAACAAAGGCTTATCAGCATAATTCCCCAGAGCAGCATATGTACTTACTTGTCCCATTGGATTGATAAATGTTGCAATTAATAAAATTGATAAAAGTGCCAAAAAAATAGGTGTAAGATATTTACCTACCCAATCCAATATTTGTCCTGGTCGCAGTGAAAAATAAATGGTAATAGCAAAAAATATAAATGAGAAAATAATTAATCCTAACTTCAAATATTCATCAGAAATAAAAGGATGAATTCCTACCTCAAATGCAACTGTGGCTGTACGCGGAATTGCAAATAGCGGACCAATTGTTAAATATAACAAACAAGTAAAAATTCTTGCATAACGTGAACTAATGGGTTTAGCCATATCAAATAAACTTTCACTTTTTGAAATGGCTGATGCAACAATCCCAACCATAGGGAGCCCTACCCCTGTGATTAAAAATCCAATTGTAGCTGTAAAAGTATGATTTCCAGCTTCTTGTCCCATTTGAACTGGAAAAATTAAATTACCTGCACCAAAAAATAATCCAAATAGCAATGAACCTATCAACAAATTTTGCTGAAAACTTAGTTTTTCTTTCATGATAGCCCTCCTCTAATGTTCTGATATTGTGAAAATTTCCACCAATCTTTCCACTACAATGTTTCTAATTCCATATTTTGATAATGCCTTGATTCATTTCACTCATTATAATATACTTATATACATTAGTAAAATTCATTTTTTTCATGTTATAAATGAATTTTATTCAACTAAAGGAGAAAATATATGCAACTTGCTTCGTATAAAATTATCATAACTGTTTATGAACAAAAAAGTTTTCAAAAAGCATCGGAACTTCTTCATATGACACCATCTGCAGTTAGCCATGCAGTTTCTAAGCTAGAACAAGAATTAGGATTCTCCCTATTCATTAGAAGCAAAAATGGCGTTACTCTAACATCTTATGGAGAAAATCTACTACCTGCTTTTCGAAATGTTATAAACAGCGATGAATCTTTAAAACAAGCTATTTTAGAAATCAATGGGTTAGAAAAAGGTACAGTGAGGATTGGCTGCTTCAATAGTGTTTGCACCAACTGGATTCCGGCATTAACTCGTGATTTTAATGCTATATACCCAGGTATTTCCATAGAAATCTTTCAAGGTACCTATGTTGATATCATTGAATGGATTAAATCAGGAGTAGTTGATCTTGGTTTTTTGTCTGTTTCAAGTGCAGGAAAGCTTCCAATTTATCCTTTATATAATGATCCACTTGTTTGCATTGTTCCAAAAGGTTACCCAGTTTCTCAACCAGATTACATTACCTTAGATGAAATAAAAGATAAATCCTTCGTAATTCAACATATAACCTGTGATGCTGACATTCAGAACTACTTCGACGCTCATAATTTAAAAATAAAATCCTGTTATCATGTTGTAGATGATTTATCAACCGTAGCTTTGGTAAGTCATGGATTTGGAATTTGCTTATTACCTAAATTGATCATGCAAGATATTTCATATCCTGTAGACACCTATCCTATCAAACCTGATGCCAGCAGAATTATTGGTATATCTGCACTAGACACAGAATGTATGTCCCCAGCCGTAAAAAAAATGTATGATTTCATCATAAATTACAATTATCCAAAATGTAATTAAATTGGTTTCAATAACTGTAATGCCACCAATTTTAACTACCTATTCTAATCTAATTCAGTTCTAAACAATAAATAATAAATATTATTTACAGTTAAAAATTAATAAGACCGTAATGCTAACCATGCGGTCTTATTAATCTTATAAATTACTTAAGCCTTTAATTTGAGTTTCAAACCATGATATAGCAAATTCTTTTTCTTTATTTATTGGAGCAATTTCACTCCTTAATTCATCATTACACTGATGAATTATTATTCATTTTTCGTTAGCTCTTCCTTTATAACCATTTTTGTTACTGGAAGATTGTATTTTTCCCTTATTAGATTTTCTATTTCAAGAGCTAAATCAGGGTTTTCTTTCAAATATAGCTTGGAAATTTCTCTTCCCTGACCTAGTCTTATATCTTTATACGAAAACCATGCTCCGCTTTTTTGAACTAATTCTTCATTAACTGCTATATCTATCAAATTACCTTCTTTCGAAATACCCTCATTGTACATTATGTCAAATTCAGCTCGTTTGAATGGAGGAGCAATTTTATTTTTTGTTACTTTTACCCTAGTTCTACTTCCAAGAACATCTTCACCTGTTTTTATAGTATCAATTTTTCTTATATCTAATCGTACTGATGAATAAAACTTAAGTGCACGACCACCTGTTGTAGTTTCAGGATTACCAAACATAATACCTATTTTTTCTCTTAATTGATTTATGAATATTACGGTGCATTTAGATTTGTTGATTGCTGCAGTAAGCTTCCTTAATACCTGAGACATCAGTCTTGCTTGTAATCCAATATGGGAGTCACCCATTTCCCCTTCTATTTCAGCTTTTGGAACAAGTGCTGCTACAGAATCAACAACAATTACATCTATGGCATTTGACCTTACAAGTGCTTCTACTATTTCCAGCGCTTGTTCTCCAGTATCTGGTTGACTAACTATCAAGTCTTCAACATTAACTCCCAATCTCTTTGCATAAGATGGGTCAAGAGCATGTTCTGCATCAACAAAAGCTGCTGCACCGCCTTTTTTTTGAGCCTCGGAAGCTATGTGTAGTGAAACAGTTGTCTTACCTGAAGATTCAGGCCCATATATTTCTACTATTCTTCCCCTAGGAACTCCACCAGACCCAAGGGCTATGTCTAGTTCCAGGCATCCTGTTGATATAACTTCTATATCCATTGCTGTACTTTCACCAAGTTTCATAACAGAACCTTTTCCGAATTGTTTTTCTATCTGCTTCATAACAGTTTCTATTGCTGTTATTTTATCATTGTTTATATTCATTTATTAACACCATCCCCTTTGCAAAGCTTTTGTCAATCACAGCCACGCCTTGCTTAATAAATATTTAATATTCATTTTCAATTATAAACTTAGTGATCTTTTTAGATATTACTTCAGAAGTAGTATCTAATGATAATGCTAATTCTTCAAACAATATACTTTGAATAAAAGTTAAAAGCTTATCATCTCTTTCTTGAAATTTTCCTCTGTATTTTTTAGTTTCATTCTTTTTCCTCATCAAAGTATTGGCTATGTTAGCAATCTCCCTGCGATTTCCTTTTAATTTATATGCTCCTTTGCTCAAAATTGTAAATTTTTATTATAATGACATTACTTTATCGAATATGACTTCATTACTGAGATGATTTAAATACCTTTTAAATCATTTCTTTTTTGTTGATTTTGACGTTGATTTCTTCTTTACAAGTTGTAATTCTGCCTTTCTCTCTTCTAATTCAGCGGCTTCACGTTGCTTTTCTATTCGCTCAATTGCTATCTGCTCTTTTTTTATATTTAGTTCTTCTAAAACTTCTTCGTGAACTGCTGGATTAAACACTTTCATTATTTTTTCAAATACTTCTGGATATAAAAATACTTTTATTCCAATCTCATCCTGAAACTTCACATATATCTTATTGCCCTTTACTTCTGTAATAACTCCCGTTCCAAAGATTATGTGTTCCACTTTCTCGTTTACTACGTTCATAATTTACCTCCTCTAAATTTATTCAGATTTTATATAGGGTATTAATTATTTACAACTGTTTTATAATAGCCTCCGGACTATTCAAAATAATCTTGTATATTTCTACCCCTTTTAAGTAATTTCAGATGCAAATCAATAATTACCTTAAGTAAACGTTTACATATATTCCTTCAAATTAATTTATTGCAACCTTTTGTTATATGTTATTTTTTATTTTATATTTGGAAGATTTTAACCTCTCATATCCGCTATATGAACGAAGAGATATTTTTCCGTTCCACGGCATGGAACCTCCATAATATTTTTCGGCGATATGTTTTTGTGTTGAGCTGTCAAGGTTGGATAAACGAGTAGACTTCCCATTTTCAGATAACACACTGCAATCTGGAAATTTACTCAAATCTAGCAATCTATGTGTCAACATATTCCTTACCACTCTCTAATAAAGGTAAAACAACAAGAGTACTTTTAGTATTTTAACACATAAAAATGGGTTGATGTAAGCAAAACTTTTAACACATGATATATTTTTGTTCATTCCTAAACATATTGACCTATCTTTGCCTTTTCCTATGTATATATTTTCCAGGAAATATTTTGTAGCATTTACTTATTTCTCATCTGCAGATTTTTTTCAACACCTATGATTTTTCTAAGTTATATTATTTTTAGTTTATTTTTTATATTTTTTTGTAATGATGCATTTTGGGTTTTAAAGGAGGGTTAATAGTTCCTTATAAATTTCATACTTGTAAAAGATGTGGAAAATATGATATTATCAAAAAAAATATAATTATAATTTGCATAGATTCGAGGTAATAAATGATTAGATTTGAAAGAAATACAGAACTGGATATAGCAATGAAGAATCTCATACTATCCATGGTAGATGTGAATGACTACATCACCAATATTCTAGATTATACAGAGAGAGTTCTTACTCCAAAAATGGAAAAAAAGCTGATAGAAATACTGAAAAAATATAACGTTCCTCATGATGGTTTGAAATACGACTCGAGAATCCTAATCGAGAATCAGTATTATAGGGATATCAAACTTGATAACGTGTGTTCCGAAACCGTAAGGTATGAGAAAGCCAACATCAAGAAAAGAACTTTAATGAATATGAATTTTCATCAGCCCTTGGGGAAATACTTGTTTCACTATCATCCCATAGGTTACTTTGAAACAGACATTGACTTGCCAGTATTAAAAGAGGGTGACAGCAAAGTGTGGATGTCCCCAGCCATTAGCGAAATAGAAAGTATGAGAGATGGAATTGAAAAAGGCCATGGGAAATGTATGACTATGGGACTAGGAATTGGAGTTCTACCTTATCTTTGGCTGCTGAAAGATGATGTGGAAAGTGTAACGATAGTTGAATTCAACAAGGACGTCATCGATTTGTTTGAAAAGCACATCAGACCTCAGTTTAAAACTGATAAGAAACTTAAAATCATTCACGGAGACGCCTTCGATTTTTATAACGAAGAATTCCTGAATCAATTTGACTATGTGTATGTGGACTTCTGGGAATCTACAGAAGATGGTTTGATATTTTACACAAAGCTTATGGAGAAAAAGATTGACCTCCCTCATATAGACTACTGGATAGAAGACTCCATGCTCTATGATTTAAAATACATCGTAGCTCCATACCTTTATACAGTGTATGAAGGTAAAAGCGTAATGGATTTTATCTCCTCCATTGACGGAGATTCTAAGGAGCTTGCAAAAAAAGCAAATAAGTACTTCAAAACAAGGACGGATGTAATAAGAACAGAAGATGAACTGCTTAATATCATACACGGAAAAGATGTTTTGAGAAAGATACTCGCACAATAGAAAAAAAGAGGCTGTCCCGCAATACATATTATGTGCATTGCGGGACAGCCTCTTTTGTTTTTAATAGAAATGTATTTTAGGTAAATATCCCCTTACCCTAATAGTTCTATTCCCTGCTGTAGGTAAGTACTAGCAAGTGGAAGTTTTAGCTCCTCTAATAACTAAGCCACGTTGGAACCAGTTTTTTGAATAATCAATAATAGAGTCTTGTACATATTCTTCTATATCAGAATTATATATAACTGTAATTCCCTGTGATTCTATAACAACATCATCTTGATTCTTTAACTCATCCAGAGTTAATTGAAGCCTTGGGCCTCCTCAGCCATATCCTCCAAATGAAATTCTAAGCATAACTTTTTCAGGATTTTTCTGTTTTGAAATATTTTGTTTAATTTTTTCTGCTGCCATTTCAGTTACTTTTATCATTTTATTTTACCTCCTTTTATGATCTATTTTAAAATTATTTCTTTAAGATATTTATTAAATTATAGTTAGTATTACATATTAATGTTTCCTACCTCATTTTCTAGCCTCTAATTGTTGTTATTTTACAACTTCATATGGCCAGTTATTTATTCCCCCCAAATTATATACATTAGTATATCCTAGATTGGTCAATATTCTAGCAGCAGTAACACTTCTATTTCCACTTCTGCAATATACAAATATGGGTGAGTTCTTATCTTTAAGCTTATTATCTGCCTCCGCCTTCAAATTATCTACAGGAATAAGCATAGAGCCTTTTATATGTCCAGTATCATATTCTTCTTTTGTCCTTACATCTAAAAGTATAATCCCCTTTTCACTACCCAGCCTCTTATTGGCTTCTTCTGGAGTTATATTATTAAAGCTAGTTTTTTCTGAGGAGGTTGAGCCTTCTTTGTTAATTTTAGCGTTCTTACTGCTGCATCCTGAAAATAATCCTATTAAAAGAATGACAGATATTAAACAGACGACATTTACAGACTTAAAACTTTTAGTCATTAATAATTCTCCTTTATTTGATTAAATTAATAATAAGCTAACTATTTTATACAAATCATTATTTACCCCATAGGGGTATATTGATAATATACTATATTTTTTCATTTTACGCAATACTGATATTCATAAGACAAAAAAGAGCGGTGTTTATCCGCTTCTGTGGTATTAAATTGCATATCATATTGATATGCAACTTAATGTTCTATATCCTAAGATATTATTGATTTACCTTTTACAATTAAATACTTCTTGTTATCCACCTTTTATTGTTCATAAAATAAATCTGTCTATAGCCAGCATATCTAAGCATATTCAATGATTCATCAAAGAATGCATGAAGATTTTCTGGTGAATGCACATCAGAGTTAAGGGTTATTGGTATGTCTAATTCATAACATTCTTCAAGTATCCACGGACTTGGATATGGAGTAGTCAAATATCCTCTTGCTATAGCTCCAGTATTCACTTCTAAAATAGCTCCAGAGTTTTTTATGGCTCTTAAGGTTTTAATAACTTCTTCCTTATACCAATCTTTAGTTTCATTAAAATATCTTTCATTCTTATTATTTTTTCTAATTAAATCTAAGTGTCCAACTATATGCGGGTTGTGTACAGATAACATACCCCGGATAAGGCCATAATATTCAGCAACAAAAGCCTGTACGTCTCCTTTAAAAAACACTTCAATGATTCTTGTATATTCCTCTTCGTCACCATCTACAGTTAAATATTCGCCTGTATCTTTATTTTTCATAAAGTGTACAGAGCCTATAGTATAATCAAGCTCTAATCCCTTAAATTTTTCAGAATCTGGTCCCGAAATACCTGGAAAATAATCTATTTCTAATCCACAATAAATTTGAATCTGATTTTTATATTTTTCTTTGAGTCTTTTTATTGTTTCAACATAATTATTTAAATTTTCTTCTTTCATAGTCCATGAACTCGGTACATGAACAGGAGCATGGCTAGAAAAACCTAGGGAATGAAAATTTAGACTAATAGCCCTCTTTATATAATCTTCTGGCCCACCCTTCCCATCGCAAAAAAAACAGTGTGTGTGATAATTTGAATAGTTCATAGTAGCTCCTCCTGAAAACACTTATGCTTGTTTAAGTATTTTCACCACTTCTTTCAGGTTTTTTATTACCTATTTTTTCTGTTCTCTTTATAAGCTCTTCTTCAACATCCTCTACCTTTACACCCTGTATGGCCATTAGCACAAGCAAATGATATACTAAATCAGATATCTCATTTATCATTTCATTTTTATTGTTGTTTTTACTTCCTATGATTACCTCAGAGCATTCTTCTCCAACCTTTTTCAGTACTTTATCTAATCCTTTTTCAAAAAGGTAGCTGGTATATGAATTTTCTATAGAATTTTCTTTTCTACTCTCTATTACTTTATATAATTCTTTTATGACATTTTCTTTATTCATGATTAACCCCCCTTATATCAATTTCTCTATAAAAGCAACTTCTACTTCCTGTATGACAAGCAGGACCTATCTGCTCTACTTTAATAAGCAAAGTGTCACCATCACAATCATAGCTAATATTTTTCACATATTGAAAGTGACCTGAAGTTTCACCTTTATTCCATAACTTTTTCCTCGATCTACTCCAGAACCAAGTTTTACTTGTTTCTAATGTTTTTTCAAAGGATTCTCTATTCATATATGCCAGCATGAGAACCTCGCCATTATTGTAATCTTGTATTATAGCTGGAATTAGTCCCTGTTCAAACTTAATATTTTCTATATTATTCATTAGTTCTAACCTCCAGACCTTCTTTAGCAAGGTAATCCTTAACTTGACCTATGGTAAGTTCTCTATAATGAAATAATGATGCAGCAAGGGCAGCATCCGCTTTGCTTTCTTTAAAAACTTCTGAAAAATGTTCAAGTTTACCGCATCCACCTGAAGCAATTACGGGGATATTAACACTGTCAACAATTGCCCTAGTAAATTCTATATCATATCCGTTTTTTGTACCATCTGCATCCATACTGGTTAGAAGTATTTCACCTGCACCAAGCTTTTCTACTCTTTTGGCCCACTCTACTGCATCCAGGGCAGTATCTATTCTGCCGCCATTTATATATACATTCCATCCAGTGCTGTCTTCTCTTTTCTTTCCATCTATAGCTACCACAACACATTGACTGCCAAATTTTCTCGCTGCCTCTGTTACTATATTAGGATTTCTAATAGCAGCGGAATTTACAGATATTTTATCTGCACCTGCCCTAAGTATATCCTTAAAATCATCAACAGTTTTTATACCTCCGCCAACAGTTAGAGGTATAAAAACTTTTTCAGCTGCTCGTTCTACCACATCAATCATGGTCTTTCTTCCTTCATGAGTAGCACTTATATCAAGAAAAACAATTTCATCCGCACCTTCTTTGTTGTAAAACTCTGCTATTTCTACAGGATCCCCAACGTCCTTTAAATTAACGAAATTTATTCCCTTTACTACTCTGCCCATATTCACATCTAGGCAAGGTATTATTCTTTTAGTGAGCAAGTTATACCCTCCTTCCCAAGTCTATAGCTTCCTTAAGATTTATGCTTTTACTGTACAGTGCTTTCCCTATAATTGCTCCATACATATCCATAGCTGTTAGTTTTTTAATATCTTCTATACCTTTCATTCCACCTGATGCTATAATATCGCAGGAAACCTGATCATTTAGCATACCCGTAGCCTCAAGGTTAGGCCCTGTAAGTGTTCCATCCCTGCTTATATCTGTAAAAATTATTGTTTTTACTCCTATATCCTCCATGGTTTTTGCAAAGTCAATATATTGAACTTTACTTACCTTTATCCATCCTTCTATAGCTACATATCCATCTCTTGCATCTATACCTACAGCTATTTTTTCACCGAAGTTTCTTACAGCTTCCTTTACCATAGGAGGATTATTTAAAGCAGCTGTTCCTAAAATAACTCTGGTTACGCCCTCTTCTATAAGCTTTTCTATAGTATTAATATTTCTTATTCCTCCACCAAGCTGTATTGGAAGCCCAGTTTCTTTAATAACACCTTTAATTACATCTAAATTAGCCAGCTCTCCCTTTAAGGCTCCATCTAAATCTACTATATGTATATATTCTGCACCCTGTTTTTTAAACTGTAGGGCTATATCAATTGGATTTTCTCCTACAACATGAGAGGTTGAAAACTCTCCCTGATATAGCCTTACGCAATTACCATTTCTTAAATCCATAGCTGGAAATATCATCATATTATCAACTCCCCGAAGTTTTTAAGTATTTTCATTCCGGCCTCCCCGCTCTTTTCAGGATGAAACTGAATGCCAAAAATATTATCTTTGCTCACTATTGCAGGAATACTTACTCCATACTCAGTATAGGCATTTAGTATGCCTTCTTCACCTAACTTAGCATAGTAAGAGTGCACAAAGTATGTAAAACTCCCCTCTTTAACTCCCCTAAGAAGTATGCTATCCTTTTGAAATTTTAAATTATTCCACCCCATATGAGGAACTTTTACATCTCCCTGGATTTCTACTACTTTTCCTTTTAAAAACCCAAGTCCTTTAGAATTAGAGATTTCTTCACCTTCTTCAAATAAAAGCTGCATTCCTAAACATATCCCGAGGATGGGTTTTCCTTTTTTAGCCTCTTCTTTTATTAATAAGTCTAAGCCATCTTTTTTTATATTCTCCATTGCATCAGGGAAAGCACCAACACCTGGTATTATAATTCCTTTACTTCTTGATATTTCATCTCTTTTGCTGGATATAAAAGAGTTTATATTTAAAAAGGTTAATGCCTTTTGTACACTTTTTAAATTTCCCATGCCGTAATCAACTATAGCTATCAAAATATACCCTCCATTTCCTAAAAAGTTAACAACAAATAATTTTTCATGTCTAATTTAACGTTAAAATTATAAAACTCCTTTTGTAGACATAACACCTTTTATCCTTTGGTCTATAGTTACTGCTTCCCCTAGAGCTCTGCCTAATGCTTTAAATAAAGCTTCTATCATATGATGATTGTTTTTCCCATATAATACTCTAGCATGCAGGGTTATACCTCCATTAACAGCAAAAGCTCTAAAGAATTCTTCTACCATTTCTGTATCAAAGTTTCCTAGTTTATCTACAGTAAACTTAGCATCAAATACTAAGAATGGTCTTCCGCTAATATCTAAAGATATTGTAGCTAAGGCTTCATCCATAGGTACAAAACTAGTACCATACCTCTTAATCCCTGCTTTATCTTTTAGAGCTTCCTTTAAAGCACTTCCAAGTACTATAGCTATATCTTCTACAGTATGGTGACTATCTACCACCAAATCTCCAGCTGCTTTTATTTCTAAGTCTATTAAACCATGCTTTGAAAAAAGTGTAAGCATATGGTCTAAAAACCCTATACCTGTAGTTCCTTTAAAAATTCCCTCTCCATCTAAATTGATACTTAACTCTATATCCGTTTCACCAGTTTTTCTTTTAATTTCGGATAATCTATTCATATTATCACCTTCATTCTATAAACTTAAATTATCTACTTATGGAATCAATAAATGCTTTATTTTCTTCTCTGTTTCCTACAGTAATCCTCAAACAATTTTTAAGCCTAGGGCTGCTAAAGTTCCTTACACTTATGCCACATTTTAGTGTCTTTTTTCTTAATTCATCTTTAAAGCTACTTTCAATTAGCACATAATTAGCTTTTGTTGGATATATAGTTATCCCTTTTATTTTTTTTAGTTCACTAAGCAGATATTCTCTTTCCTTTAGTATAAATTCTATATTTTTCTTAATAAGCTCGGGTCTTTTTAGCACCACTGCAGCTATAGATTGAGTAGCTGTATTAACGTTATAAGTTAGTTTTACCTTTTTAAATTCAGTCATTAGTAGATCATTGGTGATGAGAAATCCTAATCTAAGTGCTGCTAATCCTATTGCTTTAGAACAAGTCCTAAGTATTACTAAGTTTTCATGGATATTTATTTTATCTACTAGGGTTTCTCCATAAAATTCATAATAGGCTTCATCAATAACAACAATAGACTTGGTTTCTGTGATTATTCTAATCAACTGCTCCTTAGGAATAATTCCACCTGTTGGATTATTAGGATTAGATATAAAAATAAGCTTTACCTCTTCAAGATTAGCTTTTGCTATTAATGCTTCCACATCTAATCCAAAGCTATCATTAAGCTGAAACTCCACAGGTATTCCGCCTACAAGCTTTGTGTATATGTTGTACACCGAAAAATCTGGGGTTAACATCATTACTTTATCTCCAGCTTTTATGATGGCATTTACTATAATTTGTATAAGCTCATCTGAGCCATTGCCTGCCATAACATTTTCAAAATTAACTCCAGCATAGTCTGCATAAAGCTTGCAAATTTCTGTTGAATCTGCGTCAGGGTATCTATTGAAAAATATATTTACTATTGAACTCATAAGCTCTTCTTTTAATTCCTCTGGAAAATTTAAAAAACTCTCATTAGCATCTAATCTAATAGTATAGTTATTTTTATCAACTTCATAAGGCTTAAAGCTTTTTAAATCCTCTCTAAATAAGTCATTTATCATTTTTCAAACCTCACTTTAATAGAATTAGCATGAGCTGTTAATCCTTCAGTTTCCGCAATTTTTATAATGTCGGTTTTCAAATCCTCTAATGCAGGACTAGTGTAGTAAATATAGCTAGACTTTTTAATAAAGTCATCTACTGAAAGTGGTGAGAAAAACCTTGCAGTACCGCTAGTTGGCAGTACATGATTTGGTCCTGCCATATAATCTCCTAGGGGTTCCGGAGAATATTCACCTATAAAAATAGAACCTGCATTCTTTATTTCACCTAATATGTCAAAAGGCTTATCAATTACTATCTCAAGGTGTTCAGGAGCTATCTCATTAGCCATTTTTATAGCTTCCTCTAAAGTGCTTACAACAATAATGGCCCCATAGTTTCTAAGAGATTCTCTTATTATTTCTTTTCTATCTAAAGTCTCAACTTGTCTTTCTAGTTCAAGTTTTACCTTTTCTGCTAATTCAAATGATGTTGTAACTAAAATTGAGGATGCTAATACATCATGTTCTGCTTGAGACATTAAATCTGCAGCTAAAAATTTAGGATTAGCATTTGCATCTGCAATTATAAGTATTTCACTAGGACCAGCAATCATATCAATGTCAACAAATCCATATACACTTCGTTTTGCCATTGCAACATATATATTTCCTGGTCCTACTATTTTATCTACTTTTTCAATATTCTTCGTACCAAAAGCAAGTGCTCCAACCGCCTGAGCTCCTCCTGCCTTAATTATTTTATCTACTCCTGCAATGTCAGCAGCAACTAAAATATTAGGGTTTATACCTCCATCTTTTAAAGGCGGAGTAACCATTGTTATATTCTTTACTCCTGCCACCTTTGCTGGTACTGCATTCATAATAACTGAAGATGGATATGCTGCAGTACCCCCTGGTACATATATCCCTACATTTTCTAATGCTCTGATAGTTTGACCAAGTATAACTCCCTTATCCTTTGTCATCATCCATGAGTTTCTCTTTTGTCTCTCATGAAATTCTTCAACATTTTCTTTTGCTCTTTGTATTGCAGAGAGGAAATCTGAATCTACCTTTTCATATGCTTCCTTAATTTCCTCCTTAGATACAATAAAATTATTCAAATCAACACTATTGCTATCAAATTTGTTTGTATACTGAATTAAAGCATCATCTCCGTTGTTTCTTATGTCTCTTAAAATATCCTCAACTTTATTTATAACATCTCCTTGTACCTCTTCCGCCCTTTCCTTAAGGGAATCTAAGTAACTTTTTCCTTCTTCGCTATTTCCATATATAATACTTATCAAAATAACCCTCCTCTTTTCTTTATTAAGTTATTGATTTTCATCTACATAATTTTGAACTTTTTCAATAAGTTTTCCTATCTGATCTTTATATATCTTCATACTTGCTCGATTTACTATCATTCTGGCACTTATATCACATATTTTTTCTATTATAATAAGCCCATTTTGCCTAAGAGTTTCTCCTGTTTCTACAATGTCCACTATGGCATCTGAAAGTCCTAGTATAGGAGCCAACTCTACGGAACCCTCTATTTTGATTATTTCTACGTCTTCACCCTTGTTTCTAAAATAGTTTCCTGCAACATTAGGGTATTTAGTAGCAATTTTCTTACGATTAAAACCTTCATAGTTTCTATACTCAGGTAATGCTGCCACACTAAAGCTGCATTTTCCAACATTTAAGTCCACAACCTCATAGAAGGTTTTCTCCTGTTCTAAAAGTGTGTCTTTTCCTACTATACCTATATCTGCAGCTCCATGCTCAACATAGGTTAGCACATCAGTTGATTTTACTAAAACGAACTGTATGTTGTTTTCTATATCCTTAAAAATCAATTTTCTTCCTTTGTTCTTTAATTCTGTACAATCAATTCCTATGCTTTCAAACATGGTAATTGCATAATTTTCTAGTCTACCTTTAGTAAGTGCAATTCTTAAACTCTTCATTTTATTCCCCCAAAGCTTTAAATAACTCTAAAACATTTATATTACTGCAAGTTTTATCCTTTATATTTATAATTTCAACCTCATCTTCACAATTAATAGAGACAAGCATACCTATTTTCTTATCCTTACAATAATTTATAATATTTTCTTTTTCTTTAATTAAGCTTATCTCAGCGTAATAGCCACAATCTCTAAGTTTATTTGCTAAGTTATAGGCTACATTTATATATTTTTCATCATATGAAATTAAGTATTTATCGCAAAACTCATTACATATACTATAATCCTGCAGTGCACACATAACGCTATCAATATTTATTCCAAACCCAGTGGCAGGAATATTCTGACCAAATTCAGATATTAAATTATCATATCTTCCTCCACTTAAAATATCAGTGCCTACTTTTCTGCTATATGCCCTAAAAGTCATTCCTGTATAGTAATTGATATGTTGTACCATGCCTAAGTCTATGGATACAAATTTACTAAGACCAATTGCATCTAACTTTTCATATATTTTAGCGATATTATCAATAGCAAGAAGAGCATTTTTATTATCCGTAAGATTTTTAGCTCTCTCAAGTACCTCAATCCCCCCGAAAAGTTCAGGCAGATTTTTTAGAGCCTTGGCATTCTTTCCTAGCTTATCTTCATTTCCTTCTACAAACTCTCTTAATCTAGCAAAATTTTTATTTTCCACCAACTTCCTGAGTCTCTCCATTTCCTCTTCTTCAAAAATTACGTCTTCCACTAAAGATTTGAAAAATTCAGCTTGTCCCAATTCTATTTCAAAATCCTTAATCCCAATTGAAAGCAATGCTGTAATAGCAGTTATAATAACTTCTGAGTCTGCCTTTAAGCTGTCACTTCCTAGTATCTCAATGCCAGATTGAGTTATTTCACTAAATTTCCCTCCCCAGGATTCATTCATCATAAATATGTTGCCACTATAACATATTCTTACTGGATGAGGGGCTTCCTTAAGCTTTGTAGCAGCAATCCTAGCTATGGGAGTCGTCATATCAGGCCTCAAAACCAATATCCTGCCAGTATTATCGAATAACTTATACATCTTCTCCTGTTCTATAGACAGGTTGTCTAAATGAAACACATCGTAAAATTCCAATGTAGGTGTTGATACCTCTTCAAAACCACTTCTTAAATATAGACTTCTCAGCATATTAATTGTATTAATTTTTTTACTACATTCCTCAAACAACAAATCCTTTGTGCCTTCTGGTATATATCTTTTCCAATTAGTCAAATTTACACCTTCTTTACTTTATCAATTTACCACTTCACCGCTTTATCTGATTAAATTATTAAGATAATAACATCCCTTAAAGTTTCTGTCAATATATTTAGTAAAATTAATAGTGAATTTTCAAATTTTATAAATAATATATAAAAAAGTGACTATCTCAAAATAAATTTTGAGATAGTCACTTTGTAAGCATTTCATATGATAAGTTTGCTTATCATAAATCTTATTTATTGTTATTTTCAAGTTCTTCAGTCGTTGTTTCTTCAAGTTTTAGCTTTAACTGATTATTTTCCTCTTCCAGCAATGTTATTGTTTTTAATGAACTTTTGATTTTAGATTTAAGTTTAATCCACCTAACAATACTAAGCATCATTACAGTAGCTGCACCAAAAATTGCTGATATAAATATAACAAGTGCCTGTGACATAGATAAGTCCATCAATAAAAAGTTTATGTTTACAGTTTCTGCATTTTGCAAAGCAAAAATTGCCACTATAAGCGCAAATATAAGGGATAAAATAAATCGCCAATCCATACAAATAACCACCTATCGCAAATAATTTCAATATTTATCTTCAGTATATATTTATATGTATATTATAACATTAAGCTGTATTATTTCCAACATATTGATATATATTTTAAAATTTCCTCTTTTATTTTTCTTCATAATATCTTGGATTAGGAGATTTAATTACAAATATCTCAAGAATGTCATCATCAAAATTATTTACATTCATCTTTACATTATAAGGTATATTTACAATTTGTCCTTCACTGTATTTGTGAGGTTCCTGTTCACCAAGCTTTAATGTTAAATTACCTCTTATTACTACCATATACACATTAGAGTTTGAGTAATGTTCTGGTAGACCTGTTCCTTTAGTAAAAACCATATGGTTTAGTGCTAAATTTTCATCATCAATAAGTTTTTCAACTACCTTTTCATTTAATCTTTTAAATTCATAAATCTTTTCTAACATAAAAATTCCCCTTTCATAGTTCATGTGTTTATATTATAATTTTTATAAATATAAAAAAAGTAACCATGGTTACTAATTACAGGGGAATATTCATGAATATCAAAGACTTTATTCATATAATTAAGCATATAGGTTTATTTAATACCATCTCTTCTGAAGAATTAGTTCAATTATTCAATAGCCAAAATTATGAAATTAAAGAATATAACAAAAACAAAGTTATTTACTTGCAAAATGAAAAGTGCACTACTTTAGATATTATTTTAAAAGGAAGTATTATTGTTCAAAAAATTGATAATAACGGGAATGTGCTTACTATATCTACATTCACAACTGGAGATATAATAGGAGGAAACTTACTCTTTGCAAATGCTGATATTTATCCTATGACAGTAGCATCAAGATCTTCTTGTATAATTCTTCATATTAATAAAGACTTGATACTTGAACTTTGCCAACAAAATAAGAATTTTCTAATTGAATTTATTAAATCCATTTCTGATAAAACTATAATATTAACAAACAAAATTAAGTCTATAAGTATGAAGACTATAAGACAGAGTATATTAGACTTTTTAACCTATGAATATTATATTCAAAAGACGTCAAAAATCATTTTACCAATATCAAAGAAAGAACTATCTGAACGAATTGGCGTACAACGTCCTTCACTTTTAAGAGAACTAAATAAAATGAGACGTGATGGATTAATAGAATACGATGCACATTCTATAACCATAAAAAATATTGAATTAATAAGAAACAGTTAATGCATTTCAGTAAAGTTGAAATAATTATATTTAGTAAAATAAAAAAATGCCTAATGGTAAATAAACTCCATTAGGCATTTTTTATTATTTTATTGTATCATATCCAATAGAATTTTTCGGACAAGCTATTACGCAATTTGCACATTGAATACAATCTGGATGATCTAATACATCACCTTTATAACCATAAGGAGAAATTCCCATAGGACACTTTTTCTCGCAAATCTTACAGTTCACGCAAGTGTTAGATACTTCTAGTACCTTTTTTTTATCTTTTCTGAAGTAAGATATTAATGCTGCTATGCTTCCCATGGGACAAAAATGACACCAAGTTCTATGACTATAGAAAAATGATAATACTATTCCAATCAAGGTAGTAATTACTATAATTCTATAAAACACCATACCAATTCCAGCTGGGTTCCCCCAATTATTTCTAACACCTAAGCCGAACATGGTAAACATAAATATAACTACAAATACTCTAAAATAAACTGACTTTAATAATTTCGGAACCGCCTTTTTCTTACTGAACTTTGCCATAACATTGTCATAGAAATTTCCTCTAGGGCATAAATTCCCACACCAAAACCTTCCTCTGAAAATCGATACTATTATAGGAGCAATCATACAAATAATAGCTGCCATACCTATTCTGAAATCAAATAGGCTTACAATAATAAATGCAAGTAACATTATATATGAATATTTTTTCCATAGTTCAAATAAATTTTTCATTTCCATCCCTCCAATATTTTTATACCCCCACAGGGTATCTAAGAAATATTATATAGCTTTTTACTAATCTGTCAAGTATATATTTATTTTTTATGTTATAATATGAACAAGATACATACCTATATCGTAATATCATAATATATAAATCTAAATTAATTGTTACTCATTCTTTGAATATTTTCCATAAAAAATAGGATAGCTAAATTTTAGCCATCCTATTTTTAAATGTTATTTAACAACTTCATTACTAGGTACTGTTATGCAGCCCCTACCCTGTCCGTTTCCCATCATTCCACGGCCTTGACCTCTTCCTTTGCCCTGGCCTACTCCTTGTCTTTCACCAAAATTTCCAGTACAGTTTTGTATGTTTGTATTTAACTTTGATTTTAATGTTTCCCCTTCTTCTTTTGTAATTGTTCCTTTCTTAACAGCATCATCTATTGATTTAGTTCTTTCTTCAAGCAATGAACTCTTTAACTCATCTTGAGTCATTCCTTTTTCAGCTGCTAAATCATAAAGTGTTTTTCCTGATTCTCTTGCATTTGTTATATCAGTATCTGTTAAGCCTAACTTGTTTTTAAGGATATTAGACATATAATCATATCCTCTCATAGAAGTTATTCTTCCAAGACCTAATCTTTGCCCTGGTGTAACTGTAGTATCATTTGAAGCAGCATATGCTGTTGCTCCCACTCCTATAGACATGGTAAGTACTAAAGCAGCTATAACATTTCTTTTTTTCATTTTCTATTCCTCCAATTTTAATTTTAGTTACCATCTCTGTGGTATAGCTTTATAATAACGAATCTTTTTGTTCAAATAGTGTTGTAAATGTGATAAGATTGCAAAAGTTTTATAATTAAATTTCACAAATCTATCACATTTGCTACAATGATTAGCCAAATATATAAATTATAATTATAATTATTATAAGATGATTAAATTAAGTGATGCAAAAAAACTATAGGAGGGAAAAATGACAAATAAAATACTTATAGTGGAAGATGAAACTAAACTTTCTGAAGTAATGGCTCTATATTTAAAAAATGAACATTATGATGTAACCTGTACTTCAGATGGAAAATCAGCAGAAGATCTAATTAATACTCATAACTTTGATCTAATAATCCTCGATATTATGCTTCCTGGTAAAGACGGCTGGGCTTTACTTAGAAAAACTAAATCATTAGGCAACACTCCTGTTATACTAACAACAGCAAGGGGTGAAGAAGATGACAGGATCTTTGGGCTGGAGCTAGGTGCCGACGACTATATGGTTAAACCTATTAGTATGAGAGAATTAGTTCTTCGTGTGAAACTTAGAATTAACAGTAAGATAACTAAAAATAAATCTTTAAAATTTGATAATTTAACAATATTAGAAGAAAACCATGAAGTATTGCAAGATGATCAACAAGTAAATCTAACCCCTAAGGAATTTGATCTTTTGTTATTTTTAAGCAAAAATATAGGTCAGGTGTTTAGTAGAGAGCAATTATTAAGTTCGGTATGGGGATATGATTTTATAGGTGACTCACGTACAATTGATACTCATATTAAAAAACTTAGAGAAAAACTAAAATTTTGCGAAGATCACCTTGTAACAGTATGGGGTGTTGGATATAAGTTAGTGGTGTCAGGAGGATAGCTATGGATAAAATAACACGTAAACTTATAAAATACTTTTTATCTATAATTGCTTTAGTCATTGCAATATGCCTTATAATAAGCAGTATCTTTTTATCCAAGTTTTACCTTAAACAGCAATATGATAGTTTGCAGGCTTCAGCTAAAGATATATATACCTCCTTAAAAAGCAATGAAGAAATAGATAGTTCAAGTATTACTGCAATACTTATTCAAGATAATAATATAGTCCCTTTGACTCAAGGTAAAATGGGTATGATGCCATTTTTACGCTCTGCAAGCGATAACAACTTTAAAACAAAAGGAATATTTAAAAATGCTATGAATGCTGAATTTCTATATTATAAACTGCAAACTGATATAGGGGATATCATAGTTTTTCAAAATAATAAGTATTCCTCGGATTATTTAAATATAGTTTATATTGTTTTATTTTTTATATTTATTTTTTCAGTGCTGCTATCTATACCTCTAATATCCTATATAGGCAAAAAATTTACAAAACCTATATTAAAGTTGGAAAAGGTTGCTTCTTCAATATCTAATGGCAATTTTAATGTAGACTGTAGTGTTGAAACTAATGACGAAATTCAAACTTTATCTATAAGCCTAAATCAAATGGCTATTGACTTAAAAAAGAAATATCAACTGCAAAGGGATTTTGTAGCTAATGTATCCCATGACTTCAAGACACCTTTGAGTGTAATTAGAAGCTACAGTGAGGCTATTAGTGATGGATTGGTAGATGAAGAAAATTTAGAAAGATATTCAAAAGAAATAATAAATGAAGTAGATAGGCTAAACACTTTAGTTATGGATTTGCTTCAGCTTTCTAAGCTTCAAGATGGAGCATACTCTCTTAATAAACAATTTATTAATTTACCTGATTTTGCTCAAGAATGTGTGAACTACTTTAAACCAATAACCGCTGAAAAGAATATAACTATTACTAGCTCTACTGAACCTTTAGAAGTATGGGCAGATAAAAAATATCTTCAAAGAGTTTTATATAATTTTATTGATAATGCGGTTAAATTTAGTGATGAATATAGTAAAATTGAAATCTTCACCTCTGAATTAAATGATTATATAAAGCTATCAGTAAAAGATTACGGTTTAGGTATAGAAAGTCATCTTTTAACAGACATTTGGGATAAATATTATAAAAATTCTCAAAGTGGTGGTATGGGATTAGGTCTTGCAATTTGTAAAGAAATATTAAAAATGCATGGGTTTGAATATGGTGTCACTAGCTCTCATAAATCTGGAACAGAATTTTATTTTCTTATACCCAAAGATAATACACGCACTTTAACATATTCTTAACATATTTTATATATAATTGATATTAAGCTTTAGGCTTTTAAACTTCAAATGAAAGAAGGTGATGATTTGAACAACGTTTCGCTGATACTAGCTTTCTCTGCAGGGTTATTATCATTTCTTTCGCCATGTGTTCTCCCCCTTGTCCCCGCTTATATAAGTTATATAACGGGTACAAGTATTAGTAATCCTGAAAGCAAAAAATCTAATATGTACGTTCTTTATAAATCTATAGGATTTATTATTGGCTTCTCCATTATATTTATCATAATGGGAGCTTCCATTACTTCAATTGGAAAAGTTTTCATAAAGAATCAGTCTATTTTTAGAAAGATATCTGGGATTTTAATATTTATTTTTGGTTTGCACACTACAGGTATTTTTAAAATCAAATTATTTTATCGAGAAAAAAGATTTTTATCTTTTAACAATACAAATGGCGCTTTTGGTTCTGTTTTAATGGGTATGGCCTTTGCTGCAGGATGGACTCCATGTGTTGGTCCAATTTTATCCTCTATTCTTGTTTATGCAAGCAGTATGGAAACTATAAGTAGAGGTATTATATTGCTAGTCTTTTACTCATTAGGACTTGCTGTTCCATTCATTTTAACAGCACTTGCAATTGAAAATTTATCATCAAAAATAAGCAGATTAGGAAAGTATTTAAGTTTTATTTCTATAATAAGCGGATTACTTATGATTTTAATGGGAATCTTAATCTTTACTAATAAAATGGGTATGTTAAGTCAATACCTGAATTTTATTAACTTTTAATAGATAGGAGAAATTTCAATGAAAAAAATAGCTATAATATTAGGATTATTAATTCTCATAGGTGGTTCAGTATATACGGTATATAACTATAATAAATCTCAAGTTAGTAATCCCAATAATATCATTAATACTGAATCTAATTCCTCTGATAAAAAACAAAATGACAATTTTAAAAATGAAACTGCTCTGAAAGTATCTAAAACTAAAGCAATGGATTTTAAATTAAAGGACTTAACTGGAAAAGAGGTTTCATTAAGTGATTATAAAGGTAAAAAGGTGTTTTTAAACTTTTGGGCAACTTGGTGTCCTCCTTGCAAGGCTGAAATGCCTGAAATGGAAATGCTTTATCAGGAAACAAAGAATTCTGATTTAGTCATATTAGCTGTAAACTTAGATGAAGAAAAAGATACTGTGCAGAAGTTTATTAATAGCAACAAATATAACTTTCCAGTATTACTAGACACAGGTAATATTGTTGCAAGTCAATATGAAGTTGTTTCAATTCCCACATCATTTTTTATTGATAAAGAAGGAAATATAGTCGATAAACATATCGGTGCTATGACTATAGAAGATATGAAGGATTATATAAATAATATAAAGTAAAGTTAGCAAAATTCAGAGCACACAAAAACTTGATTTGTCTAAGTCTTTGTGTGTTCATATTAATTGTTGCAAAATAGCTATATGTATTTATTTTATATGCACTTTTCTAAAATAATCAAATAGTGGTATGTTAAAACAACTTTCATTTTGTTGAATAAAACTCGGAAAATATCTAATAATAATATTGAACATTGAGTAAAGGAGGTAATAGTTATGCCAAAGAATGAAAGTATAGGATGTATAGTTACTGAATGTAAATTCCATAGCAATGACGGACAGTATTGTGCACTAAATCAAATTAAAGTTACAAAACACAACGGTGAAGCTAATAAAGTTGAACATACTGATTGTGGAAGCTTTGAAGCTAAAAATAATATTTAAAAAGTAAAAATAGTCTGTGTACTCTGAAAGAGGGATATGATAAAATGTATTTCTTAGGAGTTTACACAGACTATTATACTATCTTTATATACTTACAACTACTTAATTTTTTTATAACGAGGTATATTATGAAAAGCAGTAAATTTTCAATACAAGAGTATTTAATCAATGTTCTTAATTTTATGGGACAAGGACTTTTTGCTTCTCTTATTATAGGTTTAATACTTAAACAAGTTGGAGAAAAATTAGGACTTCCTTTACTAATCCAATTTGGAAAAGCTGCTCAACTTATGATGGGCCCTGCCATTGGTGCGGCTGTAGCTTATGGAGTAAAAGCTCCTATTTTAGCTATATTTTCTTCTATTATTACTGGAGCACTTGGTGCACAAACTCTTAAATTAACAAACTTAGGTACATATTCTATAAATGTAGGTGAACCTGTAGGAGCTTTATTTGCAGCACTTATTGGGGCTGAATTGGGGAAACTTATTCATAATAAAACAAAATTAAATATAATCTTAGTCCCTGCAATAACTATTATTACTGGAGGTATTGTTAGCACTTTTATAAGTCCTTTTATGTCATCTTTAATGAGTTCACTAGGATATATGATTAATTATGCAACTGAACTGCAACCAGTTCCAATGGGAATTTTGGTTTCTACAATAATGGGAATGGTATTGACTCTTCCAATTAGTAGTGCTGCGCTTGCAATTTCTCTAAAACTAGATGGTCTGGCTGCTGGTGCAGCTACAGTTGGATGTTGTGCTCAAATGATTGGATTTGCCATTTCAAGCTATAGAGAAAATAAATTGGGTGGTTTAATTGCTCAAGGTCTTGGAACATCCATGCTTCAAGTTCCAAACATCATTAAAAATCCTCTTATATGGATTCCACCTACTTTAACAAGTGCAATACTTGGTCCTATTGCTTCTTCAATATTTAAAATGAGAAATAATTCAATGGGTGCCGGCATGGGAACCAGTGGATTGGTTGGTCAATTTGCAACTATAGAAGTTATGGGGATAAACTCTTTATGGTTAATACTTACAATACATATAATCGCTCCAGCAATTATATGTTTACTTATTTCAGAGTTTATGCGTAAAAAAGGATTGATTAAGTATGGTGATATGAAGTTAGATTTGTAACATTATAGTTAGCTTCATGTATTTGTATAAAGTCAGCTCTATTATATAAAATATAAAAAGAGTCTTAGCTTTTCACAACTAAGACTCTCTTATTTTATTCTATAAATTTATTTAATTTATCATTTTCGGTATTTTTATTATCACAACAACTTCCTTTTTTATTACCACGCATCATCATTACCATCATTCCAACCATCATCAATGGACATATAAATGGCGCAATTATTGCAAGCAAGCCAGCTGCACCTGGGCTAAATTTTGTTATAAGTGGCAGTAATCCTATAATAACTATAGGCAAACCACAGCAAAGAATCATGTGCAGTACGTGCTTTAGCATACTATGTTTTTGATTTCCTCCATTATCTCCATGACATTTCATAATTACCCCTCCAATATACTTTTAATAATTTAAAGTATTTATATTATGATTACATTTTATGTTATTTATATAAAGAACATATGAAGAAACCCACTTTTTCATAAATTCTAATATATTATATTTCTTCACAATTCCACCATAATTGATTTATATAATTAACATATAAAATTAATATTAAAGGAGGACTTTATATATGTTTTGTGGTGGTTTTGGAGGATATGGATTTAACTCCTCAGGCCTTATAGGACCTGGATGGATGCTTTTAGGTATAGGATTAAGATTGCTTGTATTCATTGGAATAATAGTACTTGTTTCTAAATTTATTAAAAATTATAGTAATAAGTCTAATAATGCAATGGAAATACTCAATGAAAAATTTGCTAATGGAGAAATTAGTGAAGAAGAATACTTAAAGAGAAGAACAATCCTTTCACAAAAGAACTAGGGAGTTTAACTCTCTAGTTCTTTTGTGAAAATTTTTTATTTAACATTTATTGTATAACCCTTCTTGCAGTAATATAATCTGATCTATCATAAGGCGATATTTTAACTACATCCCCTGTTCTTGGAGCATGAATATACATACCATTCCCAACGTATATTCCCATATGAGTTGGACTTCCTCCCTTTCCATAGAAAACTAAATCTCCAGGCTGAAGTTCATTTCTTGAAACGGCATAACCATTTTTAATTTGATCATAAGTAGTTCTTCCAACTGTTATTCCAAAATGCCTGTATACATATTGAGTAAATCCAGAACAATCAAAACCCGCTGGTGTTGTACCTCCCCATAAATAAGGTGTTCCTAAAAAACTAGAAGCATAGGCTACTACTGCATTACCAGATACTGATGTATTCCCTCTAGAAGGTGCATTTGCATCTGTTTCAGTAGATTTTACAGAAACAGATGCAACTTCTCTAGAAGCTGTATATGCTGGTGTTGAATTTGTTACTGTTTCGGTTTGTTTTTTAGAAACAGATGCTGCCTCCCTAGAAGCCGTATATGTTGGTGTTGAATTTCTCATTGCATCAATTTGTATTAATGTTTGATTTATCCTTGCTTGTGTTTCATTCACTGCAGAAGCATATAATTTCTCTTGTTTCTTTGCTTCTTCAATTAACTTACTTTGCTTACTTTTATCCTTTTGTAGTTTATTCATCTTTTCATTATTATCGCTATTTAGAGATACTAACTTATCATTTTGCTTATTTAATTCCTCTTTATTATTATTTAATTGTTCCTGTTTCAATTTTATATTTTCAGTAATTTTTTTATCTAAGTTTATAATACTCTTTAAAGTTTCTATTCTTGAGAAAAAATCACTAAAATCTTTTGCTTCAAGTAGTACATCTAAGTAGCTGCTTGATCCCTTTACATAAATTACTCTTACTCTTTTATTAAATAATTCTTTTTCCTTTTTTATATCTTCTTCTGTTTCTTTCAGTTCCTGCTCTGTGGCTTTAATATTTTCCTGTATTTTACTCATTTGTTTCTTATTTTCTTGCATTTTATCCATTACTTCTTCAATTTGATTGTCTAGGTTCTCTATATTTTGCTCTATTTCAAATCTTTTATCTTGTGCCTTTTTAAACTCATTTTTATCCGTCTGCAGCTGATTTCTTTGTCTATAGATTTGTTCAGATGTTGGTGCTGCAAGAACTGGTTTATGTAAATTAAATGCTATTCCAAACATTAGCATTAAGCATATTAATCTCTTTTTCATCGTCTTCCTCCCAGCTGAAATATATAAGCAATATTATTTTTTTATCTTTCCTTTTCATTCACTACAGCCACCACAGCCGCAGCCACCTGAAGCTTTACCTTTAAACTTACTATATATTGTGTAAATCGCAAAAGCTGCTATTAAGGAAGCAACTAGTATTTCAATCATATTGTTATTCACCTCCTCCATTATTTGTTATAATTATGTGCTCTAAATTATATAAACTTTTTATGTAATCCGTATGAAGATGAAGAAAAAAGCCATAAGCATTATTACTTTTGTATTTCTACACAATTCCTTCATAATCAATTTATATAATTTGCTGTGGAAGTCTATACTAAAAGAAAAGTCATACCATCAAATACTAGGAAACTATACATCCTAGTGTTTTAGATATATAAAATGTAATAAAATTATATTAATAATTTTTAGAGGTGATAAACATGAATAATGATGAATTTAAAATACTAGTTGTAGATGATGAACAAAATATATTGAATGTAGTTAAAGCTTATCTAGAAAAGGATGGATTTAGGGTAGTTACTGCAATAGACGGTGAGGCAGCTCTTAATATATTTAATATGGAGATAATTCATCTTATAGTTTTAGATTTAATGCTTCCTAAGTTATCTGGTGAGGAAGTATGTAGTAAAATAAGAGCTGCTTCTACTGTGCCTATCATAATGCTTACTGCTAAGGCGGATGAAGATGAAAAAATAGAAGGAATATCTATCGGTGCAGATGATTACTTAACCAAACCTTTTAGTGCTCGTGAGTTAGTAGTGAGGGTAAGAGCTTTACTTAGAAGATCTTACAAAGATTCACTCCCTCTTGCTGATATTTTAAACTTTAATAATGGAGATTTAGAAGTTGATATTAAAAAGATGTTCATTAAAAAGCAGGGAGATGTTATAAGTCTAACAACAAATGAATTTAAAATATTGAAAGTATTACTTGCAAATCCAGAAACAGTATTCTCAAGAGAACACTTAGTAGAAAAGGCTTTCGGAATTGACTATGAAGGCTATGATAGAACAATAGATACTCATATCAAAAACATTCGACATAAGATAGAGGATAATCCTAAAGAGCCAAAATATATAATAACTATTTACGGAATGGGCTATAAGTTTATCCCGAGTTTTACTGAGGTGAAAAGATGAAACTCTCTTTAATGAAGAAACTTTCTTTAGGATTTCTTTTAGCAGTACTAGGATCTATTATTTTAACGAGTCTGATATCAAATTATGCAGTAGGAAAAGAATTTCAAAAGTATTTAGTTGATGAACATAAAGTAAAAATAGATAATATAATAACCATTGTTGAGGACTTATATAATGAGCAAAATAGTTTTACAAATATAAATGAATCAGAACTACAAAGATATGCAGAGATGCAGGAATTGTATATTGAAATAAAAGACTCAGTTAACAATACTGTATATTCTTCAGGTAGTGCTCATTTGTATCATAAAAGCATGATGCAAAATATGATGGGTTCTAATATGCATAATTTTTCAGGAATGAATACTGGTGAATATACTGAAAATAAATACACCTTGCTTTCTAATAATAAGAAGGACATCGGTACAATAACCGTTGGTTACTTTGGAACTTCATATCTATCTTCTGGTTCTGTTACTTTTATAAACACGTTAAATAATTCTTTTATTATTGCTGCTTTTATAGCTCTAATTTTTGGATTTATAATTAGCATAATTATATCGAGGCAGCTTTCAAAACCTCTACTTAAAATAACTAAAACAGCAAATGAAATGCGTGCTGGAAATCTTGAAGCTCGCGCTTTCGTCAAGACAAATACTAAAGAGCTAGATGAGCTTTCCAATTCAATAAATTATTTAGCAGAATCGCTAAGTAAGCAAGATATGCTCAGAAAAAGATTAACATCAGACATGGCTCATGAATTAAGAACACCACTTACTACATTAAAAACCTATGTTGAAGCTTTTATTGATGGCATATGGGAACCTACTACTGAAAGGCTTGAAGTCTTCTATGAAGAAATTCAAAGATTAACAAAACTTGTAGATAATCTTCGTAATTTAGCTAAACTTGAGCAGGTAGATCTTAACTTAAATAAGAGTAATATTAATTTATCAAATGAATTAGAAAAAATTTTAGATACTTTTAAGCCTCTATATATAAAAAAAGATTATAATTTAGTTTGCAATATATCTCCTGATGTAAAAGCAACTATGGATAAAGATAAGTTTAAGCAAATAGTAAATAACCTTCTTTTAAATGCTTATAATCATTTAAAGCCTAATGGAGCAGTTGAGGTAACGTTAAAGAAAGAAAAGCAAAATATTATCATAAAAGTTATTGATAATGGTATAGGTATTCCTGAAAAAGACTTGCCTTATATATTTGAGAGGTTTTATAGAAGTGATTTATCTCGTGCTAAAAATACAGGAGGTTCAGGTATAGGACTTACAATTACGAAATCATTCGTTAAAGCTCATGGTGGTGAAATATATGTTAAAAGTAAGCTAAACGAAGGGACTACTTTTACTATTGAGTTTCCCGACATTTTATCTTCTTAAAAATAACCCTGACAATTAATTGTCAGGATTATTTTTTATATTTTCACTATTATTACATGCTTACCATTCTTCTACACTCACTATCACATTGTCTGCAAACATCTGCACAAGTCTGGCAATGCTCATCTTTAAACATTTCACATTCAGCAGCACATTTTTCGCATATTTACTCTTAAATTATTATGCCAACTTTTCACACTATCTTCATATTCATTTTTTATAATGGTGATGCACATAAGAAACTTTTATATATGGGGGTCATAAAATGTATTCACCAGTTTACACACATCAAATTGAAACAAGAAAAAAAGGAAACTATAAATTATTTCAAATATTATTTTCTTTAACATTTAGTTTGTTTATTATTGCTTCAGCAGTAAAATTCACATTGATGTTTAAACCTTTATACTATTTCGATATTCAACACTTAAATATAGTAGATCATTCAAATTTTAGTAAAGATGAACTAGTAAAAAATTATGATTATGTTATTGATTATTTATTAAGCTCAAAAGAAGAAGACTTTAAACTGCCATCGATTCCTTATTCAAAATATGGACAAATTCACTTTAAAGATGTCAAAAGAATTTTTACTTCTGTTGATGTTTTGCTAGCTGTAACTGGACTTATTAGTGGTGTAGGTTTATTACTTAATCTTAAACATAAAAACTTAGATTTTTTAAAACAAACCTCTTCCATATTAATAATACTTCCAGCAGTTCTTTTGACAGCTTTTATGATAAATTTTGATGCTTTTTTTACTATATTTCATAAGATATTTTTTAGAAATGATTACTGGATATTTGATCCTGACTTGGACCCCATCATAAAGATACTCCCTGAAGAATTTTTCTTTCACTCTGCACTATTAATTGTAATTCTAATAATTTTAAGTATCATAATCTTAAAGTTGCTTTATAAGAAATTTAGTAGATTAGCATATTAAATATTGAACAGTAAAAAATACTACCTAATTCTGAAGGTAGCATTTTTATGAATTAAAAGTATTATAAACTTCTATTCATCATTCTATTAGGGATTACATTATTATTCGTACTTCTATTTTTATTAATACTTTCATTAGTATTTTTATTTGAGCCATGACAAGCTTCTGCTCCCCCCATTGAATTATGCATTTCAATCATTCCTTCTCTTCCTATGCTTTCCATCATATTAGCCATATTTTCATTTCCACTTTTTTTCATTATATCAATAATCTTTTTAAAATCTTCTTCTGTTATAGTATTCATAAAACCATCCATAGCTTTATAATTTCCTTTTTCTAGTCCTTATAGCCATTTCCCTTCATTATATCCAGCATATTGTTGTTTGCGTAGTATTTATAAAGAAGCAATAGAAATACTTAAAAATATCTTTGTAAAAAGTCCAGCAAGTTATTTGCTGGACTTTAGTTCGTAATACAAAATCACTGTGACAAAACTTTACTATTACATACTTGTTAATCTTTTTTAGATATATATAGTTTTTTACAATTATCTATAGTAGCAAGATATATGTTTGTTATATCATATACATTATACATAGCGAGATTATTCATAAGCCATTCTTTATCTACCCCTGAGTCAGTTAAATTTTCTTCAAATAATTTGCCATCACTGATAATAACTAAAGGTAAATCTACAGGTTTAGCAGTAAGCTTTAAATCTGTTGGATTAACTGGTCTATGAGATTCTTTTTTTATAATACTAAAATGACCATTAGGCTCTAAAATTGCGTATTTAACTTCTGAAATGTCAAAAACATTCTTAATTCTTAATTCACTCATAAGTAAATCAATATTTATAAAATGTTTTTTAAAATTTTTTCTTATTATTTTTCCATCATCTATTAAAATTAAAGGTTTCCCATTAAAAAATAAAGCTAAATCTCTATTTTTTAGAGATATTAAAGTAATCATATAATGCCAAAAAAATAAAGTTGCTAATGGAACAATTATATATGTAAAGGAAATTTCTCCATCTAACAATGGGGCAACTGTAAGAGCTCCCAATATCCATATCACTGCAAAGTCATAGGCAGTTAACTGATTTATAGTTCTTTTTAGCATATATCTTCCTACCAAAAAAGCTATTATACCTACTAAAAAGGTTCTTATTATATATCCAAATAATGAAATATTTTTTATAACCCCAAAAACCTTAATCATGAGAGTCCTCCTATGAACTTACATATAATTTTTTATCGGAAGTTAAAATTCCTAAATAAATATGATTTATGCTATCTATGTTATTAGATCTAAGTTCAGTTTTAATCCAATCATAACTCAATGAATTCATTTTAAGAATTTGTTTATCTACATTTCCTTTATAAATAAGAATTTGGGGCAAACTATCCTGTTTGGGTTCTATTGCCATATCTAACTTAGTTACAGGAAGGCTATTGCTATTTATAGCTGTACTAAAATCCCCTGTGGCTTCTGCAATTAAATACTCTACTTTTTCAATATTGGGTGCATCTTTTTGTCTTAGTATAGAAAATAAATTATCAATTGTTAGTTTTGCTTTTGAAAGATTTTCTTTAATCACCTTTCCGTTTTTAACCAATATAATAGGTTTTTGAGAAACTACAGATGGAGCTTTAAAATATAAGTACGATATAAACAAATTAATTAAAGTGTATATTATTATTATAACCATTGCATCTACTAATCTTGATTTAGGATTAACCATACGAGAAGCTGCAATATGACTAATGCCCGCAGCCATTAAAAAATTATATGGGGTTAATATACCAGGCTGACGAAATCCCATTGCTTTAGTTGAACCAAATAACATGAAGTATAAGATAGATGCTCTGATAAACAGCTCAGGTATATTTAACTTTTCTCCTTCAAAGAAAATAGTATATATATTCATAAAATCACCTCTTGAAATTTATTACATTAAGGAAAAATTATTTCCTTTTGGCAAGATTGTATTTATATGTCAATATCGTTTCTAAAGTATATTTTAGACAACAAATAGTTATATTATGTATGTAACTTAAGTTATTATAGTGTACACATAATAACTATATAAAATTTTACAATTTAAAGGAGGAATTGAATATGGCAACTGTAAACAAACTTGAGCAAGCCTTAGCAAGTGCTCAAGGATTAGCTGCTCAATTAAAAACATTTTCCATGGATACAAATGATCAACAATCTAAACAAACTTTTAAACAACTAGCACAAACAAGTGAAAACATAGCACAGACACTTCAAAGTAGACTTGATTTTGTAAAATCAGAGGAACCACAATATAGAGAATAATATTAAAAAATGATATTGTTACCATTAAAGTTATTGATTTCATGAATATAAAACTATTATTTTTACACATACTACATTACGTAGTAAAAATTAAAAGGAGTGTTTGAAATGGGAGTAGTAACTATGACTACAAATAACTATCAAAAATGTATCGATGAATGCACTAGATGTGCTCAGGCGTGTTATGAATGTTTTGAGGCATGTCTTAATGAACCTGATTTAAATGCAAGAAAAAATTGTGTAAAAATTCTAGTTGAATGCGCAAAGATGTGTGAAATGTCGGCAGCTATTATGTCTATGAATGGCCAATTTGCAAAAGAACATTGCAAAATGTGTGCTACAGTTTGTGATACATGTGCAAAGGAATGTGATATGTTTAAAGATGAGCATTGTCAAAAATGTGCACAAGAATGTCGCACATGTGCTGATGAATGTAGAAAAATGGCAGGTATGTAACAATAAAAAAACAGTTGGTAATTTTAGTATATTACTAACTGTTTTTTGCTTTTAAAAAGGAATGGATACTACTGTTATTTAGCACATTTCCTTCTATTATTTTACAATATATTTACATATATAAAATAGTAGCCTGTTCAGCCAAACTTATCCCTATTTCATCTTATTTATTTTCTATGACATCCCTCATTTTTCTATATCCCTCTTCATCAATTTCGCATCTTATATACTCTTTACCTCTTAGCAAATGTACTATATTCCTATAAGTGTTTCTCCATGCTTTCTACATATTTTATTAATATAATATAACTAGTGAAAGGAGGTTGAAAATTATGATGTTTTTACCAATGGTTACTTTACTTATTTTCATGTTTCTTTATTTGAATATTTTTGAGAATCAAAATAATCTAAGTTATAGCAAAGTTAGACAATCAAATAGAGCCTTAGATATTTTAGATAGAAGATTTGCTGACGGGAAAATAAGTAGAGATGAATACTTAAGAGTAAGATCCTTGTTAAAATGATTATAAATTTATAACTGTAATATATTTAAAACTTACATATAGATAATATTCCAAAAACATTGCGATTATTTTTTAACATGCTAATAAAGGGATGCACTAAAAACAGTGCATCCCTTTATATTGTTTAGAGACATATTTGCATGTATTATTTTCTTTACAATAATGTAACATGAAATATTATTTCATCATATAATTGGAATAGATAGTGTCTTTAGGAGGATAGAATGAACAATAATATAAAAGAAATTTGTCCCCTTACATTAAATACTACAAGGGTATGCAGTACTACTCCTGTGGATGCAGCAATTGGAGTGTCTAAAATAGGTTTTACACATATGAAGCTTAATGCTGTAATTTTAGTTAATAAAAATGAAGTTTTTGATGCAATAGCAGCTGCACCATTGGTTCATATGCCTATCAATGCTTCTATTTTATTTACTGATGGCAATAGGCTAAGCAAGGAAACATTAATTGAAATAAATCGCTTATGCCCTAAAGGTTATAAAGGGACGCATGTAATACTGGTTGGCAATATTTCTAACAATGTAGCTATGGAATTACATCACTATGGTTTAAGAACCTATCGTATATCGGGACGTAACTCCTATGAAACTGCCTGTAAAATACCTATTATACGAAAGCATTTTGAAAATATACTTATAGTATCTGGTGAAAACTTTTCTGAGGGCATAATGACTCCTTATTGGAGTGCTCATAATGGTGATCCTATACTTTATGTTAAAAAGGATAGTATTCCAGATTGCACAATAGAATCTATCAAAAGAATGCATGATATTAATGTTTATATTGTAGGTTCAACAAAAACGATATCAAAGGCTGTTGAAAAAGATTTAGGTAAGCTAGATAATATAAAAAACTTAACTAGAATTGATGGGGAAAATCCTTACGAAATTGCAGTGAATTTTGCTAAATATAAAGATCCAAAAACTAAATTTGGTTGGGGTAGAAATTATGTAGATGGTCATGCTTTTACCTTTGGCACCTTAAGCCACCCCATGCATACATTAGCTGGTATATTATTTGCTCATATGGGTAAGCATACACCTCTTCTCTTAATTGGTAATAATGCTGTACCTCCCGTAGTAGAAAAGTATATAAAGTCAATTAAACCTATTCCACCGAAAGATATGCCTCGTCCTCCATTTATGCACGGCTTTATTGTAGGTGATACAACACATATTACTTATACTGCACAAGTTAAAATTGAAGATATCCTTTCTATTGATCATGATATGACGGAAATGAATAATATGAGTCACCATATTAATGAAGATGAGAATTTGTCACATACAAAGATTACATGCAGATTTTGTGATATAACAGATATATTTGATTAAAAAACAAACATCAGAACTAGAAGTGTAGACTCTTAGTTCTGATGTTTATATATATTGATAATTTTATTTACAATGCTTTAATTATTGACTTAAATAATTATCTCGCACTTTTTCTAAATCTGTAGTATTTAAGTTATCTACTACTTCAATTATTCCTAAAATGAAATCCTCTTTAACTATTGCATATCCACCAACTTTTTTCGGACTAAATTCTATCTCATTTATACCCTTTTTAGCATTAAATGAAGTAATTTCATCTCCTGTAGTTGCATCTACAATGCGATATTTACCTTCAACATTATCAAAGTCATTTAAATCAAAGGTTAGCTTAGTTTTTGAAGTATTTCCTGTAACAACTATTAATGGCTGTAATTCATAACCAATACCTTTGAATTTTGCACTTTGGTAGTTTCCAAGAGCTGAAGCTTTATTAATTAATGTATCAGTTGGAACCTTTGTTATATCATCACCATAAATGCTTTGTGCTGAAGATGTTCCTTCAGAATCCTCATCTAAAGGAACTGCACAGCAGCTTGGACCTGTGCTTGGAGGCGGTATAGAAGCATCAGTCTTTGATGTATCCACTGTTTCAAGATTATCTACAACCTTTATTACTCCTCTTATCATTCCCATCCAGCAGCTGAAATTAATATCCTTATCGCCTGGAGTAAATTCTGCAATATTTTCACCTTTTTTTATCTTTTGCTCAATTCCTACAGATGATGCTACAATGGCATTATTACAAGAATTTAATTGTTCACCATTAATTATCCACTTTACCGGCATTCCCTTTTGTACATAAAATGCATTAGGAGTATATCCATTGTTATTTGCAGTCATCCTTATAACCTGTACTCCATTTTCAACAGTAGCTTTAGTTATATTTCCGCTAGCTGAAGCCGAAGAACCTCCACCAAGTAAGAAGCTTTGTACTTTACTAGCTACCATTGGAATTGGATTAATATTTATACCTGCTAGTGCAAAACCTCTATTTCCCATAATAAATCCAAGAACTATAATAAGAACACCACTAAATTTAAGAATTTTCTTTGTGTAACCTTTGCTTAAAAGCCCTGAAACAGCGCCAAATGTAAGCATTAGTGGTACCGTTCCAATTGCAAACATGAACATTGATAAAGCACCTTTTGTAGCACTTCCTGTTCCTAATGCAAAAAGCTGCATAGTTTGAAGAGGACCACAAGGCATAAGTCCATTTAGAATTCCTACTATAAAAGGAGAACCAGATTTATTTTTAGTTTTACATGATATGTGAGGTAGTTTAATATTAAACTTTCTAAATGCGCTAAATCCAGCCATATTAAATCCCATCATAATCATAAATATACCAGCAAATATTTGAAGCCCTGCTTTTGCAGTAATTGAAATAGAAAATACAGATCCTAGTGCCCCAATTATTCCACCTAAGATAGTATACGATAAAACTCTTCCTAAATTATATAAAAGTGCTGGCTGTATAGCTTCAAATTTATTATTGCTTTCTTTTGATAAGCTCTGCGAAAGCATAATTCCACCACACATACCTACACAGTGAATTGAAGTAAGAACTCCAACTACAAAAAGAACTGCATAAGAAGCATTAGTAAGCTTTGACTCCATATCAAAACCACTTGTTTTCATGCCCAGCATAATTACAGCTGCTACTATTATAAAAACTCCCATGAATTTATAGTCATTAGAGCTTTCTGTACTGTAACCAGCACTTTTGATAGCAGCTTTAATTTTATTTGAATCACAAAGTTCATCATCATATTCAACTTTAGCAAATTGCCCCATATAACTTGCTTTTACATTTAATATTCCATCCAATTTTTTAATGGCTTTTTCCACTCTGTTTTCACAAGATGCACAGGTCATATCATACACCTTATATTTTTCTCTTACAATACTCATAAATTCCCTCCTAGTATGTATTCATAATATAAAGTAACTCTTACTTTATATTTTATAACGATAAAATAAATTACTATTTTGTTTTTAACATATCAAATTCATTTTTAAAACTTGAGATTATTTTATGAGTATAGTATATAGAAAATATATGTTGATTATATGAAGACAATAGACTATAAAAGAGCTTTGATAAAATTAATTACCAAAGCTCTTTTATTATATTTATAATACTTCTATTCCTGCAACCTCATATCCTGCATCATCTATAGCAAATTTTATATCTTCATCTTTTACCTCTATAGATGCCTCAATTATTGCTGTTTTAGCATCTAAATTTACATCTACACTAGTTACTCCGTTAAGTTCATTTAATGCCTCCTTAACATGATTAACACAATGTCCACAGCTCATTCCTTCAACTAATATTTTCTTTTTCATTTTGTATTCCTCCTAAAAATATATATTTAAATGTTTTAAGCTAACTTAATAGGAAACTCCTTCTCGTTCCTCGAATGAGAAAGTGACTCACATCGAATCATAGATTTGAGTTCCCTACTTAGCTGGCTTAAATCCTTTTAGTCTTAAAGCATTAGCCAGTACTGATACAGAACTAAGACTCATAGCTGCTGCTGCAATGATTGGATTTAAAAGTGGTCCACCAAAGATGTAGAGTATTCCCATTGCTACAGGTATACCTAAAGTATTATATCCAAATGCCCAAAATAAGTTTTCCTTAATATTTAATATAGTTTTCTTACTTAATTGTATTGCAGTTGGCACATCCATTAAGTCACTTCTCATAAGAACTATATCTGCTGATTCCATAGCTACATCTGTACCTGAACCTATAGCTATACCAATATCTGCTTGTGCTAGTGCTGGAGCATCATTTATACCATCACCAACCATAGCAACCTTCTTACCTTCAGCTTGGAGCTTCTTAACTTCATTAGCCTTATCTTGAGGAAGAACTTCTGCTAGTATTCTGTCTATTCCCACTTGCTTAGCTATGGCTTCTGCTGTTCGTTTATTATCTCCTGTTATCATTGCTACTTCAATTCCCATTTCATGAAGCTTTTCTATTGCTTTTTTACTGTTTTCTTTAACAGTATCAGCTACAGCAATGATACCTACCATCTTTCCATCAATACTCACATACATTGGAGTCTTACCCTCTCCAGCTAGCTTATGAGAAGTTCCCTCTAGGTTTTCCAATGATATATTACTTTCCACCATAAGTTTTCTGTTTCCAAGTAAAATATCTTTTCCATCTATTTTAACTTCAATTCCATGACCAGGAATGGCCTTAAAGAAATCAAGTTTCTTAAATTCTAGTCCCTTTTCCTCAGCACCTTTTACAATAGCCTCGCCAAGAGGGTGCTCTGATCCCTTTTCTGCTGATGCAGCTAATTGCAATAAATAATCCTGTGTTATATCATTTGTAACAACTACGTCTGTAACCTTTGGCTTACCTTCTGTAATGGTCCCAGTTTTATCAAATACTATTGTTTTTACTTTATGAGCAGTTTCTAAAGCAGCACCACTCTTTATTAGTACACCATATTCCGCACCTTTTCCCGTTCCAACCATTATTGCTGTTGGAGTTGCAAGGCCTAGTGCACAAGGACAAGCAATTACCAGAACTGATATAAATATAGTAAGAGCAAATACCCCTGTTTCACCAGACATATACCAAGCAAAAGCTGAAATAACTGCAATCACCATAACTACTGGAACAAAGTAACCTGAAATTATATCAGCTAATTTCGCAATTGGCGCCTTAGAGCCCTGTGCGTCTTCTACTAGTTTTATAATTTGAGCTAAAGCTGTATCTTTACCAACCTTTGTGGCTCTATATTTTATAGTACCATTTTTATTAATACTTGCACCGATAATCTTATCTCCAGTATTTTTTTCTACAGGTATACTTTCTCCTGTTAGCATAGATTCATCTACTGACGTAGTACCTTCTACAACTTCACCATCCACAGGCATCTTCTCTCCTGGCTTAACTACAATTATATCTCCTACTTCGACTTCTTCTATAGGAGTTTCAAGCTCTTTTCCATCTCTAATAATAATAGCTGTTTTAGGAGCAAGCCCCATAAGCTTTTTTATAGCCTCAGAGGTTTTCCCCTTGGTAACTGATTCTAAATACTTACCAAGCGTTATAAGTGTTATAATAACTGCCGCTGACTCAAAGTATAAATCATATGCATAATCTACATTACCACTAAAAATCTGTACTATAGCAAATATTCCATATAAGAATGCCGCACTGGTACCCATGGCTATTAGAGAATCCATGTTAGGACTTCTCCTAAATAAGGATTTAAATCCTACTGTAAAGAATTTATAGCCCGCAGCCATAACAGGCATAACGAGTACTAACTGTACTATTGCAAAGGTCCTAGGATTTACCATAGGGTCTATAACTTCTGGAAGTTTAAATCCAATAGGTTCCCCGAACATATGTCCCATGGTTATAACAAGTAATGGTACTGAAAATATTGCTGCTATAACAAACTTTTTCCATAATAATTTTATTTCTTTTTCTTTTCTCTCTTTATCTGCATCTACATTGGTTTCTTCTTCTACAGCTTTGTAACCTGCCTTTTCTATTACTTTTCTTATATCTGAAACTCTAACCTTTGAAGAATCATAACTTATATTTAAATTTTCTGTTGCAAAGTTCACATTAGATTCTATAACACCATCCAACTTTTTTGTTACTCTTTCAACTGTTTTAGCACAAGCTGCACAAGTCATTCCCTGAATCTTTAATGTCTTTGTACTAGATTCAGTTTTAGCTTTATAACCTGCTTTTTCAATAGCTGCTTGAATGTCTTCAATAGATACTTTTGCCTCATCGAAGCTAACGTTTAATTTCTCTGTAGCAAAGTTTACATTTGCATCAGTAACACCTTGTAGCTTTTTAGATGCCCTTTCTACAGCTTTAGCACAAGCTGCACAGGTCATTCCTTCTATTTTAAGAACTTTATTCAATATATTCACCTCTTTTTAATTACTTATTATTGGTATCAGTTCCTTTAGCAGCATTGTTAGATTTATTTAAATCACAACAATCTAATTTACCATTACCAAAAGATTTGCTATTTTGATCTGCGATTTTTTTTATAAGATTCTTAAAAAAATTTTTCATATCATACATCTCCTTTAATATTACTTTTGAATGAGTTTTTCTAAGATACCCATTATTTCATCAACTTTTTCTTCACCGCTGTCATGTATAAATGCATGTTTTACACAATGATTTAAGTGCTGTTTTAATATCAACATATTTGCCCTTTTTAATAAAGCTTGAGAAGCTATTATTTGATTAGATATATCTACACAGTATCTATCTTGCTCTAGCATCCTTATAATCCCTTCAATTTGACCCTTTGCAGTTTTTAATGATGCCAAAGCTTTCATTCTTTCCTGATTCATTATTTTCCTCCTTTCGAGTGAAGGTAATCTATTATATTCATTTGATCTCTCCACCCCTTGGGGGTGCATTTCTATGAAATAAAAAATTATTATTTGCTTATATCATATATTCTTACTATTTGATCTGGGTTCTCGCCCATCCCCATATTATCTTTGCTTGCTTCTCTAAATATCCATCCACTTCCCTCAAGTTTGCTAATATCTAATCCTGCTTTTATAAGTGGTTCGGATTTAAGGACAAATATCATATCAGCATCATTTAATCCTAATTTTTCTGTCCATTGTACTTCGTTGCCTTCTCCAAGAATTAGTCTATAATGCTTTTGATCCTCATGATATTTTACAATATTAGTATCTGATTTTAATAATCTTCTCATGGAATCTTCTGATCCATTAGAAGTTTCTTTTTTATCACTTACATTGTATGGTTTAATTAATCTATTAGGTAAACTTTCTCCCATATCATCTTTACCAGCTGGCTCGTATAACCACTCACTCTTATCAAGTTTGTTAACATCTAATCCAGCCTTTATAAGAGGATCTGCTAACATTACCATAGCAAAGTCTGCTTTATTTGCTGACATATCTTTGCTCCACTCAAATTTCTCTCCTGTTGGAAGCTTAAATCCCCAATGCTGTAACTCACTATGGAAACCTTTGTTGTCTGGGTAAGTTTTTACAATCTCATTAAACGCTTTAAGCGCATTATCTGATTCTTTGTTTCCCGTTATCGTTCTGCTGCATCCTGCAAAGGATATAACTAAAGCTGAGGAAGCAAGTACAGCTATTATTTTCTTTGTCTCTTTCATATAATTACAACTCCTTATATGTTTTCTTGTCTTTAGGTACATATTACTCAAATCCTATGAAGACCATATGAAGATTTTTAATAATAGCTTAAAATTTATACTACAATTATTTTTTATTTTCTCAAGCACTTTTTCTTTTCTTCATCTCATCTACATAATTCGATAATATAATATGAATATAGTAAGTTAATCAATAACCATCCTTATTGATTGATAGCTTTTATATGAGTAAATTCCCCAAATAATTTACTGTTAATACTTATTACAAAAATAGAAGCCTGTTTCCCCAAACAGACTTCTATTTTTATTTTAATTGTTATTATGAAATTTTAAATTAAAAAGCTTTGATAAATTTGATTATCAAAGCTTTTTAATTACTTATACAATAAATATTTAAAATTTACTAAATGCAACCTTGAAAGTAGTTCCTTTTCCTTCTTCACTTTTGACGTCTATACTTCCTGAATGAAGCTGTACTATGCTCTTGGCAATTGTGAGTCCTATACCGCTTCCTTCTATTTCATTTCTACTCTTATCTCCTCTGTACAGTCTTTCGAAAATGAAGGCTAAATCTTCTCTTTTGATTCCAATACCATTATCTTTAATTTCTACTATAACATTTTTGTTATGCGTATATAGGCTAATCCATATATCTCCCTGTTCTTCTGTAAATTTCAATGCATTAGATATTAAATTTATAAATACTTGTTTTAATTTATCTTTATCTCCGGTTACATCATAACTTTTATTAGATTCTGCATGATAGTGCAGCCTAATGCCCTTATTCTCTGCTGCCATATAAAAATCTTCACAAATGTCACTTATCAATTGATCTAAATATACTCTTTGAAAATTAAGCTTTATACTTTCAGTTTCAAATTCTTTTAAAGTATTTAGATTGTTTAATAAACTTCCAAACCTTATCACTTCTTCATTAAGATAATTCAACCTTTCTTCTGTAACTGGAAAAACCCCATCTATCATGGCTTCTAGATTATTTTGCAGTACATTTAAAGGTGTTCTTATTTCATGAGATATGTCAGATACTAATCTCTTTCTAAGCATGTCTTGATATTTTAATTTTTCAGCTAATATATTAACACTTCTTCTTAAGTTTTCTAACTCCTTAATGTTACTTTGAGTATTTGAAATTGCATTAAAATTGCCCTCTGATAATTTTACAGACATATTGGCAACTTCTTTAATTGGATTAGAGAATTGCTTTGAAAAATAAAGACTTAATATAATTATAATAGATAGAGTTACAAGTCCGCTGATAATAATACTTTTATTTATAGACGTTTTAAAGTTTATATCTTCTTCAGATAATAATACCGATGAGTATTGGCCAATATCCACATAACCAACTAATTTATCATTAACTATAATTTCAAATTTTTTAGAATTGTACACTCCATTATCTTTTACTATCATAGTATTTAAGTGAGAGGTGTTCTTAATTAAATCTGGCTCCATGCCCCATATAGGTTTATTATTACTATCTAAAAGTGTTAAACAATAATTGCTCATATAAGCTTCATGCATTAGCTCAGACCCAGAATTATTTGACCATTTACCATCTCTTTTGTATATTTCCTGAAAATAAGATACAATTCTCTCTTCCCTTTTATTTTGTATATCTAACATGTATTGATTGAATTTATCATTTATCGTTGCATTTACAAATACTGTTATCAAAAGTATTGCTCCAATGGAACATGTAAAAAATAATATACTTAATCTTTTCCTAATGGTTTGCACTTAATTTTCACCACCAAACTTATATCCTACCTTCATAACCGTTATAACATACCTAGGATTTTTAGTATCCTCTTCTATCTTTTTTCTTATGTTTTTTATATGAACGTCAATGGTTCTATCATATCCGTCAAAATCCACTCCAAATACTTTATCTATAAGTTGCTCTCTTGACAATACTCTACCCTTATTTACTATAAGAGTATGCAATATATCAAATTCATTTGGAGTAAATGCCACTTCCTCTCCATTAATCTTTATAATCCTTTTATCATAATCAACAATTAGTCTCCCATCATTAAAGGTAAAACTTGAAGTTTCGTTTTCTCCCTTTAATCTTCTAAATAATGCATTGACTCTTGCTGTTAATTCTCTAGGGCTAAATGGCTTAACTAGATACTCATCAGCACCAATATTTAATCCCTCTATTTTATTATCTAAACTTCCTTTTGCTGTAAGCATAAAAATATGCACATCGGATTTCTCCCTTATTATTTTACATATTTCTTCTCCACTAATGTCTGGAAGCATTAGGTCTAGTATGACTAGTTTAAAATTCATAGAATTAAATAGCTCAATCCCCCTTAATCCTTTTGTAGTGCATTGAACATTATATCCGTCTTTTTCTAAATAAGCCTTCAATATTTCTGATACACTTTCTTCATCCTCAATTATTAGAATGTTACTCATATTATTTCACCTCTTATTTCATTTAATTTGTATATTAATGTATAAATTATTCTTGATCAATTATGTTTACTATTATAAAACTTTATCAATTTCTTTTAAAGATATTATGAAGACTTTATAAATTCAAATTTATTTTCACTTTCATTTCAATAAATAATTTAATTTAAAACTATATAATAAAATCATAAATGCATACAGATTTATCACTGCATGCATTTATGATTTTATTATTTTCTATCTTTCAATTATAACAGCAGTGCCTTGACCTCCACCTATACAAAGTGTGGCAAGACCTGTTTTTGCGTCTCTCTTCATCATCTCATAGATTAAAGTAACAAGTATTCTTGCTCCTGATGCTCCTACAGGGTGTCCTAAAGCTATAGCACCACCATTAACATTAACTTTTTCCGGATTGAATCCTAAATCTCTAACTACAGATAGTGATTGTGCTGCGAAAGCTTCGTTTGCTTCAACTAAATCTATATCATCTACAGTTAATCCTGCCCTTTCAAGTGCCTTTCTAGTTGCTGGTACAGGTCCATAGCCCATTATCCTTGGATCTAGCGCTGCTGAGGCATAGGATTTAATAGTTGCAAGTGGCTTTATTCCTAGCTCCTCTGCCTTTTCTTTTGCCATAAGTACCAGCATTGCAGCTCCATCATTTATGCCTGAAGCATTGCCAGCCGTTACTGTTCCATCTTGTTTAAATGCAGGTTTAAGCCTTCCAAGTTTTTCTACAGTTGTATCTGCCTTTGGATATTCATCCGTATCAACTATAATAGGATCTCCCTTTTTCTGAAAAATTTCCACAGGGACTATTTCATCCTTAAATCTTCCTTCGCTTATAGCCTTTGTGGCTTTAACTTGACTTTCATGAGAAAATTTATCTTGCTCTTCTCTTGAAAGTTTCCACTGCTCTGCTATATTCTCAGCTGTAATTCCCATATGTATATTATGAAATGCATCAGATAATGCATCAGTAATTAAGCTGTCAACAACTTTAGCATCTCCCATTTTATACCCCCATCTTGCTCTAGTAAGAAGATATGGAGCATTACTCATACTTTCAGTACCACCTGCTAGTATTACATCTGCATCTCCAAGTTTAATAAACTGAGTAGCCATGCTAACAGTTCTGAGTCCTGAACCACATAATTTATTTATTGTCATGGCTGGAGTTGTGTCTGGTATTCCTGCATGGATAGCAACTTGTCTTGCCGGATTTTGTCCTAATCCTGCTGATAAAATATTTCCAACAAGAACTTCATCAACCATATCTGGTTTAATTCCTGCTCTCTTCATTGCTTCTTTTGCAGCAATAACTCCTATATCAATTGCTGATAGTTTAGATAAACTTCCTCCAAAACTTCCTATAGGTGTTCTAGCTGCGCCTACAATAACTACTTCTCTCATGTAAACTAGGCCTCCTCTATCTTTTTAATCTTTAATTAGTATTATTTACACTTATATACTATAAACAATGTAATAAAAAATTATACAAAATAAAAACTAGTGATTTTAAACCACTAGTTTTTATAATATATATTTATTATTGGCAAACCTTACCTGGATTTAATATATTTTTAGGATCAAAGGCTGATTTAATTCCCCTCATTATTGACATATAATGTTCTCCATATTGATGGAACATATATTCTCTCTTTGCATATCCAATTCCATGTTCTCCAGATACAAGCCCCCTTAATTCTTCTGATTTTTTATACATTAAGTCAAATATCTTACTTAATTTGAATTCCCATTCTTCTTCATTTAAATCATCTTTACAAATATAAACGTGTAAATTCCCATCTCCTGCATGACCAAAGCTTGGTATTCTAATGTTATATTCCTCTTCTAATTCATGAGTATATTTAATAAAGCTTGCAACTTGGTTTCTTGGTACAACAACATCACATTCATCCATTTCTGTAGTGGAAGCTTTAATTGCTTCAAGGAATGCCCCTCTAGCTGACCATACAGAATCTTTTCTTTCATCTGTATCAACTATAAACACATCTAATGCTCCTTCTTTTAAGCAAAGATCTGCAACTATTTCATAGTCACCTTCAACTTGTCCTAAACTATTTCCATCAAAAGTTAGCAAAAGGTACGCATCTGATGAATTATCAGGAAATTTTTTACCTAAAAATTCTTCTGCTGAAACTATAACTTCTCTTTGCATAAATTCTATTGCAGTTGGCACAGCTTTTGATTTTATAATTTTAGGCACCATTTCAATTGCAGTATCTATATCTTTAAAAGGTATAAGTAAACTTACTGATTTTTTTGGTAGAGGAAGTAATCTTAAAATTGCCTTTGTAACTATTCCAAGTGTTCCTTCTGACCCAACTATTAGGTCTTTTAAGCTATATCCTGAACTATTTTTAACAACTTTTCCACCAAGCTCTACTACTTCTCCATTTGGAAGAACTACTTCAAGTCCGCGAACATAATCTCTTGTAACCCCATATTTAACAGCTCTCATTCCACCAGCGTTGGTACTTATATTTCCACCAATTGTAGCACTTTTTTCACCTGGATCTGGTGGGTAAAAAAGTTCATGTTCTTCAACGTACTTTCCTATTTCCATCAAAAGAACTCCTGGTTCTAAGGTTAAAGTTAAGTTTTCTTCATCAAGCTCTAATATATTATTCATTTCTGTCGTTTCCATCATAATTCCACCGTGTAATGGTACCGAAGCTCCTACAAGCCCTGTTCCTGATCCCCTTGCAACAACAGGAATTGTATTTTCATAGGCATACTTCATTATTCTTGAAATCTCTTCAGTATTATGAACTTTTACTAGCACATCTGGATAATTACTCACTCCACCTAACTCATCATGGCTATAATCTTCGTTTATATCGCTTCCATGCAAAACCTTGTCTTCTCCAACTACATTTTTTAAAAATTCGATATCCTTATTATCTATCTTTTTATATTGATTCATATTTATCCCCTCCGATATATTAGCTAATCTTGTAATTTGAAAGTTATTATTTATTTAATGAAACGGCTACTTCTTCAAGTCCTTTACCGCACTTAATTCTTTCAATAAGTTGAGGAATTATTTCATAGATATCTCCAACGATTCCGTAGTGAGCAGTATTAAATATTGAAGCATTAGGATCATTGTTTATAGCAATTATTGTTTCTGAATTATTCATACCTGCTACAAATTGTACTGAGCCTTGAATTCCAGCGGTTATTATTAATTTAGGTTTAACAGTTCTTCCACTAAGTCCAATTTGCCTCTTTGCATCTATCCATCCAGCTTCTACAAGAGGTCTAGTTCCTGCTATTTGTGCATCTAGTACATCTGCCAATTCTCTTATTAGATTCATATCTTTCTCTGATTTAACTCCTCTACCTGCTGCTACAATTACTTCAGCATCTGATATGCTAATTTCCTTTGCCTTTTTAGTAATTTTTAAAACCTTTATATTTGAATCAAACTTTTCCTTTGGCATTTTGCATAATATAATTTTGCCCTTAGTTTCTTCAGTTACCTCTGGAGCTGAGAAAATCTTATATCTAACAGTTGCAAATTGTGGTCTATTATTGCTTGTAATAATTTGAGCCATTATATTTCCACCAAATGCTGGTCTTATTTGAACTAAGTCTGTGTTTTCCTTCATATCAAGTATTGTACAATCTGCAGTAAGTCCTGTTTTAAATCTTGCTGCAATCCTTGGAGCTAAAGACCTTCCTACAGTTGTAGCTCCAACAAGCACTGAAGACGGCTTAACTTTATTTATGAAGTCTTCAAAAGCAGCTGTATAGGGTTCTATTCTAAAGTCTTTTAACTCTTCATAATCATATACAAAAACCTCATCAACACCATAGTGTAATAATTTTTCAGCTTTATTTTTTATATTGTGACCAATAAATAGCGCATAAACTGGATGATTGATTTTTGAAGCAAGCTCTCTACCCTTTCCTATTAACTCATAAGTTACAGGATGAATATTTCCTTCTATATGGTCAACATATACTGCTATTCCCTTCCATAAATCCTTGTCTACTTTTGCTACTTCTTCTTCTACAAATTCTATTACTCCTGCTGGTCCCTTTTTCACGCATAACTTACACATTTTACATGCAGCTGAAATTTCCACTTTACCATTTATTTCTGATATAGCATTAAAAGGACACACTTCTATTAATTCATTTATATTTTCTTTATTTAACTTACTTTCATTAATAATTAATTTAGACATTAATATTCCTCCCTTTTTAATAAAATTTATACAAATTTAAGTTCTCTTAACTTATCAAACAATTTGTGTGTAAGTTCTTCTCCATCTCCCTGCCACATTTCTTTATCAGTATTAACCGCAGGTGGGAAAATTCTTTCAACCTGAGTTGCCGATCCATTTAACCCATAGTTTTTTTCATTTTTATCATCAAAATCTTTCAAACTAAAAACTTTAGCTTTTTTATTTTTAGTTTCTAGTTTTCTTTTATAAGATGGTAATCTTGGGGTATATATATCCTTTTCAACAGTTATAAGGCATGGGAATTTAATTTCCTGAATTTCAACTGTTTCTGCCATATCCATTTCCACAGTTATAGTTCTATCATTTATTTCAACAATTTTTCTTACATTAGAGACATGAGGAATTCCTAGATATTCAGCCATTTCTGCTCCTACCTGTGCTGTATCTCCATCAGTTGTTTGTTTACCGCAAATTATAAGATCAGGGTTTCCTGTCATTTTTACTCCTTGAGATAGCGTATATGAAGTAGCAAGTACATCCGCTCCTGCAAATTTTCTATCTGATAGCAATGTTCCTTCATCTGCTCCCATCATAAATGCTTCTTTTATAATTTCCTCTGATTGTGGTGGACCCATAGTTATTACGTTTACTTCTCCACCCATATCTCCTCTTATTCTAAGGGCAGATTCTAATGCATATAAATCATATGGATTCATCTTTGATTCTACACCGTCTCTTTTTAGCACTCCTGTAACTGGATCTACTTCAACTTTATTTGTTCCTGGTACTTGTTTAATACAAACTAAAATTTTCATAATTGTTCCCCCATTTCATATTAAATTAATATATGGTAAGTTGTCTGACCATTATGACAACATATAAACTATTTTTATTTTTTTATAATGTAACTATTGCTGATGCAAGCCAATATGGCTTCATATTAAACGTTTGCATTCATTTTTTATCCCTCCAAGTTAAAATTCTTTTTACTGGTATGACCATCCTTCCTGTGACCTTATATTATCATAATTTTAAAACTATTTCCACAATAGTTATTTTATTAACATGGATTTTTTTCTTTTATTTTCACTATATTACCAAGTTTTCTTATTGTATAGAATGAAAAAAAACAATATTTTCTTGTAATTAATGTAATTTTACCAATGATTGTTACAGTTTTAACAAATTAAAACAATAAATTAAGAACCCAAACAAGATCAAATCCTATTTGGGTTCTTAACTAATACATATATAATATTATTTATTAAACTTTATTAAATTCTTATTTATAAGGTCCATATGCTTTCTCATTGATTCAGAAGCCTTATGAGGATTATGCTCTTTAAGCGCATTTAATACTTCTTCATGTTCATTATCAATACTATCTTTAAGTTGATTATTTATTATATTTTTTCTTGCATCTTTTATAAAAGAATCCATAAGCGATGAAACTGTGTTTAATATACTTAATATCAAAAAATTCCCTGAGGCTTTGGCTATAGTATAATGAAATTTAGCATCATCTTTAACTCTTTCGTCCTCATCTTCAGAAGTCTTCATATTATCTACTAGCATTTGCAATTCATTTATTTCTTCAGTAGTTATTTTCTTTGCGGCAAGAGCTGCTGTTTCTATTTCAATAACTTTTCTAAGCTCAAATATTTCCTCTACTTTGCAATCATTAAGCATGAACATAATTGATAGAGGCTCAAATAATGTGTTATCAAAGTTTTGCCTTATAAAATTTCCTTCTCCCTGCTTTGATTCAATAAGTCCAATAATTTCAAGAGACCTCAAAGCTTCTCTTATAGAGGCTCTGCTAATACCTAACTGCTCCACTAATTCTCTCTCTGAAGGTAATCTATCGCCTTTTTTTAAAACCCCATTAGTTATCATGCCTTCTATTTGTTCAATTACTTGTTCGTAAACTTTTGTGTTTTTAATAGGAGTAAACATTGCTCCGTATCCCCTCTCATCTTATGCTCTAAATTAATAGTCCATTTTTTGTTATTATATTTTATTATAGAGTTTTTAAACCAGCTGGTCAATATTTGTAAATTTACCCCATTATAAATAGTACCCTTAAATTCTATAAGGGTACTTACTATATATTTATTATATAATTTTTAATAATGAACTCGCACGAGCCAAAACTTTATTTTTTTATCACTCCATCCAAGATCCCATGGAACTTTATTTCTATCGGTATTATGGCAAGTTACTAAACTATATCCCTTGGAATCTGCTCCTGTAACTACAGAAATATGTGTAATATCTCCTTTTTTTTCATAAGCTACGAAATCTCCTGGTAAAAGTTTAAATGAAGCTTTATATACCTTTTCATAGTTTCCATATGCAATTACTGAAGCTCTTCCACTATTTATCATATATGATTTGAAACCATCAGCATTTACCCATGCTCGTGTAGCACCACCAGCATTATAGTTCCAAGCAGAATTTTTTCTAAATCCCCCACCTTCAAATAAGATTTGAGATGCAAAATTTGCACAATCTCCCCCTTGTGGGTTATAATCTCTATATTTCTTATTATATTTAAATTCATATTGCTCTTCACTAGCAGCTCCGCAATACTGGTTAGCATAAATTACTGCTTTTAGTCTTCTTTCATTTAAGGTACTGAAATCTCTAGCGCTTTGACTTAATATATGTTGTTTTATAGCATCACTATTTTTTAGTTTATCTAAATCAAGAGAGTCTGCAAAAGGATCCGTATACCATTCCTTTGTAATGATCCAAATTCCTTCTCTATTTGTAAGTTTCATATAATGATATGTTCCAATTCTTGAAGTATTTATTATATCTGGTTGATCTTCATATATATATTTGTATTCTGTTGAGCATAATACATTAGCTGAAAAACTAGTACCGTCCCCATTGATTCTTCTTACTACTACACTAGGCACTATATCTGTAAATTTTATTCCTTGTTTTGCACCCCAGTTTTCGATATATTTAATTTTCTTTTTTTCATGTTCATATGCCCAAGTACCATACTTAGTATTGGTGTCATAAATAGATTCTATGAGTTCAAAGTCTTTACTTATTATAGCCTTATTTCTATCTTGAAAAATTTGCTCTATAACTTTTTTTACCTCTTCATTTGAATAGGTATTAGAAGCATTAACTTTATTAAATTTACATAAATATATCAATAATAATAAGGATATTAAGCAAAATAACTTTATAATAATATTCTTATTTGTATTACATCGAGAAAAATTCATAATGTATTCTCCTTTTCGCTTGTAATCTCACTATATAGTATTTCACATAAGCTTTTATTTTAAAGTAGAAATATAAACCATAATTATATAATTTATCAATTAAAAAAATATAAATTCAAGCAAAAAATCCATGCTAATTAAAATTTAAAATTAAAAATTAGCATGGATTTTTTACTTAAATAAATATAAATAAATATATATATTTATTTATTTGTTATATCTATATGAGTTTTTGTGATAAAACTCCACTTAGACTTAGTTTTTCTATCCTCTTTTTTATTTCCTCATTATCTATGCTGTAAAGTCCTATTTCCTGCATTCTCTTAAAGTATTCTGCTCCAGCTAATGTATATCTATTTCTTCTTCCTTCCTTAGTAAGTAGTTTACAATTTGCATAGGATATAATATCTCCTATAGCTGTAGACTTAGGAAGTATCAAAAGAGGCATTCCCAAAAGATATCTAACTGCGTTGTGACCTGCGAGACTTCCTGTACACATAGCTTCAGTATGACCTACAAATAATCCACTCTTTTCGCCTGCACAAAATAGATTATCTATACCTTTAACTTTCATATCGTCGGTCCTTGGGGCTACAGAGAGGTACCTTATAGAGTTTCCTTTTCCACCTGCATAAGGATCCATAAATCTTGCATATTCTAATCCTTTTATTTTTCTAAGCTTTTCTAGTGGATAAAAAGGAGTCATAAGTTTAATGTGACCTGTATCTAAAAGTATTATATTTTCTGCAAATTCCTTTAAAGCATACTGTTGACAAACCTTTAGCTTTAATTTATCCATATTTATATCTTCTGGTGGTACCTGAAGAACTACTGCACCTTTTTCTTCTATTTCTTTTAAAAGCTCAGGTGATATACTTTCTTTGCAAAGTTTACAAGAACCACTAAATGCTCCGTATACATCTTCTTCTCTTTCTCCTTGTAAATCTTCAACTCCTGCTCTAGAGCTTAAACTTACTCTAGGTCCAAAGGCAGGACATCTCAATATACACATAGAACATCCATTACCATATCTTAAGCAATTTCCCATAGGTCCTGTAGAACCTGTAGTTTCTATAAATACATCGCCCTTTACATAACTTCCATCTGCAAGATATATTCCTAATATTTTATTCTTTTCTTTTTCTACATCTACTACTCTGGAGATTAAATGAATCTTTACTCCTATGCTTTTTAAAAATGCTCTAACTTCAGGCTCGATTTTATTTACATCATAAAGCCATGCATGAGCAAGGTGTATAGTATTGCGACATATACTCAGGAGTTTAGTTTTAAATTAATAAGTTCACTATATCTTGTTTATCCATTTTTAAATACTGATACTATTGGGATCAGGTTATGGAAAATAAGAAAACAGAAAGGACTTTCACCAGATTGCATTGCTGAAAAGATTGGACTTCACTATCAAGGAGTTATATCTCTTGAGAACGGTGCTTCATATCCTTCCCCAAAAGTGCTATTAAAATTATATGAATTATTTGGAAATGATATTATCTGTGATGATTATTCTAGTTTTATAGTTTCTGACCCTGCAAAACAATTTAAAGAATGGAGGGCTACTAAAAAGATTAGCATTGATGAAGCTGCTCAAATTTTAGCCACGAGTTCTAGCTCATTGTATAGTTGGGAGAATAAAATATCTTATATAAGTAAAAAAAGTTTTAATAAGATAAAAAACAAAATAATATTTTAGAAATTAACAACCAAATTTCATTGCTGAACTATAACTCACTTTTATTATAGTTCAGCAATTTTTTTCAATAATTTTGTACCTATATATTTAAGTTAATATATAACTTTTTTTCATAAGGATTAAGTGAAATGGAATTTATTTAAAACTCATATATCTCGTAAACTAAAACCTAAAAGGAAGAATTACAATTCGCAAAATCATCTCTAGAGCAATATATATTCACGACATTCTTTAGCCTAGTCAGACCTAGCTTGACAAAAGGATGTGATTCGGCCCCTTCATAAACTTATAACTAATTTAGCCGAAGTATATTCTTTCTAATGTCGGTATACATCTTGAACGTCATCATCATCTTCAAGTTTATCTACAAGCTTTTGGAATAACTCTGAGTCTTCCATTGAAAGACTAACTGTTGTGTCAGGAATCATAGTTATATCTGCTGATAAGAATTCAAAATATATCTAAATGTATGTATGTCATTACAGACAAATTTTATTTATATACATATAAATGTAGTATACCATCACCTACCAATTCTATGCAACCATTGTTTTATTATTAAAAATCCCTAAATAAATAATTTAGAAATATATCTTTGTATCTGTGAAAAATAAACTTGGGGTGTAGCTGGATGTATTAAGCCTTGCCTTGTAATATAAGAGTATTAAAATAATGTTTTTATACCTCCCTATAGTCTCTTTAAATTCAATTAAAGCAGAAATCTAACTGACATATTTCTGTTATCACATCACCTTATTTACCATTAAATGTATATATAGATGTAACTTTATGGTATAATATAGAATAAGATTTTATTCATATAAAAAGGAGATTGTGACAATGAATATCAATAGAAAAAGTATTACAATATTAATAATATTATTAGGTAGTATTATTTCAATAACTTATATAAGCTTAAATTCTTCAAAAATAAAACAAGCGGATGCATTAATGGCACAAGGAGATTATCATAAGGCAATAACCATATACGAACAAGTACTAGGTGGTTCTTATAATAAAAATATTAAATCTAAGATATCTAAAGCAGCAGCATTACAATTATCAACAGAAGCTTTCAATGAAGGCATGAATTATTTTAATAACAAGGATTATAAAGAGGCATTTTCATTCTTTAAAAATGTAATTAAAGAAGATAGTAAGAATTATGAAATTGCTTTTAAAAAAACTGAAGAAGGTAAAAAGCTGTTTGTTGCAGAAATGATTCAAAAGGCTAAGGTTGCTTCTACTAGTACAGTTAATAAAGATTATTTTAATACATTAGAATATATAAGTAATGGTTTGGAAATAGACCCAAATAATAAAGCACTACAAGATTTACGTGATAAATATAATAAAGAAAGAGATGAATATTTTCTTGCTGTAGCTGAAACAGATAACAAAGAGAAAGAAAAAACACAAAAGGCTGAAGCTGAAGCCAAAAAGAAAGCACAAGAAGAATTAAATAAAAAGTATGAGCCCCAAAAAGTTGTAGATAGTAATGGTAAGCAGATGTGGAAAATATATATAGGGAGTACTAGACTGCACTTCAAAGGCACTTATAAAGGAACAGGAAATTTTATAGTAGAGCTATTAGACTCTAATCAAGATTTAGTTGAGGTAATAGCAAACGAAATAGGAGATTTTGTATCTGATAAAACAGTTCAAGTTCCATATCAAGGATGGTACTATCTTAAGGTATATGGTTCTGAAGGTAGTTATAGCTATACTTGGCAATAATAATAATAATAATAATAATAATAATAGATATATAAAGGGCAGAAATGCTCTTTTTATTTTTTATATAAGTATTACACTTAATAAATATTTAATTTAAACATTTTATAAAATATAGTAAATATAGCTTATTATGTGCCTGTAGATATGTAATTTATACGATAAAAAAGAAGGTCTATTTTAAACCTTCTTCATACTGCTTTACTAATTTATAGAATGTAGTTTTCTTTAAGTCTAATATTTTCATAACATCAACTGCTTTTATGTTTCTAGCTTTCATCATCTTATAGTATTTATCCCATTGTTTAGGATACTCAATAGCCTTCCTACCTTTATACTTGCCTTCTTCCTTTGCTACTGCTATTCCTTCTGCTTGACGTTCTTTAATATAATCTCTTTCTAGTTGTGCTACTGCTCCAAATACTGTTAGCATAAATATTCCTGTTGGTGTTGTAGTGTCTATAGCCTCTTTAAGTGATACAAAATTAACTCCTTTATTGTTTAGCTGCTCTATTAAATCTAAAAGATCTTTTGTATTTCTTGCAAACCTTGAGATACTATCAACGATTAATTTATCACCTGTCTTTAATACTGCTATTAAATTTTTCAATACAGGTCTATCCGTAACATTCTTGCCACTAACCTTTTCTATAAATACATTTTCTGAGGGTATACTATGTTCCTTTGCTTTTACTTCCTGTCTTACTGTATTTTGTTCTTTAGTTGATACTCTGATATAAAAATAAGTTGCCATTTGTGACCCTCCGTTTGTTTTATCTCATGGTTTAATTATACCAAAAGTTCGTTTGAAGTCAATTTAATTTACGAACCATTCTTGCATATTTTTATACGGTATAATCACCCTTTGGAGGTAGTTCATATCAATCTGTTTGAAGTATACCCTAAATGAACTATTAATTACATAAGAAACAAAGCATTAAAATTTTAAATTATGTCTTGTTTCTAAACATTAGTACATATTCGCTAAACACTCCATAGTCTCTTTTAATAAATGATCCTGAACTTTCGGCATATTTATAGATAATATAAATACTGTTTAATTGTTTTACTAATCATACGTATTAATTTTTAAGTATAAAAATTAATTTTATTGTTCTACACCTCAAAAACATATAAGATCCACTTAAAAATATTAGTTTAAACCTAAAAATGCATATATGGAAGGAATTGTCCTTATTTCGTAATGAACATAAATGAAAATTGTATCGAATGGCTAACTCTTTATAACGTATTATATATTATTATCATTGCTTTTATTATAAACTGACACTATACTCTGTAATCGTAGTAAATAACCTTGGTATTATTAATTTGCATAGATAACTTTGAAAAATTCCAAAAATAAGTAAGTAATATAGGCAATACTGATTCAACCTCAAGAAATCTAATAGTAAAATATGATGATTTAGTGATTGAAAGCAATATCGATAATCCATTAACAGACTTGATAGATGGCAAATTAAATGCTAAAAAGAAATAAATTTCTCAAAATATGAATTAAAGGAGGCTATTTATTTATCTCCTTTAATTCATATCTTGAGAAATTTACATACTAACTTTATAATTGCTTTGTTAATTTGGAGTAACACCTGATGGATTCACTTTATTCTTAAAGTTATTTATATAGTATGATAGTATCTCCATCCTATTTTTAACTCGATTAAACGAATGCCCACCTTTTGAAATAAGAGCAATTAAACGGAATTCCTCAATAACTTCATTAGAATATCCATTAAACGCTAATTTAACGCTATCTGCTTTTGCCGAACTAAAGGATGATAGTTTTTCATTTACAGAATCTAGTGCCTTTAGCTTGTCTTTTGTATCCTCAGTAAAATCAACTAAATTTAATGCAGTTAGCAAGAGAAAAAATTTCATTAATCGTGCATTAGATTTAATATATTTTATAGAAATATCAATATTATCAGTAATAAAGTTTATTTGATTAATTAAAAGTGAGCATTGTTCTTCTACTAAAGGAGAAAGATCTTTGCATTCCGATGAATAATTCAGTACAACCTTATCAGTGACTCCAAACCCTATTCTACCATCTAATAGTCCCAATATGCTATAAAAAACTCGATCAAATTGCCTTCTACTATTATCAAAATCCACCTTCTGTAGAAATAAACTTTTATCTTTAAGCTGATTTAAGTAGACGTCTAAAGCTGTCTCAGGAACTGAATTAATAATTTCACCTGCACGTAATCTTTCCTGATTTTGTAGGAATCTAAAATATTCAATAATTTCATCATCGCTAGCATTTGTAATATTTGTAATAGAGATATTATATGCATTAATATTTCCCTTTATTATTTCTGGAAGTTGCTCATACCTAAGTGATGTTTTACCTTTATTATTTAATCTTTTTTTTAATTTCAACAACAATGGATCTTGGTCATCTCCCATATATTCAACAATATACTCTATTATTTTTCTTGAATAATCACCTTGAATAACATAATCATTTTTAGTGAAATTAAATATAGTTGTTAATCTCTGTTGACCATCAACTACTTCTTGCATTGCCCCCTTTAGATTACGTTCATTTCGAACTCTTAGACTAATGTTTCCAATTGGATATCCTTTAACAATACTATAGATGAGTTTGTCCTTAAATTCACTACTCCAAATATATCCCCTCTGATATACTGGCTTTAAATCAATACCATCTCTTTTATTATAATTAAGAATTTGATTAGATATGGTCTGAATAGGTCGAGAATCGAATGAAAACGCCATCATTAATCCCATGATAATTTCTCCTTTATTTCAATATTTTATCATTATTTATTATAGAATATACTACCATATAAATTTAAAAATATCAATAGAGTCTATTGATATTTAGCGATATATTTAAAATAAATACATAGAGTCTAAAGAAATAACCCAAACATATGTTAAAGTTACTTTATGAGATAATAAAAAAAGATTAAAGTATTTTTGCATTTAAAAATATATTCAGCCTACTATTTTTTATATAATATGCTTCGACACTCCTTCGTAATTATATCGAAATTAAACCATTAAAAGTTCCTAAAATCATTCTATAATAAGGCTTCCCACTGTCTTGTAGGTAATATTGATTAAATCATTTTAGCCCTCTCGAAATTCGATATCAGCCTTACATATCAACACTTTATGATACTTTTCTATAAACCCTTTCGTAACTAACATTTTTATGTGAATAGATGTCTTAAATTCACAAATTATGTCTTAATTTTTACTTATTACCTGTAATTTACTTTACAAGAGAGCAAATCCATACTAATATTTTATTATAAGTAAACTTATGTAAAATAGCTTTAGGAGGAGACACAATGAATAAAAAAATCATTATACTTATTTTTTTGCTTACATTTTTATGTACATTCACAGGATGTACAAGCCAAAAACTTACTGATGAGTTAGTTAAAAGTGTTGGAGAAGATCAAATAACTAAAGTAGATGAACTACTAAAAAATAATGGGAACAGAATAAATATAAATGTGTTAGATGAAAATGGCAGATCTTTGCTTATGAATGCAATAATTAATAGAAATGATTTTGTTACTTTATATGCACTTATAGATAATAATATAAAACTAAATATACAAGATAAAGATGGAAAGACAGCCTTAATGTATGCAGCACAATATAATGATAGCTATCTTATAGACTATATGATAAAAAAAGGCTGTAACATTAATTTAAAAGATAAAGAAAATAATACAGCTCTATTGTATTTATTAAAAATCGGGCATGACAAAGGTATTGTTACAACAAATATCTCGAATAGCTTTTCTTATTTAATAGGTGCTAATGCTGATGTAAATGTACAAGATAGGGATGGTAAAACGCCTCTTATTTATGTGGCCTCAAATATATATACAGATGAAGGCTCACCAACTGTTCCTTCTGATAAGAGAGAAACATATATATCACGTCTTTTAAAAGCTGGAGCAAATGAAGCAATAATAGATAATGAGGGGCATGATTATCAATATTATAATCAAAAGACACAAACTGGAATCTCAAGGATGGAAGATGCGCTAAAAGCTAATCGACTTAACGAAATCAGAGAATCACTAGGGCTTTCCGTAAGCGATGAGAAAAAATCTCCTAAAATAGGTATGACAGCAGATGAGATATTAAACTCCACTTGGGGTAAACCTAAAGATATAAACAAGACAACTACAAAGTATGGAACATCTGAACAATGGGTCTACGATTTAGGAAAATATATTTATTTAGAGGATGGAATAGTAACTGCAATTCAACAATAATTTTTATTTGAATTATCATAAGTGAATTTATGAAAATAACTTTAGGGGGAGACATAATGAAAAGGAAAATATTTAGTGTATCTATCTTTATGTTTATATTATTATTTGCATTTACAGGATGTGCAACAAGCAAAGAGGTTACTAAGGATTTTACTAATGAATTAATAAAAAGCGTGCAAGAAAATCACACTTCCAAAGTAGAGCAACTATTAAAGGATAACCCAAATGAAATAAATGTAGATATCTTAGACGAAAATGGTAAATCCATACTTATGAATGCAATAATTGATAAAAAAAATGATGCTATTTTATATTCATTAATAGATAGTAGTAAGAACTTGAATATTCAGGATAAGGATGGGAATACAGCATTAATGTATGCAATACAAAGTAATACCAATCCTTATATTATAGAATACATGGTAAAAAAAGGCGTAAATGTCAACCTTAAAAATAAAGAAAATAATACAGCACTATTGCTTTTATGCACATCAAAATATGACTCTAATATAGATAATATAACTAAGATTATGGAGTATTTAATAACTGGTAGTGCAGATTTAAATGCAAAAGATAAAGATGGCAGAACTCCTTTAATTAATGCGGCTGCAACCATATATAATGATTGGACTAGAGAAGAAGTATTACAGTATCTTATAAAGTCTGGTGCAGATGAAAAGATAAAAGATAATTATGGGTTTGACTACAAATACCATCTCAACAACACAGTAAGATACGAAACAAAAAAAGAAAAGGAATTAAATAAAACTCCTATATTTTCATCACCTGTATCTCCTAAAATAGGAATGACAGCAGGTGAGGTATTAACCTCTACTTGGGGGCAACCTGAGGATATAAAGAAGACGACTACAAAGTATGGAACATCTGAACAGTGGGTTTATGACTTGGGTAAATATATCTATTTAGATAATGGAATAGTAACAGCAATTCAACAATAATATGCTTTTAGGGGGAATCATTTTTGATTCCCTTATTATTTTACGTCTATTTGTGTTATAGGTTCTTATAATTTTATATATCCTTGTTACCATTTAAATAATCATCAGATTTAAAATATAAGCTAATTCTCTACCAAACATCAGCGTTTATAGCCCATTTAAAGTCCCTCTGCTACCTTAACAATAAAATTTATGTTTTATTGAATTAGTTATTGTAATAATTTTGCAATCTTTACATTTAAACTTCATATTTTAACTTCCTTTTACCTTTTATAAAAAAATAGATAGCACCTATTAAAATATAGATACTATTCCTTGAATAATACTATTATAAATATTCATCAAAACTTCTTTTTCTTGAATCATACCTATTACAGATGAAATAAAGCCTATTAAGCTAATCATATTCTGAATAAAGTAATAAACCACATTATGCTTTATTTTATGATACATATTAGCAGATATTATTCCTAAACTGTTAAGCATAAATAACGGTATGTTAAATACAAATCTGAATCCCTCTGCGAATAATATTAAAGGATTTTTTAACTTGTCTTTTGATCTTTCAATTTTATTATTACACTCACCTAAGTATATTAGTGTTGCTTTCAATGCTAAATTTAACTCCTCGTTTGTTATGCCTCCATTATAATTTAAAATTATATCTATAATACTATAATTATTATATATGTAATTAGCAAAAGGCGGCTTATAGCTAAAATTTCCGTAATCGCCCATTGTATCGGAAAGTTTTGTTATATTATTCAATATGTAAGTATACTCTCCATCCTTTATATTACCTTTTAATGTGTTACTAAGCTTTAAAGCATATTCATTAACAAAATTATAATCTTGAATGTATTTATGAATTTTACATATAATTTTTATAAGCCCTATAATTATAAATCCTAACAAAATAATACTCATTAATATCTTACTATTCAATTTATAATGTCATCTCCCATGATTTTATTACAGTTATATTATACCATATTTATTTTAATAATTTTAAAACTTTGTTCGGCAGTTAATTAGCTGTGATAGTAAATTTTGTACTAACTGTTCATGAATATTGTTTTTACTTGATTCCATTACCTATCTATTTTGTATACACATCTTGCCCCTTCGTTAATGGCTAAAGCCAACGCCCCAGAGGGGCTTTACCGCACTCAAAATCCTTGTGAATTTCTCGTGTATTATGTTCCTTTTTGCTTAACTTATCACAATATATATTCACACCCAACTTTTACTTAATAATTAATAATTAATAATTATAATTTTACAGTAAAACATGGGTGTAATATATCAAATCATTTTGCTTACAATAATATAGTTTTTTCTAATTCTTTTTCCATCAACTATTCTATCTTCCCTTTTAGTTTCACTAACTACATAAGGTAAATTTAATTGTTTTGTTAATATACTTTGTATTGTAGAACGCTTTAATTTTTTAGTTCTATAATCAACATCTTTAGATATTGTAAGTAATTCTTTGATAATTAAATCAGATAACTTTTGCTGTTCTTCACAATATAATCTTTTATCTAACATAGTATTTAAGTAGTTTTCCAATGTTTCAATATCGTCTTGCAAAATTACATCTTCTAATAAGTTACTTTCATCAAATGTATGTTTCAAATTTAACCACTTCAATTGTTCTTTTATAAACGCAAAGTTGCAATCCTTTTTAAATTTTTTAACCATTTCTTCCGCAAAACATTTATCTATATCTAATCTTAAATCACCAACCTTATTTATGCTCCATTGACCATTTTCTTTGTTTCTATAAAACAAATCATTTAGCTTTCCAATAGAATCTAAATTATTATCATATTTTCTATTAAACAAATTGTTTTCTTCACTAAACAATATAACCTCTTGTTTCTTCTTATTGTAAAGTTCAAGTTTCTTTTCAAAGCTTTTTTTATATCTTGTATTTATATATAAATTAATTTCTTGCGCATTATTAATATCAATTCTTTTTCTTCCTAGCATTTGAATAAAGGTTATTTTATCCCATGCCATAATAACTATATTAGTAACTTTGTCATCATTTATATTAATTCCATTATCCATGGCCTTTGTTGTTATTAATATTTTGGCGTTAAATTTACTATTATTAACTATATTTTTCACTTCATCATTCTTATCTCCTGCCTTAATGATAGTGCATAGTTCTTTTCCAACTGCCTCTATTATTGCTTCAGCATCATTTAAATTAGATACAAATATCAGCCATTTATCATTAGTTTTGTCGTTTTTTATAACTAAAATTAAATCCTTTAAATTCTTAAAATATTTGGTATTAACATAGCTATAATCTATACCAGTCGTATAATTCCATATTCTAGGTTTTCTACTACTCCAATATTTATTAATACTAATAGATATTGGTTCATCTATTTCCTCCATAGTTGCACTAATAAATATTGTGGTACTACTAAAACTAATATTCTTTATAAGTGCCTCAAATGCTAATCTACACTTATTATTAAAAGCTCCATCTGCAAATATATAATGACACTCATCTAATACAATATAATCATAGCTTCCAATTTGATATTTTTTATCTATATTATATTCAGCATCTAACATATTACTTTGAATTGAATGATAGCTTGTTATTGTTATATTATTTATAGTCGTTATACTATCTATAGCATTAATGTCTAATATTCTATTTCCTTCATCATCTAATTCATATTCATTATTTTTATTTTTTAAATATGGTATTTCCTCACCAAATTGAAACAATAAATCTTTTTTTAATTGTCTTTTTAAATTTGTTCTATTGCATACATAAATTAATCTTTCATAGCTTTTTAAATATGGAATAAGAGTATTTTTAATAAAAAAAGTTTTTCCCGTTCCCGTTTGTGCTTGTATTTTAACTATATCTCCATGTTTCCATAATTTATATTCGTCCCCTATTGTATCTGCAACCCATTTTAAATTTAGTTTTTTATTCATAATTACTTTCCCTCTCCTTAATATTCTTCAAAAATGTACATTTGATATAAATTATTTTATGTACAAGAAATTTCCCCAGCTATTATTTTCTATATCCTTTCATATTCATCAAGGGACTTGTTTTTACACTAAGATCTATTATATCCTCATCTTTTATGGATTGTAAATATCTCCTAGTTATGCTAATATTCTCATGCCCTAGTAGGCGAGATAATGAATACACGTCCAATCCGTTTCTAAGCTGTTCTTGTGCATGCCAATGTCTTATTGTGTGCGGAGAACATCTTATTTCATCTCTGACTTCTGCCCTTTTACCTGCTTCTGTTATTACTCTTTCTACTGTTTCTGGAGTTAATGCTTTTCCTGTTTTAGATAAAAAGTAATCATCAACTTTAATTGCCTTATCTTTAAAATAAAACTCTCTTATTCTTTCGTATCTAATCATGTATTTCTTTAATAGCGGACTTATTGCAACTTGTCTTTGTCTATTACCTTTTCCTCTAAGTAAAATAACTTTGTATCTTATATCTCCTTTTAAAAGGGTACAAGTTTCATTATTTCTTGCTCCTGTATCAACCAAAAGGGGTATTAACATTTTATTTCTAGCATCTAAATAAGTAGTAAATTTATAAGCATTCAATAATCCTAATATCTCATTATCATTAAATGTATTAATTATTACTTTACCTTATTTTTGCCAACCTACTTTTAAACATGGATTCTCTTCTATATATTCTTCTTGTATAGAATATCTAAAAAAAGCTCTTATATTTTTTAAGATACCATTTGCATAAGTAGGCTTTAATCCCTTTTGCATTAAAAATTTTAAGTAACTTTTGATATGAATAGGCTTAACCTCGTCTAATTGTGTAATTTGAAATTCTTTACAAAGAAAATTAAAGAATAAAGCATTATTATTTCTATAACTTTTTACTGTCCTTTTGCTATAATTTTTTACTTGGCAGTCAAATATAAATTCGTTTAAAATATCGTTTAATTCCATAATAAAAACACCTCCAAATGTAGTAATTTTATACATACATTTAGAAGTGTTATATTTCATCACAAAACGATTAAAAAGACGTATATCATCATACTTTAAAATCATTCAACTCTGAAAATCCTTGATATTACTACTGTCCTTCAAACTCATCTGGGAATTCAGCATTGTGATAAACATCCTGAACATCGTCGCCATCTTTAAGAGCATCAAACACCTTTTGTGACTATTTTCAAGGCTTTATAAATGTTAATTTACCTAGATATTTAGTACCTATTACTCTCTTGTTTAATTATATAAGTGGAATCATAATATTAGTTTATGTTATAACTATAAAATTCTTATTTTATTAATTTTAAGCATTTGAAAAGCAGGGTTGCTCCTGCACATTATTAGCAAACTTTTTCATTTAATCTACTAACTTATATTATAAACCTCATTTAGTAATATTTTATGGCATTCAAAAATTTCTTCTTCTCTATTTACACAAGCAATATATTTATTAAATAATTCACTGGAGTAAAACTCAGCGCTTGAATCCTCCTCGTTAGAAATAATCTTGCAATCAAAATTTCCTTCAAACTTAACAATAAATTCTTTTATTAAGTTTTTGTTCATTATATATTTGACATTATTAATATCACAGTTGATTTCCCTAACAAAATGATTAATAGTTATATCTTTAAGTTCTGGTCTTGAATCTTTCTTTTGGCCATTAAAACTCTTCTCTAAAGAAACACAAACCTCACTACTGACATTAGCACAATGTTTCACTAAATTATTAAAATAATTCCCAACAAAACTCCTAATACTACTTATATCCTTCATTGATATTTTATTGAGCAATAGGGAAAGCTTTTCTAAATCACTAAATAATGTCGATTCTATACAGTATCCATCATGAAACAAAACCTTAGAATCATTTCCTAACTTACGTTTCAAATTTTCCTTTTGTATTTCTACTTGCTCTAGAGTACAAAAGTCCTTATCATATATTAAGATAAATTTCTTAGAATCAAATATCTGAGATAATAATCTTTTATTAAAATCTATTTTCTTTTCCACATAATCTTTTCCCCTTAGATGAAAAAATTGCACATTATCTCTTTTAGATTTTCCTTTCACTCTCATATACATATCTGCTAAGGCTTCTACATAATCCTTATCGTCTTCACCTTCCACAAATACTATAGTCTTACAAAAATTTATATTTTCTAAAGCCGAAATAGTTCCACCTAACTCCTTCTTTATTAAATCAAAGTTTTCAATATTAATATTCTCTAAAAATCCTTTTTTCTTATTATCTTCATTAAGAAAAAATAATTCACCTTCACTAAGGCTATCAACAAAGCTTTCATTATGTGATATAATAAAAGTTTGAGTATTACTATTATTTTTCAACTCAGCAAGTAGATTCTTTTGTAGTCTAGAGTGAATATGTGAATCTGGCTCATCTACAAGAAGTATATTTAATGCAGAATCTATATATTCAATAGAAGAAAATATCTCTGTTATTTGCAAGAACCCACTCCCTTGTAAATGCAAATCAAGCTCTTTTTCATTGGTTTTTACTTTTAGCTCTATGTATTCATCAGAATTTTTCCTATTTTTATTTTTAAATTCAAATGAGAAGTCCTGTTCGATGACATTCTTTATTTTATCTTCAAGACTCTTAATCTTATCATCAGCCCTATTATTAATTATTTTATTTCTAAGAACTTCATGACTCTTTCCTTTAGATATCTTTGTTAATATTTGTCCCTTAGTCATAAAAGGCTCGTCGATATAAATATTTGAAATTGGTTTTGTTTGATAAATAAAAATTGCTTCGTTTAATTTCTTACCTAGATTTGAAATATACTCATAGAACATTTCAAACTGATTATAATTGCTATAATGTATTCTAAAATATGCATTGCTTGGATTTGTTATTCTTTCAAATTTAAATCCTAAGTTAAATTTATTATCTCCTTCTTTTAAAACAACCTCTAATAATATTTCTCTATCCTCTGATGAATTATATAAATCCAAATCTTCCGTAATTCTTAAAAACTTAAGTTCATTAAATATAACATATTTATTTGTAGTATCATTATAAAAGCCCTTGTAATTTTTTTTGATGCACTTATCATAGCATTTTTTCCATAGTAGCATACCTTCAAATATAGTTGATTTACCAATGTTGTTTCGGCCTATAACTACATTAAAAAATTCATTACACTTAATATTTAATTTACTTATACCTTTAAAGTTCTTTATTTGTAACTCTTCTATGTACATTATCTTCCCCCACCTACTAACAATAAAAATTTCCCTAAAAGTCGATTACTCATCTATTAAGCTATAATTTATCATAATTCTTCCTATATTATTATATTTTAACACATACTACGATGTTTGTTAACTCAAGTGATAAATGCTTACCATTGTTCCATATGGATTTTTTAATTTTTAGTTCATATCCTTACTTCATAGATCCATTTAATCCTTTGTATAATTTACTGCCTTATGCATACAATCAATGTATTGTAGACTTTAGGGGGAATGCAATAAAAAGTGGGTCAATCTTAAATAAACTTTATATCATATAAGACACATGTCAAGTACTAACTAATCCTATTGCTAACTAGATAGCATGGACTGGGGGCTTAAGCAATACTTATGTTAAGTACCAACCATAGTGTTTAAACCAAACTTAACATTAGAATTGTTTCCATACGCCTTGCTATCGTCAGCATCTGTATAAAGTTTCCCAACCAAGCTGAGGCTTACCGAGAATTGCCATACTAACTTAGTAAGAATTACTGGTACTACTCGATTATAGGACACTAAGTTGCCATTTACTACTTTAAATTGTTCCTTTATTATATCCTCTATATTGGGTAAAGAAATATTTCTAGCTGCGTTTATATCTGCATTTTCTTTATGCCCACATATAATGCATTCAAATTTTGCTTGGTTATTTTTACAGTCTCTATTTTCTTTATCTATATTTCCATAAAGACTGCATCTAAATGAAGTACAATAAGGATTAATAAAATTTACTTCAATTCCATTTTCCTCAGCTTCATATTTAATTTTTTGTTGTAAATCATAGTAGCTCCAATTTTTTAATAAAGTTTCATTAACTCCTTCAATATATCTACTCAAATCCTACATCTGATGCATCCACAATTATTTTTTATTGCAAAATCTATTACATACTTAGAGTACTTACGATTCAATGTATATCTAAAGTTTTTAACCTTTTCACTCATATAGTTAATTGATTCTATTCGTTTAGTTCTTCCATGGCCAGCTTTACTATTGTTTTCTTGTGCTAATTTACCATTTTTAAGAAGTGCTATTCTTCTAGCTTAAATTTTTTGTCTATAATGAATAAGTTTTTCGCCATCTAAGACACAATTTTTCCAAGCTATTCTATCCCATTCTTTTAGATCATCATCCCAAATCTGCATTGTAAGGTTATTAGTTATACCAACATTAACGCCAACAGTTCTATTGTGATTAAGTTCTTTCTTTTCTACTTTAAATCCAAAGCTTATAAACACGCACCATTTATTTTTTTTATTTTTGATTATCTGCATAACTCCTAGTTTACAAATACCGGATATAATTTTGTTTAGTGCAACCTTTTTGTTTCCATCAAGCTTATCTATTGTGAATGCTAAATGTTTTAGGTCTTGGGATTTATTAAATATAGCACAATCTATTTCATAGACACTATTGCCTTGATATACTTTACAACTAGTATTCTTTAAATAAATAGGCATATCAAATTTAAAACTTGCTACAGACTTTCTATAATTTAAAATATCTCTTTTGTCAGTATTCCATTTTTTCATAGCAAACGCATTTGTCTGTCCAACATTTGAAGTATTTATACCATTCATTATCGATTTCATTTCACCTTCAACGACATTCCTATAAATCTTTCCAAAATGCTCTTATTCTTTAGGATATTCTCCATACTTATTTTTGTACTCTATCTTTGATATTCCCACATATACACATCTGCATAGCTTTATTACTAGCTTTACAGGTTAAGTATTCTATATCTCTTAAAGTTTTATCCAGCTTTTTACATTCTAATTCCTTACAACTTTTTATAACTACTAAAATACACTTATTAATTTTATCACTTCCTTCACTCATTTATATATTAATATTTACCATTAAGCTATACCTTTTATAAAATGCTTTTCAAACATGTTTTTACATTTTGGTATATTATGTTTTTCATGAAAATATGGTTTAATAAATACTCCTAACTATTAGTATAAAGCAATCCAAAATTAGTATTTTTTTCTCATAATGATTAAGTGAGGTCTTTCTTGTTCATAATCCTAAATAAATGGAGGTGTTATAATGCAACATCAATTAGGTGAAACCATAAGAAATTATAGAAAACAAAAGGGTTATACCATTTCTGAACTTACTGATAAACTCGATATTTCAACAGGATTACTTAGTAATATTGAAAACGCTAAAACAGACTTCTTTCAATTAAATCTATTAAATAATATTATACAAGAATTAGACATACCACTTTCAGAATTACACATATTCTCTAAACCATATCCTACCGAAGGTTTAGACATAGATAATATGGAAAGCTTCAACAAAATGAGATCAAAATTAGAAATTGTAATAAATGCTTTTATAAAAAGCTTCTCAACAATATCCGACGATGAAGACAAAATGACCTTAATAACTAGCTCTTTAGTCAATCAAATCCAAATATTTAATAAATTAATAGAGGCACCTAAATCTAAATAATTATAGATTTAGGTGTTTTTTATTTTCACTAACATGATTATTCATATACATGAATATTTTATAGGTTTCTACACATCCTATTAATGCAAAGGTGGTGTAGCTATAAATGAAGATGAACAAATATTTGTCTTTTGATATATCGATTCATCAAACTTTCTACAATATAAATAAATATTATCCTGATACTTCGGTACCCTTTGAAAGTCTAATGGGTATTCTAAAAGATAATTGGTTGTCTGAAGGTTACCAATCTATCAGCGAGGAATCACTATTTAAATCTTATGCCACTTATGCCTTAAAACTATATTCCTTAAATCCTTTAGATAAAGGTTCCGATATTGTATTACTTAATAAATTTTTAAGCGACAATGAAGGTTCTGAATTTAAATATGCTAAAATAGACAAACTCCACTTCCTACCAGGTAATCAACTAGAGTTAGTAGATTATAAAAGCGGGAAATACATCCCCCCTTTTGAAAAATCTCTTTATACAAATAAAACATTATTTACTATCACATCTATAAAGAAAAAGCTTGGAGTTTATCCTGATATATTTAGCTTTTATTATTTAAGACATGGAATAAAATTATCAGTCAAGATTAATGAATCTAATTTATTACTAACTAATTATGTGCAGCATTAACTTGTTTTTATTAATTCTAACATTATTCTAACTAAGAGGTGAAATATGAATACTAATGATATAAAAATAACTGTAGAATACAAAAATGATGAAGAACAAAGGAATAAATTTGTAAAATATATAATACATCTCATACTAGAAAATAATTATATTCTAGGAGATCCATATGTCAATGACTTTAAAAAAGATTCGGAAGAAGGTGATAGTAGCTATGATTAGTAATCCAGAAAATTATGCTGCTATCTATGCTAGATCATCAACCAAAAGTGATAAAAATACTTCTGTTGAAACGCAAGAGTCTAAGGGTGAAGAAACTGCTTTAAAGAATAATCTTTTGATTTATAACTATTATTCTGAAAAAATATCAGTGACAGAGATTCCTTATATGGAAAGAGAAAAATTTATGGAGCTTATCGAGGATGCTAAAGCAGGCTACTTTAAAACTTTGATTGTTTTTAGAAGTGATCGTCTTGCTAGAAATACTCTTGATGCAATGAAAATTAAAAGACTATTAAAAAATCTTGGTGTAAAAATTCTTTACTCTAGTGAAAGTGAATATAACTCAGATGGTACTCCTAATTCTGATTTTATAGGTAATATAATGTCAGCTGTGGCAGAATTAGAATCTAAAACTATAAAAGAAAGAACAGAAAGTGGAAAGAAAAAACAACGACAAGAGCAAGAACATTCTGCTAGTAAAGCAGCTTATGGATTTGTTACAAGTAACCGTCTTAATAAGAAAATTTCTCGTTATATCACTTACTATGATGCGAACGATAGCTTAAAGGATTTTATTGATATGTTATTCACATGCTATATATCTAATAAAGACTTGATTACTGATACTGACATATATAACTTCCTGAAAAAAAACAATATTAATATTCCCTTAGATTTTAATAAAGAAAAAATTCGCAGCATAATATGTAATCCAATATATGCATCTCTTCAAACTAAAAACATACATCATAAATTTAAAGATAGCTTTGAGAAAAATGCTGATGGTAGCTTTAGTCATATAGATGAGGATTTTTTTCAGCCAGCTTATAATGTTGCTACAATTGTAGATGATAAAACCTTTTTTGCCGCAGCAAACAAATGGTATCATTATCACGATCCATTTGGAACACGTGCAAGAAATACTAACTATTTACTCAAAGACTTATTATACTGTGGTAAGTGTGGCAATAAAGTAACTTTATCGAAAAAAATTTATTCTTGCAAAACAACCCACTGTACTCGATTAAATGAGTACGATGTAAGTTATGAAGTACTCAATAATATACTTGAAAGCTTGATATCTAATGAAAACTTTAGCACTGAATTAGATTTGAAAATTCAAGAATTGAAAAGAAGCATAGTTTCTAAAAATAACAAACTTATTCAATTTACTAGAAAACAAGAAAATCTCGTTAAGACATATTTAAACAAAAGCAATGATAAGTTCATTATTAATGCACTTGAGGAAAATGTTAACCATCAAGATAGTATAAAAGATGATATCAAATTTTTAAAATCAAATATAATCTACTATGAAAATATGAAGAATTTATCATTTTCTGAATTTAATAAAGCAAGTAAAAATGCTTTAATTTATGTGATGTTAAGTAAAAATGATTTAACAAGAAACTATCTATTAAATAATATTGAAAAGGTGATCTTATATGGAAGAAATCCAGTTATCGAATATAAATAATAATAAAAATAAAAAGAAAGAAGTTGCAGCAGCATACATCCGAGTATCAACCGAAGAGCAAAAAAAAGATGGACACTCTATGCAAAATCAATTAGATTTAGCTAATGAATATGCTAAAGAAATGGATTGGGATTTAGAAGAATATATTTTTAAAGAAAATGCACCTGCATCTAAAATCTCTGAAAACGATGTGAATACAGAAGACTTTACCGAAAACTTTTTTAACAGACCTGAGTTTAGAAAACTGTTAAAGTTGGCTGAATTGAAAAAGTTTAATCATCTCATTGTATATTCTAGGGATAGGTTAACTCGTGTTACTGAAGAGCAAATTACCTTAGAAATCTTCCTAAAGAGATGCGGTATAGATATACATTATACTAGAGCAGGTGAGAATATTAATAATGAAAATGATGATCTTAGCCATTTTCTTAGTGTGATTCTCAGTTCTTTCGCCGAATATGAGTCAGGTCTATTATCTACTAGAATAAAGGATGCCAATAGAACTTGTATAAAAAAAGGGCTTTGGGCAGGAGGGCGCACACCTTTTGGATATAATTCTAAGCCTGTAAATGAAAATGGATGTAAAAACCGAAAACACACAACCCTTGAAAAATCTAATTTAGAAAGCTCATTAGTTAATGAAGTATTTAACCTGAATAAGCTTGGATATGGTTATAGAAAAATTGCAAGTATAATGAATGAAAAGCATAGTTATATCAAATGGACTAAATCAAAAATAGAAGTAATACTTAATAATCAAACTTATACAGGTATGATTACTTGGAATCGTCGAGGGGGAAGAAGACAAAAATTTAAAAAGTATGATACTATAGATATTGTTCAATCTGATTTAATCAAAAATGTAGCTATTGTTGATAAGGATACTTGGGACTTCTGCTTAAATAAAAGGATTAATCGAAGTGCAAGTAAAGATCCATATTATTATTCAACACCATTTATTTTAAAAGGTAAACTTAAGTGTTCAAAATGTAATTCTACTATGAAAACAAAGAACCCCGGTAAAAATAAATCAAATATTTATAAATGTAGTTCATCAAACACTAAAGAATGCAATCTTAGTCTACCAGCAAGGAAGGTACATTACTACTTTGCCCAAGAAATAAAAAAGATAATTAAAATTGACGATTGCGACAAGTTTTGGAAAATTTACTGTAAAAAATTCAAAATAAAAAATAAACAGTACACTATTTTTGCAAAATTGTTAGATACTAAAATAAAACAATACAACTTGTTATTAAATAAAATAGATTGTAAACTAAAGAATGACAGCACTAGTTTAATAGCTAAAGCTCTGAAAACTCAAAGAATAAATATTTTAAAGCAATTAGAAGCATATGAAAAGACATCATCAGAATTACAAAAATATCTCAATATAAAGCAAATGGATAAATTATCATTTAATAAATTTATAGTTACCTACACTAATTCTTTATTTGATAATTTTGACATCGAAGATGCTGATGATAAAACTATATCTAATGAGCAGATTATAACAAACTGCAATATAGTTAGAGAATTTGTTTTAAATTTTATTGATGAAGTAAACATTGAATGTGAAAATGGAAGCATAAAGTTAATGAAAATAATATTTAAAGCTCCTGAACTTACCTAGCTGGTATTTAGCTAGGTAAAATTTATGCGTTAATTTATAATTATTATAACATTGCCGATTAACTTAAATACTTGATGAATTGTACATGCCAATAGGTTTATATTCTGCTTCGATTAAATAAATAGTACAAGCCAATAGGTTTATGTTCTGTTTCGCTATAACGAAACAGAACATAAACCTATTGGCTTGTACTTGTTTCGTGGTTTGTCATAAATTGCTGTATCATTAAATATACATAATAATATTATAAGCAATTTTGTAGGAGTTTTGAATTGAAATATACTAAAACTGACGAAATTATCTTTACTTATATAGTAAACGGCTTAATAAAACTAAGCAAAGATCCTGATTATATAAAAAAATTTCTTGAAGACAATAACCTCTGCAAAAAAGCAACTCTTAAACATTTTCATCAACTCACTTGGGAATTATTAAAAACAGAATGGCAAGCCGCATATGGCTGGCTTGAAGTTTTGAATAGTTTATCGTTAAACCATGAAAACATATCATATGAGGAAGAAGTTAATATTATCAATTCAGATATCCCTTCTCAAGATAAAAAAGAAAGTCTTATTATAATCCATAAGAATAAAAAGATACCTTATATTGAAAAATTCCAACTGAACAAAATATTACTTAATGAAGATATAAACATAGAAATTTCGCCTAATGATGCAGCTACTTTACTCAAAATAATGGGTTCATTACAATCAAAGTTAAACGAAGTCATTAAGTCTATTAATTCTATAGCTGAGCTAATAAATGGGGAAACTAGAAAAGCTCCCTTACCTACTTCAATTGAAAATGCTAATAAAAATGAAGAAATAGCATTTTCTGAGAATAGTGCTCAAGTAATCCTTATAAATATGGAGGCTATTCAATCTAAGTTTAATGAAATTGTTAGAACTATTAGGAGCATTGAACACATCTTAGATTCAAATGAATCTAATCATAAATATTAATCAAAGGATTCTTAAATTATGTGTTTATCCTCTTCTTTACTGATTTTCTATGTAGATTTTAAGAAATAAAGAATTCTGTGTTCATTAGGTACTTTATTTCTAAATGAAGTACCTATATCCAATATTTTCTTCATTGATAGATAAACCTTCGATTTTTGTTGGTAAAACAAATTGTCCTGTAACTCCCTTGCCTCTTATATGTTCTAAGTCAACCTCGCCAAATTCAGTGTATCTATCAACTCAATTAATCAGATTAGTCCTAGTTATATTAAGAGCTCGTACAACAAGGTATAACCTCCATATTCACCACTCAGGTACATCCTTATAGCATCAAGCTTAAATTCCTTACTATAAGTTTTATTCTTTTCTCCCATTTTGCGACCATCTCCCCTTAAAAATACATGATCATATTTCACTATGACTATCTACCTTTAAGGGTATGGTTCAAAAGGTGGGTCAGTTTTAATTATAAATCAACACCTTAGCTTTTGCTGATTTGCTTTCTCATAACGCGAAAACAAGGATTCCCGTGCCAGTAGCAACACACCATAAAACTGACATCGTTACTTCCAATCTCGGAAATCCTTTATTTATTAATGTTTTTACTACACTTTATTTTTCTTTCTTTGTTATAAGTGCTACCGTCTCCGCATGGCTAATAGGGCTTGGATTGATGTCACAACCTATTTTGAGTGGATGAACGCTATATTTTATATAAATTTTTCATTTCTCCGTTCATGTGAATAAGTCAATGGCACTTTTTTGAGTTCTTACGTTTGTGGGAATATATCAACTATTTTTTATCCATGTTTGAATTTTACTCTCTATTAACGTTGCATCCAAACTTCCGTCTAATCCGTCCTCGGTAATTATCAAATTTCCAAGAGTTTCTGAAATTCCCACACTTTCATAATTTGCTTTTTTCTCGTCCCAACGCTTTTTATATGATTTATCTCTTAACATTCCAAGATGCTCTAAACAAGCAGTTTTGCCTTGGTAGCGTAGAGTAAAATCAGGAATATAGGTTTTACCACTAACATTTAATGGTTCTTCATAGAAATACTCAATTTTCATCTTATCAAGAATATTAGCCACAATTACTTCAGACTTTGATCTAACCATTTCACCACGAATTGTTTTATGGATCAATTTTTCTTCAAAATACCGTTTTTGTTTACTAGACCCCATCTCAATGATGTTTGGAACTTCAAATAAGTCTGTATATCGTTGCTTGGTATCCGAATACCAGTCATTCGCATACTGAACTAATTCTTGAATTGACAAATCACTTAATACAATTAGTCTTTCTCTTTGACGAGAAAACGCAGTATACAAAAGTTCTTTTGTAACAAATGAACTTTTACCATTTATGACTACTATGGTTTTGCCAAAGCTAGAACCTTGTGATTTGTGAACTGTAAGAGCATAAGCAAGTTCTAACTTAGAATCGCTATTATCACCACCAAAATCAGCTTTAGTATATGAAAATACTTTTCCTTCAAATGAGCCAAAACGGAATTTATACCAACTAGTATTCTTATCATCTTTGCCATAGTGGCTTGGGTAATCCGCCATAATACCAATTTCACCATTTGCAATATATGCTTTTCCCGATGAACCATCCCAGTAATCCTTCTCACCATTTACATTAGATATGACTTTATCTCCGTAAACAATATTTTGAACAGATTGAGGACTGTTTTTTGATAATAGATATTTATTCCATTCATCTACAATATCTTGACGATATTTTTGGTGAAGCTGATTATTCAAATAATAGCTTCCTGCACCAATAGATTTAGTTGGAGATAGAATTTGCCAGTCTTCTATATGTTCACTAGTTGGATATTTTGTATATTTGCCTACAGTAGCTCCCAAACTTTTATTGAAACCATTAATATCATCTTCATTTGTCATATTTGTAATTTCTACCAATTCTTCAAAGAACACTTTTTCTAACTCGTCTAAATCGGTGTATTGAATATATTTAAGCCGATTATCTGTTTGATTGTTTTGAATACGGTAAATTACATCTTTATCGACTGAATCCGAATTAGAGAATATCTGAGCAAATGATAAATCATCACCACCTGAACCTTGTCTCATCTCAGTTTTCAATGTTGCGACCTTTTCAGGATAAGCACTCTCTAAATAATTAATCAAATCAACAAATGGGCGCCCTGCTCCTATTGGAGGTAATTGATTTGGATCTCCTATAAAGATAATTCTTTCAGAATGAGAATCAATAAGCTTTAGTATGCCAGCAAACATATCTTCAGTCAGCATTGAACTTTCATCGATAATAACTGTTTTGGCAATACTCGAACTAGGTTGGCTTGGCATCTTATAAGCCATTGTGTTCCAACTGAAACCTTTTGAACGAATTAAAAATTGTGCCACAGTCATAAACTCAGCTTTAACACTATTCTTCTTAAATGAATTCTCAAGTTGAACTCTTGCTTTCCCAGTAGGGGTCAATGCCAATACTCCACCAGCTTTAATTTCTTTTGAAGAAGCAAAAATCCCCAATGCTGATGTTTTACCCGTCCCTGCTCTTCCCAATAGGACAGATATCTTAGATGATTCGAGAATCCTTAACGCTGTTGCCTTTTCATCACGAGCCAATTCATCGTTTTCTTCATTATTTTCTTGAAGTTCTCCAAATTGATCGTCAATAATTTTTCTCCAGTTTTGTTCACTTGATAAACTAGTTCCTAAACGGCTATTTACTATATCGACTACCAATTGTTTATAATCTTGATATTCTTTCAGTTTGATGTAAGTATTTTTTACATCAACGTGCAATTCACCTTCCTGCAAGAACTCTAGAACACCTTCAATCTTTTCTGTTTCAAAATCCGTTTTATTATCTAATGGTAATTTGTTAATTTCTTCAACAATTTGATCATAGCTGAGTAAAGTATGGCCTTGATTTGCCGCTTGAACTAAAACAAATATCACCATAGCTCTAAATCGGCGTTTATCACTATCAGTTCTCATTTTTGTTGGTTTCTTAAGAGGATACTTATTTTCCACCAACGGATTCACAAACATTGCATTGTCGATTTGAGAAATAGTAACTTGATGAATGTCCTTTTCTTTTCGTGTAAGTTCGTATAACAGGTATGGGTTTTCAACAATTTCATCTGCATAATTTTTCAGGTTACCCCAAGCATAAATAGCTTGTTCAACAGAAAGATTCAATCGAGACAAAAGTTCAAAGAATTGAGTTTTGTTTTCATCTCTTAATAAACCAGAAAACTCATCCTCTTTGTCAGCTAAGCTGTTATCCAATTTTTCGTTACCAGTTTCTTTATCACCTGAAAAGTATAACTTCAATTCAGAAATCAGGTCGTTTTCAGAAGTATCAACATATTTAGCAACATCGAAACCATATCTAACACCGAAAGCTGATAAAACCGAACCTAATCCTGGAAATATACCACGTTGATTCCAAACGCTTTTTAATTGATTATCAATATATTCAAGTTGAACATTAACCCATTCATGATTGGCTTCTTTTAGCTTGAGTTTAGCTATATTCTTTAATACAGTTTTCGCTTGATTTAGCACATCAATAGCCGCATCGTAGCTGATCCATTCAGCTGCATATGAAAATTCCGTTCTAAAACCTGCCGCTTCAAACAATGTGACACTCGCTACATCAAAATCAGGATGTTTTTTTGCATACTCTGAAATTTCAAGATATGGCATTAAAAAGCCTTCGTTACCATCAACTCTTATTGAATGAGCTGCATTTGTCTCCCAAATGTAGTTTTTTTCATCACTGCTTCCATCAGACTCATACTCATGAATTTCTACATTTGATACTATATTTCCTATTCCTGCAATTACACGCCTATTATCATCGATAAACGGAACTTGTTTGTAATATGGAAATATCAATGAATTGTGCGGACTAATTCCGGAAAAGAAGTAGTCGAAAATTCCTTTTTGAGATTCTCCATGCGATACCCACGAGCTTGACCAGCTCAGCATTTGTTCTGTTTTTTCTAAGTCAAAATAAAAATTGTAATACTTTTGTTTCTCATTGGCATTATCCTTTAAAGTCCATGAAAAGGGGCGCAATAAAAATGAATAAGGGTTCATCTCAAAAGTTGTTTCTTCGAAATGCTTGAACTTAGCATTCCCTTTTTTATATGGATGGTTCATTTTAAGATAAAGCTTGGTATCACTCATGAACGCTGCGTTCTCTGTAATCCAACTTTGCATTCTTACTGGTCCTACTTGTTCGTAATTTTTACCTTTATTTGTTTCCTCAAACTCTAAGTCCCGTGAAGATGCAATGTTTGGGATTACTTGAGCAGCTACATTATACCTAGGATTATTGTCTATTCTCCCAGTATAATCGTTATCCTTCCATGGAATTCTTGTTGAAAAGTGTTGTACATAGTTTGTTTGTGTTTTAACTTTCTTACACATTAGCCCTCTCCTCCTAAACCTCTATTACGCAATATCTGCTATTATTATAAACCGGTCTCCAGAAAAACTCTCTGGTATACTGACATGGAAGTATTTCTTATCAATTTCAATGCTTTTTCATTCGATATAGAACTTAATTATTCTGTTTTCTCCTGATTTCTTTGCTCTATTGGTCGATATATTTGCACATCAACCGCCGTATCTTCGCTTCGAATTTCATAACATTTTTCAGGCAGTCTATATACATTTACACTTTGATGTCCAGTTGAAAAAGCATTTTCTTCCAAGTATTGAGCATTACCAAATATATGTTGTTCCAAGTCATGCGTTTGGAATTCTACATACGAACCGCTACTTTTGAAAAGCTGCTCTACACGTTTTACCAAATGTAAATTTCCGATATTTTCCACATTATCGTCTGGCATTACGACAAACAGGTAATCTTTTGCACGGCTTATGGATACGTTAATAATATTACTTTTATTTAAGAACATATCTTTGCCCCCGGTAATTGTTGGAGGTGTATTAAACACCGCAAAAATAATATCACATTCATCTCCCTGGAATCCGTGAATTGTTCCAACCTGAACATCAATTTCTTTTGGAATTTCGGCGGAACCAATTAACTTCTCAATCAAATCCGCTTGCGCTCTATATGGAGCAATGATACCTATTTTAAATAAATCTCCACAATTTGCATTTGCAATTAGATTCGATAAATATGATACGAACTCAAAAGTAAATAGTGCAGAATAGATTTGATACGAACTACTATGCTGTAATCTTTTTGAGCGATATATGCTCTCGTATTTACTTACTGGAAACTTGATTATATTGAGTGCGTTGACCTTAAGTTTGTCATCAATGTTTAATTTCTTTTTACTATCCTCACCTCTATAATGCTCTAAAATTCCACCGTAGGCGAACTTACTAAATACGGATCCAACCGATGGAATACTACGGTACTGTGTTGTAAGCAACTCCACTTTATAATCATAAGGAATAGTTTTGGGGTCGACAAATGAGTCCAAATGCACCATTGTATAAATGTTTTCGTTCTTCCACAAATCTACTGATGTAATAGGCTCAATCTGAAAAGGGTCACCTGCAATTATGAACTTCTTAGGAGTTTTCTTATACAAAGGATATACAATATTGACCAGCGGAATCATTGATGCTTCGTCAATAATAATATAATCCCAATTTATTCCATTTAGGAAGATACGAGACCCTTGTGGCATGAAGAAATCATATGGAAATCGTGCAATCGTTGTTACTGTAACATTTTTATTTAATGTACGAATATCAAATGTTTTATCACGATATACTGGACTCTGTTCAATAAGTTCGTCACCAGTACCACCAAACCTTACTAACCAATCATTATAAGATAGGTCTTTGTCCATCACTTCCATTATTCTTCGCACCAAAACATCGGCTGCTTTGTTTGTAGGTGTTAATACTAAAACATTCAAATTTTGCTTGCTAAACATAAGAGGCACAAGAACATTTTTAGCTAGATGAGTTGTTTTTCCTGTTCCCGGAGGACCAAATACAAACTCTATATTCTCACACAAATTCTCTTGCATATTGTAGTCATCAACGTACCCTAATTCAATAAATTGCTTACGAAGTTCCTCCAATAGAAATACTGGACTTTTAGCATCGATACGAGCTTCTGTTACTTTGCTTAAATCTAGTTCTTGGATTTCTACATGAGATTTTAGTTTTACACGTAATGTGTAGGATTTTATATTAGCAACTTCAATAGCCAAGGTTTTCGTTTGCCCACCAATACTCAGAACTAGCGGTATGTCCGCCAAATCTTCCATAAACTGAGGAATATATCTATTGGGCTGTTTAAGAATAAGGGTTCTCTGTGTACCAACCTCACGTTCTACACTTGCAAAGCTAATAGAAACCTCTTTGCTGTTTAAATTATTTGTATTAGTATTTAATGTCTCAAGTTCAAGAAGTGCCTTAAACCAACCATAAGAATACCTTGGTGCATCTAATGCACGTTGTTGTAATTCTTCTTGGTAGGCAATTTTATCAATTGCTTTTGCAGCTTTTTGCTTCTCTAACTCTACCTTTCTACTATAATTAACAGAAGAAGGAATGAACTCATCCTCATCAATATCTTCTTGTTCATCTAAAGGTGTGTCAACATAAGCTGTAGGTATAGGATTAGTTTTTTTAATAATATCCTTTGCAACACGAACGGCAGCATGATTTAATTTCTTTTTAGGTTGAACATCAGTCCCTACATTATGGCCATATTCGGTATCAGCAAAAATTTTCTCATCTATTTCTTCATAAGTAATAGATCTACTATCATCTGTATGTGAAGATATCGCCGACGCATGTGCTTTACGTCTACTTTTAATTTCAGCCATTTCCTTTAAATCTTCCATAGTTAATCCAAGTTCGTCACACAACTTTGCTCTTTCTATCTGCCTGAGTTGGTTATCAGACAACATGCTATAATCTTCTCTTTCTACTTCATCTTCAATACCTAACAAATCTAATAACTCAACTAATTGGTCACTTTTCATATTATAAATTTCAGATAGAGAATTTTTTGATAGTTTATCGGCTGAAACAAATTCTCCATTTTTATTAACAAGCCAAGGTTGCACACGCAATAATTTAGCTGTATTTGATTCAATATAGGTACTTGTGAAATTACAGCGACCATCTGAGCGTGATAAAACTTGCTTAATTAATATTTTCCTATTTAAAAGTCCATTTTCTATAAATACACATAGTTCTTCCCAAATGAAAGATGATAATTCAATATCCTTTTTGATAATACATTCATTGATTATTTCTTGAAATCCATCAATGTAATTTTCTATTTCTCTCTCATAATATCCTGAGCCTGAATTTTCCTTTAATGATGGAATATTTTTTAGCCCAAGTGCATTTAAAAATTCCAAAAGTTCTTCTTTTTTATCTTCTCCAAATACTTTAATGTATTCTTCAAATGCCAAAAAAAGTGTGCGGGGTTTTGTTTTAAACCATCTTTCTAATGACTTATCTGGATAATAACTATCGCATACTTTACATCTGTATAGTGTTTCATCATCATTATACTTGCACAATGTAAAAGCAAGATCTTTAATCATATTTATAAAAGCAACAGAGTCTCTTTGCGTGCATTTTTGATAATAGCTAAAAAATTTCTTAAAATGAGGTTTAGTAACAATAGGCTTATCTGTATTATATTGTGGTAAAATTAAATTATAAATCTCGTCTTTAAGCGAGGGTTTAGTTAATCCTATCTTCTGAATAAACTCATATGTATCTTTATTTTGAAGTAATTCATCATTTACTACAATATAATTTTCATTATCATCAATTGGAAGAAATAATACCTGCTGATTATTTTTATCAAAAGCAGCAACTGCTTTTGAGTCTTGGTCAAGAAAAATAGGCTTTTTTTTCGCAAGTTCGGTACGATGACTTGTTTCTGATAGCCACTTATATAACTTATGTAACCATGAAACATCTTGCTTTTCAATAAAACTATTATCAATGCCTTTAATGGCCTTTATTCTAGTTCCATATAAAGATGCACTTCGTCCATTAATTAGAGCATCTTCTGTAAGTCCTGTCTTCGTGATTGATTCAATATAAGAAAATAGTGCTTTATTATTACGCTGAACTTCATCACGTCCATGAGATAAAAATGCCCATTTAGCATCTGAATTCTCACAGATATCTGCAAGCTGCGCATCATCAAAGAGTTGTGCCAAAAAAGGAACCGCTGCCCAATAGGCATTTTCAACACAAGTATATCCGTCTCGTGTTGGAATAAGTTCTTCGGTTTCAAATACATTTTTAATAGCACTATAAAAAGGTTTGAAAGATATACAACTTGTATCATCCACGTCACAAAAAGCATCTTCTTTGATAGGAATAATTGAAAAAATATCATCTGTGATTAATTGTACTGATGTTCTTTCTCCAATATCTCTCAAATAGAGCATTGAATCTGCTGCAAGTACTGACAGCATATTAATCAAATTATTGTTGTGTGCAATTCCAACTCTAATACCTTCACGGCTATCCGTCAAAAGAAACGGAGCATGGACTAAAAAATTCAATCCTGTTGTTTCTTTTGTTGGGAAAAAGCAAAATGCGGGTTCGTTTGCTGGTGTTAAGTAATTATTCTCATCAAGGAAAAACCCCACAGAGTATTTAAAGTCACCATCAAAACGGCTAAATAGCCATAAATACTTATATGTAATACTTTTGCCGCTTTTTTGCATTAAACAAATCTTTTCTGCGATAGTATCTTCAAATTCATATGTTTCTTCTATATTTTTTCTGTAGAAACCTATAAGATTTCCAATCTCAAAAGAAATATCAAGAAGATTTGTTAAAAACAAAATTGGATATGACAAATCCTTTAATTTCCCTTCGATATCTTTATAAGTTTCAACTGGATTTCTATCCTTATGGTCAAATGGAAACACAAATAATGTTTCATCTGGTCTTCTATCCGGGAAGTCTGCTTCTAATGCAATAGGAACAATATAACGATTTATACAAAAACGAAAATCCGGGTCATAAATATGGGGAGTCGCAGTGTATTGGAATACAGCTTTAAATCCCACACCAAATTTACCTATTTTATTTTCTTGAGTTTTTTTATTCGAAAAAGCAATACCAGTAATCGCATTGATATCACCTAGATTACCTTCTTTTGAATCTTTATCTTCGGTTTCAGGGTTGCTAATTGAAAAGTGACGTTTTCCATTATGAGCAAAAATCAATTTATCTGACTCAAGTATAAAACGAGTCGATGTTGCCCCCACATCATCAGCATTTTGTATTAATTCATAGATAAAATGTGCCTGGTCAGAATACTTTTCGACAATACTTCTCCACATTTCTCTGGTAGACGGCTTTTCAAATGTATCTGCACTATCAGAACGATCTTTATGAAGTGCGTCAAAATATCTTTTTTCTACTTCATTCATGATGATTAACCCCCTAGATTTTCATATTATTTAATCAATAATATATTTAAACAATCGCCAAAATCATACATTTGATTGCTAATATAATTAGCTTTTGAAATTCACCTTATCTTTAATTCATTATTCAACTCTTCAGTATATATCTCTAATATATTAAGAAGTTTATCAGTTTCAGGATTTTTGATAAATACTAATAGCAAGCTTAAAAAAGTATTCCAAGATAACTTAGCTTTCTTATTTTCTACTTGCATTATAGTGTGTCTTGAAACACCAATTAAATTAGCTAATTGTATTTGTGTTAATCCTAACTTTGTTCGAAGCATTGCTAAATTATCTGCCATATTTGCTGTAACTTTTTCTCTCACTAACTCTACATTACTGTTTTCCAAAGCACACTCACCTCTTTTGTTGAAAATTTTACCATTTAAATATATCATAAAAATTTACATTTTACAATTGATACAGACAAAATGTTAAAAATAATGACTTCAAAACGCAAAAAAGCACCAACCAGAGAATACTTTCTCTAAAGTTGGTGCTTATAATAATTCTTTACATCTCCACCTCAACTTCCACCCCAGACTTAAATTCTACTACGAACTTATACCCATACACCATAATCTTTCCAATCAATCTCCTTATCAGCTGCTCATCACAATTATCAATAAGCGTTGGTTGCTCCTTTAGAAAAGCTGTCATATCCATAAGTCTTTGGCCCACTGCTTTCTTTTCTGCATCTTCTGCTAAAGCATTATACTTTTCTTCCCGTAGCCGATAAATCTCATCAGCAATATCGTTATAATCTTCTTTAGAATTGGTCCGTATTAATAGTTGCTTTTGTAATTCTTCTAGCTTTTTCTCTATTTCAGCTACTGCACTGGTATCCTGTTCATTAATTACTGTTTCTATATTATTTCTAAGAACTTGTAAAAAATCATCCTTTTCCCCCAGCAAATCATTAATAGCTTTTACAACAACATCCTTTAATAAATCCTCAAGCACCGTCCTTGAGTTGCAAGCTATACCTGCATGACCAGTACTCCTGCGAATCAGTTCTTCTTGAACCTGCATAAAAATCTCTTTTGGAATTATAGCTTCGTGGCTATTTTCTACATAATATTATGGAACAACACCATTATTTTGCACTCTCTTTTTTGTAAGAAAATCAACGTTATAAGTTTTCTGTAAAAGTGCATCACCCATATACTTCTCGTTGCTGAGGATCTTTCGAAGTGTACTGGTATGCCACCTTTTTTTACCTGCACTTGTCAGTATCCCATCATTTTCAAGTCCTTTTTTTAATTTTGTCCATGCTAGACCCTTCAAGATATTCTCGATAAATACGTTTTATTATCTCTGCCTCTTCAGGAACAATTACAAGGTGTTTATTTTCATCCTTTGTATATCCTAAATGTTCGTCAAGCTCCGCTTCAAGCATTTCGTAAAGCGTACTTGCAAAAACATCTTTTAGAGCATCCTGTATCTCTCTTGCTGTTGTTAAGTTATTCTCCCTAATAAACTCTCTTAATAATTCTTTTCTTAATAGCATAATAGTTTGTGTACCCTCCTTGGATATATATTTTTAAATTATATCCACATTTGAGTTTACACAAACTATTTTACACTCTCAAGTATTCTTAGAAATTATAGAATACTTCGTGCTCATTTATCGGCTTAATTCGATATCAAGAGAAAAAGCATAGCTTTTTCAGTGGTCTCGCCTATTCTTACAGGTTTTTTCAAATTGATAAACAGGATTTTCAAAATCATATGGTATACTCGTTTTGTATTCTTCAAACATAGCATCCAATTCTTCTTGGCTCATCGGTTGTCCCTCATTCTCTATACATGGATTATATAAAACTTCACTATCATCAATCTCAATAACACCATTACAGACGCATGCCATAACTGCAAGAGTCTCCGTAAAGTAAACAATCCCTTCTCCATTCAATAGCAGACTATCTACTCTTAATCTCTACATATAGCATCTTTTAACAATTCCTTTTTATCGTCTTCACTTATGTCTTTCCACTTCTTGTTTACAAATCTATCCATAACTATCCCCCTACACGATTCATAGATAAACTCTATCCCTAGGTCCAAGTTCAAATGTAACATCTATCATATGATTTCTACATTTATTTTGATTTCCTTGCCATTGGGAAATATGACTGCCTACTCATAGAAACAATTCACTGCATATACTATTCTTCGAACATTTTCTTTTATTCCTCATCCAAACACGCCTAATTATATCATTTGCCTGGTAGCATACCAATGCCATTAGGTATTAACAATCCAAATACGATTTAAAATCCGAAAAAACTTGCTACTGCACGTCCTGCTGACTTAATTTCGCCAACAACCGCACGGCCAGCAGATTTCAACCCATTCATAGTAGCCTTTGCTACACCCTTGGCTACACCTGCAACTTTTTTCCCAGCACTATAAATAACATCTCCCAATTTGGATCCACCGAAGTAACCAACCATACCTCCCAAAAATCCAGTGACGACTGATAAAGGTGCTCCAATAACAGGTATCCATCCAGTTAATGATGCGCCAATTGCAGCACCTTTAGCCATCCCACATAATCCACCAATCATTGAAGTTGTAACTCTTCCCATTTGGTCAAGCCCTTTTGTCATAGATAACTCTCCAGATGCAATCTTTGCTAATATCTTTATATTCTCAATTCCTACGCAAGCAATATTTGCAATTACCCCAGCAGGGGTTGCTTTTGGTATAAATGAGATTATGCCTTTTCGAATAGCCACTTGAAGTGTTCCAGCAGTAACAACTTTAACAGATGTGTCTGCTCCTGTTCTAATTGCAATCCCAACCATTTCATCAGCGTCAACTTTTTCACCATTGAATAACTTACTAGCAATATTAAGTCCTGTTGTCACTGCTGCAGCTTGTAATGCCATTGCACCTGCATTTTTTCCGATAGACATTGCCAAATCTTTAGTTTGATAATGACTATAGTCCATACTTGGCATAATTCCATCTTCTTGTGCTGCAACTTGAAGTTCTTTCATGTCTTCCTTTGTGAACTTTTTACCTTTTGCACCCCAAGCATCGATATGATCTGTTATTGTCTTAGATGAGCCTTTTGCTTTAAAATGAGCTTTAACTTCATCTAACTGTTCTGAAGGAACAATAATTTGTTGATTATTATAATTTCCACGCTCAATTAAATCTATTGTAGCTTTTGCATCCTTACCAAACTTCAACTGGTAGTTCTGATATTTCCCTGTATCCAAATTGATGGCTCTTACATCTACAGAGTTTTCTGTAAAAACATCTCGCACTTCAACCTTAATATTTTTTCCTTGCAAAAATCCACTTAACTCTGTTGTTTTTGCAATCATATTTTCTGCGATGTTTCCATCCAGATTAGGACTCATCTTAATATGACCATCTGTTGAACGTTGAAGGGCATCTGCCAACTCCATATTCTTATGATAAAGTGTATTATCCATAGATTGCAGAACTTGACCATATTCATTTATAGCCATACCTACAGATGCTTCTTGCATTTTATCTGCAAGCCAACTCTCTTTAGATATCCCTCGTGCTGCTGCCTCATTTACAGACTGAAAATTGCTATCAAATACTTTTATAGATTGTACAATCTCTTCAGCGTCTTGCTTTGCTTCTTCATCAGTTACTTCTGACAATTCGGTCTTAAATAATTGCTCTAACCATTCTTTATCCGTCACTGATATATCTTTTTCTTTATACGATTTAAGATACTTCTTAAAAAGTTCCTTTACAGTTTTAGCCTCTCTTTCAGATATATATTCCACACTGGTAACTTCTTTTAAACTTTTCTTTTCTTCCATTCTTTCCACCTCACTTAGAAGCATTCTTGAATTTTCTATTTTCATATTCCTTAGACAGCTTTTCAAGCGCATCCTTCATAATTTCTGAAAGTGAATGCGTGTTATTTATAGCATTAATTACATCTTGAGTTTGTACACACTTCTTATCATCTGCAAATGCTGTCTCCACTGCATCTTTAATAACACCTTCAATATCAGCTCCACTAAACCCTCTTGTTTTTACAATAAGTTCAGATATTCTTATATTCTTCAAATCTTGGGGTCTACGTTTATTAATGTGTATTTGGAAAATTTTTTCCCTCTCGGATTCATTTGGTAACCCTACATAAAAAATTTCATCAAAACGCCCTTTTCGAAGAAGTTCAGGTGGTAACTTTGTAATGTCATTTGCTGTGGCTACTACAAATGTTGGACTGTCTTTTTCTTGCATCCATGTTAAGAAATTCCCGAATAATCGAGTAGTGACTTCTGCACCACCACCGTTTCCACCAATTCCAGCAAAGGCCTTTTCTAATTCATCTATCCATAAAACACATGGTGATATTGCCTCTGCAAGGGCAATTGCATTTCTGAGATTTCCCTCAGATTCACCTACATATTTTCCCATCAATCTTCCCATATCTAAACGAAGAAGCGGTACTTCAAACAAATTAGCTGCAGCCTTGGCATTTAATGATTTCCCACATCCAGGCACTCCTGCAATTAATACACCTTTTGGCATATCAACACCATATTGCTTGGCCTTGTTCATGTTCTTATAGACTTTTGCCTTGCGAACAAACCATTCTTTCAGATTTTCTAGCCCACCGATATCCTGTATTGTTTCTTTCAATGGAATCATTTCCAGTATTCCAGCTTTCTTTATCATCTGCTGTTTCTGGTCAAAGATTAAACGTAAATCCCTTCTTGTTAGTTCGCCATCATCTGCATAGGAGAGTGCGAGCAGATTATAAATTTCAAACTCTGTCAATCCTTTAAACGCTACGGCTAATTCATCGACTAAAGACTCTTCAACTGCCTCTAAACCGTTGTCCTTTATAAAGCCTGTGATAATCTGTTTAATCTCTTCATTGTTCAAATAGTCCATCTCCAAAATTGTGATGAACTTTTCCAATTCTCTTGGTATGACTAGAATATTGGAGATAATAATAACCGAAGCATCTGCACCCTGGTTTATCATCCTTGCCAACCCCTTAATCTTTGATACAATTTTCGAATCGTCCAAGTATGCGTTGACATCTTTTAAGAGAATGATTTTTCTATCCAGCATATCCTGTGATTTCATCTGGTCAAGCATCATCTCAAGTGTGCAATCCTCCATCATTGGTGTTTTAGTTTCAAAATCTATGTACCCGTTAGTTTCATTCCATTCATAGATTTCTTTGCCAGAACTGATTTCTCTTATAATAATATCCACCTTATCCTCTTCAAACGTGTTTAAATATATGATAGGAAATCCGGCATCAATGTATCTGACTAATTTTGATTTAAGTGTTTTATCTTCCATCTAATCACCACCTTAATTATTGTAGACACAAAGCACTCGTGAAAATATATTAGGTACTGTTTCTGTATTGAATTCAAAACCTGATTCTTCCTCATGATAAAGAACCTTGATAACCATCAACATATCCTCCATCTCATCATCAGTGATTTTCAGCATACGAGCGAAGTCACAAATCAATGATAAATGTTCCTCTGCATCCGTCTTATCAACAGTCAACACCATCATTGTCCAGAAAACAAACTTATATGCTTCTTTACGATTTTGCTGATTTTGGCAGTGTTTTACTAATGTCTTAGCCGCTTCAATTTTATATTTATTATCCTTAAAGGCACTGATATCCGGATACTTTTCACACCAGGCATCTTGGTACTTATCGCTACTACTCCTTATGCATAAACGACTACTCTCAACAATCACCTTTCCATAATCATTCAGCTTGTCATAATCAAAAACCATTGCCAAGCTGGTATTAGTCTTAGCCTTTCTTCGTCCTAACATAGCTGTAGCTCCAAAAAAATCCGTCATAAACGGTTTGGTGTCTAATGCCTCATTAACATCATTGATCAAAGTTTCAAATTTTACAATTCTCATATCATTATTCATATGTTTTATATTATTATTAATTATCATAGCCTTATCCCCTCTTCATTATAAATTATTAAGATAATTATCTGCCAAACCAGCCAACCCATCTTCTAACAACTTCTGTTTAACATCTTTTACATCTGTATCAATATCATAATTCAACTCATCTATCTGGTTCATTAATTTCTCATAGCAACATTTGGCACCTGCCTTATCATCCGTAGATAACATGAAATTCAAATATGAATTTTTAGAATAGCCATTGCCATTAATTGTAGTAGCAAATCTCTCAACTTTCTGTTTCTCATACACAACCTTTTCCAAGACATCACCTGTACTTAATTCATCTCTCTGAATCCCTCTGAGCAGTAAACCAACATCGTCACCTTTTTGAGCATTATCCACTAGTTTCCTAAGCATTTCTATGCTAGTAATTACAACATCACGGGAAGAACTCCCTTTTCTTTTAAGAGTTATAGTATCATTCACTGAAATCACACCTTCATCAATGTGTCCAGTAGCAACAGTCCCTCTTCCAGTAATAGTAAGTACATCTACAATGCTCATTCTGAAAAGTACTTTTTCTACAGTCACCTCTTCAACTACTTTTTCCTTGATTACTTTAGTCTGATTATGTTCATCCACAATTTGTTGATATGCAAAATCATATTTTACATCAACAAGAGATATTTCTTTTTCATTCCAATCTACAATTTTCTTCGATTCAACTACAACAACCGGATTATTAACTCCAACATAAGTCATGCCCTTTTTACTTAATGGAATTGAGAATTTTTCACCGCAAAGATATATAGTTGTTTCTTCTTCATCCAACAAATCGTATACATCGTCTTGTGTGAACGCCACTACATCTAAAACGTTCAAAAATCGCTGTTCATTGGTGTACTCTTTAAGGATTCCTAATTTTCTGTTTCTCTCTTCTGCTTTTTCCAAATCGATTGCAACTTCTTCATCATATTCAATTTCAAAAATCTCGCATACCTTTTTGGGTAGTTCATCGTCTTCAGTATTCAAGCCTTCAATCTCATTAGCAATATCATCAGCGTACCTGTCTCTTAGCCATGTTACTAATTTGCCGTTTGACAAATAAACCAGCACTCTGCCCAACGAGAAATTTTCTCGAAGTTCTTCCATGCTTCGTATTTCTACACCTTGCTCCATTTCCAGTGGAAATCTAATTTTCTTTGCCATCCTTTTGCACCTCCGTATAAGCTACTAATAATCTATTAGCTTCATTTACAATTTTTTCTTTAATACTTGTTGGTTCAATAATATGTACCAAATCTACTGGTTGACTCATTATCCATTTTATAAAACCATCTTCAAATGTATTTAGCTTTACATTCACTGTGTTATCTTTATCCTTCACAATATTTGCGTTTCTAAATTTATCATGTATATATGGATAAAACTCTTTTTTACACATAACAATAACCTCTATAAATTCACCTCCATACATTTGAGTAATCCCTTTTGAATACCTCTCCATATATTCAGCTACACGTTGCATCTCATCCATTCTTTGACTTTGGACAACAGAGAAGGAGTAAATTCTGTCCAGTCGAAAATATGCCGGATATTGCTTATTGCTTGTCTTTAAAAATGCTATTAAATACAAATATCCAAAGTCATATTTTATTGCACACGGAATTACTTCTCTTTCAACCACCCCTCCACTCATTTTTATATAGTTTATTCTAATAACAGATTTATTCGTTATTATAGTTGCCAAGTCACCATGCATCTTAAGGATTGCTTTTTTATGAAGAGGTTCATCATACTTCTTTATACATTCTTTTTCATGTAATGCCATTTTACTTACATTTTCAGCATTCCCTGCCAAATGTGTAAGCAACCCATCCATTTCATCACCCCGAAGTGCACCAGTATCTAATAACACTCTTTCAATAAACAGATACTCCATAGTTTCCAGTGCTTTTCTTTGCGGACCTGCAAAGTAATAAACATTTTCCTGCCTATCATAAATTAACTCTTCATTACAGAACAGCTCACTTAAGTATAATCGCACATCCTCTATATCCCTATCAAATGTTCTAGGCAAACTATCTGTCTCCATACAAAAGCTAAGTTTATTGACTTTTTCTCCTTGTGTCAGCTTTGAATATAACAAAAGTAACCTTGTTATCTTGTCCATAAAATCACCCTTAAACTCTATTACTTTCTTGCTACATTCTCATTATACCATGCAACAACGTCAAAATATGACGTTGTTGCATTTAGTATGTAAATTTTCTATAAATAGGTAAAAACACCCTTTAGGCTTATATAAACCCAAAGAGTGCTCCAATTTTCTTTACATTTCTACCTTAATCTCCACCCCAGACTTAAATTCTACCATTAATTGCTTTTACAACGACATCCTTTAATAAATCCTCAATCACCGTCCTTAAATTGCAAGCTAAGCCTGTGTTCTCCGATCTACTGACGCATCTCCAGACAATAGATTTCTTACCTCGGTTGTTCCAATGAACTCTGTGGTATATCTCCCCACATTCACCCGCAAAAAACAATCTGTGAGAATGGATGACTACAGCTAAAATTTCTTTTATTACCACTTGTACCTACATGACCAGTACTCCTGCGAATCAGTTCTTCTTGAACCTACATAAAAATCTCTTTTGGAATTATAGCTTCGTGGCTATTTTCTACATAATATTGTGGAACAACGCCATTATTTTGAACTCTCTTTTTTGTAAGAAAATCAACGGTATAAGTTTTCTGCAAAAGTGTATCTCCCATATACTTCTCGTTGCTGAGGATCTTTCGAATTGTACTGGTATGCCACCTTTTTTTACCTGCACTTGTCAGTATTCCATAATTTTTAAGTCCTTTTTTATCTTATCCATACTATAGCCTTCAAAATATTCTCGATAAATACGTTTTATTATCTCTGCCTCTTCAGGAACAATTACAATGTGCTTATTTTCATCTTTTGTATAGCCTAAAAACCTATTAGTATTTATTTGAATGATGACCTGTTGGTATCGGTATTGAATACCAATATTTACATTCTCGCTTAAACTCTGGCTTTCTTGCTGATGCGTATGCAGAAATATATTTAATTATTAAATTGTTTTTAATATATCTATGATAAGAACTCATTAGTTCCCCACTCTCTACTCTTTCTTCTTTTAGTCTTGTGATTTCTTAAGTATTCTTATAAGTTCATCAATAATTTGTGGAGGTAGTATATCACCAAGTATTCGTGCAGTAACTCTAGCTGCCCTTTGTTCAAATTGAATCATATTCTCCTCGGTAGGTTGAAGTACTATGACTTTTTTTACTTTAGCCATAAATTCTACCTCTTCTAGTATTCATTATGATTAGATAATAATTTATATGCATTATATGTTTATTTTAACTCTTTTTCCACTAAATCACTAATGAATTCTCTATAGTTTAAAGCTTATATTAGAATTGGTTGTTAATTAGGAAGGAGTACTATGAAAGCATACTTATTGCAATTAATTCATCTCATATTTAGTTATGGTAAAGTAATATACTTTACTAATGAAGGTGAGGTGAGTTATTTTGAAGGCTGCTATATATTCTAGAAAAAGTAAGTTTACAGGTAAAGGCGAATCTGTAGAAAATCAAGTTCAGCTATGTAAAGAATATCTTAATAATTTACAAGTAAATGATTTTACTATATATGAAGATGAAGGTTTTTCAGGCAGTAATACAGCTCGGCCTCAGTTTCAGCAAATGCTTAAAGATGCTAGGTCTAAAAAATTTGATGTTATTATTTGTTACAGATTGGATAGAATAAGCCGAAATATAGCTGATTTTTCTAACCTTATTGATGAATTACAAAAATATAATATAAGTTTTATTTCTATTCGTGAGCAATTTGATACATCTACTCCAATGGGAAGAGCTATGATGTATATAGCCTCTGTTTTTGCTCAGTTAGAAAGAGAAACTATAGCAGAAAGAATCAAGGATAATATGCTTGAGCTTGCTAAATCTGGTCGTTGGCTAGGTGGCCAAACTCCTTTAGGTTTTGAAAGTAAATCCATAATTTATATGAGTAACGATTATAAACAGAAAAAAATGTATCAATTATCTCCTGTTGCAGAGGAACTTGAAATAGTAATTCAGATTTATGAAAAGTATTTAGAAACACATTCCTTATCACGCACCTTAAAATTCTTATTAGCTAATAATATAAAAGGAAAAAAGGGTGGCGACTTTGGGATTACTTCTTTAAGGGATATACTTAGAAACCCTGCATATGTTAAATCTGATGATTTAGTATTTAGATATCTTGAAAGTAAAGGCATGAATACATGTGGTAATCCTGATGGAAGTGGTATTCTTGTATATAATAAGAAGAACTCTAAATATAAATCTAGAGATATAAATGAATGGTATGCTGCCACAGCTGTTCATAAGGGAATTATTGATAACACTAAATGGCTAGAGGTTCAATCTGTTATGGATAAAAATAAGAAACAAGTAAATCCACGAATGGGTACTTCTAAAACTGCTTTGCTTAGTGGGTTATTAAAATGTTCCCACTGTGGCAGCCCAATGAGAGTTTCTTATGGAAGATTAAATAAAAAAACTAAAAAAAGAGTTTATTACTATACCTGTGTAATGAAATGCAATTCAGGAAAAACTCGTTGTAGTAATCTTAATGTAAAAGGTGAAGAAATAGAAAAGTGCGTAGTAGAAAAAATTAAGGAAATTAATAAAATAAAGCTCTTAAATGAATTAGAAACCTATAAATCAGAATTAGCTTCTGCAGTAACTCTAAATTATTTCTCTGATATAGAAAATGAAATTCAGCTTAAGAAAAATCAGATGGATAGCTTATTAACTAAATTATCTGAAATAGAAAGCCCTATTGCATCAGGATATATAATATCTAAGGTTGAATCGTTAGGTAAAGAAATTGAGGATTTAAAAAAGAAATTAAAGGAGTTAGAAAGCATCAAAGAGGTATTTAATCAATATGAATTAAATGCAGATATAATCTTAGAAGCTTTAAATAAGTTTAATACTACCATTGACCTTATTTCAGATGTAGCTAAGAAAAAATTAATGCTGGAGACTATAATTGATTCAATCTATTGGGATGGAGATTCTGGTGAAGTTACTGTTAAGCTTTGGGGAGCTAAAAAAAAATAGCTCCTCCCTTACCAAGTTGTGGTAAAGAGTCGCAATACGTTACGGCATGCATGACCATGACCTGGGAATGTTATATTTCTATGTGTTGCATTTCTATCTGTTATGTTTATTAGGTCTCCTGCTCCTAGATTTATCAATTCTTCAGCTGCTGTATATCTTCCATTATTTCTCATTATGCCACCAACATTACCAAGGCCTACAAGCATATCTGTCTTTTCATATAACTCTACTTCTGCTCCTGCTTTTCTAGCAGTAATAGCAGCTGCACATCCTGACCAACCACCGCCAATTATTATAACCTTCATAATAATTTTCTACCCTCCAAAATATTTCTAGGATCTATTTGAAGTTTGCATGACCTTTCAATATTAAAATACTTATTTTTAGTACTGCAACTTCCACATACTCCTTCTCCACAACACATCTTTGCATTATTACAGCAAGAAAAATCTATTGATTCTCCAATCAAATTTACTATATTATAATTTACAATATCTGCTGCCGATGAATGAACAAGCCCTACATTTTCATTTTTTATAATATCTAAAATTATATTTTTAAACTCCGATGTTAATTGACCATTTTCATTTATGACATTGCACTGTATAAGTTTAGCATTGTAAAAATTTAAGTACTCTTCAATAAATACACCTTCATAAGGCTTGCTATCTAATATAACGTATACCTTATTTGCTGAAGTATAAAGCTTTTTCAGAATTGGTATAATTGGAGCCTGCCCTATTCCCCTTGCTACTATTATGGCAGTTCCATCTTTTAATTTGGATAAATTTTTAAGCCCTAATACACCATTAAAAAATGGCCCCTTTAAAAGTAACTTTTCCCCCTCCTTGGTGTCATTTAAAGCCTTACTTTTTACTCCCTTTACCTCTACCACAACTTTTATCTTATTTTCTTCAGTGTTGGATTCCATAATAGATATGGGTGTTGAAAAGAAATGTTCATTTTGAGGATTTCGGAGCATTACAAAGGTTCCTGGAGCACTTAAATCTTTAGCCATTTTATGACTTACATCTAAAGTAAACTCAACTAAATCCTTATATATCACTCTTTTATTTAATAATGTACATTCTATTTCTTTTCTTCCTTCCTTAGCTTTATTACCATTCCATGCAAATTCTTGATATATGCATACACCCTTCCAGTTAATGCAGTCACAAAATGTCTTCCCTCTTAACTGAGAACATAATATACATTCTCCACTTTCTGCCAAATGGCAAGGACAATATTCTGTACCTGCATCAATACAGTCTCTTACTTCATAGTTCACCCACATACCCTCCTAAAATTAATAGGCCTCACTATTAATTTATCTATTTTATAAGTTTTTGTTACTAAAATTTATAAAATAAAAGAAGGGATTTTTCCCTTCTTTTCTAAGACTTAAATTTGTCGAATATGATCCTTGTAATTATTAAGTATATTATAAGGTTTCCAGGGGTGTTTAATAGTCCAAAAATGCCCCAAAGCCAGTAGTATTTTTCTCCTCTTTTCTTAGCATCCTTAAATATCCAAAATCCTTGAATAATAAGTATAGGTATTACTATAATTAGCACTACTAAATGTGTTTTATTATATATCATAGGTTATTCCCCCTTGCCTTAGTTAAAGCTATAGGAATTATAATAAAAGGCGCTATGAGAATCATAAACATTTGTAAGTATATTATAAAATTAATGCTCACATTCATTGTAATTATAGCTAATATAGTCATTATTACAGTAGATAAAATTAAGAAATATATACTTTCCTTCTTAGTTATTTTATTTTCTCTTTTTTCTATGGCTTGATTAATTATGGACTCTAAAGAAAAATCCAAATGATTTATATCCTCTATACTATCCATGTATTTCTTCATACTTCCCAAACTATTCATATAAACATCATCTTTCTGAAATTTAACATAAGAGCTAGCTTCTTCATTATAAAAATCATCTATATTTTGATTGAAATCTTTATTCATTTATAATCCCACTTTCCTTCATCTTTACTATTATAGAATTAACTGCAGAGTGAAGTCTAGATCGTACAGTTCCTACAGGGCATTTCACTATTTGAGCTATTTCGTCATATTTATAATTATAATAATGCTTAAGTATAAACACGGTTCTTTTTTCATAAGAAAGTTCATTTAAAATTTTAAATACTTCTTTCATCTGCACATTATCTATAACTTTCATATCTACACTTTTTCCTTCAAATATTAATTCCTCATTTAAAGGCAGCATTTCTTTATTTTTTCTTAAATAATCCTTATATAAATTAGTAGCTATAGTTATAAGCCATGTTGAAAATTTTGCTTGAGGTTTAAATTTTTCTAAGTTTATAATAGCTTTGAGCAAAGTCTCTTGCACAATATCCTTTGCAAGCTCCTCATTACCTATAAGTTTTATTGCATATCCTGTAAGTATTTGATAGTTATCATTAATCAAAATAGTTAAAGCATTTTTATCTCCATCTTTTGCATTCTTTAATAATTCCTTTTCTTCCATGGTGTTTTCACCTACTTAATTCATGTTGATAATTAAATTAAATTTTCTGGTACAAATCTTTTTGACATTACTTTAATTAAAATATAATCTATAATAAATATAATAGTTCCCAGAAGTATAAGAAGGGTATTGTTAAGCAAAAATACTCCTGTCATTTGCCCCACAAATAACAATATTATAGGTACAACTATTAATCCGCTTTGCTGCTGAGCTTCTTGAAAAGTTTTAGATTTTGCAGAAACAAGAACTGTAAAACTTAACCCTAGCACTGTTAAAGCTGGCACAACATATATAATTAAAATTATCCATTTCACATTGGGAAATATTATTTCTCCTAAATAAATTACTCCACCTATATTTATCATAATACCAAATATAACAAATGAAATTAATGTAATTATAAATGATAATACAAACACTCCTATAACCTTTGAAATAAATATCTTTTCTATTGAAATAGGTGTATATAATAGAGTTTCCATAGTTTTATGCTCTTTTTCCCCTACAAAACTGCTCGCTCCTATTATATTAGATGACATTATTGGAATTATTAAGAATAAACTTGGAAAAAAGTAATTTACTCCTGTCTTCAATACTAATTCAGGTATAGAAAAGTTAATATATTCATTAGGTAACTTTTCCATCATACTTTCTAGTCCATTTATTTGACCTATTCCCTTAGATGAAAGATTTATGGATATAAGCATTACAATTGGTATTATTATAACAAATACTAAGGGAACTATAATCATAGGTAGAAATATTTGTTTAGAGCTAGTTATTTCATTTAAATCCTTTTGAATAATACTTCTGCAAAGCTTATTCATTTTTTTCACTCCTAACATAATTAAAATATAACTCTTCTAAGCTAACCCTTTCCCTTTGAACTTCATATACTTTCCCACCCTTATTTAAAATGTTATAAAGTACCTGTGAAATCTCTTCATCAAAACTTACTTCTTTTTTATAAATTCCAGTATCTATCTGTTTTATTCCAAGTTCCTCATGGATATCCTCTCCTTTAATTATAATATTATTTTTATAATTAAACCTTTTAGTTAAATCTTCAAATGTACCATATCCTAACATCTTTCCATTACTTACAAACCCATAAAAATTACAAATCTCTTCTGCATACTTTAATTGGTGAGTGCATAATAGCACCGTCACTTTATTTTCCTCAGATAATTCCTTAATAAGCTTTGTAACATTTAATGCATTTTCAGGATCTAATCCTGAGGTTGGTTCATCTAAGAATAAAACCTTAGGCTCATGTATAAGAGCTATAGCAAGTGAAACCCTCTTTTTCATACCCGTACTATATTCTTTAATCTTTTTACTGCTATGCTCATAAAGTTCCAATCTCTTCAAAAGATTTATACTTCTTTCTTTGAGTATGCTTTCACTTATTCCATACATACTTCCAAAAAACATTAGATTTTCTAAAGCAGTTAGATTTTCATAGCAAGCAGCACTTTCAGTCATAACTCCACATATCTTATGTATCTCTAAAGTTTCCTTAAGTATATCCAAACCAAGTATTCTTGCATCCCCGAAATTTGGTTTAAGTATCCCATTTAAAATCCTTACAGTTGTTGTCTTCCCTGAACCATTCGGGCCTAAAAAACCCATTATTCTCCCTTCAGGCAAAACAAAGTTTATATCATTTAAAGCGTTATATTTACCATCATAACTTTTAGTTAAATGTTGAACCTCTATTCCATCCATGGTTATCACTCCTTCATAAATTAAACGTAAATACTCTCAAAAAGTTCATAAATAAAAATCAGAGAAATTTCTATACAAATTTCCCTGACTATATTTAAATCCATATTAAAAAAGAGCTATATGAAGTTTACTTACAGTATTAAGTATTTCATCACTACTTAATTTGTTTTCTGCGTAATCTGTATAAATACTTCGTCCTGTCTTTAAATGTTCAAGCCAGGCCTCAAGTAAACTTACATATATTTGATCAATATAATAAAGATTGCTTGAAGCACCCACTTCGCCTTTATCTGCTGAAAATGTCTCGTACCTTACTGCATAATTTTGAGTGTACCTTATATCCTCATTATTAATCCACCTAACTAATTTAGGATAACCGTTAAAATCGATAATTAAGGAGTTATTATATCTATCATTTCCACTCAATATCACGTCTACTAATTCTTGTTTTGTAAATTGATGCTCAGGTTTTGTTAATCTATGAGTCATTACTTCACAAATATATACTTCTTTAGTACTAATGAAGTTAGATAGAGTTGTATCTATATTGGTTTTATTTATAACTATTTCATGTTCTTTTATCCAGCCTTTTGCTTCTTCATGCTTTTCAAATATCATATCAAGTTCAGTATTGCATTTACCAAAACACTTTTGTGGATACCAATTACCGTCCTTATTTAACCTGTAGCCCATACATTCTTGAGTTAACTCCTTATAGGCTTCTATAGTAAAGAACATGTATATCCCCCCAAGCCTTTTATTATACTTTATATGATTAACATACTATATTTTGTGCTTATTTAATTTTATTATGCTAAAAAAGTTTAAATTACAATAATGTACAATATTTTTAAATTTCAATGCTTTATTTAGTTAAATTTACTATAAATAAAATCCTAAGCTCATATAAACATTAAGCTTAGGATTTTAACTATTTTGCTTCTACACTTCTTATTCTATTAAAGTTTTTACCATAAATACCTGCTGCATAAGATACTTCCTTTTGCTCTTCTATTTCATCTAACGCCTTCATACCCTTTTGCATATATATATACCCTGTGATTGCTGAAATCATATCTGATATAGGATAGGAAAGCCATACTCCAAGTACTCCAAATATTCTTACACATACGAGTACCACAGGTATGAATATTAATAGCTGTCTAAAAATAGATAATACTAGAGAAACTTTTGACTCTTCAATAGCTTGATAATAATAAATTGCTGTAAAATAAACTCCTACAATTGGAAATATAGATATCATTATTCTAAATGCTCCTACGGCACTCTTTAAAATATCCTGTTCCTTTACAAAACCACTTATTATTTCACTTGCAAATATCATCATAATTGCCCACATTACTAAAGTTGTTATATGTGCTATTTTAGATGCCCTTCTTACTACTTCTTTTACTCTTTCATAATTTTTTGCACCATAGTTAAAAGCTACTATAGGTTGCATTGCAGATGTTATTCCAAGCATAGTTATATACATAAACATAGATACCTTAGATATAACTCCTGTCACAATTATAGCTGTATCACCATAATCTGAAAGTGTATTATTTAAAATTACTGAAACTACTGCATCAGATATCTCTATTATAAATGTTGAAAATCCTACTGCAACTATTGTTACTATGATATCTTTATTTAAATTGAAATTCATAGAAATATTATATTCTTGTTTAATCTTTGAAAAATTATAATATGCATAAATTGCTGATATTACTTGGGAGATGACTGTTGCTATAGCTGCTCCCTTTATTCCTAGAGGAAATACCATAACTAGCATAATATCCAATATAACATTGCATAAAGCTCCTATTGATGTGGCTATAAGATTTGCTCTTGCGTTTCCTAGCGATGTAAGCATATACCCTATAATAACTGTGAAACATTGAAATATTCCACCAAAAATTACTATACTTATATAATCCTTAGCATAAGGAAAAATATTACTCGTAGTACCAAGTTTAATTAATATAGAATCCATAAATAAATATATAAAGATTGTAAGAAATGTAATAATGATTAACATTAATGTTAATGCATTTCCTAATATATACTTCAATTTATCCTTATTACCTTCCCCTAAACTTCTTGCTACTGCAGTAGATGCTCCTACCGCAATTAGAAGTCCTAGAGAAATCATAAAACGCTGTACTGGGAACGCTATACTTAAAGCTCCTATAGCTTCGGCTCCTATAGCTCTACCCACAAATAGAGTATCCACTATATTGTAAAGCTCTGCAACGAATAAGGATATTATGGCTGGTATGGCAAACTTTATAAGAACTTTATTTACATTTTCTAACGCAAAAGCATTGGTTTCTTTTGAAATAGCTTTTGTATTAATTGCCATAATTTCCACCTTCTTTTCCTTTTCGTTTATAAATTATTATTTAATTGTCTTTGAGATTTTAATAAATTCCCACGACCCTTCGTTATTGTTAATACAATGTAAAATTTCTATAAAAATAATTTCGTTTTTTATTGAAATGCATATTTTTATATTGTATAATCTTTTTGTAATTTAAATTAACACGCTTATTTTTATTTTTTATTTAAGTACTTTTAAGTACTTTTTTCTTTTTTATTTATTATAATCACGCTTATATATATATTATATTGTAATTTTTGTTTATTTACATTCACTTAAATGCTTAATACTAAGTACTATTTTGCTTACTTAGGCTTTTCTCGTTTTGCCCAAATAAACACAAAAAGCATCTTATTAAAGATGCTTTTGTACTTTTTTGAGCATTATTAGTATAGCTCCATACCCTTGTACCTTGGGTACTAAATTATATATTGCACTTTTTTTCGCAAATCTTAAAGATATTTTAGGAAAAGATGCATTATCCATTACATCTCTTTCATCGTCATTTATACGACTAGGTTTGCCTAAGCTAACCCAATAGTCATATGCAGATCCTACTTTTTCATTTATTTCGTATTCAGTTAAAGTATAATCATGATAAAGGTTTATTATGTTAAGTGAAAATTTTCTTTCTGCTGTCCTCTTAATTCCTCTTCTTTTCAATATACTTTCGACTCCTATAAGCTTATCAATATCTTCTCCATAACTATGAAGAAGAATTTGAATATCTTCTCCCTTTTTAGTTACTATACATCCTTCCCCATTGTGTATTATATAATCCCCCATACGTGAAAGAAAATAATAAGCATAGTAGGAAGGTTTTTTGATTCCATCTTGAGTTATAAGTCCATTGTCTCCAAAGAAAAGTTCATTAGAAATTTCCTCTGTAGGACTTATGCTATCAAAAGCCTTAAAATACACATTATTTCCTGTTATGGAGTTATGTATTATATAAGGTATCATATAGCAAGTATCATAAGTCATATTATTTATAGGTTCTTTTATGTCATAATCAACTAGTTCAAAATAGTTCCCTATAAGTTCTCTGATTTTGACTTCATATTCTTCATTTAGGCTCCTTTTTATAAATACCTTCCATTTAGAAAGTTCATAATCTCCCAGTTCATCTCTGAAGTAAGATATAAAGCTATCTAAAAGATTTATAAGAAAATCATCTTTTAAACTTCCATCTATTATAATGAAGGGTCTTAAATTAATAGATAGTAGAAATTCTATAATTTTTTTTACTTGATACCAATTAAAAAAGTTCTTATTATTTAAAAGTACTCCTGCGTCTTCGGTAAAAAGCTCAAATATCATTGCATATTTGAATTGTATATCTTTTTGTATATTTATTAAAAATTGTCGTTGCCTTTCTTTAAAAAGCTCTTTTGCCTTTCCAACACTTATTATCTCACTAAAGGTATGATTAAATTCTTCACCATCTATGGATGCATCTATATTCAACTTTATTATTCTATTTTCATAGTTAAACCTATCATAGTCTTCAAGATAAATACTAAGATATTCTAATGCATTTTTCACATCCAATACTTCATATTTTTTCATAGAATCTAAAACATCATCGTTTACTTTATGCTTTTTTCTGTACTGCATAGGTGTACATTTATAATGTCTTTTAAAATGTTTATTAAAGTATCTTATATGTGAAAATCCTAGTTCCTCTGATACTTCAGAAATACTCTTATCTGTGTCCAAAAGTAGCTTTACAGATTCCTCTACTCTTGTTAAATTTAAAAAGTCTTTAAAGCCATATCCTACTGTATTCTTTATTTCATGTGATAAGTAATAGGAACTTAAAAACTCCTTCTTTGCTATATCTTGAAGACTTATCTTGTTTTTATAGTTATTATATATATATCTTACTATTCTATCATATCTTTCAAACTGCTCTTCATTTTCTTTTAAGTCTTCCTTTTCATAAATCAACTGATGAAAATTATTAATAAGATGGTATAACAGCTCAACTAGTGTATCTTCAATAAAGTCCTCATATTTATCCTGTTTTTGTATAACCTCACAAATAATTATAGATAAGTACTTTCTTAATTCATGATACTTTTCTTCTTCTTGTGCTCCTTCATCTGAAGAATTTGTATAAAATGCAATATTTCTTATATCATTTATATACTTTTCAAAAAAGTTAGGATCTATTTTAAACATTAAAACTTCATTATATGCTTCACTTTTTATACTATGAGATTCATCACAATTTATAATCTCAATTTCTCCTTCTTCTACTTCATAGGTCCCAGATTCTATAGAAACCCTTATCTTACCCTTAAGTACAAACAATATCTCTATAGAATCATGCCAATGTATAGGATATTCTTCAATATTTACTTTAGATACCTTTAAAGGTAGTTCAGGTAAATATTCAATATATTCTCTTCTCATTAATATATTTCTCTCCTTATTTTTCAAGTTAATTTAATATTTATTAAGATTTATATTTATATTATATCTTATTTTGCTTATATTTTCCCTTTGTTGTTAGTTATATTTTAAAATATTTAGTTTACAGTTTTTAAATTTACATAATATTTATTATGTATACAAATCCTTTAAGAAAAAGCTACCATAACTATACAATCATCACTTTCATTATATTTGTATAACCTTTTATGCTATTGCTAATAATAGACTTGAAAATATATTATATCGAATAGGAGTGATATTATGAACAAAACAGATAGTATAAAAGTTAATGCTAATTCTAAGAAAACACCTATTGAACAACACGATACTGCTGCTTGGGCTAATATAGAATATCTAAAACCTGTATCTCAAGTATCAGTACCAAGTGATACTGAAGTATTTAATGCTAAGGAATGGGTAGATTCAAATCAAAAATAAAATATATTTTAAAAAAGGATGCCTTGTTTTATTAAGGCATCCTCTTTTATTTAATTTATAGTATTTCTGATAATTTTTTGTACAATTTATATTTTTCTTTTGCTTGTTTTTCAGAATCTGCAAAAAGTTTTTCTGCTTTATCTGGGAATATATTCATAAGTGATGTATATCTTATTTCTCCCTTTATAAAGTCTTGGTATGATTCTTCTGGCTCTTTAGATTCTAACATAAATGGATTTTTGCCCTCTTCTTTAAGCATTGGATTATATCTATATAAGTGCCAATATCCCGATGTCACTGCTTTCTTTTCTTCTGCTATACTGCTTCCCATACCAGTCTTTATTCCATGGTTTATACATGGAGCATAAGCTATAATTAAGGATGGTCCGTCATATTCTTCTGCTTCTTTTATTACTTTTAATGTTTGATTCATGTTAGCACCCATAGATATTTGAGCTACATATACATTCCCATAGGTCATTGCCATTAATCCTAAGTCTTTCTTTCTTGTTTCCTTACCTGCAGCTGCAAGCTTTGCTACAGCACCAGGGCGTGAAGCTTTTGACATTTGTCCTCCAGTATTTGAGTAAACTTCTGTATCTAAAACTAAAACATTTACATCTTCTCCAGTAGATAATACGTGATCAACTCCGTTGTAACCTATATCATAAGCCCAACCATCTCCTCCTATTATCCATTGAGACTTTTTAATTAAGTAATCTTGTTTTTCAGCAATTTCTTTTAAAATTTTATTTTCAGCTAAATTACAAATCTTAAGTTCTTTTATTATGCTTTCAGAAATTTCTTTTGATTTTTCACCATTATTCATGTATTGAAGCCATTCTTCAAAATATTTTTTTAGATTTCCTCCTATATCTTGTGTTATAGCTTCTTGCATAAGCTCAGCTATTCTTTCTCTTATATGTTTAATTCCTAAATACATTCCAAATCCATATTCAGCATTATCTTCAAATAATGAATTTCCCCAAGCTGGTCCATAACCCTTATGATTGGTTGTGTATGGTACTGAAGGTGCACTTCCACCCCAGATTGATGAACACCCTGTAGCGTTGGCAATCATCATTCTATCACCATATAACTGGGTTATAAGTCTAACATAAGGTGTTTCTCCGCATCCTGGACATGCTCCGTTAAATTCTAGTAATGGCTTTTTAAACTGACTGCCTTTTACTGTGTAAGCATCCATTACATCTTCTTTTTCTTGTATATTTGACTTTTCATATAATGAAGCAGCAAATTCCCAATTAGTTTCTTCCATTTCAATTTCCTGTTCTGCTGGTTTCATTATTAAAGCTTTACCTGGTGCTGGACATATATCTGCACAGTTTCCACATCCAGTACAATCTAGTGGTGCAACTTGAATTCTATATTGATAATTTTCTAATCCTTTTCCTATTGCTTTCTTTGCCTTAAAGGTATCTGGTGCTTCCTTTAAATCATCCCCAGTAAGTAGAAATGGTCTTACTGTAGCATGAGGACATATATATGAGCATTGGTTACATTGTATACATTTGTCAATTTGCCATTCTGGAACCATTACTGCTATTCCTCTCTTTTCATAAGCAGTAGTTCCAAGTGGGAATGAACCATCTTCCATCCCAACAAAAGCACTTACTGGCAGCTCATCACCCTCTTGTCTTGCCATAGGAATTTGAATATTTTTAACAAATTCAGGTACATCCTTTTCATTGGCTGTTTGTTGTTTTATTTCTATGTTCTTCCATGAATCTGGTACAGCTACTTTTGTAAGTCCTTTAATTCCTTCGTCTACTGCTGCTTGATTCATTGTAACAATTTTCTCACCTTTTTTACCGTAAAGTTTTTGAATAGACTCTTTAAGATATTTCACAGCATCTTCTACTGGTATTACATTTGCTAGCTTAAAGAATGCAGCTTGCATTATCATATTAATTCTTCCGCCAAGTCCTATACTTCTAGCAATGCCTATTGCATCAATTGTATAGAAATCGATATTATTTTCAGCCACATATCTCTTCAAGTAGCTTGGTAGTTTTTCATCTAATTCTTCTGCTTTCCATGCACAATTTAGTACAAAAACTCCACCCTTTTTTAAGCCCTTTAATAAATCATAATTGTATATAAATGATTTATTATGACATGCAACATAATCGGAATTATATACTAAGTATGGAGATTTAATAGGCTTCTTTCCAAATCTCAAGTGAGATACGGTGGTTCCTCCTGATTTTTTACTATCATATGAAAAATATGCTTGAGCATATAAATTGGTCTTATCTCCTATAATCTTAACTGCACTCTTGTTTGCTCCAACAGTTCCGTCAGAACCAAGTCCCCAGAATTTGCAGCTTATAGTCCCTTCTGGAGTAGTATCTATTGCACTTACTTCTGGAAGGGATGTGTTTGTTATATCATCATTTATTCCAATAGTAAAATGATCCTTAGGATTATTTTCTTTTAAGTTATTAAATACTGAAATTATTTGTGATGGTCTAGTATCCTTTGATCCTAATCCATATCTTCCTCCAACCACCACAGGTTTTTTATCCTTTGAATAAAATACATTTGAAACATCTAAGTATAGTGGTTCAGCTGTAGCTCCTGGCTCTTTTGTTCTATCTAGAACAGCTATTTTTTCTACTGTTTCTGGCAGAACTTTTAGGAAATAATTTTCGCAAAATGGTCTATATAAGTGTACTTTTATTGCTCCTACCTTTTCTCCCTTATCTATTAAATAATCTACAGTTTCTTCTATAGTGTCACATACTGAGCCCATTGCCACTATAACATATTTTGCATCCTTTGCTCCATAATAATCAAATGGATGATATTCTCTGCCAGTTATCTTCTTTATTTCCTGCATATAGTTTTCTACTATATCTGGCACTGCTTGATAAAATTTATTTGAAACTTCTCTACCTTGGAAATATATATCAGGATTTTCAGCAGTTCCTCTTAAGCTAGGTCGCTGAGGATTTAATGATCTATTTCTAAACTCATTAATTGCATTGTAATCTACAATTTTAGCTATATCTTCATAATCTATCACTTCGATCTTTTGATATTCATGAGATGTTCTAAATCCATCAAAAAAGTGCATGAAAGGTAAGCTTGATTTTATGGCTGCTAAGTGAGAAACAAATCCTAAATCCATTGATTCTTGAACATTTGAAGACGCAAGCATTACAACGCCTGTTTGCCTACAAGCCATTACGTCTTGATGATCTCCAAATATGGATAGTGCATGAGTTGCTATTGCTCTTGCACTTACATGGAATACTCCAGGTAACAACTCTCCCGCTATTTTATAAAGATTAGGTATCATAAGTAAAAGCCCTTGGGATGCTGTATATGTAGTAGTTAAAGCTCCTGCTGCAAGGGACCCATGAACCGAACCTGATGCACCTGCCTCAGATTCCATTTCAACAACCCTAACTTGTTGGCCAAATATATTTTTTTTACCTTCTGCAGACCATTCATCAACACCTTCTGCCATAGGAGTTGATGGAGTAATTGGATATACTGCAGCAACTTCTGTAAACGCATAGGATGCATAAGCCGCTGCTTGGTTTCCATCCATTGTTTTAGTCTTTGCCATTTCTTTTTCCTCCTTAATAGTAAATATAAGTTTTACATAAGTATTATTAGACTAATAATTGTATTTTATGTATTATAAAAGACTTCTATTTTATATAACAAAACCCCATGAACAACTTTAAAAAATGTTCACGGGGTTTTGTTATATTGTATTTTTAAAAAATTAAACTTTATATTTTGGGCATAATAAATTATTTCTTTAATCCTGTTCCAGTAAGTGGTACAACTATTTTAAAATCCTTATTTATATTATCTTTAAAATATTTATTTACTCCTGCTAAAGTAGCTGCTGAAGTATATTCTACATACATTCCCATATGAGATAATACTTCCTTTGCCTCTTTTACTTCATTATCTGATACGGTTATAATATCTCCATTGCTTTCTTCTATTCCTTTTATGATCTCATCAATTCTCATAGGTGTACCTATAGCAATTCCTTCTGCTAAAGTTTCCTTTGGACATACCTCTTCTAAATTATTGTACTTATTATAAATAGGTGCACAATTTTCACTTTGTATTGCAATAAGTCTTGGAAGTTTCCCTATCTCCTTGAATCCATAATAAGCACCTAAAAACATAGTACCATTTCCTGTTGGTACAAACAAATAATCTGGTATTCCTATTTCGTCATATATTTCATATGCCATGGATTTAGTTCCTTCAAAAAATAATGGATTATATACATGAGAAGCATAATAATATTTTTCAGCTGCTATCTTTATAGCTCTTGAAGTATCATCCCTCATCCCAGGAATCTTTACTATACTTGCACCATAAGCCTCTATCTGCTTTATTTTCCCTTGTGATGTGTTTTCAGGCAGATAGATATTACACTTTATTCCTGCAGCTGCTGCATAAGCTGCAATAGCTGCCCCTGCATTTCCTGATGAATCCTCCACTATTTCTTCTATTCCCATTTCCTTTATTTTATTTACTAAAGTTATAGCTCCTCTGTCCTTGAATGACCCGGACGGCATTAAATAATCCATTTTTAAAAACATATCTATTCCATATATATTTCTTTTTACAATTGGAGTTTTTACTTCTCCTAGTGATAAATTTATTTTCACTTTTTCTTCTTTATCTTTTTTAATATTAAACAATCCACCACAGTCACATTTATATTTAAGTGTATTTAATGGATATTCATTATTACATTTAGCACATATGAATTTCATTTTACTTTTCTCCCCCCATTAAAAATTTTTCTTTAATATTACTATACTAAATTTGTTATCAGTAATTTCCCATTAATATGGAAACTATATAGTAATATTGTACAACCTTGAAAATATTTTAACAATTATTATTTAAAAAATAATAAGCACAGAGAATTATCATTCTCTGTGCTATAAAATATTTTAAGTATAATTTTAAAAAAGCTCACTATATATTCGCCATCTACATGAGTAAGTATGTCTCTAACCTTTAAAATTAATATATTATCAAAGCCTTTTACCACTTCTCCATATAATGTATTAACTCCACCTACAACTGCATTTTATTTAAAGGATTTAGAGCCATTTGACTCTAAATCCACTTAAATTTGATTTGTTATCCTAATGCTACTATTTGGCTTCCTGCGAAGTAAACTGTAGCTCCTGGTCCAAAACAATCATAAGGTTCTACTAATCTTATTGCTAAAAGTGTTGCTGAGCTTTGAGCTGGTATTATTTCTCCTCTTGCTATTGGGAAAACATCACTTGTTGTTATTACAGTAATTACTGAAGTTCCAAAGAAACCTACTACTCCTAGAATATCTATCATAAATTACACCTCCTTTTACTCTTTAAGTAATCCATTTTTCCTCTTTTGCATTTCTAATATCACTATATGGTTTTTTTTAAAAAAGGTTCTTTATCTTCTAAATAAAAAAAAAATATATATATGCTTTATATCTGTGAAACATGCACAATTCACTGTTTAAAATCATATTTTTAATTATTAGTAGTTTTATTATAATAGGAGGCTTTTATGATAGTTCAATTAGGTGCACTTCACTACGTCTATCTTATTTTAATTCTCTTAATATTTCTATTCATGATTCTAAAGAAAGATATTACCTTAATTTGTATTGCAGGTATATTTGCTCTTGGTTTTATAGCTACAGGTTCATTAGCATCTTCTATAACAGGAGTATTTAACAGCTTTGTATATGCTATAGGGCAGCTACTTGATATAATTTTGGTAATAGCCGCAATTACAGCTATGGGAATAATACTTACAAAAACAGGAATAAACGAAGCTATGGCTTATCCTTTTACAAAACTAATGAAGACACCAACATTAGCATACTGGATAATAGGTATATTTATGATGATAATATCCCTATTCTTTTGGCCTTCTCCTGCCGTAGCTCTTATTGGAGCAATACTTGTTCCTGCCGCAGTTAAAGCAGGGCTACCTGCTATTGGAGCCGCAATAGCAATGAATATTTTTGGTCATGGCGTTGCACTTTCTGGAGATTTTGTAATACAAGGTGCCCCTAAGCTGACTGCAGGTGGTGCCGGCATTCCAGTTGGAGATGTAATATCTGCATCCATTCCACTTGTAATATTTATGGGTGTTTTAACAACTATACTCTCTTTTGTATTTTTAAGAAGGGATATGAAGAATGGAAGCCTAGTATTAACAGAAGAAGACTTCAAGCATACAGAAAAAGAAGATATGGAATTTGAAAAATTGTTAACATCAAGTACTAAAAAGATATTTGCTGTATTCGTTAGCATTATGTTTGCTCTTGATATTTATCTTATGTATAAGCTCAATTTACAGGGAGGCGATGCTAGTGCATTGATAGGTGGTACTGCGCTGGTAGTTATGACTATAATTACCATATATGTAGTTAAAAAAGATGCTTCCTCCCATATGATATCTTATATAGTTGAAGGCTTATTATTTGGATTTAAAGTATTTGGTCCTGTTATTCCTATAGCAGCTTTCTTTTATTTAGGTGACGCAGGATTTATAAAAATATTTGGTGAGGTTTTACCAAAATCTTCAACAGGTTTAGTAAATGATTTAGGACTAGCACTGGCAAATACTGTTCCCGTCAATGCACCTGTTGGAGCTGTAACATTAACTTCAGTTGGTATAATTACTGGACTTGATGGTTCTGGATTCTCTGGAATATCTCTGGCTGGTTCTGTAGCTAAGATATTTGGTATTGCGTTAGGTAAAAGCACCGCTACTTTAACTGCCTTAGGTCAGTTAGGCGCAATATGGGTTGGTGGAGGAACAATAATTCCTTGGGCAATCTTACCTGTTGCTGCAATATGTAAAATAGATCCATTTGAGCTAGCAAGAAGAAATTTGAAACCTGTTGCCATAGGTCTTATAGCTACTACAATATTTGCAATGTTCCTTCTATAAGCTATATTTAAAACTCTAAGTTTTTTAATTATTAATTAAAAAATAGCTAAGAACTAGGCATATTTAATTTTAATTAATTAAAATTAAATATGCCTAGTTCTTAGCTATTCATTTATTAATAATGTAAGTTATTTATTCCAATCTTTTAATTTATCTTTAAATACATCTGCTAATGTAAATCCTTCAGTTTTATCATTGTATTTTTCTAAATCCTCTTCTATATTCGTTGATGCTGATTTTATGCTTAAAGATATTCTTTTATTCTCACTAGATATTTCAAGTACTTTAACTTTTACTGTATCTCCAATTTTTAATACGTCAGAAGGCTTTAGTATCCTATCATCTGATATCTCACTAATATGTACAAGACCTTCAATTCCATCTATCACTTCTACAAATGCTCCAAAGTCCATAAATTTTACCACTGTTCCTTGTACTATATCTCCTTCTTTAAGCTTATTTAATACTTCATTCCATGGATCAGATTTTATATCCTTTAAACCTAATGAAATTCTTTCTTTTTCCTTATCAAAATCCAATACATATACCTCTACAGTGTCTCCTACTGAAACAACCTCTGATGGGTCATTAACTCTTTTCCAGGATAAATCAGAAAGATGTATTAATCCTTGTACTCCTCCTAGTTCTACAAAAGCTCCAAATTTTGCAAGTCTAACTACTTTACCTGTTCTCTTTTCACCCTTTTGAAGTGAATTTAATAATTCTTGCTTTTGTTTTTCCCTTTTTTCCATTTGCACTTCCTTTGCCGAAGCAACTACTTTTCCCTTGTGTTTATCAAATTCTATTAACTTAACTTCTAATTCCTTGTTATTATACAAGTTTAAATCTTCTACATAATTCATAGATAACTGAGACGCTGGTATAAAACATCTTATGCCGCTTATGTAACCTATAATTCCTCCTTTTACTACTTCTTTTGTTTTTATATTAAATATATCCCTATTTTTAAATGTCTGTTCTAAATTATCCCATGATTTTATAACATCAGCATTTTTCTTAGAAAGTAATACATTACCTTCCCCGTCATTTAACTTAATTATAGATACATATATTTCATCATCAGGTTTAATTATTTCTTTTAAGTTTATCTCTTCATTAGATACTTCATTTCTTGGTATTATTCCATCTGACATATATCCTATATTTACCAAGACCTCATCATTAGTAACTGAAATAACCTTACCTTTTACTATGTCACCCTCCTTAAGCTTCTTCATTGATCTTTCTATTTCTCCCATCATGTCTTTCATAGAAATTTCATCATTATGTTTTTCCATAAAGTTTTCACTCTCCTTAATTATAAGCTCACTAATTATTTTCAAATAACTTTAAATATATTATACCAAATTTTTCTTCTACTATATAGAAAAACAGGGAACTAAACTAAACATTTTAATGTCCCTGTATTGTATGATTATTATTTTTTTGAAATTCTATTAAATATATTTATTTTTTTAAGCCAGCCTATTTTGTAATCATTTCCAGCGGCTAAATTATCACTATATACTATTTTATCTTTATTCAATATACATATTCTTCCTACATTATCTCCTTTATTTATACCTGCTTTTATTTCCTTTGGTATTATTATTTTCGCTTCAAAATCATCTCCATTTTTGATTGGAAGAACTATATCATTTTTACACTGCAAACTTATTTTTGGATCTACCTTAGGACCATGTGCTATTATATCCCCTTTACTAAAGAACTTTTTATACTCAAAGTTCTTTTCAATATAATTAAATATTTTTATAGTTTCCTTCCATCTTTCCGGAGCATTGAAAACAACTATTACAATTTCATGTCCCTTAAAATCTGCAGAAGTAACAAGACATTTACCTGCTTGACCTGTATATCCAGTTTTCACTCCATCAGCAAAAGGCATAAGCCAAAGTATCTTATTTATGTTATTATAACTTCTGCTAAATCCATATGCGTTTCCATCTACTTGTTTTGATCTTACGATTCTATTGAATATGTCACTTTTTTTAGCTTCAGAAGTTATTAATGCCATATCATAAGCTGTAGTGTAGTGTTCTTCATTATCTAAGCCATGAGGAGAATAAAAATGTGTGTCTATTAATCCTAAATTTAAAGCATATTCATTCATAACTTTAACGAACTCTTCTACACTTCCACTTATGCCTTCAGCTATGGCAATTGCTGCATCATTTCCAGATCTAAGCATTAATCCATATATAAGTTCTAGTAAACTTATTTTTTCTCCTTTTGAATATCCTACAGTAGAACCTTGTATACCAGCTGATCTTTTAGATATTTCAATTTTTTTATCCAAATCTCCATATTTTAATGCTACTAATGCTGTCAATATCTTAGTAGTACTTGCCATAGGCATTATAATTTCTGAATTATTTTCCACAAGTACTGACTTTGAATTTACATCCAAAGCTATGTATGCTCGCGCATTTATTGAGAGATTCTCAGTTTTATCTAATCTTTGAGCTCTTACTGTACTTATATTAGACAAAGTTAAAATTATACTTAGAAAAGCCCCTATAAATTTTGCAATAAATCTTGTATAATGTTTCATTTTTATCACCTCGCTCTTTTTTATTTTGCCTCCAAAGCTTCGTTTTAATTCTTATAAAATTAATTTTATAATGCATAATAATTATTTATATGGTTAAAATAAAAATTATTGAAGGAGGATTTGGTAATATTATGAAAATTTTTATTGGTTTCCTTATAATTTTTTTATTATTTATTCCAATACCTTTAAAGATATATATACTTTATAAAAATAATAAACTTATTATAAGATTTTATAAATTTTCCCTTTATCCTTCTAAAGATTTAAAAAATATGCCTACAACCGTTGCTAAAGTTAAAGAAAAAAGTAAACTTACCGTTGATTTTAAAAAAGCCTTTGATAAGCATACTATTAAGCAAATATTTCATCGCTTTTGTAAAAGCAAGTTAAAACCTAGCTTAAAACTAGACTTTAACTTAGATTATGGTTTTGAAGATGCTGCCTTAACAGGATTAAGTTATGGACTCTTAAATTCATTCTTTGTTCCATTGCAAAATATACTATCCTCACTTTTTAAAATTAAAAAACTTCAGTTAAATGCTATGCCAGATTTTAATGGAAGCAAATTAGACTTGGAAATTAAAAGTATAATTTATATAAATATAGTTCAAATTATTAATATATGTTTTACTATAGGGTTAATACTATTTAAATCCTATAGAAACAATAAATATATACATAAAACAAAAGGAGAATTTAAGGAGGCTTAATTATGGAAAATCATCCAATTGATAATCTTATGAAGACAACAATGGAAAATATAAAAAGCATGATAGATGTAAATACAATAGTAGGTGATGCAGTTGAAACTAAAGATGGATCATTGATAATTCCTATATCTAGAGTTTCATTTGGATTTGCCTGCGGTGGAAGTGAATTAGAAAAATGTGAACCTAAAGATAGGGAAAATTCTAAGTATCCCTTTGGAGGGGGATCTGGTGCAGGAGTTAGTGTGAAACCAGTAGCATTTCTAGTAGCAAAGGAAAATTCATTAAGAATGTTATCAATTTCACCGGATAACCCTTATGATAAAGTATTAGACAACATTCCTCATATTATAGAGTTACTAAAAGGTTTTAGAAAAAATTCTGATACAGAAGATGATGTTATTATTTGCAAATCAGAGGATAATAAAAATCACCCTATCTAAATAAAATTACAAAAAAATCCAGCTCAATTTACTATATTGAGCTGGCTGCTTCCTCATTTCCTTCTTCTTTAAACTCATCTAATATTTGTTCTAAGCTTGGAAGTGCCTTTAAACTTTCAAGGCCAAAATGTTTCAAAAATTCCTCAGTAGTTCCATACAATATAGGTTTTCCTGGAACCTCTAATCTTCCACATTCTTTTATCAACTTTTTTTCTACTAAAGTTTGTATTGCTCTATCACTTTTCACTCCCCTTATTTCATCTATATCAATCCTTGTAATCGGTTGTTTATATGATACTATAGCTAAAGTTTCTAAAGCCGCTTGTGATAGGGATTGTCTTATATTTGTTTTTAAAAGTTTTTGTACATAATTGCTATTTTCTTCCTTAGTTACTAATTGAAAATTACTTTCTAATTGAATTAATTTTATTCCTCTATTATCTTTTCCAAATTCATCTTTCATATTGTTTAATATTTCCCTTGTATAATCAATGTCGCATTCAATTATATTACTTATTTCTTTTATATTTAATGGTTCCCCACTCATAAATAGTAAAGATTCTATAATAGACTTGTACCTATCCTTAATAGATGCATCTATTAAATCTATTTGATTAATATCCTTTTTATTCATCTTCGTCAACCCTTTCCAAGTAAATTTCTTTAAAGTTATCTTCCTGTACTATTTTTAATCTTCGTAACTTTATGAGCTCTAATAAAGCTAAGAATGTAACTACTACCTCAATTTTTTCGTTACAACTTTCAGCTAAGCTAGAGAAAACTGTTTTTTTGTTCTTATGCATTAGTTCAGAAATATACATCATTTTATCCTCTATTTTGTAACTCTCCACATGAATTTCTCTTGGGATGAAATTTAAATTTATTTTACTATTATAAATTCTCATAATTTCAATATATAAATTATACAATTCTAACATGGTAATGTTGTTTAATATATTTTCTTGTTTTTTTTCTTTTATCTCTATTATTTCTGGCTTTTTACTAAACATTACTCCCATATGTTCAACTCTGTTCTTAAAAAATTCAGATGCAGCTTTAAACTTTTTATATTCTATAAGCTTGTTAATTAATATTTTTTCAGTGTCTTCTTCTAAATCCATAGCAGCTTCGTCCTTTTTCTCTTTAGGTAGAAGTTCCTTTGACTTTATTTCAAGCAATGTAGCAGCTATAACTATAAATTCCGAAGTAATTTCTAAATCCATTTCTTTCATTTTACTTATGTACTCTAAGTACTGAGTAGTTATATCAGATATTCTAACATTGTATATTCCCATTTCATTTTTTTTAATAAGATGTAGTAATAAATCAAAAGGTCCTTCAAAGTTAGAAATCTTTATATTTAATGCCATTTAATATCTCCCCTAATATAATATCGTTCAACCACTTCTATCCCTTTTATTATAATTAAATCCTAATACTTTGTCTATTTTTTAAAAAAATAGATTTAATATGTCGATTCTGATAAAGTTTTTTGAATAATTTTACCCTTTTATCTTTTAAAGTATTGATTTTTTTTTTTATATAGTATACTTTAAAGAAAAAAGTAAAGAATTAGTACAAAACATTATGTTATCAAATAAAAGAAAGCAGAGGAATATAAATGAATTTTAAAATACATATACCTAAAAATCCTGCTTTAGCAATAAAAATGTTAGTTGATGCAGGTTTTGAAGCAGGTGTTGTGGGGGGATGTACCCGTGATGCTATTATGGAGGAAGAGCCTCATGATTGGGATATATGCACATCTGCTACACCAGCCGAAATCCAAGTAGTGTTCAGAGACTTTAAACAGCTTGGTATAGGACTAAAACATGGCACAGTTGTTATTATTATGGATGGTGAAGAAATTGAAATTACTACTTACAGAATAGATGGTGAATACTCTGATTGCCGCAGACCAAACAATGTATATTTTACAAAGAATTTAATAGAAGATTTAAGCCGCAGAGATTATACTCAAAATGCTATCTTTTTCAATGAATTTCAGGGAATTATAGACCCCTTTAATGGAGTATCTGATATTGAAGATAAAATTATTAGATGTGTAGGAAATGCAAATAAAAGATTACAAGAAGATGCTTTGAGAATTTTAAGAGGCATTAGATTTGCATCTACGCTGGGATTTAAAGTTGAAGAATCTACGAAAACAGCTATGCTTAGAAATAAAGAACTATTAAAAAATATCTCTAAAGAACGTATTACAGTTGAATTTGTAAAAATGCTTCAAGGTAAAAATGCAGTTAATATACTTGATGAATTTCAAGATATCATAACATATATTATTCCAGAAACAAAATCTATGGTTGGGTTTAAACAACACAATCCCTACCATATTTATGATGTTTGGAAACATACACTTGTTGCAACTAATAATGTTGAAGGATTAATATTAAAATTGACTATGTTTTTTCATGACATCGGAAAAACAAGCTGCTACACTATCGATGGGCAAGGAATAGGTCATTTTTATGGTCATGCAGATATTTCTGCTAAAATTACATCTGAAATCTTTAAGAGAATGAAAATGACAAATGCAGAAGGAATTAATGCAGCTGACTTAAAAGATATTATAGAATTAATTAAATATCATGACATTATGATTCACCCAACAAAACCAAGTGTTAAAAAAATGTTATGGAAATTAGATGGTAGTGCATTACAATTTAAGCGACTACTTTCAGTAAAAAGAGCTGATGCTTTAGCTCAGTCTCCCACTAATTTAGCTAATCGCTTAAAAGAAATTCATACAATTGAAGAACTCTTAAATGAGGTGCTTACAGAAAATAATTGTTTCACATTAAAAGATTTAGCTATCACCGGAAAAGATTTAATTGCTCTTGGTATTCCACCTGGGAAAAGTATTGGAAAACTATTAAATCAATTACTCGAATCTGTAATTGATGAAAAATTACTAAATGAAAAAGAGACATTGTTATCTGAAGCACAAAAATATATAAATTTATCATAAGTATACTATAAAAAATTAAGCTATGTTAAGAATATAAACTTTTATCTCCTAACATAGCTTATAATGCTATACAGATTTATCAAATAAATTTTTAAAATTAAACTTTAAATTATCTAAGAAGTTAGATCTCTGGATATCTCTATCACAATATATCTTAACTTTACCTGATAACTTACCATCTACATATACTTCACAGTAGCCAATTACTTCACCCTTGTTATAACGCTTCTTCTCCATATTTACTATACATTTCTTTTCTACTTTAGGATTGACTCCTCTTTCTAAAGTAATATTTAAATCTTCTAAAGCCCTGGCCATAAAGAATTTATCTTCACTTTTACCTATTTTTATTTTTTCTATATCTTTATCCTTTTCTACAACCTTTTTAGATTCAAACTTAGAAAATCCATAATTCATAAGCATACTTGCGTCTCTATTTCTTACTTTAAAAGTTGGAGCACCCATTATAACTGCAAGAACTCTTACTCCATCTCTAACTGCTGTGGTAGATATGCAATACTTAGCTTCATTGGTAAATCCGGTTTTAAGTCCATCACACCCTTTAAAAAATCTTACTAACTTATTATGATTTACAAGGCCTATAGGTGATTTTCTACCTTCAGATATAGTCTCCATATATGTACCTGTATATTTTAATATTATAGAGTGTTTCAAAAGTTCTCTTGACATAAGTGAAATATCATATGCTGTAGTTACATGTCCTGGTGCTGAAAGTCCAGAACAATTTTTAAAGGTTGTGTCTTTCATACCCAATTCTTGTGCTCTATCATTCATAAGTTTTACAAATGCTTCTTCGCTTCCAGATAGATATTCTGCCATAGCTGTTGCTGCATCATTACCTGATGCTATAGCTATACCCTTTAGAATCTCCTCTACAGTTCTAACCTCACCTGTATCTAAAAGCATGCTACTATTCCCATTCTTACCCTTCATCTTTGCATTTTCACTAACAGTCATTTTATCTGTAAGCTTAATTTTACCTGAATCTACTGCTTCCATTGCTAAAAGCATAGTCATTATCTTAGTTACTGAGGCTGGAGCTAACTTTTCGTGAGAATTTTTTTCATACAATATCTTGCCTGAATTTGGCTCCATAAGTAGCGCAGATTTTGCTTCAACTTGAATTCCTACCTCTTCTTGCGCCTTAGCCTTTACAGGAGAAAAGGATATGCCACTAAAAATAAGTGCCCCTATTAAAATTTTACTTATGATTTTTTTATTGATTTTTTTCATGTCTAATATTCCTCCTTCCTTTCAATAGTATTTTCTCCTGCATTTTAGAAATTTATCCACTAAAAATGTTTTAAAAAAATTAAAGAGAGTATTACACTATGACGTAATGCTCTCTCTAATATTATTTTACTATATCATATATGAGTGGAATTATATCTTCATACTTATCACTTATTACATAATTATTTAATATGTCTTTTTTAGCCTTCTCTGCCTTGTTTATATCATTAGCATGTATATATGCTAAAATGTCACCTTTCTTTACTTTATCTCCTCTTTTCTTATTTAAAACTATTCCAACAGAAAGATCTATTATATCTTCCTTAGTAGCTCTTCCAGCACCTAATTCCATAGCTATAATTCCTATACTTTCTGCATGTATTTTATTTACATATCCATCCTCTTTACTTTCTACGGGAATTAAAAACTCTGATCTAGGTAGCTTATCTGTATCATCTATACATGAAGTTGCTGAGCCTTGTGCAATCACAAACTCCTTAAGCTTATTTAATGCTTTGCCGCTTTCAATTGTGTCTATAAGCATCTTTCTTGCTTCATCATCACTAACAGCTTTTCCAGCTAAAATCACCATTTGAGATCCCAAAGCTAAGCATAATTCTAATAAATCCTTAGGTCCATTTCCCTTTAATGTATCTATAGCTTCTTTAACTTCCAAAGCATTTCCTATTGCTAAGCCTAGCGGTTGATCCATATCCGAAATTATAGCTATTACCTGTCTTCCTACATGATGACCTATATCTACCATTTCTTGTGCAAGTCTATGGGCATCTTCTTTAGTTTTCATGAAGGCCCCTTCTCCAACTTTAACATCTAGGACAATTGCATCAGCACCTGAAGCAATTTTTTTACTCATTATGCTAGATGCTATTAGAGATATATTATCTACAGTAGCTGTAACGTCTCTTAATGCGTAAAGCTTCTTATCTGCAGGAGCTAAGTTACCTGTTTGCCCCCCTACTACAAGTTTTATTTTGTTTACGTTTTCTATAAACTTTTGCTCACTCATCTCTACTGAAAATCCCTTAAAAGCTTCTAACTTATCAATAGTCCCTCCTGTGTGACCAAGTCCCCTTCCAGACATTTTAGCTACTGGTATTCCAAGTGCTGCTACCATAGGTCCTAGTACCAGTGTAGTAGTATCACCTACCCCTCCTGTACTATGTTTATCTACTTTTATTCCATTGATTTTAGATAAGTCTAAAATATCACCTGACTCTGCCATAGCCATAGTTAAATCTGCAGTCTCTCTTTTACTCATCTTTTGAAAAAATATTGCCATAAGTAATGCAGATGCTTGATAGTCTGGTATATTGCCATTAGTATAATTTTGCACAAAATACTCTATTTCTTCCTTACTAAGCTCACTGCCATTTCTTTTTTTTAGTATAATATCATACATTCTCATGCATATCACCCCGTTTAATCAATAGTTAATAATTAAGAGTTAGAAAGGATTTCTTCTGAAAAACCAGAAGAAATCCTACTTAAATCAATAATTATTAACTATAATTTCTTTACTATTCCCTTTACTAAGTTAACAAACTTAGCCATTGCCTTATTTGCTGTTTCCACTACCTTTGAATGATCTAATGGTTCCAAATTATCAGCTATAGCCATATCAGTTATACATGAAATTCCAAGCACCTTCATTCCCATATGATTTGCTGCTATTACTTCTGGTACTGTGGACATTCCAACTGCATCTCCACCTAATATTCTAAGCATTCTTAGTTCCGCCGGTGTTTCATAAGTTGGTCCTGACACTGCTGCATATACTCCCTTTTGAACCTTTATATTTAGTTTTGTCGCACACTCAAAAGCAAGCTTTACTAAATCTTTATTATATGCGCTAGACATGTCTGGAAATCTTGGTCCTAATTCTTCAAAATTTCTCCCTATAAGTGGGTTAGTACCCATAAAGTTTATATGGTCTGTAATTATCATTAAATCTCCTGGTTCAAACTCTGGATTCATTCCACCTGCAGCATTTGAAACTAATACATTTTCTATACCTAAAGCTTTCATTACCCTTATTCCAAATACTACTTGGTCCATGGCATATCCTTCATAGTAATGAAATCTTCCATTAAAAGCTATTACTTTTTTACCTTCTAATTCCCCAATAATTAATTCTCCCTTATGACCTGTAACTGTAGATACAGGAAATCCAGGGATATCTTGATATTTTATTACTTTTTTATTCTCTATATTATTTACTATACTTCCAAGCCCAGTTCCAAGTATTATTGCTGTGTCAAACTTGCTGCTATCTATACCTTGTATATATTTCTTTGCATCTTCTATCTTATGTAATAAACTTCCCATGCTTTAGCCGCTCCTTATAATTACATTTTTTCTACAATATTTGTAATAAGTCTAGTAAAGGTATCTTTAACTCTATTAGACGTCTCTATTACCTCTTGATGATTTAATGGTTGATTTAGTATTCCTGATGCCATATTTGTAATACATGAGATGCCAAGAACTTTAAGTCCTGCATGTTTTGCAACTATTACCTCAGGTACAGTAGACATTCCTACTGCATCACCACCTATTATTCTTATCATTTTTACTTCAGCTGGCGTTTCATAGGTTGGTCCTGGCATCATAACATAAACTCCCTTTTGAATATTTATATTATGAGTTTTTGCAACTTCTTCTGATAAGTTAACTAAATCCTTATCATAAGGCATGCTCATATCTGGAAATCTAGGCCCAATTTCTTCATCATTTTTCCCTATTAATGGATTATTAAATACAAAATTTATATGATCTGTAATTATCATTAAATCTCCTGGATTAAAGCTTGTATTTACTCCTCCTGCTGCGTTTGTAACTATTAAAGTCTTTATACCTAAAAACTTCATTATATGTATAGGAAGAGCTATTATCTCCATTGGATGTCCTTCATAATAATGAATTCTTCCTTGCATCATTACTACATCTTTTCCACTTAATTTCCCAAATACATACTGCCCAGCATGACCTACTACAGTAGACTTAGGCATATTAGGTATATCCTCATATTTCACTATAACTTTATTTTCTACTTTTTCTGCTAAATCTCCTAGTCCTGACCCAAGAATTATTCCTATTTCAGGAGAAATATCTATTTTTGATTTTATAAAATCAACACTTTCTTTTACCTTTTCTAAGTTCATACAATGTCCTCCCTTTATGCCCTAGGATGTGCCTTTTTATACACTTCAGCAATTTTGCTTTTCCTAGATATACTTGAATATATTTGAGTTGCAGCCATATCTTTATGACCTAAAAGTTCTTGAACAGATTTTATATCTGCTCCATTTTGTAAAAGATGAACTGCAAAAGAATGCCTTAATGTGTAAGAGGTTATTTCTTTATTTATTCCTGCTATTTTTGCATATTGTTTTATTATCTTCCAGAAACCTTGCCTTGTCATTTTAGTACTTTGTAAATTTAAAAATAAATATTCTAAATTATATATATTAAGTAAGCTTCTTATTTTAAGATAATTATTAATACAATCTACAGCATAACTTCCTATTGGTATTATTCTCTCCTTATTTTTGCTTCCTCTACATTTTATATAGGATAACTTAAGATTAACATCAAAGGTTGTTATATTTAAAAGTTCAGTAACCTTTACTCCAGTAGCATACATTACCTCCAGCATAGCTTTGTCTCTTACGCCCTTTTCTGTTGTTAAATCTGGTGAATTAAGAAGTTTATTAACTTCTTCTAGCGTAAGTATTTGTGGCATATTACGCTCTATTTTAGGTATTTCATAATTTATGACAGGGTCTTCATTTATAATCCCCTGCTTCTTCAGGAATTTGTAAAAATTTCTTATAGCAATTATGTTTCTTACAATAGATGAATTAGCCTTTTTATTTTTATGTAGTTCTTGAACAAAAGCCATTATACTTATATCATCTACACCATTTAAATCCTCATTCCTAAGTAAAATAAATTTTAAAAATCTATCTATATCTCTTTTATATGCATCTAAAGTATTCTTACTCATATTTTTACTCTTTAAATAATTAATATACCTTAATAGAAATTCATCCATGTTTTTTCTTCTCCTATGTATCTTATAATATATTACTTCCACAAAACGATGAAAAATCCTTTAATATTTTAAAAATTCCTGAAATATATATATATAATTATATAATATGTCAATATTTCTATTAATAATATTGTATACTAAAATACTGTTATCATAAACAGCTACTTTATCAACAAAGTAATAAAAAAATATGTCTAAAATAAAAGGAAAAATTTCTCCAAAGAATAGCAGTATAAAAAAACACTTTACTATTTTTATAACTAGAGACTCTTCTAAAATTCTTATATTCATAATTTCTCCTCCCTGCATGTCCTATATGATTTATAAAGAAATTTTTTATATAATTATTTTTAATATATTAGGAATTATATAGGCTTCCATAAAGAATCCAACAAACATTACAGCTATTATGGCCAAAAATGAACAAGAATAACTTAACATCTTAATCCATATATTTTCTTTTACTCTTCTGTCAATTCTTTCTTTAAGAAAGTTAAGCGAAAATTCCATAGCAAGCACTGATGCAATTATCATGCAAGGTATATATATTATATTTTGAATAATAACTCCAAATATTGCAATACCTATTCCCTTTAATCCCACTGAATTAATTATAAAGCTTATTGTAAAACCTAATGTATATCCCTTTATAATTCCAATTATAAGTATTACAGGAATTCCTACCATGGTCATTCCTAATAACCAAATAAATAATATAAATGGAATATTACTTCTTATAGTATTTAAAAATACTCCCTTATAATTCAAGTTTTCTGTATTTAAATACTCAGTGAAACCTTGAAAATAACTAATTAAATCTGTTTTATATATCTCTCCCATATATTTTACTGTATATACTCCAAGTACCATTCCTGTGAATATACATATTAAGCTTATAACATAAAGCCAAAAATTTTCTTTTATATGATCATTTAAGCCCAGAACAAAATTATTTCTGCTCATATATTTTCCCCCTTGTTATTCACCTCTTAATATTTATGAATAAAGAGCTGAAAATATACTAATAAACATCTATAAATTCATTTAAAATAAAAACTCCGTAAAAATTACGGAGTTTTTATTTTAAATGATTATTTTAGGCATTATTTGATGCTCTATTTTTAAGTCTTAATTTATCAGCAACCATTGCGATGAATTCACTGTTTGTAGGCTTGCCTTTGTCAGTGTGTATTGTATAACCAAAGAGCCTGTTAATAGTGTCTACTTGACCTCTGCTCCATGCTACTTCGATGGCATGTCTTATAGCTCTTTCTACCCTGCTTGCAGTTGTATTGAATTTCTTAGCAATAGATGGGTACAGCTCCTTAGTAACTGCTGAAAGAAGTTCCATATCATTTACAACCATTGTAATTGCTTCTCTTAAATACATATACCCTTTTATATGAGCAGGAACCCCTATTTCATGGATTATATTTGTGATTTCTGCTTCTAAGTCCATGGGTTCATTCTTATTAACTCTTACTTCAATATTTTCTGATATTGGAACACTTCTTTTTACTTCATCGCTTGATATTGTGTTATTAAACATTTGTCTTATTCTCTTAGTAAACACATCCATATCAAATGGTTTTACAACATAATAGTCTGCTCCTAATGTAATTGCTCTTTGAGTAATCTTATCTTGTCCTACTGCAGATAGAACTATTATTCTAGGCATGGGATCTATATTCATCCCATTTAGTCTCTCTAGAACTCCTAATCCATCTAGATGCGGCATAATAATATCTAAAACAACTAAATCAGGCTTTTTTTCCTCAATTAATTTTAAAGCCTCTAAACCATCCTTAGCTATACCAACTACCACAATATCTCTTTGATTTAATAAATAATCATTTAAAATGTTACAAAATTCTTTGTTATCGTCTGCAATAACTACATTAATTTTTGAATCTACCATAAACCTACTCCCCTTTTCAAATTAATTCCCATATCTTAACAAATAATAAATTCGACAAAAGATAGAGAATTCCTTCTAAATAAAAAAATATTTTATCAAAACTATAATAGAATAGACAATATTTTTATACATTATCTATTCTATTATACTAACTATTTATTAAATTGTTAATTGTTATATTTCACCATATCAGCTTCTTTTAACATCCATTCTATATATATACCATATCCTGTATCTGGTTTGTTTATAAGAACATGTGTTACTGCACCAACTATCTTATTATCTTGTATTATAGGACTTCCACTCATTCCCTGTACTATACCACCGGTTTTATTTAAAAGTTCTTTATCAGTAACCTTAATTATCATACTTTTAGGTCCCGGCGCACTTTGTGGAAGCAACTTTTCAATTATTATATCATAAGTTTTAGGTTGATTTCCCTCAATAGTAGTATATATTTTTGCTGGACCTTCTTTTATTTCATGTCTTAAAGCTATAGGCATTTTTTTTGCATACTTATTTTTAAGTTCTAAATTTGCTTTACCAAAAATACCACATTCGCTGTTTCTTGAAATTTTTCCAAGAACTATATCTTCATCAATAAATATTCCTTTTAATTCTCCTGGTGCCCTTTTTACACCTTTTCTTACAGAAACGATGGATGAATTTATTATTTGTCCTGATCCCAATGGAAGTATTGACCCTGTATCAACATCTGTTATTGGGTGACCTAATGCTGCAAAGATCTTATTGTCATCATCATAAAATGTTAAAGTTCCAACTCCTGCAGTAGAGTCTCTTACCCATAATCCAATTTTATATTTTCCATTTATGTCTTTAATAGGTTTTATAACCTTCTCCATTGTTTTTCCTTGTCTATCTATAATTACATTTAAATCTTTCCCTTCTGCAATATTGACTAAAGATGAAGTTTTTTCCGTACCTGTAACTTTATCACCATTTATTTCAATAATATTATCTCCAATTTCTATACCTGATTGAGCCCCTGGACTTGTAATCTTCCCTTTGGAAGTTTCTACATCTGATAATGCAATTACTAAAACACCTTTTGTTTTAAGCTTTACTCCTACTGGTTGCCCTCCTGGGTATAGTTTTATTTCTTCTGGAACTGACTTTACTTCTACAGTTTTAACCTTTAATATTCCAAGTAAACTTACATTTACATTTTTACTTTGGCTATTTAATCTACTAGATGCACTTACAGTATTTTCTTGAACCAATTTTATTATATTGCTTGATTCAAGCTTCTCTCCTTCTCTTATAAAAATTGTAGTTGGTATATTGAAGGCTTGATAATAGGCAACCAAAGTAAATAACAGGATGGATAACACAAAACAAAGTGTATATTTAATTTTAAATTTTCTCATCATTATACCTCCTGTCTTTCTTTTTATATCCTTAAGTTGCCCAGTTCAAAAATTTATTATGTTATTATTCTTTTGTATAAGCAGTTAAGTATTACTTGTTTAAACTAAAATTAATAATTAAAATCAAAAAAAAGGTTACAATAACATTATTTATTGTAACCCTTTTCTTCTTTTATATACTTTTAATCACATGTCTAGTTTCTTACGATTAGCTAAGGCTATCATTTCCTCAGCATGTCTCAATGTAAGAGTAGTTACTTCTGTTCCGCCTATCATTCTAGCTATTTCTTGTGCTTTCTCTTTATCGTTTAATTTATTTATAGATGTATATGTCTTATTGTTTATAACTTCTTTAGCAACCTGATAATGAACATCAGATATACAAGCTATTTGTGGAAGATGAGTTACACAAAAAACCTGATGTGTCTTAGAAATACTATACATTTTTTCTCCTACACTTTGTGCAATTCTTCCACTAATTCCAGTATCTATTTCATCAAAAATTACAGATGGAATTTTATCTTTATTTACAAATACTGTTTTTAAAGCTAGCATAATTCTCGATAATTCCCCACCTGATACAACTTTCTCTAATGGCTTTAGTGGTTCTCCAGGATTAGTAGAAATTAAGAATTGAACCTTATCTAGTCCATTTTCATTTAATTCCTCTTTTAATTCTACAGAAACTTTAAAAGTACTTTTTTCTAAGCCTATATAATTTAATTCTTCTTTTATTTTAACTTCCAAAATATTTGCAAATTTCTCTCTAAGTGAATGTATTTCAAACGCCTGTTCTTTAAGGTCTTTTATTATAATCTCTTTTTTATGATTTAATTCTTCTATTATAGCCTCACTATTTATAAGTTCTTCGTATTTCACATTTATTTTATCTCTATAATTCAAAATTTCTTTTATATTATTTCCATATTTCTTTTTTAAACTACCAATTTGAAAAAGCCTGCTGTTTATAATATTCAATTCTTCTTCATCATAATATATAGTGTCCTTAATCTCTCTAATATCTCTTGTATTTTCTTCTAAATTATAGTAGATTTCTTCTAATGAAATAGATATTTTTTTTATTTTTTCCATGTGATTTTCTACAGACTTCAAATCTCTTACTATAGATCCTATGCCGTCAATTATAGAAGATGTGTTTTCATCTCCGTCATATAACATTTTATAGCTTAACGATAAAGACTTATTTATTTTTTCAGAGTTAGATAGTATATTGTATCTTTCTTCTAGCTCTTCTTCTTCTTCCATTTTCAAATTAGCAGCATTTATCTCTTCTAATTGATATTTCAAAAAATCTATTGTCTTTTCTCTTTCTCCATTTTTTCCTGCCAAATTTAATATTTTATTTTCTATTTCATTTAACTCTTTATATAGATTTTTATATTTGTTTAAATATTTTTTTAATGATTCTTCTCCAAAGTAATCCAAATAGGTTATATGATTAGAATAGCTTAATAAATTTTGATTTTCATGTTGTCCATGTATATCAATTAGAGTCTCTGTAAGCATTTTAAGTTGAGAAAGAATAATTGATCTTCCATTTACTTTAGCAATACTTTTTCCTGATTGAAATGTTTCTCTGCTTATTATTATCCAATCCTCATATTCTATACCTTGCTTTATAAGTTCTTCCTTAGACTTCTCATTTTCTAAAGTAAATATAGCTTCTACAAAGGTTTTATCTTCTCCTGTTCGTATAAAATCTCTATTGAATTTGCCTCCTAAAACATAATTTATAGCATCAATTAATATAGACTTTCCTGCTCCTGTTTCTCCAGAAAGCACGTTAAATCCATTATCAAACGATATGCTTAATTCTTCAATTAAAGCAAAGTTCTTAATATTTAACTGAAGAAGCATCTTTAATCCTCCTGTTCTAATAACATTTTTTTCATTCTTTGCGTTATAATTGAAGCTTGTTCCTCGGTTCTTGCCATTACAAATATAGTATTATCCCCTGCAAGCGTTCCAGCAATCCCCTGAAAATGCAGTGTATCTATGGCTTCTGCTGCTGCTGAAGCTGAGCCGGATAATGTCTTTATAACCACAAAATTATTTACATTTTCTACACTTGTGACAGTTTGAGTAAATATATTTACAAGCTTATTTGATAGATAGTTTTCAGTATGCATTATAGTTGCATATTTATATTTTCCTGAATTTGATAGTACTTTTATAAGTTTTAATTCTTTGATATCACGAGATACTGTTGCCTGAGTTACATTCATTCCACCTTTTCTAAGTTCCTCTGCTAATTCTTCCTGTGTTTCAATGTCTTTACCAGTAATTAGTTCTAATATTTTGGCGTGACGAGTTACCTTCATATATTTCACCTTCACATTCTTTCGTTATAAATATAATTTTTTTCTTAAAATACTAAAATAATCTTCTCCATTTAATCTTATAAGCTTACATTTATATGGCGCATTTTCTATTATTATATCATTTATAATGCCTAAATCTACTGACTCAAGTCCGTCTGCTGCAACATGTATATTGCTTCTTCTACGTTCTGTTGTAATTTTTATTTTACTATCCCCATGAAGGACTATACTTCTCATCCCTAATGAATGGGAACAAATAGGTGTGATACTTATCACATCTAACGTAGGATATATTATGGGTCCACCTGCTGAAAGAGAATAGGCTGTGGATCCTGTTGGAGTTGATATTATAACTCCATCAGATACAAATGTAGTATAATAGTTATCATTTACATAAATTTTATATTTTGCTACTCTTCCAATAGCACCTTTAGCTATAACTACATCATTTAGTGCATAAAGTATTCTTTGATCATTAGGAAATTCAATAGCACATTGTATCATTTTTCTATTTTCTAAAGTATAGTTATTATTTAAAATGTTTTTTATAGCAAAACTAAAATCCGCACTTTCTACCTCTGCTAAAAAACCTAAATGTCCTATATTTATCCCCAAGATAGGTACACCATATTTAGAAACATATTTAGATGTATTAAGTATGGTACCATCTCCACCAAGTACAATTACCACATCAAGATCTTTGCTTTCTTCATCTTCTAGCCCATTACAATCCTTATATACTTTTATATTGATATTATTATCTTGATTTTTTATCTTTTGTACAATAGAAGCTAATATATTCCCATTAATATCCTTATCTGTATTTACATTAATCCCTATATTTTTCATTATTTTACCTCGTCTAATTGTCCATGAGATAAATTTACTATATCTTTTATTTTTTCATCTTTGAAATCAGAGAATATTTCATTGTTTTTAGTAAAATATATTAAATATTCAATATTACCTTCAGGTCCCTTAATAGGGGAATAATCTATGTTTATAATGTTAAGACCCATATTTTTAATAAATGTTACTATTTTTAGTATTACCTCTTCATGTGTTGACTTTTCTCTTACTACTCCTTTTTTACCAACCTTATCCCTTCCAGCTTCAAATTGAGGTTTTATTAATGCCATTATAGAACCTTTATCATTTAATAAATTTATTGCTGCAGGAATTATTTTTTCTAAAGAAATAAAAGACACATCTATACTTGCAAAATCTGCATATTCTCCTATCTCTTCATAGGTAACATATCTAAAGTTGGTTCTTTCCATGCATACTACTCTTGGATCTACTCTAAGTTTCCAAGCTAACTGTCCATATCCTACATCTATAGAGTATACCTTACATGCTCCATTTTGAAGCATACAATCTGTAAACCCACCTGTTGAAGCACCTATATCTATGCATACTTTATGTTTAAGATCTATCTCAAAGGATTTTATTGCCTTTTCAAGCTTATATCCTCCTCTACTTACATAGGGCATTTTTTCTCCCTTAAAATCTATGTTTGAAGTTGTTTTGACTTTTTCTCCGCACTTGTCAACTCGAAGTCCATCTACAAATATTTCTCCTGCCATTATACTTGCACGCGCTCTCTCTCTTGAAGAAAAGATACCCTTTTCTACTAAAAGTATATCCAGTCTTAATTTACTTTCTGCCATACTCTACTCCTTTTTATATAAATTTTATTACTTTTTCTACTATTCCATCACTATCAATACCGCTAGCTTTATAAAAGACATCTACATTACCATGAGGAATAAATTCATCTTTAAATCCTAAATTTATAACCTTAGCCGTTGAATTTGTACTTTGGATATATTCTGACACCAAAGAGCCAAATCCTCCTGTAACTATGTTATCTTCTACGGTAATAATAATTTTTTTTGTTTTAGAAAACTTACTTAACAGCTCAATATCTATAGGCTTTACAAATATTGCATTTACAACTCCTATTTTAATTCCCATCCTTAATAGCTTTTCTCTAGCAATTAATGCATTTTGAACCATCTTTCCTACTGCTATTATGCTAATATCTCCCTCATCATAAATTGTTTCCCACTTACCATATTTAAATTCAGTTACAGGGTTTAAATTTAAATCTAAAACATCTCCACCTCTTGGATATCTTATGGCTATAGGACTATTTTGATTTAATGCCCATTTAAACATAGGTTCCATTTCTTCTACACATTTTGGAGCCATTATAGTCATATTGGGTATATGAGATAAATACGACAAATCAAATACTCCTTGGTGAGTTTCTCCATCTGCACCTACTATTCCTGCTCTATCAATAGCAAGTATTACAGGAAGCTTTTGAATACATATATCATGTACTACTTGATCATAAGCTCTTTGAAGAAATGTAGAATATACCGCAAATACTGGCTTTAGACCTTGAGAGGCCATTCCTGCTGCCATAGTTACTGCATGCTGTTCTGCTATACCTACATCAAAAAACCTGCCTTTATATTTATGTTCAAACTGCTGAAGTCCTGTCCCATCCTTCATTGCTGCGGTGATTGCAACTATCCTATCATCTTCTTCTGCTAATTTAACCATTGCATTACCAAAAGCTTTGGAATATGATATTCCTCCTGTCACAGCAACCTCACCACTTTGTAAGTTAAATGGTCCTATACCGTGAAATTTTCCTGGATTCATTTCAGCAAATTTATATCCCTTACCCTTTTTAGTAACAATATGTATGATTACAGGTCCATTAATTGACTTTGCTTTTTCTAAAATTTCACTTACTTCCTTAATATTATGTCCATCGATAGGTCCTAAGTATTTTATTCCCATGTTTTCAAAAAGCATTCCTGGAACCACCATCTGTTTTATGCCATTTTTAACTCTTTCTAAGGTACGAGCCATACTGTCACCTATACTAGGTATCTTTTTTAAGATTCCATCTATATCTTGTTTTAATTTAGCATATCCAGGCTCCATTCTTATTTTGCTTAAATATGCAGACATTCCACCTACATTTTTACCTATGGACATTTGATTATCATTTAATATTATTATCATCTTAGTTTTACTGTATCCCACATCATTTAATGCTTCAAAAGCCATTCCACCGGTTAAAGCTCCATCACCAATTACAGCTAGAACTTCATTCTTTTCACCTTTTAAATCTCTAGCTCTTGCCATACCTAATGCTGCAGAAATAGAAGTGCTGCTGTGACCTGTTTGAAAATGATCATATTCACTTTCGGAAACTTTAGGAAAACCACTAAGTCCACCATATTTTCTTAAAGTTTTAAACTCACTCATTCTTCCACTTAATATTTTATGAACATAACATTGATGCCCTACATCCCATACTATTTTATCCGTTTTAAAATTGAATATATTGTACAAGCTCAACGTAAGTTCTACTACTCCAAGATTTGATGCTAAATGCCCACCAGTCCTGGAAACATTCTCTATTAGAAAGCCTCTTATCTCATTAGCTAGACTATTTAATTCCTCTATAGTCATATTCTTAATGTCATTTGGTTCTTTATATTCATTTAAAATATTTATCATAATTATCTATCCTTTTTTATAAAATATATAATCTTAGATACTTTATCTATTACTTTATTACTTTGGTTCATCGCAAAACTTTTTCCAGCAGCCTTTCCGCCTATTGTAGCTGCTGCTATAATTGATCCTATAATAGCTGAAATAAGAGCAGCATTTAATTCAGGTAATGCTATAATAACTTTTGCCAAAATTAAAGCTCCTATTCCTCCACTTACTATACCACATATATCCCCTATTACATCATTGCAAAAATTAGATACCTTATCTGCATTTTTTATAAGTTTTATTGCAATTTTTGCTCCAGGAAGTTTTTTAGCTGCCTTTGCATGAAAAGGTTTTTCCTGAGCTGCAGTAACCGCCACTCCTATTATATCAAATACAACACCTAAGATTATTATAAAAATTAATATAACAAAAGCTACTAATATATTTACATTTCTTAGTAGCATATCGGACAAAAGATTAACACTACCAGATATTAATATAGACCATAATATTATGGTCACTACCCAGCTTGTTTCTTTCTTTTTTTTATTATTTTTTTTCGAACTATTAGAATTAATTTTACCGTCAACGTCCAAAACTTATATCCTCCAAAATATGTATATAAAAAGGTGGTAATAAACTGAGTAAACCTTGCGGCTTAGGTCCAGTAGGATTTCCCATAGGTCAACCTAAATGTCGCCATTTTGGCGGTTTCCCTTTAATTCCCTATCTGCTTTGTTGCCAAGAGCAGGACTGGATTGCCACTTAGTCCGCACTGCAATCCTCAGCATATTTCAAGTAGAACAGTCTAGGAGTTTTCCTCAACAGTTAGGTATCTCCCTAGCCTCTTTTGCAACTTAGGTTTCAGCAAACAGATTCCTTTAATTTTGGCCAAAATTAAATGGTGTTACTGCTTTCCCCCTAAACCACTCAAGGCAGGCTACACTGCACATAGCTCTTCACCACATTGCAGGTTTAATCCATTTTCGTATAAAAGGTATCTAACCTTTTATACAATAAATGGTCTCCGCGAAGGTAGGGTCAGTTCCCGCATGCCGTTGCGGCTGCCCCATCCTCCTTACTCCCAGCACCAACCCATGACTGGGCGTCATAAGCCAGCACAAGGAACTTCATCGATATGCCCTTTGACGGATTTTTAGCCCCGCCTTCAAAAGATACTTACCCGACTAGAATACTGCACCACCTTTTTAAATGTTACACTATTATATAGTTTAGATATATATTAAAAACATTATAAATATCTATGTTAATGCTAACCTATTTTATACCTAATATGTTAAAAAGTCAACTTTTTAATATTCCCGTTTTAGGAGAATTAATGTAAGTTTTTCAAGGCTTTCTGTATTTTTATCTATTTTATTTAAAAGCTCTAAGCACTCTTCTGTTAATTTCAAACACATCTGTTTAGATTCTTCTAATCCATATAGTTTTACAAAAGTACTTTTATTACTTTCTATATCTTTTTTTGCTGTTTTGCCTATCTTCGTTGAATCACCTATTATATCTAATATATCATCCTTTATTTGAAACGCCAATCCTAGTTTCTCTCCAAACTCGTTTAATATATTGTATTCTTTCTCTGTACTTTTGCCTAATATTGCTCCAGCAAGTATAGAAACTTTTATAAGTGCACCAGTTTTTTTGCTATGAATGTAATGCAGCTTGTCTTTAGGTATATCTTCATTTTCACTTAATATGTCTACAGTTTGACCGCCTATCATTCCCTCTACCCCTGAAGCTTCTCCAATGAGTAGTGCTGCCTTTGCCCATTTCCTATCTTCTTTTAATGAAAGTTTGAGAAGTATATTTAAAGCTTCATTTAATAGTCCATCTCCTGCAAGCACAGCTAACCCTTCTCCAAAGACTTTGTGATTTGTTGGTTTTCCTCGTCTTAAATCATCATTATCCATACATGGCAAGTCATCATGTATAAGTGAATATGTATGAATCATCTCTAAAGCTCCGCATAAAGGAAGTATCTCTTCATAATTATCTTCAAACATATCATATGTTAGTATAGTTAAAATAGGCCTTATTCTCTTTCCTCCAATATTTAAACTATAACTCATTGCTTCATATATTTTTTTATTATAGGAATCTTTATTTTTGAAATAATCTTTGAGCCAAGATTCTACTTCTTCTTTCCCCTTATTGATATTCAAAGTTTTCTTCTCCCTCATTCATAAGTATTTTAATTTTATTTTCTGAATCATTTAAAATCTTATAAAGCTTATTACAAATTTTAATACCTTCTTCATACTTTTTCATCGAGTCCTCTAAAGATATTTCGCCACTATCCATGTTACTTAATATTTCTTCTAATTTAGCCATTAATCCTTCATAGCTTTCAGTTTTTCTCCCCATAAACTCCCTCCTTAAGCTTTTTCTATCTTGAACTGCCCTTTTCCATCCTTTAATATTATATTCACTTCTTGGAGTGATTGTAACTTGTTTAAAGATGATGCTATACTTCCATCCATTGATTCGATAACAGCAAATCCTTTACTTAATATATTCAATGGATTATGAGCTGAAAGAAGTGCACTAGATTTAGATAGCTTTTGTTTTTTTAAATCTAAATTAGTTTTAATATTATAGTTTAATGCTTCTTTGATCTTATCTAATTTATGATATTCATTTACTATTATTCTTTCAGGACTGTTCATTTCTAGATTCCTTTTTAAATTTTCTATATTATTATATCTATCTTTTAAAAGCTGCATCATACGATAATTTAAGGTACTTTTATAATTTGCTACAGAATTTAATATTTCTTCTTTATTAAATACTGCAATTTCTGCAGCAGCAGAAGGTGTAGGAGCTCTTCTATCGCTGACAAAATCAGCAATAGTATAATCCACTTCATGACCTATTCCTGTAATAATAGGTATTTTAGAATTATATATAGCTCTTGCTAAATTTTCATCATTAAATGCCCAAAGTTCTTCAATAGATCCTCCACCTCTTGCAATAATTATTGTATCTAAATCACCCATTTTATTAAAGGTATTAATTCCTCTTATTACATCCTCACTAGCACCTAGCCCCTGTACTAGTGAAGGATATATAATTATTTGACAGTTATTATTTCTTCTCTTAGATACGTTTATTATATCTCGTATAGCCGCTCCTGTAGGAGATGTAATAACTCCTATTTTTTCCGCAAACTTTGGTATAGGCTTTTTATGTTCAACATTAAATAATCCTTCTAACTCTAGCTTTTTCTTCAACTTTTCAAAGGCTATATATAATTCACCTAATCCTTCAGGTTCAATACTATTACAATAAAGCTGATAAGACCCATCCTTTTCATATACTGAAATTCTTCCTTTAGCTATAACCTTAATTCCATTACCAGGAACAAACTTTAATGTTCTAGTGCTTCCCTTAAACATAACACAATTAATCTTACTGTATTCATCTTTTAATGAAAAATACATATGACCTGATGAATGAAGTTTGAAATTAGAAATCTCGCCACTTATAGCTGCATTATTTAATATAAAATCATTATCTACTACTTTTTTTATGTAATTATTTATATCTGAAACTGTTAAAGTTTTTAGATACATTATTTTAATACCTCACATGTATTCTTAATCAGCATTATAGGAGTCATAGATCCAACCCCTCCAGGCACTGGAGTTAAAAATCCTGCCTTATGTATTACATTTTCATAATCTACATCTCCAGTCATTTTACCATTAACCACTGAAAAACCTACATCTATAATAACTGAACCTTCCTTTATAAAGTCTTCTGTAACAAACTTTGGAATACCAACCGCTGCAACCACTATATCAGCTTCTCTACATATCTTTCTTATATCTTGAGTTTTAGAATGACATATAGTAACTGTAGCATCTTCATTAACTAAAAGTTGCGCAACAGGTTTACCTACAATAGTACTTCTTCCTAGAACTACTGCATTTTTACCTGAAATATTTATTCCAGTACTTTTTATAAGTTCCAATATTCCTTGAGCAGTACAAGGAATAAAACATTTTTCTCCCTTATAAAATCTTCCTGCATTTATATCTGTAAGTCCATCTACATCCTTTAAATGACTTATAGAATTTATTATTTTTTCTTCATCCAAGTTCTCTGGAAGTGGCAGTTGAAGTATAATCCCATGTATACTATCTTCCTCATTTAATTCTTTAATCTTTCTCATTACTGCCTCTTCTGTTGAGTCCTTATCCATTATAAAGCTTTTAAAGATTACTCCAAGTTCTTCACATACCCTGCTTTGATTCTTCAAGTAAAATAGGGAACCTTTATCTTCTCCTACTAATACGCTTGCAATGCAAGGTGCATTTAATCCATTTCTTATCCTTTCTTTAATAAGGTTTAAAAGCTCTTCTTTAAAACTTAATGCAACCTTTTTGCCATCTATAGGTACTCCCATTTAAGATAACTCTCCTTTAACTTCTTTTGCTATATTATCAAGTACGGCATTTATATAATTTTTAGATTTATCATCACAATACTTTTTAGTAAGTTCTATAGCTTCATTTATTGAAACTCTTTCTGGAATATCCTCCTCAAAAAGTATTTCATATGTACACAATCTAAGTATTGCAAGTTCCACCTTGGAAATTCTATTTATTTTCCATCCCTTTAAATATTTTTTTATTTTCTCATCTAACATATCTTCGTTTTCTTGTATGTTTTTCATCATATTTATAACATAGCCCATATCTACCTGATCTAAACTTGTATCTTCTGGGTCTTCTTCAATCTTCATTCCCATAAGTTCCATTGTGCTATCTTCTCTTTCATTTGATTCCCTCAAGTCATCTAATATGGTTTTATAATCTTCACCCTTTATCATTGATTCAAATAACAGCTTCATAGTTACTTCTCTACTTTTTTTTCTGTTCATATTGTACCTCCTAAAATACTTATATAAATATATTTAATAATAATTATTAAACAAAAGCCATGTATTATACATTATTTTATTATACTAAATTATATTTTACATGAAAACACCCTCTGTTTAACAGAGGGTGAAATTTATTCTTCTATTTCTTCAACATTTCCTTCATCCATCTTAGGAATAATAACATTTTGAACGTGGATGTTTACAGCATCAACATTAAGACCTGTCATAGCTTCTACTGTTCTCTTAACATTTTCTTGAACCTTTAATGCTACATCTGGGATTCTAATGCCGTATTCTACCACTACATGTAAATCTATAGTTGAGCTATCTTCACCTACAGTAACTTTTACTCCCTTTGAAAGATTCTTCTTGCCTGTAAGTATTTGAGTTATACCTCCAACCACGGAAGCACTCATACCAACTATACCTTCAATTTCTGTAGTAGCAAGACCTGCTATAACTCCTACTACTTCATCGGATATTTTAACTATGCCCATATCTATTTCTCTGCTCATGCTTTCTTCCATATTATTACACCTCCTGGTTACTTATCTTTTACACTTTGGCAAAAGTTTAATCTTTAGTACATTATATCAAATACATCCTATTATATCAAATTAATTATTCTCTTACAGAAACCTCTACGTTTTTAATTTTAGCTTCATTTACTACTATAGTTTGGATTTCTCTTAACTGTTTATCAGTAAGCTTTTCACTAGGATTGCCTTTTACTATAACTGTAGCCTTATCTCCATTTAAAAGACATACTGAATTTTCATAACCCTTAGCTTCAAGATTTAATTCTATCTTAGTTTCATAATTATAGGACATTGCTAAAGCAGCGTATTGCTCAGCTGTACTATCTTTTTGCTTTTGAGATATGTTCTTATCCTCCATTATACCCTTTAAGTTCTGCAAAGTTTGTGTAACTTTATTGTCACGTGCCATTTTAGCTTCTACAAAGTAACTGGAAGTATTTTTAGCATTTTTGTCATTACTCTTTAGTGAAATTGCACTTTTTTCTCCTCCAGATTGGGTATAAAGTGGATTATTAAGTTTTGTTGCTAAAACTCCCATACATACTATTAGAGCAAGTAAAGTTACAATGATAATGCCTTGTTTTTTATTCATACAAAATTCCCCCCATTTATCTTTTTACAAAATTATATGATTTAAAATTAACATATATGCTATTTTTTCATTGGATAAACATTAACTTTATTGTCAGGTATATCAAATAAATTAGTTACAGCTTTTCTTATTCTATATTCAGTAACTTTATTTTCAGCACCTTCTGCTACTACAAGAACTCCAGTTATCTTAGGTTTATTTGTCTTTATAATAAGCGGCTTTGTTTGATCTCCATCATTTGTTATGACAACAGTATTTCCATTATTTTTTTGTGTAGTCTTTCTAGTACCCCCTTCATTATCAACTTCTTCTGTTAGATTTGTTGAATCATTAACATTAAATGCTGGCACTTGTTCCTCGCCACTTTCAAAATAAATCATAACCTCTACACGTCCAACCCCATCAGTTTGCTGAAGAATATTTTTTAAATCAAATTTTAAATCTTCCTCCTCCTCACTATTTTTGTTATTTTGTATATTTTCCTCCTTGTTTTCAGGATTACTGCTCACAGATAGTGCTTTCCCATTATTTCCTGTTGTTTTGAAAAAACTCGATGCTACCAAAATTAAAACTCCCACCAAGAATATTATTATAAAGTTTGCAATTATCTTATTGCCAAATATTTTTTCCTTTGTTTCACTTTTGATTTTTTCAAAGATTTCTTTGAAATTCATGGTATACCTCCTTTTTATAATTGGTAAATTTTAATTAACTTTTCTTGTATATTAAGTTCTTTGCTTAAAAATTGTTTAACTTCATTAAATCTTTCATTTTCATTTTCATTTGTATTCTCTTTTTCAGATTTAAAACTTTCTATCGCTACCTTTTTTATTTTTTGTATTCCTCTTTCCTTAACACCAGCCTCTATGCTCGTTATTTTTACTTGATTATGTTCAATATCTGATTTTACCTTTACTTCAAAGTCCATATCTTTGAATTTTTCTTTTAGCTTTTCCTCTGACAATTTTTTTAAATTAGAATTAAATGTTTCTAAAGTTGCATTTAAATTATTCTTTTTATATTCTTCCATATTGCTCTTAGATTCTTTTATTTCTATAGCCTTTTCTACATTGCTACTCATGACATTTATATCAAAGTTTTTATCATATACTTTCATTATAGGATTTATAATAACTGTCATAAGTATGAGCCCCAATACAAACTTAGCATACTTTTTCAAACTATTATCTGGAAGTATTATTTCCACTGCAGTTATAAAAAGCACCACTGTACATATATTTGATATCCAAGATTTAATTATCTCCAAAGTTAATCAACCTCCTACTGCAACCTTACCTGCTGATGCTAATATAGCTATCATTATAAAAAACATAACAGATACACATATTAAGCATGCAGATATAAGTATAAGTGAGTCTCCAGCCGAGCTTATACAGCTTACTAGTCTCTTATCTCCTATAGGCTCTATAAGAGCAGCTGTAAGCTTATATACTAAGGCAGTTATTATAATTTTCAATATTGGCAGCAGCACCATACCAATAAGTATTATAAGTCCCACACTACTTATAGAATTTTTTAATAATATTGAATAACCTGCCACAGTAGATATAGCATCAGATAAGCACTTTCCAACTATAGGAATAAAGTTGTCTACTGCATACTTTGCCGTTTTTGCTACTACCTGATCTATAGTCTTGGAGGATATTCCCCTTATTGTTATTATTCCGATAAATATTGTCATAAGTATTCCCTGCATCCATAAAGCACATTGATTTAGTAACTTAGTAAGCTTATCCACTTTAAATTCATCAGAGATATTATTAACAAATTGAAGCACAAAAGTTATTGTGATTAATGGGATAATTATATTAGCAAATAATTCAGCGCTTATATTTATAGCTCCGATTATTATAGGATCCATAAGCGTTGCTTCTGTTATACCTCCAACTCCTGTAAGAAGCATAATTAATATCGGTATCAGGGCAAGCATAAAGTCTGACATCCTTTGTATTGTTTCTCTAGCTAGTTCCACGCCTACATAAAAACTCTTTGCCATAATTATTATTATTAACGAATAACAAGCAAAATAGGCTATATGCGACAGCGTTTCATTACTAAATGCTCTTTCTAAATTAGTTATGAGAGCACATATTATAGAAATTATAACCAAAACAGACATAAGTTTTATTGCAGCTGAAGTTTCTCTTACAGCATAAGATGCAATTCCTTTAAATACCTTGCTCACTGAAAACGTTCCTTCTCCACTTTTCATATAGGTGTGTATATATTCCTTTATATCCATATCCTTTAATATTTCTTCTTCACTCTTTATATTTGTCATGTAATCATAAAGCTGTTGGACTTCCATATTATTATCTATATCAGTTCCACTTGAAGAAGCTTGTACATTAAAAGGAATAATCCCAATGCATAGTAGCGTTATCAATAGAATAATTAGTTTTTTCATATTTTATCCCCTACATTATTTTTAGAATTGATTGCAAAACTGCCATAAGTATCGGTATGGCTAATACTAATATAAGTATCTTACCTGCAAACTCAACTTTTGATGCTATACTATTTTGTCCAGCATCCTTACATATTTCGCTGCAAAAGGAAGCTAAATAAGCAATTGCAAGTATTTTAAATACTGTTCTTAAATATATAAAATCAATATTAGCTTTAAGGGCTAACGTTTGAAGCAAATTCATTACTGATGTTATTTTTCCAACCATATATAAAAATATAAGTATGCCAACGCACATGCTTATTTGTACAGCCCAATCTTCCTTCTTAGCCTCCTTTACTACTAAAACAATAAAAAGAGAACAAAAGGCAAATCCAACTATTTTTATAATCTCCATGTTATCCTCCTAAAGTTGAAACATAGTCCTTACTGCATTAAAGAGCTTACTTATAAGATTTATTACCATCATAAGTATTATTACTATTCCAGCTAGATTGGTGAGTACAGCATAATCATCATAACCACTGCTTTTTAGTATCTTGTCTAATATGATTATCAATATACTTACCGCCCCTATTTTAAATATTAAGCTTATATCTAACATTTCAACCTACCCCCTTTAAATAAACATAATTACTATAATCGCCCCTATAGAAAATCCTAAATACCTATACATTTTTAGATTTTTTCTTGTAAGAGTTTCACTTTCTTCAATTTGTTTTCTAAACTCTTCTTCAGTAACACGAAAAATATTTTTTTGACTTTCTACATCCCATTCTCCCAATGATTTACTTAGATTTAGTAAAATGTGAATATCTTCCTTGTTTAAGTTCAAATTTTTCTTATATAAATTTGTATTACTATAAAATGCTTCATATACTCCTTCTGATACATTTTCTTCAAGATCCCTTGATATACTTAAGAACAAACTTTTTATCGGTTCTATAAGTCTTAATCCAATTTTCTCTAATGCATACGGAAGTGGAGTATATGCATATACTATTTCATTTTTTAAAATACCTATAGCTCTTTCTAACTCCTTTAATTCCCTGGTTCTTTTTTTAAACAATTCTCCAGAAGAATACCCTAAGACACTTGCAGAAACTATCACTAAAATACTTCCAATTATTTTAATCATAGTACCTCCTTAAAAATTTTCTTTTGCTCTAAAAAATCATATATATATTCTATAGTTCCTGGTCCCTTTTTATGACTCATCACTATAGCTCTCTTAAAAACCTTATTATCTATAATCTCTTTAAATACAGGTCTATTATATAAATCTGAAATATCATACCCATGTATACTTGTTATAACCTTTACCCCTGAATTCATAGCAGCTACTATACTTTCTGTGTCTCTTACTGTTCCTATTTCATCACATATTATGACCTCTGGGGCCATGCTTCTTATCGCTGTTATTATCCCCTCACTTTTAGGGCAACTATCTAACACATCAGTTCTTATCCCTAAATTCAGCTGTGGTGCACCATTATAGCAAGCTGAAAGTTCACTTCTTTCATCTATGACTGTAATCTTTTTGCCTAGTAATGAAAGCTTAACAATACCATCAGATATATTTCTTGCTATATCTCTTAACAATGTAGTTTTTCCACATTTAGGTGGTGAAATTATTATTGTATTTACTATCTCACCCTTGTCCACTAAATATTTAACTATATTATCAGAACATCCTAGAATTTCTTTGCTTATTCTAATATTAAGAGAAGATATATCTTTTATAGTTTTTATTTTTTCCTTTTCAACTATGCATTTACCACATATTCCTATTCTATGGCCACCCTTAACAGTTATATACCCCCTTTTTATTTCTTCATCATAAGCATAAATGGAGTAATTACTCATTCTTTTTAAAACTATATCTATTTCCTCAGATGAAACGATATAATTAAAGACTTTTTCCTTTTGCTCCATTTCTAACATTAGAGGTTTATTTACCCTTAGTCTAATTTCTTGAACTTTATTAAAGTTTTCTTCCCCTATTAGAGATTTTATGCTATCTGGAAGTATTCGAAAAATTTCTTTAGTGTTTATCATCTTTTTATCCTCCTCCCCTTATTAAAAAGTATTTATATTTATCTAAAAATATTCCTATGTTAATGATTTTTTATAAAGTTTATTTTGTCAAAAAATAACAAAGCTTGAGTTTATACAAACTCAAGCTTTGTTATAATTAATTAAATATTTTGTATATTTAAAATAAAAATTTTTAGTCCTCTGTGCATCCTCCACAGTGACCATCACATTCAAATTGAAGCGGAATATCTTTGTGGCAATTAGGACAGATTATACTTTCTTTTTCATCTAGTATTCCTGAATCTATATATACTGTTTCACCACAATCTGGGCAAGCAACCTCTACGAACCCATCTATATCATCTTCATCATAGTCATCATCTTCGTCATCAAATAATTCATCTTCTATGTATGCTAAATTTTCATCCAAATTGTCTACATACTCTTCCATATCTTTTTGAGAATCCTTTAATTCATCTAGCTCATCTGCTATTTCTTCCAATACATCTACTATTTCCCTTATGACTTTACCTTCGTTATCATTTGCATCAATTTTTAGACCATCCATTAAACCTTTTAAATAGGAAACCCTTGACTTAATAGAATCCATTAACATTCACATCCTTTTTTTATTTATTTAATAGCGACATACATAATGTATGTCGCTTAAATAATAATTATACTCTTTCCATGTATTCTCCAGTTCTAGTATCTATTCTGATTACATCTCCTTCATTTACAAATAAAGGCACTGGAATTATCGCTCCTGTTTCTACAGTAGCTGGTTTTAATACGTTTGTAGCTGTATTTCCTTTTGCACCTGGATCAGTTTGAGTTATTTGTAACTCAACAAAGTTAGGAGGTTCTACAGAAAACGCTTCTCCCTTATAGAACTTTATAACTGCAAACATGTTTTCTTTTAAATATTTTATAGCTTCTTCAACTTGACTGTGATTTAATGGAATTTGTTCAAATGTTTCTTGATCCATGAAATAATATAATACTTCATCTGTATATAAATACTGCATTTCTTTTCTTTCAATAACAGCTTCTTGAAGTTTTGCAGTTGGGTTAAATGTTGTTTCAGTAACTCCCCCATTTATAACATTTCTCAATTTTGTTCTTACAAAAGCTGCACCTTTACCAGGTTTTACATGTAAGAATTCTGTTACAGTGTAAACTTGTCCATCTAATTCAAAAGTTGTTCCTTTTCTTATATCTCCTGCTGATATCATTGTAAGTATCCCTCCAAAACTATTAATTCATTTATATTATAACCTTTTAAGGTAAGTTAATACTATAATTTTAAATTGTAATTAAACTTTTAGGTGATTTAGAAAGTATTTCACATCCATTTTCAGTTATAAGAACTAAATCTTCAATTCTCACACCACCAAAATCTGGAATATATATTCCTGGTTCATCTGTAACAACCATACCTGGCTCTAAAACAGTGTTTCCCATTGGACTTACTCTAGGTTCTTCATGTATCTGTCTTCCCACTCCATGCCCTAATCCATGTCCAAAATACTCTCCATATCCTCTTTGTTTTATTATATCTCTTGCTACCTTATCTACATCCGCACCAGTAACACCTGGCTTAAATGCCTTAAGAGCTGCTTCTTGTGCTTCTAGGACTATATTATATATTTCTAACATTTTATCAGTAGCATTTCCCATAACTATTGTTCTGGTCATATCAGAGCAATAATCATTGTAAATACATCCAAAATCTAATGTAAGGAAATCTCCCATCTTTATAACCTTTTCTGTAGGCTGCCCATGAGGAAGAGATGATCTTCCACCCGATGCAACTATAGATGGAAAAGAAAGTCCACTTCCACCAAATCTTTTTAGCCAATATTCAAGTTCTACTCCAACTTCCCTTTCGGTCATACCTGGTTTTACAAATTGAAGTATCTTTGCAAAAGCATTATCTGCAATAGCAGCTGCTCTTTTTATAGCTGATATTTCATCACTATCTTTTATTAGTCTTAATTTTTCTACCATACCTTCCATAGGTATAAGTTCACATTTAAACTTTGCTTTATATGTACTATACTCTTTAAATGTAAGTATGTCTTCTTCAAATCCTAAAGTTCTTATATTTAGTTCATCTATAACTTCATTTAGATAATCTGCTATAGCTCCTTTATATTGCCTTACTTCATAATATTCTACTTGTGACTGAGCTTGCTCCGTATACCTTGAATCCGTAATAAATATCCCTTTATCTAATGTAAGTATTGCAAAACTTTCATCACCAGTAAAACCAGTCATGTAATTTCTATTTGGATTACTTATAAGTAAAACTGCATCTATTCCCTTTTTCTTAATAATTTCTCTTAACTTTTCTATCCTTTGTTGTAACATTACCTATGCACCTCCATAAGTCCTTTTCGCGCAACAATGATATTTTATCAAAAGTTGTGATTATTTGCAAATAATAATGATAAATATTTCATGTTTCAATACTTACTTATGTAAATTAGTATCTTCTATGTTCTTAATTACATACTCTGCTATAGCTTGTTTCTCAAGCGTTTTTGTATTAATTATTATATCTGCATTCTTGTAAATATTTATTCTTCTATGAATATAATTTTTTAGGTAATACACCAGCTATGGTAGTTTTTCCACTTGCCGGCATACCTGTTAATATTATGTTCATGTATTGCGGCCTTTATTCATCTTATAAATTTATATTTTAAATGTAATACGTAACTCTGACTGAACTTTGGATATATTATTATAAATATGAATATAGTTTATATCCTGAAAACTTTTTTCCTTAGAAGTTTTTCCAATAAATTTTCTGAGTTCCCCAAGTGTTCCTATATAAGACAGACTAACTTCTAATACATTTCTACTGTCATCTTTTATTACCTTTGATAATATGCAGTTTTTCTCTTTACTGATTTTCTCTAGAATTTCACTACAGTTTTCTTGTTTATGTTTGGCATTACTCATCAATGTCAAATATAAAGAGTTATTTTTACTAATTACATTTTTATAGTATATTATATAACTTATATTTATACATACATTATAACTCATATATATTATAATGCACAAAGGTAAAGCGAATTTTATTACAATATACCTGTAATTGCTATTTTTCATCTTTTTTCATCCCTACCCTATAATATGTTCCTTTTTCATTTTGTGTTGGTACTCCTATAAAATTTATTTTAAATCCTTTTATCTTTTCAAGTAATTTCAAATTATCTGTGTAACTTTTTTTATCCACATATTTAAAATCAATGAATATACTATCATTTTCCAATGTTATTTCCGAATAATTAATACTTTTAGGTAATTTTGTGTCGAGTGTTTGTATAATTTCAAAATTATATTTATCATATTCAGATGTAACTAAACTCCCTATTTTATCAGCTATTTCTTTATTTTTACTACTTAAAGAGTTCCTATTAATAAGTGTAACTATGAAGATTAAAGAACTTAATATTAAAATTATTTCTAGAATAATCATTATAGTTTTATATAATTTAATCAGTCTATTTCTTCTTATCTTTATATACCATGAAGGTGTAAAATTTAATTCAGTCACACTTTTAACCTTCTTTCCATATATGCATTAAATTCTTGTTTATTAATAGTTCCTAAGTCAATACAGATATGTTTTTTATCTAGCGGCTTTAAGTATTCTTTTTCAATATTTACCACATATATATTTGTATTATTCATAGATATATCTTTTTCACAACATTCCTTCAAAAAATCTTCTAAAATGCAGCTTAGATTTATTTTATCTGATAATAGCTTTAAAGTTTTAGTAGCGACAATACATTTTTCCTTACATGCAACCAAATATAAGTTGTCCTCATAATTACACATAAAAACAAATTGTCTCTGAAGGATGTGTTTATTAAAATATTCCAAAAATATATTTTGTATAATCCATACTGCCTTTAAATTGTTTTTCAAAGCAATATCTTTTATCTTGCTTATTCCATTACAATTCAAACAAAAGATCATTATCTCTAGAGTATTTTTACTTTCTCCATATATATAGTAGGAATAACACATATTAGTAATATCTTTAAAATAGTAAATAATTTCCCTTTCTATCATTTGCTCTAATATATATTTATCTTTTACATTTGGAAGGGTAAATCTTTTTATAAAAACTTCTTCTCCCTTTACCAAAACATAAATATTTCTTCTTTTGATATTTACATATTTTATTTGTTCTAATGGTATAACCTCTTCCCCTTCTCCTTTATCCTTTTTACAATAAAAACATTTACTATCTAACTCCACAAGTTTATTCTTCTTTAACAACTATATTTCACCTACCTTTATTAATACACTTCTATATACTTTATATAATGATTAATATTTACAGCTCTCATGCACTGAAGCTTAAACATATAAAATCCTATCAAAATACAAACTGTACATATTAACATTGTATAAATTAAGATAAAACCTCTGCTCCTCTTTTGCCAAAACACCTTTCATATTCATCTCCGTATTTATCTATTATTTTTATATAAATCACATTACCTTTTTCATCAACGTCAAATCCTTTTATACTATACATAATATTATTATAATTTGTAGGATACTCAGTATCATAAGCTATGATAAGGGTACTTCCATAAAGTTCAATAAAACTTTGTCTATTAGAGATAAGCTTTATCATACTTCTTCCATACTTACTTGTCTTCTCTACACTTGTACTTTTACTAATTTTATATTCTATAAATATAAAAGCTTCGTTTATATAAAACTCTTCTAAATCTTTATTTACCTCCAAGTAATAAAGCTTATTGTTTAACACCAAACTTTTTATTCCTATTAAACTTATAGTTCCTATTAAAGCCAATGATATTATTAGCTCTATAAGGGTAAAGCCTCTTTTTCTCCTCGCCATACTGTCCTTATATTTATCTTTTCTTGTGGATAATATAGTTTAATAGAAATTATATAGTTTTCTTCTTCTTCATTTAGCATTAATTCTATATAAGCCTTGGTGTTCGGAGGTGAAGATTTTATTATTTCTTTTAGCCTATTTTCTTTTAGAATATCTACCTTGAAATCACTTTCACCAATATATAGTTTCTTATTTTTCAAAGACGTGAGATTTTTAAATTCTAAATTGTATACTAAATTATTTTTTAATGCTTCTGTAAAATAAGAATACCTTTGTAAGTTATCATTGTAGTTTTTTATTCTTAAACTATTTACTATCATTGATGTATTCACTGTTATCGTTATAGATAATATAGATATACTGCACAATACTTCTATGATTGAAAAACCTTTTTTATTTAATTTGAACATGGGCTGTCCCCACACATAATGAAAGTACATGCTCTTCCTCCATCCTATCTAAATATTTAATTGTACAAGCACTTGTGGTAAATCCTAAGTTATCTATCAAAATAATACTGTCATACGTATTTATATACGTAAATCTAAAATTACTAGGGATACTATACCTATATATCGGTATACCACTACAGCTTAGAACTATAGTACCACTACCCTTATTAAATTTTAATGAACCAGTTATATTGTTTTCTCTGCAATACTGTTTTGAATTATTTATTATATTTACTATAGAGTTATTACAAAACTTATAATCCACCCCATTTTGTAATTTAACAAAGTAATTATGTTTAAATATTCCATAGGATATTAAAATTCCTATTATGCTCATAACCATTAATGTTTCTATTAAAGTAAAACCTTTCTTAATCATTCTCAATACTTAGTTCGCCTCTTTGCTAATATTATTTTATAGGATCATCTTCATCTATAGTTTCTTCTGTGTCCTTAAATTCATAACCATTCTTTTCAGCATTTATAATTAATAAATATTGTTTATTATCCAGTGTAAAATTTATTCTAAGCATATTACTACTTGGTACAGCAGATAAACCAGATACCTCCCCCACAAGCTCTATAATATCTTGTTCTATTTGTTCTCCATCAAATTTGCCTCCCCTTTCTCCATAACTAGCCATAGCTGCAGTGTATATTTGTTGCGCTTCATTTTCAGCTTTTAAATTCTTAGCTTTTGTCATATATCCATTAAATTTCGGAAGCATAAAGCTCATAAGTATAAGTGCTATTGATATAACTATTAAAAGCTCTATTAACGTAAAGCCTTTCTTTACGCCTCTCTTGCAAATTATACTTTTGATACTTTTCTTACTCATTTTTATTACCTCCTACTTAATTTAGTAAGCTATTAAATCCATAATATTTATCATAGGAATCAAAAGTCCTACAACTATACTTCCTACCATAAAAGAAACTATAATTATCATCACAGGTTCTAAATATATGGATAACTTATCTACTTTTTCATAAATTTCTTGTAAATACATATCTGCAACCTTCAGAAACATTTCCTCTATATTACCCGCTTCTTCCCCCACTTCTAACATGATAATCTTTTCTTTATCAATTAAATTCAACTCTTCAAAAGCTTCTGAGATTGATTCTCCACTTTTAAGTTTATTTAGTACTTCTAATATCTTTCCTTTAAAAAATGGACTGTTTAATGAACCTTGAAGCTTTTCTAAAGAACTCAATATATCTATTCCAGATGACAATAAAAAGCCAAGATAATAAAATATCTTTTGGAGTTCATAACTCCTAAACAAATTGCCTATATGCGGTATTTTGTACACTACTCCTTTGCAATCTTTTATTTTATTAATTAATTTTGACCTAATTCCTATAGATACAAAAATTAAAATTGCTATAATGAAAAAGGTATTGTTATATGCTTCTTGGAATACAAAAATTATAATCTTTGTATATATAGGAATTTCTCCACCAAGATCTTTTAAGGTTTGTAAAAATTCAGGAAGTATATTTGTTATAAGAAATGATGTAATGCATATTGACGTTATAAAAACTATGAAGGGATATATAAATGCTTTTTTTATTTTTTGTATAAGTTTCATCTCTTCTTTATAATGCATTGCTAGATTATTTAATATTTCTTCAAGCTTTCCACTTTGTTCTCCAGCAAACATCATCTCTATAAAAAGTGATGGATATATTTTTTCTTGAAGCTTTAAAGAAGAATAAAGACTTTCCCCCTTTAAAATAGCCTCATTTATTTCAATCAAGCTTTCCTTTAACTTTTTATTTTTAGTCTTATCTGACATTAAATTTATAGCTTGAATTAAATTTATTCCTGACTTTAATAACATTTCAAGGCTTTTACATAACATATATAAAGTATTCTTGTTTATTTTTTTATTAAAATTCCAAAAATGGACTTTCTTTTTATAACCTAAAAGGTACCATCCATTTTTTCTTAAATCGCATTCAAGCTCTTCAATATCTTCACCCTTAAATATACCTTTTTTATATTTACCATCTAATTTTTGTGCTTTATAACTATACATATTTTCACCCACCTATACTTTTTTCACTTCATTAAGACTTGTAACTCCTAAACTTACAAGACTTAATGCATTTTCCTTGAGAGGTATATGATGTAGTGAAGTATTATACTTATTAAATTCATCTATGGAAAAGTTCCTAGCAATTATCTTTTTATGATTTTCATCCATTTTGATAGCCTCATAGATTACAGTTCTTCCACTGTAACCAGTTCCGCTACAGTATGGACATTCACCCCTATTCCCCATATCCTTACAGTGGGAACATAGTTTTCTTACAAGTCTTTGAGATATAATTCCCACAAGTGCATCTGATACTAAATAGGGTGGAACCTTCATATCTAAGAGTCTTAAAATTGACGAAGCTATGTCACTAGTATGTAACGTAGAAAAAACTAAATGCCCTGTTATTGCTGCCCTCACTGCTATTTGTGCCGTTTCTTCATCTCTTATTTCTCCTACCAATATCATATCTGGATCTTGTCTTAAAATGCTTTTTAGACCAGTTGCAAAAGTAAGTCCTGTTTTATTATTTACATTTATTTGATTTATATCCTTCACATAATACTCTACAGGATCCTCTATAGTAATTATATTTTTGTGTTCCTTATCTATCTCGTTTATCATTGAATACAGAGTTGTAGTTTTGCCACTACCTGTAGGCCCTGTAACAAGTATCATTCCATAAGGAATATTTAGAAAACTCTTTATTAGTTGTATACCCTTATTATCAAATCCCAGCTTTGAAAGAGATATATTTTCACTATCTTTATAGAGAATTCTTAAAGCCAATTTTTCTCCATAAATTGTTGGCATACTTGATACTCTTATATCATAAGTTTTAGAATTTGCTTTATACTCAAATTTCCCATCTTGAGGTATCCTCTTTTCTGTAATATCTAAATTACTTAATATCTTTATTCTTATTGTAATTTGATTAAATATGTTCTTTGGTATCTCCTGTACCCTATATAAAACCCCATCTATTCTAAATCTTATAGTAACATTATGGTTATTAGGTTCTAAGTGTATATCACTTGATTTTTTAAGTATAGCTTCAGTTATCAGATAGTTTAAAATTTTTATAATTGGTGAATTTAAATTTTCCTTTTTAATAAGATGATTTTTGTTCTCTTCTGCTTCATTTAATTTATATACTGTCTCTTGTGCTTCTTTTACTTCATAATTTTTATATATTAAATTTAAAACTTTTTCTTTGTCTCCTTTAAATGCTTCTATTTTCTTTTTAGAAATAAATTTTAGTTCTTCTATTGTATAAGCATTCAAATCCTCTGCCGAAATCAACTGGAGCTTATCTTGAGCAATTTTAAAGGGCAATATTGAGTATCTACGAGATATATCCATAGGTATAAGCTTAAGTGCTTCACTACTTATTTTCAGCGTATCTACATCTATATACCTTAATTCCAAATCACTCACCGCCTTTCCTTTATTATCCATTTAAAATACTATCCATTATTCTTAGAAATAATCATATAAAATAAAAAAGTGACTTTATTTATACAATTCTTTAAAAATTATACAAATGAGTCACTTCATTTAATTATTCACTTATTATTTTATAGTATGACGGTTCATCAGAAATTAATACGTTAGAATCTTCATCTTCATTATATATAAACACATCATTTTTTAATTTATCATCTTCGGAATATCCTAGATAATATATAAATCCTCTATCATCTATTGCTAATCCTCCATTAGCATCTGCGGATTTAGGGAAATCATAATTTACCTTGTTTAAACTTAGATCATCTAGAGATAATTTAAACAAATTAGCTTCTTCTCCATTTTCAGCTGCAATCATAAATATTTCTTTTTGTTTTTCATTATATATTCCATCATATATAATTTCAAAACTTATATCCAATTTTTTTAGCGAGTTATCACTCTTACTATATATCATTAAATTATTCGATTCTCCATTATCTAACAACATAAGTATGTTATCCTTATAAGGGATAAAAAATTTACAATATCCATTAAGTAGAGGTGTGTATAATGTTTCTTTTTCATTTTTTATATTGTATTTGAAAATATTTACCCCTTTGTCATCTGATGCCCCATAGTATAATATTTCATCTTCATTTAGCCATGTATATAAGTTTCCAGATACCAATGTTTGATTATTAATTAAAATAGGTTTATTCATCTTTATATCATATATTTTAAGTCCTTCTGCACTATCAAATGAATCTTCTTTAAAGCTTCTATATGCTAAATAGTTAGCATTAGGGGATAACTTCATATCCTCAGCAGTATAAAAATCCTGTAAAACTTTTTCTCCATTTAAACTCAATATCTTAATAATACTTTTATTAAAATTTTCCCCTTTAGAAATTATCTCTTTAAATACATATATATTGTTTTCGTTATTATATTTTATATCACTTATATTTTTTAGTTTCTCTATGCTTTTTAAAGATAGTTCTTTTTCCTGAAAAACATTTATATTATTTTCTTCACTTCTTAATATAGAAACTTTAGAATACTTAGGTAAAATCACCTGAGAAACATTGTCATTTACTTTATTTCTATTACAAGAACAAGTAACTATCATTAAAAATATTAGTGTTACTAACAAAATATATCTTTTAATAAGCGTCATTACTCTAATTTATACTCTCCTACAAATATTGTTTCAGCAGGTCCCTTCATAAACACTCCTAAAGGGTTAACTTCTATGTCAAGTATTCCTCCTGGCAACTCTACTCGCACTTTTGAACTTACAATTCCTAATTTGTTACATGCAACAACAGATGCACAGCTTCCTGTACCACAAGCTAAAGTAGGACCTGCTCCTCTTTCCCAGGTCTTTACTTTGATATTTTCTCTGTCTATAATCTCACAAAAGTTAATATTTGTTCCCTTGGGAAATAATTTGTATTTTTCTATAACTTTCCCTTCTGTTACGTCAAAATCCTCCAATTTACCTATTATAATTGTATGAGGCACACCCATAAGTAATGAAGTTATTGTATAAGTTTTATCATTTATCTGTATCTCTTTTTCTATTATTTCATCATCGCTATTTGCTGGAATATCCTCAGGTTTGAAAGAAGGAGTTCCCATATCTATCTTTATAGTAACTGCTTTATCATTAATAACTTCTAAGAACGCTTGTTTAATTCCGTCCCCTGTCTCTATTTTCATACTTTTTTCTTTTACTATATTATTATCATATACATACTTTGCAAAGCATCTTATTCCATTTCCGCACATAGATGCATAAGACCCATCTGCATTAATTATTATCATTTGTATAGGTGCTATGGTACTTTTAGTTACAATAATAAGCCCATCTGCCCCTACTCCAAAATGTCTATCGCATAACTTCTTAGCTATATCTCCATAATTCTCTTTATATATACCATCAATATCTTCAATAACGACAAAATCATTCCCATTTCCATGCATTTTAACAAATTTCATAATTTATACCTCCTAAAAAATATCAAAAATAGTTTACTACTTTATGTAAATAATATCAATAATTAAATATATCTTTATTTTAAATTTTTATAATGTTATACTATATACTACGAGAAAAGGCCATAATTTGCCTTTACTCATACATTGTTTTGAAAGGATGATTACTTTGGCATTAGACGGTATTTTTTTATATAGCCTCGCCCAAGAATTTAAGGATAAAATTATTGGAGGTAAGGTAGAAAAAATAAATCAACCCGAAAAAGATGAATTACTATTATCCATAAAAAAGGATAGAGTAATTTTTAAGCTTCTTATAAGTGCTAGTGCTGTGTATCCTAGAATTCATTTTACAGATATAACAAAAGAAAATCCCATGTCTCCTCCTATGTTTTGTATGCTTTTAAGAAAATATTTGACTAGTTCTAGAATTGTAGATATCAGACAGCTTGAATCGGATAGAGTATTATTTTTGGATTTTCAAAGCAAAGATGAATTTGGTTTTGACAGCATTTATACTTTAGTAATTGAAATAATGGGAAGACATAGCAATGTAACTTTAGTACGTGCTAAAGACAATATGATAATGGATAGCATAAAACATGTTACTCCAGATATAAATAGCATTAGATGTCTTTATCCTGGAATAAAGTTTGTATATCCACCTTCTTCAGAAAAATTAAATCCTTTTAATTATACATACGAAGATTTATCTAAATTTGTTACTGAATCAGAACTAAAAGTAGATAAGAATTTCTTCTCTAAAGTATTTACAGGAGTAAGCACTGGATTTTCTAAAGAATTACACAATAGATTAACTTTAGAAAATATTACTCTTTCTTTAGAAAACTTAAATGTTATTAATGATTATATATGTGATGTGTTTAATAATTTATATAATAAAAACTTTTATTTTGCAACATATTCTCTGGAAAATCGTTTAAAAGATTTTCACTGCATCAAGTTAACTTATATGAATGACTATGATTATATAGAATATAATTCTCCTTCAAAGCTTTTAGATAAATACTATGCTGAAAAGGATAAAGAAGATAGATTATCTAGTAGGTCATCTAACTTACAAAAACTTGTAAATACAAATTTAGACAGATGCTTAAAAAAATTAGATATACTTAAAAACAACTTAAAAGAGTGTGCAGAAAAGGATACGTATAGAATATTCGGAGAACTTTTAACTGCCAACATATATAATATAAAACCAGGCAATGAAACTATAGAAGTTTTAAATTATTATAGTGAAGATGGGGAGTTTGTTAAGATAAAACTAGATCCAAATAAGTCCTCTTCTCAAAATATACAAATGTATTTTAAAAAATACAATAAATTAAAAAAATCTGAAGAAGCTGCATCAATACAAATAGAGAGCACTAAAGATGAAATTAGCTATCTACAATCAGTACTCACAAACATACTAAATATTGAGGATTACAATAGCATTGATGAAATTAAAAATGAGCTTATGGAAACTGGATATATAAAATTCAAGAAAGATTCCAAAAAGAAGGATAAGAAAAGTAAGCCCATGCATTTTATATCCTCTGACGGTATAGATATATATGTAGGTAAAAACAATATTCAAAATGACTTTTTAACTCTAAAATTTGCTGATAAAAATGACCTATGGCTTCATACAAAGGAAATCCCAGGTTCACATGTAATTATAAAGCATAAGGGAAATTTACCTGAAACAACATTAGATGAAGCAGCGAATTTAGCAGCTTATTATAGCAAGGCTAAAGATTCTTCTAAAGTTGCTATAGATTATACTGAAGCTCGCCATGTTCATAAGCCAAACGGTGCAAAACCTGGTATGGTCATATATTATACAAATAAAACTATATATATAACTCCTGAAAAACCAAACTTAAAAAAGCTTCAATAAAATTATTGAAGCTTTTTATATATTAACTATTAAATTAATACATTCTTATAACACTATTTTTCCAATCGCTTAAAATATATATATACATTCATAGTTTGTATAGCTTTATATGATAAGAATATAAAAGCCATCTTTGCCATTATAGTAACTATTGGATCTAAATATGTAAAGAATTCCATAAGGTTATTCATATATTTCCTCCATATATTACAGCTTATATTTTCTATCTTTTTTCATCTTCTAATTCTTCAATCTCAAATTTGTCGAAATCTATTTCTTCAATAAAGTTATTTTCATCAAAAGAAGTTTTATTTCTGTTATTGTATTCTTCTAAATTGTGATTAAGCCAGTAAGGTTTAGCAACATCCATTTCCTTGCATATTTCCGTTACTGCTTCTTTTAAAGCTTCTTGATATGTATTTTTTATTACTAGTTCAATTACTTTATCTTTAATTATTTTATTATCTTTTATGAGTTTCCCCCAAATTCTTAACATTAGCTACCTCCAAAGTATAGATTATATATCATTATTTATTCATTTTATAACATTTCTTTAATTATTACCATAATAAAATAACTTAAAAAGGAAGTTTGCATTCGCAAACTTCCCTAATTTTACTTTCTAGAATTCTACTTCCAAACTATACTGCCTTTGATTCTTTGTCATCTAATGAATTTGGTACTTCTTCTTCTGATTTACTCACCTCAGGAAGTATTATATTTAATATTACTCCAACTAAAGTTGCAAGAGCTACACCTGCTATTTCTACTGGCGCTCCATTTACTGTAAACTTTATTGCCGCTCCACCTATACCTAAAACTATTATAACAGATGATATGACTAAATTCCTTTTCATACCGAAATCAACTTTATCTTCTACAAATATTCTAAATCCTGAAGAAGCTATTATTCCAAAGAGTAGTATACTTACTCCTCCCATTATTGGGATTGGAATAGTTTCTATTACAGTGGCCACTGGTCCTATAAAGGACAGTATTATTGCAAGTATCGCAGCTCCTCCTATTACCCACACACTATAAACTCTAGTTATTGCCATAACACCTATATTTTCTCCATAAGTTGTATTTGGGGGACCTCCTGCAAATCCAGCAAATATGGTAGCAACTCCGTCTCCTAGTATTGATCTATGAAGGCCTGGATCCTTAGTAAAATCCTTTCCAACTACATTATTTACTACATATACATGTCCTATATGCTCTGCTAGTGTTACAAAAGCTACCGGTGCCATAAGTATTATAGCATTCAGATTAAATTTGGGTGCCATAAAAGGTGGTATTTGAAATAATGGTGCTTGTAAAATTTTATTTATACTTTCATCAGGAATTACTCCTAATAAAAGTGCTGACATATATCCTGTTATCATTGCTATAAGTATTGGAATTACTCCAAGAAACCCTTTAAAGTACATTGTCCCTATAACCCCTACACCTAAAGTTATCATTGAAACTGCAATCCATGCTCCTCTTGATACTGATGCCATAGAAGGATCTGTAAAGCTGGCGTTAAGACCTGCCCAATTTATTGCCGTTCCTGCAAGTCCTAAACCTATAACTATAACTACTGAGCCAACCACTACTGGAGGCAATAGTTTATTTATCCACTCCGTACCAGTATAACTAATAATTAATGCCACTATTGTATACAATAGTCCCGCCGCTATTATTCCAGATAACATTGCTTGTTTACCATATGCTGAGGATGCAACTACCATTGGACCAATAAATGCAAAAGATGAACCAATGTATGAAGGCAATTTTGCCTTAGTACATAAAATATATAAGAGCGTTCCAACACCGCTAGCAAAGAGTGCTATGGATGGACTCATCCCTGTAAGCATAGGTACAAGAACGGTAGCTCCTACCATAGCAAATAAGTGCTGAAAACTTAATGGTATTGTCTTTAAAATAGGTAATTTTTCATTTACATCTACATAATTTTTCATTTATTTTCCCCCTTTTTAGCCTCTCTGGGCTAATTTAAAAGTATATAGTAGCTTTATAGAAAGCTTATACTTCATAAATTTTTACTGAATCTTCTCCATCTATTTCACTTACTGCTACTGAAACTATTTCTTCGTGGGATGTAGGTATATTTTTCCCCACATAATCTGGTCTTATAGGAAGCTCTCTATGACCTCTATCTACCATAACTGCAAGCTGTATCATATTAGGTCTTCCATTATGAAATATTGCATCTATAGAAGCTCTTACTGTTCTTCCTGTATATACTACATCATCAACTATAATTACTTTCTTGCCCTTAATTTCAACTTCTATTTTATCATTATTTATATTTGGATCCTCATTTAAAGTAGTTAAATCATCTCTATACAATGTAATATCCACACTGCCTACTGGAACCTTAACACCTTCAAATTCTTCAATATTTTTAGCTATTCTTTGTGCAAGAGGTACCCCTCTTCTCTTTACTCCTATTAAAACAATATCTTCTACACCTTTATTCTTTTCTATAATTTCATGTGCTACCCTAGCCAATGCTCTTTTCATTGCCTTGTCATCTAAAATAACTGCTTTTAATTCCATTTTTTAACCACCTTTCACAAAATATAAAAAAGCGCCTTGATCTGTGAATCAAGACGCACTTATACTCTACTATCTATATCGCGCCTTATGATCTCACAGGACCACTTAAAGGGAACTTATTTCTATAATTAGAATATCATTAATTTAATATTATTTCAACTGTTTTTCTAAAATATCTAATACATTTTTAAAGTAACTTGGAATATCACACTGAAATTCAATATATTCATTAGTTTTTGGATGTATAAATCCAAGCTTTTGTGCATAAAGCATTTGACCTTCTAAATTAAATTTTTGCCTTTTGTATCCATATACGGGATCGCCCACTAATGGATGACCAATATGACACATATGTACTCTTATTTGATGAGTTCTTCCTGTTTCCAACTTACACTGTACTAAGGTGTGCTCTTTAAATCTTTTAATTACCTTATAATGAGTAACTGCTCTTCTACCACTAGGTACTATTGCAATTTTTATCCTTTCCTTTGGATGTCTTGCAAGCGGTGCATCTATAGTTCCTTCATCTTCCTTTATTACTCCTTCAACTAGCGCTAAGTACACTCTAGTAATTGAATGTTCTTTAAACTGCTCTGACAATTTATTATGAGCATTATCATTTTTAGCAACAACAAGTATTCCCGAAGTATCTTTATCTATTCTATGAACTATTCCAGGTCTTGCAACTCCATTAATTCCGGACAAATCACTACAGTGATTTAAAAGAGCATTAACTAAAGTACCTTCATAATTTCCTGGAGCAGGGTGTACTACCATCCCCTGAGGTTTATTTACTACTATAACATCACTGTCTTCATAAATTATATCAATAGGTATATCTTCTGGTTCTATATTAACATGAGTAGGATCAGGAATATTTACTTGTACTTCATCGCCTATTCTTAGTTTATAATTGCTTTTTTTAATATTGGAGTTTACTAAAACCTCTTCTTTTTCAATAAGTCCTTGTATAAAAGATCTGGATTTTCCATCGAAGTTTTCTGTCAAAAACGTATCAAGTCTTTTACTTTTATTTTCTTCAGTTATTAAAAATTTTCTATTCTCCATTTTTCTCTTCCTTTATAACATAAAGTGCTAATAAAGCTGTTCCCATTGTCACAAATATATCTGCAACATTAAATGTAGGGAAATAATACACATCTTTATAATGTAATAATATAAAATCTACTACGTATTTATAATAAACTCTATCAATTAGGTTCCCTATAGCTCCACTTATGATAAAAGCTAAAGATAATCTTAATATCAATGATTGTGGCTTGTATTTAAATAAATAAAATAATATACCTATTGCAATTATAAATGTAATTATAGCTAAGAATATAGTCTTATCTCTAAATATCCCAAAGGCCGCTCCCGTGTTTTCTAAATACGAGAATTGAAAGAAATTCTTTATTATTACTAAATCCCTTCCTATAGCAAGATCTTTAAGAGCCCACATTTTAGTTATTCTATCTAATATAACTCCTAGAATTATTATAATTATTTCCATTGACACCCTACCCCCTTTGACAATCAGCAATAAAAATACTAACCATTAAAGTAAGAAATTTATAATATTACTTATAAATTTCTTACTTATATAACCTATAACACCTTACAACATTTTTATAGCTTAATCTATATCAATTATTTTAGATATTTCCTCAATATATGCACCATTATTTATTTGATAATTAATATTTACTCTATAGTTTTTCTATATTGTTCGTTACTTATAGTGTCTACTATATCTACAATACCTTCATGGTCTTCATAATAGTCATCTTCAAATATATTTTCTCTTTTATTGAAAAATCCTACATCACCGTACGAGTCCATTCCATCAAAAGCAGCCTCATCATAATCATTAATTGTATAATCGAAGTTTTGAATTACCTTTTCTTCTATAGGTCTATTCTTAGGTTGAAAAGCACGACTATATAGTTTTACGTTAAATCCACTATGATTAAGACTTTGGCAATTTACACAGTACTCTGCATAAGGTACAAATTCCAATCTCTCCTCATTTATATCTTTTCCACATTCTTGGCATTTTCCATAAGTTCCATCCTTTACACGATCTAATGCACCATTTATCTTATTTAATATGCTTATCTCATTTCCCTTTAAAGCCAATCCTCTTTCTTTATCATATACTTCACTTGCTAAATCCGAAGGATGATTGTCATATAGTGAAAGTTCAGTTAAAAAGGATACATTGGAATCTATAGTATCATTTCTCTTCATTAAATGTAATGTTTCTATTACATCATCTTTTTCTTTCTCAAGCTTTTTTCTAAAATAATCTAATTTAGATTTATCCATAACTATAATTATCCCCTTTCTCCTTAAAGATGAATTTTTATAACTATAGTTATTTTATCTTTAATAAATTAAATTATTCTTGTAAAATCCTTAAAGTAATTTAGGGTTCTTTAAACGAACCTTCTTTATAAGTGAATTGGTTTCAAACTAGAATTTTATCAATCTAAAAAAGTTCTTTATTTTTAATTTTACTTATAATATTCTTTAAGTTTTCCATAGAGATCGTTTCTCTAGAATCTGAAACAGAATTATCTGGATGTATATGACTTTCTATCATAAGTCCATCAGCTCCCACAGCTAAAGAGGCCATACTCATTGGTAAAACAAGTTCTCTAAGTCCTGTTCCATGACTTGGATCAACTATTATAGGTATTCTATATTTTTGTTTTATCACCGCTACACTATTTAAATCCAAAGTATTTCTTGTATAACTTTCAAATGTTCTTATTCCTCTTTCACAAAGAACTACATTCATATTGCCTTCTGCCATGATATATTCCGCTGCATAAATCCACTCTGCTAAAGTTGCACTCATACCCCTTTTTAAAAGTACAGGCTTATTGGTTTTTCCCACTTCTTTTAAAAGGCTATAATTGTACATATTTCTAGAACCTATTTGAATCATATCTATGTACTTTATTCCTTCTTCTACATCACGAGTATCCATTATTTCGGATACCACTGGAAGCCCTGTAACTTTACTTACTTCATTTAGTATCTTCATACCTTCAAATTTTAGACCTTGAAAGGAATATGGTGAAGTCCTTGGTTTAAAAGCTCCACCTCTTAACATATGAACACCTAAATCTTTTAATGTCTTTCCAATTTTAATCATAGTATCATAATCTTCTACGGCGCATGGTCCAGACATTATTATTTTTTCACTTCCACCTATCTCGATATCTTTTACTCTTACTTTTATCCTTTCACCATTTTTTATGTCTACCAATAAATTTTCCATTCCCTTATCACCTACATAGTTTCTATCATATTCTTAAGAATACCTATAGAATTTTTTACAGCTATTGGCTTAAACTTTTCATATTCTATATGTGCTCCATTATTAGCATTATCAGATGCAGATCTTATTATTACAAAAGGCACATTATTTAAATGGCAAACTTGAGCAATACTTCCACCTTCCATTTCACATGCAAGAGCGCCAAACTCTTCACTTAGCCAAATAATTTTATCCCTATCAGCTATAAATTGATCTCCTGTAACTATTCTCCCCACAAAACATTTACATTCACTTACTTTTTCACAAGCTGCTTTTGCTTTTAAAACTAATTCATCATGACATTTAAAATCAAATGTATCCATTCTAGGAATTTGTCCTTTTCTCTCTCCAAATGCAGTTGAATCGCAATCATGTTGTACTAAACTATCTGCAATAACTACATCCCCAGGAAGTACATCCTCTCCTACCCCTCCTGCTACTCCAACATTTATAACTTTATCAACATTAAATTCATCTATAAGTATTTGTGCACATACTGCTGCATTTACCTTACCTATACCACTCTTAACAACAACCACATCATGCGCCCATATTTTCCCTAGGTTAAATTCCATTTGTGCTTTACTAAGCTTTCTTTCTATACTCATTTCATTTATGATTGGCTCTACTTCCTCAATCATCGCTCCTATTATTCCTATTATCATAATTATTTCCTCCTTCAAGATATGCTATTTTTTAATGCATTTATAATATCTTTTTTATTTACTTCTACTTTTACTTTTGGCTCATTCAAGTCCTCTAATAATACAAATTTTATTTTATCATCATTTTTTTTATCACGATTAATAGCATACATAAATAAAGTATAATTGTCAACTTTATACTTTGTAGGAAGCCTTAGCTTTTCATATAAGTTAACGATATTTCCATATAATTCCCTTCTTAACTTACATATGTTTTCAGAAAGTTTTATTGAGGTAAGCATGCCCAGCGCTACAGCTTCCCCATGAGTTAATTTGCCTCCTGAATTTATTTCAATAGCATGACCTACTGTATGCCCAAAATTTAATACATTTCTAATTCCTCTATCATTTAAATCATCTTTTATTATTTCTGATTTTATCTTAAGAGAGTTTTTTATTATATGAATCATTTTATCTGTTTCTTTTTCCAATATACCCTTATAATTTTCATTTAAAAAGTTTAAAAAACTACTATCTCTAATAAGCGCATATTTTACTACTTCCCCTAATGCTCCTTGGAACTCCTTTTGTTCTAATGTCTTCAAGAAATTTGTAGATATATACACAAACTCTGGATGATGAAAATTTCCTATTATATTTTTCACGCCATTATAGTTATATCCTACTTTTCCTCCTACAGAACTATCTACTTGGGATAAAAGAGTTGTAGGTATGTTAATATATCTTATTCCCCTCATATAAGTAGAGGCTACAAACCCAACTATATCTCCTACAACACCTCCACCTAATGCTATTAATAAACTATTTCTATTTGCGTTATTTTCCATTAAAAAAGAGTATATTCCTTGAACCGTATTTATGTTCTTATTTTCTTCCCCTTCCTTAAAACAATATTCCTTTACGTTATATTGTTCCTTCAATTTTTCAATACTATCTTTATAAATCGAATGCACCTTATCATCTGTAATTATAAACATTGAATCTTTATCTTTTATCTTATTTTCAATTAAAGCTTGTGAAAATCTATCCATAGATGAAGTTATATATACTTTGTATTCCCTATCCTTTAGCTTCACACTTATTTCTTTCATATTTCTATCCCCTCTCTTAATTAGCAGGATAAATAAATTTTCAATAAAAAATCTCACTCTGACGAGCGAGATTTTTTATTATCTTTCTGCAAAAAAACTCTTAATTTGATTTAATTCTTCAGGATCAAGAATTTTAGTTTCTTCTAAATCTTTTTTCATGAAACTTTCATCATTACTTAATTCTATGCTTATATTATTTCCTAATTCCTCTAGATTTAAACTATCATTTTTACTTTTATCTACATAGTTACCTATATTATAGCTTCTTATATAATCTTTTTCCATTGTCTCAAATACTTCTAACTGAGATTGCATAAAAGTTTTAAACTTTGTCTTAAAGATTATGAACTCTTGCTTTGTTCGCTCAAAATCATCATTTATTTTCATTACTTCATTATGAGCCTTATCTAAAATTCTTTGAGCTGTTTCATTGGCATTTAACACAACAAGTTCTGCTTCTTTTTGAGCTGTTCTCTTAGCTTGATCAGAAGCATTTTGCGCAAGTAAAAGCGTACTTTGAATTGTATCTTCCATTTTTGCATAATGCTCAATATTTTCTTGCAATGCATTTATTTTTTCTTTTAAATATGAATTTTCTTTATACAAAGTTTCATAGTCTTCTGCTATCTTTTCTAAAAACTCTTCTACTTCGTCCATGTCATATCCTCTAAAGGATTTCTTAAATTCCCTACTTGTTATATCCATAGATGTTGTTTTCATACGACCACCTCATTTTAGATAAATTTCTTTAGTAATATTTTAAATCTGCCGCTGCCTGTAATACCCACTTGAGATACTATTTTATACTTACCATAACCTCTTATAGTAAGTATTGCATTTTCCTGAACTATTTCATCTTTTTCAGTTTCTACTCTATAGTCCTTTATAACCTTGCCTTCTTTTATAATATCTAAAGCTTTACTTCGGGAAAGCCCTGTTATAGAACTTACAATAGAGTCTAATCTAAATGAAGTTGATATTATATTTTCCTCTTGAAATTTATGTTGTGGCAAATCTTCAGTATATATATCAACTATCTCCACAATACATGGACTATTTCCTACAGATTTTAAGTTATATATTATATAATCAGCCAGCTCTTCATATACTGCCACATATGCTGAGGAATCTTCACATATTAAATCTCCAAATTTTTCCCTCTTTATACCTAATGACAAGATACTTCCTAAATAATCTCTATGAGTTAACTTAGTAAATTCAGATTTATTTTGTATCTTAATTAAACTTATTGGAAATTGCCATATTTCTTCTTGCGAAAAAGCTATTACTTTTCTTTCCGCCTCATCAAATATCCCAAAGGAACTTACATTTAGCCCCAAGGCCCCTTTAGCCTTTTCCAGATACCTCCAAATGTTTGGAGGATAAAATTCCTCTGTGTACACTTCTCTTCCTGTTTTTAAGCAAAAACATATTTTCTCATATAACTTTGAAACTCTATTCTTGTCTTCAAAGGACAATGCATTTAAAAATGCTTTTTTATCTATCATATCATCAAAAAAGAATATTCCTTACAATTTGTCTTAATATGGATATAATAAAAAGGGCAAGAATAGGAGAGAAGTCGATCATAAACCCTGGCATAATTTTTTCCTGAATTTTTCTTCCTGGAGCAAGTAATGGTTCTGTGATAGAGTGCAGAAAATAAGTAAATTTATTTTCTACTCCCCTCATAACAAATGAAAGTATTATTTCTGCAAATATTGCATACTCCATTACAACAAATAAAAGACTAAAAATTTTGTATAAAATAACGTTCATATAAACCTCCAGCTTTATTTATTCCAGCTAAAAATCCCCTTATTTGACAATTCGTCTTTAAGTTCACTATCTACCTCTACATTAGAAGGGGATACTATATATATTTTACATCCTACTTCTTCTAAATTCCCACCTAATGCATAAGTTGCTCCACTCATGAAGTCTAGTAACCTTTGCCCTACTTTAGGTTCTAATCCTGTAGAATTCACCACTACTATCTTTCTATTTTTCAAGTGGTCACATATATCTACTACTTCATCATAGGTAGAAGGCTTAACTATTAAAACCTTTGGATTTACAGAAGTATGTATACTTACTATTTTATTTGGTTTTTTTGAATTAGATGAAATTATAGGTTCATATTCTTCCCTTCCATTATCATTTCCAGATATTCCATCTTCCATTTCATCTGTATCTTCTTCTAATTCTTCTATTTCATCTTCCAGCCCTATAAGACTCATCATCTTATTTAGTACTTTTCCTGCCATGTAAATTTCCTCCTTTATTAAGCATTAATAATTGTGTAATCTCTTTTACCAAATATCCCTTGACCTATTCTCACCATATTAGAGCCTTCTTCTATGGCTATCTTATAATCTCCAGTCATACCCATTGAAAGGTATTTCATTTTAATATTTTTAAAACTTCTCTTACTTAAGTTATCGAATATATTTTTAACCTCTTTAAAGTATATTCTACAAGAATTTTCATCACCTATAGGTATTACAGTCATAAGTCCTTCTACATTTACGTAATTACAATTTTCTATAACATTTAATAGTTCTTCTAAGTCTTCTTTCATTATTCCAGACTTATTTTGTTCTTTTCCTATATTTATTTCTATAAGAACATGAGCTATTAATCCTGTCTTAGCATATTGTTTTTCTATTTCTTCTAACAACTTTATGCTATCTAAGGAATGTATAAGATTAACTTTGCCTACAATGTATTTAACTTTATTTCGCTGTAAATGTCCTATTAAATGCCATGTTACATCTTCTTTATTAAAATGCTCTATCTTATACATTAATTCCTGAACCTTATTTTCTCCAAAATCTCTTATTCCGCATTGATATACCTCATCCATATCTTCCAATGGCTTTGTTTTTGATACAGCTATAAGCTTAACTCCACTTGGAATAGTAGGATTAATATTTATTACATTTTCAGCAATAGACATATTATCATCCCCTTTTAATCTTAATTATTCTTCATAAAATCCAAAATTCCTTCATATTTATCTATTTACTTAAAAGATTTTATAAATTTATTTTTAAAATTTCCGCTAAAAGCTGGTATTATAATATCTTGTGAATCTTCTATATCTACTTGTATGTCTCTAAACATCAATGCCTTTAAGTAGTTTTCATCTCCAAGCATATATGCTTTTAATGTTTCTTTATTTCCTATAGCTTTTATATAAAAGGGAGCACTTATTTGTATGCCATTGACTCTTAAAAAAGGACCATTGCAGTATATACTTGAATTCCCTATAAGTCTATTCCCATTTACTGAAATAGCTTCTGCACCAGAATTCAACAAATCATTTATTACCTGCACCATATCAGTATTATGTATCAATTTTAATTGATATTCAAAAGGGTCCTCTACAAATTCTGTGCTTGCATCATTTAGTGTAATTAATATTCCTTGTCCATGCACTTCAGTTCCACCAAGTATATTATTATTGTAGTCTATTTCCTTTATTATTTCATTTTTTATCTTATTTCTATCTTGTATACTTTCCTCATATTTACGAAGCTTATTAGAATATTCTTCATACTGTCTATTTAAGTTACTTATATCATTTATAAGTTGATTTTTATGAGCATAGTTATCCTGGTATTCCCTACTGCTTAACATTATTTGACTTTGTCTTGAAAAACTAATATTTGTAGCTATCAGTACTCCTATAATAATAGAAGCTATAAATAAAAATATATTAGCCTCATTTTTTTTCATTTAGTTCACCTCATTGACGAGATTTTATCTTTTCAATAAGAATTCTTCTTATCATTGCAAAGCTATCAAATATTCTTCCTCCAAATACTACTACAGCAGCTATATATATTGGAACACCCAGCTTATCTCCAATATATGTAAGGGCTGCTGCAATAATAGCATTTCCAAAGAAGCCTGAAATAAATATATCAGCTTGAAAGTTTTTAGAAAGATTAGCTCTTATAGCTCCAAATACAGAGTCTAAAGCGGCTAGTATTGCAATAGATAAATATGGAGAAAACTTATCTGAAATATTTATATTAAGTACAAGTCCTAATATCATACCTATTATTAGTCCCAAAAACGCAATCATTCAAGTCACCTCTATTTTTTATTTTCTTTTTCTACAGGTTTTGCATAGTTAAATTTATATGTTTTATTATATTTTTGAACCTTTATATCATCAGATACTTCATATTTAACCTCAGAAATACCTTTAAAATCTGATAATGTTTCTGGAAAATTCAAAGCAGCCTCTAAATTCTTTTTATCTCCTATAGCTTTTATTGTTATCTTTTGTGAGGGTGATACTCTATCCTCACCATTTATTATAATAGTACTTCCAGAAATTCTTATACCAGACTTTAATGTAAGTCTTATATCATTTATGGAAATAGCTTCTGCTCCAGCAAATCTTAATTCATTTACTAAATAAACTAAATGCCTATCTGTTATAGTCATTCCTCCGTTATTTCCAAAAATATCTTGATTAGGTATCAGTTGTATCACTATACCTTCCCCTTTAACATCTGTCGTACCTGTTAAAAGTCTAGTTTCTTCCAAATCTACTAAGAGTTTTTTAGTAGTATCATCGTTTCCTGCTGCTGTTGATTCATAATCATTTAATTTAGTTTGAAGTTCTTCTATTTTTTTATTTAATCCTTCTTTATCCTTTTTATATTGTTCAATTTCCGTATTAACATTATTGGCTGTATACTGATTTACATTTAATAATTTTTCTCTTTTTAAAATAGCTTTAAATTGATATGCTAAAGTAAATCCAAGCACTGCACACACTAAAGCTAAACTTATTTGCGAAGTCCATTTACGCATAAAAAATTCCTCCCACTTACTCTATAAAAACTACAGGATTGCCTTCAAAACTCACATCTATATATCCCTTTTTCCCCTTTAATTCTTCCTTTTGAAAAACTATATTAAATGCCTTATTAAGCTTCACATCTAAGTTTTGATTATTCCCAAGTTTAATGCAAATATTATTATAATATACTTTTATATTTGTTATATCACCTATATCTACTATTGAGATTCCATAGTTATCCTTTTTACTTCCTAAAAGAGCAGACAATTCTCTGGCAGTTTCTATCTTTCTTTCATCATCCACTACAATCGGCTGGCCCAATTTACTTTTACTTTCATCAAACCCTTGTAGTTTTACTAGTTTCATATTATTTATATCTTGTCTTTCTTCTAGTACAGCACCATTTCTATCTAATACAAAATATTTATTTCCTTTATTTCCGTAAAATACTGCTTCCCTTTCCTTTATAGTTACAACTAAAGTACTTGGTAGTTTTCTTTTTATCTGAGCTTCTAATATATATGGATTCTTTAATAAGTTCTTTTTAGCACTATCTAAATCTATATAAAAAATATTATTCCCTTTGCTAATCTTAGAAGTTTCTATAACATTACTTATAGATATATTCTTATTATTTTTTACATTTATATCCTTTATATTAAAATACGGATGCTTAAGAAGTAAAGTCATTAAAACTCCAATTAAAAATAATAATGACAGCACTAATTTTTTCATAAATTTTTTTCTTCTTCTCTTTATTATAAATTCATTTTTTTCGTTAGTATCATCCTCTACTTCTTTGTTTTTATTATTTATGTTTGTAACTTCTATCATTTCAATTCTCCACCCTAACCATTTGTTCATATATTAATAATAACACTTGCTATGATTAATTTCATTAAAATTTTTATTAAATTTTTCTTAATACAAAATTATAGCATTGCAAATGCTTGCAATGCTATAATCCAAACTTTTTAACAGTTACTTTTTTGTCTTGATACATTTAAAAGTACTCCCATAGCTGTGAGATTCAATACTAAAGATGAGCCTCCATAGCTTATAAATGGTAGTGGAACTCCAGTTACAGGAATAGAACCAGTAACAACTGCAATATTTATAATTGCCTGTATTGCTATAACTGCAGTTATACCTGTAGCAAGCATTGTACCAAAGGTGTCTTTTGCTTTAACAGCAGTTACTATTCCTCTCCATATAAATATAGAAAATAACAGTACTATAAACGCACACCCTATAAGCCCTAATTCTTCCCCTATAACTGCAAATATAAAATCATTATGTGGCTCAGGAATATAATAACACTTTTGCCTTGATTGCCCTAGCCCTACTCCCCAAATTCCTCCAGAACCTAATGCTAAGAAAGACTGTATTAATTGATAACCTGTTCTCTGAGGATCTATCCAAGGATTTCTGTAGGTAAAAAATCTAGCTCTTCTAAAAGGCACTAAAAGTATGGCTGCTGCTCCGGCACATACAACTGGTGCTACTACTGCTAAAAGATGAGAAAACTTTGCACCAGCCACAAAAAGCATTATAAAAGTTACTCCCATTATAACAGTAGCTATACTTAAGTTTTTTTCTAAATATACAAGTGCAGCATAAAATCCCCCAACTAAAAGATAAGGTATTACTCCACGGAAAAAAGTCTTTATCTTTTCTCCTTTCATTTCTATACTTTTAGCTATAAACAAAACTACCATATACTTGGCTATTTCTGATGGCTGAAATGTAGCTGGTCCCAGCGGTATCCATCTTCTTGCACCATTTCTTTCTGGAAACGCAAATACTACTAAGAGCAAAAGTGTAGTAATAATCATAATTATTTTTGTATGTTTTTTTATTTCATGATAATCATAGCTCATGGCAATAAACATAAATATTACTCCAAGTGTTGCCCATAATCCTTGCCTCTTTAAAAAATACATACTGTCTTTATACTTATAAAAGGCAAAATAAGAACTAGCACTAAAAACCATAATTACTCCTACAGCCACGAGTAACATTATCACTGAAAAAAGAAAAAAATCAACTGTTCCCATTTTATTTGAGAATCCTTTATTTTGGAATCTTTTCTTTTGGAGCCTTCTCATAATAACCTCCTAAAAAATTACTTATAAATCCTTAAAATGATAAAAATGCAATCATACAAAGTATCACAGTTGCAATAGAAAATGCTGATACTACTTTAGTTTCATGCCATCCACATAGCTCAAAGTGATGATGAAGAGGGCTCATTTTAAATATTCTCTTACCTGTCAACTTAAATGAAGCAACCTGAAGTATTACAGATAATGTTTCCATAACATATACTCCCCCTACTATTATTACCAATAAAGGAAGCTTTAAAATCATAGCCACTGCAGCCAATGCTCCTCCCAATGCAAGTGATCCAGTATCACCCATAAATACTTGAGCGGGGAAAGCATTGTATCTTAAAAAACCAAGCAAAGCTCCTGCTACTACTGCACAAAATATTGATAAAGTATAATTTCCCATATTAAAACTTACTATAACAAAAAAAGTCATAACAAGTATAGTAACAGATGTGGCAAGCCCATCTAAACCATCTGTCAAATTTACAGCATTAGTGGTTGCTGCAAAATATATTATTATAAACGGAATGTAAAGCATTCCCAAATCAACTGCTTTGCCTACAAAAGGAATTATAATAGAGGTTCCAATTTCAGGATTATTTGCTGCATAAAATCCGAATCCAAAAGAAACCAAAAGGAGCATTAACATCTTTTGATAAGCTCTAAGCCCTAAATTATTCTTATGTATAATTTTAAGAAGATCATCTATAAATCCTATACATCCAAATGCAATAAATGCATATAATGCAAACATTGCCTCATCACTTGGCTTTCTTACCAGTATCATCATAGATATAATAGAGGCTACAATAAATATTACCCCTCCCATAGTTGGTGTTCCTGCTTTTTTTTGATGGCTTTTCGGTCCTTCTTCTCTTATATTTTGGCCAAATTTTAGTTTATGAAGAATTGGTATAAGTATTGGTCCTCCTATAACAGAAAATATAAAAGCTACTAATACAGAATAAATTATCTTGCTGTTCATCAATAGTCAGGCTCTCTTACTTAAGAGCCCTTCACCTCCTCGAATTAATTGCTTCTTAAAGCTTCTACGATTTTTTCAAAACGCATAGCTCTAGATGCTTTCACAAGTACTACATCATCTTTTTTTAAATACTCTTTTAAAACCTTTGCCGCTTGGTCTGTATCCTGCACTTTTATAACTTCCCCAATATCTCTTTTGCTTATATCTTCTTTAAACCCTTCTTCATAAGCATCTTGGAATTCTCCTACAGCTATTAAAGTATTTACTCCCATTAATTTTGAAAATATTCCCACTTCCTTATGAGCTTCATATGCTTTATGTCCTAGTTCTTTCATACTTCCAAGTACTACCATTTTCCTATCCCCGTTTATGTTCATAAGTACTTCTATAGCCGCTTTCATAGAATCCGGACTTGCATTATAACAATCATTAACTATGGTAAACCTTTCTTCTTTTATTATATCCAATCTCATAGAAGTGAACTTCAAATTACTAAAGCCTTGCTTTATTAATTTAAATTCTATACCTAACTTTCTAGCACATGCTATAGCTAGGAGTGCATTAAGCACATTATGCTTACCTGGTGCTTCAATATAGAAATCTTCTTCTTCTCCCGTAGAATCTTCCCGAACTGTAAAACTTATACTTTTTTCATTTAACATTATATTATAAGCATATAAATCTTTTTTATTTTCTATTCCTGTTTTCATGACATTAAAATTATTAAATTCAATTTCTGATAAAAAATCATTATCTGCATTCAATATTAGTGTATTTTCATTATTAAAAAAGTTTGTAATTTCTAATTTAGCCTTTAATATGTTTTCTCTAGTTTTCAAATTTTCTATATGTGTTATTCCAACATTAGTTATAAGAGCTATGTCCGGTTTAGCAGCCTTTGCCATATTGTGTATTTCACCTAAATTATTCATTCCCATTTCGAGTACTGCTATATCATAGGTATTATCTAATTTAAACATCATAAGCGGAAGTCCTATTTCATTGTTAAAATTCCCTTCTGTTTTAAAAACCTTAAACTTACCACTTAATGCTGCATGGGTTAAATCCTTTGTTGAAGTTTTTCCAGTGGAACCTGTGATTCCTACAATTTTTATATTAAGCATCGTTCTATAGTATTCTGCTAAATCTAGTAAAGCCTTTTTCGTATCATCAACCTTTATTATAGAAGTATACTCCTTTAAATCTTCCGTTTTAAAATTCAGCTCATCAACTATACATACCAAAGCTCCATTATTACTTGCTTCAATTATATAATTGTTTCCATTAAAGTTTTCTCCCTTAAGAGCTATGAATATACTCTTTTCCCCTATCTTTCTCGTATCCGTTGATATATTGTCATAATCAAAGGCATTCCCTCTGACTATTACCTTCCCTCCTACAGCAGTTACTATTTCATCAAAATTCATATATTCCACTTGAAAAACTCCTTCCTCTAGTACAATTCCTGTATTATTTCCTTTACTATTTCTCTTTCATCAAAGTGTATTGTTTTATCCTTTAATATTTGATAATCTTCATGACCTTTCCCTGCAACAACCACTACGTCACCTTTTTTTGCAGTTTTCATAGCTTCTTTTATAGCATCACGTCTGTTTTCTACTACTATATAATTATGTTTTTCTATTCCTGAAACTACATCATTTATTATAGCTATTGGTTCTTCACTTCTTGGATTATCGGAAGTAATTACAGCTATATCGCTTAACTCAGTGCCTAGCTTACCCATTATAGACCTTTTAGTTTTGTCTCTATCTCCTCCACAGCCAAATACGCTTATAAGTCTTCCTGAAGTAAATTCTTTAGCTGTCTTTAATATATTTTCAAGACCATCTGGAGTATGTGCATAATCTATTATAACATCATATCCTAAATCATAATCTTTAGTAACTAACTCGCATCTACCAGGTACCCCTGACATATTTGCAAGTCCCTTATTTATAACTTCAATATCTATTCCTTCACATATACACACAGAAGCACTACCCAAAGCATTCATTATGTTATATTTCCCCGGTATATTAATTTCAACATGAATTTTGTTGTTATTATAATTCATATCAAATTCTGCTCCACGGGAATGCATAACTATATCAGAAGCCGCTACATTGGCACTTTTGTCTAAAGAATAAGTTATTTTATTTGATAAAACTTCCTTGTATATTCTCTCACCATAAATATCATCAATATTTATTATGGAATTTTTACTATTTTTAAATAGTAAGAACTTAGCCTTGTAATAATTCTCAAAAGTCTCATGAAAATCTAAATGATCTTGAGTTAGATTTGTAAATAAACCTTCCTGAAACTCTATTCCATAAACTCTATCCAGATAAAGAGAATGTGATGACACCTCCATTACACAATAATCTACACCATCATTTACCATATCTTTAAACAAACTATGCATTTCTAACGATTCTGGGGTAGTTCTATCAGCATGCAACTTTTTATTACCAATGTAATTAGCAATAGTTCCTAAAAGACCTACTTTATAACCTGCTGTTTCAAGTATTGATTTTATCATAAATGTAGAAGTGGTTTTTCCATTGGTACCTGTAACTCCTATTATTTTAAGCTTATCTTTAGGATTCTCATAAAAGTTTGATGCTGCAATTGCTAGCGCTTTTCTACTATCTGAAACCTTAATTATTGTGCACTTTGGCATGTCATCAAGTATATCTTCACATAGGATTACCTTTGCTCCACTTTCATATGCCTTGTGTATAAACTTATGCCCATCGGTACTATATCCTTTTATAGCAACAAACATATCTCCATTCGTTACTTTTCTTGAATCATAGTTTATATTGTTAATTTCTAAATTATCATCACCATTTAGTAATTCGTAATCTAATCCTTTTAATAATTTTCTTAAAAGCATTTCAAACACCCCTTTACAGTATAACAGTGAACGGCAAGCCGTTCACTGTAATTAATCTCCTACTTCTTCCAATCTTACAAAAACCGTAGTTCCTTTAGATACTTCCTTACCTTCCTCTACGCTTTGATCATATATAAGTCCATATCCTTCATACTGAACCTTAAGTCCTAAGCTATTTAAAAGTTCTGATGCTCTTTCAATACTATATCCAGTTATACTTGGAACTACTACCACTTTATTATTATAATTTGAAGAATTTCCTGTGTAAAGAAGAATCTTACTTCCTTCTTTCACAGTATATCCAGGTTTTGGATTAATATCCGCGATATACTCTCCATTTTGTTCCACTTGATAATCTAAATTATACTCTTTTAATATCTTTAATGCATCCGCTTTTTTCATACCTCTTATTTCAGGAATAACTACATCCTTTTTAAGGCTTTCTGCAACTTCATCTGAGGTGGCATCAGCTTTAAATGCTAAATAATTAAATATATCATTAAATACTTGCTGCGCTACTGGAGCTGTAATTTGCCCAGCATAATAGTTAGATGGATCTGGTTCATCAATAGATACAAATAAAGTTATTTGAGGTTTATCTGCTGGTGCCATACCTCCAAATGAAGATATATATTTACCTTGACCATATACCCCATTTATAACCTTTTGTGCAGTACCTGTTTTTCCACCTATATGATATCCTTCAATAAAGGCTTTCTTTCCTCCACCTTCAGATACTACCTTTTCTAAATAACCTCTCAAAATGGCCGCCTTATTGCTATCTAAAATTTGTCTTTCATTAAAATTACTATATTCCTCATCTACAACTTCTTTCCCTGTCTTTTCATCAGAGTGAACTACCTTTTTAAGTACATGTGGTGTAATAAGCTTTCCACCATTAGCTACTGCATTAAAAGCTGTTAAATACTGAATTGGAGACATTGTATTTGCCTGTCCAAAAGAAATTGTAGCTAAATCTATCTCTGCCATATTTTCAGGTTTCTTAATTATGCCGCTTGCTTCTCCAGATAAGTCTATACCAGTTTTTCCACCCAACCCAAATTTCTTAATATATTCATATAACTTTTCTTTGCCTATTTTTTTACCTACTTCTGCAAACCCAACATTACAAGAGTTCTTAAGTATCTCTGTAAAGTTTTGTGTTCCATGACCAGAAGTTTTCCAGCAATGAATAGTTCTCCCACCTATTGTTACAGAACCATTACAAACAAATTTATCACTATCGCTTACTGCATTTTCTTCCAGTGCTGCAGCAGCAGTAATAACTTTGAAAATTGAACCTGGTTCATAGGCATCATTTACTGCTCTGTTTCTCCAAGAGGTTTGAAGTTCTTCATAATTCTTACCTTCTATCCAAGGATTATTAGGGTCATAATCTGGCTTATTAACCATTGCTAGTATTTCACCATTATTAGGATCCATTGCAATTATAGTAACAGCTTTAGCTTTATTATCGCTTAAAGCCTGGTCAGCAGCCTTTTCAGCAAAATGCTGTATCATTTCATCTATAGTTAAAATTACATCTTTCCCATCTTTAGGTTTGCTAAATTCAGAAATAACATATGGTAGTTCTCTAGATCTTGTACTATCCATTTCTGCTATTCTTTTCCCAGGCTCCCCTGAAAGTATCTTATTGTAACTAAGTTCTACTCCAGTCAAACCATTTCCATCAGAATTAGTGTGTCCTAATACATGAGCTAAAAAATTATTATTAGGATAATATCTTTTTGTATCTGCAGAAACTATTACACCATTTAATTTTAAATCTCTAACTTTATCCGCTATAGGTTTCTCTATTCTTCTTTTCAATGTAGCCGATCCATAAGGAAGGCCACTTGGAAATTTTTTGTTTATAATTTTTACTATTTCATCTGTTTTCATTTCAAGTATTTGAGATAACTTTGATCCTATATCTTCCGGAGTCAAATTTAAATCTTCCATGGTATTTCTCAATGTATTTAAGTCTAAATCTACTCTATACACATTAGCACTTACTGCAAGTTCATTCCCGTTTCTATCCAATATTCTTCCCCTTTTAGCAGAAATCTGAACTTCACTGGTCCATTGGTCTACTGCCATCTTTTCATACTTTGGGGATTTATATATCATAATAAAACTTAACCTTCCTATAAGGCAGGTAAATAAAAATATAAGGACTAGCAGTATAATAAACATTCTTTTCTTAATTATAACTCTATCCCTATATACTTTTTTATCCAAAACATATACCTCCGTTAAAATAACTTGCTAAAAAAATTTTTTATCAATCCTTCATCCTTTTGTGTATCTAATTGTTTTTCCGAAGCCTTAACCATCTCGTTTTTTAAATTGCAGTAAATTATATTTGATTTTGTAGGACTTACCATATTAAGTTTATTAGTAGCAACATCCTCTATATACTGCAAGTTATTAAACTTTACCAGTTCTACTCTTAAATTTTCATTTTCCTTATTTATAGTATTAATTTCTAGACCGATGGCATTTAATTCCCTTTGCATTCCGTATATCATACTATAACGTCCTATAAGTGTAACTCCAATTATAAAAGTAACCCCTATATTTCTAAGTGCCTTTAATTTCCCACTTGAAACTTTTTTATCTTTTTTTATCCCCTTTTTACTATTGTTTTCTTTGTGCCCCCCATTTTGTGATATTTCAGGTTCTGGTGCTAGCACCGTATTACCATTTATATAGCTGCCGTATGCCTTCTTCTCCGTTATTATCACTTTATTCACTCCCCTTTTTAATTAGAACAAGTAACTTTATTTTTTTTCTGCAACCCTTAGCTTAGCGCTTCTACTTCTTGGATTCCCTTCCACTTCTTCCTTTGATGGTTCTATTGGTTTCCTAGATATAACCTTTACCATAGATTCTTTTCCACATACACATATAGGAAAGTCCCTTGGACAATCACATGGACTTTCTAATTCCCTAAACTTATTTTTAACTATTCTATCTTCTAACGAGTGAAAGGTTATTATGGACATTCTCCCTCCACTTTTTAGTTTACTTACTCCATCTTCTATTGCCTTATTTAAAATTCTAAGTTCTCCATTCACTTCTATTCTTATAGCTTGAAAAGTTCTTTTTGATGGATGAGGCCCCTCTCTTCTAAACTTAGCTGGTATTGCCCTTTTTATTATCTCAGTAAGCTCACCTGTAGTTTCTATAGGTTTCTCACTCCTATGTTCTACAATAAATTGGGCTATTCTCTTCGCAAAATTTTCTTCTCCATATTCTCTTATAACTTTATATAATTCTTCAAAAGAATACTCATTAACCACATTGTACGCAGAAAACCCTATTCTTCTATCCATTCTCATATCTAATGGAGCATCATTCATATAACTGAACCCTCTGTCTTTTTCATCTAATTGATATGAAGAAACTCCCAAATCTGCAATTATTCCATCTACCTTGTCTATACCTAAGTTTTCTAAAATATTTTCTATATTATAAAAATTATCGTGTACATAAGTTACATTTTTATAGTCCTTTAATTTTTCTTTTGCAGCACTTAGAGCATCTTCATCTTGATCTATACCTATAAGTCTTCCTTTATCAGAAAGTCTTTTAAGTATCTCACTGGAATGCCCTGCTCCACCCAATGTACAATCTACGTATATTCCATCTTCCTTTATATTCAAACTATCAATTGTTTCATTTAATAATACAGATACATGTTTAAATTCCATACTGTTACCACCTTTATATTTTAAATTCCTAGTTCACTCATTTTTTCCGCTATTGCTTCGTAATCTACATTAGATTCATTGTATTCTTCCCAACTTTCCTTACTCCATATTTCTATTCTATTAGATACTCCTATACTTACTATTTCCTTTTTTATATGGGCATATTCCAATAAGTTCTGAGGTATTAATGCTCTTCCTTGCTTGTCCATATCTATTTCGTTAGCACCTGAAAAGAAAAACCTTACAAATGCTCTTGCATCTTTGCTAGTTAAAGGGAGCTTTTTTAGCTTTATTTCTAGTTCCTTCCAATCTTCTAGTGTGTAAATATATAAACATCCATCCAATCCCTTGGTTAATATAAACTTTTCCCTTAGATTTTCTCTAAACTTTGCAGGGACTATCATTCTATTTTTAGGATCTATAGCATGGATATACTCCCCTATAAACATTTTTACACCTCAATTAACTATTTCACTCCACATTAAACCACTTTATACCACTTCTCTTATTATTCTATAATAAACCAAAAAATCCTTCTTTAAAAGAAGTTTTTAATAAAAATTTAAAAAATATTAAAGTATGCCATTTCAGTCCATTTTAAAATCCTTTTTATTGTAACTATAACACTCTAATGGAAAGTAGAGTATTCATTAATACTTAAGATAACCTTTTCAAAAGCTAGGCTGATATATCAAAGAACTATTTTATACAACCTAGCTCTTGAAATCTTCAAAGCAAATTTAAAAATTTATCTCTTAATCATTAAGCTTTTTATCCGTATTCTGCATTGCTTTTTTCACTTCATCTTCACTTAAATCTGTAGTTGAAAGTATCTCAGTTATTCCAATATTAGATTCCACCATATTTTTAGCTCTCTCTATAGCTTCTTCGTGTTCCCCTTTTCTTCTGTTCATATAATCACTCCCTTTTTTATTTAAGAATATATTTATTTTGTCATCTTTTATAAGAATTTATTTAAAAATAGTCAAAAAATAAAACCCAGCTACCATTTATATAGCTGGGTTTAAAAAACACACTAAAAGGATATTATGACATATTTAATGTTGAACCTATCGTATGGGATTTGCATTTAAGAAAGCGTTCACTACGTAAAGAAGCTCTAATATCTATGAATTTAAATCACCTAAACTTTTTAAACTCGCTGCCCCTCAGACAGTAAAAAGTTCTTTACGGTGTTTTAAATTCATAAATAAAGAGCTTCTAATTGCTTGTTCAAAGCCTTCTACAATGCAAATCCCATACTAAATTCAGCATTAAAATGTCTTCATGCACACTGCTGAAGGAAGAAATTTCGCTTTGCCGAAATTTCTTTTCAATTACCACTTATCAAAGGGCTGATAAGCCCGCAGACCGATAGGTCGCAAAATACTAATCATCCTATTTTTTTATTAAGAATCTATTATAATACTATTTTTCTTTAACTTATAAATTAAATTTTTCATTTATTTTGTATAAATTCTTCTAAACTTAAAGGCTATCGCCCTAAAAATCTTTATGTGCTAATTCCTAAAACATCCTAGAAATTCAGTTAGCTGAATTTCTTCCTTCAGCAGTTCACATGAATAACTTTTTAATGCTCTGGAAGCATAGAATTTTTATCGTAGAAGGCATTGAATGAGCCTTAGAATAGCTTTATTTATAAATTTAAAATACCGTTAAGAGCCGCCTACTGTTTGAGCGATGGCGAGTTTAGACGGCTTAGGGATTTTAAATTTATAAATATTAGCGATTCTCGGCGAAATGAACGCCTTCCTAGATGAAAATTCTATACGACCCAGAGCATTAAAAATCGTCGTCTTATTTCTATAGTTGTTTTTCGACTGCCTTTATAAGTTCCATTATTAAATATTCAGCATCTTCTAATGAAAGAGTAGAATATACCGGAAGACTTATTTCATTTTTATATTGATTATATGCATTTGGATAATCTTCTATTTTATATCCCAAATTTTTAAATAATGTAAACATTGGTAAAGGTATAAAATGAACATTAGTTGCAATATCCTTTTCTGCGAGCTCTTGAATAACCGCATTTCTTTGATCTTCTTCAAATGCTTTTATTCTAAGCGGATATAAATGATAAGAAGTTTCTTTTATATCATCTTTTGAAAATGGTATTATAGCCCACTGTTTATCCTTTAATGCATTTGTATATATTTCAAATATACTTCTTCTTATATTAAGCATTTCTTCATATCGTTTCATTTGTACTAGACCTAATGCAGCTTGAATATCCGTCATGTTACATTTAAGTCCATCAGTTATTATATCATACTTCCATGCTCCAGCCTTCATTTTAGATAATGCATCTTTAGATTGGCCGTTAAGTGATGTATACTTAAGCACCTTTAGCAAATCTTCTTTTCCATGAAAATTATTATCGTTATATGTTATTGCTCCGCCTTCTGCAGTAGTCAAATTCTTCACTGCATGAAAAGAAAATACATGAAAATCAAATTGTCCTCCTACCTTTTTTCCTTTGTAAGAAGCTCCATAGGAATGTGCAGAATCAGAAATTAAAATTATATCTTCTCTTCCTTTTCTCTTAAGCACTTCTCTTATCTTATCATAATCTACAGGAACTCCTGCAAAATCTACTGTCATGATTGCCTTTGTTTTAGGGGTTATAGCCTTTTCAATCCCTTCTATATCTATAAGAAAGCTTTCCTTTTCTACATCTACAAAAGTAGGTTTTATTCCTCTATGAAGTATTACATTAGCTGTGGAAGTATAGGTATATGGAGTTGTTATAACTTCATCGCCTTCTTTTATATCATAAACTTTTAAAATAAGTTCCATTCCTGCAGTTGCACTAGCTACTGCTACAGCATTATTTGTATTTGTATATTTCGCCATAACTTTTTCAAACTCCATAACTCTAGGTCCTGAAGTTATCCATCCAGATTCTAATGCTTTAACCACTTCTTCTATTTCTTCGCCAGTTACATCTGGTGGTGAAAAAGGTATCTTTTTATTTGTCATTTAAAACACTCTCCTTAAAATCATATTTATATTATAAAAAATTATTTTTCACACATAAAAAAACCTGTATCCTTTGTTATATATATATACCCTTTATCAGTAATTTTATCTTTTAGTAAAACTTTTAAGTCATTTATTTTCTTATAGTCAAAGCTCTCTTCTATTGTACCTGGCATAGAAAGTATATAGTTTATGAGAGCTTCTATGTCCGTAAGTTTTAAGCTATCCTCATATCTTTTCAAGGTAATATGATTAAAATAATCTTTAAGTATATCTTCTGCATTTTCCAGCTGAAATTTTTTAGTTAAATTAAACGACTCTATATTCAAAAGTTCTTCATCTATATTTCCAACTAATTCTCTCATTTCTTTCATATGACCTTTTCCTACAGTAGACGCATAAAATAGCCCATCAGGTTTCAAAACTCTTTTTATTTCACTTAATGCCTTATCTAACTCTTCAGCATGGTATAGCATATGATTTGCTATAATTATATCAAAAGAGTTATCATCAAAAGGTATTTCTTCTATATTTACAACTCTAAAGCTAAATTTCATTTTAGCTTTTTCTAGATTTTTCATAGCATCCATTAACATTCCTTCAGAAAAATCTGTTAATGTTATTTCTAGGCCTTCTGGAATCTTATCTAAATTCTTTGTCCAAAAAGTTGCATCTCCGCAACCTAACTCAAGAACCTTTTTCTTATTATTAAAATTTAAGAATTTAAAATACCACTCCATCCAACCTTCTTTATTAGTACTATATAATTCATGAATTTTTATTCTTTCTCTTAAATTAGAAGCATTATAGTACTGTTCCATCCATTTATTATCTATATTTATTATGCTTATTATATCTATAAACTTATCCCAATCTAATCCTTCATTTTTATTTACCATTTGAATCGTTTCATCTATGGATCTTATTACATGATTAAGATGATGTATTTTTTGTTCCATTATGCTTTTTTGAATTTCTAGTGATTTTTTAAAATTTTCGTCGCTTATATCCTTTTCTATGATATATTTTATATCTTCCAACGAAAGTCCTATAAACTTTAATGTAAGTATATTTTGGAGTTTACCAAAATCCCTTTTATTATAAAGTCTATATCCAGACTTATTATACTCACAGGGTTTTAAAAGTCCTATTTTATCATAATATCTTAAAGTTCTTATAGTTATTCCGGCAGCTTTTGCAAATTCACCTACTGTAAATAACTTTTCTTTTTTCATATTATTCCCCCTATATGTATATAGTAAACCATTACGTTAGGTAAGGGTCAAGATTTTTTTATAAATAAACAAAAAAAATTCTGCTAAATGCAGAATTTTTCTCTAAATTTATACGTTTCCTGATAACAATTAGTAATCTATAATTTGGATTAAACATTAAATCTAAATTGAACTATATCGCCATCTTTCATAACATACTCTTTTCCTTCTAATCTATAATATCCCTTTTCTTTTGCAGCTGCTTCAGAACCACATTCCACAAGCTTGTCATAGGCTATTACTTCTGCTCTAATAAATCCTTTTTCTATATCAGAGTGAATTTTACCCGCAGCTTCCGGTGCTTTAGTTCCTATTTTTATGGTCCATGCTCTTACTTCCTGCTGTCCTGCAGTTAAATAACTCATAAGTCCTAAAAGCTTATAACCCGCATGGATAAGCTTATCAAGACCTGGCTCTTCAATACCATATTCTTCAAGCATTTCCTTCTTTTCTTCTTCATCTAAAGAAGAAAGTTCTTCTTCTATTTTTCCACTTATAACAACAACTTCTGAGTCCTCAGTAGCTGCGTACTCCTTAACCTTTTTTACATAATCATTATCTAAATTCCCTGACATTAAATCATCTTCGGATATATTTGCTGCATATAATACTGGCTTAGATGTTAAAAGGAATAATCCTCTCACAAATTCTGCATCTTCATCATTTAGTTCCATAGTTCTTACAGGTTTTCCTGATTCTAAGTGAACTTTTATTTGCTCCATAAGTTCTTGTTCATACTTTGCCTTCTTATCTCCGCTTCTTGCTAGTTTATTATTCTTTTCCATTCTTCTATCTAAAACTTCCATATCGGAAAATACTAGTTCTAAGCTTATAGTTTCTATATCTCTTATAGGATCCACACTGCCTTCAACATGAACTACGTTAGGATCATCAAAACATCTTACCACATGAAGTATAGCTTCAACTTCTCTTATATGTGATAAGAACTTATTTCCTAATCCTTCACCTTTACTTGCACCCCTTACAAGACCTGCTATATCATAAAATTCTACACTTGCATATACCTTCTTTTTGGATTTATATATTTCTTCCAATACATTTAATCTCTTATCTGGGACAGTTACAACTCCCACATTTGGTTCAATAGTGCAAAATGGATAGTTTGCAGCTTCCGCTCCTGCATTAGTTATAGCATTAAACAAGGTACTTTTACCTACGTTTGGTAAACCTACAATTCCTAATTTCATATATGTACACATTCCCTTCCTAACTTTATGTATAATTCCTTATAAATTATAATATACCAAAGTTAGTAATGCAAATAATTTAAAATAAAAAAACTTAAGAGATATTTTACCCCTTAAGTCTTTTGTTTTATTTATTCTATGTCATTTTTTTCAACAACTTCCTCTTTCACTTTTGCCTTAGAAGGTGATTTTTTCTTTTTAGGAGTGGCAGTAGGGACTGAAGTGTATTTAAGCATTTCATTTTCCATGACTTTTAGCACTCCTTTAAAATCGATCCCATCTTCTCCCATAAGCAAGTTTACTGCATCTTCAATAGTATCCATAGTATATATTGAAAAACTTCCCTTTGCTATGGCCTGCTCTACTTCCGGACTTAATACTATATTATCTATATTAGTTGCAGGTATCAAAACTCCTTTACCTTTTACTGTATCTATCTTTTTGCAAACCTTAAAGAATCCCTCTATTTTTTCATTTACTCCTCCTATAGGCTGTACTTCTCCAAACTGATTTAAAGAACCTGTTACAGCTATATTGTTTTTTATGCCTATTTTACTTAAAGAGGATAACATTACAACCACTTCTGCAACTGATGCGCTATCTCCATCAACTTTTCCATATATTTGCTCGAAGGTCAAATGAAAATCTACTGGAAGTTTTCTATATCCTCCCATTAAAGTATTCATGTACCCCCTTAATATATTTATTGCTTTACTGTGTATTTTTCCACTCAAATCGCTATCCTTTTGAACATCTATTATATTGCCATCTCCTTTATAGCAGCAGCAGGTTATTTTTACAGGCTTTCCAAAGCTAATGTATCCTGTGTCTAGAACTGTAAGACCATTTATTTGCCCAACAGCCTTATCACATACATTTATAAATATTTTCTTTTCCTCAAAGTACTCCTGAAATTCCTTTTCTATACTTTCTTCCTGATAAGCTATACTTACTATATCCTTAGCCTTTATTTTATTTCTGCCTTCATTTACAACCTTATTATTTGCAAGCATTAAAATCTTATCTATTTGCCAATCATTAAATAGCATCTTTCTTTTGCTTTCTGCAACTCTTGAAAGATATTTTTCTACTTCCAGCACAGCGCCTTTCTCAAGAGGCATTAAATTATTTTCTTTTGTTATCTTATTTATAATTCTAATTAGTGCACTATGATTATTGTCATTTATTTTTACTAAAGGATTAAATTCCGCCTTTATTTTAAATATCTTCTTGAAATCCTCATCGTAGCTATAAAGCACATCATAGCTTTGATAATCTCCAATTAATATAACCTTTTCTTTTATTTTAATAGGTTCTGGATGCAGTCCGCTTAATGAAAGAAGTTCTAAATATCCCCTGTTATAATCCATATCAACTTTTTCATTCATAAGAGACTTTTTCAAATAATAATAGGATGATGGATTTGCAAGCAAGTTATTTATTCTAATAATAAGGCATCCACCATTTGCCTTTAACATAGACCCTGCTTTAATTAAACTTACATCTGTTACATAGGTTCCATTTTTATTCTCGTATTCTATGCTTCCTAAAAGATTTGAAAGACTTGGATCTTCTTCATATATACATCTAGGTTTTTTATAATTTGTATTATCAACAATTACATTTACTGTATATTTATATATTATTTCACTTATGCCTTCTTCATCTTCCTCATAACTCATTGTATAGTTATCCACAAGCTGCTTCTCTATTTCAGTACACATATTATCTAAGAAACTAAGTACTTGTTCTTCACCTTTAAATTCCTTTTTATAAGACTTTTTTATCTCCTTACTACACTCAGTATAGTATTCAACTAATAATTCTTTTATATTTTCAATTCCTTCTTCTTCTTTATCTTTCATCTCATCTAGTATATCTTGAGCCTTTTTCTTTAATACAGAAACCTTATTTAAAATATCATCTTTTTCAATTGACTCAAGCACATCATATTCCTTTTCACTCATAGGATTTCCATCATCTTTTATAGGAACAAAGGTAAATCCTCCTTGATTAAATTTTATATCAAACCCATTTTCTTCTGCAATTTTTACCATTTTACTTACAAGTTCGCTTCTATTCTTCTCAACTATTTCAACTAGCTTTTCCTTTTCTTTATGCTCTGATGTGTTATAAAAATCAAATGTATTTTCTAAATAAATTCTTTGAATATCTTCTACATACTTTCTAAATACATTTCCTTTTCCATTACTTAAAAAAAATACCTTGGGATTCTTAGTGTCTTCATAAACCACGTAGCATATATCCTTTGGAGGTTCTTCTTTAAAGTTACTTTCCACAAAGCTTACTATATTTTCTAATTTATCCTTTGAAAAATCATCTATAAGATAAACATTATAACCTTCCTTATTTATCTCTAAGGCAGTCTTTATTTGAGTATATACTTCATCATACTCTGGAAGATAGTATTTATTATCTATACCCATAGCAATATTTTTAAAACTAGATTTATATTTTACTTCCTCCACTGTAAGTTTTCTTAACATTATTCTCCCCCCTTTTATCCCGTTATTATAATAATATTCGTCTAATTTAGTTTTAGAAATAAATTTTATGTAAATAAGTAAAAAAAAGAAAAAAGCCAGCTTTTAACCGGCTTTAATTTAAGACTAGTATTTATTATTTTGCCTTATTTATTATATCAATGGAAGCTGATGCACCAATTCTTGTTGCCCCTGCATTTATAATGGCTATAGAATCTTCATAGGTTCTCACTCCACCTGATGCTTTAACTCCTAAATTTTCTCCTACAGCTTCTCTCATAATTTTTATATCTGAAACCGTTGCCCCTCCTGTAGAAAAACCTGTGGAGGTCTTCACAAAGTCTGCTCCTGCTTCCTTTGATAATTTACATGCCATTATTTTTTCTTCATCAGTTAAAAGACATGTTTCTATAATAACTTTAGTTAAAGCCTTTCCTTTTGCCTCTTTAACCACTGCCTCTATATCTTTCTTTACATAATCATAATCCTTATCCTTAAGTTTTCCTATATTTATAACCATATCAACTTCTGAAGCACCTTTTTCTATTGCATCTTTAGTTTCAAATGCTTTTGTAGCTGTAGTATTTGCCCCTAATGGAAATCCTATTACAGTACAAACTTTCACTTCACTTCCCTTTAAAAGCTTAGCTGCAAATTCTATGTTACACGGATTAATACACACAGACGCAAAGTTATATTGAAGTGCCTCCTTACATATTTCCTCTATCTTTTCCTCTTTTGTATCAGCCTTTAAAACAGTATGATCTATCATTCTTGCTAATTCATTTTTTGTCATAATATATTCCCCTTTCTTTTATAAATTAAATAAAAACTAGTTATATTTTAATAATAAATAGTTTTTATTTAATTTGCATATCAATAAATATTATACATCATTGTATATTATTTACCATTATTTATTAAAATATTTTAAGAGCGTGTTTTATTTTCCAGATTATGATTTCTAATTTTTAATATCTGCAAATAATAACTATACTCTATGGATAAAATATAAAAGTGGATTCGGTATTATCAAAGTTTCTTTTAAAACTTAAAATAGTATGCTATAATATACACATAATATTATATTTTGGAATTATATTGTCATTTATTACAAATATTTTAACGCAAAGGAGTAATAAAATATGGGCTTCAGAGAAAAAATAAATAAGTACTATGCAGAAAATTATATGAAAAAATATGGTGACAGATTATCTCAAGTACAAGGTAATGTAATATCTGTAAAAGTTGAAGAAAAAACCATACTTTGGATTTTCCATAAATTAACCGCAACGCTTCTTGTAAAACCAGAACGCAGTAAAAATGTTGTTAAATGTACTTATAAAAAAAATAGATGGTTTAAACCTATCACCTTTATTCCTGTGTCTCAAGGTAATTATGTTCTAGTTCAAGGACTAAAAGGTAAAAAAGGTAAGGAAAATAGAGAACAAATAGAAATAATGAATATACGAAATATGACAAATAAAAAAGATTTAATTCCTCTTGAAGGAAAAGAGCCAAAGGTTCAAAGAGTTAAACAAAAATATAGATAAATAAAAAAATCAGGGAATTTCCCTGATTTTTTTATTTACTTCAGAAAGAACATCTAGCTTTCTAAAATCTTATTAGAACCATTTCCATTTCCTTTGGTAATAAATAATGATATTACTAAAGATAGTAGTGTAGGAGTGACCCAAGCAAATCCTATACTTGATAATGGAATTATATTAAGAAATTCTTTAATAAATCCTCCATTAACACCTATAGATGGCAATGTTTCAATTATCCCAAATATTAATGAAGTATATACTGAAGCCCTTAACACAAAATTATTTTTAGATAAACCTTTAGATAAAGTTATTAATATAAGAGTTATGGCCACAGGATATAGGATACTTAATACCGGTACGGATATTTTAACTATTTTATCTACTCCAAAATTCCCCATAGCTATACTAACTAAAGATATTACTATAGCATTTATTTTATATGGTAACTTTCCATTACTTATTTTATCAAAAAAGCTTGCCCCTGCTGTTATTAATCCTATAGAGGTAGTAAAACAAGCAAGCCCCATGGCAATTCCAATTATTGTGCTTCCATATCCACCTAAGCTTCTTTTTGATATTTCTAATAATAAAGCAGTTTTAGATATATCTTTTGGGAGTATAGAACTTGTTTGCGCTCCTAAATACATTAGTCCACCATATACTATAGCTAATCCAAATATTGCAACAAGCCCAGATTTTATTGTTATACTTATAGCCTCCTTATTTTTATAACCCTTTTGAATTACTGAGGAAGTAATTACTGTGGCGAACATCAATCCAGCTAAAGCATCCATAGTTTGATATCCTTCTATTAAGGAATTAGATAATACAGATGATGTATTTGTATCTATAACAATTCCTATTGGAGATAATAGTCCCTTAATTATTAATATTAATAGGGCAATTAATAAGGCCGGTGTTAAAAACTTTCCTATACTATCTATTACTTTAGAAGGTCTTAAAACGAAACATAAATTTAGTGCAAAGTATAAAATCATAGAAACCATAGAGGACATCCATGGAAATACAGGCTGTATAGTTAATTCATAAGTGGTAGCTGCAGTTCTTGGTATTGCGAGCATTGGTCCTATAGCTAAAAAAATAGCAACAGAACATATTATAGCAAAGCTTTTGCTTACCTTTCCTGCCATATCATTAAAGTTTCCATTGGTCTTAGTACAAGCTAGTATACCTAGAAACGGGAACCCCACTCCTGTTATTACAAATCCCAATGTAGCTAAGATAAATTTACTTCCCATTAAATTTCCAAGGTAAGGAGGAAAAATTAAATTACCTGCCCCAAAAAACATAGCAAACAATGCAAGACCTATTACTAAAAAATCCTTTGTAGTTTTTTTCATGAATAAAACACCCCTTAATTTATTTATTTTAAAAATGGATAATAAAAAAGCTCCTTCGTCGCTTTCGCTATGGAACCTTAGGTTCCCTTCGACGACGCATCCGCGTCTGAGCACCCTCCTTAAAGAAACGGGGAATTCTTCCCCTGCACCCCTTTTTTATTCTTTAGAATAAAAAAAGCCCTTCGTCCTTATAATTAAAATATTATAAGGACGAAAGACTATACTTCCGCGGTACCACCCTATTTATGGTTATATTATAACCACATCTTTTTCAGGTCGATCTATAGTAAATAACAAATAAAGTATAATTAATACATACTATATGTTATCTCTGATGAACCCTAACCATATATCGCTGGTATACGTCCTCATCTACTCATTTTTTTCAACAAGGAAGCTCTAGAGCTACTATTATATATTCACTTTAACATCAACTCTCAGCAAATGTTGATTCTCTGTAATTAAAGTATTTGAATATTTTTCTCTCTGTCATAGCTTTTAATATTCATAATATTAATTTATTTATTAATGACTATTATATTTGTAATCTTAAAAATTGTCAATATAATAATTATATACTCGTTAATTTATTTTAACTCTCCTATTTCTTCTTCCACTATTTCCACCAACTTATGACTTGCTATTAATTTATAACATTTATTTATATCTAAATACATAATTCTATCATTTTCTAAAGTGGCCACTTCCTCTCTTATTTTATTATATGCCGCTCTTGTCCCAGAAGCAAGTTTATCTGAAGCTCCAAAATCTATTGCTTGCGCTGAGGTCATTATCTCTATAGCAAGAACATTCATAACATTATTTAAAATTTCTCTAGACTTTCTAGCTGAAATAGAACCCATGCTAACATGATCCTCTTGATTAGCTGAAGTAGGTATAGAATCTACACATGCAGGATGTGCTAATACTTTATTTTCAGACACTAAAGCTGCAGCAACATATTGTGGTATCATAAATCCACAATTTAATCCACCATTTTTAACTAAAAACGCTGGTAGCCCACTTGATGAAGGATTCACAAGTCTATCAATTCTTCTTTCACTAACATTGGCAAGTTCAGCCACAGCAATTCCTAAGAAATCAAACGCTAATGCCATTGGTTGTCCATGGAAATTTCCTCCTGATATAACTTGTCTATCATCTGCAAATATTAACGGATTATCGGTAGCAGAGTTGATTTCTGTGCTGACCCTATCTACAACATAATCTATAGCATCTCTACTAGCGCCATGAATTTGAGGTACACATCTTAAAGTGTAAGCATCCTGTACTCTTATCTCACCTTGTCTAGAAGTGGACTTACTACCATTTAATATTTTAAGCATATTTTGCGCACATATAATTTGACCATTATGAGGTCTTACCTGCTGAACTTTTTCATCATAAGCATCTACTATTCCATTTAATGCTTCTGCTGTCATAGCTGCAGCTATATCTGCAAGCTTTGTAAGCTTTTTTGCATCATAAGCTGCCAATGCTCCAACAGCTGTTAGAACCTGGGTACCATTTATTAGTGCCAAGCCTTCCTTTGAAATTAGTTCTACAGTATCTATTTTAGCTTTAGCCATTGCTTCCTTACCAGACAATCTTTCCCCTTGATAAATAGCTTCTCCTTCTCCCAGCATTACTAAAACCATATGAGCTAATGGACACAAGTCACCGCTAGCACCTACAGAACCCTTTTCAGGTATTATGGGATGTACACATTTATTTAGCATTTCTATTAATGTATTTAACACACTTAACCTTATTCCAGAATAGCCCTTTGATAAAGCATTAGCTCTTAAAAGCATAGCTGCCCTTACAACTTCTTCAGGATAAGGATTACCTACTCCACAAGCATCACTTATAATTAAATTTTTTTGAAGTTCTTTAGTTTGATCCTTTGATATAAGAACATCACTAAATAATCCAAATCCTGTAGTAATTCCGTATATAACTTCTCCACCATCTACAAATTCATCAACTAAAGCTCTTGCTTTATTTACTCTTTCAGCTGCTTCCTTAGTTAATTCCACCTTATAATTTTCTCTAGCAACCTTTACAAGATCCTCTAATGTTAAACTATTTCCATCAATATATATAATACTCATTTAAGAAATCCCCCTTTAGTTTTTATTACGTATTTCATACATCTCCCTATAATTTCAAATACTTAAGTACTAGGATTAAGGTGCTAGGTACTAGTTTGGAAGAAATTTTGCCATACAAAATTTGTACATTTCCTAACTCCTAGCTCCTAGAACCTTACTCCTAAAAATTGCTTTGCATTTTTTATGTGAACATAAGAGCTCCTATCAAACCTAATATAAAAAGCGGTATATTATAATGCAAGAATGTAGGAACACAAGTATCCCAGATATGATCATGCTGCCCATCTACACTCAACCCTGCTGTTGGCCCTAGTGCAGTATCTGATGCAGGAGATCCCGCATCTCCTAGAGCACCTGCAATAGCTATCAATAGTATGGTAGACTTTGGACTAAACCCTATAGCTATACAAAGAGGTACATATATTGCTGCAAGAATTGGAACTGTTCCAAAAGATGTCCCAATTCCCATAGTTACTAGTAATCCTAATAATAACATAACAAAAGCCGCAACAGGTTTACTTCCACCCATAGCTCCAGCAGCTGCATTTACTAAGGTTTCAACACCACCAGTTTCTCTAATTACAGCTGCATAACCAGCTGCAACTAGCATAACAAATGCTATAAGTCCCATCATCTTAATACCACCATTAAGCATTTCATCCATATCACTCCATTTGATTGCTCTTGCCCCTATCATAATGGCAAGCCCTACAATTGCTCCAAGTGGCAATGATCCAAATGCTAGTTGAATACCTAATGCTGCAACTCCAGCTAATAGTGTAGCTATATGAGCTGAGGTAATCTTAACTTCTTCTTTTACTGCTGCTACCTGTTCTTCTTGTATGGATACAATCTCATAGTCTCTTGGTTTTCTATAGGTAAATAAAGAAATAATAAAACCAACTAGCATGGCAAGTCCCCCAACCCAAGTAGCCTTCCAAACCATGTCCAGAGTTACAGGCATTCCATTAGCTACCATTTGATCCTTTATTATTCCATGAAATATTAATCCGTAACCAATAGGCCAAGTAATATATGGAGCTTTTAATCCAAAAGCCAAGGCACATGCCGCTCCTCTTCTATCCATCTTAAGTTTATTCATTAATGATAATAATGGTGGTATAAGAATTGGTATAAAAGCTATATGAACGGGTATAACTGTTCCTGACAAACAAGCAACTATCGCAAATATAAATAGCAAAATAATCTTTTTCCCCTTAATCCATCCTGCAATTTTTATAGAGAGAACTTCTGCTGCTCCCGTTTTGTGTATGGCTGCTGCTAATGCTCCAAGCAAAATATAACTTAGTGCTGTTTGAGAGTTTCCTCCCATACCTCCAATTAATACCTCCATAGTTTTAGAAATAGGCATGCCCGCTGCAGTTCCACCTACTAGAGCTGCAAGTATTAAAGCAATGAGAACATTTAACTTTAAAAGACACAGTATTGACATCACTAAAACTGATAGTATTACAGGATTTGTTAACATATAATATCCCCCTTAATATTTAAAATGTTCCTTTTGTGATATACAGTTCAGATAATCAATCTCCTTTTGAAATTTCGATTTAATATCTACATTTTTAATCAATGGAAGATTAGCTTCTATATTTAGCACACAACCTGAAATTGCTGCATTTAAAAGTAACTTTCCTTCCTCTAAATCCGAAGCAGCATTAGGATTACACTTACCTTCTATTAAAATATAAAAATCAAAAATTTCTCTGCAAAGTTTTCCATTGTTTAATGGAACAGTAGCTGCCCCTATTGCAGACTCTTGAACAGCTTGACTGCGAGCTAATTTCTCATCTTCGGTTTCCTTAGGCATAGCATAAGCTTCTATTATTTTTTTAAATGAATCCGTATCCTTTACTGCCCCATCAAGTAAATTTTTACCGATTTCATCTAACTTATCAGCAATACAAATATACTTCTCAGCTGAAAGTCCATATTCCTTTTTAGTAGATAATCTAGCTACCATACCAATAAGTCCTGCAGCCATTGCTCCTGCTAAAGCCGCTGCTGATCCTCCACCTACTGTAAAATCTCTGGAATCGATAATTTTATTTAGTGCATCAATGTAATTCATATTAATCATCCTTTTTCACAGTATTGTTAATAAAAGAAAACCCTGATAAGTTATTTTCTATTACAACCTTTCCCCTCTTTATTACTTTTTCCACAACATTTCCACCCAAGCGATATACCACATCTTCATAGGTGTCAACATCCCATATCTGAATATCTGCAAGCTTTCCAACTTCAAGAGAGCCCCTATCTTCTTCTAAGCCAAGGGCAATTGCTCCACCTAAGGTAGCTGCCCTTAATGCCTCTGCGGCACTCATCCTATGTCTTCTACAAGCAAGAGCCATGATAAACTGCATTGATTCGTTCCAACAGCCTGGACAGCAATTAGTAGCTAATGCTATAGTCATGCCTTCTTCTATCATTGACCTTGGATCAAAGGGCTTTGGATGATTTACAGCAAAATCAATTGCTGGAAGTAGTACTCCTGGTACATTGGCTTTTGATAATTTATTTAGTACAGACTTTGGTGTGTAATTTAGATGATCTGCTGAAATCATTTTCATATCAGCTGCTAAGTCGGACCCTCCTATATAAGAATAAGCATCCGTGTGTATCTTAGGTTCAATACCGACATCTCTTGCCGCTTGCAGTATTCTTTCACATTCTTTTGCAGTATAATGCCCATCATCACACCATATATCACAGAACTTTGCTAACTCAAGCTTTGCCACCCAGGGTATCATTTCTTCTATTAGCGTATCTATATATTTTTCACGTGGTATGTCATCTGGCCATCCATGAGCTCCTAAAAAAGTAGAAACTATGTCTATAGGCAAGCTTTCATTTAATTGGTCGTTAATTTTTAACATTTTTATTTCATCTACAGTAGTAAGCCCATATCCACTTTTGCTTTCCACAGTTGTAGTCCCAGAACTTAGCATGTTGTATAGTCTACTTGCAGCTGTTTTATATAAGGATTCTGTTGAGGCATTTCTGGTCATTTCTACCGTTACCATTATCCCTGTCTTAATTCCCATGTCCTGTAATACTTTTGGGTCATCTGTAGTTAATCTAGCAGCATACTCCCTAACTCTAGATCCTCCAAAAACTAAATGAGTATGAGCATCAATAAATCCAGGCACTACTACTTTTCCTTTAGCACTTATTATACTTGCTTTACTGCAATCCACTAGCCCTATTACATCTTCTCTAGACCCTACTGCAACGATTTTCTCACCTTTTATTGCAATCCATCCATTTTCTATTAGTCCGATTTCATCTATAGAATCTTTCTTGCAAGTTACTAATTGTGAACAATCTTCAATAAGTAAATCAACTTTTAATTTACATTTCCCTTTCTCCATTTAAGCTCACCTCTAATAATGTAATTTGTACCTCTCCAATTTCTGAAGAGGTACAGCTGCAATAAAAATTATGATTTATATTAATATTTTAATGGCTCGATAACTATTATCTTGGAGCTTTTCCATTTGGTCCAAATGTTGCTTCTGGTGTCCACCATAATGGAACCTTAATACTATCAGTTGTATATTTTCCTCTTCCTTCAGCAATTTCCCTTGAAGTTTCATATCCAGCTTGAGCATGTCTTATGATACCTATTCCAGAGTCTGTTGCCATACAAACTTCAAGTCTCATAGCTGCTTCATCAGTACCATCTGCAATCATTGTAACTCCTGTATGCACTGCTTCACCCATGGAGTAGTTAGATTGTATAGCTATTAAGTCACACATTCCCACAGCATTAAGCAATCCATTCAAATATGGCCAGTCAGAAATCAAATCGCTACCATCTTTCATATTTTCTGATTCAAAGGTTGGATTAACTATAGAGCCACAGTCTAAGTTGTCTCTTGAGAAAGCCACCGGTCCCTTAATTTCTCCCTTTTTAATAAGTTCATTTACAGCTAGTGCAAATTTTTTACGTTCTCCAAATGCCATGTAACAAACTCTTGCTGGAAGCCCTTCTATTGGAAGGTGTTTATGAGCAAGTGTTATCCATCTTGTTACTAGTGGGTCATTTTTAAATAACTCTAATGCAAGTGCATCTGTCTTAGCAAGGTCCTCTGGATCCCCTGATATACAGGTCCATCTAAATGGTCCACGACCTTCACAGAATAAAGGACGAATATACTTAGCAACAAATCCTGGGATTGTAAATGCTTCCTCTTTAGGCATTCCTGCATCGCGGCATTCTTTTCTTATACTTGTTCCATATTCAAATACTTCAACACCCTTTGCAAAATATGCATTCATTGCACGTAATTGTCTTATCATAGTCTCTCTAGCTTTTTCTAGATAAAGTTCACGATCTTCAGCTCTAAATGCGTCTGCTGCTTCTCCAGTATATCCAGATGGTATATATGAAATTGGATCATGACATGGACACATTTCACTTATTATGTCTGGCATAAATCCTTTATTATATGCATACTCAAATAAGTCAGCAGCATTTCCTACAACTCCTATAGACAATGGTTCTTTCTTAGCTGCTGCAGCTGTAGCCATTTCTATCGCTTCATCCATAGAATATACTATAGTATCCATGTAGTCCTTTTCTATACGTCTTCTAATTACTCTTTCATCAGCATCAACTACTATAGCAACTCCACCATGCATCTTCATCGCCCAGCTTTGGTTTCCACCCATTCCACCTGCTCCAGCAGTTAGGTAAATTCTTCCCGATAAATCACCATTAAACTTTTGCATAGCTATAGCTGATAATGTTTCAAATGTTCCTTCTATAACACCTTGAGTTCCTATATACTCCCAAGGAGCAGCAGTATACTGAGCAAACATAGTTAAATTCTTGTCCTGAAGATCATAAAATGTTGGCCAATCAGCTTTCATTATATTTGTGGTAGCCATTACAACACTTGGAGCATATTTATGAGTTTTAAATATTGCTACTGGCATACCTGATTGTACAACTAAAGTTTCATCGTCTTCTAATTCCTTAAGTGATTTAACTATTGCATGATATGACTCCCAATTTCTAGCACACTTACCATTACCACCATAGATAACTAGTAATTCAGGTATTTCTGCATTTTCCATATTGTTTTCTAACATTCTAAGTATGGTTTCTTGCTTCCAGCCCTTACATCTTAATTCTGAACCTCTCTGAGCTTTAACTGAATATAGGATTTCTGGTTTTTCCATAATTATTTCCCCCTTAATCTTATATGTTTTTATTTATTTAATTAACTTCTTTACACATTTATATATAGCAAATGCCATGCCAATAGAATTTTTAAAATACATTACATCAAAACAATGGGCTTGGGTATTTGTTCAACGTAAATATTAGGACTTATAAGTATCTAGTGCATAGTTTTTATGCAATTATCGTTGTAACACTTGTAAAATTATTGCATAAAAAATTTGCCTATTGCATAATTTTTATGCAATAGGCAAATTCTTTATAATATCTACTTTATATCCCTCTTTATATCTAATTTTTTCATTCTATACTCTAAACTTTGACGTATAATACCTAAGTCCTTAGCCGTTCTAGTTAAGTTCCATAAATTTTTATTTAAACTATTTATAATTATTTTCTTCTCTTCAAAACGTAGAAATTCAGGTAAAGTTTTTTCATTATCTTGTATCATATTTACTGCTACTTCATTTAACATTTCATTTTTTATATATCTAGGAATGTCTTCATAATTAAGTTCCCTTTGATTTTCTGTGGCCTTAATCATCATATTTTCTACAAAGTGTTCTAGTTCTCTAATATTGCCAGGCCACTTATGGCTCATCATTATCTGCTCTAATTGTTTTGAAAAAGCCTTTATATTTCTACTTAGCAGCTTGTTATACTTTTTTATAAAAAACTCACCAATACATATTACATCTTTTATTCTTTCCCTCAATGGAGGTATATAAAGGCAAAATCCCGATATTCTATAAAAAAGGTCTTGTCTTAATCGTCCTTCTTCAATAAGCTTTGAAGGTTCCTCATTAATAGCAGTTATTACGCGACATTGTATTGGAGTTACCGTGGCCCCTCCAACTCTACGTACAACCCTCTCCTGTAATACTCTTAAAAGCTTAGATTGCATTGACATAGGCATAGAATTAAGTTCATCTAAAAATATTGTTCCATTTCTAGCTTCTTCGAAAAGGCCACTTTGAGTAACTGCTCCTGTATAAGCTCCTTTGATAGTACCAAACAATGTACTTTCCAGTAAATTTTCAGGAATTGCAGCACAGTTTATAGCCACAAAAGGTTCATTTTTATTTTTACCGAAGTTATGTATGCTTTGTGCAAAAACTTCTTTTCCGGTTCCTGTCTCTCCAACAATAAGTACCGTACTATTTAGCAATGATACAGTCTGTGCCTCCTTTATTGTGTTCTTAGTCACCTCACTGTCTCCTACAATACCTGAAAATGTATATGTGGTTCCATTATTTTTATATTTTTGTTCTTTTGCTTCACCTTTACTAAATAATTTTCTTTTCAATTCTATAGTTTCCGAAAGCAGGGATTGAAGGCTTGTTTCATTTTTGCTTATAGAATAAACACCAATTACTTCATCATTCTTTATTATAGGATATGTGCTATACGATACATATTTAGGTATTCCATCTTTATAAGCATGAGCTCTATATTTTTCTATTATAGGTTGTCTAGTCTTATAAACCATTCTGTGTTCAGCCATTTCTGGATTGTTTTCAGGATTATACTCATAAACTTCCCAAAGGTGCTTCCCAACCACTTCTTCTGCTAATAGTTCTTCTAAATTTTCCTGAGCTTTATTGTATAATACAACACGTCCTTCATGATTACTAATTATAATACCATCATTTATAGATTCTATTATTTTTTCTAAACAGTAAAGCTTTATATCTTTATTATAAATGTCTGTAATTTCTTGTATATATACTATATATATTTTTTCTTCTTTAATATGCCGTGCCTTTAGATTATATATATTACCAGGCAGTGTCTTAATAATTTTAAATTCTTTTATAATTTCATATAATTTAATAGAGAACAGTTCAGAAAACTTCTTATTTATTGGACTTTTATCATTACATACTTTTTCAATTAAATCGTTACTCCATATAACCTTTTCTTCCTCATCAAGAATAATAATACCTGAAAAGCAATCTGTTAATAAATTCCCCAACATGCTTAAATTCATTTTATTCCCCCTATACCTTTACCTTAGTGAATATTCATAATATTCAACACTTGTTTCAAAAGTCCTTCTCCTTTATTCCTTTGCATATATATTTTATTAAAATTTTACGATTTGCAAGTTAATTTAATCTTTATAAAGTTTAAAACTTAATAAAGATTAAAGGCTGTTGACAAAATATGCTTATCAACAGCCTGACCTATGCTAAGAATAGCTTTTTTATTTACCTTCTTTTTGTAGTTAAATACAAGTAAGTGCTATTTATAAATGCAATTACTCCTGAGAAAAATATAACTATACACCACTTACCAAGGTCTAGAGGTACAGTATGAAATACGTTACTTAAAAATGGCACATATAATACTAAATTCAGCATTATTATAGATATAAAAACCGCCGCTACTAGGTACATATTAGTATAAAACTTTATTTCAAATATAGAATGTCTTTCTGATCTGCATTCAAAAACATGTATAAGCTGTGATAGTACTAAAGTACAAAGCGCTAACGTTCTAGAAGTTTCAAGCCCCATATTATATATTTTACCCGCCATAAATGCCATTAAAGTACATATTCCAATTAAAGTTCCTCTAATCACTATCTTTTCTTTAAGTCCTCTTGCAAATATACTTTCTCTCTTAGGACGAGGCCTTTGCTCCATTATATCAGGATCTGCAGGATCTACTCCAAGTGCCATAGCTGGAAGTCCATCTGTAGCTAAATTTACAAATAATATCTGTATTGGAAGAAGCGGTGTAGGTAGTGCTAAAATTGAAGCTAAAAACATAGTTAATACTTCTCCTAAATTACAAGACAACAGATATCTTATAAACTTTCTTATATTATCATAAATTACTCTACCTTCTTCTACAGCTGATACAATTGTTTTGAAGTTATCATCTAAGAGTATCATAGAAGATGCTTCCTTTGTTACATCTGTTCCTGAAATACCCATAGAAATTCCTATATCTGCTTCCTTAACTGCTGGTGCATCATTTACTCCATCCCCTGTCATTGCTACTATATTTCCATTATTTTTAAAGGCCTTAACTATTTTTAGTTTATGATTTGGACTTACTCTTGCAAATACTCTAATATTTTCTACTTTCTTCTCTAGTGCCTTGTCGCTTAATTTATCTAATTCTTCCCCAGTTATTACTTCGCTTTCATCTTTAGCTATATCAAGCTCTTTTGCTATAGCATAAGCTGTATTCTTATGATCTCCAGTTATCATTACAGGTCTTATTCCAGCTAGTTTACATTTAAATACTGCATCCTTTACTTCACGTCTTGGTGGATCTATAATCCCTGCAACTCCCACGAATATTAGATCTTTTTCCAGATTACTCTCATGAATATTTGAAATTTCTTTATAAGCTGCGCCTATACATCTTAAAGCCTTAAAGGACATACTTTCTACTGCTTTTAAAACTTTTTCTTTATAAATAGATGTAAAAGGAACTACCTCTCCATTTATTAAAATGTACTTACAATTTTCAGCTACTCTTTCTGGAGCCCCTTTTAAATATACTGTATACTTAGAATTTTCCTTCATAACTACAGACATCATTTTTCTTTCAGATGTAAATGGATTATCTTTAGCCCTATATGCTTTGCCTAAAAAGTTTTTTACTTCTCCTGTTTCCTTAAAAAATGCTTTAATAAGAGCAGTTTCTGTTGGATCACCTAAAAGACTTTTGTCTAATTCCTTTTTATTTGGGTCTATATTACAATCATTGCAATAAGCCACAGTCTTTTTAAAAAGCACATTACTAGGTACATTTTCCTTATCTAAATTATACATACTATTATTAAAATACATTGCCTTTACTGTCATCTTATTTTCTGTAAGTGTTCCTGTTTTATCACTACAAATTACAGATGTACATCCTAAGGTTTCTACTGCTGGTAGTTTTCTTACTAATGCATTTTTCTTAAGCATTCTAGAAACTCCTAGTGCTAAAGCTACTGTCACTATTGCTGCAAGTCCCTCTGGAATAGCAGCTACTGCAAGACTTACACCTAAAAGGAACATTTCAGTAACATCTTGTCCTCTAAATATGCCTGTGGCAGTAACTATAGCACATATTATTAGGCACATATAAACCATTATTTTACCCAATGAATTTAGCTTTTCTTTTAAAGGTGATTTTTCCTTTTCTATACTTTGAAGCATGCCTGCAATTTTTCCCATTTCGGTTTGCATGCCTGTACTTATTATCTTTGCCTTTCCTTTTCCCTTTAAAACTATTGTTCCCATATATAAATTCGAACTAGATTTATTAGCAGAGGATTTATTAACTCCTACAGATTCCCCTGTTAAAAGAGATTCATCTATCATCAAATTTGAGTCCTCAAAAATTATTGCATCTGCAGGTACCCTATCTCCGCTTTCTACTAAAATTACATCTCCTATTACTAGAAATTCAGCATTTAATACTTTTAAAACTCCATCTCTTATAACCTTTGCAGTAGGTGATGCTAGTTGATTCAAAGCTTCTAAGGATTTTTCTGTTTTGAATTCTTGAATAAATCCTAATATACCATTCATTATTACAATTATAAGTATTGTTATCGCATCTGCCTTTTCCCCCATAATACCAGATATTATAGTTGCAGCAATTAATATCCAAACTATAAAATCATTAAACTGTTGTAAAAGTATTTTTATAGGTGAAATCTTTTCTTTACTTTCAAGTTTATTAGGACCGTATCTTGTAAGCCTCCTTTGCGCTTCTAAGGAATCTAATCCTTGAATTAGTTCTTTTTCATTTACCATAATAATCCCCCCTTATGTATAACATAAATATGTATTTATTTTTTCTCACTAATTAAATATATGTGCTAAATGCTATAAATATTTTAAATTTTAAAAATATGCTTAATTGTACATTTTTCTTGCTTCTTCTTAAAGTTACTTTAAATTTCCTTGTTTTTTTGCTATTATTAATAAGGTAAATAAAAGGAGGTTTTTTTATGAAGGATTTAATATACATAAGTGGACATAAAAATCCTGATACGGATTCTATATGTTCCGCTATAGCTTATGCTGATTTTAAAAATAAAACTGGAAATATACCAGCTATCCCAGTAAGACTTGGTGAATTAAGTCGTGAAACTCAATTTGCACTGGACTATTTTGGAGTAAAGTCTCCTGAGTTTGTTGAAACCGTGAGGACTCAAATTCAAGATCTGGACATAGATACAGTTCCGCCAATAAACCCTGATATAACTTTAAAGATGGCTTGGTCTATAATGTCAAAAAACAATATAAAAACTCTTCCAGTAGTAGATAACTCTGAAAAACTTGTAGGTCTTGCTTCTGTATCTAATATAACTTCTAATTATATGGATATATGGGATAATAATATACTTTCAAAAAGTGGAGTTAAACTTGAACATATAATAGAAACTCTTTCTGCTGAATCTATATATGTAGCTCAAAATGCTCAAAAGTTTAGTGGTAAAATAGTAGTCACTGCTATGAAGCCTGATAGTGCCTGCGAGCTTATTGAAGAAGGCGACGTAGTTATTTGCGGTGATAGAGAAGATGCTCAAGAAATAATACTTGATAAAAAAGCTTCTCTTATGATAATTACAGGCAAGCATATTGTACGCGAAGAAATACTCGCAAAAGCAAAGGAAGTGGGATGTTCCATTATAATGACTCCTTACGATACCTTTACTGCTGCAAGACTTATACCTCAAAGTGTGCCTGTAAGTTATGTTATGACTAAGGATAATTTACTAGTATTTAATCCAACAGATTTAGTGGATGATGTAAAAGAAACAATGCTTCAAACAAGATATAGAAGTTATCCAATAGTTAATGATGATAATAAGGTAATAGGAAGTATTTCAAGATATCACTTAATTTCTAAAAACAAGAAAAAAGTTATATTAGTTGACCACAATGAAAGAAGTCAATCTATCCCTGGTCTTGAAGATGCTGAACTATTAGAAGTTATTGATCATCATAGAATTGGAGACATACAAACTGGTAATCCAATATACTTTAGAAATGAAGCTGTAGGATGTACTGCAACTATTGTAGCTTCAATATTCTTTGAAAACGGGATAAGACCTTCAAAGAATATTGCGGGTATTTTATGTGCAGCTATAATATCCGATACTTTATTATTTAAATCTCCTACTTCTACTAGTATGGATAAAATAATGCTTAAGAGATTATCTGAGATTGCAAACATAGATGCTGAAAAATTTGCACAAGAAATGTTTAAAGCTGGTACCTCACTTCAAGGAAAAACTATTGAAGAGATCTTTAATCAGGACTTTAAGGTATTTAAAATAGGATCCTTAAAAGTGGGTGTTGGTCAGGTAAACACTATGGATACTGAAGGTTTTGCTAAGATGAAAGATGAAATGATAGCTTACATGGAAAAGAAGGAACAAGAAGAAAACTTCAATCTTTTAGTTCTTTTAGTAACCGACCTATTAAAAGAAGGTTCTGACTTCCTTGTAGTTGGTAATGAAAAATATCTTATAAACAAGGCATTTAACGTTCAATTTGAAGGCAACAGTGTATATGTTCCAGGAATAATGTCTAGAAAGAAACAAGTTATTCCACCACTAACTGCTGCAGCTACAGAGTAACACTTTAGATATCAAATATAAGTTAACAAATATATTTAATGAAAAAAGTCGCTTTTATGCGACTTTTTTCATTAATTTTATCTTAGGATAGTTTGTTTTTGTGGTGGCTCCATGCCATCTGGATCTCCTTGACCTCTTTGTCCGCCATGACCTCCAGGTCCACCTTGTCCTCTACCCATATTTTTAATAGTTACACCTTCTTGAGTTACTTCACTTACAGTACTTGAAATTGTAAAACTTCCAACCTCTGTTCCCTTTGTATATATTCCATTGGAATATACTCCATTGGTAGGCGCACCAGTTGAACTCCCACCTATATACACTTTATATGTGGAACCAGTTTTAAACTTTGGTGAGGATACAACAACTGATGCATATTGTTTTGATGGTGCAAATGTAATAATGTTATCTCCGGTTTCACCTTCAATACGAACTAAGGTATTAGCGCTTTGTGAAGATAAATTTACTTTCACAGAATTTTGAGTTGAAGTTGAACTAGGGGCTTGAGCCATTCCTAAGCTGCCAGCAGAAACTAAAATGCCACCTGTCACTTCAAACTTTCCATCATAATCTAAGGATCCATTTCCATTATTTGTAGGGCCATTTACAATAACGGTACCATTTTTCATATATATTGAACCATTTGAATCAATACCATCTCCAGCAGCATTTACATTAATATAGCCGCCGTTAATATTTATTATACCATTGCCAGAGGAACTACCAGGTGCACCTCCTGTTTTTGAATGATCACTTTTGGCAGGATTTCCATCCATTCCTGAAGAATCATTGCCACCAGCAGCATTCAACCCATCATCATTTGCTAAAACATTAATATTTCCATCATTAATTGTTATAGTTTCACTTTCAATACCTTCATAAGATTTTTTAATATTTATAGTTCCCTTATTTATTGTTAAAGTAGAATCAGCATGTATACCATCATCACCTGAAGATATATTAAAATTGCCATTATTAATTACTAAGTTATTATTTGAGTGCATAGCATCCTCAGAAGAGTCAATGGTAAAACTTCCATTCTCTATTACAATATTAATACCTGCTTTTATAGCCTTAGCACTAGTTGACTCGTTGCTTTCTGCATCCTCAGTAGTTTCAGTAGTGGGTTTTGTATCAGCTTTAGAAGCAGCTATAGTAGCTTCATCGGTACCACCAGGCTTAGCCCCGAAATCAGGTCTTTCTCCCATCATGCCTCCAAATTGCTCTCCTTTTTTTACAACTGCATTTTTACTACCGCCACCTGAGTTGATTGTTATATTCCCATTTTTTACTAGAGTGTTTGTTGCACCTTGTATACCATCCTGTACAGCAGTAATATTAAGTATCCCGGCTTCAATTAATACATAGCCCTTTTCTAACTCTTCAGCATTGTCTGATTTTATCCCATCTTCACCTGAGTTAACTTTTATATTTCCATCTGTTATAACAACTGAATCCTTGCCTCTAATACCATCTGCCTTAGAAGTTATATTGATAGTACCCCCTTCTATTTTTAAATCATCTTTACTTCTAATACCATTTTTGTAGTTTGCATTAACAGTCAATGAACCTTTCCCAGTAAAGGTAAGATCGTCTTTACTAAATATTGCTGCATTGGGCTCATCAGCAGATGCATCTTCAAGTACGTAAGATTTTCCATCCTTTACATAGTTTTTTGTATTATCCGCTAATGAAATAATTGTTTTATAAGAATTCATAATATAAATAGGTGAATTATTAGAACAAGCAATATTTACCCCATTTAAAATAATATACACCTTATCTTTATCACCTGCATTCACTATTATTTGTCCATCAGTTAAAGAACCTTTTACGCTGTATGTTCCACCAGAAGTAATAGTGACCTTATTCTTATCTACAGATGCCCCTGATCCATTTACAGTTATTGTATCCGCTAATTCAATAAAGGTATTTGCTTCTCCTACAACTTCCTTTTCACCAGAAGACATTGTAATGTTTGAAATTATAGTAGAATATGAAGTTGTTGCATCACTTTTCTTTGTACATCCCGTTATGCCTGTACATAAAGCTAATCCAATTATCATAGTCATAAGTTTTTTATTCATAAACTTTCCTCCTAGAAATTTCTATACCAGTTATACAAATCACTTTTCAATATATTACTCTTAAAAATATAATATCATCTGAACCTTAATTTTAACTTAAATTCCATATATGATGTTTATAGATAATTTTCTTATCCACTTTTCATAATCTTATGTAAAGTTTTTATAATTTCGTTCATATAATAGTACTGATAATCTTTTAGGGGGAAATCTATATGTATAAGATGAATAAGTGCATGTGTAATTATATGCATATGAATCCTTATCAAAATATGAATAATCCTAACAATAAAGGCATGTTTATGTGCCCTATGATGAATATGTGCTATATGAATCAACGTGTAATGCCTTGTCATGAATTTATAATGCCTAAAACTAAGAACATATCAAGCCAAGATGATGAAATTCCCAAAATTAAGATGAAAACCGTAAAACTTGACGATTTAATGGACTAAATCGATAATACTTAATTTTAATAGTTATTGCTTTTTAAGAAATTTCGAGGGGATATCCCTCGAAATTTCAACATTATATTAAGTATTTAAGGTAACTATTCACTATTAAGGTATGCAAAGGGGGTAACATATATGGGAGTGGGCTATGTACTAGGGTGCTTTTTTAGTATTTTATTATGGAAAATAGATAGGCAAATAATATATCGTAGAATAAATAATACATTGAAAAAAGTTGTAAAAAATCCAGTAATACCTGTATTTTTTTATTATTTGTGTGCCGTGTTATTATGTATTTGGCTATCTGATATAAATAATAAAGAGGTATTCAATGGCATAACTGCATTTTTAGTTACAGATATAAGTAACAGTGAACGTAAAAGTTTAAAAAGAAGAGAAAAGGTTCATTTTTATGATTCAATATCAATCATTTCACGTTCTACAGTTTGTGGATTTATAGCTCCCTTCCTTTATATCATGTTATTTGGCAACAGCTTTGCAATTATTTATACATTAACGTGTAATCTTCGTATTATAAGTAACTTAAATTTTATAACTATATGCTTTAATATATCTACCTTTATTCCTGCATTTATAGCTCAAGGATTTTTATATATTATTTATGTTACTAGAAATAAGAAGTTCTCATTAGATTTTAAGGGAGATTATTTTATAAATTCTTATATGAATCCCATGTTAAATATAGATATTCTAGCTGCTTATGTAGAATCAGTTAATTTTTATCATTATTTTTCTAAGCAAAATACATCCTATCTTAAAAGCTATGGTGAATACAAAAATAAAATTGATCAGATATGTATAAGAGATTATATAGGCATTTCTTATGGAATTTGTATGATTTGGTTTATTATATTTTTTCTAATTACTATTCTAACTTCCTAACCTGAAAAAATTTAGTCGCCAATCTCTATATGCTTGAGACTAGCGACTATTTCTTAAGTGTTCTATTTTATTTTCCTCTAATATTATTAACCATTCCCCACATTTCATCTGCAGTTGTTACCGCACGAGAACCAAAGCTAAATGCTCTTTGTGTAATTATCATATCAGACATTTCTTTTGCCATATCTACATTGGAATTTTCTAAAAATCCCTGCATTATGCTGGAATTAACAACAGGTTGAGGCTCAATCCCTTCCTTAGGAACGTATAGATTTTCACCTACAGATAAAAGGTCATTATCTCCTACCGTATTATAAATATTAATCTTCCCCATTTCAATGTAATCATTTCCTTGTTTTACGGTTATTACTCCATCTTCATCTATTGAAAAGTTATCCTTAGTTAAAGGTATATTGGTATTATTATTATATTCTATAACTAATAAGTTGCCGTTTTTATCCACTAAATTTCCACTGGAATTTATATTAAAACTTCCACCTCGTGTTAGCATGTCCCCTTCAGGTCCCCTAACTCTAAAATAGCCTGGCCCATCTATGGCTAAATCTGTTTTACTCCCTGTTTGTACAACGGTTCCTTGAGAATTATCTCTTATCCATTGTCCTGCTTTAACGCCAGTGCCAGTTATGAGATTTTTATTTTCTCCTTTATTCACAGGATATCCTCTTCTATCTAATGTTTCATACATCAAATCTTGAAATGAAACTTCTTCTCTTTTATATCCAGTAGTATTAGAATTAGCTATATTATTTGATATAGTATCTAACTTTTCCTGCTGTGCCATCATAGAACTTCTACCATTCCATAAAACTCTAAACACTGCTCTTAACCTCCACTCTAATAAGTTCATAGTATCTAGCACCTTATTCCTGACATTACTGGTATCTGGTTACTATCTACTGATTACTAAAATTATACCCTTCCTATTTCATTTGCTGCTTTTCCTAAGGTTTCATCTAATGATTGAATTATCTTTTGATTTGTTTCAAAAGTCCTCATGACAGTCATCATTTCAATCATTTCACGGGTTATATTTACATTAGATTTTTCTAAAGAATATTGCTTTATATCCCCATTAGCTGCTACCTGCTGTCCATCTCCACTGTACATATTATCTCCAATTTTAGTTAAGGAATTATAATCCTGAAAATCTACAAGCATCATATTGAATTTGTCTAACCTATTAACATTTACATTTATAGGTCCCTCTTGTCCTGTACCAGTATTTATGCCAATTACATTATCTCCATTATCATTGACTAAAAAACCTTGAGAATTCACATGAAAATGTCCATCCCTTGTATAATATCTTTCAGCATTTATTCCATTATTTCTTTCTACTACAAAGAACCCTCTTCCATTTATTGCAAAGTCAGTTTCCTTGTCCGTTTCATCTAAAGTTCCTTGAGTAAAGCTTGTAGCAACTTCATCAATTTTACTTCCAAAATTTATTGTTCCAAGGTTCACTTTTACATTCTTACCATTTACTATTTTGTCCCTATTACTTAAAAGTACTTCGTTAAAGGACTTAGTTGCTAAGTTATCTACTTTAAAGCCTACAGTGTTTACATTTGCAAGATTATTTGTTACAACATCTTGCTTTGCTTCTTGTGTTATCATTCCTGATACTGCTGTATATAATCCCCTTATCATTTTTTCACTTCCTTATTCAATATAACTTTTGCTTCTTCTGGATATTCCATGCCCATATTTCGTGCCCTTTTTTCCACTTGATAATCACTCATTTGATAATTAATCTTAGTGCCAAGCATTGCTATAGTTCCTATAAATATTCCTATTCCTATTCCAAGTAATATTTTTCTATCGCTTAAAAATAGTATAAGTTTTTTTATTTTAAGTATAGTTCTTTTATTAATAGCATTTCACCCCTGCCTATATGTAGTACTTCTGCAACTTCATCCTCATTCATACCTTTATCAATAAGCTTTTTTATTTCTTCTAACTTAACACTATTTCTATTATCATCTTTATTATCGGTCACTGCCTCGTAATTTTTAGCTTTAATTCCTTCATTATGTATTTCTATATTTTTATTTATTTCTTTTTCTATATTTATAAGACTTTCTTCCTGAATTATATTATATTCCTTATTTAAAATTTCTTCTTCTTTTATATCATGTTCTAATTTATTTAATTTTTCTTTTAATTCTCTCATTTCCGTTTGTATATCTAATATGGTTTCTCCCATCTCTCGTCTAAGTTTCCCTATTTCTACCTCATAGTTTTGCATGTTTTCTTCCTTATTTATTAAAATGTGTTTAAATGAATTTTTATCTTTTTTAAAGGATATAATATTCAAAACTATAAGTGTTAAAGAAATTATTATTAAAAAATATGGCATTAATAATACTCCTTTTTGAATTAATTTATTAATTCTCTATATTATATTTTAATCTTTTAAGCTCATCTCTTAGATGCAATATTGCTCTGCTATGAAGCTGACACACTCTTGATTCAGATACCCCAAGTACACTGCCTATTTCCTTTAATGTAAATTTCTCATAGTAGTATAATGAAAGAACTGTTTTGTCCTTTTCTTTTAAATTATCTAAAGCCTTTGCCAAATACTCTAAAAGTTCTTTTTCTTCCAAGGTTTTTTCAGGGCTTGGACTTTTTTCATCTACTACTGTACCTATCAATGGCATATCATCATCTTCTGAGAATATTAAATTTTCTAAGGAGATCACTGATATATAATTAATATAATTTTCCACTTCTGAAACATCTTGTATTGAAACTCCAAGTTCAGTTGCTATCTCAAATATCTTTGGTTCCCTGCCCTCTCTCTTTTGCAAGTTTTCTACTGCAGCATTATATCTGTTTAATTTGTCCATTGCTCCCTTTGATATAGGGCTTATTTTACGCAGTTCATCTATCATTGACCCTTTTATTCTTATAGAAGCATAAGTTGAAAATTTCATACCTTTAGAAGGATCAAATTTATTAATTGCATCCATAAGCCCAATTAATCCATAACTTACCAAATCCTCATATTCAATATATTTTGTTTTCCCTATAATAACCCTTGATGCTATATATTTTACTAATGGAATGTATTTTTGTATTATTTGCTCTTTAAAATTTCCTTCTATCGCTATTGCCATAATTTTAATCCCCTTCTATCCCAAGTTTTCTTTGTTCCCTCATTATTTGAAATAATATTCTCATTATTTTATCTACAGTTTTATTATCTATGTCTATAAAACATATTCCATATATGCCTTTATTATTTTCATCTTTTTCTACCCTTACAACTTTCCCTTTTAAACTTAAGTTCTCCTCTTTAACAGGAATATTCATCATGATTATGTCCCCTAAATATAAATCCCTTGTTGCGCTAAGCCTTATTCCTCCTGCACTTAAGTCCAGTGCGTATCCACTATCAAAGGTTATTTCATCCTCATTTATATCTAGTAGTCCATTTTTATTACCTATGACAGCAAATAATATATTGCTTAAAAAATATACTCTTACAAAATTTCTTCTTTGTATTTTAGTAAACTTTTCAGGCTTCTTTAAAGTTATCATCATTATTCTGTCTATTTTTCTTCCTAAGACAGGAGTAAAAAATTTATACACAGATTTATCTTGGTAATATATTCCTTCTATAATTTCACCTTTTCTTAAAGGTAAATAACTTCCACTCTTAACAGGAACGCTTATTGCAATATATTCATCGGTTAAATCTTGTATATTACTCTTATAAATTCCGTCTTCCATCAAAATTTCAATCTTCTCATTTACTTTGAAATTTATCCTCTCACTCATGCTCATAACACTCCTACCCTAGTTTATATTTTATGAAAATATAGCAAAAATCTTTTTAAATAAACCTTTTACAGAAACATTGTCCTTATACACACTAGTTCCTACAAGCTTTTCTGCTATTTTTTCTATGGCTCTTGCTGATTCTGAATAAGGTGCACTTATTACCACTGGATCTTGTTTTCTTACTGCTTCTGTAAGCTTTCTATCTTCAGGAATATCTCCCAAATAACTTAATTCCATATTTAAAAATCTGCTTACAGTACTCCTAAACCTCTCATAAGTACTTATAGACTCCTTTAAGTTAAATGACTTGTTTATAACCACATATGCTGTATCCTTTAACTTAAAATGTCTTACAGCTTTTAAAAGACTATATGCATCTGTAAGGGATGTAGGTTCTGGAGTAGTTATAAGTATGAGCTCCTCTGAACATGCCACAAAGGCTAATACATCTCTATTTACTCCTGCACCTGTATCCATAAGCAAGAAATCTACGTCTTCTATTTCCCTCAATTTGGTTATAAACTCTTCCCTTTGAGAATCTGAAATCTCATCTATCTTTGAAAATCCATTTCCTCCAGGTAAAAGCTTTATTCCAAATGGCCCTTCTACTAATACTTCACTTATCCTCATGTCTTTAAATATAACATCATATATATCATATTTAGGTATGTGTCCCATTAGCACATCATCATTTCCCATACCTACATCTGCATCAAATATCATTACCTTAAATCCCTGCCTTTGGAGGGATATTCCTAAATTAACTACCAAATTACTTTTACCAACTCCACCTTTGCCGGAGGTGATAGTAATTATACGCGGGCCCTTTTTAACTTTTTCAGCTTTGTTTTCCTGCCTTTGTTCTATAAGCTTTCTTAAATTTGCTGCTTGATCTAGCATACATTATCTTCTCCTAGAACTAAATTCACTATTTCATCTTTAGAAGGAACTTTAATATCATCTGGAACATTTTGTCCGGTAGTTATAAAACTTAGCGGCTTTTTAGCAGTATTTAGTATATTCAAAATTGGCCCATAAGTTGTAGTTTCATCTAACTTTGTTACTATAATATAATTATATTCTAGTGCTTTATATCCTTCTAATATTGTATGTATATCCTTATTTTTTGTTATTCCGCTTATAACTAAATGAATATCTTTTGTATTTATTTTATCTATAAAGGCTCTTAGTTCTGAAATCTGCATTACATTTTTAGAGCTTCTTCCTGTGGTGTCAACTAAAATGGTATCACAATCTTTCATGCCTTCTATTGCACTTTCCATATCCTTTATAGAAAATACTACCTTAAAAGGTATATTCATTATATCCGCATAGGTTTTAAGCTGTTCTACCGCTCCAATTCTATACGTATCTATAGTTATTAGTCCCACTTTTTTCTTCTCTAAAAGTGCAAGTCTTCCAGCAAGTTTTGCTATGGTAGTGGTCTTCCCAACTCCTGTAGGCCCTACCAAAACTACTATATCATTTAGTGTTTTTTCTTTTAATTCGATACTTTTATGTAATATCTCTTTAACAGCTCCTATATTTTCCTCTTCTTCTTTAGGAAGCTTTGTAAATATTTCTTCAATTATTTTAATTTCTACATCATTTTCCTGAAGCTTTTGCTTTAATTTACTATTAGAAGATTCTTTATCATCTGTTACATTCATCATATTTTTCATCATGCTTTTCATTTCATGAAATTCTTTTAAAAGTTCATTTTGAGTTTTATTAGCTTCTAATTCTGCACTTTTATGATTCATACCTAATGAAGCTTTGTCTTTAATTAATGTTTTTAAAACTTCAAAACTATCCTCTTCTTTTTTAGGTACTTCTTTAGCACTGTTGTCTACAGCTGCTGTAACTTCCAATACTTTTCCTTGAAAAAACCCCAAAATCCCAGGCTTCTTTACTCTTCTTTGACTTATTATTACTGCCTCTCGACCTAGTTCGTACTTTATTCTATTCATAGCCTCATTCATGTTATTTACAATATATTTTCTTATCATCATTTTATACAGCCACAACTCCTTCGGCCTTAATTTCTACATCATTTGGTATTTCATTTATAGAAAGTACACATAAATTTGGAAATACCATTTCTGTAAGCTTTCTAAAAGCTGGTCTTATTTTAGGAGATACCAATATTACAGGTTGACCTTCATAAAAGAATGTACCTTCTATAGTATTTCTTAAAGAGCTCAAAATTCTTCCAGTGGTTTCTGGATCAACTGCCGGAAAAGAACCTTGCATGGATTTTTGTATATTATTTGCTACTATTTCTTCTATTTGTGGTTCTAAAGTTATAACTGTTATAGAGTTATTTTCATCTATTAAAGAATTACATATGCTTCTTGCAAGTGAAAATCTCGCATATTCTGTTAATACTTCTATATCTTTTGTAGTTCTTGAGTTATCTGCTAAAGATTCAAGTATAGTTACCATATCTCTTATAGATACTCTCTCCTTTAATAGATTTTGTAGAATCTTTTGTATTTCACCTATTGTCATAAGATCTGGTATAAGTTCTTCTACTACTGTGCTATATTTTTCCTTCACCGAATCAATGATGACCTTAACTTCCTGTCTTCCTAAAAGCTCATAGGAATGGGATTTTATAACTTCAGTTAAATGTGTTACCATTACCGTTGTCGGATCTACCACTGTAAGCCCTTTTATCTCTGCATCTTCTTTTTTATCATTATTAATCCATATAGCTGGAAGTCCAAATGCTGGCTCTATAGCCTTTATCCCCGGCATTTCTACTTCTCCTGATGGATCCATACATAAAAGCATACTAGGCATAAGTTCTCCTTTTGCAATTACAGTTCCTCTTATCTTTATCACATATTCGTTAGTTTTAAGTTGAAGGTTGTCTCTTATTCTTATAGGCTGTATTACAACTCCCATTTCAATAGCGCATTGTCTTCTAACTGACGTAATTCTTTGAAGTAAATCTCCACCTGATGCCTCATCTGCTAGTGGTATAATTCCATATCCTATTTCCACTTCCATTGGTTCAACACTAATAAGATTCATAACATTTTCAGGTTCCTTGGCTTGTATTTCAGTAATTTCTTGATTCTCCAATTCTATTTGCTCTATAACTTTAGCTTGTTCATCCTTATAAAGCATGTATGCTGATACTCCACAAGCTATAGAAAGTATTAAAAATGGTGGCTTTGGAAGTCCCGGTATTAAAAACATAAAGAATAGTACTGCAGATGCCATAGCAATTACCTTCGGAAATGCAGTAAGCTGATTACCTACGACCGAACCAAAATTTTCTTCATTTCCTGAACGAGTAACTAATATACCAGAAGCTGTTGATATCAAAAGCGCTGGTATCTGACTCACAAGTCCATCTCCTATAGTAAGTCTTGTAAAAGTTGCTGCTGCCTTTGCAGCATCCATATTCATCATTAAAACTCCTATTATTATTCCACCTAAGATATTTATACCTGTAACTATAAGTCCTGCTACTGCATCTCCCTTTACGAATTTAGATGCTCCATCCATAGATCCATAAAAATCTGCTTCCTGTTGAAGCTTTTTTCTTCTATCTCTTGCTCCAGTTTCATCTATAAGTCCCGAATTAAGATCTGCATCTATACTCATTTGCTTACCTGGCATAGCATCTAATGTAAATCTTGCTGATACCTCTGAAACTCTTGAAGCACCACTTGTTATTACAACAAACTGAACTATTACTATTATTAAAAATATTATTATTCCAACTACATAATTTCCTCTTACAACGAAACTTCCAAAGGCCTCTATTACGCTCCCTGCACTTCCTTCAGATAATATAAGTCTTGTAGAAGATATATTAAGTCCTAATCTAAATAATGTTGTAACCAACAGCATGGTTGGAAATGATGAAAATTGTAGTACATCTGTGGTAAACATAGTCAAAAGCATTATTACCACTGAAATTGTAATGTTTAATGCTAAAAGCACATCTAAAAACCATGATGGAAGTGGAATTATTATCATCATTACTATGGCTATAACTCCAAAAGCTATTACAATGTCTATATTATTTTTTATATTAAATCTTTTGCCTGTGTTTTCCACATTAATTCTCCTCACTTTTTAGTTAATAATCCTTATAATTAACTACTTGCTTTTCATTATAACTGCCAATATTTCTGCCACTGCTTGATACATCTCTACAGGTATTTCTTCATCTATTTCAACCTTTTCATAAATCATTCTAGCTAATGGTTTATTTTCTATAATCGGTATTTCATATTCCCTTGCCTTTTCTTTTATCTTTAATGCTATATAATCTGCTCCTTTTCCTATTACCTTTGGAGCTTCATCTTTTCCTTGTTTATATCTTAGTGCTATAGCTAAATGAGTTGGGTTTGTAACAATAACCGATGCATCTGGAATACTTTGCATCATTCTACTCATTGCCATTTCTCTTTGCTTTTGTTTTATCTTTCCTTTTACTTGAGGATCTCCTTCTTGCTGCTTAAATTCTTCTTTTATTTCCTGTTTTGTCATCCTCATATCTTTTTTAAATTGTCTTCTTTGAAATATGTAATCCGCTAGTGCTAGTGCTACTAGTACTAAAGTAACTTTAAAAAATATACTTTGAATCAATTCCTTTATAGCTTCTATAAGAACTGAAAATCTTAAATTATACAAATTTAAAATTTTAATGTAGTTTTCCATTAAAAATTTATATCCTATATATCCAACTACTGTTATTAAAAGCACATCTTTTACTAGTTCTACTAAAGTTCTTACAGAAAACATCCTTTTAATCCCGCTTATGGGATTTAATTTTTTAAAATCAGGTTTTATAGGCTCCTTTGTAAACATAATTCCAGTTTGCATAAGATTTGCAGCTATTCCCATAATCATAATAGGTATCATTACAGGTAATACAAGCATTGCAACTCTCGTTAATGTTATAAATGTTATGTAAAATAAATTATTATAAGATAATTCCATATATAAGAAATTAGTTAAAAAATGAATTATAGTGTCTTTAAGTCCTTCTACTATATAATTTCCTAGTGCTGTTATAATCAATGTACAAGCTAAAAGTGTAAGTGCTAAACTTGCTTCCTTACTCTTAGCTACCTGTCCCTTCTTTTTTGCTTCATTTAATTTATGAGGGGTAGCTTCCTCAGTTTTATCATCTGAAGCAAATATAAATAATACAGGAATCATTGGTAATGTATTAAATATTCCTTTAAAAACCTCTGTCATTAAACTAAATGCTTCCCCAATTAAGTTTAAAAATATAGGCATTGCAAATAAAAAACTTGCCAGTACCATAAGTATTTTAATCGGAAGCCCTAGTATCATAACATTTAGTTGAGGAACAGTTCTAGACATAAGTCCCAAAACTAAATCTGTTATTATTACAATTAATATAATTGGTATTGCCATTTTAAAGCCAATTATAAAGAAACTTATGAATGCCTCTACTATAATTCCTGGGGATCCCTGGAATAGTATAAGTTTTCCAAGAGTTACCCATTTAAAACTTTCAATAAGCTGCAATAACAAAATATGATGTCCATCTACTATAAAAAACATTACAAGACTTATCCAATATAAAAGTCTTTCTATTAAAGTAGCATTGCTATTTGAATTAGGATCAAACATACTTGCCATGGATAATCCTGATTGAATATCCATCATACTTCCTGCAAATTTAGCTGCCATAAAACAAAGTTCCACTGCAAATCCAAGTATTATTCCTGTGATAATTTCACTTATACCATTTCCCATAAAAATCATCATATTTGAAGCAGAATTTATTTTTGAAAAGTCTACACCTGGTAAAATAATGTACGATAATATAATTGCTACACCTATTTTTGCCATTGGCGGTGTTCCTTTGGGAAAAAGTCCAGTTGCTACAGTAAAAAAACTAATAAGTCTTAAAAAGACTAAGATAAGTGCTGTAAAATATGCTATATCTATCAACTAAAACACCCCAACGATTTATTGTATTATATTTGAAATCAATGCAAATATTCTTTCTGTAAAGTTTACAAGCTGATGAAGCATAAAACTTCCTGTAAGAAGTCCAACTATTGCTACAGCTATAAGCTTTGGTACAAATGTCAGTGTTTGCTCCTGTATTTGTGTTGTTGCTTGAAATATACTTACAATAAGACCTACAATTATTGAAACTCCAAGTATTGGTGCCGCTACTATAAGTCCTGTTTGTATGGCATCTTTTACGATTCCTATTACCACATTTTCGCTCATTTATTAATCACCTCATTTAAAACTCATTATTAAAGATTTTACTAGGAGGTGCCATCCATCAACCATTACAAACAAAAGAAGTTTAAATGGCAATGAAATCATCACTGGTGGAAGCATCATCATACCCATGGACATAAGTATACTTGCTACTACAAGATCTACAATTAAAAATGGAATAAAAAGTAAAAATCCTATTTGAAAAGCTGTTTTCAATTCACTTATTATAAATGCTGGAACTACAATATACAGAGGCATCTTTTCACTTGTCACATCTTTATTTATCTTTCCCACCTCTACAAAAAGCTGTAAATCCTTTTTTCTAGTTTGCTTTAGCATAAATTGTCTTAGCGGTGCTGCTCCAATTTCTATAGCTTGTTCTTGACTTATTTTATTTTCCATATATGGAGTAAAGGCCTTAGAATTAATTTCATTATATACTGGTGTCATAATAAATACTGTTAAAAACAGTGCTAGTCCTATAAATACTTGGTTTGGCGGTGATTGCTGAGTACCTATAGCATTTCTTAAAAATCCAAACACCACTGTAATTCTTATAAAACTAGTCATCATTATAATAAAAGAAGGAAGTAATGTAAGTATAGTAAGCATTATAAGGAGCTTTATATTATCTACATAATTTTTAGAGTTTCCTGCTCCATCTAAAGATATATTAACCCTTGGGATTGGCACATTCGCAGGAGCTGCATAAATTTTAGATGAAAATATAAGCACACAACATACTGCTATTAATATTGTTCCAACTAAGACTTTAGCATTTTTAATATTTAGTTTCTTCATCTTTATCTTCCTTTTTAGATTTTAATTTATTAATTAAATCTTTTATGTTACGGTACTCTGGAATTTCCTTTGAGCACTCAATTTTAATTATATCTTCGCTAGGTACTTCAAAAAGAATTTCTATTTTACCTTGCACGCTAGATACTACATAGGCCTTTTCTCCTATCTTTACTACTAAAATATTATTTTCTTTGGATAGTGAAAGCCTATCTAATACTTTCATATATTTTCCTTTTTGAAGATCTTGAAGCTTTCCTCCCCCATATTTTATTGATATATATATAAGCATTAGTACAAAGGGGAGGACCACTATTATCTTCAATAAAGTTGCGAAAAACTGTAAATCCATATATACCTTACCTTTATTCTTTAGTTTTACTGAACTAATATTTCATTAAAATAAATACTTTCACATCTGCCTTCTTTAAACATTGGATTTATTCTATTTAATATTTCAAGCTTTATATCTTCTGTTCCTTTAGGAGTAAAATCCTTTGCTTTTTTAGCTCTTAGTACACTATTAATTGCATCTCTAAGCATTGGTGTCTTACCTTCAAGTTCCTTTGCAAGCTTTTTATTGCTGTGCCCTATATAAATATTTGCTTTTACAAACCTTTTCTCTCCCTCATCTGAAAGATTTACTAAAAATTCGCCAAGTTCAAATGTGAACTCACTTATTACAGGTTGCATTGTCCCATTTGCAATTATTTGTGTTGAAGGTGCTTGTGTAGATAGATTGTTATTTACTACTTGAGTATTACCCCCACTTGCCTGACTATTATTTTTATTGACTAGCATATATCCTCCAAAAGCTCCTCCAGATATAGCTAAAACTACGATAATTATAATTATTATAGTTTTGAAAGTTTTTTTTCCTTTTCCTTCTTTAGCTGTCTTTTCACTCATTTACTACCATTCTCCTTTTCTGATGCTACAATTACTATATTTACTCTTCTATTTTTTGCTTTATGTTCTTCTGTATCATTAGAATATAAAGGTTTATATTCTCCATATCCTGCTGCAGTAAATCTAGAAGGAGTATGTTTCTTGGTTTCAACAAAGTATCTTACCACATTTACCGCTCTAGCTGTTGATAGCTCCCAATTGGAGTTATATTTATAATTGCTTATAGGCACATTATCTGTGTGCCCTTCTACCACTATTTCATTAGGTAAATTTAATATTATCTTGTTTAATTTATCAAGTATTGGTAAACTAGAAGGCTTTATTTCCCCTTGTCCAGTTTCAAAAAACACATTATCTTTTAACTCTAATAGCACTCCGCGTCTATCTGATTTTACGCTCACAGTATTTTGAAGTTTGTTTTGTTCAACAAAATCTCTGACTTTATCATAAAGCTCATTTTCTCTTCCGCCAGTATCAGACCCTAAATCCACCGTTTCCCCTACCAAAGGCACATCTCCATTTTTCATGTTAAAATCAAATATTGTCTGTCCACTATCTCCAGATAAAACACTTTGAAATGCAGAGGCTATTTGTTTAAATTTTTGAGCATCTACACTGGAAAAAGAATATAGTAAAACGAAAAAGGTTAAAAGCAAGGTTACTGTATCCGAATAAGTTGCAAGCCATTCATTATTTGCTCCTCCTGCATCGCTACCCCTTCTTTTTCTTCTAGCCATTTTCAGCCACCCCTTCTGCTTTTACAGATACTGCATAATTCTTTCTCTCTTCAGGTGACAAATAAGCCATAAGCTTTTCTTCAACTATCCTTGGATTTACACCTGATTGAATAGAAAGTATTCCTTCTAACATCATATCTCTTATAACAACCTCTTGTTCACTTTTCAGTGATAAATTTGCTGCCATAGGATTAAATATAAGGTATGCCATTAATGAACCATAAAATGTAGTTATAAGTGCCTTTGCCATACCTGATGCTATTTGACTTGAATCCGAAAGATTGGCAAGCATTTGTATAAGTCCTATAAGTGTACCTGCCATACCAAATGCTGGCGCATATCCTCCCCAAGTCCTTAGCATCTCTATTCCTTCTTTATGACGTCTTTCCATTTCAGAAATTTCTAAATCCATTATTTCCCTTATGGTTTCTGGCTCAATACCATCTACTACCATCTGGAGTCCCTTCTTTAAAAAATCCTCCTCTATAGAGCTTATTTCATCTTCTAAAGAAAGAAGTCCTCCCCTTCTTGCTTTTCTTGAAAGAGATACAAATTCACCTATTATATCTGGTGCAGATTTTTCACTTTCTCTAAAAGCCTGAATTATTATTTTAAATAATTTCTTAAATGTATTAAATGGGTAAGCTATTAGCAAGGCACAAAATGACCCACCTATAGTTATTATCACAGAAGATATATCCCAGAAAAGTTTAAGCTGTCCAATACTATATTCTGTAATACTTACCATGGCCATACCCCATAGCATCATTCCAAAACCTAACGTTATACCTATTGCTGTTAATATATCCCTTCTTTTCATTTCTTAGCAGCCTCCTGTGAGTTCATGGAAAATATTCTCCTTTTGTATATTAGAACTCTCTCTAAAATCTCATCTAAAGATTCTCGTACTAAATACCTTTTTCCATTAACTAAAGTAATGAGGCTTTCAGGCACAGACTCCATTTTTTCTATATGCTCTGCATTAAGTATAAATTTTTTTCGATCTAATCCCGTAACTTCAATCATTACTTTGACCTCCTTGTCACTATAGTTTTAATTATAAGTTTTAATCAAGTGTATAAAAATTTCATCAATAAGGAAATTTCTATACACTTGATTAATATTAATAACAAAATTGCCAATTAAAACTATCTCTTAAGATTAACTAACTCCTGAAGTATTTCATCACTAGTTGTTATTATCTTTCCATTAGCCTGAAAAGCACGAGAAGCAACTATCATTTCTGAAAACTGTTCTGCCAAGTCTACATTGGACATTTCAAGCATTCCTTGTGCCAAGTCTCCATACCCTTCATCATTTGCATCCTCTTTAGCTGTTCCAACTGGTGTTCTAATAACTGCAGGACCAGAGTTTGCTGAGTTTTGCCATATATTTTTGCCTGCCTTAGTCATACCCTCAGGATTTTTAAAGGACGCCATAGCAATTTGACCAACTGCTGTCACTGTATTATCACTTAAAACGGCCTTTATAAGTCCATTTTTGTCAATGGAAAAGCTCTTTACTCTTTTCATTTCTCCATCTTCACCCTCAATTTCATCTGGTATAGCTAAAGGTACTAGCTCCTCCTCATTCTCAGGTTTTAAATCCTTATCTTCTGCATCCACATAGGCCATTTTTACTTTGCCATCTTCTACCTCGTATCCTTCAAAAGCATATCCTAATACTCTCAAGCCGTCAGAATTTATTAAGTTACCATTGTAGTCTAACTTAAAAGCTCCATCACGGCTGAACATTGTTTCCATATCCGTCGCGCTTTTAATCGTCATATATTTTTCGTCACTAGTGTCAATAGTAATTTTCCCTTCTACGTCTCCCTTACCTACTATAAAAAATCCTTCTCCATCTATAGCTACATCAAGCATTCCTCCTGTAGGCTGCATATTACCTTGAGTCATTGTTGTGTCAATTCCAGCAACCTGCACGCCTAACCCTACTTGGCTTGGATTAGTTCCCCCAATATTTCTACCTGGCCCTGTTGCTTCCCTAACATTTTGACTTAACATATCTTGAAATCTTATCCTTTGATTTTTAAAAGCTGTAGTACCTACATTAGCTATATTATTACCTATTACATCTAACTTAGTTTGATTTGCTCTAAGCCCACTTATACCTGAATACATTGCACGTATCATTTCATATAACCTCCAATTTAAAATATCTTTATATGTTAAACACTTTTATCTTCATTTTCCTCTTTGGAATCATCTGGTGTTTCTACGTTATCTTGAGAACTCTTTGGTGTTTCCACAACTTCTATAATAGAGCTATACATAAATTGTCTTATATCATCTACTTCTGTACCATCTTCAAGTTTTATCTTACCAACATTAACATTTACTCTTACTACACTTCCATCTTTGGATACTCCAGTAACTGTACCTACATGATATTGTCCCTTATCATTTAAGGAATCAATCATTACAGTTTTACCAATTAAACCTGATGCTCCAGAAAAATTCATGGAAGTATTCATATTTGTCATCTGCTCTAAATTAGCAAATTGAGCCATTTGAGCTACATACTCAGTTCCATCTTTCCCACCTGACAATGGGTCTTGATTAGTAAGTTCTGCTGCGAGTATTTGTAAGAAAGCATCTTTACTTAATTCTCCTCCAGCTTTTACTATCTTAGTACCTCTATTTGTTTTAGTGGATGAATATGCTTGATTTTGAGTATTAACGCCTGTAGTTTCTGCCATTCTTTCACCTCCTTAAGCAAACAAATTTACATTATTTAGTTCTTCGTTTGGTATCATTATTTCATCCATATCAAGTCCTTGAATTTCTGTAGTAGATGATTTATTTTTTTTCTCTTGCTGTTTCCCACTATTTTCATGTTGAGATTGTCCCCTAAAAAAAGTTGTATCTTCGTATATATTTATGTTAAGACTTTCAATACGTATATTATTTTGTTGCAATTTATCATTTAACTCTGAAAGATGAGCGTTTAATAAATTGAAGGCTTCCTTATTTTGTGCATTAATGGTTGCCTTCATTACGCCTCCTTCTACAGTTACTTTGATTATTATTTCTCCTAGTTCTTTAGGATTAATTTTCACAGTTAAATCCTTAAGATTGTTTATTTCTATATATTTCACTGTTTTTAGTATGTCATTTACAAAAGTATCTTTATTTATAACTATATTTTCTTCTGCTGGGACTTGTACATTTTCTACAGTTGTCTTTAAATGATTGATGAAATTAACTGCATTTTCAATTTTGTTATCTTTGGAAGAGTCCTTAGATAAATTTTTAAGTATATTTTCTTCTTGTGAGAGCTTGTTATCTTTTAAACTTAAAAAACTATCTTTATCGTGTTTAATATTGTTAGATATTACATTAGTTCCTTTATCTTGTTTAATATTATTAGATACTACATTAGTATCTTTATTTAAACTTACTTCATGCTCTTCAAATATAACTCCAGTTTTATTTGAAGATTTATTTAAACTTTCTTTAGCTTCTTTTACAAGTGAAGCAAGTTCTTCCTGTAAATTTTGTTTAAAAGATTCTGGCAAACCAATATGTAACTTATTATCTAAAATATTTGCATCAATATTTTCTAATAATGAATTAAGTTTATTCTTGAAGTAGCTATCATCTAAATTAACATTATCAATTAAAAGTCTCACATTGGACATTATTACTTCCTTTAATTGACTTACTTCGTCTTTAGAAGTAATGTTATTTAAGGAATTTAATATTAAAACTCCCATTATTGAAATAGCTTCATTTGGTAAAACATTACTTTCCTGTGCACTTAATATATCATCTTTTATAAGTTGTTCTAAATCTTCAATTGAGTTTATATTATTTAGCTTTTCTTCACTTATTCCTACTTCCTTTAGTTTATCTTTTATGTTATTCATGTCCAAACTAGAATTGTTATCTATTTCTTTGCCTTCACTTTTACTTCTTGTTTCTTGCAAATTATCTCTTTTAATTTCCTTAGAGGACAACTTACACTTATTTTCTAAAGTTTTAGAAAAGTCATCCTTAAATTTAGTATCTTCTGACTTTTTAGGAGTTTCTATATTTTTTACATTAAAATTAGGTGTAATTTCTCCTAATGCTACATTCAATTACTTTACCTCCCTCGCATAGCTCTTATGTGAGCATAAAGTGCAAATTCATCATTAGTCTTTTGTTCAATTAAATTTTGTTCTTTTATAAACGTTTCATATCCTTTTTCTTTCAATATTTCTACAGTTTTTCTCTCTATTTGCTTTTGCTTCAATTCTTGGCGTGCATTATTTAAAAGCTTTTCCTTATTTTCAAGTTCCCTTGAAGTTTGATTTATTCCTACATTTAATGCTGATAAATATCGGTATTTTATTTTTTGCTCTACTATACTTTGATTATCACATAAGCAGGAGTACTTCTTGTAATTTTCCTGAAGATAAATTAATTTATTTTCAACTTCTATCTTTTCTTTTTGAACTTCTTTAAATTTTCTCTTTGATTCATCTTCTTTATCCATTCTTATGTTTAAAAGTTTTTGAAGCCTAAATTTATAGTTTTCCATATAACTCCCTCTTCTCAATTGTCAATCATTTAAACATTGATTTAAGCCAATTTATAGTATCATTGAACGATGTGTGTTCCTCTACGCTTTGTGTAAGAAATTTATTTATACTATCAATGTAGTGTATAGCCATATCTACCTTATTGTTACTTCCCTTAACATAAGCACCTATGTTTATTAAGTCTTCAGATTCCTTATGAGTTGCCATAAGATCCCTTGAAATTGCTGCAACCTTTTTGTGCTCTTCTTCTGCAATTTCACTCATAAGTCTACTAATACTATTTAGTACATCTATGGCGGGATAATGATTTTTAGCTGCTAACGCACGAGAAAGTACTATATGTCCATCCAATATACCTCTTACTGCATCAGCAATAGGCTCATTAAAATCATCCCCATCTACAAGTACTGTGTAAAATGCTGTTATAGAACCTTTATCAGACATTCCTGACCTTTCCATAAGCCTTGGAAGCATTGCAAACACTGAAGGAGTATAGCCTTTAGTTGCTGGAGGTTCACCTATAGCAAGTCCAACTTCTCTTTGAGCCATTGCAAATCTAGTTACAGAATCCATCATTAAAATTACTTTTTTCCCCTTATCTCTAAAGTATTCTGCTATAGCTGTTGCTGTAAATGCTCCCTTAATTCTCACCAGAGCTGGTCTATCAGAAGTTGCACATATTACTATGCTTTTTTTCATACCCTCAGGTCCTAAATCTCGTTCTATAAAATCTAAAACTTCCCTTCCTCTTTCACCAATAAGGCATATAACATTTACATCTGCTTCAGCATATTTTGCTATCATCCCTAAGGTTGTACTTTTTCCAACACCACTTCCTGCAAATATTCCTATTCTCTGCCCTTCACCACAGGTTATAAAACCATCTATGGCTCTAACTCCTGTTGGAATTATATCCTTTATTCTTTTTCTCTTCATAGGATCTGGAGGTGCTGTATCTAGGGGATAGTAAACCCCACACCTTACTTCTTCACCTTCTAGTGGTCTTCCTAATCCATCCAAAACTTTCCCAAATAGTTCTTCAGAACATTTTACGCTTAAAGGTTTTCCAGTCGGCACTACTCTACAACCAGGTGATATACCTATAAGTTCTCCAAGCGGCATTAGTATCACATCTTTTTCCTTAAAACCAACAACTTCACAATCTATAGGATTATTCCTTTCATTGTATATAATACAAACTTCACCAACAAAAGATTTTATTCCTTCTGCTTCAATAGTAAGCCCTATTACTTTTTTAACAATGCCCTCTATATGATAAAAGTTAGTTTCTTTAATTCTTTTATTTATAAGCTGAAACTTTAATGCTTCCATACTGTACCCTCTTATTTACTCCATTATTCCGAAAGAAGTATTTCCTCTATTTTTTCTAAGGCCTTCTCTGTACTTATGAGTATTTTACCATTATCTTTTTCTATTAATAAATTCCCTTCAGATATTGTCTCGTCTAGTATGATAAATATTTCTCCTTTAAATACCTCACGAGTTTTCCAAATATCTATGGCTTTTTTTAACTCCTGCTCATATATAGGATTACATCTTATTATTACCGATTTAGCTCCCTTAGCTAACTGTAAAACATCCAATACCATATCATTCAAACTATCTTCTTCTTTAATTTCTCTTTTAAATACAGCTTCTACTATATTTTTAATAGTCCTCACCATTTCATCTTTTTTTTCATCAAGATATCTTAAATATTCAGCCTTAGCACTTTCTACAATTTTACTTGAAGTATTTTGTGCTTCCTTTAATAGTGCTTCCCTTTCTGCTTTTGCTTCTTTGATATTTTTTTCATATCCTTCTTCGTATGCATCACTGTATCCCTTATTTTTTCCTTCTTCATATCCTTTCATATATGCTTCGTTGTATGCTTCATTTCTTATTATATCTGCTTCTTTATAAGTTTGAATTAATATATCTTCCCTTTTAGCCCTAGCCTGCTTTAATATGGAATTACTTAAAGCTTCATAACTTTCAACTATACCTTTAGTGTAAACTCCTTCACTTCTATCTTTAACATAACTTTCTTCAGCGAATCCCTTATAAACTTTAGGAATATATTCAGTTATTATTTCTCTTTTACCTTGATTAACTAAGCTGTCTCCTTTTATTACTTTATACGATGATTGCATCTTCTCCACCTCTTGCAATTACTATTTCTCCAGCCTCGTCAAGTCTTCTTATTATTCCAACAATTTTTTGCTGTGCCTTTTCAACATCCATAAGTCTTACTGGCCCTAAGAATTCCATGTCTTCTTTCAATGAAGCAGCAGCTCTTTTAGATTGATTTTTAAATATAGCATTGGCTACTTCCTCTGAAGCTCCCTTGAGTGCCAGTGAAAGTTCTTTTGTCTCTACTTCTCTTAATACTCTTTGTATTGATACATCATCTAATGTAATAATATCTTCAAATACAAACATAGATGACTTAACCTTTTCTGCAAGTTCAGGATTTTCTCTTTCTAGAGCCTCTGTTATATTCTTTTCTGTAGTTCTATCTACTTGATTTAATATATCAACTATAGTTGGAACCCCACCCATAGCTTTCATTTCAGATTTTACTACTGAAGATAATTTACTATCTAGTACCTTTTCTATTTCCTTTAATACCATAGGAGAAGTATTATTCATAGTTGCAATTCTATAAGCTACGTCTCCCTGTACTTCTTCAGATAACTCAGATAAAATTTGTCCTGCCTTATCTGACTGAAGATGGCAAAGTATAAGAGCTATAGTTTGAGGATGTTCATTAGATATAATATTTAAAAGCTGATTTGCATCTGCTTTTCTGGCAATAGCAAATGGTCTAAACTGCTGAGTAGCCTCTGTTACCTTATCTAATATTTCTATTGCTCTTTGGCTTCCTAATGCCTTAGATAGAAGGGTTTTAGCGTAATCTAAGCCTCCTTCTACAAGATAATCCTTTGCTTTATTCATTTGAATAAACTCTTCAAATATGCTTTGCTTTTGTTCTGATTTTACCGCACTAATATTAGCAATCTCATAGGTAATCTTTTGTATTTCTGATTCAGGAAGTTTCTTTATAATTCCAGCAGAAGCCTCTGGTCCTAAAGTTATAAAAAGTATTGCTGCCTTTTGTACTCCAGTCAATTTTTCGCCATCTACCCCGTTATACATTTAAATCACCTCTCATCTTCTGCCAACCAAGATTTTATTATTTCTGAAACTTGATCTGGTTTATCTATAGCATATTTTCTTATTTCATTTTCTGTATGACTAATTTCAGTTTCTGTTTCCAATTCTATAGGTTTAAATTTAGGTTTTTGTTCGAGTTCAACTTCATCATCTATAATAGTATCTATATGATCTATCTGTAAAATTTCCTCTTCTTCTTTTTTATGGCTTCTTCTTCTTAAAATCATTCCTATTACTAATGTTAATAATAAAATTACTCCAATTCCTATTAATCCATATTTCTTCATAAGAGCTGCTCTTTCTTGTTCCTTTTCCATTGCTTCTAAATCATCTTTAATCTTATTTTCTGACTCTTTATCAAAGGCTAATCCTTCTACGCTGATACTGTCTCCTCTAGCTTGATTGTATCCTACAGCTGACATAACACTATTGCTAACAGATGCTCTTGTAGCATTATCCATAGTGCCATCTAGAATTACAGAAACTGTAAGTCTATTAACATCTCCTGGTGCTTTTATTATCTTTTCCTTACTTTCAGATATTTGATAATTTTTAGTGTTTTCCTCATGAGTTGTTACGCTGCCATCAGCATTAGTCTCAATTTCATTATTCATATTGTCATCTACAGGACTTCCTGTCACTTCACCTTCTGAACCCTTTTCAGTGGTTTTTGAATTTTTCTCACTTACCACTACATTCTTAGGGTCATAAGTTATTTTATCAGTTTCTTGAGCATCAAAATTTAGGTCAGCATTTACAATAACCCTTACCTTATCTTTCCCATAGACAGCCGAAAGCATATCAGTAACTTTGTTTTCAAGCTTTTTTTCATAATCCTTTTCCAATACCTGCTGTTTTTCCGCTGAAGAAGATGCTTCAAATTCACTATCTTCAAAAAAGTTTTGCGTTAAGCTGCCTTTTGTATCATTTATTTCAACATTTTCTTTTGGCAAATTTTTCACGCTACCAGATGTCAAAGAAACTATAGCCTTTACTTGATCATTTGTAAGCCTTTTGCCAGATTTCATTTTCAATGTAATCGACGCTTTTGCTGGTGCAGAATCCTTAACAAAAACACTATCTTCAGGAAGTACTAGATGCACTCTGGCATTTTCTATTTCAGGAAAGGCTTTTATAGTCCTTTCAATTTCTCCTTGAAGTGCCCTTTGATAGTTTATTTTCATTTCTGCATCTGTGCTTCCAAATTTACTTTTATCTAAAAGCTCAAATCCTTGACTTCCATTAGTCATAGGCACTTCAGCTAACACTTCCATTCTTAAGGAATCAACCTTATCTGTAGGAACTAATATAGTATTGCCTTCTACTTTAAAATCCTCTTTTTTTTCTTTAAGTTTAGTATAAATTGCTCCTGCATCGTCAGAATCTACATTTTGAAAAAGAACAGCATATTTAGTAGAACTTACTGAAATAACACCATATATTAAAACTCCAATAATACTTACTAAAATAATTCCATAAGCTATCTTCTTTTTTGTGCTCAATTCAAATAATTTTGTCCTTAGGTTGCTAATCCATTGGGATAGCTTGTTCATTCACTAGCACTCCTTACTATAATTGCATTCTATTAATTTCTTGGTATGCTTCAACTATCTTATTTCTCATCTGTACCGCCAACTCTAAAGATAGCTTAGCTTCTTCCGCATCTAACATGACCTTATGTACATCTACTTCTTCTCCGCTTATAAAAGCACTTGTTGTATTTTCTGATGTTATTTGTTTTTCATTTACAGCATCTAACTTATCTTGAAGAACTGAGAAAAAATCACTCTCTTTTTCATTTGATTTATTTTCCACTCCTCCATATATTTTCATATCTTCAAACATAGAACTTAATGGAGTAAATTCATTTATTTTCAATATTTTTCACCTACCTTCCTATTTCTAATGCTTTAGAAAACATTGATTTTTGCGAATTTATTGCATCTACATTAGCTTCATAGGCTCTAGTTGCAGCTATCATATCAGCCATCTCGTTTAATATATTAACATTTGGCATCAATACATATCCACTTTCATCTGCATCAGGATGAGTTGGATCATATACTCTTCTAAGCTCCGTTGGATCTTCAGCTACCTTTACTGCCTTTACACCTAAAAGTCTCTCCTTTTCTTTCCCAGTAGATTTATCCATCTCTCTTGTTAAGTTTTCCTGAAATAATGCAATTTTTCTTCTATAAGGCTCTCCATCTTTCCCTCTTGTAGTTGAAGCATTTGCTATATTAGACGCAATGGTATCCATTCTCAACCTTTCAGCTGATAGTCCACTGGCACTTATTCTTAAATTATTAAACGCTTTCACAATATTTCACCTCGTTGTCATTATTTTAAATATTTATTATTTATTAATTTCATTAATGATACGTATACTATTAATCATCATTTCCCACTAATAACAATCCTCTTTTGTGAAATTCTATTATTCAGCTGAGCAATCATTGCATTGTACATAAGAGTATTTGCAGCTTGATTAACCTTTTCCAAATCTAAATTAACATTATTGCCATCATCCCTCATACTGCTTGTCTTATCTTCCTTTACAGTAATTTCTCCAAAAGAAGCACCATCATTAAAATGCCTTTCATTAGAAATTTTTAAATTTAATTCTTTTTCATTTTGTGTTAAAGTTTCCTCAAAACTTACATATCTTCTCTTATAATTTGCTGTATTTATATTTGAAATATTATTAGCTATAACCTTACTTCTTTCAGAAGAAGCGTCTAGCCCTTTTTTTATAATTTCATATGTAAATTGATCTTGCGAAAGATTAGAAATTCTCAAATTATCAACTCCCATTTTTTTCTATATTTTTCTAATATTATTACATTAAATTCAAAATACGCTTCAATTTTACAATAAAAACAAGCTTTTGTATAGTATTAATATTTACTTTTTTTAAAATATTTAAATAAATTATAAACTTTTTTAACTTTTTTTAATAGTTGGAAAGTTTTTTAGTAAAATTAATGTAAATGGTGCTATTATGATACAAATTTAGTGTATTATATCTTGTTAAATACTGTTATTAAATTAACAATTTAAAACATTTTTTTCCTATACTATGCAATTATACTACATTTTTTACTATTTTTCATCTAATTTTAAACACATTTTATTTTTTATTAAATTAAATTTTATTTAATTTAACAAAAAAATAATAGGCAATCAGCTTTTATATCTATACTGATTGCCTATATCTCTTATCTACTTCTTACATTTTCTAGTATTCTTAGTATTTCCTGTGGCAATTTATTAGATTGAACCATCATCGCATTACCCGACTCTATTAGTATATTGTTTTTAGTAAATTCCATCATTTCTTCTGCTATATCTGCATCTCTAATGGAACTTTCTGCAGTCTGAGTTGCTATTTCAAATTCTCCTAAACCTTCAAAACAATCTTCAAATTTATTAGCTAATGATCCATATTTACTTCTAACATTGCTTAAGTTTTTTATCACTGAATCCATTTGATCAATAGCACTACCTAAATCATTATCTTTTACTGACTCAATTATAAGATTTAAATTCAAGCTGTCTCCAGTTTCTAAATCCTTTAAATCTTCTGCTCTTAAATCATAAAACTCTATTTTTACATTTTCATAGGCATTAGCTCCTATTTGCATTTTCACACTATTCGCACCATCTTGTGGATCAAATAGAGATACACCATTAAACTCACTATTTTTTGCTATATCATCATATCCAGCTATCATTTGTTTTACTTCATTTAGTATAGTTTCTTTATCTTCAGTATTATTTGCTCCATTCCCTGCTTGGACCAAAAGCTCTCTTACTCTTTGCATAGTATTAGTCATAGAATCTAATGCTCCATCGGCGGTTTGCATCATACTTATTCCATCTTGTGCATTTTTTTGAGCCATTTGAAGTCCTCTTATTTGAAGTCTCATTCTTTCACTTTTAGCTATTTCATTTGGCGCTTCCCCAGCCTTTGTGAACTTTTCTCCAGAAGATATATGCTTTAATGCTTTACTTTGATTTACCAAAGACTTTTGATATTGCCTATATATTCTTTGTGAAGACATATTTTGCATTAATCTCATAAATTATCACTCCAAAATCAAATTATAAATAAAAATCAACACTTTATTTATCGGAATTAAAACATATTACTTTATTTAAAAGATCTTTTTTTCGCCAAAAACCAACCTAAAACTCCTAAAATAATTATTACTAATATAGATATTATGAATTCAGGAGAATGAGGTTTAAATATATTTTCTCCTAGATATGCATAAGCTGCAGTTTCTATAGCTACACCTAATATAGATCCTAAAATATAATCTTTATATTTTATTTTCGTGAGTCCTAAGGTATAGCTTACTATATCGTAATGAAATACAGGTATAAATCTTATAAGCGCTATGATGAAAACTCCATTTTTATTTATTACTTTATCCATTTTCATGCCTTTTCCTTTAACTATCTTATCTACAAAAGATTCACCCAAAAGTCTTGCAAGAAAAAAAGCTAGCGTTCCTGATAAAAAAAATCCAATTAAGCTTAATAATAATCCCTGCAGTGGTCCGAATAAACTCCCTCCTACTATAGTCATAAGCATAGCAGGTATAACTATTACAAGTGGTTTTAACGCAAATACAATCACAAATATAAATTTCGATAAAGTACCTTGATTTCTTATAAAATTTTCTAGGCATTCCTTATTTATCCCTAGAAGAGTTGTCCTATATTTTATTATAAAATACAATTGAATGATTAACATGCAAATTACTACAATTTTAATTGCAAATTTACAATTAACGCGCTTTTTATATATCATAATTTATATCTCCCTATAATATATTTTTGTTCTACATTCTTATATTATAGGGACATATAATAATGGTCAATATATTTATTCTGCTTTTTCTTTATGTTTGAATAAATCTACAAATTGTATTTGTTCTGCCACTACTTGAGCAGAATATTTCTTTTCACCATTTTCTTTAGTATAAGCTCTAATATTTATTCTTCCCATGACACTTATAACCTTTCCCTTTTTAAGATAAGGCGCTAATGCTTCACTTGCTTTTTTCCAATACACTATTGGAATAAAATCCGCATCTTTTTCTCCATCTTTGTTTAAAAAAGGCTTTTGTACAGCTAATGTAAAATTTAAAACCGCTGTTTTATCTTCTCCTACATATCTTAATTCGCAGTCCTTAGCCAGCCTTCCTATTAACAGAACTTTATTCATTTCTTCACCTTCTATATTTATTTTTTATTGATTATACCCAAATTATTATGTATTAATCACCTTTGTTGAAGATTATAAACACCTTAACCATATAATAAAAACTATAGATACTGCAGCAATATATCGAATTTTTGAAAATTTCTAAATAAGACTGAATTTATGTAGACGATTTATAGATGCTTTTACAGTATAATAAAAATATAATAATTAACTTAATGGTAAATTATTATATTTTTATAGCGTTTGCTATTAACTACAAAATTAACAGGGGGATATGTTATGGACAAACAGATGTTAAAATGGTCGGAATTATGCCCTGAAGCAATAACTACAGCTACAGGAAAAGCAAACTCTACATTTATTAAAACTCTTATACTCGGAATACTTGCAGGTGCATTTATAGCTATGGGAGGCTTTGCTGCTGCAGTAGCTTCTCACAGTATATCGAATGTTTCACTTTCCAAATTTATGGCAGGAGCTGTTTTCCCCGTTGGCCTTATACTAGTTATAATATGCGGCGGAGAACTTTTTACAGGAAACTCCCTTATGATTACTGGTATACTTGAAAACAAAATTAGTTTAAAAGCTATGGCTAAAAATTGGATTATAGTATACTTAGGAAATTTTTTAGGCGCTCTCTTAATAGTACTTTTGCTTCTTCTTAGTGGATCCTTTGATATGAACGGGGGAAAGCTAGGAGGCTATGCACTAAAGATTGCTTATACTAAAAGCTCACTAACTGCTATGAAGGCATTATCCAGCGGAATACTTTGTAACTTCATGGTAAGTTTGGCAGTATGGGGAGCTTATGCTGCTAAAGATATAATAGGAAAAATCTTCATCATATGGTTTCCTATAATGGCTTTTATAGTGGGTGGTTTTGAACACTGTGTGGCTAATATGTATTATTTATTTGTCGGGTTATTATCTAAAGGAAACATTGCTTATATAGGAGCTTCAGGGCTTAAATCTTCAGCTATTTCGGCCATAAATATTTCAAATATATTTCACAATTTATTTTGGGTGACAGTTGGAAATATAGTCGGCGGCTCCATCCTTGTTGGATTCTTATACTGGGTAGTATACACTCAATCTAAGAGTAACACCTATGTCGTAAGTTCATCTTCTAGAAATTTAGGATAAAAGCAATAAAGGAACTTGAATACATTATTCAAGTTCCTTTATTAATTTAATTTTGAGGAATAACAAGTTTTTGTCCAACAAAAATTAAATTGAAATTTTTTATATTATTAATTTCTCCTATTTCCTTATAATCAACATTGTATTTTGATCCTATAGAGTATAATGTATCTCCTAATTTCACAGTATATATAACTGATTTTTGTGGTATTACCGGTATAGTTGGACCTTCTATCTTTTTCCCTTGCTGCAGATAATTCTTTTTAACTAATGAAAGTTCTTTACAAGCCTTTAATTCATTTACTAATGCATCTCTTACCGGGATATTTGTATCCAACTTATTTTTGCCCTTTGAAAAATCATATTCATCTCCATTAGAAGCCATAAAGTCATTAGTTACTACCTTATAATATTTGCTCATATCCAGCTTTGTTCCATTCATAAGATTCATTTCAGTTATTCTATTTCCAAATGCCCTATCCAAGTCATATTTTATCTTTAATCCTGAAACCTGAACCCAACCAATCTTGTCATTTCCTATACCATTTTCGATAACTTTCTTTATATCTGCTCCTGTAAGTTCCATAGTAAATAATGTATTATCGAATGGCATAACTTCATATAAATTGCCCATAGTTATATTTCCTTTGTTTAATGAAGTTCTTATTCCTCCTCCATTAGTTATACCTATTTGAGAATTAGTAACCTTCGCCATAACCTCGCATATCCATTCCCCAAGTATCGAAGGGCCACTTAATTTATCATGAGCTAAATCCTTGTCTGTAACAGCTAATATTTCATTAAGCTTTGGTCCTGATAACTTTTCATATTTTTCAACTATAGCTTTAGCTTCTGCATCTTCCTTTAATTCACTTAGTGAAGCTATTAAATCAACAGCATATGGTGTTATTTCTGCTTTTTTAGTATTTAAATTATATTTTATTTCTAGTCTTCCATAAGCCCTTCCATTATAATAAGCTGAAACAACAGGAATTTGTTCTACTTTTCCCGAAACAGTTTGATGTGTATGTGCTGCTATTACAGCATCTACGTAAGTACTTGCTTTAGCAAAATCTGCTGCCTCTCCTGTTATAACTTTACTATCCTTATTTTGAAAAGCGCCTAGGTGGGTAAGAGCTATAACTATATCCGCTTTTCCTTCTTCTAATTCTCCACTCTTAAGCTTTTGAGCCCATTCCTTAGCTGAGCTAATAGGATCTTTAAACTCTAAATCTTTTATATAAGCTGCCTTTGTTTTATAGGTAGTTTCTGGAGTTGAAAGTCCTATAAAACCTATTTTCACACCATCTACTTCTACAATTTTATATGGTTTTGCAAAAGCTACAGGCTTAAATGTATTTTTATCGTATATATTTGAAGCTAACCATTCAAAATTTCCTTCTTTAGACCATTTTTCAATTTTATCTATTCCCCAGTCAAATTCATGGTTACCTATGGCTGAAGCTATCACTTCTAAATTATTCATCATTTCATTTATTGGAGCACCTTCATTCAAATTAGATATGGCGGAGCCTTGATAAAGATCTCCAGCTGCAACTACTATAGTGTTTTTATTGTTGTACTTAAAATCCTTTATAGCCTTGGTAAATTTTGATATTCCAGGTTCCTTTTTCCCTTCTAAAACCTGTCCATGATAGTCGTTAACGGACAATATATTTATAGTCTTAATATCTTCTGAAGCCGCAAATGCATTTCCTGAAAAAATCATACATAAAACCATAAATATTGATAGAAGTAATGAAATAGTTTTTTTACGTTGAAAATGATAAGTCATTTCCCATCCCCCTTTTTAATACAACTTATTCAACCTTATAACATATTCTACATTTGAAATATATTACTTTCATCCAAGTATTATTCTCTATAATCATAATAATAATTAGTTACAAATATTAATAATTTTTTATTTATCGGTAATTAAATAATTCTATAAAAAATAGGAAGTTTGCAAGCAAACTTCCTAGATTATATTTTAAACTTTTACTTTTTTATTATTGTATTATATTAATATATCTTTTCTCCATCAAAGGTTTCATAAGTTGGAGGATTCTTTTCATTCCTTTTTCTTGCTCTATCTACAGGCTTTACACCATCATTTTTGCCACCCTTTTGATGTTTATCTCCTCTAAAAGGTCTCATAGATATCCTTCCTTTCTACATGTATTTGATTATATTTTGCCATGCAGAACATAAATTTATACTTAATTTAAACTGCCACATTACGGAAGGATTTGTCCATATAATGTCCAATTGCTTTCCAGCACATGTATATAAGTGGCACTTTTACCGGAATTTCTATAAGATTTTTTATTATTCTAGGAACTATTATAGCATATACTGCTTTACCGGTAATCATAGAAAGCCATATAGTATTAAGTCCCAAATTTATAAAAATCGTTATGATTAACACAGCTAAAATTATATTAATCATAGATTTAGGTCTTTTATATAGAAATATTCCATATACCACTCCTGATAAAGCCGTGCTTAATGTAAAACCCGGAAAATACGCTCCTTTAGGAAATATTAACATACCTAAAATATCGGCTATCGCTCCACATATTCCTCCATACAAAGGACCAAATAACATACCACATAAAGCTAGCGGCAAAAATCCAAAGCTTACTCGAATAATTGGCGCTTCAATTCCTAAAAATCTTGTAAGTATGACCTGTAATGAAATAAATAGACCTAAAAATACCATTTTTCTTGTATTTTTCATAATGGCGCCTCCCTTCATAGTATTTGCCAATAGAGAAAGTGACGCTAAAAAATGTTAGCGGAATGCGGTAACTGCATCGCGAAATTTTAAATAACATTAAAATCTCTTCGTCTAGTGGCAACTTCCTGTCCATCTAGCACTTTACGCGCAATCGCCTACTCTAACAAGCAAATCTACTTACATTATATACAATAATTTATTACATAACAAGATAAATTTCGGGAATTTTTTGCATTTATTTTGATTTTTCAAACAAATTCTTAATTGTTAAATATTCATAGTTGAATATATTAAAATATTATATATTTGTTGATTATAGTAATATATTGATGATAAAATGGCATTATGGGAAAATACTAAAGGATTTTCATACATTGTTTAAAATTTTATTGACTGTCAATAATAAATTACTAGGAAGGTGAATTTGTTTATGGATAAAATTATTTTAACTGAAACAGCTAAAAAAAAGATAGAGTCAGAATTGGAATATTTAAAAACCGTTAAAAGAGTTGAAATTAAGGAAGCATTAAAATATGCTCGTTCTCAAGGAGATCTAAGTGAAAATGCGGATTATTCTGCTGCAAAGGATGATCAATCTATGAATGAAACTAGAATACTTGAGCTGGAAAATCAATTAAGAAATGCAGTAATAGTAGAAAGTTCTAATGATGCAAACATATTTGACATCAACAAAACTGCAATAGTTAAATTTTACGATATGGATGAAGAGGAAGAAGTAACATTAGTAAGTTCTGTAGAAGCTGACCCAAGAAATATGAAAATAAGTATAGATTCTCCTTTAGGAAAAACTTTATATAAGCTCACTACAGGTAAAAAGGCTAAAGTAATTTCCCCTGATGGAGACTACGAAGTTGAAGTTATAAAGGTGCTTTAATACATATTATTAGAAAAATAGCATAGATTAGGTACTAAAGATTAAAGACTATATAAAGCTTTAATTTTTAGTACCTATTTTTATTTACTTAGTAAATTTTCTTGTCGAAAACCTCGGATTCTAAGTACATTGTATATAACGCTAAAGCATCTTCCTCAGTTATTTTATTCTTCATGAGATTTCTACGAAGTATATATAAATTTGCATTTAAGTCCGGATTTACATTCCTAGTTTCTTTCATTTTTTTTTCGATTTTTTCTAGCACGGTTTCCGTGTCTTTATTTAGTTCTTTGCTTATTAAATCTAATATTTCATCTGCTTCTTTAACTAACACCTTGTCCTTACATAATGATTTAATAGTTTGAGCTCTTGACTTTATCTTTATGAGTATATCTTTAGAAACAACCATTTTATCCGCTCCCATTATTCCACCCCTTTATGTACTATCCAAATTTTTTATAATGCCTAACTTAAACTTTATTTTCACGTTGAAAATCCAATGTAATATAATCATACTATATTATATGACGTATTTCCTAATATTTTTCCTTAATGCACCACAAAATGAAAAAGTGCAAAACATTTTAAAAAATAACCTATCATTTAAAATGTCTTGCACTATCTCGTCCTTATTTTCAGTGATTTATTAGGAATTATCTATTCCACCTTAAAACTGTGTACCTCTTGTAAAAGATTTTCAGCTAGCTCTGACAACTTATTTGTACTTGCTGACAGGTCTTCTATAATAGCAAGTATTTCTTCTGCACTTGCAGAAACCTCTTCTGTGGAGGCTGAGGTCTCTTCAGAAGCACCTGATATCTCTGTTATAGCTTCTACTATATCTTCTTTATTAATAATCATAGTTTTATTTAATGCTTCTATATGCTTCATATAGTTAGAAACCTCAACTATGGACTTGTACATTTCTCCAAATACTTCACGGGTTCCATTTACTGCACCAATTTGCTTTCCAAGCGTATCCTTTGTAGCACTTATAGAAGTTACGGCATTGGAGGATCTTTTTTGTATGTCAATAATAAGCTTATTTATTTCTTCTGTTGAATATGCTGTACTTTCTGAAAGCTTTCTAATTTCCTCTGCTACCACAGAAAAACCACGTCCCGCTTCTCCTGCACGAGCTGCCTCAATTGATGCATTTAACGCTAAAAGATTAGTTTGATCTGCTATAGATTTAATAGTTTCTATTATTTCTCCTATCTTTTGAGAACTTGTATCCATAGCTACTATAACCTCATTAAGCCTTTCTGTCTCAGAATTTACAAGGGCAGTTTTACTTGTTAAATCCTCTATTTCTTTCATACCATTTGAATTTAATTTTGTAACATTATCATAAACTTCCTTTACAGTGTGTATTGCTTTTGAAATTTCATCAATACTTTCTGAAAGCTGTTCTGATTTTTCCATACCTCTTTGAGTTTGTACAGCTTGTGATGTAGCAGTTTTTGCTATTTCCCCTATAGTAGACGCAACTTCTGTTGTGGCACTAGAAGTTTGAGCCGACATATCTCTTAGAGACATAGAATTTTCTGATACTATTTTAGCTGATGAAACTATCTCCCCTATAAGCGACTTTAAACTAGCCGTCATTTGATTGAAAGCATTTCCTATATTGCCAAACTCATCCTTAGATTTTATATTTATGTCCTCTGTTAAATCTCCTGAAGCTGCTTTATTTATTCCATCTTCTAATACTTTTAAAGGCTTAGTTATCATCCTAGATATATATAATGCAAATATTATTCCCATTATTGAGCTCAATATGGCAATTAGTATATTAGTTTTGTTTATAGTATTTAGCTCATTTGCGGTCTCATTTGTATTAAAGCTTAATGCAATCTTCCATGAAGTTTTATCATTAGTTATAAATGATGTATATTTATGTTTCCCTTCAAATGTATATTCTTTAAAACCTTCTTTTTCAGAATTAATTACTTTAAAAACTTCTTGATCTTTAACACTTTGACCAATTAATTTTTCATCAGGATGGGAAAGTACTATACCATCGGGACTCATAACAAATAGCACTCCAGTATCACCCATACTAACATCTTTATATTTTGTTGCAAAATTATCAAGAGTAATATCTGTACCTACTACTCCAAGTATTTCTCCGTTATTACTTTTTAAAGTCTTTGCCATAGTAAACATAAGCTTTCCTGTGCTTGGACTTACATACGGATCTATATATACCACCTTATCTGGGTTTTCCATTGCTTTTTTGTACCAAGGTCTCTGTGTAGGATCATACCCTGCCATATCCCCTGCCTTATTAGTAGAATTTGCAAAAAATGTTTTATTTTTAGCTCCTATATATAGAGAAAATATACCATTACCCGTCTTTATCTTGTTATCCAATAATTTTCTTGAAAAATACTTTGTTTTTTCAAGTTCTTCTTTTATTTCTTCTTTCGCTGCATCTTTGCTACTCATTTTATCTTCTAAAATCACTATATTTTTTAAATTCTCATCCATGGATAAAAAATTAATAGTCGCCTCAATTTCCATAAACATATCATTTAAATTAGTATTCATTTGATGAGCCATTTCTTTTGAATTATCTTCAAAACTATCTAAAAGAACTTTATTTGAAATTCCATAATTCAATATACTAAGTATTAAAAGAGGTAATACCATAGCAATAACTATAAGTGGCAATAGCTTGTTTTTTATACTTCTGCGCTTTCTCTTTTTGTTTGATAACTTTTCCATCTCATCTTCCCCTTATGCAAATTACTTGTTTTATTATATTGTCACAGCAACATTATACCAACATCATCAATTATCGACAAGCTATAATAAAACTTTAAAATTTTTTCAAAGATTTGCAATCCATTTTAACACTTTATTTAAATTGCATATAAAAATGCATAAAATTAGGAAGTCTATATTTACAGACTTCCTAATACAATTATTAAGAGTTAACATAACTTTTATTGTATTACCACAAACCTTAATTTTGTTTCCCCTATTATTATCGTATCATTATTATTTAATTCCTTTGACTCTTCTATTTTTTCTCCATTTACAAAAACTCCATTTTTTGAACCCAAGTCATATATATACATCTTGTCTTCTTGCTGCTTTATTATTGCATGATTCCCACTTACATACATATCTTCAAGTATTATATCATTTTCATCGCTTCTGCCTATATGACTTTCTCCAGGCTTAATCTCATAATTGGTTCCTCTTTTTACTCCATTTAACTGCACTAAAAATGCAATTATATTGTTATAAAAATTACTTAAAATTATAGTATCATCACTTATAGTTGAATTTTTTTCTCTTTTTACATCAAATTCTGTAGCTTGTTTTTCAACTAATAAATTATTTTCTTCACTGCTTTTACTGTCCTTATGAGTACGTTTTTCAATATTAGCATCTTCTTCATTTATTATTTCTTTAACATCTTCTTCTTCGGCTTTTTTATGTATCATACCATTTTCATTTTCATTTTTATTTTCTTCCATATCATCATCTTCATCAAAATCATCGTCTTCTATAAAATCATCCTCATCATATTTTCTAAGTACTAAAAAACCTACAACAGTGCCTATACCTACTATTCCTATAAGCACAAGTATAATTCCAATTGTCATAAATGTATTCCTCCCTTATTGCTCTGAAAATCCATTAACTTATGGAAAAATCTAGCCTTGACTTTCCACTTTTTTATTTCAATTCTTAGCTAAATTTTAAAGCTTTAATGAAAAATAGTCAATACATAAAAGATTATACATACTATATTGAATAATAATTCTAATTTTGTAAACTATATGTATAGATAAAATGAATGGAGGATTATTATGCAAAAAGAAATATATGATTTGCTTCAAGAAATCAGAAAGGAAATAGAACTGATTGAAAAAAGATTGGATGAAATTGAACAAAATTCACCTAATTTAAATTCATCAGAAAATGAACAAAATGATAATAAGAAGTGATAATGATTTAAGTCAGCCTAGGGCTGACTTTTTTGCTTTTGATTTATCTCTGCAATTTCTGGATTCTCATCTAAGAATCTTATAACTTCCTTAGCATTTGGAAAGTCAGTATCAAAATGCCTATAAATGTTACTTATAAGCTTAAAATCTTCCTTTGTATCAACAGAGAGCTTGTATCTCCTATTGTATGTTTCTTCACCTTTTACTGTTCCTATCTTAAATTCCTTAGGATGTTTCAATATATAATTTGTTACTCCTTCATAGTATTTACAAGGAGAGCACTCATTTGAATACATAGCTTCCCTTATAGATATAGTATTTATTCCTGAGCTCTTAATAACCTTTTGCAGACATTTGTCTAATGCTTCTTTTGAAAAAACTTCTACTTCTAAGCCCTCTGGAAAGGAATTTGGTACATCTAAATGCACATAGTCATAATTATACATTTTGAAATAAGATATAACATTGTCCACAATATCAGGAGATATAAAAGGACAATTCCCTTTTATTCTCACTATTGTGTCCCCAAAATGTCTACCAGAAGCTTCCTTAAATCTTTTTAACATATTTTCTTTGCTTCCTGTAAATACATGAAACTCGGTTTCCTGAAGTGCACTTACCAAAGAGGAATCTTTAATATTATTAGACGCTGCTACAATAACTTCATCTATAAGTCTTGCCTTCATTAACCTTTGTAAGGTATGTACTATAACTGGCTTTCCAGAAATAGACCTTGTTAAAAGCTCCATATTACCATTACAAACGGTTTCTGGCTGAACAATACATAATACCTTCATTAAAATCACCTCTATAAATTTAGAATAACCTTAAAGGAGAAAATTTATGAAAAAAACTTTAAATATATAACATGCATGCTGTCAACATACCTAATTTTCTCAATTCACTTTAAGGTAACTGCTATGAGTATTTATGATAATAATGATAATATTACCATAGAACAAGATTTAAGTAAAAGTTATTATCGTGGAAATCAATAGTTACTAATTATTTCGGCAAAGTTCTTCAAGTGTTTGACACATGATTTCTACGCCCTTCTGGAGTTTATCGTAGTCAGTCCATTCCTCTGGACAATGGCTTCTTCCATTTTTGCTTGGCACAAATAAAAGACCTACCTCTGTAACTCCAGCCATAATCATAGCATCGTGTCCTGCTCCACTTAACATATCTTCTGTTGTAAAACCTATATTATCTGCTTTATTTTTCATTATACTTATTATATTTTCTGAAAGCTTTACTGGATTTACATTAAGCTTGTCTATAATTTCATATTTAACACCCTTAGTTTCAGCCATATTTTCAAGATCTTTACTTATTTTATTTGAAACTTCATTTATAAGATTTTTACTTTTTGATCTTATATCCACAGTAAATTTAACCTCTTCCGGAACTATATTTGCAGCTCCTGGAAGCAATTGAAATTTTCCTATAGTAGCTACAGTTCCTTCTCCTGCTTCTTTTGCAAATCCACTTATCTTTGATATTACTGGTGCTGCAGCATCTAATGCATCTAATCTCATATCCATAGGAGTTGTTCCTGCATGATCAGCTCTTCCCTTAATTATAACTTCAAATTCTCTTATACCAACTACATATTGAACTATTCCTAAATCCTTATTATTAGATTCAAGGATAGGTCCTTGTTCAATGTGAAGTTCTAAAAATGCCTTTATATCCTTAGGATTTCTTACTGCTTTATTTATTTCATCTGGATTAAATCCAAAATCTTTCATAGCCTGTGCTATGCTTATTCCTTGTGTATCTTTATATTTATCAAGTTCTTCTCTTGTTACTTTTCCAACCATTGCTCTACTTCCAAAAAGACCTCCACCAAATCTGCAGCCTTCCTCTTCTATCATTGCAATAAACTCCACAGGATATTTAGGTTTTATATTATTTTCCTTAAAAACCCTTGCTGATTCAAGAGCAGTAACCACTCCAGCTGGTCCATCAAATATGCCTCCATTTTTAACCGAGTCATAATGGGAACCTATCATAACTACTGGCGCATCTTTAAGTTCTCCCTCAAGTCTGCCAACTATAGTTCCTGCTGCATCTTCATAAACCTGAAGTCCTGCTTCTTTCATTTGCCCCTTTATATATTCTCTAGCTTTTCTGTCTTCCTCACTAAATGAAAGACGGGTATTTCCTACTCCTGGTGTAGATGTAAATTCACCTAATGCTTCAATGTCCCTTTTAATTCTTTCAAGATTTGTATTCAAAAACTTCGCCCCCCTTGTTTTTTCATTAACTTTATATATTCTGCCCATATATCTATTTTCCTGCAAATATTAGAAAGATAGTAATACACTTTCCATATTTCTACCTAAACTCACAAAGCGCTCTTACTAATCTGTCACATCTATTTCTTAGTTCATATAAATTATCTGCTGTTATGTCTTGAACTAAAGTTTCGTCTACCCCTAATGTATAGGCCCCTGCTTCAAACCACTTGTCCATATTATCCTCTGTTACTCCTCCTGTTGGCATTAAGTCCATATATGGAAATGGTCCCTTTAAAGCTTTGATAAATTCTGGACCTAGCGATTCTCCTGGAAACACCTTTATGATGTCTGAGCCTAAACTATATGCTTTAAATGCTTCTGTTGGAGTAGCAACTCCTAGTGAAAAAAATATCCCGTGAGATTTACAGTACTTTCCTACATCCTCTACTATGCATGGAGATACAATAAAATCTGCTCCACTATTTAAAACTTGCTTTAATTGTATTTTATCTACTATAGTTCCTGCCCCAATAAGAACGTTTGGATATTTACGTTTAAGTCTATCTATAAGTATTGGTGCTTCTTTGACTATACAAGTAACCTCAACTATATCTATTCCTGAAGATATTATATTTTTACAAAGTACTTCAGCAAAATCTAAATCCTTTTCCCTTATTACTGTCACTATATTATTTTTGAATCTATTTTTAATATCTCTTTTATCCATAATATTAGTCATCTCCTCCTTCATCTGTATAAACTCTGCGTCTTTATACAGATATATGAAGAATCAGCTTTAAATATGAAATTAAAAATTTATAGCTATAAACTCAGTATACGTTAAATATCAGATCTCTGTTGTCTATAGTCGTAAAAAACATTTGCTCTTATTCTTCCAATTAACTCCATTGTGTTTAACTTAAAATATACATATAATTAATTTTATATGGTCCTATTTTCTGATAAAAATAGGACTAATCATAGTTTATTACATAGGAGGAAAACATGAAAAAATTCAAAGGACTTATTGGTACATTATTAATTGGTATTAGCTTACTCTCTTTGACAGGATGTACTTCAAAAGAGGACAAGCTGATAAAAGCTTTAGAAAAAGCCAGCACTATCAAGTCATTAAGCTATAAGGCTAATGCAGATTTTAAATTTAGTGGCCAAGCAGCTCAAGAAATGGGCGGATTTAACGGATTTAACTTAGAGTTAACTGGTAAATCCGTTACAGAAGGCAAAACCTTAGCTAAATCTCAAACAAATATAAAAGTTGGAGCTATGGGTGTAAGTACTGATTTAGATTTAATTCAGCAAATATCATTAGATAAGGATAATGCAGACCTTAAAATGCTTTTAGAAGTACCCGAGATGTTAAAAGCTCAAGCTGGCCCTATGTTTCAAAATACTGACTATATTTATATTGACTCAAAGGGTCTTGAAAAACTACAACAGATGGAAAAGACACAAAATCAAGATGCAAAAACTTCGCAGAATATTAATATGAATAAAATCGCTGCAAATGCTGGAAATATTCAAAAATCCTCATTATTATTCTTAAAGGATTATACAAAAGAAGATGGTAAGGATTTAATAAAATACACAGGTAAGAATTCTGTGACTATTAATGGAACAGAGGAAAAACTTGAGACTTATGAAATTAAGTTAAATAATGAAGGGCTTAAAAAACTTTTAAAAGCTTATGTAAAAGATGAAAAAAGAGTTATAGAGCTTAAAGATTATTTTACAGCTTTAGTTCCTGAAGGTTCTAAAGAAAATGAAAAAATTAATATGGATGAATTAAATAAAGAAATTGATAAAATGGAAGATATATTTGGTAAAAATGGATTAGTAATGAGCTTTGCTATTAAAGATGGTTATATAGTTCAGCAAAAAATAAATGCAGACCTTATAGCTGAAAAAGATTCAATAACCTTTAATCTTAGTTATGATGTGTTTGATATCAATAAAAACATAGATATAAAGGTTCCAAATAAAGAAGATGTTAAATCCATAGACTTAGTAGATTTGATATCTATGTTTAATGAATCAACAAAAGCTCCATTACCTGAAGGCTTTTAATTTATAAAAAATCTTAATATTTAAAAGGAAGACTGCACTTACAGCCTTCCTTTTAAATATTACTTCAATAATAACTATTAGTTTGAAATATTGAATTTAAATCAGTAACTAGATTGTCGAAAATTTCTACTTCAATCTTATCTTTCATATCATAAACCTTCACTTCTGAATATTGATTATTTTTGTCTAATTTACAAACGAAAATATTACTGCTTTTAGGTGAAATAAGATAAATTCACTTTTGCATCTATAGATAATTTAAAGCATATATTTAAATACCATAAAATAATGAAAAAAACTGCCCGCCATAACAAACAAATGAAATATCTCATGAAATCCAAATATATTAGATTTTATCCTTGGCCATTTTGTTGCATATATAACTGCACCTAAAGTATAGGAAACACCACCAAGAAATAATAAAACAATTCCTCCTGTTGACACGGTCTTTGAAAGAGCTGGAATTAGAAATACGGAAATCCATCCTATAAGTACATAAGACAAAGTAGATATCCATCTTGGAGCATTAAACCATACCATCTTAAATACAACGCCCATGATAGCACAAGCCCAAATACCTATAAACATTGCCCATCTTAAAGTCCCATGTAAAGCTATCAAGCATATAGGAGTATATGTTCCTGCTATTAAAACAAAAATCATTGAATGATCCAGTTTTCTTAAAAACTTAATCACTCTTTCTGAAGCTGTTACTAAATGGTATACCGTACTTGCTGTATAAAGAAGTATTAAGCTTAATCCAAACATAGCTATTGCAACATAAGCCAATGGTTCAGGTTTTGGCACTGTACTTTCACGCCAAATAAGCAGTATCATCCCTACAAGAGAAATTACAGCTCCAATTAAATGAGTTAATCCACTTATGGGTTCCCTAAACTTTGTAAGCATATATCATCACTCCATTTTAATAATTTATTTATCAATGTATCTTATAAGGATACATTTACTTATCTATAACCATGTTATGTAGTTTTTAAAACCACCTCGTGTCATGTTATTATAATACCACAATTTTAAATAAATTATAACTACTTCATAGAATGATTTTCCCCCATATTCTTAAGTATTCCCTAGGTTTTATAAATCATATCTATTTTTTCTTTAATTTGCTAGATTTATCTAACTTAGCATTTAACTTACCTCATAATCTAGTTTTGTATACTTTATATTGAAATAGTAATATACATATGGTAACATTTTGTTAAATAACTACAATTAGAGGTGCTGAAAATGGAATTTGATATAAATAAATTATCTTCATTGATTGAAGAGATTTCTTCCTATGAAGATATTGAGCTTTCAGATATTCCAAACTTAGATTTGTATATGGATCAAGTTATTACTTTATTTGATAGCAAGTTGTCGCATTTAAGACGAAATGAAGACGATAAGATATTAACTAAGACTATGATAAATAACTACACTAAGGCTAAAATACTTATGCCTTCTACCAAAAAGAAGTACTCAAAAGCTCATATTATTTTGCTAATACTTATATATTATCTAAAGCAAAACTTATCTATAAGTGATATAAGTTTATTATTTAAAGACATGATTAAAACCGTGGAATCTACAAAAAATGAAAGCTTAGAAATTGAAAAGATATATCAGTCATTTTTACATGTAAAAAAAGCTGATTCGAGTACTTTACAGGAGGATTTAAATAAAAAGGTTACCTTAGTACTTGAAAATACAAAAGACTTGTCATCTAAAAACCTAGAGTTTTCACAAATGCTTATAACCGTTCTTACTCTTATAAATCAAGCAAACACTTACAAAAGATTATCTGAAAAAATTATTGATGACTTCTTTACTAATTATGAATTCAAGTAAAAATGGAAAAGTCTACACACCTAGAGTAAAATAATTATATTGTATATTGAATATACTAAAAATAAAATTATGGATGGAGGATCATTTATGAGTTCGCATAAAATTGATTATCAGATTTATGGAGACGATACCCAATTCGTGGAAATAGAACTTGACCCTAGAGAAACTGTAGTAGCTGAAGCTGGAAGCATGATGATGATGGATATGAGCATTCAAATGGAAACAATATTTGGAGATGGTTCATCACAGTCTTCTGGAGGATTTATGGATAAGCTCTTTGGAGCTGGAAAGAGAATCTTAACAGGTGAAAGCTTATTTATGACAGCCTTTACTAACGCAGGTTATGGGAAACAAAAGGTGAGCTTTGCGGCACCATACATTGGTAAAATACTTCCTATGGATTTAAGCATGCTTGGCGGAAAGCTTATATGTCAAAAGGATTCTTTCCTATGTGCAGCAAAGGGAGTTTCTGTAGGCATAGATTTTAGAAAAAAATTAAGTGTTGGTTTTTTTGGTGGCGAAGGATTTATACTTCAAAAATTAGAAGGCGATGGCCTAGCATTTATCCACTCCTGTGGTGCACTAGTAAAAAAAGATTTACTTCCTGGTGAAACTTTAAGAGTAGATACTGGTTGTCTAGTTGCTATGACAAGAGATGTACGCTACAATATAGAATTTGTAGGCGGTATTAAAAATACTTTATTTGGTGGTGAAGGAGTATTTTTTGCTACTGTATCAGGCCCTGGAAGTGTATGGATTCAATCCCTTCCATTTAGCAGACTTGCAGAGCGTGTATTTGCAGCTTCCCCTCATACTGGTGGAAGAAAAGAAGAAGGAAGTATTTTAGGTGGTCTTGGAAACTTCTTTGATGGTGATAATTAAATAAACTCTTCTTTATTTTATAATATTTAAAATATAAAAATAGCATAATAAAAGCAAAATGAGAAAATATATTTTTGAGGTGATAAAATTGAAAAAAGATTTGAAATTATCTACAGCTTTAACTAGCTTTATTATGTTATTTTTCTTAACTTTATATGGTTGTGGCGGTGCCACAAGTAAAAATGAACAAAGTAACAAAAATACTACTACAGAACAGAAGATTTCTAAAACGGAAGAAGCTCAAAATCAAACACCAGGAAATAGCGCAGTAGAAAGTAAAATATCTCCACAGACCCAAGGACAAAACCAAGGAACAGCAAATGACTTACATCAAAGATCACAAAAGATTGCTAACGCTGTTAAAACTGTAAGTGGAGTAAAAGACGCAGCAGTAGTAATAACTGAAAAGAGAGCTTTAGTGGGAGTTAACATAGGTAACAATGTAGAAGGTAATCTTACAGATAAAATTAAGAGCAGTGTTGAAGCTAAAGTTAAAGAAACTGATAAGGAAATTGACACAGTAGCAGTGTCTGCAGATCCAGACCTTTTTAGTAGAATATCTAAGATTGGCCAGGGCATACAAGCTGGCAAACCTATATCAGAGTTTGGAAATGAAATTAAAGAAATTTTCAATAGGATAATTCCGAAATAACGCTTTAACATATCTCTGAAATTAGAAATGGTAAGTACTAGTAGCTGATATATAAGCTGCTGGTACTTAATTTGGGCCAAATCCCTTAAGAAATAATAGTCATACCTTAACGCTGCTGGGTAAATAGACTCTATGTATTTCATACTTTGAGCATTATGATATGCTGCTTCTTTAATTGCCAAAACTATGGAATCACGGCTCATGTCCTCACTCCAATCCATAAGACTTTCAAACTCTATAGGATTTATTGGGTGAATATTATTATCAAACACATCTAACGCTTCACCGATACCTGTATCTTCTACTTCATCAGCTGCATCCCCATAAACATCAGCAGAGTTCTCTATTATTTCTGCTTCTTCTTTTTCTTCTACTTCTTTAATTTCTTTTTTAATTTCTTCTTCCCCTAGGTCCTTATAAGTCCCTTCTAAGCCCCTTATTTTTCTCCGAAAGTCCTCTACACCATCAAAAATTAAATGTACAGGGTATACTAGCTTCTTACATAAATCATAGAGTTTGTGTACAAACTCTCTATGTTTAATTCCCTTTATTTCCTTATTTATGCACTTTATTGTGTTTTGACTGTTTATAAAATTGTACTTTATCCAATTTAAAATCATTATTTCTTTTGTTTCCTCACAGTATTCTATTTTGCCATAGCTAATAAACCTCTGTAGCAGCTTGCTGACAGTTTCTCTATTATAGCCTGTCTCATATTCAATAGTTCTTTTAGGGAGTTCAAAAATCCCGCATTGTTTACTATTAGTGCATTGAAGTAAGTAAACATAGAAAAACTTCTCCTCCGGTGTCAAATCCATAACGAACGCATCTCTCCAAAATGATAATTGTAATTGTCTATATAGTGCCATAAGTATCTACCTCCAAAAAATTTCTACCTATATATTTAATATGCAGAAATATGAAATTTGTTATTACACCCCTGGGGTAGCACTTTCAATAAATTCTCTATACAATTCTACTTTTCTTTCTTTGTTAAAATAAGAGAGTATTCTACCATATAATATTAACTTACTCTCTTGCTTACCTATGTATATGTTATAACTACTCCATTTATATTCTCCTGGAGTTTTTATCATTTTAGCTCTTACAGGACTCAAATGTATATATCTGCTCACTTCTAACATTTGTACATCACTCTTAATTAACTCAGAATAATACCTATCTTGAAATAAATGTCCAATGTAATTATGTTTTTTATTATAATATTTTGCATACATACTGTTTATTCTACCTATAAAATTACCTATAGGTTTATTTTCTGTTTTTATTAATAAATGTACATGATTATTCATTAGACAATAACATATTATTTCATAGTTATCATATTGGAAATACTCTAGTGCTTCTTTCATTAAAGACAAATACTTGTTGAAATCACCTTCATCTTTAAATATATCGCTTCTGTGATTTCCCCTAGCTGTTATATGATAACTTGCCCCAGGATACCAATTTCTTTTAATCGTTGGCATAATCAAGATCTCCTTTTTTATTCTTGATTATAACCCTTTTCCCAATATTTAAACCCCAGGGGTGTTACCCCTGGGGTGATATTTATGCTCTTATATCTATGTGCTGTCCTCTACTTGGATCTACAGCTGCACTTTGTAACATTTCAGTCATTTGTGCTGCAGTTTCTTTTCCTGTATTCATGGCAAGTTTCATTACTGCCAAGCTTGCTGCATCTTGAACCTTTGACTGACTCATCGCAACAGATAATCCTGCTATATCCATTTAATCTCCTCCATATCTAGCTAACTAAGCCATTTATTAAGTACCGAATTTACACTTTCGTTATTTTGACGTGCTGATACCAACAAAGATTGGTTGCTATTTACAAGTATATTGTCTTTAACTGACTTCATAACAGCGCTTGCCATATTTATGTCTTCAATTTGAGAAACTGATGAAGTTAGGTTTAACTTTGAATTACTTGCATCATTAAAAGAAGATTGTAAATTATTTAAATGAGCCCCCAAAATAGTTCTATTTTCTATAACTTTATTTAGTGCTTTATCTACTTTTGTAATAGTATTACTAGAACTTGTTATAGTACTTATTGAAGTCGCATCTAATCCTAAAGCATTAGTGGAGCTATCAAATAAAGATAAATCATAAAAAATATCCGGATTATCTTTAATTTTTAAAGTTAATGTTTTATTCTCATTTAAAAGTTTTATTCCATTAAATTCAGTTTGATTGGATATAGTGTCTATATTTTCCTTGAGTTGATTAAATTCTTCTTCTAGTGCACTTCTATCCTCATCTGTTAAAGTTCCATTAGAAGACTGAACTGCCATTTCTTTTATTCTATGAAGAGTTTTGGTTATTTCACCCATAGCTCCATCAGCTGTTTGGATCATAGAAATTCCATCTTGTATATTTCTTTCAGCTACGCTTAGTCCCCTTACTTGAGACTTAAAACTCTCACTTATAGAAAGTCCTGCTGCATCATCTGCTGCTTTATTAATTCTTTTTCCTGTTGATATTTTTTCAATAATATCATTCTTACTTGTTTTATTACTTGTAAACTTTCCATAAGAATTTAAAAGTGATAAATTACTTTGAACAAACACAATCTCACCTCCTTATTGTAACATAATTCCTATTTATCCAGCTATATCTTAAATTATCGTGATTCTAAGAAAAAACTTTAAATTAATGTTAAATAAGGAGATTATATAGCTATTCTTTTCTTAAAAGTTCAAGCACTCCATTAGGTAAATTATTTGCTTGTTTTAGCATTGCCGATGATGCCTCTTGCATTACAGAAGTCTTACTTAAATTTATAGTTTCCTTTGCCATATCTGTATCTAAAATTCTTGAATTTGCAGCTTCTAAATTTAGGCTATAGTTACTTACATTATTATTAATATGTTCTAAGGCATTTACATAAGAACCATACTTAGCTCTTCTCCCAGAAATTAAAGCTATTGTATTATCTATATTCGATAATGCCTTTTGTACTTCTTCAATAGGATCAACTTGTACATCACTTAATCCTATCTTAAAAGTTCTTGTATCATATAACTCTACTTTAAATACTTCTTTAGAATTGGGACCCACTTGCAGGGTAATAGTTGGCATATCTTCAGTATCATATTCAGCTCCAGCGTCTATCATTATCTTACCTGCAAGAGCATCTAATTGAGTTCCAAAATTACCGCTTATATCTAAATAATCCCCATCAGTTGGATCAGATAGTCTTTTTAGCTGACTATTTGTTTCTCCGTACATATTGCTTACAACTGTGAGTTTAATGCCTTTACTTTTTAAATCATTTGCTACTTCATCAATATCAAATGTTGACAAATCATCTCCATCATCTGAGTCTTGATTATCATCATGTACTGGTGCATCGGTAATTAGTATAAAGTGTTTAGGTGCCTCATCTCTAAAACTGTAAGCTATTGCTCCATTAGTTGGATCTGCAATACCTTCAAGTCCCGATTCATACCAGTCACCGCCACCACTTACATTAATGCTATTTAAATTAGATTTAAATTTATCTAAGTCACTAGTAAATTCTTTTTTTATTGTAGGTTCTCCTGAATTTACTTCTCCATAAGTAACAAGACCTAATTTTACATCCACACCATTTGAACTCAATCTATTTACAAATCCATCTATATTGGATTTTACCTTTTCTATGGCACTTCCCATGCTTCCTGTTCTATCTATAATAAATACAATATCGGCATTTCCTGGTGTCCATTTAGGAGGTTCTTTAATGGATGGTGGACTTAAGGGTTTAATTCCATTAAACTCAGTATAATTTGCTATGCCATCAATACTCTTCTTTATTTCATCTATTTCCTGCTGAATTATGTCCCTATCTTCTTTAGTTAAAGTGTCATTACCTGCTTGTACCACAAGTTCCCTGATTCTTTGTAAATTAGGGTTTTCTATTTCCCCTAATGCACCTTCAGCAGTCTGTAAAAAAGAAACGCCATCTTGGATATTTCTTTCAGCCTGCTGCAATCCCCTAATTTGAGCCCTCATTTTCTCAGAAATTGATAAACCTGCAGCATTATCACCAGCTCTATTTATTGATAGCCCTGTTGAAAGTTTTTCCATAGCTTTTGATGCATTTATGCTATTATTTTTTGATCTATTATAAGCATTCATAGCCGATAAATTATGATTTATAATCATTTGTGTCTCTCCTCTTTGATTTACATTACAAATAAAATCTAAAACGTTAAAATTTTATAATATTATATCGAAGAGAATTTAACGAAAATGTATAGAATATAAAATTTTATTTCACTAAAGTTTAAATTAAAAAAGAACCACATATTTTATTATGAGGTTCCTTGCCATATATATTAGTTTGATTTCTTTATATCATCCACTGCATTTTTTATTTTGATAGTCGAGATAATGCAGGCTTATAATCACCACACATATTATAATGTTTAAATGCTTCTTCTGTATATCCTAAACATTCAAAAATTACTCCTATGTTATAATAAGCTAGATATGAATTAACTCCCTCTATTTTCCCTTCCGCATTCCCAATGCATTTATAAAAACTATTAACTGCATCATTAAATTTCCCATTATTCATATAAATTAATCCCATTAAGAAGTTAAAGTCCGGATACTGTTTATAATAAATATAAAAATCTTCAATTTTAATTGCATCATTAAATCTATTAGAATTTATCAATGAGTATCCATAAGTTTCAACCAAATCCTCTGCATATTCATAATTAAAATTAATATCATATCTAAGAGCTTCTTCAAAACTTTCACAGGCTAAAGTATACTCCTTACCCATATAGTAAGACTTGCCTAATTGATAATGCAAATATGGATCATTAAGATTATCATGAATTGCCTGCTTAAGCATAGAAATATTTCTTGATATCTTGTTAGTTTTATTTAATACTTCCTTTGTATATCCTATATGTTCAATATCTACATCTAAAGGGGCTGTTGTATAGCTTGTATTATTTAGTGAAGTTACCTGTTCATGAATAATTCCCGTATAATTATAATATTTTTTATTAAAAAATCTATTTATTCTTTCTATGTATCTTTTTTCTCCAGTGGAATCTTCAAAGGTATTTATCCTTTTTATTCTTCCTACTACTTTATCAGTACCTTTAATGAGTTTCAAAATGCTTTCCTTATTAAAATTTGTTACTAATTCATCTGCATCTAATACTAATATCCAATCATTATTTGCTTTAGATATGGAAAAATTTCTTGCCTTTGAAAAATCATTTTCCCAGATAAAATCATAAACTTTATTTGTATAACTTAGTGCAATTTCCTTGGTTTTATCATTAGAACCTGTATCTACAACTATTATCTCGTCAGCTATAGATTTTACAGAATCTAAACATTGTGCCAATCCTTGTTCTTCATTTTTTACTATCATACATAAACTTATCATTTAAACAACTCCCAAATAATCTAATACAAATTATATTTAAGCCTCATTAAATAAGGATTTTATAGCATTAATGCATCTATATACTCCCTTTTCATCAATGTAATATTTAGCTTTTTCTATCATATTTGTTCTTACAGCTAGATTATCGCTAATATTTTCTATACTATCATGCAATAAATTATTATCTAGTTTATTGTACCATCCTAAATTCTTTATTATCCCTAAGCTACCCATCTTTATTGCTAATTTTTCTTGGTTCTTAGCGGTTATTATTCCGATTGTTGGAACCCCACATATACATAATTCATACAATGTGCTTCCACAGGCAGCTATAGCTAGGTCACATTTATTCATAACTTCTACCATATTAGCATTAAAATATAAGTTTACATTGTCATTTTCAGCAACAAGTTCTCTTAACACTTCTAAATTATTAAAAGAAGCTCCAACTATCACATGAAAATTATACTTTGAATTTGATACATTTTTTAATATGTTTCCTGTTACATTATTGGGATCTGCTCCGCCAATAGTAATTATAATATTTTCTACTTTATTATTTAAAGTTTTATCTTGCAATAAATTTCTAAATTCTTCTCTTAGCAGTATATACTTAGAACCTAGTAAAAATTGAGTATCAATATTAGCCTTATACTTAAATTCCTCAGCGCCTAAGTTTTGATTTATCAAAAAGTCTACATTATAATAAGATAACAAGTTATTATCATCTATATATCCAACTTTTTTAAACATTAATTTAGTTTTATTAAAATACTCCTCATTTACGTCATAATTATCAGTAATTAAAATATCTGCGTTAATATATTTTAATCCTTCAATTATATTATTTTCTTCTATTAACTGCACCTCAAATCCTTCTTTTTTAACTTTATTAATTCCCCCTATGTACTTATCTAATTCATTGCTGTCTGTTTTGCATATATAAAAAACTTCTGCGTATTTAGCCAATTCTTTAGCCAAAACCAATGTTCTCATTATATGTCCCATACCTATAGAACTGCCACCATCTGCCCTAATACCTATTTTCATAGTACATTCACCTTATTATAAAATTAAATTCCAACTTAATGGAGCCCCTTTTTTTATATCCATTTTTACCTTTTTGCCTAGTATATCATTATAATACCTTGGATGCATTCCAAAGCCCGGTCTTATAGATTTTACATTTTCTTCATTAAGTTCTTCTCCAGCTTTTATATCTTTAACTATAAACAATGATCTAGAGTGTTCCCTGCTTCTTCTCATTTTATATGTCAAATCGTAGTTTACCTCACCTAGAGCTTTTTCAATTTCCCTTATAGAGTTAACCATATTCTTAAATTCATCTGGTTCCATAGAAAAAGCTGCATCTGGCCCACCGTCAGCTCTACTTAAAGTAAAGTGTTTTTCAACTATCTTAGCTCCTAAAGCAACCGCTCCTACTGCAACGGAATGACCTAAAGTGTGATCAGATAAACCAACAATTGTCTTAAAGGTTTCTCTTATATTAGGCATAGTATTTAAATTTATATCCTCAAGAGGGGAGGGATATGCACTGGTACACTTTAATAACGCAACCTGTTCATTTCCCATTCTCTTGCAAGCATTTACAGCTTCCTCTATATCTGAAAGAGTAGCTATCCCCGTAGAAATGATAATTGGCTTTCCTTTAGATGCTATGTACTCAATAAAAGGAATATCGGTAATTTCAAAGGATGCTATTTTATAAGCTGGAACATTCATATCCTCTAAAAAATCTACAGCTGTTTTATCAAAAGGAGATGAAAAACATATTAATCCTTCTTCTTCAGCTATCTTTTTAAGCTTTGGCTGCCATTTCCATGGAGTATAAGCAGTTTGGTAAAGTTTATGCAAGGTGGTTCCATCCCAAATTGTATCTTGTTTAATTTGAAAATACTCATTATCACAATCTATAGTTATGGTATCTGGAGTATACGTTTGAAGCTTTATAGCATCAGCACCTGCTCTTTTTGCTTCTTTGATAATTTTCACTGCATTATCAAAACTTTGAAGATGATTTGCAGACATTTCAGCTATTATAAAAGCAGGGTTATTTCCTCCTATTACTTTATCTCCAATTTTTATTGTATGATTCATGAATTTTACTCCTTTTTATCTAACGTTTATATAATACCTGACTGCTTTAATTAAGACAGCCTTTTATCCATTCTTCGGTTTCATTAATTCCCTCTTCAAGACTATATTCAGGTTCCCAACCTGCGATTTCTTTAGCTTTGGCATAATTACATTTTAACTTCATTATTTCACTTTGAGGATGAATATGATCAACATGCTTTATGCTACTTCTTCCTCTTGATATAACACTCGCTAATTCATTTATAGTAACATCTCGTCCAGTACCAGCGTTAACTATTTCCCCATTAACCCTACCGTTAAATCCAGACATTATTACAAATCTAGCGCAATCTTTTACATATAATAAATCTCTTGTTTGCTTTCCAGTTCCATAAATATTCAGTTCTTCTCCTTTTAAAGCTTTATTTATAAAAATGGCAATAACTCCGCCTTCTCCGTTAGTCTTTTGTAATGGGCCATAAGTATTAAAAGGTCTTATAACTACTGTAGGCAGTTTATATGTATAATAATAAGATAGCACTAAATTTTCAGCTGCAATTTTACTTGCTCCATAGGGTGATATTGGTTTAGTAGGATGAAACTCATCAATTCCTTCTTCTCCTGCCTTATCATATACCATACAGGTGCTCATAAAAACTACTTTACAAGGATGTGTTCCTTCAGCATTATCACAAATCCACTTATCTCCCTGCATTTTTGCACTTTCACCAAACATTTGCATTCTTGCTCTTTCTAGTATATTAAAAGTTCCAATCGTATCATTATAAAAAGTAGTTTCAGGATCATCAATACTGTCCTGTACAATAATTGAAGCAGCTAGGTGATATATTATATCGAACTTATTTTCTTTAAATAAGTTCTTTAAAAGCACATTATCTTTTATATCTCCTTGTACAAAGGTGAAGTTATCATCATTAATAAACTCTTCAATGTTTTTTAAACTTCCATTAGATAAATTATCTAAAGCTGCTACTTTATGATTATCTTCTAAAAGCTTTTTAACTACCCATCTTCCAATAAAGCCTGCTCCACCAGTAACTAAAATGTTCATATCATCACGTCCTTTATATTTGATTAAATCTTCTTTTGCATTACTTCTTTATTTATATCTGCAATTTTTTTATTTTCATCTAAAAATTTAACTATATCTTTAGCTGACACATTTTCATCATTAAAATGTTCATATATTAATTTCACTAATTTAAAATCGCTTTCTGTATCAACACATAACCTATAATCTTTATTGTAAAGATCACTTCCTTTAACATAGCCAATTTTAAAGTCTTCAGGATGATTATACATATATAATGTTACATGTTCCCTATACTTTTCTTCATCGGCAAGGCTAATTGTTTTATCTAAAGCTTCCTTTGAAAACACTTCCACATCAAATCCTCTTATAAATGTATCTGGAACATCTAATCTTACATAATCAAAGTCATTCATTAAAAAATAGCTTACTACATTATCTACTATTATAGGATCAATGAAAGGACAATCTCCAGTAATTCTTATTATTACATCTCCATTATACTTATCCGCTGCAGCCTTATATCTTTGTAGCACATCATCTTCACTTCCCCTAAAGACTTCATATCCATAGTTTTTTACTGTAGATTCTAGGATATTATCTTTGTCTAAGTTAGAAGTAGCTAAAATAACTTCATCTATATACTTACTTTTCTTTAATCTATCTAGGGTATGTATTATTAAAGGTTTTCCTATAATAGGTTTTATAACCTTACCCGGCAGTCTTTCAGAACCCATTCTAGCTTGAATAATTGCTAGTACTTTCATGTCTTCACCCCAACTTTAAAATCAAATTTCTTCAATTATAGATATTATTTCATTTAAACTACTTACCTCATAATCAGCTTCATATTCCGAGTCAAGCCTTACATGAATGTGATCTCCAGCTTCTCGAATTAATCTTATAGTCTTATACCCAAGCTTTTTAGCTCCATAAAAATCCTTATTAGGATTGTCCCCTATATATACACATTCACTAGGTAAAAAATTAAATTTTTCAGCCATATTTTTAAAAGACATAATATGAGGCTTCCAATACTCTCTCCCTAAATCATCCGTTACAATAATGTTGTCAAAATACTTCTCTACTTCTAATAGCTTTATCTTATTCCACTGAACATAGCCTAAGCCATCAGTTATAAGTCCCAATTTATAATTATACTTTAACTTATTTAATATCTCTACACTATCCTCATATAATTTTAGCTTTGGTTTGGCGTTTCTATACACCTGAACCAAAGCTTTTATATCTTCATTTATATTATAATTATCGCATATTATATTAAATATTTTACCTCTGCCATGACTTTGTAATATATTTATCATATCTATATAGACATCTTCTGAATTTAAATTATATTTGGCAGAAAGATATTCAGATACTTCTTTAAAAGCTCCAAATACAAAATCCTTTTCGTTATAAAGTGTATCGTCTAAATCAAAAGCTACTAATTGTATCATATGAATACCGCCTCGTCATATCTTAACATAGTTATTTCTTTAAACTCACCAATAGTAGGACTTATTTCTTCTCCCTTGCACATAATCTCAAAATGCTTTCCATAGTCCACCCCAGCTTCAAAACTTAACGGAACTCCTCCACCAAATCTAGGGTTTACCTCTATAAATTTAATTTCTTTGTTTGAACTCACAATGCATTGAATAGTTATAGGTCCTATAAACTTTGTCTTAGAACATAAATCTAAAACAGCATCTATTATTTTAAAGTTCTTTACAGTTCTACTTTTAGATACTTCTCCAGAACGTACTTCTAAACGCTCCCTTGGAACTGACGAAATTACTCTTCCACTAAAGTCACATAATACATCTATAGTATATTCCGTACCTTCTATGTACTCTTGGATTATAGGATTTTCTACATAATCTATAAAAAATGATAATTCCTTTTCATTTTTAACTTTAAATACATTACTGCTACCCATTCCATCTATAGGCTTTATTATAAGTGGATATTTTATATTATTAGGTAAATTACCTTTAATATATGACTTTGGAGTATTTATATTATTTTCTTTAAAAAATTCATAGGTTTTATATTTGTCATTAAAGGTATTTATTACCTCTAAGTCACTTAATAATAACTTTGTTCCAACTTCAGTAAATTTATATCTATTTTCACATAAAAGTTTATATTCTTTCTCATATAAAGGTATAACCATATCTATATTTTCTTCTATACATATATTAATTAAACTATCTATATATCCATGTTCATTATACTTTGGAACTTTGAAAAACTTGTCTACAAAATAAATTGCTGGTGCCACTTCACCGCAATCTGTGCCAAAAACTTTGCAAGATTTTTTTAAATATTTAATAAGTTGTATTCTTTTACCTATGGCTGTGAGTAATATTTTCATATTCTTGCCTCTTTCTATAATAGAAACTTATTAAGCATTCACTTAATAATAACTCCTTTATTCTATATTATATAAATTAGCTCAATAATTTTATTGAAAATTTTTCCATTAGTATAAGTTTTCCTCCAATTTAATAATAGATCGTGCTTTTGATATATCCTTTAATTTCAGTAAACACTAATAGATGAATTAAGAAGAATAGCAATGAATAACACGATCCATTCTAAATACAACAGGCTATTACCTATACTCCATAAGTACTCTTCTTAATTCCCTTTTCGTACTTTTAAACTCATTTCTTCCACAATTAATTTGATTAACATTAAAAACTGCGTCCATATATTCACTTTTAATTTTCAAAGCTTTTTGGAACATATGTTTAGCAAGTAATTTATCACTTAAAGCATAGGCACATCCTAAATTGTTATGCGCCTCTACCATATCCATATCAATTTCTAAAGCCTTTTTATAACAGTCTGATGCTTTCTCATATTCATCTTCATTATAAAAACAATTTCCTAGATAAAACCATATGAATTTATCATTATAATGTTCCGAAAGATTTATTAATATTTCTTTTGATAACTTAAATTCTTCTATTTTTATATATATTTTTGCTAATAACATGTTTTTATTATAGTAATTGAAGTCAGAATCTTTTACTATGTTTTTAATTTTTTCTATTCCTAATGATTTTACTATATTTATTTCTGCTTTTACTTGACTTTCATGTTTATTTGTTAAATTTTCTTCATGCCTTCTATATATGTATAAAGGTTCCTGTAAATATTTAAATTGATGTTTTTCACCTAATCTAATAATAAATTCATAATCTTCAGCATGTATTAATTTCTCATCATACTTAATTCCTTCATCATAACATTTCCTACGCATCATTATTGAAGGAGGTATCGGTACTATTTGTCTAAATAAAAGCATAGCTAAAAAGCTTTTTCCATCTTCTATTACATAATCGCTATTAATATATTTTATAAATTGTAAATTTTCATCCACTAGCTTCATATCATTATAAACAACATCAATTTCTTTGTATTTTTCTAAGATTTCCATCTGCTTTTGAATCTTTTCTGGTTCATACAAATCATCTGCATCTAAAAATGCTATATACTCACCTTTTGATAAAGCCATCCCTAAGTTCCTGCTTGCTGCCGGCCCCTTATTATTCTGATAAATATATCTTATTTTATCAAAGTTTTTTACAATATCTGCAGTTTTGTCTATAGAACCATCATCGATTACTATTATTTCAATATTTTTATATGTTTGGTTTAATACACTTCTTATTGCATCACTTATAAATTTCTCTCCATTAAAAACTGGAATTATAATACTAACCATATGTTAGCCCCTTATAAATTAATTTTCTTTGTATATTCTAATCAAGTCTTTCCATGAAAATACCTTAATGCCTTTTCCAACCATTTTTTTTATTTGTTTAATGATTGTTGTGTCGTGAACACCTTCAATAGATACTAATATAGCATCTATTTTTCTATTTTTTATAGAATCCATTGATACTATCTCTATCTCTGCAATTTTTTTTCCCTGCATATTAACATTATTATCTATAAAATTAATTACATTGATATTTTCTTTCTTTAAATCACTTAATAAGTACAATCCTGTTTTCATAGCACCAAAAATAGCTACATTTTTTATTTCATATACTGTAAGTACACTAGAAATACCCTTATTATTTAATAAAAGGATCTCTAACCATTCCTTATATAATGCGTTAATATCTAAATTTTCTTCATCACTAGTTATGTCCAAGACACCAAAATGCTTATTTACTATATCATTAAATTCTTTCTTTAATAATCTTGCATTCTCTGGTCTTGTACTAATTCCACCTTGACTATATACCGCCACTATTTTGTTTATATACTTGATATCTTTCTCATTATCTTTAAAACATTTAACCACAAAGTCAAAATCACTACATATTTTGTAACTTTCACTAAATAAATCATACATTTCAAATAGTTGCTTTTTTGCAAATATACCTTGATGGGGTATCATTTTGCATTCCTTTAAATCATTTAACGTTACCTTTCTTCCTAATTCATATTGAAACTTACTTTTATTATCTACAGATAAGACATTTCCATATATCATTTTGATTTCATCATTATTAATAAAAAGTTCTCCAATTTCTCCTATAATATTTTCATTGTATAAATAGTCATCAGAATTTAAAAAGTATATTACACTTCCTGTTGATAACTTTATTCCTTTGTTGTATGCATTATAAATTCCATCGTCTTTTTCTGATACTATTATATCAATCTCATCTTTATATTTATTGACTATATTCATAGTATTATCTGTTGAGTTACCATCAATAATTATATACTCAATATATTGATATTTTTGATTTAGGACACTTTTTATTGTTTTTTCTATAGACTTTTCTGAATTATAACAAGCAGTAATAATTGTTATTTTAAGACATCTTACCATTTTTAGATTTTCACTTTCATTTTATTTTATTTAGTAATCTATGTTTCTGTACTTAGCTGAGCAAGTGCTCCTCCATCAGCAATTAAAGCTTGACCTGTTATAAAAGATGACTGATTATTATCAGCTAAAAAGTATATAGTTTTCCCAATTTCTTCTGGATCGCCAATCTTTTTAGACGGATGTTTCAAACCTAAATTTTCAATTCTTTCATGTATGTCTCCACCTATACCATGATCTCTAGATAGCCCTTCTCTTAACATTTGTGTGTCAATAGCTCCAGGCAAAACAGCATTTACTCTAATACCAACATCTGAAAATTCTAATGCTGTTGCTCTTGTAAATGCTAATATTGCTCCTTTTGATGCTGCATAGGCCGAAATATCTTTAGAAGTAGCAATTGCATGTACAGAACTAATATTAACAATTGCTCCTCTGGTTTCTCTTAAAAGGTTATATGAATTTTTTACAGTTAAAAATATAGATTTCATATTTGTTGCAAAAACACTATCCCATTCTTCTTCAGTAGTTTCTATTATGCTTTTGCATACTTGAATAGCAGCATTATTCACTAAGCAATCTAATCGTCCATAGTTAACGGCTATCTTATCAAAAATATAATTAACTTGTTCCGGCTTACAAAGATCTTGCTCTATGTATAAGTCAATAACATTTTCTTTATCTTCACTTTTTTTTCTATCAACTCCAATAACCTTCCATCCGTTTTGATGAAATACTTTTGCAGTGGCATAGCCTATACCACCAAAAACTCCTGTAATTAAAACTGTTTTCTTCATAATTATTTCTCCAATAAGCCTTTTAACAAGTTATTTAAAGTATTTTGATGTACTTTTTCCCAATATTTTGGACTACTATTGGAATTATGGGATGATAAAATAACATTTTCCATACTTCTTAATGGACTATCCTTTGGAAGAGGTTCAAATTCAAAAACATCCAACCCTGCTCCACTAACCATATTATTTTTTAATGCTTCAACTAGATCCTTTTCTTTAATTATTGGTCCTCTTGCAGTATTAATAATTATTGGTTTTCTTTCCATTTTTGCAAATTCTTTTTCTGTCAATAGATGATAAGATGTTTCATTTAAATCACAATTTAAAGTAATATAATCTGCTCTTTTATATAACTCTTCCTTTGAAACCTCTTCAATATCATATTGTTCTTTAACAGCATTGCTAATTTCTCTAATATCATTTGATATTATTTTCATGCCAAAAGCCTGAGCTCTTCTCGCTACACGCATACCAATATTGCCCATTCCAATAATACCTATTGTTTGTTCAGAAAGTGCTTTCCCTTTTATTTTAATCCACTCTCTATTCTTCATTGCCTTATCTGAAGGTATAATAGTTCTAGAAAAACTTAATATCATCGCCATGACTGTATCTGCAACTGGGTGTGAAAACGCATCGGGTGTATTACAAACCTTAACCCCATATGTTTTAGCTGCATTTCTGTCAATAGAATCTATTCCTGTACCCCATTTAGAGATAACCTTTAATTTTTTTGCCTTTGCAAATACCTTTTCTGTGAATCTATCATCACCTGAAATAACTCCATCGTATTTCTCTATAATATCTATTAATTGAGCTTCTTCCATTCTTTCTTCTACCAAAGGTACATCTATTTCAATTTCATTTTCTTTAAAAAATTCTTCGAACCTATCAATTTCTTTTTGCATATATGGTGCTGTAACCAAAACTTTCCATTTCATATTTTATTCACTCTCCCTTTTTAATACTGCCCTTACTGGTGCTCCTTCAGAATTAGAAATATTGATAGGAAAAGCATAAAGTTCATATTCTCCACTTTCAACATTTCTTAAATCTAATCCTTCAAGCAATACAATATCTTTTTCCAATAAAATTTTATGTACGGTATTATATTCTTTTCCAAACTTTTGTATCGACAAATAGTCTATTCCCAAAAGTTCCATATTGTACTTTGAAATTTCATCTGCACCTGACATATCAAATGCAACATAATTTTCATCAAATTTATTATTCAATAGTGTTGAGTTCTTAGTTTTAAATAAAACCTTTTTATATTCACAAAAAACATTTTTATATGTGTTAATTATTTCTTTATTAATCACATCATCTGTAATTTCTATAACAAATACTTTTCCAGTACATAATTGTAATTGTATATCTTCTACCAATTTACCATTAGGTATATGATGAGCTGGAGCATCTATATGTGTCCCACAATGTATATCTGTATATAAACAACTATTTGTTACTTCATCTCCATTGAGTATATCCTTCAATTTGCCTATTTTAGGAGCAGGCATATTTGGCCAAATTGGTATTGTATCTCCCACTTTTAAGCTAATATCTATAAGTTGAATCATTAGTTATCCCTCTTTAATTTAACAATAAATTTTACTGGTGCAATGTAATCCTCTTTATTATCAGTTTTAAACTTCCTTGGGTAATAGAATCTTTTTTTAAGCTCATAAGTAATCTGTTTTTTAAATCTATGTCCTTTATATGCACCCCAAAACTGACAAAATCTAAATAGGAAAATTCCATAAAACTCTTTGAATTTATTTTCTTTAAAAGCACTATACAAATCAGTTAATAGATTAGAAAGAAACATTGCGATAAAATCATAAAAATTAAATTTTGTATCCGGAAATATATTCTTTAGTGCAATGGCTTCTCTTTTATATCGATTATATACTTGTTTATACTTTTCTTCATGAATATGATATACACCCGCTTCAGATTGATAGTATAGATCATGGCCTTTTTTATATATTACATTAGCCCAATCTAAATCCTCTAACCCTGTTAATTTTTCATCATAATTATAGGTTTCCCAAAGACTTTTTCTTATGGCACAATTGGCATTATTGCAAAAAGGATCATTTTGTTTCCCATTTTTATTATCAGGAAACCAAGTATTAAAGATTTCATGTTCAGAATATTTAGTTGTATCATAGCCCCTTTGTTTCCCATAAACTAAAGCAATATTCTCATCTTTTTCAAACGGCTCTATCATTTTGCTAATCCATTTATCATTAATTGGATAGCAATGTGCACTAATCATCAACATATATTTACCACTTGCTACTTTAATACCTTCATTTAATGAATAGCCAAAAGTGAACTCTTCAGGTGTTATCTGAACTAATTTAACTGGATATTTCTTTATTATTTCTAATGTATTATCTTCAGATCCAGAATCAACAATAACTACCTCAAGTATGTCTTTTTTGAAATCTTGTGTATATATTTTGTTCAACAGTGTATCAATATGTTTTTCTTCATTATAAGTTCTTATAATGATAGATACTATCTTTTTCATTAAGGCTCACCTCCTTAATTTTTTAATAAATATCATTTTATCATTCTATAAAAAATCTATTTTTTCTTTAAAGCCAAGACTTAAAAGCTTTCCTGCTATCTCATCATTAAAAGAACTTGCAATAACTATTTTATCAAATTCATTTCTAACTTTAAATATTTCATGGGGAGGAATTACTTTCTTTCCCTTAAATTTTCCGCCCCATTTTTCAGGATTTGAATCAGTAAAAAACTTTATATTTGCACCAACCAATTCAATATTTTTACATACTCTTTCAGACATACTACCTGTTCCATATAACAAATAAGTTTGTCCTTCCTTTAAACCTTGTAAATCATATCTTACTACTTTATATCCAAACTCACAGATATCTAGTATGATTTTTCTTAGTATTTTCGTAAATCCAGGAAACTCCTTATAAATATTACTTTTATCAATAAAATTTAATATTTTTTTACTATCTTTTTCAATACCTTGTTCTAATTCACAACCTCTATAAACATAATATCTCATAATTTGAAACTTAATTTGATTTCTTATATAATTAGATGATAGTGATAGCATATCATATCTATGAAGTTCATTGATAGCTATTTCCATATCTTCTGCACGTTGTTCTAAAATTAGCCATATTAAAAGTCCTATACGTCGATGTAAAAATACGCTTTCTTTTGAAGGTTCTGTTAGCCCGTTAATAAACTCTGGTAAAACATTGGTTAATCCCGCTCTTTCACTATATATACTATCTATAACATGTATCAGATTATTCTCATGCTTTAAATAATTATTACAAACAGTAGAACCACTATGAATTCGATAACCTATAGCACAGCCATCCACTCTATAAAAAGTTGCTCCACTACGTAGAATATCCGAAATATATAACCAATCTTCTCCATTTGGCAAATCTATTTTAAAACAAATAGACTTAAATATCTGAGCCTGTCCCATAATAGAGTTTAAATGAATAGGATTACTACTCATATTCCTAAATGTAATTTCAGTTTGATTTCCCATTTGCCAATCAAGCTTTTTTAAATTGTCATCCACTAACTCTGTCCTACAATATACACCTTTAAAATTCGGATTTTTCAAAAGTGCTTCGACTCGATTTTTTAATGCATTATGAAAAAATACATCGTCCGAATCTAAAAAAGTTATAAATTTCCCATTTGCCAGCTCTAATCCCCTGTTACGTGCGCAGGATACACCTTTACCTATATTATTATAAATTTTAATTCTTGAGTCTTGCTGGGAGATATTCTTAACAACTTCTATAGTTTTATCAATAGAATTATCATTAACAATTATGAGTTCCCAATTTTTAAAAGATTGGTTTTGTACCGACCTAATAGAATCAGCAATTACTTTTTCTCCATTGTAAACAGGCATAATAATTGAGACTACTGGATTCTTTAGATTATTGTCATTTACTAAACTTGTACAAGTTTCACATATACTCATAATTAACACCTCATAAGTTTTATTAAATAAAGTATATCCTTATTAGCTTATCTTCTTGAAAACTTTCTTTTAGTTGATTATAAATCTCTTTTTCATATGATAGAGAAGATATTAGAATATAATCTATTTGCAATTCATTTATTTTAGAGAAATGATATATTGGATAATTATTCACTCCAAAACCTTCCAAATTTTTATTGCTATCTAAAATTCCACATATATTAAATTGTGAAAAATCTATTTTATTGAATAAATCTTTGGTATGTCCCCCAGCACCATAAATATATATTTTAGAACTTTTTATTTTGTTAAGTCTCCTAGAAATATATTCAATATTACTTAGTTGAACTAAAGTATCTCCTACAAATGATAGCGTACCATTCATTAGATTATTAAAATCCTTATTAACCCTTTGTAAAAATTTAGTTCTATAAATTATACATTCTTCGATTATCTCATTTATTTTAAAATTCATAGTAGATAAATTAACAGGATAAATACTTTGATTCAACCCATTATTATTATCTATTAATTTTATTCCACATACTGCATAATCATTTTTTTTAATTATATCATTCATAAATGTCAAAAAGTATTTATTTAAAATACAACCTTCTCTTATAAAATATATCAACTCTTCATCAAATTGAGTCGCATCTATATTTTCCCTTTTATCGATGATGATTCTAAAATTATTATATGTTTGCTCCAAAATACTTTTATATGTAATAGATTTTTCAATATTTACTCCACAATTATCGTACACAACTAAAATTCTCTGTTTATCATTATTATTATGAAGGACAATTTCTTCACAATGATCATTTATAATTTTTAATAAATTAATAAAGTGCTTATGCCATTTTATTTCATTTTGGAATTCAGACAATTTATCTCCGTGATTCTTAAGTATTCTCTTTAAAAATTTAGCTCCTGTTTCACTGCTCCAGTTTAATGGATGTTTAATATGGTAAGCTATTGGATTAATAATTTTTTTTATTCTCACTTTATTAAGGATCGGTATAAGAATTATCCAATAATCCCATACTGGTTGTCCTATACAAAACTCTTCTTTAGGATATAAAAATGAAATTTCTCTATCAAAAAAGAAATAATCAAATCCATTATTCAACATCGTTCCGATTAAACTATCTAATGATTTTACATCCATTCGCGATCCAAAAATTATTGACTTTTCTGCCTGCTTATAAATATAGTTTTTAAAAATATGGCTCTCAACAAATAAATAGATATCTGAGTTGATAATACCGCATATTTTACTATCACAATTTCTAAAAAACTCCATAAAATCATCGAAATACACATATGGTTTACCATATTCATTTCTAGCATCTCTTTTAACTACTACAAATTCAATATCTGGAAAGTATGGCTTTAATTTTTCATATTCTTCAATACAATTTAGAGAAACAACATGAAAACCTAATTCAATCCACGTATTTATTGCATTTCTTTGATTTTCAATATCTTTAGGGGATATAGATGTAGCTACAGTAATAGTTTCTTCTTTATTCAAGCTTATATTTTTCAATTTTTGTCCTCCAAATTATATTTTCTTATTTTATAGATTTCAAATTATATAATGCCTCTGCTAAAATAAAATCTGATTCGTCATCAATATCAATAGCCTCATATTTATCCAACTCATACATATAAGGTTTCTTTCCAATTCTTTGCTTATTTTTTATAAAGCTATCCTTTGAAAACATGTATATATTCGAATTTTCCTCAAAAACAGGTGATAAATCCTGTGTTCTTATTAATTCATTTGGATTATGATTAATAGCATTTTGATTTTTATCAAATAACCTAGTTTGCAGTCTAGTTACTGTAAACAACGAATCATAAGTAGAAATATTCTCAAAGTAAAACTCTATGACTTTGTCAATTGTCTCAGTTGTTAGTAATGGATTAGTAGAATGTGTTTGTATGTAATATGGGGAATCTATTTGTGTTAAATCATAATTGATGATATCATTCATAGATATAAAATCCCCGATTAATTCTTTAGGCCTTCTAATAAATTTTACATCAAAATTTTTAATTGCTAGTTCCTGAATAACATCGCTATCCGTATCAATATATATATCTTTAATATATCTTGATTTTTCTAGTGATTCTAAAATTTTAAAAAATAGAGGTTCTCCTGCAAAATCTCGAATATTTTTATTTGGAACTCTTTCACTATGGCCTTTCATTGGCACTAAAGCTACTATTTTATTCAATTTATCACTTCCTTTAATTTCTTAATTAGAAATCATGCGTTCTTTTAGTACAGGAATATATGAAGGAGTTAAAGAATAATACTTTTTCTCTTGTTCCTCACCATATTCTATTAATCCTCTTAAATTTTCGCAATGTTCTTCATAATAATCTTCGTATATACGATCTCTAAAAAATGATGGATGCATATCAAAAACAGTTTTCATTAAGCCTTCATACTGAGCATCCTTGCTATGTTTCCAAAAGTATGTTTCACTTTTTTGTCTTCCATCACAACCTAAAATATATATTTCTTTCGCTATAGAAGAAGCAACTGGAATCATAAATAAAGTCAATATATTTGATGAGCCTCTAGTGTAAAAATGCTCTATATTAGGAAAGTTGAATTTATCTTTGCTTATAGTTGGCATTCCAATAATTTTATCTTTCATATTTGGATAATGAGCTAATAATATAGGAACATTATAATCTGGCACCAAGCAATACAAATCATTATACTTTTTCATTGACTCTAAAGCATCTTCTCTAAATTTTCTTGCATATTCACAAGGACTAAAATGAAATACAGGATCTGCAAAGACCAACAAGTCAGGTTTTATATGATTTTGTAGTCTGTGATTTTTAACTATGCTATTACAAACTATATTAAAACCGTTAGTATAATCAAATCTATAGGCTTGATCTAGCGAAGGTCCCGTTCCAAATAAATAGGCCTTTTGTTTATTTTTATTCTTTTTAACTAACTCACCAAAATTCAGCTTTGATAAATTATTAAAATATTCTTTAGCATTATTATCTAAACAATTGTAGTATATTGTTCTATAAGTCTGACACTCTACAGTTGAATAAAACATATGATCCACACAGTATACTTTTGATTTATTTGCTTCAATGATTGTTTCATCTAAAGACTTTTTATCCCAAACTAAAATAATGTCACAATTCAACATTTTTTTTTCAATTTGTTCTGTATCAACATAAATAACATTCTCTAATTTTTCTACATTATCTATATCAGTAGCTAAATATAATTTCACATTATTAAATTTAGTTTTAGGTATATACCATTCTATCCTCACTAATAAATCTTGTAAAACTTTTTTATCAGTAACCTTAGGATAAAAGCATATATCGTTAGCAATATCTATATTTCTACCTAATGTCATATTGTAAAGTGGTTTTATAGGTCTTATAATCATTTTTTCATCTATTCCTAATGAAACTAATTTATCTATCATGATTTGTGTTGATGCAAATGAAGTCACAATATACTTATATCGATTTATATCAATAGTTTTCAACTTACTTGGGCTAAATACATCCTTTCCCACAAATTCATTTTTATTAGGATTTGTTTCAAGAAAAAAACTAACTGATTTTTCTCCATATCGTGACTTTATTTGTAAAAAATACTGTTTTGCTGCTTCACCAGTTCCATATATGATATACTGCTGGTTATCTGTATGGTTCAATTCAGGTAATAAATAATGCAACCTTTCTCCCCCTTTTATTCATTTTTGCTATCCATTTAATATAATTCTTATTTTTCATAATAATTATATTAAATGAATAGTTTCTTTCTAGTCTTACTGATACGTACTATTTAAATATTCATGTGCTTTTTTATGATTACCACCACAAAGCTCTATACAATTTTAAAAGCATTTTATTGCTTCTGATTTTTTTATTTTATATTTCCATCATTGCCTTTTCCAAAAAGGAACTTGAATTTTATTCATACCTTTTTCTACCCTCTAACATGTTTTTACGTACTAAATATTATCTATTTCTCTCAAATACTCTTGAGCTTTTATATGTATACTATCAGAAAGTTCAATAGATTTTTCAAAACATTTTTTAGCTTCTAATTTATTGTTTTTACTTAAGTACAGTTCCCCTAAGTGGTAATATGCAGATATTATAAAATCCTTAGAACAAACGGCTAGTTCTGTATCCCAGCTTTCTTTATTTATACAATTAATATATTTAATAAAATAATTGATTGCATTTGTATTTTGTTTAAGAATTTTATATGTTTTTCCTAAATAAAAGTTTGTTTCAGGTAAATCTATTCTTACACAGTTTAAAATTTTATGGTATTCATTCAAAGTAAATTGTGAGTATAAATTTTTAAATAATTTTTTACGTATTAGTTTATATTCTATACTAAGCCGATATATTGCATTTAGATAAATATCCTCGACATTATATTCCAAATCTATTAATAATTCAACCAAATCATTTAAAGCAACATTAAAAAAATTATCCTTAACTTCTCTTTTTAATGATTCAATACTCATTTCTTTTTTAACCTTTACTACCTTTTCAATGTACTTCATTAAATAATTTAATGCTTCTTTACTATCTCCAATCTCTAAATAAGATTTATATAAATAATAAAATACCTCTAATAAATTATATCCTATATATTTTCCAATAATATTATTATAGTTTTTTTCTGCATACATTTTCGTTAATTGTTTATAAAAATCATTATAATTCTCAAGTTCTTTCAAATTATTATTAATATCTTCATAATAATTTTTTAAAACTATTTTATTACTCTCTAAGTTTAATGCAAAAATTGAATGTACAAACTCATCTCCATTTACTAGTTTAAATCCAGCTATTTTCATTATATTCTCTAAAGTTCCTAGCGAAAAATTATACATGTGTGCTAAAGTAAGATACTTTAGCATATCATACTCATACATACCAGTTTCTTTTAAATTTTTAATACCTGGCACTTCAATATATATAAGTCCATTTTCATTTAATAATTCTTTAATAATTTTTATTTCCTCTAAAGGCTGTGTAAAGTGCTCAAACACATGACTAAGAATTATTAAATCAGCTTTTAATCCCTTTTCTATTAAAACTTTACTATTTCCTTGATAAATATCTAGATTAAATACATTCTTTCCAGTTAAAATACATTCCATAGAATAATCACAACCATAAACATTACACTTTACCCCATTCTCAGCTAAAAAATTTCTTATACATACTAAATTATGACCTGTTCCACATCCAATTTCAATAATAGAGTTAATATGTTTATTAAGATGTTCCTTTAAAAAGTTCAGTCTATACTTCATTAAACTTTTATCTGTCTGATAAACCTTTTTATTATCAATCTTAAATCCAAATGTTAAACCTTGATATTCATTTTCATAAAAATGATCTAAATATTCATTTTTTATTCTAGGAGATGTTGTTATTAATCCACAATTTCTACATATACAAGCGGTAAAATTTAACCCAAATCGATCTTTCTCACTTAAAACTTCAAAATTATTGCTCCCACAAATACACTTATCAACTTTTTCTAATTCATATTCTTTACTATTAATTTTAAATTCTAATAATTTTTTATACTCTAATTGAACTTCATTCATATTCCAACTTGGAATACCATCATTCTTAAATCGATCTGAAATCATTTTTTCCTCCTAATATCAATCAGTTACATTGTATAAAACCAATTTCTTTAAAATCCATTAATTTTTGTTAACTCTTTAATATAAACTAATTAAAATACTTAACAATTTACTTTCTATGCTCCAAAATTACTATATTATATATTAAGTCATCGGTATTCATTTTCACTCTCATTCTTAACTCTTTAATATTCTCCACATTAATTTCATTCTTTACATCAATCCATTTTTCTGCTTTATATAAATAATATTGCAGTACTGGATTTCCTTTTGAATTTATTTTCACAAAAAAACTACCGTTAACTATCTTAATAGGTTTAAAATAAACAAATCCACTCTGTAGTCCATAAACAATTTCTGAAACTTCTGCTTTCCTTTGAGATGATATAAAATCTTCAAAGTCTATACAACTCATATATAGATGTAACGTATCTTTTAGAATTAATTTGTCATTATAAATTCTTTCTACTTGTTTTTCAAATTTGTTTAATTGAACGTATCCTTCTTTAAAGTTAATTAAATATGAAAAATCATCCGTTTGTTCTAATCTATATATTCCCAGAACATCAGAATCAAATTCTTTTGCTATATATAATTCCAATTTATCTTTTCTAAATGAATGTAATAACGTATGACTTACATTTGAACGAACGATTTCATTTAAAAATCCATCTCTATTTAAAACATCTAAAGCTTTACGATAACTAGAATCATATAAAAATTGTATGAAAAAATTAACATTTCTTTCTTTACTAAAATTAACTATAATTATTTCTCTTTTTTCAGGTTCTATAGATTCATTTAATAAACAATCTGCAATACCCCTCCTTTTAATCCAGTTATCTTTCTCTGTAATAGTAGGTGCAAAAGATATATTATTTTTATTGATATGGACGTTGGCAAGTGGAACTAAGGTGTCTAATTTAACTTTTCGATCTATGCCATACAAAAATTGCAAGTAAGATTTCATTTCATCTATATAAAATTTATCTGATAGCTCTACATCCAAGTCATTAGAAAAATTTATTTCTTTCAATAAATTATATCCGTTGAAACTTTTTTCTTTTGGTGATACAAATACAATATCCTCTATCCTATCTCCACTACTCATTTTTACTCTTAGTTTTATGTTATCATATACATCTAGTTTTTGGCCTTCCCTTATATTTTCCCATTCAGATTTCCGTTTGTTAAAATATTGTAAGTTAGGATTGCCCGAATAAATCATAAAAGCTTGTACAGTTTTTACTTTTACTTGTATTGGTTTAAAATAAATATATCCTTCTTTTTTACCTAAAGATAAGTTTTTTATAAATTTGTCGAGTCCAATCTTATTGATATCTGATGTTTTTATCGATAACAAGATATATCTTTTTTCAAATGAATTTAAATTTTTGATATATTTTATATGTTTTTTACCATTGATATCTAACATTATCATTTTATTTTCTTTAACATTTAATACCTTTTGTATTATGGGTTTTTCATGATATATTTGTTCATTTTTTTCGATAACTACATTGTTCTTATATTGATTTATCCAACAACCATTATTCCAAGTATAAGAGATAAATCCATCTATCTTATCTTCTTCTAATAAACCTTTATTAATCTCTATTTTCTCATCATAAATCTCGTCTAACTTTTCTATATGCTCCTTATTTGCTAGCATAAAATAATAAGGACCAACATAACCTGAATGATTTATACATATTAGATACTTAGTATCTATTTCTTTTGTTACAAAATAGTGTGAATATCTATCTTCTTTTTCAATTTTATTAGAAACATTAATTTTAGGTAATAATCCTCTTTGTTCTGTTTCAACAATATCTTCGGCTATCAATTTACAATCATCTTTAGTTATTTCTTCGATTATTTCGTAAAAAAAATTTAGACAACCCTCCGAACTAATATTATATATACATCTTTCATTTAATTCTTTATCTATATCATAGTTAAAGTTAATGTTTTTTATTATATAATTATCTTCTAATAAATTATCCCACAATAAAGAACGCTGCTCTGTTTTTATTTTATTCTTCACTATTTCACCTAACTTTCTTTTCACAACCTTTATAATTAAGAAATACCATCTATTTAATAAAAATTATCTTTTAACTGTAACTGAAAGCATTGAACAAATATAAACTTTTCTTTTAAAGTTTCTATAAACTCCTCTACTACATTTGATACAACTGCATATATTTCAAAGCTTCTTTTAGACAATCTTATACCCATTTCTTTTTCAGTTTCATTTTCCTTTTCTTTAAGATCTTCATTTCTCATAACACTTTCAATTGCAGCAACTAATTTATAAGCAAAAAAACCCAAATCTTCTTTATTGTTTATAATAACATCTATTCTATCTAATTGAGAAAACACTTTATTTATGTCACAAGGTTTATTATATTTATAAAAGCAAAGCATCTTCTCTGAATACTGAAATCCTTCTTTGCAAGCTTTTTTTATAATTTCTAGCTTATCTATTATTTTAAGCATTCTTTTTATAAATTGTTCTTTATCTATTATTATAGGCTTAGGAAGTACTTCTTTTGAATTTTTATTAAAAGCTTCTACTGCATATAGATCTATAGAGTATTTTAGCGGCATCGCTTCAGTACCTTTTATATGAGCACCGCCTTCTGTGCTATTTATAAATTTTATTGCTTGGCAGTCTTGTATAATATCCTCAAATTCTTCCCTATAAGAATTGAGTACTATACTCGTCCTAACCGAACTCCCATTTATATCCTTCACATAAACATTATAGCTTTCATCTTTACTCCATTTTTCTTTATCATTTTCATAACTATATTTTTTTTCATCAATCTTTCCTGCATAGGTTCCTTCTGCTTGAAACTTTTCATTAGTATATGCTAAATCTTGGCCAATGAATATTACTGTATTGCAGCCCATATAAACTGCTAAACCCATACAAAAATGTGCTACAGATCCCCCTTGGATAAGTGAATCCACCTTAATTCCAAGCATCTCTTCTAAATGCTTTTCCATCCCTTGATTTGCAGCAATTATTTTTGTACCCTTATGTTCCTTTACTACTTTATTACTTGCAGAATCCATAAAAACAAGTGGTATTTTCAAATCTATATAATCCCTTACAAAAGTGTACACTTCTTCTTGTGGATCTACTTCACACAAAAAATCCGGATTTATACCATTTTTCAGTAATATTCCTAGAGTTCTTGGTCCGCATATTATTATAAACTTATCCTGAACTTCTTTAAGTAAATGTACATTTTTAGTTAATGATGGTCCCGCTGATACTATAATTGCTGGTTTATCTTTATATATATCCTTTAGATAATTAACAGTATAAAATTCGTCTAGAGTAAATACATTTTCAATAAAATTATTAAACAATACATGTGAAAAAGTGTTCAGGGTATTATTTCCCATCTCTTTAGTCTTCTTAACACTTTTAACTTCATTAATAAAAAGCTCATATTCATTTTGAAATATCACATTATAATTTGAAAATACTGCAATCTTTATATTATCTATCATATGATCTTCAATAAAATCATTTAGATATTTTCTTATTTTGTCATCAAAATAGCATAGTGCTACTCTATTATCTTGTAGTATAAAACTATAATCACTTATTTTTATTGTTTCTTTTATAATAGTTGCACTAGGCTCTATTATAAAAACTTTATTATACTCTGATAATTGAGACAGTAAGTGTTTAATATGTTCTCCAGCACCTAATCCAAAAATTATAAATATTGTTTGAGAATTAATTTCACCTATGTTTTTATAAAAACTTTCTATATCTCTTTCTACTGAATATTTGCTTCCTATATACTTTAATTTATCATCTTTTTTTATTCTCATAACATATTTGTTATCTTTACTTATTTCTATATTACATTCTTCATTTAACTGAACATCATTTATTAGTTCAATTGTTTGTTTGGTTATTTTATTCATAACATCACCCATTTCAATATGTTACTATATAAATATATCTCTTATAAAATCCATATAAGTTATATATGGACTTATAATCGCTTTTTATGTCTGCTCATTATAGTACTTTGTACCTTATTGTCTATTTTATCCAAGAATTGTACTGAATTTTGTCTGCTTTTAATTATTTATCGTATAAAAAAAACTAATCTTTAAAATATTTTTTTACCTAAATTATATAAAAGCCTTATACGATATGTAAACGTTAAATAGTCCCCAGCTATTATTTGGCTGGGGACTATTTAACGCTTACTTTTATATTATCAATCTTAACAACACTTTATATATCCAAAACATATTTTTCATATGTATTTTCAATGCCATTTTCAAGTTCTATTTTATATTTCCAACCTAATTTTTCAAGTTTGCTTACATCTAATAATTTTCTTAAAGTTCCATCTGGTTTATCAATATTAAATCTCAGCTCTCCTTCATACTCAACCACTTCTTTTATCATTTCCGCTAACTCTTTTATAGTAACTTCTTTTCCCGTTCCTACATTAAAAAAGTCATTTCCTTCATAATTCTCCATTAAAAATACACAAGCATCTGCCATATCATATACATGTAAAAATTCCCTAAGTGGTTTTCCTGTACCCCATACTTCTACATAAGGTTCATTATTTATTTTAGCTTCATGAAATTTTCTAAGTAGTGCTGGTAGCACATGAGAATTTTCTAAATCATAATCATCATTAGGACCATATAAATTTGTTGGCATAACAGAGATAAATTTAGTACCATATTGTTTATTATAATACTGGCACATCTTAAGTCCAGCTATTTTTGCAAGAGCATAAGCTTCATTTGTAGGTTCTAAATAATCTGAAAGTAAATATTCTTCCCTTATAGGTTGAGGACAATTTTTAGGATATATGCATGAGCTTCCTAAAAACATAAGTTTCTTTACTCCAAAATCATAGGCTGCCTTAATTACATTACATTCTATCATTAGATTTCCATATATAAAATCTGCTGGATAAGTATTATTTGCATTTATACCTCCAACTTTAGCTGCTGCTAAAAAAACATATTCTGGTTTTTCCTTCAAGAAAAATTCTCTCACATTTGTTTGATTTGTTAAATCTAACTCACTATGAGTTTTTCCTATTATATTTTTATATCCTTTAGATTTTAAATTTCTAACTATAGCCGATCCAACAAGTCCTCTGTGTCCTGCTACATAAATTTTACTTCTCTCTTTCATATTTCCATCTCCAATTTTTATACAAAACCTAACAATATTAATTACAAACTGTTATACTTAATAATAGTCATTTTCTAAACAGTTTAACCATTTATTATTTCTTGCTTGTTGCTGCTACTTCTTTATATTGCTGTGATGTAAATCCGCATATATCTTTAACATCTGATTCTACCATCATTTTAACTAATTTTTGAAAACTCACCCTTCTTTTCCATCCAATTTCTTTTTCCACTTTAGATGGATCTCCTAAAAGAAGATCAACTTCTGTTGGTCTAAAATATCTTGGATTTACATCTACAAGTACTTTTCCTGTTCTTTTATCTATGGCTTTTTCATCTATACCTTTTCCAATCCATTCTAATTCTATTCCTACTTCTTTAAATGATAAATCAGCAAATTCTCTTACTGTATGAGTTTCCCCTGTAGCTAATACATAATCTTTTGGTTTATCATTTTGAAGCATCATCCACATACCTTCTACATAGTCCCCAGCAAAACCCCAGTCACGCTTTGCATCTAAGTTTCCTAAAGAAACTTTATCTTGAGTTCCCCCTATAATACTCGCTACTGCTCTTGTTATTTTTCTTGTAACAAAGGTTTCTCCTCTTCTTGGGGATTCATGATTAAAGAGTATTCCGTTGCAAGCAAATATATTATAGGCTTCTCTATAATTGACAGTTATCCAATAAGCATAAAGTTTTGCAGCTGCATAAGGACTTCTTGGATAGAAAGGCGTGTCTTCATTTTGAGGAGCTGTTCCAGGTAACCCTCCAAAAAGTTCTGACGTTGAAGCTTGATAATATTTAGTTTTTATTCCACTTTCTTTTATAGCATCTAGAATTCTTAAAGTCCCTATTCCATCTGTTTCTACTGTATACTCTGGAACTTCAAAAGATACTTGAACGTGGCTTTGTGCTCCAAGGTTATATATTTCATCTGGTTTGATTTTTTCTATCATTCTATTTATGTTACTTGAATCTGTTAAATCTCCATGATGTAGAAATAAAGTTTTATTTCCTATGTTGGGATTTTCAAACAAATGATCTATTCTTTTGGTATTAAAAGTACTTGCTCTTCTTATCATGCCATGAACTTCATACCCTTTAGAAAGTAAAAATTCTGCAAGATAAGAACCATCTTGTCCAGTTATCCCTGTAATTAGTGCTTTTTTCAATAAATTCATCTCCTATTTACTATATATTTCTTCCATACTCATCATCAAATCTAACAATATCATCTTCTTCTAAATAAGCTCCACACTGAACTTCAATAATTTCTAAAGGAATTAAGCCTGGATTTTCAAGTCTATGTAAGGTTCCTTTTGGTATATACGTAGACTGGTTTTCATAAAGAAACTCTTCATTGTCTCCATTTTTAATTTTTGCTGTACCACTTACAACAATCCAATGTTCACTTCTATGATAATGTAATTGTAAACTAAGTTTTTGGTTAGGTTTTACTATTATTTTTTTTATTTTATATCCTGATTTTTCTTCTATAATCTTATAGCTTCCCCAAGGTCTTTCAACTGTTTTATGCTCTATATATTCTTTACTATTTTTTAACTTTAATTTATTAACAACTTCCTTAACCCTTTGAGTTTCACTAAGTGGGCATACCATAAGTGCATCATCCGTATCAATAATTGCCATATTCTCTAGTCCTATAGCAGCTATTAATCTATCTTTTCCATAGATAAGACTGTTTTTTGTATCTATTACAATGTGATCACCTGAAATTAAATTATCTTCTTTATCCTTTTGACTTACTTCGAATAAACTCTTCCATGTTCCTATATCATTCCACCCAAAGGATGCAGGAACAACCCATGCTTTATTTGTACTTTCCATGATAGCGTAATCAATAGAATCTTCTTCTACTTCATCGTAGGCACAAGCAACTTCCTCCATAACAAGAGAATTATACTTATTATATATTTTTGAAACATCTTTACACAATCTTTCCCCTTCTTTAAATAGCGTTCCTACATGAAAAGCAAACATTCCACTATTCCATAAATAATTACCTTCTTTAATATATTGTTTTGCTGTATTATAATCAGGCTTTTCAACGAATTTATTAATAGAATAAGGTTTATTTGATTTAATCTTTTCCTTATCCACTTTTATATATCCATAACCTGTTTCAGGGTGCGTTGGCTTAATTCCAAAGGTTACAAGATAGCCTTCCTTTGCCTTTTCTATACCTATATTTATTGTATTAATAAAATCATATTCTCCCATAATTAAATGATCCGAAGGCAATACTAATAAAATTGTATCTTCACCATAAAGCTCCTTGCATCTTGCAGCTGCCCAAAAAATTGCCGGCGCAGTATTTTTACCTGTTGGCTCTTGAAGAATTGATATATATTCCTCATCTTTAATATGTTTGTGAAATTCCTCTTTTAATATCTTTATTTGACTTGTTACTGGATTATATAATTCCTTATTTGTTATTATCCATTGTTTGTCCGGCGGCACTATAGGCCATAATCTCTTGCAAGTTTCCTGCAATAGTGTTCTATTTCCTATTAAAGACAATAACTGTTTAGGTGTATTTTTTCGACTTACAGGCCAAAGCCTTGTCCCTGAACCACCTGCTAATATTAAACTAACTGTATTCATAAGACCTTCACGTCCTTTAATTTAAACTAATTATCATAATTAATATACCATTTACATTTACAACCTAATTTCTTCTTTTAATATAGGTTTAATATGCATAGAATTATAGCTTCCTTGTTTCGCCTTTTTCTTATTCTTATAATAGTCATGGACTCCTATATAAAAAGCTGTTGGAAGCACCGCATACATCTTTCCTAAATCATAGGCATTAAGTGATTCTTCTTCTGTCATCAGTTCCTCATACATTCTCTCACCAGCCCTTAACCCTATGTACTGAATTTTTATTTTTTGTGATTGTAAATTTAGTTTGCTACAAGTACTTTCTATTATAACTTCAGCTAAATCTTTTAATTTAATTACTGGCATCTTTAAAATAAAAAGTTCTCCTCCTACTGAGTTCTCTGCTGAATACATAATGAGATTTACTGCTTCATCTAAAGCCATCATAAATCTAGTCATATTAAAATCGGTTACGGTAATCATTTTATTCTCAGCTATCTGTTTTTTGAATAATGGTATTACTGATCCCCTAGATCCCATAACATTTCCAAATCTTACTGCAACAAATTTTGTCCTTTTATTACCTTTACTATAGTTTGCAGCTTGAACAAGCTTTTCTGCAAGAAGCTTGGTAGCTCCATAAGAATTAGTAGGATTTATAGCCTTATCTGAACTTGTAAATAGCACGCATTCAACGTTATGATATTCTGCTGCTTTAATTACATTTTCCATTCCTGATATGTTTGTCTTTATTGCTTCTGTTGGATTATATTCACAAGCTGGTACATGTTTCATAGCAGCTAAATTAAATACTATATCTATTCCACTCATAGCTCTTTCTACTCTATCGTAATCTCTGACATCTCCAATTAAAAACCTAAACATTGCAGAGTTTTTATATTCTTGCTCCATCAAAAACTGCTTATATTCGTCACGGCTAAATATTCTAATTACTTTAGGACTATGTTTTATTAGTTCTTTTACTAGACCATTTCCTATGGTTCCTGTTCCACCTATTATTAATATACTTTTGTTAGTAAAATAACTCATTGGTTATTTCCTCCAGAAATTGTGCTGATTTTTGTCTACTTTTAATTATTTATCGTGTAGAAAAACATAATCTTTAAATTTTTTTGTCTAGATTATATAGAAAGAAAGGTCTTATATGACCATAACATATAAGACCTTTCTCACTAATTTATTATAGAATTCCTTATTATACTCTTCCACTGACCTATTACAGGTAATATTTCATATTCTAATAAATCTCCAACTAAAATATAATCTTCATTATTAAATGCATCAATTATCTCTACCAATTTTTCTCTAACTTCATCATAATTAACTTCTTGCTTATGAATACCAACTGTAAGTTTCATAGCATCACTTAGCCATTCTACCCCGTCCAGTATGTAAGGAATTATTTCTACAGCTTTTCCTTCTTCATTACTTCTAAACACTCCTATACCTTCAACTATTCCAGCCTCAAGTTTTACTATATATTCATTTGCAGTTTGAAGAGTTTCAAACTGTTGTTTTGAGAATTCTTCTGCTTGATCCTCTACATTCATGTCTTAACCTCCAATATTTAGTTTATTGTCTCGGTAACTTAATATACAAATGTTATTTATATATTAAAGTAATATCATTATTTCATACAAACCGCTATCATATTAACAGCAGTATCCTTCATTCCCTTTTCAACTTTATAATTGCTTACTGAATAATATTCTATTCTATTAAAATATTTTTCTATCAATCTACTAAACTCAACAAAACTATATTCCTTAATATGAAATGGATTATTAATATGTTTTCTCATTTCTCTATTTGGAGTAGATATGATAAATTTTCCTCCTCTTTTTATAACCCTATATGCTTCGTGCAAATATTTTTCAACCATATCTAAAGATAAATGCTCAAAAACTTCATATGAGACATAAACATCAAATTCATCATCTTTATATTCCAGATTAGTTACATCTCCTTTTACCCAAGAAATGTTATTCATTGAGTATGTTTCTTTAGCAAAATTAATATTATCATCTGCAATATCTAATGCCTCTACATGAGAACATAAACTTGAAAAATATGCTGCTCCATATCCAAACTCGCATGGCGCTTCCAGTACTGTATCACTGTTATTAATAAAATCACCTGCAAATATATACCTTTCAGCAATTTTTAAATATCCTAGCATAGTCATAAATTGTGATGCTGGAATTGCCCTTTCCCAATTGTAAACATCTGCATTTATTTTTATATCTTCAATCATATCTTTATTAAATACAAATCCTGCAATACCATTAATAAAATCCACCTGACACTGCATAGCTTCATGGATAAATTTCACAATGAATTTTATGTTCTTACTTCTCTTCATTTGGTCTGGTATGATAATCTGATTATTTTTTCTATCACTCCAAATATTGCTAATAACGAGCTTTTTATTACTACTATTCATTATAATAAATTCAATTAATTCATAGTCATCGTTTATATTTTCTTTTTTGCCAATTATTATTTTTGATGACTCAAAATCATAGTTATCGAAATTATATTGACTATACCCAATAAACTTATTCAATCTATCATATATATACTCTAAAATGATTATATTATTATTTTCTTTTTTATTAATTTCTTCAATAGTTCCTTTTATCATTTCAATTTGTTTATTTAATGAATATTTTTCTTCAATAAATTTTCTATACTCTTTAGAATCATACTTCTTATCTAGTATCATATTTACTGCTTCGTCAATAGTGTTGAAAAGGTACTTTTCATCCCATATTTCTTCTGAAAAAACGAAATCATGAATTACTGGTTTTATGCCCCTTGCCATAGCTTCTGCAATACCATATCCGAAACTCTCGTGAATACTTGTAGATACTATATAGTTTTTATCTTCTAACCATTTGTTTATATTATTTTGCCAACCTTGAAAGATAACATTATTTTGTAATCCCATCTTTTCAACTTGGTAATTCCAATAAAGTTCAATAAGCGAATCTTGAAATTGCCCTGCTACATAAAGCTTATATCTTTTATCAATTTTTACAAGCTTCTCAATTATTTGTATTAATAGAAAAGGATTTTTCCTTTGATGTATATATCCAATATAAGCAATGTTAAATCCACTATTTCTTTCTTTTAATTCATATTTATCTAAATTAACACCATTTCTTATTGTTATAATCTCAACTCTTTTATCAATATCCGGCAATTGAGCTAGCAAAAAATTTTTCAAATGGTCAGTTACTATAACTAACTTGTCTACGTTTTCCCATTCTACATTTTGAGGATAAGATGTCAAAGCTTCATATCTATGCAACCTACATATAATTTTCTTCTCTTTAGCTAACTTATGTTTACTTCCATAGGCTACCAGTTCATCGCACCATTCGAACCAACAAATATCAGCCCATTCCATCCACTCATCAATTTGGCTCAAATTGGTTATGGTTACTTTTTTAACTTCATACTCTTTACATAATTCATTTACTATATCCCAAATGAATTTATCATCACCTTTATCAAAGAAAACTATTTTCTTTTTCTCTTTTAATAAACTTGGCTTCTTAATTCTTATATTATCTAAAACAATACTAATTTCTTCTTTTACAAATTGGTTATTACATCTTTCTGATGCCTTTTTATAATATTTATATGCTAAATTATAATCTTCTTTTTCATTATATACATAAGCCAAATTATAATTTAAATCAAAGTTTTCTTCATCAATAATAAGACCATCAAGTAATATATTTTCTGACTTATCAAAATTCCCTTTCATCATGTATATAATAGCTTCCATGGAATATACTTCAACATCATCACTAACTATCTCTTTATACTGCTGTATTAATAATACTGCTTCCTCTAACTTTCCGTTGTCTATAAGCATAGTTATATTATTTTTCAGAGTAACCTTTAGATTGTCCATTTCTTTCATTTTGATAATCACCTCATATGGCTTAATTATTTATTTATCGTGCAGGAAACCATAATCTTTAATGCAAGACTCTTATTATCTAATGCAACAGAAAAAATGAACTATCTCAAGATAATTTAAGAAATCATTTTCAAATAGTCCATCAATTTAAAGAGTATTGATAAGTTTATATTTTTCCTCTAAGACTGGAATCCCCTTCTACAACAGTTGTTATGTTATCAATTAGCTTATCTATCTCAACATATATTTCTTTTTCACTAGCATTTTCCTTTGCCATACTATAGAATTCTATCGCTTCATGATATCTTTTTTCTATTTCATAAATATATCCTAAATTATATAGCAAATCAAAGTTATTACCATCTAGCTCTAATCCTTCTTTTATCAACGTCTCTGCTTCATTAAGTTTATTTTCTACGATATAAATAATAACCTTCATGGATAATATCTCTAAGTCATTTTTAATTATACTTTCATATTCTTCTATTAATTTTTTCGCCGCTTCATAAATTCCTTGCTCTATTAATCTTTTAATTTTATCTTTTATCACTAATGCATAGTTTTCCAACTCAATATTTTTTTCATTTTTACCTATTAAATGTTCTATATATACTACCATAGCATTAGCCATTTCTTCATCTTCAAGTACAGCATCTTTAATTGCTTTCACTGCAGATACTATGTCTTTATTTTCAATATACTGAAGAGCTAAAGATATCTTTTCTAGGAACAACGTTTCTTCATTACTTAAATTTTCTTTCATATTTTCATATACTAAAAAGCTATAATTCATATGTTTAAGTATAATCTTTAATATATGTTCTTTATTCAATCCACTTATAGTCTTCTTATTAAGAGCTTGTACTAAAATATATTTAGTAATCTTTCTAAGCTTCGTTATTTCATCCAAATTTAAATCTACATCTTCATTATTAATTAAAAAAGTAATAATATTTATTATTGCTTTTTCTAACGTTACTGCACTTAAGTTTTCTACATCCTGATTAGACATAAATTTAATTGTATCTCTTAATGAATTTTTCTCTCTTTTCTCTATGGATGATTTTATCAAATAAGTATATTCATCTTTTATATTTAACTTATTAAATTCATTAAAAAGTATTTTTAATTCTTGCTCATTTAAGTTTATTATTTCATTTCTGATATAATAAATAAAGTTCAGCTTATCATTCTCTGTTGCAAAGTATATATATTCTTTATAAAATATAGCTAATTCTCTGAAACTTTTAAGCTGTATATAGCTATTAATCATTCCAAATTGATGCCTAACTATCCCATCCTTGTTTTCAGTCAATGTATACTCTATAAACTCTGAATACTTACAAAGACTTAAATAAGAAATCATAATATCTGTTTCTGCTATTTTTTTCGAATCAACACTGTAGAATTCTAATCTTGTATCATTTATTATAGGATTCTTATATATATTTTTTAGTATCTTTAAATAATATTTATAATAATCTATGGCTTCTTCATAATTCTTTTTTAAGAATAATGATTGAGCTTTAAAATATATCGCATCAATAAACTCAGGACTTATACTTAAAATATCATCACATATTTTAATTGTTTCATCATATAAAGTATTGCAAAAGTATACTATCGCTGCTGCATTATAATAAACTATATACTTATAATCTAAAGGAACCTTTTGTAATATTTTCATAAATAGCTTTGCTTGATTTAGACTTTCTTTATGTTTTCCATATATAGAATAACTCTTTGTTAGTTGGTATCTATAATAAAGATTTTGTGGTTCTTTTTCTAATTCCTTTTTTAAAATATAACCTGTTCTATTAAATTTTTTTTCTTTAACTTCTCTGCTATTCATTATATAACCGTAATGAAGTATAGTTAAATCCAAATTCATTATAGGTTTTTTGAAATTAGGTTGGTTATGAACACTTCCTGAATAATAAAATGTGTCTTCATTTTTAAATATAAAGTTTCTTACAATCATTGAGTACTTTTTAAGTTGAGTATCTTCATAATTCTTTTCTTTAAAAGTATATGTTGAATATTCCTTATATTCTTCAGTTGAAAATAGCTCAATTAATTTTCCTGATCCATCTTGTTCTAACTCTTCATCTGCATCAGGAATAAATAAATATTCTCCTTGCGCTAATGATATACAATAGTTTCTCATCTTAGAAAAATTACCTTGCCATGCTTTGATATATATTTTATTTGTATATTTTGATGCAATATCAAAAGTTTTATCTGTAGATCCCGTGTCCACAAAAATCAATTCAGCAATTCCAGAATCTATTAATGGCTTTATACTTTTCAAACATTTACCTAAGAACTTCTCTTCGTTTTTAGCCATTATGCATATACTTAATTTATATTTATAAATATTATTAACTCTTATAATCTTTTGTATATAATACCTTGTTGGCATCGTCATTATCTCGTAAATTTCGGCTACTTCTTTTAAAATAGTAACAGCATCTTCAACTTTTCTTAAATTTATAAGATTTAATGCTTGTTTTATTTGTATTAAAAAATCTCTTTTATCTTTCTTTATATCACTATTATTATTTAATAACCATAAGCCATATTGTAGATAGTCTTCAAATAATCGTATTATCTTATCTTTTTCATGCTTTTTTTCTGAACGATAACTCATATTTTTTGAGTATATTTCAATTAAGTTCATATATATTTCTATAGTTTGATTTTCAATAGTATTTAATTTCTGTTTTGTATCTGTTGAAGTTAAAAAATCATATATGATTAAATAAAAGTTATTATATTCATCAAATATATTTTTCATATAAGCATCTATAGTATCTTTATTTATAATTGTAAATATCTCACATATTAATTCTTTTCTTTTAAATAACTCAAGTATGATGTTAGTAAAATAAATATCCTCTTCGTTAAACTCATTTCCTTCTAATACATTTTTTAGATAATCTTTTGATAATTCATTGTTTATAATTTTCCTTCTCAAACACAAATATTCACAATATTTGCAATCTAGCTTTTCAGAAATAAAGTAATTTTCTATAGTTTGATTAAAAATATTCTCTAATTCTATCTTAGACTTTTCTAAACAATTATAAAATTTAAGCTTAATATTTTCATCTTTTATAATATAATTTTTATACCATAAATAAAGTTCTTGAAATTTGTTATCTTTTATAAATTTAGTTACATTATGATTTAAATTAACTTCCAAGTTATTAAAATAACAAAAATCATCAATTTCAACTTCTAACTTTTTCTCGTCTAAAGTTTGCAAGTTATAAATAATATTACTTTCTTTTTTATAATAGTTATCTTTTAAATAATATCTTTTTATATTCAATTTTATATTTACATCTTTATACTTTACTAGTAGTTCTTTTATATGTTTAACTAACTCCTCATTTAAGACCATACCGCTTTCTATAATTAATATGTTCTTATTAAAGCATGATGCATAGCAAAACTCCCGAAATTTTTTATAATCTTCTTTAAATTCATATATTATATGATCATACTCTATATCAAGCTTTTCTTCTAAATTGTTTATTATAACTAGTTGGCTTTCCCCATCTTCCAAAAGCGTGTTTAAAATTTTGATGTAATTATATATATTATCTTTCGAATCTTCTTTTATAACTATACTTAGATTTTTCATATTATTCTCCAAATTCTAAATTTGTTTTTTGTTTAGCTACATCTTCACGCTCACAATGTCTAATCCATAAATTTCTATAAATTCTTTCAAGTTCTTTCGTAAATTTATCTGCCTGCATTAAAGGAGACTTTTTAATATTATGCCTTAATTTTAGCTTAATTTTTTCTAATCTTTTTATATCATAAGCTAAACAAACTGCCTTCTCTATATACTCTTCCTCACTATATGCTATAAAATCTGCAAGTCCCACATTGGTAAGCAAACTTACACCTACTCTTGAAGCATGCCTTTCTCCTGCTAAACTTATAACAGGAACCCCCATATACATAGCTTCACAAGTAGTCGTAGTTCCATTATACGGATACGTATCTAATGCTATATCTATATCATTGTATCTACTAAGATGTTCTTTAACATTATTATCTCTTTTTAAAAAAATTAATTGTTCTTCTTTTATACCGTGCTTTAAAAACTTTTCTTTAGAGCTATTTATTATGTCTTCGTCCAAGAATGCTGTATTCTTTAAAACTAATACTGAATTTTTCACATTTTTTAAAATATCGCACCAAATTTTTATGGTTTTCTCTGTAATTTTAGCCATATTATTAAAACAACCAAAGGTTATTTTTTTATTTCTGTAATAAGGAATTTGTTCTGCTACATCAGGATAATCTCCTGATGCATAACAAAGAAAGGATTCTGGCATTCGTATAAGCTTTTCACTGTAATACTTATCTGTAACTCCTTCTGGATCTGCGAGACTATCTGTTATTCTGTAATCCATGTTTTTCAGACCTGTGGTATTAGGATAACCTATCCATGTTATTTGTATTGGTGCTGCTCTTTTAGCAAAAACGCTCATCCTATTTTTACCAGAGTGCCCATTTAAATCTACAAGTACATCTATATCATCTTTTTTTATACCTTCTTCAACTTCTTCATCTGCTAAACTACTTATATTTCTCCAATTATCTGAGAATATCTTTAAACTCTCTGTAATTCTATCTTCTTTCAACACATCAGAATAACAGAATACTTCAAAATTATTTTTATTGTGTGCAACTATTGAAGATGAAATAAAATACATCACTGAATGTTGTCTAAAATCTGAAGAAACGTATCCTATTTTTAATTTTTTATTTATATCTAAACTTTTTTTTACCGATTTAAATTTCTCTTCTTTTTCCCCTATAAGTTTTGCAAATTCTAAATGTTTTAAAAACATCTTTTCATTACTTAAAAACAAATCATAATTTAGTGTTAATAGCAAATTGCTAAACATCTCTACTTTCCTATCCGCTCTTTGAATGGCTTTTTCAAAATAATAAATAGCCTTTTCGTTTTCTCCAGTTTTACTTAATAAATGAGCATAATTATTAAAACCTGAAACATTATATTGCTTTAAATCCATAGATTTTTGAAAATATTCCTTAGATTTATTTATATTTTCCATATTTAAATAGCATTCAGCTATATAATAATTTCCATAGGGGTAATCCGGATTTAATTCTACTATTTTTTTATACATTATTAGTGCTCTTTCTAAGTCTTTCTTTTTAAACAAATAGTTTTCAGCTAATTTTTCTATATAATTTAAATTCAGATTAGTTTTTTCTATACTATTTATTTTAATTATTAATTGATCTTTAATTTCTTTATTTTTATTTAATTTTAAAGCTTTTTTATAATATTCTAACGCTAAAACTTCATTTTTACTTATTTCATATACATAAGCTAAATTATATATTAAGTCTGAACACTCCGAGTATTTCTTTACAGCTGTAATCAGCAACTCTTCTGCTTCCTCAATTTTATTCTTCATAATTAATATTATAGCTTTCATCGAATATAACTGTTCATCTATATTATACTTTTCGCATTCTTTAATTAAACCCTCAGCTTCTTCTATATATCCTTTTTGTATAAGCCATTCAATTTTATCTTTTAATTCTTTAACAAGCCTACCCATTTCATTTTCTTCTTTTAGAGTCTTATATTTTCTTAACAATTCTTCTATATAAATCTCCATAGGTCTTGCCATATTAGGATTTTTTTCAACTGCATATTTTAAACTCTTTATAGCATTTAATAAATCACTGTTCTGAACATTCTTGAAACACTTATCTATCTCTTTAAAAAACACCTTTTCTTCTTCATTTAAAATTTGCCCTATCTCAAGAAATGTTTTGCCTAGTTTAAAGTATTTATCTATTATGTATAAATTTTGTTCTTTAGATAATGGTACTAATTGTTTAGAGTTTAATGTTCTTTGAAATACAAAATCAATAGTATCTTTTAAACACTTTAAATCATCTATATGCATATTATTGTCAATATTATAATTCCATATAAAACGAACTAAATCTTCAATTATGTACCTTGATGACAATTCGCTAATATTTTCAAATTTGCATTTCTTTATAAGCTCTTTTAATTCTATTTTCTTTGTTTTATACAAACATATGAGTTTTACTTTTTCTATTTCATCCTTACAGTTTAATGAGTGAAATAAAAATCTTGTATCATGGAAAATATCATGTTCTTTAAAACTTTTTAGTAAATTTAAATATTTTTCTGAATAATTCAATGCTTCTTGATAGTTTTCCATGGCATAAAATGCTCCAAGTTCACTATATATCAAATCAATAAAATCATATTGTTTTTCTAATCCTATATTACAAATATCTATTACCCTACTATAAAGTTTATATGAATTATAAATTCTAGCAGCAGCACTATAATAAAGTAGGTATAATTGGTTATGTTTTTTATTTTTTATTGTATTTATAATAATATCTATTTGTTCTACAGCTTCTGTTAAATTATAATTTACTTCATAGGTTACTGCTAATTGATACCTATAATAAAGATTATTAGGATCTTTAATTAATGCTTCTTTTAACATCTTTGAATTTCTAATAAATTTTTTTTCTTTTGTTTCTTCATTAGTTATATATCCATAATGTAGTATATTTGCATCTAAATTTTGGGATGGCCTTAAAATACTCGGTTGTTCATGTATACTTCCTGTATAGAAAAAATCCTTAGAATTTTTAAAGATAAATGCCCTAGTAAATATGCCAAAGTTTTTTAAGTCCTTATCTGTAAAATTCTTTTCTTTAAAAGTAAAAGCATTAAATTTTTTATAGTTATTAGCATTAAATAAATCTATTATTTTATTTAATGCTTCTTTTTCTATTTCCTCATCCGCATCTATTATTAAAAGATACTCTCCTTTAGCTTTAGAAATGCTAAAATTTCTAGCTTCTGCAAAGTTGTCCATCCACTCATAAAAATAAATCTTATCAGTGTATCTTTTAGCTATTTCTATAGTCTTATCTTTTGAACCAGTATCTACTAAAATTATTTCTGCGATACCTTTTTTAACTAAAGGATATATGCTTTCTAAACACCTTTCTATATGTTGTTCTTCATTCTTTACAATGATACATGCACTTAGCTTCATACTTGCACCAACTCTCAAATTAATTTCTTTTGTATTATTAATATCGTCTCTATAATATTTTTCTTTAAAAAAACAAAAAACCAGAAATTTCTTTCTGATCTTTTATAGGAAACTCCGCCTCCTTACGTCAGCGGAGTAAGCGATTCACTGAATTTTAGTTATTACTAAAATTAGTTCTCTACTTATCTTAATAATTGAAGAACTCCTTGAGGTTGTTGATTAGCTTGAGCAAGCATTGCTTGTGCAGCTTGGCTAAGAATGTTATTCTTTGAGAATGACATCATTTCTTTAGCCATATCAACATCTCTAATTCTTGATTCAGATGCACTTAAGTTTTCTGAAGCTGTATTTAAGTTAGCAATTGTATGTTCTAATCTGTTTTGGTATGCTCCAAGCTTAGCTCTTTCTGTGGAAACTGTATTAATTGCAGTATTTATTGTTGTTATTGCTGTTCCTGCTGCTGCAGTGCTTCCAACATTTAATGCAAATTCAGCTGTTCCATCAAGTGAAGTATCTGTTAATTCTGCTGTATTTGTATCACCTGGATTTGTACCTGAGGCTGCATTTGTTAACCCAAGAGCATTAGCTCTCATATCTTTAATTTCAATTTTAAATGTTTGGCTTTCATTAGCACCTATTTGTAATGTTGCTGTGAAAGTTTGATTTATTGTTGAAGCTGAGCCACCATTTAATACCTTTTGAGTATTGAATTCAGTTGTATTTCCTATTCTTGTTATTTCTGAAGTTAATTGGTTTAATTCTCCTTGAATAGCTTCTCTATCAGTAGATACATTTGTGTCATTAGCTGATTGAACTGCTAATTCTCTCATTCTCTGAAGAATGCTGTGAGTTTCATTTAAAGCACCTTCTGCTGTTTGTATCATTGATATACCATCTTGAGAGTTTCTTGAAGCTTGGTCTAAACCTCTGATTTGTCCTCTCATTTTTTCAGAAATTGCAAGACCTGCTGCGTCATCTCCAGCTCTGTTTATTCTTAAGCCTGAAGATAATTTTTCCATAGACTTTCCTGAATTAACATTGTTTGTAGCCATGTTTCTGTGAGCATTCATTGCATTTAAATTGTGATTGATAATCATAATAAAATTCCTCCCTGAATTTTTATTTGCGGAAATCCTTTTCCACTTTTTTATTTGTTATATTTAATATATCGTTAAGCTTTTTTAATGCTTAATAGCTTTTATAAAAATTTTTAAGTTTTTTTATTAAAAAATACTGAATCCACTGCAAATTTTTTGTTGTAACCTTTATTTGCATTTTTAGAGACTCTTAGTTCATCTATATGTTTACGAATCTCAGACTTTTTTTGATTTGATATCTTTATTAACTTTTGATTTAATACTAATATATCTAAATCCTTACATAAGTATAAAAACTCATCTTTAGAATATGTTAACTCATTTATTTGTGCTATTACATTTTGCCTATTAGTTAATAAGTTATCTAAGTTGTCGTACTCTTCCTTTTCTACACTAGTAATTAATTCTAAAGTTAAATTCTTATATTTGATTAACTCTTCACTTAAATTCATAATAAACTCTCCATATCAAGTTTACTTGTTTATCCTTGACTCATTCCAAGCTGACTAGCTAGCCAACTGCTTTGGGAATTCATATTATTCATTGCAGCTTCCAATTGTGCAAACTGCTTATAATATCTCTCTTCCTTATCGGATATTCTTTCAAGCATTTCATTTATTCTTGTCTTTTTATCTTCAATTTGATCAGTAATGGTATTCTTAAATTCTGTAAAATCTCCTTTAATCCCTGCTATTTCAAGCAATATTCCCTTTTTACCATTACTATCTCTATAAGTTGATATATTATCTTCAAAAATATCACTTATTCTATTAAAAATTCCTTCTTCATTATATCTTATCTTTCTATCATCACTTTTCATTGTTCTTGAATAATAACTCTGAGTTGTAGATTTTTGAATAAATAAATTCATTACCTTATCAGGATCATTTTTCAAAGCTTCTGTTAGCTTTTCTTCATCTATGACTATTTTCCCTCTTTGAGATACATCAGCTGAGGTATTCAACCCTATTTCAAAGAAACTAGTACCAGACCCCTCAATTTTATCGGTAAATGCTCTTCTCATTTGAAGCAGCATATTTTCCAAGGTACTATCTCCTGAAAGTATGCCTTGTTTGGCTTTTGTTTCCCACTTTTCTATTTGATCTTCACTCATAGATTCCTTTTCTTCATCGGTAAGTGGCAAATAGGTGTACTGTTTTTTCTCTTCTACTACACTTGAAATTTTTCCTATAAGCTCGTTATAACTATCTATGAATCCTTTAATCTTATTAAAGGTACCTTCAGTATCACCTTTAACTCCATAAGTTACCGGAGAAGTAGGTTTACTATTTAATGTATAGCTGATTCCATCGACTGTAAAGTTATTAGAACTTTGTATAAGAGTATTGCTTGAACCATTTGGCTGCGTTATCTTTACAACAACGTCAGTACCTTTGGTAGCTGTTGTAGTACCAAATAAGTTTTCTATAAATTTATTATTAGGATCATCTGTTATTTTAATATCCTGGCTTGCCCCAGTATCCTTTGAAGTCATATAAAACTTTCTATCCAATTGGCTGTAAGATATATCTACATTTGAACCTTTTGAAATATCATTTAATATATCGGATACGGTTTTATCTTTTGCTCCATTAGTTGCTTCATTACTTGTCTTGGTAAAATCATAATTATAAGACTTCCCATTTATGGTAAACGAAACATTGTCTTTTCCAGTATTACTTATAATATTAGCCATCTTCTCACTAGCGCTTTGATCTATTTTAAATCCACTTGATATTCCTAATGTTGTAGCCGCATTGCCAGTTACATTTATTTGGTTACTAGTGGTAGAATTAAATAATATCTTACCGTCAGCTGATTCGGAAAGTTTTATTGTACTTCCTACTCCTAGTTCATCATTAATTGCTGTAATAAGCGAAGATGTATTATATGCACCAGCTGTTAATGTAACACTTATAGGAGTTGTTGTATCTCCAGTTCCATCGAAAACGTTAAAGGTTAAAGTATCATTAATTCCTGCGATTATTCTCTTATCAAAAGATAATGAATTACCATCTATTGCTGGAGTAGAAAAAGTCTCTGCATTTGCTGCCCCAACAGGCCTTTGTAGCGATACATTCTCAACTAAAATTTCTTTGTTATTAGTAATGTCTTCATCATCATCTTTAAAATATGCAGTACCACTAATAGGAGATCCATCTTTAGACAAAGAAATTGATAATCCATCACTTGAAGCAGCTGCTTTGTATCCACCTGACAGCTTACCTGTTATCTTTATAGCTAGCTCCTCCATGGTATAGCTTCCTGCTTCTATTGTGATATTTTGTGTTGTTCCATTAATATCAATTGTTAATTCTTTATTTGTATCATCTATAGTGACCTTTTGAAGGAATTTAATAGAACCATCTTTTACAACTGCTTTAACATTATCGCTAAGTTTCTTCTCCCCACCAATATCAACATTAGACATATCTTTATTAATTTGTGCAGCTAAATTGGTTAAATTACTGTAAGTTCCTGATGTTATAGTTAAATCTTCAACTACACTATCTCCTGCTTCATTTTTATAAGTAACTTGTAAAATATTATTGTAATTACCAGTACTATTTGAATCTGCTTTTATAACTATTGGAAACGAAACTCCTGCTGTAGCTTCCTTAACATTTACACTTTTAGTTGGACTAAGTGAAGCTTTTGTTGCTATATCAGCTGAAGTTACTTCTATCTTATAATTCCCTTCTATAGCCCCAGTTGTAGCTTTAGCTATAATTGAAGTATTGGATGTATCTGAAGGAGTTACCTGAAAAGCTGAAAAATTATTACTTGACAGTATATAATCCTTTGACAACACATCAAAATATTTGCTTTTAAGTGAGTTTATTTGACCTATATAATCTCTATATGAATCCTGTTTCCATTGTAATACTTGCTGCTGCTGTTTTACTTTATTTACTCTAGTATAATATGCAGACATCATCTGTTTTATTGTTGCGTCCGTATCTATTCCAGTAGCCATTCCAGTTAATCTTAACCTACTACTTGCTGAGGTAATCCCACCCATTTTGAACATTCCCTTCCATACGTATTTTAAATTTACTTCACCGCTTTAGAAAGTTTATATGTTTCATTCCAAGTATCTCTAATATCTTCTATTAAAGGAATAATTTCATCAACAATTTTTACATCTTTCTTAATATTAGCTTCAGTTAACTTTCTAACAATAAAGTCATAAATATTCATTAAGTTTTGTCCCCATTCTCCAGCTTGGCTAACATCTAATGTAGCCATTAATTCATAAAATATATCCTGAGTTTTAACTAAATTGCTGTGGGCCTTAGTAATATTTCTTTCTTCAATCCCTTGTCTTCCTATTTTGGCAAACTTTACTGCCCCATCTACAAGCATAAGCAGTAACTGTTCCTTTGAAGCAAAGTTTACGCTATTTGTTTTATATGCATTATATGCATTATTTCCATACATATATAGACCTCCCATTTATAAAGCTACATAGTTATCTCTTAGTATCTAAAAATCTTCCCGATGTTATGATTTCTTTATCTTTATTTTCTATAGAAGCTTCTATATTAACAACTTTCATCTTTACCGCTTCAATTAAAATTTTATCATCTTGTTTATTTCTTTTATTTTCTTTGTCTTTTTTATTCTGTTCTTTTACCTTTTTCAAACTCTTTGAAAACTCATTTTTACTCTTTTCTTCTGGATTTCCTCCATCTTTTTTTATTGATATTTCATCTTTTCTATGGACAACTCCATCCCTAACAGAATCCTCAATTCTTTGACGAACATCTAAATCCACTTTATTAAGTTTGTATTCCATTTAAGCCTTTTCATCCATAACTAATCCTGCTAACTCACAAAGCTTGTCCACCATATCGATAAGTTTTTTTGGAGGGAGTTCCTTTATTACTTCTTTTGTGCTATTATCAACAATCTTTATAGTCATACTTTTAGACTTTCCGTAAAGTTCATATTCTATATGAGTATTTTTATCTTCAAAGAGCTTGTTTAGCTTTTCTGCTGCCTTTTCCACATCTGATAACTTAATTTCTTTTTCTAAATTATTATTTATATCCTTATGATTAACACTATCATTATTTATAATAACTTCATTTGAGTTTTTTAAGTTTATGTCAAAATCCCTTTGTCCTCCATGACTTAACACTTTAACATCCATGCTTTAGACACCCCTTATATTACTTTTATTTTCCTTTAAGGTTTTTAAGTATTGACATGTCAATTTTTGCAGCTTCCTTGTTTTCATTTTGAACTTCATTATATAGTTCTTTTCTTAGTATGGTTACTTCTTTAGGAGCAGATATAGCAATTTTCACAGATCCATCATCTATTTTTGCAATTGTTATTTCGATATTATCTCCTATTAATATGGATTCTCCTTTTTTTCTTGTTACTACTAACATGAACTTTCCTCCTCAAAAAGGGGCTTTTTTATTCTGTATTTTTCGTTATCTAGTATTATTTGTTCCCCAATTTTTTCTTTTATATTTATTATTATTGGAGCTTTCATGTTAATTGTGATATTTTTTACATTACTATTTAAAGTAACGGTATTTAAAACTAGTATTTCTTCTGGAGAATTTACACTTAATTCATTTATCTTTTCATCTGACAGTTTGAATTCATAAGCTTCATCTACATTAAAAGGTGATATAACAGGTATTCCAACTTCCATATCTTCTAATGAAATTAAAATACTAAATACTTCATTATCTTCAAATGGAACTACTATAAATTTCTTTAGATTTTCAAATCCAGGAAGTCCCTTTTTAAATGTAATTATATCTTCTTCATTATATTCAATTGCACCATGATACTTTGTAATAAGTTGCATAAAAACCCCTCTTCCTATCTTAAGTAGTCCATAAGTGTTGGTTGTAGTACTTTTGCGCTGGTTTGGAGAGCTGCTATATATACTGTTTGTGCTGTAGCAAACTGCATAGTTTTTTCAGTTATATCAATATCCTCAGTTTGAGCAAGTATATCAGTAAGATTTAAGTTTTCATCTAAATTCTTTTCCTGTGCGCTATCCATGGCATTCATTTTTGCTCCTACTTGGGAACGAAGCTTTAAAATATTATTTATTACTGCATCCATATCATCTAAGTCTTGTCCCATTAGCGCAGCGCTAGCTTCTGAAGTATTTTGTTCCCATCCGCTTCCGTCAGCCTTTGCAATATTACCATCTAAATGCTTTACTATGTTTTCTAATATATCTTTTACATCCATATTTACTTCACCTGTCGCATTTGACTTTTTATATTTGAATTCCAAAACATCTATGGATGTGACATTATATTCTACAGTAACCCCTTGGGATATTTCTGTAACCAGCCTTTCACTCATAATTTTCTTAACAGGATCCTCGGCATCAGTAAAAGTTAAATCCGAACCATCTGCAGCCTTGTAAGTTATTATATTGTTATTATTTTCTTCTTTTATTCCCACAGGCTTTGATGTTCCTCTAGTTCCCCCAAATATGTATTTCCCATCAAAACTTGCATTCAATGTTTGAGATATATTACTTACAATTCCGTTCATTTCATCCTTTATCTTTTGCCTTTCATCGCTTCCATAAGCAGCATTACCTGATGAAACCATGAGTTCCCTCATTCTTTGAAATTGCTTCCCTAATTGATTCAATGCTGTGTCTGTTTGATCAAGCCAATTTGTAGTATCTTTTATGTTTGTGTTATATTGCTTATTTGAAGTTATGTCTGTATGCATTTGCATAGCTCTTGCAACTTTAAAAGGATCATCTGAAGGTCTCCTAATTTCCTTGCCTGAGCTAAGCTGACCTTGAAGCTTACTTAAATTTTGCAAATTATTTTGCATGTCATATAAAAAATTATTTGAAAGCATTTTATTTGTTATACGCACTTTTATACTCCTCCTATCTTATATAGTTTTGATTGTCAATCATTACATTTTAAATTTTAGCAATTAGTGATTCTTACTAGCGCTTTAACCCGTTGATTACAACATCCAAAAGTTCATCAACGGTTGCTATTATCTTTGAGTTTGCTTGGTATGAATGTTGAGATTGAACTAAATTTGCCATTTCTTCATCTAATGATACTCCTGATACAGATGCTCTTGATTCCTCGAAGCTTTGTAAAAGTACAAATTGGTTTTTAACCATTCTTTTAGCCTGCTGAGTTTGTACACCTAACGCATCTGTTACATCTTTAAAATAATTATTTACCTTCATTCCACTGGTTCTACCTTTTACAGTTTGTATTCCTTCGCTATTCAACTCTAGTCCATCACATAGCACGTTTATAAAACTTTCCCTATCTGTATCCTCTGTTACCTTTTGGACTTCCATAAGTTTATCCATAAGCTGAGCAATAGCTAGCGCTCTTGTTCCATCACTTTCTCCGCCATTATCTTTTCCTGTCTTTATAAGCATAACGTTATCTATTATATTCTTATTAATGCTTATATTTCCCGCAGTAATTCCCGATTCTCCAGCTGCAGTGGCATTATCTTTATTTACAAAGAAAAGGCAATCATCTTTAGTTGCATCATTTGTTTGTCCATGTACTGCATTTACAGAATAAGCTATAGACTTAGCCAATTTATTTAACTGGTCAATATACTTATCCACATCCTCTTGTACAGACATATATCCTTTAAGTTCTCCAGAAGATGGAGTAAATTTCACCATGTCTGTTGTGCTTGGTTTTCCATCAGCATCTAACAACTGACCTTCGCTATTCGTCCATACCACTCTGCATTGATCCAATTTCATAAATTCTTCCTTAGTTAAACTTACTTCTTCAACTACTACTCTGTTTTTATCGTCAGTCATATCTCCATCTTTGTAATATTCAATTTTATATTTTCCTGCTTCACCCTCTACAGGTTCAATACTGCTAATATATGAAAGCCTCCCAACTACGGCTTTGTCTGCAACACCATCTCCATCTGCATCCTTTTTGGGGTCCACAGCTTGAACCAAGTTTATTCCATCTGGAGTGTTGGCATCCTCATCTTTCCTTGTACTTACATCTACTCCATTAAATATTTTTTTATCTACAGTTATTCCAAACTTCCCACTAAGCTGATCCAGTAGCAAATCTCTTCTATCCATTAAATCATTAGGATTATTTTTTGCTACACTTACCTGGATTATTTCCTGATTTAACTGAGTTATTTGATCTAATATCTTATTTGCTTCAAATACCGTTTGTTTTATAAGGTCTTGAGCATTTTCTTTTACACTTTGAAGTTTGTTGTATGTATGATTCAACTCATTTGTTAGGGCTTGAGATTGCTCTACTACAACAGTTCGCGCATTTGAAGTTTCACTTTGCTTTGAAAGCTCCTGCCATGAACCAAAAAATTTGCTTATGAGGCTTGATAAGCCCGTTTCACTTGGTTCATTAAATACTCCTTCTATTTCAGTTAAAAATTTATCTCTTCCTGAATACCATCCATCAATTCCAAGCTCTTCACGTACTTGAAAATCAAGAAATGTATCTCTAATTCTTGTAATTTGAGATACTTCTACTCCCGTACCTACTTGTCCTGCTTCAGATGAACTGTTAAGAGAAGGATTCGAATAAGGTCTTGTGGTTTGAAGCTCCGCCCTTTGTCTTGAATATCCTTCTGTATTTGCATTTGCTATATTATGAGAAATTGTGTTTATGACCTTTTGGTTTGAAAACAAACCCGACTTCCCTATATTTAGGGTACCAAATAATCCTGACAAATTTACTCCCCCCAAAATAATAATTATCTATATTATTTTTTCATTTTTCCATATGCTCCATAAGTCTTTACGCTTCTATCTGGGTTTATATATTGGAGCATTCTATTTGTAAAACTTAAGCTTTGTTTTATTAGCAGCTCATTTGTGCTTTTTTGAAGTTCTAGTGAATGGAGCATTTTTTTTATTTCTCTATATTCTCGTTCAAGCTCTTCATCACCAAATTCCTCAACTATTTTACTCATATCTTTACCAGTAGTTAGATTTCTTCTCTCCATTTCTATACTTGCTATTTCTCTTAAAGATTCATTTATATCTCTAACTATGCTATCCATATTGAACACATCATTTTTAACCACAAATTTATGCTGCTTTTCTAGTCTTTCTAAAAGTGTTTCCAAAGCTCTTTTTTCATTTATAACAATCGACTTTAAATCCATAGCTCCTCCTATAACCTAATTTTACTTTTGTTCTTTTATAGCTCTTAATATGCTATCAGCTACAAGCTTAGAGTCCCTATTATAAATACCTTTTGATATTTCCTCTCTTATTTTTTCTAACTTTTCCGAAGAGTTTACGAGTTCTCCATTTGTAGAATATGCACTAAGACTTTTTCCTAAAGAAGAAATTTGTATAGAGTCTTTCCCATTACCCTTATGGTTTTGTTCTTTGTTATCAACACTTTTCTTCTTATTATAAAGACTTATAATTTTATCTGCATTATTCAATCCTCCAACACGCATCTTTTACCCTCCTTCTATTATTTATTGCTGGTGATCAATTGATATTTACTAGTATTTAACTATATTCCAAACAATTATTCATCGTTATTATATCACATTTATTTATATCAACCTTTTCCAATTGATTCCAAAATTTCTTAACGTACTCTTATGTATATTATCGAACACATAATATAGTTATTTAGTTAAAAAATAAAAAAACCTTGCTTAATGCAAGGCTTTCTTAACTATTTTCCAAGACTTTTAATCTTTTCTTCATTACTTACAATACTAGTAATTCTTACTCCAAAGTTCTCATCTATTACAACTACTTCTCCATATGCTACACGTTTACCATTTACTAAAACTTCTACTGGCTCTTCTGCAAGTTTATCAAGTTCCACTAAAGAACCTGTAGCTAGGTTTAAAATATCTCTTATATTCATTTTAGTCCTTCCAAGTACCACAGATACTTCTAAAGGCACATCCATTATAAGATCAATATTTTTAGGTAATGCAGTTCCACGTCTTGCTTGTTCTTGTAAAGGCTTAAAAGTAGCTTGTTGAACTTCTACAGGCTTTTCATAACTCATCATAGCTGCTTCAGAATTATAAGGCTCAGTGTATAAATTTTCCTGATATGTATTGTAATTACCATCATTCATTTTTCCCTGAGAGTTAGAAGTTTCTACTTCTTTATGACCGCTCACAGATATTTCTTCTTTTTTATTTTCTTCTATAGGTTCTTCCTTGCCAAGCATTATAGATACTATTTTCCTTGCAGTATTAATAGGTAAAAGCTGCATTATACTGCTGTCTACAAGATTTCCTATAGTCAATTTAAAAGATATTTTTACTATTGCTTCAGATTCTGCTATATTGTCAGAAAGACTCTCGGTTAAGTCTATCCATACTTTTGAATGAGGTGGAGATATATTTACTTCTCTTCCAAACATAGTTGCCATAGAAGTAGCTGCAGAACCTATCATTTGATTCATAGCCTCTGATACAGCACTAAGCTCTAATTCTGAAAGTTCTCCATCATTTTGTTCAACTTCACCATTACCACCCATCATAAGATTAGCAATTACATAGGCATCTGTAACCTTCATAAGAAGCAGATTTTCACCTACAATACCGCTTGTATATTGAACTTCTAAAGCTAAATTAGGGACTTTAAAATCAGCTTTTAGCTTCTCTAGAGTTGTCACGCTAACAACAGGAGTTGTTATATTTACCTTTTGGTTTAATATTTGAGATAACGCAGTAGATGCAGATCCCATAGATATATTTCCTATTTCACCCAAAATATCCTTTTCTATATCTGTAAATACGTTTTCCATATCATCATTACTGCTTTCTTCAGTGGAATTGCCTTCATCTACAAAATCACTTAGTTCTCCACTCAGTAGTGCATTTATTTCTTCTTGTGAAAGAAAGTCGTTACTCATCTTTTTCCACATCCTTATCTATAATATCTAATATCTGTATTCCCATCTTCCTTCCAATAGTGCCTGGTTTTGCGTAGGCATATTCTTCATCTCCTACCATTACAGTTACTGTTGAATTTATTTGCTCTTTTAAAGTTAATACATCTCCTACACTAATTCTTAGGAAGTCTTCTACGGTTATAGCAGTCTTTCCAATTAAAACAGAAACATCAGTTTCAACTACATCCATTCTCTTTCTTATCTTTTCTCTTGATTGAGATAAAATCTCCTCATCATTATCCTGAAACCAATATTGTACTATTAATTTATCTAATATCTTCTCAATACTTAAATATGGGATACACATATTTATAAAAGTATTATTTTTTCCCATTTCAACAGAAAATGTTATAAGTGCTACAGGTTCTGAAGGGGCTAGGGTTTGACTTAAAGCTGGATTGGTTTCCAAACCCTCTATTTCAGGGTGTACTTCGAGTACATCTTCCCATGCAAGTTTTAAACTTGATATCATTCCTTCATTTACCTTTTTTATTATATTTTTATCTATATCTGTAAATTCTCTTATCTTATATTTCCCATGTCCCGTTCCTCCTAAGAGTACATCCGTTACTTCAAATACAAATTGTGGATTTTCTTCAAATAAAATAGTGGCACTTAAAGGAGGCATTTTAAATACTGTTAACATAGTTGGATTTGGAATGGAATGTATAAATTCTTCATATGTTATTTGTTCTATTGTTTCAATCTTAACTTTGACATTGGCTCTTAATTGGGCTGTTAAATAATTAGATATTATTCTGGCATAATTATCGTGTATTAGCTCTAATGTCCTCATGTGGTCCTTAGAAAATTTTTGAGGACTTCTAAAATCATATAGTTTTATCTTTTGTTTTTCTTCTTCTTTATTTACTTCTTCAGGATTTAATTCCCCCGTAGATAAGGCATTTAAAAGGGCGTCTATTTCACTTTGTGATAAAACTTCTGCCATTTGTTCCCCTCATTTCCTGCTAGTTTGCAAGGAGTTTGTCTATATCAATTAGAGTTACTATTCTATCTTTAAAATTTATAACTCCTTTTACGTATAACTCCATTTGTTCATCTTCAACTCTCTCAATAATATCTTCATCTATTTCAAGCACTTCATCTACTTTATCTACAACAATACCTACTAGCTCTTCTTCCATATGAAGTATTATTATATTATTTTGAGTTGTATCTAACTTTTCTAAATTTAATATAAGGTTTATATCTAAAAGTGATATTACATTTCCTCTTAAATTTATAAGTCCTTTTATATATGCTGGTGCATTAGGCACCTTTGTTATTTCCATCATATCATTTATTCCCTGAACTCTTGCAGTTTCCACTGCAAACTGTTCATTGCTTAAAGTAAATACTACAACCTGCACTGTAAAAACACCCCCAATGTTACAATTAACAGTTACTAATTAACTATTAATAGTTTTAGTTGAAATTCAGCTTTTGCTGAATTTCATCCACAACTATTAAATATTTGTTTTACTACTAACTGTTATTTATCCTATAACCTTTTTTATTGCTTCAAGAACTCTATCTGCTTGAAATGGTTTTACTATGAAGTCTTTTGCTCCTGCTTTTATAGCATCCATAACCATTCCCTGTTGTCCCATAGCAGAACACATTATTATTTTTGCATCTGGATCCATTGCTTTTATTTCCTTTACAGCTTGTATTCCATCCATATCTGGCATTGTTATATCCATAGTTACAACATCTGGTCTTTCCTTCTTATATAGTTCAACTGCCTTTAAACCATTATTTGCTTCACCTATTACTTCGAATCCATTTTTTTCTAAAATATCCTTTATCATCATTCTCATAAAAGCAGCGTCATCAACAATTAATACTTTAGCCATTTAATATTCCCTCCAAATTATATTACTCCTAGTGTATTTAATATTTTTTCTAATGAACCCGGCATTGGTATATAATAAAAGTGTGCATTTATTTCTGATTCACCCTCTATAAATGCAGTTTCTATATCTAATACGTATTCATCAAATTGTCCGGATTCTATAAACGTAGTAGATAGTATAGCACCTAGCATATCATAAGTAAGTGCTGGTACTGATGGTATTATACTTAAATTGGTAAACCTGCCTATTGCATTCATATAAGTTGCAGAAAGTATATTGCCAATTTCTGCCAAAACAGATTCACCCATCTCGTTTATGTCTTCTCCCTTTTGACCTGTTAATGCTTCTATTACATGCATAGCTGTATTCCTTTTAAGCACAAGCAGAATATTTCCTGGAGCATCTCCAAGTACCCTTACCAGTACTCCATATACTATTTCTTCTCCACTTAAATTTGAAAATATGTCCTCAAAGGATATAATGTTAATAGCTGGTACAGACATATCCACCTTTTTACTTAAAAGCTGGGATAGTGCTGTAGCTGCATTTCCTGCTCCAATATTTCCAACCTCTCGCAGTGCATCTAGTTGTAAAGGTGTAAGGTCCTTATATGACATAAAAATTCCTCCTTAAACTAAGGCTGCTACATCCAAGATAAGAGTTACAAGTCCATCTCCTAGTATTGTTGCACCTATATATTCTTTCATACCATGAAGTGTTTTACCTAGAGGTTTTATTACTATTTCTTGCTGTCCAAATAAACTATCCACCATAAGCCCAATATTCTTTTCTCCTACTTTAACAATTACTATATATTTCTTCAAACTATCAGATTCATTTAAATGTAGCTTCTTATTAAGTCTTACAAGTGGTATAACATCTTCATTATATATTATAACCTCTTTACTATTTGTTCTCTTCACTAAATTTTCACTAAAATCTATAACTCTATCTATATATCCTAGAGATATTGCCATGGTTTCTGTACCTATCTTCACTAAAAGAGCCTGTATTATTTGAAGCGTTAATGGAAGTTTTATTATAAATGCTGATCCTTTATCATTTTCGCTAACAACTTCTACAGTACCACCAAGTGATGAGATTTTTGTCTTAACCACATCCATGCCTACGCCTCTACCTGATATGTCTGTTACCTTTTCATTAGTACTAAATCCTTGAAGAAATATTAGATTGATTATATCATATTCTGTCATTCCTTCAGTATTTACGCCTATTCTTTCTGCCTTTTCCCTTACCCTGTCTACATTTATTCCGCCACCATTGTCTTCTACTTTTATAACTGCTTTGGTGCCTTCTTGATACGCTACAAGTTTTATTTTCCCTACTGGATCTTTACCCTTTTTGATTCTTTCTTCTCTTGACTCTATTCCATGATCAGCTGCATTTCTTATAAGGTGAATTAAAGGTTCTCCTATTTCATCTATTACAGTTCTATCAAGCTCTGTATCTTGACCTTCTATTATAAGTTCCATATCCTTATTTAATTCTACGGATAAATCTCTGATCATTCTAGGGAATCTATTAAACACAACATCTAGTGGAAGCATCCTGATCTTCATTACTAAGTCTTGAAGATCAGATGTTGTTCTTGCAACCTGTTCTAAGGTTTCATTTAGCTCTCCAAGTTTATAGTTTAAGCTTATTTGTTCAAGTCTAGTTCTGTGAATTACAAGCTCCGATACCATATTCATAAATTTATCTAATCTTTCTAAATCTACTCTTACGGATTGATGCTGTTTTTTATGGGTAGTTTCTTTATTGTTACTTGAAGTGTTTTTAACACTTACATTTTGTTTGCTTTCTTTTTTAATATCTTCTTTTACTTTAGTCTCTTCAACCTCTATTACCTTTTCTTTTATTACTTCTGAAGCTTTGATATCTTCTTCAACTTTTCTAGCCTTTTCTTTTTGTAAATTTATTTCTTCAATTATTACGTTATTTACTTCAGATATACTCATAATAACATTATATATATCTTCTTGGCTACTACTTGAAATATATACCACATCGAATTCAAATTCAAAATTTTCATTTTCAATATCTTCAGCACTAGGTAGAGATTTTATTATTTCTCCAGAATCTTCTAAGCTTTTAAATATTAAAAATGCTCTTGCAGATTTAAGCAAGGTATTTTCAGATAAAACCACTTTTATATGATATGGTATATAACCTCTTTCCACAGCTGTTTTAATTACATCTATATCATATTCATTTAGTTCTATATTTAACTTATCATTTATAGCAAATTTATTATTTTCTTCACTTTTATAAGCTTCTTCATTTAATTCTATTTCAATTTCTTTTTCTTTAATGTGTTGTAGTTCATTCATTATATCGTCTATAAACACTGCCTCTTCTATGCCCTCAGAAATATTATTTACCATTCTCTCTAGGGTATCTAGACATTTAAATAATACTGTTACTACTTTTTCTGTTACTTTAAGCTCTCCATTTCTAAATTCAGCTAAAACGTCTTCCATTTTATGCGTAAGTTCTGCCATTTGATTAAATCCCATGGTAGCAGCCATACCTTTTATAGTATGAGCTACTCTGAATATTTCATTTACTCTATCTAAATCATTTGGCTCCTGTTCTAGCTGAAGCAGTGATTCATTTAAAGTTTGAAGGTTATCCATAGATTCTTCAAGGAACATGGACATGTATTGTGATGTATCCATTTTGTACCCCCCCTATACCTTTCTATAAATAAAGGTTGAAGTTTTTTCAAACCCAAATTCTTTATAATTATATATACTTTCAGTAGCCCCTACAAAAAGAAGTCCTCCTTTTTTTAAAGAGGCATGAAACTTTTTATATATCTCATCCTTTATATTTGAATTAAAATATATAACTACATTCCTGCATACAATAAGATCAAAGTTTGATTCGTAGTTATCTAAAATTAAATCATGTTTTTTGAATTTAACCATATTTTTTATTTTGTTATTTACTACATACTTGTCTCCTATTTGGGTAAAGTATTTTTTAATATCATTTTTACTTACATTTTTAATTTCAGATTCTGCATATTCTCCCTTTTGAGCTCTTTGCAGAATAGTATTATCTATGTCTGTAGCTAAAATACTATGATTCCCATTTGGTGCTACTTCATCAAGTATCATAGCTATGGAGTATGGTTCTGCCCCTATGGAACATGCGGCACTCCAGATTTTTAAGTTTTTATTATTTGGCAAAAGTTCTGTTTCTATTTTATTTTTTAAATCAGAAAATATTTCAGGATTTCTAAAGAATTCCGATACATTTATCGTTATAAAATCTAAAAACTTTTGCCTTTGCCCTGCATCTTTTTTTAAAATAGCAATATATTCTTCTACAGAATTTACTCCTACTCTTGACATTAGACTTAAAAGTCTCCTATGCAGCTGAGTTTCTTTGTAAGCTGAGAGGTTTATTCTAAACTCTTTATATACCCACTGCTTAAAATATTCCAAATCCATATTTTACCTCCCATTCCATTTAACTATCTTAACTATTTCTGAAGCTACCTTATCTAATCTTAAAACCATATCCACCATACCTGTTTCATATGCTGCCTTTGGCATACCATATATTACACTAGTAGATCGATCTTCTGATATAGTTATTCCACCATTTTTTTTAACTTCTATAGTACCTTCTGCTCCATCCCTTCCCATACCAGTAAGGACTACACTCATTAACCTTTCTTTATATACCGCTGCTGCAGATTTAAAAAGCTTATCCACTGCCGGCCTAACTCCCCAAACCGTAGGTTCTTTATTTAAGTGTATCTTTTTATCTTTTCCTACTTCCATATGAAAACCACCTGGAGCTATATATACAACGTTATTTGAAACCGCTTGTCCATCATAGGCTTCAACTACTGTAATTTTGCTTCTACTGTTTAGCCTTTCAGCAAATGCTTTTGTGAATGTAGCCGGCATATGCTGTACCACAAATACTGGAACCCCCAAATCATCAGGCAAATTTGATATTACTTGGTGAAGTGCCTTAGGTCCTCCTGTGGATGCTCCAATAACTAACGCTGATATTTTATTTACAAACTTTTTTTTAGGGATAGATTTATTTTCTTCATTCAATTCCTTTGATATGTCTTTTGATATAGCTCTTATTTCTTCAATAGTGCATCCATTTTGACATTTTTCATAAGCTAAATTTAATTTGCTTATTAGTTCATTTCTCACTTTGTCTATATCTAATGAAATAGCTCCCGAAGGTTTTGCTATAAAATCAAAAGCTCCATTTTCCAAGCATTCCATAGTAAGCTCTGAGGATTTTTTAGAAACACTGCTTAAAATTATTACAGGAATACCTATATTTCGCGTTCTTAATTCTTTTAACGCCTCAATACCATTCATTACTGGCATTTCCACATCTAATGTTACTACATTTGGTTTTACATCTTCAAGCTTTTTTATAAAATCTTGCCCATTTCTTGCAATTGCCACAACTTCCATATTATTCTCTGAGTTTATCATATCGGATATAATTTTTCTCATCAGTGCAGAATCGTCTACTACCAATACTTTAAACTTTCTCACGGCATATCAGCTCCATTAAATTTCTTTTACTCCCATACCAACTGTTTTAATTTGTACTATCCCATTTTTTAAATCAAGTATCATAGTTCTTCCCTTATTTCCTCCAATGTCTTCCGCCATTACAGGGATAGATAATTCCTTTAAAATATTTTTCACAGCAGTTCCATTACGAGATCCTATGTCCATATTCATACTTTTGTCAGAAAAGCTAAACATCGAAGCTCCTCCTGCTATTTTAGCTTTTAAATTTCTCTTAACTGCTCCCATTTTTTGCATTTTCCCTATTAAAAGAGGTATTCCCAAATCTGCAAATTTAAGGGGATTTGATACATTATTAAATTGAGTACTATCTGGAAGCATTATGTGCAGAAGCCCCCCTACATTATTTACTTTATCATACATGGCTATACCTATGCATGAACCAAGTCCTACTGTTATTATCTTGTGAGGGGACAAGGCCGCATCCATATCTGCAATTCCAACTTTATATTCTATCACTTCCATAGCATGCACCTTTCATAAAAACTTGTTAAATATTTATAATAAAATTAATAATTTATATAAATTATATATAGATGAAACATCTTAATAAATTAAGATGTGCTGATTTATAACGAAATTAGAAATTTCTATAAATCATGCATCTGACGTCTTTCGTCTTCTGTAAGTATTGTTGCTAAATTTAAAAATATTATTATTTTTTTATCTATCTTTATAAGGCCTTTAATATATCTTTTTGAGATTCCTCCCACTATTTGGGGAGCATCTTCTATATTTTCCTTCTTTACATCTTTTACTTCTAAAACCAAGTCAACTATTATTCCTGTTTTATAATCATTTTGTTTTGCAACTATTATTTTAGTATCTGCTGACTTTTCTTTACTCTCTATTGCAAACTTCTTATTTAAGGATATTACAGGTAAGATATTTCCTTCGTAATTCATTACTCCTTCTAAAAACTCAGGTGAGTCTGGAAGCTTTGTAGGCTCCTCATATCCTAAAATTCTTTCAATTTCCATTATATCTGTGGCATAATAATTATTGCCTACACTAAATATAAGAACTTTTAATTCTTCATTATTCATTATATCCCTCCTATAACATCAGTTTATCAAGAATTAACTCTCCCCTGTCATCTAAATAAGCATGAATATCTTTACTTGGTGCATTTAATACGACTTCTCTATTTCCTATTACATATACTGTGTTAGTATATGCTATATCGCACCATATACTTCCTCCGCGTTCTACCATAAGTGTAGTTTTAACCCCGCCTTCACTTCCTACGACCTTACACTTTATTTCATTTTGAGCTTTTAGTACTCCTCCTCTTGAAACGGCCTTTTGTCCTATAAAATATATGCTTCCATTTGCAATTATCTCTGAAACATACTGACCTTTTCCGGTAATTATTACATCTCCTGTACTCTTGATACGAGAATCCTGTAAATAAGCTAGATTAATGTTTACTGGAAGTATAAGTGCCCCATCCATTTCTCTTGTTATGCTGTCTATGCATTTTGTAATTAAATCTAACTCTGAATAATGTTTCACATTTATAGGTGCTAATCCCATTAATTTATGTTTCATAAGTGGAATAAGCTCTTCTTGTCCCTTTACATCTCCTATTAGTTTAATATGGCTAATAATGTTAAGGCAAACTCTATTTAAATTTTTAAACTTAGTTTCGATAAGTGCCTTTAATATTTCACCATCTTTTCTAGCATTACCTAAAATATTAAACTTCTTTATTTCCCCTATGTTATTTATGATATCATTCAACATAGATTTAAGTGCATTTAAAGTTTTTGAATACTGAAGCTTGTCTACATTTACTCCACCAGCAAATATAGTGCTAGATACCGCATTCCCTCGAATATATATATCTCCTTTAGCAATGATAGAAGCTCTATAGATGTCTTTGTGAACCGTTACAGAATTTCCTGCTTCAACTTTCATGCCTTCTTTTACACTACCAAGTATATCTATATCCCCTACAAATTTAATATCTCCAGTTTCCAAATCAACATCTGACTTAATTTGGTGTATAGAGTATACACATATGGCATTGCCTTTTACACAAGGTTTTCCTTCTATTGTAGCTATAATTATATTATCATCTTTAATGGCACACCCGTTGCCTAATTTAAGTTTTATCTTTTTTCCTGCCTTATGTTTCTTAACCTTACCCATTACATCTTTACCGTCATGCCCTGGCTTTCCAAGATGTTTTATAGCTATTACAGATCCCTTTTCTATTGACTTTATATTACCGATGCTTTTAAAATCAATATTTCCATTCTTATCTTCTTGAAAGTCCATATGTTCATCACTTGTAGAAAACTTATATTCCATATAATCGTCTTCTTCATCTACAGGGTAAATCCCTTTTGCTATTAAGACTTTCTCGCAACCTTCTTCTACATATTTTGCTATATTTTCCTCTATTATATCACAAATAATACCTTTTTTGACCAACTCTTCTTTAATTTCTTTTACTGTATATTTTGCAGGCATAATTTGATCTTTTATAACTTTTTTTAATATAGCACTATTTCCCTCTTCTACATCTTTTAGCTTATAAATAAACTTTGGCTCATAAGCTATGCTTATATACGCATTCATCCTATCATCTGATATAGATATATTTAAATATCTCTTAGGAAGTTCCTCATCTTCTAATTCTATTTCTATTACACTATTTTCATAAATTTCAACTTTACCTTTTACTAATTCACCATTTATTTTTACCTTAATAGAATCATCTATTACGAGACAGGCTGCTTTATCATTTTCATTAGGGTTTTTTACCATTATATCCCCATTTTTAATCATTACACTGCCGCTTACATTTGTAGCTGTATTTGTTTTTGTGGAAATATTTGTTATTGTTTCCATACAAAATTCCCCCTATTTAAATAATTATCCAGATGTATTTATAATAACTTATACCACAACACACTACCATACTTAAGGCTTTTCTATAGTTATCGTTGTCATTCCCTCAATCTTTATTTATTTTTATCAATATATCTTAAAATCTTGTTATTATAACATTTCATAATGTATTTTATAATTTCAGTTTCCGCTGAATTAAGTTTAATATTCCCTACTTCATTTATAGGAAGAACATCAAATGGAGTACTAGACAGAAATGCACCCTTTACTGAATTTAAATCTTCTACATTTATGCTTTCCTCTATAACACTTATGGAATTTTCATTACATATATCCAATATTGTACTCCTCGTTATTCCTGGAAGCACTCCTGATATAGGTGTTGTATATAAGTTTTTATCTATTATAAAGAACACATTTGATTTACTTCCTTCAGTTATATAGCCCTCTTTATCCACTAATATAGCTTCATATATATTTTTTTCTTTTATGAATTTATCTACTTCTTCTCTAAAAGACAAATTCAATACCTTTGCATTTGGGTTCACTCTTTCCTTATAGAATAAATCAGTTTTAATCCCTTCTTTATATTGATATTCCTTTGGAAAATTGGTCTGCTCTAAATAAGCTATAAACAACTTCTTATCAAAATTCAATACAAATTTTATGCTCCCTTCTTTTATCTTATTTACTTCTATAAGATCCTTAAGTCTTTTACTTATAATTTCATCACTTAAAAATATCTCAAATCCTGTAAGCCTTCCTGAATTATGAAGTCTTTGCAAATGCTTTTCTAAAAAAAGCGGGGTACCTTCTTGAACTTTTATTACTTCGTAGAGACTTTTGCCGAATTTAATATATTCATCTTTAAACTCTTTTGTGGTAACCTTTTCATCATTCATTAAAAAAAACTTACCCAATACATACATTAATCCTTCACCTCCAAGTGAGTCTTTCAATACTTTCATGATTTTTTCTATAGTTAATTAAATAAGGATTTCCAACCAATTTAAACAATGGAAGGTCTGACAATGAATCTGAATACATATAGGAATTCTTAAAGTCTACATTCAAGTTTTCTTCCTTTAATACTTGCATTAATCTAATTACTTTTTCTTCACCTTTGCAGTTTTTTCCTTCTATTTTTCTTCCATAAATACCATTATTACAAGTAAATCGAGTTCCTATTATCTTATCTACTATATCTATATTATATAACTCATTTAAGTAAAATTCTGCTGATGCAGAAATTAAGTATATTTTATATCCCTTTTCTTTTAATTTTCTCATTGTATTTATAGCATCTATATAAAGTATCTTACTTAATTTTTCTTCATAAAATTGTTTTACTAGAATTATCATTTCTTCTTGTTTTACGCCATCAATAAATTTTATGAAATTTTCCTTTGCAGCGTGTGCATCATATATCTTAAAGGCATAAAGTATACCTGTTATTAATACTTTAGGGAGAAATTTTATAAGTTTTGGATCTTTACTCAACATAAATTTATAAAACTCTATCAAGGTTTCTTTTTTAGTTAAAGTATAATCCACATCAAATATTGCAAGACGAACCTTTTCGTCATTATTAATGTCTATTGCTTCTTTATTTCTATTGTTATCCAAAGCAAAGCATCCTCCTTTTAGTTATAAAGATTAAAGATTAACAAAAAGAACCGTATCAACGGTTCTTTTTAAGTAAATTATTTTTCTTGTTCATCACAAATTGATTGGTAATAAGCTGATACCTCATCAAATTCTTCATCTTCTGGTATAACTAGTTCTCCCTCTTCTCCTTCTCCTACGATCTTGAAAAGGTATACTGAACCGTCTTCTGGATTTTGTACTAATGCATATTCATTATCTTTATACTCAAATCCATCTACAACTTCACATGCAACAGTGTTGCCGTTTTCATCTTCTAGATCTACCATTAACGCTTCATGTCCGTGATCATCACCACATCCACATCCGCATCCTTCATGTTCATTTTCATGGTCGCTTCCGCATCCACATCCGCATCCAACTTCTTTTTCTTTATCCATATTCACTCTCTGGCCATATAAATACAACCAGATTGTCACCTCCTTTTTAGTTATGGTATAATTTTAACCTTTATTTAGTAATTTTAAAAGAGTTTTTTTAAATTTTCTTTAAAAAATTAGCTAAAAATAATGATTTTCTTAAAAATAATAACATTTTTTATCATATTATCATAATAATTAATACAAATTAATAGACAGAGGAGTTTATCCCCTGCCTTTTGTAACTTCCTAGAATACTTTTTTGATGTTATTCACTAGTTTTTTTACTCCCTTTTCCATGTCATTCATCATGCCATTCATAGGGTTACCTTTTTTCATCTTCGTGTTTTTCATCTTCATCATATTCTTAAAGCCCAAGTTAACCATCTCCTTTTTGCCTTCTATGAGTTATCACAGAAAGTTATTGAGATTAATCTTTGAAAGAAGTTACAATTATAGTATGTGTTTTTTTGGGGATGATATTCTTCCTTTTAAAAAAATATTTTTTGTTAACTTATGGACTTAACCTAGTCCCTAAAAAATTATGAATTATCATCTTATTATTGTCAAACAATAATTTCTTTTCACTCTGTAATCCATGGACACTATAAAAAGCTATAAAAAAAGAGAAGCCCGATTGCTCGGTCTTCCCTTTTTTATAAACTTTAAGATTAGAATTGGTAGTTAGCTAATCTCTTGTATCCATCATATCTATCCTTAGCATCTGTTTCAGTCTTAGCATATAATTTATCTGCTACTTCTGGGAATGCTTTCTTTAATGAAGCGTATCTTACTTCGCCCATTAAGAAGTCTTGGAACTTAGTCCAATCTGGTTCTTTGGAGTCAAGTACAAATGGATTCTTACCCTGTTCTTTAAGTTCTGGGTTGAATCTGTACATCTGCCAGTAACCACATTCAACAGCTTTCTTCTGTTCAGCTTGGCTAGCGCCCATACCAGCTTTTAATCCCTGGTTGATACATGGAGCATAAGCCATTATTAATGATGGTCCGTTGTAAGCTTCTGCTTCTTGAATAGCTTTTAATGTCTGATTCTTATCAGCACCCATAGCTATTTGTGCAACGTATACGTATCCGTAGCTCATTGCCATCATTCCAAGATCTTTCTTTCTTGTCTTCTTACCAGATGCTGCAAACTTAGCAATAGCTGCAGTTGGAGTAGATTTTGAAGACTGTCCACCAGTGTTTGAGTAAACTTCTGTATCATATACAAATACATTTACATCTTCTCCAGTAGCTAATACATGGTCTAATCCACCGTATCCGATGTCATAAGCCCATCCGTCTCCACCAAATATCCATTGAGACTGTTTTACTAAGAAGTCTTTGTTTTCATACATATCTTTTACATCTTCATTTGAATCTTTAGCTGCTTCAAGTAATGGTAATAACTTGTTAGTAGCTTCTCTTGAAGCTTCACCGTTATCTTTAGTATCTACCCATGCCTGTAAAGCTGCCTTTAACTCTTCACTTACGTTTCCGTTTATAGCTGCTGCTGCTTTAGTAGCTAATCTTTCTCTTAACTGTTGAACACCAAGAGACATACCTAAACCAAACTCAGCGTTATCTTCGAATAAGGAGTTAGCCCATGCTGGACCCTGACCTTTTTCGTTGATTGTGTATGGAGTTGCAGGAGCAGATCCTCCCCAAATTGATGTACATCCTGTAGCGTTAGCGATCATCATTCTGTCACCAAATAATTGAGTTATAAGCTTAGCATAAGCTGCTTCTCCACAACCTGCACATGCTCCGTTGAACTCTAGTAATGGCTGTTCAAACTGACTTCCCTTAACATTCATTTTGTTCATTGGGTTTTCTTTCTTGGATACTGTTAATGCATATTCCCAGTTGCTTTGTTCTTTTAACTGTGTTCCAGCTGGCTTCATGATAAGAGCCTTTCCTGGAGCTGGACATACGTCAGCACAGTTTCCACATCCTGTACAATCAAGTGGAGTTATACCCATTGCATAAGTTAATCCCTTGAATGTAGCGCCACCTTTAGCAGCAACCATAGTGAATCCTGCAGGAGCGTTCTTAGCTTCTTCTTCATTTAATAAGAATGGTCTAATTACAGCGTGAGGACAAACATATGAACACTGGTTACATTGTATACATTTATCTGCTTGCCATTCTGGTACGTTAACTGCTATACCTCTTTTTTCGTATGCAGCTGTTCCATTTGGGAAAGTACCATCTTCATATCCATTGAATGCTGAAACTGGAAGTTTATCTCCTTCTTGTCTGTTCATAACATCAACGATATTCTTTATGAAATCTGGTTTTGCTTTTTCTTCTTCTACAAATCCTTCAGTTGTAGTCTTCCATGATTCTGGAACTGCAACTTCATGAATTGATTCAACACCTAAATCGATAGCAGCGTTGTTCATGTTAACAACTTTTTCACCCTTCTTACCATAAGAGCTTACAACTGCGTCTTTTAAGTATTTAACTGCATCTTCAACTGGAATTATGTTAGCTAGTTTGAAGAAAGCAGACTGCATGATCATGTTGATTCTTGCGCCTAATCCGATTTCCTGGCCTATCTTAACAGCGTTAATTGTGTAGAATTTAACGTTATTGTTAGCTATGAAATTCTTCATAGAAGCTGGTAATTGAGCATTTAGCTCTTCATCTGACCATATACAGTTTAATAAGAATGTTCCATTCTTCTTTACTCCGTCAAGAACATTATATTTATGAACGTATGCTTGATTATGACAAGCAACGAAATCTGCTTTATTGATTAAGTAAGGGCTCTTTATAGCTTTCTTACCAAATCTTAAGTGAGATACAGTGATACCACCGGATTTCTTAGAGTCATATGCAAAGTATCCTTGTGCATACATGTCTGTGTGGTCTCCTATGATCTTTATAGCACTCTTGTTTGCTCCAACAGTACCGTCTGATCCAAGACCCCAGAACTTACAAGCTGTAGTTCCTACTGGTGTAGTATCAACGTCTGGTCCCATATCTAATGATGTGTTAGTAACGTCATCAACTATACCTACTGTGAATAAATCCTTAGGTGCATCTAATTTCAAGTTTTCGAATACAGAAATCATATGTCCTGGTAAAGTATCTTTTGATCCAAGACCATATCTTCCACCAACGATAACTGGTTTTAATGTTTCATTTGCATAGAATGCAGCTTTAATATCTAAGTATAAAGGTTCTCCAATTGATCCTGGTTCCTTAGTTCTGTCAAGAACAGATATCTTCTTAACAGTCTTTGGCATAACAGCCATTAAGTGTTCTACTGAGAATGGTCTGTAAAGATGAACTTTGATAAGACCTACTTTTTCTCCTTGAGCCATTAAGTAGTCTATTGTTTCTTCTATACAGTCACATACAGAACCCATAGCAACTATTATTCTTTCAGCATCTTCTGCTCCGTAGTAGTTGAATAGTTTGTAATCTCTTCCTGTTAATTTGTTGATTTCGTTCATGTATCCTTCAACAACTTCAGGAATTCTGTTGTAGAATTTATTTGAAGCTTCTTTTCCTTGGAAGTATACGTCTGGGTTTTGAGCTGTTCCTCTAGTTACAGGATGATTTGGGTTTAAAGCTTTTGCTCTGAAAGCTTTAACAGCATCCATGTCAACTAAATTAGCTAACTCATCATATTCTAATACTTCTATCTTCTGAACTTCATGGGAAGTTCTGAATCCATCAAAGAAACTCATGAAAGGAACGCTTGTCTTTATAGTTGCAAGATGAGCAACAGCTGCTAAGTCCATAACTTCCTGAACACTACTTTCAGCAAGCATTGCAAATCCTGTCTGTCTTGCTGCCATAACGTCAGCGTGATCTCCAAATATGTTTAAAGCATGTGTTGCAAGAGCTCTTGCACTAACATGGAATACGCTTGGTAATAATTCACCAGCAATTTTATACATATTAGGTATCATAAGTAAAAGACCTTGTGATGCAGTATATGTAGTAGTTAATGCACCAGACTGTAATGAACCGTGAACCGCACCAGCAGCACCAGCTTCTGATTGCATTTCCATAAGTTTTACAGTTTGTCCAAAAATATTTTTCTTTCCTTGAGCAGCCCATTCATCAACATGTTCTGCCATTGGGGATGAAGGAGTGATTGGGTAAATAGCTGCAACGTCAGTGAACGCATAGGATATATATCCAGCAGCAGTATTACCATCCATAGTCTTCATTCTTCTCATTAAAATTTCCCTTCTTTCTATACAATTTTAAAGTATATATAATTAAATTAAAATTTCGTAGAAATTCTACAAAATTTTTAAAGCTAATTTAATGCTTTACATTTTCAATAATACTTCCTGAAAAATATCTCCGTCAATTAAGATGCGATAATTTATAGGTAAATTATAATTCTTATAAAGCATGTACTATACCCTACGTTATTTAATATACAACAAAAATATAGATATGTAAACCTTCTTAGTCGCATAATAATACAAAAATTTGGTCATAAATATGATTTTTTTCCGTTTTAACTCATTTTTCTATTTCTTTTAATCTATGTTTATTTTTTAACAAAATACTTACAAGTGATATTATAACATAAATAATTTTTTTATGTAGTAGTTTTATCAAAAAAATAAAAGCATTAGGACTAGTGTTAGGATATGGAAAATAGAAACATCCCATTAAATCGAGATGTTTCTATAGATTAATAAATCGAATTCAATATTATCTTAGAACGCAGCAAATTCTTTTAACTCTGCCATTCTCTTTCCAATTTCTACTGCCTTTTGAATTTGCTCTTCTGATGGCGCTTCCTTTACTGCAAATTTCTCTATTATATTAAAATCATAATCCTTCATCTGTGCTTCCCAACTATTTAAAAATTCTCCATTATCCCATCCATAGGACCCAAATAATACTACAGGCTTTTTATTTACTGGAAGTAATTTAAATTCATGTATGAATGGAGCCATTTCTTCTTGTTCCACTCTGTTATTATCCATAGATGGGCTTCCAAATGCCACTACATCCGCTTCTAGTACATCTTCTACCTTTGCATAATCTACATGCTTTATTAAAACTTCTGCTCCAGCTTCCTTAGCTCCTTTTGCTATATTATCTGCAAGCACCTCAACATTACCACTGTAACTCCAATATATGACAGCTATCTTTTTCATTAATGAAACCTCCTTATACTTTTATAATTTATTAACTAAAAATCTAGCTATTTTATTTTGCCGCTAATTTTAAGTTTTATTACCTTAATGTTTTTAATACAACGCATATTTATATTCTCATTTTATACCTATGGTTAATTTTTACAAGGCACTTTAAAATAAGTTTACAATATTCATACAATGTATAAATAGACTAGCCAAATGCAAAACTAACTTTGTTATAAACTATATTTTCAAGCTTGGAGGCGTTTTATTATGTTCAAACACGAAAAACCATTACTTAGGGATGTTAGAGTTGAAAAGCCAAATCCTCAATATGCCGTCCTTATGCAAGAGCAACTAGGCGGAGCAAATGGAGAACTTAAAGCAGCCATGCAATACATTTCTCAAAGTTTTAGAATAGCTGACCCTGCTATAAAAGATTTGTTTATAGATATTGCAGCTGAAGAGTTAAGTCATATGGAGATGGTTGCACAAACGATAAATTTATTAAATGGCCATACAGTAGATTATAGAACCACACCAGCCGGAGAAATAGAGACCCATGTATTGACAGGGTTAGCACCAGGTCTTGTTAATTCTTCTGGTGAACCTTGGACAGCTAACTATGTAAATGTTACTGGAGATATATGCGCCGACTTGTTATCTGATATAGCTTCAGAACAAAGAGCTAAAGTAGTATATGAATATTTACATCGTCAAATTAACGATAAGTATGTTAGGGAAACTATAGATTTCTTATTAAATAGAGAAGAAGCTCATAATGCATTATTTAGAGAAGCATTAAATAAAGTTCAAAATCAAGGTTCCAATAAAGATTTTGGAGTAACACATGATTCAAAGCTTTATTTTGATTTATCAACACCTGGTAAGTTCTTTGATGCCCCAAATCCTACTCCACCATCCTTTGAAAATCCAAGGAGAGAAGAACCTGCTGTGCATTAAATGAGTTAATGGTAAATATTTAACACTTTACGCTAAATAATTAAAAGGAAGCTTGCAAGCTTCCTTTTAATTATTTATTATATTTCAATAACTTATTATTAATTACTAAATACTTCAAATCAGATGAATAATTATTATGATTGCTTATTAACTTCTCTTTGTGCAATATTTATCTATCAATCCAACTATATTTTCAACTCCGTCTTGTACAGGACTCTTTTTCATATTTTCTATATATTTATCTTTATTTTCATATAAGTAATTAATTTTATTTAAAAGATTTTCCTTATTAACATTTTCCTCTTCTAATACAATACTGTATTCACTTTTTTCAAAGGATTTAGCATTTAATATTTGATCCCCCCTACTAGATTTTTTGGAAAGAGGGATTAATATATTAGGTTTTTTAAGTGCTAAGAGCTCAAATATAACATTTGCCCCAGCTCTAGAAATAACTATATCTGCAGAATTCAAAAAATCAGGAAGTTCTTCTTTTACGTACTCATATTGCTTATAACCTTCTTTATTTCCAAGAGATTTATCTAAGTTTCCTTTACCACATATATGAATAACATTAAATTTATTTAAAAGTACATTTAATATACTTCTTACAGTATCATTTATAAATTTAGAACCTAAGCTTCCTCCTATTATAAATAATATAGGTTTATCATCTTTAAACCCACATATTTCAAGAGCTCTTTTACGACTTCCTTTAAAAAGTTCCTCTCTTATAGGTGTTCCTGTAAGCACACCTTTTTCTCCCTTAATATATTTAAGTGATTCAGGAAATGTAACGCATATTTTTGTTAAGTAAGGAGTTGATATTTTATTTGCAAGTCCGGGAGTAATATCTGATTCATGAGCAATAACAGGTATTCTATTAAAATACGCCCCCATAACCACTGGTACTGCTACAAATCCGCCCTTTGAAAAAACTATATCTGGCTTTTCTTTTCTTATTATACTAAAAGCCTCTGCTACCCCTTTTAAAACTTTAAAGGGATCAGAAAAATTTTTAAAATCAAAATATCTTCTAAGCTTTCCACTAGATATACTGTGATACTTTATTCCTTCCTTTTCAATTATGCTTTTTTCTATACCATCTTTACTTCCTATATACTGAATTTCATATCCAATCATCTTTAATTTAGGTATTAAAGCTACATTTGGAGTTACATGTCCTGCTGTTCCTCCGCCAGTTAAAATTATCTTCTTTTTTGCCACGTCTACACCTTCTTTTAGAATAATTTCTCTATAATTTTATATTATTCCCATGCTCTTGTCTATGTTTCTATTTATAAAAAAGAATTTTTTAACAATATATGTACAAAGTGTTTATGTTACCTTTAACTCACTAATATAATTATTTGTAAGCTGGAGAAGATAATATTACAAAAGTAAAAGGAGGTAATAAAAATGGCAAACAGAAGTAACAAATTAGTAGTTCCAGAAGCTAAAGAAAGAATAAACCAATTCAAGTTGGAAACTGCTAGAGAATTAGGTGTTAACTTAACAGAAGGTTACAATGGAAACCTTACTTCCAGAGAAAATGGTTCAGTTGGTGGCTATATGGTTAAAAAGATGGTAGAACAGTACGAAAGAAACTTATAAAGACATAACTTAAATATAATATATATAATATTTGGTGTCTTGTAAGAAATTAGTCTTAGGAGATGCCGCCATTCGAAAATTTATTCTAAGGAGGTGAAAGGTTATGGCAAGTAGAGGAAATAGAGTAGTTGTTCCAGAGGCTAAAGAAGGTTTAAATAGATTTAAGATGGAAACTGCTAGAGAATTAGGTGTTAACTTAACAGAAGGCTACAACGGAAACCTTACTTCTAGAGAAAATGGTTCTGTTGGTGGTTACATGGTTAAGAAAATGGTAGAAGCTTATGAAAGAAATTTATAATAAAAATCATTAAAATATAGATATAATATAGTTTATGGTTTATCTATAGGAGTAATATCTTATAGATATAGCCATAACCTATATTTAAGGAGGTAGAAAGTTATGGCAAGTAGAGGAAATAGAGTAGTTGTTCCAGAAGCTAAGGAAGGTTTAAATAGATTTAAAATGGAAACTGCTAGAGAATTAGGCGTTAACTTAACAGAAGGCTATAATGGAAACCTTACTTCTAGAGAAAATGGATCCGTTGGTGGATACATGGTTAAAAAAATGGTGGAAGCTTACGAAAGAAATCTATAATACCATAAGACAATTAAATGAAATTTCACACCTTAGGATAAAATACACTATTAGCAATCTACAAGGCTTAGATTAAGCTTACTAGAAGTACTAAATATGTATTCTATATTTAAGGAGGTAGAGACTTATGGCAAGTAGAGGAAATAAAGTAGTTGTCCCAGAAGCTAAAGAAGGTTTAAATAGATTTAAAATGGAAACTGCTAGAGAACTAGGAGTACAGTTCTCTGATTACAACGGAAATCTTACTTCACGAGAATGCGGTTCCGTTGGTGGAGCAATGGTTAAGAAAATGGTAGAAGAATACGAAAGAAACTTATAAATAAAGAAGGAGTTTGCATCTTTAGCAAACTCCTTTTTCATTGTTTTTAATACACGTCTGACATTTCAATATTTAATATATCATCAAAATTATCAGACAAGGTTACATATTGAGCACAGCCGCTCTTACCATTTGAATATCTTTTAAACTTCACTATAAATTCAGAACCTTTTCTTTCTTCACTAATTACTTTAATAGATGCATTCATTGCTTCCACAAACTTCTTAACTACTGCAAGTCCAAGTCCTGTACCCTCTGCCCTTCTAGACAATGAACTATTCAATTGGGAATATCTATCAAAAATTGAATTTATTTTGTCCGCTGGGATTCCAACACCCTCATCCTTAACTCTTAAAATAAAAGATTCTTCTTCCACTTCAAGGTTTACATAAATATGTTTATTTTCAGCGGTATACTTTATAGCATTAGATAAAAGATTTAATAGAATTCTTTCAAATTTCTCTTTGTCTATTAATACACTGCATTCTTCCTCATTTGTATCAAATATTATATTTATTCCTTTTCTTTGAGCATAGTACAAAGATGAATTTACTACATTTTCACTATGCATAACTACATCAAAATTTACATTATTTAAGGTTAAAAGTCCTGCATCAGCCTTTGAAATATCCATCATGTTATTAGTTAACTTTAAAAGCCTGCTAGAATTTTCTCTTATTCTTGTTAATGTTTTATCTATATTAGGAGTAACTTCCCCATTGTATACATCATAAGCAAGCTGCAAGGATCCATATATCATAGTTAAAGGAGTTCTAAGTTCATGCGAAATTATATTAAAAAACTCATCCTTTAACTTATTTACCTTTTCTAATTGAATATTATGATTTATTTCCTCTGTTACATCTACCACATGTATATATATAGTTGTCTTCCCATTCTTATCCTTATAAGGAGCAACTTTGGGTTTATAATATTTATCTCTTCCTTGATAATCTTTAATATATAACGGTGGAAATATCTGAGCCTCTCCACTCTCTGCTATTTTAGTTAAGTTTCCACTAATTGTACTTTCTTTAAACACATCGTATATACTCTTATTAATCATCATTGATGCATTAATTTCTCTTTTTGCAATACAACTTACCAGCTCCTCATATTTTTTATTTAAGAGCTTATAATTACATTTAGGATAATCTAATACTGCAATAGGTACATCTAATGTATTTACTACATTTTCTACAAATAGAGCCTGTTCTTCTGCTATTATTTGATTAATTCTTTTTTCTGTAATATCAGTTAAAGTTACAACGGTATGTAACAACTCCCCATTTGTTCTAAGTATTGGACTCGTATTTAATTCTATATATTTTATATTTTTACTAGACTTTTCAGTAATTTTTAATATCAAATCTTTTATAGGAAGTCTATTTTTATAAAATCCATTATAAAACCATTCTATATTTCTGCCCTTGTTTTCTTCTACAGCTATATCATATTTTCTTATTATATTTTTATAATCCATAAGTTCTATATGTCTCAGTCCGGTTATTTCATATACAGAACTACTACATAAAGTAATTCTATCTTCTTTATCTATAACCACTATACCTTCAGATATATTGTTTATCACATCTCTTAAATGCCGAAGATGATCCTTTTCTCTATTTCTCAAGGTTTCTATGATATCACACTTAGTTTTAAGTTCAGTTGAAACCTCTAAATATTTATTTTTTTCTTCTTCCTGTCTTAATTTCTGTAGATATCTTTCAGTTATAATTTCACACACTACAGTTGCCCCTACAACCTCATCTCTTTCAAATATAGGATATGAAGATATGGAAGAATATTCAGTTTTGCCTTTATTAAAGTATTTCATCACCTTATTTTCAACTTTTCTTCCTTCTGTAAGAGTTACGTATGGTGGGAATTCTACTATTTTCAAATCATTTCCCTGTTCATTTTTGATATTATAATATTTTATAAATTCAAATGCATTTTTTATATAAGTTGAATCTTCACTTTCAAAAAATTGATATGCAGTTTTATTTAAATAATTTATTTCTCCAGATTTATCTGTTATATACACTACATAAGGAATAGATTCTAGAATATCTGTTGTTAACTCACGCTTATTTAATGTTTGCTGTTTTTTATTTAATACAGGCTCTTTTATTTCATATAAAAATAATTGTACTGTATCTTTGTAAGTATTTACTGTTATATTAAAAAAGCATCCTGGAAACACTTCAACTCCTGGTATATATCGCTCTTCTCCATCATCTGCACATGTATTAACTATTTTAAATATTGCTAGCGGCACATCTATTATATTAAGTTCATCTTCTGAAATATCTTCGTGTTGTTTTATTATGTTGTCCATAATGCTATTCTTATATTTTACGTCTAAGGTTTCCCTATCTAGTATTACAACTCCAAAAGGTAGTCCTTCAAACCTGCTCTCCATATACTATCCCCCAATTTAGTTAGATAAATTACTATACTATTATTCTATTAAAATCCTCAATTTCCTTCTAGCTTTTTGTATTTTTTAGTAAACCGGTTAATTTTCCCAAGAATTCTTATCTAACCCTACCTTTTAATCTAACTTATTTACCACTAATTCTATAGTCAACTATTCTTAATTGTGGAGTTATACATCCATTATAATCGTTTAAACTTGGATAAAATATAAAATCCATCTTTAAGTTCTTAGGGTTATCTATAATATCTAAATAATCATCACCAAAGTATTGTTTTATATACTCTTTAAATTCATCTCCCTTTCCAAAACACAACGCATCAATTTTATTATAACTTCCATCAATTTTCAAGGAGAACTTTAAAGTATTTTTATCCTTTCCTATAAAATTCATTTTATATATGTCCACGTTTTTTTCTGCAAATACCGGAGAGGCATTGCCTTTTCCAAATGGCTCTAAGATATTAAGTTCCTTTATTAAGGAAACGCATACCTCACTAAGCTTCATTCTTCTATCTATAGATATTTTACGAATTAAATCCTCTTTTGTAAGAATACAGTTTTCATTTAGTTTTCTTCGTAAAAGTTCTATATTCTCTTCTTTTAAAGACAGCCCCGCTGCCATTGGATGTCCTCCGAATTTATCTAAAAACTCCTTACATTTTAAAAGTTCCTCAAACATATTATAATTTTCTATAGATCTTCCCGAACCCTTTGGCATGTCTTTACCTTTAGTGAGTATTATAGTGGGTAAATTATACTTCTCTCTTATTCTTCCTGCTGCAATACCTGCTATACTTTCGTGTACATTTTCCTTATATATAACTAGCACCTTATCATTTTTTAGTGATGAGTTTTCTACAATACTTTCTATCTCCTCAACACTTTTAATAGTCATTTCTTGTCTTTCCATATTAAGCTGGTGAAGCTTTATTGCTAAACCCTTTGCAGCTTCCTCATCCTCTGTTAAAAGGAGCTCCACTGAAAGCTTAGCAGTTTCAAGTCTTCCAGTAGCGTTTATACATGGTCCTATTATAAAGCCTATATGATAAGAATTAATAGTATCCTTATTTATTGAGGTTTCTTTTATTATTGCATTTAATCCCATGTTTTTTGTATCCCTAATAAGTCTTAATCCATTCTTAGCGATAATTCTGTTTTCATCCACTAAATCCACTACGTCACATATGGTTCCTATTGCTGCATACTCTAAAAATTCTAAAACCTCATTCTCTGGAATGTTAAATACTGAATAAAGTGCCTGCACAAACTTAAATGCTATTCCTGCTCCACATAGCAATTTGAAAGGATAAGTGCAATCTAACCTCTTAGGATTTATAACTGCATCAGCACTGGGAAGTATGTAGTTTCTTTCACCATCCTCTTCCTTAAAAGTTAATTCGTGATGGTCTGTTACCACAACCTTCATTCCAAGTTCTTTTGCATAGGCTATTTGATCTATAGCAGATATTCCATTATCACAGCTTAAAATTATCTCTACTCCGTCTTCTTTTAAATGCCTTATTCTCTCTAAGTTCATTCCATATCCTTCAGCTTCCCTATCTGGTATGTGATAAATAAAATTCCCACCTAGCCTTTTTAATGCTTTATATAATATTACTGTGCTTGTGACTCCATCCGCATCGTAATCTCCATATATGGCTATTTTTCTTTTCATGTCTATTGCTTCTTTTATTATATCTACACCCTTATCCATGTCTATCATAAAAAAAGGATTATATAAATCTTTTAAAGATGCATCTACAAATTTCTTTATATCTCGTGAGGTCTTTATCCCTCTATTTATTAGCACATTGATTATAGTTTCATTTACTCCTATCTCCTGTGCTAAAGCTTTTACATTAGAACTAGTGCACTTTAGCATCCATTTACTTTTCAAAAAATCACCCCACTAGAATTATATAATAAAATTCTTCTAAAACAAAAGAATAATCTCCAAATCATTAGTCTCTATCAGGTAATTCTATCACCACTAGAGACTAGAAATTGGAGATTAGAGATTAATGACTATTTGTTAAAGCTTCCATATACTTATCACTTTTATATACATTCATACATTCTTTTAAAGTATCCATTCGTCCTGCTATTAAATTTTTTTGAAAATATTTAAGTACTTCTATATCAATAAATTCTGTATCCTTTAACAAATTATATATGCTATTATTATCGAGCTCGTTTTCAATATCCTTGATATCTCTTTTTAAGCTTTTTAATCTATCTAAATTTATTCTCTTAAATAATTGTTTATATAAAATCCCTGAAATAAGTATAACACTCCCCATATACATAAGCATAGTACAAAAATTATATATATATACTTCTGACAATTCCTTATTAAATATAAAACTTACTGTTTTTATATAAGCACTGGAATTCATATGCCCAAAGAAAGCTACTATAATCATAATCATAGATATCGCTATAGTTGCCTCCATGACATCTTTACCTTGAGATTTAAGATGCTTAACTTTAGCGTCTTTTGCTTTCTTCTCTTGCAATAAGCTTATTAAGTTTTCCAGATGAATTATCATACTTTCCTTATCCATTTATCTTTTCCCTTCCCCCTATATTATTTATTATTTCATATATAAATATATTAAGGACCTTTCTTTAATATACGAGAAAAGGGATTGTTTATAGTATCATAAAATCATATCATTTTTCATTATTATTACTATTAACATTATAATAATCTAAGACTTTTTTCAATTGTAAATTATTATTGCCTTCTACGTCTATTCTTTTTTCTAGATACTCCAAGTGCTTTCTTTTCCTTGCTAATTCTTTTAAAATAATATCTAATATATCTCTTATATCATTTAAAAGCCTATCTATGGACTCATATACTTTCTCATTATCACGAGCCATTTACCTCTTCTCCCCTTTTATGTTTTTCTAATAGTTCTATATCACATTTCCATGCCGCCACAGCTTTAACATATCTTTTATTATTTTTTCTCAGCTCTACAAGATAATTTAAAAGACTCAATATATTATCAATACCAAGCTCTGGAATAGCCTTGTACAAGAGTATCTGTTTTCTTTCTTCTTTATTTAATTTAGATACATTGTATCCTAGCTTATATAATTCACTTTTCTTATTTAAGCTATCAAAATAGGCATTATCCTTTGTCAAATTATCTTTGTTCCCATCTTCTTTATATAATTTTCTTTCTATGTTTACATTATCGTTAGGCTTAATCTCATTTTCCTTTGGCGTACCTATTTTTATAACGTTTTTCCCTATTTTCTTTTGAATTTCTTTTTTGAATATATTATTTATATAATAAAGTTTGCATTTTGTACAATATAAAACAGGACATTCTATAAACGCTGAAGTACTTTGTTCATATTTATTTTTAAACAATCCAAGCCATACAATATCTAAATATAGCTCCTCCTGACATTTCTTGCACTTTTTATTACCTTTTCCTATATAATCAATACTCCATAGTTTTGTGCAATTATTTATATTTTCAGTTTTTGTATCTATTATTAAATCTTTTTTTAAAGGATGTATTTTTACTTTAGATAAATTCTTTTTTAGCGACTTTTGTTCCTTTAATATCTTTATAAGTTCTGTCTTTTTTGCTTCTATTTCATAATCCATGCGAATTAATTTGCTTTTTAATGCTTTTATATACTTTTCTAAATACTGCTTAAGTTCATTAATACCATAATCACTCTTATTCTTAGATTTATCTTCTTTATCATTCATCCCCTTCCCCTCTTTTAACTTTCTATAATATTAAAGTATTTGAAATTATCAATTTTAAGTACTATTTTCAAGAAAATTGTACTCTCTTTTCTAAATTGTGGTATTATAATAGGAAATATATTTTTTATTATAAAAGGCGGGATACTAAATTGGTTAGAAAAGCACATTTAAAAGACATTGAAGAAATTTCAAGAATTGTAGATATAGCTATATCTGATATGCATTCATATAATAACTTTCAATGGGATAAAAATTATCCTAGAAACGAAGATTTTAAAAATGATATATATAATGGAGAGCTTTTCGTTTGTGAGAGTAATAACGAAGTTGCTGGAGTTGCATGTATAAATTTTGATGAACCTGAAGAATATAATACTTTACCTTGGTCTTTAAAAAAGCCTTCCATGATAGTTCATAGAATGGCAGTTAATCCTAAATTCAGAGGATGCGGTATTGGGTTAGAACTTATGAAATTTGCAGAACTCTTATCACTAGAAAAAGGTATAAACTACATGAAAATAGATACAAATTCGTTAAATACAAAAGCTCAAAACTTATTTGAAAGATGCGGATATAACTTTGTTGGAGAAGTTACCTTTAGTGGAAAAGAAGGAACTTTTTATTGCTATGAAAAAACTTTAATATAAATAATAATTAATAGAGCATCTCAATGAATTGAGATGTGGTGATTTATAATGAAATTATAAATTTCTATAAATCACACAGGAAAGGAGTATGTAAATGGTAAACAATGAAATACTTAAAAAATATGCTGCCTTGGCAGTAAAGGTTGGTGTAAACATTCAAAAGGGGCAAACTTTAATTTTAAATTCTCCTATTGAGTGTGCACCTTTTGCAAGACTGATTGCTGAAGAAGCTTTTGAAGCTGGTGCTAAAGATGTAGTTATGAATTGGAATGATGAGCTTTTCTCCAAAATAAGATATATAAAAGCTCCTGATGAAATATTTGATATAGTACCTAAGTGGCAAAAGGAATTTTATACTTCCTATGCAAGAGAAGGTGCTGCTTTTTTAAGTATATCTGCATCTGATCCTGAAGTTATGAAGGACGTGAACCCTGAAAGAATAGCTAAATTTCAAAAATCTAGAAAAATAGCATTAAAAGAATATAGTGATAGACTTATGAGTAATAAAAATAGTTGGTCTATAGTATCCGTTCCTACTGAAGCTTGGTCCAAAAAAGTTTTCCCAGGAGTTTCTACCGAAGAAGCTATTAAAAAAATGTGGGATGCTATATTTACAATTGTTCGAGTTGATAAAGAGAATCCTGTAGCAGCATGGGAAGAACATAAAAAGAACTTAGAAAAAAATATGAAAGTATTAAATGATTATAATTTTAAATACTTATATTACAAAAATTCTATAGGAACAGATTTAAAGATAGAGCTTCCAAAAGATCATATATGGCTTGGTGGAGCCGACCAAACTCAAGATGGTGTTGAATTTATTGCGAATATGCCTACAGAAGAAGTATTTACTCTTCCATTGAAAACAGGGGTAAACGGCACTGTTGTAAGTTCAAAGCCATTAAATTGTAATGGGAATTTAGTTGAAAACTTTTCTATTACTTTTAAGGATGGAAAAATCGTAGATTTCAAAGCAGAAGAAGGCTATGATTCTTTAAAAAGTCTTGTAGAAACAGATGAAGGCTCCCACTATTTAGGTGAAGTTGCATTGGTTCCCTATGATTCACCTATTTCAAATTCTAATATAGTATTCTTTAATACATTATATGATGAAAATGCTTCATGTCACTTAGCCATTGGAAAGGCTTACCCTGTATGCTTGAAGAACAGTGAGAATATGAGTGAAGAGGAATTAAATCAGGCAGGAGTTAACAACTCTTTAGTACATGAGGACTTTATGATAGGAACATCTGATTTAGAAATTACAGGTGTAACTTATGACAACAGAGAAATACCTGTATTTAAAAATGGAAATTGGTCATTTTAAGGATACTTCGACGTTTTTAATGTTGAATCTTCCATATGGGATTTGCATTTAGGAAGGCGTTCACTACGTAAAGAAGTTCTAATATTTGTGAATTTAAAGCACCTAAACTTTTTAAACTCGCTGTCGCTCAGACAGTAAAAAGTTCTTTACGGTGCTTTAAATTCATAAATAAAGAGCTTCTAATTACTTGTTCAAAGCCTTCTACAATGCAAATCTCATACTAAATTCAACATTAAAAATATCTTTATGTATACTGCTGAAGGAAGAAATTTCGCTTTGGCGAAATTTCCTTTAAATTGACACTTATAAAAGGGCTAATAAGCCCGCAGACCGATAGGTCGTAAGATATTAAGTATTCTATTTTTTATAGTACTCCCTTATCTTTAGCTTGTAAATTTTTTTATTTAGTGTAAGTTCTTGTACCGTTAAGGACTGTCGTCCTAAAAGATCTTTATGTGCTAATTCCTAAAACATCTTAGAAATTCAGTTAGCTGAATTTCTTCCTTCAGCAGTTCATATGAAGAACCTTTTAATGCTCTGAGAGTATATAATTCTCATCGTAGAAGACATTGAATAAGCTTTAAAACGGCTTTATTTATAAATTAAAAATTCCGTTAAGAACCTCCTACTGTCTGAGCAACAGCGAGTTTAGGAGGTTTAGGAATTTTTAATTTATAAATATTAGCTGTTTTTAGCGAAATGAACGTCTTCCTAGATGAGAATTCTATGCAACACAGAGCATTAAAAACCGTCGTAATATTTCTAAAAGGTGGTGTGAAAATGAAAAAACTTTTAAGTATATGTGTTATTTCAGCAGCAACTATATTTCTGCTTTTAGGCTGTAGTACAAAATCAGGAACCACTAATACCATAGAAGAAAAAACTAAAGACTCTATAGTTGTTGTTAAAAATACTACTCCTGAAGAAGCAATCAAAAATTACTATATGTATCAATTAGATACCGACTCAGAAGAATTCAAATCATCTATATATCCTTCTGAAACTACAAGTATTAAATTGTTAAATGCAAAATCTAAAGCTTATGATATAAAAAAAGTATCTTTAAATCTCATACATGCAATTGATAAAAGAGACACTCTTTCTGTAGCCCTTTGCTCCTTTAAAACTTCAATGAGTAATATTCAAGAAGAAAAGCTAGATTTTGAATTTTTAAATTTACTTAATAAAAATGGATCTTGGTATGTTATTACTGATTTGAATTCCTTAAATTCTACAGATCAAAACACCCTACAAGATATGACAACTAAGCTGAGTGATAAGTCTCTTCAAAGTGAAGATGTGCAAAAAATAGCTGACACCCAATTAAAATTTGATGATAAATATAGTGATTTTCTTAAAAGTTCTGGAAAGAAGCTAGAAGATTACATGAAAAAAGAAGGAATAATACACTAAAAGGAAATTGCATTGCAATTTCCTTTTTAATATGTAGTCTCTATTCGCTAATCCCTAGTAGAATTTCTACTGTATAAAATAACTAAAAAGTTATCTTTATAACTGATAGTTAAAATAATCACTGTATTACTCTGTTCGTCTTTTTATGATTACTAAAATTACAATTGAGGCAAGTATTCCTATAAGGCTTACAAGTTGGGCAATTCTTATAGGTCCAAACATTAAGCTATCTGTTCTAAGCCCCTCAATAAAGAATCTTGCTAAAGAATACATGCCTATGTATGTAGCTAAAACCACTCCATCCTTACTTTTTCTTTTGAGCAAATATATTAAAATGAAAAATACCATCAAATTCCACAGTGACTCATACAAAAATGTAGGATGATAATAACTTCCTTCTATAAACATTCCCTTTTGAATAAATTGAGGAAATCTACTTATAAACTCATAAGTTACCTCACCCCCATGTGCTTCTCCATTAAAGAAGTTTCCCCATCTGCCTAATGCTTGAGCAAAAATCAGCCATGGTACTGCTGCATCTGCATATTTTATGAAGCTTAAATTTTTATTTTTAGTATAAATCCATGCAGATAAGAATGCACCTATTACTCCTCCATGTATTGCGAGCCCTCCCTCTCGTATGTTAATAGCCTCAAAGAGTGTATCATAATCATTCAAATTAAATAATACATAATATAGCCTGGCTCCAATAATAGCAAAAGGAAGTGCAATAAATACTATATCTTGCATCTTTTCGTAATCTATACTTTTTAACTTACACGTATACTTTGAAAATATAACTCCAATAAGTATACCTGTAGCAATAAATATCCCATACCATCGTACATCCAACCCAAAAATATTAAACGCTATTGGATTCATTTTAATTCCCCCTTCAGATGTCCTTTTCTTATACAGCTTATTATTATATCATATATTAATGTACAAATAATGAATTTTTTCTTTGAAGTTCCATAAACTTCTTAAATTTTTTAACATCCATTTTATCATAAGTTTTTATAAAATCTATGACCTTTTCCTTTGCCTTATCATAAGCTATGAATGTGTCTCTTGCTTCCTTTTCATTATAATATACCTTCCAGTATCCACATAATAAGCAATCTTTGTTTTCTCCACAAATAAATACTTGAACATCTTTTAATGGAATCCCTAAAAATATGCCCATTTCATGAGGGCAACACACCTTAAATCTATCTCTCAAGTGATTTAAATACTTAGTTAAATTATAAAAGTTATTATACCCAAAGTTTTTTAAAAACTGCATATTTTCATTATTAAAAATAATCTTTTCTAGTTTTTCTTTTTCATAAAACAAAACTGTACATTTCTTATCATCTTCTGCTAATTCAAATGCTTCTATATCCATAAGCTTAATATATTCATTTCCATACTTCTTCCAAAGCTTGTATAAATCTCTATCATCTTTACTAAAAGTCAACATTGTGGAGGGCTTATCTTCTAATATACTTGGAGCAATGTGATAGCTTATTGTAACATATAGCAAATCTTCTTTATTAAAAGTTTTAATATATTCTACTTCATCTCTTTTGCACATAATTTCTACTCCTTTATAATTGATAATGAACTTCATTATTAATTATGGTAAAATATATACCCACACTTTCCTTGTCAATATTATTTTTCCACAGTGTAACACTTTTTACCCTTAAATCATAAAATAAAATGGAGATTCCATAAGATAAGTTAATAAGTGATTTAAAATAGATTACTATATGATATTCATTTAAGTCTGATGTTGTTAAATAAATTGAGCAACGCTTATTTATAAATTTACCTTACTTTTATAAAAAACTTCGTAAGTTTTACGAAGTTTTTATCTAAAATTACTTATTCAATTTTTTGTACATTAATTGCTGCTGGACCCTTTTCCTTTTCTACAACATCAAACATTACCTCTTCACCTTCGTGTAAGTCCTTATCATGGGTTTTTTCTTTTATTTGCATATGATGTACAAACACGTCTCTTCCATCATTTGCAGATATAAACCCATATCCCTTATCATTGTTAAACCATTTAACTACACCAGTAAACATAGTAAATTACCTGCCTTTCTACATTAACAATTGTAAGTTTTCAGCTTTAATTTTTGCATATTTTATATTATTTTTATATTTTATTAATTGTCTTTGCTTTATTATTATTCCTTAAAGTACATTCTAGTATGTATGATTAAAATTGGCATGCCTAAGGTTTCATTAATTAGACCTGGGATTTATAATAAAAAAGCAAATTTTATTTAATTATATATATGAAATTTTCTTGTCTATTTTTATGTGTTTTTTGGTATCCTAATAATATAACCACTATAAAGGAGGTTAAATTAATATGGGTTTATTTTCTTTATTTAAAGGACATAAAGAACCACCTACATTTAACGTTGTAGTTAAACCAGAAGTATTAATAGACTTAAAAGAAGCCTTAAGTACTTCAAATAAAAGCGCTGTGAGAGTTAATATGGCTGGTTTTGGCTGAGGAGGCCCTAATTTAAATGTTGTTCTGGATGAGCAGCAGCAAGATGATATAACTGTAGAAAAAGATGGTGTGAAATTTGTCATAGAAGAAAAACTTGCTCGCATTGTTGGCCCTACTGAAATAGTAAAATTAGGAAGTAACTTTGTTATTAAAAAATCTAGCAGCTACTGCTAAATATTAGATTAGTTTAAAATTTTATTGTTGGTAATTTAATAAAACTTAATGCTATTTAAATTTGTATATTTGTAATTAAAAAATCTCTAACTACTACTCTCTAACCGCCATATTTAAAATTACTTAAAGACAATTATCGGCTAGAGAGTAGAAACTAGAGATTTTTAATTAAGATTTTCGTGTAAAAAGTTTTTCAAAACTTCCTCAGTTTGAGGATTTACATATTCATTCACTTTTTCCCCATCCCTAAAAATTATAACCGTTGGAATGGTATTAACCTTGTATTCTTTAGGAGTTTCTGGACTCAAATCCACATCCATTGCAATAAATTTAACCTTACCTTCATATTCCGCTGATACCTTATCAAATACTGGAGCAAATTTTCTGCAGTACGGACACCAATCCGCGTAAAGTTTAACTATTGCTGGTATATTGGAATTTAAAACTTCTTCTTTAAAATTATCATCATTTACACTAATTACCATAACATTCCCCTCCATATATATTAAATTTTTAAAATTACTGTATCTAACCTCGTACATATTCCTTATTATATTTTATCCCATAGCCAGCATATAAATCCATAAAGTTCATAAATGTTTATTGTTTGTTAATAACCTCTATTAAGTTAAGGAAATAAAAAAGAAGCCTGCACTTGCAAACTTCCTTTTTTATAAGTGATTGTTATATATCAATTCATTAAATCACTTATTGATTATTAATAATATTTATCTATAAATATTATAGATGCTTTTCTATAGCAGCTTTAATAGCATCCTTAGGTCTAAATCCAACTAAAGTATCTACTGCCTTACCACCCTTAAATATCATAACAGTAGGAATACTTGCTATTCTAAACTGACTAGCTGTTGCAGGATTTTCATCTACATTTACTTTAACAAATTTAGCTTTACCACCTAATTCTTCTGAAACTTCATCTATTACAGGTGCAAGCATCTTACATGGGCCACACCATACTGCCCAAAAATCAACTACAGTTGGAATATCAGATTTTAAAACTTCTTGTTCGAAACTATTATCTCTTACTTCTGTTACCATTTTAAATACCTCCATTATACCCCTAAGGGGTATTATTTATATTACTATTCTATGCTAAATTTATATTTTAGTCAACTACTTTTATTAATTTTTTCCTTATTATTTTTAACTTTTCAACTAACAAGAAATTGTCAATTATTTAAACAATTTTAAGTACTGTCCATAACCTTCTTCTTCAAGTTTATCTACTGGTATAAACCTTAACGCTGCACTATTTATGCAGTATCTAAGCCCACCTTTATCTTCGGGTCCATCTGTGAATGCGTGTCCTAAATGAGAATCCCCATGTTTACTCCTGACCTCTATTCTATGCATACCAAAGCTAAAGTCCCCTTTTTCCTTTATATTTTCCTTTTCTACAGGCTTAGTAAAACTAGGCCAACCACACCCTGAATCAAATTTATCCTTGGATGTAAAAAGTAGCTCTCCTGAGACTATATCTACATATATGCCTTCTTCATTATGGTTCCAAAACTCATTTTCAAAGGGTGCTTCTGTAGCATTCTTCTGGGTAACATCATATTGAACCTTACTTAATTTTTTTACTTCCTTTTCTTTATTAAAATTCAAGCAATTCTTATCCATAATTATCCTCTTATATTTAAATATATAATATTCAAGTGATAATATTAGCTTTAAATTATCACCTACATATATGATACCACAAAAAAATATTTTTATTATTTTATTAAAATAAAGTTAACATCATTTGTTGATAACTACACATATTGTAAAGATATCTATATACCTCTTCTGTTGACTGTACTATAGAGTATTGATATAATTACACTATAATTGTCGAATTTTGACGAACGTCAGGTGTTGAGGTGAGCTTATGCTTAAAAATATTCTTTATCATACTTTATATAATCTAAATTATACTTCTAATAAGAAAGATAGGTATGTTAAAGTTAATACTAAGTTTTTTATAAGTAATTTTATTGCATTTTTATGGATGACATTTTCTATAATTTTATCCCTCCCATGGCTTAAAGATCTTTCAAACTTAATAACCTTTCCCGTCGCACTATTTGCAATAGGAGGACTTGGATATATCCCTGGCTATATAAATATGTTTGTTTTAATAAGTTTATTATTAGACAGACAACCTAGGTTCAATAAAAGAAAGTCTATAAATGAAATCACAATAATTATAGCTTGTCATAATGAAGAAAAAACAATTGCAGATACCCTCTCATATATCCCAAAGCAAGACTTTGAGGGAGCTATTAAATTAATTGTAGTTGATAACGCTTCTACTGATAATACATTTAAAACAGCTAAACATGAAGGTGAACGGCTTGGACTAAATATTTTAGTTATCCAGGAAAAGAACCCTGGAAAACACAATGCTTTGAATACAGCTTTAAAATATGTTGAAACTAGCTATTTAATAACCTTAGATGCTGATACTATTTTGCATAAATCTGCTTTGAAACATCTGATATCTAGAATGGAATCTTCTCCTTCCGATGTTTGTGCGGTAGCCGGAACTGTACTCACAAGAAATAGCCGCTACAACTTTCTAACCAAGCTTCAAGAATGGGATTACTTTCTAGGTATTGCAAGTATTAAAAGATTTCAAGGTCTTTATCAAGGTACACTAGTTGCTCAAGGCGCTTTTTCATTGTACGAAACAAGTATAATAAGAAGCATTAACGGGTGGCCCAACGCCATAGGAGAAGATATAGTTCTTACCTGGAACATTTTAAATAATAATAAAAAGGTTTTTTTTGAACCACTATCTGTTGCATTTACAGATGTACCTACTAGCTTAAAACACTTAACTCGCCAAAGGAGCAGATGGGCAAGGGGTATGATTGAGGCTCTAAAACTTATAAAGCCTTGGCATCAGCCTGTAATGTATATCAAGTATTTAACTACAATTAACTTTATTATGCCTTACTTAGATATTGCATATACATTTTTTTTCATCCCTGGATTAATACTTGCCATATTTGGTAATCATGCCATAGTTGGTGTAATGACTTTATTTGTACTTCCTTTAGCACTTCTTCAAAACTATGTACTGTATAGATATCAACGAAATGTATTTAAAAGTCTTAACCTGCAAATTAGAAAAAACTTTTTAGGATTTTTAGTTTATGTACTAGCATATCAAATGCTTATGAGCCCTATGTCATTAATTGGATACTTCCAGGAGATTTTAAAGCTGAGGAGAGTTTGGAAATAATAAACTCTTCTCTTTTCTATTTTAAATGCTATATTCATAATTCTTGTATATTTAAAGTATTATTTAGTACATATGTTTATAAATATGTTGATTTTATTAGCTAAAAATGGGAAAATAGAAAAAATGCCTAATAATCTTCATCATACAAAACTAATTAAACAACTTATAGGAGGGCTTTAAATGGATTTTAACAACTTATATATACAAATTATTGTAAGACTTTTTCTTGCTATAATAATTGGCGGACTTATAGGGTATGAGAGAGAATATAAACAACGTCCAGCTGGTTTTAGAACCCATATTTTAGTTTGCATTGGCGCCGCTACAATTTCAATAATCCAAGAAGTAGCTGTTCATGACATGACAAAGCAGATAGCAGCAAATCCCGCTCTTGTGTCATCACTTAAGGTAGATATAGGCAGAATGGGTGCACAAGTTATAACTGGTGTTGGTTTTTTAGGTGCTGGTACTATAATTCATGAAAAGGGTTCTGTAAGAGGTCTTACTACCGCTGCAAGTATATGGACCGTAGCATGTATTGGACTCGCTATAGGCCTTGGATATTATTTTTTAAGTATTGCTGCAGCAGTAGGAGTATTTTTAGTATTAGTTAGTCTTAAAAGATTTGAAGTGAAATTTTTAGACAAAAATAAAATTATAAAAATCGAACTACAATATTTAAATAATAGATTTGTACAAAAGGCTGAAAGACTTTTTAATGCTAGAAGTATAGAAGTTACATGCGTGTCATTTACCACTGACGAAGAACTAAACTATCATAAAGCATTTTATACCCTCTCCACGCCATTATCGATTTATCCATCTTCACTAATACAGGATTTATGTACTATTGAAGAAATCATATCTGTAAAGGAATATGAGGAAGAATAACCATATAAAGCAATAAGATATTACTGCTTTACTTTTATTTGTTTAACATAGTCACTACAATAATACAAAACGGAGCCCACATAACGAGGCTCCGTTTTATATTATTGCACCTTTTTTTCTAATTCTTCTAATAAGTCTATATATTTTTGTTGTGTTTTACTTTCTTCAGCAGTTTTTTCTACATTAATGCATTCCTCTTCAACTGCTTTTTGTTCTTCAGATGATAAAGCTCTTTCTGCATATTTATATATAACTGTATCTTCCTTTTCAATATGCCTTTTTAATAGTTCTGCATAAGCTATAGCATTAGCTATTACATCAAGTTTAGCTTCATCATTACCCTTTTTTAATTCTTCGAGAGCTTCTTCTAATAATTTTATATGCATTCTTCCTAAGTCATGCTCCATAAGCATTCCCATTATAGGTCCACTTTGGGTTGCTCCCCCCATTTTTTCACTTAATCTATTAAATAGAGAATTTTCTTCTTTCATATGGTGATGTTTATCTGCATAATTTCTAATAAAATCTATTATCTTGTAAAAATCGTTGATATCAACCTCTTCATTCTTTAACACTTTATAAGAATATTTTCTTACAACATGAAGCATTCTTATTATATTTTTATGTTCACTCATCATAAGCTCAATAGCATTCATAATAATACCTCCTTTTAAATTACTTTCTATATATTGTATTTAATCTGTGTCCATTTTCATCTTTTACTTCATATGAATATTCGTCCGAAAGAGCTTCTACAAATGCACGAGTCCATTCTTCTCTTAATGCATAAAAGTTTGAAACGTTGCCCTGTACTTGGTTCCAGTATTGTGTATGAAGACAAGTTGTTGCAAACCAGCTAAATGCATCTTTAGTATTTTCAGAAACCTCGTTTACACGATCACAAGGCATTCCTTCTAATATATAGTTATTTATAACATTAAATATTTCATCTGGTGTCTCAAGTGCATATTCTCCTTTGTGTTTTGTACCTGCTTCTGTACCTTGAGACTTATATATATTCTTTAAATCTTCCTTGTAACTTTCTCCATTAGCTGAATCTATAACCTTAGTTATTATAAATGCCTGTCTTAGTTCTGCTCTATTTATTTTATCTTGAAGCCATCCATGAATATTTGATGTATCTATTACATCTTCAAGGACTACTTTTCCTACAGGAGCGCCAAACTTTTCTATAGATTCTTTTTGCCATTCATTCATAGACAAATCTGATTTACCTTTGCCCCAATCTATTATTTCCTGTTCCAAAGATTCAAACCACGCTATCTTATCAAATAACCAATAATGTATTTTACCTAAAAATTTGCTCATATTTATATTCCTCCTAAAATTCACTTGTTAAATTTATTTTCTCTACTAGTATTTTCTTAATTCTTATTTTATATGTTATTAATTTAAAACTCGGTATCCTACGTTACCACTTTGTAAAAAACTATACCTTTTTAGTGGAATTACGTTTTATTTTCAACTATTATTCAAAAAACAGAATACTTCTGAGTGTATGTTGATATACTCTCAGAAGTATTTTGTTATAATTTAAAATTCTTTACTATATTATTAAGGGTTTCTGCAAGTTCAGATTGTTCTTGTGAGGCTTTTGCTACTTCCTCTAATGCAGCAGCTGTATCATTGGTACTTGCAGAAATTTCTTCAGAGCCTGCTGCTGTTTCTTCTGCAGTTGCAGATACAGTTTCAATAGCACTACCTACCTGAGTCATAATCTCACTCATTGATTTACTTGCAATAGCTATCTGCTCTGATAAGGCATTTATAAATTCTGCATCCTTTTCATATTGCTCTCCTGTATTTAAAAGAAGTTCATTATTAGGCTTAACCTTATCCTCTATAAATTCTAATACATCTTGAGCATTTTTAGAAAGGTTATTAAATGCCTCTTGCACGTCTACTACTGTATTTTGAATAGCTGATACTGCCTCCGATGACTTTTCTGCAAGCTTTCTAACTTCATCTGCAACTACTGCAAATCCTCTTCCCTGTTCCCCAGCTCTTGCAGCTTCAATTGCTGCATTTAAAGCCAAAAGATTAGTTTGACTTGCTATATCTGAAATTGACTCTGCCATCATCCTAACTTCCTCTACAATTTTCCCCTTCTCAATAGCTTTAACAATATCAATTTGTTTTTCTTCGTAAATTTTCGTTGCTGTTTCTATAGATTCCTTACCAGTTTTCTTTATTTGCCCAGCACGTATTTTAATTTCCTTTGAAGCTTCACTGCCATTGTCAGCTTTTTTAGAAAGCTCATGAGCAGTAGAGGTAATTTCTTCTGTAGAAGCATTTACCTCTTCCGCAGTAGAACTTAAATCCTGAGTCCCCCTTGATATTTGGTTAATAGCCATATTTACTGCATCTACCTTTGAAAAAATATTATCAATAGTTGACGAAAGTTCTACACTAGATGTACTTAACTTTTCCGAACCTTCATTTATTTCAGTTAGCATATTCTTGATATTTTCCTGTGCTGAATTCAAAGACTTTCCAAGGCTTCTAAGCTCATCATGAGACTTTATATCTAAACTATGAGTTAAATCTCCAGTTCCTAAAGCTTGTCCAAATTCTAAAATCTTTTTGATGTTTTTACTAATATAAGACTCAAATAATAAAATAATAATTACTATTAGTACTATAGATATTAAACTTATAAATATTAGCTTATACATCAAATTCTTTAAAGGACTATAAAGTTCACTTTTTGCTATTGAAATTCCAAGCATCCATCCTGTTTCCGCTATAGGTGCATAATATACAATATTATCCCCATTAATATCTGAATACTCACCTACAGACTTTTGTTTTGATGCCATCTTTTGCCCAAGCTCTGCTATACTTTTATTTTCATCTTCTTTTATATTTATTTTCATTATTTTTGAAGCATCTACTCCCGCCATGTATACTCCATTTTTGTCAAGTAAGAAGGCCCTTCCTGTACTTCCTATTTTTACTTCGTCAATGAACTTTTGAATATTTGTTAAATCTATATCTCCTGTGGTTACACCCAAAAGTTTTTTGTTATTATCATAAAATGGAACTGTAGTTGTAACCATTGTTATTTTTCCCACTTCATCATAATATGGATCTGACCATACCACTTGTTTATCAGTATTAGTTGCAATTTTATACCATTCATAATTATGATAATCATATTGTTCATTATTATATTGATCCGTATAAACTATATTATCTTTATCTTTATAAACATAAGGACCAAAATATTTCTTATCTTTTTCATACTTAAAAGGCTCAAACCAAACTCCATCACCAAAAGTGTCTTTATTTATTGCAGCATATTTTTTTAAAATGGATTGATATTCTTCTTTTGTCATATGAAGTCCCACAGATTCAATAGTTCTAGCAAGAGTATTTGGGATTCTACTGTGATTTTCAAGACTTTTTTCTATAGATTCAACTATATGATTAATTTTAAAATCCATTTTGAAATTAATTTCGTTGTTTATTATACTCTTAGAATTTTGATAACTTAAAACAGATAAAACTAACATTGAAATTATTACACATGGTAATACAGTAGTTAGTATTCTTTTGCGTATCGAAGTAAATTTAAATATTTTCATACAAGTCTCTCCTCTTTAGCGCTTATTTTCTATAAGTGTCCAATAAAACATCCAATGCTTTTCAATTTCATCGGAAGTAATTACTTTATTTATTGCTGTTATTTCAAATAAAAAACAATCTACAAATTTATAAAATATATCCTCATGTTCCTGGAGTAGTAAATCTTTTATAATACCTTTTTCCATACATTTATTAAATATTTCCTTCATATAAATATTGAATTCACTTGCATTTTTATAAAAAATATCAACTACTTTTTCTCTTAGTTCATCTGGAGTAAACATTACGCTTTTAAGTACAAAAATAGTTCTTTGCTTGTCCTTTATATAATCAGTTACATAATGCAATATATCCTTATATGGTTTACCCTCACTGCTTGCTATAATACTATTAGCCTCTTTTATTATTTCTTCCCAGGCTTCCGTAAACACATTTAAAAAAAGTTATTCCTAATGATCTTGTAATATCCCTTACAGAGGTTCCTGAATATCCATTCTTTGAAAATAAGTTTATTGCTGTTTCTTTAAATTCAACTGACAACAATATCACCCCTAACTTAACGAACGTTTATTAATTGAATAATAGCATATATTTTGCCATTTTACAATATAATCGTCATTAATTAACCATAAATACCATATATAACCAGATGGTTTTTGTTATAAAAAAGAAGTTTACATTTGCAAACTTCTTTTAAATTCTACTTATTTAACTAGTAAAACTTTTGCTTTATTCTATTATCATAGCATCTTTTGTAAAGCTATTTAGCACTTCACAGCTTTTCTCTGTTACCAATACTAAATCTTCAATTCTTACTCCTGCTTCTCCTGGAAGGTATATTCCTGGTTCAATGGAAAATATCATACCTGGCTCTACTATGTCTGTGTTTATTGATGACACGTCTCCTAAATCATGTACATCTATACCTATGGAATGACCTGTTCTATGAGTAAAATACTTACCATAGCCTTTGGATTCTATATAGTCTCTTGCAGCCTTATCTATATCGCAAAACCTAACTCCTGGCTTTACCATATTTATAGCTCTTTTATTTGCTTCTAATACTATATTATATATTTCCTCTGACTTTTTAGGTATGCTTTTATAAAATACAGTTCTAGTCATATCAGAACAGTATGATTTATATTTGCATCCTATATCAATAATTACACAGTCCCCTTCTTTTACCCGTGAGTTATCACCTTCATGGTGTGGATCTGCTGCATTTGCCCCATAAGCTATAATTGGTTCAAAGGAAAATCCCTCTGCTCCTATTTCCTCATATATCTTTAATAGTCTTTGACCCATTTCCTTTTCTGTTAGTCCTTCAGGTATTATATTTATAAGTCTTTCTATAGCTTCATCATTTATCTTGGAAGCCTTTCTCATGAGTTCTCTTTCTTCTTCATCTTTTTTCATTCTTATTTCATCTATAATATCTGATCCATTTATATAACCCTTAGCTGCATTATGCTCCATTAATTTCAATAAAAATTTAGCCGGCCAGTTTTTATCTATACCAATTACCTGATCCTTATTTATATAATTACCTAAAAGTTTTATACTATCATCTGTATCTTTAAACCAAACCTTTTCTACTCCTAAGTCATCATATACTGGAAAAAGCTCATTTATAAACAGCTTATGATTTCCATCTAAGTTTATGTAAAGCGCGAGCATTCTCTCTCCTGGATGAATCCATTTTCCTGTTAAGTAAAATATAGAAGATGGGTCTGTTATGATAAGTTGTGGTATATCTTTTTTCTCCATATCATTTAATACTTTTTCTAGTCTATTTTGTTTCATTTCTTAATGCCCCCTTAGTTAATTTATACTTTTAGTTTACCACAAAATATTATTATCAATTACATTAATATACCATTAATTTTATTATATATAATAATTCTAATTAATTGCTTCTCCAAGCTTATACTGAATAAACTTAAGAAATTTTTAATATTTATATTTTCTTTTATTTAAGAATTAAGTCTTATAGTATTTATTAGAAAGAAAATTTTAAGGAGTTGTTAAAATGCAAAACAATAAATCTTTAGCAATGCTATTTTCATTAATGCCTGGGGCTGGTCACATGTATATAGGGCTGCAGCGAAAAGGAATTCAAATTATGGCATCGTTTTTCTTAATAATTGGGTTAAGTGACTGGCTTCGTATTTCCTTTACTATGTTTTTAGTTCCAATAATTTGGTTTTTTAGTATATTTGATGTTCGAAAGCAATTAATGTCTGATAAACCTATTGCAGAAGATGAAGGCATCAACTTTGTATGTAAAGGTGATGAAGTAAAGTTAATAGCTTATGGACTTATAGTAATTGGGATTTTATCTATGATAAACAGAGTAGTATTTCCTGCGTTAAACATATATCTAGACATGAGAATTGAAAATTATATAAGAACTTCAATAGCTTCTATCTTATGTATAGGTATTGGAATAAAGCTTCTATCAGGTAAAAAATCTAAAAAAACTGGAGGAGATAAGCCATGCGCCAATGGACAACAGGATCTTTTACCTTAGGAATATCTTGTATATTTCTAGGCATTGTTCTTTTTTTATCTCCTTCTCAAGATATACTAACCCTTGTAATCTTTCTTAAATGGTGGCCAGTACTTTTAATATTGTTAGGTACAGAACTTTTAATTTCTAATTCTATGTGCCTTTTTTCATCAGAAAGATTTAAGATAAAAGGTATTAGTATCTTTTTAATACTACTAATACTTTTCATTTCTGCAGTAAGCTGCATACTTGTAAGCTTACCACAGGACGCTTGGATAAGTATTCAGCACACACAAAATACCTTTTAATAAAAACAAGCAGTAAGTAGTTATATATTATATATACTACTTACTGCTTGTTAATTATATATACTATTTAGAAAGTAAGTCTACATAAAAGTCCTCTGCTTTTACCTTTTCTTTAAGCATTCCCTTTTCATATAACCAATTCATATTGTCTTCCCAAACTTTCTTATCTTGAGTCGAAAATGGACTATCTTTTAATTCCATCTTTGGAAGTAAAGTATTCATACTTTCCTTTTCTACCGCTTCTATAAGAGGGAAATTATCCTTTTGTTGATTCTTTAATAATATACTTAATGCCTCATCTGGATTTTCCTTCGTAAAATTAAATCCTTTTTTGCATGCCTTCATAAATTTCTTTAAAGTTTCAGGCTTTTCTTTTAATGTATTATCACTTGTAACAAAAAGTAATTCATAATAGTTAGGTACTCCATACTTAGATGGATCGAAATAATTTATTTCATGTCCTTCATGTTTCATAACAGGAACCTCATGATTTATAAGTCCCCCAGTTGTTGCATCAACTTTTTTTGTAATCATTGCAGATAAAAGCTCAAATCCTACGTCTATTACCTTTACTGAATTTGGGTCTCCCCCATCTTCTTTTACCATTGTTTTAACATATTCTGTATTTAATGGATTCCCTGAAAATCCTATAGTTCTCCCTGATAGGTCCTTAGGAGAATTTATCCCCTTTTCTTTTAAAGCTATTATTACATTTAGAGGTGATTGCACTATAGATCCAATAGATTTTACAGGTACCTTTTCATTAGCTCTTGCAATTATAACATCAGGTTGATAGTATATTCCAACCGTTGCTTTTCCTGCTGCTGGTAGTGATAGTGGATCTGTAGGATTAGATGGAAATTTAATATTTACATTTAATCCTTCCTCTTTAAAATATCCCTTTTCTATAGCTGCATATATGAAGCTATGTACTGCATTTGGATACCAATCAAGTACCAAATCCACCTCTTCTAGCTTATTTGCCTCATTTTGATTAGATTGTTTACTGCTACATCCAGTCATTACTAAAAGTAAAAATGCTAATAATAATGATAAATACTTTAACTTTTTCATAATTTACTCCTCCTTTTAGGCTCTTAAAAATAAGTTATCATCCTAACTGATTACTTTTTCAAGATACCTTAATATAAAAATAAAGGTTATTCTCTATAAAAATCCCCTATTATTTTATTTTCTAAAATATTAATTACCCAAACTAAAACTATTGCTACAAGAGATAAAATCATTATTGGAGCAAAAACTGCCGCACCATCTAATTGAGTCATCATTCTTTTACTAAAATATCCAAGTCCCGATTGAGCTCCAAGCCATTCTCCAATTGCAGCACCTATTACGCTTAAAGGTACAGCTATTTTTAGTGCAGAAAAGAAGTATGGTAGTGCATGAGGAAATTTCAACTTAATAAAAATCTCCTTTTTACTTGCCCCAAAGGTTACCAAAAGCTCTTCCATTTCCCTTTTAGTAGAACGGAAGCCATCATAAGTATTTACAACTATAGGAAAAAAGGTAATAAGTATAGTTACTACAACTTTACTCCAAATGCTGTATCCAAACCAAAGTACAAATATCGGTGCTAATGCGGTTATCGGTATAGTTTGCGTTATTACTAAAATAGGATATATTGCTTCTTCAATTCTTTTATTTAAACTCATAGCTATAGCTAGCATAACTCCTAAAACTATCGATATTAAAAGTCCTATGAAAGTAACTAGCATCGTAGCAGGAAGATGGACTAAAAAAAGCGGCTCCCTAAGTTCCCAAGTTTTCATTAAAACTTTAGTAGGAGATGGAAGTATAAACATTGCATTTATATATCGTGCAATAATTTCCCAGGTAATAAAAAAGAAAATTCCTACAATTGCTGATGATTTATATTTCTTCATAACTCTACCCTCTGCTTTAATTCATTTATAAGTTCTTCTTTTATCTCAAGTATTTCCCTATTGCTTAAAGCATGTCTATCTCTTGGATAATTAAGGGGAACTATAACTTCCTTTACCCTTACAATAGGCTTTTCTGATATCACAAATATCCTATTAGATAAAAATAAAGCTTCTTCTACGTCATGAGTTATAAACAAGATAGTCTTTTTTAGATTAATCCATTGACTTAGAAGCCATTCCTGCATAGAAACCTTTGTTATAGCATCTAAGGCACTAAAAGGCTCGTCTAGAAGCATTACCTCTGATCCTGTTAGTAGTGTTCTGATAAAAGAAACCCTTTGCCTCATTCCTCCTGATAAATCCTTTGGATGTTTATCTTTATACTCATTTAGGCCAAAAATCTTTAAATATTCCTCTGCCTTTTGTCTAGCTTCTTTAACATTTCTAGAACCTACTTCCAGGGGTAATGAAGCATTTTCTAGAATCGTTCTCCAAGGTATTAATAAATCTCGTTGAGGCATGTACCCTATATGTCCATGTAAATCTTTAATATTATTATCACCTAATAAAATATCTCCGCTAGAAGCTTTTTCAAGTTTTGAAATCAATCTAAAGATTGTGCTTTTACCACAACCACTAGGTCCTATTATACTTACAAAGTCTCCTTTATTTATTTTAAAGCTTAGATTTTCTATAAGGGTCTTTGAATCATTTTCATATTTAAAGTTCACATTAGAAAACTCTAACATACTAATTACATCTCCTTGTTATAAGCCATGTCCCAAAACATATACTCATATTTACTTGTGTTCACAAATATTTCCTCTAGCTTTTCAAGCTCTCTTTTGGGTAGATCTTTTGTCAGTTCATCTACTAAGTCTATTACCCAGTTAGTTAGCTTTATATAATCCTCTGAAATATATCCTCTTATCCATTCTCCATAGAACTCGTGATCTACAGCTCCTGGAATTTTACTTAAATGTCTTCCAATCTCTAAATAACTCCACATACAAGATAATAATGACACAGTCAGATCTGCCAAAGTTCCTCTTTGAGATACAGAAAGCATATAATTAGTATAGGAAATATTAGCAAGGGATGCCTTTGTATCTCTAATTTCCTCCGGAGTAATTCCAAGCCTTCTCATATAAGATCTATGAATACTCATTTCACCATTTAATATTCCATTTACCATAGTGGCAAATCCTTTCATTACCTCTTCAGTATCAGCCTTAACTATACCCAGAGCATAAATTTTCGCATAATCAATAAGATAAATATAATCTTGAATCATGTAAAATTTAAATTTGTCCACATCTAAAGTTCCTTGTCCTATACCATCTACAAAAGGATGTTTGTAATAAGATTCCCAAATATCTTCAACACTCTTGTATAAACTTTGTGAAAGTTTCATTATTATTCCCTCCATTGCTCCTTTTAGTCGTAACACTTAATATTTGTAAGACTAATATTTTAAGGACCTGTAGAAAAATAAAAAGGTACAAATCTACAAAAGAGATTTGTACCTATATCCTCAAAATATATGTATATGTAAAACCTCTTCCTACGCTGGAATTATCCAGTTCAGGTTAAAAGGGTCTAAGAATTTCGTTCTTACTCTCAGCCAGCAACACCAGCCCCCCCGGGATTTTTTATGAACTTGTTATGTTTGACAATATGTAATACTATTAAAATCTAATCTTACATAAACTACTTTTCGCTTTAATCTTACAAAGTCATATTACCACAATAGCTTAAAAATGCCAAGACTTTTTTAAGTGATTAATATTAGAAACATAATTGGAGATTTTTATTCATACAAAAATAAGAGATGACTAATGTCATCTCTTACCATATATAATAATCTAATTATAATCAAAGAAAGTATCCAAAATACCGCTGCCCTAATTTTGACACCTATCTCTACGATAGGTGGGTGTCCTCACAGATGCTTTATAGACCTTGCCATTTATATTGGACTTATGAGTCAATTCACATCTAAATGTTGAACTCCCTTTTAAGTAATGTAGGTTCAAAATAAGAGCTTCACAAATATTTCAGAAATAAGGGATTAACCTTATGAAATTATTATATCAAATATCATCTAGATTGCAATAGGAAATTTAAGGCTGATGAAATTCTATTAAATTTATGTAAAGTATACATAAGTTAATCAATATCAAAATATTATAGAACACTTAAAATTTCATTGGAGGTGTTCATTTGGAGGTTATCGCAATTACAAAGGATTCTATAGATATTGGAAAAGAAAGAGTTTTAACTATACTTAGTTTATTTCCATTATGCCTAATCATCTTAGCTTTTATATTTGATAACCCTAAAAACATATGTAAAGGACTTTATAGAATAGTTGTAAGTCCAGACATACTATTAACCGATTATATATCAGTTGGGGGAATTGGAGCAACCTTTATAAATGCAGGTGTTTTAACCTTAGTAAACATTTTTATAATATGGAAATTAAAATTAAAAGTTAATGGCGCATTAATTGCATCTGTATTTACTATTATGGGCTTTTCATTTATAGGAAAAAACTTATTCAATGTCTGGCCTATATATTTAGGAGGATATCTCTATGTTAAGTACCAACAAATAAATTTCAAAAACATAGTAGTAATAATGATGTTTAGTACAGCTCTTGCACCAGTAGTAAGTGAGATAAGCTTTGGATTACATGTATCTATAAAATTAGGTCTTCCTATTGGCATACTATTTGGAATACTAATAGGATTTGTAATAACACCACTGTCATCACATCTTATAAAAGTCCATGATGGATATAATCTTTATAATATTGGATTTACAGCAGGCCTCATCGGTTCCATAATAACCTCTGTACTTAGAGGTTTTGGTCTAATAATTAAATCAACAGAAATATTATCAACTGAATATGACTCATTTTTAAAGCTGCTTCTCATTTCCTGCTTTATACTCCTTATTTTCTTAGGATATTATATAAACGGCAAAAACTTTAAAGGATATAAGAATGTCCTGCATTATTCTGGTAAAACAGTTACAGACTTTACACAACTTTGTGGATATGGTATAACATTTGTAAATATGGGAATTATGGGTTTAATAGGTATAGTTTATGTAATTATATCCAAGGGAATTGTAAATGGACCTATTGCCGCTGGAATATTAACAATGGTTGGTTTTGCAGCTTTTGGAAAACATCCTAGAAATGCTATACCTATTTTAATTGGAGTATTTATAGCAGCTAACATAAAAATTTGGGACCCTTGCTCAACTGTTGTTATAATAGGTGCATTGTTTGGAACAACCTTAGCCCCTGTTGCTGGAGCCTACGGTCCACTTGCTGGCATTTTAGCAGGTTTTCTTCATCTTTCTGTCGTTATGAATATTGGAGTTGTTCACGGCGGGCTAAATTTATATAATAATGGCTTCTCTGGAGGAGTGGTTGCTGCAATAGTAGTTCCTCTTATTGAAGCATTTAAGAAAGGAGATTAACCTAATGAAAAACGAGCTAAAAAAAATCTCTAAGATAGTTCAGGAACTAATGGACTTTTGTCTTTTAAATGGAGCTTTAAATTTAAATATATCCTTATCTAACACAGAAAATTTCTTTGAAATTATTGCTCACTCATATAACGTTACGTCCTCTAATCAAGAAATTAGCAATTTAAAACAAATTTTAAATTTAAAAAGACAAAGAGAAATCGAAGAATATTATTGGCAATTAGCTGGTAGCGATGAAGGCACTGATCAATTAAGCTTAATTGGAATGATGATTGATGAGGCGGAAGTTGAATTTTCTCCTCCAAATTTAACTATAAAATTAATACGATATAAGTAAAATAAGAGGAGACTATAGCTCTCCTCTTATCATTAAAACTTACCTAAAACTTTTCTCTATGGATCTTTTCATATTTTAAATCTTCTTCAGCATAAGGTTTCTTATCTTCATCTATATATCCTATGGATATTATGGATTCTACTACATAATTTTCTGGTATTCCTAAAACTTCTTTTACGTATTTTTCAGCACTACTATCTTCATCATGCATCCTATTTCTTATTTGCACCCAACAAGATCCTAATCCTAAATGCTCTGCTTCTAATTGAATTATTGTGGAAGCAATTGATGTATCCTCTACCCATACGTCAGTTTTAGTACTATCAGCAACAACCACAATAGCAAGAGGTGCTTCTGATATAAAGCCGCTTGCATGCTGCTTAGCCTTCCCTAGCTTTTCAAGCATTTCTTTATCTTCTACCACAATAAATTCCCAAGGTCTTGTTCCCTTTGCAGATGGGGCTAATAATGCAGCTTTTATTAAGCTGTCTACCTTGTCCTTTGAAATTCCCATGTTCTTGTACTTTCTTATACTTCTTCTTTTCATTAATAAATTAAGCATCTCATGTTTTCCTCCACTTCGTTTGAAATTTTTATTTACCGGGTTCCATGCTCATATCTACCATTTATTATATACCTTCACTTTTTAGTTTACCAGTAAAAATTACGATATATTCTGTTTATTTACTAATCATAAGTTATAACAACATTACATGTTAACATTTATAATCAAGAGAATTACATCTGGCTTTCATATACACCTCTATGTCTCTTTTGCATATTATGTATTGTAATACTAAAAAGGTGGAATACATGTGTTTAGAAAGACTTTAAATTCTAAATCCCTGCTAAATAATATAAACCTAAAGGATACTCCTGAGAATTTAACCAAAAATTTTTATGAATTATCTAAATATGTTGGACTTGACAAAGATTATGATAAAACTTTTGATAAAATTGCAGCTGTTTTGATATGCAATTATAAGGACAACAGCATTTTACCTACTGTGGCAAATGCTATTTTTTTACGTCATAGAAAGGGACTTTTCACTCATAATTTAATTTGGTCCTTTTTTGAGGCCAAAGAACCATCCAGCCTAAATCTAATTGGCAATAAACTTCAATCTTCAAATTTAAAGGATGTTAAGTTAGCAGAAGAACTTTTGTCATTTATACCTGAAATAAATAGCTACAGAAATACAGATAATCTTAATAAGTATTTATGCTTCACTAACTGGATAGAAGATAATCAATCATTTTTAAAATTTACCGGAGAAAGCTTTCAACTTACAACTACTCCATGTCCATACACAATAGTTTATCCTGCTAAATATATTTGTAAGAAAATATCCGTTGATACTGGGAAACCTATAACTCCTTTAACTAGATATGAATTCAGTCTTTTAGACCAATTTAATAAACTAGATGATGATTTCCAAAAGCTTCTTTCAAGCTTTTCACATGCCGTGTATCGTCAAAATTTATACTCTTGGAATACTTGGATTCATTCCTCCATTAACTCTCAAATAAGAAGTGCTAGAATGGGAGGAATTTATTATGATTAAAATTTCCGGAAAAAAACTTGATACAAAGGATATTATGCAAAAGTACTCATCAGATAGTATAGCAACTAAAATTATCAACATACTTAATTCAAGCAATAATGAATACGAATATACATCATTAAGTGAACTAGAATTTGAAATAAAATTTAGAATTAATATTATTAAAGCCTCTATGGAACTTTATAGAAGTGATTTCTCCTTTGAAGTTTTTGATGATGCTAAATGTAATGCTAAGTATTGGGAACTCACGCCAGAAGGAGGTTTTTTACTAAAAAATGGAGTAAAAGCTTCTGATGCTATTAGGGATATTTTTCAAAATGGAGATGAGTATGCTACTGAATGTGCTACAGCTATGGTAATTATATATTATAAAGCACTTTTAAGCATATATCCTGAAGAGTTATTTAATAAAGTTTTTCCTAAAATTCACTTAATGAATTGGCACTACATTAATAAAGAACTTCGTCATATAGGTTATGTCGAAAAATATCCTGATTATTTACCTGGTGATCGTAGGTATTTCAAAAATCCAGATGTGAATCCTGAAACCCCTGAATGGCAAGGCGAAAATGTCATCGACCTAGGTAATGAGACCTATTATGGTCATGGCATAGGCGTAGGAGATGCAGATGAAATTATAAATTCACTGAATGAAAATAGAAAAGAAGACTCCAAAACCTCTGCTTATTTTATGGATGTAGCCGCTCGCCCTAACTTTAAGCTATTATCCAGAATATATGACACCTTTGTTTCCCAAACTCAAGCCAGAAGGTTTAGGCACTTCTACCCAGCATAATATTTATGCCCTCCTTAGAATATATATCTATAAAGGTAAATATCGATATCAAACATTAGCCATAAGGAGGGCTTTATATTATGAGTATTTCAACTATCTTATTGCTTGGCTTTTTAATATTAATAACCGATTTTCTAGAAGGACTTACAGGCTTTGGATCCACGGTACTTGCTATGCCCTTTGCTATAATGCTTGTTGGAATAAACATAGCAAAACCCATCCTTACAATTGTAGGATTACTTCTTTCACTTTATGTTGTCATAATCTCCTATAAAGATATCTTATGGGAACACTACTTTAGAATTGTGACTTTTGTAGTTTTAGGTCTTCCAGTTGGTATGTGGTTATTTGATAAACTACCTGAGGACACACTAAAGGTGATACTTGGATTGTTTATGATTATAGTTTCTATAAGAGGATTAATCATAACTTATAAAGGAAGTAAACATAATAAACCTATAAATAATTCAATACTAAGTGTATTCTTATTTTTAGGAGGATGCATTCATGGTGCCTTTTCATCAGGAGGTCCCCTTGTCATACTTTACGCCTCAGAAAAACTGCCAAATAAAAGTAACTTCAGAGCAACTCTTTCTATGCTTTGGGTTTCATTAAACAGTATTATAGTATTACAAAGCGCTCTAAGTCATAGGATAACTCCTGATGTTTTAAAACTCTCCCTCTACACTTTACCATTTTTAGTAGCAGGTGCAGTCCTCGGAAATTTAGCACATCATAAAATTAAAGAAGGATCTTTTACTAAGATAGTCTATGTAGTTCTATTTATTTCTGCACTGTTTATGTTCAAATAAAAAAGATATTGCGACGTTTTTAATGCTCTGGGTCGTATAGAATTTTCATGTGAACTGCTAAAGGAAGAAATTCAGTCAACTGAATTTCTAAAGCATTTTAGGACCTAGCACATAAAAATCTTTTGGGCCGATAGCCCTGTGGGTTACAAGAAATTGTACGCAATAAATGAAAAAATCTAATTTATAAATTAAATATATGAGAGTATGATAAAAGATTCTTAATAAGAAATTGGAATGATTAATATTTTACGACCTATCGGTCTCGGGCTTATCAGCCCTTTGATAAGTGTAAATTTAAAGGAATTTCGTCAAAATGAAATTCCCTCCTTCAGCAGTGTGAATGAAGACATTTTAATGTTAAATTTAGTATTGGTTCTGCATTGTAGAAAGTATTGAATAAGCAATTAGAAGCTCTTTATCTCTCAATTTAAAACACCGTAAAGAACTTTCTACTGTCTGAGCTACAGCGAGTTTAGAAAGTTTAGGTGATTTAAATCGAGAGATATTAGAGATTCTTTGCACAATGAACACTTTCTTAAATGCAGAATCAATACGGAAGATTTAACATTAAAAATGTCGTAATATTTCTAAATGGTTCAGGTATGAAATAAGTATAACTTCTTACAATATAGATAATTATAATTATGTATGATTTATGCTTTATCTAAATTTAAATTTAATATACCCAATTACTAGAAATTAAATATTATTTAAATTTTATGAAACTATCAAAATAGATATTGTAAAAAGGGAGGCTTCAAAGTCTATGGATACAGAGAATATAGAACGTAAACAAATAGAAAATATTTATGGAAAACTTAGTCCTTTTGAACTTAAAAATAAATTAGTTACCCTTGCAAAGGATACTGCTGAAAAGAGCACCCGTACCTTACTTGATGCTGGAAGAGGTAATCCAAATTGGACTGCTGCTACTCCTCGTGAAGCTTTCTTTATCTTTGGATTGTTTGCTGTAGAAGAGACCCGCAGAGTATGGAATCAAGATGATTTAGCAGGAATGCCTCACCAAGAAGGTATTTATAATCGTTTTAAATCTTACATAGCAAGTCATAAAAACGCACCTGGGATAAAGCTTTTAGATACTATTGTAGATTATGGCATAGATCAGCTTGAATTTACCCCTGATGATTTTGTCTATGAACTTGCTGATGGAATCATTGGAGATAATTATCCTGTGCCAGATAGAATGCTTATACACACAGAAAAGATTGTTTATAAATATCTTGTTCAAGAAATGTGCTATAATAAGCCTCCTGAAGGAAACTTCAAGTTATTTGCTGTAGAGGGCGCTACTGCTGCCATGTGCTATATATTTGATTCATTAATTGCAAACAAGTTATTATCTAAGGGAGATAGAATTGCCTTAATGGTACCAATATTTACACCTTATCTTGAAATTCCTCATTTATCTCGCTATGATTTTAATGTGGTTGAAATTCATGCATCAGATACTTCAGAAGATGGAACTTCTACTTGGCAATATCCAAAATCTGAGCTTGAAAAACTTAAAGATACAAGTATTAAAGCATTATTTGTTGTTAATCCAAGTAATCCGCCTTCTGTGGCAATTAGGCCTGAATCCGTTAAACAATTAGTTCAAATCGTAAAGGAACATAATCAAAATTTAATGATTATTTCTGATGATGTATATGGCACTTTTGTAGATGATTTTCGTTCTTTAATGGCAGATTTGCCTTATAACTCTATTGGTGTTTATTCCTTTTCAAAATACTTTGGCGTCACTGGATGGCGACTTGGAATTGTTGCATTACATGAAGAAAACATTTTTGATAAGCTATTAAAAAACTTACCACAAGATAGTAAGAGAGAATTACATCACCGTTATGAAGCACTTGCAGGTGATCCAGAGGATATTTCTTTTATCGATAGAATGGTAGCAGATAGTCGACAGGTAGCATTAAATCATACAGCTGGATTATCAACACCTCAGCAAGTACAAATGGCTTTTTTCTGCTTATTTTCTTTAATTGACAAGGAAAATAAATATAAACAGCTTACAATAGATATTTGTAGACGTCGTCAAAAGCTATTATTTGATAGCTTAGGCTTAGACTTAAAAAAAGATCCTTATGATGCTTCCTATTACACAGAGTTTAATTTATTAGATTGGGCTTATAATTATTATGGAGATGATTTTGCAGCATATTTAAGAGAAACTAAAAAACCAGTAGATATTTTATTTCATTTAGCTGAAAAATCTTCTATAGTGCTGCTAGATAGTTCTGGATTTCATGGACCTGAATGGTCCGTTAGAATATCTCTTGCAAATCTTCAAGATGAGGATTATATAAAAATTGGAGAAATACTACATACTGTTCTTGATGACTTTGTAGCAGATTGGAAAAGCAAATTTTAATTTTTAGTTACTGATCTTACGCATTCATGCTGGTCAAAAACATAGTCTATCTTTTGGGTTAATAGTAAAGCGCTTAATATCTTTTAAATACTAAGAAGCTCCTGGATTTCTCCAAGAGCTTCTTCTAATTACTTTGAAATTATTTCCTTTAACAATGAATATCCCTTATATACCTTTACTTTTGCTAAAAGTTCTCCCTTTAATGCTTTATCTTCTAAATCCTTACCTGTATTTTCAGGCACAAAGTATTTATCTAATGAATAATCCACATTAATTCCAATAGCTTTTGGTATTATATATTTTTCTTTTTCCTTATCAAAGTTTTCATTTTCTTTGTCTGGCATCTCTTGAAGGGTATATCTATATTTTGCTTTAAGATATATTCCCTGATTAGGTTTATTTAAGGATACTTTATCCACTTCATAAAAACCCTTGTCTTCCTTTAAGATTACATATAAATCTTTCTTCCTAAGCTTTCTAAAAGGTTCATATTCTTCTGTATCATCTTTAATATTTAAAATACTGTCGTCAAGTTTATCTAAAGTGATCTCACTAATTTCATAGTTTAAATATACATAGTCTCCTCTAAACACATCTCTAGGATCAAAGGGTTTTGTTTTTATGAGAATTTCACTTCCCAAAGCATTTGTTATAGATGGTTTTATAGTCATAGAAAGCAGTACAATAAATGGTATTAAAAATGCCATTAGATATTTAAGCCATCTTTTTTTAATTATTTTTTTCATCTAAGGCACCTCCTAAATTCTTTCTAAGTCTTTCAAAGTAATAACCAAAACCTAATAATATAGCTCCTCCAACGATGAAGAATATTGATTTTGGCATGAAGTCATATAAGGTATCAAAATAATATCTCAAAATTAAAGCACACACAAATATAAGCGGTGTTAACATTCCCTTTTTAACTAAAGTTAGTAAATACACCAATAAAAGAATTCCACAGGTAATTGCTATAGCATTGCCGTTACTTATAAAGTTTAATTCTTGCCACGCATGTTTTGAAGTTAAAAATAGTCCGCTTATTCCCAGCGTTACAAGGCCTTCAAATTTAAATACCTCTAAGTTTAAGCTATGCTTTGTATAATACATGGCGAGACCTATTCCAAAGAAGATTAATATTACATATATAGCTTTCATATCTATATAATTTAAAAAGTATAGTAAGAAGTTTAATCCTACTAAGTTGTTAAAAAACGTTACTATTTTTGAAAAATTAAAATACTTATTTCCTGCATATAAAATAGCTAAAATTATTACTGAATAAACTATTATATTATTATCAAAACTTCCATTAATATAAACCATAAATAAAATGTGAGTAAATATAAAAATAATCTTTTCTTTTAAAAGTAATCCTATGGGTATTGCCCCTATTGTCCATAGGAGGAACGATTGAGTAAATTCTCCTCCGAAATGAAATATTTGTTCTATTAAAAATATCCCTGCCCCATAAATCAGCACACTTAAATACAATAATGCCTTTGAAGTTTTAGGGTACACCTTTTCCAATTTAAATGAAGCAAATATTGAAAGTCCAAGCGCTAAAATGATGATACCCACCTTAAACGGTTTATTAATATACATCCAATTACTTGAAACAAAACTTAAAACTCCAAGTCCTACTAAAATTGCTCCAATAGTTACTAGGATTTTTATAAAATTCATGGATGATTCTTCTTCATAAAAGGTCATCATGTCATCTACTTGTTCTTTAGTAATTATTCCTCTGTCCCTATGCTCATTAAATTCTTTTAAAATAAATCTGTAACGATCTTTACTCAATTTCTTCTTCATTATCTTTTCCTCCTTCCAAAAGGTCTTTAAATTGATTTAAAATATAATCCTTATCAAAAGAACTGTACCATCTTCTGTTGTTTCCATCAATTATCCTATAGTGAGAGCTTATTATATTTTTTTGAAGCCTAAACCTTCCTTGTGAACTAATATCTCTCCAAAACGCCTTGCCACCTCCCGTTAAATTTTTGGGTGTAGCCATATTTTCAAATATTATAGTTTCTATAAGCTCTATAGGCTCATCTCCTAAAACCATTTTTAAAATTTCACTTTCTCTAAAAAGTCCGCATACTGCAATTACAAGTGTCCAAGAAGCTTCCATTCTTTCCTTCTCTATTTGTATCAAAGTTTTCTTAGAAATACCCAACACTTCAGCCATCTTATCTTGAGAAAAGTTGTATTCACTCCTTATAAGTCTAAGCTTTTTAGAAACTATGCTTATAAGTTCCTCTTGCGTCAATCCCTCCATATTACCACCTCTATAATTTTGCTCAGCTAAAAATCTCATAGCTTTTTCCGTGTATTTTTATCTCTTTAGTGTAATTTTACACTATTAATATATGTTTTACAATATGCTTAGGTGAATATTTTTTCGACAAATATTATAAATTATATTACTGATTTTCATGGCTTACATAGTGACTATAATAAATAAAAAAAAGAAATTACAATGTAATTTCTTTTTCACTCTCTGCTCTCTAGTCCATAATTTCCAACAAAATTTTTGTTGTGAAAAACGACTAATTCTATATTTTATTAAATAATTTTTAAAATGTCGTGTTACTTTTAAATGCAGCCATGATTATCTCATCATAATATTTTCCTTCCTTAAATATCTCATCTTTTAAAATGCCCTCTACTTTAAATCCACATTTCTCATAACATTTTCGAGCTCTTTCATTGAAAGAAAATGTACTTAATCTTATTTTGTTAATATTCATATTTTCAAATATGAACTCCATTAGCACTTTCATGGCATCAGTTCCATATCCCTTGCTCCAATACTCTTTATCTCCAATCATTATTCCAACAGTTGCAACACGTGATATCCAGTTCACCTTTTGAATGCCACAGCCTCCAATATATTTATTAGTTTTTATATCTTCTATTGCAAAATTATATTCACCGCTTTGATTACCAGTTTGAGATCTTATCCAAGCCTCTTCTTCCCAAAAGCTCATTGGAAATGGTATAGTTGTAACCAAAAACTTTTTAAGCTCCTTATCATTAACAAAGGATGTTGCTATATCAATATCTTCTTCTTTATAAGCTCTTAAGCAAACCTTTTCCCCATAATACATTAACTTATCCTCCTAAAATTCAAAATCCGTTCCAGTATATTTTACCATAACCCTTTAGATCTATATAATAAAAAATTTATCAAGTAAAGTTATAACTAATTCTCCTTTAGCTTCATATTATAAATTAGAAGTTTGCTCAGTCCTAGCACTGGTCTCTACTAAATATATCATTTCTCAATTTTAAGATTTAAGAACTAGGAGAGGTGATTAAAGGATAATTACACAACTTTCATAAAGGATGATTTAGATGAGTGAAGTAAAAAAATGGACTATTTTAGTTTATGCTGATGGTAACAACGAAATGATTGATGTTATATACAAAAACATGCTAGATTGTGAAAAGTCTGGTTCTAACGAAAATGTCAATGTAATTATGCAAATTGGACTTATAGATTATAATAAAGCCATTGGTGCGAACAACTGGATTGGTGTAAGACGATATTATATAAAAAACCCCATATCTTACTTAATAGAGGATTTAGGAAAAATTAATATGGCTGACCCAAATAACTTATATAAGTTTATAAAATGGGGTTTTGACAATTATAAAGCTGAAAAATATATGATTGTATTGTCTGATCATGGTTCAAATTTTATAGGATGTATGACAGATTTAAGCCTAAAAGTACCTTACATTATGGGCATACCTGAAATGATTGAGGCTATTAACTCTGCAAGTAAAAGTTCAAATTGTGAAATCGATACATTGGTTCTTGATATGTGCTATATGAATTCTGTTGAAATTGTTTATGAATTAGCACAATATAATAAAAGTTCAGTTAAGAGCATGGTAACATACATTAGTCATGCCCCCTATGAAGGACTGCCCTATGATAAGTTCTTATCTTTAGTTACTAAACACAGTAATATAAATGGTTTAAACTTATTTCTCAAACACTTAATCAAGGACTTAAATTTATCGGTTACAGCGTATGAAATTAATCATGAAAAATTAGAAAAAATTAAAAGCTTATTTAATGATTTTGCATATCTCTATATTTATAGTAAGAATCCACAGAATCACTCTCTCTCTGATTTAATAAATAACCCCAATACTGAAAGTAAATTTTATGACTTTATAAAAAACATTAATGAATCCCTATTGTCGATTGTAATATATAGTAATGAAGATTTTAAGGGAATAAAGAACTCCATCGAAATAATTTCAGAGGACATTACAAGCTTGATATCTTTTTATTTCAAACTTTCCTTTGCTAAAAATAATCATTGGATAAACTTATTAACCACTGACTCACTAGGCTTTAATTTACTTCCTAAAAATAAAGTTAATGTAAGGCCTGAAACTTCATCAGAGCCAGTTTTGCATTATATATTACCTTTTAAAAAACAGTAACTTTGAAAGGATATTGCGACATTTTTAATGTTGAACGGCTCGTATGGAATTTGCTTTTAAGAAAGCGTTCGCTACACAAAAAAAGCTCTAATATTTCTTCCTTTTAAGGCGCCTAAGCCTTCTAAACTCGCCTACAGCTCAAACAGTAGAAGGCTCTATATGGCGCCTTAAAATCAGAAATAAAGAGCTTTTAATTGCTTGCTCAATGCTTTCTACAATGCAAATACCATACTTGTGCTCAACATTAAAAACCGTCGTAATATTTCTATACCTCTGCATTCTTTAAAAATTCCAGGTCTCTTTCTCTTATAAATTTCCCCATATATTTTTCCGGATTATCCTTCTCTAAAATGGATATTGCTTCATTTAAACTTACCCATTCCAATATAAATCCATTATTCTTTTCTTCTTCTGTAAAGGACGTTTCTTGATATTCTCCTACTACCTCACATAAATAACAGTAGGAAATTTGTAGCTGTTTGAAGTTATCCCTGTATTCAATTATCATTCCTAATTCATCTAGAACATCTACTTCAACACCAACTTCTTCTATTAATTCACGTCTTAATGCAGTGATTATATCTTCATCTCTTTCAATTCCACCACCAGGGAGCTTATGATAATTGTCATTTGAAACATTAAGTATTGCTATTTTATTTTCTTCATTAAATACAACGGCTCTTGAAGCCTTTCTTATTTTATAACTTATCTCTTCATAAGTTTCTTTATTTGTAATATCCTTTTCAGTTATTTCCCTTATTAATTTCATATTGTTATCTCCCTCAATAAATATTTTATTGCATAGCTATTTGTTATGCTAAGTTTCTTTGGTGACTCCTTGCCCCTATTTGCTAATAATATTAAAAATTCAATATTTACTTTTCTAATTCTTTAAAAAGTTAAAAAATTCATCAGTGAGACTTTCAGTTGACCATTTATTTATTTGATACACTCCGTTATTTGTTGTCACTAATCTTGCAGATCTTAAAGTGGATAAATGATGATGAAGTGAAGATTTTGGAATATCCAATTGTAAGGCTAAGTCCTGTAAAGTTTGTTCACTTTCAAATAATATTTTCATGATTTTTAATCGAGTTTCATCTCCTAATGCCTTAAACTTTAAAACAAGAAAATTATCTGGAGTTAATTTATCATCTGGGTAAATACTTTCATTGGAAATAGGGTAATAAAATACTTTAGTATTTTCAAAGTCTGCTTCAATATTCCAAGGACGATATATATAGTGAGGTACTAATAAAACTCTTGTAACAGAGGGCTCTGAAACATAATCTATACCTCCAGTTGCCCATTTAACAAATTCTTCTGGTTGAAGTTTATTAAGCATTGCACTTTTCATAACAACGTCTCTTTCAAGAATTTTTTCATAGGATTCTTTTTCTTCTAAAATCACTTCATAAAACCATTTTGTTATAACTGATATAAGATGCTCTTTAAGAAGATTCGAATCTACGCTAACAATAAAATCGATATATTTAGGAAAAAATATATTAGACTTTGTAATTTCAATTATTTCTTCTAGTGCTATTAAATCCCCTTTGGCTGCACTTAACCTAGTTTCTTGCATATCTATTCCTAAATATGGAATACAGTAAAATTTTAATTTTTCTTCACTAAGATTATCTATACATGTCTTAAAAGATTCTAAGTCCTGTTCTTCACAATAATGTAATAATTGCAACAGAGCCTTCCAGGTATTATGCTCTGAAACATATTCAAGTTCCTTTTTTAATTCTTGAGATTGTATTTTAAACGCCTTGTTTTTTAATGGCATATCTTTTTCAAGAGTATCTTTTAATCTTTCATTTGTAACTGCTGCAATTCCTAAAGCACTTTCTAATAACAGTGAGTATTTCATTTCAATTTGATATGTCTCTCTTTTTCCTTTTGATAAATCAATAATATTCATTCTATCTCCACCTTATTTAATTTATAGTTATATTCTATCATTGTAGAATATAAAATTCAATATTTATAGAATGTTTTGTTCAACATTTATGGAATGGGACACTCTATATTTTTAGAATGATAAATAAACATATTGTTTTAAATTTAACTAAAAAACAAAATGGCATTTTCTTTGTAGAAAACACCATTTTATTTAAATAGGTCTTTTATTTACTGCTTTTAGATTTTCCCTATGTATTTTTCTTTCATACTCTGTTTCAAATTCTATTTTTTCATTAACTTGTAAAGATTTTAAGTATTTGATTGTATTTAACAAATCTTCTTTTGTTATCTCCAGTGTATGACTTGCTATAATTTTCTTTGGATTATATCTTAAATAATTTTCTAATGTGCTAATATATGTATCAATATCATAACTTTCAACATATATTATAGGCTTTTCTAAGTTATCCCCCACATATAATATTCCTTCGCCATGGTCAAATACAGATATACAATCAACAGTATGTCCTGGGCTATAAAATAATTCTATACCATCATCTTCAAAAGCAATCTTTTCCTTGAAAGTTATATTTGGCAGCTGCTTTTCTGCTTTACCAAATACATACTCACCGTTTTTATTTATTTGATCTTCCCAAAATTCATCTAGTAACTTTCTACACAGTTCATGGCTTATTATATTATTTCCTTTAAAGCTGCAGTTTCCCCATACATGATCCCAATGAAAATGAGTGTTGATAACTATAACTTCTTTATCATGTGAAATTTTATTTATTTCATTTATAATTGGTTCCATGGTATCCGATCCACAAAAGGTATCAATAAGATAAATTTTAGATTTCTTTTCTATTAAAAAAACACTAGTTAAATAACTTTCAATTTCGTCATAAACATAAGCAGTAGATTTTTCACAAATTTGCTTAACTTCCATAGTCTTACCTCTTTTTATTTTATAGTTATATTAAAATGTCTTAAAAGCATCATAGCTTCTGGCATAGTAAATACTGCTTTCTTAACTATATTATTTAATGGGTTAATATCATAATCCTTGGCATCAGAAAAATTCGCCTTTGATAAATTCGAATTATCAAATATAGTTCCACCTAAACTTGAAGAAGTAAAATCACATTCTGATAAATCTGTTCCTACAAAATCACTTTCGAGTATATTGGAATTTTTAAACAAGGATTTTTTTAATGCCAAACTAGAAAAATTGCAGTTTTCAATTAACGAGTCCTGAAATCCAATTTCTAATATAAAGGTATCGCACTTATTGAAGTTTACTCCTACTAATTTGCAACCTTTAAACTTTACATTTCTTAGCTTCACATCATCATATTTCACTAACGTCAAATTACATTCATTAAAAGTACAGTCTTCAAACTTTGAGTTTGAAAAATCTGTTTGTGTAAAATCACAATTATTAAACTCACAATTTATAAAAGTTTTATTTGCTATATCTTCATTAATTTTTTTAAGCCCTTTAAATGTCAAATCTTCATATTCATTTTCTTGTGATAGTTCCATTAATCTTGTTCTCCTTTTAATATCTCTAATATCATAAGTATTTGATCCAATTAACTTTATTTCTTTCTCTATTATATTTTAATTAATATTAAAAGTAAATTTTAAAGGCACTAGAATTTTGCTCTAGTGCCTTTAAAGTATGTTTTAATCTCATAAAGATCACATAATTAACTATTTCTTATTAAAAATGCATGTTGTAAATATACTTTTAGTTAAATTCTTCAATTGTCCCTAGGTCAAAGAAAGTGGTTTTTACTTTTATAACATCAATCATTTTATCAGAATCTTTATTGAGCAGATAATTAATACTCTTGTTTTTGCTTATAAATTACAAATGGTGCTCTCCTTTCTAGAGAACACCATTTTAAAATTAGCTCATATATACATCTGTAACCTTTGCCACATAATCATCTAATCCTGATTCAGCCACCACTATAATAGACTTATTAGCATCACCAGAAATCTTAGTTCTATATGCTTCTCCCTTAACATTATCAGTATATTTATCTCTTTCTATACTTATTTCATTACTATTTGCTACCCCAAAATCCTCAAGTATTTGAGCAATTCTAGATTCTACGTTTCCTGTTGGACATTCTAATATTTTTATCCTTTCAATTGCATCATCTATTTTTGACATCATTATTCCTCCTTGAAAACTCTTACTTTCATCATTAGTATTTCCTCTTATATATCTTTAATTCTTTTAAAGACATTTCATTATTTTTCAATATAATATGTGATTATTTAGTACTTTATCAATATGCTATAATAATATAAGTTGTTTTTATAAATAGGAAGTTGAACTATCAAATGATAATAGACATACATACTCACTGCTTTCCAGATAAGGTAGCTCAAAGGGCAATATATGTACGTTCACAAAAATTTGGACTTACACCTTCTACTGATGGAACTGTAGGAGGGCTAAAACGTTCTATGTTAAACTCTGATGTAAATATAAGTGTACTTCAGAATATAGCTACAAAACCAGAAAAAAATATGAAAATAAATCGATGGGCTGCAAGTGTACAAGATGATAATATATTTAGTTTTGGCAGTATACATCCCGATTTTCCAAATTGGAAAGAAGAAATAATTTGGCTAGCAAGTCATGGTTTTAAGGGTGTAAAAGTTCATGGTGATTGTCAAAATTATTTTGTAGATGATCCACATTTGTTTAAGATTTATGAAGCAATATTTGATGCAGGTCTCATTATATTATTTCACTCTGGTGTTGATACTGCATTTTCAGAACCATTCCACACTACACCTGCAAGGCTAAAAAAAGTATTAGATACATTTTCAGGCAGCCCTATAATTGCAGCGCATATGGGAGGATATAGATATTGGGATGATGCAGAAAAGTACCTACTTGGAAAGGATATATATTTTGATACAGCTTACTCAATACATGAGTTAGGAATAGAGCGGGCAACAGATTTCATAAAAACTCACGGTCCTGAGAAAATTCTTTTCGGAACTGATTCTCCATGGCGAGATCAGGCTATGGATATTTCTCTTATTAAGTCATTAAAATTAAATCCTGATGAAATTAACGGCATACTTGGAAACAATGCCAAAAAACTTCTACAATTAGATAAATAATTATACAAAAATGCTTCGTAGTTTTACGAAGCAAATTTATTTTCTACAAGTTGATAATAGATATATGTTATAGTAAGTCCTATAACATAGAACATAGGTGAATACGGAAATATCCACCAACCTGTATAAATAATTATATGGAAAGGATATACTACTATGGCTTCAAGAAAAGTCAAAAATATCGTCCAACTAAGAATATAATAAACTGCAGATTTATAACTTCTATTTTTCGGCATAAGAAAAGAAAACATAGCTCCATAACATGGATAAATTAACAAATCATATATTGCTGAATAAATTAGCTTATTATCATAATCTACATAATAATACAGTTGAAACTGAGAAGAAAATAATTTATCGATAATAGCTGAAATGCCTACTAAACTGATAGTCATAATGAAATCCATAAGTTTATATCTTTTCATTTTCATAGTAATTACAGTTACAATTAGTGTTATAATTAGTAATATAAAAAATCCTATATTTTTCATTTATCATCACCTATGTTTATAATTCCCTATATTACTGATAATTATTTAACTACATTATATATTCTTTAGGAAGTATATCGTTTGTAGCTCCTATTCTTAAGGCAATATCGTAGCACATCAACTCGTTCACCCCATAAATTCCACTAATACTATTATAGATAATATTAAAAAGCGTTTCAAAATCAGGTATATCCTTACTAAATATATCTTCCTTTATTTCGCATAAGCTTGTCTCTATTTCATCCTTTATCATATCAGGTATGTTGCACCAACTTTTATGCTCCTTAAATTCAACGCCACCATTTTCATTCAAAATTATGTAAATTCCCTGTGATGCACAATATAGCAAATCTAATCTAGATAACATTTTATTATTATTTAAGTATTGTCGTAATAAGCCTTGATAATTATTTTTATACTCCTCAATTAATAAACTTAATTTTCTTTGTTCAATAATCCTTAAACTCATCTTATTACCCCCATACATAATACATAAAAATGTAGTGCATTTTTGAAATTCTAATCAAAGTACTGACTCTAGCACTAAGAACATTTTGAATAATTCAAACTATTCTGACACATTAATTATTATAACACTATTTTCAAAAAAATCAAACAGTTATTCATATGTAATAAAAGGAAATTGTGACGTTTTTAATGCTCTGGGCCGTATAGAATTTTCATCTATGAAGGCGTTCATTTCGCCAAGAGCGGCTAATATTTATAAATTTAAAATTCCTAAGCCGTCTAAACTCGCTGTCGCTCAGACAGTATCCGGTTCTTAACGGTATTTTAAATTTATAAATAAAGCCGTTCTAAGGCTCATTCAATACCTTCTACAATGAAAATTCTATGCTCCAGAGCATTAAAAAGTTCTTCATGTAAACTGATGAAGGAAGAAATTCAGCTACCTGAATTTCTAAAATATTATAGGACTTAGCACATAGAGATCTTTTAGGACGGCAGCCATGAAGGTTACAAGAACTTGTACGCACTAAATGAAAAAGTTTAATTTATCAATTGAAAATAAGTTAATGCAATAAAAAACTTTTAATAAGAGAAGATATAATTAATATTTTACAACCTATCGGTTTGCAGACTTCTCAGCCCTTTGATAAATATTAATTTAAAGCAACGTTAAGAATTTTCTACTGTTTGAACGGTAGTGAGTTTAGAAAATTTAGGTGCTTTAGATTGAGAGCTATTAGAGCTTCTTTGAGCAGTGAACGGTTGCATGATTTATAGAAATCTCTGATTTCGTTATAAATCAGCACATCTCAGCAAACTGAGATGTTGCATTAATTATGCAGAACCTATGCGGAAGATTTAACATTAAAAACCGTCGTAATATTTCTATAGTTTACACAGTGCTGCTTTAATTGCCATGTAGTCAACTTCATCAGGTAAGGCCTCTTTTATAGGTCTTAACTTTTCTGCACCTATATTCTTAATTGTTTCATAAATAATATCTCTATACTTTTGTGGAATAAATTCTTCTAAATTAACTTCTAATCCCTCAAGAAAACATTTTATAATATGATCTTGTACAGTAGTAATCTTTAAACTTCTCTCTTCCGCTATTTCATTTAAAGATTTGTCTTGTCTATACATATTAAGTGTTATCACATGACTTGGAATCTTTTCTTCTATATTTTCTTTTGCTACTTCCTCTATAGCCACTTCCTGTGTAGATGAGTTTATTTCAATGTGATTTTCCTCTACATACTTACTTATAACTTCTAAAAACTCATCTCCATATCTTTGAAGCTTTGTTTCCCCTACCCCTTTAATTTTAATTAATGACGCTTTATCTAAAGGTAAATACTCACTTATCTCACGAAGAGTATTATCTGGAAATATAATATATGGTGGAACTTTTTCTCTTTCAGATATAGCTTTTCTAAGGGTTTTTAAGAGCTGGAATAGAGAGTTATCTTCCTTTTTCTTTTCTGCTTTCTTTTGAATTTTATTAAATACCTTTTCATTACCTTTAAGGACATTTAAAGCCCTTTGGGTAAGTCTTACTACTGGAAATTCACTTTCTGTAAGAAGCAGATATCCTTCAGCAATAAGTACATTTATCATATTTTTAATTTCTTTTTCACTGTACTGTTTCATTATTCCATAGGTAGATAACTCGTCAAACCTCTGCTCCATAACCTTTTTATTTTTAGAACCTTTAAGTACTAATGCTACGAGACTTGTTCCAAATCTTTGATTCATTCTTGCAACACATGAGAATATCTTTTGTGCTTCTATAGTAATATCTACGCTTTCCCTATCATCCTTGCAGGAACTACAGTTGTTACAATTATCCTTAAAATCATGTTCTCCAAAATAATCTAATATATATCCCCTAAGACATCTCTGCGTATGACAATAATCTGCCATCATTTGAATTTTCTTATATTCTCCAATTTTTCTTTCATGAGAATTTAAGTTTTGCTGAGCTAAATATTTTTGAAGCACAACATCCTGCTCAGAAAATAATAATATGCATTCACTAGGCTCTCCATCTCTTCCTGCACGTCCAGCTTCCTGATAATATGCTTCCATAGTTTTAGGCATATTGTAATGTATTACATATCGAACATTAGATTTATCTATTCCCATTCCGAAGGCATTAGTTGCAACAATAATACTCACATTATCATACAAAAAATCCTCCTGATTTTTGCTTCTTTCATCTTCGCTTAAGCCCGCATGGTATTTTCCTACTTTAAATCCCTTTTTACTTAACAATTCACAAATACTGTCAACTTCTCTTCTCGTTGCAGCATATATAATTCCAACCTTGTCTTCATTATCTTTTACATAGTCTAAAATATAATCCTTTTTATCTACTCCTTGTACCACTGATAAATAAAGATTTTCTCTATCAAAACCTGTAATATATTCATTAGGATTTCTTAAGTCAAGAAGCCTTATTATATCTTCCTTTACCTCTTTTGTAGCAGTGGCAGTAAAAGCTGCAATTATAGGCTTACTTGGCATATTTTTTATAAACCTTGAAATTTCTCTATAACTCGGCCTAAAATCATGCCCCCATTGAGATACACAATGAGCTTCATCTACTGCAAGCAAGGAAATATTTATATTTCTTAAAACCTGACAAAACCCTTGAGACTCAAGCCTTTCTGGAGCAACATACAGCATTTTATATTCGCCATTCTTAGCTCTAAAAATTCTATCTTCTACCTCTAAATTACTTAAGGAGCTATTTATATAGGTGGCTTTTATACCCATATCATTTAGAGAATCCACCTGATCCTTCATAAGAGAAATAAGGGGAGATATGACTAATGTTAGGCCATCTAGTATAAGAGAAGGAATTTGATAACATATTGATTTACCAGCTCCAGTAGGCATAATAGCCAATGTGTCCTCTCTATTTAAAATACTTGTTATGCTCTTTTCCTGGCCTATTCTAAATTCAGAATATCCATAATACTTTTTAAGCAGCTCTTTTGCTTTCTGTAACAAATCAATTACTTCCTTTCTTCATGCATACCAAAATATTTATATGAATTTTGCTAATTTATAATATTTGATAATAGTATTTTATTCATCCTATAACAATGCTTTATGAAGCATAAAATCTCGCTTTCATTATCTGTGTTATATCCAATATAGATAGTACTAAAAACTTTAGCAACTGAACCTATAAATAATATTATCATACTTATCTTTATAAATTTAAGATTATCAAAAAATATTTTACTATTATAGATCCTAAAAAAAGACTATACACTAAGTACACTCTAAATAATATCCACCGAAATATAATTTTAAACAAAATTATAAACCAGGAATATAGGACAATTGTTCCTATACATTCCTGGCTAAAAATATCATCTTATAATTTAATATTATCTTTTTTCTTACAAAAATAATATATTATGGAAGTAATAAATGCTATTATTGTTTTTATAAGAAGATCCCCCGCTGTATCTTTAAGTCCATTTTCTGTCATGTGAGTTTTAAATATATAATCTCCTGCAGCTTCAAATATCTCCCATAAAACTCCTATAGCAATTGAAAATCCAAATGAAAATACTATACTTAACAAAATAATCACTTTTTCATTATTTTTTTTTCGTGGTATATTAATGCTATTGTATAAGCTCATGCCAATTATAAATAAATAGCATCCCGCTGCTCCATGCAAAAATAAATCCCACCACCAAAAATTATAAAAGTTTAAAATTTCTCCAAAATATTGTGCTAGAATTATAAACACTACAGTTACTAATTCAAATCCTTTTGGCAAGTTTATATTATTTTTATTTGTAATATATTTAATGATAAAGGGAGCCGTAAGCACAATCATAGCTAATATACATAAAAATACATTTCCCCATTGTTTTTTTATAATACTAACTATGGCTGTACTCATTAAGATAATTTCAAAAACTATAGCTATTATTACAGCTTTTCCTATATTAAACTTATTTTTAAAATGTTGTTTTTTTCTCAACTAAATTTTTCTCAAAGCTTTCAACAGCATTTTTTGTGAAATTTCCGCCAGTTGCTCCCCCGACCATGCCACATTCTTTAGAAGTTTTATTTCCCCAATAGCCATCCTTGGGTATTTCTATACCCATAACTATTGCTTGGTCTGTTTTATTATGAAGCTGATTTAGTGTTTCATCCATACTTTCACCACCTTTGGCTATTAGTATGTGTATTCTGCATGATTTTAATTCTTAGATGATTCAGATATTGTAATGTGCAAGCTGACCAACTTGTATTGTAAATTATAATACTTAAATTATATTAGATGTTTTTAATTTTATAAATACTTAGACATGATTTCTAGATATCTATCCGTAACTTGAGGACATACTTCTAATATATTGTCAATTATATAATCAATATTGCTGTCATCTACTTTTTTAGCTTTAATATTTTCATTAATCACTACTTCTTCTGTCTTTAAAGCATTATAAATAGGATCTACAACTGGATTTTCCATAACATCAGGTCCTTCCATACACTTTTCTGAAAAGTATAATTCCCCCTCATTTGCTATAAGTTGTCCATATGCATATTCTTTAGAATCATATTTTGTATGTTCCACATGTTTTAAATCAAGCTTATTTTCCTCTTCTTTTCTCGTTAAAACACATCTTACTTCTAATTCTAATAATCTTTCCTTCATATGATCAGAAAAGCTTTCCCCAAATTCACTAATAAACTGTTTCATAGATATGGTTCTCTTTAATTTATAATTTTTTCTCAATGCTATTCTCCTTCTTTTTAATTATTTAAAAAATATTTTAATTATATGGAAATATAAAAACCACCTTTATAAAGGTGGTAACCATTTATTACTTACAAATCATTGTATATAAGAGAGTCCCTAGCTTTACAGCATAGGGAATCTTAATACACTATAAAACTATATTTAAAGTTTTACAACATTAGCTGCTTGAGGTCCTCTGGATCCCTGCTCTACTTCAAATTCAACTCTTTGACCTTCTTCAAGATTTTTTCTTCCTTCATTACCTTGAATAGCTGTGAAGTGAACAAAAACGTCATCTTCTCCTTCAACGGAAATGAATCCAAATCCTTTTTCTGAATTAAACCATTTTACTGTTCCTGTTTTCATTGCTTAATATTCCTCCTAAAATTAAAACACTTTTATAATTGATATAACTAATTTTTATCAATAGTGCTTTTTCGTTGATATTACTAGTATACCACAATAATTAAAAATTAATCATGGATTTATATAAATTGTTTACTTTTTATTTTTTTGTTTTGAATAAGCATAAATATAACTCCTATTACAAACCATAAAATTACAATAATCCACTCTACAAAATTTAAGTTTGCAGGGCTTCCTGGGATAACCATTAACCCTATAATAACAAGAGATGTAATGCAAGCTAAAGCTATTCCAAGTTTTCCTCCAGGAACCTTATAAGGCCTTGCCATTTCAGGTTCTGTACTTCTCATACGAAGACAAGCAATGCTTACCATAAAACAAGCAATTATGAATGCTAAAGAACTAACCTTGGTAAGTGGTATCAGCATGTTTTTTCCTAAAAATGGTCCTATTACTGTAAGAATTGCCATTAAAATATTGGCAAGCCTTGGAGTTCCATTTTTTTTGTCAAGTTCTTCAAACCTTTTAGGAAGTAGACCCTTACGCCCCATAGCAAGTAAAATTCTTGTAGTAGCTCCAAAAAAAGAATTCATAGGTCCAAGTGGCCCCATAATAGCAATAAATATCATTATTTTTGAAAAAACCTTAAGACCAATTACTGATAAAATAGTTAATGCCGGAATACTATAAGTAACAAATTCTTTCCAAGGAACTATTGTCCCAAAGGAGTATATACATATTACATAGAATATTCCCGAAGCTAATAATGCCATACTAATAACTTTACCAAACTTATTCCAGTCTAGCCCCTCCGCTGCTTCTTCAGCTTGTTGTGGAATTGTATCAAAACCTGCATAAAAAAATGGTGTAATAACAAGAACCTGTAAAACTCCCATCCATATACTTTGTGATTTACTTCCTTTTGAAATACCATCATATACAGGCGTTAAGTTATGTGGCCCTCCTCTAAAAAAAGATATACCCATTGCAATTACCATACCTAAAAGCAATAATTTAGTTAAAAAGCCTTGAAGTTTTGCCGCCTCTGAAGCACCTTTAAAATTTAACATAATAACATAAGTTGCAAATATTAGAGATATAATTAATGTAGGAAGATACACAGTAGCTCCCATAATTTCATACAAGGGAATTATTTTAAGTGCAGGTATAAATTCACCAAGTAAAGAGGAGATAGCAATTGCTTCCCATGGGCAAAGTATTCCATTACCTAAAGCAAGAAACCATCCCGTAAAATATGACGCCTTATCTCCAAAAGTACGTGAAACATATTCGATTATCCCTCCTGAAACAGGAATAGCAGAGGTGAGTTCTCCAAAAACTGCACCTACAGGAAGTAAAAATAAAGAGCCTATAATAAATGCAATTATTGCAGCTGTAGGTCCCCCGCCTATAATCATCCAATCTCCAACAAGCAAAACCCAACCAGTACCAATGATCGCACCAAAACCTATGGTAAAGTAATTCCATAAAGAAAGAGTTTTTGTCATTTTACTTTCTTTTGCTGCATTATAATCAGACATTTTTATTTCCCCCCTTCTTATATATAATTTTTTGTGGCATACTAAATAATAGAATTAAATTTAGGAGATAAATATATGAGTTATATAGTATTTGATTTAGAATTTAATCAAGCCTACCAATGCAAAAAAGAAAAAATCACTATAACAAATGAAAAATGTCCTTTTGAAATAATTCAAATTGGAGCACTAAAACTTAATGAAAACTTTGAAACAATACAAACCTTTAATAGGCTAATAAAACCTCATATATATACTACACTTAATCCATTTATTGAAAATCTTACTGGCATAACAATGGATGATTTAAATACTTCAAAACCCTTTAAAGATATATATGAGGAATTTATTGACTTTATTCAAGGAGATAAAAGCATCCTGTGTGTATGGGGCCTTGCAGATATTAAAGAGCTATTACGTAATATAAAATACCATAATTTAGATATATCTATTATACCTATGAAATATATAAATCTTCAACAGTATGCATCTAAATTTCTTAAATGTCCAAAGGGAACTCATATAGGATTAAATAAAGCAGTTAATTTGCTAAACATTCCCCTTGATAGTAAATTTCATAATGCATTTGCTGATGCTCATTATACTACGGAAATATTTAAAAGAATTTACAGTAACAAAATTCAAGTTAAAACATATAATCCTATAAGCCAAAGAGCTCAAAATACTCTTATCAAAGAAAAGAAAAATATTGATTACTATAGTTTAATAAAGCAATTTGAAAAGATGTTTAATAGAGAAATGAGCGAAGATGAGAAGAAAATAATTAAGCTCTCTTATATCATGGGAAGAACCAATCAATTTCAAGTTGAATCCCCTAAAGAAGTCTCAACCAAAAAATAAAGAGAGCAGAGTTTTTCATTCCTCTGCTCATCTTATTCAATATTTATAGGATGGTACCTAGTACCCTTTCCCTTTATACTATGATCCAAAATTACTCAATCTCCTTATTTAATGTGCTTTCAGTTTATAATTTCTATGAAAATAATACTCTATCACTCATAACATCTTGAGATTGCAGATTTTCAAAATAATTTAGTAATTTTTCTATAGTTAGAGACTTCTTTTCCTCACCTTTAATATCTAATAATATATTACCTCTATGCATCATAATAAGTCTATTGCCAAGCTTTATTGCATGATTTAAATTATGAGTTATCATAAGGGTAGTTATCTTTTTACTTCTGACTACTTCTTCAGTTAAATTTATTATTTTTTCAGAAGTTTTAGGATCTAGTGCAGCAGTATGTTCATCAAGCAAAAGAAGTCTTGGATTTGACATTGTAGCCATAATTAGTGACATCGCCTGTCTCTGGCCTCCTGATAAAAGTCCTACTTTATTATAAAGATTATTTTCAAGGCCTAAATCAAGTTTTGATAGTAACTCTTTAAAATACGGAATATCTTTTTTTGAAATCCCCTTAGAAAGTCCAAATCTCCTTCCTTTGTTATGGGCCATGGATAAATTCTCCAATATGTTCATTGAAGGTGATGTTCCCGAAGAAGGGTCTTGAAACACTCTTCCAATAAATTTTGTTCTTTTAAACTCAGATAAATTAGATATTTCTTTATCGTCTAAAGCTATTTTCCCTTTATAATCTTCTATAGAACCTGAAATTATATTTAATAGAGTTGACTTACCTGCCCCATTGCTCCCTATTATGGTAATAAAATCTCCATCTTCAATATCTAGTGATAATTTATCTAAAACTAAATTTTCATTTATAGTATTCTCATTAAATACCTTAGACAATCTCTGTATCTTGAGCATTAGTCATCCCTCCCCAAAGTGATAATTTTTTAATCTTTAACTTTAATTTATTTTGACTTAATCCAAGTGCGCATACTACAATTACAGAAGTTATAAGTTTTAAATCTGTAGGCTCTAATCCTAATTTTAAAGCAGCCCCAATACTTAGTTTATATAGAATTGCTCCAAGTACTGCAACAGTTGTTAACTTAACCCATGATAACTTCTTGAATAAGGCTTCTCCAAGTATAATGGAGGCAAGCCCCATTACAACTATTCCACTTCCCATACCTACATCTGAAAAGCTTTGATATTGTGCCATTATAGATCCAGATAAAGCTACTAATGCATTTGAAATAGCAAGTCCAAGAATTTTAATCGTCCCTTTATCAATTCCTAGTGAAGTTATAAGTTTTGGATTATCACCAGTTGCTTTTAAAAGAAAGCCTATCTTTGTATCTAGGAAAAAATCTAATATATACTTCATCACCAAAACAAATATTAAAATAACTATTAAAGTATTATTACTACCTGTAAATATAGTTTTATTGTTGAAAAGAGGAATATTTGCTTTTCCCATGATTCTTAAATTAACGGAATATAATCCTGTCATTACTATAATTCCTGAAAGTAAATTAGTTATTTTAAGTTTTACATGTAAAACTCCTGTAATGCTTCCAGCTATAGCACCTGCTAGTAAAGACAATACACAAGCAATAGCTGGGGACATACCTGATGTTAAAGATGCAGCAGTAACCGCAGCTCCCAACGGGAAGCTGCCATCTACTGATAAATCCGGAAAGTCCAATATTTTGTATGAAATATATACTCCCAGAGCCATTATGCCAAATATAAGTCCTTGTTCTAATACACCTAACCAAAAATTAAACATTATTTTTCACCACCATTTATAATTGTCGCAGATTTTTTTAAGTCTTCAGGAACATTTATATTTATCTTATTTGCAGTATCCATATTTATAACTAGTTCAGTATCTCTTAAAGTTGTAATTGGCATTTCCTTTGGGCTTTTTCCTTTTATAACTTCTACTGCCATAACTCCTGTTTGATATCCAAGTTTATAATAATCTATACCTTCAGTAGCTAAAGCTCCTCCTTCGACTTCAGCCTTTACAGCTCCTATAATTGGAATCTTATTTTCAATGCACTTAGATGATATTAACGGCATTGATGATGCGACAACATTATCTGCTGGAGCATATAAAACATCTATATCTTTCACAAGGGCACTTAAAGACTGAGATATCTCATTTGTATTAGTAACTCCTGAAGTTATAATTTTCAAACCATACTTAGGTGCTATTTTTTTAATCTTTTCAATTTCTGATTCAGTGTTTACTTCACTGGTGTTATAAAGTATACCCATATTCTTAGCATTAGGTACTAGTTTTTTTAATAGTTCTAATTGCTTTTCAATTGGCGCTGCATCTGTAGTTCCTGTAACGTTTGTTCCTGATTTTTCAAGAGAATTTGCAATACCTGCTTTAACAGGATCTGTTACTGCTGTTACAAGTATAGGCTTATCTTTTATTGCATTATACATTGCCTGAGCTGTAGGTGTTGCAATTGCAAATACTAAATCTTTGTCCTGGGATGCAAAGTTTTGAGCAATAGTTTGCACTGTAGGCATATCTCCTTGTGCGTTTTGAAAATCTACTTTTAAATTCGAGCCTTCCTTATAACCATTTGCTGAAAGAGCATCCATAAATCCTTTCCTAGCTGAATCTAAAGATGGATGTTCAACTATTTGAGCTACCCCAATATTAATAACTTTTTCATTACCCTTACTAATAACTTGTTCATCCCCCTTGTTACTAGAACACCCCGAAAATAAAGCTAAAGCCACCAATGGAATTGTTACTAAAGTTTTTAAAGTTTTTTTACACATCATAATTTTTGCCCCCTAAAATTTATTTATTGATTTTTAAAATAAAAAAACAGACTTATCTCCTTACTGGAGCGAAAAGCCTGTTCGCGGTACCACCCAAATTTATATCTCATTTAAATAACGGCATTTTGCCGGCACAGCCTACTCTCATATGAAACCCCTTCTCATGCTTCGAAGGAGCAAGCGACCATCAGCAAATCATAGATTTGAGACGTCTGCTTAAGATTTCAACCTGCAACTCAAGGGTGAATTTCAACATACTCTTAGTTTATGGGCTTTCACCTTTCCCCACTCTCTTTTAAACTTTCTACTCTGTTTACTTATCCCTATCACTGTTTTTATAATAAATATTTAATTTTTTGTAAAATAAAAAACAGACTTATCTCCTCACTGGAGCGAAAAGTCTGTTCGCGGTACCATCCAAATTTATATCTCATTTAAATAACGGCATTTTGCCGGCACAGCCTACTCTCATAAAGCTCCTTCTCATGCTTAGAAGAAGCAAGCAACCACCAATAAATCATAGATTTGAGATGTCTGCTTAAGATTTCAACCTGCAACTCAAGGGTGAATTTCAACACAGTCTTAGTTTATGGGCTTTCACCTTTCCCCACTCTCTTTTAAACTTCCTACTCTGTTTACTTATCCCTATCACTGTTTTTATAATAAATATTTAATTTTGAATATAAAAAAACAGACTTATCTCCTCACTGGAGCGAAAAGTCTGTTCGCGGTACCATCCAAATTTGTATCTCATTTAAATAACGGCATTTTGCCGGCACAGCCTACTCTCATAAAGTTCCTTCTCATGCTTGGAAGGAGCAAGCGACCATCAACAAATCATAGATTCGAGATGTCTGCTTAAGATTTCAACCTGCAACTCAAGGGTGAATTTCAACATAGTCTTAGTTTATGGGCTTTCACCTTTCCCCACTCTCTTTTAAACCTTCTATTGTTTACTTGTCCCTATCACTGTTTTATAAATATTCACTTATAGTAATTTTCTAAAAATTTATTATTATCAATTTATCATACTTATCAATCAATGTCAACTATATCTTTTAATTTTTTAGATAAATTTTTCTATATCCAGACTGCAAATAAAAAGGAGCTGAAATTCAGCTCCTTTCATTTATCAACTATCTTAAATTGCTTTCGTAAGCTTCTACCATTTTCTTAACCATCTGTCCGCCTACTGATCCTGCTTCTCTTGAAGTTAGATCTCCGTTATATCCCTGTTTAAGATTAACACCTACTTCATTAGCTGCTTCCATTTTAAATCTGTTTAAACCTTCTTTAGCTTCTGGTACTAATGCTTTGTTACTACTTCTATTTGCCATGATAAATTCCTCCTTTAATTTAAGTTGTATTAAGTAATAATCATTGTTGTAATATTAATATTACCTATTTGAAAATTAATACACTATTAAATTGGTGGGAACTCATCCATTAGATACCATAAAATCTAATAATTTAAATTATATTCTTCTAAAATAGACAGTGGCATTTCCATTCTTGTAGTTTTTAAAGGGTCTACAATTTGACAAATTCTAAGATTACCAACAAGAGATAACAGCATAGCAGCTTCATTAACATTTACATTTAAGTTTTCAGTCATGAACTTATGCATATTATGAGTTGCCATTTTTGATGCTTCATCTAAAGTTTTTGCTGAAGCTATAGTCATTATATGTTCTCCTTGAACAAGCATAGGAAGTGGCATAGTTTTTCCCTTTAATACATTTATCTTAACTTCTACTTCTCCTGGTATTTCAAGTCCACATATAGCAACTTCACCATCTCCCATTACCGCATGAAGATCTCCAATAGATAATAGTGCTCCCTTCACATTTACCGGAAGATAAAGTATTGATCCTTTTACTATTCTATTACAATCCATATTTCCACCATGATAATCTGGAACCATATTGTGTATCTCGCCTTCCGCTGGCGCAGTTCCAATAACCCCTATCATTGGATTTATAGGAATTTCTACTTTTTCATTAAATATGGCTTTTCCATCTTTAATAGGTACTTTTTTAATTTGATCATGAGTAATTACATCTCCTAAAGCACCTACATTAGGTCTGACTCTCATTGTACCTTCTTCAGCTACTCTTATATCTAATATTTCTATTTTTAAAATATCAGATACTTCTGCTCCTTCAATATACAACGGTCCTGTAGCAGGGTTTCCAAAGTTAGGATTAATGCTGCTTCTTTCTTGATTCTCACTGCAAATTTGATTTTTATAACAATCGAAGGTTTCAAATGCTATGATATCTCCATCTTTTGCACTTTCTACCCATTCATTTTCCTTTGTCATACTAAATACTGATTTTTCTTTTAAAATTCTTTTCATAAAATATCATCCCCTAAAAGTAAATTTTTCCATAATAAAATTATTATATCATATTTATTTTATAAATTTAAAAAGAACTAGCTTAAAAAAACTAGCTCCTCTATATTAAATTTACTCCTATATTTTGCTTATACACTATGCTCTATAGTATCCATTAATCTTTACATAGTCATAAGTTAAGTCGCATCCCCAAGCAATTGAATTATAAATTCCATCATTTAGATCAATAATTATATTTATATAATCCTCTTTTAAAATTTTTTCTACTAATTCCTTATTGAATATAGTGCCAGAACCTTTTTCCACAATTTTAACCGTATCTATATTATTTTTAAAAGTTATATCTACATTTTGAGGATCAAACTCTGCACCAGAATACCCTAAAGAACACATAATTCTTCCCCAATTTGCATCACTTCCAAAAAAAGCTGATTTTACTAAGCTAGAAGATATAACTGATTTGGCACAAATCCTTGCATCTTCCATAGTTCTAGCATTATTTAAATTTATTTCTATAAGTTTTGTAGCCCCTTCGCCATCCTTAGCTATCATCTTTGATAATTCTTTATTAACAAAATCAAATGCTTCCTTAAACTTAAAGTATTCATCATTTTTCTCATCTATTACTTTATTGCCAGCGGTACAATTTGATAATACAACAGCCATATCATTTGTACTTGTATCTCCATCTACTGATATCATATTGTATGAGTCAACAACGCTTTCTTTTAGAGCCTTTGTTAGCATTAATTTTGATATATTTACATTTGTAGCAATAAAACTTAAGATTGTTCCCATATCAGGATGAACCATACCTGAGCCCTTTGCAATACCTCCAATACATATTAATTCACCATCTATTTCTAGCTCAACAAATATACTCTTTGTAAAGGTATCTGTAGTCATGATAGCTTCCTCTGCCTCTTTTCCACCATCATAAGAAAGCTTTGTGCATCCTGCTTTTATACCTGGAATAATCTTATCCATAGGTAATGGTATTCCAATTCTACCTGTGGATGCAATTAATACTTCCTCCGGAGATAATCCTAGACAATTAGCTGCAACTCTTCCCATTTCATAGGCATCTTCAACTCCACTTGCACCCGTGCAAGCATTTGCATAACCACTATTTATTACTATAGCTTGAGTATTATTTGAATTAATGTGGTTCATATTTACTAAAAGCGGAGCTGCTTTAACTTTATTTTTTGTGAATACAGCAGCAGCCACTGACTTTTTTTCACTATAAATTATACATAAATCCTTTTTTTCATTTTTTCTAAGTCCAATATGAAGTCCTGTTGCCTTGATATGAGGTACGTCAGTAATGGTCTTATTGTATATAACTTTCATGATTATCTCCTCCATATATTACTTTTTATATTATAATCCCATAGATAAAGCTTCTAATCCCGTTGTTTCTCTTAAATCAAACATAATGTTCATATTTTGAACTGCTTGACCAGCCGCTCCTTTTACTAAATTATCTATAGCTGATACTACAATAACTCTGTTAGTTCTCTGATCTACCTTTATACCAATATGGCACAAATTTGATCCTCTTACCCATCTAGTTTCTGGTGATCCATTAATTATCTTTACAAAATATTCATCCTTATAAAATTCCCTATATATATCGATTAATTCTTCTGTTGATAACTTATCTATCAAATTACTATAACAGGTAGCTAAAATCCCACGATTCATTGGAACTAAATGAGGAGTAAAAGATATCATTATATCTTCCCCAAAAACTTTACTTAGCTCTTGTTCTATTTCCGGAGTATGTCTGTGACTTCCAATGCCATATGCCTTTATAGATTCGTTGCACTCTGCATAAAGTGAATCAATTTTCGCTGCTCTCCCAGCCCCAGATACTCCTGACTTTGCATCTATAATTATAGTCTTGGAATCAATTAGCTTGTGTTTTAATAAAGGTGCTAATGCTAATATGCTAGCTGTAGGATAGCAGCCTGGGTTTGCTAATATATTAGTTTCTTTAATACATTCTCTATTAAGTTCGGATAAACCATATACTGAATCCTTTAATGCTGATGAATATTCATGCTTAATTCCATACCAATTCTTATACACTTCTTCTGAATCTAATCTAAAGTCAGCACCTAAATCTATTACCTTAACTCCTAACTCTAGAGCCTTTTTTGTTATCTCAAAAGACTTACCATGTGGTAATGCTATAAAAAGCACATGGATTAAATTTAACCTATTAAATGCCTCTTCCGTGCTAACGCAAACTTCATCTAAAAATCCATAATAATTTTTATAAATTTCATCATAATTCATATCTGTATAATTATGAGAACTTAAAAATTTTATATTCACTTCTTTATGATTATTAAGTATCCATACCAATTGTTCTCCGGCATATCCAGTTGCTCCCATTATACCAACATTAATCATACTATCACCTCAGTCATATTAATTTTTTATTTAAGAATAATTATGCAATAAATTTATAAAAAATGCAATATGTTATTGAATTTTTATAGATATGATTGTATAATTATACTCATATTACACTATGAATGGAGTGATATTATGAATCCTCAAGATAATCTTTTAGATGCAAATAATTTATTACATCTTAATAAATATACTGGAAAAACCTTTGTAATTAAATATGGCGGCAGCATAATGGACAACCAAACAGCTCAACATGATTTTTTTCAAGATGTGTTAACTTTAAGTAACCTAGGTATCAATATTGTAATAGTTCATGGTGGTGGACCTGAAATTTCAATGTGGCTTAACAAAATTGGTATCACTAGCAAATTCATTAAAGGCTTAAGGGTTACAGATGCACCAACTATGGAAATTGTTGAAATGGTGCTATCTGGGCATGTTAATAAAAATTTATCATTAAGCTTAAGCAAAATAGGTGCTAATGCTATTGGTATAAGTGGTAAAGATAGTAATCTAATTAAAGCTAAAAAGAAATACATCTATGAAAAAGATGAAAAAATAGACTTAGGTTTTGTCGGTGAAGTCGTAAATATAAATGATACTGTATTACTTAGTTTAATTGAAAAAAATTATATTCCTGTAGTATCTCCAATTGGTTGTGACTTAGATGGCAACAGCTATAACATTAATGCTGATTATGCAGCAGCTTCTATAAGCGGTGCTTTGAAAGCAGATAAATTAATAATTATGACAGATATCGAAGGAGTATACACAGATATAAATGATTCTTCTACACTGCTAAGCTCTATTACCGCTGCCGAAATTAAGGAATTAATAAGCACTGGTATTATTAATGGAGGAATGATTCCCAAATTGGAGTGTTGTACTAATGCATTAGAAAAAGGAGCAAAAAATGTTCATTTATTGGATGGAAGAAAAAATCATAGTTTATTACATGGTATAACTACAAATTGTGGAACTAAAATTATATAAAGAAGAGGTGTATTTAGATGTCAAAAAATAATATAATGAATACCTACGGAAGATTTGACGTTACTTTTGAAAAAGGCATTGGCAGTAAAATTTACGATATTACCGGAAATGAATATATTGATTTTGTTTCAGGTGTAGCAGTAAATTGCTTAGGACATAGTCATCCTTCAATTATTAAAGCTATAACAGAACAAAGCAAACAATTGATGCATATCTCAAATTACTATTGGAACACCAAGCATACACAGCTTTCTGAAAAATTAATAAATAACTGTGATCATGAAAAAGTATTCTTTTGCAATAGCGGAACTGAAGCAATCGAAGGCGCTTTTAAGCTAGTAAGAAAATATGGTAAATCAACAGGTAATACTGATAAATCAACCCTCTTATATATGGATAATTCTTTCCACGGTAGATCCATGGGCGCACTTTCTATTACCGGTCAGGAAAAATATCAAAAGGATTTTTTGCCTTTAATTCCTAATGTAAAGAAAATAAATTTTAATGATATAGATGACTTAAATGAAAACTTTAACGAAAATGTATGCGGTATTATTTTAGAGCCCATTCAAGGTGAAGGAGGCATAAATGTTGTAAATTCTGATTATTTGAAAGAAGTTAGAAATTTATGCGATAAATATGATGCTTTACTAATATTTGATGAAATACAATGCGGTATGGGAAGATTAGGAGAACTTTTTGCATATAAAAAATTCAATGTAATCCCAGATGTTATATGTATTGCCAAAGCCTTGGGTGGTGGTTTCCCAATTGGTGCTTTTATATCTAATGAGAAAGCTTCCAAAGCTTTAGTACCTGGTGATCATGGTAGTACCTTTGGCGGAAATCCTCTTGGTTGCGCTGTTTCTTTAGCTGTTTTAAACGAGCTAATTGAAGGTGGAATTACTTCCACAATAGCTTCAAAAGAAATATATATAAAAGAGAAGCTAAATGAACTTAAAAATAAATATAATGTTATAGAGGAAATAAAGGGCATGGGTTTATTAATTGGAATAAGCATTAACACAAATCCAAAAGAATTTATGAATTTATGCTTTAAAAAAGGTCTTCTTGTAGTAACGGCAGGAACTAATGTTATAAGATTGCTTCCTCCTCTTAATGTTACAATACAAGAAATTGATGAAGCTCTTAATATACTTGAATCAGTTATGAAAGAACTATAATTATAATACAAATACCCCAATACTCTTACAAAGCATTGGGGTATTACTATTCTCTAAACTAATGTAAGTTCTTCTTATTAATTTTCATTAAATTCTTTAGCTAACCTCTCAAAAGCAGAAATAGAATTTTCAATCGTATCAAACTGTACACAATAGGAAATTCTAAAATATCCTGGACATCCAAAGCCACTTCCTGGTACCAGTAACAAATTATATTTTAACGCCCTCTTTACAAATTCAACATCATCATCTATAAGTGCTTTAGGAAAAAGATAAAAAGCTCCTTGAGGCTTTACGCATTCAAATCCTATTCTCGTAAGATTTTCGTATAAAAAATCTCTTCTCTTTTTATATTCTTCAATATCTATATTAGCTTCTAAAGAATCACAAACAACTTTTTGAAATAATCCTGGGGCATTTACAAAACCAAGTGTACGGTTGCAGAAGCTTAGAGCATTCATAAGTAAGTTTATATCTTTTATTTTGCTACTTGCAGCAATATACCCTATTCTCTCCCCTGCAAGCCCCAATGACTTACTAAATGAATTTACTATAATTGCATTATTAAAAATTGAAAGCATACTGGGCACCTTAGTTCCATCGTAAACTATTTCACCATAGGGCTGATCTGAAATAACAAATATAGTTGTCCCATATTCCCTTTCTTTTTTCTCTATAATTTCTGCAATATGCTTTAGCTTCTCCTCACTATATACAACTCCAGTTGGATTATTGGGATTGTTAATGATTAAAGCTTTTGTATTCTTAGTAATACTATTTTCAAAATCACTTAAATTCGGCTCAAAATTAGATTTATCTGGAGAAACAACTACTGTTTTCCCTCCATGATTATCAACATAAAAATTATATTCTACGAAATATGGTGCAAAAACAATAACCTCTTCTTCATTGTTAAGTATAGCCTTTAAAACTACGTTCAATCCCCCTGCAGCACCAACTGTCATTACAACATTATCAGCTGAGAGTTCAATATTACTTTGCTTTTGTAGAGATTTTGCTATTTTTTCTCTAACCTCTGGATATCCTGCATTGTTCATATATCTGTGAATCCCTTTTTCACTATTTAATATATATTTCTTAAGTGATTCCATAACCTCTACTGGAGGTTCTGCATAAGGATTTCCAAGACTAAAATCATAAATATTATCTGCCCCATATTTTTTAGAAAGTTTTTCTCCCTCTTCAAACATAGCCCTTATCCAAGAAGCTTTGTCCAAATTGTTTACTATTTTTTTCGAAAACATAATAGCCCTCCTTTTATTTATAGCAAGAATAAATAAATTTTTAAGTTTGTACTATTTTAATATAAAACTCTGTATAATGCCATACATAATGCTAAATTAATATTTATAAAAAAGGAGAGTTATAAACTCTCCTTTTTGGATCTTAGCTTTTCAAATGATACCTATTTCTTATAGTAATAATGCCATTACTGCTTTTTGGACATGCAATCTGTTTTCTGCTTCATCAAATACAAGAGATTGTGGGCCATCAATAACCTCTGAAGTTACCTCATAACCCCTGTATGCAGGAAGGCAATGAAGAAATATTGCATCTTTCTTCGCCATGGAAAAGAGCTCACCATTTACCTGATAAGGTTTAAATATTTCTATTCTTTTCTGTTTCTCTTCTTCCTGGCCCATACTTACCCATGTATCGGTATAAACTACGTCTGCATCCTTTACTGCCTCTATAGGATCTTCTGTAATTGTTATATTTACTCCTGTAAGCTTAGCATCTTCCTTTGCGCTTTTAACTATTTCATCATTACATTCATATCCCTTAGGTGTAGCAATTGATATATCCATTCCAACCTTACTGCAGCCGTAAAGAAGTGAATGTGCAATATTATTTCCATCACCTACATACGCAAGTTTAAGTCCATCAAGCTTTGACTTACTTTCATATATAGTTAAAAGGTCTGCTAAAACCTGACATGGATGAAATGAATCAGTTAATCCATTTATTATAGGTACCGTTCCATACTTTGCAAGATCCTCTACGTCACTTTGTTTATAAGTTCTTATCATAATTCCATCCACATATCTTGAAAGCACTTTAGCTGTATCTTCAATAGTTTCCCCTCTACCAAGCTGTATATCTTGAGAACTTAAAAATAATGGGTATCCACCTAACTGAACCATTCCAACCTCAAAAGAAACTCTTGTTCTAGTAGATGACTTGGTAAAAATCATACCCAAGGTCTTTCCTTTTAAAATCTTATGCTCTATATCATTTTGGAGTTCATATTTTAGTTTTTTAGCCATCTCAAGTATATTGAAAATTTCTTCTGTAGTTAAATCTTTTAAGCTCAATAAATGCTTCATTTTCCCATCCCCTTTAATTATCTTAATATTGATCTAACGAATATATTTCAACTTCATCCTTCTCATCAAAACTGCTTAAAGCCTTTATAATTGCACTCACAGTATCTAGAGATGTTATACATGGCAAGTTATATTCCATAGCAGTTCGTCTAAGTAGAAAACCTTCTCTAGAACTTATCTTTCCCTTAGTAGGAGTATTTATTATCATTTGAAGTTTAGATTCTTTAATCTGCTCACTAACTTCTTTCATTGGTATTAAAGCAACATCTATATCTTGTTCCTTTAAGTAAGTATAAGTATTTTCTGTTGCAAACACCTTATATCCTAATTTCAATAGCTTCATTGAAAGCTGTAAGCTCTCTTCCTTATCTCTTTCAGCTATAGACAAAAGTACATTCCCTTCTTTTAAAATTTTTACACCCGAAGCTAAGAGTCCCTTATATAATGCTTTTCCTAAACTTTTATCAACACCCATTACTTCTCCAGTAGATTTCATTTCAGGACCTAAGAAAGTATCTACCATAGTAAGCTTCGAGAATGAAAATACAGGAACCTTTACAGCTACTAAAGAGCTTTCCTCTGCCAGGCCTGGTGTATACCCCATATTCTCTAAGTTATCCCCTAAAATAATATCAGTAGCCAGTTTAACCATAGGTATACCAGTAACCTTTGTAAGTATTGGTACTGTTCTGCTAGCTCTTGGATTTACTTCTATGATTTGAACCTTATCTTCTTCATCTATAACAAACTGAATATTAAATAGTCCCTTTATTTTTAATGCCTGTGCTAATCTTATGGTGTAATCTACAATTACTTCCTTAGTATCTTTACTTAAGGTTATTGGAGGGTATACTGAAATGCTGTCACCTGAATGCACCCCTGCTCTTTCTATATGCTCCATTATTCCAGGTATTAAAACATTCTCTCCATCTGAAATCCCATCTACCTCTACTTCTTTTCCCATTATATATTTATCTATAAGCACTGGGTGCTCCTTGGAAGCGTTCACTGCAAGTTTCATATATTCTTTCATTTCTTTATCGCTATATACTATTTCCATAGCTCTTCCTCCTATTACATAAGAGGGTCTTACTAATACTGGATATCCGATTTTATTTGCTATACTTAATGCATCTTGTACACAATGGGCAGTACTTCCATTTGGTATTGGTATATCAAGACTTTCAAGCAACTTAAGAAACTTTTCCCTATCCTCAGCCATATCTATACTTTCTAGGTCAGTACCTAAAATCTTAACACCAGCTTTTTGAAGTGAAGCTGCAAGATTTATGGCTGTCTGCCCTCCAAACTGTAATATTACTCCCATTGGCTTTTCTCTTTCGATAATATCTAGTACACTTTCACTTGTAAGCGGCTCAAAATATAATCCATCAGAAATGTCAAAATCAGTACTTACCGTTTCTGGATTGTTATTTATAATTATTGATTCTATACCTTTTTCTTTAAGCGTTTGTACTGAATGAACACTACAATAATCAAATTCAATTCCTTGTCCTATCCTTATAGGTCCTGAGCCTATTACTATAACTTTGTCCCTACCACTTACCTCTGCATCGTTCTTTTCTTCATATGTTGAATAATAATATGGTGTAGTAGCTTCAAATTCTCCTGCACAAGTATCTACCATCTTGTATACCGGATGAAGATTAAACTCTTTTCTTTTTTTAGTAACTTCTTCTGTAGATACGTTAAGTAAATTCCCAATATATGAATCTCCAAAACCAATTTTTTTTGCTCTATTCATGAGTTCATAATCCATTTCATCAATGCTATTACTTTTTATTTCTTCAGCTAAAGTTACTATCTTCTGAAGCTTTTTAATAAAGAAATAATCTATCTTAGTTATATTAATGATTTCTTCTACAGATACTCCCTTTTGAAGGGCTTTTGATATGGCAAATATTCTTTCATCACTTTGCTCTTTAATAAACTCTATAAGCTCATCTATGGACTTATCTTCAAAAAGCTCTAGTCCTAACTGATAATCTAGTTTTACATCTAATGAATCTATTGCTTTTAGAAGGGATTCCTCAAAATTTCTTCCAATTGCCATAACTTCACCTGTGGCTTTCATTTGAGTTCCAAGTGCACGATTTGCATCTCCAAATTTATCAAAAGGCCATCTTGGCACTTTAGTTACTACATAGTCCAGTGCAGGTTCAAAACAAGCATAAGTATTTTCAGTAATAGAGTTTTTTATTTCATCAAGATTTAAACCTAGAGCAATTTTAGCCGTAACCCTGGCAATTGGGTAACCTGTTGCCTTAGAAGCTAATGCGCTAGATCTACTTACTCTAGGATTTACCTCTATAACTACATACTCCATACTATTTGGATTTAATGCAAACTGTATATTACATCCTCCATTAATCCTAAGAGCACGAATTATTTTAATAGATGCAGATCTAAGCATTTGGTACTCAACATCACTTAAGGTTTGACTAGGCGCCACCACTATACTATCTCCCGTATGAACACCTACTGGATCAAAGTTTTCCATATTGCATATTACAATACAATTATCTGCATTATCTCTCATAATCTCATATTCAATTTCTTTCCAACCAGCTACACTTTGTTCCACTAATATCTGATGTATCATACTTAGTTTTAAACCACGGCTAGCAATATCTTTAAATTCGTCTAAATTATTAGCTATTCCTCCACCAGTTCCTCCTAAGGTATATGCAGGTCTAATAATTATAGGAAATCCTACTTTATTTGCAAAATCTAATCCATCTTCTAAAGTGGTTACTATGCTACTAACTGCTACCTTTTCACCTACTTGTTCCATTGTTGCCTTAAATAACTCTCTATCCTCTGCTCTTTGTATAGATTCAAGCGTTGTACCTAAAAGTTTTACATTAAGCTCTTCTAGTATTCCATCCTCAGAAAGTTCTACTGCCATATTAAGTGCTGTTTGCCCTCCAATGGATGCTAGTATACCATCAGGTTTTTCCTTATAAATAATCTTTTTTATGAAATCTAATGTGATAGGTTCTATATATACTTTATCTGCTACATCCACATCGGTCATAATAGTTGCTGGATTACTATTTATTAGGACAACCTCCACGCCTTCCTCTTTTAATGATCTGCAGGCTTGTGTGCCAGAATAATCAAATTCCGCAGCCTGTCCTATAATAATAGGACCTGATCCAATAACCATAACCTTTTTTATATCTTTTCTCTTAGGCATTGTCCTGCACCTCCATCATTTTAATAAACTCATCAAAAACATAAGCTGAATCCTGAGGACCAGGAGCTGCTTCAGGGTGATATTGTATACTTAAAATTTGATACTTCTTATGCCTAAAACCTTCAACAGTACCATCATTAACATTCATATGAGTAATTTCAACTTCATTGCTTATATTTTCTTCGAGAGCATAACTATGATTTTGTGAAGTGATATATATTCTACCTGTTTTCAAATCTTTTACAGGATGATTTCCTCCATGATGACCAAATTTTAATTTATATGTGTTTCCTCCAAGGGAGGTTCCCAAAAGCTGATGTCCGAGACAAATACCCATAATTGGCCTTTTGCCAATTAGCTTTTTAACATTCTCTACAACACTAGCCAAATCTTTAGGGTCTCCTGGCCCATTAGATAGGAGAATACCTTCAGGGTTTATGGATAAAATATCTTCTGGCAAGGAATGGGATGGAAAAACATAAATATCACATTCTCTGTTTTCTAGATGTCTTAAGATGTTTTTCTTAATTCCAAAATCTATTACAGCAACCTTTTTTCCTTTACCTTCAATTCTATACATATTCTCAGTACTTACTTCCTTCACAAATTCTCTTTTAATTAATTCTTTTTCTTTAATATTATTAATTTGTTTATCAATATCAAAGCATTCTGTAGAGATTATTCCATACATACTACCAGCACTTCTAATATGTTTTGTGAGTGCTCTTGTATCTATATCTTTTATACCTACAATCCCATGTTTTATAAGATACTCTTCTGTTCCTATGCTGCATCTCCAATTACTTGGTTCCTCACAGCCTTCTCTAACAATAAAACCCTCTACATAAGGTTTAATAGACTCCTTATCAATATCATTACATCCATAATTTCCAATCAGTGGATAAGTCATTGTAACCATTTGACCATTATAGGATGGATCCGTAAGAATTTCTTGATATCCCGTCATACAGGTATTAAAAACTACTTCTCCAAATCCATCTCCTTTTGCGCCATATGAGTTTCCAATAAAATAGGTACCATCTTGTAATACGAGTATCGCCTTCATACATATACCTCATTTCTATGCCAATTGTTGCATAATCATTAATATTATATTTTCACTAATATTACCACATAAGCTTTTATACATTGGTATATAAGCAAACTTCAATTTAAAGCTAATATATATTTATTCTACGTTTTTAATAATTATACATAAATCCGGATAATAATGCAATAGCTTCAGAATAAATATTAATATTTTTTGCATATATATTCAGGATTTATTGCACTAAATCGTATATTATAAGGTGTCATAGAGAACGGATTCACTTCTCAATTTTATGATTATATAGAAATCCATGTGACTAAATTGAATGAACATCACGATAAAACTAAAGAAAATATATGAATTGCAGAATCAGACGGAAGGTCAATAGGTGTAATAGCTATAATAAAGTAAGATTAAAGTTATTTAAAATCTAAAAGAGCACATCAAGTATACTTGATGTGCTCTTAATTATTTACCGTTTACTAAAAGTCTTTCAAAATTAAACAGAGAATGAAACCTTCAAGAAAGCTCATCGCTTCTTGTCGACTCCTTAGAAAGGAGGTGATCCAGCCGCAGGTTCTCCTACGGCTACCTTGTTACGACTTCACCCCAATCATTGA
>NZ_FYAM01000001.1 GCF_900185645.1 Clostridium sp. BSD9I1 | reverse complement strand
GTTCCAAAAGAAAACCTACTTGGAAAAGAAGGAAAAGGATTTGGAATTGCCATGAAGACTCTTGATGGAGGAAGAATTGGTATAGCAGCTCAAGCTCTAGGAATAGCTCAAGGAGCATTTGATGAAGCAGTAAGCTACATGAAAGAAAGAAAGCAGTTTGGAAAACAATTATACAAATTCCAAGGATTAAGCTGGATGATGGCTGACATGGAAGTTGCAATTGAAACTGCAAGACTTTTAGTATACAAAGCAGCTTGGAAGAAAGAAAACAAGATGCCATACAGTGTAGATGCAGCTATGGCTAAATTACATGCAGCAAATGTTGCTATGGATGTAACAACTAAGGTTGTTCAGATATTTGGTGGATACGGATACACTAAAGAATACCCAGTAGAAAGAATGATGAGAGACGCTAAGATCACTGAAATCTATGAAGGAACTTCACAGGTTCAGAAGATGGTTATTTCAGGAAACATATTTAAATAAGGAGGGTACACTTAAATGAATATAATTGTTTGTTTAAAACAAGTTCCAGATACAAATGAAGTTAAAATAGATCCAGTTACAGGAACTCTTATAAGAGAAGGTGTTCCATCAATCATAAACCCAGATGACAA
>NZ_FYAM01000009.1 GCF_900185645.1 Clostridium sp. BSD9I1 | reverse complement strand
ATTGCGACGTTTTTAATGTTAAATCTTCCGTATGGGTTCTGCATTTAAGAAAGCGTTCACTACGCAAAGAAGCTCTAATATCTGTCAATTTAAATCTCCTAAACTTTCTAAACTCGCTGATGCTCAGACAGTAGAAAGTTCTTTACGGTGATTTAAATTGACAGATAAAAAGCTTCTAATTGCTTGTTCAATGCTTTCTACAATGCAGAACTCATACTAAATTTAACATTAAAAATGTCTTCATCTGCACTACTGAAGGAAGGAATTTCGTTTTGACGAAATTCCCTTAAATTGGTGCTTGCCAAAGGGATGATAGCCCGCAGACCGATAGGTCGTAAGATATTAAATATTCTATTTTTTATCAGAAGCTTTTTATTGTACTACCTTATGTTTAACTTGTAAATTTTTTTATTTATTTAGTGTAAATTCTTGTGACGTTAAGGACTGCCGCCCTAAAAGATTTTTATGTAATAAGTACTAAAGCATTTTAGAAATTCAGTTATCTGAATTTCTTCCTTTAGCAGTTCACATGAAGAACTTTTTAATGCTATGGGAGTATAAAATTTTCATCGTAGAAGACATTGAATAAGCTTTAAAACGGCTTTATTTATAAAT
>NZ_FYAM01000018.1 GCF_900185645.1 Clostridium sp. BSD9I1 | reverse complement strand
GAGACCTCGAAGGGTTTCATCGCTCGACTTGCATGTGTTAGGCACGCCGCCAGCGTTCGTCCTGAGCCAGGATCAAACTCTCAATTTAAAAGTTTAATCTGTTTCGCTCATCGCGTTTCTTAACATTAACTGTTAAGTAATTGACTGGTTTCTATTCTCTGTTCAATTTTCAAAGACCCTGTCGCTCCAAGCGACTTTTACATATTAACATTTTTGTTTCTTCTTGTCAACAACTTTTTAAAACATTTTTTAAAACCTTTGTCGACTGTTTGTCGTTTCTTGCGACAACATAAGTTATTGTATCATATAAATAATACCATTCCCCCATTATAAATGGAATTATACAATTATATGTACCTGCTCCTTTTATTTACTTAACAATACTCCACTTTACTACTATTGATACAGGTGGCAATGTTGTTATTACAAAATGCACAAAAGACACACAAAGCGGATCCTTTGTGTGTCTTATCTTACTGATTAAGTTTATTCTTGTATATTTACATTGTATTTTTTCTTTAAATCATCTACAAAACTTATATACATATCCTTTTGCTTTTCTTGTAATACTTGTGCATATATGCTACCCTTTACTTCATCTAGTGCTATTATACTTTCTGGTTTTTTATCTTCTACAAATATTAAATGGTATCCAAATTGAGTTTTAACTGGCTCACTAATTTCTCCTGCATTCATAGTAAATGCTGCCTTTTCAAAAGGTGGAACCATTCTTCCATGTCCAAAGGTACCGAGAGCTCCACCTTTGTTTTTAGATGGACATGTAGAATATTTTTCAGCTGCCTTTTCAAACTTCATTCCATTTTTAATTTCATTTAATATACTATTACACTCTTCTAAAGTCTTTACTAGTATATGCTTTGCAGTTATAGTTTCCTCTGTTTTAAACATTTCCTTATTGGATTCATAGAACTTAACTATATCCTCTTCATCTACTTTAACGCTAGAAATAATCTTTTTTATAGCTATTTGAGTAAGTATTTCTTTTTTTGCGTTTTCTAATTGAATTAAAAAGTCTTTCTCTTCTTCCATGCTACTATCCTTAGCATATTCATAAAGTACTTCAAAACTTACAACTTCATTTAATAATTCTTTTCTTCCTTCTGGTGTAGCTAAATGCTGCTGTCTCTCAGCTGGAAATCTTGATATAATTTCTTGTAAATCTTTGTTAGTTATATGTTTACCATTAAATGCTGCAATAATTTTTTCTTCCATTATGATTACTCCTTTTTCATATATTTTATATGATAATATTATTTTTACATTCAGAATACTCCTATAATAATTATATACTAATATTATAAGATATAAATAATTATAAAATAAAAAACCCTGCTTTTGCAGGGTTTTGGTGGCTGGACCAGGAATCGAACCAGGGACACGAGGATTTTCAGTCCTCTGCTCTACCGACTGAGCTATCCAGCCATGCTTATCTGGCAACGACCTACTCTCCCACCGGGCCTCCCCGGCAGTACCATTGGCGCTTTGAAGCTTAACCTTCGTGTTCGGAATGGGTACGGGTGTTACCTTCAAGCCATAATCACCAGATATATATAAAGAACTATGTTCTTTCAAAATTGCACAGAGTAATAAATTAGATCAAGCCCTCGACCTATTAGTATCAGTCAGCTGAATGCATTACTGCACTTACACCTCTGACCTATCAACCTTGTGTTCTTCAAGGGGTCTTACTAGCTTACGCTATGGGAAATCTCATCTTGA
>NZ_FYAM01000007.1 GCF_900185645.1 Clostridium sp. BSD9I1 | reverse complement strand
GGTACACTTAAATGAATATAATTGTTTGTTTAAAACAAGTTCCAGATACAAATGAAGTTAAAATAGATCCAGTTACAGGAACTCTTATAAGAGAAGGTGTTCCATCAATCATAAACCCAGATGACAAGAATGCTTTAGAAGAAGCGTTAGCACTAAAAGATAAATATGGTGCAAATGTTGCTGTATTAAGCATGGGACCTCCACAGGCAGAAGTTGCTTTAAGAGAAGCTTTTGCTATGGGAGCAGACAGAGCAGTATTAATCTCTGACAGAGCTTTTGCTGGTGCAGATACTCTTGCAACTTCAAGAGCACTTGCAGGAGCAATAGAAAAAATGGGAGACTATGACATAATATTTGCTGGAAGACAGGCTATAGATGGAGATACAGCTCAGGTTGGACCAGAAATAGCTGAACACTTAAACTTACCACAAATAACTTATGTAGAAGCAGTAGAAAAAGCAGAAGGCGGCTTAAGAGTTAAGAGAGCTTGGGAAGATGGATATGAAAACATAAAAGTTCAGACACCAGTTCTTCTAACAGCTATAAAAGAATTAAACGTACCAAGATACATGAGCGTAGGACATATCTTCGGAGCTTTTGATAAAGAAGTAGAAGTATGGAATGCAGAGTATATAGGAGTAGATAAATCCTTCCTTGGACTTCCAGGATCACCAACAAAGGTTAAGAAGTCAGCTACTAAAGAAGCTAAGGGCAAGGGAGCAATAGTTAACTTACCACCTAAAGAAGCAGCAGCACAGGCAGTTGCAAAATTAAAGGAAAAACACTATATCTAATTTAGGAGGGATTTTTAAATGAATATAGCAGATTACAAAGGCGTATGGGTATTTGCTGAACAAAGAGATGGACAGTTACAAAAAGTTGCTCTAGAACTTTTAGGAAAAGGTAGAGCAATTGCTGATAAATTAGGAGTAAAATTAACTGCATTATTAGTTGGCGGAGAAGGAATGGAAGACGCAACTCGCGAATTAATAGCTTTTGGTGCGGATGAAGTTATATATGCTCACAATCCATTATTAAAGCACTTCACAACTGATGGATACACAAAGGTTATATGTGAACTTGCAAATGAAAAGAAACCAGAAATAATTCTTGTAGGTGCTTCTTTCATAGGAAGAGACTTAGGACCAAGAGTTGCTGCAAGATTATCAACTGGACTTACAGCTGACTGTACAGGACTTGAAACAGAAGATGGAACAAACCACTTACTAATGACAAGACCTGCTTTCGGAGGAAACTTAATGGCTACTATCATCTGTGCTGATCACAGACCACAGATGGCAACAGTTAGACCAGGAGTGTTTGCAAAACTTGCAAAAGATGAAAACAGAACTGGTGAAGTTGAAACAATAGCTGTAGATGTAAAAGAATCTGACATCAGAACTAAGACTGAAGAAGTTGTTAAATTAGCTAAGACTGTAGCTGATATAACTGAAGCTGAATTCATCGTATCTGGTGGTAGAGGAGTAGGTGCAAAAGAAAACTTTGCATTACTTGAAGAATTAGCTGATGTATTAGAAGGAAGCATAGGAGGATCCCGTGCTGCTATAGATAATGCTTGGATAGATAAAGCTTACCAAGTAGGCCAGACTGGTAAAACAGTTAGACCTAAGATATACATTGCAGTAGGTATTTCTGGAGCTATACAGCATTTAGCTGGTATGCAGGATTCTGACTTTATAATAGCTATAAACAAAGATGAAAGCGCTCCAATCATGCAGATAGCTGATGTAGCATTAGTAGGAGACTTCAAGAAAGTTGTTCCTGAACTAATAGCTCAAATAAAAGAAGCTAAAAACTAGCATTTAAATACATGTTTGCACTTTTACTAGTGCAAACATGTATATTTTCATATGTTTTGTTAAACTATAAAATATATTTGTTTAGGGAGGATATATACTATGAAAAAGATTTGTGTTCTTGGTGCAGGAACTATGGGAGCAGGAATTGCTCAGGCCTTCGCAGTAAAGGGTTATGAAGTAGTATTAAGAGATATAAAGGATGAGTTCGTAGAAAGAGGACTTAACGGAATAAACAAAGGTCTTTCTAAGTTAGTTGCTAAGGGAAAAATGGCTCAGGAAGATATGGATGCTATACTTGCAAGATTAACTGGAACAGTTGACCTAAACATGGCAGCTGATTGTGATTTAATTATAGAAGCAGCAGTAGAAAACATGAAAATAAAAAGAGAAATATTTGCTGAATTAGATAAGATTTGTAAGCCAGAAACTATTCTTGCTTCAAATACTTCATCTTTATCTATAACTGAAGTAGCTACAGCTACAACAAGACCAGACAAGGTTATAGGAATGCATTTCTTTAACCCAGCTCCAGTTATGAAGCTTGTAGAAATAATCAGAGGAATGGCTACATCACAGGAAACTTTTGATGCTGTTAAAGAAGTATCTGTAGCAATTGGTAAGGATCCAGTAGAAGTTGCTGAAGCTCCAGGATTTGTTGTAAATAGAATATTAATTCCAATGATCAATGAAGCAGTTGGAATTTACGCTGAAGGAATAGCATCAGCTGAAGATATAGATAAGGCTATGATGCTTGGAGCAAATCATCCAATGGGACCTCTTGCATTAGGAGACTTAGTAGGACTTGATATATGTCTTGCTATAATGGATGTATTATATACAGAAACAGGAGATACAAAATACAGAGCTCACTCCTTACTTAGAAAATATGTAAGAGCTGGATGGCTTGGAAGAAAATCAGGAAGAGGATTCCACAACTACGCAAAATAATTTTAAATATATAAGGCTAGAGTCTTTAATAAGGCTCTAGTTTTTTTATTGACTAAATTTAGTGGTATAAATCTTTATATTAGTTTTAATATTGTCAATTTTGATGTTATTAATTTCGTTTTTTAAATTTAAGAATATCTTAAATTATCTTGCTTTTTTAGTTGATTATTAGACTATTATTTATATATAATAGTCTATAAGAAAAGAAACACTTTATTTAGCTAAAATGTGCTAATTTGTGAGGAGTACATAGTTTTATAATTGTGTAAATGGAGATTAATTGAGGGAGGGAAAACAATGTATAAAATTTTAAATAAAAGACTTTTAGCACCAAATATTTATCTTATGGATATAGAAGCACCAAGAGTTGCAAAATCAGCAAAGCCAGGACAATTTGTAATAGTAAGAATGGATGAGAGAGGGGAAAGAATCCCTTTAACCATTTGTGACTATGATAAAGATAAAAGATCTGTAACAATAGTATTCCAGGTAGTTGGAAGTTCAACAAAAAGGATGGCAGCATTAGAAGTGGGAGAACATTTTATGGATTTTGTAGGACCACTGGGACAGCCTTCTGAATTAGTCAACGAAGACTTAGAAGAGCTAAGGAAAAAGAAAATAATATTTATAGCAGGTGGTGTTGGAGCTGCTCCGGTATATCCACAGGTTAAGTGGTTAAATTCTGTAGGTGTGAAGGCAGATGTAATAGTTGGAACTAAATCAAGAGAAACTTTAATACTTGAAGAAGAGATGAAAGAAGTAGCTGGAAACATGTATGTGGCCACTGATGATGGTTCGTATGGGTTTAAAGGATTAGTTACAGATTTTCTTAAAAAGTTAATTGACGAAGAAAAGAAGGAATACGACTTAGTTGTGGCTATAGGACCTATGATAATGATGAAATTTGTTACAAAACTTACTAAAGAGTATGGTTTAAAAACTATAGTAAGTTTAAATACTTTAATGGTAGATGGTACAGGTATGTGTGGAGCTTGTAGAGTTACAGTAGCTGGGAAAACACGATTTGCCTGCGTAGAAGGTCCAGAATTTGATGGACATGAAGTGGACTTTGAGGAAGCTATGAGAAGACAAGGTATGTATAAGACAGAGGAAGGTAAAAAAATACTTGAAGACCAGGAAAAAGCAGAAGGTCATAAATGCTTTGTAGGATTGGACGGTGAGGAATAATGGATAAATTTAAAAGAACTTTATCTAAAGAACAGAACCCGGAGGAAAGAGTTAAAAATTTTAAGGAAGTATCTTTAGGTTATACTGAAGAAGAAGCCATAAAGGAAGCAGAAAGATGTTTGAATTGTAAAAATCCAATGTGCGTTCCTAAATGTCCTGTAGCTATAAATATACCTGAATTTATACAACACTTGAAAGAAGGTAACTTCGAGGAAGCGGCAAGGGTGATAAATAGAGATAGTTCGCTTCCAGCAGTATGTGGAAGAGTATGCCCACAGGAAAGCCAATGTGAAGGCAAATGTATACTTGGAATTAAGGGTGAACCAGTAGCAATTGGTAAGCTTGAAAGATTTATCGGAGACTGGTCAAGAGAAAATAACCTAGATTTAACTGTAAAGAGTGATAAAAAGAATAAAAAGGTTGCAGTTATAGGAAGCGGACCAGCTGGTCTTACTTGTGCAGGAGACCTAGCTAAAATGGGTTATGATGTTACTATATTTGAAGCTTTACATGAAGCAGGTGGGGTTTTGGTATATGGAATACCTGAGTTTAGGCTTCCGAAAGAAACTGTTGTAAAGCATGAAATAGAAAATGTAAAGAAATTAGGCGTAAAAATTGAAACAGATGTTATAGTAGGTAGAACTGTCACCATAGAGGAACTTATGGAAGAAGAAGGTTTTGGTGCTGTATTTGTAGGGTCAGGGGCAGGACTTCCTAAGTTTATGGGAATACCTGGAGAAAACCTTAATGGAGTATTTTCTGCTAATGAGTTTTTAACTAGAAATAATCTTATGAAGGCATTTAGAAATGATTATGATACTCCTGTAAAGGTAGGAACAAAGCTTGCTGTAGTTGGTGGTGGTAACGTAGCTATGGATGCTGCTAGAACTGCAAGAAGACTTGGAGCAGAAGTTCATATAGTTTATAGAAGATCAGAAGAAGAACTTCCAGCAAGAAGAGAAGAAATTCACCATGCTAAGGAAGAAGGAATAATATTTGATTTGCTTACAAACCCAATAGAAATACTTAGTGATGAAAATGGGTGGGTAAAGGGTATGAAGTGCATTAAGATGGAACTTGGTGCCCCTGATGAGTCTGGAAGAAGAAGACCTGTAGAAATAAAGGATTCAGAGTATGAAATAGAATTAGATACAGTCATAATGGCTCTTGGAACTTCTCCAAATCCTCTTATAACCTCAACAACTAAGGGGTTAGATACAAACAAATGGGGATGTATCATTGCAGAAGATGAAACGGGTGAAACTACTAAAAAGGGAATATTTGCTGGTGGAGATGCTGTAACAGGTGCAGCTACAGTAATACTTGCAATGGGAGCAGGTAAAAAAGCAGCAAAAGCTATTGATGAATTCTTAAGCAAGTAATTAGATGTTAGGTGCTAGTAGTTAGGAAATGTAGAAATTTTGGCATACAAGGTTTCTTGTAACCCTAGCATCTAGCACCTTTGTTTTAGGTATGAATGAAAACTGTGTTATAGAGGAATAATAAAATGCCGTAATATTTCTAAAAGGAGAGATAAAAGATGGATTTTAATTATATAGAAAATTATATAGAGGATGATATAAATGTGGTAGTTGTAAAGGATGTCTTAAACTTTGAACTACCACATATTTTTGAATGTGGGCAGTGTTTTAGGTGGAATAAACAAGAGGATGGCAGGTATATTGGGGTAGCATTTGGACGTGTGATAGAAGTAGAAAAAAGAAATAATGATGTCTTAATTTACAATGCCACAGAAGAAGAATTTAAAAATATTTGGATGGAATATTTTGATTTAACTAGAGATTATGCAGAGGTGAAAAGTATATTAAGTGAAGATGAGCTTTTAAAAAAAGCAGTGGAGTTTGGTCATGGAATAAGACTTTTAAAACAGGAGCCTTTTGAACTTATTATTTCCTTTATTATATCTGCAAATAATAGAATACCAATGATAAAAAGAGCTATAGAAAAGATAAGTAAAAGTTTTGGGGAACCTCTTTATTATAAGAAAAAGGTCTATTATACCTTCCCAACTGTAGAGAAATTACATGCAGCTACAGAAGAGGAGTTAGAAAGTCTAGGAACGGGTTTTAGAGCTAAATATATAAGAGATACAGTTGAAAAAATATATAGCAATTTAAATTCATCAAGTGAAACTTATAATGAAAGCTTTGATATAAATTTAATAATAAGCAAAAATGATGATGAGTGTCACAAGGAACTTCAAAATTTTATGGGAATAGGCCCTAAGGTGGCGGACTGTATAATGTTGTTTTCTATGGGAAAATATTCTGCATTTCCAGTAGACGTATGGGTGAAAAGAGCTATGCAGCATTTCTATGTAGCTCCAGATGTATCCTTAAAGAAAATAAGAGAATTCGGACGTGAGAAGTTTGGAAAACTTTCTGGTTTTGCTCAACAATATTTGTTTTATTATGCTAGAGAAAATAACATAATTGGATAAATTAAGTGTACATATCAAAGGGTGACAATAAAGGTAAAAAAAATTGTTAAAAAAATCGCAAATATGTATTAATTTTTTTTGAGTTTCTGTTATAATATAATTATCAAGAAAAATCAACAGTTATAAAACTGTAGTAACGATTTTAGTAATTTATTTACACAATTAAATTACTTTTGTGAAAATTAGGAGGATCTAAAATTATGGAATTTGAAACTCAATTAAAAAAATTAAAGTATTTAGTGCTTAGAGAAGTAGCTAAGATGACTTTGGAAGATAGAGTGAACAAAGAGGAATTGGAAAAGGTTCCATTTACTATAATAGAAGGTGATACAGCAGAATACAGATGCTGTGTATATAGAGAAAGAGCAATAGTTTATGAAAGAGCAAAACTTGCAATAGGATGTCTTCCAAATGGTCAAGAAGCTGAAAAGTTTGTACATGTAGAAGATAATGATCAAATAGTATATGTAATTGATGCGGCTTGTGACAAGTGTCCTATAAATAGATTTATTGTAACAGAAGCATGTAGGGGATGTATACAGCATAATTGTATGGAAGTATGCCCAGCAGGTTCTATTACTAGAGCAGGGGGAAGGGCTTATATAAATCATGAAACATGTAAAGAGTGTGGATTATGTAAACAAGCTTGCCCTTATGGAGCGGTAGCAGAGGTAATGAGACCTTGTAAGAGAGCGTGTCCTACAGGAGCTCTCCAAATGAATTTAGATAACAATAGAGCAACAATAGATAAAAAGGATTGTGTAAATTGTGGTGCTTGTATGGGTGCGTGCCCATTTGGAGCTATATCTGATAAGAGTTATATAGTAGATGTAACTCGTTCGTTAATGAACAAGAAAAAGGTATATGCAGTGGTTGCACCAGCAATTACAGGACAATTTGGTAATAAAGTAAAGGTTGGACAAATAAAAGCAGCCTTTAAGAAAATGGGATTTGTAGATATGATAGAGGCAGCTTGTGGTGCTGATGCAGTAGTTGTACATGAAGGTAATGAGTTTGTAGAAAGAATGGAAAAGGGAGATAAGTATATGACTAACTCCTGTTGCCCAGGTTTCTTAAACTACATTGAAAAGAAATTCCCAGATCAAATTGATAAGGTGTCAGGCACAGTATCTCCAATGGTAGCTACGGGAAGAATGATAAAGAAGATGGATCCAGAAGCACTAGTTGTATTTGTAGGACCATGTACTGCTAAGAAAAGTGAAATTAAGAGACCAAGTGTTAAAGATTCAGTGGATTATGTTATGACTTTTGAAGAAATTACAGCCTTAATGGGAGCATATGATATAGAGCCTCAAAAACTAGAAAACGAAGATATCAATGATGCATCATCCTTTGGGAGAGGATTTGCTCAAGGTGGAGGATTAACAGCCGCTATTGAAAACTATATAGAGAAAAAGGAAGTAAAGATAGATTTTGAACCTGTTAAAGTTAGTGGGCCATTTGATATAAAGAGAGCTATGATGATGGCCAAAGCTGGCAAATTACAAGGAAACTTTATTGAAGGGATGATGTGCGAAGGCGGATGTATAGGTGGACCAGCAACTATGGTTTCTATGATGAAGTCTAGACCACAGCTTGCAAAGTTTAGTAAAGAGGCTCAAATAAAACATGTTATAGATAATGAAAATTTAAAGCGTTATGAAGAAATTAATATGGAGAGATAGTGAAAAGAGGTTGCGAGAGCAACTTCTTTTTTAGTGCCCATTTTCTAGATAATAATGAAAGTTACAAGAATGTAAAGGGTTATATAGTTGTATTAAATTATTAACTAGTAAGATAGATTAACAAGAAAATGTATATAATTACTTTTAGTATAAAACAATATTTAGTATATCTAATTAAATGAAGTTTTAAATTTTGATATAATAGATAAAAATAAGATAATTTTCTAGATATAGATGACGATTAGAAATTAGGGATTAGAGATTTATAACCAAAGAGGGTGAAGTATATGGATGATGGAGAGCATGGAATATTAAGAAAAGTAGTTGAATATATAAAGGAAAATATAGGCGGTATCATATTTGCTGGCTTATTTGTATTGTTTTTATTTGTTGGTTATAAGTATTTCCATGATTACTTTTACATATTAAAAGATCCAGATGAAGTCAGAAATATTATTAATTCCTATGGACAGTATAGTATACTAGCCTTTATCCTTCTTCAAATGTTACAGGTAGTAGTATTCTTTATTCCTGGAGAGATTGTTCAAGTTGCAGGTGGATATATTTTTGGAACTATATCTGGCAGCATAATTTCACTTGTAGGTATTTGTTTAGGCAGCATTATAATATTTGTAATATGTAATATATATGGTAAACCTTTTGTAGAAAGAATTATATCTAAAAGACATTTGACTTTTTTTAAAAAAGTACTAAAGCTTGGAAGTGTAAATTACATAGTATTTTTACTTTATTTAGTACCCGGTATTCCCAAAGATGCATTAGCTTATATATGTGGAATTTCAGATATTAGTCTGAAAAATTTTATTATATATTCTACTTTAGGAAGATTTCCTGGAATATTTTTATCTGCCTATTTTGGAGCTAAAATAGGTACTGATAATAAGCTCATATTAATTGGGATAGCTGTAGTTGCAACGGTACTTTTTATACTAGGTGTAATAAAGGGAGAAAAAATAATAAAAAACATGATAAAAAATGAAGAAAAAGAAAAGCCCTAAATCTAGGGCTTTTCCACACGATAGTTACTTTTATAGAATATTATGTAGATTATTGAAAATATAAGTATTAGTGCAGCTATGAGTATAGCGCAGTGCATAAAGAATGCTTCAGGAAGTATATTTATAACGGGGTCTTTATCTATATCAAATATCCAGTAATCATTATTGAAGAATATAGCATGAAACGTATTAAAAACCTTGTTAAAGTTAATTGAAAATACTGTAAGTAAAAATATAGGTAAGGAAACTAAAAGCCAAGAACTATATTTAAAAATTGAAAAGTCTTTATATTTATAGCATAGATATACAGCAATTAAATTTAAAAACAGTGATATGTAAAATATTTTATCAACTAAAGAAAATATTTTCTTCACTTCATAAAAGTGTATAATGCCTTCAGGGGAAGCCTTAAAGGAAGGCAGTTTAAACTGTGTATTAGAAGGAGAATATAAAAAGTTTATAAGATAATCATAATTTGTTTTGATTTCGCTCACGCTCATATGTACAAATTTTTCTATACCTAGATGTTTTATATCAAAATAATATAATTGTCTGAAGTTCACAGTGATTTTTACGGACAGGGTTATGGCAAATAGTGCTAGTGAAAACATAAAAATAAATTTAAAGAAAACATGAAAATTTTTCATAAAAATGTCACCCCTTGGAAATATTAATTATGTTGTAATAATATTATATAGTTTGAACTGTTTTATTTAAATATAGTATTAGAAAATAAAAGAAAAAGTAAGTAAAATGCCAAAATATATAGATAAATTATAATAATGGGGTATAATTTAACAAAAAGAATAAATAAGGGTAACATTTACATTTGATATTATATATGCTATTCTTTATTATAATAATTGTATTAGCACTCATTGATAGTGAGTGCTAATGATAAAAAATTAATTAATACATCTCAATTTATTTGAGATGATTCATTCTTATAAACATAAATATTTTAAGGAGGGTTTAAAATGAGAATTAGACCACTTGGAGACAGAGTTGTTATCAAAAGAATCGAAGTAGAAGAAACTACAAAGAGCGGAATAGTTTTACCAGGAACCGCTAAGGAAAAGCCACAAGAAGCTGAGGTAGTAGCAGTAGGACCTGGTGGAATGGTTAATGGAAAAGAAGTTGTAATGGAATTAAAAGTAGGAGATAAAATATTATTTTCTAAGTATGCAGGAAATGAAGTTAAAATTGATGGCATAGAATATACAATATTAAAACAGGATGATATATTAGCTGTTTTAGAATAATTTGAAAATATAAATTAACTATTTAGGAGGTAAGTGTAATATGGCAAAGAGCTTATTATTTGGAGAAGAAGCTAGAAGAGCTATGCAGGCAGGTGTAGATAAGCTTGCAAATACAGTTAAGGTTACTTTAGGACCAAAGGGAAGAAACGTTGTTTTAGATAAAAAATTCGGATCACCACTTATAACTAATGATGGTGTTACTATAGCAAGAGAAATCGAACTTGAAGATGCATATGAAAATATGGGAGCACAGCTTGTAAAAGAAGTTGCAACTAAGACAAATGATGTAGCAGGAGATGGTACTACAACAGCTACGTTACTTGCTCAGGCTATAATTAGAGAAGGGTTAAGAAACGTTACAGCAGGATCTAATCCGATGCTAATTAGACGTGGAATACAGATGGCAGTAGAAAAAGCTGTACAAGAAATTAAAAATATTTCAAAGCAGGTAAACGGAAAAGAAGACATAGCAAGTGTTGCAGCAAACTCAGCAGCTGATGAAGAAATAGGAAAGCTTATAGCAGATGCTATGGAGAGAGTTGGAAACGAAGGCGTTATAACTGTTGAAGAATCAAAATCTATGGGAACTGAATTAGATGTTGTTGAAGGAATGCAGTTTGATAGAGGATACTTAAGTGCATACATGGTAACTGATTCTGAAAAGATGGAAGCAGTACTTGAAGAGCCATATATATTAATAACAGATAAGAAGATAACTAGCATACAGGATATACTTCCAGTACTTGAAAAAATAGTTCAACAGGGAAGAAAGCTATTAATAATAGCTGAAGATATAGAAGGAGAAGCATTAGCAACACTTGTTCTTAATAAATTAAGAGGAACATTTACTTGTGTAGCAGTTAAAGCTCCTGGATTTGGCGATAGAAGAAAAGATATGCTTCAAGATATAGCAGTATTAACTGGTGGAGAAGTTATCGCTGAAGAATTAGGAAGAGATTTAAAAGACGTTACATTAGATATGCTTGGAATGGCTGAATCCGTTAAGATTACTAAAGAAAATACTACAATTGTTAACGGAAAAGGAAATAAAGAAGCTATACATGATAGAGTTCATCAGATAAAAGTTCAGATAGATGAATCTTCATCTGACTTTGATAGAGAAAAATTACAGGAAAGACTTGCAAAACTTGCTGGTGGAGTAGCTGTAATCAAAGTTGGTGCTGCAACAGAAACTGAATTAAAAGAAAGAAAGCTAAGAATAGAAGATGCTTTAGCAGCTACTAAAGCCGCTGTTGAAGAAGGTATTGTTCCAGGTGGTGGAACTGCATATGTAACTGCTCTTAAAGAAATGCAGGAATTAACTTCTGATGTAGTAGACATCAAAGTTGGTATTGACATTATAAGAAAAGCCCTTGAAGAACCAGTAAGACAAATAGCTACTAACGCTGGAGTTGAAGGTTCTGTAGTAATAGAAAAAGTTAAAAATTCTGAAGTTGGAATGGGTTATGATGCTTTAAATGATAAATATATAAACATGATAGAAGCTGGAATAATCGACCCAACTAAGGTTACAAGATCAGCACTTCAAAATGCTGCATCTGTAGCAGCTACTTTCTTAACAACAGAAGCTGCTGTAGCTGATATGCCAGAAAAGAATCCTGCTCCAATGCCAGGACCAGGAATGGATGGAATGTATTAATATAAAATATAAGCTGTGGATTAAATCCACAGCTTTATTTTTTATGAGCTTATTTTTACATTATACAAATCTTAAGATGTTATAAAAAATGCAGTATATACTTATAGAACTTTACCTTAGATGTTATATGAAATATGTTGTAACAAGTGATTTTTGGTGATAAAATTTGTTTATAGATAAACTTTAGGGAAGCTTTGAAGTACATGCTATATCTGGGCATCTAGGCATGTATGGAGTTAATGATGCAACAGACCCTATACTTATGAAAGATTATTTTGTAAGTATAGGGATTTATCATATTAAAGTGCTTTAGTTGTCTGTAATAAAATCAGTATTTTTGCAAATCATTTTATAAGAGGGTTTAGTAGTATGGATTATTTAATTATTTTTATTTTTGGGACTATAATTGGAAGTTTTTTAAATGTATGCATTTATAGAATGCCTAAAAATCAGTCTATTGCATATCCACCATCTCATTGCACTAATTGTAATAACAATTTAAAGCCCTATGATTTGATTCCTATTTTAAGTTACATTTTGTTAAAGGGAAGATGCAGGTATTGCAGAGAAAAAGTATCTGAAAGATATCCAATAATTGAATTTTTAACAGGTATATTATATGTGTTAGTTTATGTAAAATATGGTATTGCCATAGATGCCATAAAGTATATTATAATGGTAAGTATCCTAATTGTTATAGGAATGATTGATTTGGATACTACAAATATTTATTTTAAAACTACCTTGGTAGGATTTATCGTAGCGGTAACTTTTTTAGCTATTCATGCTTATAGGGGACTACCTGTAATGAATTACATATATGGAGGCATCATAGGTGGAGGAACCTTAGCGTTAATAATACTTATAACTAAAGGTGGCATGGGCTGGGGAGATGCAGAGATTTGTTTTGTATGTGGATTATTTTTAGGACTTGAACTAACGTTATTAATGCTATTTTTATCCTTTGTTATTGGTTCTGTAATAGGACTAGCACTTATAGCTTTAAAGAAAAAGACTAGAAAAGATTATGTACCATTTGGACCATTTATAGTACTAGCTTCTATTATAACTATACTTTGGGGACAAGGCATTATAACATGGTACTTATTATAAAATAGAGTAACCAGAGATTGATAGAAAGTTATATTATTAAACATTTACATTGTATTTTTAGATTTAATAATGTGAAATAAAATAATTGACAAATAACGAAAAATTCAATAGAATAATGTCAATAGTTAAAATTAATGAAGGAAACATATCAAATATAAACATAACTCATATATCCCCTGAATATGGCAGGGAGTATCTACCGGGAGCCGCAAATTCCTGACTATGAGTGAGAATAGACGTGTATTTATTTGTACATGCTAATTTCACTTATAGAGAATAAGTAAAATTAGCATGTTTTTTTGTCTATAAATTAAACATTTAGGGAAAATAATAAAAGTAAATACTCTAAAAACTTTAGATGTGATGAGCTGTAATAAAATTAAATTAGAAAATATAAAGGAGAGTGGATTAAATGGCAATCATTTTAAAACAAGGATATACTTTTGACGATGTACTTTTAGTTCCAAATAAATCAGAAATATTACCTAATGGTGTTACTCTTAAAACAAATTTGACTAAGACTATTAGCTTAAATATACCACTTATGAGCGCAGGGATGGATACTGTTACAGAATCCAAAATGGCAATAGCTATGTCTCGTGAAGGTGGTATTGGGATAATACACAAAAACATGACAATTGAACAACAAGCTATGGAAGTGGACAGAGTTAAAAGGCAAGAAAACGGAGTTATAACTGATCCATTTTTCTTATCTCCAGAAAATACTCTTCAAGATGCATTAGAACTTATGAGTAAGTATAGAATATCTGGTATTCCTGTAACAGTGGGCGGAAAATTAGTAGGAATTATAACAAATAGAGATATAGTATTTGAACAAGATTATTCAAAGAAAATATCAGATGTAATGACAAAAGAAAATTTAATTACAGCGCCAGAAAATACAACTATAGAAGAAGCTAAAGCAATACTTAAAGAGCATAGAATAGAAAAACTTCCATTAGTTGATAAGGATAATAATTTAAAAGGACTTATAACTATAAAGGATATAGAAAAGGTAAGAAAGTTCCCTAACAGTGCAAAGGACAGTAAAGGCAGACTTTTATGTGGTGCAGCGGTAGGTGTAACTAAGGATATGATGGAAAGAGTTAAAGCATTAGTTGATGCACATGTAGATGTTATAACTGTAGATACTGCTCATGGACATTCAAAAGGTGTTATAGAAGCTGTAAGAACTATAAAGAGCGTATATCCAGAGCTTCAAGTTATTGCAGGTAATGTAGCTACTGCAGAAGCAACTAAGGACCTTATAGAAGCTGGTGCAGACTGTATAAAAGTTGGTATAGGGCCAGGATCTATCTGTACTACAAGAGTTGTAGCAGGAGTTGGTGTGCCACAACTTACAGCTGTAATGGATTGTGTTGAAGAAGCTAATAAATATGGAGTACCTGTTATAGCAGATGGTGGATTAAAGTATTCAGGAGATATAGTTAAGGCACTAGCTGCTGGAGCTAAGGTGTGTATGATGGGATCTATGTTTGCAGGATGCGAAGAATCTCCAGGAGAAACTGAAATATATCAAGGAAGAAGTTATAAAGTTTATAGAGGTATGGGCTCTCTTGCAGCTATGGCTTGTGGAAGTAAGGATAGGTATTTCCAAGAAGATAATAAGAAGCTTGTTCCAGAAGGTGTAGAAGGAAGATTACCATATAAAGGACTTGTATCAGATACAATATTCCAGTTACTTGGTGGAATTCGTTCAGGTATGGGATATTTAGGTTCTAAGACTTTAGTTGACCTATATGAAACAGCTAGATTTGTAGTTCAAACATCAGCAGGTCTTAGAGAAAGTCATCCGCATGATATAGTAATGACAAAAGAGGCTCCAAACTACAGTGTATCACAGTAATTAAAGATAAATTAGAATTAGAATTACTAATATATAATTAATAACCCCTGAGGAGGTAACTATGGAAAAGGAATTAGTTTTAGTAGTTGATTTCGGTGGACAGTACAACCAGCTTATTGCTAGAAGAGTAAGAGAAAATAATGTATATTGCGAAATAATTCCATACACATATTCAATAGATAAAATAAAGGAAAAAAACCCTAAAGGGATAATTTTCACTGGAGGACCTAACAGTGTTTATGGTGAAGGAGCTCCAAAAATAGATAAAGAAATATTCGAATTAGGTGTTCCAGTACTTGGAATATGCTATGGGGAACAGCTTATCGCTCATACCCTTGGAGGAAATGTTAAAAGCCCTGATGTAAGAGAGTATGGTAAGACAGATGTAAAGTTAGATAACTCATGCTTATTATTTCAAGGAATAGAAGAAAATGAAAGCTGCTGGATGAGCCACACGGACTATGTAGAAAATGCACCAGTAGGATTTAGAATAGTTGGAACAACTAGCCAAACTCCAGTAGCAGCTATGGAAAATGTAGAAAGAAAGATATATGGTGTTCAGTTCCATCCAGAAGTAGAGCATACTCCTTTTGGAAAGAAAATGCTATCAAATTTCCTATATAACATCTGTGGATTAAGTGGCGATTGGTCAATGTCTTCTTTTGCGGAAGAACAGATTAAAGCTATAAAAGAAAAAGTAGGAGATAAAAAAGTAATTTGTGCACTATCAGGTGGAGTTGATTCATCTGTAGCTGCAGTGCTTGTTCATAAAGCTATAGGAAAGCAATTAACATGTATATTCGTAGATCATGGTTTACTTAGAAAAGATGAAGGAGACCAGGTTGAAGAAATATTTAAAAAGCAGTTTGATATGAATTTAATAAGAGTAAATGCTCAGGATAGATTTTTAGGAAAACTTAAAGGTGTAAGTGATCCAGAGAAAAAGAGAAAAATAATAGGTGAAGAATTTATAAGAGTATTTGAAGAAGAAGCAAATAAGCTAGGGGAAATAAGCTTCCTTGTTCAAGGTACTATATATGCAGATGTAGTTGAAAGTGGAACAGGAACTTCTGCTACAATAAAGAGTCACCATAATGTAGGAGGACTTCCAGAAGATATTCAATTTAGTCTTATAGAGCCTTTAAGAGAGTTATTTAAAGATGAAGTAAGAGCTGTTGGAGAAGAACTTGGAATACCTCATAATTTAGTATGGAGACAGCCTTTCCCAGGACCAGGTCTTGCAATAAGAGTACTTGGAGAAGTTACAGAAGAAAAGCTAGCTGTAGTTAGAGAAGCAGATGCTATATTTAGAGAAGAAATAGCTAATGCTGGACTCGAAGGAAAGGTATGGCAGTACTTTGCTTGTCTTCCAAATATACAATCAGTAGGAGTTATGGGAGATGAAAGAACTTACTGCCACACAATAGCATTAAGAGGAGTAACTTCATCAGATGGGATGACTTCAGATTGGGCTAGAATACCTTATGAAGTTTTAGATAAAGTTTCAAGAAGAATAGTTAATGAAGTTCACGGAGTAAACAGAATTGTTTATGATATAACTTCAAAACCACCTTCAACTATTGAGTGGGAATAAAGTTCATTTAATAGTTAATATTGAATAGTTAATGATTAAAGGGTTTAATCACCTTGGACGGTGCTCAGGTTTGAAGCATATCCAAGGTGATTTTTTTATAAGTTTTCCACAGGGAAACTGGTACATTAATCTAGAGTACTTGATTTATTTTGTATAATATACTAAAATTTTACTATGATAATTTCATGAGATTTGTAAAAGTTATGATTTCGTTACAAATCAGCACATCTTAAATTAATTAGTATTTTACTAAAATAAATCATGGGTATTAAGGGAGAGTTATATTATGAAAACAGGAGTAAATGTAGATCTAACTAAATTAAAAGCACATTTAGCAGAAGAAGAAATAAGTCATTTTAGCCAACATATTAAAGAAGCTCATAAAATGCTTCATAAAAAAATAGGGGCAGGAAATGATTTTTTAGGATGGTTGGACTTGCCTAAGGATTATGATAAGGGAGAATTTCAAAGGATACAAAGGGCTGCTGAAAAGGTAAAAAATAATTCAGATGCTCTTATAGTGATTGGAATAGGTGGATCATATTTAGGTGCAAGAGCAGCTATAGAAATGCTCACTCAAACCTTTTATAATAGCTTAAGTAAAGACAAAAGGAAGACTCCAGCTATATATTTTGTAGGAAATAATATAAGCTCTACATACATGGCAGATTTATTAGAGCTAGTAGAAAATATGGATATATCCGTTAATGTAATATCAAAATCAGGAACTACTACAGAACCTGCTATAGCATTTAGAATATTTAAGGAATTATTAGAAAAGAAGTATGGCAAGGAAGAGGCAAAAGAAAGAATATATGCTACCACAGATAAGTCAAAGGGTGCATTGAAATCTTTAGCAGACACAGAAGGATATGAAACCTTTGTAATACCAGATGATGTAGGTGGAAGATATTCAGTGCTCACGGCTGTAGGATTATTGCCTATTGCCGTATCAGGTGCTAACATAGAGGAAATAATGGCAGGGGCGAGAGATGCAAGAGAAGCTTTTATGGAAGCTGATTTAGAAAAAAATCAATGCTATAAATATGCAGCAGCAAGAAATGCTCTTTATAGAAAAGGAAAAACTATAGAAATATTAGCAAACTTTGAGCCTTGCCTCCATTATTTCGGAGAATGGTGGAAGCAGCTTTATGGAGAAAGTGAAGGAAAGGATCAAAAGGGAATTTATCCAGCATCAGTAGATTTTTCAACAGATTTACATTCTATGGGTCAATATATACAAGATGGATCAAGAATATTATTTGAGACATTTATAAATATAGAAGATCCGAGAAAGACTATAATTGTAAAAGAAGATGTGGAAAATGTAGATGGTTTAAATTTTTTATCTGGAAAAACCATGGATTTTGTAAACAAGCAAGCTTTTAGAGGGACAGTACTTGCGCATAGTGATGGAAACGTACCAAGCATAATTATAAATGTTCCACAATTAACTCCATATTATTTTGGATATATGGTATACTTTTTTGAGAAAGCTTGTGCTATAAGTGGGTATCTTTTAGGAGTAAATCCTTTTGATCAGCCAGGAGTTGAAGCATATAAGAAAAATATGTTTGCACTTTTAGGGAAACCAGGCTATGAACAAGTGAAAATGGAGTTAGAATCTAGACTAAAATAGTTAATATAGGTAAAATAAATATAAGCTTTGGTTTAAAGATAAAGTTCTTAAGCCAAAGCTTTAAAATCATACATAAGGAGAATTTTATGAGAATATTAGTTGACGCAGATGCCTGTCCAGGTAAGCATATGATTGAAAAGGCTGCAAAGGAAAATGATATAGAAGTTATAATGTATTGTGATATTAATCATGTAATTAATAGTGATTACAGCATCGTTAAGTATTTAGACAGCGGATTTCAAAGTGTAGATATGTATCTTATAAATGAAGCTAAGGCAGGAGATGTAATAATTACACAAGACTATGGGGTGGCAGCTCTGGCTTTAGGGAAAAAAGCTTATGCTATAAATCCTAAGGGGTATATTTATAATGATAAGAATATGGATAGACTACTTTTTGAAAGACACCTTTCAGCTAAGGTCAGAAGGGGAGGCGGAAAAACTGCAAGCCATAAGAAAAGAACAGAAGAAGATGATTTAAGATTATATGAGAGTATTATAAAAATAATAAAAAGTTGCGAAACAACTTTTTAGGTGCTAGTTTAGAGGTCCTAGGAGATAGGTAACGTAGAAATTTTGTTCTTTAAAATTTCATCAATTCCTAGCACCTAGTACCTAACTACTAGTCTTTATATAACACTGTAGTGCTTATAGGCTCTACAAGTAAACTATTTCCTGATATAATGCTCAAAACATCCGTTCCAGCAATATCTCTATTTACAACCATTTTCCAGGTACCTTCGGGAATATTAACTGTAATCATATTTTTATTTGGATTATAGATTACAAGTATGTCCGACCAAATATCACCTCGTGCATAATCCTTTAAAACAAAGGCTACAACGTTTTGAGGAGTGTTTTCTAAAAAAAACAGATGCCTTCTGATTTCATCTGCATTATTCATTTTAAATGCAGGATGTTCCTTTCTAAGTTTAATCAGTCCCTTGTAATAGTTATTCACATCAATGAACTTTCTTTTTCTATCCCAATCCATCCAATTTATTATATCTGATGATTTATAGCTGTTTTCATCCATATTTTTTGTTCTACAGAATTCTACGCCACTATGAAGAAAAGAAATACCTTGAGAGGTTAAAATTATGGCGTTGCATAATTTATGTATATACTTTTTTTCTTCAAAGTTTTTATCTATACAACTTATTTCTATTTTGTCCCATAAGGTATGATTATCGTGAGCAGATACATAATTTATGGTATTTATTGGGCTTTGAAACATTCCTTTTATATGTCCGTTATAATTTATAGAACCAGAAACACAAACTTTTATATTATTTTCTATGTTTTCTTTTCCAGAAGCATAGCCAATATCCGCAGGTATAAAGGTAGAACCTTTAATGATATCTCTTACAAAATCATTAAAATGACCAATGGAAGGCATTTTATAATGATTTTTTTGAGTTGCTTTGTTTTCTTCAGGCAAGGAAGTATTTAAGTTCCAGCCCTCTCCATACGTGATAATGTAAGGATTTATCTTGTATAACTCCTCTCTTATAATATTCATGGTATTTACATCATGAATGCCCATTAAGTCAAATCTAAATCCATCTAGATGATATTCCTTAGCCCAAAATTTTACCGAATCAACTATAAATTTTCTTACCATAGGATTTTCCGATGCTATATCATTGCCACATCCACTTCCGTTGCTTAAGGAGCCATCTTCGTTATACCTAAAATAGTATTTAGGAAATATATTTTCAAAGTTACTTTTAGGAGCACTAAAAACATGGTTATATACCACATCCATAATTACACCTATATTGTCTGCGTGTAAGGTATATATTAATGTCTTAAGCTCTTGTATTCTGCAATAAGGATTATAGGGATTTATAGCATATATACCTTCAACCGAGTTGTAATTTTCAGGATTATATCCCCAATTATAAAGCAGTGGGTTTTTTTCGCTAGAATTTATGTGATTAAAATCAAAAATTGGCATAAGTTGTACATGGGTAATTCCAAGTTCTTTAATATGAGCAAGACCTGTGCTTATATTACTATCAGAATAAGTATTATCTTCTGACAGTCCTAAAAATTTAGCTCTATTTATTACTCCACTATTAGGGTGAGTAGAAATATCTCTTATACTTAGCTCATAAATTATGGCATCTGTAGGAGAGCTTAGTTTCAAAGGGCAATCTTTTTCAAAGTTTTTAGGATTAGATTTATTTAAATCTATTATAGCACCTCTCAAACCGTTTATACCAACTGCTGGAGTATAAGGATCTATAACTTCTCTTACTATTCCTTCTATATTTATTTCATAAGTGTAAAAATATCCATCTAAGTTTTCATGAATTCTGCATTTCCAAACTCCATTTTCACACTCTTTCATTTGTATTCTTCGAGGTTTTTCTTCTAAGTTAGGTTCTCCAGAATCGTAAATTAAAATGTTTATACTTAAAGCAACGGGAGACCACAAGGAAAATGAAGTTTCTTCTGGGGTATAAGTATATCCAAGCTTACCGTCATAATAGTATAATTTATTAAATTCATCTGATTTATATAGAGGATAATAATTTATAGGAACTTTATTTTTACCTAATATTAGCTCACTTTTTTCTTTTATATTAATAAATTCATTTAAAGTTATTTGTAACATATTCTTATTTAAATAATACGCGTTTACACGTAAAGTTGTAAGGCCATTACGTATTTTTAGCTTAGGTAACTTATCTATGGAGCAATTGTCGGCCTTAAGTTTTATAGTATCAAATGATACTAGTTCAGCGTCATATAATCTCATAAAATACACCCCCTAATTTACAAGAAAGTATCTTCAGTCATTCAGATGTACTAATTTAGGATAAAGTTAAATATTTTTCCAAATTATCCATATGTAAATAAAAACCACATTACAGAATATGGTACTTATAGTATAATATAAAATAGGAAGAGTTTAAATGGGGGTTGTGAATTATGAATGAGATTTCCATCACCTTTAGTGTAGAAAGTCCCCGAGAGAGGGAAGAAGAAATAATTATAAAGGCGGAAGTATCTGATAACGATAATTTATTATATAAATTTTTTGTGGGATGTAATGGAATATGGGAAGTATTAAGAGATTTTGATTATAAAAATAATATAAAATGGGTACCAAAAGAAGATGGAAAGTACACGATAATGGTACAAGCTAAAGTGAAAGATAGTACAAAGCCTTTTGAATACCTGTCAAGAAGTGACTTTATAATAGGTAAATCACAAGAAAAAATAATAGATTCTCTTAAAATAAACAAAAAGGAAATAAAAGTTGGGGAAAAAATAAAAATAGATGCTACGTCAAATAAAGATAATATTATGTACAGATACTGGCTAAAGGAAGAATTTAATTGGCAAATTATAAAGGATTACACTTTAGATAACTTTTTAGAGTGCACCATAAAAAATCCTGGTAAGCATGAAATATTAGTGGAATGTAAAGAAATTAATTCCCTTAAGCAATATAATGATTTTGCAAGGGTAGATTTCAACGTGCTTCCATTAAAAAAAATAGAAATAAGAAATTTCAGATGTATAACTGGAGAGAGGATATGCAATGAAGAGTTATTATTTGAAGTAGATACCGATGGAGATAAGGATAGAGTAATACTTTATAAGTTTATAAAGATATCTAAAGATAGAGAGTTTAAGTGTATACAAGATTATTCTACTAAAAAAGTGGTAGCATACGTTGAGGAAGTTCCAGGAGATTACAGGCTAATATGTATGGTGAAGGATATGTATTCCCCCAAGGAATATGATGACAGAGCTATAATAAACTTTAGCATACATCCCTATAAGAATATTGAAATAAATAGCTTTACTGCAAATAAAATGAGTCCACAACGAGTTGAAACAGAAATTGAGCTTCAAGCAATAGTTACTGGAGGGCGTGAACTCCTTTATAGGTACATTATAGAGGGAAATTCTAGTGTTGATTCAGGTTACATAAGACTAAATAATTATACTTGGAAGCCAGAAAAGCCAGGGGAATATAAGGTTATATTATGGGTAAAGGATTCATCTTTTGATGGTGAGTATGAACAAAAAGAGGAGGTTTACTTTACAGTTGATGAAAAAGTTAAGCTTCCTATAAAGATAGAGAATGTTATTATAGACAAGGGAAATGAGATATTAAAGCATGAAGAAGTTATAATAGAGGTAAATGCTTCTGGTAGTTCTACTTTAAGATATAGCTTTATAATAAGAAAAGAAGGACAAGAAAGAGGACGAATAGATTATGGAAGCTGTAACTTTATAAAGTTCACACCACAAGAAGAAGGTAAGTTTGAAATAGAAGTAATGGTAAAAGATAAATATTCATTGAAGGAATATGATAGTCATAAAATTATATATATAAATTCCTATAATTTTTTTCCAGCAAACATAGATTATATTTTGATGCCATTAAATGAGTATTATGTTGCTGGTGATACTATAAAACTTAATATAATATCAATAAATACAAAAGACTTATTATTTAAGTATGTTTTGAAAATAAATGGACGTAAAATTGAAGAAACAGATTATGTAGAAAGTATAGAATATTACTTTATGGCCCCACACAGCGGCGTGTATGTGGTGGAAATATACGTTAAAAATAAGTTAAGTAATAAGGAATTTGATAATAAAAAAGAAGCTAGAATACCAGTTCATCAGGCTTTGCCAATTACTAATACAACTATAAAATGTAGTGATAGTCAAATAGAAATTAATAAGCCTATTATAGTTACTGTAGAGAATGAGGGTGGCAAGGATGTTATATATGAATTTTATTTGATGGAAGAAGATGAATGGTTTAAGGTTCAAAATTATAGTAAAAAGAATTATTATAGCTTTGTTCCTTTTAAAAAGGGAAAATATAGGATACTTGCTTTGTGTAAAAGCAGCTATAGGAAGTGTGCTTATGAAGATTATGATATTTTAGAATTTATTATTTAGAGGTGATATAAATATGAAGATAGATGACAATAAAAGAATAGAGCAATTTTATCAAATGCAGCTTATGACACAAATGTTCAAAGAGACCATGGGAGATTCTCCAGCTTTTGAAATGGTAATGCAAAGTTTAACTGAGGCTATGATGGATTCAAATGGCAATATGGATTTTTCTAGTCTAGGACTTACAGAAGATCAAACACAAAGTCTTGGATATGGGGGACAAGAAAGAGTTACAGCTGCCATAAAAGACATAAGTTCTAGTATGGAAAGTAACGATACAAGAATAGAAGAAGCTGTAGAAAAGGCTTCTAAAAAATATGGTATAGATAAGGAACTTATAAATACAATCATCTATCATGAATCAAGATTTAAACCCAATGTAACATCTTCGGCGGGCGCAATGGGTTTAATGCAGCTGATGCCAAGAACAGCTAAAGCTATGGGGGTTGAGAATCCTTATGATATAGAAGACAATGTTATGGGTGGGACAAAACTTCTCAAGAACCTTTTAGATACCTATGGGAATAGTAAAGAATTAGCTTTAGCAGGATATAGTGCTGGAACAGGTACTGTAGAAAAGTTAGGGGTAAAGAGCAAAGAAGATATACATAAGTTACCTTATGAGTCTAGAGAGTTTATACAATATGTTATGAAAAACTACGGAAAGTAATTACTAGGGTTTAAGTTGTAATTTAAAGTTTATAATATAGGAAGAAGTTTACATAAGGTAAACTTCTTTTTGTTTTAAAGAATTGTAAAAGAAAGTAGTGGTAAAATATATATAAGAAATGGTATATTAATTTTGTATTTAAAAACAAGGGAGGAAAAATAGTGGAAAGATTAGATAAAGTACTTGCTAACTTAGGATTTGGAAGTAGAAAAGAAGTAAAAGCATTAGTAAAAAGCGGGAGAGTAGAAGTAGACGGAGAAGTAGTTAAAGACTCCTCAATTAGTATAGATCCAGAAAAAAGCATTGTAAAGGTAAATGGAGAGGAACTTTTGTATAGAAAGTACATATATCTTATGATGAATAAGCCTGATGGAGTTATTTCGGCTACCTTTGACAACCGTGATGAAACGGTAATAGATTTATTAGATATAGATTATCAGGTATTTAAGCCATTCCCAGTAGGAAGGCTGGATAAAGATACCGTAGGATTACTGCTTATTACAAATGATGGAGATTTAAATCACAAGTTAATTTCTCCTAAATGGCATGTAGATAAGGTGTATTATGCTGAAATAGATAAAGAAGTAAATGAGGCGGATATTGAGGCTTTTAAAAAGGGTGTAGTTTTGGATGATGATTATAAATGTCTTCCTGCAAAACTTGAAATAGTAGAGGCAGATGAAAATGGCTCTAAAGTGTATATAACCATACAAGAAGGAAAATTCCATCAAGTAAAAAGGATGTTTCAGGCTAGGGAAAAGGAAGTAGTTTATTTGCAGAGAGTTAAGTTTGGTAGTTTATCTTTAGATGATGAACTTATGGAAGGAGAATATAGAGAACTTACAGAAGAAGAATTAGAAACACTCAAAGATATATAAAAATTGAAGGTTTTTATTTCATTTAATAAAAATTTTAAAATGAAATTTTCAAATATCACTTGAATTTAAATTAGTATTCTTATATAATTAGTTATGCAAGAATAAATAAAAGAATGAATAGCCCCCTTTTATTTATTAAAAAACAACCCATGCCCCAATGGGTTGTTTTATTTTTTTGTAAAATAATAAACTGCATCAAAGATTTTTACAAATTATACAATGTAAACGATAAAAATTATAATATATGTGCTATAATAGAGAAAACGCATTAAATAAAACGGGGTATGTTAATTTATATCGAAATTACAGGTTTTTATAAATTACATAAGAAAATATCTTAATTATGAATAAGGAGCTGAAAATCATGGGAAATTTTAGTTCAAAGGTTGAAAGTAAAGAAATGGATTTTTTATGTGATGCAATTTTGACTTTAGAGACTAGGGAAGAGTGTTATAGATTGTTCGATGATATTTGCACTATAAATGAAATACAAGTTCTTAGTCAAAGATTACAAGTGGCAAAGATGTTAAAAGAAAAGAGAACTTATCAAGATATATCAGCGTCAACAGGAGCAAGTACTGCAACTATAAGTAGAGTAAATAGATGTTTAAATTATGGAAGCGAAGGATATAGAATAGTATTAAAAAGACTTGAAGAAAAAGAAGAAGCTTAAAATTAAAATGCGAAGCAGTATTTAGAGTTAAGAAGTTAGGTGCTAGGAGCTAAGAATTATAAAAATTTCACGTATGGAAATTTTCTATAATTCTTAGCATCTAGCACCTTATTTTTATTTCTAAAAACTGTTTTACGTTTTATTTAAATTTACAAAAGTATTAAGAAATTGTAAAAGTTATTAGAAAAACATGAAAATATAAAATTATGATAAAATTTGAAAAAAATGGGAGGAATTAATGAAGTATAGCAGAATATATATATGTATTAAAGTGCTAAAAGGGGTTGATAAAATGAAGGACTTGAAAAATGATTTATTCAAAAATATAGATTTATCTTTAGATGAATTGATAAGTTTAAGAAGAGATTTTCATAAGTATGCAGAAAGTGGATGGACTGAGTTTAGAACTGGATCGAAAATAGCAGAGTACTTAGAAGCGATTGGATTAGAAGTGAAGGTTGGCGAAGAAGTTATAGATATAGACTCTATGATGGGAGTTCCAGGTAGAGAAGTCTTAGAAGAATACAAGAAGAGAGCACTTTCACAAGGAGCAAAAGAGAAGTATTTAAATCTAATGAAAAACGGAGCAACTGGAGTAGTTGGAATATTAGATACAGAAAAAGAGGGGGCAACTATTGCATTTAGATTTGATATAGACTCTTTAGAGGGGATAGAAAGTGAGGATATAACTCATAGACCTATAAATGAAGGATTTGTTTCAATAAACAAAGGTAATATGCATGCTTGCGGTCATGATGGACATGCAGCTATAGGATTAGTGCTGGCAAAAGCAATGAATAATATAAAGGAACAATTAAAGGGAAAAATTTTATTTGTATTTCAACCAGCAGAAGAGGGCACTAGAGGAGCTTATTCTATGGTTAATAAAGGAGTTTTTAATGATGTTAATTATTTATTTACTGGACATATAGGATTTAAGTCTGGAAAATTAGGAGAACTTGTTGTAAATACAGGGGGATTTTTATCCACAACAAAGCTTGATGTACATTATAAAGGAAGATCAAGTCATGCGGGAGCTACCCCTGAAAAGGGAAAAAATGCACTACTTGCAGCAGCCACAGCGGCATTGAATTTGCATACTTTATGTCAGCATGGAGATGGCACAGCGAGAATCAATGTAGGTGTTTTAAAAGCAGGAACAGGAAGAAATGTAGTACCAGATAGAGCAGAAATGAAAATAGAAACTAGAGGGGAAACAACTGAAATCAATGACTATATTACACAAAGAGCAATAAAAATACTTGAAGGTGCAGCAAATATGTATGATGTAACCTATGAGATTACTTTAGCAGGAAAAGCAGAAAGTGGATATAGCGACAAGGAATTATCTTTATTAGTGAAAGAAGCATCAAGTGAAGTTCCGGATATAACTAATACAGTAGAATATACAAGTTTATCTGGCTCAGAAGATGCAACTTACATGATGAATAAGGTTCAACAAAATAAGGGGAAAGCAGTTTATTTAATGTTTGGTACTGAAAGGACAGCAGATCATCATAATAATGGATTTGATTTTAATGAAGAGGTTTTAAAAGTAGCTGTAAAAGTTTATATGATGACTGTCCTAAAGCTTTATGAAAAGGAGGGGAATTAGCTGTTTATTAATGTTGTTTGTTGAATCTTAATTAATAAACTTTAATTATGTTAGGAGGGGGACTATGGAAACTAATAAAAATGTAAAAACCGTTCAAAAGACAGGGGGATTTCTAGGTTGGGTGGAAAGAGTAGGGAATAAAATACCTCACCCATTTATGCTATTCATAGGTCTTATTGTATTGATATGGGTGATATCTGTAGTTTGTGGAATGACTGGTGTTCAAGTAACAGATCCTGTAACTAACAAACCTGTTATTGCCAAAAATCTTTTATCAAGAGAAGGTATAGTATTTATGCTGGAAAGCATGATTAAAAACTTCACAGGTTTTGCACCACTTGGTCTTGTTCTTACCATGACACTTGGTATTGGAATGGCAGAACATGTAGGCTTTATGGGAACTTTCATGAAAGAAACTATAATGGGAGCTTCTCCTAAAGTAATAACATTTGCAGTTGCAGTAATTGGTATATGTGGAAATATAGCATCAGATGCAGCCATTGTAATAATTCCACCTATAGCGGCAGTTATATTTGCGTCCATGGGAAGGCATCCAATAGCAGGTATTGCTCTTGGGTATGCTGCCACTACAGCGGGATTTAGTGCAAACTTAATTGTAGCTGGTACAGATGCTCTACTTGCAGGGATTTCTACAGAAGCAGTTCATTTAGTAAATAAAAACATATCTGTAACGCCTGTAGATAACTGGTATTTCATGTTTGTATCAACTTTCTTACTGGCAATTATATGTACTATAGTTACAGAAAAGATTGTAGAACCAAGACTTGGGAAGTATACAGGAAAGAAACAAGTTGAAAATAAACCTTCAACACCTGAAGAAAAGAGAGGTCTTAAAAAAGCTGGAGTTGCTGCGCTTATATATATAGCTATAGTAGTTATTGCAGTAGTTCCCAAAAACGGATTGTTAAGAAATCCTAAAACTCATGGAATTATTCCATCACCATTTTTAAATTCAATCATTCCATTACTATTATTCTTATTTGTCATAGTATCTGTAATATATGGAAGAGAAGTAGGGAAAATAAAGACTTCTGGAGATATTCCTAAATTTATGTCTGTAGCTATAAAAGACATGGCATCTTATATTGTACTTGTATTTGTTATAGGACAATTTATAGCGTACTTTAACTGGAGTAACTTGGGATATATTTTAGCTGTAAATGGAGCCAATGCATTAAAGGCAGCCAATTTAACAGGTGTTCCATTATTTGTATTATTTATTCTACTTACTGCATTTATAAATCTATTTATAGGCAGTGGTTCAGCAAAATGGGCATTACTTGCACCGATATTTGTGCCAATGTTTTATATGCTTGGTTACCATCCAGCATTAACACAGCTATTTTATAGAATAGGTGATTCAACTACTAATATAATATCGCCATTATTCCCATACTTCCCAATCGTATTAGGCTTTGTAAACGAATATGATGAGGAAGCAGGGGTAGGAACAGTTCTATCAACCAGTATACCGTACAGTTTAGTAATGCTCGTTGCATGGATTATATTTGTAATGATATGGTATGCACTTGGATTGCCAATAGGACCTGGAGTAAGTGTTAAGTAATAAGATTTTCAATATAAGTTTTATCAAATTTAGTCGATAATAATAACTATCAAGAATGTTAAAAGTTTTTAAATCCTCAAGTACTGATTCGATTATCAGCACTTGAGGATTTAAGACTAGAGATTGAAAATTGGAAATAGGGATTGTTATAATGGGGGGATTATATATGATAAATTTAGATACAAGTTCTAGAGTCAGTGTACAGCTTGATTCTATGATAGAGGATATTACTGAAGGGATAATTAACATAAGAAGAGAAATTCATAGGCATCCTGAACTTGGTATGAATGAGCATAAGACGGCTAAGATAGTTGAGGAAAGTCTGAAGGGATTAGGGCTTGAAGTTGAAACTGGAGTGGGAAAAACTGGAGTGGTGGCGCTTTTAAGAGGGAAAGAAAATGGAAAGACAATTCTTTTAAGAGCTGATATGGATGCACTTCCTATAGATGAACAGGCAGATGTTTTATTTAAATCACAGGTTCCAGGAGTGATGCATGCTTGTGGGCACGATGTTCATACTTCAATTTTGATAGGAACAGCCAAGGTGTTATCTCAAATGAAAGATGAAATAAGAGGGAATATAAAATTTGTATTTCAGCCTGCGGAGGAGTGCAATCCAACAGGTGGTGCAAATTACATGATAGAGGATGGCGTGCTTGAAAATCCTAAAGTAGATGCGGCAGTAGCACTTCATGTATGGGATATTCCAGTGGGTAAGGTGGCACTGAAAACTGGAGTTATGATGGCTCAATCTGATAGAATATTTATAAAGGTTAAGGGGAAAAGTGCTCATGGATCGGCACCACATCAAGGAGCAGATGCGATAGTTGCGGCTGGACATGTAATTACTGCTCTTCAAACCATAGTAAGCAGAAATGTAAATCCACTAGACAGTGCAGTGGTGACACTTGGAGTTATAAGAGGTGGGTACAGATATAATGTAATACCAGATGGAGTAGAAATGGAGGGAACCGTAAGGACCTTTGCACCAGAAGTGGCAAACATGATGCCTGGTAGAATTGAAAACATAATAAAGAATATATGTGGGGCTTTAGGATGTGATTATGAATTCAAATATGTACTAGGATATCCGCTCACTTATAATGATAAGGAACTTACTAATGAAGTTATTGAAGGACTTAGAGAGTATATTGGAGAAGAAAATGTATTGATACCTGAAAGGCCAGCTACAGGGGCGGAAGACTTTGCTTTCTTTAATAATCATATTCCTTGTACATTTATGTGGGCAGGATGCAAGTCGGAGATAAATGAAAATTTTTGTGTATTACACAATCCTAATTTTGTTTGCGATGAAAGGGTTATACCAGTTGGAATTAAGGCAATGTGTGCTGCAGGGCTTAAATTAGTAGGAGGGAGTAGCCAGTGATCAGCAACTAGGAGTCAGTCCTAGGGTAAAGGTGTCAGGTCTTGGGAGAAAAGCGCTAGTTGCTAATGATTAGTCTAGATTTCAAAATAATTAAGGAGCAATAAATCTAAATCATCAGATGGTTAAAAAACTAAAAGTTTAAATATCACATAAAAGCGGAATTGTAAATAGTTATGACATGAACGGTAATAAAATGAGCATGAACGGAATTTTTATATGTATAAATTCCGTTCATGCTCATTTTTGACGTTTCATGCCATTAAGCTTGTATTTATTTTTTTAGTATGTAAAATAGATATTGTAAAGTTAATTTAACTTAATTTTTAATTAAAGTAAATAATTTCTATAAATAGAGCTAAATAGTTATGCATAATATTAAGGGAAAAATATCTAAAAATTAAAATATAAGGGATATATTACAAATGAACAAACGATTAAGAATGATATCATCATTATTATCTGGGGTATTAATTTCATCTATGATTTCAGCAACAACCGTACTTGCTAAACCAATTAATAAAGTGAATATAGCCAGAGAAAATAGTATCAATGATAAAAAAGGTACAAGTATTGAAGAGTTAACAACTATTCTTGAAAATTATATTATTTTTAAAGATAATAAGGTTCAATTATCGACATTACATTATAATAAAATTGGTATATCTAAAAGTGATTTACTAGATATTGAAAAAATAATAAATGATATAAACAAATGTATTGAAAATAATATATTAACTATTAATCCTACAACGTTAGAGTTTTCATTTAAAAATAATATTAAATTAAATAAAAACATAATAAGTCCCCTCGATATTCCAGACGATTCCAAATTTGAATTAGTTTTAGATTTGAATGATACTGAAACTCATGACTTAATTTCAGATCTTCAAAGTAATTCTACGTTAACTGGTTTTATTGCTGCTATTAAATATCTCAATGTTTCATTAGGGTTTGCTATATACTTTTATGGAAAATCAGAGATAATTAGAAGAGTAGATATGGAAGGAGGGCATCGTGGAGTAAAAATATATGAAATAGTAGGAACTCCTTATTTTCATGTTGTACCTAGATAAGTGGACGGGAGGAGGTAGTAGGTATAAATATTAAGGAATTTGTATTTTATAGAACATTACCAGCATTACTAATTTTGTTAATTAACATTAGAGCTACGATTAATGGTAATAATAGTAATTATAGTAATTATCTTTCTAAGGTTATTATTACTAAATATATTATAGCTTTAATTGTGATAATTTATTGTATATATAATACTATATATGCAATAAAAAAGAGGAAATTTCATAAAGATACTATGGCTTCTCTTACATCCTTAATATCTATGTCAATATCATGTTTTGCAACATCAAATTTAATTTTTAGCTTATCTTTTATACTTATAGTTATATCAATCTTTATAAGAACTACCTACAAATATTATGAATAATAAAAAGGGACTGACTCAAAATAAAATTTTGAGTCAGTCTTTTTTAGGCGCACCCAGCATGGGTGGCAGCTTGATGGTGAAAGTCCACTATGGAGGTTTTTATATTTATAGCTAAAAGTGTTATTATAAATTAAAAATACATATGATTAAATGGCGAGTAAAATGTTATAATATAAAACGAACTAGAAATTAATAAAGCAAATTTTGGGAGTGAGTTATATGGATTTGAGAAAGTTACTTAATAAGGAACAGTATGAGGCAGCATCAACTGTAGATGGGCCACTACTTATCTTAGCAGGGGCAGGTTCTGGGAAAACAAGAGTACTTACATATAGAATTGCAAATTTAATAAAAAACTTAGATGTCTATCCTTCACAAATTCTCGCTATTACATTTACAAATAAAGCGGCTAAGGAAATGAAGGAAAGAGTAAAAAATATAGTTGGAAATGAAGCAGAAAATATGTGGATATCCACTTTTCACTCTACATGTGTAAAAATACTTAGAAGAGAAATAGAGAAGCTTGGATACAATAAAAACTTTGCTATATACGATAGCTACGATCAAAAGACGCTTATGAAAGAATGTATTAAGGAACTAAATATAAATGATAAGGATATAGATGAGAAACAAATTATAAATAAAATAGGAGAACAAAAGGATAATCTTATATCTCCAGAGCAATTTAAAAGGGAAAATGAAGGTAATTATAGAACTAATAAAATAGCAGATGTATACCTTTTATATCAAAAGAAGTTAAAGAGTAATAATGCATTAGATTTTGATGATTTGATATACAAAACTGTTGAGTTATTTAGAAAGAATTCAGATGTTTTAGAGTTTTATCAAAGAAAATTTAAATACATAATGGTAGACGAGTATCAAGATACCAATAAATGTCAGTACGAGTTTACAAAACTACTGGCAGCAGCTCATAGAAATATATGTGTTGTGGGTGACGATGATCAATGTATATATGCTTGGAGAGGTGCCGACATAAGAAATATACTAGATTTTGAAAAGGACTATCCTGAGGCAAAGGTTGTAAAATTAGAACAAAATTACAGATCAACTCCAAATATTTTATATGCAGCTAATGGAGTTATAAAAAATAATAGCGAAAGAAAAAATAAAGCGCTTAGGCCCTATAATGAAAATATAATGGGAGAAAGTATAAAGGTGTATAGAGCAGGTTCTGACATAGATGAGGCTCAATTCATATGCAGCGAAATAAAGAAAATAAGGGATGCTGAAAACAAAAGCTATAATCAAATGTCTATTCTTTATAGAACCAACGCTCAATCTCGTATATTTGAAGAAGTTTTTATGAGAAACCAAATACCTTATAAAATAGTAGGTGGACTTAGATTTTATGATAGAAAAGAAATTAAAGATATAATGGGATACTTAAGGCTTATAAATAATCCACTGGATGATATAAGTTTGAAGAGAATAATAAATGTACCTAAAAGAGGTATAGGCGATAGTACCGTTGATAAACTTCAAGAGTTTGCAGTTGATATGGACGAATGTATGTATAGTGTACTTTTAGATGCAGAGAATATTGGACTTTCAGCTAGAGCAGTATCTTCTATAAATAAATTTGTAGGACTTATAAATAGCTTTATAAGAAAAAAGGATGAAGTATCTGTATCAAAGCTTATTCAAGAAATTTTACAAACTACAGGATATATTGATGAACTTCAAAAATCTAAGGATATAGAAGATTTAACTAGACTTGAAAATTTAAAGGAATTAGTTTCTGCTGCAGTAGACTTTGAAAGTGGATCAGATGACAAGAGTTTATCCGCTTTTTTAGAGCAAGTGACACTAGTATCTGATGTGGATAACTATAGTGAAGATGTAGATGCTATAGTACTTATGACAGTGCATAGCGCTAAGGGATTAGAATTCGATGTAGTATTTATGGCAGGGATGGAAAATGGGATATTTCCAGGAGCTCAATCCATAAGTAATCCAGCAGAAATGGAGGAATCCAGAAGACTTTGCTATGTAGGAATTACAAGAGCTAAGGAAAGGCTTTATATGACTTCAGCATCTTCAAGAAGGGTATTTGGAAGATTTGTAAACTATCCAGAGTCGGATTTTATAAGGGAAATACCTGTGAATTTAAAAGAGGATATAGGCCCACGTAATTCATTTAATAGATATATGAACGAAAATAATAATTATATAAATAGAAATAACAGTCAGGTAAATACTAATATAACTAGACAAAATGTTCAAAAGGAAGCTGCTGCTGAAAGTAATAGTAATAAGTTAACTCAATTTGATGCAACTCCTGGGAAAAAGGTAAGGCATGGTAAGTTCGGAATAGGAACTATAGTAAGTGCAGTTAAAAGCGGAGAAGATGTAAAACTAACAATTGCATTTGATAGGATGGGAGTTAAAATATTGATGTTAAGTGTAGCTCCTTTAGAGGCGGTTTAGAGGAGGGTTAAGGCATGGAAAGTCTTGAACTAAAGAAAAGAGAAATAGAAGAACTTATAGAGGAACTTAATAGATATGCTTATGAATATTATGTATTAGATAATCCTTCTATATCCGATAAAGAATATGATAAAAAGTATGATAAGCTAAAGTTATTAGAAAAAGAAATAGGACACATATTGCCGTATTCTCCAACTCAAAGGGTTGGAGATGTGGTGCTGACCCAATTTCAAAAATATACTCATAAGGCAAGACTTTGGAGCCTTGATAAAGCTCAAAGCATTCAAGAATTAAAGGATTGGCACAATAAAAATATTAAGGCCGTAAATGATTATAATTCAATCCATGAGGAAAAGCTTCCAGAGATTACTTATATAATCACAAAAAAGTTTGATGGACTCAGTATAAATTGTACTTATGATGAGTCTGGAGTGTTATCTAAAGCTGCAACTAGAGGTACTGGTGAAGTTGGGGAAGACATAACAATGCAGGCTAAGACTATCAAAACATTACCATTAAAAATAGATAATTATAGCTTGATTGAAGTTCATGGAGAAGCTATAATGACTAAGGATGCTTTTGATGAATATAATAAAGAAGCCTTAGCTCCATTAAAAAATTTAAGAAATGGGGCAGCGGGAGCATTGAGAAATTTAGACGTAAGGGAAACTGCTAGAAGGAACCTTTCAGCTTTTTTCTATGATGTAGGATATAATGAGGGCAAACCTTTTGAAAGCTATACTGAAATGATGAATTTTATTAAAAACATGGGACTTCCTATTGATAATTATATAAAGGCTTGTAAAAATGTAGATGAAATTCAAGAAGAAATAGCTTACATAGAAAGTGTTAGAAATGATTTGAATTATGACATAGATGGAATAGTTATTGCAATTGATGATGTTAAAACAAGAGAAGTTTTAGGATACACTATTAAATTTCCTAAATGGTCAATAGCTTATAAATTTGAAGCAGAAGAAGCTTCAACTACATTATTAGATGTGGAGTGGAACGTAGGCAGAAGTGGAAGAGTAACTCCTACAGCATTGCTAAAACCTGTAGAACTTGCAGGAGCCACTATAAAAAGAGCCACATTAAATAATATGGATGATATAAAAAGAAAAGGTGTAAAAATAGGCTGTGATGTATTTATTAGAAGATCCAATGACGTAATACCTGAAATAATGGGAGTTGTAGAAGAAACTTTATCTAATGGGAAAGAGATAGAGACACCAAGCGAGTGTCCATATTGCGGCAGTGAGCTTATACAAGAAGGTGTGCATTATTTTTGCGAGAATACATTATCTTGTAAACCTCAAATGGTAAAAAGTATAGTTCATTTCGCAAATCGTGAGGGAATGAACATAGAAGGTTTTAGTGAAAAAACTGCAGAGCAATTTTTTGAAAAACTTAATATAAAATCAATTGCTGATTTATATAGAATAACTAAAGAGGAATTGCTTACTTTAGATAAGTTTGGAGAAAAGAAGGCTCAAAATATACTAAATGCATTGGAAAAAAGCAAAAGACCAGAATTATCTTCATTCATATATGCATTAGGTATTCCAAATGTAGGGAAAAAGACTGCAAAGGATTTAGTAAAAAGATTTAAAAGTTTAAGAAACATAATTGATGCAAACTTTGAGGAACTTATATCCGTAGAAGATATAGGGGACATAGTTGCAAAAAGTGTAATAGATTTTTTTAATCAAGAGAAAATAATAAAAAGCATTGAAGAATTATTAAGTCTTGGCATAGAACCTATATCAGATGATTTGGAAGTAATGGAACATAGTGTGTTTTCAAATAAGACAGTGGTAGTTACAGGAGCTTTACAAAAATATAGTAGAAACGAAATAAAAGAAAAACTAGAAGCTTTAGGAGCAAAGGTATCTGGCAGTGTTAGTAAAAAAACAGATTATGTACTTGCAGGTGAAGATGCAGGATCAAAGTACGACAAAGCTGTGGAACTTGGAATAAAAATACTTAACGAAGAAGAATTTGAAAAACTTATGGAAGATCAGGTATAAAAGAAAAGGTATATGAGAGAAACTGGAGGAGAATAAAATGAGGAAAACAGTAGATGTGCTAGGATGGGGGTTTGTTTTAATAACTACGTTAGCATTAATACTTACAATATTAACAACTTATCAATTTGTTTATATAAAGTATTTTTATGGTTATTATGCTTTACAATGGTGTATTTTCTTTACAATGTTGGTGTGGAGCATAAAACTTATAGATTTTAAGGGTGGACTAACAAATAAAGTATATCCTTTAATATGTATATTTTTTGCTGCAGGAAGTATATTTTTTATATTTATGAATGTACAATAATTCAAGCCAACCTTGTATATAATGTATGAGGTTGGCTTAAAATGTTATATGGTATATAATTTGTATTTTTTATGATACAATATAAGAGTTTAAAAAAATTTAATGTAGAAAGAGAGGGAATGTAAATGGCTGTTTCTAAAAAAGATGTGGAATATGTAGCTGAACTCGCTAGAATAGAGCTTACAGAAGAGGAAAAAGAAGGTCTTCTTGTGGATTTGAATAATGTTCTAAATTATATGGAAAAGTTAAATGAGCTTAATACAGATGACACTGATATAATAGTTAATCCATACTATATCGAAAACAAATTTAGAGAAGACGAAGTAGAGGAATCTATGAATATAGAAGATGTAATGAACAATGCTCCAGAAAGATTAGAGGAGTATATAAAGGTTCCAAATGTAATAGAAAACTAAAAATTGCATTTTAAAAGGAGGGAACAGATATAATGGAATTATATAATCTTACAGCCCATGAGCTGAAAGATAAAATTAAAGCTAAAGAAGTAAAAGTTGAAGAAGTAGTACATAGTTATTTAAATAGAATAGAAAAAGTTGATTCTACTTTAGGCTCATATCTATATGTGGCAGGAGAAGAAGCTTTAAATAAGGCAAAAGAATTAGACAGTAAAATAGCTAGTGGGGAAGAACTTAAAAGCCTTACAGGAATTCCTGTAGCTATAAAAGATAACATAAGTGTAAGAGGTATGCAAAATACTTGTGCATCTAAAATACTTGAAGGGTATAAGGCTCCTTATGATGCTCATGTCATAGAGAAAATAAAAGAGCAAGATGGAATAATACTTGGAAAATTAAATATGGATGAGTTTGCAATGGGATCGTCAAGTGAAAATAGTGCATATAAGTTAGTGAGAAATCCTTGGGATACAGATAGAGTACCAGGAGGTTCTTCAGGAGGGAGTGCCGCTTGTGTTTCAGGACTCGAGGCGCCATTAGCTCTTGGAACAGATACTGGTGGTTCAGTTAGACAGCCAGCAGCTCTATGTGGAGTAGTTGGACTAAAACCTACCTATGGAAGAATCTCTAGGTATGGGGCAGTGGCCTTTGGATCTACATTAGATCAAGTAGGAATAATTTCAAGAGATGTAGAGGATTCTGCATTGTTAGCTCAAAATATTTCAGGATTAGATAAGAGAGACTTTACAACAGCTCCTATAGAAGTTATTGATTATTCTAAAGCTTTATCTAAGGATTTAAGAGGTAAAAAAATAGGTATCCCAAAAGAGTTCTTTGGAGAGGGACTTAGTGATGAAGTTAGAAAAACCGTGGAAGAAGCTATAAAGGTATTAAAGGAAAATGGAGCGGATGTAAAAGAATGTTCACTTCCTTTAACTGATTATGCTCTTGCGGCTTATTATATAATTTCTAGTGCTGAAGCTTCATCAAACCTTGCAAGATTTGATGGAATAAGATATGGATACAGAACAGAAAACTCAAAAAATGCTGTAGATATCTATTTCAAATCCAGAGATGAAGGATTTGGATCAGAGGTAAAGAGAAGAATAATGCTTGGAACTTATGTTTTATCGGCAGGGTACTATGATGCTTATTATAAAAAGGCACTAAAAGTTAGAAACTTGATAAAGCAAGATTATGAAAGAATATTTAAAGAGTTTGATGCAATAGTATGTCCAACTTCTCCAACACCTGCATTTAAGATAGGAGAAAAATCAGATAATGTTATGGAGATGTATTTATCTGATGTATATACTGTGCCAGTAAGTGTAGCAGGGCTTCCAGCTATCTCAGTACCATGTGGAATAGTAAATGGATTACCAGTAGGACTTCAAATAATAAGTAACTACTACAGAGAAGATATATTATTTAATTTAGCATATAGTTTTGAACAATCAACTAATTGGCACACCATGAAGCCAAGTATTTAGTTAATAGTTGGTATTTAGGGCTTTTAAGAATTGAAAAAAGGAGTGGAAAAGATAGATGGAATTTGAAGCGGTAATAGGTCTTGAAGTTCATGCAGAACTTTCTACAAAGACTAAAATATATTGCGGATGTACAACTGAGTTTGGTGGGAAACCAAATACTCACGTATGTCCAGTATGCTTAGGCCTTCCAGGCTCACTACCACAGTTAAATAAAAGAGTAGTGGATTATGCTATAAAGGCAGGATTAGCTCTTAATTGTTCTATAAATCAGGTAAGCAGAATGGATAGAAAAAATTACTTTTATCCAGATTGTCCTAAGAACTATCAGATAACTCAAGATGAAATTCCAATATGCAGAGATGGCTATATAGAAATAGAGCTTGAAAGTGGAGAAAAGAAAAAGATAGGTATTCAAAGAATACATATGGAGGAAGATGCAGGTAAGTTACTTCATACAGGTAATGGAACATTAGTAGATTATAATAGAGCAGGAGTGCCTCTTATAGAAATAGTATCAAACCCTGATATTAGGACACCAGAAGAAGCAACCTTATATCTTCAAAAGCTTAGAAGTATATTATCTTCTATTGAAGTATCTGATTGTAAGATGGAAGAGGGTTCTTTAAGATGTGATGGTAACATATCTGTTATGCCAAAGGGCAGCGATGTATTTGGAACTAGGGTTGAGATAAAAAACATGAATTCATTTAAAGCTCTTGAAAAAGCTTTAAGATATGAATATGATAGACAAATTGAGGCTAATAAAAATGGAGAAAAGATTGAACCAGAAACAAGAAGATGGGATGAATCAAATAATGTAACTATAGTTATGAGAAATAAAGAGCAAGCAAATGACTATAGATATTTCCCTGAAGGAGATTTGGTAACTCTTAATATATCTGATGAGTGGATAGAAGAGGTTAGAAAAACGATACCTGAGCTTCCACATGAGAAGCAAGAGAGATTTGCTCGCGAATATGGTATTCCTAAATATGATGCATCAGTTCTTACGCTAACTACAGCTATGGCAGAGTTCTTTGAAAGTACTGCGAAGCTATCTAATGACGCTAAGGCAACGTCTAACTGGCTTATGGGGGATATTTCAAGAATAATAAATGAAAAGGCTATAACTATAGCAGAAGTTAAATTTACTCCAGAACATTTATCAGAACTTATAAAGCTTATAGGCGCAGGGACTATTTCAAATAATATAGGTAAAAAAGTTATAGAAGAAATGTTTGAAACAGGAAAGTCTCCAAAGGTCATAGTAGAAGAAAAGGGACTAGTACAAAATAATGATGAGGGAGCTATACTTGAAGTGGTTAGAAAGATAATAGCAAATAATCCTCAATCTATAGAAGATTTTAAAAATGGTAAAACAAGAGCTATAGGCTTCTTAGTAGGGCTCGTAATGAAAGAAACTAAAGGTAAAGCAAACCCTCAAATAGTAAATAAACTTGTAAGTGAAGAAGTAAGTAAAGCTTAATAAAAATTCCCCATATAGGTTATGGGGAATTTTTTTATTTAGTAACTTCTTCTTGAGTTTGTAAGTCTTTAGATGAATCAGGAACATTAAACTTTTCACATAAGTTGTGCATATGCACGTTTAACTTTTCTAGCAAATAATTTTTATATTTCAATTGATTATATACCTGCTGTAATGTTACAAATCCCCATACAACTACAAATATTAATATGCACATAGATATTATAGCAAGTATTTCTAATGCTAAAATCATATAAATTTCCCTCCAGTAGATGAAAACTTGTAATAAAATTATACCATAGAAATAAATTGTAACCTATAGTAAGTTATTTTGGAAATTAATATTCCTCTAGTTCATATAATATTAATAATCAATATTTGGGGGGAATTAATGAGGGATAAATTTTACAAAGTTTATTTTAAGTTAATACAAGCAGACGAAAATAAAGCTATTTCAATTCTAAATAGGATAAGTACGGATAAAATATTTCATAATTTAATTAAGGTATGTTGGAAGAATAATATACAATATCGTGTTGTTTTAAAAAATAATGAAATGCTTATGATGTATTTAGAGGGAAAAGAAGATAGTGTTTTTTTTAACTTTTCTAAAGAAAAGATGATATTTGAGGAAACATTTGAATGTTTTTTAACACAGGCACTAAAATATAATGCTAAAAAATCTATATTTATAACTATCGGTATATTTGAAAATAAAATAATAAAAAGTCCCACTTTAGTTATCCATAGAAATATAAAACTTATAGATAGATATACATTTATAAGACATCAAGTAGGATTGTCAGGAGATATTTGCAGCAATTTAAAGGAGAATAATTTTAAGTTTTATAGATATTTACCGATTTATTAAAATAAACAAAATATATATTTTGTTTATTTTTTTTTGCTTGGGTAATAATTATTAATAAGTAAAGGAGAGAGTAAAATGAAAAAAATTATAGCAATAGCTATAACAATATGTATTTTATTAAGTGGATGTATAGAAAAAAAACAAAGTTTTAATGAAAATGTATTAAATAAAGAGTACATAACCTATGCTGTGATAAATATGCCTAAGTACTTAAATATGAAAGCTGCTTATGATGATAATTCACTGGAAATATTAAATTCTACATTTGAAGGGCTTGTAAAAAAGGATGATGAGGGAAATATAGTTCCAGGTATTGCAGAGAAGTGGGAAATAAGCAAAGATAAAACTACTTATAAATTTTATATAAGAGACGATGCATATTTTAGCAATGGAGAACCTATAACCGCAGAAACCTTTAAGGTGTTCTTTTCTGAACTTTTAAATAAAGAAACTGATAATCCTTTAGAATATGAATTGTTCTGCATATTCGGTGCAGAAACTTATAAAAATGGCAAGGTTGATTTTAGCAATGTAGCTATAAATAGTATAGAAAATAATATTCTTCAAATAAAACTTAATAGTCCTTGTAGCTTTTTTCTGGAGTTACTTGCTAACCCTATATATGGGATAAGGGAATTGGATGATAAAATTAATAATTGGGGAATTAACTATTCTACTTTAAAGTATTCAGGACAATATATAATAAAAGACATAAATGGTGATGAGATAAATCTAGTGCCTAATGAAAAGTATTGGGGAATTACGCCAAGTAATAAGATAAAAATTGTTAAGGTTGAAAGTGATGAAGATGCACTTGTAAATCTTCAATTAGGAAAAGTTGATTTATTTAAAAGTGAGCATTTGAGTAGTATAGGAAATATACTAGAAGACCCATTAAAGAATGAATCTTATAAGTTTCAATATTTAGTATTTAACTTAAAGGAAAATAAGGTCCCATATAACGTAAGAAAGGTTATAAAAGAAGTCTTAAACAAAGAAAAAATTTATAATGAATTATTGAAAGATGAAGCTGCACCTATAAATGGATTTATGAATTTACAGCAGAAGGGTAAAAATGGCACTAAAAACAATGCAAGCAATATTGAGTTAGATATCAAACCTACGTTGAAGTTTATATTTAAGGATACAGTAGAAGATAAAAAGGTAGCGAGTTATTTAAAGTCTAATATAGAGAAAAAATCAAATATAACTATAGAATTAAAGGAATATAGCGAGGATGACTTTTTTAAACATATAAATAATGGTGAGTATGATATGGCCCTTATGAAATATGGTAAAGAGTATGATAATGTTATGAGTATATTTGAAAAGTTCACTTATAATAATCCTTTTAATTATTCAAGATATAATAATTCTTTATATAATGGATATGTGAATTTACTTAGAACAAATAAAGATACTAATAAAAAAGGTGAGCTACAAAATAAGTGTTTTGAAATATTAGAAGAAGATATTCCTGCAATCCCCTTATATTCAAATAATATATATGTTTATAAAAATAAATATATTGAAGGATTAAGGTTGAACTATAAATTCTATATAAATTTCGAGTCACTTTTAATAAATAAAAGTATAATTTAAAAAAGTTCCTCCTAATTTATGGGAGGAACTTTTTTTGTAGATTCCTTTTCAATGTAATAACCACATTTTTCATTGGTAATTACACAATTGGAGGCACTAAGTATAGTATTAAAAGTACATATTCCGTCTCTTTCATACATACAGTTTTCAGAACAATTTATGTTCATCATAGTTATTACCTCCTATACAAAGGGTGGTTAATAAGAGGAAAATTAGTTGTACTGTAGGGTGATTTTAGTATGTGTATTTATATATAAAATATTTTATAAAAATAATTACTTAATTACCATAAAATTTAAAATGCCTCATGATTATTTAAAAATATATATAAGAAAAATATAAACATATTTTTTTCGCTATAAAATGAATCCTTAGGAGTTTTAAATATACCTTTTCGTTCACTAAATTTTATTTCCTTTAAGAATACAGGTGATATTTCTATGCCATCTGGCGTTGGTATTGAATGCATTTTAAAGTTATCTTCATCAAGCAAGTCTTCGCTATTTAGTGAAAAGTTAATATACCTTTCTCTATCATCTAATGAAGGCGCTTCAGGCCAACTTAATATTATGCCTGATTCAACTAACTGCTTTTTAAATACATTCAATAAAATGCGATTTCCGCTGGATTCTGAATTAGAATTTCCCTCGCTAAAAAACTTGTTATAAGCAAGTAAGGACATTATATATAAGTTAATTTCTTCTGCAGAGTAAACCATTTTATCCTTATCTGTATCCTTTATAAACAAACTTAAATCCTCATTGTAGAGACTCAAAATGCTCTCGTATATACTACTATACAAGTCTTTGAATTTTAATATGCCTGTATTTTTATAGAACATTATATAGTTAAGAGAACATAGACATTGATTTTCAAAATTACGTTTCTTTTGTAATATTGTGTATTCTTCATAGTTTTCTTGGATAAGTTCTAATAAATCCAATAGTATGCATTTTATATCTTCGTCTTTATAATATTCATACATTATATTGAATCCCAAGGCTAATTTTATTATTTCATCCATGTCTAAGTTGTATAATTCATCTTTATAGTTCTTAAACATATTTAGAATATCTAGTGAAAAGTTTTTAAATTCTTCACTATCTTTATCTTCATAAAGAGAAGCTTTGTAAAAAGCAGCCATTAAAAAGCTTTGGTCAGAAAATTTAAATTCAGCGTATTTGTTTTCAAATTTTAATTCATTTTCATCTTCAGGCGTTATATTAATTTTATCTACGAATACCCCATTCTCATCTCTTAAGTAAGAAAAGTAAAATTGGAGTTGTCTTTTAGTGAGTTTTGCATACAAACCACAATGGGAATATTTGGATTCGTCTAGGTCTTTAAATTTGGAATAATAATCTGATAGTTCTAAAAGTGCTAAAGACATAAATGCATTAGAGCTTATTAATACATCCTTTTTTAATTTTTTAATATCCCAAAGTAGTTTGCTATCTGTGCTTATTTTAGGATCAGCTTTTTTATATATACATATAAGTGGGTATGAACCTTTAATTAAACTCAGTTCGCTCTGATGAAGGTTCTTTATTTTAAAGTCCTTGCGTGAAGTTGTAAGCCCTCCTCCAGTGTGTAACACGATATGTTTCATAGCTTCTTTTGATAAATGAAATAGTTGATTCTTAATATTTTGTTCGGTCAAACTATTAATTCTAAGGAATGGTCCCATATACCTCAATTTAACACCTACTCTAAAATTAATCCTTATATAAATAATATGAGTGAAAGTGCAAAAAGTTGATTATTTATTTTAAACTGTGGACATTTAATTTATATGTAGGTAAAATGAAGAATATAATGACAATTATGTAATGTAAATAGGTGGTGGAATTTATTAAAATGAATAAAAAATTAGTTGTTGCAAGTAATAATACACATAAAATAAGTGAAATAAAAGCTATATTATCAAAATTAAATATAGAAGTAATTTCGCTAAGGGAAGCAAATATTGATATTGATGTAGAAGAAGATGGTATAACTTTCATAGATAATGCACGAAAAAAGGCACAGGTAATATTTGATATGCTAAAAGGGGAGGCTATGGTACTGGCAGATGATTCAGGTATAGCTGTAGAGGCCTTAGATGGAGCTCCTGGGGTGTTTTCAGCTAGATTTGCGGGAGAACATGGCAATGATAAAAGAAATAATCAGAAGCTGTTAAAACTAATGGAAGGAAAGCAAAACAGAAAAGCTAAATTTGTATGTGCCATGGTACTCTTTATAAATGGAGATAATGTGATTGAAGTACAAGGGGAAGTTCATGGTGTGGTTGCTGAGGAAGTTAAGGGGAATGAGGGATTTGGATATGATCCGATATTTTATATACCTCAATATGCAAAAACCTTTGGAGAACTTAGTTCAACCATAAAAAATACTATGAGTCATAGAGCGCAGGCCTTAAATAAACTAGAAGATGCCTTTAAGGAATATTTACAGGGGGAATAAAAAAATTGCTAATAGGGGTTGTAAGTGATACACATAGGCATACATGGATTATAGAAAGAGTTATGGAGAAGCTTCAAAATATAGATATACTTATTCATTTAGGGGACAATATTCAAGATGTGAAAGATTTTAAGAAGTATTATAATGGAGAAATCATAAATGTAAAGGGAAATTGTGACTATTCTACAAGTGTACCTGCAGATATAGTAACCGATATAGCAGGCCATAAGTTCTTAATAACTCATGGACATTACTATGATGTAAAACATAGTCTAACTAGATTGAAGTTCAAAGCATTAGAACTTGGAGTAGAAGTAGTTTTATTTGGGCATACTCATATATCTCAAATAATATACGAAGAGGGTATATGGTTTGTGAATCCTGGAAGTCCCGTTATCGCCAGAGATGGATTTAATAGTGTGGCAGTAATAGAATTAGAAGATAATAAAATAAATGCTAGTATAAGAGCTATAAAATAAGACTTGATTTTCTTAAAAACGAGTATTTTTTCAATGAAAATTGAATTTATTTAAAGCCCATAGGCATTGATATAACTAGCATGAAGTGTGATTTTAATAAAAAAACGTGAAAAAATATAAAAAAACTTGAAAAAAGGTGTTGACGGATTTAAGATTATCATGTAAAATAATTTATGTCGTCAGGAGCGAGCGAAACAAGCAAAAGCTTCTGAAGAATAACGGGGTGTAGCGCAGATGGGAGCGCGCGTGGTTTGGGACCATGAGGTCGCAGGTTCAATCCCTGTCACCCCGACCATAAAACCTGCGGGTGTAACTCAATGGTAGAGTGCTAGCCTTCCAAGCTAGTTACGAGGGTTCGATTCCCTTCACCCGCTCCAAATATGCGTCTTTAGCTCAGCTGGATAGAGCAACGCCCTTCTAAGGCGTGGGCCAGGGGTTCGAATCCCTTAAGACGCACCATATGGTGGATGTAGTTCAGTTGGTAGAGCGCCAGATTGTGATTCTGGTTGTCGAGGGTTCGAGTCCCTTCATTCACCCCATACTGGGATGTCGCCAAGCGGTAAGGCACGGCACTTTGACTGCCGCATTCGTAGGTTCGAATCCTGCTATCCCAGCCATGGTTCACTAGCTCAGTTGGTAGAGCACATGACTTTTAATCATGTTGTCCGGGGTTCGATTCCCCGGTGAGCCACCAATAAATTTAATATGCAGGTGTGGCGGAATTGGCAGACGCACTAGACTTAGGATCTAGCGCCTATGGCTTGCAGGTTCAACTCCTGTCACCTGCACCAATTAAATTATATTTAATATACAAGACAAGCTTATTTGCGGGAGTGGCTCAGTGGTAGAGCGTCACCTTGCCAAGGTGAACGTCGCGAGTTCGAATCTCGTCTTCCGCTCCAAATATGCGGGTGTAACTCAATGGTAGAGTGCTAGCCTTCCAAGCTAGTTACGAGGGTTCGATTCCCTTCACCCGCTCCAATTTGCGTCTTTAGCTCAGCTGGATAGAGCAACGCCCTTCTAAGGCGTGGGCCAGGAGTTCGAATCTCTTAAGACGCACCAAATATGCGCCATTAGCTCAGTTGGTAGAGCACCTGACTCTTAATCAGGGTG
>NZ_FYAM01000008.1 GCF_900185645.1 Clostridium sp. BSD9I1 | reverse complement strand
CTTCATCAAATGCTCCTTGAGCTATTCCTAGAGCTTGAGCTGCTATACCAATTCTTCCTCCATCAAGAGTCTTCATGGCAATTCCAAATCCTTTTCCTTCTTTTCCAAGTAGGTTTTCTTTTGGAACCTTAACATCTTCAAATATAAGTTCTGTAGTTGATGATGCTCTTATTCCAAGCTTTTCTTCTACTTTACCTATTGAGAATCCTGGCATTCCTTTTTCAACTATGAAAGCGGAAATTCCTTTTGTTCCTTTGCTTCTGTCTGTCATAGCAAATACTATGAATACTTCAGCAACTCCACCGTTAGTTATAAATATCTTTGAACCGTTTAATAAATAGTAATCTCCCATATCAACAGCTAAACTCTGCTGTCCAGCAGCATCTGTACCAGCGTTTGGCTCAGTTAATCCGAAAGCACCTATTCTTTCCCCCTTGGCAAGTGCTGGTAAGTACTTTTCTTTTTGAGCTGGTGTTCCATGTTCATTTATTACTGATGCACATAATGAAGTGTGAGCTGAAACAATAACACCTGTTGAAGCACAAACTCTTGATAATTCTTCAACTGTTATTGCATAGGATATAACGTCTCCACCTGCTCCACCATATTCCTTTGAAAATGGTATTCCCATCATTCCAAGTCTCGCCATCTTCTTTACGTTTTCCATAGGAAATTCTTCTGTTATGTCGATTTCTGCTGCTAGTGGTTTAACTTCAGTTTCAGCAAACTCTCTTACCATCTGTCTTACAAATTCTTGTTCTCTTGTTAATGAAAAATTCATTATACTTTACCTCCTCATTGTTAATTAATTAACTAGACCAATCATATTTATGCTTTTGGCGGCATAACTAAAGCTTCACCTGCAATAACTATTTTGCCATCTTGATTAGTACAGGTTGTCCTTAATTTAGCTCTATTTTTTTCTGTATTTAATTCCACTATTTCTGCCTCTGCTCTTATTGTGTCGCCAATTTTTACTGGCGCCATAAACTTTAATTCTTGGCCTAAATATATTGTCCCCGGTCCAGGTAACTGCATTCCTAAAACTGCTGAAATTAGTCCAGATACTAAAATACCATGAGCAATTCTGCCCTTAAATATGGTTTTTTCTGATTCTATCTGATTTATATGCGCTGGATTTAGATCCCCAGTTATTCCTGCAAAAAGATATACATCTGTTTCACTTATTGTCTTTTCTATATATGATTTATCGCCTATCTTTAATTCATTTATTGTTTTTCCCATTATAAATATTACCTCCTTATTTTTACACTAATCCAAAACTAGCTCCAATTATACATACCGCTGTAGCTACAACTGGAATAACTACTGTACACATTCCTATATCTGCATAAGACTCTCTATGTGTAAGACCTGTAATTCCTAGTAATGTTATTACAGCTCCGTTGTGTGGAAGTGTATCAAATCCTCCACAAGCAATAGCTGCTATTCTATGCATTACCTCTGGATTAATACCTAACAGTGCTGCCTTTTGCATATAAATATCACCTAAAGCTCCCAGTGCTATACTCATTCCACCTGAAGCTGATCCAGTTATACCAGCTAATACACTTGTTGAAACTGACAAAGAAATTAAAGGTGTTCCTGGTATTGCAAGTATTGCTCCTTTTACTAATGCAAAAGCTCCTAATGCTTTAATAACATTTCCATATCCAACTTCTGATGAAGTATTAGCAATTGCTAGTAATGAACCAATTGCTCCATCATTAATAGTCTTTATTATACTTTTGAAGTTCTTTCTCATTAAAACTACTGCAAGTATTGATGATATAACAAGAGCAACAATTAAGCTCCATAATCCTTTTACTTTATCTATAGATGTTCCATAAGACTTAAGATATTCTGAAGGAATTTTTACTAAATATACACCAATTATATAGTTCAACACTAAAACTACCACTATTGGCAAAATAGCCACAACAATGTTTGGAAGACTAGATACGTCTACTGATTCAAGTCTTTCTTCTTTATGATTTCCATATCCTTCTCCAGCATCCATTGCAGTTTTCACTCTCTTATTAAGCCACATCATACCTAAAACAAATATTACTATTGAACCAATTATACCCAGTACTGGTGCTGCCCAAGCAGTTGTTCCAAAATAAGTCATTGGTATAGCATTTTGAATTTGAGGAGTTCCTGGTAATGCTGTCATTGTAAAAGTAAATGCTCCAAGAGCTATAGCTCCAGGTATAAGTCTTTTTGGTAAATTAGCTTCTTTAAATAATTCAACTGCTATTGGATATACTGCAAATGCAACAACGAATAATGAAACACCACCATAAGTTAATACTGCGCAGGATAATACTACTGCAAGTATCGCCTTATCTTTTCCAAGTTTATGTGCTATAAAATTTGCAATGGATTTAGCCGCTCCTGAATCATCCATTATCTTTCCAAATACTGCTCCGAGTAGGAATAGTGGAAAATAGGTTTTTGCATACCCTGCAAAGTCTTTCATAAATAATTCTGTATATGTTGCAAGTAATGGCATCTCTCCAGAAAATATTACTGCAAGCAGTGCAAGTACTGGAGCCAAAAGTAATACTGTGATCCCCCTATAAGCTAAATACATTAATAATGCTAGAGAAATTAAAATACCTATAACACCTATCATAATAATTCTCCTTTCACTTTTTCACTTATTTTATAAATTAAATTAATTCCATTAATTCATCTTTAAATATTCTTTCATCCATACCTTTAAGGTTTTCAGATATTATTGGTTCAAAGTCCATATTTGCTAAAATATCATTCTCTAAACTTATGCCTGGAGCTATTTCTGTTAAAACTAATCCTTCTGGCCTTAACTCAAATACTGCTCTTTCAGTTATATATAGAACCTGTTGTCCTATTTCCCTTGCATATTCTCCGCTAAAGGTTATTTGTTCAACATCTTTGATGAACTTTTTAGTCTTTCCTTCTTGCGCAATTATTAACTTTCCATTTTCAACTTTTATTTTTAACCCTCCAGCTGTAAATGTTCCACAATATATTACTTTTTTTGAATTCTGCGTAATATTAATAAATCCACCACAACCAGCTATTTTAGGTCCAAACTTGCTAACATTAATATTTCCCTTTTCATCGCACTGCGCTAACCCTAAAAATGCTACATCAAGACCTCCGCCATCATAAAAATCAAATTGATAAGGTTGGTCTAAAATACACTCGGCATTTACAGATGCACCAAAGCTTAAACCGCTTGCTGGCACTCCACCTATCGGACCAGCCTCTACAGTTAATGTCATTATTTCTCCAATACCTTCTTCATTTGCAACTGCAGCCACTCCCTCTGGAACACCAATTCCTAAATTTACTACTGCATTAGGCGTAAGTTCTATAGCTGCTCTTCTTGAGATTATTTTTCTTTCATCTAATTCCATAGGTTTTACAGAATTTAACGGAACCTTTACTTCTCCGCAATATGAAGGATTAAAATGTTCCGAGAACGTTTGCATATGATTCTCAGGCTTTGAAACAACAATGGCATCTACACATATTCCCGGAATCTTTACAAGCTTTGGATCTAATGTTCCATTACTAACTACAGCTTGAACTTGAGCTATTACTATTCCTCCAGAGTTTTTAGCAGCTTGAGCTATTGATAAAGCTTCTACAGTTGCTGCTTCTTTTTCAAAGGACAGATTGCCTTTTTCATCTGCGTAGGTAGCTCGTATTATGCTAACATTTATAGGAAAAGCTTTATATAATAGTCTTTCTTCTCCTTCAATGTTTACAACCTTTACAATATCCTCCTTAGTAACTTTATTTAATTTCCCCCCTTCAACTCTAGGGTCAACAAAAGTTTTAAGACCAACATGAGTAATTGTTCCCACTTTTTTGGCTGCTATGTCTCTAAAAAGATGAGATATTACACCTTGAGGAAGGTTATATGCTTGTACTTTATTTTCCAAGGCTAATTTTTGAAGTTTAGGCGCGAGTCCCCAATGCCCCCCTACTACTTTCGATACTAATCCTTCACGACCTAAGTGATTTAATCCTTTTTCATTTGAATCCCCTTGTCCGGCAGCATATACAAGTGTAAGATTATTAGGTACTCCTGTATTAATAAAACTTTTTTCTATTTCTGATGTTATTTCTTCTGGATGTCCAATTCCTATAAAGCCGCCTATGGCAATAGTGCTGCCGCTTTTAATCATTTGTACTGCTTCTGAAACAGTTTTTACTTTAATCATTAATACCTCTCCTTTCTCATGGTGATTACAAACCTACACTTTAATTAATAAGCAAAAACCGTGCCAATATAAAATTTTCTTTATATTTTTCTTTCTTAATGTTGATTTATCTGGATTTCTTAGTATAACAGCAAAAAACAAATTTTATAAATATTTAGCCAATTATTTAAAAAGTGTAAGCGTATCATTACACTCTTGAAATTATAGTAAAAAAGTGTATGTAAAATCGTACACTTTTAAAATAAGTTTAAAAATGTGTACGATTTCACATACACTTCACATAATCTTCATTAAATTCTTTATAATATTTTATATTTATTAACCTTCTCATATAAAGTAGTTCTACTTATCCCTAATTCTTTAGCTGCCTTTTGTTTATTGCCTTTGCACATTTTTATAGCATTAATAATTGCATTTCTTTCTGCCTGCCATATAGCATCTTCCAATTTTAAAATATTGAAATCTATTTCAACTCCTGTTATTTCCTTTGGCAAATGTTTTGGCAATAATAAGTTATTTGTATTTTCCATAATATTTATAGCTCTTTCAATTGCATTTTCTAATTGCCTTATATTTCCTTCCCATTTATAGCCTTTCATGTATTCTAAAGCTTCATTTGAAACTATACACTTTTCTCTATTTAATTTTTTAGATATTTTATCACATAAAAACTTAGACAATAATATAATATCATCTTTTCTTTCTCTTAAAGGTGGAATTCTTACAGTAACAACATTAAGCCTGTAATACAAATCAGCTCTAAACTTTCCTTCCTTTACCATGCTATCAAGCTTTTGATTAGTTGCTGCTATAATCCTTATATCTATATTCTTAGGAGAAACACCACCTACCCTCTCAACTTCTTTTTCCTGCAATACTCTTAAAAGTTTAACCTGCATATGCAGTGGCATATCTCCAATTTCATCTAGAAAAATAGTTCCTCCATCGGCTAATTCAAACTTACCAATTTTCCCTTCTTTTTTAGCTCCAGTAAAGGCACCTCCTTCATATCCAAATAATTCTGATTCTAGTAAATCAGATGGAATTGCTCCACAATTAACCTTTACAAACGGTCCGTATTTTCTATTACTATTTTTATGTATAGAATGTGCAAATAGCTCTTTTCCTGTGCCACTTTCACCAATAAGTAATACATTGGAATCAGTTAAGGCTGCTTTTTTAGATAGCTTTTTAGCCTCCATAATTCCATCACTATTTCCAACAATATCAGCAAAAGTATATCTAGCACTATTTTTTTCTTGAAACTGTTCCTTGTATGCTTCTAGTTCCTTCTGAACTTTACTAAATTTCTTGTGTAAAAACTCTAATTCTTTTGCATTTTTAAAAAGCACTTTACCTACAGCACCTTGTATTTCTCCATTAATAAATAGAGGCGTTCTAGTTGCCATCATATATTTATTGCCTATTTTTTGTAATTGAGCTTCTTCTTCTTTCCCTGTTTTAACAACAATATGCATTCTTGTATTTTCAATTACATCTGTAGCATGCTTTCCTATTACTTTTTTATCATCTATTCCTAAAAATTCTGCATATCCCTTACTTATCATTGTTATATATCCATTTTTGTCCACAATTACTATTCCCTCATAAGCCATATTCAAAGCTTGCTTTAGTATATCATTCCAGTTTTTTTCACTTATTAATTCATTTTTTATACTTTCTTTTTCAGTAATATCCTTGAACACATATATTACTTCTTTAATTTCATTATTCTCAATCATTGGAACTCTAGTGATTAGAATTACTTTTTTACCAAGCTTTACATTTTTATTAGTTTTTTTATAATTTCTTTTAGGTAATTGAAATTCCAGAACTTCCGGAATTAAGTCACTTATAATCCTACCTATACCATAATGTTCATCAATATTTAAAATATCCTGTGCTATTTTGTTAATTATATTAATTTTTCCATTAGTATTGGTGACTATTATTCCATCATTTATATTGTTAATTATAGTGACAGAAATATCTAAATTATAATCATTTTCATACTCTTTCATCTGTTTTCCTCCCCATGCAAATATTTTTTATAATATATATAACTTTATTTTTATACAATAATACCCACTTCTGCCTTCAAACTATAAAAGAGCCTTATCATGGGCTCATAAATTTTATTTTGATTCTCATAAATGCATTAAATTATTCTTTAATGTCAATTAATGCAAGCTTTTGTATAAATTATATCATATTCGCACTTTTTTACAATAAGTTATACTTTTATTATATTGCTGCTGTATCTGTACACTATTGCAAACTCTTAAGATGAACCGAATTTTTCAACCCAAAGAAGCATATTAATAAATGTTCAGTTCTTTTATTACAAAACCGATGAATTTTAGATTTTAAATATTGGTATAAGCTATGCTTTTTTTGGATGAAATTTTATAACTCATAAGGAGGAAATTAATATGTGTACAGCAATAACATTACAATCCAAACAAATGGAAAACTTTTTTGGACGAACCATGGATTTTTCTTATCCTATTGAATCACAGCTTTATGTGGTACCGAAAAATTATGTATGGAATAATGTTTTAAACATGCATAAATTTTGTGATTACTATAGTTTTATAGGAATAGGGCAAGAGGCTGATGGAATACTTGGTTTTTTTGACGGAGTAAATGAAAAGGGATTTGCAGCAGCGGCATTATATTTTGCCGGTTATGCAAAATACAATATACCTGCGAAGAATACAAAAAAAGAACCTGTTGCAGCTTTAGATTTTCTCCATTATATTTTGGGAAGATGCGGATCTATAGATGAATTGGAAGAAATACTTCAGCAAATATCTCTCGTTGGCATGCCAGATCCAATAACACAAACAGTTGCACCATTGCATTGGATTGCCACAGATAAAAGAGGAAAATGTGTTGTTATTGAGCAAACAGGAAAAGGTATGAAATTATTTGAAAATCCCATAGGTGTTATGGCTAACAGTCCTGATTTCAGTTGGCACATGACTAATTTAAGAAATTATATGGATGTTTCTTCAAAGCAGACTAGTGAAGCATACTGGGGAAAAGTTCAGTTAAAGCCATTTGGTCAAGCTGGAGGAACCATGTTATTGCCTGGGGGCTATACATCACCAGAACGATTTGTAAAAACGGCATATCAAAAAACACATATTGAAATGCCTAAAGACAGGGTAGAGGCAGTGATAGCCTGCTTTCATATTATGGAGGGCGTTTCCATTCCAAAGGGAGTTGTTATAACAGACCGAAATACTTATGATTATACGAAATATACAGCTTTTATTAATACAAATACTTGTGAATATTTCTTTAAAACTTATGATAGTAGTCAGATTTCAACTGCAAGTCTTTGGGATAATCATAATTATAAATATAGCACACAGCCAATCCGCCTGGGGAAGTTAGGGCGTCCAGTTATATTTCAAAAAATATAAATATATTTAACCCGCAACTCTAAACCATAAGCGTAAAATTTCTCTGTATTTATTTTAAAGCTTTTTAACAAACCAAATCCAGTAGCAAACAATAATAAACTTTCCTACTGGATTTAATTAATTTTCATTCCAAACTCCTTTGATAAATTAGAACTTATTATAATTCATGTCGAATTGCCGCAAGCCAATTTGCAACTTCTTCTGATACATCAGCACCGTTTACAGCAATACCAGGTAGAATTATTGATTTTAAGCATTCTTTAGCTATGTCATTTTCAATTTCACCAAATCCACCGCCTCCATGAGTGCAAAAAGGAATTATTGTTTTACCTGTAAAATTATGTTGTCTAAGAAAACTCATAATTGGTGGGGCTAATGTTTTAAACCAGTTAGGTGAACCTATAAATATTGTTTGATAATCCTCTATTGATTCATTTCCAGATATTAGCTTAGGGCAAAATCCTCGAGAAATTTCATTTCTTACTTCTTTAGCAGCCGTATTATAATCAAAGGAATAATTCTTATCAGGAATTAATTCTCTTATAGTACCACCAGTCTGTTTTTCTATTTCTAATGCTAAATTCTTTGTGTTTTTGAAAAGTGAATAATAAACAATCAGTGTATTCTTCATATATGTCACTCCCTTTCGTTAGATTTCCCATTTATTAAGTTCTTTATATCTAGCGGCTCTATCAACCTTATCTATATACATAATATGCTATTACCTTACGTCACAGTCAAGTGTAAATTTTGAAATCTAGTAGCAATTTAGTACTAGATTATTTATCATTTTAAGTAATTGATATATGAAAAAATAGCATTATTTTGATTGACAATATAGTACCGATTGTTTAAAATATAATTTAACAAAATCAAATATATTATTAGAAGGAGAACTATAAATGAATATTGATTTTTCAATCGAAGAAGCAGTAAAAAAAAGATACAGTGTAAGAAACTATCAGGAACGAGAGATTGAATCGGATAAAAGAAAAGCAATTGAATCTTTTATTGATTCTTTGGATAATCCATTGGGTAATAAAGTCAAGTTTCATTATCTTGATAACAATGACATAAAAGATAAAGAAAAACTTGGAACCTACGGCGTTATTAAAGGCGCAAGTCAATATATCGGAACAACTATTAAATTAGAACCAATGGCATTAGAAGCATTGGGATATGAATTTGAAGCAGTAATTCTTTACTTAGCACATCTTGGCCTTGGAACTTGCTGGTTAGGAGGAACATTCGACCGCGAAGGCTTTGCTGCCGCTATGAAGATTAAAGAAGGAGAAGTTTTCCCAATCATAACACCATATGGATATGCAACTGCCAATAAGCATGAAAAAGAAATAGAAATGAGAAAAATGATTCAAGCAGATCATCGTAAAGAATGGAATGAATTATTTTATAAAAATGATTTTCAATCACCTCTTACTAAAGAAGAAGCTGGTGATCTTGCCCTTCCATTGGAAATAGTTCGATTAGGACCATCAGCATCAAACAAACAGCCCTGGAGAATTCTTCTTAAAGATGATATGTGCCATTTTTATGAATATAAAGAACCAGGGTATAGCGACTTTTTTTCATACGATATCCAAAGGGTAGATATGGGGATTGCCGCAGCACACTTTGATTTTTCGGTTAAAGAAAAAGGTATTAAAGGTCATTTTCATACAGCATGTCAACCTGAGTTAGAGCTGCCTGAGCATATGGAATATGTTTTTTCATGGATTAGAGAATAAAAAATGAAGGGTGAAACTCACCCTTCATTTGTCATAATTTACAAATACATATTTTTATAAGTCTAGAACTTTAACTCTTCCCACTCACCATTTGCCGTACTGCTGTCACTCATTTTTGTAAGTTTAACAACTGTCTCAACATGCGGTGTATGAGGAAACATATCTTTTACTTTTACCTTTTCTATTTTATATCCTTGCTCAGTTAAATACTTTAAATCCGTAACTAAAGTTTTAGGGTTACAAGACACATATATTATATCTGGTGCGTTAAAATCCACCACATATTCTAATGCTACTGGATGCACTCCTGGTCTTGGTGGGTCTAAGATTATAACATCTGGCTTTTCATCTATAGTTTTTATAATTTTAGCAACATCTCCTGCTATAAATTTGCAGTTACTTAAGTTATTAAGTTTTGCATTTTCATTAGCAGATTTTACTGCCTCTTCAATAAGTTCGATTCCTATTACCTTTTCGGCATCTGGAGCTACTATTTGCCCTATAGTTCCTGTTCCACAGTAAAGATCAAATACTCTTTTAGATTTTGAATCTCCCAAGAACTCCTTCACTATACTATAAAGTTTCTCTGCTCCCTTAGAGTTTGTTTGAAAAAATGAAAATGGTGTTATTTTAAATTTAAGTCCTAAAATTTCTTCTATAATATAGTCTCTTCCATAAAGCAATTCTATCTTATCTGCTTGAACTGTATCAGATAATGAATCATTTATGGTATGTAATATTCCTACTAAAGTGCCCTTATAACTTAAGTTTTTAAGAAGTTCAGTTATTTCAGCAAAGTTAAATTCTACTTGAGAAGTTGTAACTATGTTTATAAGTATTTCTCCTGTATTATCAGCTTTTCTTATAACCAAATTTCTTAAATATCCTTCATGACTCATTATTCTATAATGAGGAAATCCCTGCTCCCTAAAGTAAGCTAAAACAGTAGAAAGTATATTTCTATAATCCTCATCTACTATCTTACAATAATCTGCAGTTATTATTCCAAAGCTTCTTCCTTTAGCATGCATTCCTAATGTAAGTTCTCCGCCCTTTTCCATGTCTCCAAAGGTGAACTCCATTTTATTTCTATACTCTTCTTCTTTAGGGCTGCCTTCTATACCTAAATATTCAAATCCTGATAAATTTGCTTCTTCGAAAAGTCTTAATACTTGCTTTTCTTTTAAGTTTAATTGAATATCATAAGGCACGTCTTGAGAACTACATCCACCACAACCTTTAAATATAGGGCATAATGCTTCTCTTTTAAATGCCACATCTTCTAAAATTTTTATAACTTTTGCTTCTGCATATTCTCTTCTTTTTTTACTTAATCTAGCCAAAACCTTTTGACCTGGTAGGGAATTTTTTATATATACCTTTAGTCCATCTGCATAAGCTACCCCTGTAGCTGGAAATTCTATATCCTCTATTAAAAATTCATATTCCTTACCTTTTCTCATCTTATTTTATCTCTCCATTTCTGCTATTGCTCTAAATTCCTACATAAACCTTTATACTGTTTCTTTTTTTATTACTTCTAGTTTTGAACCCTTTTCTCCTATTGTTGCAGCTTTCTTTGTTCTAATTATAGGTGAATAAAGTATACTTACTATAACAAATATTATTAAGACAAATGTTCCTATGTATGGCTTTAATATATTATATCCTGCCACCCTTAAAATAACTTGTAAAACAAAGAAAAGTACTCCTGATATTATAAGCATTATAGCTGTATCTGTAATTGAAGCTGAAATTAAATTACTAAATTTTATATTACCTGTATCCTTAACCTCTTCTACATTATTATTTTCTGTTCCACTTTCCATAATTAATCCTCCAATCTGTTAATTGCGTAATTTATAGAGATCTTTGATTTGATTATAAATTATCACATATTAAATAAATTGAGATATTTTGTTGCTTCTCAATTCTATTCATTATATTTTACTATATAATTATGCACCAGTATTTTATTATTGTAAATACATGGCTATACAATTATTTAAAATAATAGCTGTTTTAATATATTGTTCATTTATATGATTTTGTCATAAATCAGTTCATGGTAATTTATTGAGATATCTCATATTTTATTGTATTATAATAATCTATGAATCCATACTTGCAAAAATTATTCTTAATAATAGAACTTTTACTTTAGTTTGTGATATTATTATATATAATATTAAACTTGCATGATTTGTAAAATATTCTAATTTTATTACATAGACAAATTACATTTTAAAGGGGCTTTGAAAGATGTTAATTTTAAAAAATAAACTTTTGAAATATATGGATGTGATTTTCTTTATATTTATTCTTACATTAAAAATATTAATTTATGGCAGACAAATTGAAACTCAATATTTTACTTATAAGAATATCTTTCTTGCAGTGTTTGCATCTGTAATGATTATATCTTCTATAGCTTTACTTTTTAAAGATAAACAACGAGCTAACTTTCTTTTTATATTAAATATATTTATGTCATTATTTATAATAGCTGATTTAAACTACTTTAGATATTTCAAGGATGTAATATCTGTTTCAGTTATATTAAATGGTCTTCAACTACTAAGCGACGTAAAATCTAGTGTAGCAAACTTATTTAAAATTACCGATTTATTGTTCTTATTAGATATAGTTCTTATTGTGCCTAAAATAAATAAATACAAATACAAAAATTTGACTACATCATCTTTAAAATATAGGATTATTTCATTTGCACTTGTACTTTTAGTTGCTTTAGGAATTGATGCATGGAAAATATATAGACTTTCATTGAATCAACCTAAACTTATAAGTACTATGTATAATAGAATTTATGTAGCTAAAAATCTTGGAAACTTAAATTATCATTTTTTAGATGTTTTTAATTCACTAAATAACACTATTGCCAAAAGAACCCCCTTATCCCCTGAAAAAGAGGAAGAAATTAAAAGATTTTTACAAAACAAAACCCTAAATACTTCCTCAAATTTAAAGGGAGTTGGTAAAGGTAAAAATCTAATTGTAATTCAAGTAGAAGCACTACAAGCTTTTGTAATAAATACTTCTATAAATGGCAAAGAAATTACACCAAACTTAAATAAATGGATAAATAAAAGTGCTTATTTTAATAATTACTTCTATCAAACAGCCTCTGGTGGAACTTCTGATGCAGAATTTTTGTCAATTAACTCCCTATATCCTGCAGACTCTGGTGCCGTTACATCTATTTACTATAATAATGAGTTTAAAGGGCTTCCTAAATTATTAAAAGATAATGGATATTCTGCTACTGCATTTCATGGTTTTAGAGAAAGCTTTTGGAACAGGAACGTTATATATCCTAAATATGGATTCGATGACTTTTATGGAGAAAAAAGCTATACAATAGATGAAAATATAGGACTTGGTCTGAGTGATAAATCTTTTTTTAATCAGAGCTTAAAAAAGATGAAAGCTTTAAAGGAGCCTTATTATGCTCTTTTAATTACATTAAGTAGCCATTATCCCTATGATGATACAAAAAAATACGATGAGTTTAATGTAGCACCTTATGAAAACACACTTCTGGGAGATTATCTTAAGGCAATCCACTATACAGATAAAGAACTGGGAATGTTTTTAGATAAGTTAGATAAAGAAGGTACACTAAAAAATAGTATTATAACACTTTATGGTGATCATCATGCAATTACAAAAACTAATGAAAATGAATTAGCAAGCTTTTTAAATATAGATAAATTTACTGATTTAAAATGGGCCGAAATCCAAAAAGTACCTATGTTCATTCACTTTCCTAATGATATGTATAAGGGTACTTATAATATGTATGGAGGTCAGATTGACTTGTATCCAACCCTAGCAAATATACTTGGGGTGAAAGCCAGTTGCATTATGGGAAAAGACCTTTTTAACACTAAAGAAGGACTTACTATATTTAGAAATGGCTCCTTTACGGATGGTAATATATTTTACTTGTCTCAGCAAAATACCTACTATGATATAAAATCTTCATCCGTAATACCTGAAACACCCGAAATTAAAAATAAAAAAGACTCTGTTTTAAATCAATTAGAATATTCCGACTTGATATTAAAACACAACCTTTTAAAAGAAATTGGCGGCTAAACGATAGTCGCCAATTTCTTTTAGTCACTAGTCCCCCCAATCTCTATTCTCCAGCTATAGTTATTCATCGTTAACTAGATTAGTGGTCTTACTACTTCATAAAGCATTTTTAACGCTACGCCCAATGACATAGTTACAAATATAGGCTTAATAACTTTTGCACCTTTCTTTAATGCAAATTTTGTACCAACTCTTGCACCAAGCATCATACAAAGTGACATCGGTATGCCCATTAGATACCATATCTTTCCGTTGATTGCGAATAAAAGAAGTGCTGTTAAGTTACTTGTAAAATTCATGGCTTTTGCATTTCCACTGGCTCTTACAAAATCAAAACCGTATATTTTTATAAGGCCAAATATTATAAAAGAACCAACTCCTGGTCCAAAAAATCCATCATAAAATCCCATAAAGAATGCAAATATACTTCCTATTATTAACGTTTTCTTAGTAGTACCTTCAAACTTATCTTCTTGTCCCATAGATTTTGAAAAAAAACTATATACACCTACACTCATCAAAAGTATGAGTATTATTGGTTTTAAAACTGATGAATCAATAAGCAATACTGTGGTAACCCCTGCTGCTGCTCCTAAAAATGTAAATGGAAGAAGTATCTTTAATATACTCTTATCTACCTTACCTGATTTTGCGAAATTCCATGTGCTAACTAATGTACCACAAGTAGATGAAAATTTATTTGTCCCTAATGTAAAGTGAGTTTGAAATCCTACAACCATGTATGCAGGTACACTTATAAGACCTCCACCACCTGCTATAGCATCTACAAATGCTGATAAAAATCCAGCAGCTCCTAAAAATATAACCTTATAAATCAATGGAACTGATGCTAACAATTTAAGCTTCCCCCTTAAGATTAATTAATTTTCTTACAATTAAATTATAGCATAACATCCCATATTTTAGTATATATAGTTTACCTTTTAGAAATATTGCGACGGTTTTTAATGTTCTTTATGTGAACTGCTGAAGGAAGAAATTCAGCTAACTGAATTCCTAAAATATTTTAGGACGGGAGTCCTTAACGTTACAAGAACTTACACTAAATAAATAAAAAATTTACAAGTTAAAGATAAGGTAGTACAATAAAAGATTTCTGATAAAAAATAGAATGCTTAATATCTTACGACCTATCGGTCTGCTGGCTTATCATCCCTTTGGCAAGCGCCAATTTAAGGGAATTTCGTCAAAACGAAATTCCTTCTTTCAGTTAGTAAGCCTGAACGATATTTTTAATGTTGAACACAAGTATGGGATTTGCATTGTAGAAAGCATTGAGTAAGCAATTAAAAGCTCTTTATTTCTGATTTTAAGGCGCCGTATAGAGCCTTCTACTGTTTGAGCTGTAGGCGAGTTTAGAAGGCTTAGGCCCCTTAAAAGGAAGAAATATTAGAGTTTTTTTGTGTAGCGAACGCTTTCCTAAATGCAAATTTCATACGCCCCGTTCAACATTAAAAACGTCGTAATATCATTTTATTTTGCTAATTCATATATAGCTTTTGCATATATTTTTGCATTCATCACTAAGTCCTCTATTTCAATATACTCATTAGCTTGGTGATCTAAGTCAGGTTTCCCAGGAAATATTGGTCCAAAGGCTACTATATTTTTCATTTCTTTTGCATAGGTTCCTCCACCTATAGCAAAAGCTTCTCCGCTATCTCCTGTTACTTCTTCGTACACACTTAAAAGTTTTTTAATTAGCGGATGGTCTTTAGAGAAGTATAACGGAGCTTGGTGATCCATATTCTCCACTTTTATCCCTATTTTATTTATAGTCTTATTAAGTCCAGTTAATACATCATCCAAGGTTTTTGTTACAGGATATCTTAAATTAAGTCCCATAGATATTTTTTCATCTTGGAAGTTCACTGTTCCAATATTAAAAGAAAGAGACCCTGACACCTCATCTTGCAAATAAACCCCAAAGGATTCTCCATTTACTTCAAAACCCACGTATTTATTCATAAATTTAACAAACTCATATAATTCTGTATTTTCAAATGCAAGTGTTTCTAAAAACTTAAACAACTGCATTATTGCGTTTATTCCATTTTCCGGAGTGCTTCCATGAGCTGAAACTCCTACTGATTTAATAACTACCATATCACTTTTTATATGAGCAGTTATATTAAAATCATTTTTTACCTTGAATTTTTCTAATGCATGTATTATAACATCTTTTTCCCTTGACCATATTCCAGCCTCACAGTAATCTGGAACCATATTTACTCTATGCCCACCCCTAATATAATTTATCCTTATTTCTTCATTCCCACACGCATTTATGTCCTTAACTAAATTAAAGCTCATTAATCCCTTTTCTGCATGTATTAAAGGATACATAGCATCTGGAGTAAAGCCTGACACTGGCATACTTTCTCTTTCTGTATAATGATGCATTTCCTTTGATCCTGTTTCTTCATTTGTTCCGAATATTATTCTCACCCTTTTAGAAATAGGTAAGTTTAAATCCTTAATTGCCTTAAGTCCATAAAGCGCTGCCAGTATAGGTCCCTTATCATCTAAAGTTCCCCTTCCATACATCTTATCATCATGAATTTCTGCAGCATACGGCGGATATATCCATCCGTCTCCTTCTGGAACCACATCTAAATGCCCAAGTACTGCAACATAATCTTCTCCTTCTCCATACTCGGCATATCCTACATATCCATCTAAGTTTTTAGTTTTGAAGCCTAATTTTTTAGATATCTTTAGGGCATATTCAAGTGCTCTATTTACTCCTTCTCCAAAAGGCATTCCATTTTTCGGCTCATCCTCAACGCTTTTTATTCTTATAATTTCTTGAGTAGATTTTATAAGTTCTTCCTTCAATTCATCAATTTTTTTGTTTAACTCCATAGTATTTTCCTCCAGTAAAACTTGTCTGTGATAAACTCTCTTGGTAGGGATTCAATTATGCAAAATTATACAAAAGCAATGTCCTTATTTTTCTCTTTAAAGCATTTTATTTTCTCGACTCGTATTTCCTAGCTATTCCACTAAATCCACAATAATTAAGTTTTTCTAGTATAACATCTCTTATTTGGCGTGACTCTATTTTATCTTTTTTAAGTGCCATTAAGTCTCTCATTATTCTTTCTTCAATAACCTTTAAGTCGCCATCTGTTAATGGATTTTTAGCTTCATCAGAAGTTCTAGCTAGTGAAGTTCTTATTTTATCAATCACAAATTCTTCAATTCTTCCATCACGTTTTATAACTTTCATAAAAATATACCCCCAAACTTTTACTTATTTTATTAACCTTTATTATACCATAATATTTATAACAAAATTATGAAATTTCGCAAACCTTGTAAGTCTTTCATAATTTATTAAAGTTATCGCATTCATATAGTGCAATAAAATAATTATTTAATATTTTTTCTACAAAGCACAGAAGACATAGACACCTTTATGTGCCTATGCCTTAGTATTATGTGTATAAAAGAGCTAAATATACTTTAACCCTTGTATTCTCTTTATTCCTAAGCCTGGAGTGTTTTCTAGTGTTATAATAGATTCATTGAAAATTGCGCCACCATCTACTGGATCTTCGCTGCAAAGTACAGGTCCATCTAAGTCTATTTTTGTTATGATACTTTTTGCTGCTGCTAAATGCACTGCTGCAGTAACGCTTACTTTTGCCTCAAGCATACATCCTATCATACATTCAACTCCATATATCTCTGCCATAGAACATATCTTAAGTGCATTATGAAGTCCTCCTGTTTTCATAAGTTTTATATTCACAAAATCTGCAGCTCTTGTTTGAAGTATTTTTAATGCATCTTCTGGCGAAAACACACTTTCATCTGCAAGTACTGGCATTGAAATATTATCTGTTACAAATTTAAGTCCTTCTATATCATGTGCAGCTACAGGTTGCTCTACAAATTCTATATTAAGTCCTGCATCCTCCATTTGCCTTAAAACTTTAACTGCTTCCTTAGGTTTCCATCCTTGATTTGCATCAATTCTAAGTTTAACATCATATCCTATAGCTTTTCTTATAGCTTTCATTCTTTCTATATCTTTTATAGAATCTTTCCCAACCTTAATCTTAAGTGTTTCATATCCTCTTTTAATTGCATCTAGGCTATCCTTAACCATTTCCTCAGGTTCATTTACGCTTATAGTTATATCAGTAACAATTTCTTTCCTATATCCACCTAGAAGTTTATATAATGGAGCCTTATACAGTTGTCCATATAAATCATATAAAGCTATATCTACAGCTGCTTTAGCACTAGTATTTTTGACTACACATTTATCTAGTATTAACATTATTTCTTCAAAGTTTTCTATATCCATTCCAATAATTGTTTTACTAATATGATCTTTAATTGCACCAATTATCGCACCAGTGGTGTCCCCTGTTATTACTCCAGTAGGAGGTGCTTCTCCAAATCCTATATTGCCTGTGTCTGTATATATCTCAACTATAACATCCTCTACGCTATTTACTGTTCTTAAAGCAGTTTTAAAAGGTGTTTTTAATGGTACTGAAATTAATCCTATTCTTATATCTGTTATTTTCATAGTTTATTCCTCCTAAAATTAAGTTAAATGTGAAAATCCAGCAAAAGCAAAGTAACAAAACTTGCTTTTACTGGATTTCATTTAGGTAGATACAGTAGTAAATAACTATATCTTATTAAACAAAGCAGTAATTTTAAAAATATTTTTGTTTTATTTCACTATATTTTTTTATACCATCTTTATATGCTACTAAAATTGCTCTTTGTGAAGAACCATGATACCTTCTTTTCACTTCACTCTCCACCTTCTCATCATAGTCATTTAACATTTTACCTATTAAAAGACTTTGGACAAATTCATCTGTTGTTCTTATAGTAGAAGAACAACTTAAATCTACTACTTTATCTGTAGTTATATCTACTACAAAACCAATATAAAATGAATTGTACATAGTTGTTATTGCATTTTCAGTATTTGTCTTTGAATTCCCAACCACATATACCGTATTAGAATTATACATTAAAATCACCCCAATAAATATTATAAAATAATATTTATTTCTTGTCTAATATGAACTCTTTTCCAATGGTCATTTCCTCCAAATAAGTTTTTCCATCTTCACTTGAGACTATAGTTACAGGTGTAACCATAATTTGACGTGATCTGTAATATTTATATTTTCCATTTTCATCTTTATTATAAAATCCTGAAAAATCGTGAATCATATAGTGCTCTCCATTGTATTTACCAAGGTATAACATGGCATGACCTGGCATGTATAATGCAGCTCCGGTGTTCATACCATCAAATAACCTTTGTCTTTCATCTAACTTCATTTCCTTTGGCATATTGTAATCATTTGCCATAGCTATTTCAGCTTGTTCTCCTGTATTTCTAGGTAACTTAAATCCCATAGTTCTATATATGTCCATTATAAAAGCAGAACAATCTCTTCCATTAAACATTCCACCCCAGCCATATCTCTCACCTAATAGTTTAAAAGCTTGGTTTAATATATTTCTCTTTGTATAATATATATATCCCACATTTACATCCTCTGACTTAGACATTAAAGCAAGTTTTAATGACATCATACCATTTTTATCTCTTGTAGGAAGTTTAACTACATAATTCCCTGTAGGATTTTGTCCATAAATATCGTCTCCAATTTCATCCTGAGTAGCAAGTGGAATTCTTACTCCCATATCGAACTTTAATTCAGAAATCTGTGAATTCAATGGATTATTAACAGTAAATACTCTCTTACCTGTAGTTACTATAAAATCCTTTGTGTTAATATAGTCAAATAATTCTTCCTTGGTGGTTATAGCTACATCTTCTGCAGGTATCCAAGCTAAGTAATTATACATTTGTGCAAAAATCCATTTATTATCCTTACTATAGCTTAATATCACTAATGGTTCCAGAGGATAAACAGCTGTTTCCATTAATCTATCAAACTCATAATTATCTCCTTCTTTAAATAATACATCGTATGTTGGATAAGTCTTCATAATCGTTCTTTTTACTGTAATACCATATTTGACCTTATTAACCTCTTGTAATGCATTTAGATTTAAATTTTCTTTTAGCTTATTATAATAAACTTCTGTAGCTTGCTTACCCTCTGAATCATACCTAGGTGTAGATGCAGGTGAGCTGATGTTTAATATTAGTTCTCTTAATTCATCCTTTTTAAATGATTCATTATATTTTTCAAGATCCACAATTGCTGACTCTTTTTCTTCAATTACTTTATTATATTTTTCTATAGATTTACTATCCATGATAATTTTATCTGGATCTTCAGTATTGTTTATCCAAAAGTCAGCTTTCATCATCTCATCGCTAACTTTAGGTACATTAGTCTGATATTGAACATAATTTTCTCCAGCCGCATAAACATTAGTGGAAATAAGAGCAGTACACGCCAAAACTAAAATACTCCTTAATTTAAGTTTTCTCATAGTTATTATATTCCCCCCATGATTTATAAATTACATTATAGAAAGTATCTTTCCTACTATAAGTCCTCCACCTGTACCTACTATATATCCCATAAGTGCCATTAGAACCCCTATAGGAACCAATGCTTCACTATAAGCTGCTGCAAGTATTGGTGCAGATGCCACTCCTCCAATATTGGCTAAACTTGCAACTCCGCATGTAAATAAATCTAGCTTAAATATCTTTGCAGAAATTGTTAAAACTATTGCATGTATACCTAGAATCACAAATCCTGAAATTATATATATAGGCGCTTGAGTAAGTTCTAAGAAGTTTGCCCTGGAAGCTATTAATGCAACTATTGTATATAACATAAGATTTGAAAGATGTGAAGATCCTGGTATCTTAGCGATAGGAGTCATAGCACATACTACTCCAATTAAGGTTGCTATAAGCACTGTCCATGTAGTTCCCTGGAAAAATACTGATTGTGGAAGCATTCCACCTATATACTGAGATATTGCAGAAACAAATAAGCTTAATCCAAGTAAAATTATAATATCTGAAAATTCTATTTCCTTTCTCATATTTTCACTATCTTTGCTTAATTTTTCTCCTATTTCATCTATAAGTTTTGTATTAGACTTTGTCCACTTATTAAATTTAGGTGAAAATGATACTAGCCATAATAAGAACATAACCCATATAGAATAATTTATAGAATCCATAAGCAGTGTATATCCAAGTTTTGCATCTGATACATTTAAGGCTCCTTGTACTGCTACCATGTTACCAGTTCCACCAAGCCAGCTTCCACATAGAGCTGCAAATGCCTTCCATGTATCCCCCTCATAAAATCCTTTAAACAATCCATAAGTTACTACAAATCCAAGCATAATACTTATACTTGCTGAAAAAAATCCAATTAACATCTTTGGTCCTAGTTTAAATATCTTTCTAAGATCACATCTTAAAAGCATTAAGAATATCATGGCAGGTAAAAGATTATCTTTTAATCCCTTATATACTGCTGTTATTTCTTTGTTATTTTGCCACACTCCAAATGTTGATAGAAGCATAGCTGTAAAATATAAAAGAACAATAGCTGGAACATAGTTAAAAAATTTAGATTTTGATTTCTTTTCTGCTAGCACTAGCAAACTTGCAAAGAAAAGCAAAAATGCTACATAAGTAAAACCTTTCGTTATCATAGGTACTCCTCCTTTTTTGTTAACATTGTCGATATTTTAATTTAATTTTATTACTTCGCTAATTCGTACATAGCCTCTGCCATTATTTCTGTGTTTTTTATTAAATGACTTATCTCAATATATTCATTAGGCTTATGCTCTACCATTTCCTGCCCCTTAAATATTGGACCAAAGGCTACTACATTTGGCATGGCTTTAGCATAAGTTCCTCCTCCTATAGATATAAGATTTGCTACATCTCCTGTCTTTGCTTCATATACCTTTTGAAGCTTTTTTATAAAGTTTGTTTCCGGAGAAACATATAAGCTCTTTTTATGTCTCAAATACACCTGTCTTAAATTACCTTCTTTGAATTTTCCATCTAATATATGTTTGAAATCTTCGTAATCCTTCGTGACAGGATATCTCATATTTAACTCAAAACTTATTTTGTTATTATTGCCCTGTATTGTTCCTAAATTCAATATAAACTTTCCTGATATATCATCTTCCATATAAACACCTAGTGACTGTCCATTTACTTCTGTATTTATATATTTATTTATAAACCTTATAACCTCTCCCATATCCCCATCTATATCAAATTCTTCTAATAGAATTAATAAATTTGAAATTGCATTTTTACCCTTTTCTGGGGTACTTCCATGAGCTGATACCCCATAAGATTTAATTTTTAAATCCTCTCCATCTTTAACTTCAACTTCAAAGCCATCTTTGCCTAATACTTGTTTCTTAATACATTCTAATTTATCTTTAGGAGCACTTATAACCACTTCTGCATAATCCGGAACTACATTTGGTGCAATGCCACCCTTTATACATTCTATTTTTACATCTCCGTCTGTACATATATCTCTTTCGTATTTACAAGTTATAATCCCTTTTTCTCCATTTATTATAGGGTACTCTGCATCTGGAGTAAATCCTGCTACTGGTATTTCTTCCCCTTTATCTAGGTAATACTTAATGCAATTACTTCCCGTCTCCTCATTAGTACCAAATATTATTCTTATTCTCTTACTTATTGGAAGTCTTAGCTCATTTAAGGCTCTTAACGCATATAGTGCTCCTATAAGTGGCCCTTTATTATCAATAGTACCTCTTCCATAAATTTTGTCATCATGAATTTCCGCTGCATACGGTGGATATTTCCAACCGTCACCTTCAGGTACTACATCTAAGTGTCCAAGCACTGCTATCATTTCTTCACCTTCACCGTATTCTGCATATCCAACAAAGTTGTCCATATTTTTAGTTTTAAGTCCCATATCACTAGCTAGTTTTAAAGTATAATTCAACGCCTTATATACTCCTTCTCCAAATGGCATTCCATCTTGGGGATTTTCCTCTACACTTTTAATTTTTACTACATTTTGTACTTCTCTTACGATTTCATCCTTCATTTCTTCTATTTTTTTATCTAATTGTGTCAAAATTATCACTTCCTAACTTTTTAAACTTATTATTTAGATATTTTAAATATAAAAAGTCCAGTAAATGAGTAACTCATCTACTGGACTTCGTCTACGACAAATGCTTTAGGCACCTAAATAAACTAAGCAGTAAAATATATTTAATTTAATTATTTGTGTATCAGTGTTTATATTTTTATTATAATCTATCTTGATTGTAATTTCAAGAATTAATTGAATATTTTAAACAAACACTATGAACCTATCAGCTTATTAAATTCCTTCTATACTTTTATAAACCTCATGTGATATCTTTCCTATAATTTCTCTTCCTTCCTTGTTTGTATCTACCTTCTTAGTTAATACACAAATTATATAATTATCCTTTGGATGAAATACTATTCCTACGTCATGTTCTAGTTTGTCTAAATCACCTGTTTTATGAGCAATTACTAAATCTTCCGGTAAATATAAATTTAATCTTCCTCCAACTTGCTGCCTTTTTAATGTATCGAGCATTATTTCACTATATTCTTCACTTACTAATTTTCTTTCATAAATACTTTCCAGTATACTACATAAGTCTTTAGCTGTTGTTACATTTTCTCTTCCCATTTTTGCTGCAACTGAATCCATCATCTTTCTTCTTAATTGAGTATTATATAGTTTTAATCTTTCTGCTTCTTCATTTACTTTTTTCATTCCCAACATATCAATTAATATATTGGTTGCTGTATTATCACTTAGTATAATCATTAAGGTTACAATTTCCTTTAAAGTAAATGAATGTCCTTCTTCTAATTCCTTTAATATTCCATCCCCTCCACACTTTGAACAATTTAGCAGCTTGATTCTATCATTTAGTGACATTCTACCTTCTTTTACTTCTCTCATAAGGGTTGACATTATTACTAGCTTAATAGTACTAGCAGAAGGAAATATCATATTTTCATTTATCATTATTGTAGATTTATCATTCATCATCCTTAACGCAACTGCTATATTTCCATTAGAATTGCTAATTATATTTTCAATGTTATTCTTTAACTCCATTATATTTTCCTCCTTAACCAAAGAAAGCTCTTATAAATATAAGTAAAACATTAGCTATAACAACAATAACCCCAAACTTAACCATATTCTTCAAGTCTTTTGATCTAGCAAGTCCCATTTGTCCTAACATATCTGCCTCTGGATATGCAAAGGAAGTTATTTGAGAACCAACTAGTAAAATCATTGCCCACAAGCCAGTTGACATTCCTAAATCTTGTACAAATCCATTGAACATCTTGTCCATTACTACCGATTGAGCTACAGCGGCTCCTCCTATTCCAAAAATTCCAGTTAAAGTAGAAACTAAGGAAAAAACTATCTTATTTCCTGAGCCTAATAATGGTTCTAGCAAGGTTACTAATGATTTAAAAGCTCCTGATTCTTCTATGAAAGTTATGAAAGGATTAAATAATATAAACATTATAAACAGCCACATCATACGCGATGCCCCTTCAACTAACGTATCAAATATTTCATTTAAGCTTAACTTTCCTGTAACTCCTGTTATAACTGCTGTAGTAAACATTACAACTATGGCATAGGAAGCTCCACTTTTTACATAAATACCATAAACTATTAAAAGAGTTAATGTGATTAAAAAACCATAGGTAGCTCGCTTAGCGTTTTCTCCTGCCTTTTCGTTAATATCAATATTCTCAGTACTTTCATAAACATATATGCCCTTTGTATCCTTCTGAATTTTATTAGCCATGATATAAGTTACTATTAAGCATACTACTGTTACAGGCAATCCAGCAGATATTAAGTACTCTACATAGCTTAGCCTAGTTAGTCCCATTATAGTAACAACTTGTGGTGAAAAAGGTCCTATAAACATTCCTGTTAGTCCTGCTCCCATAAGCACTGCTGATAAAGAAGATGGGGTAATTCCAATAACTGCTACTAATGGTATTACTATTGGTGCTATAATTGCATTTGCTCCTGCCAAAGTTCCAAGTAAAGCAGTTAACACCATAGAAGCAATCATAGATGCTAATATAGCTCTTTTTTCTGTATTTATTCCTATCTTTCTCATAACTGTTCTTACTAAGTTTTCAGCAACACCTGTCTTTTTCAAGATTGCCCCTAGCGCAGAGCCTAACATAATTATAAACCCTATTAATCCAAGGAAGGATCCTAATGATTCTCCAATCACTGCACCCATACCTAATAAAGGTTTATTTGTTAGAATACCTGTAATAATAACACATAGTAATACATTTAGGATTGGATTAATGTCCTTAAAAGCCAGCACTATATAAAGTATTAGTGGTATAAGCGCAAACAAAGGTGAAATTCCAAATAACATATAAATACCCCCTTAGTTATATTATTTAAATAAATGCATTTTAAATTAAATGCATTTATTTATTATTTAGGTGTTTAACAATATAAAAAGTCCAGTAAATGAATAAATCATCTACTGGACTTCGTTTACGGCAAATGCTTTAGGCATCAAATAAACTAAGCAGTAAAACATATCTTTTTAATTATTTAACTTTTATATGTTTATATTTATATAATAACTTATTTCAATTACAACTTCAAGAATTAATGTAATATTTTTCAAGATTGAACATTACTATTTCTTTCACCAATTTTAAATTTCTAGTTATACAATAAATATATTCTATAATGAAGTTTATATGACTAATTTCATTATAGATTTTATAAAGTTACTATGCATTTTAAATACTGCAAATTTACATATCAATACATAAATGATATATTAGATATAACATTATAATTAGAAATTTTTATACATCATGTAAGGAGCTGAGAACTATGGAACTTAGTAAGATTAAGGGTAACACTTATTACATAAATGCCCCTACTAATATTGGAGTTTACGTATTTAAAAATAAAAACTGTCTTTTAGTAGATACAGGCATGAATAATTCTTCTACAAAAAAAGTGGATGAGATACTAGTACAAAATGGCCTTCATCCTAAATATATAATAAACACCCACAGCCATTTGGATCATTGTGGTGGGAATACATATTTTCAAAATAATTATCCTGGATGCCTAGTTTATTCTTCTTTAAAAGAAAAACTATTTATGGAGAACCAGGAACTTCACGCTTCCATACTTTCCACTGGAAATCCTTTTAAAGGTTTAGATAAAAGTAATAAATCTTTATCTATAGACTTTTTACTTGAATATGGAACAACCAAAATAAATGATGAGAAGCTTGAAGTAATTTCTCTTAAAGGGCATTCGATAGAACAAATTGGAATTATTACTCCTGAAAAGGTATGTTTCTTAGGTGACTCACTCTTTAGTGATACCACAATAGATAAATATTCCCTACCATACTTATATGATATAGAGGAAAGCTTAAATACCTTAAACTTTATAAAAGAGATAGATGCAGATTATTTTGTAATAGGACATAGTGATAAAACTTATGAAAAGTTAGAAATAACTCAATTAGCTGAAAAGAACATAGAAAATATAAATAAATATTTAAATGATATATTGGAATTATTAGATCAACCATTATCTAAAGAAGATGTTTTAGAAAACCTAGCTCTTTTAAATAACTTAGATATGGAATTTAGACAATATCACCTAAATCTATCTGCAGTAAGCTCTTTTTTATCTTATCTTTATAATAATGGTAAAATAAATTCTTCTGTGCAAGATGGTAAACTTTATTTTTATGTATAATTTTACAACAGTCTTTTGTGATACTATTCAGAACTTATAAAAAACTAAGCTCAAGGATAATCAAATACAAGAGTATAAACTATCACGCATATTGAAAGGATGTTTTTATTTGTTTCAAGATAAACTTATTAAATCACTTACAAAAGTTTTACTCACACTTGCCATAATTTATTTATTTGGCAAATTAACATTTATATTAAACTTAGGAGAGAAAATCATAGGTACTGTCCTCATTCCTATTTTGATAGGACTATTATTTTATTATATGCTAAGACCGTCTGTAAGATTTTTGGTTAAAAATGAATTCAAAAAGAATTTGTCTGTAACAATAGTTGTACTGCTTTTTATCCTTACTATATCCTTATTATTTAGTTATAGCAGCAATACTATTATAACTAGCTTAAGTACATCGCTTAATAATATATCTAACCAAATTAAAAATATAGGAAATCCTAGCGATATTATAAATAATAAATTTCAAATACCTTCACTTAATCTTGAGGATATACAACAAAAAGCAACCTCATTCTTGCAAACTGCTTTAGTACATTTAAGTAACAATGTAGTAAATATATTTTCTAACATTGCAGATATAGGAAGTAAAATAATACTAGTTCCTTTTGTGCTCTTTTATTTCTTAAAGGATGATGATGAATTCACCAACATTTTCATAAACTTATTTTCTGAAAAGCGTAAAGAAAATATAAAAGACTTGATAAGAGATACCGATAAGGTACTTTCAGATTATATAGCAGGCCAATTAGTAGCCGCTTTAGTTATAGGAGTATTTATGTATATAGGATATTTGATTATTGGTATGGAAAATGCTTTATTCCTTGCTATATTTGCAATAATTACTTCTATAATCCCATTTTTAGGTCCTATACTTGGAATACTTCCTGCTTTTTTAATATCACTATCTATGGGAAATTTCCCTATGCTCGTAAAAATATTAATTGTATCTATCGTAGTTCAACAGATAGAGGGTAATTTTATAACTCCTAATATAATGGGTAATAGACTTAAAATTCATCCATTAACTATAATATTTGTGATAATGATTGCAATATCTGTATTTGGATTTATTGGGGCATTTATTGCAGTACCGCTTTATGCTTTACTTAAAGTGTGGTTTAAGGACATTAGACAAATGTATAAAGAAAATAAATTAGTTGAATAAAATTATGGCGATGTTTTTAAAACATCGCCATAATTTTATATATGATTAAAGCTATAAAAAACACTACTATACTTATCACCGTAAACCATACAACTATATTTTGTATTGGCTTATTTACTTCTTTCCCCATAATCTCACTGTTGTTTGTTATTATAATCATATATATAAGAATTACAGGCACTATCATAGAGGCTAAAGCTTGAGCTAAAATTACCAAATTTACAAGAGAATTCTTACTTAACAAAACAAAAACCCCACTTATAACTAGAATAAATGTAAATATTATATAAAATAGTGGCGCTTCTTTACAACTTTTTTCAAATCCATTTTCTAATGCAAAAGCATCACATATTGCAAGGGTTGCAGCTAATGGGATTAATGCTAATGTTATAATTGCAAAACTTAATATTCCCATACCAAATATATATTTAGCATACTTTCCAAAGGCCTTTATAAAAATCTCCCCTAGATTCTTATCACTTATGGCAATTTCTCCTCCCCTTTGAAAACTTTCAATCCCTACAATCATAATAAGTAACGTCATTAAAAACATTATTAAAATCCCTATATATATACCTATTTTTTGTTCTCCATATTCCTTCAGACTCAAATCTTCCTGAACTAAATAAGATTGAAGATGAAATATCATGTAAATTGGAATGGAAGCTCCTATTATACTTAAACAATAGTATATATAATCACTTTGCCAAAAATCTATGTTTTGCATAGAATTAATTATAACTTTACTTGAATTATTAAAATCAACTGCTGAAATTATATATATAATAAATATAATGCTTAATAAAAAAAATATATTTTGAGCACTTCCATAGTATCTCTTAGCTATCGTAAGCCATATGAATATAGAAATTATGATTATAGCTATATACTTATTTATACCCATAAGGTCTAAACCTATCAAGCATGATCCAAAGCTTGAAATAGTCAAAAATATACTTGATATCAAAACCATAATCATAGCAAAAAACGCCGGTTTTGCTCCATACCATTCCCTTATAAGATCTGCAAAACTTTTACCAGTTACCTTTGCCATTCTTATATTCATTTCTTGTATAAATAAAAAACTTATTGCCAGGAATATAATAGGCGGAAATAATCTATAACCATATTTATATCCCCCATTTATATAGGTAATTATTTTCCCCCCATAACTTGCAGAACTAATAACAATTAATCCTGCAATTATAGTAGATACTGTGGACAATGTTTTATTCTTAGATTTTTTCATAACAACCACTACTCCTTAAGTAAAGTTGTCAAATTTCCACTATATAAAACATACTCATTATGAAGAGCCCTTGTAAGGACAACATATAAGAGTCTTTTATCCAACTCATCTTCTTTATAGTTTTCATCATTTCCATTTATAATTATTGAACAATCAAACTCCAGTCCCTTGGTCATATAAGATGGAATTATTATCTTTTCTGAATTTACTCTTTTATCCTCTTCATTTATAAGCTTCCATCCCTCTATGCCATGCATATCAAACATATTTTTTATATTTTCACATTCCTGTGAATCCTTTCCTATAAGTGCAATGGTTTTTCTGTTTTCTTCGTTCATTTTATTTTCAATGCTTTGGATTATATCTACGAATCCATTATAATCATCATACTTAATAATTTCCGGTATCATTCCATGCCTTAATACTGGTTGGGCTGGCTTCAAGCTATTTTGCTGTTTTTTAAGTACTATATTTGCAAAATTAACTATTTCAACTGTAGAACGATAACTTTGAGATAATGCCACATAATTTGCATCTCCATCGTATACAAATTCAATGAGTCTTTTCCAATCATCTATTCCCTTATAATAATAAATGCTTTGGCCTGTATCTCCAACTATTGTAAATGAATTATTTGATACCATAGACTTTAAAACATATAATTGAAACAAGCTATAATCCTGAGCTTCATCTACTACAATGTGCTTAAACTTATCTTCTTCACTTACTCCCTCTAAATTAAATTTCAAATATAAAAGAGCGGCTAAATCATCACTATCTACAAAACCCTTCTCAAAGTTTCCTTCTGATTCTTTTTTCATTTCTTCCCAAATATTTTTAGGGATTTTACCTTCTGTAAGCTTTTCATAAATTTCTTCTTCAAATAAACCTAAGTATACTTTATTTATATTTATTTTACCTAAATCACTAAAGTAATTTTTTATTATCTTTTTACTATCTGCTTTAATTTTTCCCTTCAAATTATCTCTTTCTTCATATGCTGCTTTAATTTGATTTCTCTTTTCTTCCCCTTCAGGCATTTCTCTTAATTCTTTAAATAGAAATTCATATTGCGCATCAATTATTGCATGTATGTTTTTTACTTTCCCATCTAGCTGTTTATTAAAGTAACTGTTTATTTCTTTTTTTCTTTGTTCCATAGGAAGATGCTTTAATCCCTCTAAAAATAACTTTTTTATATCTCTTCCTCTAAAAAGAGTGTATTCACAAACCTCTATGTCTTCATAATCTAAATTATTCAATTGAATATATTTTATATATCTATCAATTACATTTTTAAAGAGAATACTTCCCTTCACCTTACTTACTGTGGTTATAAACTCTGCTTCTTTAACCATGTTGTTTTCAATTACATAAGCAAGTTTCTTATCTTTATTATATACTTCAAGTTTAGTTTTTAATATCTTTAAAGCAAGTTCTTCATATGTGAACTGATTTACCTTCCCTGCCCCAAGGTTTGGAAGCACTTCCGATATATAATCTAAGAATAAATTATTAGGTGCAACTACAAGCACATCTTCACCAGTGATATTTTTCTTGTACTTATATAAAAGGTATGCAAGTCTATGCAGTGCCACAGTAGTTTTACCCGAACCTGCTGACCCCTGCACTATAAGTGACCTATTCTTTTCACTTCTTATTATGTCATTTTGCTCTTTTTGTATTGTAGCAACTATATCTTTAAGTTTTTTATTTGCACTTTCTTCCAAATTTATTCTTAAAAATTCATCTTGAAGAGCTTCTTCACCATTTTCACTTACCTTTAATATGATTTGATTAGCTCCTTCATCAAAGGCATCCCTAATTTTACCACCCTTTATTAAGAACTTTCTCTTTAAAGATAATTCCCCCTCAATTTCCCCATATGGACCATAGTAAGAGCTCTTTCCTTCAGTACCACTATAATACAAATCTGCAATTGGGGCTCTCCAATCTATTACCTTTTCTTCTTGCTCTTTTTCATCATTTAATCCAATTTTACCTATATAAAAACTTTCTGCATCCCTAAGTCTTTCTCTAAAATCTATCCTTGCAAAATATGGTGCTCCTTTTACTTCTTTGTAATTTTTTACCTTTTCTTTATTTGCTTCTTGAATATGAATTGCAGTATCAAGTTCAAAGCTATATTTACCTTTAGATTCTTTTTTAAGCTTTTGAACCTTTTCATTAAACTCTTTAACATTACCTTCTAAATATTTTATTTCATCTTTAATCCAGTTTTTTGTTTCTTCTAGCTTTTCCTTTTCACCTTGTAATTCTTCTGGATGTATTGCCACTCTAGTATGCCTCCAATCATTAACTTATGTAAAATTTTACTATAATTATATTATATAACAAAATTTTATGATAATACACTTAAGAATTTAAGTCAAATTAATAAAGGCCAGCTTAAAGCTGGCCTTTATCAAAAATTATTATTTATTATTAATTATACTCATGGCATCATCAATAGTAATAGTTTGCTGTTCGCCTGTGCTCATATTTTTTAGTGTAATCTTATTTTGATTTATTTCATCAGAACCTATAAGTATTACATAAGGTATATTAAGCTTATCCGCATAACCGAACTTTTTACCTACCTTACCATCCTCAAAATAAATTTCACATACTATTTCATTTTCTCTTAAATCACTAGCAACCTTTATAGAATGTTCTATACACTCATCTCCCATAGGAATAATAAGTGCTTGTGATAAAGTTGATGAAGCATTTTCTCCTATTATATTAGCTTCTCTTAGCTGATAAAATAATCTTGTAAGGCCTATAGATATTCCTACTCCTGGAAGCTTTTGCTCAGTATAGTATTCTGCTAAGTTATCATATCTTCCACCGGAACACACACTTCCTATTTTAGGATAATTATTTAGTATAGTCTCATATACGGTACCTGTATAATAATCAAGACCTCTTGCTATAGTTAAATCTATGCTAAAGTTATTTTCAGGAACTTTAAAACATCTTATATAATATACAACTTGAGATAATTCTTTTAATCCTTCTTTAAACTCATCATTTTCTATATTAAGTTCTTCTAAGGATTTTAACATCTCATCATTGCTGCCCTTTATTTGTATAAACCCTATTATCTTATTTACTCTTTCCTCATCTAAACCTAAAGACTTTAGCTCTTCTATTACTGCATCCATTCCTATTTTATCAAGCTTATCTATAGTTCTTAAGATTTCTGCCTTATTATCAACATTTAAGGATGCAAAAAAGCCATTTAATACTTTTCTATTATTTATATGTATAGTAAAATCTTCAAAACCAAGTTCCTTAAATGTAGAATATATAACACTTGGGATTTCTGCATCATTTATTACGTTTAATTTCCCATTTCCTATTATATCTATATCACATTGATAAAACTCTCTAAAACGTCCCTTTTGATTTCTTTCTCCCCTATATACCTTTGACATATGATATCTTCTAAAAGGGAAAGTCAAATCGGAAAAATGCTGCGCTACATATCTTGCTAGTGGCACAGTTAAATCAAATCTTAAAGATAAATCTGTATCCCCTTTGGTAAATCTGTATATCTGCTTTTCTGTTTCTCCACCACCCTTGGCAAGAAGTATTTCAGATTTTTCTATAGTTGGAGTATCTAATGGAATGAAGCCACACTTTTCATAGTTATGTCTTATAGTATCCATCATTTTATTAAAAAGTATTTGATCTGCAGGAAGCAACTCCATAAATCCTGGCAGTATTGAAGGCTTTACTATATTTTTAGCCATTTTTATCCCTCCATATACTTTAGTATGATAAATTATGAATATTTTACACTATCGCAGGCAAAATTTCAAATATTTTCTAAATATTTTTTATCGTTATATCGTATTATAGCACATTTTTATTTAATAGTTACCACATTGTAAAGAAAAACTTGTATTTAAAAAATTGCAAGTTTTCTCAAAAATATATATAATATAAGCATTATACTAATATTAAACGTAGGAGCTGATTTAATGCTATTCTTTGGTAAAAAAACTGTTGATGATAAAATTATTCAAAGCCTATCGAACTTACTTAGTAAACATGAAGATGAATTTAATAAATGCTTTATTCCTAAGGATGCTTTTGTAACATTGTATTTAGGCGGTTCAGATTTACTAGATAATCAAATAAATAAAGAGCTTAAGGAATTTAACTTCCACGAATTAAATTATAAAAATAAAAATCTTTCAGATGTTTTAGATGAAAATTCTAAAATGAGAAAATCCTTTTTTGTTGCTTTAAACAATATAAAACAAAATCAAAATTTATTTTATAATAATGCTCTTTTAGATTTTTTAAAAGATAACGGAAAAGTTTTTTTAGGGAATTATCTTGAAGGATTTAAAAAGGAAGCAAAAGGATACCATAAGCATGTACAAAAGGGGAAACTAAAAGACGGACGACATGTATTTGTATGGATTCAAGATGAAAAGCTTCATCTATTAGATAACTTATTTGTGTATATAACTCCATTAGCAATAGATATAGAAAATATTGTTCGATTCTATGAAGAAGATAATGAAAGTTTTGCAGGTACTATACTGGAGTATGTGGATAACGGAGAAATTAAAAAATTAAAGTTTAATTTATCATCCTTTACTGCACTAAAACAAATACTGCCATTTAAAGCAGAAAACAAAGAATAAAAAGTTGCTTACGCAACTTTTTATTTAATCTCTAGTCGCTAATCACTAATCATTAACCTGTTTTTTACTAGACATGTGAAGATTAGCGATTGGTGACTGTTATTAAAGTACCTTTTTTAATTTGTCAAACCCATATTCTTTAATGTATGTTTGATTGTTTTCATCTCTTATTAAAAGCTTTACTAGATCATTTTTAATTTTTAATACCTTACCTTTTAATTTACTTCCTATAATATTTACTGGTGCTCCGTAAGTAAGCTCTTTTAAATTATTGCTATTGCAGTACTCACATTTCTCTGAATCTTTTAATATCCTTTTGCAATCCTTACAATAATATAACTTATCCATGATTAACCCCTCCACCACTTTTTGTACATTCGTATATTTTATACTAATATATATTTATACTTAAGTGATTTAGAATATGACTACTTCTAGAAATATTACGACCGTTTTTAATGCTCTTGGTTGCATAGAATTTTCATCTAGGAAGACGTTCATTTCGCTAAAAACAGCTAATATTTATAAATAAAGCCGTTTTAAAGCTTATTCAATGTCTTCTACGATGAAAATTTTATACTCCCATAGCATTAAAAAGTTCTTCATGTGAACTGCTAAAGGAAGAAATTCAGATAACTGAATTTCTA
>NZ_FYAM01000022.1 GCF_900185645.1 Clostridium sp. BSD9I1 | reverse complement strand
TCAAGATGAGATTTCCCATAGCGTAAGCTAGTAAGACCCCTTGAAGAACACAAGGTTGATAGGTCAGAGGTGTAAGTGCAGTAATGCATTCAGCTGACTGATACTAATAGGTCGAGGGCTTGATCTAATTTATTACTCTGTGCAATTTTGAGAGAACAACTCTCTAATGAAACTCTTCAGCGTAGCTGATGAGTACTCTATCTCTAGAAAATCGAAGATTTTAAGAGCTAGAGCATCTGGTGATTATGGCTTGAAGGTAACACCCGTACCCATTCCGAACACGAAGGTTAAGCTTCAAAGCGCCAATGGTACTGCCGGGGAGGCCCGGTGGGAGAGTAGGTCGTTGCCAGATAAATATATGGCTGGATAGCTCAGTCGGTAGAGCAGAGGACTGAAAATCCTCGTGTCCCTGGTTCGATTCCTGGTCCAGCCACCAAAAGCTAAGTATAGTATTATACTTAGCTTTTTTATATTTTAGCAAAACTTTGTGAGTATTGTGTATATCTTTTAAATAGCATGTTGATAGTTTTGCAATATAGATTATATATTGATATAATTTAATATATATCCAAGTAAGGTAAATATCTATATTATTTATTAAATTAGTATAGGAGGTTACCTTTTTATTTTACTGAAATTTATATAAACCGCATCACGTGTGTCAATATGCAATATCTACAGCATAATAGATAACAATCAAGTATGTTATAGCTAATTAGTTCTGATAAAGATTAGAAGTAATAGTATATAAGTTTAATCATGGTAAGATAACATTCGTTGCTGAGATAAGTGACAAACAACAAACAGTAAGACAAGCTAAAATAAAATATGTTAATAAATTTCAATTTATTACTTGACTAAATTTTAGATTGTGTGTTAATATAATGAAGCTGTTTCAAGCAGCATAGATTAGTAAACTGTTAATGAAATTAAAAAAAGTAGTTGACAAGTTTAAATAAAAATGATACTATATAAAAGTCGCTTGGAGCGACAGGGTCTTTGAAAATTGAACAGAGAATAGAAACCAGTCAATTACTTAACAGTTAAATGTTAAGAAACGCGATGAGCGAAACAGATTAAACTTTTAAATTGAGA
>NZ_FYAM01000024.1 GCF_900185645.1 Clostridium sp. BSD9I1 | reverse complement strand
ATGAAATTCAGTTATCTGAATTTCTTCCTTTAGCAGTTCACATGAAGAACTTTTTAATGCTATGGGAGTATAAAATTTTCATCGTAGAAGACATTGAATAAGCTTTAAAACGGCTTTATTTATAAATTGAAAATTTCGTTAAAAACCTCCTACTGTCTGAGCTACGGCGAGTTTAGGAGGTTTAGGAATTTTGAATTTATAAATATTAGCTGTTTTTAGCGAAATGAACGTCTTCTTAGATGAAAATTCTATGCAACCAAGAGCATTAAAAACGGTCGTAATATTTCTATATTGTTTACGAAGCCAATAACTTGGGGTAAACTATATAATGATAAAGAATTAAATTATAGCTTGGCGGTGTGAAGTATGGATGCTAAAAATTATATTGATAATATAGATATATTTAAAGGAATAGATAAGGAAGCTTTGAAAGCTTTAACAGAAAGAGCTAGTATGCTGAAGATTAAAAAAGGTGAAAATCTCTTTATGGAAAAGACAGAAGTTACTAATATATATATTGTAGTGGAAGGAAATGTAGTACTTTATAGATTATCTGAAGGTGGACAAAAGAAGATAGTGTATATATTAGGAAAGAATTATGTAATAAATGAAGTTATAATGGATGGTAAATTTGCATCGATTAGTGCAGATGCCTATGAAACTTCGTTAATTTTATCAATACCTAAAGATAATTTTATGAAAGCAATGAGTCTTGATTGGGATTTCAATTATAAGATAATATGCTCCATGTCTAAAAAAATAAGAAGACTTTATAGACAGCTTAAAAATACTGTTCCTTTAAAAATAGAAAGAAAGGTAGCAGCAAAGCTTTGGAAGTTATCTAAAGACTATGGGAAAACTGTTAAAGAGGGAGAAGAAATAGCTTTAAATATTGCTGTAAACGATATAGCAGAAATGCTTGGAAGCTCCAGAGAAACTATATCTAGAGCAATTAAAGAACTTAAGGAACATGAACTCATAGTTACAGATAAAAGAAGAATAATAGTAAAAGACAGAGAAAAGCTGGCAGAGTTTTTTAGGAAATAGAAAACAGGCAAAGAGTTTTTAGGTACCTTGTACCTAATACCTAGAAAAAATGCTCTGGATTTTTTCTCACATTTCATTAAGCATCCATATAGAAAAATTCAAAACTCCTGCAAAAGATACCCAAAGTATATAAGGAATTAAAAGATAAGCTGATATCTTATCATGTTTTCCAAACTCAAAGGTGGTTAAAAGAATAAACACAAGAAGTACAAGTAATTCTATGAAAGCTAGTCCATAAAGGTTAAATCTAAAAAATATGAATGTCCAAAGTAAATTCAAGCCAAATTGAATGAAATAATATACAAGTGCTCGTGTAACATCTTTCCCTTCCTTTTTTAATAATAATATTCTATAAAGGGCAATGGACATAAGTAAATATAGTATTGGCCACACAACTGCAAAGACCCATCCTGGAGGAGAGAATGCTGGCTTTATTAAGTTTGCATAATTTTCTCTGTTTGACATTCCTAGAAATCCAGATAAGGTTCCAGCTCCTTCTGTTAGAACTATGATGATAATCAACAACAGAATACTTTTTTTATTATTGACTTTAAATATGTTTGTCATTGTAACTACTCCTTTTAATATTAACCAATATAAATATATTCCTTAAATCTTAGTTTATGCAATAAAAGTGCCGCTTACATAGCAAGTGGTATGTTTAGTTATCGTTAGTTGTTACGAATAATATAGTAAATGCATAAATAAAACTTTGATTGTTTATAAAATTGTAAAAAATATTAGATACATATGTAACTAAATTAGTTTACAATAAAAAAATGCAGGATTATATCAAGTATTTAGCAATTAGAAGGGGATGAAATAAAAAATGAAAAGTATAAAAATAAAAATCATATTGCCCATTTTTATGATGTTTATTCTTTTTACGAGTATCACAATTGCCCAAATTAGGGCTGTGCAAAATAATTTATTAGAAGTAAAACAAATGAATGAAAAATACTTTGCTACGCTTTCAAAGGCAGAGGAGTTAAAGTTAAACGTTGTTCAAGTTCAACAGTGGCTTACAGATATTAGCGCAACAAGAGGGGAAGAAGGCTATAATGACGGCTTTGAAAAGGCAGAAGAACATGCTAAGGGTGCCAAGAAAAATTTACAGGAGCTTATAGAAATTAATCCTGGAAACACTGATGAGGTACAGGCTATTGAAAAAGCTTTTGAGCCTTATTATGAAACTGGTAAAGTTATGGCCAATGCATATATTACTGGAGGTCCTAGTAAAGGAAATGTTACAATGCTTAAATTTGATAAAATGGCACAGGAAGTAAATGAACAAGTAGATAAGTTTAAGAACAGCTCCAATGAAAATATAAAAAATGTTATTGCAGATATACAAAGAGACATATATGTAACAATGGGCATAATGGGAATTTCAATTATTATAGCTATAATAATACTTATTATGGCATGGTCGTATGTTTCTAAGAAAGTTGTAAAGCCTATTTTTAATGTATTAACCAAACTTCGTGAAATGGCAAGTAGCGAAGGAGACTTAACTCAGCATATTGAAGTGAAAAGTAATGATGAGATCGGAGAACTTGCCAAAAATATAAATTTACTTCAAGATTCTTTTAGAAATATAATATCTACAATTACGTGTGAATCTTCTCAGGTAGGTAATATAGTTAATAAAACAAATAATAATATACAAGATCTCACATTACAAATTGGTAATGTACTGAAAACCACAGAAGAAATGGCAGCAAGCATGGAAGAATCTGCAGCTTCAACAGAGGAAATGGATGCATCAGCTATAGAAATTGAAAAGGCTATTGAAGATATTTCTTCTAAAGCTGAAAATGGAACTGAAGTTATAAAGGAAATCAGTAAGCATGCAGAAGAGTTAAAACAAAATGCAGTGGCTGCTCAGCAAACTGCACAAACAATAGGTATGGCAGCTAATAAAAAATTAACTGATGCTATAGAGCAATCAAAAGCAGTAGAGGAAATTAGTTTGCTTACTGATGCAATTCTACAAATAGCTTCACAAACAAATCTACTTGCACTAAATGCATCTATTGAGGCAGCAAGAGCAGGGGAAGCTGGTAGAGGGTTTGCAGTTGTAGCTAATGAAATTAAAAAACTTTCAGAGGACTCAAAGAATGCTGTAAGTAAAATTCAACAAGTCACAAAACAAGTAATAGATTCTGTGGGAAATTTAAGTGAAAGTTCAAGTGAGATATTAGACTTTATTAAACAAAATGTAATAAAGGATTATGAGGCTCTCGTAAATACTGGTGAACAATACTATAAGAATGCTGCTTACATGGAAGATTTTGTTTCAAGTCTAAGCAAAGTATTAGATGAAATAACAGTTTCTATGGAAAATGTAACAAAGTCCATTGGTGGAGTTGCTGCATCCAATAATGAAACAGCACAAGGTACTGAAAGTATTGCAGAAAGTACTACTGAAGTTTTTGATAAATCAAATGAAGTGCTTGAACTTATAAATACCACAAGTGAAAGTGTCAATAAGCTTCAAGGTATGGTTGCAAAATTCAAAGTATAAAAATATTACGATATATTTAATGCTGGGGTCGTATATAATTTTCATCTATGAAGGTGGTTCATCTCGCTAATAACGGCTAATATTTATAAATTAAAAATCCCTAAGCCTTCTAAACTCACTATTGTTCAGACAGTAGAAGGCTCTTAACGGTATTTTGAGTTTATAAATAAAGCCGTTTTAAGGCTCATTCAATACCTTCTACGATGAAAACTATATACTCTCTAGCATTAAATATGTATTCATTAAAACTGCTAAAGGATGAAATTCAGTGAGCTGAATTTCTAAAATATTTTAAGCCTTGGAACGCAAAAATATTTTAGTACAGCAGCTCAGGAATTTGCAAGAACTTGTACGAAACAAATAATAAATGTTACATTTTATTTTAAATTTAATAATCACAAAATTATAAAAAATATTTATAAAAGATAAAAGTATGTGATAAAAATCACATACTTTTATCTTTTTATGATTTAAAATCATATATGTAAATTGATTAGAGAGGAGATCTATCATGTTTGGTGAAGAAATTAACAAAGTTGGTAATGCAGGAGAGGCAAAAGCAAAATTATTAAAAAGCAATCCTTTTGGTTATACAATATCATCAGCATTAGCAGGAATTTATGTAGGAATTGGTATAATACTTATCTTTACAATAGGTGGAATTTTTAGTGCAGCAAATTCACCAGCTACTAAAGTTTTAATGGGAGCTTCATTTGGAATTGCATTAAGTCTCGTAATAATGGCAGGATCAGAATTATTCACAGGTAACAACATGGTCATGACAGTATCTTCTTTAGATAAAAAAACAACTTGGGGGGAGACCTTTAAAGTTTGGATTGTATCATATGTTGGAAATTTCATAGGTTCAGCACTTTTAGCACTTATGTATGTAAAAAGTGGACTTGCATCAGGACCAGTAGCAAGCTTTATAGTAAAAGCTAGTGAAACAAAAATGAACTTACCTTGGGATCAATTATTATATAGAGGAATACTTTGTAATTTGCTTGTATGCTTAGCAGTATGGTGTTCTTTTAAGATGAAAGAAGAAGCTGGAAAATTAATTATGATATTTTGGTGTCTATTTGCATTTATAACAGCAGGATTTGAGCATTCAGTAGCGAATATGACATTGCTTTCAATAGGACTTTTAATTCCACACAGTGGAGCAGTAACATTAGGTGGACTTTTCCACAATCTTATATTCGTAACGCTAGGAAACATGATTGGTGGAATAGTTTTTGTAGCACTTGCTTATTTTTCAATAGCTAAAAACACTATTAAGGTTTCAAATTCTAATACAATCAAAGAAAGTAAATAAGAGGTGATAATAATGGGATTAAGAATGAGAAGACAAGACTTTAACAATATTATCAAAAATTTATCAAAAGAATATAAGGTTTATGCACCAGTAACTTTAGCTGGCAAGGGAAACTTTTCAGATACAGATTCTATAAGATATGAAGAAGTTAAAGATGGAGAAAAGATAAATTTAGTAGATAAATCACATTTTTCATATAAGGAAGTTATACTTCCAACAACTCAAACATTGTTTTACTTCACTGAAGATCAGTGGATGGAGCCTAAAATAGATGATAAAAAGATATTAGTGTTTTTAAGAAGCTGTGATATGCATGGTGTAAAGAGAGTAGATCAAATTTACTTAAAAAATGGCGCAGAAGATCCTTATTATAAGGCATTAAGAGATAAAGTAAAGTTTGTTTTAATAGGATGTGAAAATTCCTTTGAAAATTGCTTCTGTGCATCCATGGGTACAAATAAGACAGGTGATTATGATATGGCAGTAAATGATGGTGGAGAGTACATTGAAATCGATGTAAAAGATAATAATCTTTCAATATACTTTGAAGGAGTAGAAGCAGAAACTTTAGATGTTACTCCAGCTTATGTGGAAAGTAATGATATAAATGTAAACATTCCAGATGAAAACAAGGTAGGTCTTGGAGAAGTGGCTAAATTACCCTTATGGAATGAATATAACGCAAGATGTATAGCTTGCGGAAAGTGTAACTTTGTTTGTCCAACTTGTACATGTAACTCAATGCAGGATATATTCTACAGGGATAATAAAAATGCAGGAGAAAGAAGAAGAGTTTGGGCATCTTGCCAAGTAGATGGTTACACAACTATGGCAGGTGGACATGGCTTTAGACAAGATAAGGGACAAAGAATGAGATTTAAGGTTCTTCATAAAGTTTATGATTTTAATAAGAGATTTGGGTATCATATGTGTGTAGGATGCGGAAGATGCGATGACGCATGCCCACAATATATATCATTCTCAAATTGTGTAAATAAATTAACTGACGCTCTAGAAGGAGGAAAGGCTAATGAATAATCCATACATTCCTTTTAAATCCGAAATATTAGATATAAAAAAGCATACTGACATAGAATATACATTTAGAATGGAATACAAGGGAGAAACTAAGGTAAAACCTGGTCAATTCTTTGAGGTTTCAATTCCAAAGTACGGTGAAGCTCCAATATCTGTTTGTGGAATAGGCGACGGCTTTGTAGAATTAACTATAAGAAGGGTCGGAGTAGTTACAGATGAAGTACACAAGTATGAAGTAGGCCAAAACTTCTTTATGAGAGGACCTTATGGTAATGGATTTGATGTAGAAAACTATAAAAATAAGGATTTAGTTATAGTTGTAGGTGGAACAGCACTTGCACCTGTTAAAGGAGTTATAGATTATTTCCACAAAAACAGAGAAGAATGTGGAAACTTTAGCTTAATAGCAGGATTTAAAAATGTAGATAGCGTGCTATTTAAAGATGACATAGAAGCATGGAAAAATAACATAGATGTAACAATTACTGTGGACTCTGCAGAAGAAGGATATAAAGGTAACGTTGGACTTGTTACAAAATATATACCACTTTTAAATTTAAAAGATAAAGAAAATGCTCAGTTTATAGTTGTAGGACCACCTGTAATGATGAAGTTTGCAGTGGCAGAGGTTTTAAAACTTGGAATAGAAGAAAAGAATATCTGGATTTCTCAGGAAAGAAAGATGTGTTGTGGACTTGGAAAATGCGGACATTGTAAAATTGGAGAAACATATATTTGTTTAGATGGTCCTGTATTTAATTATACAGAGGGTAAAAAGCTTATAGATTAGGAGGGAGATTAACTATGGATATAAATACTAAAGCTTTAAAGAAAAATGCCTTTAGAGTAACTAAGGAAAGAAATAAGACAGCTTTAAGAGTGAGAGTGCCAGGGGGACATCTTCCTTCAAAGGTTTTACCTGTAATATATGAAATAGCTGAAAAGTACGGAAATGGAAATGTACATGTGACTATTAGACAGGGTTTTGAAATACCAGGAATTGATTTTGATAAGATGGACGAGGTAAATAAATTAATTCAACCTGTAATAGATGAACTTCAGATAAATCAAAATGATAAGGAAAAGGGATATTCAGCTGCAGGTACTAGAAATGTATCAGCTTGCGTAGGAAACAAGGTATGTCCTTTTGCAAATTATGATACTTCAAAGTTTGCAGCAAAAATAGAAAAGGCAATATTCCCAAATGATTATCATGTTAAAATTGCATTAACAGGATGTCCAAATGATTGTATAAAAGCAAGAATGCAGGACTTTGGAATAATGGGTATGACAATGCCTCAGTATGATGCTCACAGATGTATATCCTGCGGTCGCTGCGTGACTAATTGCAAAAAGAGAGTAACAGGAGCTTTAAAACTTGAAAACTTTAAGGTAGAAAGAGATCATGATAAATGTTTAGGCTGCGGCGAATGTGTAGTAAAATGCCCAAATAATGCGTGGACAAGAAGTGATGAAAAATATTATAAACTTGCTATCATGGGTAGAACAGGAAAGAAAAATCCACGTCTTGCAGAAGATTTTATAAAATGGGTAGATGAAGAAAGCATAATAAAAATTATTTTAAATACTTATGATTACATTAATGAATATATAGATAAGGATGCTCCAGAAGGAAAAGAGCATATAGGCTACATTGTAGATAGAACAGGTTATGAAGAGTTTAAGAAATGGGCTCTTAAAGATGTAAAATTACCAGAAATTGCAGAAGTTGCAGATAATATCTACTGGAGCGGAATTAAGTACGCTAAATAGGAGAGTGCCACCCACATAACAAGTAGCAAGCTTTATCAACTTGCCACTTGTCATGTGGGTGGCACTTTATTAAAAAAATCTTATAGAAAATATGTGAGCAATATTTTTTTATTAATTTTAGGGTACACTAACCTTGAGGTGATTGGGATGAAGGTAATTAAGAAAATTATAGCAATTTTAGCTATTTTATTTATATTTCCGGCAAGTATTTATGCAAAGGATTATAACGATATAGAAATTTATGATATAAAAAAAGATCAACTGATAAAAACAGTTCAGTCTAATAGTGAGATTGAAAATCTAGTGATAAGTTACCTTCAAGGAATAGATGGAATATATGCAAAGCTTAATCCCATACCAAAAGAAGGATATGCAATTAAAGTTTCTTTAGAATCACCGTTAGTATTACAAAATGAATGGATAAATGATGTAGTAGACCAAGCAATTATAGTACTTCCTAAAGAAGAAGGACCTAAAGCATTTTTTATTATTTTTGAAAAAGAAGATAAATTAATGTGCTTTACCTTTAAGGGAGATGTGGAAGTGCTGCTAGAAAAGCTAAAATTTAAAAATAATAATTAAGGTATGAGGAAGAAATTATGACATAGGTTCATTTAATACTCACAGCATGTTAAATGATATTTTTAATGTTGAACATAAGTATGAAATTTGCATTGTAGAAAGCATTGAACAAGCATTAGAAGCTCTTTATTTATGACTTTAAAACACCGTTAAGAATTTTCTACTGTCTGAGCGACAGCGAGTTTAGAAAAATTAGGTGGTTTAAAGTCATAAATTTAGAGCTTCTTTGCGCAGTGAACCGCTTTCCTAAATGCAAATTCCATATGCCACGTTCAACATTAAAAATGTTGTGCACTATTCAACCCAAATAAGTGGAATTAAGCTAAGTGCTAGTCCAATCCCAAGTATTACACGGATACAAAGTGCAAGCCTTAAGTCATTTCTTTTCCAAACTAAATGTGCAAATGGCCAATAAAAAAGTAAATTACTAAAAAGTTGCCATGGAGCATGAAAATGATATATACAAAATAATATGGCATTTATAATAGGTGAAACAGATTCATACTCTGAAATTCTAGGAAGCAGGTATCCTCTAAAATATAATTCTTCTATCAAGGGTGCAATGATTCCTAACACAATAAAGCAAAGTATAAATGTAACTATTAAAGTAGTAGTAGAGTATTTTGGCGCATTGTATATAATGTCATTTACATTAAACCATTCGGGTAAAAAAGAAAAAATTTTATTTATAATTATTGGATCTATTACAAGTCCTATAAAACCAAGACATACAGCCCCCCAAATTACTAGAGCAGGTATCAATAAAAGATATTCATCCAAAGATAATTTTCTCTTAAAGTCAAACAATTCTTTTAAGGACATTTCTCCATTAATCTGTTCCCCTTGATAAAGTAAGTATCCAAGTTCAAAGGGAAGGGCTGTACAAATCATAGAAAGTATAAAAGCAAACATAGATGGAAATCCATATGCTACTGCAATAGGGGCAGTAAGGCAGTAAAAAGTAAGTGAAAGTAATCCTGGGAATAAGTGCAAAAATATTGATTTTAAAATAGAATGTTGTTCTATAGTTTGATTAGTTAAAGCTTCTTGAGACATAAAATCACTCCTTAAACACTGAAGAAATACTTATTATTTTTCTGCAGGAGAAATTACAGGGTTTCCTTCTCTATCTAAAAGGACAGTAAGTCCACCGGCATATCCATCGTAGGTAAACAAATAGTTTACTCCTGTTTTCTTATCAACGATTATCTTATAGCCCGAGAGTTTTCCCTGTTTGTAAACTACCTGGAACCTATCTTCACCTTTATTAAACATAAAATTCCCCCTTAATTTTATCCTCTATCTATATATACTAATTGACCTATATGTAATATCACTAATAAAAAAATTTCTTTGCATAATTTATTAAGTTATTTATACTAGAATAGTATAATAAAATTATGACATTTTAAGATAATGTTGAAATCTCAATCAATGGAGGAAGGAAGAAAGTTTTGAATGAGCTCAAAAATAAAGTTTTAAACCTGGCACAAGGGAAAGAGCATGCAGCTCTTACGTTGAATTTCATAAAGTGGATAGCTATGGGGAGCGTAGTAGGGCTTGTAGTGGGGCCATTGTCTGTATTATTTCTATGGAGCTTAGAGTTTGCCACAGATAAAAGAGGTGAGTATCCATGGCTTTTATATCTGCTGCCTATTGGAGGAGCATTAGTAAGCTTTTTATATATAAGGTTTGGAAAAACCTCTTCACAAGGCAATAATTTAATACTTGAGCAGATTTATAAGGGAGACGGAGAAGTACCTTTAAGAATGGCGCCTTTAGTTTTTTTAGGTACGATTATAACTCATTTGTTTGGTGGTTCAGCAGGTAGGGAAGGAACCGCTGTTCAAATGGGAGGAAGTATAGCTGAATTTATAGGAAAGATATTTAAAGTTGATAAAGCTGACAGAAGGCTTCTTCTAATGTGTGGAATAAGCAGTGGGTTTAGTTCTGTATTTGGAACGCCGCTTGCTGGTACAATCTTTGGAATGGAGGTTGTAGTAATAGGCCATATGCATTATGAAGCATTAATTCCTTGTTTTACGGCAAGCTTTGTAGGAAATTTAGTGGCAACTTATTTAGGTGCTAAGCATAGTCATTATGCTTTTACTGGAATACCAGATATGACTTTGATTGTTACAGCAAAAGTAATTATTGCGTCTATACTATTTGGAATTATAAGTATAGCTTTTAGCGAAATGGTGCATAGTTTAAAGAGAGTATTTTCTAAATACTTTAAAAGTGGAATGGTTAAAAGCTTTGCAGGTGGACTTATAGTAATAATTCTTACATATATAGTAGGAACTCGTGATTATTTGGGACTAGGAACTCCAATGATACTGAGCTCTTTTGAAACTGTAGTATCCCCACTTGCATTTTTATGGAAGCTTATTTTTACATCCATAACTTTAGGTGCAGGATTTCAAGGAGGAGAGGTTACCCCTTTGTTTTTTATAGGGTCAACCTTTGGCAATGCTATATCTTCCATAATAAATCTATCACCTTCATTTTTAGCAGGACTTGGACTTGTTGCGGTATTTTGTGGTGCTACCAATGCTCCTATTTCATCCTTTGTACTTGGACTAGAATTATTTGGGGGACAGGGAATGATTTACATATTTATGGCATGTGTAATAAGTTATCTTTTTTCAGGACATTATGGAATATATACATCCCAATTAATTGGCGTAACTAAAAGTAAGATACTTCAAATGCCTAAAGGAACTACGGTAGGAAGTGTTAAGAATAAAAAATAAGGAGGAATACACTTTGAAAAATGCATATAAGGCTTACTATAATTCACCAATTGGAATAATTGAAGTTATATCAAATGAGAACGGGATTTTATCTGTAGACTTTGTTGAAAAACAAGAGAATACATCAGAAAGACAGCCAGAAGTACTAATACAGTGTATAAAAGAACTGGATGAATACTTTAAAGGACAGCGTAAAAGTTTCACTGTAAAACTAGAAATTCAAGGTACTGAATTTCAAAAAAAGGTTTGGAATGAGCTTACAAGAATACCTTTTGGAGACACAGTAAGTTATAAATATATTGCGGAAGCTATTGAAAATCCTAAGGCAGTTAGGGCCGTTGGAAACGCCAATCACAACAATTCTTTAGGAATAATAATACCTTGTCACAGGGTAGTTGGAACAAATGGTAAGCTTACAGGTTATGCAGGAGGGGTTTGGAGAAAAGAGTGGCTGCTTCAGCATGAAAAGAAATTACGATGTTTTTAATGATGAATGTTCCGTATGTGGTTTATATCTAGGAAAGCATTCATTTCGCTAAAAATGGCTAATATTTATAAATCTAAAATATCTAAGCCTTCTAAACTCGCCTTGGCTGAGACAGTAGAAGGCTCTTAACGATATTTCAGATTTGTAAATAAAGCCGTTTTAAAGCTCATTCAATGCTTTCTACGATATAAATCCCATACTGCATTCACCATTAAAAATGCCTTTATTTCAGGTTTACCAAATAAAAATCTTTCAAGGCGATAACCTGACAAGTTATAAGAACTTATAATCAATAATTACAAAGCCATATGAATAATGTTTTAAGTAGACTTATTAGTTCTTTAATAAATATATCGCCTAGTCAAAATCTCCTCTAAGAATTTTAAGTGCTGTAATTTCAGCTAGGAGTTCATAGGGAGTTTTTTTGCCTAGTGATCTTATTATAGGAAGGGGAGGGCACCAGCCTTGAACAGCATGCTGAAGGAGAAAGGCTGAAGCTCCACAGGAAAGGATAAACCATTTTCTATTTACAAATTTGCCTAAAATTAAGCTTGCAAGTATTACAGCAGCAGCGTTGGCTTCTAAAATTCTTTCTGTATCCCATTCGCGTTGAAGTTCATCTATTCTTTTAGAAATTTCATTTCTATCTTTTGTTTTATAATAAACTATATTTTTATAAATTCCAGTAAGTATTTTTTCATTAGATTTCATATTTGTATTTAAAGCAACTCTATTTACGCTCTTAGGAATAAGCCTGTCATCTGTATATATATCTTCTGTAAGCAATTTTTCAATAGCAGTTAATATATCCATTAAAAATCTCACCTTTCTAATTTAATAGGGTTATTTTATGCATTTAAAAGATGCATATACATAATAGTAAGAAAGGTGTTAAATAAATATTTTTATATTTATGACGTTACATAATTTCATTTATAGTAATTTTAGTCTATGCAAATTATTGAACAAACCGAAGTTGTTATAATATTTCCTGAGTCAAATCAATATACTTTAAAAGAAGCTTATTGATTTAATTGGAGGAAATATGACAAAAGCTAAAGGAAGAATTTTCACAGTAATCAGTTCACTTTTAATAATTTTATTAGGAGGGCTTTTATATTTAAACTTTTATGGTTCTAGAGATAAAGCAATTATGGTTATGGGTGGACAATTTCAAAAGCAGCCTGTTGAAAAAGAAGAACATAATATAACTTATCCAAAGACAGATACTGAAAGATACTTTCGTCCATCTAAACTTAGTATTTTAAATGATAAGAATTTTGATTATAAATTCTTTGATTTGTTTTCAGAAAAAGACTCTTCAAAAAATACACTTCCTGAATACCTTTTAAAGACTCCAGAAGGTACTATAATAAATTACTTTAGCATTTTAAGAGAATCAGAAAACTTAGATGAAAATAAAATGGGCGGATGCGGAACAATAGGCAATGCTAAATATCCATATCCTGCAGCCTATGCATTTTTATCATCAAGTTATAAGGGGAAATTAAGTTATGAAAAGTATCTTAAATCTTTTAAAAATATAGCGCATATAAACTTGATTAAGTTGAAAAGAGTGCCCTTTGATTTAAGTTATCCTACAAGTTTAAGATATTTTATAGAAATTGAAACTATAGAAGGATCAGAAAAGGATGGAACATATTTTTCTTATTATTATGGATATATATACCTTTCGCAAGAAGGAAACGGATATAAAATAGAGAATATAGATTTTTATGGAGAAGATTTTTTATGTGCAGCTTATCATGGATGGGCGCATAATGCTGAGGCATCCGTACTTATTAGGTATGGAAATTGGTGTTCACTTGTAAAGAAACTTCAGCCCACCAAGCAGGATGGATATGTAAAAAAGATATATTTTGAAGGTACAGATGGGCATGATTATTTAATTGAATTTATACAGTTAACCAACGATACAGATGTGGAAATAGCGCAATATAGAAAAATTAAGGATGGCAAATGGGAATTTATAAGACTTAACCCAGAAAAGTGTTTGGAAGATAAAAAGGAGTAAAATAGAGGAGGATAAAAATGTTTAGAGAAATCAGAAGAAAAGACAGAGGTATAGATACAACAGATGCTATAGAAATATTAAGAAAAGGTGAGTATGGAATTTTATCGACAGTAAATGAAGAGGGATATGCCTACGGTGTACCCCTTAGCTATGTTTATATCAATGATGCAATTTATTTTCATTGTGCAGTAACAGGACATAAACTTGATAACATTAAAAATAATAGCAAGACATCCTTTTGTGTTGTGGGAAAAACTCAGCCTATAGCTGAAAAATTTACAACTAATTATGAGAGCGCAATAGTTTTTGGAAAGGCTGAAGAAGTGTATAATGATGAAAAGTATAATGCACTTGTAGGAATATTAGACAAGTACTCAAAAGGTTATATGGAGCTAGGAATAGAACACATTAAAGGAGCAAATAACAGAGTGAAAGTTATAAAAATATCTATTGAAAATGTTACAGGTAAGGCAAGAAGATAATATAGAAATAGTACGATGTTTTAAGATAATGTTGAACCTACTGTATAGAATTTGCATCTAGGAAAGCGCTCATTTCGCTAAGAGTGGCTAATATTTATAAATTCAAAATACCTAAGCCTCCTAAACTCGCCTTAGGCTCAAACAGTAGGAGGCTCTATACGGTATTTTAAATTTATAAATAAAGCCACTCTGGAGCTTACTCAATGCTTTCTACGATGTAAATTCTATACTATATGTTCAACATTAAAAATATCACCTACACCTACTAAAGGAAGAAATTCAGCTAACTGAATTTCTAAGTATTTAGGATTTAGCACATAAAGATCTTTTAGGACGGCAGTCCTTAACGTTACAAGAACTTACACTAAATAAACAAAAAAACTTACAAGTTAAAGATAGGGTAGTACAATAAAGGATTTCTGATAAAAAATAGAATACTTAATACCTTACGACCTATCGGTCTGCGGGCTTACCAGCCCTTCAGCAGTGTGAATGAAGACATTTTTAATGTTAAATTTAGTATGAATTCTGCATTGTAGAAAGCATTGAACAAGCAATTAAAAGCTCTTTATCTCTCAATTTAAATCGAGAGATATTAGAGCTTGTTTGCGTAGTGAACGCTTTCTTAAATGCAGAACCCATACGGAAGATTTAACATTAAAAATGTCGTAATATCCTGTTAAGTTGACTAAAATCTATCGTTTTGTCTTACTATTTATATCCAAGCTCTTAAGTGCCTTTAAGTAATGATTTGCTTCTCTTAAAACGTGATCAGAAAGTAGGGGCAATATTATAGATTTTACTTTGCAAGAAAGTATGCCTTCTGTTCCTTGAATTTTGAAATCTCTAAGTTTTGTAGTAGCTTTTAAGCTATCTCTAGTTACTTCTTTAATTTTTGACATATCATCAAAAAGTTTTAATGCTCTCTTATTTAACTCATCAAATTCATCGCCAAACTTATCAGCCATTTCAATTAATATTTCTTCTGTTGGATCTAACATTCCCCTTATAAATTTTGAGTGTTCTGCCATAATTTCATTCCAGAAGCTTTCCTGTTTAACGATTTCTTTATTTATGTCCATATCAACTCTTTTTTGTAGCTTTGTAAGCATACTAAAATAAAACAATGCTTCTTCTAGCACATGTTCTGTAAGTGCAGGGTAAAGTCCTATAAACATCTTGCATTTAAAAACATTTTCTTTTAGCGTTGATTTTATTTTAATAACGGTATTCATGACATCCATGATTTTTTGATTTAATGAAAATACTTTTTCGGTAAGTCCTTTAGTAGTCTCCATAGCATTGAATTTAGGGAGTGCAAGTTCTGCCTTTGTAAATTTTGTGTCAATTGGTAAGCCGGTATAAAATTCTGTAGTGTCTTCAGCTTTTAATGTATATTTTGTAACTATATCACCAGTTTCGTCCACAGCTGGAGATATAACTCCTCTTGATAACATTATTGTATGTCCAAGCAACTTTTCAAGATTGGATTTTAAAGTATTAATATTACCCATTAAGTAAGCGTCTTTAGGCATAAGGAAAGCACTTACAAAGATTAGATGTTCCTTCATTATTCGTAAGAAGAATAAGTTTAGTTCTAATGAATTTTTTACAAATTGCTCGTTAGAAAGCATGATTTTCTCCTTTATTTTATAACTTACATAATTAGTATATTTGAATAGGTTACTAAAGGTTCATCATATTATAGAAATAGTATGATATTTTAAGATAATGTTGAACCTACCGTATAGAATTTGCATCTAGGAAAGCGTTCATTTCGCTAAGAGTGGCTAATATTTATAGATTCAAAATATCTAAGCCTCCTAAACTCGCTGTCGCTCAGACAGTAGGAGGCTCTATACGGTATTTTAAATTTATAAATAAAGCCACTCTGGAGTTTATTCAATGCTTTCTACTATGGATTCTGTATTGTAGAAAGCATTGAACAAGCAATTAGAAGCTTTTTATCTGTCAATTTAAATCAGCATAAAGAACTTTCTACTGTTTGAGCGTCATCGAGTTTAGAAAGTTTAGGAGATTTAAATTGACAGATATTGGAGCTCATTTGCGTAGTGAACGCGTTGCATAATTTATAGAAATCTATGATTTTGTTATAAATTAGCACATCTCAGTAAGATGAGATGTTTCATTAACAGTGCAGAACCCATACGGAAGATTTAACATTAAAAAAGTCACAATATCCTGTTAGTTATACCTACTATCTTGAAACCCAGACTTCGCATCCTTCAAAAGGATTAGCAGTTCCAATATAGAGTTTACCATTCTTTGAAGGAAGTAGATTTCTTAAACCATAATTACGAGGATTTCCAAGGCCGTTTAAGCTTATATATCTCCAGTCTGAGCCATCATTGGAAACCCACAAGTCTCCACCAAAGGTACCTTTCATAGTAGCTAAAGATTGTATAAGGGATTCTATTAGTGGTGCATAATTGTAGTCGAAGTCTAAGGAATCAACATTTAAGGCTGCCTGATTTTCTGTATTTGAGGCAGATAATCTTGATATAATGCTAGGAAATCTTGCTATTAAAGTTTTCAATAAAGTGGCAAATAATATTGAATCATCCCAGGTGCCTAAATACAGCCTATTGTTATGAACATCAAGCTGCCAGCAGTAAGCATTAGAAATATCCCAAAGACCAGCTGGAATATTGGGTCTTCTAATTCCTCTAGTAGTTGGATTTGTAGGAGAAATAGCTTCATTTCCTATAACTACCTTCCAAGCGTCATTAGATGAAACGCGTATAAGATCAAAGCCTTTTGGGGGAACAAACCTTTGGCTAGGGTCTATACTGAAAACTCCAAACCATATTCCTGTTCCAACGTATAAATCTCCTTTGAAAGCTTTCATGCTTAAAGGTAATTGATTTAAGGCTTCACCAGCACCTTTATCTACAACAAGTTTCCAATCATTCTCTATAGGGGATACCCTATTAGTTCTCCAAACTTCAAATCCTCCAGGGGGAGATGTGCCAATATAAAGATGATTATTGAAGCTTTCCATTGAAGCGATTTCTCCGCGAGGATTATTTGCTCCTGTTCCTATTTGAACTCGTGTCCACCCATTTTCAGGTTCATTTGTTTCATATAAAATAGTCTCTAAACTTCCACCAAGTCCTTTCATTACGCCTAAATACATTCTTCCGTTATGCTCTACCATGGCTCTTGCTGTATCACCTTCTGTGAGACCATCACTTACGTCTTCCCAGTGCTCACCATCTTCGGACATTAACATTTTCACTGCAGATGAAAATGAATTAGCAGCAGCTAATAATACTTTTTTTCCTGATGCTGTAGTGTAGTTAATCATATATCTAAAATCGCCTATGCCATCTTGAGGATTAGACTTATAAACTTGTGTCCAATTTTCAGATCCATCTTTGTTATAACGCCAAATTTCAGCTCCTGGGTTTATGGAAGGTCTTGGGATAAATACTTCGGGTATATATTGTTCAGGCAGATTAAAGACGAATCTTAAAACTGTATAAACTATATTTTTTCCTACCCCAACATATATATAATTGCCTAATTCCCCCATAGCCCAGGCATAATTATTCTGATGTCCTAAATTAGGGTCTTCATAAAAACCATTAAAAGGTGTTATTTTTTCAAATCTATTCATAAACATCACTCCTTATATGAGTTATGCATGATTTATATAAATCTTGGATTTCGTTATAAATCAACACATATTAGTTAGCTGAGATGTTTTCGTGCATGATTTATAAAAGTCTTCTATTTTGCAATAAATCATCACATCTCAATTGATTGAGATGTGCATCATAAGGCTAAGATAACATCCCAAGCTTGTACTATAATATATGATGGAGAATTGATAATGTCACATTTTACAGAATCATTAGAAAAAAAAGTTATTGACAACCTTTGACTATGGTAATATAATAAAAAACAATAAAAGCGAATAGGACTTATCAAGAGTGGTGGAGGGACTGGCCCGATGAAACCCGGCAACCAATATATATTATTGTGATATATATAAGGTGCTAAATCCTGCAGCGTAAGCTGAGAGATGAGGGTAGACGGGATCTTTTCAGACCTAAGGTTATCCTTAGGTCTTTATTTTTTTATTAGATAATAGGGGGTGCAGCAATGATTGAAATAAATAATGTTAATAAGTTTTTTGGAGAAGATCAGGTTTTGCAAAATGTAAGTATTACTATAGAAAAGGGAGAAATATATGGAATTGTAGGACACAGTGGGGCTGGGAAATCAACGCTTTTAAGATGTATAAATGGACTTGAAGGTTATGATTCAGGAAACGTAGTGGTAAACAACAAAGAAGTAAAAGAACTTAAGGAAAGAGAACTTAGAGAGTTTAGAAAAAACATAGGTATGATATTTCAAAATTTCAGTTTGTTAAATAGAAAAAATGTGTGGCAAAATATAGCTCTTCCTATGGAAACCTGGAAGTATAGTAAGGAAGATATAAATAAAAGAGTAAGAGAACTTTTATCTCTTGTAGGATTAGAGGATAAGGCTCAAAGTATGCCAAAGGAGCTAAGTGGAGGACAAAAGCAAAGGGTGGCGATTGCAAGAGCATTAACTCTTAATCCGGAAGTTTTATTATGTGATGAAGCTACTTCAGCATTAGATCCTAAGACCACAAAGTCCATTTTAGAATTACTAAGAGAGATAAATAATAAATTAGGTATAACAATTGTAATAGTAACTCATCAAATGGAGGTTATAAAAGAAGCTTGCTCAAAAGTTGCCTTAATGGAAGGTGGAAAATTAATTCAATCTGGAAAGGTAGAAGAAGTATTTTTAAATCCAAGTAAAGATTTAGAAAATCTTTTAGGAGAAGAAGAGGTATTGCCAGAAGAGGGGATAAATATAAAATTATTCTTCCCAAAGGAGATAAGTAAGAGTTCTGTAATAACAGCTATGGCTAGAGAACTTAACATAGACGTGTCCATTGTTTGGGGAAAACTTGAGAAGTTTAATGGAATAGTACTTGGAAGTCTTGTAATTAATACTACAGAAGATAAGAAGAATCAAGTTACTTCTTATCTAGATAAAAAAAATGTACATTGGGAGGTGCTATAAAGTATGGTAACTCAAATATTACTTCCAGCTTTAGGTGAAACTTTAATTATGGTTTTAATTTCTACAGCTTTAGCAGTATTAATAGGATTTATACCAGCAATTATAATGATAATAACAGCTAAAGATGGATTAAAACCAAATGAAGCGGTTTATAAAGTATTAGATACAATAATAAATATTTTAAGATCATTTCCTTTTATAGTTTTGATGGTAATACTTATACCAGTGACAAGGTTTATAGTAGGAAAGTCCATTGGAACACCTGCTGCAATTGTGCCACTGACTATAGGTTCAGCACCTTTTGTAACAAGAATTATAGAAGCAGCTTTAAAAGAGGTAGATAAAGGAGTGGTTGAAGCTGCAAAATCCTTTGGGGCCAGTATTTTACAAATTATATTCAAAGTAATGCTGCCAGAAGCACTTCCTTCTATTGTATCAGGGATAACTCTTACAGTAATTAGTGTAGTAGGATTTTCAGCAATGGCAGGAGCTATTGGTGCAGGGGGCCTTGGATATGTAGCAATAAGATATGGATACCATATGTTTAGAAATGATGTTTTGATAGCTACAGTAATAGTTTTGGTAGTTTTAGTTCAAGTGCTTCAAAGCATAGGAACTTTAATATATAAAAAAGTAAACAAATAAAAATATTTTAATAAATAGGGGGCATTTTATAATGAAAAAGAGAATATTATCAGCAATACTTGCAAGTACAGTAGTTTTAGGGGCAATTGGTCTAACAGGATGTGGCAATAAGGAAGCAGCTCAGCCTGCAGAGAAAAAGAAGATAGTTGTTGGGGCAACTCCAGAACCACATGCACAAATATTAGAAAAGGTAAAACCTATACTAGAGAAAAAAGGTTATACTTTAGAAATCAAGGTGTTTGATGATTATGTTATTCCAAATACAGCAGTTGAACAAGGAGAATTAGATGCAAACTTCTTTCAACATATTCCTTACTTAGAACAATTTAATAAAGAAAAGGGTACTCATTTAACTTCTGTTGCGAAAGTTCACTTAGAACCAATGGGAGTATACTCTGATAAAATTAAAAATTTAAAAGATTTAAAAGATGGAGCAACAATAGCAGTACCAAATGATTCAACAAATGGATCAAGGGCCTTAAGATTACTTGAAAAAGAAGGAATTGCTAAGTTTAAAGAAGGAGAATTAATCACTAAATTAGATATTACTGAAAATCCTAAAAATATAAAAATAGAAGAGTTAGAAGCAGCTCAGCTTCCAAGAACTTTAAAAGATGTTGATGTAGCAGTAATAAATACAAACTATGCTTTGCCAGCAGGATTAAATCCAACTAAAGATGCTTTAGCAATTGAAGCAAAGGATTCACCATATGCTAATATTATTGCAGTAAAAGAAGATAATAAGGATAAAGAATATATTAAAGCTTTAGTTGAGGCTATTAACACACCAGAAATTAAAAAGTTTATAGAAGAAAATTATAAAGGGGCAATAATTCCATCATTTTAAAAATAAATTCGCCTTTAGAATATATTCTTTGTAATATGACAAATAATAAGGTATACTAGAGATATTGTATAAAATCAAATTTTGGAGGCGGTATTATTAGTAAGGATGTTATGCTAAACGAGCAGATTAGAGAAAAAGAAATTAGATTAATTGATGGAGAAGAAAGCAAAATTGTAAGCACAAGAGATGCTTTAATGATAGCTGAAGAGAGAGAACTAGATTTAGTTATGATTTCTCCTAATGCCAATCCACCTGTATGTAGAATAATGGACTACAGTAAATTCCTTTATGAGCAATCTAAAAAGGAAAAGGAAAACAGAAAAAATCAAAAGGTTGTTAATCTTAAAGAAGTAAGATTAAGTCCAACAATTGATGTGGGTGACATTCAAATTAAAGCCAATAATGCTAAAAAGTTTTTAACTAATGAAGATAAAGTTAAGGTTTCCATTAGGTTTAAAGGAAGACAAAATAATAATACTCAAGTAGGGTATAAGATTATGGAGTCATTTGTTGAGTTAATAGGAGAAATTGGAACTATTGAAAAACCAGCAAAGCTTGAAGGAAACAATATGACTATGATTTTAGCACCGAAAAAATAAATTGCAGTGCAATTTAGTATAGTCACTAAATCCCTAGTGTCTAAACATCATTAGATACTAGGGATTAGCTATTTTTTGATATTTACTATGATGAAATTAATCTTGAAGATGGGTGCACACTTTCTTGTAGGCATACTCAATGCAGGAAGTTAAATTATTATTATCTTTTCCTCCACCTTGTGCTGAAAAGTCGCTTCCACCGCCTTTTCCATCAATTAAAGTTATTGCATCCTTTAAAAGTAAATTCATGCTTATAACTTTTAAATCCTTTGAACACATAAAAATTAATTGAGCTTTATCTTCAGTTTTTATTGCAAATAAAACTATAGCTTTAGGATAGGATACTAATTTAGAAGCTAATAAGTTTATGTACTTTAAATCGCCATTGTCAAATATATTTTTAATTAGCTTAACGCCATTTATATTTTCAGAGTTATTTAAAATCTCTTTAACTTCATATTCCGCAACCTGTGCCTTTAAGACTCCCTTTTCACTTAGAGCATCATTGAGTTCATTTCTAAGATTTTGCACTTTTGCTAAGGCATCTTTTTCATTATCACATTTTAGTAAATTAAACATAGATTTTATGTACTCATGTTTTAAAATGTAATCAGAAACTGCCCGTGAGCCACATAAAAATTCTATTCGAGTATTCTTTCCCAAGGTTTCCCACTTAACAATTTTAATTACTTGAGCCTCTATAGTGGAATTTGTAAGTAGTTCGTCATACGAAGCTATAATAATATCTTCAATTCTAACTACTCTAATCTTTTCATTTCCCTTTGGGGAAACTTTCTTAACCGATAGTTTTTTTAGCTCTGATTTTGTTGCATAAAAGCTTTCGATGCTGATGTTGTTAAAAACTATTTTATTGGCCATTTCCTCAACTCTTTTGATTTCATCAAAGGTAATAACCTTATCTATATCAATATAAGTGCAATTATCCTCATAGTGAAATTTAACTGTATTTGCATTAAATAGTTCTAAAAAGTAATGAGAAAGTAAAGCCTTCCCAAGATTATGCTGCATATAATTATATTTTTTGCTCCAGTTTATAGTACATTTCACCTTATGAATTTTTATAGGCTTTGTTTCAAGCACATGATATACTTTTTCATCATTCTCATAGACATAAGTCACAGGGAGAGAATTTATTTTTCCTGTATCACAAGGCATATTTTCTGAACCGGGATAAAAATAGGTTTTATCTAATTCAACATGATATTTATTATCTTTTTCAACTATATTTAATATCTCAGCAGTAAATTCATTCATATATGGATTTTCATAATAAAGCTTTTCCAATAGTATCACTCCTTAAAAACGTCACAATTTCCTTTTATTTTATCATAAATTATAGTCGTAGTTTATGCTTATAGTGGAAATATATAAATTTATATTCTATAATTTTCATATATAATAAAATATTTCATAAATTTGTTAACGAGATATAAATGCTTGGGGGGAAATGATATGGAAAATATAATTAGTTATAAAAAAGATGATTTTATAATAACTACGGATAAGGACAAAGTTGATATTAATAAGGTTTGTATTTTTTTATCGAAAACATATTGGGCGAAAGATAGAGAAAGGGATGCTATTGAGAAATCTATAAAAAATTCTCTATGTATTTCAGTTCTTCATAATGATACTCAAATTGGATTTGCAAGAGTAGTAACTGATTATATAACATTTGCCTATTTGTGTGATGTTTATATGGATGAAAACTATAGAGGAAATGGCATTGGCAAAACAATGCTTGAATTTATTGTAGGGCATCCCGAGTTACAAGGATTAAAAAGATTCTTACTTGTAACTAAAGATGCTCATGAATTTTATAAGAAAATTGGTTTTAATAAATTAGATAATCCAGAAAGGTTTATGGAAATTCTAAAACAGCAAATTTAAAAGGAGATTAAAATAATGATAGAAAATAAGTTAACACTTAGCTTATTAAAAGATAAGTTTGGGGTATGTAGATTAGATACTAATGAAGCTATTCCAAGTTGGGGAACAAAGGGTGAATTTTTTTCAATAACTAAAACAGCAGATGAATTATCAATTGTATGTAATGAAGAAAATATCCCAAGTAATATAAAGTGTGAAGGGGAATGGAAAGCCTTAAAAATCGAGGGACCGTTAGATTTTTCACTCATAGGTATACTTTCTAAAATCAGCAGTTTGCTAGCTAAGGAAGGTATAAGTATATTTGCTATTTCAACCTATGACACAGATTATATTTTAGTTAAGGAAGAGCATATTGAAAATGCAATAAGTGTATTATTGAGTAATGAATATAAGGTAATTAAATAAAACATATTTTAAATATAATAAATAAGTTATCACTTAAATATATAGCAAAGTTATTATTTACAAACTAGTACAAAGGAGAAATTTCTAAATGAACATTCAAATTTATGGAACTAAGAAGTGTTTTGATACAAAAAAAGCAGAAAGATACTTCAAAGAAAGAAAAGTTAATTATCAATTTATAGATTTGACAATAAAAGCATTAAGTAAAAGAGAACTTGAAAGCGTTAAAGCAGCAGTAGGACTTTCAAATTTAATAAATAAAGAATCTAAGGAATATGAAAAGTCAAATCTTCAAAATATAAGAAACAATAGTGTTAAAGAAGAAATACTTTTAAATAATCCAAAGCTTTATAAAACACCAATAGTAAGAAATGGTAAGCAATCAACTATAGGCTATGAACCAGAAGTCTGGAAAGAATGGGAGTAAGTTAGGCATTAGGAGTAAAGTACTAAGGAAAATGGAAACTTCAGCAATGAGAAGTTTCCATTAAGTATATTTATACAAGGTATCACTAATTTAAAATCTTCCTAGCACCTATTAGGACATACTTCCTGATGAGCTACTAGAGCTATTTTGTTGTTTGTTTTGGGTAGAATTTTGACTACTTTGTGATTGACTTTGGCCCTGACTTTGATTCATACCAGGTTGCATCATGTTCTGGCCTAAAGTTGATAGTGCCTGAGGAATTTTATCCATCATTTGTCCCATAGTACTTTTTTCGTTTACAGGAAGCATTGATACATTATCCTTATCTATAACTATAACTGAGCTTGTAGAAACTCTAGCACCTAAACCAACACCATTAGAAGCGTTAGTACTATTTACTGCTTGCATTTTTGTTGACATGCCAGTATTTCCATAACCAAGTGTAACAGACATTACAGGAACTAAAGTTTTATCTCCTACAGATAGTGGTTTACCTAAAACTGAATCTGTATCTACAAAATTGTGAAGGTCTGAAAATAATGTACCTAGATTTTGTGAAAAGTTTGTAGTATCATTCATAAAAAAACCTCCCTTTATTTATTAGCATTCAAAGGCTGCATTGCTAAATTTAATTTTCTTAATTTAAAAAACATAGTTATTATTGAAATTGCACTTACTTGAGCTGTACCCGTTATATTGAAGTAGTCGTAATCCATATTAAAATCAGGATTATTGTATATAACATTTATACCAAGGTAAGTTGATGCCAAATTAATAGCACCGCTAACCATTCCAGTGACAGAAGGGTCCTTAAACCCATAAGAAGCTTCAATATCAATGGAATGAGGTTTTAAATTACGTGTAAGTTGTATTTTTTCAATATAACCTTTAGCATGATTAAGTGTTTTATTTGTAAGATTTTTAGTTAAAACTTTTTTATTAAGTAAATATAGTGTGTAAAACATTTGTTCATCAGTTTTAACTATAACTAATTTTAATAATGGTTTTAACCATGTTGTAATTAGATTGAAATTTGTATACTCCTGAGAAGTAAATGCAAATGAAACTTTTAAAGGTACGGCAATTAATAATGCTGCAAGTATCAAAGATAAAAACACAAGTACAAGTATCAAGCTTGAAAGTATATACATAGACAACATCTCCGTTTACTATAAGAAGCATGCATGGCCTATAGAAAATTATAATTTTGTTATAAGCCAATACATATCAATTTGAAAGCATAATTGATTAATTATGCTTTTATATATAGTATGGGAAGTATTAATCAAAGTATTAGTTGTAAGTTATTGATAAGTTATCAATATTTGATGTTATTATAATAAAATGTAATTTTAAATTTAATATCAAGGTAGATTTGTGAGTAAGATAAAAAATATAACGTTTATTGGAGGTGAAGAATTATGAAAAAGAGATGTTCGTGGTGTGGCGAGGATGAGCTTTATATAAAATATCATGATGAAGAATGGGGAGTTCGTGAATTCAATGATAATAAGCACTTTGAATTTTTAGTATTGGAATCTGCTCAAGCAGGTCTAAGTTGGATTACAATTTTAAGAAAAAGAGAAAATTATAAAAAGGTATACGATAATTTTAACGTTAATTTAGTGGCTGAGTATGATGAAGAAAGGATTCAGGAGTTATTAAGGTACTATGGAATAATAAGAAATGAAAAAAAGATTAGAGCTTCTATAAATAATGCTGAGAAATTTATTGAGGTTCAAAAGGAGTTTGGAAGTTTTAGCAAATATATATGGAATTTTGTTGATAATAAACCTATAGTTAATTCTTGGGAAAGAGAATCTCAGATTCCATCTAAAAATGAATTATCAGAAACAATAAGTAAGGATTTAAAGAAGAGGGGATTTAAGTTTTTGGGACCAACTATAGTATATTCATATTTGCAAGCCATGGGAATAATTAATGATCATATAGTGGAATGCTTTAAGTATGAGGATCTAAAATCTAAAATCTAAATAAAAATAATGAAGTGTTGAAGGGATTTAATACAAGACAATTGAAATATTAAATATAGATTCTATTTATTAGGTTTAATTTTTGAGTTCTAGACAATTGCTTTATGGCATATTCTCTCTTTTGAGCAGAAATTTTATCGTCGTATTCTTCGAAATACACAAGTTTTATGGGAAGTCTGCATCTAGTATATTTTGCACCTTTGCCACTAGAATGAGTTTTTATTCTTTTATTTAAATCATTTGTCCAACCGGTATACAAAGTTTTATCACCACATTCTAATATGTAAACATAACACATAAGCTAGTCCACCGTCCTTGAAATAGGAGTAAGGTGCTAGATATTAGGAAGCTAGTATGCACCATTAAGTAAATTATATCATAGTTTTATTAGGAATCACTAGTTACTAATCTCTAATCTTCAGCGATTGGAGAATAGAGATTACATAAAAGGGAGGTATTAATGAAAGAAAAGGGTTATCTAAGGATTGTTAAAGTCTTAAGTCTAGCAGTAATTTTAATGTTTACTTTATATTTTCAAGGCTGTAATAGTAATGATACAGGTAAAGAAAATAAGACTGATATAGTTAAAAGCAGCGGAGAAATTGTAGAAACAAAACTTACGGATAGAGAAAAGCAATTACTTCAAGGATTAGATATAGATAAATATTTTATATTTGATGCTAATATTAAAGATAAAAGGATAGGTTCTTTAGAACTTTGGGTGGATTATTATGAAAAGGGAAGTTTTAAAAATAAGTCTTTTGGATTAAAAAACGATATTCAATTGCCGAAGGAAGAAAATATCAAAATGATTTTTTCAACCCAAAAAATTATGGGAAACAAATCTGAAGAAAAATGGACATTTTCTGCATCATCTAATAATGGTGGTGGAAAAGGAAGCACTAATATTAAAGTTTCTGAAAGCATTCGAGGGCTAACTTGGTCAAGTATCCAAAAAAGTGAAATACTTACTGAAAAAGAGATAATTTTAGCAGCTATTGCTGGAACTGAAGGAAATAGTATGTCAAGCATTTCTATTGATGAGATTAATGCAGATAATGAAGTCATTAAAAACAAAGCAATTGAAAGGCTTTTAAAAAATGATTATGTTTATATAGTAAAATGTAAGTTTAAATAAAATTACAGACATGTTTTAGGCAATAGGTGTTAAGTACAATGTGTTAGAAAATGTAGAAACTTTGCTGGGCAAAGTTTCATCTAATACTAGTACCTAGCACCTTTGGCCTAACACATAATAAGATTTTTTACTGATTTTGATTAATCATTGCTTGAGATTTTTTATAACTATCAGATAGCTGCTGATTAGGAGAAATATAAGGATTTTCCCAACCACGATTTATTGCAAGTTCTAAGCCTCCAGAGTGGCCGGCAATCACCTGACTTAAAGATGATGAATACATTGCTCTAAGTTCTGGAGTAGCACTTGTTAAAGCTGCATTAAGATATGCATTAGCGAGTCCTGTTGATCCAGCTAACATATCATGAGATATAACTTCATCATTAATATCTGTAGTATTTTGAACTATATTACTTAATAAAGTCATATTACTGTACCTCCTGTATTATATTATTTTCGTTGATAAATTGTTGAATCCCTTTTATTCTGCCTTCTGTTGCTAATATGCCTGCTTCAGCTTGTTGTTTTAATTCTTTATCGGATATTAAACCCTGCATAGCTTTTGAGACTGCTAAACCATCTTTCTCCATTTTAAGCATGGATGTTAAAGATAATACTTCTGCTTCAGAAAGTTTTCTCATAATTAATTACCTCCAATTTATAAAATCTAACCGCAATTTATTGTGCGTAATTTTAAAATTATTAATCATGTAATTTTTTGGAGTGTAAGTCATTGGATTTGTAGAGGTTTATATATAAATTGTAATTAATTATTAGTGTTTATAAATTAAAGAGGGGATGTATAAATGAAAAAAAGAATATTCTACGGTATTATAATATTAATTTTTATATTAAATGTAAAATTATTTTTTGATGTGTCTTATATTAAAAATGAAATTAACTCAATACGAAATACCACATCACACTTAGATAATAGAATAAATGACATTAGCTCTAATGTTTCAAGAACTCTTAATGAGTTTTATGAACAAAAAAAGTGGATATATAATGCAGAGCATAATGTCCTTAGTTTAAGTAAGGATCTGAAAGAGGTAAAGATCGATTTTAAATGGAGTTTACGCGAGCTTAGCAATGACTACACGGTTTATCTTTTCTATGGGGCAGTGGAAGGAGAGACTCAAAATGTGGTTAAGTGGAATGAGGTTAAAGCTCAGGATTTAGGAAATTTAAATTATGCATGTACATTAACCATTCCTTATTTAAACAATTATCAGTTTAAAGTAGTTGCTAAAAATAATAAAAATATAATCAATGAGAAACTTGAATATATACCGTTTTTAGATAAATTCGACAAAAGAATTAATATAAATGCTATGCCTAATACTAAGACATTTTCAAAGGGACAGGTAGATTTGAAATTTGCTGTAGATATTTCGAACAGATATGATTTAAGCTTTGAGAGAGGTGCTTCGGAAATTGATGGGAATAAACTTAAAATAAAAAATATAACAGTAAAAGTTTATAGTAATGATCAATTGAAAAACGAAAATAAAATATTAGAAAATGGAAGCATAAAGGATAAAAGTACCTCTTACAGAAAACCCATTGGAATGCCAGAAGAAATAAAACTAGAAGAAATACATTATGAAGGTAACATTGAGTATGACACAGATTCTAATGAACATAGCAGAGAAAAGATAGAAGTAATAGTAGAAGACTATATGGGAAAAGTTTATACCAATGTTAGCCATGAAATATAAGTTTTTTAATATTTTTATTTGCATAGGGCAAATTAATATTAAAAGGAAATTGCGACGTTTTTAATGCTCTGGGTTGCATAGAATTTTCATCTAGGAAGGCGTTCATTTCGCCGAGAACCGCTAATATTTATAAATTTAAAATACCTAAACCGCCTAAACTCGCCATCGCTCAAACAGTAGACGGCTCTTAACGGTATTTTAAATTTATAAATAAAGCTGTTCTAAGTCTTATTCAATGTCTTCTACGATGAAAATTCTATACTCCCAGAGCATTAAAAAGTTCTTCATGTGAACTACTGAAGGAAGAAATTCAGCTAACTGAATTTCTAAGATATTTTATGAATTAACGCATAAAGATCTTTTAGGACGGCAGTCCTTAACGTTACAGGAACTTATACTTAATATCTTACGACCTATCGGTCTTCGGGCTTACCAGCCCTTTGGTAAGTGTCAATTTAAAAGAATTTCGTAAAAACGAAATTCCTTCCTTCAGTCAGTGTGAATGAAGACATTTTTAATGTTAAATTTAGTATGAGTTCTGCATTGTAGAAAGCATTGAACAAGCAATTAGAAGCTCTTTATCTCTCAATTTAAAACACCGTAAAGAACTTTCTACTGTCTGAGCTACGGCGAGTTTAGAAAGTTTAGGTGATTTAAATCGAGAGATATTAGAGATTCTTTGTGCAGTGAACGCTTTCTTAAATACAGAACCCATACGGAAGATTTAAGATTAAAAACCGTCGGAATATTTCTATAGGGAGATAGTAATATGGAAGATAAAAAATATTTATTAGATGCAAATATAATTATAAAGCTTTGGAAGAAATGCCCCGAAGTAATAGATGCAATAAAAAGTACAGAAAACGTTGATTTTAAAATTTCTAAACATATAGCAGGGGAGCTTTCAACAAAGGAGTTTAAAGAATTTAATGGAGTACCTGTACTTACAAATAAGTTTATAAAATTACTAGATCACATAATAGAAGCAAGTAGCTGTAATATAAAAGAGAATTTGATCGCCAATGCAGATATTAGATATGATTATAAAAAAAATATATATTATATAAATGAAAATAAACTCTCTAAAAATGATTATGAGCTTATATGTATTTGTAATGATAAGGAATATGTTTTAGTTACTGATGATAAGAAAATACAACGGGGTGCTAGAATTATATTAGGAAATACCAGTGTATTAAGCTTCGATGAATTTATTGAGGAGTTAAAAGATTTTAATATATTTATTCAATAAGAGGGGGAGTAAATGCTAAGGCAATTTGAATTCATTAAAAAAATCGCTACGCTCTAATCACTAGCTGCTAAATGTTATTAAGCAACCTAAATATAGTAGCTAGTGATTGATGATTAGCGATTAAATAAATTACTAGAGGATAATATATTACAAATATTTTAATTCTAATATTATTTTTTAGTCTATAGTCTATTTCTTGAATTAAAACATCTTCCATCTGAATATAATAAATTATAAAGGCTGGCATGCCTAAGTTCATCAGTTATTATTTCGCCTAACATATTTAACTGAATTCTGTTTTGAAGGGCAAATACAATTCTTCTATATCTTTGAACAGCAGCAAGCTCTCCAAGCAATGCTCTTTTAATTCCAGCGCAATAAGAAGTAGGTCTTTCAAATTCATTTTCAGTAGAAGCAGGAAGCCTTCTCCCTGTTAGCTCAAAATAAATTCTTCTAAACATTCTATTATGCTTTCTTTCATCATTTCTAATAGTTGTAATTATATTCCTTGACTCCTGTGTAGGGGCAACGCTTATTAAGTAATTATAGAAAAGCGCATCCTCCCTTTCTCCAGATACAGAATCTTGTATAAGACGAAGTGCTGCATTAAGATTACCAGGATAGGTATACTCACCTAATTCAGCTGACGTAATATCCTGTTGCTGCTGAGATTGAGTAACTTGTTGCTGACTTGGTAATCCTTGTTGACCCATCATACCTTGTTGCTGACTTGGTAATCCTTGTTGACCCATCATACCTTGTTGCTGACTTGGTAATCCTTGTTGACCCATCATACCTTGTTGCTGACTTGGTAATCCTTGTTGACCCATCATACCTTGTTGCTGACTTGGTAATCCTTGTTGACCCATCATACCTTGTTGCTGACTTGGCAATCCTTGTTGGCCCATCATACCTTGCTGCTGGCTTGGTAATCCCTGTTGACCTGACATACCTTGCTGTTCTAGCATACTTTCTTGTTGACCCATTATATCTGGATCGCCAAATATATCTGGTTGATCAATGATTTCTTCTTCTACTGCCAATCTATAGTCACATGGGAAAAAAGGACAGTTATAAAAATACATTTAATTTCCTCCTAAAAACTAAGTACATTAACATGGTATGAAAAGTATTAATGGAGTGTTACAATATAGAAAAATTATAAATATAAATAATAATTAAGGGGAAGATTATATATGTATATTGATACAAAGCTTGACAATTTTAAATTAAGATTTGCAGAAGAAAAAGATGCTGCATTAATTTTAAAATTTATTAAGGAATTAGCGGAATATGAAAAAATGTTAGAACATGTAGTTACTACAGAGGAAATATTAATAGAGTCATTATTTCAACGTAAAACTGCTGAAGTTGTTATTGGGGAATATGAAGGAGAGGCTGTGTGCTTTGCATTGTTTTTTCATAACTTTTCAACTTTTTTAGGGCGCCCAGGGCTCTATTTAGAAGATTTATATGTAAAACCTCATATGAGAGGAAAAGGAATAGGAAAGATTACGTTTTCCTTTTTAGCAAATCTAGCCGTTGAAAGAAAGTGTGGAAGATTTGAATGGTGGTGTCTTGATTGGAATGAACCATCAATTAACTTTTATAAGCACATGAATGCAGTTGCTATGGATGATTGGACTGTATACAGATTAACGGGAGAACATTTAAGGGGTCTTGCAAGAGAATTTGAAAAATAATTAACTAGGAGGGTTTTCATGAGGGAATTAAAAAAGAATGTTTATTGGGTTGGAGCAGTTGATTGGATAGTAAGAGCTTTTCACGGAGGGGAATTATCAACACATAGGGGAAGTACATATAATTCTTACATTATAAAAGATGAAAAAACGGTACTTATAGATACTGTTAAAGAGAAACTTACAGATGAGTTTTTGCAAAATATAAAGGAGGTAGTGGATCCTAGTACCATTGATTATGTTGTAGTAAATCATGCAGAGCCAGATCATTCAGGGGCTTTACCGCATATTATGAAATACTGTCCTAATGCAACAATTGTTGTATCTAAAAAAGGGCTAGAAACCACTAAAAAACATTATCATGAAAATGAGAGTTGGAATTTTAAAGTTGTAGGCACAGGAGATAAGATAAATATAGGAAAAAATGATATTGCTTTTGTGGAAGCAAGTATGCTTCATTGGCCAGATAGCATGTTTACATACTTAACTGGAGAAAATATACTATTTTCTAATGATGCCTTTGGACAGCATTATGCATCTTCAGATATATTTAATGACATGGTTGATGAAGATGAAGTTTGGCAAGAGTCATTAAAATACTATGCAAATATACTAACTCCTTTTAGTAGACTTGTTACTAAAAAAATAGAAGAGTTACAGGGGATGAATTTGCCTATTGATATAATAGCTCCTGCTCATGGGGTTATATGGAGAAAAGATCCTATGGATATTGTGCAAAAGTATTATGAATGGGCAAGGGGAAATTCAGAAAAAAGTGTAGTTATTTTATATAATTCCATGTATGGTGCAACTCATAAAATGGCAGACTATATAGCTCGTGGTATTGACGAAACAGGAATAAGCTTTAAAATTTATAATTCTGCAACAGCAGATAAAAATGACGTTATTACAGATATTTTTAAATCAAAGGGAATATTACTTGGCTCATCTACCATAAACAACGGGATATTGTCTACGCTTAGTCAATATATTGAAGAGCTAATGGGGCTTAAGTTCATAAATAAAGTAGGGGCTTCCTTTGGAAGTTATGGTTGGAGTGGAGAATCTCCTAAGATACTCAAAGAGCACTTAGAAAAAGCTAAAGTAAAAGTGCTAGAGGAACCATTAAGTATAAAGTACACACCAACTGAGGAAGAACTGCAGCAATGTGTACAATTTGGAAAGAGCTTTGGAGAAAAGTTATTAAAAGAACTTTAAAAGGAAGTTACGACATTTTTAATGTTGAATCTTCCGTATGGGATTTGCATTGTTAATGAAACATCTCTGCTTACTGAGATGTGCTAATTTATAACAAAATCATAGATTTCTATAAATTATGCAACGCGCTCACTACGTAAAGAAGCTCTAATATTTATGAATTTAAACCACCTAAACTTTTTAAACTCGCTGTCGCTCAGACAGTAAAAAGTTCTTTACGGTGCTTTAAATTCATAAATAAAGAGATTCTAATTACTTATTCAAAGCCGTCTACAATGCAAATCCCATACTAAATTCAACATTAAAAATGTCTTCATGCACGCTGCGGAAGGAGGGAATTTCGCTTTGGCGAAAGTTCCTTTTAAATTGGCGCTTGCCAAAGGGCTGATAAGCCCGCAGACCGATAGGTCGTAAGATATTAAGTATTCTATTTTTTATCAGAAATCTTTTACTGTACTACCTTATCTTTAACTTGTAAAGTTTTTTATTTATTTAGTGTAAGTTCTTGTAATGTCAAGGGCTGCCGCCCTAAAAGATCTTTATGTGCTAATTCCTAGAATATCTCAGAAATTCAGTTAGCTGAATTTCTTCCTTTAGCAGGTGTAAGTGATATTTTTAATGTTGAACATATAGTATGGGATTTGCATCGCAGAAAGCATTGAATGAGCTTTAAAGCGGCTTTATTTATAAATTTAAAATACCGTATAGAGCCTCCTACTGTCTGAGCTACAGCGAGTTTAGGAGGTTTAGGTATTTTAAATTTATAAATATTAGCCGCTATTAGCGAAATGAACGCTTTCCTAGATGTAAATCCCATACGGTAGGTTCAACATTATCTTAAAATGTCGTCTTATTTTTATGCAACACATTCTGTAACGTTTCTAACCCATTTATCAGATAAAAGTCTTGGTATAGCTATTGAAATATTTACTACTTCTTGAATACATACTAGAGCTACTACCATATGAACTGGAAGTTTTAAGAATAATGCTCCTATAAAAGCTAATGGAACTCCTACTATCCAAAGAGTTGCCATTTGAAGTTTAAAAGAATAATTAGAATCTCCACCACCTTGAAGTATTCCAATAGCAAACACTGTATTAAACATTTTTAAGAACATGGTAGCTGAAATTATATATAATATATAAATACCGCTTGTCCTAACTGCAAGGGAAACCTTGAAGAAGTTTATTATAGAAGGTGAACTAATTGCAAGTATTCCACCCATAATAATTCCTAAGCTTATTGATATAAATGCAAAGCGTCTTCCATAAAGTTTGCCTTTACTTTCCTCACAGGCGCCAATAGCATTTCCTATCATAACTGAAGCTGCATTTGCAACTCCAAGATTTACAACCATAAATAGGTTTTGTATATTAGAGGTTATTTGGACTGTAGCTAAAGCCTCAGTTCCTATCTTTCCATAAGCAACTACATATGCAATATTACCTAGCGCCCAACAAGCTTCATTTAATATAACTGGAAGTATTATTTTTGAAGAACTTTTGACAAGTTTTAAGTCGAAATTAAACATGTCCTTAAGGCTTGCAGCAAGTACACCACGACTCTTATATATGTAGATAATCATTATTGTTGCTTCTATTATTCTTGCAATTAAAGTGGCAAGAGCTGAACCAGACACTCCCATTGGTGAAATACCAAAGTATCCAAATACAAAAATAATATTAAGTACTGCGTTTATTATCACAGCTATACCACTAACTATCATTGGGACTATTGCTTTACCCACACATCTAGATGCGCAAGCATAGTTAAAACTTATTGCTGTGAAAATATAACTTAAACTTACAATTCTTAAAAAGTTAACTCCATGTTCTATAACCGTGGGATCACTGTTGAATATAATAACAATTTGTTTTGGGAAAATTAAAGCCACTAAAGTAAATACTGTAGACAATATAGCAAGTCCTAAAAATCCTAATCCTAAGAACTTCTTGATATGATCAACATCTCTTTTACCCCAAAATTGGGATATAAATATGCCGCATCCTCCCACAATTCCAAGAATTAATAGATTAAATAGAAAGTAATATTGATTTGCAATACCTACTGCTGCAATTTCTTTTTCTCCAAGTCTACCTATTATAACAGTATCAATCATGTTTAATGAAGAAGTAAGGAAATTTTGAATAGTTATAGGTAATGCAAGTTTTAATAAATTATTTTTAAACTTTTTATCTTTAAAGAGACTACTAAAAAAGTTATGTGATTTTGCTTTCATTGATGTTCCTCCTATGTAATAAAATACTTATAATGCAATTAGGCTATGTCTATTTGAGATGGAATTGAAAAAATACAAATTGCTCACAAATTAAGGTAAATAAAAAAACACTTTGATGAAGCTTTTCAAAGTGTTTACCTTCGGCACTTGGACAACTATAATTTTACAATTGTCAGTTATATAAAGTTTTTATAAAATTATATACAATCATTAGCAAATAGTTACTGCTAAAATTAGATAATAATAGGGTTTTCTTTTGAAATTATAACAAAATATAACTTCAATATCAAGGAGCAATGTGTTATTTTACTATAAACCACACTCCTACTAAGGTAAATAGCACTCCAATTATCTCGCTTATTCCTAGGGGCCTCAATTTATATATAAATGTATCTAAATAAAAACTACTAAGTATTTGAGAAGCAATAACTAAAGTAAGGGTAACGGTTATTCCTAAGGATGGTATCGATTTAGCAGTAAGATATATTATAAGTGACCCAAAAATTCCTCCAGTAAGTAAAATGGGCTTAGTTTTAAAAATCTCTGAAGATTCAGCTGTGCTGCTATTTAACATAAGAGGAATAGAAAATATAATTACCCCTATAAAAAGATTATAAAATGTTGCTATAGAAGGGGTAGTTATTTCACCTAGTTCTGAACTTATATAAGATTCAGCTGTAGTAAATAAACCTACAAGTATTGCAAATATGTAGGGCAGCATTTCCTTCAAGTATATCATCTCCTTAAATTCAAGTATATTATCTTAAATGTTATTTATCATAACAAATTATTGAAGTTTCAAGTTTAAATTCCTTAAGAGTTTTTTCAGATTCTATTTTATGACCAATGTAGATTAGTATAATTTCAACTATTAATATAAATATTAAAGTAAAAAGGAGCCTATAAAAATTAGATAGTTTTTTCATAATATCCACCCCCTAATGTATTTTATGACAAGGAGGTACGTGTAATGTTTAAAATGTATAAGAAATTATAAAGTAGTTTATCTAGTATAATATCTGTAGTGATTAAAAGATGTGTATTTTTGAATTGACTTATAAAGTTATTTGCATTAAACTTATCAAGTATTAAGTTCATATATGTACAGGCAGTTCGTAACCATCCTGCCTTAAAATAAAACTATGGAGGTATTAAATATGAAAAAAAATACACGAAATTTAGCACTAAGTGCTATAATTGCTGCAGTATATGCAGTTGTTACAATGTACTTAACTTACCCTATGAGTTATCAAGCATCTCAATTTAGAGTTGCAGAAGCTCTTACAATACTGCCATTTTTTTCAACGGCAGCTATACCAGGTCTTTTTGTAGGATGTTTAATATCAAATTTACTAAGTCCTGTTGGTCCGCTAGACATAATATTTGGATCTTTAGCGTCACTCATAGCAGCTTTTATGACTTACCTAATTGGCAAGAGTAATTTAAAGTTTAAAAAGTATTTAGCGCCACTGCCGCCAGTAGTAGTGAATGCACTTATAGTTGGTTGGCTTTTGAACTATACTTTAAAATGGCCTATTGCCATAACTATGATTCAAGTAGGGTTTGGACAAATTTTAGCATGCTATGGTCTTGGTTTGCCATTAATGCTTTTTATAGAAAGAAATCAACAGTTAAAAACAATATTTAGTAGATAGATAAAAAATTAAGCTTTGCACTAAAGAATTTAATTAATAGTTCTTTAATGCAAAGCTTTTTTATTATATATAATCATGGATTAATAAACATGAACTAGAGACTCTTATATATAGAATAGTCCATATTAGGGAATATATTATCAATAGATTCTATTTTATCTAAATACCTTATATCGATTGTATTCTTAGTTATTTGTTCGTAAAGTTTATTAAATCTTTCTATATGAGTATTTAATCTATTTACTGCATATTGCACTGAAGTGTTATTTTTTATTATAAATGGCCAATCTGAAGATTCGGCTAAAACAAGTTCACGAGCAGCCTCATTAAGAGCTCTTTTTTGCAGGGAAGTAGGTTTTTTAAAACTATTTGCAAGTCTTATCATCTTCTCTGCAGCTTCGTGTAAGTCCTTGTATATCCAATCGTTTGAACTATTAATCCAAACTGAGTAATCTCCATGCTCACCCCAGCTAGAAGGAGAGGGACTTGAACACTGAACTCTAGTATGTTTTTCTAAGTATTTTTTAGGAGTTGTAAGTTCATAGGAAGTCCAATCTTCTGAAGATCTTTTTAAGAATTCATATATAAAGTCAGGGCCTTCAAACCACCAGTGACCAAATAATTCAGTATCATAGGGACAAGTTATTATAGGAGGTATATCCATATGAGAACTTGCTTTTTCTATTTGGTGATGCTTGCAGTGAGCAAAGTGACCACCATGGCTTTTAGATTTAACTAAAGCATTTTCTGGCACATAATATTCTTTATTATCTGTAGCGCCTGTTATTCTATGATATTTTAACCCCGTATCAACCCTTATGCCGGCTTTATTTAAATAAGGTTGTATATATTCCATAGGAAGCTCATAGCCTATATCCTTATAAAATTCTCTATAATCAGGGTCACCAGGATAGCCTATAAAATTGCTCCATACTTGATGAGAAGATTCTAAATCACGTCCAAAAGCACATAATCCGTTAGGGGTTACAATTGGAGCATAGGTTCCATATAAAGGCTTTGGTGAAGCATTTAATATACCTGTATTTTCAACTAAGAAATATTTTAGTCCGTTTTCTTTAAGTACATCATCTAGATTATAGCTATAAGCACATTCAGGAAGCCAGATTCCAGAAGGTTCGTGGCCTATACAATCTGTATAAGATTTTACTCCAGTATAAATTTGAGCTTTTACAGTTTCGGGATTTATAGAAAGTAAAGGTAAAAGTCCATGGGTTGCAGAGCAAGTTATTATTTCGAGAACTCCTAGCTTATCAAATTTTTTAAAAGCACTCATAAGCCTTTTATCATAAGCTTTATATGTTTTTAAAAGTCCCTTAAACCTTTGGTTATAAAATAACCCTAAGTGCTCTAGCTCCTTGTTTCCTTTGTTTCTTAAGATTTCTTTTTCCGAAAGCTCTATGCTTTTTGTCAAATATTCTTCATATTTTTTATTTAAATAGTTATCCTCAAGCATTGCCATAAGAGGAGGGGTTATGGACATAGTTATGTTAAAATTTATACCTTCATCTAAAAGCTTGTCATAACCTTGAATTAAAGGTATGTAACATTCACTCATAGCTTCAAATAGCCATCTCTCTTCTAGGGCATCATCTATTTCTGGATGTCTTATAAATGGCATATGGCTGTGAAGCACCATAGCTACGTATCCTTTTTTCAAAAAAATCACTCCTTAATATCCTTGTAGTAAACTGATGTATCTTGAGATTCTACCATTCGTGGAGTTGTAACTTTGTTGGAAGTAGCAACATCTATATAAGTATTATCTGGAAGAAGTCTTTTAAGTTTTACTAAAATATCTACAGCATCTTTATTTAAATCTATATACCAATTATCAGCAAAAGTATCTATAAATATGCTTTCAATTTCCTTTTCTTCATTCCCTTGTAACTCATAAACCTTAAGAACAGGCTTTGAGCTGCTCCACAGTGCTTCCCCGTGCTTATCACTAAATTCCTTTATAAATAAAGGAGACACTGAAAAATAGCAATAAACTCTACGTGCACTTTGTACCATAAGAACAATTTTTGATTTTGTGCTATTCATTAAGTAATTCACCCCATATCTTTGTAATTAATGAAACATCTCAATGAATTGAGATATAGTGATTTGTAATGAAATCACATATTTTTATAAATTATGCAAAATAAATTGTATTTATTAAGTTCTACATATATTTAAAAACTCCTTTACTTAGTATATAATTTATAAGAAATCGCTATGCAATTTTAAGGATATAGGATAAAGATTCTAGGTACTATGAAAAGCAAAAATTTCACCATTGTGAAGTTTTATCAATTCCTATGACCAAGTACCTAATTCCTAATACCTTAAAAAGTTGCAGGCAACTTTTTAAAAGTTTTGGAGGTAAATTATGAGTAGAACAAATTTTAAGGGCAGCGCTATGTTGAATCCTGTTCCTGTAGTTTTAGTAACTTCTAAGAACTCAGAGGGAAAGGTAAATGTATTTACAGCGGGCTGGGTAGGAACCGCTTGCACAAGACCTCCTATAATATCACTTGCTATAAGACCTGAAAGGCTTTCTTATGAATATATAAAAGAAACAGGAGAATTTGTAGTTAATTTACCATCTAAAGATTTGGTAAAAGCAGTGGATTTTTGTGGCGTTAAGTCTGGAAGAGATTTAGATAAACTAAAACACTTTAATTTAAATGTAGAGGAAAGTGAAAGTATTTCAGTTCCATCTATAAAGGAATGTCCTGTGGCATTGGAGTGTAAATTAAAAGATATTATAAAACTAGGCTCTCATGATCTGTTTTTAGGAGAAGTGACCAATGTACAGGTAGAGGATTTTCTTATAGATGAAAAGGGGAAGATACATTATGAGAGGGCAAATTTGATGAGTTATTGTCATGGAGAATACTATCCATTGCCTGAAAAATCAATAGGTAAGTTTGGATTTTCAGTACAAAAGAAAAAGAAAAAGAAGTAAGAATTTTAATAGCATAATTAATAATGCATACAGGGAAGCAGGGTGCCCATGCACCCTGCTTTACAACTCAATATACTAATCGCTATTTTTAACTATACTTTTAAAGCCAACATAAGTTGCATAAAAGTATCCACCATATATTATAGTGAGTGTTAAGGCTAGCATAAGGGAGTAACTTCCGAAGATACTTTTATTATCCATTCTAAGCATTTCATTAGCCACGGTTATTCCAACTATTGAGTGTATGATTGCCAAAGCTAAAGGTATCATAAAATATATAAGGTTTTGTATTAGTATTGCTTTGTTTATCATTTTTTCAGTAGCACCTATTTTCTTAAGAGAATTATATCTACTCAGACTGTCGCTTGCTTCTGATAACTGCTGTAATGCTAATACTGCAGCACTGGATATCAAAAATACTATGCCTAAATATATACCTAAAAATACAATGATCGCTGATGGACCATATACCGATGCATAAAGCTGTTCTAGCGTGTTTCCATATATAAGCATAAAATTTTCATCTTCATTTCTATACTCTTCAAGCTCAATGAATAAGTCGGCGAACCTTTCCTTTGATTTTTGGGAATTATTGCCCTGAAACATTGTATTAAAGCAGGATGAATATAGTTTTAAATCTCCCTGGAAGTTGTCAGGGATTATGAAATAAAGGAATTCCAAACTAGCTGTAGAGCTAATTATGTTCTCTTTTATTGGGGCTTTATTTTTAATGCTATAGGTTTTATCATCTATAACTACAGCGCTTTCATTTTTCATAAATTCATGGAAAGCATTATTGAAATCTTCATAGTTGGATACCACTAAAATCTCGTTATCCTTTAAGTCCAGAGGCTTTTGATCCAGAAGCTGCCTTATCGAATTGTACTCAGAGATTTTTACCGCTGATACAGGACCATCTGTATAGGATGATTGAAGCTCCTTTTGTTCCTTTTCACTTGAATATTTGCTTAATAAATCCCTTAGGGAAACCTTAAGCTTGTATTCGGTAAAAAAGGCATGCTTTTCATAAGGCTCAAATTTAAAGTTCACTTTATCAAGAGATTCTTTAATATCCTTTATCTTTTTACCCTTTATATCACTATCTAGTTTAGCTGAAGCGTCAAAAGAAGTATTTCCCTTAAGCATTACATCAAGATTAGCTTTATAGCCAAACATGCTAAATAAGAGTGTGATAGTTAAAAAGAGCATAAGGCATATTGTGGTCATTGATAAAAAGTTAGTAGTTATCTTGTTGTTTATTTGTCTAAGCACAAATACGTTTAAGTTTTTAAGATATATTTTCTTGTTTCTTTGCACCATATGGATTAAGAAGCTAGAAAGACTGAAAAAACATAATAAGGTTCCTATAATCCCCAGTGCAATAGAAGCTATAAAAATAATATTATTAGGAGCTAGTCCAACCTTTAATACCATAGTATATGCGGCTATAAGTGCTGCTATAGATAGTAAAAATATAAATATTGAAACAATAGGATTTTTAAGCTTTATGTCTTCATTTTTCTTTGCTGCATTTAGCATGTCTATAAGCTTATATTTAGAAATAATAATCTGATTAAATATCATTACTAGAAGAAATATTATTCCAAAGTATACGGAAGATTTAATTATTGCGTTTACTGATATAATAAATTTGTATTTATTCATATCAACTACTAAAAGCTTAGCGGTAATAACGGATAAGCCTTGGGAAACTATAATACCAAGTAAAATTCCAACAATGAGAGATAATACACCGATTAAAAAAGTCTCCAATATTAAAATCCTAGAAATTTTACCTTTTGACATACCTAAGGTCATATATATGCCTAATTCTTTTTTGCGTTTTTTTATTAAAAAGTTATTAGCATAGATTATAAGTCCACCTAAAATAAAGGACACAAATACTGATGCTCCTGATATAAGCTTATTTAGGGTTACCATATAACTTTTAGTGCTTTTACTTATCTCAAGCATAGATGTTTGAGTTTCAATAGAATTAAAACTATAGAATATGCATACAGCAAAGGTTAGGGTTAGGAAATATATTGAATAATCCTTAAAGCTTCTTTTTACATTGTTTATTGCTATTTTAGAAAACATCGCTTGCATCTCCTCCAAGTAAAGTTACAACTTCAATTATCTTATTGAAGAATTCCTTTCTCGTATCCTTTCCACGTATAAGCTCATTAAAGATTCTACCATCCTTAATAAATAAAATTCTATGAGCATAGCTTGCCGTAAAGGCATCATGAGTAACCATTAGTATAGTAGCTTCAAATTCTTTGTTTAACTTTTCGAAGGAGTCTAGAAGCAGCCTTGAGGATTTTGAGTCTAATGCACCAGTAGGCTCATCAGCCAATATTAGTGAAGGATTAGTGACCAAGGCTCTGGCAGAAGCCACTCTTTGCTTTTGACCTCCTGACATCTGAAAAGGATATTTGTTTAGTACATCAGTAATTTCAAGCTTTTCCGAAACTTCTTTTATGGCTGCATCTATTTTAGAAGCTTTTCTATTTTGTATAGTTAGAGCCAAGGCTATATTCTCATAGGCGGTCAGGGTATCCAGTAAATTAAAATCTTGAAAGATAAATCCTAATTCATCTCTTCTAAACTTTTCTAAAGCTTTTGATTTAAGATTTGTAATATCCTTATTATTTATAATAATGTGCCCTGTAGTAACAGTATCAATAGTTGAGATACAATTTAGGAGGGTAGTCTTACCGCTGCCTGAGGGACCCATTATACCAACAAACTCTCCCTTATCCACCTTAAAGCTTATATTATTAATAGCCTTAGTAATATTACCTTTGTTACCATAGTATTTTTCGATTTTTTCAACGTTTAATATGTTTTTCATATATTATTTCCTCCATAACTTTATTTATCCAGCAGGCATTTTTGTAGAATCTTATAAATTTTTAATTTTTTACATCAAATTCGCTAATGGTTTGGATTATCTCGCTACCTGCAGAATAGGTGGTGACACCGTAGTGACCTGGTTCAAGTCCTTCTGGAAGGGATAGTTTAGCAGAAAAATATCCTGTGCTACTTATTTCTATATTTTCCTCTACTTTAAACCTGTTCTTTGTTGATATTTCACCTTTATACCATACTACCGTTACCTTTTTTATAGCGAACTTTTTACCTTTTGCAGAAAAATAAACTGTATCCTTTGATGTAAATGTAGTAGTAGGTGCAGTGGGTTTTTCATTGTCATCTATACTCTTAGTTAGTACGGTCTCTGTGATTTTAGGCCCTCTAAAAAAGTAGTTATAAGAAGCGCCGCATCCAACGATGATTAAAATAGTTACTATTATAGGTGTTAATAATTTTTTCATAGTAAGTGCCTCCTGTATTAATTAATGTTTTATCTACAGTTATTATCTTACTAGAATTTTTTATGGATACATATTAGTTTATATTTCATTAAAGTTACATTTTTGTAATGTAAAAATAGAGACGACTTTTTTAAAAGAAAAAATAATGGATTCACAGCAGTAGCAATAAGCAATAGCCATGAATCCTATAAATATCAATTTAATAAATTAGTTCTTCCTAGGGGAAAGATAATACTAACCTTTGTACCCTTCCCAGCTTGCGAAGTTAAAGTTAGCCCTAATCCAAGCTGCTCAGAAAGCTTTTTGCACAAATAAAGGCCAATGCCGGTAGATCTTCTAAGTTTTCTGCCATTTTCTCCAGTAAAACCTTTTTCAAAAACTCTGTTTATATCTTTATTTACAATGCCGATACCATTATCCTCAATGTTAAGTACTATATTATTTTCATTTCTAATAGAATATACTTTTACTTTGGATAGCTTTTCCTTGGAGTATTTAATGGAGTTTACTATTATCTGATTTAATATAAACTCAAGCCACTTGGCATCACTGTAGACTGAACCCTCCACACTTCCAATATCGATGGATATTCTTTTGTTTATAAAATCTCTAGAATTTCTTTTAATTACGGATTTTACAAGGACAGGTAAAGAAACTTCTTTAATAATATAATCCTTGCTTACATTATTGCTTCTAGAGTAGTATAATACCTGTTCAATATAACCTTCAATTGTCTTGATTTCATAATCAATATTTTTTGTAATTTCATTTTGGTTATTTTCAATAATCAATCTTGTAGATGCAATAGGGGTCTTTATCTCATGAACCCAGGTTTCTATATACTCTCTATATTCACTTTGCATATCTCTATACATTTTTACATGCTCATGCATGTTCTTATTGGCTTCTTTTAATAGATTATATACAAACTTACCCTCTATAAATTCAGGTTTTTTAATCATTTCAGAAAGCAAATATTTTTTATCCAAGCTATCCATTACACTTGTTAACTCAGTGTAAAAGCTTTTTAGCTTAATGTATTCTACTGCTATAAAGGAAAGAAGGGGGAAAAACCATATGCAAAAGGTAAAGAGAATCACATTTGAACTGACATTTATAAGAACCATAATACCGCAAATAATAAAAAATAGTATAAAATTAATCAGTAAAAATAAAAATCTATCTTTTAAATAATCTTTTATATTCATGGCAGTATATACCCTAATCCACGTCTGGTTTCTATATTTTCTTTCATCCCAACTTCTTGAAGCTTTTTTCGTAGTCTTGTAACATTTACGGATAAATTATTATCATCCACAAAAATTTCTGAATTCCACATATAGTCCATTAAATCATCTCTGGAGACTATTTTTCCTTTGTTTTTAATCAAACATGAAAGTATTTTAAGCTCATTTTTTGTTAGTTCTGTGGTACTACCCTTATATGTAATAGAGCTATTTGATAAATTAAGCTTTAAGTCATTGTAAGAAATTATGTCTTGAGCGTTGGAACCACGGGCCCTTCTTAAAATAGATGCAATTCTTGCCAGAAGAATTTGAGTATTATATGGTTTTGTAATAAAGTCATCAGCACCTAAATTCATACTCATAAGTTCATCCATATCACTATCCCTGCTTGTAACAACTATTATTGGTACATCAGAACTCTTTCTTATTTCTCTGCATATGTGATATCCATCAAATATGGGCAGATTTATGTCTAAGAGTATCAAATCCGGTGATTCCCTTAGAGTATAATCAATAATATTTTCAAAGTTTGTTGGAGCAGTAACATGATAACCATACCTAGTTAGAAAAGTTTTAAGTTCTTCTCTTATGGTATCAGTATCTTCTATAATAATTATTTTTGACATGGATTCACTTCCTTTGTAAAAATCTATTAACTTAAGCATATTATAATTGATTATAATCATTTGAAAAATATAGAGTCAATAAAGAATTTTGTAAATCTACTAATTTGGAAGGGGGTATATGAAAAAAATTTAAAATGATAAAGACGGGTATCTTCAGAGTTCAATAGTTTACGTTAATTTATTTTAACCAATAATGAATGAAAAAATCAAAAGGGGATAAATAAAGATTTATCCCCTTCATAATAAAATATATATACGGACTATTAATCCATGTTAGCGGATACTGCTTCATCTTTAATATCTTTTATTTCAGCAGTAAGCTCCTTTGGCTTAATATCGCTAGAATTAGCAGTCATATCTTTATTAACAAAATTATTTAACACCTTTGATAAATCTACGCCAGTTAAGCTCTTTAATACTTCAAAACCATTTGCGGTTACATCAGTAACTATTTTGGATACTTTTGATGCACCCTGAGTACCTCCATTGTCTATTACTGTTAAATTATCTATCTGTTCTAATGGTTTTGATACTTCCTTCATCACATCTGGTAATTTATTTACAATCATTTCAACTACTGCAGCTTCACCGTATTTCGCCATTGCTTCTGCAAGTCTATCTTTTGCCTCAGCTTCTGCAATACCTTTTGCCTTGATAGCTTCAGCTTCTGCTAGCCCTTTTGCTCTTATTGCTTCTGCATCTGCTTGAGCTTGTATCTTTTTCGCATCTGCCTCAGCTATTGCTCGTACTCTTATTGTCTCAGCTTCAGCTTCAGCTTGTTTAATTGCTTGTATCTTATGCGCTTCAGCAGCAACCTCAATTTCATATCTTTTAGCATCAGCAGGTTTTTTAACTTCTGCTATTAATTTCTTTTCTACAACTAGTGCTTCTTTTTCAGCAAGCTCTGCTTGTTGTTCAGCAAGTATTGCATTATTTTCAGCCTCTTGCAATTTATATGCAACGTCAGCATTAGCTTTTGCTTTATCCTGTTCAGCTCTGTAGGATTCCAATTTTATTCTTTTATCTCTTTCACTTTGAGCTATTTCAGCCTCAGCTTCTAATTTTGCCTTTTGACCTTCCCTTGTAGCACTTGCAGTTTTAATTTCTGTATCTCTCTTTCGTTCAGCTTCAGCTATATCAGCTTCAGACTTTGCTGCGGCTATTTGAGGTTTTGCTCTATTTTCAAGGTAACCACCTTGAGTGCTTATTTTTAAGATTGTATAAGATATTAGGATTAAACCCATTGATTCTAATTCGTTTCTTATATCATCTTCAATTCTTTGTTCAAAAGAAGCTCTATCCTCGTTTATTTGTTCTACTGTTAAGGTAGAAATTATACCTCTTAATTTACCTTCTAATATCTGTTCAACTATAGTTCTTATAACATTTACAGTATTATTGTCTCCACCACTGCAAAATTGTTCAACAGCTTTTAATATATTTTCAGTATCATTTTTAACCTTTACTACAGCAGTACCTACTATATTTACAAATATACCTTGTCTTGCAGGAGCTTCATTTACATCTGTTGTCATGGAGATATTCTCCAGTGATATAGTACAAGATGTTTCTAATATAGGGATCATAAAACCCCCTTTTCCTGATAAAACTCTTTTCTTTAATCCTGTAATAACAAGTGCTTTGTCAGCAGGTACCCTTCGCCAAAAGCATAATATTACTGCTAATACTACTATTACAGCAATTATTATTGGCAGCAAATGAAATAGTGAATTTAATAAATTTTGCATTTTAATTTTCTCATCCTCCCTTTTGATAATTCTTTTGAAGTATTTGTATATATTACATTCTACTATATATAATTATGTTTAAACACTATTTAGGTAAATTTAATAATATTTAGGAAAACTTAATAATATTTAATGTGAGAAATGATAGTAGAATATTTTTTATGCAAGAGAGTTTAAACTTATATATATACCTTTATTGTATATATTTATTTTCATAAAGCTTGATTTTCATAGGATTAAGAGGTTAGGGAATAGAATGATTAGCTTTTATTACTGGTGAATTAATGCAGATAAATTATGCAATTGATGGTATTTTTAAAATAGTGTTAAAATTGGTGAAAAATCATGTTATAATCAATCTCGTGAAATGCCAATAAAAGTGATAGAGGGGGATTATCAATGAAAAGATTAGCGATTTTTGTATCAACAATTGCGATAATAGCATCTCTAGCTTCAGGATGTAGCAATTCATCAGTAGAAAAATTAGCGGGGGCTAATGGTAAACCAATAGCTATTGAAAATGGAGAAGGAACTAAAAAATCAGTAGATGTTAAAGAAGAAATTTCAAAAGCTGTGGATAATAAAGAAACTACTAATACAGAAACCAAAGAAGAAAAGGATACTAATGTATCTGAAGATAAAGCATCTACAAATAATGAAGATGAAAAAGAAGCAATTGAAACAGAAGGTAAAGAAGTTGATGTGCGAAATAATGATGAATGTATTACTGATGAAAATCAGTGGACAAACATAATAGACCAAATTAGTAATTCACCAATTAAGCCAGAAGTTATTGCACCAACAGAACAGCCTGAAGATAAACCAGAAGTTACTGCGCCAGTAGAACAACCTGAAGATAAACCAGAAGTTACTGCGCCAGTAGAACAACCTGAAGACAAACCAGAAGTTACTGCGCCAGTAGAACAACCTGAAAATAAACCAGAAGTTACTACACCAGTTACAAAACCAGAAGTGAAACCGGAAGCTCCAAAGCCTACTAATCCAGAGAATAATGCAGGACAAGCTGGGGATTCACAGGTAAATGAATTTGAAAAGGAAGTAGTAAGACTTACAAATATTGAAAGATCAAAAGAAGGTTTAAAACCATTAACATTAAATGTTGAATTAAGTAAAGTTGCTAGAATAAAATCTAAGGATATGGTTGATAAGAAATATTTTGACCACAATTCACCAACCTATGGATCACCATTTGATATGATGAAATCCTTTGGGATTTCTTATAAAGCAGCAGGAGAAAATATTGCTTATGGACAAAGAACTCCAGAAGAAGTTGTAAAGGGATGGATGAATTCACCAGGACATAGAGCAAATATATTAAATGGTAACTTCACTGAAATAGGTGTAGGTTTCTATAATAATTATTGGACACAGATGTTTATAGGAAAATAATATACGTTTTAATATAGATTTTTAGTACAAAAGAAAAAGAAAAATTAGTAACTAAAATTAGAATATATAGACAATTGCAAATGTAATTTCTGGTACTTTTTAAATTTTATTAAAATTTATAGAAAAACATGTTATAATAATTCTGGTGAATGGCCAAGAAAAGAGATATAGGAGGATTATCTATGAAAAGAGTAGCAGTTTTAGTATCTACAATTGCGATAATAGCATCCTTAGCTTCCGGATGTAGCAGTTCATCAGCTGAAAAATTAACAGGTGCCAATAATGCGCCAATAGCAATTGAAAATGAAGAAGGGATTAAAAGCCCAATTGACATTAAAGAAGAAATTTCAAAAGTTACAGAGAATAAAGAAGCTAATAATGTAGAAGCTACAAAGGGAAATGACAACAACGTATCAGAAGATAAAACGTCTGCAAGTAATGAAGATCAAAAAGAAGTAACTGAAACTAATAAAGAAGAAGTTGCTGTGCAAAATAATGATGAATGCATTACTGATACAAATGATTGGACAAACGTAGTAACTCAAGTTAAAAAACCACAAACAACTAAACCAGTAGTAACAAGACCAGTGGTTACAAAACCAGTGGACAAGCCAGAAACTACTGCACCAGAAGCTCCAAAGCCAACTACTCCGGAAAGTAATGTTGGACAAGCTGGAGATTCACAAGTAAATCAATTTGAAAAAGAAGTAGTAAGGCTTACAAATATTGAAAGATCAAAACAAGGATTAAAACCATTAACATTAAATGTTGAATTAAGTAAAGTTGCTAGAATAAAATCTAAAGATATGGTTGATAAGAAATATTTTGATCATAATTCACCAACATATGGTTCACCATTTGATATGATGAAATCCTTTGGAATTTCTTATAGAACAGCAGGAGAAAATATTGCCTATGGACAAAGAACTCCAGAAGAAGTTGTAAAAGGATGGATGAATTCACCAGGACATAGAGCAAATATATTAAATGGTAACTTCACTGAAATAGGTGTAGGTTTCTATAATAATTATTGGACACAGATGTTTATAGGAAAATAATTTAATTATTAATTAGAAGGGCTATCTCAAATTTTATTTTGAGACGGCCCTTTTATTTATAGGGATGAATATTGTTATGGAAATGATATGATAAATTAATATATGATTATACTAAGAATGTTTTTTCTTTAAATATAAGTTCAATACAAGGTTAAGTGAAAAGCTTAGTAGTATAACTATAAGTACAAGACTATTGGCATAATTAGTGTTACCTGATTCTACTGCAAAGTAAATAGCTAGAGGAATTGTTTGAGTTTTATTGGGGATATTTCCCATAACCATAAGTGTTGCTCCAAATTCTCCAAGGGATCTGCAAAAGGCTAATATAATTCCACTAATAAGTCCTGAGCAACACATGGGAATCATTATGTGAAAAAAAATTTGCAGTTCTGAGGCTCCCATAGTGCGGGCTGCTTCTACATAAGACTTGTCTATACTCATAAGGGAAGATTTTATACTTTGATACATAAGAGGAAAGGATACTATAACAGCTGCTATAATTCCTGCACTAGTTGTAAATATAATTTGTAAATTAAAGCTTTCATATAATAACTTTCCTAAGGCACTGTTTTTACTAAGAACTATGAGTAATATATATCCTATAACTGAAGGGGGAAGTACTAAGGGAAGACTTAATATTGTTTCAATAAAATCTCTCATTAAGGTATTGTTTTTCCAAAGAAGTTTTAAAGCAATTAAGCTTAGTATAAGAACTATAGTTGTAGATATAATGGAAATCTTTAAAGATAAAATTATTGCATTACCCATAGTAAGTCTCAAACCTTTCGTATAAATAATAATTATTAGAAGCTTTCATATGACAATGATAAGTATTAATTAATAATTAAATCCGTACCTCTCAAATATCTTTTTACTAGATTCTTCATTTAAATAATGTAGAAATTTCTGAGCATTTTCTTTGCTTTTAGAGTTTGTAAGTATGCCGCATTTATAAACTATTTCACTGTGACTTTGTGGTGGAATGTTTATAATACTTATTTTATCTTCTTTACCTAAGGTATCTGTTTTAAATACTATTCCGGCGTCTACATTTTGTGTAAGTACGTAATTAAGGACATCTTTTACAGTTCTTCCATAAACAATAGTACCCTTTAAATTTTCAAAAATGTTATAATAATTAAGAGTTTCAAGCCCATATTTACCTGCTGGGACTGTTTCTGGAGTTCCTATGGATAACTTGTCTAGCTTTGTTTTATGTAAATCTTCAATAGATTTAATATCTCTATAGTTTTTAAAACCTTTATTTATTATAAGAACTATTTCATTTTTTATGGTGTATTCTCCTAAAGTTTTATCTATTATATTAGATTTTAAAAGTTTATCATAGTTATCCTTATCTGCAGAAAAATATATATCTACAGGTGCACCTTCTTCTATTTGTTTTCTAAGGGTGCCTGAAGCAGCATAATTTATATTTATTTTAATATTGTTTTCTTTTTCAAAATTATTTTTTATTTCATTTAATGGTTCCATAAGACTTGATGCAGCTGACATAACTAGAGATTTATCAGTTTCTTTAGTGGATGAGCTACTACAGCCTATAAATATAAAAAAACAAGATATAAATAAAATACAATTTAAGATATATTTTTTCATAAAACCACTCCTTAAATTTATAAAATATGGGTATATTTACTTGTATTATATCACAGTATTTTATAAAAGGTAATTTTACTAAGATTAACATAAAAATATGTAGTAAAATATTCATTTCACTTTTAAGAGTATATAAATTATAATAAAATTGAGATATTTTTAGATAATGTTGATTAACAAAGTATAAAATTTGCACTTAGGAAAGTGTTCACTAATTATTAACTATATAACTATTAATTTAAGCATAGCAGAGGGAGATAACAATATGTTTGATTCAAAGTTAAGTACATTACCAAATGGTTTGAATTTGGTTTCTATAAAGAAAGATACACAGGTATTTTCACTTCATGTAGGAGTTAAGATAGGTTCTATATATGAAGAAGATGATGAAAAGGGAATTTGCCATCTTATTGAGCATATGCTTTTTAAGGGAACTACAAATAGAAGTAATGAAGTTATAAATAAGGAGTTAGAGGAATTAGGTGGAGAGTATAATGCATATACAGATCTCGAGTGCACGGTTTGCAGTGTAACTGCCTTAAGTGAAGAGCTTGAAAAGTCACTAGAGATAGTAAGTGATATGATCTTAAATTCTAATTTTCCTGAGGAAGAATTAAAAAAGGAAAAAGGAGTAGTTTTAGCAGAGATAAGGACAAGCAAAGATGATGTAGAAGATTATAGTTTTAAAAGAATAAATGAGCTATCATACGTTAATAGTCCTTTAAAATATGATACTTTAGGTACAGAAAAACATGTAAAAAGTTTTACAAGAAAAAAGCTTATGGATTTTTATAAAAGTCATTATATACCTAATGATATGTATGTAAGTATAGTGTCACCTTATGATCATGATTTTGTATATAAATTAGTAGAAAAGTATTTTAAAGATGTTGAGGCTAAGGAAAGTGTCAGTAAAAAAGTTAATGTGGAAGAAAACATACCTGGTACCCACACATCCTATAAAAAGGATATAGAGCAAAGTACGATTATTTATTTATTTACCTTTCCAAAGCTTACTAAAGAGGAAGAAATGGCACTTAAAATATTAAATCATAAATTAGGAGATAGCGGCAATTCTATGCTATTTAGAAATTTGCGAGAAGACAGAGGACTTGCTTATGATGTGTATACAAATCTTGATACTACTGATTATGTAAGATCTTTATATATTTACACTGCAGTTGCAGAAGAAAATATAAAAGAAAGCATTAAAGTTATAGATAAGTGTTTAGAAGATATAAATGAGGCAAGAATATCATTTGATGATGCAACTATAAATCTTATGAAAAAGGTGCTAAAGACCGGAATCGTATTTACATTAGAAGATCCTACTGACTTAAGTAATTATGTAATACATCAAATGATTGACGGAGAAAGTATACAGGCATTTTTAGATGATATGAAAAAGATTGAAGAAATTAAGGAAGAAGATATATATAAAATAGCGCATACTGTACTTTCAAATCCAACTATTCATATTTTAAAAAGTAGTAAATAATAAGTTAATGATTATTAGGTATTGATTGTAGCTACGAGGAGGATGTTTTGGAACACATTATAACAAAGATTGAAGTACAAAAGAGAAATAAAAATAGAGTTAATGTTTATGTAAATGAAGATTTTTTATTTGCATGTAGTGCAGAAATAATTTATAATTATGGACTTAAATCTGGAGAAAAAATAGATATAGATAAGATAAAAGCCATAATTGAAGAAGATAATTATATAAAGTGCAAAAATGACGCTTTGCATAGTATAGAAAAGGCTCATAAAACAGAAAAACAAGTTATGCAAAAGCTTTTAGCAAAAGGGTATGAAAAATCGACCATAGAAAAGGCAATTTTATTTTTAAAAGAATATAACTTTCTGGATGATAGTAAGTTTGCTGATATGTATGTAAAAGAGAAATTGTTAAGTCAGGGAAGAAATAAAATAAAATATTCTTTAATGCAAAAGGGATTAGATGAGTCCTTAATTAAAGAAAAGCTTCAAAATATAGATAAGGAAAAAGAAGGAGATTCTCTAGAAAGAATAGGTGCGTTAAAGTACCAGCAGCTTATAAAAAGGGAAGAGGATACTCGTAAAATATATAAAAAGTTAGGGGACTATCTTATGCGAAGGGGATACCCTTGGGATGATGTAAAGTCCTTTTTAAATCGTACTTTAAAGGAAGCATCTCAATTAGATTAAAGGAAACATTTGAAATTAGTTGAGATGTGCTAATTTGCGACGCAATCAAAGATTTCTGCAAATTATGCAAGGGAGGGATAACATGTTGAAAAGTGTAAATCCAATTACTTTAGCTTTGATTTTGGTGTTTATATATCCAATAATTAAGGGATTTGTATTTAAGTTCTCATCTAAAAGTTTAAAATTTGACATACAAGAAATGAACAAAAGTATATCCTTTATTATATCGCTGCTTCTAGGTGTAGTTTACGGGAAAAAACTCTTTATTCAGCATGATACAGGAGTATATAAAAGGCTGTATGAATCAATACCTCCTAATATATTAGACTATATAGAAGGAAAACCTTTTATAATATATATATTTATAATACCTGCAATCATGATGATTATATATAGGATAGCGTTATTTATACTTAATGCCTTAAATAGCATAACATCCTATCCTCTTCTAGATGGAATAGAAAGTTACTTAAGGCAAAAAAATGGTTTCTTTAAAAGTATAATAGGGGGAGTATTTCAGTTTCCTAAGGCTATATCCTATATTTTATTTGTTACTTTAGCATTAAATATAGCATCAATATTTTATACAAATGATTCTTTTAATAAGTATTTGGAAAATTCTAAGGTTTATAATTATGTATGTAAAACTACAATAATTCCTGTAACAAATTCAAACCTTGCAAAGAAGCTTCCAGAAGTCATAAACAATTCATTTAAAATAGTTGTAAAAGAATCAAGTAATTCAACAAATATAACAAATCAAGCAAAGAGAACTGTTGTATATTATAACGGTGTAACTTTAAATGAAGGAATAAAGTCTAATAAGCAAATAGATAACTTTGCAAAAGAACTCGTAGCTAAAGACAAAACAAGTAAAGATAAGGCAAAAACATTATATACTTGGGTTGGCAAAAATGTAGAGTATGATTATGATAAAGCATATAAGGTTTTAAATAACAATTTTCAAGTAGAATCAGGCGCAATACCAACATTTGAAACTCGGGAAGGAATATGTTTTGATTATGCATGTCTTTATGTGGCCATGGCTAGAGCAAATGATATACCCGTAAGGTTAGTTACAGGACAAGGGTTTAACGGAGTAAGCTGGGTAAGTCATGCTTGGAATCAGATATATATTGCTGAGGAAGATAAGTGGATAAATGTAGACCCTACATTTTATAAGGGTGGAAATTATTTTAATAGCAAAAGATTTGATCTAGATCATAAAGATGCAAATATCGCAGGAGAATGGTAGAAGAAGGGCGTTTTCAATATCGAAAACGCCCTATTTGTAGTATGTTTATGAGTAAAAAGAAAGAAATTCTGTAGGAGCAGAATTTCTAATTTTTTCTATACTTTTTCATAATTATTCCTATGGCTTTTTCGCAATCTTTATCTTCGTTGTCTAGCGCCCAAGCGGTATTAAAATATATCAAAGCTTTCTTATTATTCTTTAACATTGCATAACAGTATCCTAAATTAAAAAAGTATTTGCTATCCCTTTTTAAGTTTACTGCAGATTTTAAAAGAGGAATTGCATTGTTATAATCTTTAAGTTTTATAAAACATACTGCAGAATTATATAAAGAAGCTGCTTCGTTTTCTTTAACAAGTATTGATTTTTGATAAAGGGATATAGCTTTTTTATATTCTTTTAAATTATAATAATCATTTGCCTCTTGAAAGTAATTCATTAAAAACTTCCTCCTTTGATTACATTTCCTCTAGTATTAATATATTTTATATAATCTTTAAATATTACATTAGAAATAATAACCAAAATGGAAAAAAATATTCATAATTTATCTACGGGATTGAGTATTAAATTTTTTTTCTATTAGAGTAACGGCTTCATACATAATATATGCAAGCACAGAAAGTATAATTATGCTCATCATAACCATATCAAGTTGAGAAATTTGTCCCCCGAATATTATCAAGAATCCTAATCCATCCTTTGCCACTAAGAATTCTCCCATTATAACGCCAACCCAAGAAAGACCAACGTTTATCTTAAGAGCAGAAACTAAAGTAGGAACAGATGCGGGTATGATTAAGTGAGAGAGTATCTGCCACTTATTAGCCCCGAAGGTTTTTAAAAGTTTTATTTTATCTTCATCTACTTCTTTAAATCCATTCAATACACCTATTATTGTTACAACTATGGATATAAGTAATGCAACCATTATTATTGCCTTCATTCCATTACCTACCCAAAATATTATAATAGGTGCTAGTGCTACTTTAGGAAGAGCATTTAGAACTACAAGATAAGGATCAAGAACTTTGCACCAAAAATCCGACCACCATAAAAGTATTGCTACCAGAGTTCCAAGTATGGTGCCAAGTAAAAATCCAATTGTTGTTTCATAACAAGTAACTAATATATGCTTAAATAATGTACCTTCACTGTATATTTTTAAAAGGCTCTTCCACATCCTAGATGGGGTACTGGTTAGGAATGGGTCTATCCATTTTAGCTGTCCTGCAATTTCCCATAATGCAAAAAATGATATTAATATGAAGAGTCTAGTTAAGGTGATTTTCAGCTTTGTTTTCTTGACATTTTCTATATAATTTTTACGCTCTTGGTTAAAGTCAATCATTAGGAATTCAACTCCTTCCAAAGTTCATTAAAGTACACTCTAAAGTTTGAAGCCTCTCTACATTTTAAGGGCGATTTACATTCTAAATCAGAAAAACCTATTTCCAATTCCCTCTTAATTTCTGCAGGCCTATTGGATAAAACTATTACCCTATCAGACATGGAAATTGCCTCTGATAAATCATGAGTTACCATAATTATTGTTTTTCCTTCTTTTTTTAATATATTATATATATCATCACTTACATTAAGCCTTGTTTGATAATCCAGTGCAGAGAAGGGTTCATCTAGTAGAAGTACTTCGGGAGTTAAGGCAAGAGTTCTTATGAGAGCAGCCCTTTGGCGCATTCCTCCAGAAAGTTCTTTAGGATAATGGTTTTTAAAATCCCATAAATTATAATCTTTCAAAAGCTGATCTATTTTCCTTTTTCGCTCTTCTGTTAAGTTATGTTGAATTTTTAAACCAAGTGTAATGTTGTCCAATACTGTTAGCCAATCAAATAAATGATCTCTTTGAAACATATAGCCAACTTTAGAAGAAACTTTATCTACCTTTTCTCCATCTATAAATATTTCTCCAGAAGATGGCTTTAAAAGTCCTGCTATTATATTTAAGACGGTTGATTTTCCACAGCCAGAGGGACCAACTATGCTTAAAAATTCACCATCCTTAACGGTAAATGATATATTGTTAATTGCCATCGTAGAATTTGATAAAGAGTGATAATTCATATATATATCTTTAACAACTACTTTATCCACTAAAACCAACTCCTTAATATTTTCAATCAGTAAAGTCATATTCTAGTATATGTAGATGAAGACTAAAGTGATAATGAATATTAGGTTAAAAGAATACTATAAAAAATTGTTTTGCAATTTCACTAAAATATGTCATAAAAGTAAATGGCAAACTGTATAGCTTGATTACATGAAAAAAATGCCAGTTTTACACTGATTAGTTCAAGCAATTTGTGGTATGTGTTCCTTTTAAATCTAAGATTGCAGGAGTAAAATAGACAAATAAATATTAAAAAACGGATAAAGAGTAGTAAGAATTATCATGATGATTATATGAGTGGGGTGAATATATGCAAAATGCAATTAAAAGTATTATATCTATAGATAAGGAAGCAGAGAAACTAAAAGCGCAAAAGGAAGAAGAATTAAAAAATAAGAAAAAAGAAGCAGAGGGAAAGTTGAAATTATTATGGAAGGAAACAGACAGGGAAATTTCGAAAATAAAAGAAGAAATAATAAGTAAAAAGAAGCTTGAAGAAGAAATGATAATAGCAGATATTCAGAAGCAATTAGAAGAAAAGGAAAGCGCATTTAAAAGTAAGTATGAAAAAATAAAAAATAAGGTGGTAGAGGATGCCATTAAAAACATTGTTGCATTAACTAAGGAGGAATAATCATGGGAAGTGTTGCACAGTTTGCTGCAGTTAATACTAAAGCAAAGGCACTTAAGGGGAAACTCCTTACAAAAGAGCAATATGAGGAACTTATAAATTCAAAGGATTATGTACAGGCTCTTAGCTACTTAAAAGAAAATACAAATTATAAAGAAGCATTAAAAGATTATAATATACAGGATTTGCATAGAGGGCAATTAGAAAAAATACTAAAAAGATCTTATACTGAAAGTTTTTACAAACTTAGTCATTACCTTAGAGGAGACTATAAAAGTTTAATAAAAGTACTTTTTATGAAACTTGAAATAGAGGATTTAAAGGTAATACTTAGGGGGAAGTATTTAGGGAGAGAAAACGAAGATATAGAGTCGCTTATGACTTATAAAAGCCCATTAAGCCAAATAAACTATGATGAGTTAATTTCAGTTAGAAGTATGGAAGAAGCTACTGAAATACTTAAGAATACGAAATATTATAATCATATTTTTCCACTACTTAATTCTGTAAAAGAGGGAGGGATGTTTAGAATAGAAATGTCACTGGATTTTTCGTATTTCAGTGAACTTAGAAAGGTTGAAGAAAAAATTCATAAGGAAAGCCGAGAAATTCTTAAAAATATAATAGGTGTATACAGTGATCTTTTAAATATACAATGGATCTTTAGAGGCAAAAAGTACTATAACATAGCACCAGAAATCTTATTAAACTACACAATATATGATGGATATAGACTTCACTTAAAGGATTTAAAGAATCTCTGCTATTCAAGAAATATGGAGGAACTATTTAGCTCAATAAGATATACTCCATATATAGAAGTGTTTGGAGAAGGAAAAAAGGATGATCATCTAATAGAAAGCGATATATTAAGGTATATGAAAAATTTATATTTAAAATATGCCAAAGAAAGTCCTATGGATATATCTATAGTGGCTTCTTATTTAGAATTAGCTCTTTTAGAAATAAAGTATATAGTATCCATAATTGAAGGCAGAAGATATTCATTAGATTCAGAAGAAATTCATAGATATATAAGCGATTGCTAAAATTTAGGGGGTGAGGCTCTGTGTCCGTAGAAAAAATGAAAATGGTAAATATTATAGGAACTATGGATTTACTTGAAAATGTAGCCAAACAGGTGGTGCTTTTTAATGGATTACACCCTGTAAATGCCATGAATGAAATAGATACTACGGATTTTACTGTTTCTGCTACAGAAGATAACTTAGAAAAAATTATTGATTTAAATTATGTAAGGCCTTATGTGCATGAAAGAGATTATGCACCTGTAGAAGCACATATAAAAAGGATTTTAGAAATTGTAAGTTTGGATAGAAATTTTCCTGTACAAGAGGAAGAACTTATTTTAAACTATGAAGAACTTTTAGATAAAATAGTAAGGATAGACGGGAAGTTTGAAGAAATTTATAAAAAATTACTAGATAAAAAAGAAGCACAGGAAAAAGTAAAGTTATTTTTAAATAATATATCCTACTTTAAAGACATAGATGTACCTTTACAAGAAATAAAAAACTTAAGAAATTTTCATGTAGGGGTATACAAATTAACACTTGAAAGTTCCCATAAATTAAAGATTAATTATGAAAATACACCCTCCATGGTGAAGAAGGTATATAAGGCTAAGGATTATAGAGTAGTAATAATCATAACTCCTAAGATGCTAAAAAATGAATCAGATAGAATACTGAATTCCTTAAATTTAGAAACTGTTGAAATGCCATGGCAATATGAAGGAACTCCACTTCAAATACAAGAAAAACTAAAACAGGAGTTTAATGAACTGCAAAGAGAAATATTAGAACTAGAAGCACAGATGAAAAAAATATATGAGGAAAATAAACAAGAAATAAATATACTCAATGTAAGTCTAAAACTTCAGCTAAAAACTTCTGAACTAAAGGATTATGCGGCATGTACAAACGAGTTCTTTTATCTTTGTGGATGGGTTCCAGAAGATGAAATAGGAAGTCTTAATGAAAAGTTAAATAGCTTCGGAAATAAGATAATTGTTTTAAGTAAGGAACCTAGTAAAATAACTAATAAAACAATAACTCCGCCCACAAGACTTAAGAATAATTCTATTGTAAGGCCATTTGAAGTTATGGTAAATATGTATGGAGCTCCGTCCTATGATGAAACAGATCCTACATTGTTTTTAGGAATTAGTTATATGATTATATTTGGAGCTATGTTTGGAGATGTAGGTCAAGGACTTGTATTTTTGATTGCAGGATTATTTTTAAAGTATAAGATGAGAAGAGTAAATTTAGGAGGAATACTTGCAAGGTTAGGAATAAGTTCGGCTATATTTGGGTTTCTGTATGGAAGTGTATTTGGGTTTGAAGATGTAATTCCAGCAGCATTTATAAGACCTATGGAAAATATACAAGATGTTTTAATTATGGCAGTAGTATTTGGATGTATGCTTTTAGTAGTAGGATTTATATTTAGCTTGGTTAATAACTTTAAAAGAAAGGATATAGAAAATGGAGTATTTGGGAAGGATGGAGTAAATGGACTTTTGTTTTATGTGCTTTTGCTTTACTTTACTTATTCAAAGGTTATAGGAATCAATACATTTAGAACTTCAATATGGATAATTTTATTCATAGCAATGCTCATGATTATGGTGTTTAAAGAGCCGTTATCAAATTTAATAAAGGGAATACGTCCACTTTATAGTGAAAGTAAAAGTGATTATTTTATAGAAGGAGGATTTGGAGTGTTGGAAACTCTCCTAGGAATGTTTTCAAATACTATATCTTTTATTAGGGTAGGAGCTTTTGCATTAAATCATGTGGGGTTATTTATTGCATTTAGTTCACTAGCAAACATGATGAATTCTGAAGCAGGAAGTATATTGATGTATATTTTAGGAAACATCATAATAATTGGCCTTGAAGGGCTTATAGTATTTATTCAAGGATTGAGGCTGGAATATTATGAACTGTTTAGTAAGTATTACGAAGGAGGAGGCATAGAATTCCAACCAATAAAGCTTAATAATAGTAAAAGTTTAATTAATGAAAATATTTAAATTTATAAAATGAGGAGGAAAAATAATGTTCTATTTATTATTAATTACCTTTTGCATAGTTTTAGGAACAATAACTTATGGATTCACAGAAAAGGCTAAGGATGATTTAGAAGGAAATACAAGAGTTAAAAGAGCACTTAAAATAAACCTTGGGGCGTTTATTCCAGTTATAAGTGCTGCAATAATATTTATGATTCCAGACATAGTAAGTGCAGCGGAGACTACCTCAATTGCAACTGCTTCAGGAATGGGATACATTGCAGCAGCATTATGTACAGGACTTGCAACTATAGGTGCAGGCTATGCAGTAGGTGTAGTTGGCTCTTCAGCCCTTGGTGCAGTATCAGAAGATCCTAAAATATTAGGTAAAACACTTATATATGTAGGACTTGCAGAAGGCATTGCTATATATGGGCTTATAATTTCTATAATGATACTTTCAAGACTTTAACTTAAGGAGTTTACAATTATGAAAGCTTTTTTAATAAGTGATAATGTAGATAGTATAGTAGGACTTAAAATAGCAGGAATAAGAGGAAGTGTGGTTCATAAAAGAGAAGAAGTGTTAGAAATATTGGAGAATTTATTAAAGGATAAAGAAATAAGCACTATAATAGTTACAGAAAAAATTGCAGAGCTTGTTTCAGAGGAGTTAAGTGAAATAAAATTATCTAAATTGTTGCCTCTTGTGGTTGAAATACCTGACAGACATGGTTCTAAAAGGGGAGAAGATCATCTTTTAAATTATGTAAAAGAAGCTATAGGACTAAAACTTTAAAGATTTGAGGTGATATATATGACTAGTATTGAAGATAAGTTGAAGTTATTTACCAAAATAGTTTTTAGCGAGATAGATGAGCAGTTTAAAAAGCAAGAGGAGAAAGCTAGTAGCGAGATAAATGAAATCCTATTAAAGGAAAATGAAAAATTAAAAAACTATAAAGAAAAAACTATAAAGGATATAGAAAAGAAGATTACAGCAAAACAAAGGGAAAAAGTATCTAAAGTTAAAATGGATACCCAAAGAAAACTCTTAAATATAAAAGAAGAAATAATAACGGAGACAATAGAGGAAGTAAAGAAAGGTATAACGGAATACAGCAGTACAGAAGAATACGGAAGTTATTTGTTAAACGAAATTAAAAGTTTAAAGAGTAATGAAGTTCTAGAAATACCAGAAAGCTTTATTTTATACTTATCAGAAAAAGATATTGAGAAATATAAAGAGGATATAGAAGAGGAACTGAAAGATATCTCACAGTCCTTTAATATAAAACCTTCAAAAGTTCCCATAATTGGAGGCTTTATATTAGAGGATGAAGATAAGAAATTTAGAATAGATAATAGCCTGATTCACAAGATATATGAATTAAAGGAAGAAGTAGGTACTAAGGTTATGGATGAGTTAAATGGGGAGGCGTAAAATCTTATGAAGGAAGGAACAGTAATTGGAATAAATGGTCCTGTTGTAAAAGCCTCAGGTATGAGTGAATTTCAAATGAGAGAAATGGTAATGGTAGGAGAGCGAAAACTTATAGGAGAAGTAATTATATTAGAAGGAGATATAGGAACCATACAGGTGTATGAAGAAACAGGAGGGCTTAAAGCAGGAGAAAACATTGTATCTACGAATAGGCCGTTATCGCTGAAATTGGGACCAGGCATTATAGGAAATATATTTGATGGAATAGAAAGGCCTCTAGAAAAGCTAAACCAGTTGTCCTATGGATTTATTCCAGAGGGTATAGGACTTATTTCTTTAGATGATGAAAAGCTTTGGGAAGTTTCTATAAAGGCTAAGACAGAAGAATATTTAAAGTCTGGAGATGTGTATGCCGAGGTTCAGGAAACCCCACTTTTAAAGCATAAGCTTATGGTTCCACCAGGTGTGGAAGGAAAAGTTATATGGGCAGCGGAAAGTGGAAATTATAATATAGAGAAAAGAGTTATAAAGCTATTAAAAGATCAAAAGGAATATGAACTTCCTCTTTATCAAATGTGGCCAGTAAGAAAGCCAAGGCCTGTAAAAGAAAGAAAAGCACTAACTGTTCCATTAATCACAGGACAACGAATATTAGATACTTTTTTCCCTATAGCAAAAGGAGGAACTGTTGCAATTCCAGGGGGATTTGGTACAGGGAAAACTATGACTCAACATCAGCTTGCAAAGTGGTCTGATGCTGACTTAATAGTGTATATTGGCTGCGGTGAAAGAGGAAATGAGATGACAGAGGTATTAGAAGATTTTCCAAAATTAATAGATCCTAAAACAAATATGCCTTTAATGAATAGGACAGTTCTAATTGCAAATACCTCAAATATGCCTGTGGCAGCAAGGGAAGCTTCTATTTATACTGGAATTACAATTGCTGAATATTTTAGAGATATGGGATATCATGTTGCCATAATGGCAGATTCAACATCGCGTTGGGCAGAAGCGTTAAGGGAGATTTCTGGAAGACTAGAGGAAATGCCTGCCGAAGAAGGATATCCAGCATATTTACCTACAAGAATTGCAGAGTTTTATGAAAGAGCAGGTTATGTTGAAAATTTAAATGGAACGGAAGGGTCTTTAACGGTTATAGGAGCTGTATCCCCAGCTGGAGGAGATTTCTCTGAGCCTGTAACTCAGAATACAAAAAGATTTGTAAGCTCATTCTTAAGCTTGGATAAGAAACTTGCATATGCAAGGCATTACCCAGCTATAAACTGGCTAACAAGCTATAGTGGATACATTTCCATGCTTACAGATTGGTATGAGGAAAATATTTCAGATACAATGATGGAGTTACGAGGAAAAATACTTAAGATATTATTCGAAGAAGATAAGCTTCAAGAAATAGTAAAGCTTGTGGGAGAAGACGTGCTCCCAGATGACCAAAGGCTTATTCTTGAAATTGCAAAAATAATAAGAATTGGATTTCTGCAGCAAAATGCTTATCACAAAGAAGATACTTTTGTACCATTAAATAAGCAGTTTAAAATGCTAAATCTTATAAATAATTTATATGAATGCTCAAATATGGCAGTAAAGCAAGGTATCCCAATTTCTAAAATAAAAAATAAAGATTTATATGAGGAAATCACGAAAATAAAATATAATATACCAAATGAGGATTTAAGCGGTATAGATTTATTGGAAGAAAAGGTTAAAAACTTTTATAAAGAGCTTATAGAGCAATATGGTAGAAAGGAGGAGTAGATATGAAAAAGGAATATTTAACTTTAGATAAAATTCAAGGCCCTTTAATAGTATTATCTGAGGTAAAGGGAGTATCTTATGATGAAATAGTTGATATAGTAGTAAATGAAAATGAAAGAAAAAAGGGTAAGGTAGTTCAAATAGATGGAGATAAGGTGGTAATACAGGTATTTGAAACAACTACTGGCATATCTACTCAAAATACTGCTGTAAGTTTCACAGGAGGGCCTCTTTCTATAAGCCTCTCAGAGGATATCTTGGGAAGGGAATTTAATGGAGTGGGAGAGCCCCGAGATGGTGGTGGGAAAATATATACAAGTACTAAATATAATGTAAACGGAAGACCTATGAATCCTGCTGCTAGAAAATATCCGCGAAATTTTATTGAAACAGGTATATCTTCAATAGATTGCCTAAGTACTCTCATCAGAGGACAAAAGCTACCTATATTTTCTGGAAATGGCATGCCGCATAATGAACTAGCTGCTCAAATTGTAAGACAGGCAAAGTTAAGCGGAAATTCAAAGGGTGAGTTTGCAGTAGTATTTGCAGCTATGGGAATAAAGCATGATGATGCAAATTTTTTTAGAAAAAAGTTTGAAGAAGCAGGAGTTCTAGAAAGAGTTGTTATGTATACTAATTTAGCAGATGACCCCATAGTAGAAAGAATTGCTACTCCACGCTGTGCATTAACTGCAGCAGAATACCTTGCATTTGAAAAGGGAATGCACATATTAGTAATAATGACTGATATAACAAACTATTCGGAAGCGCTAAGAGAAATTTCATCTTCTCGGGAAGAAGTGCCAAGTAGGAAAGGGTATCCGGGATATCTTTATTCAGATTTAGCTTCCCTTTATGAAAGAGCTGGAATGATGAAAGGAAGAGAGGGATCTATAACACAAATACCAATACTTACAATGCCAAATGATGATATTACCCATCCTATACCTGATTTAACAGGGTATATTACAGAAGGGCAAATAGTTTTAAATAGAGGCGTATACCAAAAGAATATATATCCACCAGTAAATATACTCCCATCGTTATCAAGACTTATGAAAGACGGAATAGGTGAAGATTACACAAGAGCAGATCATCCAGATGTGTCAAATCAGCTTTTTTCAAGTTATTCCCATGTTCAGGATGTAGTGGCACTAGCCCAAGTAATAGGAGAAGATGAATTGTCGGAAATAGATAAAATATACGTGGAATTTGGAAGACAATTTGAGGAAAGGTTTTTAAAACAGGGATTTGAAGAAGATAGAAGTATAGGGGAAACTTTAGATTTAGCATGGGATATACTTTCAATTTTACCTAAGGGGGAACTTGATAGGGTAAATCCTAAAATACTTGATGAATATTACAGAGGTGAAGCTTAATGGAAAATCTAGCTCCTACCAAGGCGAATTTAATAAGTGCAAAAAGTTCACTTGAGTTTTCTAAGCAGGGTTTTGAACTTTTAGATAGAAAAAGAAATGTGCTTATAAGAGAACTTATGGAGTATGTGGATAAGGCAAAAAGTATTCAAGATAAAATCAATAAAATATTTTCAGAAGCTTATAAGGCGCTTGAAAGAGCTAATATAACCATGGGTATATATGAAGTTGAAGAAATAGCCATGGCAGTTCCTGAAGCAAATGATTATGATATACTTTTTAAATCTGTTATGGGGGTGGAAGTTCCTCGTGTATATTTTAACAAAGAAGATATAAAGCCATCCTATGGATTTTATAAGAGTAATACTGCAATGGATTTAGCGTATAAAAGTTTTAATGAAGTAAAATATCTCATATATGAGCTAGCGGAATTAGAAAATGCAATATATAGACTTGCGATGGAAGTTAAAAAAACACAGAAAAGAGCCAATGCATTAGAAAATATACAAATACCAAGGTTTAGGGCAACTGTTAAAAGCATTAGTGAAGTATTAGAAGAGAAGGAAAGAGAAGATTTCTTTAGGCTTAAAGTTGTAAAGAAGAAAAAGTAAGAAAAGTTGGCACTTTTAAGAATAAATTAGCCTTTTCTGTGATTTGCTTTAAAGGTATGAAAATTATATAATACCCATATATTTAAAATATATGGGTATTTTTTAACTAAAAATTAATTAAATAGAAAGTTTAAAAAGGTGAGAAAGCTATGAAAAAGGTATTGCATTTGGGATTAGATGTGGGTTCTACCACTGTGAAAATTGCAGTATTAGATGATTATTTTAATGTATTATATAGCAAATATGAAAGGCATTTTTCAGACATTAAAAGCACTATGATAAAAGTAATAAAAGAAACCTATAAAATCTTTAGCGATTATCACGTAACTATAATGGTTACTGGATCTGGTGGCCTTGCAGTTTCTAAGTGGATTAATATACCTTTTATCCAAGAAGTAATAGCATGTACAACTACTATAGATAAATTTATACCTGAAACAGACGTTGCTATAGAACTTGGAGGAGAAGATGCAAAAATAACCTTTTTCCGGGGTGGCCTTGACCAAAGGATGAATGGAACCTGCGCAGGGGGCACGGGGGCGTTCATAGATCAAATGGCATCGCTTCTTAAGACTGATGCAGAAGGATTAAACGAGCTTGCTAGAAATTACAATGTAATATATTCTATTGCAGCTAGATGTGGAGTTTTTGCAAAAACTGATGTACAACCTCTTTTAAATGAAGGAGCGGCTAAAGAGGACATAGCAGCTTCAATATTTCAAGCTGTAGTTAATCAAACCATTAGTGGACTTGCTTGTGGAAAAGTTATAAAGGGTAATGTGGCTTTTTTAGGTGGTCCACTTTGTTTTTTATCAGAACTAAGGCAAAGGTTTATAGAAACATTGAATTTAAAAGAAGAAGAAGTTATCTTTCCGGAGAACTCTCAGATTTTTGTTGCCATGGGAGCTGCAATTTCATCGATAGATGGGAAAGCAATTAAGTTTAGTGAATTAAATGACAGATTAAAAGTATTGAATGAAGATATAAATGAAGAAACTAAAGCATTGCAGCCATTATTTTCATCTGAAGAAGAGTTATTAAAATTTAAGAAAAGACATGATGAAAATAAAGTAAGAACTAAAGATATAAAAGAACATAAGGGAAACTGTTACTTAGGTATAGATGCAGGCTCCACTACAACTAAAGTAGCTTTAATTAACGAAAAAGGTGAGCTTTTATATTCTCATTATGGGAGTAATGAAGGAAATCCTTTAAAATCTGTGATTAATGTTTTGAAAGATCTTTATGGAAAATTACCTAAAGAGGCTAGAATTGCAAATTCTACTATAACAGGTTATGGAGAAGGTTTAATAAAGAATGCCTTATCTGTAGATATAGGTGAAGTAGAAACTATTGCTCATTATAAGGCTGCAGATTTCTTTCTACCGGGGGTAGATTTTATATTAGATATCGGTGGACAGGATATGAAATGCCTTAAAATAAAGAACGGGGTAATAGATAGCATAATGTTAAATGAAGCGTGTTCTTCAGGCTGCGGTTCTTTTATTGAGACTTTTGCAAATTCTCTTAATATGAAGGTGCAGGACTTCGCTAAAGAAGCGCTTATTTCTAAAAAGCCAGTGGATTTAGGTTCAAGATGTACAGTTTTTATGAACTCCAAAGTTAAACAAGCTCAAAAGGAAGGAGCCACTGTAGGAGATATATCTGCAGGATTATCTTATTCTGTAATAAAAAATGCACTTTTCAAGGTTATAAAGGTAAGAAATGCTGAAGGTTTAGGTGAAAAGCCAATTGTCCAAGGAGGAACCTTTTACAACGATGCGGTACTTCGTGCCTTTGAGTGTGTTTCAGGAAGAGAAGCTGTGAGGCCTGATATAGCAGGCCTTATGGGAGCTTTTGGAGCAGCCATTATTTCAAAGGAAAGATATAAGGAAGCGCATATTACTACACTGATTCCGTTAGAAGAACTTGAAAGTTTCAAATGGAATACATCTATGAAAAGGTGTGGAAAGTGTGCAAATAATTGTCTTTTGACTGTGAATAATTTTTCAGATAGTTCTAAGTTTATTTCAGGTAATAGATGTGAAAGAGGAGTAGAAAAAGAAAGCTCTAGTGAAGATGTACCAAACTTATTTGAATATAAATATAAAAGACTATTTAACTATATTCCTTTGAAAAAGGAAGAAGCTATCAGAGGAAGTGTAGGAATACCAAGAGTTTTAAATATGTATGAGAATTATCCATTTTGGTTTACATTTTTTAATGAGCTTAGATTCAGAGTGGAAATTTCACCTAGATCATCTAAAACTATTTATGAACTTGGGCTAGAAACGATACCTTCAGAATCTGCGTGCTATCCAGCAAAGATTGTTCATGGACACATAATGAGTCTTGTGAACAGGGGGGTGAATTTTATATTTTATCCTTCCATTCCTTATGAACAAAAGGAATTTAAAGAAGCAAATAATCATTTTAATTGTCCTATAGTTACATCTTACCCTGAAGTAATTAAAAATAATATGGATATATTAAATGAAAGACATATTAAATTTATGAATCCCTTTTTACCTCTTGATGACGAAAAGAAGATGTTTAGAAGGCTAAGAGTTGAGTTAAGTGAATTTAATATTTCAAATGTTGAACTTCAAAGAGCGTTAAAACTTGCATATGAAGAGGATAAGAAAGTTAAAAGTGATATACGAATAAAAGGCGAAGAAGTAGTAAAATATTTAAATACTACAGGTAAAAAAGGAGTAGTGTTAGCGGGGAGACCATATCATTTAGATCCTGAAATAAATCATGGGATTCCTGAAGTTATAACATCTTTTGGTATAGCTGTGCTGACAGAAGATTCAATAGCACAGTTAGGTAATGTAGAAAGACCTTTAAATGTTGTAGATCAATGGGTTTATCATTCACGACTTTATGCTGCAGCAAGTTTTGTAGCTAAGGAAAAAGATTTAGAACTTATACAGCTTAATTCTTTTGGCTGCGGACTTGATGCTGTAACCACAGATCAGGTACAGGAAATATTAAATTCCTATGGGAAAATATATACAGTACTTAAAATAGATGAAGGAAGCAATTTAGGTGCAGTAAAAATAAGAGTAAGATCTTTAATGGCTGCAATACAAGAAAGAGATAAAAGTGGTTTTGTGCCACATAAGATAATTGAACCGGAGAAGAGAGTAATTTTTACAAAGGAAATGAAAAAAAGACATACAATACTTTGCCCACAAATGGCGCCAATACATTTTGAATTAGTACAAGAAGCTTTTAATGAAGCGGGATATAATCTAGAAATACTTCCATCTGTAGATAGAAGTGCCATAGATGAAGGACTTAAGTATGTAAATAATGATGCTTGCTACCCATCTATAGTAGTAGTAGGTCAGATAATTGAAGCTTTAAAATCTGGAAAGTATGATTTGGGCAACACCTCAGTTATAATATCTCAAACTGGGGGAGGGTGTAGGGCCACAAATTATATAGCTTTTTTAAGAAGAGCATTAAAAGAAGCAGGTTTTAGTGGAATTCCTGTTATATCTGCAAATGTAGGAGGTCTCGAGAAAAATCCAGGATTTAAAGTAAGTTTAAGTCTTATTAATAAAGGACTTATGGCGCTTATTTATGGAGATTTACTTATGAGAGTACTTTATAAAGTAAGACCTTATGAAAAAATTCCTGGTTCTACTAATCAGCTTTTTAGAAAATGGATGGATAAGTGCAAGAATAGTATAAAAAGTGGAAATCATCAGGAGTTTGAAAATAATATTTGGAGTATAGTTAAAGAGTTTGATAACCTAGAGATAAGGAATATTATAAAACCTAAAGTTGGAGTGGTGGGAGAGATATTGGTAAAATTTCATCCAACTGCAAACAATGAAGTGATAGACATTTTAGAAAAAGAAGGAGCAGAAGTAGTAGTGCCTGATCTTTTAGATTTTTTTATGTATTGTGCTCATGGTGCTATATATAAATATGAAGAACTTTCAGGTTCGAAGGTTACAGCTGTTATTTCGAGTTCTGCTATAAAATTTATGGAGCTTTATAGAAAAGAAATGAAAAAGGCACTGAAATATAGTGATAGATTTAGTGCTCCGCAAAGCATTGAAGTTTTAGCTGAAGGAGCATCGAAAATACTTTCCTTAGGAAATCAAACAGGGGAAGGGTGGTTTTTAACTGGTGAGATGGTAGAACTTATTGAAACTGGAGTTAAAAATATAATATGTATGCAGCCTTTTGCATGTCTTCCAAATCATGTGACAGGCAAGGGGATGATAAAAGAACTTAAAAGGATTTATCCAGGTGCAAATATAGCTGCTATAGATTATGACCCTGGTGCCAGTGAAGTAAATCAGTTGAATAGAATAAAACTTATGCTATCCGTGGCAAATAAAAATCTTCAGTTTGAACAAAATACAGTACGCCACAAAGAGAAAAAACAAGATTTTGTGCAAGATTATAATGAAGGACTTCATTTGGGAATGTAAATACAGAATGCAAAATAAAGAGAAGTTCCGCTAAAGCGGAACTTCTTTAAAAGTTGTCAACTATCAAATAGTGACTATTAATTAAGTTTATTAGAAGAAGTTTACGAATGCAGTAATTATGATTGCATTTGTAAAGTCTATTAAGAATGCACCAACTATAGGTAATACGAAGAATGCTCTTGGAGCTGGTCCGAATTTTTCAGAAACTGATGTCATGTTAGCTATACCGTTTGGAGTAGCTCCCATACCAAATCCGCAGTGTCCAGCAGCCGCAATTGCAGCATCAAAGTCTTTACCCATGAAGTTAAATGTAACAAATGTTGAAAATAAAGCCATAAGTATTGTTTGAGAAACTAATATTACAAGCATTGGGCCTGCTATATCTGCAAGTTCCCATAATTTTAATCCAATTAAAGCCATTGAAAGGAATACGTTTAATCCTATGGTTCCAATTGCATCTGTACATTTTGCGTTAATGTGCCATTTACCAGTAGATTCTCCAACGTTTAATATTATAGCAGCAATTATCATCGCACTAACGTAAGCAGGAAGAGTTAGTCCCATATTCTTAAAGAAGTTTCCAAGTACTGCACCAATACCTATTGAAACTAAAACTATAGCAAGAGTTTTAAATAACTCTTCATAAGTAATTTCATCTACAACTTCAGAAGCAGCAGCAGCTGTATTTTGAGCTTCTTTAGAAATAGAAGGCTTTAAGCCTTTTCTTTTAATAAGACTTTGTCCTATAGGTCCACCTATTATAGAACCCATAACTAGTCCGAAAGTTGCAGCTGCCATTGCAGCTGTTAAAGCACCTTGCATACCTTGGCTTTCGAATAAAGCACCAAAGGCAGCACCAGTACCATGTCCACCTGTCATAGTTATAGAACCAGCAATTAATCCAAGTTTTGGATCAATTCCAAGTACATTTGATAATATAACACTTAAACCATCCTGGAATATACAAAGCACAGAAGCAAGTAACCAGAATATAACAACCTGTAATCCACCTTTTTTTATTAAGTCTATGCTAGCACCCATACCTATTGTGGTAAAGAATACCATCATAAAAGGGGATTGTAACGTAGTATCCATTTCAAGTTTTAAAATTCCATTTTGTCTTAGTATAAGGTTTACAATTGCAAATACAAGTCCACCAACAACAGGTGCAGGTATACAGAATTTTTCAAGTACGCTTACTTTTGATCTAAGCCAGCCACCAAAGTAGTATACAACAACTGCTAAAGCTGTGGTCTGCATCATATCTAATTTAAATTGCATAAAAAATACCACCTTTCTTAAATGTAAATATTGTTAAAATATTAATTATGTAAAAATAATATTAAGTTAAAAATAAATCATATATTTGATATCCTTAAGGAACATTTAATATACTAGCATAAATATTTTCATAATTCAACATTTTTTTATAAATAATTTTAATAATGCAATATTTTTCAGAAAATATTGAATGAAGATAGAGCAAAATGTCGATAAAAAGAAAATGTATATGATTACATATACAATAATTTTTGGTGAAAATTATATTAAAATTAAATAATTGTTAATTTTGTAACTGGCTTAAACTAGGAGGATGCGAGGGGATCCATTCGACTAATCATAATAGAATAATAGCAATTGATAATTTTTTAAATACATAAATTGTCATAATTCGTTGAAAATGAAGGGATGCTTTTATAAGCGGTCATATTTTAAAATATATACTAAATAGTAGAGGAGTGTAGAGAGTAAATAAATTATAAACTTAGCTTGAAAAGTTTATAAAATAAAAAAGCACTGAGGAACTTGTCCGTCAGTGCTTTTTTCAAAGCTTAATTACTTTAAGAAGTTAGTAAATGTAGTGATTACTAGTGCATTAGTAAAGTCGATTAAGAATGCACCAACTATAGGTAATGCGAAGAATGCTCTTGGAGCTGGTCCGAATCTGTCAACAACAGATTTCATATTAGCCATTGCATTTGGAGTAGCTCCCATACCAAATCCGCAGTGTCCAGCAGCCATTACAGCAGCATCAAAGTCTTTACCCATAACATTGTAAGTTATGAATGTTGCAAATAGTGCCATTATAATAACTTGAGCTACAAGTATTATAAGCATTGGTCCTGCAACTGCTGCAAGTTCCCAAAGTTTTAATCCAACTAATGCCATGGATAAGAACATGTTAAGTCCTATATTTCCAATTAAATCAGTACACTTTGAATTTATGCGCCATTTTCCAGTAGATTCGCCAACATTTAATATAATAGCAGCTATAATCATTGAGTTAACATAGGATGGAAGAGTGATTCCAGCTTTCTTGAAGAATTTTTCAAGTATAGCACCTATACCAACAGCTATTAAAAGTAATGCAAATGATTTAAATAAGGATTCGTAAGTAATTTCATCTTCAGCTTCAATAGCTCCAGCAGCTTCCTTAGCAGCTTGAGAAACATTTGGCTTTAAGCCTTTCTTTTCAATAAGTCTCTTACCAACAGGACCACCAATTATTGAACCAGCAACAAGTCCGAATGTAGCTGATGCCATTGCAAATGTAGTAGCACCTGTAAGACCCATTTGTTCGAATATTGGAGCAAATGCACCACCAGTACCATGTCCACCTGTCATTGTAACGGAACCGGTAATAAGTCCTAGTAAAGGATTTTGTCCTAGCGCAGTTGCTAAAGTTACACCAACACCATTTTGTATTATACAAAGTACAGATGCAAGTACCCAGAATAAAACAACCTGAATACCACCTTTTTTAACAAGTTCTAAGCTTGCTGTAAAACCTATAGATGTAAAGAAAATCATCATAAACGGGCTTTGTAATGTTGTGTCCAAACTTAAAGTTACAACACCAGTTTGTTTTAAAATAAGATTTAATATAGAGAATATAATTCCTCCTACAACTGGGTCTGGAATACAGAACTTATAAAGTAACTGCCATTTTGATTTTACCCAGCCACCAAAGTAGTAAACTACTACTGCTAATGCAGCGGTCTGCATCATGTCTAATTTTAATTCCATAATAAGTCCACCTTTCTTATAAAAATTTAATTAAATTAGTGAAATATGAAAACGTTATGTTTGCTACACTTATTATTATACACAAAGTGATAAAAAAAGCAATCTAAAAAATTAAAAAAATGAATAAAAAATAAAAAAAAAATCATTTATCAAAAAAAAGTGAATAATATTTATCTTCTTGAATAAATATACCTAAATTTTTAACAAAAAATTTATAAAACTATAAGACTACTATAAAAAATGTTAAAAAAATACAAATTGCAATGTAAACAAAGATACAAAAATGTTGAAAAAAGCATTTTAGTGCCTTTGCACATTATATAATTACATATCAGTTATATCAATGGTTTAGCTATGAATTATTAAACAATATAATGCATTAAAATACTATATTTTAATATTTTAAAGTGAGTTTAAATATAAAGTTAATATTAATGCATAACGTATTATAAATATTACCAAAATGATTAAATAATTATGAATAAATGATTTATTATTATATTGGAATTAAGGAGAATAATATTATGCTTAGTAAAGAAATTATTTTAAATGTGAAATAATACATACATAATATTTCATTTATCGACAAAATTATCGAAAGTCAAAGATAGGGTTTATATTAGTATTATATGATTGCATGATGCTTGTATTTATGGTTTGTAAGAAAGGGTAGAAGAACAATATAATAGACAAATACTAACCACCAATAATGAATGTTATAAACATAACTTTCGCTATTGATGGTTAGTGTTCAACAACTTGAGCTAACTATACATAAAAAGATACAAGGTTCTATTTTGCAAAAAAGTTTGTAAAGGTTGTTATTATAAGAGCATTTGCAAAGTCTATTAAAAATGCTCCAACTATAGGTAACACGAAAAATGCCCTAGGGGCTGGGCCGAATCTGTCTACAACGGATTTCATATTTGCCATAGCTACAGGAGTTGCGCCCATACCGAATCCGCAGTGTCCTGCAGACATAACAGCGGCGTCAAAGTCTCTACCGGTTAAATTAAATGTTACAAACATTGCAAATATAAATACTAGTATTGTTTGACAGATAAGTATTATAACCATAGGGCCTGCTACAGCTGCCAGTTCCCAAAGTTTTAAACCTATGAGAGCCATGGATAAAAAAACATTCAAACCTATATTACCTAAAATATCCATACACTTACTGTTTACATTCCACTTGCCAGAAAGTTCTCCGGTGTTTAGTATTATGGCAGCAATTATCATAGAGTTAACATAAGACGGAAGTGTTAATCCTAAATTCTTGAAGAATTTTTCAAGTACTGCTCCTATGGCTATAGCTATAAGAAGAAGGGCAAAAGATCTGAACAATTCCTCGTAGGTAACTCTTTCTTCTATTTCATTTACTATGCTGCCTTTAGGTTTTTCTTCTTTTCTTGGTTCAAGTTTTTTTCTTTCTATTAATGATTTTGCTACAGGTCCACCTATTAGTGAACCAAATACAAGGCCCCAAGTAGCTGCAGCCATGGCAGCGGTCATTGCACCTTTGAGTCCCATGCTTTCATATAATGGGGCAAAGGCTGCCCCGGTCCCGTGTCCTCCTGTCATTGTAACAGAACCGCATATGAGTCCAAGTAGAGGGCTAGCGTTTAAAATTCCTGCAAGGGCTACGCCTAGAGCGTCTTGTAATACGGCAAGACCGGCGGCGCATCCCCAAAATATCAGAACTTGAACTCCGCCTTTTTTGATGAGTTCTAAGCTGGCTGTGAATCCTATAGAAGTAAAAAACACCATCATAAAAGGACTTTGGAGAGTGGTATCTAAATCAATTTTTAGTATATTGCTAAGTCTTAAAATTAAATTTAAAATGGAAAAGATAAGTCCTCCTACAACTGGAGCAGGAATACAAAATCTATAAAGTATAGTAAATTTTGTTCTTAACCATTCACCGAAGTAGTATATAACTACAGCTAATGCAGTGGTTTGCATCATATCAAGTTTTATGTTCATTAAACTCCATCCTTTCTTAATAATATTTAATCTTATAAAAGTTTTCCCTTAGAAAGGAATATTATACACAAGATATATGGAGTAAACCAAGTTGCAAGATAGAAATAAGAAATGTAAAAAAGAGAAAAGTAATAATTTTAAATTTTAAATGAAAAAAACAAAAATGCCTGTTCGAAATGAACAGACATTTTTGTTTTTTTCATAAATTCACTTTTAATATTTCATTAGAAAGGTATACTATTTAAAGATATTAGCAAATGTAGTTATAATTATTGCATTGGTGAAATCTATTAAGAAAGCACCAACTATAGGTAATGCAAAGAATGCTCTTGGAGCAGGTCCAAATCTTTCTACAACTGATTTCATATTTGCCATTGCGTTTGGAGTAGCGCCCATACCAAATCCACAATGTCCAGCGCCCATTACTGCAGCGTCAAAGTCTTTTCCCATTACATTGAATGTTATATAATAAGCAAATAACCACATTACAATAACTTGAGCTATAAGTATTATAAGCATTGGTCCTGCAACTGCTGCAAGTTCCCAAAGTTTTAATGATATTAAGGCCATGGACAAGAAGATATTAAGTCCAATCGAACCGATTATTTCTGTACATTTTTGGTTAACATGCCATTTACCATTTGATTCACCAACATTTAATATAATAGCAGCTATAATCATTGCACTAACGTAAGCTGGAAGAGTTATTCCTAATTTCTTAAAGAAGTTTCCAAGTACTGCTCCGATTCCAAGAGCTACTAAAAGTAAAGCAAAGCTTTTAAATAATTCATCATAAGATACAACTTCTTCAGCTGAAGCGCTAACTTCTGCGTCAGAAACATATAGTTCTGGATGAGGTTTAAGATTTTTCTTTTCTATTAATTTTCTACCAAGTGGTCCTCCTATTAATGAACCGGATACAAGACCGAAAGTTGCAGCTGCCATAGCAAATGTTGTAGCGCCTGCAAGTCCCATTTGTTCAAATACTGGACCGAAGGCACCACCTGTACCATGTCCGCCTGTCATTGTAACAGAGCCAGTGATAAGTCCAAGCAAAGGATTTTGTCCTAATGCCTTAGCGATTGTTACCCCAACTGCATCTTGAACGATACAAAGAACGGATGCTAATGCCCAAAATATAACAACTTGTATTCCGCCTTTTTTAACAAGTTGTAAGCTTGCTGTAAATCCTATAGAAGTAAAGAAAACCATCATAAATGGACTTTGTAATGTGGTGTCTAATGTTAATTTCAACGCACCACTTTGTCTTAAGAAAAGGTTTAATATTGAGAAGATAAGTCCGCCAACAACTGGATCTGGAATACAAAATTTGTAAAGTAATTTCCACTTAGATTTTACCCAACCGCCAAAGTAGTAAATTACTACCGCTAATGCAGTGGTTTGCATCATGTCCAATTTGATTTCCATAATAAGTCCACCATCCTTTTAAATAAATTTAAATAAAATAATAATGATAAAAATTAAACAACTTGTACTGAAAACGTTAACCTACAGTACAATTCTTATTATACATCAAATTATAAAAAAATCAATCTAAAAAGTTAAAAAAATGAATGTTATTTTAAAAATTATTCATTTTTCAGTAAAAAATGAATAATATAAATTTCAAGTTATAATAATACAAAAAGTTATAAAAAAATTAATAATTTTATTATATTATGAAAAGAAATAACTATTTTAAACGATTGGTTTATACAAAATTTTACAAGGTATGGTCGAAAAATAAATAATAAATCTATTAGTTTTATTGTTAAATATATTAAAGATTATTGATTTAAAAGGTTGATAATAAATGGTTTTTGAAATAAAAGTTATTTTGCATACTAATAAACTTTTTTAATTTATTTCAAAAAAATATATAAATATATGTATATGTATTTATAAAACGATTATAATAAAATAAAAATATTAACAAAATGTTAAAAAATGATGGATTTAGATGCGAAATTTGAAGTTTTTTATAAAATTTTAATAATATAAAAGATGTTGTTAAAAAGAAAAAATGAAATATTATTTTTAATATATTTCATATGCGTACCATTATATTGAATTTAAGGAATATATATAAAAGCTGCTTTGTAATACAACAAAGCAGCTTTGAAAATATTATTTTACTTCGCTTAAAACCTTAGTGCCTATAGAGTTATTAACAATATCTTTGAATGGTGGTCTTTTAGGAATTAAATCTGCTTTATAAGACTGTATTACATCCATTAATTTTGTCATAGATTCTTCCTTCAATATGGGATCTTCTGCAAAGGCATTTATACCCCTATAATTCTTTACAACAGAGATGATTACATCCTTATCTGTTCCAGGGAAGAAAGATATTATAGATTCAGCTACTTTTTCATCACTATTATTTTTAACCCATAGTTGTCCTCTATATAAGGCTTTTGTGAAGTTTTCTAGAAGAGCTTCGTTTTTTTCTATATATGACTTGGTTGCAAAAAATGCAGTATATCCCATATCGCCAACGGATTCTCCAATTGAAGCTACTATTTTACCTGAGTTATCTTTTTCAAGCATTGTAGCTGTAGGCTCAAATAAAGCAACATAATCTCCAGTGCCGGCTTTAAAAGCTCCGGAAGTTGCAGTAAAGGCTAAGTTGGTAATAAGCTTAACATCCTTAGCAGGATCTAATCCATGCTCTTTAAGGGCATATTCTAATGCCATTTCAGGTACTCCACCAGGTCTTCCGCCAATAATAGTTTTCCCTTTTAAGGATTCCCATTTGAAGTTATCTTCTTTAGTTCTGCCTACAAGGAAGGAACCATCTTTACGAGTTAAGTTAGCAAATATAACTGGAAAATCTTCTCTGTTTTGATTGTAAATGTAGATAACTTGCTCAGGACCGCAAAAACCTATATCAGCACTTCCGCTAAGTACCTGTTGCATGGTTTTATCTGGAACTATTTTCAAAAGACAAGTTTTTTCTATTTCTTCTAACGCCACCTATTGGAATAGTAGAGTTGGAATTAAATAAGTTTACTTTTAATTCAGCAGTCTTACTGTCCCACACAATGTAATTTACTATTTCTAAGAGATATTCACGCTTTTTTCCTATATCTTCTGTACATTCAAAAAGTTTTTGGAAGTTTTCTAATCTGTTATTAATTTCATCAATATAGTCTGTTTTTAAATCTGTATTATTAAGGAGAATTCTTAAAGAGGTTAGATTTTTTTCTAGTGAAGTGTTTTGATTTCTTAAGTTGTTAATCTCAGTTTTAAATTCTGAAATGATTATAGGATCATCGTCTAGTAGGGCTAATTTTCGTATTAAGCCTTGAATCATCTTATTATTAGTTTCTATTTGTTTTTCTAATTCAAGTTCTTCTTCTTTCATTAACTCATTCATGTTCTTGCTGCCTGATATTATTTCATCATAAGTATTTATAAGATCTTCTATAGTAACACCTTTTATATTGGATAGTATTAATTCTTCTGCTTTATCTGCGTTTAACATTTTACTAGAGCACCTATTGGAAGCTCTATTTTTTAAGTTACATCTATAATATCTTTCATATTTTCCGCTTTTAGGGTTATTTCTGCTCCAAGAACTCATTCCACTGCCGCATTCTCCGCAAACCAAAAGACCAGATAAAAGAAACTTATTTCCTGTGGCACTTCGAGGGGAGGCTTTTTCAGCATTTAGAGCATTGATGTTTTGACATTTAATCCATTGGTCACTAGGAATAATACCTTTATGCTTACCAACGGCTATAATCCATTCAGTTATTGGATTTGTCTTTTTACCACCAATTCTTTTATTATAGGTTAAAATCCCATTCTTACCATTAAAATCGCCACAAAGGGTGGCACCTAGATTTTTAAAGTAGTCATAAATCTTTTTATCTGCATAGGTATAAACAGGATTTTCTATAATTTGCTTCACAGTACCTTGAGAAAATTCTCCTCCATTTTTTCCTTTATAGTGATGGGTACATAGATAGTGAGCCACAGAAGGAAAGCCTTTTTTATCTAGATATAAATTAAAAATCAATTTAACTGTCTCAATTTCTTCAGGAACAACAATTAACTTATACATTTTTTTATTCTTATCATTAGAATCAACATAGTTAATAACTTCTGACTTAAAACCAAGTGGTGGAGTACCTCCAAGCCAGCGACCAGTTTTGGCTAGTTCCAGCATGTTATCTTTAACTCTTTCAGCTATGGTTTCTCGTTCAAGCTGTGCAAAGACAGAGGCTATATATACCATAGCACGTCCAATAGGAGTAGAGGTATCAAAGTGCTCTTTAATAGAAACAAAATCAATATTAAATTTTTGAAGGTTCTCTAAAGTAGAAGAAAAGTCAGCTACATTACGAGAAATTCTATCTAATCTATAACAGATTAGTATGGAAAACTTTTTAGCTTTGGCATCCTTCATCATTTCTTTAAACTTGGGGCGGTTAATATTTCCTCCACTAAAACCTTCATCTGTATAATATAAGAACTCAGTGATTCCTGTTTTAACACCATATTCTTTACAAAGTTGTATTTGATTATCTATAGATTCTCCTTTTTCTGTTTCAATAGATTTTCTAGCATAAATTGCTGCAATCATATCTGTACCTCCAAAAGCTCTACAATAAAGTTTATGTTGATATGAAGTTTAAAAGAATATTTTGAAATAAAACTCTTAGAAATGAATATTATAATTATGATAGTATTTTTAATGGTGATTTTGTGGGGAAAAGAAAAGAGATTTCGGTTACAGTAAATTGTTCAAAGGATGATAAGAGTTTAGAGGAACTAAATTATAAGAAAGTTGAAATTGTAATTAATATTTTAAAAGAAAAATATGGAGATGTGGTTTTAGAAGAGTACATTAATAGTATAAAAGAAAATAGGGATAACTATTCATAGAAAATTTTTATAATTAAAAGAGCTACCTCAAGAGGGTAGCTCTTTTAATTATAAAATATTAAAACAAAGAAGTTTGACATTTTATCAAGTAGAAATTGTTTAAAATTAAGATGTTTGTCCATAATCTCTAGCAAATAGATATATTAACTGAAAGAGGTGGATAAATTGAAATTGGTTATTAATACTCCAGGTGGTTATATAAACAAAGTAGATGAGAGATTTAAGATCACTGTAGAGGATGTAAAACAGGAATATTCAAGTAAGAAAGTAGAACAAATACTTATAACGACTTCAGCAACTATTAGTACAGATGCTTTAAAGTTAGCAGTAGAAAATAATATTGACGTTGTATTTTTAGATTACGGTGGAAAGCCCTTTGCTAGAGTTTGGCACCCTAAATTAGGAAGTATCTCTACCATAAGAAGATGCCAGTTGAAGTTAATAGATATACCTCTTGGAACTATGCTTTCAAAGGAATGGATTATTCAAAAATTAGATAATCAGATAGAGCATTTACAAAAATTGAAGGTAAATAGAAGTGAGGAGAAATCAGTAATTCTAGATGAAGCTATTGCAAAGATAGGTAAGGAGAAAGAGGCAATATTAAGTATAGAAGACTTACCAATTGAAGAAGTAAGAAATAATATAGAGGGGCATGAGGGCACAGCAGGAAGAATTTATTTTAATGCTCTTGGTAAGGCGATTCCTAGTCAATATGAATTTAAAGGTAGAAGCAAGAATCCGGCTGAAGATATGTTTAATTGTATGCTTAATTATGCATATGGGATACTATATTCAAATGTAGAAAGTGCTTGCATTATAGCAGGAATAGATCCTTATATAGGGGTTATGCATACTGATAATTACAATAAAAAAGCCATGGTTTTTGACATTATAGAAATGTATAGAGGTTATATGGATGAGATAGTCTTTAGATTATTTAGCAAGAGACAAGTAAAAAGAGATATGTTTGATGAGGTGAAGGGTGGCTTTTGGTTAAATAAAGAAGGAAAACAGCTTCTTATAGGGGCTGTAAACGATAGGTTTGCAGAGAAGATTAGATATAAGGAAAGGAATATAGAACTTGGAAATGTAATTCAATATGACTGTCATAACATAGCTAACAGAATATTGAAGGAGGTAGGAGCATAATGCTGGTTTGGGTAGTTTATGATATTTTGGAAACAAAAATAAGAAATAAAGCGGTAAAGGCTTGTAAAAATAAAGGGCTATATAGGGTTCAGAAAAGCGTCTTTTTAGGAATTTTAGATAAAAATCAGAAGGATGAACTTAAAATTATAATGGAGGATATTATAGACATGGACACAGATTCGGTATATATTTTCCCATCAGATAAAAATTTTTTAGGATATACGGATTTAATAGGTCAAGGATTTGATAAGGAGCTGATAGCAGATGTGGTCAACTCAAAGTTTATTTAATGAAAATGAAGTGTACATAACCCCCTCGGAAATTATTGAATTTATGTATTGTCCAAGATTTATATACTTTATGAAATGTTTAGGAATAAGACAATATGAGGAAAACAGGTACAAGGTAATAAAGGGAAGAAATGTGCATGAAGATAAAAGCAAGCAGAATGTGGATTATGTAAGGAAAAAGATAGGTGGAGAATCAAAATATCAAAATGTTTATTTAGTATCTAAAGCTGTAGGGATGAGAGGAATAGTAGACGAAATTTATAAATTAAGAGATGGAAGTTATGCACCATTAGATTATAAGTATGCTGAATATAAGGAAAAGGACTTTTTAACATATCAGACACAGATGGCTCTCTATTCATTAGCTGTAGAAGAAATGTATAGCTGCAAAGTAAGCAAAATGTTCTTGGTATATGTAAGAAGCAAGAATATGTTAAAAGAAATAGATTTTGATGAGAAGTTGAGAAAACAGACTAAAAAAGCATTGGAAGATTATAAAAAGGTTATTTACGGGTATTATCCTAAGGCTACAAGGTATAAGGCTAGATGTTTGGATTGTTGTTATAGAAATATTTGCGAGAGGTAGGCAGGGTATTGGAAATTAATGTTGAATACATATTAATATGGTAAATATTAATGTTCTTCGATGGAGGAAAATATGATAAATGCTATTAGAGACATTGGAACATACTTAAGAGAAAATAATGGAATTGATGAAAGAGACATTATAAAAAGTTTAGCTAATAAGATTGAAGGTGATACGGTTAAAGAAATTTTACTAATTAACATTAAGGACGATGGAAGTATAGATATACAGAGTGAGGAATTTTATGGGGATATAACTACAAAAGCATTGTTTTATCAAGCTGGAAATGGTGCATTAGGTGGTGCCTTTAGAGCAGATTATTTTAAGGATGAGAAGAAGGAGAAAGAAAAGTTCGATAAAAAAATAAAACAGACTCTTACATATTGCGGGGTAGAAAGTTGCTACGAAGAAGTTAAAGAAATTGTGTATAGAAGAATTAACGAAAATAGCAAAAACTTCTTTGCTGTAATATTGGTAAATGGAAAATACCCTTATGAGCTATTTAAAGATAAGTTTTTAGATAAAATGTACTCAACTATGTTTAAAGCAATAACAGGTAAGCATGTTTGTCATTTTTGTGGTGAAAAAGGTGAGGTGTTTAATACAACTACTTATAAATTCTACACAAATGATAAAGAAGTATATGGAAATATAGATGACAAGGATAAAAGCGGAGTTGCACTTTGTAAAAAGTGCCTAAATGATACCTTGATAGGTAAGGAGTATGTGGAGGATAAACTAACTACTTACTGGCTAAATAAGAATGTAATGTTTTTACCTCATAATTTTAATGGAAATGCAGAAGCAATATATGAAAATAGTACTATAGGCTCTGAAGATAAGAAAAACTTTATATCTAACATTTATGATGATGAAAAGTTAGTTCTTGAATTATTAGGCAAAGGGAATACCGAAACAGATATTATCTTCTTTGAAAAGGATGGCAATAAAACATTCTATATTTATCACACAATAAAAAGTATGCTGCCATCCCGCTTTGGAGAATTGGCAGTATTGCTTGATAGGTACAAAGTAAGGTTATTTAATGTTATAAACTATGCTACTGCTACCAAGGTAGGTTTAAAGGGTATAGAAACAACAGATAAGGAAAAATTCAGAATCCTTGAAGCTGTATTTATGGGAAGAAAAATTCAAAGAAATGTATTTTTCACTAGAGCTATGATGGTATATAAGTATCACTACATCAACAGTAAGAGCCTAAAAGATGATTATAAGTATATGATTAATAACATAGGTAAAGTTTATAATTTTTTAGTTGATTGTGGATGTTTAGAAGGAGGGTTTAAGGTTATGACTAAGTATAGTAGCTACAATGAATTATTTGAAGATAACTTAAGTTACTTCGATACGAATGAGAAGAGAGCTTGGTTTTTGATAGGAATGGCATATAACTATGTTAATTATAATATCAAGAAAAGCAATGCAGGTGAAGATGGGAAATTAGCAGATAGAAGTTCTTTAGATAAAAACTTTTTCTTTGCAAGAAAATTTGACTTCAGGGATTTTATCTACTTTTCTAATCTTCTAAGTGATAAGGCTATCAAATACAGAATTAATCAAATTAAATTAAAGGACATGCTAACAGAAGGTAAAGAGTTAATGGCAAAAAAAGAAGGTAAGTTGAGTACTGATGAAGCCAAATACTTATTCTTCTGGGGAATAGATAGTTATTTTGGTAAGGATAAAGAAGAGTTAGCTTTGGACGTAGATGAAGATTTAAATAAAAATATAGAAGGGCAATAATGGAGGGAAAGAGTAATGGCTAATACAAGAGAATTTTTATTATTCAGTGATTGCACAATGGCAAATCCTAATGGAGATATGATAAATGATAATAGACCTAGATATGATGAGGGCACAGGAAAGCTTGAAATGTCTGATGTTAGGATAAAAAGATGCTTTAGAGAAGAGGCAGATAATAGGGGATTGAAGGTCTTTGTAAGGCCAACTAAGGATGATAAAGGAAAAGATAAAGGTAAGTATTTGGATTGTAAAGGTGTTGCAAAAAAGATAATTGAGGATAACTTCCCAAAAGATAAAGACGGGAAGGATAAGCTAGAAGGACTATTAAAGAGTGATTATATAGATGTTAAGCTTTTTGGAGCAGTTGTAACAGAGCCCAAATTTAATATAACAGGGCCTCTTCAAGTAATGTGGAGTAAAAGTATACATGAAGCAGAAATAAAGTTTGCACAAGGGACAGCTTCCTTTACATCAGCAGAAGGAAAGGCTCAAGGGACAACTTGGTCAAAGTACTATACTCCTTATGCATTATTTAAAACTTATATGGTATACAATGATAAGGCTGCGGAAAGACAGGATATAAAGTTAACAGAAGAAGATTTGGATAATTTTAAAGATATATTATTATCAGGAATTAGAAATTATAAGAGTACTTCAAAGAATCAGATGCCTAGGATTCTTGTAGAAGTTATTTATAACAAAAACTATATTGATGGGGAACTTGATTATGTGAAAGTAGAATATAATAAACAAGATTTAGAACTAAGAGAAGTAGATGAATTTACTTTTGACTTTTCAAGTTTAACTAAGTTCGTAGAAGGGCATAAAGATGTTGTTAAAGGAGTTAACATATATCTTCATCCAAAGGTAAAGGTTGAAAATATTGCAACAGAATTTAATATTATTTATATGTAGAATGTTGGGGTGTATAATATGAAAGCTTTAATTTTTAGAGCGTGGGGTGATTTCGCTAGATTTAGATGTCCATATACAACAACCTCTGCACTAACGTATACCCTTATACACCCTATAGCTGTAAAAGGGCTTATAGGGGCAATAATGGGAATAGACTACAGTGATTTATATAACTATACCCAAAATATGAAAATAGCTGTAGAGGTTTTAAAACCAATAAAGAAAGATACTCAAAGTTTCAATTTAGTACCACAATCACACGGAAATGGAGCACCAAGCTTTCAATCAAGGGTAGAATTTTTAAGAGATGTAGATTATCGTATTTATTTAACCTATAAAGATGAGATGCAAATAGAGGGTGAGGAAGAACTTATAAAGATAAAAGATGTATTGGTAAATAGAAGCTATACATTTACTCCGTATTTAGGAGCAAGTGAACATATAGCTAAGTTACAATTTGAAGATATAAAACACATAGAGAATATAGCTTCCAAAGAGACAATACTAATTAATTCAGTTTTCCCTAAAGAGCTAATAAAGATAGAAGATAATGTAGATATGAATATATGCATAGACAGGATACCTGTTAAGAATGAAAAGACACGAGAATACATGGAGTATACAAAAGTAGCTTTTGTGACAAATGGAAGTATTGCAGGTAAAAGTGAGGGAATAGTAAAAGTAGGTGAATCAAATGTGTACTTCTTTTAACTTGAAGTCTCATGTCTTTGGAGAAAAAGAGGGTGGTCAGCTTTTAGTTGATCACCTAAGAGGAGTTAAAGATATAGCATTAGAAACTTCAATGTATAATGGCGTTATAGGTAAAGAACTTGAAGAAGTTATAAAAATTATAGCTATGTGTCATGACTTTGGAAAGGCTAGTGCATATTTCCAAGGTTATTTGGATGGTAATTATAAAGGAGAATTAAAGCAGCATGGAGAAATATCAGCCTATTTTACCTATTACATGTTACCTGAAAAGTGGAAACTCATAGGGTTTATATGCGTAAAAAGACATCATGGAAATATAGAAATTGACAATAGTTTTTTTTGTTGTACAAATGAAGAAAACCTAATAAAAGTAAGCAAAAAGATAAGAGAAAATATTAAAGAATTAGAGTTAATATATAATAAGGACCTAGATGACTTTTTTAATAAGATTGAGAGTAAACAGTTAATAAAGGATGTGAGATTATCTTATATTAAAAGAGCTACAGCAATTAAAAAAAAGTCTATAAAAGAGCAAGAAGAGGAATTTATGTATCTTCAATATTTATGGTCTTTATTGTTAACAGGTGATAAGACACAGCTTATCAGATGCAGTACTTTTATAAATAAGGATATTCTAAAGGAAAAGCTAACTAAAAATTATAAGAATAAGTTACGAGAAGAGTTAATTAGAAAGATACCTAATATTAAGAAATCACCTTTATTTAATATTAGGGAAGAAATATATGACAGTACTATGTATTCTATTAATAATCTAGATTTAGAAAAGGATAAGATATTATCCATTAATGTACCTACAGGCACAGGGAAAACAATAGCTGTATATGGAGCAGCTTTTAGACTAAGTGAAAGATTGATAGAAGAAAAGAGGATAGTTCCGAATATAATCTATACTATACCCTTTATGAGTGTTATAGATCAGAACTATGATGTATTAGAGGAAATATTAGCTTGCAACAATATTCAAGGCACTCATGACTTAATTTTAAAACATCATTCAATGTCACCTATAAATTATAAGGATAGTGAAGAGAAAGAGTATAGAAATTATGATGCAAGATTTTTAGTTGAAAATTGGCAGAGTACAGTAATAACAACAACCTTTGTACAATTGTTTAACACTATATTTAAATCAGGAATTAATTCAATAATGCATAGATTCCATAAGTTATCAGGTTCTATAATTATTTTGGACGAGGTTCAAGCAGTTCCACCTAAATATTATCCTATAATAGAGGATTTATTTAATATATTATGTGAGAAATTTAATTGCTATGTAATAACAGTAACTGCTACGAAACCTTTGTTTTTGGAAGGTAAAGAACTAATTATTAACAATGAGAAAATATTTAATAGCATGAATAGGATAGTATTTCAAAATCATACACAGCATTTTTTGAACTTATATGATTTTAAAAATATATTAGCAGATGATATAGAATGTAACAAGGATAAAAGTTTTCTTATAATTCTAAACACTGTTAAGTCTACAAGGGAAATATATGATTATGTAAATAAATATTTTAAAGGAAAACGCAAAGTTATTTATTTGAGTACTGAAATAATTCCTCAAAGAAGACTAGAAATAATAAAGGAAATTAAAGAAAGTAATGAGAAATATGTACTAGTTTCTACACAACTTATTGAGGCCGGAGTTGATTTGGATTTTGACATTGTTTATAGGGATATAGCACCTATGGACTGTATAAATCAATCCGCAGGAAGAGCAAATAGAAATGGTGTAAATGGTAAGGGGATAGTAAAATTATATAAATTAATTAATGATAAAGAAAAAACCTTTGCATCCTATGTTTATGCAGGACCACTTCTGGATGCAACTTTAAGTATACTTGAAGGAAGAGATATTATAGAAGAAACCGAACTATGGGACATAAACAACAAGTATTTTTCTAAGCTTAAGACTGCAACAGAAAATAAAAGTTTAGAAGAGTATAAAAAATACTGTGAAGATATAAAGGGATTAAAGTTGCAGGAAATAAGAAAATTTGAATTGATAGCAGAAAATGCAAATAAGATTGATGTCATTATAAGATACAATGAAGAAGCGGAAAGATGCATAGATATAATTGAAGCAGGCGGCGAATACCAAGACGTTATAAACGCTTGGAGGATATTAAATAAATATAAGATATCTGTAAATAGACAAGATATTGAGGACATGACCCACGAGATAAAAGGAAGTAGATTTTTAAATAAGGAAGACTACGATAAGGATACTGGTATAAAAAGAAGAAATGCTACATTTATTTAAGGAGGAAAATCTTGAAACTAGATATTTGCAAGGTAACATTTGATGACATTAAGTTATCTCCAAGATATAGTGAGAAAATAAGAGGATATTTAGGAAATAAATATATAGAAAATAATTTACTACATAACCATGTGGAAGATAAGTTTCTATACAGGTACCCATTGGTGCAATATAAGGTATTATCACAAGTACCCATTATTATAGGCATAAATGAAGGCGCTGATATTGTAGCTAATATAGGGATAATGGATGATGGACTAATACTTGATGGAACTGAATATAATACATTTCAAAAGAAAATAATAAAGTCAAAGTTAAATTTTGAATGTACGGAAGATTATATTAGGTATAAGTTTGTGATACCATGGATTGCGTTAAATCAGAAGAATAGTGAAGTCTATAAAGGTAGTAACAAAATTGATCAAGAGGAGATACTAAAAAAGATACTTATAGGAAATATAATCTCTATATCCAAAAGTTTAGGATATACTGTTGATAAAAAAATTAGCTGTTGGATAAATTTAAAGGAAAAAGAAGTTAAGTTAAAAGGGATAAGGCATATAGGCTTTTTAGGAGAATTTAAGGTGAATTTTAGAATACCAGATTATCTAGGTATAGGAAAATCAGTTTCAAAAGGATTTGGTACAATTAAATGTATGAATTAGTTTATATTTTTAGGTTGTTTTGAAGGGATATTGAATTCATAATAAATACTGAGATATAATGTTATATGGGACTAGCTGAATTTAAATTCAATAATATACTTTTAAATTTATTAATAATTTTGGTTTAGAGTAAATTATATAAAATTTATTTGCTGGGATTTTAAAAAAAACATTATATCACATATAAATAATAGCTTAAGGGCATGCTATAACTATGTAAGAGCCTTAAAATATAATTAAAATAGCTCAAATTTTAATGAAAAAATATTAATTTTAAGCATGTCTCAAAAACCCCCTTAAATCTTGATATAGCTTTACTTATATAAAAATAAGGATTAATAAGATACTTCCATTAAAATAAGGATTGAAACCTGCAAGGCTAAGGGATACCCACTTAATAATATATCATTAATAAGATACTTCCATTAAAATAAGGATTGAAACAAACTTGAAAGTTCATCTATAACACACATATCCCACTATTAATAAGATACTTCCATTAAAATAAGGATTGAAACTACTAAAAAGCTTGATGGTATAAGTAAATTAGAAGATTAATAAGATACTTCCATTAAAATAAGGATTGAAACTTTACATGGTAAGCTTATAGAAAATGATAAGCAAGATTAATAAGATACTTCCATTAAAATAAGGATTGAAACTTATTATTTCCATTAGCTGTAGTGGTTTCTGCGTAGGATTAATAAGATACTTCCATTAAAATAAGGATTGAAACAGTATAACTTATCATTGAATGGAAATTGTGAATAACATTAATAAGATACTTCCATTAAAATAAGGATTGAAACATAAAATAAATGACTACAATAATAACCAAATGCCAATTAATAAGATACTTCCATTAAAATAAGGATTGAAACCCCAATTAGAGCAACTATACGGTTCTAAAAATGCAATTAATAAGATACTTCCATTAAAATAAGGATTGAAACTAGTTATCTTATTTGCAAATGGTAATACATTATTGAATTAATAAGATACTTCCATTAAAATAAGGATTGAAACGCAAAAATGTTATAGATATAAATAAATATTTGCAAAAATTAATAAGATACTTCCATTAAAATAAGGATTGAAACTAACTAAATCCATGCTCTATCAAAGAAGCATTTATAAATTAATAAGATACTTCCATTAAAATAAGGATTGAAATTCTATAAGTAAATTGAGTTATAAGAGTGAAGTAGCTCACTAATAAGATACTTCCATTAAAATAAGGATTGAAACTTCATAAATTCATCCCAAGTATAAGTTTTAGTTCTAACTAATAAGATACTTCCATTAAAATAAGGGTTGAAACACTACAGAGTTAATAGGTCAGTATGGCAGAAGAGGAGATTAATAAGATATTTCCATTAAATAAAATAAGGATTGAAACGGAAGTTGGGATACAGCTCTAGCAGTTCTCATAGCATATTAATAAGATACTTCCATTAAAACAAGGATTGAAATTCCATATACTTCAATTTGACATTTGCATTGAGTTTAAACTAATAAGATACTTCCATTAAAATAAGGATTGAAATTTTGAAGCATCTAAGCAGAGGTGATTAAATGAACCTACTAATAAGATACTTCCATTAAAATAAGGATTGAAATAATAAAGAAGTTATAGAGGATATTGTAGCTAAAAAGGACTAATAAGATACTTCCATTAAAATAAGGATTGAAACATATCTTGATTACCTAGAATGTTTTGTTGAACGAAATATTAATAAGATACTTCCATTAAAATAAGGATTGAAACGGAATATCTTTTACTTTAAATAGCCTATAATCTTCCATTAATAAGATACTTCCATTAAAATAAGGGTTGAAACAGGAGGACAAAAGATAAGGTTAATTAGTGCCTTTAAAGTTAAGAAAATACTTACATTAATAAAAACAATTCTTTCAATCTTCATCAAATGCTAGAGGATTATTTCACAAAGTGTAAAAAACTGAGGAGCTGTCTAAAAGTAGAAATTTAAAAAGTTCATAGCAATATGTAGGTCATATGTTGCTATGAACTTTCCTTTCATATATTACATAGATATCATTGATTTCTATACTTTATGGTACTCAATACTAATCATCTTCCCTGTTATCAGTAATATTAATTCGTATAAATTCCATTAATGCTATATTAATAATTTTCGATTTGCTCATCTTCTTATTATATTTTTCAAGTATAATCTCTTCAACTTTTGTAATAACAAAAGAGTTTAGTGAAAGAGAATATTTCTCTTTTCCATAACATTCCATATATTCTGGATAAAAAGAGTAATCTATGTCTTTATATTTAGGCTTTGAGTTAGATGAGAAATCTTCTATTACAGATGGAACCTTTTCTACATTGTGCAATTTTCCAGATTTTAAAGACTGATTGGTATTAATACTATTTTCATTGTTAGTACTATTTAACGTGTTTTTTTCCTCATTTTTGGGTTTTAAAAGGTCCCTATTTTGTCCTAATTTTGTATTACTTTTTTCTGATGATGTAGAAGTTGTAGATTTTTCACTAGGTGACGAATCTTCCTCTTTAGACTCAGAACTACTATCATTATTAATTTCAATTTCATGAGTTTTTACGAATGTTTCGGCAGATTTTTTTCTTCCTTTTTTCCTACCTTTTTTAGCAGAATTAGTAGCTTTATTTTCAGTAATATTTGATGTGGATTCTAAAGGATTACTATTTTCTTGTAACTCCTTATTACTTTTTTCTGATAAGCTAGAATTTGTAGAATTATTATTAATTGATAAGTTTTCATCCTCAAGTATTGAATTATTATTATTCTCGATTTCAATTTCATTGTTTATAGCTAAAGTTTCAGGAGAATTAACATTTTTCTTAGAAGGTACCCAGAGCTTTGCTTTACTATCCCATATAAGTCCTAGTTCGTTTTTAATATAGTTTCTAATTGCATCCCTGCTAGGACACTCGCCTTCTTTAAATTTTTTAAGAAATGTTTGGCGTATATTGTGGGCACTTATATGATTACCCACTAAATATTTAATATCACTATTATTAAGGATATTAACAATTTCATCATGATTCATAAAAATCTCCCTTTTGATTTTTATCTATTATATATTATGATAGGGAGAAAAAATGATGACTAAAAGTAGGAAAAAAATGAATATAATTTATGATATTATTTTAGTATAACTTTTAGTAGGCAGATAGTCCTGCTCGGCATGCCGAACAAGACTATCTGCCTACCAAGGCTATTTTAAAAAAACTTGATATTTTAAGGTTTTAGGATAAATAAATATGTCAAGGGTTACTTTATCATCTTCATTAGACACCAGTATCTTATCAATTAAAAGAAAACATAAAAGCCTCTTGTCAGGTATATTCTGTGCTATTTCATGAACCTCATTATAAAATTCATTTGAAGGTATAGGTTTTGTACTAATAAGAGATATCTTTTCCTTTAGTTGATTTGAAAGTAGGGAGATTTTATCTTGAAAATAACGCTTATATTTTGCTAGGCCATATTCAACATGTTCTTCTGGGTTTTTAGATAGCATTTCATCAATATTTGAAATATTTTTTTGAAGGTAAGAAATCTTAGCTTCTAGATTATCTTTGATGTATTCTAATTCTTTTATCTGTTTTTTAAATAAACTAATATATTTTTTATATGCAATAGACATTTTATCCTGAGAAAAGGTTACTTTACCTAGTTCTTCTAAAACCAACTTTTCCACTTCCTTAGCTTTAACAATATTATGAGATTTTGAATTTTCTTTTGTTGGGCATTTATATACGCTAGTTTTATCTTTACCATAGTTTTTTGGGACTAATTTTTTTTCACCATTGCATTTAGAGCAAATTAAAAGATCTTTAAGAATAAATGGAGAGGAGAAGTATTGAGGATCTTTTATGGTAGGCTTAATGTTCTTTTGTAAGTTAGTTAAGGTTAATAAATCCTTGCCGACAATATCAAATTTTTCATTGTAATCAGCTTTTAAGTAATCATCATTTTTAACTCTATTTTTTCTACGGCCGCCTTTCTTTCCCCAAGTTAATATGCCACAATAAATTTCGTTGTTAAGAATATATTCAATTGTACTTTTATTAAACTCATAAGGAGGATATTCTTTAGATAATATATCTGCAATTTTCCTATAACCATATCCTTTTGAATAAAGTTCGAAGGCAAGTCTTATTATTTCTATTTTGGTACCATCTATATCTAAAACCTTGCCTTTTTGGTTTTCATTTTGTTTAAGTTTAAATCCAAATGGACGCTTTCCACCAGTCCAGGCTCCTTTTTTAAAAACTTGAGTAAGAGAATCATAAACCCTTGTACTATTAGTTGAAGCTTCAAATTCAGCAAAACAAGCTATAATATTTTGGAGCTTTTGACTTAAGGAGTCGTTTTTAAAGTTCTCTCCTTCTTTTGTAAAATGAATCTGAATCTTATATTTTTCTAGATGATGTTTAATTAGTGCATTTTGAAACACATCCCTAGCCAATCTATCGCTGCTATAAACTATAAGGTGAGAGAATTCTTTACGTGAGGCCATTGTTAATATCTTCAATAACTCTGGGCGATGTTTAAAAACAATGGTAAAGTCGCTTACCATTGGTGAATCATTAGTATTTGAAGCAGGTTCCTTTTCTGAGAAAACCATATCTTCAGTTAAGATTAATCCATTTTTCTCTGCATATTCAACTGCCTTTTTTATTTGTGTTTCTATGCTTTGTCTTTTTTGGGATACTCTTAGATAAGCTACTGCTACCCTTGTATTTGAAGTCCAATAATAGCTTTCTTTTACCTGAGGTACTGTTTGATGCATTTATAATCACCTTCTTTATTATATTTTTCAAAAAATCATTTGTAACATTTTCATTCAATATGAAGTGCTGTACTAAGAGGTTCTTTTCTTTAATACTAATTTTAGGGTAGAGGTTTTCCTTGTAATACATATACTCAGACATTAGCACTTTCAGCTTGTCATATTCAGTTTTCAGTTCTTTTTCTTTTGAAGTTAAATCATTAAATATAGGGTTATTAATGCTTTTTAGTTTTATCATTTCTAGTAACAGCTTGTCTTGTTCTTTGTGTATAGTTTTGAGTTCTTTTTCTATCCTATAAATTTTTGATTGAGCCTTTTCCATTTTTCTGTTGTAATAAACCAACATTCCTTCATCAGTAAATAAGTCATTAATAACTATTGATAGTATATTATCTAAAAGGATTTCTTTTTTTATTTTATCAAAGCAATGGTCTACGCATTCAAAATATTGATCTATCAAATAGATTCTTGATCCGCATTTTGCACAGTATATTAAATTAGATAGAATAGATGGGGAAGCATCCAAAGAATCTATATCAGAGAAACCATTCACATGAAAATGTTTAAGCATTACGTCTTTCCAAGAATTAAAGTTTTCAATTATGGGAGTAATATTTGTTGCTTGGATAAGATTATTATTACTTTCATCAAGTGATAAGTTTCCTTTATCATCGTGAAATAGCAATTTTGTGATTGAAATATTAGGGGTTTTTGTATAACGTCCAGTATATATAGGACTCTCTATTATTTTTAAAATATCCTTATCTTTTAAATTAATATTATGTGTAGTATTTATCTCTTTTAAGATGCTTTTCCTTGATGCTTTAGTAAGGGAGGATGTTGAAAGTTTTTCAAATGCTTCTTTAATTATAGGGGAAAGTTTAGTATCAGGAACTAATTGCGCATTTGTTCCTTTTCCAATTTTACTATAGCCTTTTGGATATTGAGCAGAGATAGGATAATTACAACTTGCACGTCTTCTGTCCCTACCATCTTTAGTTCTTCGTGCTATATTTTCAGGTTCTAATTCTGCAAAGGAAACCAAAATATTCTCCATTAAAGGAAATATATCTTTGTCAGTATTTTCTTCTGATAGAAAAGCTTCATCAGAGGATGCGTAAATTATCTTAACATTATTTTGTTTACATAGATATTTAATTTCTTTGAAGTGGAGGACTTTTCTAGCAAGACGGTCTCTTTTGTACACTACTATAGATTTGAACTTATTATTTTTTAAGTCGTATACAAGTCCTTTGAATCCAGGTCTATGGAGAGGTTCAAATTTAGTAGCAGATTCGTAATCAAAATATTCTTCACTGATTATAAGATTTAATTCATGAGCCTTATCTCTACAGGTTTCAAGTTGATTTTCTATATTATCTTTATCATTTGATGTAGATCTTCTTGCATATATAGCACAGTAGTGATTTGGATTGTATTCATACAAGTTATTCATCTTTTCCATAAACTTCTTCTACACTACTCCTTTCATGGCTTTTTAATATAACTTGTATTATATAATCCATGAATATATGCTTATAATATTCTTCATTATTGTAAGTAATAGAGATTTTAATATCTTCCTTATCCAAATGTATTACCTCCTAAGCAGTTTTTATAATTGTTTATTTATTTGAAAGTTTGTTTTTGGGATTTTTAGTGATGTTGAATAAAGAGTTGGCTGTGAAGGGATTTTACCAATATTGAATATAGTATCTAAGTTAATATAGGTAGATAATTTAATTCCATGTCTTAAATAATAGAGGCTAAATATGTCGGGATAAACTCCAATCTTCTCTTTTATAGAAGTTATAGTGAAAAGCAATTTGTTTGGGGAAAATCTTTTGTCGGCAGGGGGGATGTATTTCCCGCTTTTATAATCGATTAGCTCTAATTGGTCATTTGATAAGAAGTGGAGTTTATCTATTCTTGCATATCTAAATTGTGAATCTTCATTGCCACTTATGAATTTATTAATAAATACTATATCACAACCTTTATCTAAGGGGCTTAGTGAATATAGTTTTAAGGCATTAGTGGCATAGTCTCTAAAGAGTGATTCTTCATCCTTAGATTGGTACCCATTAGATATCCAGTTGCCATCTAGAATATCTATTAGGATTTCAAAACTTAAAGAAGTGTTAGGGTATTTTTTATTTATTTCATAGAAAGTTTTATGAAGTGATATATCAAAAGATAGGTATTTATTAATCTTCACTTAGAACTACACCACCTTTGTAACAATAGGATGTGTAGAAATTCACGAAATATACATTAAAATGAAAATTTCATTTTAATGAAAAAGTAAAAAGATACCTAAATATATTGTTATTTAGATATCTCTATTAATTTATTAATATTATTGAGTTCTTCAACTAGCATATTTGCAACTAAACTTGTTTTATCTTCATCAAAAGATAACGCAGAAGAGACTGAGATAAAAGCATCGAGTAGCGTTTCTAAAGAAGGTTTTATTTTATTATAATCTTCTACAATGTTTATATTTAGTTCTTTAATAGGGTACGGTTTTGAAAATAACTGTAATTCCGAAAGGGGTATATCTAAAGTTTTTACAAGATTATTCAATAAATTAAGTTGTAATGAGTCTGTCTTACCGGTTTCGATATTACTTAGTAATCCAATTGAAATTTCAAGTTTGTTAGCAAGTTGAGCCATAGTATAGCATTTTTGCTTTCTATATTTTCGTATGGTTTCACCTAATTGATGCTGCATTAGAACACCTCCATTATTTAGGAGTATGAACAAGAAAATCTTTATTTAAACAATATTACAAGGTAAAGGAAAAATTTATAAGTATTTTAAAGAGTAGAGTTATTGAGACAGTGTATTAAAGAGATTACAATATAAGTATCGTCAATACTTATCAATGATGTTGATATCATATTAAAGTAAATGTATATAAGTAATAGGTTCTGTTTAAGAATGATATTCAAAATGATATAATTTATATATAAGTTATTTCACAATTGTAATTTAGTGTGACATATGAAAAATGTAAAACAACTTAATAAATAGTAATTTGTTAACTTAAAATGATTGAAGTCTACTAACTAATTTAGTTGTAGATTTTTATTTTTAGTTAAAAACTATACTAATTTAAAGGAAACTATTACAATTTGTAGAATAATGGCATAGGCGAGTGTAATGTATAAGACAGTTATTATGTCTATAATGGGTAGTTAACAGCATGGATTTTTTGTGAAATATAGAATGTGACAAGTTGAATGATATTACAAGTAACTGAAGAGTTGAAATTATGTTCACATCATACTCACGTGGGGTTTGGTGTTGATATAGTGGAAGTAATTTGATATTAAAGATCTAATAGGGTCTTAAATAAATTTATGTGTTTTATGTTTCATCAAACGTATTTTTTAGCTAATATCAACTATTAAACCAAATTTAATTATGTTAACGAAGATTAATATAAATGTAACGTGAGTGGCTACTACTCATATTCAAATTTTAATAAATCGAGAAAAGTTGTATCTGATAAGATAAGAGAGTAAGGAAAGAGCTTAAGCCTAGTTAAAATGCATAAGAGAAATTTAAAAACAAACCTTGAGCTTAGGTATCCAAACAGGAAAATATGCATAAAGGAGAGGAGAGGATAGGATGAACAACAATATTATGAATTATATCAAAACCTATGCGACATATAGTGAAGTTTTTCAGCTTCCTAAATATGATAAAAATGAATTGATTAAACTTATATACGACCTTCCTTTAGGAGGTTTAATAAATGTTTTGTCACAAATGACGTTTCTTAAACTAAATGACGAATGTGTAAGAAAAGACTTTATATTCTATGTTGAAAGCTTAACTGGTAATGAATTTCCTAATAAGCACAGACTAGATGAAATGGCACTTTTTAGCCAGCAAGGACTCTTAACTGTATGGAAGTGGTTACTTGCATATGGAAATGAAGGTAAACTTGAAGAGGAAGTTGAATTGGATAGAGGAGTTGCAATGATAATTTATTTATGCATGATAGTATCAGACTATTTATATGAATCTGACGAGGCACATAATGAAATAGTGTATGAAATGATTAGAAATGCAGCCTTTAACTCGCAGGAAGATTTGACTTCTTCTATCGGGAGGTCAAAGGAAATTTTTATAGATATAGCTAAGAATAAGGGAGATTTTTCAGATAAAGAATATGTAGATTTTAATAGTGATTTTGAAAAAAAGTATAACTATTCGCTTAAAGAGTATCTGTCTATTACATTTGGTATTCTAGCAAACTATTTGAAAAAGAAAGTTAACGTAACACATGAGTGGACTCAAAACATAGAGATGCTATTTACTAGTACTCCTTTGAATCAAGAGGCTAAATCTATAATTAAGGCATTATCAATTAATTTTCGTGATGCAAAGCAATGGGCAAAAGCAACATTAGATTCCCCTTGGGATTTTTCATTGTTTCAGGAAAAGCCAATTTTTATACTTGATAACGGAAATTTTATGCCAATTGCACCGAAGTTGTTATATGAACATGTTTTTCAAGGGTTGTTTTATAAAATTCGCAACTGCTACGATAAAAATGATACTAATTTCCTAAGATTTTTTGGGAGACCTTTTGAGATATATGTTACAACTCTATTGAAAGAATCAATCAAAACTTCTTCGTTGCCTTATGAAGTTATCCCAGAGTTTAAATATGGAAAAGGAAATGGAAGAAACTCGCCCGATATAATGGTTAAGTTAGGTAATAAGCTTCTAGCAATTGAAGTTAAAAGCTATAGAATGGCATTGAAGTCACTAATAGGAAAGGATACTTGTTTAATTGATAAAGATATTAATAAAATGGCAATTGAGCCATTTAAGCAGCTACATGCTAGGCTTGCAGAAATTACTAGTGATAATACGATAGTAGACTTATCAGGAATAACTGAAGTATATTTAATGTCTGTTACTTTAGGAAATATACCTCTTTTTCCTCCAACCCTAGAAAAGATTTCAAAAGAGTTGAAGGATACGTTTAAAATAGGTATAAAATCAATAAATCACTTAGATATTGAGGAATTTGAAATATTTTGCAACTTAATTTCTAGAAAAAGTGGTAGGCCTATATTTAGGATATTAGATAACAAAAATAAAAATTATTCAAACATACCTTTTAAGAATTTTCTTTTTTCAATTAATATGCCTGTCAGACGCGCGAAATATTTGGATATAAAAAGTAAAGAATTCCTAAAAGAAACACAACATATCTTATTTTCAAAGTCTGTAAATCAAAAAGAAGATAGAGGGATTGGATTATAAAATTCGTGGAATAATAGACTGCCATTTATTAAGGATATAGGTCACTAAGGTTTAGAGGAAGCACATACACTAATTAGGCTAATAACAAGAAGTTAAAGTGCATAAAGATTTTATTTTAGAAGTGTCGTTAGCATAAATATATGCGAAGTAAGACTATTACTATAATCTGTAGATAAATAGTAATTTGTTGGGATGATTGGAATGAAGATAAATCAGAATTTATGATAAAGGCAAGGGGGTTAATTAATTATGCCGCAGTTAATATACGGAAGAAACAACTTAGAACTGGCAGTCATGTGTTATGATGGAGAAGCACGAATTTTAAGTTCGCAACCGCTCTGTGATTTCCTTCATGGCAAAAGAGATCTGTTAATATTGAAAGAATATTATGGTCAGGAACTGTTTAGAATTTTGATTGAGGATGCAGGTTTTGTTCGCTATGAAAATAATAAGTTTGCATTGAGCGTAATACTGGAAATCGACACGAAGCGAACAGTAATGCGCATGATGGGTAAAATTGCTGAAGCCGTAATTGTTCGAAGGTGTCGGGATAACGAGAAAATTAATTTAAAATGGCTTCGTATTGCGAGCAGGAAACAAATAAGATTAGAAACCGCACAAAAGTGTGGAGCATTGGGAACTGGACTTGAAAGTACAAAAAGAAAGTATGCCAAGAATTACAGTCCATCCGATCCTCAGCGAGATATTATTTGGATAACGGGAAATGGATTACGCGTTCAAATGAAAGGTAGTACAGGTATTGTTGGGATGGATGCTGGCCTACAGGTTAAGGTCAGTAACAATGGTAGTGCATATATCCTTAATGATCTTATAGAAAGCAGATATGAAGTTCCAATGGTTTATTTCGATCTCAATGGTGATTTTTACAAAGTGGCCGATAGGTTGTTTACGAATCGCCAACTAAGAGGATTGCCGACGTTGACTATTGAAAATGATTTTATTCATGCAAAAGCCATTGATCCTGAAGGATATCAAGAAGTATGTTATTATGTCGATCTTATATCAGCCTTGGTCGATGGAAGAATAACTCCTGAGGATTTAATTAACGAGGCTGAGAAGTATCCCACAATGAGAAATGCGGTTCTTGCTTCTGCGTTTGAGGGTATGCCAAGTGACACACAAATCATTCACTAAAGGGAATTTGAAGATAATACTACAGATAAATTCCAATTTATCGAGTTGATTAGTATTAAATTATGTGGAAAATTTATTAAAGAATGAAATGTATAAATAAGAATTTTTAAGGGTAAGTAATATAAATAGTAATTTAACTTTAAAAAAGCAAATGAAATCTGAGAGTAGTATCTTCTCGGATTTTGTTGCTTTTTTGTACAAATTATGAAGGATAATATAATTTGATGTAGAATTATATTATTTGGGAATTAATAGGAAATAGCTTATTATTCCTATAGGGCAAAGGGTATAAATGATTTATTATAACGATAATGGGAAGTTGGTAAATTGACAACTAGAGCCATTAATTATTTCCTGATTGGACAATGATTTTTTTCTGCATTTCTTTTGATTCGGATAATATAGTTGTTGTCAACTATGGAAGTTCTATACAGTAACTAATAATAAAGGTATTAGATATTAGAAAAGAAAAGAGGTAAGTGAATGCCACGAAGAACAGAATTATGTATTGATACATATCCATTTCAATTTAAAAATAAATCATTACAAATGAAAAAAGCATATTCAAGTCAAGATTATCAGAATAGCACTGTTTTGACAGATGATATTTTTACTTACATTAATTTTTATTTTAGTAGCCACAAAAAATGTATGAAGTATCATGATTTAACATTAAAAGATAAGCATGGTGATCCGAATAAGTATCATTTTTCTTTCTATTGGAAACAAGCAATGTCATTTTATAAAGCAGCTAAAACACTTCCAATTGAATCATCCCCATTGGCTTCGTATTACTCCATGCTAAATGCAGTAAAAGCACTTATTGCATTTAGAGAACCTTATGTTGACAATTTTATTAATAATTTTAGCGCACATGGTTTATTTGAAGATAAAAATGGAATAGGTCAAAGTTTGGATACTATAGGCGTTCAACGAGTAGGATTTGGAGTATTCGTTGAATTTGGAAAGCTACTTGAAAGTAATTTTGAGGTTTTATGGCCGAGGAAGTCTCCGTGGACATTACAAAAGTTGTTATATAATCTTGCGTTTCTTCATAGAGCTTATGTGACAACATACACAACACCTCGCGGACGAAAAATTCAGGAATTGTTTGTGCCGGTTAAAGCAGGAACGGCACCGATGTATTACAAGGGAAATGATAATTGCCTATATATGAAGTTCGAAATAGAAAAATATCATTTTCCACCTACTGCAACTTCAATTCCAACAACGATATTGTCAAGCATTTCAAATGACTTTATAGAATGTGGAGACAACCCCTTTTTTCTACATAGTACACAAGGTGCAAGAAGGAATACTGATAGTATATCAGGAGAACTTAAAATATTAAATACAACGCTCAGAAAACAATTTCAATATATTAAATCTTCACAACGACTTTGGTATTTAAGAAGATCAAACCTTGGTATTTCGAAAGTGATAAATGTGAATAGCATGCTGATAATAATGGCTACTATGCATCGGTTTAGCGAAATAGTAAGATATAAACCAGAACAGCTGGCACGTTTGATGGATTCAAAAGAGAATTGGTTGGTGCATGAATTCTTATCACTTGCTTTAGATCAGTTCATTGATGAAATTTCTGCTGAGATTACAGGTCAAGATATTATGAGTTCAGGTATTAAAAATGCATAGAATGAATTCCTCAGAAAAAAATTGCTTAAGTTCTAAATAATATTGATGTCATGAACTTTCTATTATATTTATAATTGTACACGATATAGTCGTTTTGATTAGGATAATAATGTGAACTTGAGGTTTATTTAAACAATATAGTAATTTGTTTATCATTTTATTGTGGAGGTCTAGTAATGGATTCGAAAAAGTTTACTATTAAATATGAGTTTCGCTATAATCCAGAGAGTAAAAATAAAGGAGATAATAATGTTTCTACTTTTTATGATTATCATCAGATGAAAATATACGATTCTAAGATTTATGAATCTTGGAAAGGGGATGAAGGAGCTTTAAGTTATCAATTTAAATTACATGAAGATTTACTTGGTAGGTATGAAGGAACTCCAGAAATAACTCGGTTTTTAAAAAGATTAAAAGACAATGAATCAATATATAAATTGAGAATTGAACCCAAAAGATCATTTCGTTTTCGAGACGATGCTGCAGGATGTTATTATTCCAAACAAAAAAAAATCTACAAAGAAAAATTTGACGACAAATTATCTCATAGCTATGCCAAAATTGATGCAGAAAAATTTGAAGAGGAAAATAATATACCTCCTCATTGGACATATTATGATACAAAGTTTTCAAAAGGACTTTCGGGACTTTTGCAGCAGTTGTTTTGCAGCACGTTAGCATATGAGTATTCGAAAATCCAATGGCCGGTAAATGAAAAAGAGTCCTTTACCTTTGAGTTTGATGTTGAAGAAAGAACTGCGACTTTAACACATCTGCATATTTATAATCCAGATGACCCATATAACAAATATATTCGCAATAGCATGAGAATAACGCGGAAGTTATCAAGCGTTCGACAAGAATCAGATAATAAAGAAAAGGTGATTGATTATTATTTAGAGGATAAAATTACACCATGGGTTAAGTATGAGCAGGATAATTTTAACAACTATATCAACAAAGAAGAAGATCGTCATGGCATATATATGTTGTATGATTCCACAAAAGGCTTTTTTTATGTAGGAAAAGCTGAAAAGGTATTCAGTCGAATGAACCAGCACCGTCAGAATGATGAATGGATAAAGAACTTTAATTACTATCGTTATAGTCTTATAGATCCTTTTTATGAAGATGATATCTTTTTGATTGAAAATGCTGCAATTCATGATTGTGCAATGATATTTAACATGGTTGCCAATAAAGACTATGGTGAGAAATCATTATCGGTACACCTGCAAGAAGGAAAGAATATTAAAGATATTTGTATGGTTAATAGTGTAAGGAAACAGACCAAAAGACCTAATAACAAAAAACGTTAACTTGAGAGACAACTCCAAGTTTTCTAGTAAAGAGTGCAAATTCCAATTTGTAGAGTTGATATAACATAATTTTAGATTCAGTTCTGTCGTATCTGTATAATTAGGAGTCACAGTATAAATTCACTGATAAGAGAAGTTATATTTAGAAGAGGGTAAAAGATTAAAGGAAGAGGCAGAGAACAAGTAATAATCCAATGATATAAATTCTATGATTTTTTACATGAAAGCTTGATAGCACTAGTTATCAGGCTTTTTATGTTATTTAAGTTTTTTAGGAACCTCTATAACTAAAGGCTTAATTTGAATACTTGTGTTTTGAAAATAGTCGTATCTGCACCTTGGCCTGTTGTAAGATTGATTTCTATGCCTTCTTCTTTAAAGAAACCATTATTTACTGCAGCGTAAAATGGAGCATAGAAAACAGAACGAACAACTTCATTGACATTTACTTTTACTATTTTCTTTTCCTCAGTCTTAGTATTACCGCTGCAAGATACAAGTGTTGCTAGTAAAGTTACTATGATAATAATATAAGAAATAAGTTTAAGTTTTTTATGTTTCATAAAAACCTCCGATTAAACTTTTTTATATTCTTATAATATGTAAGATATGGTTAAGTGTGATAATATATAAAATAACAAATAATAGTAATGATTTTAAAAGTTAAGCTTTTATAAGCTTGTTTTAATTAATAGTAACTGTCTATATATAAGAAAGGGGGATAACTGTGAGCGGAATTAGTAAAAAAAGATTAATATTTATTTTGATTATACCAATAATAGTCTCAGCGACATTCTATATCTATAAAAATAAATCTGATATAAAACAGCCGCAAAGCGTTGTGCTAGAGGTAGCGGGTGATATAAACTTTCCGCCATTTGAATATTTAGATGAAAGTCATACATATGTAGGATTTAATGTGGATTTAATAAGAGCTGTGGCACTGAGAAGCGGAATTGAAGTTAAATTTACTCCTATGAAATGGGAAGATGCCTGTGAAAAGCTTAAGCAGGGAGAAGTAGATATAATAGAAGGAATGAAGCGAACTGCTGAAAGGGATAAGCTATATGATTTTTCTGAAGAAATACTTACAAATTCTCAAAGTATTTTTGTGTTAAATGAAAATAATTACTTAAATAAATATGAGGATTTGGTTCGACATACAGTAGCTATACAAAAGGGAGATGTAGCTATTAATAATTTGCAAAGCATGGAAAGAGTAAAGATAATATTTACAAAGGACCAAGAAGATGCTTTTAAGAAGCTTTTAAGTAAAGAAGTAGATGCTTTTATAGGTAATACTTTAACCGGCGTGTATTATGCAAATAAGCTAAGTATCAATAACAAGCTAAAAATTGTGGGTGGGCCTTTGAATTCTACAGCATATAGCATTGCAGTAAGAAAAGGAGACAAGGCAACTTTAGAACTTTTGAACAAGGGAATAAAAGAAATAAAAGAAAATGGCACTTATGATATGATTTATACAAAATGGTTTGGACAATCTTTTAAGTACTCTAATTGGTATGTAAGGAATACACTTAAATATTCATTAATAGCCATGTGCATTTTTCTTATAGTGCTTTTTTTAATGTATATGTGGAATGATAAGCTTAAAGAAGAAGTAGAAAAGAAAACTAAAAGTTTAGAAATGGCTAATGAATCTTTAAGAAAAAAAGATAGGATGGAATCTCTCGGAATCTTAATGGCAGGTATAGCGCATGAAATAAGAAATCCTTTAACTTCTATTAAAACTTATGTAGAATTGCTTCCTAAAAAATATGACAATCCGAAATTTAGAGAAATGATAAGTAAAGACATACCATATGAAATAGAAAGACTTAATAACTTAATAAATGAACTTTTAGAGTATTCTAAGCCTAAAAAGGCTTTTAAAGAAAAAGTAAATATATATGAAATCATAGAAAAGATACTAGCTCTGATAGCTAATAAGATACAAAAAGAAAGTGTAAAAATAAATATAGATATACCTAAAGATGTATTTGTGTACGCAGATAAGAACCATCTTAAGCAAATAATTATAAACTTAATATTAAATGGAATAGAATCGATTAACAAAGAAGAAAAATCAATAAATATAAGTACCATGGAGAGCTTGGGGAAGACTTATTTGATGATAGAGGATAATGGTTGTGGTATGGATAAAGATGAGTTAAATAAAATATATGATCCATTTTATACTACAAAAGCATCAGGAACAGGATTAGGGCTTTTTGTATGCTATCAGCTTATGGCGGAAAATAACGGGAAGATACATGTATCAAGTACAAAAGATGAAGGAACTTCATTTATATTAGAATTTAAAAGTTTAGGAGATGATAAAAATGTTTAAAGTACTGGTTATTGATGATGAAAGTTCTATATGTACAGCATTAAGTTTTGCATTAGAAGATAACTATGAGGTTTTTACAGCAAAAGATGAAAAAACTGCGCTGACTATTATAAATGAAGTTGACATAAATATTATACTTTTAGATTTAAGACTAGGGGATGAAAATGGAATAGAGGTGTTGAAGAAAATAAAATGTGCAAATAAAGAAATAATGGTCATTATGATGACTGCATTTGGAACTATAGAATCCTCTGTAGAAGCTATAAAAAACGGAGCGTTTTATTATATTACAAAACCTATTAATATGGAAGAGCTTGATCTTCTTATGAAAAAAGCTGAGGAATACATCGGATTAAATAGTAAAATAAAGTACTTAAGTGATAAGATAGATAAAAATTATAACATAATAGGAAGCTCCTCTAAAATGAAGGAGGTTTTCAATTTAATAGATAGAGTTAAAGACGTAAATATAAATGTATTTATAACAGGAGAAAGCGGCACTGGAAAAGAACTTGTTGCAAGGGCGATTCATTTTAATGGAAAAAGAAAGGACAAACCTTTCAATGTAATAAATTGCTCGGCGATACCAGATAATCTTTTAGAAAGTGAGCTCTTTGGATATAAGAAAGGTGCTTTCACAGGTGCTGCAGAAGATAGAAAAGGAATAATAGAACTTTCAAGTGAAGGGACATTATTTTTAGATGAAATAGGTGATATGGATATAAATTTGCAAACTAAGCTTTTAAGAGTAATTCAAGATAAAGAAATAAGACCTGTTGGTTCTAATAAAATTATAAAAGTAGACGTTAGATTTATATCTGCTACAAATAAAAACCTAAAGGAAGAGGTTAAAAGATGTAACTTTAGGCAAGATTTGTTTTATAGATTAAATGTAATAAATATACAAATTCCTCCGCTAAGAGAAAGAATGGAAGATATACCTGAAATCATAGAATATTTTATAAAAAAATATAGTAATCAGTTTGAAAAGAGAATAAGGGGCATAACAGCAGGAGCGCTACAAGCTTTAGAAGGGTATAAATTTAATGGGAATGTACGTGAGCTTCAAAATATTCTAGAAAGAGCTGTGGTGTTAACAAGAAACGAGTATATAGATAAAGAAGATTTACCTCCTGAAATTTTTGAAAGAGAAAATATACTCCTATTAAAAGATCATCTCATACCGATTTATGTGGGGGAGGATATGAAGACTATAGAAAAAAAGGTTATAGAATATAACTTAAAGAAATTCAAAGAAAACAGAAAAAATACTGCTGAAGCTTTGGGGATCAGTGAAAGAAACTTAAGGTATAAGATTAAGGAATACGAGTTATTATAAGTACTAGTTACTAAAAAATATTCTGTATTTTTACCGTCTACAAACGGAACCGTCACAAAAGTCGAATTTCAAGTTAGAAATTTCTGAATTTATAAAATACATAGACGTTTTAACGACGAAGCTGATATATAATAAGAGTGTAAGATAAATACGCAATATAAATATTTAACATATAGGGGGATTTAAAAATGATAGGAAATTTTGATATTTCAGAAGCTATGGAAATTAAACTTGATGATTATTTACCAGAAATGCCTAAGTTTGTTCAAGGAATAAGAAGAGCTCCAAATAGAGGGTTTCACCTTACACAGGCACAAACAGAGGTAGCGCTTAAAAATGCACTTCGTTATATACCAGAAAAGTATCATGCAGAGTTGATTCCAGAATTTTTAGAAGAGCTTACTACAAAGGGAAGAATTTATGGATATAGGTTCCGTCCAGAAGGAAGACTTTATGGAAAACCTATTGATGAATATAAGGGAAATTGTGTAGAAGGTAAAGCTTTTCAAGTAATGATAGACAACAATTTAGATTTTGATGTTGCACTGTATCCTTATGAGCTTGTAACCTATGGGGAAACAGGTAGCGTATGTCAGAACTGGATGCAATATAGATTGATTAAAAAATACTTAGAAGTTATGACTCAAGATCAAACTTTAGTTCTAGAATCAGGACATCCTCTAGGATTATTTAAATCCAAACCAGATGCACCAAGAGTAATAATTACAAATGCACTTATGATAGGTATGTTTGACAACTTAAAGGACTGGGAGATTGCTGAAGAAATGGGAGTTGCAAACTATGGACAAATGACAGCAGGTGGATGGATGTATATAGGACCACAGGGAATTGTTCATGGAACATTTAACACTATATTAAATGCAGGAAGAACAAAGCTTGGAATTCCTAATGATGGAGATTTAAGAGGAAGAATATTTGTAACTTCAGGACTTGGTGGAATGAGCGGTGCTCAAGGTAAAGCAGGAGAAATAGCTAATGCTGTTGCTATAGTTGCAGAAGTTGACAAATCAAGAGTAGATACAAGACTTGAACAGGGGTGGATTAAAAAATGGTCAGCAAATTTAGAAGAAGTTTGGGCAATGGCTGAAGAAGCTAAAGCTAAAAAAGAAGCAATGTCTATAGCTTACCATGGTAATATAGTAGATTTACTTCAATATGCAATAGACCACAATATCCATATAGATTTACTTTCAGATCAAACTTCTTGCCATAATGTTTATGAAGGTGGATATTGTCCAGAAGGTATTACATTTGAAGAAAGAACAAGACTTTTAGCAGAAGATCCAGCTAAGTTTAGAGAATTAGTGGACAAGACTTTAAAACATCATTTTGAGACTATAAAGACTTTAACTGAAAGGGGAGTGTATTTCTTTGACTATGGTAACTCCTTCATGAAAGCTATATATGATGCAGGAGTTAAAGAAATCTCCAAAAATGGAACAGATGAAAAAGATGGATTTATTTGGCCATCCTATGTTGAAGATATCATGGGACCACATTTATTTGACTATGGATATGGACCATTTAGATGGGTATGCTTAAGCGGAAAACATGAAGATTTAAGAAAAACAGACCATGCTGCTATGGAATGCATAGATCCAGAAAGAAGATATCAAGATAGAGATAACTATAATTGGATAAAAGATGCTGAGAAAAATGCATTAGTTGTAGGAACTGAAGCTAGAATATTATATCAAGATGCTATGGGTAGAATTAAAATAGCTCTTAAATTTAACGATATGGTTAGAAAAGGTGAAGTAGGACCTGTAATGCTTGGAAGAGACCATCATGACGTTTCAGGTACAGATTCACCATTCAGAGAAACTTCAAACATTAAAGATGGAAGTAACGTAATGGCTGATATGGCTGTACAGTGCTATGCTGGTAATGCTGCAAGAGGAATGAGTCTAATAGCTCTTCATAATGGTGGTGGAGTTGGAATTGGTAAATCCATAAATGGTGGATTTGGATTAGTTCTTGATGGAAGCCACAGAGTAGATGAAATAATAAAATCAGCTATGGCATGGGATGTTATGGGCGGTGTTGCTAGACGTTCCTGGGCTAGAAATGAGCACTCTGTAGAAACTGTCATTGAATATAATAAGATGAATAAAGGAACTGATCATATAACAATTCCATATATTGCAGATGAAAACATGGTAAAAGAAGCAGTGGGAAAAGTATTTAATAAATAATATGTTTTTAATAGTATACTGATTGCAGTAACCTAGGAGTAGAGGATGTAAATTAGGGATTAGGCTAAGGTGCTAGGAGATAGGAAATGAGAAGATTTTGATTATACAAAGTATCTCAAACCCTAGTACCTAGTGTCTAACCCCTAAAGTCCTTATCCTAGTTTTTGTATATAATAGATAATATATATCCTAAAGGTTGACGATTAAAACTTGTAAGTGGAGGATTTATGGGGAATGGGGATAAGATAGTAACTTGTGCCCCTAACTTTAGTGAAGGCACAGATATAAAGAAAATAGATAAAATTATTGATGAATTTAGAGGGATAGAAGGCATAAAGCTTTTAGATTATAGTTATAATAAAAAATTTAATAGATCAACAGCAGTTATAATGGGAAATCCTAAGGATGTTAAAAATGCAATGATGAATGCAATGGGGATAGCATTGGAACTTATAGATATGGAAAAGCATACTGGGGATCATCCAAGAGTGGGAGCTGTCGATGTGGTACCTTTTATACCATTAAAGAATATGAGTATGTTAGAAGCTATCGTTCTTTCGAAAGAGTTTGGAAAAGAAGCATCTTTGAAATATAATATACCAATATTTTTATATGAAAAATCTGCCTCAAATCCTAATAGAGTAGATTTATGTAATATAAGAATGGGGGGATATGAGGGGATAAAAAATAAGCTTAAAAGACCAGAATGGAAGCCAGATTTTGGACCAGATAAGCCTCATCCTACAGGGGGAATTAGTATAGTAGGGGCTAGAATGCCTTTGGTCTGCTTTAATATAAAATTCAACACATCGAATTATACACTCATAAAAAAAATAGGTAAAAGCATTCGAGGCTCTGAAAGAGGGTTTAAATGTTGTAGGGCATTGGCAGTAAAACCAAGCAACGATGAGGCCGTGGTGCTTGCTGTGGTTTTAACGGATTATAATAAAACAGGACTTTATACAGTTTTTGAAATGGTTAAAAGAGAAAGTGAGAAATTTGGGGTAAATATTATAGGAACGGAAATAAGTGGACTTGTATCTATGGAAGCTTTAGTAAACAGTGCAGTGTACTATTTGCAATTAGAGGACTTTTCTATGGAACAAGTAATAGAATATAAATTAATGGAGTAGGTGATTTTATGTTAAAAGGAAATTTAATAATAATAAATGCATCAGAAATAGTAACGCCTTTAGGAAGTAAGGCAAGTTTTGGTAAGGAAATGGGTAATTTAAATATAATAAAAAATGGAGCAGTTGTTATAAAAGATGGAATTATTGAAAAGGTAGGAACTACAGAGGAAATATTAAAGGTATATAATCAAGAAAATTTTCAGGTTATAGATGCAGAAGGAAAAACTGTATTACCTGGATTTGTAGATTCTCATACTCATTTTGTATTTGGAGGATATAGAGCAGAGGAGTTTTCATGGAGACTTAGCGGTGTAAGCTACATGGAAATCATGAATAGAGGGGGAGGCATAGTTAACAGCGTAAGAGGAACAAGAGATGCTTCTGAAGAAGAGTTGTATAATCTGGGAAAAGAAAGACTAAATTCTATGCTATCCTTTGGAGTAACTACTGTAGAAGGAAAAAGCGGATATGGATTAGACTTAGAAACAGAATTAAAACAACTTAAAGTAATGGATAGATTAAATGAAGATCATCCTGTAGATATATGCAAAACCTTTTTAGGTGCACATGCAGTACCAGATGAATATAAAGGAAGAACTGAAGAATATATTAATTTCATGGTTGAAGAAGTGCTGCCAAAAGTTGCAAAGGAAAATTTAGCAGATTTTTGTGATGTGTTTTGTGAAAAAGGAGTATTTTCGGTGGAAGAATCCAGAGAAATACTTTTAAAAGCTAAGGAATTAGGCATGAAATTAAAACTTCATGCAGATGAAATAGTACAACTTGGAGGATCAGAGCTTGCTGCAGAACTCAATGCAGTGTCAGCAGATCATCTTTTACATGCATCAGATAAGGGCATAGAGGACATGGCAAGGGCAGGGGTTGTAAGTACTCTTCTTCCAACTACAGCATTCTGCTTAAAGGAGCCATATGCCAGGGGAAGATTTATGATAGATAAGGGATGTGCTGTGGCACTTGCTACAGATTTTAATCCAGGCAGTGGATTTACAAATTCTATACCACTTATGTTTGCACTAGCTACAATATATATGAATATGAGTATTGAGGAAGCAATAACAGCAATGACTTTAAATGGTGCTGCAGCTATAGGAAGAGCAGGTGTTATAGGAAGTATTGAAGAAGGTAAAAAAGCAGATTTAGTAATATTGAAATATCCTTCTTATAAATTCTTGCCATATCATACTGGAGTAAATATAGTAGAAAAAACTATTAAAGATGGTGTTGTGGTAATGGTTAATCAGTAGGTGGAATTAGCTATTAACTAATGGTTGGGAAATAAAAGGAAGTTTGTTGAAGGCAAACTTCCTTTTATAATATATACTTATAGTGGGTAATCTCTTAATGTTTAATTTTCTTCTGAATTTTGTTACAATATAATATGTAAACGAAGTCAAAGAATGGGGGAGAAAAAACTTGAACCTTATGAGTGTTTTTGAGTTTATAGGAACTGTGGCTTTTGCCTTTTCAGGAGCTATAATTGGAATACGAAAGGAAATGGACATATTTGGAGCTATCATACTTGCCATAACTACAGCTATAGGGGGAGGGATTTTTAGAGACATAGTAGTAGGAATACTGCCGCCTACATCTTTTGTAAATCCAACTAATTGTTTTATAAGCATAGCTACTGCAATAATAGTTTTTATTTTTTATAATAAGTTAAATAAACTTTCTCACCTTGTGCAAATTTCTGATGCTATAGGACTTGGAGCGTTTACTGCTATAGGAGGGAACGTAGCGTTACATACACTTCCTACAAATTTTATGATAGTATCTTTAGGACTTTTTACGGGAGTTGGAGGAGGAGTCCTTCGAGATGTGTTTGCTAAAGAAATTCCATTTGTATTTAAAAAGGAAATATATGCAGTAGCATCCATACTAGGAGGCATAAGTTTTATATCTACATATAAAAGCTTGGGGATAGATAGAGCTTCATACATATGTTTTTTTGCAACATTTCTAGTTAGAATGATTTCAATAAAAAAAGGATTACATTTACCAGTGGCTAAGGTTAAGGAATAAAAATTAAGTTGTATTAAAAACTTTAATTTAATAATGAGAGGTTGGAGATTAAAATCGCTTCAATACCTAAGAGTTAGAAAGATGATTGGGGGATAAAAATGAATAAGATATACGGGAAATTATTTGGTACACCAAAAGTTACAAAGAATGGACAAGAAGTACTATTTCCTTATGGAAAGGTAAAAGCCCTTTTTTATTATTTACTTATAAATAAACAGGCTAGCCGTGAAGAGTTAGCTGGAATGCTTTGGGCGGAGGAAGATGAAGATATAGCAAAGAAAAATTTAAGAAATGCTATATATAAGATAAAGAAAGCATTTGATGAAGAAGTTATAATTTCCCCTAAAAAGTCTATGATTTTATTAAATCCAGAGATGGAAATAAAAACAGACGTGGATGAATTTTTAAGTGATAAGAAAGATATTAAGGAGTATGAAGGAGAGTTTTTACAAGGCTTTTTTGTAAAAAATGCAGAGGAATTTGAAAATTGGCTGGATAAAACTAGAGAACACTATAAGAGTATATATATATCGTCTTTATATGAAGATATATCTTCTAAAATTGCAAATGGAGACTTGAAGAATAGTTTAATAGAAAAGTATGGAAGAATTCTTATAAGAATAGATGAATTTGATGAAAAAGCATATAGAGCTCTTATGAATTATTATAAAGAAAATAGTAGCTATAGTAAGGCACTAGAACTTTATAATAAACTTACAGAAATCCTAGATAAAGAACTTGGAATTACTCCTGATGAAGAAACCACAGCTATTTTTGATTCAATACTGGATAAAATGAATTCTACAGATAAAGAGAACATTAAAGCAGCAAAGAATTTTTTTTATGGAAGATGTAATGAACTTAGAATACTGGAAAATAATTATAATAATTTTATTAAAGGAACATCTAATGCATGCTCAATTATAATAAAAGGAGAAGCGGGAATAGGTAAATCTCGACTAAAAGAAAGATTTTTAGAAGGAGTAGATACAAAAGAAGTATTCTTATTTGAAACCAATTGTTATCAATTAGAAAAAGAATATATACTAAAGCCATGGAACAGTATAATTTATCAAGTATCAAGTGTTTTAAAAACTAATAATATTAGTATCCCTACCATGTGGGAGGATATTATATCAAATGTTTTTCCTGAGTTTGGGGAAAAAAAGGCTGCATCAAATATAAAATTACTTGAGAACTTAGATAGTTTAAAATGCGAAATGATAGCAGAAGCATTATTAGACATTTTGAAAAAAATAACAGTAAAGAAAAAAATAATAATGATTTTTGATGACATACAATGGATGGACAATTTGAGTTTGCTTATTTTGAGTAGTATAATACTTCACGCAAATAAAAATGATATAATGTTTATAGGGACTTGTAGAAATGAATATGATGAGAACATAGATAACTTCATAACTACAATGAAAAGATATGAAAAAATACACTGTGTAAATCTGGAGAGATTTAATTTAAAAGAAGTAGAAAGTTTTGTGAGCAAGGCATTACCTCAAAAAAACTTTTCAAAGGAAGTATTTAAAAAGGTATATGATGAAACGGAAGGAAATGCCTTCTTTATAACTGAATACTTAAATATATTAAAGTCTAAAGGTGATACCAATATAATGTCTGTTAAAATGCAGGATGTATTACAAAGTAGATTTTTATATATTTCTGAAGAAGGAAAAAAGATATTAAATATAGCATCTCTTTTCTTTGATGAAGCACCTTTAGAAATAATAAAAAATGTAACTCAAAAGGATGAACTAGAAATAATTGATATAATAGAAGAGCTTACAAATAGGTTTATCTTAAAGGAAGTAATTACAGAGAATGGGACAAGTTTTAAGTTTACTCACCAAAAACTTAGGGAATTTGTTTATCTAAGGCAATCAGAGGGTAGAAAGAGAATTTTGCATAGTAAGATAGCTAGTATATTAGAAAAACAGCTTAAAAATGATAAGAGTGATATAAATACTTACCATAAACTTATATATCATTTTAGTAGCGGAGATAATGAACTGGAGGCTTTAAGGTATAGAATAAAGAGCTTGAGTTATTACTTGAATTTTAGTCATGAACTCTTTCCGATATTGTTTAATCAAGAAAGCAATGCTTATAAGTACGCTTATCTTAGCAAACAGCAAACAGAAAAACATCTTAAGGATTTAGAAAAGTCTTTAAAGGAAGTAAAGAAAAGAGAAACTCCAGGAGATGAATTAAAGAAAATTGAAATTTCATATCTTCATATTAGAGGTAGGTATCTTATAAGAGAAGGGAATTATGATGAAGGCACTGTATTTATAAAAGAAATGATAGAAAAATCTGTAGAATTAAAGGATAATGACTATGCTTTAGAAGGTTATAAGCAAATGATATACTATTGCATACAAACTAATGATACAGAAACTATGGTGAATTATATAGATTTAGCTTTGAACCTAGCAGTGGAATGCAATTATCATAAGGAAATAGGAATACTTTTAAGATTAAAAGGCCTTTATAATATAATGTGCGGAAAATATGATGAAGCAGAGAAACTTTTAAATGAGTCTATAAATATATTTAATGTAACAAAGCAAGTTGCAGATAAATATGCTTTAAATATTGCAGCAGCATATAATTATATTGGAGAAATTAGACGATATAATATGAAATTTTCTGAGGCTCTTTCTTATTTTGATAAAGCATTATCTATATGTGAAAATAAAAATGCTCTTGTGAGTTTATCTATATTTAATATAAATGCAGGACTTTCAGCCTTTGACATGGGGGATTATGATAGGGCAAAAGAACATTTTGAAAAGGCATATAATATTTTTGGCCAATTGGATTCTATATGGAAAAGATCTATAGTAGAAGCCTTTTTATCTCTATTAAATGTAAAGGAAGGGAATTATACAGAAGCCTTAGAGTATTTAAAAAATGCAGATATGTATTCAGAGAGACTTAAAAATCCTCAAGAGTTTGGAATTGTATATAGAGTAAAAGCTGAAATTAAGGCTCATATGAGTTTAAATGAAACTTTAAATAAAGTTTTTAGCAAGTATTTAGATAAAGAGGTATCTTATTATTGCGATGAGGCAATTAAATATTTAAAAGAAGCAGGAGATAAATATAGTATTGAAGTCATAGAGGTTATTAAAAGAGGAAACTAAAATAGTGCCACCCAAGTGGCAAGTGGCAAGTGAACAGCACTTGCCATTTGCCATGTGGGTGGCACTAGTCATATATTTGTAATCTGTAAAATATATTATAGTATAAAGTTTAATATTTTATAGGAGGAATTGTATGCAAACAGTTAAAGGCACAAATACACCTACTAATACTTCTAATGCATTTCGCTTTCTAGTATACAGTCTTATAGGAATATTTATGTTCTTTGTTCCTATAAAGATCAAAGGCAATTCTACCATTCCAATTGATCACATGGTAAACTATATTAAAGCAGCATCTCCGGGGCTTGTCAATATTTATGCACTTATAGTTATAATTCTTGGAGGGTTATATCCTTTTGTTAAAAAAACTTGGAATAAAGATAAAGTAACTTTAGTATTTTCTATTCTTAAACTTATGGGAATTGTAGTTGGAATTATGATATTCTTTAAGATTGGACCAGCTTGGATGTTTGAAGATGATATGGCGCCATTCTTATTTAATAAGTTAGTTATTCCAGTAGGTGTAATAGTTCCTATGGGTTCAGCATTTCTTGCATTTTTAGTAGGATATGGGCTTATGGAATTTACAGGCGCATTGGTACAGCCTATTATGAGACCATTTTGGAAAACCCCAGGAAGATCTGCTATAGACGCAGTTGCATCCTTCGTAGGAAGTTATTCTATAGCGCTTTTAATTACAAATAGAGTTTATAAAGAAGGAAAGTATACAGCGAAGGAAGCAGCTATAATTGCTACTGGATTCTCCACAGTTTCAGCTACTTTTATGATAATAATATGTAAAACATTGAATATAATGAATCTATGGAATACGTATTTTTGGGTTACGTTAATTGTTACATTTATAGTAACTGCAATAACTGCAAGAATATATCCACTAAGTAAAAAACCAGGCACTTATTATACTGGAGTAGGAGACCCTGAGCCCATTGCACAGGGTAATAGGATTAAATATGCTTGGAATGAAGCTATGAAGTCAGCATCAGCTTCGGTATCACTTGGGAAAAATATAAAGATCAATTTAAGAGATGGTTTTATAATGGCAATGGGAATACTACCTTCAATATTATCTGTAGGCTTTCTAGGATTGGTACTTGCAAAGTATACTCCTGTGTTTGATGTATTGGGTTATATTTTTTATCCATTTACTTTAGCATTAAAGATTCCAGAACCACTTTTAGCAGCCAAGGCTTCTTCAGTTGAAATAGCTGAGATGTTTTTGCCTGCAATGCTAGTAGTTCAGGCTCCACTTGTAACTAAGTTTATAATAGCTGTAGTATCAGTTTCTTCTATATTATTCTTTTCAGCTTCAATACCATGTATTTTATCTACTGATATTCCAATTAGCTTAACAGATATAATAATAATTTGGATTGAAAGAACTATATTTACCTTGATATTAACTGCACCAATTGCATTCTTTATACTGTGAATAAGTGCTACTCATGTGGCAAGTGGCAAGTGAACAACACTTGCCACTTGCCATGTGGGTGGCACTTATTTGTTAATTTAATGTGGTAAATAATTAAAGCAATAGTGAATTAAAAAAGTGCATTGATAGCAAGTTAATAGTTTAATAAATTGTTGAATTATTTCATTGTGTTGAAAATTTGAAATATTTTATTTCTTTTTAAACTACAATTGATGGAATTTAGCTTAATAAATTGGAAAACTAATAAAGGCATTTGACGTTTTATAGACGATAAAATCACCTAAAATAGCCGTTTATAACAAGAACACATAGCTAGACAATGAAAATATAAGTAAACTATTCCCAAATTATAGCATATACTGTATAATTGATGACAATGAAAGTATAAAGTCATAATAATATTTTTATTTTTTTAAAAATTCACAATAGACTATTATTTGACGAAGTTTATGATATAATAAGCTTGTAGAACATGAGGTAAAGATTTGAGGGGAGGGGACAAGCATAGAGTTAAGTTTTATAAAAATAAGCCCAGTAGAAAATATGACCGTGTTTATAAAGGACAACTTGCCTAGAAGAATACATAAGGATGTAGCAAAAGAAATAATGCAGTATGGAAATATATACGCAGAACAAGTTGGATTTATTGAAACCCCAGTTTCAGAAGAAGGTAAGAAAAAGGAAACTCTAAGACTTCAAATGATGGGTGGGGAGTTTTGCGGAAATGCCGCAAGATCTTTGGCAGCCTATATGGTATATAGCTCTTATCCAGGTTTAAATAAGATTGAAGATAAATACTTGGTAGAATTAGAGGTATCAGGAGCAAAAGAGATGGTTTCATGCGAAGTATTACCTACCCAAAAATCTAATGAATTTTATTCCAAAATCAATATGCCTCTACCAGTAAGTACAGATGAATTTAAATTTAATTATGAAAACGGTTCATTAAATATAGTGAAGGTAGAGCTTCCTGGTATAACTCACTTTATAATAGCATGCGATGGAATAAAAGATAAGCAAGACTTCTTTACAAAGTTCAAATCAGAGCTTAACTTAGATGAGTTAGATGCTTTTGGACTAATGTTTTATGAAGCTCATAAAAACTTTTTAGAGCCACTAGTATATGTAAGGGAAACTGAAAGCTTATTTTGGGAAAGAAGTTGTGTTTCAGGTACTACAGCCTTAGCTTATGCATTGTCTTATGATAAAAAAGAAAATTTAAGTATAGAAGTAAATGAGCCAGGAGGGAAACTTTTAGTCGAAGCAAGCTGGTGTGATGGAAAAATAAAAAGTATAAAATTGGATGGGAAAGTTACCATCGTAGCAGAGGGAACTTTACACATATAAAAATTAAAAAGGGGGAATTATTATGCTATTATTAAATCCAGTTATAATATCCGTTATTATAATGGCAGCACTGTGCCTGTTAAAACTCAATGTTATGCTAGCAATACTTATAGCTGCAGTAGTTGCAGGACTAGCGGCTGGAATGCCAATAGGAGAAACCATGTCAACATTAATAGGAGGTATGGGTGGAAACTCAGAAACAGCACTAAGTTATATTTTACTTGGAGCATTAGCTGTTGCAATTAATAAAACAGGTCTTGCTACAATACTTGCAAAGAAAATTGCAAAGGTAGTTAAGGGAAAAGCCATAGTATTTACACTACTTATTGCATTTGTGGCTTGTTTTTCACAAAATCTTATCCCAGTACACATTGCATTTATCCCAATTTTAATACCACCACTAATTCCTATAATGAATAAGATGAAAATAGATAGAAGAGCAGTAGCTTGTGCATTGACCTTTGGTCTTAAGGCACCATATGTAACATTACCAGTAGGATTTGGACTCATATTCCACAACATTATAAGAGATCAGATGATTCAAAATGGAGTTAACGTAACTACCGCTGATGTTGCATCAGTAATGTGGATAGGCGGAGCAAGTATGGTTGTAGGCTTATTCCTTGCAGTATTCATATTCTATAGAAAACCAAGAGAATATAGAGAAATGATGATGGATCAAGCAGATGAAGCTGCAGCAGCAGTAGATGAAAAAATGACACCTAAACATTGGTTAGCATTACTTGGAGCAGTAGCTGCATTTGTAGTTCAGCTTAAGACAGGCTCTCTTCCACTTGGAGCATTAGCAGGTTTAATAATTATGGTATTAACAAAATCCATAGTATGGAAAGATGTAGATTCGCTTATGGATGGCGGAATGAAACTTATGGGATTCATAGCTTTCGTAATGCTTGTAGCAGCAGGATATGGTAACGTTTTAAGAGAAACAGGAGCTGTAGAATCACTAGTTAATGTTACAGCAGGCATGGTTGGAGGAAAATTTGGTGGAGCATTCCTGATGCTCTTAGTTGGATTAGTTGTAACTATGGGAATAGGAACATCCTTTGGAACTATTCCAATTATAGCAGCTATATACTGTCCACTTGGATTAAAGCTTGGAATGAGTCCAGCTTCAATCATACTTTTATTAGGTATAGCAGGAGCACTTGGAGATGCAGGTTCACCAGCTTCTGATAGTACACTTGGACCTACATCTGGATTATCTGTAGATGGACAGCATGATCATATTTGGGATACTTGTGTACCAACATTTATATTTTATGATATACCACTATTCATAGCAGGATTAATTGGTGCTACGATGTTAGGATAATAAATTATAAATTAGGTTGAAATTCAGCTTTAGCTGAATTTCTTCCATAATTACAACAATATGGATAACAACTTAATATAAATACATAACTAAAAGGGAGGAACTTAAAATGAAAGAAATAAGAGAAGTAATATTAAATGGAAACGATTTAACATTAGAGGAAGTAGTAGCTGTAGCAAGATATGGTGCTAAAGTTTTTTTAAGTGAGGAAGCTAAAAATAGTGTATTAGAATCAAGAAAGATTATTGATGATATAGTTGAAAATGAAAGAGTAGTGTATGGAGTAACTACAGGATTTGGTGAGTTTTGTAATGTAAGTATCTCAAAAGAAGATTGTAAAACATTACAAGAAAATCTTATTCGTTCACATGCTTGTGGATATGGACCAAAATTCTCTGCAGATATAGTAAGAACTATAATGCTAACAAGAGCAAATGCATTAGCAAAGGGATATTCAGGAATAAGAATAGGAACATTAAATACATTAATATCAATGTTAAATGCAGGAGTACATCCACAAATACCTGAAAAAGGATCTCTTGGAGCATCAGGAGACTTAGCACCACTTGCTCATATGGTTTTACCAATGCTTGGACTTGGTGAAGCTGAATATAAGGGAGAAGTAATGTCAGGCTCTGAGGCTATGGAGAAAGCAGGTGTTGAAGTGATTGAGTTAGACGCTAAAGAAGGACTAGCTTTAATAAACGGAACTCAAGTTTTAACATCAACAGGGGCATTAGCAACATATGATGCAATTGAACTTTTAAAAGTTAGTGATATAGTAGCAGCTCTTTCAATGGAAGCATTAAGAGGTATTACAGATGCCTTTGACCCTAGAACTCATGTAATAAGAGCACATGAAGGACAAATGGCTACAGCAAGAAATATATTGAAATTAGTTGAAGGAAGTACTTATGTAACAAAACAAGGAGAACTTAGGGTTCAAGATGCTTACTCCATAAGATGTGTACCTCAAATACATGGAGCTAGCAAGGATACTATTGATTATGTTCAGAAAAAGGTTGAAATAGAAATTAACTCCGTTACAGATAATCCAATAATAACAAGAGAAGGGGATGTAATTTCTGGAGGTAACTTCCATGGGGAACCAATGGCACAGCCTTTTGACTTCTTAGGGATTGGAGCAGCAGAAATTGCAAACGTATCAGAAAGAAGAATTGAAAGACTTATAAATCACCAATTAAATGACTTGCCAGCATTCCTTGCAAAACATGGTGGATTAAACTCTGGATTTATGATAACTCAGTATGCAGCGGCAGCCTTAGTATCAGAAAATAAAGTTCTTGCTCACCCTGCATCAGTAGACTCAATTCCATCTTCAGCTAACCAAGAAGACTTAGTAAGTATGGGAACAATAGCTGCAAGAAAGGCAAGAGATATAATAGACAATGCTAAGAGAGTAGTGGCAACAGAAATGATGGCAGCATGCCAAGCTATAGATTTTAGAAAAGATAAAGGATTTGAACTTGGAAAAGGAACTAAAGAAGCATATAAAGTAGTAAGAGAAGCTTTAAATTTTATAGAATTTGACACTGATATACAAATGTATAAAGAATTAGATAAAGCTACGGAATTAATAAGCAGCGGAAAGTTATTAGAAGCAGTTGAAAAGGTAGTTGAATTAGAACACTAAAAGAAGAGCCATCTCACAGTTAATAGTGAGATGGCCTTTATCATATTTTAATCAACAAATAATTTAGATAATAAATTCTTAAGAGGAGTCTCAATGTCCTTGTCCATATTCATAGTAAGTAGATTTCCATCTTTAACTACATTCTTTGAACTTACAAATACATCGGACACTAAGCCTTCTTTATTAGTTACTTTTATATCACAAAAATGTCCATTATCAAGTGTCCCGATATATCCTTGATTAAATTTAAATGGAGTTTTACCAATAGAGTTAATTACTTCAGAATTAATATTTGTGAATTTGTCTTTTAAAAAGTTACGTTCTCCGATGATGGATAGATCGTCATTACTAGCTTCTCCATCAGTACCTAAATACAGTGGTATATTCATTTCTAGGAATTTTTCTAAATTAGCTTTACCAGCTTTTACTCTTTCATTCATTCTTGGGTTTAATACCACATTTATGTTATATTTTTTAATAACATCGTATTCTTCATCATCAAGCCATATGCAATCGGATAAAATTACATGCTCAAGACTTTTAACTTCCCTATTTTTAAGTAAAGATTCTAAAAACTTTAGTGGACGCATACCGTATAACTCAAGAGATAAATCTACATCTCCTTTATCTTCTGACAAATGAAATTGAATATACTTTCCATTCTCAAAAGCTAAATTAATTCCTTTTACTATAGCTTCTTTTGTGGAAGCATGTATGCTATGAATGGAAGGAGCAGCGATTATATCCTTATCGCACATTTCTCCAAATAACATATAAAAATTCATTTCTGCTTCATCTGGAGTTTCAAAGTAGCTCTTTTGAGAATCCTTTTTTGCTTCATAGGCATTTTCAGTTAGTATATCATAGTTCATTCTACCGAAATAAAGTCTAATACCAGTATCTTTTGCTGCTCTTAATACCTCTTTATCTAAAGTATTGCCTTTATTGCCGTGACAATAAAAAGATACCATAACAGATGTAACCCCTAGTGTAAGCATGCGAGAAAATGCCCTTAAACATCCGTAATATATATGTTCAGGCTGTAGTTTTACACTGTATCTATAGATTGTATTACGACACCAAGTTCCTAGATCCCAAGACTTATCTACAATATCAGTATATATGGATTGTTCGGGATGGGAATGAGCATTAAAATCTCCAGCTTCTATTATATATTCATTTGGATAATCATATACCTTGCCTGGGAAATCATCTTGAAAGGCTTCATTTAACTTGATTTCCTCAATTAAACCTGTATTTAGATTTGAAATAATATAACCTGGATGCACCTCCTTATCTTTTTTAATATTTCCTTTAATAAGAATTCTTTCTTCCATAGTTACCCTCTTTTCTATTTATATTAGTTATTATCAGTATTCTGCAAAAAAACTAGTATTCCTTTTAAAAATGCCAATGGTTTTTAAAAACTTACAATTGATTGATTTTTAGTTTGTATATGTAGTAAATGGCAAATAGAAATAGGCAAAATTTGCAGTGCGGCAAATTTTGCAGTGCATACGAAGTGAAAATATTGAGAAAAGATAGAAAATTGAGTCAAATTTAATTGGCATGGATTTTGCTTTTATAAATTAGTGAAATAATAAAATATATTAGGAGGTATTTTTATGAAAATTGAAATGGTAAAAGGTATCTTGACATTTAAGATGGACATGATTGCCACATTAACCGTTGCATTACTGTTATTATTTTTAGGGTATTATTTAAGAAAGAAGGTTAAATTCTTTGAAAGATTTTGTATTCCAGCACCAGTTATTGGTGGCCTAACATTTTCACTATTAGCTTTAGTTTTAAAACAAAGTAATATAATTACCATTAGTATGGATACTACATTTCAATCACCTTTCATGATTGCGTTTTTTACAACAGTAGGATTAGGAGGAAGCTTTGCATTAGTTAAAAAGGGTGGTAAACCTTTAATAATTTACTGGATACTTTGTAGTATACTTGCAGTAGCTCAAAATGCTATAGGTGTTCTTTCAGCTAAAATGGTTGGAATTCATCCATTACTTGGAGTAATGATGGGTGCTGTATCTATGGAAGGAGGTCATGGTGCAGCAGCAGCTTTTGGACCTACAGCAGAATCTTTAGGAGTTGCAGGAGCAACTACTGTAGCAGTGGCAGCAGCAACTTTTGGACTTATATCTGGAGGACTTATAGGAGGACCTATCGCAAAATATCTAATAGATAAATATAAATTAAAACCTACTGAAGTGGAAGTATTTTCGGGAGAGTCATATAGAGAAGCGGCAGGTATAGCTTCAACTTCAAATGTTACATCTCATGGATTTTTAGTTCAATTAGCAGTAATTACAGTTTGTATGACTATAGGAGCTATAGTGTGTGCTTTTATAGCTAAAACAGGAACAGTACTTCCAGGATACGTAGGAGCAATGTTTACAGCAGTTGCTTTTAGAAATTTAAATGATAAATTCAAATTTATGAAACTTGATCACTATATTATAGATTTAGTAGGAGATGTATCTCTTGGAATATTCTTATCTATGGCTCTTATGTCATTAAAATTATGGGAGCTATCAAATCTAGCAGGACCAATGCTTATAGTTGTAGTTATACAAGTAGTATTTATAACTTTATATACAATATTTGTAGTATTTAGAGCATTAGGAAAAGATTTTGATGCAGCAGTTATGGCATCAGGAATGGCAGGCCACGGTCTTGGAGCGACTCCAAATGCTATAGCAAATATGGGAGCTGTTACAGAAAAATACGGCCCATCCACTAAGGCATTTTTAATAGTACCTTTAGTTGGAGCATTCTTAATAGATTTAATAGGAATACCAAATATTGTATGGTTCATTAACTTCTTTAAATAAATCATATTTTCGCATAATGTTGAACCTCCCGTATGGGATTTGCATATTTAGTGAAACATCTCAGTAAACTGAGATGTTTCATTAGATGAAGGTTCCTAGATGAAAATTCTATACGACCAGGTGAGCATAAAAAAGTTTCGCATTTTTTATCGTCTATAAAATAATACAAAGATTTTAAATTGTTTGAATATATTATAAAAATTAGACGTTTTATTGATGGAATGGTGATATAATTTAAGTGTAAGGTAAATAAAACCACGACAGCACAGCTCTTAGATACATATTATAAATCATTAAAGAGCTACACAATAAAAATAAAATAACATTTTTCATAAATTAAGGAGGAGTTACTTATGGCAAAATTAGTTGAATGTGTACCAAATTTTAGTGAGGGAAGAGATAAGGAACTTGTAGAAAAGATAGTTGATGAAGCAAGAAAGGTAAAAGAAGTTAAACTTTTAGACTATTCATCAGATGAGGATCATAATAGAACGGTTGTAACTTTAATTGGATCACCGGAAAAGATAAAAGAGGCTGTTGTAAATATGGCCAAGGTAGCAACAGGATTAATAGATATGACAACTCATCATGGTGCACATCCTAGAATGGGAGCAGTAGACGTTGTACCATTCACTCCAGTAGCAGATATAACTATGGAAGAGTGCATAGAAATAGCAAAAGAAGTAGGAAAAGAAATTGGAAGTTTGGGAGTTCCAGTATACTTATATGAAGATGCAGCAACAAAACCAGAAAGAAAAAATCTTGCGGATGTAAGAAAAGGACAATATGAGGCATTCTTTGAAAAGATTGTAAAGCCAGAATGGAAGCCAGATTTTGGTCCACAAGAAATGAATGCAAAGAGCGGATGTACAGCAGTAGGGGCTAGAGTATCCTTAGTAGCATTTAATGTAAATTTAGGAACTGATAGACTTGAAGTTGCAGATGCTATAGCTAAAAAGGTTAGATTCATAGGTGGCGGTCTTAGATTTGTAAAAGCTATAGGATTAAAATTAGAAGAAAGAAATCAAGTTCAAGTATCTATGAATTTAGTTAACTATGAAAAAACAGCAGTATATAGAGCATTTGAAATGATAAAAATAGAGGCTAAAAGATATGGAGTTCCAGTTGTAGGCAGTGAAGTTATAGGAACTGTCCCTATGAAAGCATTACTTGATGCTGCAGAATACTACTTACAAATTGAAAATTTTGATATTAACCAAATACTCGAAAAGAGATTGTTAGAATAAGTTCCACGTTCACCTTGCATGATTTACAGAAATCTATGATTTCATTGTAAATCATTACATCTCATTCAGTTGGGATGTTTCTTTTAAAACTACAAACGTCTACAAATACTAGAAGAATTTGTAGACGTTTGTGAAATACATATGGTATAAAAAGGGGGGAAAGAGTTGAATACTAAAAAGGTAGTTTATACAGCATTATTTATATCTATGGGAATTATAATAAGTAGGTTTTTTTCAATAACTACTCCGATAGTTAGAATAGGATTTGGATTTATTCCAACTATGCTTTCAGGAGTGTTGTTTAGCCCATTGTTTGCAGGAATTGTAGATGCAGCAATTGATTTAATTGGAGCCACAATCTTTCCTACAGGAGCTGTATTTTTAGGATTTACGCTAAGCGCCTTTGTATCAGGTGCAATATATGGACTTTTCTTTTATAAGAAAAATATAGGATATAAAAACATTATTTTAGCTACAGTTTTAAAAACTATCATAGTAAATATAGGCTTGAATACTATATGGTTAAGTATGCTTACAGGAAAAGCATTCATGGTGATTATAGCACCGCGACTTGTAAAGGATTTAATAATGCTTCCAATTGAGATAATAGTATTTACAAGCGTACTATACTACTTGAGAAATAGTTCCATGGTTAGTAAAATTAATAATGTAGTTCAATAAAAAATTAACATATATTTTTATAATATAAATTTAAAGAAGATGGGGTGTAAATATTATGACAAATAAAGTACCAAGTGATATTGAAATAGCACAAAGCGCGAAAATGAAGAAAATTGCTGAGGTAGCAGAAGAATACGGCATATTAGATGATGAATTAGAACTTTATGGGAAATACAAAGCAAAAATTTCATTGGATGTTTTTAATAGATTAAAAGATAAGAAAGATGGAAAGTTAGTTCTTGTTACAGCTATAACTCCAACTCCAGCAGGAGAAGGAAAGTCAACTACAACTATAGGACTTGGACAGGCTCTTAACAAAATAGGTAAAAAAGCAATTATCGCTTTAAGAGAACCATCATTAGGACCTGTATTTGGAGTAAAAGGGGGAGCAGCTGGCGGTGGATATGCACAAGTTGTTCCTATGGAAGATATAAACCTTCACTTTACAGGAGATATGCATGCTATAACTACAGCAAACAATTTACTTTCAGCTGCAATAGATAATCATATAAATCATGGAAATACTCTTAATATAGATATAAGACAGATAGTTTGGAAAAGAGTTTTAGACATGAATGATAGATCTTTAAGAAATGTAGTAGTAGGTTTAGGTGGAAAAGTAAATGGTTATCCAAGAGAAGATTCATTTATGATAACTGTTGCTTCAGAAGTTATGGCAGTACTTTGCTTAGCATCTGACCTTATGGATTTAAAAGAAAGACTTGGAAGGATGATTGTAGCTTATAATGGAGAAGGTCAACCAGTAACAGCTAAGGATTTAAATGTTCATGGAGCTATGGCATTGGTATTAAAGGATGCTATAAAACCAAACATTGTTCAAACACTTGAAAATACTCCAGCACTTATTCATGGAGGACCTTTTGCAAATATAGCTCATGGATGCAACAGTATAATTGCTACAAAACTTGGATTAAAACTTGGAGACTATCTTGTTACAGAAGCAGGATTCGGTGCAGACCTTGGTGGAGAAAAGTTCTTAGATATAAAATGTAGATATGGAAACTTAAAGCCATCTGCAGTAGTATTAGTTGCAACTATAAGAGCATTAAAAATGCATGGTGGAGTTAAGAAGACAGAACTTGGAGCTGAAAATGTAGAAGCATTAACTAAAGGATTTGCAAACCTTCAAAAACAAGTAGAAAACATTAGAAAATTTGGATTACCAGTACTTGTAGCTGTTAACAAATTTGCAAATGATACTGAAGCTGAAATACAAACATTAACAAACCAATGTAAGGAGCATGGAATAGAAGTTTCACTTAATGAAGTATGGGAAAAAGGCGGCCAAGGTGGAGTTGAAATGGCTGAAAAGCTAGTTAAAATCATTGAAACTGAAGAAAGTAATTATGCTCCACTTTATGAAGTTGAAGCATCAATTCTAGAAAAATTAAACACTATTGTAAAAGAAATTTATGGTGGAGACGGAGTAGAAATAGATTCAGCTGCTATGAAGCAAATTAAGAAATTAGAAGAATTAGGTCTTGATAAGCTTCCAATATGTATGGCAAAAACTCAGTATTCTTTCTCAGATGACCCAAGTTTAGTTGGTGCTCCAAAAGGATTTAAGATAAACGTTAAAGACGTAAGAGTATCAGCAGGAGCAGGATTTATAGTTTGCCAAACAAGTAATATAATGATTATGCCAGGACTTCCAAAAGTACCAGCTGCAAATAAAATGGATATAGATGAAAACGGAGTTATATCAGGATTATTTTAGAATTGGAGGAAATTAACATGCTAAGAGATTTAACAGTTAAAGATTTTATAGATGAAACAGCTTCAGAATCACCAGCACCAGGTGGCGGAAGTATAGCTGCATTAAGCGCAGCTTCCGCTGCAGCTTTGATTACTATGGTAGCAAATCTTACTTTAGGTAAAAAGGGCTATGAAGAAGTTCAAAGTGAGATGGAAGAAATAAAGAAAATAGCTGGAGAATACAAAGATAAATTTGTAAATTATATTGATGAGGATTCAGATGCATTTAATAAAATAATGGCGGCTTTTAAAATGCCAAAGGAAACTGATGAAGAAAAAAAAGCAAGAACAGCATCAGTTCAAAGTGCATTTAAGGGAGCGGCAACAGTACCTTTAAATGTAGCAAAGGATGCATTTAAGTTGCTAGACCTAGCTAAAGTTGTAATAGAAAAAGGAAACCAAAATGCAGTAACAGATGGAGCAGTAGCTGCAATGTCTTCAAGAACAGCAGTGCTTTCAGCATTATATAATGTAAAAATAAACCTAGGTTCTATAAAAGACGAAGAATTTGTAAATGAAGCTAAAAAGGAAATAGAAGAATTAGAATCTAAGGTAAATGAAATAGAACAAAGCCTTCTTTCTAAAGTAGTACTTTAGTTAAATTAATAAAAAACAATTAATACTTAATAGCTATGAAAGGGAAATTTAGGTGAAACTTAAATTTCCCTCTTCAATTATTATTAGTTCACTATTAAATCAATTAATTGTTGACAGTTTTAGGATTTAAGCTATAATAAAGATTATAAATTAAATAACAATTTGATACTAAAATGCTTTGAAAAAGAGGAGTAAAGGTTAATAGTTCTAAGAGAGGAAAGTTCATAGGCTGAAAGACTTTCTGTGCAAATGACCTTGAAGGTAGCTTTGGAGCTTCTTTGCTGAAATCTTAGTAGGCAAAGACGGGTTTAATCATCCGTTAATAATATGAGAGCTTGAGTTTTACTCAAGAAAAAAGGTGGTAACGCGCGCTGTCGTCCTTTTAAGGATAGCAGGGTGCTTTTTTAATTAAAAAAAAGCGGGAGGTAATACATATGAACGAAAATATAAACATAGCCACAACCTATAATCCTAAGGAGTTTGAAGATAGGATTTATAAGAATTGGGAGGAAAATAAGTATTTTACCCCAGAGGTAGATAAGAATAAAAAACCTTATACAATAATGATGCCCCCTCCAAATATTACAGGAAAGCTTCATTTAGGGCATGCATTAGATAACAGTATTCAGGATTTTTTAATAAGAGCTAAGAGAATGCAAGGATATAGTACATTATGGCTTCCAGGAGAAGATCATGCAAGTATTGCTACAGAAGTTAAGGTGGAAAATGAGCTTCTTAAGCAGGGACTTAAGAAAAAGGAAATGGGAAGAGAAGCTTTCCTTGAAAAGGTATGGGAATGGAGCCATGAGTACAGAGATAGAATAAAGGGACAGCTTAAAAAACTAGGGGTATCTGCTGACTTTACAAGAGAAGCATTTACTATGGATGAAAATTTAAATAAAGCTGTTAGAACAGTATTTGTTAAACTTTATGAAGAAGGATTAGTTTATAGAGGTAATAGGATAGTTAACTGGTGCCCTAAATGTATGACGGCTATTTCAGATGCAGAAATAGAATATAGTGAGCATGAAGGTCATTTTTGGCATGTAAAATATCCTGTAAAAGGAGAAGATAGATTTATAGAAATAGCAACAACAAGACCAGAAACTATGCTTGGAGATACTGCTGTAGCTGTTAATCCAAATGATGAGAGATATGCTGACTTAGTTGGAAAAACTCTTATACTTCCACTTGTTAATAGAGAAATTCCTATTGTTGCTGATGACTATGTAGATATGGAATTTGGAACAGGTGCAGTTAAAATAACACCAGCCCATGACCCAAATGATTATCATGTTGGAAAGAGACATAACCTTCCAGAAATAATTGTTATGAATGAAAACGGAACAATAAATGGACTTGGTGGAAAATATGCTGGTATGGATAGATATGAAGCAAGAAAAGCCATAGTAGCAGATTTAGAAAAAGAAGGATTCTTAGTAAATATAAAAGACCATGCTCATAATGTAGGATGTCATGATAGATGCAACACTGTAATAGAACCTATGATTTCAAAACAGTGGTATGTAAAAATGGAATCACTTGCAAAGCCAGCTATTGATGTAGTAAGAGAGAAAAAGGTGAATTTTGTACCTGAAAGATTTGATAAAACATATTTCAACTGGATGGAAAATATTCAGGATTGGTGTATATCAAGACAGCTTTGGTGGGGACATAGAATCCCAGTATGGTACTGTGAAGACTGTGGAGAAATGATAGTATCTGCAGAAGAACCAACTACTTGTCATAAATGCAATAGTTCTAAGCTTAAACAGGATAATGATGTATTAGATACTTGGTTTAGCTCAGCACTTTGGCCTTTCTCAACTCTTGGATGGCCAGATAAAACAGAAGACTTAGAATACTTCTATCCAACAAGTGTACTCGTTACAGGATATGATATCATATTCTTCTGGGTAGCAAGAATGATTTTCTCTGGACTTCACAGCATGAATGATATCCCATTTGAAACTGTACTTATTCATGGTATAGTAAGAGATTCAAATGGTAAAAAGATGTCAAAGTCTCTTGGAAATGGAGTTGACCCATTAGATATAATTGATAAGTACGGTGCAGATGCTCTAAGATTTATGCTTGTAACAGGAAATGCTCCAGGTAATGATATAAGATTTTATGAAGAAAAAGTTGAAGCGGCAAGAAACTTTGCAAATAAGATATGGAATGCCTCAAGATTCGTTATGATGAACTTAGATAAAGATCTTATGGATAAATATAAAGACGTTAAGGATTATACTATAGCAGATAAGTGGATATTATCAAGAGTAAATACTTTAGTAAAAGAAGTTACTGAAAACATAGATAAATATGAATTGGGTATAGCATCACAAAAGGTTTATGACTTTATGTGGAGTGAATTCTGTGATTGGTATATAGAACTTGTTAAACCTGTATTATATGGAGAAGATGAAAAGGCTAAGGGTATAACTTATAATGTATTATTTGATGTATTAACTACAGGACTTAAGCTGTTACATCCAATCATGCCATTTATAACAGAAGAAATTTACACTCATGTTCAAAGTGAAGAAAATACTATAACTACTTCCAAGTGGCCTGAATATAGAGAAGAGTTAAATGATAAAAAGTCAGAAGAAAATATGAATTACATAATTGAAGCTATTAAAGCTTTAAGAAATGTAAGATTAGAAATGAATGTACCACCTTCAAGAAAAGCTAAGGTTGCAATATTTGCAGTAGAAGGAAAAGAGGCATTTAATGAAGGAACAGTATACTTTGAAAAACTTGCATCAGCTAGTGAAGTTACTTTCTTAAATTCTAAAGAAGAAGCACCAGAAAATGCAGTTGCGGCAGTAACTAAGGGTGCTGAAATGTATATGCCATTACTTGACCTCGTAGATCTGGAAAAGGAACTTGAAAGACTAAATAAAGAAAAAGAAAAGCTGCAAAAAGAAATAGAACGTGTAGAAAAGAAACTTTCAAATGAAAGCTTTGTAAAGAAAGCTCCAGAATCAGTAGTAGCTGAAGAAAAAGCTAAAGGTGATAAATACAAAGAAATGCTTACATCTGTACTTGAAAGAATGCAAAGCTTAATTAATCAGTAATTAGTATACTTAGTAACCAGTAGCCGGTAAAATATAGGGTTGGTTTTTAAAATACCTATAACTGGGTACTGGTTACTAGCATACTTTCTATTAAAACTGAAGAGTAGGGATTAGTGATAAAAAACGGGGGGATTTTAGATGAATTATAATGAATCTATAGGTTATATTGAAAATACGGCTAAGTTTGGTAAAAATAAAGGACTTGAGAGAACTAACAAGATATTAGAGCTTTTAGGAAATCCTCATAAAGATTTAAAGTGTATTCATATAGCAGGAACTAATGGAAAGGGTTCTACTACAGCAATGCTTACTCAAATACTTATAGAATCTGGATATAAGGTTGGAATGTACACTTCACCATTTATAGAAGAATTTGAGGAAAGAATACAAATAAATAGTAATAATATTCCTAAAGAAAGATTATGTGAGGTAGTAGAAAAAGTAAAGATAGCAGTAGATAAAACTTGCGAACTAGGATATGATGAGCCTACAGAATTTGAAATAATAACAGCAGTAATGTTTGTATATTTTCAAGAGGAAAAAGTGGACTATGCAGTAATTGAAGTAGGCCTTGGAGGAAGAATAGACGCTACAAATGTAGTAAATCCTTTGATAAGCATAATAACTTCAATAAGCTATGATCATGTGAAAATTTTAGGGAATACATTAGAAGAAATTGCATATGAAAAGGCAGGTATAATAAAAGAAAAGACACCTGTAATATTATATCCTGTGGAAGAAGAGGCGAAACTTTCTATTGAAAAAGTAGCCAAAGAAAAACAAAGCCCTATAATATACGTGAAAAAAGAAGATTCAATGCTAAAAGAAAAGCTTTACAATGTACCTTATCAAGAGATTATAATTAACACTAGTAAGAATACTTATGAAATACAGTTATCACTTTTAGGAACTCATCAGTTATTAAATTGTTCTGTAGTTATAAAAGCAGCAGAAGAATTACAAAATATAGGGGTTAATATTAAAAAAGAACATATTATAGAAGGGTTAAAAAAGGTAAAGTGGGCTGGAAGACTTGAGATGTTAAAGGCAAAACCTATGGTGGTAATAGACGGAGCTCATAACATTGATGGGATTAAAAGTCTTAAAAATAGTATAAATACTTATTTTAAATACAATAAGTTCATACTGATTATGGGCATACTTTCAGACAAACAAGTAGATGATATGGTAAAGGTGATTACACCAGAAGCCTCAAATATTATAACTGTGACACCACCAAGCTATAGGGCAGAAAATTCCTCTGGACTTGTGGAAATAATAAAAAAATATAATTCTAACTGTGAAGCTATAGAAAATTATAAAGAGGCCTATGAAAAGGCTTTATCCTATGCAAATGAAAATGATTTAATACTTATATGCGGATCGCTTTATATGGTAGGAGAAATGAGAAAAACTATAAGAACAATTAATAGTTGATATTAAGTAGTAAAAAAGTTTAATGAAAATTTATTGAGATAAATTCGCAAAGTATAAAAACCTTCCACAAAAGTGGAAGGTTTTTTATATTAAATAATAATATTAAATATTAATTATTGACTGAATTTAACGCCTCTTCCAGTGCCTTTGAAAGCTGATCTGGGCAAGATGTAGGTTTTTCCTTACAATTAATTCCTTTTAATCTTTTTATTGCTTCATTAACATCCATTCCTTCAATTAAGCTTGCAAGTCCTTGTAAGTTACCATTGCATCCTCCAAGAAAACGAACATTTGTAACTTTGTTATCAACAATATCAAAATCAATTTTGCTAGCACAAACACCTTTTGTAGTATATGAATACATTAAATTTTCCTCCTTTAAAAGTATATAAGAATTATAACTTATTCAAATTTAATAGACAAGTACTAATATTTTAGACATATATCAATTTATTTGAGATGTTTCATTTAACTATGCCCAATTTTTATGTACTTACATATTATATCTGTGAGGGGGGAAAAACCATGAGTCATTTATTCATATGCAACACATCTTCTGACTGTATATCTAGAATAAATCTATCTACATTTAAAGAAGAAAACAAGATAACATTGAACAATGGGTATTATAAAATTGGGCCCCATGGAATATGCAGATATAAAGATAAACTGATAACTGCAAACAGCTATTCAAATAGTATTTCTATAGTAGATGTTACAAAGAATATTGAAATACAAAATTACTTTATAGGAATGCACTGTAACGATGTAGTTACAGTAGAGGATTATGCATATATCGTATGCGGAGAACTAAATACTATAGTGGTGTTTGATTTGGTACAAAATAAGATCGTAGAGGAAATACCATGTGGCAATTTACCTCATAGTATTCAATTCAATGAAAAAAATAACTTGTTCATAGTATCAAATATGGGAAATGATACTTTAACCTTAATTAGTGGAGAAAAAAAGGGATGCATAAAAAATATAAAGGTAGGACCTTACCCAACAAAAGCCTTATTTACGAAAGATGGCGAGTATATTGTAGTATGTGAAAGTAATTTAGGCTCAGATCAAAAAGGAAGTATAAGCATTTTATCGACAAAAAATCTTAGAGTATTATATAGAATATCTGTAGGAAATTCACCAGTGGATATGGTCATAGATGATAATAATTGCTATGTTTCGAATTTTGGGGATGGAACTTTGAGTTTCGTAGATATAAATTATTATGAGGAAACAAATAGAATAAGAATAGGAGGAATGCCTAGGGGGATAGTGAAAGAAGGAAATGAACTTTATGTAGGAGATAATTATAATAATGTTCTTATAAAAATTGATTTAGAAAGTGGTAATAAGAAAAATATACCAATAGGAGGAGAGCCTACTGGTATGATTTTAATTTAATCATCTAAAAGTATCTGCAATATTCTCTCATATTTTTTAGAAGAATCATTTTTCCATTTTGTGCATAATTCCCGAGCTAAATTATTGCTGTCTACAGTTATCTTTAAATCAATTAAATTTATATTACCCTCAATAGCTTTTAAACTTACAACAAATTTATTTTTATTTTCAATTGTATAGTCAGAAGATGCAGAAACCTCTCTTTTTATATTTTCATGTTGATTTTCTAAATATATGTCTATTGTTTCAAGTTTAACTTTAGAAATCCTGTTTATAAAAAGAGATAGTACTTTTTCACCCTTTTCCGTAATTAAAAGTCTATGTTTATTTTCATCTTCAAGTATTTGCAAAAAGTTATTTTGAACAAGTTCTGAAATATATTGTTGAAGAGTAAAATAATTCATAAAATTATTTTCAAGTATCATTTGGGTAATTTGATTATTGGAAATAGGGGCGTTTATTTTTAGAAATATATATAGCAGCAGGAGTTTGTTTTCTGCGAGTTCTAAAGTATCTTCAAACATTCATAATCCTCCTAATAACCTTATATTGATTGTTAAACTTATCAATTATTATATCACAATTTATTAAGTATTAACAATTAAGTATTAACTAAAAAAAGTCGGCTATTATAGCCGACTTTTATATAAAGTTATTATTTGCTACCATTTACAAGTTGTTCTTCAGCCATTGAGATTAGTCTTTTAACCATTTGACCACCAACTCTTCCGCAATTCTTTGAAGTTACTTCTCCCCAGTAATCTTCGGAGCCTTGATGAACACCAAGTTCCATTGATTCTGCTATTTCATATTTCATATCATCTAAAGCTTTATGAGAATCGGGTACAAGTTGAGTTCTTCCACTTCCTGATTGTCCTAATGCCATAATAAGTTACCTCCTTTTATAAATAATTATGTATTAGTCATTTATAGTATTTGTTCATATTAAATATAAATACTGTAATGTTTCAGGAAATAAAGGTTTAATAAGGCAGGCTAATTAAATTTCACTAGAATATTTCACTTGAATTTTACATATAAAAAATAAGAAGGAAATTATATGGAGGGTAGTGTAAATTGAAGAGTAAAATTTACAAAAAGGTCTTATTTGCAGTGTTGCTATTGGCGGTAAGTACCATATCAAGTATATTTTTAAATGTTAGCAAAGGAGTATTTGTTCAGGATAAAAATATTCCTATATATTCAGTGGATACACAAGAAAAGAAAGTAAGTATAACCTTTGATGTGAATTGGGGAAATGATAATACGACTGAAATATTAGATATCTTAGATAAGTATAATGTAAAAGCTACCTTTTTTATAATAGGAAATTGGGCAGAGGATTTTCCAGAGCTTACTAAAGAAATATACAAAAGAGGACATGAAATTGGAAATCATTCAGATACTCATCCGGATTTTACTCAAGTTTCAAAGGATAGAATAATAAAAGAAATAAGTGTGGCAGATGCAAAAATAATGAAGATTACAGGACAAGGAACTAAATTGTTTAGATGCCCATCAGGTTCTTATAATGATAATACACTAAATACAGTAAAGTCTGCAGGATATTATTGCATACAATGGGATGTAGATAGTATAGATTGGAAAGCAGAAGGAGCGGATAAGGAATATGAAAGGGTTATGAAAAAAGTTAATCCTGGTTCTATAATACTATTCCATAGTGATGCAAAATTTACTCCATATAATTTACCAAGAATAATAGAGGATTTAAAGGTGAAAGGATATAGTTTTGTTAAGGTTGGAGATTTAATATATAAGGAAAATTATAAAATAAATTTGGAAGGTAAGCAGATAATAATTGATGGTAAATAATTACTGTATTATAATGGGAGTATATAATGTATAAAATATCAACCTTTGCTAAAAATACATGTAGAAGAAAATTGAAGCAGGGGTTGATAATATGAGAAGAATAGCAATAATAGGAGAAAATACAAATTTAATTTACATTATAAAAAAGGAGTTGTTACAGTTAAATATTAAATATGAATTAGTGCAGTTACAAGACGCTGAAGTTTCAGTAGATTATGTAATTATAAATGAGGATACTGATTATAATTTGAAAAATATTAAGGGTTTGTATTATCTTGTGAATATGGACTCCAAATTTAAAAAGGATTTAAATATTAATGGAAATGTAATTACTTATGGATTTGGAAGTAAAAATACAGTTACACTTTCAAGCGCAGAAAAGGATGAGAGGTATTTAGTATACTGCCTTCAAAGATATATAGGAAATATGTCTAAAAATACAATAGAGCCTTGTGAACTTCCTATAAAAAGGAGTTTTAACAATAACAATGAACTTTATGGGTATATGATAGCAGCAACTATAGCACTATTAGAAGATGTAGATATAAGAAAATTAAATTTTATATTTAATAATGAAGAAATATTTAGTTGAATAGTAATATTATTGACGTTTTAGGAATATTTATAAGTAAGAAAATATTCTTATATACTAAGGGAGAGAGAGGGGTTATCATGGACAATTTATTACAAAACAACAAAATATATTTAGAAGGAAAGGTATGCTCAGAGCTGGAATTTAGTCACGAAATGTATGGAGAAGGATTTTATACATTTAACGTTGAAGTTCCAAGACTTAGCGATGCTAAGGATGTTTTATTTATAACAGTATCAGAAAGACTTATGGTAGGAATGGAAATAAAACTTGGAGCTGAGTTAATAATAGAAGGTCAGCTGAGATCATATAATAAATTTATAGATGGAAGCAATAGACTCGTATTAACTGTTTTCGCAAGAAATATAGTTCCTTGCATAGAAAAAAGTAAAAATCCTAATTTAATAGTTTTGAATGGATTTATATGTAAGCAGCCTGTTTATAGGACAACTCCTTTTGGAAGGGAAATAGCAGATTTGTTATTAGCTGTAAACAGAGCCTATAATAAGTCAGATTATATTCCAACTATAGCATGGGGAAGGAATTCTAGATACTGCAAAGATTTAGAAGTTGGCGATAATATAAGAGTGTGGGGAAGACTTCAAAGCAGAGAATATCAAAAGAAAGTATCAGAAGATGAATCAATAAAGAAGATAGCTTATGAAGTTTCTATATCTAAAATGGAAAAGGTAAATAAGGATGGAGAAACTGAAGAAATTCAAGGAGAAGATGAAGAAGGAACTGAAGAAATTTATGAAATAGAAGAATAGAATTTTGCATTTTAAGATAATGTTGAAACCCCAGTATGGGATTTGCATTTAATGAAACATCTCAGCAAACTGAGATGTGCTAATTTATAACGAAATCATAGATTTCTATAAATTATACAACCGTTCATTTCTCAAAAAAAGCTCTAATATTTATGATTTTAAAATACCTAAGTCTTCTAAACTCGCTGTCGCTCAGACAGTAGAAGACTCTATACGGTATTTTAAAATCATAAATAAAGAGCTTTTAATACTTATTCAATGCTTTCTACAATGCAAATCTCATACTATATATTCAACATTAAAAATATCATATAAACTGTTTAAGGAGGGGATTTTGCTGTATTTTCTACCTAAGGTCATCTAAAATTTCGGTTTTACCTTTAGTTTTTTCGTCTATGTTTTTAATTATTCTTGCAGGAGTTCCAGCTACAACTACTCCTTCAGGAACATCTTCAACAACTACGGAACCTGCAGCAACTACTGAGTTTTTGCCAATATGTACACCTTCAAGGATTACCGCATTAGCTCCAATAAGTACATTATCTTCTATAATACAAGGTTCTTTACTAGGGGGTTCAAGTACTCCGGCTACAACTGCACCAGCACCTAAATGAACTCTTTTTCCAAGTTTTCCACGAGCGCCTACCACAGCATTCATATCTACCATGGTTTCTTCGCCTATTTCAGCTCCTATATTTATTACAGCTCCCATCATTATAACTGCGTTTTTACCTATACTTACTCTATCTCTTATGATAGCACCTGGCTCAATTCTAGCTTCTACATTGGAGATATCAAGCATTGGAATAGCAGAATTTCTTACGTCATTTTCCAGTCTGTATTTTGTTATTTTATTTTTATTCAAATTTAAAAATTCTAGTATTTCCTCTTTTTCTCCAAATAATATGTAAAAATTATTTGCACCATAGATTTCAACATTTTCGTTATTTGTTTTAGATAAATCTCCATCTACATAAACTTTAAAAGGAGTAGATTTTTTTGCTTCTTTTATATATTTAGCTATTTCATATGGATTAGTAAAATCATAATTCATAATAAAGCCTCCTTTGACTAATTTTTAAATGATAGTAGTATCATTTTAATATAATACATAAATTTATTATATTATAGTATAATTTTAATAATTAATAAATAATCTATAGTAATTTAAACAAATCTTAATAATATAAGTTTTGTATATTAACTATTATTAATAATAATAATTAAATAATACTTGTATAAAAGGAGTTTTTATGGAGAAGTCTGATATCTCTAAGACAATTGAAAATTACTTTGATATTAAGTACAAAAGTATAGGAGAATTGAAATTAAGAGAAGATATAAAAGAGTTCTTTTTATTAAATGATGAAAGATATAAAAAACACTATGCATTTGAAATAGCAGCTTTAGAAATGCATATAAATCAGAGAGAATTACAAAAGTATGATCTTAGATTTTCTAAATATAATTATTATCTTGATTATATAAGCTTAAATATTAATGCTAATAAGGCCATAGCGGTATTAGATGAAAATCATGATATTTATTTTAAATCTTCATCTAATATAAAATCTCAAATGAGCAATTTAAGGCATAAAATTTATTTGGAAAAATTTAAGGATAAGTGGTATATAATAAAAGATATTTACAAGGATTATTACAAAAATATTATAATGCATTATAATAATAAGTATACTTCTTTAGAAGAAATAAAAGAAATTCTATTAAAACAAAATTATAATAATTATCTGCAATCCCAAAATACAAGAGATGTTAGCTTCAGAGATGAGGCGGCGTTAGCACAAAATAAAGTTAGTAAGGAAAAATTATATAATTATAATAGGATAAGTGCAGTAAACTATGCAAGAATGTGGGCACTCAAGATAAATCCTAAATGGGGAAACTATGAATCGAAAGGATATGGTGGGGATTGTACTAATTTTACTTCTCAATGCATATATGCAGGGGGGATACCCTTTGATTTCTATGGAACTTCTGATTTTGTTAAGTGGTATTGGTATTCAAATAGCAAGAGGGTAGCGCCTTGGACTGGGGCTAAGCAGTTTAATTATTATGTTCAGTACAATAAAGGGTATGGATTAAAGGCACACTTTGCTGATTTATCAGACATGATGCCTGGAGATATAGTACAATTAGGAGGGAATTATCCTAAAACCTATCATAGTATGATTATTTCAGATTATGTATACAATTCCAATGGATATGTAGAAGATTATTTAATTTGTCAACATTCAACTTCTGTTGGTGGAAGATTAAAGGATTATCCGCTATCATCAAAACCACCTGTTCAAAAAGTTTATATTTCTATTGACGGGTACTATAAGTAAATAAAGGGGGCTTAACTATGGAAAAATTTAATTTAGAGGAACAATATGTATCAAGTTATGTAAAAAATATTGAGATTTCAGGTATAAGAAAGTTTTTTAATAAGGTTAGTGAATATTCAGGAGTTATATCATTAACATTAGGTCAACCGGATTTTCCAGTACCTGAAAAGGTGAAAGCAGCTATGATAAAGGCTATAGAGGATAATAAAACCACCTATACTTCAAATATGGGGATATTGGAACTGCGTGAAGAAATATCAAATTATTTAAGTAAGCTTCATATAAATTATACTCCAGAAGAAATTTGCATTACAGCAGGGGGAAGTGAAGCTATATTTGATGCTTTTACAGCAGTATTAAATCCTGGTGATAAGATATTAGTTCCAACACCTGGATATCCTGCGTATGAAAGTTGTGCTAGGCTTTTGGGGGCTTCATCTATACCTTATAATTTAAATGAGGATTTTACATTAAATATAGATGAAATAAGAAAAGTTGTAGAAAAGGAAAAACCAAAGGTAATAGTAATATCCTTTCCATCAAATCCAACAGGAGGGATACTAACTAAGGAAGATGCAGAAAATTTATATTCTATAATTAAAGATAATGAAATTTTAGCCATAACAGATGAGATATATAGTTCTTTATGTTTTGATAAATACTATTCAATAGCTCAGTTTAAAGATATAAAGCATAAAGTGATATTTATAAATGGTTTTTCTAAAATGTTTTCAATGACTGGGCTTAGAATTGGATATGTATGTGCTGAAGAACAGTATATGAAACATATATTAAAAGTACATCAATATAATATGAGCTGTGCACCATCTATATCTCAATGGGCAGCGCTAGAGGGACTTAAAAATTGTCTTGAAGATGTGGAATACATGAAAAATGAATTTATAAAGAGAAGAGATTATGTATATGAAAGACTTAAAAGTATGGATTTTAAGGTAAACTTACCTAAAGGTGCTTTTTATATATTTCCATCTATTGAAAAGTTTAATGTGAAAAGTGAAGAGTTTTGTGAAAAACTCTTAGTTGAAGCAAAGGTTGCAGCAGTACCAGGTTCTGCTTTTGGAACAGGGGGAGAAGGCTATTTTAGAATATCCTATGCTTACAGCATGGAACAATTAGAGGAAGCACTTGATAGAATGGAAAAGTGGCTTAAAAATGTGACATTTTAAGATAATGTTAAAACTTTAGTATGAGATTTACATTTAGGAAAGCTGTTCACTTCGCAAAGAAGCTCTAATATTTTTGATTTTAAAATTCCTAAACTTTCTAAACTCGCTATCGCTCAGACAATAGAAAGTTCTTAACGGTATTTTAAAGTCAAAAATAAAGAGCTTCTAACGCTTGTTCAATGCTTTCTACAATGCAAATCTTATACTAGATATTTAACATCAAAAATATAACTTAAACTTTGCTGTGAGATGAAATTCAGATTACTGAATTTCTGTGATTATATAATTGAGGAGGGAATTTCACAAAGACGAAATTCCCTCCTCAATTATTAAATATTTACTATTGAAAAGTAACTAAGATACATCATTAATTACTTCATATAACAAAGACTCTAGATTATGAACTAGTGATTCTTATTTTAACACGTCATCCATATCATACATTCCTGGAGCTTTTTCATACATGTATTCGGAGGCTCTTAAGGCGCCTACAGCAAATACTTCTCTTGATATAGCGGAGTGTCTTATCTCAATTACTTCACCACTACCTGCAAAAACTACATCATGATCTCCAACGATGGAGCCACCTCTAACTGCATGAATTCCTATTTCCTTTTTGTCTCTTTTAGAAATTCCTTCTCTTCCATAAACAAATTCAGTTTCTTCTTGTATGCTGTCTTTTATGGAGTTTGCAAGTAATAATGCAGTTCCACTAGGGGAATCTAATTTTTGATTATGGTGTTTTTCTATTATTTCTATATCAAAGTCTTTAAAAAGCTTTGAGGAAATTTGCTTTAGTATATTGTTCACTATATTTATTCCAATAGACATATTTGCAGATTTAAATACAGGTATTTTTTCAGAAGCTTTTTTTATTTCTTCCAGTTGTTCTTGTGTATATCCTGTAGTACAAAGTACTAAAGGAAGATTTTTTGGTATACAAAAACTTAATAAGCTATCTAAAGATTTAGCTGAAGAAAAATCTAAAACTACGTCAAATTCTACATCACAATCTTCTAGTTTTGAAAAAACGGGATAAGATGAATTTACAGAGGCATTTATATCTACTCCTGCAACTATTTTTAAATTATTAAACGATAAGGAAGTATGGGATATCATTTGACCCATTCTTCCATTGCACCCATTTAACAGTACTTTAACCATTATATCCTCCTAAGGCTATTTTAATAATCCATAAGCCTTTAATTCATTTTTTAATACAGCAAGGTTATTTTCGCTCATAGAACAAAGAGGAAGTCTTAAATCACCTACAGACAAACCTAATACATTCATTGCTGTTTTTACAGGTATAGGATTGGTTTCAATAAATAAAGCATTTGTCAAAGCTAAAGTATCTAGCTGAATCTTTAAAGCTTCTTCAAGTTTTCCTTGCATATAATAATTACACATATCATGCATTTCTTTTGGAAGTATATTTGCTACTACAGAAATTACTCCAATACCTCCTAAAGACATTATAGGAATTATTTGATCATCATTTCCTGAATATATATCTATCTTGTCTCTTAAGAGAGCCTTTATTTCAGCTATTTGACTAATGTTACCACTAGCTTCTTTAATTGCAACCACATTCTTGCACTCAGCGCATATCTTTACTAAGGTAGAAGGTGCTATATTCATTCCAGTTCTAGCTGGTACATTATAAAGCACAATAGGAGTATTTATATTTTTATCTATTTCTTTAAAGTGTTCTAAAAGTCCCTTTTGAGTAGTTTTATTATAGTAAGGAGTAATTAAAAGAAGACCATCTACTCCAATACTTTCTGCCCACTTACTATATTCTATAGTGCCTTTAGTATTATTACTACCAGTACCTGCAATCACGGGAATTCTTCCATGAACTTTATCTACAGTAAACTTAATAGTTTCTTTTCTTTCAGTTTCACTCATGGTAGAAGCTTCACCAGTAGTACCACATATTATTATTGCATCAGTGCTGTTTGCAATATGCCATTCTATAAGTTCTTCAAGCTTATTGAAATCTACACCATTTTCATCGAAAGGAGTAATTATGGCTACTCCAGATCCTTTGAATATACTCATAATTCGCCTCCAAAAATTTAAATTAATAATTTAAATTATTCACTAATCATACACTCTGCAATTTGAATTGCATTTAATGCAGCGCCTTTCCTTATATTGTCAGCAACTACCCATAAATTTAATCCGGAATCTAAACTAAAATCTCTTCTTATTCTTCCAACATATACTTCGTCTTTTCCTGATGAATTTAAAGGCATAGGGTATACTAAGTTTGCTACATCATCTTCAAGTATTATTCCTTTAGAATTCTTAAATAGTTCGAATACTTCTTTAATATCAAAGTCTTTTGATAGCTCAACGTTTATGCTTTCGCTATGACTATTTAAAACAGGAACCCTAACAGTAGTAGCGGTTATTTTTAAATTATCATCATGAAGTATTTTTCTTGTTTCATTTACCATTTTAATTTCTTCCTTTGTATATCCATCTTCTAAAAATGAATCAATGTGAGGAAGAAGATTACCCGCTATAGCATAAGGAAACTTTTTAGGAGCTTCTCCCTTATAGCCTTCCATTAAATCATTATATCCATTCATACCTGCACCTGATACAGCTTGATAAGTAGAATAAACTATTCTCTTAATTCCATAGGCATCATACAGAGGTTTTAAAGCTACCACCGCTTGTATAGTAGAGCAATTAGGGTTAGCAATAATACCTTTATGCTTTTTGATATCCTCTGGATTTACTTCGGGTACTACAAGTGGTACATTAGGATCCATTCTCCAAGCACTGCTGTTATCTATAACCACAGCTCCATAATTTGCGAAAATAGGAGCAAAGCTTTTGCTTGTATCCCCACCAGCTGAAAATAATGCAAAATGGATTTTTTTATTTTTTATATTATCTTCCTTTAATTCTTCCACGGTATATTCTTTTCCTTCGAAGGAAAGTTTTTTCCCTGCAGATCTAGCAGAAGCAAATAAATACAACTCTGCTATAGGAAAATTTCTTTCTGCAAGTATTTCTAAAAATTTTCTTCCAACCATTCCAGTACAACCAACTACTGCAACATTATAATTCATAAAAGTCCCTCCCTAAAAATAATTACATCTCAATTATATTCAGATGTTTTATATTATTATATTATATAATGAATAAACATATAAATGAAACATTATGTATAAATTTTTATTAAAGATATTAGAAGTGATAAATAAGAAGATTAATAAATAAAAAAAGAATAACATCCTTCATTAGTTAGAAAATTTTAGTTAACTTATATTAATAAAGGTAAATTAATATAGGTGGATTTATGATTGCGATGGGGAGCCATCTGATTGACAGTGAAAAAAAACTGTGTTAATATAGTTAAAATAATGTAATAAAAACGTCACAAATAGAAGAAGAAATACAAACGAGTTTTCTTAAGATACATATTTATTTAGAGGTTATTCTTTGTATAAATATATAATTATTGCAAGACTCTTATTTTTATCTTGTATTTATATAAAAATATAAACTAAGTATATCAAACATGCAAATAAGTATATAAAAATACAAATTAATCACATAAAAATACAAATACATATATAAAGGTAAATTAAAAATTGTAATAAAAGTATGGAATAAGCTATCTTAATAAATTAAGATACATTAATTCATAATTATAATAGTTAATTTCCATAGCTAACTAAATGTTAACAATATAATTTTTAAATTATATAATTATAAGTAATTATAAAGGGGGAGTTTATAGTGAAAAGAAACAAGATACTAGCACTTATCTTAACAGCTGCGCTTACACTTACAACATTTATTGGATGCGGCAGTGGAGACAAAAAGTCAGCAGGTGGAGAAACTAAACCAAAAGCCATGAGTTTTGAACTTGCAGACATTAAAACTTTAGATTCAGGATTAGCATCAGATACAGCATCATTTACTGCAGTAGGTGCTGGTTTTGAAGGACTTGCAAGAGTTAACAATGGAAAAGTTGAAAAAGCTGGTGCTGAAAGCTGGGAAGTTTCAGCGGATAAAAAAACGTATACTTTTAAATTAAGAGATTATAATTGGTCAGATGGAAAACCGGTTACAGCTAAAGATTTCGTATATGGATGGACAAGAATACTAGATCCAAATACTAAATCAACATACTCATTCTTTATAGAGGGAGTTAAAAATGCTGGAAAGTTTATGAAGGGACAGGCTAAAGCAGAAGATCTTGGCTTAAAGGCTAAAGATGATAAAACTTTTGTAGTAGAGCTTGAAAGACCAATCCCATACTTTGAAGAAATGATATCATTCCCATTACTTGTACCAGTTAGAGAAGATATTGCAAAGGCTCAGGGAGATAAATATGGTACAGACCCAACAAAGATGGTTTATAATGGACCATATACAATTACTGCATGGCAGAAGGGTGCTAAGTTAACATTAAAGAAAAATGATAAGTACTACGATAAGGATGCGGTTAAGACAGATGAAGTTAACTTATCAGTTATAAAAGAAATGCAAACAAGATACCAGATGCTTATGAATAAAGAAATAGATGCAGTAGCTGTTACTGGTGAATATATTGATAAACTTAAAAAGGATGTAGAAGCAGGTAAAATTTCTGGTATAGGGCAAGCGGACCCAGTTTCTTTCTACATGATATTTAATCAAACTGGAAAAAATAAACTTCTTACAAATCCTAAAATTAGATTAGCTTTCTCAATTGCAATAGATAGAGAAACTTATGTTAATAAGATTTATAAAAGAGGATTTGTTGCTCACGGTGTTGTATCACCACTTATAAAAACTGGAGATGTAGAATATAGAAGTAAAATTGAAGAGCCATTAAAGGAAGTAATTGCTCAAAAGAAAGATCCTAAAGCTTTATTTATAGAAGGATTAAAGGAACTTGGATTAGATCCAGATCCATCAAAACATACTGTAAGATATCTTCCACAGGATAGCAGTGCATTTGATAAACAATCAGCTGAATTCTTCCAAAATCAATGGAAGTCAAAAATAGGTGTTAATGTGCAGCTTGATTCAGCAGCAAGCTTTGCAGATTATTTGAAGAAAACACAAGATGGTAACTTTGAAATAGCAATGTCTGGTTGGGGCGCAGATTTCAATGATCCAGATTCATTTATAGGATTATTCCAAAAGGATAACGGAAATAACTATGGTAAGTATAACAGCGCTAAATATGAAGAATTATTAAACAAAATCAAAAATGAAACTGATAATACTAAGAGATTAGAATTATTTGCACAAGCTGAAAAATTACTTATTAATGAAGATGCGGGTATAGCTCCTATATACTATAAAGATAGAAGAAACTTCTTTCAAAATAATGTAAAGGGACTTCAACACCCAGCATTTGGAGCAACATATGAATTAAAATGGGTTTATACTGAAGGAAAATAGGGGTAAATAAAAATTATGAATACTACAATGGGGTTTGTAGAGCCTTATTGTAGTATTTGTATGTTAAGGATAAAATGGTATATTATGGGGCTGAAAAGAACATATGGAATTATAGATTCTATTGATCACATAAATTTTAACTGGAAATCGAGGAAGGAGGATATAAATGATAAAATTTATATTAAAGAGATTAGGATATATGCTAATAACTTTATGGGTAATAACTACAATAACATTCTTTTTAATGAATTCTATCCCTGGAGATCCTGTATCGGTTCAAGCGCAAAAGCTTCCGCCAGAAACTAGGGAAATAATAAAAGAAAAATATGGGCTTAATAAGCCACTGTCAACAAGATACGTTATTTATTTAAAGAATATAACAAAGGGAGAGTTAGGTGATTCCTTTATAACTCCCGGATATAGTGTACAGCAAATAATTAAAGATAAGTTTCCTAATTCATTAAAGCTTGGTTTGCAGGCAATAGCTTTAGGATTAACTATAGGTATAATACTCGGTATAATAGCTGCATTTAGAAGAAATACAAAGGTGGACTACTCAGTAATATTCCTTGCAATACTTGGGGTTTCTATACCAAGCTTTGTTTTGGCAGCGTTACTTCAAAAGGCAGTAGGGGGTAAAATAGGACTGCCTAGTGCAGGCTGGTATGCACCTGGAGAATATTTAAGTGGATTTAAATATACAATACTTCCAACTATAGCGCTATCCTTTTCAAGTTTAGCAACTTATGCAAGATACATGAGAACTTCCGTTTTAGATGTTGTGGGACTAGACTATATATTAACAGCGGAGTCTAAGGGTGTATCTAAAGTAGCTATAGCATGGAAACATGTTATAAGAAATGCAATATTACCTGTTATTACTATACTTGGACCACAGGTAGCAGCAGTTATCACAGGATCTATAGTAATAGAGAGAATATTTAATATTCCTGGGCTTGGAAATTCCATGATAGATGCTATTTTGACAAATGATTATAATGTAATCATGGGACTTACAATTTTCTATTCTGCACTATATATAATTTCACTGTTAATAGTTGATATATTATATACAGTAATAGATCCAAGAATAAGACTTACTGGTGGAAAAAGATAGGAGGTCAAAGGTGTAATGGTAAATTTAAATAAAGAAAAATTTAAAGTTTTAGGATATGATGCAGAAAATGCTGATATTATAGTACGACCTAATTTGACCTACTGGCAGGATGCGTGGAGAAGATTAAAGCAAAATAAGGTTGCTATGTTTTCTATGATATTATTGGTGATTATAATACTCATGTGCATAATAGGACCTTGGATATCACCACATAAGTTTTCTGTTCAAAATACAGACAAAATGAATCTTTCACCAAACAGTGAATATTGGTTTGGAACAGATAATTTAGGAAGAGATTTATTTTCAAGACTTTGGATTGGTGGTAGAGTTTCTATCACTATAGGTATAATAGGAACGATAATTGAAGTAGTTATAGGTTGTATATATGGAGGCATTAGTGGATACTTTGGAGGAAAAGTAGATGACATAATGATGAGAATTGTAGAAATACTTATAAGTATACCATATATGCTAATAGTTATAATACTATCCATATTTATGGGAAAGGGTATGATGTCTCTTTTAATTGCACTATGTATTACTGGTTGGACAAGTATGGCCCGTATGGTTAGAGGACAGGTTATGCAGCTTAAGCAATCAGAGTATGTACTTGCAGCTCAGGCATTGGGAGCAGACCCTAAAAGAGTAATACTTAAACATTTAATACCAAATACTATTGGAGTAATAATTGTTTATATGACTTTTGATATTCCATCATTTATATTTGCTGAGGCATTTTTAAGTTTCATAGGACTGGGAATACAGCCTCCTGAAACTAGCTGGGGGGCAATGACTTCTTTCGGACAAGCAGTTATGGATTTTTATCCATATCAGTTAATTTTCCCAGCACTAGCTATTTCATTAACAATGTTAGCATTTAACTTACTTGGTGATGGATTAAGAGATGCTCTAGATCCTAAGCTTCGTCAGTAAAGGAGGAGATAATTATGTCACATTTGCTTGAAGTTAAAGATTTGAAAGTTACATTTCACACTTATGCAGGTGAAGTGCAATCCGTTAGAGGAGTATCTTTTCATGTAGATAAGGGGGAGACCTTAGCTATAGTTGGAGAGTCTGGTTGTGGTAAGTCAGTAACTTCTAAATCCATAATGAGATTAATACCTACTCCTCCAGGAGATATAAAAGAAGGTTCACAAATACTATTTGATGGAAAAGATGTTTTAAAGATGTCAGATAAGGAACTTAGGGATTTAAGAGGAGAAGATATAAGTATGATTTTCCAGGATGCTATGACATCCTTAAATCCTACAATGAAAATAGGAGATCAAATAGCTGAAAACTTAATTATTCATAGAGGAATGAATAAAAAGGAAGCATTAGATGAAGCTGTAAAAATGCTTAAATTAGTTAATATACCAAATGCAGATAAAAGAGTAAGTCAATATCCACATGAATTTTCAGGTGGTATGAGACAAAGAGCAATGATTGCCATGGCACTTGCTTGTAATCCAAAAGTTCTAATAGCTGATGAACCTACTACTGCGCTAGATGTTACAATTCAGGCTCAGATAATGGATCTTATAAGAGAACTTCAAGATAAGCTTGGTACAGCAGTTATACTTATAACTCATGACTTAGGGGTAGTTGCTGGTGTGGCAACTAAAATTCAGGTTATGTATGCAGGTATGATAATTGAAAGAGGTACTAGAGAAGAATTATTTTATAACTCAAAGCATCCGTATACTTGGGCGCTTTTACAATCAGTACCAAGGCTTGATACAAAACATAAAAATGAATTGTATTCCATACCAGGAACTCCTCCAGATTTATTAAAACCTCCAGTAGGATGTCCTTTTGCATCAAGATGTGCTTATTGTATGGAGATTTGTAATGAAGAAATGCCAGAAGTAACAAAGATTACAGAAACTCATGAAGTACAATGTTGGTTACAGCATCCTCTTGCACCAAAGGTTGAGACTCCAAAATTTGAAGGAGGTGCAATATAGGTGGAAAAAGAAGTTTTAATTCAGGTTAAAAATCTTAAAAAATATTTTAAAGTTGGGAAAAATGCTACTTTAAAGGCTGTAGATGATGTAAGTTTTAGTATAAAAAAGGGAGAAACCTTAGGACTAGTTGGAGAATCAGGTTGTGGTAAAACAACTTGTGGAAGAACAGTACTTGGACTATATGGAGCTACAGATGGAGAAGTTTTATTTGAAGGCACTGATATACACAAGCTAAAGGGTAAAGCGAAAAAAGAATATACTAAAAATGCACAAATAATCTTCCAGGATCCTTATGCATCGCTAGATCCAAGAATGACAGTAGGAGATATCATTGCAGAAGGAATAGATATACATGGCATTCATAAGGGAAAAGAAAGAACTAACAGAATATATGAGCTTTTACAACTAGTAGGTTTAAATAAGGAACATGCATCAAGATTTCCTCATGAGTTTTCAGGAGGACAAAGACAGAGAATAGGTATAGCAAGAGCATTGGCTGTTGAACCAAAGTTTATTGTGTGTGATGAGCCAATTTCAGCACTTGACGTTTCTATTCAAGCTCAGGTTGTAAATTTACTTATAAAATTACAAAATGAACTTGGACTTACTTACTTATTTATTGCTCATGATCTTTCAATGGTAAAGCATATATCTGACAGAGTTGGAGTTATGTACCTTGGAACTATGGTAGAACTTGCTTCAAGTGAACACTTATATGCAAAACCATTGCATCCATATACTCAAGCACTTTTATCTGCTATTCCAATTCCTGATCCAGAAGTTGAACAAAGCAGAAGCAGAATAATGCTTGAAGGAGATGTTCCAAGTCCTATAAATCCAAAACCAGGATGCAGATTTGCACCAAGATGTAAATATGCAAAGCCTGTGTGCAGTGAAGTTTCACCTGTATTTAAAGAGGTTGAAAAAGATCACTTTGTAGCATGCCATTTATTTGAAGATAAATAGTATTTAATAATGCCCTGAAATCAGTGTAATGGCTGGTTTTAGGGTTTTATTTTAGATTTTTAGCTTAATTATTTTCTTAAATAGAGATTGGATTTTGATTTGAAAAATTGAATAAATATATCCCCATCTGTAAAAACTATTAAATAACGTAATTAATTTTTTTACGGAGGGGATTATTATGGGAAAAACACCACTTAAAAAGGTTATTAAGGCTAAATTAAAATCAAATAGAGAACTTACTGAAGCAGAAAAGCTTAGAGAACAAATTAAATATGAAATTGCTGATGAATTGGGTTTAATAGATAAGGTAGAGAAATATGGATGGAGCAGCTTAACTTCGGAGGAAACAGGAAGAATAGGTGGAATAATGACTAGAAGAAAAAAACAAATGAATATTCCTAAAAATATTGACTTGCAAAAAAATAATTTATAATATAAATTTATTAATGAAACATCTCAATTTTGAGATGTACTGATTTATATTGGATAAAGGGGAACGGTTATGGAGTGTTACAAAGAATTTGCCCATATTTATGACAATCTTATCAAAGGTGATGTGGATTATTTAAAATGGGCAAATATTATATCGGATTTATGTAATGAGTTTAATGTGCCCAAAAGGGAGTATTTAGACTTGGCTTGTGGAACTGGAAATTTAACAGAGCATATAGCCAAAGGTTTCTTAAATACTTGGGCAGTGGATTTATCAAATGATATGCTTACTGAAGCTGAAAATAAGCTTAGAAATAAAGGTATAAAGGGAAGGTTTGTATGTCAAGATATAAGTGAATTGGAACTAAATAAGCAATTTGATCTTATAACATGCTGTTTAGATTCTACTAACTATTTAACGGAAAATGAAGATATATTAAATTATTTTAAGGGTGTACATAAGCATTTAAAAGATGAAGGTATTTTTATATTCGATATAAATTCATATTATAAACTTTCTAATATATTAGGAAATAATATATTTACTTATGATGAAGAAAACGTGTATTATACTTGGGAAAATGTCTTTGAAGATAATATAGTGGACATGTACTTGACTTTCTTTTTAAAAGAAGGAGAGCTTTATAGAAGATTTGATGAACATCATATAGAAAGAGCATACACTGAGAAGGAGCTAGAAGGACTTATCGTTAAAGCTGGGTTTAAAATAGCAAAGGTATTAGATAATTATGAGCATGAGGATGTATCTTCTACAAGTGAAAGAATAGTGTATGTACTCACAAAATAGGAAATCAGGAGGAAATAAAATGAGTGATAAATTAGTTAGAGCAATTGCAAGTAATGGTGACATAAGAATTATTGCAGCTATTACAACAGAACTTGTGAATGAAGGGGTAAGGATTCACGAATGTGCTCCTACAGCAGCTGCAGCACTAGGGAGAATGCTTACCGCAGGAACATTAATGGGTGCAATGTTAAAATCAGAGAAGGATTCTTTAACTATTCAAATATCTGGAGGCGGGGAGGCAAAGGGTGTTCTTGTTACTGCTTATTCTGATGCAAGCGTAAAGGGATATATAGGGAACCCTAAGGTTGATTTACCTGCAAATAGCAAAGGGAAACTTGATGTTGGAGGGGCTATAGGCATAAATGGTAAGGTTACCGTTATAAAGGATATGGGACTTAGAGAGCCTTATGTTGGTCAGATACCTATTTATTCAGGAGAAGTAGGGGATGATCTTGCGTATTATTTTACAGTTTCCGAGCAGACTCCTTCTGCTGTTGGACTTGGAGTTCTTGTAGATACTGATTTAAGTATTAAAGCGGCAGGTGGATTTATTATTCAAATGATGCCAGGAGCAAATGAACTAGCGGCTGATTTAGTCACTTATAGGCTTCAGGATATGAAATCTGTAACTGATTATATAGTACAAGGAATGAGTATTGAAGAAATACTTCAGTTTATATTTGAAGATATGGATTTAAAAATATTAGATAATATGACTCCAAAATATCAGTGTGATTGTACAAGAGACAAGGTAGAAAGAGTATTTATGAGCATAGGAGAAAAAGACCTTACTGAATTATATAATGAAAATAAAACTGAGGAATTAAAGTGTCACTTTTGCAATACAAGCTATAAATTTACTAATGAACAAATAGGAGAAATTTTAAAAAAATCAGGAAGCAAGAATTAAGCATGAATTAATAACCATTAAAATACATTGTAATTAACGAAGGGTTGTACTATAATTTTATTATGAAGTATCCTGATAACTTGAGATGAGCTGATTTATAATGAAATTATAAATTTCTATAAATCATGCATAGTTAGTAAAAATTTAATATGATTATTTTAGGTGCTGATATAGTTTAAAAGAGAAAGTGGTGAGAAGCCACTGCAGCCCCCGCTACTGTAAGAGTTGACAAATCCCATTTATCCACTAGATATTTCTAGGAAGGAGGGAGGAGGAAGAAACTTAAGCCAGGAGAACTGCCTGAAATACATTGCTACAATGCTTCGGAGGGAAGATATAAGCTTACTTTGTATATGTATTCCCTTGCTTTTGCAAGGGATTTTATTTTTTAATGATATAACATATTTAAGTTATTTAAACCATTATATTAATAAGTAGTACATATTTAAAATAAGAATCTCCCTGTTGATTTGGGATGATTCTTATTTGTTTTTATCTAGTATATACCACCTGAACCTATGAATCACTTGATATTAAAAATGCAGTAAGAGTTAAGACCTTGAAAATAAGTGCTATTAGTATTATAAAAAGTAAATTATTATTTTTAAATTTTAGGAGGAATGGGAAATGGAATTATTAAAAGAAACATTGCAAAGTATTGCACCAGCTAATGATGAGGCGATAAAAGATGCTTGGAAGAGAATGGATAGCCTTAGTAAACCTATAGGAAGTTTAGGAGAATTAGAAAAAATAGCTGTAAAGATATCTGGTATTACTGGGAAAGTAAAGAATAAAATAAATAAAAAAATAACTATAGTTATGAGTGCTGATAATGGAGTGTTAGTAGAAGGAGTTAGTGCATGCCCTCAGGAGCTTACAGCTATTATTACAGATAATTATACTAAAGGTGTTACAGGTATAGGTGTCTTATCTAATTATGCTAAAGCAGATGTATGCGTAGTAGATATAGGTGTGAATGCAAACTTTAATAACCCTAAGATAATAAATAAAAAAATAGCTTATGGAACTAAAAACATGGCAAAAGAAGCGGCTATGTCAAGAGAAGAAGCTATAAGAGCCATTGAAGTAGGAATAGAAATGGTAGATAAATATGTAAGTGAGGGATATGATTTATTTGGTACTGGAGAGGCAGGAATGGGTAATACTGCCACTAGTGCGGCAGTTATAAGCGTACTGTCTGGAATAGATTCTGATTTAATAGTAGGTAAAGGTGCTGGGCTTACAGAGGAACAATTTGTAAACAAAAAAAATGTAATAAAAAGGGCTATTGAATTAAATAATCCTGATAAAAGTGATGCTATAGATGTTTTATCAAAAGTAGGTGGTTTTGATATAGCAGGATTATGTGGATGCTTTCTAGGTGCAGCCAAAAATAGAGTACCCATTGTAATAGATGGGGTTATATCTTCAGCAGCTGCATTGTGTGCTTATAAGTTAAATCCCAATGTAAAAGATTTTATGTTTCCGTCTCATATCCCAGCAGAACCAGGTGCAACTTGTGTAATGAATGAAATAGGTCTTAAGGCAAATTTAGGTTTAGATATGAGGTTGGGAGAAGGTTCAGGATGTCCTATAGAGTTTTTAGTAATAGAATCTGCTTTATGTATAATGAATGATATGCATACGCTAGAAGAGGCAAGTATACACAACACTGAATTTTTTGTAGATATTAGAGAAGAGTAAATTACCACGTTTTTTAATACTGAACCTCACGTATGAGATTTACATTTAGGAAAACGGGTTGCTACACAAATAAAGAGCTGCATGATTTATAGAAATTCTTTGATTTCGTTATAAATCAGTACATCTCAGAAAAGAGAGATGTTTCTACTTTTCGCTTGCTCAATGTTTTCTACAATGTAAATCTCATACTTATATTCAATATTAAAAGTATCTTCATGCATACTGCTGAAGGAAGAAATTTCGCTTTGGCGAAAGTTTCTATAAAAATATAAAAAAGTTTAATTTTTTTGTTGACAAAAGTCATATCAGCTTATATAATAATAATTGTCTTAAACGACACGCAAGTATTTATGGGAGCATAGCTCAGCTGGGAGAGCATCTGCCTTACAAGCAGAGGGTCACAGGTTCGATCCCTGTTGTTCCCACCATGATACTGCGGCCCAGTGGCTCAGTTGGTTAGAGTGCCGGCCTGTCACGCCGGAGGTCGAGGGTTCGAGTCCCTTCTGGGTCGCCAAATGGCTGGATAGCTCAGTCGGTAGAGCAGAGGACTGAAAATCCTCGTGTCCCTGGTTCGATTCCTGGTCCAGCCACCACAATGCGGGAGTGGCTCAGTGGTAGAGCGTCACCTTGCCAAGGTGAACGTCGCGAGTTCGAATCTCGTCTTCCGCTCCAATTTTATATGGCGCTATAGCCAAGTGGTAAGGCAGAGGTCTGCAAAACCTCTATTCCCCAGTTCAAATCTGGGTGGCGCCTCCATAACAAAAAAGCTTCTAGAATCTCTAGAAGCTTTTTTTCGTGCCACCCACGTGGCAAGTGGCAAGTTATAAACAGATTGTTAATCTGTAACTTGCCACTTGCCATGTGAGTGGCACTCAACTACAAAGATGCTTCCTCTATCAATAAGTTTTCCATTTCTTAAATAAACAGGTCTCACATTATATTTTTCTAGAAATGATAGCACTTCTTTGCCATAAGCGTAATAAGACAAGTCCCCATAAAAGGCTAAGGTATTATCATCTATTTTGCCGCAACATCCTCCTATAAAGCCATAGTCAAGCCCAGGAAGTTCAATATCACCTGGAGGTAATAAAAGCACATCAATATCGGTGCTCTTAAGAGAGTTAGCTATGCTTTTATCACTAGTTATTAGTGCTCTTTCAGAAACTATAGCAGTGGAGCATTTAGTATAGCCTTGTTTTACATTTATTAAAATTTTATCTTTTACTTTATTAAGCAATGTTTCATCAGTGTATTTTAAGTAATGCATAAATAATTTTGATAAGTTAACCGCATTTAGTGTAATATCGTAAGGGTATTTATCAGAAATTGATGAGTTAGATTTTAACACATTGAAATTTAAAGATTTCAGCAATTCGACAAAATCAGTAGGCATATCTTTGTGTACTAATATGCTTTCCTTATCTATTATATGAATAAGCATATCAGGATGGCCGCATACAGCCGTATATAGTTTTTCGTAAGGAGGACAAGTTAATACTTTGCATCCTAGTTTTTCTAAATTGCTTTTTTCTACAAGATTTATTTTATAATCTACTAATGCATATTTCATATTTCTCACCCATATTACATATTAAGTTAGTTATGCTATTTTTGTCAAATTTCCTGGGAAATATGTTCAAGCATGCTATGTATACACTTTTAAATTTCACATATACTATCCTAGAAAGGAGTGAGAATAGTATGGAGCACTTTACATTGGTATATGAAAATGAAGTAGAAGATATTATAGATAGTGTTAATAGCTTAAAAGAATATTTTAAAAATAAAGAAATAGAAGTTGGAATATGGGAAAGCATACATGAAAGCACTCACTTTCTTAAAATATATTTTGCTAAGGAAAAGTTTAATGAAAAGTATTTTCAAATCTTTAATTTATATATAGCTAATATATTATATAGGGAAGTTGTAAAAGAATTTTTTAAAAAAAATCTTGTAGATTTTTTAGCAGAGAATTATTTTTTTCTTACTGATGAAGAAATAATAGAGATAAAAAATAAAAGTGTAGAAATATTTAATAACGAAACTTTTTTAATAGATGATAAGAATATATTTTATTTAAATAGAAAAAATGAAATGATAGATAAGATAATAGATTGTGTAAAAGAAAATAACGAAATAAATATAAATGGATTTGTAATGTTTAGGATGAAGGAATTGGAGATGTATTTAGAAGGCATACTTGAAAAAATAGTAGAAGACCATATGGTTGAAAAGGAATATGATGAATTTATAAAGTTACTTCAGTACTTCGTGAACATACAAGAAAGTAGAATAGATGAATTAAATATAATTATAGATATCGAGGGAAGATATATACTTAGAGATAAAGATGGCAATGATATAACAGAAAGTTTTATGGCTGATATACATAAAAGCAAAATAAGTACTGAAGTTTTAAATGGTGTGAATTTTGAAGATATGCTTATAAGTAATTTAATAACTTATTGTCCGGAAAAAATAGTCATACATTGTTCGGAAAATTCTTTTAATCAAGAAATAATAAGCACCATAAGTAAGGTGTTTCTTCAAAAGGTGGAATTTTGTAGTGAGTGTAAGATGTGCAATAAAATAAAAAGAAAAAGTCCGTTGTAAAAGTCATAGTTTTTATTGACAGAATTTAATGTTAATAATATAATTAAAAAAAGCAATGAAAAGGAAGAGTAAGCAATTAAATTATTACTAGAGAGGAAAATCCACGGGCTGAAAGATTTTCTTAATAATGTTGTTGAAAACCACCTTAGAGCTGTATACTGAAATTTAGTAAGTATTACCGTTGCCTGCGTTAAGGGTTCAAAGAAGATAATATATTATATATATTATTAATTTGGGTGGAACCACGGTTATAAATCGTCCCAGTGTATGGGGGGATTTTTTATTTTTTGCAATATATTTAAATTAAATAAGGAGGATATTATGATTAAGGTAACTTTAAAAGATGGAAAAGTTTTAGAGGTTGAAAAGGGAACTAAGGTAGCGGATATAGCTATGAAGATAAGCCCTGCCCTTTACAAAAAAGCATTAGGAGCAAAAATAAATGGTGAGGCTAGTGAGTTAATGACAGAAATACATAACGACTGCTCTCTTGAAATATTAACATTTGAAGATGAAGGTGGTAAATTAACATTAAGACACACTGCTTCACATATACTTGCTCAAGCAGTGAAGAGACTTTACCCAGAAGTAAAATTAGCAATAGGACCTGCTATAGATACAGGTTTTTACTATGATTTTGACGCCGATTTTACTTTTACTCCAGAAATGTTCGATAAGATAGAAAAAGAAATCCAAAATATAATAAAAGAAGATTATGCATTAGAAAAATTCGAACTTTCAAGAGAAGATGCTATAAAATTAATGAAGGAAAATAATGAATTATATAAGGTTGAATTAATTCAAGATCTTCCAGAGGATGCGGTTATATCTTTTTATAAGCAGGGAGATTTTACAGACCTATGTGCAGGCCCTCATGTGCCATCTACAGGAAAGGTTAAGGCAATGAAACTTCTTTCAGTAGCAGGAGCTTATTGGAGAGGCGACGAAAAAAATAAAATGCTTCAAAGAATATACGGAACAGCATTCACTAAAAAGAGTGAATTAGAAGAATACCTACATATGTTAGAAGAAGCTAAAAAGAGAGATCATAGAAAACTAGGTAAGGAATTAGACTTATTCAGCCTACATGAAGAAGGTCCAGGATTCCCATTTTTCCATCCTAAGGGAATGGTAGTTAGAAATCTTCTTGAAAATTACTGGAGAGAAACACATACTAAAGCAGGATATCAAGAAATAAGAACTCCTATTATATTAAATGAAAAATTATGGCATCAGTCAGGTCACTGGGATCACTATAAGGATAATATGTACTTTACACAAATAGATGGAGAAGATTTTGCTGTAAAACCAATGAATTGTCCAGGATCAATACTTGTTTATAAGAGCGCAATGCATTCTTATAAGGAATTTCCACTTAGACTTGGTGAACTAGGAATGGTTCACAGACATGAATTATCTGGAGCTTTACATGGTCTTATGAGAGTAAGATACTTTACTCAAGATGATGCTCATATCTTTTTGACTAGAGAGCAAATAAAGGACGAAATATTAAATGTAATTAAATTAATAGATGGATTTTATAAGAGCTTTGGTTTTGAGTATTTTGTTGAATTATCTACAAGACCAGAGGACTCAATGGGTAGTGAAGAAGATTGGGAAGCAGCTACAAATGGACTTGCAGAAGCTTTAAATGCCGCAGGATTAAGCTATAAGGTAAATGAAGGGGATGGAGCATTCTATGGCCCTAAAATAGATTTCCACTTGAAAGACTGTTTGGGAAGAACATGGCAGTGCGGTACTATACAGCTTGATTTCCAAATGCCAGAAAGATTTGATTTAACTTATGTAGGAGCAGATGGGGAAAAACATAGACCAGTTATGGTCCACAGAGTTGTATTTGGAAGTATAGAAAGATTTATAGGAATACTTATAGAAAACTATGCGGGAGCATTCCCAACTTGGCTTGCACCAGTACAGATTAGAGTATTAAATATAACAGATTCACAAAAGGATTATGCTAAAAACATAGTTGAAACTCTTAAAGAAAGAGGATTAAGAGTGGAATTAGATGACAGGAATGAAAAAATAGGATACAAGATAAGAGAAGCACAGCTTCAAAAAATTCCTTATATGATTGTAATAGGAGATAAGGAAATGCAAGCAGGAAAAATAGCCTTAAGAACAAGAAAAGGCGGAGATTTAGGAGCAATGGAATTGAATGATTTCATAGCTAAGATAGAAGAAGAAATCAAAAGTAAATCAACTGAAGGATGCACTTTATAAAAAACTTGTTGACAAGTAGATAATATTATAGTAAAATTTGTTGTGTTAAGAAGAAACCAGCCGTTTCTCACCTTACAGCATCGCTAGTAGGGTTATATGGATAGCAATTTTTATTTTGTTGCATATAAAAGGACGGCATTTGCCGTCCTTTTTTTAATACATAAAATAATCATTTATTTGATGTTTATTTCTCTTGGGAGGTGAATGTTATTAGTAAAGATTACCTTATGAATGAAGATATAAGGGAAAAAGAGCTAAGAGTAATTGGCGATAATGGCGACCAATTGGGAATATTGAGTTCCTCTGAGGCCCTGAAAATTGCAGAAGAGAAGGAACTAGATTTAGTAATGATAGCTCCTACTGCTAAACCTCCTGTTTGTAGGATAATGAATTATGGAAAATTCATTTATGAGCAGGCTAAAAAAGACAAAGAGGCTAAGAAAAATCAAAAAGTTGTTAACATTAAAGAAGTTAGATTAAGCCCAAGTATAGAGGAACATGATATTGAAATTAAGGCTAACAATGCAAGGAAATTTTTACTTGCAGAAGATAAAGTTAAAGTAACTGTTAGATTTAGAGGGCGAGAAGCTGAATATTCACATTTAGGTAAAAAAATATTAGATTTATTTTTGACAAAACTTGAAGGTGTGTGTATAGTTGAAAAGCCAGCTAAATTAGAAGGAAAAAATATGACAATGATTTTAGCTCCTAAAAGGGCTTGATATTGAGAGGAGGAAAAGATTATGCCAAAAATGAAATCAAAAAAAGCTGCTGCAAAGAGATTTAAGCTTACAGGAACAGGAAAACTAAAGAGAGCTAAGGCTTTCAAGAGCCATATCCTAACTAAAAAGAGTGCAAAGACAAAAAGAAATTTAAGACAGACAGCATATGTGTCTGAAACACAGGAAAAAGTAATGAAGAAATTATTACCATACCTATAATAGGTAGGCTAGAAGGAGGTTTATTAAATGGCAAGAGTTAAAAGAGCTATGAACGCTCGTAAATATCATAAAAAAGTGTTAAAACTTGCAAAAGGTTACTATGGAGCAAAAAGCAAGTTATTCAAAACAGCTAATGAATCAGTTATAAGAGCATTAAGAAATGCTTACGTAGGAAGAAAGTTAAGAAAAAGAGACTTTAGAAAACTATGGATAGCTAGAATTAATGCAGCAACAAGAATGAATGGTCTTTCTTATTCAAGATTCATGAATGGAATGAAGCTTTCAGGAATAGATATAAACAGAAAGATGCTTTCTGAAATAGCTATAAATGATCCAAAGGCATTTGCAGAATTAGTAGAAGTAGTAAAAAAACAGCTTAACGCTTAATAAAAAATGCAGCTTTAAAAGCTGCATTTTTTAAATTTTACGGAATTATTTATATAAATATTATCTACATAAGTTTGACAATTTGTATGCCAATGCTATAATAATTGTTAATGCCATGGAATTATAGTAATCATGAGGTGCTTAAAATGAAAATTAGTATAGGGAAGTACTTTAAACTTACCACGGTGCAAATCTTAGTAGTAGGTTTTGCAACGGTTATATTGATAGGGGCAATTTTATTAAATTTACCTATAGCCTCCCAGGATAGGAGCAGGACTCCATTCGTAGATTGTCTTTTTATTTCTACTTCAGCTACGTGTGTAACGGGACTTGTAACAGTAGATACAGGAACTCATTGGAGCTATTTTGGCAAAACCGTAATAATGTTTTTGATTGAAATAGGTGGATTAGGATTTATGTCCTTTGCTACATTAATAGCTCTTTTGTTAGGAAAACGAATTACCTTAAAAGAAAGATTAGTTATGCAAGAGGCTCTTAATTCGTTTTCACTTCAGGGATTAGTGAAAATGGTTAAGTATGTATTGATTTTTACATTTTCAATACAGCTAGCTGGAGCATTATTATTATCAACTCAATTTATACCTGAGTTTGGACTTGTAAAAGGAATATATTATAGTGTTTTTCATTCTATTTCAGCCTTTTGTAATGCAGGATTTGATCTTATGGGAGAGTTCAGAAGTCTTACTCCTTACGCAGATAACACTGTTATAATTATAACAATAGGCATTCTTATAATAATAGGTGGACTAGGATTCTATGTATGGCAAGAAATTTATAATTTTAAAGGATTAAGAAAGCTATCACTTCATTCAAAAGTAGCTCTTTCAGTTACTGCTTTTTTACTAGTTACTGGAACTGTACTTATGTTTATATTTGAAAGCAATAATCCGGGAACTATGAAGAATATGTCCTTTAAGGGAAAAATTTTATCTTCATTTTTTGCAGCTGTAACGCCAAGAACTGCTGGATTTAATTCTATTTCTACCAGTGATATGACTAATGCAGGAGTATTTTTAACTATTATTTTAATGTTTATAGGTGGAGCGCCAGGATCTACTGCTGGAGGTATTAAAATAACTACTGCAGGAGTTTTGGCTATGACTGTGATTAGTATTGTAAAAGGCAGAGAAGATACTGAAATATACAAGAAGAGATTAGCAAAGGATACTGTTTATAAGTCTTTATCAATTACTATCATTGCATTGGCATTGGTAATAACAGTTATTATGTTACTTTCTTTAACTGAACCAAGTGCATCGCTTGAGTATATATTATATGAAGCAACATCAGCCTTTGGTACAGTAGGTATGTCATTAGGACTTACAACTGAATTATCCTTTGCAGGAAAGATAGTTGTTGGATTTACAATGTATTGTGGAAGGTTAGGCCCACTTACTGTATTTCTTGCTCTAGCTAATAGAGTAAATTCAAATAAAATAAAATATCCTGAAGATAAGATACTAGTAGGATAAGGAGTGTTATTATGGCAAAGAAACAGTTTGTTGTTATAGGTTTAGGTAGATTTGGAACTTCAGTGGCTAAGACACTATATTCGCTAGGTAATGATGTTTTAGCAATAGATGTAGATGAGGAAACAGTACAAAATATATCGGATAGTGTTACTCATTCTGTGCAGGCAGATGCTACAGATGAAAATACTTTAAGATCTCTTGGAATAAGAAATTTTGATGTAGCTGTAGTAACCATAGGCTCGGATTTACAATCTAGTGTTATGGTGACCTTATTGCTAAAAGAATTAGGTGTAGATCTTATAATAGCAAAGGCAAATAGTGAGATTCATGCAAAGGTACTTTACAAAATAGGTGCAGATAGAGTTGTTCTTCCTGAAAGGGATATGGGAGTCAGAGTAGCTCATAACTTAGTATCTTCAAATATATTAGACTATATAGAATTATCACCAGATTACAGCATAGCTGAAATAGCAAATCCAAAGGCATGGCAAGGAAAAACTCTTCAAGAGTTAAATTTAAGAGCTAATTTTGGAATAAATATAGTTGCTGTAAAAAAGGATAATGATATTAATGTATCTCCTATGGCAGATGATAAGTTAGAAGCTGGAGACGTAATAGTTGCAATCGGCTGTGCAGATGAGCTGAATAAATTAGAAAACCAAATTGGAAATAGCAAATAAGAAAAAGGTGGAGTATTTTTGGAAAAGATAACTAGTAAAGATAATTCATCTATTAAGGAAGTAAGGAAGCTTAAAGAAAAAAAGCATAGAACTATCAATAAAAAATTTTTGGTAGAAGGTTTTAGATTTGTAGAAGAAGCACTAAAATCAAATTTTTATATTGAAGAATTATTTATAGCAGAAGAAGCTTTAGAAAAGTTTTATAAATATGATTTTCAATATAATATAAAGGAGTATACAAAGATATATTCTGTAGAAGATAAACTTTTTAAAACTATAAGTAATACTGAAAATCCTCAAGGTATACTGGCTATAGCAAGATATAAGAATACTGAAATAAAAGCCACAGATGGATTTTATATATTAGCAGACAAGGTTCAGGATCCAGGGAATATGGGAACTATAATAAGAAGTGCTCATGCAGCTGGAGCACTAGGAGTAATTTTAACCAAAGGAACTGTTGATGTATATAACGATAAGACTTTAAGGTCTACTATGGGTTCAATATTTCACATTCCAATAATAGAGGATACTGATCTCTCTATAACTAAAACTTTACAGAATAATGGCTTCAAAATCTTAGTAAGTTCTTTAGAAGAAAGCCATGATTTTTATGACATAAATTTAAATAAAAACATTATAATTTGTGTTGGTAATGAAGGCAGCGGTATAAGTGATGAAATACTAAAGTTAAGTGATGAAAAGTTTAAAATACCTATGCCTGGTAAAGCTGAATCATTAAATGTAGCAGTAGCAGCATCAATTATGATGTTTGAAAGAGTGAGACAAAACTTAAAAAAGGTTGACAATTCAATTTAAAATAAGTAAAATTTAGAATTAAGATGTTATAATAAAATACTGAAACTATGAAGAAGAGAGTAAATATAAGTCCACTTCAGGGAGAAGGGGTCATAGACTGAAAGCCCTTTTATTGATATTTATATTGAAGTTCACTTCTGAGTTCTAACTGTGAACTTATAGTAGCAGTTAGCGGCTAAGCCGTTATAATTTTAAGCTGGACATTAAGTCAATTAGGGTGGTACCGCGGATATAAAGTTCGTCCCTTCATGGGGAGGGGCTTTTTTTATATGTCTTAAAACTTATATAGAGAAAGGAGTATTAATAAAATGCAAGAAAAATTAAATTTAATAAGAGATAATGCTATAGAAGAACTGAAAAAAGTTCATGAAGCTCAAGAATTGGAAAGCATAAGAGTAAAATATCTTGGAAAAAAAGGGGAGCTTACTCAAATACTTAGAGGAATGGGTGCCTTAAGTGCTGAGGAAAGACCTATTGTAGGTAAAGTTGCAAATGAAGTAAGAAGTAGTATAGAAGAGCTTATAGAAGATACATATAAAGTTATAAAAGAAAAGGAAAAGACAAATCGTCTACAAAATGAAACTATTGATATATCAATGCCAGGAAAGAAACAGTTTTTAGGTAAAAGACATCCTCTTGATTTAACGCTGGAAAGCATGAAAGAAATATTTATTTCTATGGGATTTACTATAGAGGAGGGGCCAGAAGTAGAACTTGACTACTATAACTTCGAAGCTTTAAATATTCCTAAAAATCACCCAGCAAGAGGAGAACAAGACACATTTTATATAAATGACAGCTTGGTTCTAAGAACTCAAACATCACCTATACAAATAAGAACAATGGAAAAACAAGAACCTCCTATAAAGATGATTGCACCAGGAAAGGTTTATCGTTCTGATGCTGTAGACGCTACTCATTCACCTATATTTTATCAAATGGAAGGTCTTGTAATAGATAAAGGAATAACCTTTGCAGATTTAAAAGGAACACTAGACCTTTTTGCAAAAAAAATGTTTGGTGATAAGGTTGTAACTAAATTTAGACCTCACCATTTCCCATTTACTGAACCTTCTGCTGAAATGGATGCTACTTGCTTTGTATGTAATGGAGATGGTTGTAAGGTTTGTAAGGGAAGCGGATGGATAGAGATATTAGGTTGTGGAATGGTTCATCCACAAGTTTTAAGAAACTGTGGAATTGACCCTGAAGTGTATTCAGGATTTGCATTTGGATTTGGTGTAGATAGAATGGTAATGATGAAGTATGCAATAGATGATATAAGACTTTTATATGAAAGTGATATGAGATTTTTAAATCAATTTTAATAGAGATATTTTAGCAAATTTTAAAATCACTTAAGGAGGAATAAAAATGAAAGTACCAGTTAAATGGCTTAAAGATTATGTTAATATAGATATTTCACCAGATGAGCTTGGAGATGCATTAACGCTTTCAGGTTCCAAAGTAGAAGAAGTTATAACTTCGGGAGATGAAATACAAAATGTAGTAACAGGAAAAATACTTGAGATAAAACCTCATCCTGATGCAGAAAAGCTTGTGGTGTGTCAGTTAAATGTAGGATTAGAAGAACCTGTGCAAATAGTTACTGGAGCAAACAACATGAAGGAACAGGATATAGTTCCTGTTGCATTACATGGTTCACTGCTTCCTAATGGATTAAAGATAAAAAAAGGAAAGCTTAGAGGAATAGTTTCCAATGGAATGATGTGCTCAGAAGAAGAATTAGGTATAGCTTCAGAAGAACACGTACATGGGCTTATGATATTACCAGAGAATACTCCTATCGGAAAAGACATCAAAGAAGTTTTAGGATTAAATAATGCAGTAATTGATTTTGAAATAACTTCAAATAGACCAGATTGTTTAAGTGTTGTTGGAATTGCAAGGGAAACAGCTGCTACTATGAATACAACATACACTATGCCTGAAACAACATATAGTGTAAAATGTAATGACAATATAAAAGATTCATTAAAGGTAGAAGTAAAAGATAAATTATGTAGAAGATATATGGCTCGAGGAGTTAAAAATATTAAGATAGCAGAGTCTCCTTCTTGGATGCAGGAAAGACTTATAGATGCAGGGGTAAGACCTATAAATAATATAGTAGATATAACAAATTTTGTAATGCTTGAACTTGGTCAGCCAATGCATGCTTTTGACTGTAGGCAAATAACTTCAGGTAGAATAGTAGTTGAAAGAGCTGAAGATGGAGAAAAGTTTGTGACTCTTGACGAAACTGAAAGAACATTAAATCAAGATGTACTTTGTATAAAAGACGGAGAAAGAAACATAGGACTTGCAGGAATAATGGGCGGACTTAATTCAGAAGTTAAAGAAGATACTACTGCAATAATATTTGAATGTGCTAATTTTGATGGTACAAATATAAGGGTATCTTCTCAAAAACTAGGCCTTAGAACTGAAGCATCAGCAAAATTTGAAAAGGACTTAGATCCTAATTTAGTAGAAATTGCCATGAACAGAGCTTGTCATTTAGTGGAAAAATTAAATGCAGGGGAAGTTATGCAAGGAACCATAGATATATATGAAGAAAAGTTAGAATCACATACATTGGAGATAAGTTCAAAATGGATAAATGATTTTCTAGGAACAAATTTATCAAAAGAAGAAATGAAGATTTATCTTGATAGATTAGATTTATTTACTGAAGTAAACGAAGATACACTCCACATAAATGTTCCAACTTTTAGATCTGATGTAAATATAAAAGAAGATGTAGCAGAAGAAATAGCAAGAATTTATGGATATAATAATATTCCTACAACGCTTATAAGAAGTGTAAGTGAAAGAGGAGGAAAGAGCAAGAAGCAGCATTTAGAAGATGAGGTAATAGCAGCCTTAATGGGAAGCGGATTAAATCAATCTATAAGTTACTCATTTGTAAGTCCTAAGGTATTTGATAAGATAAAAATATCTGAAGACAATGAACTTAGAAATGCCATAAAGATAAGAAACCCATTAGGTGAAGATTATAGCATAATGAGAACTACTACAATTCCTTCTATGATGGAAGCGTTAGCTAGAAATTATTCAAGAAACAATGAAGAAGCAAGGCTTTTTGAAATAGGTAAGGTATATATGTCTAAAGAAAATGAAAATGAAGTTCCAGAAGAAAGAAATGTTCTAACTATAGGATTATATGGAGATGTTGATTATTTAAACTTAAAAGGTGTAGTAGAAAATATAGCAGAGCATTTAGGAGTAGAAAAACTTAGTTTTGCACGTGAAAGTGAAAACCCAACATTCCATCCTGGAAAGACAGCTTGTGTTAATATAAGAAAAGAGCTTTTAGGAACTTTAGGGGAAGTTCACCCTGATGTAGCTGAAAACTATGGTATAGAAGCAAGATGCTACATAGCAGAACTAAATATGGATGTATTATTTGCAAATGCAAATTTAAATAAGGTATATAAAGTACTTCCTAAATTCCCAGCAGTAACAAGAGATATGGCTCTTTTGGTAGACGATGCTATATTAGTGCAAGAAATAGAGGATATCATCTTAAAGCAAGGTGGAAAGATGGTAGAAAAGGTTAAATTATTTGATGTTTATAAAGGTAAACAAATACCTGATGGTAAAAAGAGTATAGCTTACTCTATTCTTTATAGATTAGAAAATAAAACTTTAACTGATGAAGAGGTAAATAAGGTTCATGATAAAATTGTAAGAACTCTTGAAAATAGGCTAGGAGCACAACTTAGATAAATCCTACAAATTGATATTTTAACCATAGTTAATTTGTGTTAAAATAGATATAATAATATATGATTTATCTGAGAGGTGTTTACATGAACATAGTAACTGTTAGGATAAATGGAGTAGAGTACAACTTAAAGGGTGATGAAAGAGAAGAATATTTACATAAAGTTGCTGGTTATGTGGATAGAAAGGTTAGGGAGCTTATAGAAAGTAATCCTAAATTGAGTACATCTTCTGCATCTATACTTACTGCTATAAATACAGTAGATGAGTATTTAAAAAAGCAGGAAGAAGTTCATGAAGCTTTCGAAATAGTTAAGAAAAAAGAAGAAGAAGAAAAAAACCATAAACAAGAAATTGATATACTCAAACAAAAGATTTCACAGCTAGAGGCTTATGTAGAAGAACTCACAGTTGTCTTAGAAGAACCTAAGTATAAAGAACAGTTAGAAGTTAAGGAAAAGGAATTAGAAGTAACAGTAAAAGAAATTGAAAATATTACAAAAGAAAGAGAAATACTTCAAGAAACCTGTAAAAAATTCATGGAGGAAAATAATATACTTAAAGCTGAATGTAAAGAATATAAGTTTCAAATGCAGTCTCATAAGTATAAAACAATTGACCTTCAGAACAGATTAATTGAAGCTCAAGTTGAACTTGCTAAGGCAAAGAGACAAAGTTACCCGTTTGTAAGTAAAGAAGTAACAATAAAAAAATAAGTACCTTTAAGGTACTTATTTTTTTATATCTAAATTTATCACATATTAGCTATTCAAAAATAATATATTTTATTAGAGTATATTATTTATGAAAGTTGAGGATGAGTATGAGCATTTATATAGATAATGCAGCGACCTCTTTTCCAAAACCAGAAGAGGTTTATAATGAAACATTAAACTGCATGAGAAACTATGCAGCAAATCCAGGACGAAGTACACATACTATGGCATTAGAGTCTTCAACCAAGGTATCTGAAACAAGAGAAACACTAAGCGATTTTTTTAATATAACGAGTTCCTTTAATATGATATTTACAAGTAATGCAACTGAAGGATTAAATATAGGAATAAAAGGAGTGTTAAAACCTGGAGATCATGTCATAAGTACTGTAATAGAGCATAATTCAGTTTTAAGACCACTAAATAGCTTAAGTAAAAAGGGTGTTAAAGTAACATTGCTCGCAGTAGACAATTATGGAAAGTTAAATATAAACAATTTGAAAAAAGAAATACAAAAAAATACAAAGCTTATAGTTGTAAATCATGCTTCAAATGTATTAGGAACTCTGCAATATATAAATACTATTGGAAAGATTGCAAGAGATGCAGGCATATTATTTATGGTAGATGCCTCTCAAAGTGCTGGAACTATTAATATTGATGTAGAAAAATATAATATAGACTTGCTGGCTTTTCCAGGTCATAAGGGGCTGATGGGCCCTCAAGGCACCGGTGGATTATTTATAAGAGATGGTATATCTATGACTAATTTTAAGGAAGGCGGAACAGGAAGTAACTCTATATCTATGACTCAGCCAGATTTTTTACCGGACAAATTTGAAAGTGGAACTCTTAATGTTCCTGGAATTGCAGGGTTATGTGAAGGGGTTAAGTTTATCCAGAAAATCGGAAGAAGAAATATTCAAAAACATGAAGAGGGGCTTATACAATATCTTTTAGAGGAATTTAAAAAGATGCCCTATGTAAAAATATACGGATCGGAATTCACAGAAAAAAGATCTGCAGTTATTTCTATAAATATAGATAACATGGACAGTTCAGAAGTTGGGTATTTATTAAATAAAAAGGGTATTGCAGTACGAACAGGATACCATTGCGCTGCACTTATACATCCTATAATAGGTACATCTAAAACTGGTACTGTGAGGCTCAGCCCAGGTTATTTTAATACCTATGAGGAAATGGAAGAAGTAGTGAAGGCGATACAAGAAGTATATAAAGGCAATGTGTAGAAATAGTACGATGTTTTTAATGTTAAATCTTCCGTATGGGTTCTGCATTTAAGAAAGCCATTCGCTCGTACAAATTCTTGTACCCTCCAGAGCTGCCGCTCTAAAAGATCTTTGTGTGCTAAGACCTAAAATGTTTTAGAAATTCAGTTAGCTGAATTTCTTCCTTCAGTAGTTCACATTAAAAACGTCGCAATTTCCTTTTATAGTACCTTTGTAAGATATCATCATATACTGCTATTAAGAAATAGTAATTAAAGATATATAGAGTATTCCTTAGTATCTATTTATTATTATTTACTTTAGTAGTAGGAGTGAGTTTTGTATGGAATCTGATGATAGAAAATTTATTGTGATTATTGCATCTAGCAATAGGGCTGCATTTTTATATAAGAAACTAATTGAACTTGGAGTTAAAGTAGAATTTATGTCTACTCCTTGTAGGCTTTCTAAGGGGTGCACTAAATCAATAAAATGTAGTGAAAATCAATTTGATATAATAAAGGAGCAGGCTAAACAGTACAATATTACTATAAGAGGAATATATGAGAGAGTTAAAGAAGATAAAAGGTATAAATATATTCAGGTAGAATAGAACTAGGAAAATGTAGCAATTTATTTTTTAAGATGTAGAAATTCGGCTTAAGCTGAATTTCTTTTTCATATTCATCATTTTATCTGCATAATAATACCTTAAGGAAATATAAAGTTTATAACCTTGAAAAGATAAATAAGTATATAAATTACGAGGGGGATATTTTTATGAAAGTTTTGTTCTGCATGAGAAGTGATTATTATAGAAACCTAGGGGAAGACTCTATGCAGGCTTTAAAGATAAAAAAATATTTAAAGAAGATAGGTATAGAGGTAGATATTAACTATGGTCAAATAGAAGATTATTCGAGTTATGATATAGTACATTTATTTAATCTTAAAATTATGGGAGAGACATATAAGCACTATAAAATTGCAAGATACTATAAGAAAAATATAGTTATTACACCGTTATACTGGGATCAAAATCAGTATTATAATTATATTAATGATTTAGAAGGAATTAAATTATGGGATAGAAGTAAAATATATAGGCAAAAGATATTAAAAGGATGCAAGATGGTTTTTCCAAGTAGTTTAATGGAAGAAGAATTTATAAAAGGGGAATTTGGAAAATCTATACCATGTAATATAATACATGGTGGAGTAGAGGTACCAGGGGACGAAATTCCTCTTTATAATTTTAAGGAAAGATACAATTTGGATAATTACGTATTATCTGCGGGAAGAATAAGTAAAAAAAATAATCAAATTGCTCTTGCAGAAGCATGTGATAAGTTAGAGATGAAGCTTGTTCTTACGGGAAGTGTAAGAGATAAGGAATATTTGAATAAAATTACGACATTTAAAAATGTACTGTATTTAGGAGACATGGATGAATACGATAGGTATAATGCTTATAAGTTTGCAAAATTATACGTAAATTCATCTTTTGTAGAAATCGTTCCAATATATTCTCTTGAAGCAGCTGTAACTGGTTGTAATATGCTTTGTACACATGAGGGGAGTTCTATAGAATATTTTAATGATATGATAGATTACTGTAGTCCTTATGATCTAGATAGTATAGTACAAGGATTACAAATTGGAATGAAAAAGAAAAAAGATAAGAAATTAAGAAACCACATAATAGAAAATTACAATTGGGAAAGGGTGGCTAAAGATTTATATGAAAGTTACTTAAGGATAAAATAAAAAGTAAAAAATTATTTATGTATTGTGATAAAATCTCCAGAAAAAGGTTTAAGAGAAACTTTGCATGTGCAAAGTTTCTCTATATCTGGTGTGTAACTAGTTTCTAATACCTGAAAGATACCTTATATTTTTAATAAGTTAAGATTATTATAATAAGCTTTAGCCTTCGCCATTATCTATTAGTTCACAAGGACATGGGCATCCAGGTTCTAGTATATAATGAGCAACAACTGCAGCTACAAATACTCTAGGGTCTTCTTCTGGATCACAAATGGTTGGAACTAAGAAAGCAAATGTTCTTGTTACATCTGTACATACTGCTTCAGGATCATCATCAGGTGCTAATACTGGTTCTGCGATAACTTGGGTAGCAATTACATTACGTTCTTCTTCTTCGCCTTCGCCTGTTATTTCACAAAGAATAGCTCCTACAGATAATGTTCTTCCTACACAGATATCTGTTACAGTTGCAGTAACAGTTATTAAAGTGGCTGAATTTACAGTTAAGGTTTGAACTATTGGTATATTAACACACAGATCACAATTTTCAACGGTTACTGGTGCACTACAAACTATTGCCATAAAAAATTCACTCCTAAATATTTTAAATTTTATAGTATTTAAACTATAAGTACAGCAATTTATAAATTAACTTGTTAAATGTTAATTGTATATGTCGACTAACGATTATAACATCTGTTCCTATAATTTGGTGGGCAGCAGCACTTATATAAAAGCAAAATAAATATTAAGATAACTATTGCCTTGTAATTAAATTTACAGGGCTTATGTGGTTTGCAAGGAGGCATCTTTATATGAAGTTCAACACTTTTACAACTTTCACAGGGGTTAACGATTATAGGTTCAGAGCATACAATGCAAGAAGAAGTATTTTTTAAGTTTATATTCAATACACACACCCCTAAGGATTAATTGAAACTATCTAATATAATAATATGAAACATTATCAGTTTTGACACTAAATGTATTAACAATATGTTCAATATTTTACTGTTAAAAGGTATCATAAAAGTGAATACATTAATATAATACATTAGAAGTAAATAATAAGTATAAGTAATAAATGGGAGTGATAATATGGCACTTAATTATAGTATAGCTTTAGCACCTGGTTCACCTGAATGTGAGTTTAATGCCGCTGAAAATAGATTTGAACAAACTTGGACTTATATAGTAACACAAACAGGGCCTACAATGCCTGAAATAAGCCACTGGGAATTAGAACTTTGTGAAAATCACAATGTATTAAGGGTTTCCAAAAATGGCACAGAAGTTCCAATAGAGCAAGCTGCAAATTTAGATATAGAAGTTTCAGCACCAGGACTAAATGATTGTCTTTTAAATTTAGCTGTAAGAAGAATAAAATGGGATGATTTAAGCAATGCAGAAGTAGCTCCAGATGCACTAGGAGAATTTAATTTTGTTCTAGAAGGATGTTATCAAACAGGTTTAGTAGATGCTGCAATAAAAGCTGGAACTGAACCTTGTGATATACGCCAAGTACCTGGACCAATATGTGTACTACAGCCACCAAACAGAGGAATTAAACTTTCACAGTTTGAAGAGTAATTAAAAAGTATAATTAATAAATTACAAATTAAGCTAAGTTCTAGGCTGGTGACAAATATATTTTGTCACCAGCCTTTATGGTTACTTAAAAAAGATTGTACGTAAATTATATATAATTTCATTGTTATATAATAAAAGTTTATAAATATTGTTATAAAGTTATCACAAGTTAGAACTAGATTCATATATTATAGTGAGAGTAACAATGAAAGTTACTCTTAAATTTAGAAAAGTGGAGATGTAAAGTTATGGCTTTTAATTATAATGAGGCCCCAGTAATAACCCAAATTAATGATGGTAGTGAAGTAGTTGCTACAGTTACAACAACATTTGATGTAACTTTTAAAGTAAATGTTTTAGTTGACGCACTTGTTACAAGAGATGGAGGAGCAAAAGAACATTATTTTGCTTCTAGACAGTATAACGCTGGCGCATGGACAGGTTCTGATGTTTTTAATATTGCTATAGATCCAACTGTAGGAGAAACAGATACTGTAGACGTAAAAGCATATGCATCCTATCTTTATGTAGAAACACCATAATATTAATATAAAACGGTTTTGGAGTACTATTGTACTCCAAGACCTCGAATAAAAACCTTAAATAAGGGAGGTGTTTAATTTGCCATCAATAGAAATACCTTCGTCTAAAAGCCTAACAGTATTAAGTAATTATGTGAAAAAAAATATAAGAAGTAACATTATAACTGTAGGTAAGAGTAAAAAATATGATTATATAAGTTATTTGCATTTCGAATTGCCGCTTATTCCAGCAAATATAGAAATTTATTCAGCTGAAATTGTATTATTTAAAACGGGTAATTCATTATATGAAGCTGATAATTATTACTGGGTATACCCTCTTTTGGAGGACTTTAGCACCTATACAAATTATTATAATAGACCTAATTATGAGTCTTCATTAGGAATAGTGTTTTCAACATCTAAAGATAAGATATACTCACAAATCAATATAACTCCCATTGTTTTACAATGGATAAATAATAATTTATCTAACAAAGGATTAACTATATTTGCAGATAGTGATAGTGAGCAAGTAATTACCTATGGCTCAGCTCTAAACAATGATAAATATCTTGTCCCATTTTTAAGAATACACTTTAGAAATAATTTAAATAATTATTGTATAAAAACAATTCCTATTTCTTGTAAGTATTATATATTGCCTCCTATTAATAAAGAAAATTCCTAATTAGCTATTAATATGATGATTAATAGCTAATTTATTTTATTGAAAAACTATATTAATTATTATATATAAGTTATTATTTACATGGGGAATAATAACTTATATAAAAATATCCTTAACTACTATAGTTAATTATTGTATAATAAACCTTAGGATTTCAAATGGGAGAGATGAAAATGAATAAAATAGAATTATTAGCTCCAGCAGGAGACATGGATAGTTTAGTAGCTGCAGTACAGGCGGGGGCTGATGCTATATATCTAGGAGGAAGTAAGTTTTCAGCTAGAGCTTATGCCTCAAATTTTGATGAAGAAAATATGAAGAAGGTAGTAAAGTACTGCCACTTATATGGAGTTAGAGTATTTGTTACAGTAAACACTTTGCTTAAGGAAGATGAGGTTTTAGAAGCACTTGAATATGTAAAGTTTTTATATAATATTGGGGTAGATGCGCTTATAATTCAAGATTTAGGTCTTATAAGCTTAATAAATAAATATGTCCCTGAAATGGAACTGCATGCATCCACTCAAATGACAGTACATAATTTAGAGGGAGCAGAATTTCTTAAAAAACATAATTTTAAGAGGATAGTGCTTTCCAGGGAGCTTTCTTTAAAAGAAATAACACATATTTCAAATGAATTAGGTGCTGATATTGAAATATTTGTTCATGGAGCATTGTGCATATGTTATTCTGGCCAATGTCTTATGAGTAGCCTTATAGGAGGCAGGAGCGGAAATAGAGGAAGGTGTGCCCAACCTTGCAGGCTTCCATATAAGTTAGAAGAAGAAGGAAATGAAAAAACCAAGCAAGGATATTTATTAAGTCCTAAGGATATATGTACTTTAAAGGATATAAAAGATATAGTAAATAGTGGTGTAACCTCACTTAAAATAGAAGGAAGAATGAAAAGGCCGGAATATGTAGCAGGGGTAGTAAGCATTTATAGAAGAGCAATAGATAGTATATATAATAATGAAGAATTTAAATTTGAAGAAGAATATAATAAACTTCTTCAGTTATTTAATAGAGAAGGATTTTCAAAGGCCTATCTTTATGGGAATGTAGGAAAGGATATGATGTCTTATTCCTTCCCTAAAAACACTGGAGTTTTTTTAGGAAAGGCAAGCAGTAATAAATCCATAAAACTTGAACAAAATATAGCCATAAAAGATGGTGTAAGGATAGGAGATAAAGGATTTATTATAAATAAGATTATAGTAAAGGGTAAAGAAGTAGAAAAGGCCTATAAAGGAGATATAGTAACGCTTTTACCTCAAAACTATAATTCAGGAGATGAAATATATAAAACCTTAGATAACGAGCTCATGGCAAGTTATGAAGAATATTATAAAAATCATTACAGAAGAAAAATATCTGTAGATATTAGTATAGATTTCAAGGTTGGCAATCCAATAACACTATATGCTAATATAAATAATAAGGAAGTTATAATAAAGGGTGAAGAGGTTCAACACGCGATAAAAAGACCGTTAGCTGATGAGAAAATTATAGAAAATTTAAGTAAAACAGGAGATACCCCTTTTGAATTTAATAATGTAAAATTTAATATGTTTGAAGAGGGATTTTTACCTGTATCCTCTATTAATGAGGTGAGAAGAAAACTTACAGAAGCAATAAATAATGAAATCATAAATTTCTATAATGAAAGTAAAAAACTTAATGAAAGAAGTTTTAAAGAGCCAAGTTATGAGTGTGTAAAAGCTGAAGTACCAGAGAAAATGTTTTATGTAACAACTGTAGAGCAGTTAAAGGCTTTAAAAGAACTTGGGGAAAGGGACATAATATTTAATCCTTTCATAAGAAACAGCAAACTTAATATTGAGAGGCTTTTAAAAGAAGAGGTAAATATTTATTTAAAGGCTCCAAACATAATTAAAGAAGAATTTAATTATGTAGAAAAATATATTAATGATAACCTGAAAAATATAAAGGGAATTGTAACTGCTAACCTTGGAATAATAAATAAATTTAATAGTATTGTTCCTATAATTGGAGATTATAAATTAAATATATTTAATAGTTACTCGCTAGAGTTCTTTAATAAGATTATAAATGGAAGTTTGATTAGTGTAGAACTAAATAAAAAGGAAATAGCTTCTTTAAGTAAAAGGATAAGCTCAGGGCTTCAAATGCTTGTATATGGAACAATAGAAGTTATGGTAAGTGAATATTGTCCTATAGGAAGTACTTATGGTGGAAAGTGTGATTCTAAGCAGTGCAACAATTACTGTGAAAGAGGCAATTTTAAATTAATAGATAGACTGGAAAATAAATTTCCAGTTTATACGGATAAATTTTGCAGAAGCTATATATTAAATTCTGTTCCATTAAATTTAATATCTAATATTAAAGAATTAGAGAAGTTAAATATAAATAGTATGAGAATAGATTTTACAGATGAAAGTTACGATGAAACTCTAAAAATAGTTAAGGCGCTTCAAGATAGGCAGTGGAATGAAGAATTTGAAAATTACACAAGAGGACACTTTAGAAGAGGCGTAGAGTAAATAATAAGGTGGTTTTAAGAAATGAACGAAAGAGCACTTAGAGTATTAGAATTTAATAAAATAAGAGAAATGATTAAGAATTATGCAGTAACTGGAGCAGGTAAAGATTTAATCGAAAAATTAGAGCCTTATAAAAGTTTATATGAAGTTCAAGAGCATCTTGAGGAAACTCATGAAGCATTGATGCTTTTAACGAAAAAGGGCACTCCTCCCTTTGAAGGAGTACATGATGTACGAGAAGGTATAAATAGGGCTGAAAAGGGTTCTGTACTTTTACCAGGACAGCTTTTAAGAATTGCAGCACTTCTTAGAAGTGCAAGAAGATTTAAAGATTATGTATCTCACAAGGAAGAAGAAGAAAGCTACAGAGTTATTGAAAGCATCTGCGAAGGAATTGTACCTCTTAAGAGTCTCGAGGATGAAATATTTAATGCGATCATAGGGGAAGAAGAGATATCAGATAAGGCAAGTTCAACTCTTTATAATATAAGAAGAACTTTAAAAGATAAAAATGCTTCTATAAGAGATAAAGTAAATTCACTTATGAGAGCACATTCAGACCATCTTCAAGAGAGCATATATACCATTAGAGGAGATAGATATGTGCTTCCTGTAAAAGCAGAGCACAAGGGAGCGGTACCAGGTCTTGTTCATGATCAAAGCTCATCTGGAGCAACGCTCTTTATAGAACCTATGAGCTTAGTTAACTTAAATAATGAAATAAAAGAACTGATGCTAAAGGAAAAGGCTGAAATAGAAAGAATACTTCAAGAGCTTTCAGGAAAAGTATATGATAATATTTTTGCTGTTAAAAATAATGCAGAGATAGTTTGGGAACTGGATTTTATATTTGCAAAAGCTAAGTTTGGAAGTAACATGAATGCAACTCGTCCTCATGTAAATGATGATGGAGTAATAGATATAATAGAATCAAGACATCCTTTAATAGATCCTAAAGTAGTGGTATATAATGATATATATTTAGGAAAAGATTTCACATCACTTATAGTTACAGGACCTAACACAGGAGGGAAAACTGTTACTTTAAAAACTGTAGGACTTCTTCATATAATGGCATTAAGCGGTCTTATGATACCTGCAAAGGAAAATTCTACAGTAAGCTTCTTTAAGGAAATATTTGCAGATATAGGTGATGAGCAGAGTATTGAACAAAGCTTATCTACGTTTTCATCTCATATGACAAATATAGTAAAGATTATGGATGAGGCAGATAAAAACTCCTTAGCATTATTTGATGAATTGGGGGCTGGTACAGACCCTACAGAGGGAGCAGCTCTTGCTGTAGCTATACTTGAAAATTTAAGAAAGAGAAAAACCAAAGTAGTAGCAACTACTCATTATAGCGAGATTAAGGGATATGCGCTTAAAACTTCAGGAGTAGAGAATGCTTCTGTGGAGTTTAATGTGGAAACTTTAAGACCAACCTATAGACTTTTAATAGGTGTTCCAGGAAAATCAAATGCATTCGAAATATCTAAAAGACTGGGACTTCCTAATTATATAATAGATGATGCTAAAGAAAGCATTTCTAGCGATAGTTTAAGATTTGAAGATTTGATTCAAAGTCTCCAAGAAAAAAGTATAAAAGCTGCGGAAGATGCGCGTAAGGCTGAAATATTAAAGATTCAAGCTGAAAATTTAAAAGAAAAGTACGAAGAAAAATTAAATACTGTAGATAGAACTAGAGAAAAGGCCTTAAGAGAAGCTCAAAGAGAAGGGAAAAATATATTAAGAGAAGCTAAAGAAGAAGCAGATACTATACTTAAAAATATAAGAGAATTAGAGAGAATGGGTTACTCTTCTGATGCAAGACAAAAGCTTGAAAGTGAAAGAGCAAAGCTTAAAAATAAAATGGACCAGTTAGATAGCATGGAAGAAGCTACTAAAAAGGATGAAGGGCAAGAATTAAAAACCGTAAATGTTGGAGAAGAAGTTTTCCTACCTTCATTAAATCAAAAAGTTATTATACTTACAAAGCCTGATAATAGGGGAGAAGTTCAAGTTCAAGCTGGTATAATGAAAATAAGCGTAAAGGTAAAGGACTTAAGGGCAGCTAATGGAGTAAGTAGAGAAGAAAAGAAAATTAAAAAGAGAGAAGCTAAATTGAACTTAAGAAGTGTAGAATCATCCATAGATTTGAGAGGATTAGATGCAGAAGAAGCGGTTTATAATACTGATAAATATTTGGATGAAGCATATATGGCAGGTCTTGGATCAGTAACAATTATACATGGAAAAGGTACTGGAATTCTCAGAAAAGCTATACATGATATGTTAAAGCGCCATCCTCATGTAAAAACTTATAGAATAGGAGCATATGGAGAAGGCGGAGAAGGAGCAACAATTGCAGAACTAAAATAGTGCCACCCACATGGCAAGTGGCAAGTTAAGAGGTAAGCATATCTGATATGCTTACCTTAATTTTATCTTCTTCAATTCCCTCTAAATGTAATACATTAAACACTTCTATAACCATACAATTACTGGCATCATCTATTAACATAAGAAATAATCTTTAGATTTAGGTTTTATTATACAGCTGAAGTGGGAAAGATATAAGCAATTAAAAAATCATTTATAAAGCAGAGGGGATAGAAATTAAAAAGATTAAATTAATAATTATTACATTTACAGTAATTTTTTTAATTACAATATTATCCATATACATATATAAATCTAAAAATATCGTTGAATCGGCAGCAAAAGGGTCCTCAGATGTAGACCTTGCTTTTGCTGTGTTAGGAGATATCCATGAAAACACTGGTAGTCTTAAAAAGGCTATCAAGGACTTATATAAGATAAACTCTAATATGGATGTATTAATATTAAATGGTGATATTGTAGATCAAGGTTCAGATAGGCAGTATAAATCAATAAAAAATGTATTAAATAAAAATAAGAAATTACTGCCTAAAGTAATTATCAAAAATATTGGTAATCATGAGTTTTTTGAGTATGATATTAGCATTAATTCACCAGAGCAAGTTCAAGGCTTTATAAATAGGTATCTTGAATTTGCTGGGGAGAGTAATGTATATCATGATACATGGGTAAGAGGTTATCATTTTATATCATTAGGTTCTGAGGATGGCAACTCTGAAACATTAAATTCTATGACAGCATTTATATCAGATAAACAGTTAAAATGGTTTGAGGAAAAGCTTGGTGCAAATTATCAAAAAGGAAGGCCAATATTTGTATTTCTTCACCAGCCATTAGATTATGGTAATGTAGGATGGATTGGTGTTAAGCAAAGTGAACAAATTAAAGAAATATTATCACAATATCCAGAAGTAATATTATTTTCATCTCATAGTCATAGTGATTTAAATGAAAACAGTGTAATTTTAAATATGCCATTTACAATAGTTAATACGGGGGCAGTTCATTATACTATTATTAATGATGCAAACAGTAAAAATGGCAGGAGAAGTGAACGCTATATTAAAGGTGTGTATGTTGAAGTGAAGGGTAATAATGTTACTATTAAGGGGAGAGACATTAAAGAGAAGAAGTGGATATTTACTAAGGTGCTGTCCTAAATGATTTAGAAAATCATTGTAGGACAGCACCTCTATTATTTACAGATTTACAACTTTTATATAATTAACTTCAGGATCTTCAGTACCCTGAACGTATAATCCGGTATCTTTAAGCCTTTGAACATATTCTATTATTTCTTTAGTTATAACTTCTCCAGGGCATAATATAGGAATTCCTGGTGGATAAGCCATTAGAAATTCTCCGCTAACTTCTCCTATACTTTGCTTTAATGGAAGAGAAACTTTGTCACTATTAAATGCTTCTCTTGGATTTAACTCCTGTCTTGGAATAGATGGAATATCTATGAAGTCAGATTTTACTTCTCCTTTTCCATAGTAGTCTTCACTTATTTCTTTTAAAGCATTTAAAAGTGCATTTATACTTTCTTTAGTATCTCCAAAGGAACCTACAGCAAGTACATTATATAAATCTGATAGTTCTACTTGAATGTGGTACTTATTTGAAAGTATCATATCTAAATCATATCCTGTTATGCCTAAATCTCTACAAGTAATAGTTATTTTTGTAGGATCTAATGCAAATGCACCAGGCTTATTTAAAATTTCACATCCGAAGCAGTAGAATCCTGGAATTTTATTTATTTCTTCACGGGCATAATTTGCAAGTTCAATGGTATTATCTAATAGCTCACGTCCATGTAGAGCAATTTGTCGTCTAGCACAATCAAGTGAAGCCATTAATATATAAGAAGGCGATGTAGTTTGAAGTAAGTTTAATTGTTGTTTAACTCTGTGAGTGTCTACTCTTTTGGAACGTACTTGTAGTAGTGAACATTGAGTTAATGCACCAATTATTTTATGTGTACTTTGAGCACATATATCGGCTCCAGCTTCAATTGCAGACATAGGTAACTTTTCATTAAATCCTAAGTGAGGTCCATGAGCTTCATCTACTATTAATGGAATGTCATAGCTATGAACTATATCAGCTATTTTTTTAATATCTGTAGCCACTCCATAATAAGTTGGATTTATAATAAGTACTGCTTTGGCATCTGGATGCGCTTTAAGGGTTTTTTCTACTGTTTCAGGAGTAACACCATGTGCTATTCCGACAGTTTTATCTAGTTCTGGTTGCATATAAACTGGAGTTGCTCCACTTAAAATTATACCTGCAGTTACAGATTTATGAACATTTCTAGGAATTAATATTTTGTCCCCAGATTTTACTACAGACATAATCATGGCTTGGATAGCACCAGAAGTTCCATGGATAGAAAAAAACGTTGCATCAGCGCCATAGGCATCTGCAGCTAATTCCTGTGCCTTTTTTATAGGGCCTGTGGAATGATGCAGGCTATCCACTAATTTAAAAACAGTTACATCTATTTTAAATGGATTTATCCCTATAAAATTTTTAAATTCCTCATCCATACCTATGCCCTTTTTGTGACCAGGAACGTGAAAAGGAATTGTCTCTCTATTAACATACTCCATTAATGCGTCGAATAAAGGAGTTTCATTTTGATCTAATTTATACACCTTGATAAGCACCTTCTTTCACAAAATTACACCCGTGAAACTATGTCAATTCAATGGTTTCCGTGGATTTTTTATAAAACAATATCATTATAAGGTAAATGATAGGTAAATGCAATATAAATTGAAAAATATTTTACTGTGTCAATTTGGAATTTATATGGTAAAATATATATACAATTACTTCAGGTATAAAGTAGATTTTTAAAATAAGAGAGTAGTATAATTATTTTTATAAATACTTTAAATTTACATAAGGAGAGGGTAATTATGGCATATGTAGACAAGTATAATCTATGGATTGATTCTGATTACATAGATGAAATCACAAAGAAAGAATTAAGAGATATTAGAGATGAAAAGGATTTAGAGGATAGATTTTATAGAGAATTAGAGTTTGGTACTGGTGGACTTAGGGGTATAATAGGCGCGGGGACAAATAGAATGAATATATATACTGTAGGTAAAGCTACACAAGGTCTTGCTAATTACTTGAATTCAAATTATACAGAAGATAAGTCTGTAGCAATTGCACACGATTCAAGAATAATGTCTAGAGAATTTGCGGAAACAGCAGCAGGAGTTTTAGCGGCTAATAGGATAAAGGTATATATATTTGATTCTTTAAGACCAACTCCAATGCTTTCCTATACTACAAGACATTTAAATTGTAGTGCTGGTATATGTGTAACAGCTTCTCATAATCCTAAAGCATATAACGGATATAAGGTATATGGGGAAGATGGAGGACAGATAACTGATGAAAAGGCAAAGTATATACTTAACTCTATAGAAAATGTAGATGATTTTTCACTAATAAAAAAGATGGATTTTAACGAAGGAGTTAAAAATCACATTATAAACATAATAGGAGAAGAAGTAGATAGAACCTATTATGAAAAGGTAAAGGCGTTAACTATAAGAAAAAATTTAGTTAAGGAAAAGGCTAAAGATTTAAAAATTATATATACGCCTCTTCATGGTTCTGGAAATATTCCAGTTAGAAGGGTATTAAGTGAATTAGGATATACCAATGTACATGTGGTAAAAGAGCAGGAAGCTCCAGATGGAACTTTCCCAACTGCACCTTATCCAAATCCGGAAAAAAAGGAAGTATTTGATATTGCATTAACTATGGCAGAAGAAATAAATGCAGATATTATTTTTGGAACTGACCCGGATTGTGATAGAATAGGAGCTGTAGTAAAAGATAATAAGGGAGAGTATAAAGTTCTTACTGGGAATCAAGTAGGACTACTTTTATCTCATTACATGCTTTCATCATTAAAGGAACTTAATGAATTGCCTTCAAATGGAACTGTAATAAAGACCATTGTCACAACAGATATGATTGAGGAAATTGCAAAGGATTTTGATATCACTGTAATGAATGTGCTAACCGGATTTAAGTATATAGGGGAAAAGATAAAGGAATTTGAAGAAAGCAAAAAGTTTAGCTATATATTTGGATTTGAAGAAAGTTACGGTTATCTTGCAGGAGATTTTGTAAGGGATAAAGATGCAGTAATCGCAGCAGCACTTATATGTGAGATGACTTTATATTACAAAGAGCAAGGTTTAAGCTTATATGAAGGATTAATTAAACTTTATGATAAATACGGATATTTCAAAGAGAGCTTAATATCTATGGATTTTGTTGGAAAAGAAGGCCAGGAAAACATAGAAAAAATACTTCAATATTTAAGACATTCAATGAATCCAGCTATAGCAGGAGTAAAAATAGTTAAAAAGGCCGATTATAAGCTTGGAATAGAAAAGGATATTGTGAATATTCAAGAAACTACCATTGACCTGCCTAAATCGAATGTTTTAAAATTTATATTAGAGGATGGCTCTTGGTTTGTGGTAAGACCTTCTGGAACTGAACCAAAGATGAAAGTGTATTTATCAATTAAAGAAAAAAGCATGGAAAAAGCTGAAACAAAAATAAAAGATTTTGAAAAGAATGTAATGGATATAGTAAATAGTGCTCAAACCTTATAACATATTAGGAGGTAACGCTTATGGGTATACAATCTCGTTTTTCCGACAAGCTAACAAATATACTGTTTTTAGAAGTAAACAATGAAAGATTAAGCAATATATTTAATATGAATATAGAAGACAATGTCTATATGCCTATAAAAGCTCAAGATATTATAGATAAGGTTAAGTCAGGCCAGAATGTAGATTCAATTCCTGTTATATATTTCTTAGAAGCTATGTGTTTTGTAATGGGGGCAGATAATAATTTCAAGTTTAATAATATATATAAAACCATATTATTAAATTTTGATGAGGGCATAAATTTTGTTAAGGGCAAGATATACAAGGCTGTAGAAAATAATAATTTTGAAGATGCATATATATTATTAAAAGGCTTAGTTCAAGTTGAAGAAAATGAGGAAAATTACAGTAAATTAATAATTCTAGCAGATAAATTAAGAAACTTAGATAAGGAATATATAGAAGAGGAAAAAGAAGTACTCGATAAAACTAAGGAGATCTTAGAAGAACTTTCAATTACTTATTTATATGAAGCACTTTTAAAAAGAGATGAAAAGGACTACGAAGGTGCATTATTTGCATTAAATAACTATATTTCTAGAGGCGGAGAAGAAAATGCTGATATTATAGACTTAAAGCTTTCACTTAAGAATATAGTTGAGTATGAGAATGGGAAAAAGCTTTCTTATGAAGATCCAGCTCAAGCATTAAAGCTATTAGTGCCTCTTATTTCGGAATTTAATGATGATGCTGTTTTATACTATCATATAGCTGTATGTTATAGAAATTTATCAATTCATGAAAAAGCAATTTATTATTTAAATGAAGCTTTGAGCATAGATAGTGCTATGCCTGAAGTGGTAAATGAGCTTGGAATAAATTACGCATCCATGGGAGATTTTGATAAAGCTATAATTTATTTAAGAAGAGCTTTTGAAGCTACTAAGTCTGTAGAAATTTGCACGAATCTTATAATGTGTTACTTAGATGCTGGTAAAATAGAAGATGCAAAGCTTCACTTGAATATAGCTAAAAAGTTAAATCCTAACGATGAAATTGTAATAGAAATAGATAATTTATTTAAGGATATGTAATTAAATTATCCTTCACAAGAGGGAAAGGAAGTACATGGAGTAATGAAAGTAAAAAAAGCTATTATACCTGCAGCAGGTCTTGGAACAAGATTTCTTCCTGCTACAAAAGCTCAACCTAAGGAGATGCTTCCTATAGTAGATAAACCTACTATACAATATATAATTGAGGAAGCTGTTGCATCAGGTATAGAAGAGATACTTATAATTACAGGCAGAAATAAAAGGGCCATAGAAGACCATTTCGACAAGTCTATAGAATTAGAAAACCAATTACAAAGTACAGGAAAAGAAGAATTACTTTGCATGGTAAATGACATATCAAATATGGCAGATATATATTATATAAGACAAAAGGAGCCAAAAGGACTTGGACATGCTATAGGATGCGCTAAAACCTTTGTCGGCAATGAACCTTTTGCAGTTATGCTTGGTGATGATGTGGTAGATAGCAGCGTTCCATGCTTAAAACAACTTATTGATTGTTATAATGAATATAAAACTACAATACTTGGTGTACAAGAAGTTCCAGAAAATGATGTTTATAAGTATGGTATCATAAAGGGAAATTATATAGAAGACAGAGTTTATAAGGTTAAGGATTTAGTAGAAAAACCTAAAGTAGAACATGCTCCTTCAAACATCGCAATACTAGGAAGATATATAATAACTCCTCAAATATTTGAAATACTTGAAAATACAAAGCCAGGCAAAGGGGGAGAAATCCAGCTTACGGATGCTTTAAGAACATTATCTTCTCAGGAAGCTATGTATGCATATTGCTTTAATGGAAAAAGATATGATGTTGGAGACAAATTAGGATTTTTACAGGCCACAGTTGAATATGCACTTAAAAGGGATGACTTAAAAGAAGAATTTATGAATTATTTATTGAACTTGAAAGACAGTGAAAAGTTTAAGGAATTATATGAAAAGTGTTAATCTAATATAAACTAATGGTAAAAAAATTACTTTGTTATATTTGATAATTACTAAAAATCAATATGGATACAAGCTATGTAAAACCCCTTAATATGCTTATTTGCATATTAAGGGGTTTTGTATCATATTATGCAAAAATTTATATATATTTCTTTATTTATATGGTAAACTCTTAATATATGGGCATATTAAGAGTTGAATAATTTTTTGAATGATGTAAAATAATTAAGGAAACATCTCATAGGATGAGATGTGCTAACTTACATGAGACATCTCAATAATTTTGACATAGGATGTGATTAAAGTGCAAAAGGACAAAAAATTAATTTTTTATGATATTGCGTTGCTTATTTTATCGTTATATATAGCTCTTCTCCTAAGGTTGGATTTTAAAATTCCTAGTGAATATGTGGAGTTTTTTTACTTATCATTTCTGCCTGTAATAATTATTACATTGTTCTTTAATAAGATTTTTCATTTGTATGATAGTATATGGAAGTATGCTTCTATAGAAGAACTTATTTCTATAATATACTCAGTTTCATTATCAAATGTAATATTTATTTTATATAGTTATTTCATAAATTATAAAATACTAGAGACCAGATATTTTAGATTTCCATTTACAGTTCATATAATATTTTGGCTTTTATCAGTAGTTTCATTGGGCGGAACCAGATTTATATTTAGATTAGTAGATGAAATGAATACTAATAAGAACTGTGAGGAAAAGAAAAAGAGGCTTCTTATTATAGGAGCTGGGGATGCGTCAGCACTCCTTATAAAAGAAATAAAGAAGAGTGACTATCTAAATTATGACATAGTAGGACTTATTGATGATGATTCATCTAAACAAGGAAAGCACATAAGTGGAGTTAAAGTAATTGGTGAGAGAAATGATATAGTTAGGATATGCGCTGAAAATAAGGTGGAAGAGATTATTTTTGCCATGCCTTCAACGGAAATAGAAACAAAGAGAAAAATAATAAATATATGCAAAAATACTTCAGCTAAATTAAAAACCTTACCAGGTATTTATGAAATAATAGACGGAAAAGTAAATGTAAATAAGATAAGAGATGTAAATATCGAAGATTTACTTGGAAGAGAAGAAGTAAGATTAAATAATAAGGATATAGATAAATATATAAAAGACAAGGTTATATTGGTAACAGGTGGAGGGGGCTCCATTGGTTCAGAATTATGCAGACAAATAGCTAAATTTAATCCAAATAAACTTCTTATAATGGACATATATGAAAATAATGCATATGATTTACAAATGGAGTTAAATTATAATTATCCTGGTTTGGATAAGGAAGTTCTAATAGCTTCTATAAGAGATGAGAATAAGATTAAAAGTATATTTGAGGAATATAAACCAGATGTTGTTTTTCACGCGGCGGCTCATAAGCATGTTCCTCTAATGGAGAGCAATCCTGGTGAAGCAATAAAAAATAACGTTATAGGAACTTATAATATTGCAAAATTTAGCCATATTTATGGAGTTAAAAAATTTGTACAAATAAGTACAGATAAAGCAGTGAATCCTACAAATATAATGGGAGCAACTAAAAGATTTTGTGAGATAATAATTCAGGCTTTTGATACTGTAAGTAATACAGAATATGTAGCTGTAAGATTTGGGAATGTACTTGGTAGCAATGGATCGGTTATTCCGCTGTTTAAAAAACAAATAGCACATGGAGGGCCTGTTACGGTAACACACCCAGAGATAAATAGATACTTTATGACTATACCTGAAGCTGCCCAATTAGTTATACAAGCAGGAAGTATGGCTAAGGGTGGAGAAATATTTGTACTAGACATGGGGGAACCTGTTAAAATAGTAGATTTAGCTAAGGATTTAATAAAACTTTCCGGATATCAACCAGGACTCGATATAAAAATAGAGTATACTGGATTAAGACCAGGAGAAAAGCTGTATGAAGAACTACTTATAGATGAAGTAGCTTTAACATCTACTGAACATGATAAAATATTTGTAGAAAAACCTACAGGTAATAGTATCGAGTTCATAGAAAAATCAATTGAAGAATTTAAACAAGTAATTCATAAGAGCAAGGAAGAAATATTTAAGCTTATGGAAGAAAAGGTTCCTACTTATAAAAGAAAGAAAAATAACTAAAAATAGTGCAAAAGGGGAGAACAATATGAAGGTTGATCTATTGGATCTAAAGGTTCAGTATAATAATATTCAAGATCAAATTGATAAAGCCATAAAAGAGGTGCTAGAAAGCACTCACTTTATCATGGGGCCTAATGTAAAGGGATTTGAAAAAGAAGCAGCAGAATTTACAGGTGTAAAACATGCATTAGGAGTTGCTAATGGAACAGATGCTATAATGCTCATACTAAAGGCATTAGGAGTGGGACCTGGAGATGAAGTTATAACAACTCCATATACTTTCTTTGCATCAGCAGAAACCACATCAGTTTTAGGAGCTACACCTGTTTTTGCGGATATAGATAAAAATACTTTATGCATAGACCCTGAAAGTATAGAAAAGAAAATAACTGATAAGACAAAAGCAATTATACCAGTTCACATATTTGGACAGATGTGTGATATGGATAAAATAATGGAAATAAGCAAAAAGTATGATATACCTGTAATAGAAGATGCTTGCCAGGCAATTGGAGCAGAATATAAAGGTAAAAAGGCAGGTTCTATTGGTATAGCAGGAACATATTCATTCTTTCCTACAAAAAATTTAGGATGTTACGGTGATGGAGGAATGGTTGTAACTAATAGTGATGAATTAGCAGAAAAGGTAAGAATGCTAAGAGTTCATGGTGCTAAAGAAAAATATCGTCATGAAGCTATAGGATACAACAGTAGATTAGATGAAATACAAGCAGCGGTTTTAAGAATCAAATTAAATTATTTAAACGAATGGAGCTCAAATAGATATGAAAGAGCACAAGTGTATCATGAATTATTAAAGGATACTGATATAGTAGTTCCATTTGAAGATAAAAATTGTAAACATGTATATCATCAATATGTAATAAGATGTGAAAGAAGAGATGAACTTGCAAAATATTTAAATGAAAAGGGTATAGGAACAGCAATATATTATCCAATACCAGTCCATCTTTTAGAAGTTTATAAAAGCTTAGGATATAAGGAAGGAGATTTACCTATATCTGATAAAGCTTGTGAAAAAGCATTAGCATTACCTATGTTCCCCGAACTTACAACAGAGCAGCAAGAATATGTAGTTCAGTGTATAAAGGATTTTTATAATAACAATTAATGTGTAAGGATGAATTAATAATGAAGGTTTTAGTTATTTCTCATATGTATCCTTCAACTTTTAATCCCATGGCAGGGATCTTTGTTCATGAACAAGTCAAAGCTTTAATAAATAATGGCTGTGAAGTAAAAGTGGTAAGCCCAGTACCTTGGGCACCTTTTCCTTTACAACATTTAAATAAAAAGTGGAAACTATATTCCGAAATTCCTAATAAAACTGATTTAGAAGGGGTAGAGGTATATTATCCAAGATATATAGAGTTTCCTAGAGGATTTTTATTTCATAAGTCTGGTAAACTTATGTTTAATGGAATAAAAACTACTATAGCTGATATATATAAAGAGTTTAAATTTGATGTTATTCATAGCCATGTAGCCCTCCCAGATGGGTATTCAGGAATGCTTATAAATAAAGAATATAAAGTTTTGCATGTAGTAACTGTACATGGGCAGGACTTTCAACAAACTTTACATAAGAATGAACAAACTAAAAATGCGCTTTTTAAGGTTTTAAATTCAGTGGATAGTATTGTAGTTGTTAGTAATAAGTTGAAAAATATAGTTAAGGAATTTGAGTTTGCATCTAAACTAACTGTAGTTCATAACGGTATAAGCAAAGAGTACATTGATTATCGTAGCGAAGAAATCATTAATAAGGATTGCTTAGAAATTTTAAGCATTTCTAATCTTATACCTATTAAGGGATTAGAGTTTAATATTAAAGCAGTCAGTGAGCTAGTTAAAAAATATCCTAATTTGATTTATACAATAGTAGGAGACGGCGCGTTAAGAGATGAACTGGAAAATCTAGTTAAGGAATTAAATATAGAAAAACATGTTACATTTATAGGAAGAGTTAAGCATGAAGAAGTGTTTGATTACATAAAGAAATGTGACATATTTTCACTACCAAGTTATAATGAAGGTTTTGGAGTTGCATACATAGAGGCTATGTCTCAAGGTAAACCTATTATAGGAGTTAAAGGTCAGGGAATAGAAGATATTATAGTAAATGGTGAAAATGGATTCTTGGTTAGTCCTAAAAGTCATGAAGAAATTTATAATATACTTGAAACTCTTATAAAAGATAAGGATAAGAGAGAGCAAATTGGGAAAAATGCTAAAAAGTGTGTAGAAGAAAATTTAACTTGGGATATAAATGCAGATAAGATGATAAAAATATATAATAATCATTTAAAAATACCAAAAATATAACACATATGTTATTTAAAATATATATTATAAAAAAATTTGACCATATTAATCACAAAGTGTATAATTTTATGTGGTTATTTAAATTTACAAACCTAGGAGGTTCAAAACATGTCACAATTAAGAGATATGCTTATAGAAAAATTAGAAAATAAAACAGCAAAACTCGGAGTAGTGGGACTCGGATATGTAGGATTACCACTAGCAGTAGAAAAAGCTAAGGCAGGATACGAAGTAATAGGTTTTGATGTTCAAGATAAAAAAGTAGAAATGGTTAATGAAGGACACAACTATATCGGAGATGTTGTGGATGCTGATTTAAAGAAGATAATAGAAGAAGGAAAGCTAAAGGCAACAACTGATTTTAGTTTTGTTTCAGAAGTAGACGCAGTATCCATTGCAGTACCAACTCCACTTGATTTATATAAACAGCCAGATTTATCATATGTGGTAAGCTCTGCTAAAAGTATAGCTAAATACTTACATAAGGGCATGCTTGTAGTACTTGAAAGTACTACATACCCAGGAACAACTGAAGAAGTGCTAAGACCAATACTTGAAGAAACAGGATTAAAATGTGGGGAAGACTTTTTCTTAGCCTTTTCACCAGAAAGAGTAGATCCAGGTAATAAGCAGTTTAAAACTAAAAATACTCCAAAGGTTGTAGGCGGATGCACTCCAGATTGTACAGAAGTGGCTGCTGTATTATACAGAAATGTATTAGAAGGAGAAATACACACAGTATCCTCACCAGCAGTAGCAGAAATGGAAAAAATACTTGAAAATACATTTAGAAATATAAATATAGCGCTTGTAAATGAAATAGCTATGTTATGTAATAAAATGAAGATAGATGTATGGGAAGTAATAGATGCAGCAAAAACAAAGCCATATGGTTTTATGCCATTTTATCCAGGTCCAGGATTAGGCGGACACTGTATACCACTAGATCCATTCTACTTAGAATGGAAAGCTAAGGAATATGACTTCCATACAAGACTTATAGAAACTTCTGGAGATATAAATGACAGAATGCCAGAATTTGTAGTGGATAATGTTATGAAGTTATTAAATAAAGAAAAGAAGTCTATGAATGGAGCAAAGGTACTTTTAATGGGAGTGGCTTATAAAAATGATATAGATGATATGAGAGAATCTCCAGCATTAAAGGTAATAGAACACTTAGAAAAGCATGGAGCAGATGTAATAATTTGCGACCCATATGTTCCAGAATTTGAGCATAAGAACAACCAATACTATTCAGTGGATTGGAAAGAAGTTATAGATGAATCTGATATAGTAGTTATAACTACAAATCACAGCAATATAGATTATGAAACTTTAGTAGAGAAAGCTAAGATTGTATATGATACTAGAAATGCTACTAAAGAAGTTAAAAATAATAGAGAAAAAATTTATAAATTATAGGATAAAACTTAATTTAGATGGAGCAAAAACTCCATCTAAAATTTAGTGGAATAAATTCATAAGAGTAAAGTTAAAGGATAGGCTTAATATAGCTTATCCTAATTTATAATTAAGGTAAGAGGTGTTTTGGGTGAAAAAATTAAGGTTTGCAATCATTGGTTGCGGAAGAATTTCATATAAACATGTGGAAGCGTTGATAAACAATAAGGAAGAAGCAGTACTCGTAGCTACTTGTGACGTAGACAAGGAAAAGGCAGAATCTAAAGCTTCCGAATACATAAAGGGAATGAATACTCCAGTAAATGTAGGAATTTACGTTGATTATAAGGAAATGTTAGAAAAAGAAGATATAGATGTTGTAGCTATTGCTACAGAAAGTGGATATCATCCTGAAATAACTATACATTGCATGAATAAGGGTAAGCATGCAATTGTTGAAAAGCCAATGGCTCTTTCTATAGAAGATGCAGATGCTATGATAAAATGTGCTAGAGAAAATAATGTAAAGCTTTGTATAAGTCATCAAAATAGATTTAATGAACCTATACAAAAATTAAGAGAAGCTGTAGATTCAGGAAGATTCGGAAGACTTATTAATGGTACGGCAAGAATACTATGGAATAGAAATATGGGTTATTATACCCAAGCTCCTTGGAGAGGTACCTGGGAACTTGATGGTGGTACACTAATGAATCAGTGTATACATAATATAGATTTATTACAATGGATGATGGGCGGAGAGATAGATACTGTATATGCACAGTGCGATACTTTCCTAAGAGATATAGAAGCAGAGGATTTTGGAGCAATTATCATAAGATTTAAAAATGGTTCTATTGGAATAATAGAGGGAACTGCTTGTGTATATCCAAAAAATCTTGAAGAAACATTAAGCATATTTGGTGAAACAGGAACAGTAAGTATAGGTGGTCTTGCTGTAAATAAAATTGAAAACTGGAGATTTGCTGATGGAAAAGATAGCGAAGAGGAAATATTAAAAGAGCAGGGAGAAGATCCAGATTCAGTTTATGGTTTCGGACACACTGCACTTTATAAGGATGTTTTAGATGCTATTAATAATGATAGACAGCCGCTTATAAATGGAGAAGCAGGTAAAATAGGTATGTCTATAATACTTGCAGCTTATAAGTCAAGACTTACAGGAATGCCTGTAAAATTCCCATTAGAAAACTTTTCTACAATGGATATGGTAAATGTAGATAAACTTCATAAGTAATAGTTTAATAAGTAGGGGAGAAAGAGATATGAATTATATATCCGAAACTGCTAATTTAGGTGAAAATGTTACTGTGGGAAAATTTGTAGTAGTAGAAGATGAGGTTACTATAGGAGATAACTGTATTATTGCAAATAATGTAGTTATTCACAAAGGTACTAAAATAGGTAATAACGTAAGAATTGATGACAATACTGTAATAGGAAAAGAGCCTATGAGATCTGTAAATAGTATATTTAAAGATGAGAAGAAGCTGCCGCCAGCAAAAATATCAGATGAGTGTTTAATTGGAGCAGGCGTTATAATATACTGCGGATGTGAAATAGGTGAAAAAACACTTATTGCAGATACAGCTGTAGTAAGAGAAGATGTAACTATTGGATCAAAAACTATAATAGGTAGAGGAACTACAATAGAAAATTTCTGTACAGTTGGCTCTAATTGTAAAATACAAACCAACGTTTATTTAACAGCATATTCAACAGTTGAAGACTATGTATTTATAGCACCTTGTGTAACCACATCAAATGATAACTATGCAGCCCGCTCAAAAGAACGATTTGGAAAGTTTAAGGGCGTTACTGTTAAAAAGGGCGGCAGAATAGGAGCTGGTTCTATTATTTTACCAGGAAAAGTTATTCATGAAGATGGATTTGTAGCAGCAGGAAGTGTAGTAACTAAAGATGTGGATAAAGAAGCTATAGTGGCTGGGAATCCAGCTAAATATTTAAGACAAGTGCCAGAAGATCAACTTCTTAAAAATCAATAATACCTAATGAGGTGTAATTAATGAAAATATGTATGCTAACATCAGGACACGATGTTTTTGATAACAGGATATATTATAAGGAAATACTATCCTTAAAAAAGGTATATGATGAAATATATATCGTAGCTCCAGGAGAAAAGGACTTTGTTACGGAAGATGGAGTTATAGTTAAATGCTTTGCAAAGAGAAAAAACTGGCATGATAGATTTAGACCTATGAATGATATGTTTAAAATAGCAAAGGAAATAAAGGCTCATGTTTACCATGCTCATGAGCCTGATTCCTTTCAAGTAGCTATTAAGTTAAAAAAAGAATTAGGATCAAAGGCGATATATGATTCTCATGAATATCATCCAGAAGGTTTTGCGGAGCATTTTAAATTAGGAAAAGGAATTGTAGAAAAAGCTATATATACTTATGAAAAAATGTTAGGTAAAAATGCAGATTGTATTATATCTGTAAATGAAATTTTAATAAATAAGTTTAAAAGCTACAATAAAAATGTAGTTCTCTTGCCTAATTATCCTGTATTAAAGCAAGAAGTATTAAAGGACTACAATGAAAAGCCTACATTTATTTATGTAGGTGGTTTAAGGGAAGATAGAGGGATATTTAAAACTCTACAAGCTATAAAAAGCGTAAAGGAAGATTGTAAATACATATTTGTAGGCCCATTTGAAACAGAGGACTTTAAAAATAAATGTGAAAGTTATTTAAGACAAGAATTGCAGAATAAAGACGTAACCTTTGTTGGTAAAGTACCTCATGTGGAAGTATTTGATTATTTAAAACAAGCTCATGCAGGTTTTGTTTTACTTCAGCCAGATAATTGGAGATATGTTAACTCAGAGCCAATAAAATTATTTGAATACATGATAAGTAAAACTGCAGTAATAGGAAGTAACTTTGAAATGATAGAAAAAATAGTGAAGAATCCAGATAGCGGTGTTTTGGCAGATCCTTCATCAGAGGACGATATAGCAAGAGCTATTACAAAGATAGCTACGGATTTAGAAGCTGCAAGACGTATGGGGAATATAGGATACGATAAGGTATGTAAATCTTATAACTGGAACGTATGTGAACAAAGACTTCTAGAAGCTTATAAAAGGTTAGAGTAAATTTGGAGGTAGTATGTCTGAAGTAAAAAAGGATATAAAAACTGCAGCTAAGTACAGTATAATTATTACAATTATATTGGTAGTTAGTAAGATGACAGGTTTTTTAAGAGAGTTTATAGTTGCCATACAATTAGGAGCAACTAGAGAATCGGATATATTTAAGATTGCAAGTACTATGCCACAGGTATTTTTTAGTGCTGTGGCAGCGGCACTTGTAACTACGTTTATTCCTATATTTTCAAATGTTAAATCTAATAAGGATGAAGCAAATAAGCTTTTTAATAATGTATTAAATATAATAACCATTTTATGTGTGATTTTAACCGTTATAGGAATAATAGTTTCCCCTCAATTGGTAAAGCTATTTGCTGGGGGAATTAAGGGTCAGGATTTTTTGTTAACTGTTGATATGACAAGGATAATGATGCCATCTATAATATTTTTGGCAGTGAGTGGATTATATACAGGATATTTGCAATCCTATGGAAAGTTTATTCAGCCATCTTTAACTGGAATTGTAGCCAATGTAGTTATAATAATTGGACTCATAGTGTTTTATAAATATTATGGTATAACTGCTGCAATAATTTCAGTATTTGTAGGGGCAATAGCACAGGCTTTAACACAGAGACCTTTTATGGGAAATAATTATAAATATAAATTTTACATAGATATTAAAGACCCTAATGTAAGAAAGATGCTTGCATTAGCTATACCTATTTTAATAAGCAGTGCAGTATCTCAAATAAATATTATGGTATCTAAAAATTTTGCATCTAATTTAGTACCAGGAAGTATTTCGGTAATAGATTATGCAAGTAAATTTAGTACTATAATAAATCAGGTATTCATTGTATCTATAACTACAGTATTATATCCAAAACTTACAGAAAAATATGCTATAGAAGATCATAAAGGATTTAAAGAACTTTTTGTTAAGTCTGTAAATATGGTAGTGATTGTTACTATTCCACTGATCTTTGGACTAGTAGCTTTAAGTGAACCTGTAATTAAAGTGGTTTTAGAGCATGGGAAATTTGATAGTAATGCTACTAAAGTTACGTCTTTATGCCTTAAATATTTAGCGTTTTCTGCTTTTGGTTATTCATTAATGGACATTTTGGGTAAGGTGTTTTTTGCCATGAAAAATACTTTTGTACCTATGTTAAATGGATTTATATTAGTTGTAGTAAATATATTATTTGTAGTTATATTAGCACCTATTATGGGGGTAAATGGTATAGCTCTAGCTACCACTTTATCTGTAACCATTTTAGCTTTAATATTATTTATTGAACTTAAGGCAAGAATTAAAGAAGTAAGATATCTTAAAATTTTTATAAATTTTATAAAGATGGCTACGTCAGGGTTAGTCATGTATGAAGCAGTAGTTTTATCTTATAATATGTTTTATAAGCTAATGCCTCAAGGTAATTTGTTTATAGTGTCAAATATAATAATTTGCACTATAATAGGTGCATTCATATATGTAATTATGTTAATAATATTGAGGGTTGAAGAAATAAAAGGATTATTAAAGAATAAAAAATTAAAATAAGAATTAGGGGAGATAAATAATGATTAAAAAAAATATAAGGTATGCTATATATACCATAATCATTATAATATTGATTTCAATATCAGCATTTTATAGGATGAATTTTTATGAAAGTTATTATGGAGAAAGGCAATTGTCTCCTGAATTAAAAGATAAAACTATAATAAGATTATGGATGAAAAAAAGCATTATATCTCCTACAAGATCTTATCAAATAGAAAAGTTTAATAATACTAATAAGGACAATATACATATAGTATTCTCCGAATATAAGGAGGATTATTATAATGCTTTAAGAACTACTCTTGCATCAGGTTATGGACCAGATATATTTGAATATGGGTTTAATGCTCTGATGAAAAACGATCAAATTGCATATTTAGATGAAATAAATATGGATCTTAACAAAGTGAATAAGGATAACATCGTATATTATAAAGATAGTCCTTTAGGTATTAAACTTATGGAAAATAACGTGAAGTTTATCTGGAATAAAGAGATATTTAAAAAAGCTGGACTAGACCCTAATAAGCCTCCTAAAAGTTGGAGCGAATTAATAGAGTACTCTAATAAAATTAAAAGTAAGTTTCCAGATATAACGGCCTTTGCATTCCCATTTAAGGAATATGAAGATATGAATATTGCTATAGGCCAGCCTAGTGTAAATTCAGGTACTATCTATACAACCTTTTGGAATTATAAACAAGGAAAATACGACTTTAGTTATGCAAAAGATATACTAAATACATATAAGAATTTATATTCAAAAGATATATTAGAAAAAGATTTTGATAAAAAATCTAAGAATCAATTAAGATCTGAGTTTTATCAAGAAAACATAGCAATGATGGTAAGTACTTATGAAGATAAGGCATATTTTTCTAATATATTACCTTTAGGTTTTGAAGTAGGAGTTTCAAACTTAATGCAAGTTGATGAAAAAAGTAAAAGTAAATATTACTTTACAAATAACTCCAATTTTTTAGTATTAAGTAAGACTTCTATAGAAGAAACAAAAGACGATACTGAAGAAATTGTACAGGGAAAAACAAAGAAAAAAGAAGCTATAAAAAAGGTATACGAGTATTTAGTAAGTAATGAAATAAATAATGAAATTTTGCAAACAAAAAATGCATTGCCTATTAATGTTAATAATACTATGATAAGCAATGATGTTTACTCAGGATATAATGATATTAATGATTTTTCTAATCAAAGGTTAGATCCTACTATATTTTTAAGCAGAAATTCAAGATATGAATTGAATTTGGTTTTAGATGCTATAAAGTCTAAAAGTAGTGTAGAAAAGGTTATTGAAGACTTAAATAATCAATATAAAAAATATTATGATTTTGCCATAGATAAAGAAAAGTTTGATTTTGAATATTATAAAATGAAATAATAGGAAAACTGAGATTGGAGAAGTGAAGTAAATGGAAACATATATAAATTACTTCAAAAATGCAATTAAAGATTATTATAAAATATTAATAGGATGTTTTTTAGTTTCTCTCATAGTATCAATTATGCTAATGAAAAGTATAGGTATGGGTACTAGTACAATGCTGTTTGCAGCTTTATTTCTATTATTAGTAGATATGATATTAATAAAAAAGGATAAAAAACTGTCCATATTGATGTTTATATTATTTTTACCAATTTATACAACGGTAAGAAGAATAGTGTATTTTGATGTGCTTTTTTTAAGAGTTACTTTTGAAACAATTTATGTGTTAGTACTTTTCATATTTAGTTTTAAAGATATAAAAGTTAAGATTGCAAGTTATTATAAAAATGATAAAAGAAATTTTAATTTTATTGTCTTAATATTGACCTTTTTAATCTTTTGTATCAATAGCAGCTTTTTTTCTCCAGATTTAATGAAGGGGATAAGCGAGGTACATATAGGTATTGCGACACCTATAATGTTCTTATTAAGTTTTATGGCCTATTTTAATAAGGACGATAAAGAGAAAGTGTTTTATGCTTTAATATTAGCTTTAAGTTTTAGTTGTATATATGGTTACTTGCAATTGTTTAGCAGGGGAATTTCTTTATCAGCTATAAAGTCCAATAGAATTTACTTAACTTATGGTTTTCATAACGTTAATATTTTCGCAGGTATACTTATTACTGTATTTCCTCTTTTATTAGAGTTAGTGTTATATAAAAAAAATAGTTTAAGAAAACAAGTATTTTTAAGTCTTATGCTTTTAAACTATGTATTTGCAATATTATTAACATTTAGTAGAGGGGCATGGTTATGCCTATTAATTACTGTATTTATAGCTTTACTAAGTAAAAAGTATAGAAAGATATTATATATAGGATTAATACCATTAGTGATTGGATTTAAGCCGATATTTTCATACATAATTAATAGGGGAACAACTACATCATTTTTACAAAACGAATCCGCAGTGGCAAGACTACAATCGATATTTACTGATTTAGTTATGATTGTGAAATATCCGTTTGGTATAGGTGGAGGTAACTTTTCTATTGCATATAAAAAGTTTGCCTTTCAGGGATATTTAGCAATGCCTGAGGATATAAGATTTAACGCAACGGTTGCTCATTATCCTTTAGAACATGCACATAATATTTTATTGCAAATTGCAGTAGAGTTTGGAGTAGTTTCTTTGATAATATTTATAGCAATTATATTAAATAGATTAATAGTATGCTTTAAAAGTTATTCATACAATAGACCTTTGATTAATTCAGTATTTATATATGTTATATTTTCTACTTTAACAGGAAATGAATTTAATCATAAGGGAGTAATAACAGGAACTCTCGTGATATTTATAATTTTTGGCCTGATTTCTATACTTAATGAAGAAAGTAAAAGCTTAAAAAACTAATTTCAAATTATAGGAGAGATTTAGATGAATAATAGTAACCTTACAGTGTCTATAGTAATTCCTTGTAGAAACGAAGAAAATTATATAAAAAAGTGTTTAGAATCTTTTATAAATCAATCCTATTCTAAGGAATTATATGAAATACTTGTTTGTGATGGCATGTCAACAGATAAAACAAGAGAAATTATAAAAAGTTATATGAAGGAATATTCAAATATAAAGATTATAGATAATGAAGGCTTATCCGCACCTAAAGGAATGAATAAAGGAATAAACTACAGCAAAGCTGATGTAATAATAATATTTGGAGCTCATGCATATGCAGATAAGGACTTTATAAAGGAAAATGTAAATGCTCTTATTAAGAATAAAGAGGTAGGATGCGTTGGCGGACCTATAGAAACTATTAATGAAGACAATAAAGGCAGAGCTATTTCTGCTGCAATGAGTTCTCCGTTTGGTGTCGGAAATGCATTATTTAGATATGCTAAGGAAGAAATTTTTGTTGATACAGTTGCCTTTGGATGCTATTTTAAAAAAGTATTAAATAAAATAGGATATTTTGACGAAGAGCTTGTGAGAAATCAAGACGATGAATTGAATTTTAGGGTAATAAAAAATGGATATAAAATATTACTATCACCTAAAATAAAATCTTACTATTACAGCAGATCTGCTTTAAAAAAGCTCTGGAAGCAATATTATCAGTATGGATTTTGGAAAGTAAGAGTAATGCAAAAGCACGGAAGACCGGCATCTATAAGACACTTAATTCCAGCATTATTTGTTACTACAAATATACTAGGAGTAGGGTTAGGATTATTTTATAAATGGATACTTTATTTATGGTTTTTAGAAATATTTTTATATTTAATAGGAGATATTATATTTTCATCAAAGCTAATTAAAAATAATAAGGGTATATTTCCATATATATTTTCAATATTTCCTATTCTTCATCTAAGTTATGGGTTAGGATTTGTAAATGGAATATTCAGCTTTTACATATTTAAATCTAAGAAATCTATTGAAAAAAATACAAAAATGTCAAGATAAATATAATAAGCACACAGATATTGAAATTTTACAATACCTTGTGTGCTTAATTTGTGTATAATATATAGGGAGACATTTCAATAAATCGAGATGTGTTTGAAAGGAGAATAAAAATGGAAACAAGCACTAGATTCTTAAGCTTTTTATTATACATATATATGATTGTATTACCCATTGCTCCAAGCAAGTTCAAAGTAGGTAATATTCCTTTTAATGGTGATATATTATTAGCTTTGCTTATAGTTTGCTATTTAATTATGCTTGCAATATTTAAAAATGTTCGAAATAGATTTCTATATGGATTAAAAGACTTTTTTACAAATTATTTGACTATATTTATATCTTTACTGATATTCATAATGCTAATTTCTGTATCCTATTCTACCGATAAAAAATTAGCATTAAGTGAAAGTATAAGATTTGCTACATATGGAGCATTGTTTTTTATAATAAAATATGAATTAAATAACAAGTATATTTCAAATAATATACTAAAGCTATATATTTACGTAGTTAGTTTAATAAGTTCTATAGGTATACTTGAATATATACTAGGTATAGGATTTATACAAAAGAGTGAACATGGAATAAGAACTAGAATTTTTTCCACTTTAGAAAACTCTAACAATCTGGGTGCTTTTATGGTAATAGGATTTTTCCCAATAGTAATGTTAATGTTAAACGAAAAAGAAAAAAGAAGAAAACTATATTTGGGAATAGCAAGTTTATTAACGTTTACAAACATAATATTAAGCTTTTCAAGAAATGCTTGGTTAGCATTAGTAGTAGGAATTATAATATTATCTTTAACCTATAGTTGGAAGATAATATTAGGCATGGGAGGACTAGGCGTTATATCATTATTAATTCCACAAATAAATAATAGGTTATTAGAGTTTACTGATAAAAGTCAAAATTTATCTAGAATAAAATTATGGGATATTGCATTTATGATGATTAAAGACCATCCCTTTACCGGCGTTGGGAATGGGAATTATAGGGTTATGTACGATATATATAAGTTAAAGTACAAAAAGAAAATAGAGTACTATCCAACAGATAATTTTCATACACACAATGTTTTTTTAAAGATACAATCTGAATTAGGGTTATTTGGAACAGCAGCTTTCTTAGGTATAATTATAAGTATAGTTGTTAACGTAGTAAGATTTATAAAAAGAATTGATATTAAGTTTTATAAGATATTTTATACTGGATTTTTTGCTTCAGTGATATCGTTTGTTTTTATGAATATTATAGATAACTTTTTTTCTGCGCCTAAAGTAATAGCTTTTTTTTGGATTTTAGTAGCTAATTTTGAAGGAATATTATATAAGAATCAAGAGAGTTAGAGGAAGATAATTACTATGAAAATGTACTATAATTTTTTGAATATATTATTGTGTATATATATTTTTTTGTTCATAGCATTACCGATTACGTCAAAATATAAGGTTGTAGGATTAAATATACATGTTGTGCTAAGTATACTTATGGCCTATTATGTACTTGGAGTGGTTTTAAATAGAGAAGTTAGAAATAAATCCATAAGTTCAGTTAAAAGATTTTTTAAAAATAAATGTAATATTGTTCTTAGTTTATGCGCACTATGGATGATATTTAGTATAACCTATTCTGCAGATAAGGCTTCTGCTATATCAGAAGTTGAAATGTACATGAAGTATTTATTTATATACTTTTTAATTGAGGATCAAACCCATAATAAAAGATATGTAGATAATATACTTAATAGTTTTATATTCACCTTAATAATAGTATCTATAGTAACCTTTATTGATACTATAAAAGGAATTGGAATAGAACAAACATCAGAAGGAGTAAATAGAATAAGAGTAGAATCGCTGCTTGAAAATTCCAATAACCTTGGGGCGTTTTTTATATTATTTATATTTCCTTTTATAATGTTATCTATTTATGAAAAGGAAAAGAGAAGAAAGTACTTGTACATAATAATTTCATTTTTATGCTTATTTAATATAATCGTAAGTTATTCTAGAAATGCATGGATGGCCTTTGGAGTTGGATGTTTACTAGTAGTGATTATATATAATAAAAAATTTATAGTGCCATTTTTAGGCGTATTTTTAATAGGATTATTAATTCCTGAAATTTCAATGAGACTAACGGAATTTAATGATTTTAGTCAAAATATTACTAGAATTAAATTATGGGAAACTACATTGTTAATGATAAAGGAACATGCTTTATTGGGCGTAGGGGTAGGAAATTTTTCTTATCAATATGATAACTATATAAAAAGATTTGCAGAACTTAAGTACTCAGATTATCAAATATTTCATCCTCATAATGTATTTTTGCAGGTGCAAGCTGAATTGGGTATTATTGGAATTATATTAATTATAAGCTTAATAATATTTATAATTATGAAAATAAGAAAATACATACATGAAACTTCAAGTAGTTTACATAAAAATTTTTATAGAGGATTTTATATTTCTTTTATAGTTTTTGTTTTTATAATGAACATGGTAGATGATTTTTTCTCAGCTCCTAAAATTATCTTAATATTTATAGTTATTATATCCATACCAATTAATTCAAAGAAGCTTGAAGTTATGTAATATGGAGGTGATACCAATTAATATATTACAAGTTATAACAGGAAATGATAACGGCGGTGGGGGAAATCATGTTATAAATATATGTTTAAATAATATAAGTGAAATGAAGTGTTCTCTTTGCTTAATAGGAGATGGAATGTTATATGAAAGGGCTAAAGAGCTACATATACCAGCAACCTATTATAGTTTTAAAGAACTTTTAGGAGATAAGTTAGGAGAGTATATTAAAAAAAATAATATAGATATAGTTAATTTTCATGGAGCCAAGGCAAATTTTTTATATTTTATGATATCTCATAAAATAAAGGTACCATGTGTTGTTACAATTCATAGTGACTATAGGTACGATTTTATAAACAACAAGTTTAAAAGAATATTTTTTACTCCATTAAGCATTTTAGGGTTGAAAAAATATAAAAATTATATTTGTGTATCGCAATATCTAAAAAATCTAATAAGTAAAAAAGAATTTAAAGGAAATAAATATGTAATACCTAATGGGATTTCTTTAGAAGAAACTTATTTAAAGCAAAATAGAGAGTCAATAAGAAATATATATAATATATCTAAGAATGAGTTTTTATATTCAATGGTGGGAAGAATGCATCCAATAAAAAACCATGATGGCTTAATAGATGCTTTTTTTAAACTTCAAATTGAAATAAGAGATGTAAAATTAATGCTTTTAGGATTTGGAGATTTAGAGGAAACATTAAAAGAAAAGGTTGAAAAGTTAAATATACAGGATAAAGTAATATTTGCGGGATTTAAAGAAAATATATTAGATTACATAAATGCATCAGATGTAGGCGTGCTAACTTCGTTTAGCGAAGGGGGAGCACCACCACTCGCAGTACTTGAGACTGCTTTGATGAAAAAGACAATCATATGCTCTAAGGTTGGAGATATGGAAAGTATAATAAGTGAAAATGAGGGATTCTTAGTAAATCCTTATGATATAAATGACATACATGATAAAATGAGATGTGCTTACATGAATAAAGAGAAGATAGAATTAATGGGCGAAAATCTTTATAATAAAGTTATACATGAATTTTCATTGGATAACTTTTGGGAAAGATACTTTGATGCGTATAGTAAAATTTTAAGTGGAGTGAATTAGATGAAAGAATCTAAGTTTATAAAGAGTTCTTTAATAGTAATGATGTTTACCATAATAGGGAAGGTTTTGGCTGTAATTAGAGATTCTCTAGTAGCAGCAAAGTTTGGAGCATCAGATATTTCAGACATATATAATTTTTCTATAGGAATAGTATATTTACTTACCACAATAAGTTATGGACTTACAACTACATTTATACCAATGAATACAGAATATATTGAGAAAAAAGAAGAAACTTCTAGAATTAAATTTGTAAATAATACCGTAAATGTATATGGCATTTTTACAATATTATTAATATTAATATTAATAATATTCACAAAATATATTGTCTTAGTATTTGCTCCTGGATTCAAAGAAAATCAATACGTATTTAATACTACTGTAAATATTGTAAGAATTATGCTTTTATCATTGGTTTTCATAAGTATTCAAAGTGTTATTACTGGGGTACTTCAATCTCATAATGAATTTTATGAACCTGCTGCTATGTCACTTGTTTCAAATATTGTATTCATAATTTATTTGATTTTTTTAACAGCTAAGTATGGAATATATGGCTTTGCTTGGGCAACAGTGATAAGCTTCTTAGCGCAACTCATAATAAATCTTCCTAAATATAAAGCTTTAGGATATACATATAAATGGACTTTTAATATAAAAGATAAGAAATTAATAAGTATGTTTATGCTTATGACTCCTGTTATAATAAGTACTTCACTTATTCAGTTAAATAATTTTATAAATAGAGCTTTTGCAACCAAATTGTTTGTAGGAGCAGCTACGGTACTTGATTATTCAAATAAAATAAATACATTGGCCTATGAGGTTTTTGCAATAGGTATAGCTATGGTTATATATCCATTTCTATCTAGATACGCAGTAAATGGAGTGACAAAAGAATATAAAGAAACTTTATCTAAGGGAATAAATATGATATTACTTATAATGGTTCCTGCATCTATTGCTATAGCAATACTTAGAGTACCTCTTATAACTTTAATTTTCAAAAGAGGAGCCTTTGACCAAGAAGCTGTAAACTTAACAGCAAATGCATTACTATTTTACTCACCAGCTATGATAGCATATGGATTAAGAGATATATTAAACAAGGCTTTTTATGCGGTTAAGGATACTAAAACTCCCATGATAAATAGCTTTTTTGGAATAATAATAAATGTTGTTATAAACATATTCATAGTAAAATATATGAAGGTTTCGGGGCTAGCACTTGCCACAAGTATCTCTTCTATAATTATTACTTTGCTAATGCTTATAAATTTAAATAAAAAGATGAACGGAATTGAACTAAAAAACATTTATGTTACATTTATAAAAACTTTAATTTCAGCAGCTATTATGGGCATTATAATAAATATAATAAGCACTTATTGTATGAATACTTTTGGAAATAATGCATATGGAAGTTTGATTTCATTACTTTTAAATTTTGTAATAGGATTAACTACATATTTTGTATTTATATATTTTTTAAAAGTAGAAGAAATTTATTACTTTTTTAACCTGTTAAAAAATAAAAAAATAAATAAGGGGGAATTTGATATGCAAAATAATTTAATAGAAATAAATGAACAAAATCATATCAGAAATAAAAAAGTTCAGTTTGCAATAAAGAGATTTATGGACATAGTGCTATCCTTATGCGGCATAATAGTTTTGTCTCCTATATATTTAATTCTTATATTACTTATAAAGTTAGATTCTAAAGGACCGGCTGTATTTAAACAGGTAAGAGTAGGAAAAGATAATAAAGATTTTACTATATATAAGTTTAGAACAATGATTGTGGATGCGGAGAAGAAAAGAAGCTTAGAAATAAATCCGGAGGACATAGGTAATTTTGTTTTCCAAAGTAAGGAAGACAATAGAATTACAAAAATGGGTTCTTTTTTAAGAAAAACCAGCTTAGATGAGCTCCCTCAGCTTTTTAATGTTTTTAAAGGGGACATGAGTTTAGTTGGACCAAGACCTGAAATTCCTGATGTAGTAAAATATTATCCTCCTGAATATTCACAAAGGCTTTTAGTTTTACCTGGAATTACAGGACTTGCACAAGTAAGTGGAAGAGGAGAAATAGAACTTGCTAAAACTATATATTATGATTTAACATATATTAAGAATTTTTCAGTATGGTTAGATATAAAAATATTATTTAAGACAGTATTTTCCGTATTTAAAAAAGAAGGAGCATTTTAAGATATGTTTAGCAAGGTGTTAGGTTATAAGGTATTTAATAAAGATGAAGAAGAACTTTTTAAATATATAAGTGAATTTAATAAAGTGCATATAATATCTGGAAACCCAGAGGTATTGAATAATGGTCTTAAAAATGAGGAGTTATTTAACAATTTTACTTCTGAAAATTCTATAATTATTCCTGATGGAATAGGAACAGTTATTGCATCCAAGGCATTAAATCAAGGTGTACAAAAGAAGATAGCTGGAATTGAAGTTATGGAAAAGCTTTTGGAAAAGTGTGAAGCGGAGGGAAGAAGCATATATCTTTTAGGAACAAAGGAAGAAGTGCTTCAGAAGTGTATAAGAAACTTAAAAATAAAACACCCAAGGCTTATTATTTTAGGAAGCCATAATGGTTTTTTTGATTTGAATAATTGTAGTGAATTAATAACAGAAATAAATAAATTAAAGCCTTATGCTCTTTTTGTAGCTATGGGAGCCCCTAGACAGGAACTATTCATAACTAAATATATGGATGAATTAAATGCAAATATATTTATGGGCGTGGGAGGATGTTTTGATGTATTTGCAGGAGAAGTAAAGAGAGCACCTAAATGGATGATAAATTTAGGACTAGAATGGCTGTATAGAGTGAGTAAGGAACCTTATAGAATAAAGAGACTTGGATCGATTCCTGCATTCATTGCAAAGGCAATATTTAAAAGTTAGATAAAATCTAGTTATGATGTTCGGTTATATAAAATAATATTAAATTAAAAAAGCACAAGGCAATTTATTTATGACAACCTTGTGCTTTTTATTTTAAACTAAATTTTATTTAAGTTCTTCAAGTGAAGCAAATCTATATCCTTTAGCTTTTAATTCTTTTATAACATCATCTAATATTTCAGTATTGGTTTTAGAAACTGCATGTAAAAGCATTATCGCTCCGCTATGAGTTCTATCCATTATCATCTTTTTAGCATAGTCATGTGAAGGCTGGTTGTTAATATCCCAATCCTTATAAGCAAAGCTCCAGAAAATAGTTTTATAACCTAATTCTTTAGTATAAGAAAGGGAAAGCTCGCTGTATTTACCCATAGGTGGTCTAAAGAACTTAGGCATATCTTTACCCGTAAGGTCTTTAAATACTTTTGCTGTATTTTCAAGTTCATAATTAAACTTATCTTTGCCTTTTAAGGCAGTTGAAGCCATTGAAGGATGGTTAGTTGAGTGGTTACATACTAAGTGACCTTCATCCATCATTCTTTTAACCAAATCTGAACTGGTCTTTATATAAGGTGTTACTACAAAAAATGCTGCTGGTACATTATTGGCTTTTAGTATGTCCAATATTTTCCCAGTATATCCATTTTCATAACCCTCATCAAATGTAAGATATAAAACTTTTTCATTTGTATTTCCAAGGTAATATCCATCTTGTTTAGTTATTAAATTTAATATGCTAGGGTCAACAGTTGATGGAGTTCCATCTTTTTTAGGTATGAAAAACCAATCACGTTCCTTTGTCTCTAAAGTAGTTGTACTTAATTGAGGTTTAGATTCCTCAGTAGCATCTTTAGAAGGCTGATCAACCTTATTTTCTATTGGCTTTTCATCTTTTTCTACAGCTTCATCGGAAGGTTTTTTATCTAAATTATCCTTAGTTGAAGTATTTTCTTCAGTATTTATTTCTTCCTCTGAAATATTTTTTTCTTCATTTACTGTATTATTATTTTTATTATCTGGGGAATTACTAGCTTGTTCATTTACTGAGCCTGATCCAGGGTTTGTATATACTTTTTCATTACTACTTTTACAGCCTATTAAAGAAAAACAAAGCATGACGGATATTAAAATAGAAAGATGTTTCTTTTTCATATTTAATCACCTACCTAATATATGATATACTTTAGTTTGTGTGTATTACTACTTAATATACGATGGAGAGAGATAAAATGATTGATATATTTTTGGAAAAGATAGACGAGTTATATAATATTATTGTACTTCCAATGGATAAGAGTTACAAGACGGAAGCTCTAAAAAAGTACAAAAATTCATTTTTTTTAAAAAATGAAGAATATTTTGGAGAAATTTATTATAATAACTTTGGCAGAGATAAATATAAAGGTGCTATATATACTCCACAGGAAATATCAGAGTATATGATAAAAATGGTTATCTCAAAAGAGGATATAATAAATAACCCATATATTAAAATATTAGATCCTGCTTCGGGATGTGGAAATATACTTATACCTTGCTATAGTTATCTTTATAGCATTTATAAAGATAACCTAAGCGAAATTAATAAAAAAAACAACTTAGATCTAAATATAGATAATATTCCAAGTCATATAGTTAAAAATAACATTTTTGGTATGGATATAGATAATGCTGCATTAAAAATACTTGTAATAGACTTATTTCTAATAAGCGGGGAAGTAAAGCCTCAAAACTTTAAAAATGAAGATTTTTTGTTAAACGAGATTAAAAATAAATATGAAATTATAATTGGAAATCCACCATATATAGGTCATAAATCTATAGATAAGGATTATTCGCTGAAGTTGAAGAAAGCTTATAAAGAAGTTTATAGCGATAAGGGGGACATTTGTTATTGTTTCTTTAAAAAAACCAAGGAATTATTAAAGTCCGAAGGAAAGGTTGTATATATTTTAGCGAGATATTTTATAGAGGCCCAAAATGGAATAAGCTTAAGAAAATATATATCAAATAATTTCTCTGTAAGAGAAATAGTAGACTTTTATGGATTAAGGCCCTTTAAAAATACAGGAGTAGATCCAGTTATAATTTATGCTAATAACTCTAATGTGCAAAATGATATTAATGTTATAAAGCCATTAAAGATTAAGGGACAAAATAAAAAAGAGTTCTATGAATCGTTGTTTTTTAATAAAGGACGTAATTATAATAGCTTTACTATAGGGGAATATGCCATAAAGAATAGTACTTGGATACTTAGAAGTAACATGGAGAGAAATATACTAGATAAAATTAAAAGGAAGTCTAGTTTGAAGTTGAAAGACGTATGTAACAGCTATCAAGGAATTATAACAGGATGCGATAAGGCATTTATAGTTTCGGAAGAAACAATTAAAAATAAAAATCTAGAAATAGATATATTAAGGCCCTGGATAAAAAGCAGTTATATAGAAAAAAATCATATAAAGGATGCAAAAGAGTACATAATTTATGCTGATTTTATAAATGATGATGAAAGCAAATATATCAATGCATTAAATCACATAAAACCATATGAATACAAGCTTATGAATAGAAGAGAGTGTAGAAATGGTATAAGAAGGTGGTATCAGCTACAATGGGGGAGAAAACCTTCCATTTTTGAAGGTGAGAAGATAATTTTTCCTTATAAAAGTAATAGTAACAGATTTGCATTAGATAAAGGAAGTTTTTTTAGTGCAGATATATATAGCTTGATTTTAAAAGAAGGAAAAAGCTATGATTATAAAACACTATTATTTTTATTGAATAGTAGTATATATGAATTTTATTATCATTGTTTTGCAAAAAAGCTAGGAGAAGATTTATACGAATATTATCCTAATACATTAATGGAATTAATGATACCGTTAGAATGTGATATAACCTTTTTAGAAGAAAATAAGTTATATCAATACTTTGAAATTACAGATGAGGAAAAAAAGATCATTGAAGAAAGTCTATGAGAATCTAGCAATGGGTAGTTCACAACTATTATGTGAAATTGAATATAAATATTAAGTTTATATAAAAGAAAGCCCCTAAGGGACTTTCTTTTATAACTATTTAAGCAATTCTTCTACAAATTTAGGGAGTACAAAAGAAGCCTTATGTAATCTTGGAGTGTAGTATTTTGTTTCAAAAGAAAGATTCTCTGGAACAGTTGCATTTTCTGGATCATGTTTTTTAGAACCTACTGTAAAACTCCAGTATCCAGATGGATATGTAGGTATTGCTGCCATAAATAACTTAGTAACGGGGAAAGTTGATTTGGCATCATCATAAACTCTTTTCACTACATCTGGAAGATAGAAAGGTGTTTCAGTTTGTGCAATAAATATTCCATCTTCAGTTAAGCACTCGTATATTTCTTTATAAAAGCTTCCTCCAAATAGTCCTTCGGCTGCTCCAAATGGATCAGTAGAATCAACTATTATAACATCAAATTCATTTTTGTGCTCATGAACATATTTAATTCCATCCCCTATGAAAACTTCACATCTTGCATCATCTAGCGCACAGCTTATTTCTGGAAGATATTTTTTACATTCATTTACAACATCTTCATCTATTTCGCATAATACAGCTTTTTCTATGGAAGGATGCTTTAATATTTCACGTATTGCTCCTCCATCTCCACCACCTACAACTAATACCTTTTTAGGATTTGGATGAGTGAATAGTGGAATATGGGCAATCATTTCATGATAAACATACTCATCATTTATAGTAGTTTGAACTATGCCATCTAATACTAGCATTCTTCCCAAAGCATAAGTATCCACAATAGCAAGATCTTGATACTTTGTTTGCTTTGTAACTAACGTTTCCTTTATTTTATAAGTCATAACAGCATCTGATATTTGACCTTCTTTTAACCATAAATCCATATAAGTAGTACCTCCTGTAATATAAATATTAAACATCTCAAATATATTGAGATGTTATGATTTATAGACATATAAATCATGCAATACAACAAAAATATTATAACAATGATTTAAATATGTGGCAAGAAGATTAAATTTAAACAGTATATGAAAAAATATCTTAGTGGAAAAATAAAAAATCCCATAAAAAAGGAGGAAAATTATGTAATATGTAGAATAAGTTAATTATAAATGAGAATTGCACAAATTTACATAAGTGGGGGGAAATATATGTATTTAGAATTTGAAAATGTAGATGATAAATTATTAGTTTGTTTAGCAGGAGAATTAGACCATCATAGTGCAGAAGAAGTTAGGAATAAAATAGATAACCGTATTGATAAAGATGATGTGAGCAAGGTTATACTAGATTTTTCAGATGTTTCTTTCATGGATAGCTCAGGCATAGGTGTAGTAATTGGAAGATATAAAAAAATGAATTATAAAAGTGGGAAGATATGCATTACAAATGTAAATGACAATGTAAATAGAGTTTTTGAATTATCAGGTATGTTTAAAATAATAAAGTTATTTAAAACAAATGAAGAAGCATTAGAAAATATTTAATGGGGGGAAAGTATAATGTATGATAATGTTATGAAAATAGAATTTGCAAGTAAGTCACAAAATGAAAGCTTTGCTAGAGTTGCAGTGGCAGCTTTTGCATCTCAATTAGATCCCACTATTGATGAATTGACTGATGTAAAGACTGCAGTATCAGAAGCGGTAACTAACTCAATTATACATGGATATGAAAGTAAGGATGGGACTGTTAAAATAGAAGCTTATATTAAGAACAGAGAACTTACCATAATAATTCATGATGATGGCAGGGGAATAGATAATATAGAACTTGCCATGCAGCCATTATATACTTCAAGACCAGATTTAGAACGTTCAGGTATGGGATTTACTGTTATGGAGTCTTTTATGGATGGTTTAAAGGTAGAGTCTGAAAAGGGCAAGGGAACTAAAATAATAATGAAAAAAACTTTCAGAGCTATAAGTTAGGTGAATATTATGAGTGAAGAAGCAGTAAACAGGAGTACGTATGGTTATGAAGAAAACCTAGAGCTCGTTGAAAAAGCACGAAAAGGAGATAAAAATGCCTTAAATAAGCTAATAGAAATAAATCTACCTTTAGTATCAGCCATAACTAAGAAATTTTTAAATAGAGGATATGAGTATGAGGATATATATCAAATTGGATGTATGGGGCTAGTAAAGGCAGTAAATAATTTTGATGCTAGCTATGGAGTAAAATTTTCTACTTACGCTGTTCCTATGATAATGGGTGAAATAAAAAGATTTATAAGAGATGATGGAATGATTAAGGTAAGTAGAAGCGTAAAAACAACAGCTAGAAAATTACATTATGATAAGGAGGCACTTACTAAAGAATTAAATAGAGAACCTACTTTAGAGGAGTTATCCAATTATTCTGGTGTAGAAAAAGAAGAAATTATATTTGCTACAGAATCAGCAAATAGTATGCAGTATTTATATGACACCATACATCAGCAAGATGGTGCACCTATTATGCTTATAGATAAGATAAGTGATAATTATGAAGAAGACTCAGAACTGGTAAATAGGCTTGCTTTAAAAGAAGTTATAGGAACTTTAGATATAAAATCCAGGCAAATAATAATGCTTAGATACTTTAAAGATAAAACTCAAGTAGAGGTAGCGAAGATGCTTGGAATAAGCCAAGTTCAAGTTTCAAGAATAGAAAAAAAGGTACTTAAAGTAATGAAAGAAAAATTGAAGTAATAGGATAAGAGAATTATCCTATTACTTCTTTTTTGAATTAAAAATCTTTTTATGCACAAAATAAGTATCGGAGGGGATTTTATGAAAAAAACTGAGAAAGAAGTTAAACAGAAATTTGATGAGATTTCTGTTCAAGCTGAACCAAAGCATAATTTAGTTAAAAATTGTGTGTATGCTTTTATAATAGGTGGACTTATATGTGATGTGGGACAGTTTTTTAATAATTTCTTTATAAATATGGGAGTACCCAGCGAAGAAGTAGGTACTTATGTAGCAATAGTTATGGTGTTTATAGGAGCTTTTCTGACTGGACTCGGAATATACGATAAAATAGCAAGCTATGCAGGAGCAGGTACAGTAGTACCTATAACTGGTTTTGCCAATTCTATTGTTTCTCCTGCTATGGAATTTAAAAGAGAAGGTTATGTATTTGGAGTAGGAGCTAAGATGTTTACTATTGCTGGACCAGTGCTTGTATATGGAATAAGTAGTTCAGTAGTTATAGGAATTATATATTACTTTTTTAAAATGTTATAGATAAAAGAGGGTGGTGTTAGCCTTGGATAAATTAAAGTTGATAGGAAAGCAGACATTGAAAATAGAAAGCAAACCTAGAATAATTTCAACTTTTAGTGTAGTTGGACCTAAAGAAGGAGATGGACCACTTAAAGATTATTTTGATTTAATTTTAGATGATGATCTAAATGGTGAAGATAGTTATGAAAAGGCAGAAAGTACTTTATTATATACATCTATAACAGAAAGTATAAAGAAAGCCAAATTAAAACCTCAGGACATCAACTTTTTATTTGCAGGAGATTTATTAAATCAGATTATATCATCCACTTTTGCGGCTAGAGATTTAGAAATTCCCTTTATAGGATTATATGGTGCTTGTTCTACAATGACAGAATCATTATGTATGGCATCTATTACAATGGACGGAGGGTTTGCAAAGAATGTTATAGCAGCTACATCATCCCATTTCTCTGCAGCAGAAAGACAGTTTAGATATCCGTTAGAATTTGGAAATCAGAGGCCGCCTACAGCCCAATGGACAGTGACTGGATCTGGATCAATGGTGCTTGCTAGAGAAGGCAATTATCCATATATTACTTACGTAACTATTGGCAAAGTCAAGGATTATGGTATAAAGGATGCAAATAATATGGGAGCAGCTATGGCACCAGCAGCAGTTTCAACTATATATCGGCATTTTAAGGATACAGGGAGAACTCCACAAGACTATGATTTAATAGCTACAGGGGATTTAGGGAAAATTGGTAGAGAAATTACTCAAAAGCTTTTAAAAGAATATGGGTATGATATGTATTCTAATTATATAGATTGCGGAGAAGAGATATTTGATAATGAAAGGCAAAAGACTGATTCTGGTGGAAGTGGATGTGGATGCTCAGCGGTAGTAGCTAGTGGATATATATATAAAAACATGCGTAAAGGAAAATTTAAGAGGGTGCTATTGGTTTCAACAGGAGCTCTGTTAAGCACGACGTCTTCACTTCAAGGTGAGAGTATACCAGGTATTGCTCATGCCGTATCTATAGAATATGGTACTGGAGGAGATAAAGCGTGAATATGGATTATGTAAATGCATTTGTAGTTGGAGGAATAATATGTGTAATTGCACAAATACTTATGGATACTACAAAACTTACTCCAGCGAGAATACTTGTTAGCTTTGTAACTATAGGAGTAATACTTGGAGCTTTAAATGTTTATGATATTATAGTTAAATACGGCAAAGCAGGTGCAACAGTGCCTTTGCCTGGATTTGGGTATTCATTAGCTAAGGCTACAATAAAAGAAGTTAATGAAAAAGGATTAATAGGGGCATTCACGGGAGGAATAAAAGGAGCAGCAGGAGGGATAAGTGCAGCTATAATATTTGGATACATAATGGCATTATTATTTAATCCAAAAACAAAGAAATAAAAGATTAAGATGCTAAATAGCATCTTAATCTTTTATTTCTTGCCCTTAGGTTTAATGAAGTTATTAATAACCTTATTATTAGAATCAGTGTTATCTGATGGAGTACTATTATCATTGGTATTACCTTCATCTGTATTTGTATCAGTATTGGTATCATCACCAGAATCATTATTTGAATCTGAAGAATTTTCATCTTTATCTATGTTACCTTTATCTGTGTCATCTTTTGAATCCGTATCAGTTTCATCAGGTTTTTCCTCAGGAACTCTAATATGATAATCGCATATTTCAGTAGGTACAGTACCTTCTATAAATAGTTCATTACGAATAGTGGTAGAAGGACATGCATCTGTAGGAATTTTTCCTGTAACTGTACATATAGGAACTTGAACAATCCCAGAAGGCATAGGTATTTCTTTATATGCTAAGTTTTTATGTGCATCTTGCATAATAATTCCCCAAAGCTTTGCAGCATCATTACTGCCTATATATTTTCCAAAAGTATAATTTTCATTAAAACTTCCATGATCATCCTTACCAATCCATACAGCAGCAGAGTAGTAAGGGGTTAAGCCTGTGAACCATAAATCTATGGACATATTAGTTGTACCTGTTTTACCATGTGCCATAGGACTAAAGTTTGCAGCAGTACCTGTACCACCTACTCCAGAAACAGGGCCTCTTAAAAGATCATACATAATATAGGCTGCTTGTGGAGATAAAACTTTAGTAGAATTAAATTTGCTTTCTAATATAGATTTACCGGTTCTATCTAGCACTTTCGTATATATAATAGGATCTACTTTCATACCACCATTTCCAAACACTCCATAAGCTGCAGCCATAGCTAGGGTATTAGTACCACTAACTCCAGGATTACCCCCAAGCTGTCCAAGTGACATAGCTGCCATACTTGCTTCATCTGTATTTTTATCTATTTTAAGTCCAAATTTTCTAGCGTAATCAGCACCAGTACTAAGGCTTAATTCATGCTCAATTCGAACAGAAATAACATTCTTAGATTTAGTTAATGCTTCTCTTAATGTCATAGGTCCCTCATAAATAGCAGGGCTATTACTAGGATTATAAGGCTTACCATTATCAGGATAAAATCTTCCTATTTCTGCAGGAACTGGAGCATCATCATATATCTTAGCAGCGGTTGCAAGTTTTGAGTCTATAGCGGGGCCATATACACTTATTGGCTTTATACTTGATCCTGCAGCTCTATAAAATTGTGTAGCTCTATTAAAGGAAAGAGGAGGCTGATTGCCGCGACCGCCAATAATAGATTTAACTTCACCAGTACGATAATTCATAATAACTGCAGAAGCCTGAGGTTGAGCTATTTTATCTATATATTTAGACTTCATGCCAAGTATAGAATCCATATTATCTAGAGTGGTTTGGGTATGTTCTTGCATATCCTTATTCATGGTTGAATATATTTTAAGTCCACCATACATTATCATTCTATTTGCATCATCTTCATCTATATGATATTGAGCCATAAGATCTTGTTTTACTCTTCTTATTACTTCTCTAGAAAACCATTCATACTTAAGACTATTACTTTGTCTAGTAAAGTTAAAAGTTAGCTTTTTATTATTTAAATCTGATAATGCTGTACTATATTCAGTTTGAGATATATATCCATTTTCAAGAAGTTTACTTAAAACTGATTTAGTTCTATTTGTATATGAAGAAGTATTTTTTTGTGTTACAACTGCGTTATAAAATACAGATGGACTTTGAGTAAGACCTGCTACGAATGCACACTCTAATAAACTTAATTTGGAAACGCTTTTATTAAAATATTGGAGTGATGCAGCTTCTACACCATAAGCAGGGCCTCCTAGTGGGATAGTATTCATATAAGCTTCCAAAATTTGATCTTTACTTAATTGCTTTTCTAGCTGTAAAGATAAATAAGCTTCTTGTACTTTTCTCTTTATCTTAACTTCATTACTAAGCATAGTATTTCTTACAAGCTGTTGAGTGATAGTCGAAGCACCATGAAGGCCTCGTTTTCCTGTAAGTTTATTACTTATATTAGTAAGGGTGGAGCCAAATATTCTTCTAATATCTATTCCGCTATGCGTTTTAAATCTCTCATCTTCAATAGCAATAAAGGCATCTTTTAAATCTTGAGGCATATCTTTAAAAGATACTACTTTTCTATTTATATCAGAAATAACAGTATCCATAAATTGTCCACTATCATTATATATTACTGATGGTTCATTTAAACTTAATACTTTATTTACATCAAGTGGCGGGGCTGTCTTTACCATGGCAAGTACTACACCCATAGTTGCTACAGCGCCAAATACAAAAAGTAAAATGAGAGTAACAATGGTAATTTTAAAAACTTTAAAACGGGTGTTCTTTGTTTTCTTCCCCATTTTTGTGTTGCTCATAATTTTCCTCCTGAAATTTTATATTATTAATTCTAACCAACTTTAAAATATTATAACACATAAAAGGATTTTAATAAAATATATATGTTTAGCCATTGCGATATATATACTTAGCATAAAAAATATAATAATAAGGGTTATTTAGTAATAAAATTAAAAAACTCGTAATAAGTAAATATAAAGAATGTGTTAATAATACAAGGAAGTGAGAATTATTAAGAGAAGAAAAATTAGTTTTAAGATTAAAGTGTGGATAATTATAATGATTATAGGTGTTATAATAAATGTTTTTATATATGCTTTTGATAAAATAGTTGCTTCTAGGGTGTTAGATGTTGCAAATGTTGAAATGAAAAGAAAAGCAATAGAAACTTTAAACCAGTCCATCATGAATAAATATTTAGAAAGTTTTCAATATGATGACATAATTAAGATAGAAAAAGATAATTCAGGAAATATAACATTAGTTAAGTCTGATACTTTAAAGTTAAATAAATTAGCTTGCGATGTAGCATTAGAATCTCAGCAAAAGCTAAAGGATATGGGTGATGTTGGAATGAAAATTCCTATAGGATATATTACTCAAAATAATGTGATTGCTTATTTCGGGCCAAGTATCACAGTGAAAATGAATCCTATTGGATATATTGAAACTAAATATATATCTGACTTTGAATCTGTAGGATTTAATCAAACAAGGCATAAAATTTATATCCAAGTAAAGAGTAATATAAGGGTTATAATACCTACCAAAAGTGAGGATGTACAAATTTTAAGTGAAATACCGGTTTGTGAAACCATAATAGTAGGGAAGATACCAGAAAATTTCCTAGGAGGAAGTCTAGATAATTCAGGATTTAGAATCAGGGGGAATTAAAAGGATATTACGACATTTTTAATGTTAAATCTTCCGTATGGGTTCTGCATTTAAGAAAGCGTTCACTACACAAAGAAGCTCTAATATCTCTCAATTTGAATCTCCTAAACTTTCTAAACTCACTGACGCTCAGACAGTAGAAAGTTCTTTACGGTGATTTAAATTGAGAGGTAGAGAGCTTCTAATTGCTTGTTCAATGCTTTCTACAATGCAGAACCCATACTAAATTTAACATTAAAAATATCTCCATTCGCACTGCTGAAGGAAGGAATTTCGTTTTGACGAAATTCCTTTAAATTGGCGCTTGCCAAAGGGATGGTAAGCCGCAGACCGATAGGTCGTAAGGTATTAAGTATTCTATTTTTTATCAGAAATTTTTTATTTATTTAGTATAAGTTCCTGTAATGTTAAGGACTGCCGTCCTAAAAGATCTTTATGTACTGATTCCTAAGATATCTTAGAAATTCAGTTAGCTGAATTTCTTCCTTCAGCAGTTCACATGAAGAACTTTTTTAATGCTCTGGGAGTATAGAATTTTCATCGTAGAAGACATTGAATAAGCTTTAAAACGGCTTTGTTTATAAATTGAAAATTTCGTTAAGAATCTCCTACTGTGTGAGCGATAGCGAGTTTAGGAGGTTTAGGAATTTTTAATTTATAAATATTAGCTGTTTTTAGCGAAATGAATGTCTTCCTAGATAAAAATTCTATGCAACCCAGAGCATTAAAAACCGTCGCAATATTTCTATAATATGTATTATTTTTCTTCCCAATTAAATATGTATGGAACGTTTCTGTAGTAATCTCCATAATTAAGTCCATATCCTACAACAAATACGTCTGGGATTTGGAAACAACAATAATTAGGAGTAATATCTACTTTTCTTCTCTCTGGTTTATCTAAAAGTACGCAACAGTTAACAGAAGAGGCACCTAAGGATTTAACATGATTAACTACAAAATCCATAGTAATTCCTGTATCAACTATATCATCTACAATTAAAACATCAAAACCTTCGATATTGTCTGGAATATCGTTAACAATTTTTACACTTCCTGTAGAAGTTTCAGAATGACCATAGCTTGAAGTAGTCATAAATCCTATTTTTGTAGGAACAGTAATATGCCTTACTAAATCCGCAGCAAAGATAAAGCTTCCTCTTAATAGAGATAAGACATATAAATTTTTGCCTTCATATTCTTTAGAAATTCTAGAACCCAATTCTGCAACTTTTTTTTCAATTTCTTCTTTAGAGATTAATATATTTTCTTTTTTTCCTTCCATAAGTGCCCTCCAAATATACATAATTATATGTTATTTACAATATTGCTATTATAGTATAAAATAATATGAAAGTTGTCAAGGTATAGTAATTTTTATGGGAGTGATTTAAATGATAAATGGGAATATAGAAGGTATAAAAGACAGGACATTAAAAAAATTAGAAGCTATATATGATTTGAAAATTCCGAAAGATGAAGTGTTTACGGAAGAATTAATTAATATAATTGTAGGTGTCACATTAGATGTTAATAGAGAGGTAAGTGTGGCTATAAGCAGGAAAGGAATGATTGAGGGAGTTGCAATTGGTGACAGTACTTCTGTAGAAATGCCTATGATAGATATAAAGGAAAGAAAACTATCAGGAGTAAGAATTATTCATACTCATCCAAATGGTAATTCTCATTTATCTGCTTTAGATATATCAGCCTTAATAAAGTTGAAATTAGACTGTATTGCAGCAGTTGGAGTGGATGAAAATGATATTACAGATATAACACTTGGATTTTGCAATGTAAAGGATAACATGCTTGTAGCAGAAACTACGAAGAAACTTATCTTAGAAGAAGCTATAAATTATCCTATATTGGATAAAATTAGATATATTGAAGAGTTAATTAAAACCACTTCTGTAGAAGAAGAAACTGGTGAAAAGGCAATACTTGTAGGAGTAGAAAGTGAAGAAAGTTTAGATGAATTAGAGGAACTAGCAAGAGCTTGTGAGGTAGAAGTAGTAGATAAAATGCTTCAAAATAGATATAAAATAGATACGGCTTATTATGTCGGAAGTGGTAAGGTAGAAGAAATTGCTCTCTTAAGGCAAGCTAAAAGGGCGAATGTAGTTATATTTGATGATGAACTTACAGCATCTCAAGTAAGGAATTTAGAGGATATAATAGGAGTTAAAGTTATTGATAGAACTACATTAATACTTGAAATATTTGCGAAACGAGCTAAGAGTAGAGAAGGGAAAATACAAGTAGAGCTAGCTCAGCTTAAATACAGACTTCCAAGACTTTCAGGGCTTGGAACGGTGCTTTCAAGAACAGGTGGAGGAATAGGAACAAAAGGACCTGGAGAAAAGAAACTTGAAACAGATAAAAGGCATATAAAAGAAAGAATATATGACTTGAAAAGTGAATTAGAAAAGACAAAACAAACAAGAATGACTCAAAGAGAAAGTAGAAGTGAAATTCCTAAAGTATCCTTAGTTGGATATACAAATGCAGGAAAGTCAACTTTAAGGAATACTTTATGCACTATAGCTGCAAAGGAAACTATTAAAAAAGAAAGCGTTTTGGAAGCAGATATGCTTTTTGCTACATTGGATACTACAACTCGTGCAATAGTTCTCCCGGATAACAGAACTATCACACTAACAGATACAGTAGGCTTTATAAGAAAGCTGCCTCATGATTTGGTAGAGGCATTTAAGTCAACATTAGAAGAGGTTATATATTCAGATTTATTACTTCATGTAGTAGATGTATCTCAAGAAAATTATTTAGAGCAAATTGAAGCGGTAAATAAGGTTTTAGAAGAATTAGGAGCTATTGATAAGCCTTATGTTTATGTTTTAAATAAAATTGATAAACTTAGTGAAGAAAAGCTTGAGGAAATAAATGAATTATTTAAGGATAAAATGAATATTAAAGTTTCAGCAAGGCATAATATAAATCTAGAGGAACTTTTAAATCTTATAGGCTCAAAACTTCCAAATAAGCTTAGAAAAGCAGAATATTTAATTCCTTATGATAAACAATCTATGGTAGCTTATTTGCATAGAAATTCTAATGTTATATCTGAGGAGTATAGGGAAGATGGAACTTATATATGTGCAGAAGTAAGTGAAATGGTATATAACACTTGTGAAGAGTATATGACTAAATAACATATTATTTATTAAAAGTACGAAAATAAATAATTGGTGTTCGTAAAAAGAAAATAAGTTATTAACAAATAATAAATATTATATGATAAATATTGATAATTAAAGTTTTGTGTAGTAAAATAAAGGAAAGAAAATTTTACATGAAGCCTTAAGGAGGATTTAATTATGGATAAATACGTTTGTGTGGTATGTGGATATGTTTATGACCCAGCAGAAGGAGACCCAGATAATGGGGTAGCTCCAGGAACATCATTTGCTCAAATCCCAGATAGTTGGGTATGCCCACTTTGTGGAGTAGGTAAAGATCAATTTGAAAAAGAAGCTTAATAAATAAAAATTAAAAGGTCACATCAAAATGAATTGATGTGACCTTTTAATTTTAATCAGCAGTAACTAATCTTTAATATAGATAATAATTATAATTTCATAAACTAGAGAATGGAAATTAGAGATTATAAAAAAGTATGTTGTATCTTTTTTAGTATTGATTATTATGCAACTTTGAGATATTATATTTGCAAGAGGGTTTCATTATAAATTTCAATTTTGTAAAATAAAATAATGTAAATGTATTCATAAATCGGATTAAACATTAGCTTTTTTGATTTAAAGGTTAATTATAAGTGAAGTTTTTATATAATTATTAATTCATATACATAACAAAATGGGAAAAATATGAAGTTTATATTCACGAAAATTTATAATTATACATAAAGTATTAATGCAAAAGGAGTTGTTTAAGGGTGGTAAAAAAGTTTAAAAGAGTTTTAGTTGCTAACAGAGGAGAAATTGCCATAAGAATATTTAGAGCATGCCATGAATTAGGCATTAGAACAGTGGCTATATATTCAAATGAAGATAAATGTGCTTTGTTTAGAACAAAGGCAGATGAATCTTATTTAATAGGTAAAAATAAGGGACCAGTAGAAGCGTATTTGAATATAGATGAAATAGTTGAATTGGCACTTAAAAAAGGTGTAGATGCAATTCATCCTGGATATGGATTTTTATCTGAAAATCCTGAATTTGCACGTAAATGTATTGAAGCGGGAATAGAATTTATAGGACCTACTCCAGATATAATGGAGAGATTAGGAGATAAGATAAATTCTAAGATAGTTGCAAAAGAGGTAAAAGTTCCTACAATTCCAGGAGTAGAGAGAGCTATCGCATCAGAAGAAGAAGCTTTAAATATAGCAGAGGAATGTGGCTATCCTGTCATGATTAAAGCTGCGGCTGGCGGCGGCGGCAGAGGTATGAGAATAGCTAAAAGCAAAGAAGAGCTTGTAAAAACTTTTAAAAATGCTAAGGATGAAGCAAAAAAAGCATTTGGAATTGATGATTTATTTATAGAAAAATATATAGAAGGACCTAAGCATATTGAAGTTCAAATACTTGGAGATAAATATGGAAATATAGTTCACTTATATGAAAGGGACTGCTCTGTTCAAAGAAGGCATCAAAAGGTAGTAGAGTTTGCACCAGCTTTCTCATTAAGTAAAGAAAAAAGAGAAGAAATATGTAATGATGCACTTAAAATTGCTAAGCATGTGGGTTATAGAAATGCAGGAACAGTAGAATTTTTGGTGGACATTCATGGAAATCATTATTTTATTGAGGTGAATCCTAGAGTACAGGTTGAGCATACAGTTACTGAAATGATCACAGGGATAGATATTGTGCAAAGTCAAATACTTGTGGCCCAAGGATATAAATTGGATTCTAAAGAAATTAATATAAAATCTCAAAGTGACGTAGAAGCAAGAGGATATGCTATACAATGTAGAATTACCACAGAAGACCCTGCTAACAATTTTGCTCCAGACACAGGAAGAATAGACATATATAGAAGTGGTTCTGGTTTCGGCATTAGACTAGATGGAGGAAATGGATTTACAGGTTCCGTAATAAGCCCTTATTATGACAGTTTACTTGTAAAGACAACTGCTTGGTCAAGGGATTTTAAAGATGCAGCAAGAAAAGCCATAAGATCTATAAGAGAGCTTACAGTTTCAGGAGTAAAAACTAACGTAGGATTTTTAATAAATGTGCTTAATCATGATACATTTCTTGATGGAAAATGTACTACTAGTTTTATAGCTGATAATCAGGAACTTTTAGAAATAAAACCTAAAGCAGATAAAGAATTAAGAGTGCTAACATATATAGGTGAAAAAGTAGTAAATGAAACTCATGGAAATAAACCAAGCTTTGATGTACCTCATGTACCTAAGTATAATCATGAAGATAAATTAAGAGGAACAAAACAAATACTAGATGAAAAGGGTGCTAAAGGAGTAGTTGATTTTATTAAGTCCCAGAAGAAGCTTCTTATAACAGATTCTACAATGAGAGATGCGCATCAATCTTTAATGGCTACAAGGATGAGAAGTAAGGACATGATAAAAATTGCTAAGGCGGAAGCAAATTTAGCAAGTGACCTTTTCTCTATAGAAATGTGGGGAGGAGCAACCTTCGATGTAGCGTATAGATATTTAAAGGAAAATCCTTGGGAAAGACTTGAAGAACTAAGAAAAAGAATTCCCAATGTATTGCTTCAAATGCTTATAAGAGGATCAAATGCAGTAGGATATAAAAACTATCCTGATAATGTAATAAGAAAATTTATAAAGGAATCTGCTGATAGAGGAATAGATGTATTTAGAATATTTGATTCATTAAATTGGCTTAAAGGCATGGAAGTTGCAATAGATGAAGTACTTAAAACTGGTAAAATAGCAGAAGCTTGCATATGCTATACAGGAGATATATTAGATGAAAAAAGAGATAAATATTCACTAAAATATTATGTGGATATGGCGAAGGAAATAGAAAAATCAGGAGCGCATATCTTAGGAATTAAAGATATGTCAGCTTTATTAAAGCCTTATGCAGCATCAAAACTTATAAAAGCATTAAAAAATGAAATTTCGATTCCTATACATCTTCATACTCATGATACGACAGGGAACGGAGTAGCTACAATACTTATGGCTGCTGAAGCAGGAGTTGATATTGTAGATAGTGCTTTTAGCAGTATGTCAGGACTTACTAGTCAACCTTCTATGAACTCTATAGTAGCTGCACTTAAGAATACTGAAAGAGATACACTACTTAATATAGACAATCTACAAAAGGTATCTGATTACTGGAGTGCTGTAAGACCTGTATACGCAGGATTTGAGACAGGATTAAAGGTGGCTTCTGCGGAAATTTATAAATATGAAATTCCAGGAGGTCAATATTCAAATTTAAAGCCTCAAATTGAAAGTTTTGGATTAGGTCATAGATTTAATGAAGTAAAAGAGATGTATAAAAAGGTAAATGATATGGTAGGAGATATAGTTAAAGTAACTCCTTCATCTAAAATGGTAGGAGATTTAGCTATATTCATGGTTAAAAATGATTTAACTCCAGAAAATATATATGAAAAGGGTTATAACATGGCATTCCCTGATTCTACAGTTTCATATTTTAAGGGGATGATGGGGCAGCCTAGCGGAGGATTCCCTGAAAAATTACAAAAGCTTGTATTGAAGGGAGAAGAACCTATAACAGTTCGCCCTGGCGAATTACTTCCTCCAGAAGATTTTGATAGTATAAAAAATCACTTAGAAACTACGTACAATATAAAAGTTGATGATAAGGATGCTTTAAGTTATGCTCTTTATCCAGATGTATTTGATGAATATATTAAATATAAAAAGGAATATGGTGATTTAAGCCACATGGGAAGTGATGTGTTCTTCCATGGATTGTATGAAGGGGAAACTAGTGAAATAGAGATTGCAGAGGGTAAGACATTAATAGTAAAATTACTTCAAATCGGAAAACTTAACAAAGGAAAGAGAAGTTTAGTATTCGAAGTAAATGGAAATAGAAGAGAAATAGAAATAGTAGATAAAGCAAACCATATGAAAAATTTAACTGAAGATACAGAAATACTCATGGCAGACGCAGAGGATTTATATGAAATTGGAGCAAGTATACCTGGAAATATGTATAAGATATTAGTTAAAGAAGGAGATATAGTACAAGAAGGGGATAGTATAGCAATAATTGAAGCTATGAAGATGGAAACCAATGTAGTATCTTCTGTAGATGGAAAAGTAGAAAAGATATATGTAAAAGAAGGAGAGCAGGTCAAAACTGGCCAGCTGGTTGTTAAGTTAAGCAATCAATAAGAAAGTATTAGGTAAAATAAAGGGAAGTTTGAGAAAACAAACTTCCTTTTTAATATACTAAAGATAGCTTTGGGTGAATTTTTATTTAAAATATAGAAGCAATTAACTAAAGTATAAATTTTACGTATAAATATAAGCTAAAAAAGGTAAAGTAATATATGGTAAAAAGTCTCAAGGAGGAATTTTAAATGAGTAAGGTTTGTCCAGTGTGCAATGAAATAAGAGATATAAGGACTATATGTGGTAACTGTGGGGGAAGCTGCGTAGATAAGGGGAGAGTACAGGACTATTTTGATGATTATAGTGCAGATATGCCAATACAAGATACAGAAAATTATTGTTTTCATGTATTCCAGTGTGAAAGTTGTAATGAATTAATGCGTAAAAGTGTATTAAAAGTTGATATATAGTATTTTAATTTACTTAATAATATTATATAATTAAGAATAATTTAATTTTTAGTTGTGGATATACCAAAAAGGGGGAAGACGGGTGGAAAAGACAATTTCTCAATACCAAAAGGCGTTCAATTGTATGGTAGAAAGATTAAAAAGTAATGAACAAATTCTTGCAGCTATGGTTTTTGGGAGTATGGTTACAGGAGACTTATGGGATAAGTCTGACATAGACATGTTTGTTGTAACTAGCGAAAGAATTAGTGATATAAAAAATATATACATGGAAGAAATGGAAATACCAGTACATGTAAAATTCATGAGCAAAAGTAAATTCTTAAAGCTTCATACAATGGATCTAAAGGGAGGCTTTATGCATAGAATTTTTGCTTCGTCTAGATTAATATTTTCAAAAGATCAAGATATAACGGGCTATTATGACAAAGGTAGATTTTATCCGGATCTAGATAGAGAAAGATGGAATATGGTTTATTTTGGAAAGTTATTAAAATGCATTGATGTTTGTAGGAAGTATTTACATAATGATGGTGTATATACTGCGTATACATCAGCTATGAAATGCTCTGAAGAATTTGCAAAACTATATGTAAATTTATTAGGATATATGATAAGTAAAGATGCTACTATAATGGCTATGGATTTAAATGATGCTTTTAAAGAAAGAGTAGATGAGCTTTTCTTTAATAAGGGAGATACAATAAAAGCAATTGAAAATATGTTAGCTTTTATAGAAAAATATGTAGAGGCTAATCTAAAGGATATAAATTCAATATTATTAGAGTATATGCAAAGTAAGGATTCATTTTTAAGCGCAGAAGATATAAAAAAGGATGCCCTTTTTTCAGATTTTGATATAGCTATAGAGGCTGTTTTGGAGAAACTTTCAGAAAAGGAAGTTATAAAGAAAGAAACAAGACCATTTAAAACTAATAATGGCAAAGTGCTGTTTAATGAAATAGTATTCTTTGTATAACATTTAAATTAAAAGCGAACTTGATTTTAAAATTAAGTTCGCTTTTAAAATAAGTAATTGGGGTAAATCTATGAAAAAATATAAAATAAGTTTTAAAGATAATGATACTCCTAAGTATGTTCAAGTAGTTCAGCATATAAAAAAGTTAATGGAGGGAAATATTATAAGAGATGGTGAAAAACTTCCGCCTATTAGAGATATGGCAAGTATGCTTAATGTAAATAGAATTACTGTAGTAAATGCTTATAAGAAGCTAGAAGGTGAAGGATACGCCGTTCAAAAAATAGGTAGCGGAACCTATGCCAAAAGGAAAGAAATTGTTTTGAATTTTAGAAGAAAATATGGCGAGGTAATAAGAAAAAGCTTGGATGATAAGTCGCTTAATTATATAGATTTTACTGGAGAAAGCATATCAAGTGAATTATTTCATATAGATATTTTTAAAAATATAATAGATGAAGTTTTGGAAAGAGATGGAGTAAAAGCTTTAGTGAATCAAGAGGCGCTAGGATATGAAGGACTTAGAAAGATCATTGATGATTTTTTTTGGAATGGAAATGTGGGTAGTGATAATGTTTTAATAGTTTCAGGGGCCCAGCAAGGAATAGATATAGTTTCTAAAGCATTGATTAACGTAAATGATAATATAGTTGTTGAAAAGCCAACTTATGGAGGAGCACTTACGGTATTTAAGTGGCGCAGGGCAAATATATTTGAAGTGCCGATTGAAGAGGATGGAATGAACCTTGACCTATTAGAAAAACTAGTAAAGAAAAATAAGATAAAATGTGTATATATTATGAGTTATTTTCAAAATCCAACGGGTATAAGCTACAGTTTAGAAAAGAAAAAGAGACTTCTAAATATGGCAGAAATATATGACTTTTATATTATAGAAGATGATTATTTATCAGAACTTATATATAATGATATGGAGTATAAAAGCTTTAAAAGTATGGATATAAATGATAGAGTTATATATATAAAAAGTTTTTCTAAGGTGTTTTTACCAGGTATAAGACTTGGATATTTAATAAGCCCTAAAGTCTTTAGAGAGAATATACAAAATTCAAAGGTGAGCACAGACATAGCTACATCCAGTTTGATGCAGAGAGTATTGGAGTTATATGTGTGTAATGGCCTTTGGAAAGGATATATAAGTGATCTTAATAAATTTTATAAAGAAAAATATGAGATTATTGCTAATCAATTAAAAATAAAGCTTTGTAACAAAGCAGAAATTATATATCCAAATGGAGGACTTTATTTTTATATTAAAATCTTAAATGATGATATAGATTGTATAAAGTTATTTTATAAATGTAGAGAAAATGCACTACTTATAACTCCTGGGGTATTATTTTATTTAAATCCTGAAGAAGGAAAAAAATATTTTCGAATGGGATTTTCTCAAGTTAAAGATGAAGATATAGAAAAGGGAATTAATATATTAAATACACTATTATAAAAAGAATAGGGGAATTTTAATTGAGTTTAGGATTTGTAAAGGTAAATTGGGATGATATAGACTCATATTCTAATGAAGAAATAACTTATTTTTTATTTCTAGAAGGAAAGTCTATAAATGCTATATGTAAAATGAGAAACTTAGATAAAAGCATAGTTCAAAAACATATCGTAGAAGGTAAGATAAAATATAGGCTTCTTGCTAGAAGTAGTAACGAAAAAGAACTTATCCATAACATAAGCAAGGCAGGAAAGATGGATAAATTGGACATTATAAATTCATTAGATGAAGATACTAAGAATAGATTAATTCAATATATAAAAAATAATTATGTGGATATGTATTCAAGGGATAAAGAAACTGCTATATGGATTATAGGTGAGCTTAAAGAAACAGGATGCAATGAAATACTTACAAAAGCTTCTGTTCATAAATTTGTAAACGTAAGAAGAATGGCAATATCAGCCATGAGAAAAATAAATGATAAAAGCTTTGAAAGGGCTTTAATCAGGGCACTTGAAGATGAAAATCCCCAGGTACTATTATATGCTATAAAGGGACTTGCAGAAATTAAAAGTGATTTTGCAAAGGGAAAAATCTTAGATGTTTTACAAAAGACTGACAAGGAATATTTAAAAAAGGCTTGTGAAGTTTTCTTAAGTGAAAAAAATAATTCTGAGCAAGAATAAAGAGCATAAGAGGTGATTGTATGGGTTACTTTACCATAAAAAATGAAGTTAGTAGTGAATTTGAAGAAAAGAAATCTATATTTATAGGACATGCCAAAAGGGTGTATACTGATGAAGAAGCAAGAGCCTTTGTGGATAAAATAAAAGAAGAATATAAAGATGCAACTCACAATGTTTATGCCTATATTATAGGAGAAAATATGGGCATTCAAAGATACAGCGATGATGGGGAACCTCAAGGTACTGCAGGCGTGCCTGTACTTGATGTTATAAAAAAGAATAATGTTACAGATGTAGCGGTAGTTGTTACAAGATACTTTGGAGGAATATTACTTGGCAAGGGAGGCTTAGTAAGAGCCTACAGTAAAGGTGCTGCAGAGGCTTTAAAAGAAGGAGAAATAGTAGAAAAGGTTATAGGGTGCGCTCTACATATAACAATAGAATATGAGCTTTCGGGGAAAGTTCAATATACCTGTGCACAAAACATGTGGCACATAGAAGATACAGAGTATACAGATAAGGTAAAGATCATTATTTTATGTACCTTAGAAGATGCAGAAGTTATAAAAAAAGAAATAACACAAATTACATCTGGAAAATGCGAATTTAGTGAAGTAAATAAAAAGTATTATTTTAGATTAAACAATAGACTTATTGAAGAAGTTTAAGTAAGTTATTAATGTGAGCTTTGAATCATAAAATTCATCTAAATTTGAGTTTATATTATAAAATATGATATAATATTTGAGGTGTTTTTATAAAAATTAGTGATGGTTTAGCAGAATATTGATTTATTATTATGTTGTCCTAAACTATTACTTAGGAATTTCTAAATTTTTTAATTTTATGAGGAGGAAGGTACTATGTCAGGACATTCTAAGTGGCATAATATACAAGCTAAAAAAGGTAAGACAGATGCAAAAAGAGGTAAAATATTTACAAAGATAGGAAAGGAACTTGCGATAGCTTCTAAAAATGGCGGTTCTAATCCTGACACTAACTCTAAATTAAGAGATGTTATAGCAAAAGCTAAGTCAAATAACATGCCTCAAGATACTATTACAAGAGCAATTAAAAAAGGTGCAGGGGAAATGGAAGGGGTAAACTATGAAGAAATAGTTTATGAAGGATATGGCCCTTCAGGAGTTGCTGTAATAGTAAAGGCTTTAACTGATAATAAAAATAGAACTGCAGGGAATGTAAGACCAGCATTTTCAAAATATGGCGGAAACCTTGGAGCAACTGGCTGTGTAGGTTGGATGTTCCAAAGTAAGGGACAGATAGTTATAGAGAAGAAAGAAGATATGGATGAAGATGAAATGATGATGGTAGCCCTAGAAGCTGGAGCTCAAGACGTAGAAATTTCAGATGAAGTATTTGAAGTTATCACAACTCCAGAAGACTTCTCAGCTGTAAGGGAAGAACTTGAAAGAGCAGGATTTGAATTCTTATCAGCAGATATAACTATGATTCCTGATACAACAGTTAGTCTTTCAATGGAAGACTCAGAACTGTTCCAAAAGCTTGTAGATAAACTTGAAGATGATGACGATGTTCAAGACGTTTACCACAATGCTGAGTTCCCTGAAGAATTTGAGGGGTAATTAAGTATTTGAGATGATATACATAAAATCACTCCTTGAGTTGTGTGAAAACAACTAAAGGAGTGGTTTTTTATTTGCAAACTATTTTAATGACTTTAATAATTTATAAATATTATCTATATCTTCATTAGTAAGATTATCAAAATTGTCAAGGCTTTTCTTTATACCTTCTATCGTATTTTCTTTAAATGATCTATTGCTGGCTTTTTTATTGATGAAAAATGTTGAGATTGTACCAGTGAGCATACCAATAACCCCTATTCCAATTAACATAATTATTGAAGCAAGAACTTTTCCGCCACCTGTTTTAGGTGACATATCTCCATATCCTACAGTTGTTACAGTAACGAAACTCCACCAAAGTCCATCTAAAAATGACTTATTTTCTATTATTGAAAAACCTAAAGCTCCAATTATTACAGTGAAAATAGAAATCCAAAGTACATAATTAAAGTTATTAGTATGTAAGAACTTATCCGCATTCTTTTTAAACTTCCGTATTAAAATAAGTGCTCGAAACAAGTTTGTCCATTTTGCAAGTTTGATAAATTTTATTATTCTAAGGGTTCTTGCAGTTTGAAACAAGTAATTAAAAGGAATTATTGAAATAAGATCTATTATATTGTTTTTAAAAAAATGAAGTTTATTTTGAGATAAAATAAGTCTTGTAAAGTAATCTAATGCAAATACTACTAATATGACAGTATCAATTATATTAAAAATATAAATTTCATAAGATGTTTGTTGAGTAAAATAGTTTAATGCAACTATAACAATTGCAATTATAGTTAGAATTGTCATAATTACTTCGTAAAGCAAGATAATATTTTTATTTTTGAGTTTATTCATTATTTTCATAGAGGAATCCATATTTTCTCATCCTTTTTAGTATGAAATAAGCTAGAATTCTAAAATTGATTGTTTTTATAATCATATCATATAAAAACAGAGTTATTTTGTAAATTGATTTTGGTTTAATTTAGGTGATTTTTAATAGAAAAACTTGTTGAGCAATGAATAAAAAGTTAATGGTAGGTCCATAATAATCCCTAGGAGGGATAATATGGAAAGAAAATATTCGAAAAGTATGTATGTAATTTTGGTAATTATGCTGGGTATAGCAATTTTTAGTATAAGCTATTATATAACTTCAGAAAGATTTAAGAGCAATAAAGACAATTATGGTAATGGAACTGAGGTAAAAAATAATACCTATGAAGAAGATAAGATGGCTTTAAGTAGCGGAGAAAATTATGTTCTTGATTCTAAATGTCAAATTTTATTTTATACTAAGTATAAGAAAAGTGGAGATTTAATTCTTATAAAAAAAGAAGCTGCAAGTGCTTTAGGATTAAAGGATAAGAAGCAAGTTGAAGAAAAATATAAACCGGAAGGATACAAAATCCAAGATGGTTCTAAAACTGAAATTAAGCTTCAAAATGAAGTGGAGAAATATGTCCCTAATAAATATGTGTTAGGTATATATGGAGAATATCTTGCTATTTTTAAAACAGATAAAAATGGTGACATGCATATTGAAAATGAAAAGGAAGATATTACAGAAAAAAAAATAGAGAACTTGAAGGAACAGGATATATATTTACTTACTACAGGGAGTAAATATTTTCAATGTGACACTAGAGACGAAGTACTAGCACGCCTTGAGGATTATGAATAATCCTTAAGGTTTTTTTGTTGAATTAAACTTCTTTAAATGATAAAGTATTAAGAGGAAAACTTTGATAAATGAAAGGACGAATACTGTGTACGAGTATATAAAAGGTATTTATAAGGGATTTAATAAAGAATATATAGTAGTAGAAAATAACGGAATGGGATATAAAGTACATACATCTGGAAATACCCTAGCAGATATGCCTAAAGTAAATGAGGACGTAGAAGTTTATATTCAGCAAATTGTAAGAGAAGATTTTATAGGATTATATGGATTTTCAACTCAAGATGAAAGAGATATGTTTAATTTACTTTTAAGCATAAATGGAGTGGGTGCAAAGGCTTCATTATCTATATTATCTATAAGTAATATAAATAGTTTAAAGTATGCAATATTTACTGGAGACGAAAAGATTCTTATAAAGGCTCCAGGTGTTGGCAAAAAAACTGCTCAAAGAATTATATTAGAATTAAAGGATAAGATAAAGTTGGATGAGTTTATAGAAAATGAAGATGAAGAAAATATTCAAGGAATATCTAATAGCTTAGATGAAGCATTGGAAGCTTTAGTTTCATTAGGATATTCCGATAAGGAAGCAGCTAAGGCATTAAAAATGGTAAATGAGAAAGATTCCATAGAAAATATAATAAAGCAGTGTCTAAAGTTTTTAATGAATTAAAGGGGGTAATGGTTTATGGAAAACAGATTTGTTACCGCTGAAACTCTCAATGAAGATAATGATACAGAATATAGTTTAAGACCTCAAAGACTTAAAGAATATATAGGTCAACGTAAGGTAAAAGAGAAACTAGATATTTTTATAAAAGCTGCAAGGATGAGAGAAGAGGCATTGGACCATGTATTATTATATGGGCCTCCTGGACTTGGTAAGACAACACTTGCTAATATAATAGCTAAAGAAATGACTGGAAATCTGAAGGTGACTTCAGGTCCGGCAATTGAAAGAGCAGGAGATTTAGCAGCAATTCTTACAAGTCTTAATGATTATGATGTGCTTTTTATAGATGAAATTCATAGGCTAAATAGGTCTGTAGAGGAGATACTCTATCCTGCTATGGAAGACTATGCTTTAGATATAGTAATAGGAAAGGGAGCGGCAGCTAAATCAATAAGACTGGACCTTCCTAAGTTCACATTAATAGGTGCTACAACTAGAATAGGACTTTTAACAGCTCCTTTAAGAGATAGGTTTGGAGTGTTATGTCCTATGGAATTTTATGAAGAAGAAGAATTGAAAGAAATAATAGTAAGATCTTCTAGTATATTAAATGCTGAAATAGAAGAGGATGCTGCTTATGAATTAGCTCGCTCATCTAGGGGAACTCCGAGAATTGCAAATAGGATACTAAAAAGAGTAAGAGATTACTCAGAGGTAAAGGGAAATGGAATTATAAATACTCAAATAGCAAGAGATGCTCTTGATTTATTAGAAATAGATAGAGAAGGATTTGATAGTGTAGATAAAAGAATACTTTTGTCTATAATTGATAATTTTGGCGGAGGACCTGTAGGAATAGAAACACTAGCCTACTTTATAGGAGAGGAATTGGGTACTATAGAAGATGTATATGAGCCATATTTATTGCAAAAGGGATTCATATTAAGGACCCCAAGAGGAAGAGTTGCAACTGATAAGGCATATGCACATTTAAAGAGAAGAAGAGGAAAAAGTAAGAAGATAGAGCAGGTTGGCATTGATTTAAATGATTGATAATTTTACTAAAGGAGAGGTAACATGCAAGTAAAGGATTTTGATTATTATTTACCAGAGGAGCTTATTGCGCAGCATCCTACAGCAAAAAGAGATGAAGCAAGGCTTATGATTTTAGATAAAGCTACAGGAGAATTGGAACATAAAGTTTTTAAAGATATACTAGATTACTTGAAACCAGGAGATTGTTTGGTTTTAAATGATACAAGAGTTTTACCTGCAAGACTTATAGGAGAAAAGGAAGAGACTCATGGAAAGATTGAGTTTTTACTTTTAAAAAGGACTGATAAGGATACTTGGGAAACTTTGGTTAAACCAGGTAAAAGAGCAAAAATAGGAAGTAAATTTGTGTTTGGTAATGGAGAACTTAAAGCTGAAGTAATAGGGCTTGGAGAAGAGGGAAGCAGAATTGTAAGGTTTGAATATGAAGGTATTTTTGAAGAAGTTTTAGATAGACTAGGACAAATGCCACTTCCTCCATACATAACGGAAACATTAGAAGATAAGGAAATGTATCAAACAGTTTATTCAAAAGAGCAAGGCTCAGCGGCAGCGCCTACAGCAGGACTTCATTTTACAGAAGAGCTTTTAGAAGATATAAAAAATAAAGGGATAAAACTTGCTTTCTTAACTCTTCATGTAGGACTTGGAACTTTTAGACCTGTAAAGGTAGATGAGATCGAAAATCATACTATGCATTCAGAATACTATAGTATGAATAAAGAAACTGCAGAGATAATAAATTCTACAAAAGAAGCAGGTGGAAGAGTTATAGCAGTAGGTACAACATCTAATAGAACATTAGAAACCATAGCAGATGCATATGGCAGAGTTAAAGAACAATCAGGATGGACAGATATATTTATCTATCCAGGATATAAGTTTAAAGTGGTAGATGCATTAATAACTAATTTTCACTTACCGCAGTCGACTCTTTTAATGCTCATAAGTGCTTTAGCAGGAAGAGATAAGATTATGAATGCATATGAAACTGCAGTAAAGGAAAAATATAGATTTTTTAGCTTTGGAGATGCAATGTTTATCAAGTGATTCTTATAAAATAGTTAGTAGAAAGATTAGAAATTTTATATTTGTTGCTTTAAAATTAATAACTAAGAAGGAGTGTACATATGTATAAACTTTTAAAAAAAGACGGCAATGCAAGAAGAGGAGAGTTTACGACACCTCATGGAGTGGTTCGAACTCCAGTATTTATGAATGTTGGAACCTTAGGGGTTATAAAGGGAGCAGTTTCTTCTATGGACTTGAAGGAAATAGGATGTCAAGTAGAACTTTCAAATACTTATCATTTACATTTAAGACCAGGAGATAATGTTATAAAAAAATTAGGTGGTTTACATAAATTTATGAATTGGGATAGACCAATTCTTACAGATTCAGGTGGATTTCAAGTGTTTTCTCTTGCTGGTATAAGAAAAATACAAGAAGAAGGAGTTTACTTTAACTCTCATATAGATGGAAGAAGAATCTTTATGGGTCCTGAAGAGAGTATGCAAATACAGAGTAATATTGCATCAACTATTGCTATGGCTTTTGATGAGTGTATACCAAATCCTTCTACAAGGGAATATGTAGAGAACTCTGTAGCCAGAACAACAAGATGGTTAGAGAGATGTGTAAAGGAAATGGATAGATTAAATACACTTCCTGATACAATAAATAAAAAACAAATGCTCTTTGGTATAAATCAAGGAGGAACTTATGAGGATATTAGAATAGCACATGCTAAAGAAATTGTTAAGATGGATTTAGATGGGTATGCAATAGGAGGCCTTGCTGTAGGAGAAACACATGAGGAAATGTATAGAGTTATAGATGCTGTAGCGCCTCACCTTCCAGAGGATAAACCAATATATCTTATGGGAGTTGGGCTTCCAAGCAATATTTTAGAAGCTGTTGATAGAGGGGTAGATTTCTTTGACTGTGTACTTCCAGCTAGAAATGGAAGACACGGTCATGTATTTACTAAGGAAGGTAAAATAAATTTAATTAATGCTAAATTTGAATTAGATGATAGACCTATTGATGAGGGATGTCAGTGCCCAGCTTGCAGAGATTATTCAAGAGCTTATATAAGGCACTTATTTAAAGCTAAGGAAATGCTTGCTATGAGATTATGTGTACTCCATAATTTGCATTTTTATAATAATCTTATGCAAGAAATTAGAGATGCTATTGATGCAGGTAATTTTAAAGAGTATAAAGAAAGAAAATTAGCTGAGTGGGGCGGAAGAGCTTAAAATCAAAAGAAAACTACTTTACAAATTTTTCTAAAAATTATAAACTATAGTTAGGGGGAGGTGAGTATATGGCAGCGGTACAACAAGGGGGAAGCTTAGTAGGATTATTACTACCTTTTGTTTTAATGTTAGTATTCTTTTATATAATAGTATACATACCAGAAAATAAGAGGAAGAAAAAGTATAAGTCAATGCTTGATACTTTAAAAGTAAATGATGAAATCATTACTAAGGGCGGTATTTTAGGAAAAGTTATAAGCATACATGATACGTCAATAGTGTTAGAAACAGGACCTAGTAGAGCACGTATTAAGCTTGACAAAAATGGAATATTATCAGTTTTAAACAATTCAACTGTTTCTGAAAAAGAAGCTAAAAAGGAAGATAAGAAAATAGAAGCTAGCAAAGAAGAAATAGCCAATGATTCAATAAATGAAAATACAGTTGAGTTTAAAGAAAATTAAAAATTAATCATAAAACACCTCCATTTAACATAGATAGTATTAAGTGGGAGGTGTTTTTATATGGGGAAAAGTACTTTTTTACCAATAGGGGATGGACTTCTTAGAAGTACAATACTTACAGTGGCTTTGATGGTTGTGTATGCTGTAATTATGACATTTTCAGAATTAAGCCCTCAGGCCAATTCATTGTTTTTTTTAGCAACAACTATTCTTAGCATAATGTATGGCACAATTTATTCTGTAAGAAAAATAAATAAAAAGGGATGGCTAATTGGAATTATAGTAGCTGCACTATATATGCTTATAATTTATGTATTATCCATTGTAGCAGGTAATTCACCTATCATAGAAGTTACCAGATTAATTAGATTTTTACTTGCTTTGGGCGTTGGGGCTTTATCTGGTATGCTTGGAATAAATCTATCCTAGTTACTTTATTTTCTTATTATTATATGATATAATCAAACAGAAATATTTTTGGAAATGGAGGATTACGTAATGAAACACATAAAAACTATAAACAAGACAAATATAAAAAATAGCTTGGCAAAGCCAGGTTGCAAAGAATGTGCAAATTCATGCCAATCAGCATGTAAAACTTCTTGTACAGTTGCAAATTTAGCATGCGAAAATTAATATAAAAGCAGTAACGTAAGGTTACTGCTTTAAGTTTAGTTAGGAGGAAAATAAATTGGCTGATATTCATAAGTTTATCCAAGATGGTGAGTATTATATTGTAGACGTTAATTCAGGTGCAGTACACATTGTAGACGAGCTTGTATATGATTTACTAGATGAAAATGGAATAAAAGGAAAAGAAGAACTTTTAGCAAAGTATGCAGAAAAGCACAACAAAGAAGATATAGAGGAAGCTTATGAAGAGTTAAAGGAATTAGTAGAAGAAGGAGTTCTTTATTCAAAGGACTTGTATGAAGATATAGGACTAAAGGCTTATGAAGGAACTTCTTATATAAAAGCTTTATGTTTAAATATAGTACATGATTGCAATTTAAGATGCAAATATTGTTTTGCAGATGAAGGAGAATATAGAGGACATAAGGGTATAATGACCCCAGAAGTAGGTAAAAAAGCAATAGACTTTGTTATCAAAAATGCAGGACCTAGAAAGCATATAGAAGTTGATTTGTTTGGTGGAGAACCTTTAATGGCCTTTGATGCTATAAAAGAAATTGTTGAGTATGCAAAAGCACAGGAAAAAATACATAATAAAACTATAAGATTCACTATGACTACAAATGCTACTTTACTTAATGATGAAATAATGAATTACTTAGATGAAAACATGGGTAACATTGTTTTAAGTATTGACGGAAGAAAAGAAATAAATGATAAAGTAAGAATGAGAGCAGATAAAAGCGGAAGCTATGATGCAATACTGCCAAAAATAAAAGAAATGGTAAATAGAAGATCAAAGGACAAGCAGTACTATGTAAGAGGTACTTTTACTCATGAAAATCCAGACTTTTTTGAAGATGTTATGCATCTTGCAAAAGAAGGCTTTGATGAAATATCTATAGAACCTGTAGTACTTCCAGACGACCATGAACTTGCTCTAAAGGTCCAAGATTTACCTAAAATATTTGAGCAATACGATAAGCTTTATGATGAAATGTTAAAAAGACATAGACAAGGCAATGCTTTTAAGTTTTATCATTTTAACATAGATCTCCAAGGGGGACCCTGTGTATATAAGAGAATTTCAGGTTGTGGAGCAGGACATGAATATGTAGCTATTACTCCAACGGGAGATATATACCCTTGCCATCAATTTGTAGGAAATGAAGATTTTAAAATGGGAAATATTTTTGACAATACTTTAGACCCAAAAATATCAGATAACTTTAAAAAGGCAAACATTTACTACAAGCCAAAGTGTTTAGAGTGCTGGGCAAGATTTTATTGCAGTGGCGGATGTCAAGCTAATAACTACAACTTTAATAAAGATATGAATGTTCCTTATGAACTAGGCTGTGAAATGCAGAAGAAGAGAATAGAATGTGCAATTGCACTTAAAGCAAAAATTATGGAAGAATAATAGAAAAAATGCGACATTTTTAATGCTAAACCTCCTGCAGAAAATTTGCATTTAAGAAAGCGTTCGTTTCGCAAAAGAAAGGTCTAATATTTCTGAAAGTAAAATGTCTAAACCTTCTAAACTCCCTTTGGTCAGACAGTAGAAGGCTCTTAATGATATTTTGATTTCAGAAATAAAGACCTTTTAGTGCTTATTAAATGCTTTATACAATGGAAATTATATACTAGCCAAAGCATTGGAAATGTCGAAATATCCTTTTTGGTTGACTATTATTTACATTAGCTATATAATTTTTGTATGTGTCGAACGTAAAAAATTAGTATTTAATATAAAGTAAACTAAGGTTTAGATGAAATTTTAATAACAAAATTAGGCCATAGTACACTAACTAACAATTGATAAGGTAGTAAAGCAAAGGGGGAGAAAGATGAAAAAGAACAATACAGGAAAAAGTGCACTAATCTTTATTATTTTTGTTCTACTTGTAGGTTTTATAGCATATGCAGGATCTTATGGAGTAGAAAATATATTTGGTTCAGGATATAGAGTAAAACCTTTTTCAGAAGCTATTAAAAGAGGGTTGGATCTTCAAGGTGGTGTATCCCTAGTAGAAGAAATACAGGATGAAAATGTTGATAATGATACTATTGAAAGAACCATAGAACTTTTATCTATGAGAATAAATAAACTTGGAGTAAGCGAAACTGTAGTAGCACGTGAAGGACAAAAGAGAATAAGAATTGAAATTCCAGGGGTATATAATGCTAAAGAAGTTATAGATACCGTTGGAAAAACTGGTGAACTTAAATTTGTAGGACCAGATAAAAAGGTAATACTTACAGGAAAAGATGTAAAGAATGCAGTAGCACAACTTAATCCAGATACTAATCAGCCTATAATCAGTTTTGAGTTAAATGATGAAGGAACTAAGAAGTTTGCAGAGGCTACAAAAAAGTTCATAGGTCAGCCTATAGCAATTTATATGGATGAAGAGATGCTTACCAATCCTACAGTAAATAGTATAATTCCAAATGGAAAAGGTATGATTGAAGGAAGTAAGTCTTTAGAAGAAGCAAAAAGACAGGCTAGTATTATTAAGTCAGGTGCTCTTCCTGTTGTAGTAAAACCTGTGGAGGTTAAAACTGTAGGTGCAACACTTGGAACTAATGCATTACCATTAAGTATTAAGGCTGGTGCAATAGGAATAGGGTTAATATTACTATTTATGCTTTTATATTATAGAATACCTGGACTTATTGCAGATATAGCATTAGTGTTTTATATAGTATTACTTTTAGGTACTTTTGTATCTATAAATGCTACTTTGACTCTATCAGGTATAGCAGGCTTCTTATTAACTATAGGTATGGCAGTAGATGCAAATGTACTTATATTTGAGAGAATAAGAGAAGAATTAAGAAATGGTAAGTCAGTAAGATCTGCTGTGCAAGTGGGCTCACATAATGCTCTTTCTTCAATATTAGATTCAAATATAACAACTATTATATCAGGATTAGTTTTATATAATTTAGGTTCAGGTGCAGTAAAAGGCTTCGCTCTCACTTTAATGATAGGTGTAGTTCTTAGTATGTTTACAGCTATTATAGTAACTAACTATCTTTTAAAACTTGCTGTAGATATGGGCCTATTAAAGAATTTATCAGCTTTTGGTGTGAGAAGGAGGGTGGAATAGCATGAAATCTTTTAAAATTATGGAGAAAACTAAAATATGGTTTGCAATTTCGTTGGTGATAATTATAACAGGTTTAGTATTCTTTATAAAAGATGGGCTAAATTACGGTATTGATTTCCGAGGTGGAACATTAGTTCAAATAAATATGAAGCAAGATTTTAATAAACAAGATGTAGAGAAAATAATTGCTAAGTATGCAAATGATTATACAACCAATACTGCTGTAAATGAAAAGGATGAGGTCCAGTTAGAAATAAGAAGTAATTCTTTAGAAGAAGGCGAAATACAACCTCTATTTAAAGAAGTAAAGGATAAATATAAGTTAGAGGATAAAGACTTGATTTCACAGCAGACTATAGGGCCTGCTGTAGGACAGGAATTAAGACAAAAGGCAATACTTGCCTTTGTGCTAGCGAATGTAGCAATGCTTATTTATGTGGCAATAAGATTTGAATTCAAATTTGGAGCAGCTGCAATACTTGCTATAATACATGATATATTAATAACTGTATCTGTTTATTCAATATTTCAGATTCCGATAAATTCAAGTTTCATAGCTGCAATACTTACTATAGCAGGGTATTCAGTCAATGATACAATTGTTATTTTTGATAGAATAAGAGAAAATGTTAAGAAAATGAGAAGAATTGATAGTAAAGAAATTGCTAATATAAGCATAACTCAAACTATGTCAAGATCTATAAATACAACATTGACCACATTAATTACTATAGTGGCAGTATATATATTCGTTCCATCGATAAGAGAATTTACATTCCCGTTAACAATAGGAATTGCTTGTGGAGCATATTCTTCAGTATTTATTGCAAGTCCAATATGGGTTCTACTTAAGAATAGAAAGATAAAAGAAGCTTAAAATAGGTACTAAGGATTAGGTGCTAGGTAAGAGGCGCTAGGATAAAAGAAATTTTGCGATAGTAGAGTTTTCTTTTACTCTAGTTTCTTAATCCTAGCACCTTTTTTAATGGTTAATAAAAGTTATTTGTAAAAAATCCTCGAAAATGTTTGTAAAATCTCATATTTTAAATTATAATATATATTGCTTTTTACTTTTTTGGAGGATATTATTATGGAGAAAAAGATTTGCAATATTGGACTACAGAACCTTTCCTCCTTACATAACCCATTTTTATTAAAGGGCATGGGGGAGGCCTTAAGAAGAATAGTTAAAGCTGTTAACGAAAGAGAAAAAATAGTTATATATGGTTGTTATGATTTGGATGGTGTAACAGCTGTGTCTGTGCTTTTTTTGGTATTAAAATACCTAAATGCTGATGTAGAATATTTTATATCAGAGGGTAGTGATGGAAGTTTTGATATAGATACAAATACCATTGAAAATCATATAAAATTTTTAGGAGCAAATCTTCTTATAACTGCTGGATGTGGTATAAACTCTTATAATCAAGTAGAGTTATGTAAAAGCCTAGGTATAGATGTAATAATTACTGATAGTCACCATGTTAGCAATATTATTCCTAAAACCATAGTAATAAATCCAAATCAGATAGATTGTAATTATCCTTTTAAGGAACTTTCAAGCGCAGCAGTAGCATATAAATTGGTACAGGCAATTTCATCTTATTATCAAATGAAGAGTGTAAGTAAATATTTAGATTTAGTTATGCTTGGATCTATAGCTCGTAATGTTCCTTATGTAGGTGAAAATAAAATTATTATAGATGAGGGAATTTATCACATGAATTATACAAATAATTATGGATTAAAAGCTCTCATGAATTTGAATAAAATGAAATATGTAAATATAAATAATTCCTATAGTCTTGCAAATAGTCTTATGCCATTTTGGAATAGTTCAAGGGGACTTGACAATGCACGGATAGCAGTAGAATTATTTACTACAAGCAATAGTGATCGTGCTTTGCAAATTGCTAAGTACCTTAAGAATGAAACATCTCAGTGAATTGAGATGTACTGAGTTATAACGAAATCGTAGATTTCTATAACTCATGCATGAAACATCTCAGTAGTCTGAGATGTGCTAATTTATGACGAAATTATAAATTTCTATAAATTATGGAAGTCATGTGTAAAACGTTTTAGTAAAATATTTTTAAGATTATGTTATTATATTGAATATCTATCATAATTTAATATATAATAATAAATGCTAAGAAGAGATTATATATTTAAGTAGTAGGGGGAAGAAGTAATGGAATTAAAAGAAAAGATTCGTATTATAGAAGGATTTCCAAAGGAAGGTATTAGTTTTAAGGATGTAACAACAATACTTGATGATAAATACGCTTTTAAATATACTGTAGATACTATTGCTGAACATCTTAAAAATAAAAATGTAGATGTGGTAGTAGGGCCAGAAGCTAGAGGATTTTTATTTGGAGCACCCATAGCATATGCTTTAGGAGTTGGTTTTGTTCCTGTTAGAAAGAAAGGTAAGCTGCCTTGTGAAACTGTAAGTGTTAGTTATGATTTAGAATATGGAACAGATATATTAGAAGCTCATAAGGGTTCCATAAAGCCAGGTCAAAGAGTAGCTATTGTTGATGACTTGCTTGCAACAGGAGGAACTATACAGTCTGTAGCAAAGCTTGTAGAAGCATTAGGTGGAGAAGTAGTGGCTATGGATTTTGTTATTGAACTTACTGAATTACACGGAAGAGATAAACTTGAAAAATATGATGTAATGTCTCTTGTGGAGTATGATATATAAAGAGATATACATCAAATAAATTCCCATATGCTAATTTATAATGAGTGAGAAGTCTCTATAAATTATGCAAAAATAAAAGTTTGAAAGTCTATACTAAATAGTATATAATGGTAAGTAAAATATGATGGCTGGTTAGTTAAACCAGCCTTTGATTTTAGGGGAGTAAAATATGCTTGAAAAACTGTTAAATAAAGTAGAAAAAAATTGTATAAATTATGATATTGAACTTATAAAAAAGGCATATAATTTTGCTTTCAATGCACATCAGGATCAAAAGAGAGAATCTGGAGAGCCTTATATTATTCATCCTATAGAAGTGGCAGGAATACTTGCTGAAATGGGCTTAGATACCAGTACTATTGTTGCAGGTCTTCTTCATGATGTAATTGAAGATACTGAGTATGGATATGAGTATTTGGAGAGAGAATTTAGTAAAGAAGTAGCAGATTTGGTAGAAGGTGTAACAAAACTTGGAAAAATTCAATATAAAACAAAAGAAGAGCAACAGGCGGATAATGTAAGAAAGATGCTCTTAGCTATGGCTCGTGATGTAAGAGTTATACTTATAAAATTAGCAGATAGATTACATAACATGCGAACCCTAAGGTACATGACCATAGAAAAGCAAAAGGAAAAGGCTAAAGAAACCTTTGACATATACGCACCACTTGCACATCGACTAGGTATTTCCAAGATAAAATGGGAATTAGAAGACCTAGCTTTTAGATATATAAACCCTAATGAATATTATGACTTAGTGAAAAAAATTGCAGAAAAAAGAGCTGAAAGAGAAGCATACATAGAGATGATAACAAAATCGCTTAAGGAAAATCTCAAAAGAACAGGTATTGAATCTGATATAGAGGGACGCCCTAAGCATTTTTATAGTATTTATAGAAAAATGGTAAATAAAAATAAAACTTTGGAACAAATTTTTGATTTAACAGCAGTAAGAATATTAGTGGATAGTGTGAGGGATTGCTATGCAGCACTTGGAATCGTACATACTATGTATAAGCCAATTCCAGGTAGATTTAAAGATTATATTGCCATGCCAAAACCTAATCTTTATCAATCTTTACATTCCACAGTAATAGGTCCACAGGGAAAGCCATTTGAAATACAGATAAGAACTTTTGAAATGCATAAAACGGCTGAGTATGGTATTGCTGCTCACTGGAAGTATAAGGAGAATAAGAACCCTAGTACTAGCATGGATTTAAAGTTATCTTGGTTACGAGATATGTTAGAGTGGCAGAGGGAAACTTCTGATGCAGCAGAATTTATGGAAGGTTTTAAAATAGATTTGTTTTCCGATGAAGTGTTTGTATTTACTCCAAAGGGAGCAGTTATAGATTTGCCAAGTCATGCAACACCTATTGATTTTGCTTATAAGATACATACTGATATAGGAAACAAGTGCATAGGAGCTAAGGTTAATGGGAAGATGGTACCTTTGGATTATAAGCTTAAAACTGGTGAAATCATAGAAATCGTAACAGCGTCAAATTCAAAAGGACCTAATATAGCTTGGCTTAATATAGTAAAGAGCAACCAAGCAAAGAGTAAAATAAGGGCTTGGTTTAAGAAGGCAAAAAGAGAAGAAAATATTAGTAAGGGAAAAGAACTTCTAGAGAGAGAAGCTAAAAAACATGGATATAATTTTGGTGAAATAGCTAAAGGAGAAATATTATCTGCTATTCTAAAAAGATATAATTTTAATAGCATAGATGATATATATGCAGGAGTAGGAGTAGGAGATATTAGTTCATCTTCGTTGGTATCTAAGATAAAGGAACAATATGAAAAGGGTCATAAAGCATCTATTAGTAATGAAGAAGTGATAAATACTTCTTTAGGTAAAAACTTAAAGCAGTATGATGAAAGAATAATAAAGAAAAAGTCAGCAGATATGGGAATCATAGTAAAAGGAGTAAGCAATCTTTTAGTTAGGTTTTCTAAATGCTGCAACCCAGTACCTGGAGATGAAATAGTAGGTTATATTACCAAGGGAAGAGGAGTATCAATACATAGAAAAGATTGCAAAAATGTTGAAAATCTTATGAGTGATTTGGAAGGAAAGCTAGTAGATGTAAGTTGGGGGAATGCTAAGGCTTTATCATATATTGCAGAAATTCATGTAAAGGCTGAAGATAGAGATGGAGTTTTATCTGAGATAATGGATATAATTTCCCAATCAAAGGCACATTTATATGCTATAAATGCTAAAACGACTAAAGACAAATTAGCTTTTGTAAATATAAAACTTAAGATTTTTGATATAGAACAATTGAAAGAATTAATAAAAAAGGTTAAAAAATTAAGTGGTGTGATGGAAGTTTACAGAACAAAAAACTAGAGGGTGATGATTTGAGAGCAGTAGTTCAAAGAGTTAATTTTTCCAAGGTGGAAGTGGATGGGAAAGTAATAGGAAGTATTAATAAAGGACTTAATGTTTTATTAGGTGTGGCAAAAGAAGATTCTATAGATGACATAAAATACTTAAAAGATAAGATATTAAATTTAAGAATATTCGAAGACAAAGAAGGTAAAATGAATAAATCTCTTATAGATGTAGCAGGAGAACTTTTGGTTATTTCTCAGTTTACGTTATATGGCGACTGCAGAAAGGGAAAAAGACCAAGTTTTATAGAAGCCCTAGGTGGAGAGGAAGCCAAAAAGTTTTATGAGGAATTTGTAAAAGAATGTAAAGAAGTGCTAGGAAATGTGGAAACAGGAGAATTCGGAGCCGATATGAAGGTTACAATTGAAAATGATGGACCTGTAACTATAATTTTAGATAGTAAAAAAACATTTTAATATGGGAGTGTATGGATATGAAGATTTCAAGAATACCAGTAGGTGCATATGCAGCTAACTCATACATTGTAATGGATGAAAACACAAAAGATGCCTTAATAATAGATCCTGGTGATGATTATTTAAGTATAAAGCATGCTATAAGCAAGCTTGAAGTAAATCCAAAGTACATATTTATCACCCATGGACATATTGATCATACGGGAGCAGTGGCAGAACTTAGAAATCTATATGAAATACCTGTATGTATTAATGAAAAGGATGAGTATTTAATTATGAATGGAGGATACATGTTTGGAAATCCTCAAAATTGTGGAGCAGCAGACATTAAAATAAAAGAAAATGATACTTTTGATATAGGAAACATGAAGCTTAAATGTATTGAGACACCAGGCCACTCTGAAGGGGGAATGTGTTTTCTTATAGACAATGTAGTATTTACAGGAGATACTCTGTTCCAAAGCTCTATAGGAAGAACAGATTTTACAGGTGGAGATTTTGATACAATAATTGATAGCATAAAAACTAAGCTTTTAACCTTACCAGATGAAACAATAGTTTTACCAGGACATGGTCCTGAAACTACCGTAAAAAATGAAAAGGTGTATAATCCATTTTTATAGGAAGGAAGCATCTCAGTAAAATGAAAATAAATATAAATTTAAATGAATTAGCTTATAGGTATGAAATATATCAAATAGTAAATATATTTTATCCTTTTAGCGAGATAAATTTTAATACTAGTGATTCCTGTGATTTAAATATAGATGTAAACGTTAGTGACGATTTGGCAATTATATGGGATGGACTTAATAAGGATGAATTTAACCTTAAAAGTGAGTTTACTAAAAAAGAAGTAATAAAAAATCATCTTTACCTGTTTTTAAGTTTAAAGACAGGTAAAAGTTTTCCATGGGGGACGCTCATTGGAATAAGACCAAGCAAAATAGCACTTGCACTTATGAATGAAGGTAAAGATTATAATGAAATAATTAAATATTATGAGAAGCGTTATTTAGCTAGTAAAGAAAAAGCAGAGTTATGCATAAAGATAGCTAAGCGAGAAAAAGACATAGTCAACAAATCAAGTGAAAATATATCAGTTTATATAGGAATGCCATTTTGCCCTACAAGATGTTTATATTGCTCCTTTGCATCTAATCCAATTAAAGGGTGTAGTAAACTTGTAGAGCCATATTTACAGGCGTTAACATATGAAATTGAGAGAATAAGTGAATTTATAAATAAAAAGCGTTTAGTAATAGAAAATGTGTACTTTGGAGGGGGAACCCCTACATCTGTAAGTAATGATCAATTTGAACGAATAATGAAAGATATATATAATAAGTTTATATACAAAAATAATATAAAAGAATTTACAGTAGAATGTGGAAGACCTGATAGTATAAGTTTTGAAAAGTTGGATACTATGAGAAGATATAAGGCTACGCGTATAAGTATAAACCCACAGACTATGAATGATGAAACTTTAAAGCTTATAGGTAGAAATCATAATTCCCAGGATGTCGTTGAAAAGTTCAACTTGGCGAGAAGCATGGGATTTGATAATATAAACATGGATTTAATAGTTGGACTTCCAGGTGAGAGATTAGTACATATGAAAAAAACTTGTAGTGAAATACTGAAATTAAAGCCTGATAGCTTAACAGTGCATGGTATGTCTGTTAAAAAAGGATCAAAGCTTCTAGATGACTTAAAGCAAAATCTTAATCTTGTAGATTTGGATGAGCTAATTGGAATGCACGATGAAACCGTTAAATTAGCAGAAGCTCTGGAAATGGAACCATACTATATGTATAGGCAAAAGAACATGCTTGGTAATATGGAAAATGTAGGTTACTCATTGCCTGATAAGGAAAGCCCTTATAATATACAAATGATAGAAGAACGTCAAACCATAATTGCAATGGGTGCAGATGCCATTACGAAAATTGTATTTTTAGAAGAAAATAGAATTGAAAGAGCCCCAAATTTAAAGGATGTAAGAGAATACAATAATCGAATAGAAGAGCTAATTGAAAAAAAGATAACCATGCTAGAAGAACTATATTAATTTACAAACTATTTGATATAGGAGACATAATTGTCCCTGATATTTTAATATAAATTTTAATTACTAACTTCGGATTAATATGAGGAGGAAAACAAATGGGAGAAGCATTAAAAGGATTAAAAAGAACCATAATGTGTGGCGAATTGAGAGAATCCCATGTAGGTAATAAATTTACTGTAATGGGTTGGGTACAAAGAAAAAGAAACTTAGGAGGATTAATATTTGTTGATTTAAGAGACAGAACAGGAATCCTTCAAGTAGTTTTTGGAGAAGAAATAAATAAGGAAGCTTTTGAAAAGGCTGATACTGTTAGATCAGAGTATTGCATAGCAATAACTGGAAGTTTAGTAAAAAGAGAATCTGCAAATGAAACATTACCAACTGGTATGGTAGAGCTAAAGGGAGAGAGTATAAAGATCTTATCAGAATCAGAAACTCCGCCAATATACATAAAGGAAAATCTAGATGCAGGTGAAAATATAAGATTAAAACATAGATATTTAGACTTAAGAAGACCAGATATGCAGAAAATCTTAATGATAAGACATAAGGCATCTAAGGCAGTAAGAGATTTTATGGATGGAGAAGGTTTCCTTGAAATGGAGACACCAATACTTACTAAGAGCACACCAGAAGGTGCAAGAGATTACTTAGTACCAAGTAGAAATTACCCAGGAATGTTTTATGCATTGCCACAGTCACCACAGATATTTAAGCAGCTTTTAATGGTGTCTGGTTATGATAAGTATTTCCAAATAGCAAAATGCTTTAGAGATGAAGATTTAAGAGCAAATAGACAGCCAGAATTTACTCAGGTTGACTTAGAAATGTCCTTTGTAGAAGCAGATGATGTTATGGGATTAACTGAAAGATTAATTCAACATGTATTTAAAGCTGTAAAGGGAATAGATGTTAAGCTTCCAATGGAAAGAATACCTTACAAAGTGGCTATGGAGAAGTATGGAAGTGATAAACCGGATTTAAGATTTGGAATGGAAATTAATAATTTAACTGATGTAGTTAAAGCGTCTGAATTTAAAGTGTTTAAGGATGCTATAGAAAATGGTGGCTCTGTTAGAGCTATTAGAGTAGAAAACTCAGCAGATATGGGAAGAAAGCAGTTAGATAAGTTAACTGAATTTGTTAAAGGATTTAAAGCTAAGGGATTAGCTTGGATTGCTTATAAACAAGATGAAATAAAATCTCCAATATCTAAGTTTTTATCTGAAGATGAATTAAAGGCTATTTTAGACACAATGAACGCTAAGGTAGGAGATCTTATATTAATAGTTTCAGATGCTAAAGATAAGGTGGTTTTCCAAAGTCTTGGACAATTAAGATTACATGTTGCCAAAGAGCTTGAGATTTTGAAGGATAATAAAGAATATAGATTTGCATGGGTTACAGAATTCCCACTAGTTTCATACAATGATGAAGAAGATAGATGGGAAGCAGAACATCATCCATTCACAGCACCAATGGATGAAGATATTCAGTATTTAGATACTGATCCAGGTAAAGTAAGGGCCAAGGCTTATGACATGGTGTTAAATGGAGAGGAACTAGGCGGAGGAAGCATAAGAATACATGACTCAAATCTGCAAGAAAAAATGTTTGGTGCTATTGGATTGACTAAAGAAAAAGCTTGGGAAAGATTTGGATTCTTACTTGAAGCATTTAAATATGGTCCACCACCACATGGCGGATTAGCATTTGGATTTGATAGAATGACAATGTTCCTTGCTGAGACTGAGAACATAAAGGATGTAATTGCATTCCCTAAGAATCAAAATGCATATTGCCCAATGTCAGAAGCTCCTAATGTAGTGGATGAAGATCAGATAAAGGAACTTGGAATAGAAATAATAAAAAATTCATAAAAAGTTTTTGATAAATTTTAATAAAAAACATTTAAATTGAGTATAATAATATTATAAGAATAGATAACTAAATAAAGATCCTGCTGTGTGCGTGAAGTGAGTTAATATTGAGCCAACATATTTTTGAACGGGAATCTAACTCTTTTAGTGGAATGATGCTTAGGTTAAACTTAGTCATTAATAAATATATTAAGGTTAAGTTTATATACTTGAGAACAAGAAGCAAAAAGGTGATGCCCACCTGCTTAGTCAGGTTCAACAATAACTCACATAACGGCATGGCGGGATTTTTTAGTTTTTAAGAATTAAGTTTACGAAGATAGGAAATTTGCATAGCAAAGGCTTTTAGCATTATCATAAATTACCCTAAATATAGTTATAAAAATAGAGTTTCGGTTTAATATTAAACCGAAACTCTATTTTTTGTAACTAGGCTTGATATAACAAATGCTATTAAAGCAGGTATAACCCAGCTAAATCCTTGTTTAGAAAGTGGAATATATGAAATGAAATTTACTATAGGAGATATAGTAAATCCTATGATCTTAAGATTATCTAATATACTTATTAGCAAAGTAGTATAAACAGTAGCTTTTAATACAGAATTATTTCTTACTAGTTTGCTCATTAATGTAAGTATAACAAGGACCATTACTATAGGGTATAATATTTGTAAAATAGGTACAGCTAAAGCTACGATTGTATCAACTCCAAGCATTGATATTAAAATACTTACAACAGATATAATTATAGCGTTAAAGGTATAAGAGATTTTATTATTAAAAAGATCACTAAAGTATTTTGCAGCTGATGAGGTTAAACCTATAGAAGTAGTTAAACAAGCTAGAGCTACAACAATACTTAAAAATATAATTCCTGTATTACCGAGTATCTTTTGTACTATATCTGTAACTAATTGAGTTTTTGTAATATCTCCTGGAAATATAGAAACAGTTTGACTTCCAAGATATAAAAGTCCACCATAAATTACTCCAAGTCCTATTACCGCTATTATTCCGGATAGTGAGGTTATTTTTATTATATCAGAAACCTTAGAATACCCTTTAGCTCGTACAGAAGATAATATTATAGATGAAAATATAACTGAGGCTATAGCATCCATAGTTTGATAACCTTCTATTAATGAAGTTGAAAATACATTTTTTGCGTTTGTGCTTACAATAGGTCCTATAGGTGATAATACTCCTTTGGCTATTATTATAAGTAAAATTAAAAGTAACAAAGGGGTAAGTAACTTTCCTATATTGTCTATTAGTGATGAGGGTCTTAAAACAAACACTAATGTTATTAAAAAATATATAATAATAACAGGAAGTATTTTTACATTTGGAAATAGTGGTAGAACACTTAACTCATAGGTAGTAGCTGCAGTTCTAGGAATAGCAAGCATAGGCCCTATGGCAAGTATTATACTTGTAGTCACTATAATAGAAAATGCTTTACCAATAGGATGAGACATTTCTTTAAACGTACCATTTATTTTAGCACAAGCAAGAATGCCTATTAACGGAAGTCCTACTCCTGTAATAACAAAGCCTAAAATGGCTGTAAAAAAATCACTACCAACAGTTTTGCCTAAATACGGAGGAAATATTAAGTTCCCAGAACCAAAAAACATAGCAAAAAGGGCAAGTCCGATTATTAATGAATCTTTAATAGATTTACTCATATAATTCTCCTTTTCTAAATGATATTAATTATCATAAATCATAAGCATAATTATAGCATATAAATAGTTTAACGAGCATTTTTAGTATTATATGAAAATTGAAGAAAATAAATCTGTAAATATAAACTAAGACGGCAAAAATGGATTTATAGTTACAAAAAACAACTATATGTACTTAAATTATACATTAAAAACATATATAAAGATACATGTAAATAATATCAGAAAACTTAAGAAAGGTAATTGAAGATACTTCTTAAAATATTATATGTAAGAAATGCCCAAATTGAAAATGAATTAAAATTAAGTGCGTAAACATATTTATAAAATAACAGGGATTTGATGAAAAATTGTGAAAAATCAAAAAAAACCGAGTATATGCTTCCATTTTTTTATAAAACTGACTTAGAAATATTTAACATTTCCATAAATTGTTGTATAATATATATACAACAATTTTAAGAAACGGGGAGATTATATGGAACGTACTTTAGCTTTAATTAAACCAGATGGATTTCAAAGAGGACTTATAGGGGAAATTATATCTTTATATGAAAAAAAAGGCTTAAAGGTTACTGCTTTAAAAATGACAAAACCTGAAATAAATATGGTAGAAGAACATTATATAGAACATAAAGGAAGGCCATATTATAAAAGTTTGATAAAATATATTACAGAAGATAATATTATAGCTATGATATTAGAAGGAGAAAATGCAGTAGAAGTTGTAAGAAAAATAAATGGAGTTACTAATCCTTTAGAAGCAGATCTTGGCAGCATAAGAGGAAGATTTGGATTAAGTAAAGAAAGAAATTTAGTACATGGTTCGGATTCTACAGAAAATGCTTTAAGGGAAATAAATATATGGTTTCCAGAAATAACATCAGAAAGCTATCAATAATTAAGATTTAACGCAAATTTTCGAATTATTTTGAAATATAAGTGGTGTATAAATCAGATTAAGAGAGCAAGGAAAGGCGTGTGGTTTATGTTTCGAGTTGAAGAGGAAGTAAAAAAGATAGCAGAAGAAATATTATGTATGCTTGTGGTTGATGGATATAATATAGATATAATGACCAAGGAGGAAGTGGGACAGCTTGTGGATAGATATCTTCGAGAAATATATGATGATTATTTGAATGATGATAATTATAATGAGGCTTGTGTTGAAGAAGAAACCTACGATGGATTTGAAAGCTTTTATAAAAATTTTACAACAAAAGTAAAAGAAAAAAATATACATATGGAAGAATATTTAAATTAAAAATTACATATTTAGCTTAAAATTGATTGAACAAAAATATAAGGTAAACAAAATATGCTTATTTATAAAGAGGTTAAAACATATGAAGGCATTAATAAGTTACAAAACAAATGAACATATAATTTGTTTGAGAGAAGACGGAATAATAATAGAAATACTTAAAAAATTCTTGGACAAATTCTATGAAGGGGAGATTATAGATTTGCCAGATAACAAAACAACTAATATAAATTAAAATTAATTTAAGTACATGTTGACTTATTGAGATGTTTAATCTAAAACATGAATTAATAGCCAGGTATAAAACTCCTTTTTGTACAAAAAATATGGGTACAGAAAGGAGTTGTTTTTATGTCTAATAATAAAATGAGATGTACTAAAAATAACAAAAAACAAGATGGTCATTTTAAGAAAAAGAATATAAAACATGATCCTCAAGCAGAAAGTGCTAGAGCAGTTTTTGAAGATCCTAAAGCATATCCAGAAAATGATTTTTAAAATATATAGTTTGTAAATATTACGATGAAACTCAATATTAAATTTGCTGAAAAGATATGTTCATATTGAACTTTAAGGAGGGATTATAGATGAATGAAAATAAGGAACAATTAAAAGGAAGAGCAAGACAAATGCTTATAGATGGAAAAACTCATAAAGAAATAAGGACAGAAACTCATTTAAGAGAAAAAGATATAGGAAGAATACAAAGAGAAATAACTAATAGATTCTAATAACTAAAATTAGTATATGGTAATCAGTAGTTTGCCAAGATTAAATATACACTACTGGTTGCCTTTATACTGATTATTAAAAAGTTATTATATAACCTTTTGTGAACACTTTTAATAAATGTTTCATAGTTTATTAAGGTAAGATAATTTAAGAAAGGTGTTAATATATGTTTTATTGCCCATATGAAATTTGTAATCCTTATCTTTATAGACAAGAGCAATTACAATCTAATTCTTTTGTAAGAGTGCTTCATGCTTCTCCTAATGCTCCAATGGTAGACATATATGCTAATGATAATTTAATTATAAAGAGAATTAGCTATCAACAGTTCACTCCTTATTTTCAATTACCAGTAGGTAGATATAACATTAAAATTTATCCAAGTGGTACAAAAACAAATCCAGTAGTAGATACCGATGTGAATATACCAGTAAATAAAATTTTAACAGTAGCAGCAATTGGGCAATTGCCTAATATAGAATTATATGCTGTATCGGATATGGCGACTATTAATCCTAGTAAAACTCTGATAAGATTTGTTCATTTGTCTCCTAATGCTCCTAATGTTGACATTACATTGCCAAATGGAACTAAGTTATTTGAAAATGTAGGATATAAGGATACAACAAATTATATTACTGTAAATCCAGGTATTTATACTGTACAGGTAAGACCAACAGGAACTGAAAGTATAGTTTTAACTGTTCCCAACATTAGATTAAAGCCTAATAGAGCATATACTATTTATGCAGTAGGCTTAGTAGGAGCGGAACCATCTCTTCAAGTGCTCATACCACTAGATGGATGCTCTTATATTGGAAGATAACTGCTGATTTAGTATCTAAATAGGCTAGTAAGGTTGCGAAGTAATTTACTTATAGTTAATAGATAAAGAATTCACTATTAACTATAAATTAAAAGTTGCTTCGTAATTTTTGTTTTTATATTAATATTAATTACTTTTATTAATAGTGATAAAGTGACTGGATTTTTAAAAATGAAAAGTTAAGTATAGAACTAAAGATTAGGTATAAACAATAAAATTTAGAGAAAAATAAATTAGTAGTTTATGATAAATATATAAGAATCGAGGGAGTGAGATTATGCTAGGGCCAAGGGAAAAACTTCCATTGTTTGTTTATGGAAGTTTATCAGAAGGATTTTATAATCACGATATATATTTGAAGGGAAAGGTTTTAACAAAGCATGAAGCTAAAACAAAAGGAAAGTTATTTCATTTGGCGAATAAAGGATATCCAGCAATGATTGATGGTGATGAATGGGTTTATGGGGAATTAGTTACTATAGAAGATTATGAAAAAACAGTAGAAGAAATGGATGAAATGGAACATTATTATGGAGAGGATAATAATGAAAATGAGTATAATCGTGTTATACTAGAAGTAGAACTTATAGGAACAAGCGGAAAAGTTAAAGCATATACCTATAAGTATAATGAAGAAAGTGAATATGAACTTAAAAATCGACATGAAGAAGTACCACATGGAGATTGGAGAAAGTTTATGAAAGAGGAATGAAGATAAAAAGCAAACACATAGGTATTTATAATTAAATTAACAGTGTGTTAAGAAATTTATGTGATTTTTTGTTTAAGCATAGATATATGTTTGTTAATGTGAGGATAAATTTTTAGATTTATCCTCCTTAGCATTTGTGTCATAAATTAGTTTTTTTCAGGACGCGTAAATAAGATATAAACTATATAAGAAATGTTATTTTCTAAAATTCATCTATACTTTGTAAATACAAAAGGATAGAACTAGAAAGGGGTCTAGTCTATCCTTTATATATTATAGGGGGTCGGGGACAATTTATTTTATACCTTAATTATGTCCATATTTTGAAACTTTAAACATTATTTATGAAGAAATATTATTGGAATATTTCTTCATAAATGGAGAGCGAGAATTAAATCTTAACTGTAGGCAAAACTATTTTTAACAAGTTTTTTATATAAATTAAATTTGATTATAGAAGGGAGTAACTATAATGGTTAACAAACGCAGTTTTACTCAAAAGCAAATGGCTTCACTGGGAATTAGAAAAAATGAAAGGGGAGATTACGAATATATAAATCCTGAAGATAAGAATAAGTCAAAATATAAAGAAATAAGGAAAGAAAATAAATAAGAAATATAAATAGCAAGAAAATATTATGAAATTGAATAATTAAGGAGGCATAAATATGATTCCAGAAAAAATGAAAGAAGTATTAAAATATGAGGGGGTAGTTGCCGTTGCAACACAAGGAGAGGGTAAGGCACATTTAGTAAATACTTGGAACAGTTACATACAAGTTATTGATGACAACAAGGTATTATTTCCTGTTGGTTTTATGAATGAAACTGAAGCTAATATAGAAAAAAATAATAAAGTTGAAGTTACAATGGGAAGCAGAGAAGTTCAAGGGTTTCAAGGCCAAGGCACAGGTTTTTTAATCAATGGAACCATGTGTTTTATAAAGGAAGGGAAAGAGTTTGATTTAATTAAACAGAAGTATCCATGGGCAAGGGCAGCAGGAGAAATAAGAATTAATTCTATAAAGCAAACTTTATAATATAGTAGATCAATAATGTAATAAAAAATATGATTATTAATAATGAGAAAAGTATTGCTTGTGTAAAATAAAAAATCACTTTAGATTAAATCTAAAGTGATTTTTATGGTGCCGAAGGAGTGACACAATTAGTATCCGCACCTTTTTTATATCGGCATAGAATCGTATTTCAAGTTAACCTCTATATCATCTTTATATATTATAACAGAATTTACATAACTTGAAATAAAATTTTTAACTTCTATAATATTTCTATTTAATACATGTTCTCTTTGAGATAAAAGATTTTTTTCGATTTCTCCTGGAGTAATTTCTTTAGTATCTAATTTTAGTTTAGTTATTTCATAATCATATCTTATTTTTTTAAGTTCTTCATCTAGTGAAGTAAGTTTCTGGTTAAAAATGGGCTGATCATATCCTTTAGCTATAGCTGAAATTATGTTATTTTGTTCAAAAGTAATTTCATTAATTCTAGATTTCAAAAATTCAAGCTGCTTATTTTCCTGCTGTTTTTTACCTTTTAAATAGCTATTTAATTTTTTACTTAAATATGTCAGTGCATTTCTGCTAAAGATATTTTCAATAAGTTTTTGAAATACAATTTCCTCTAAAATCTCTTTATCTACTTCAGTATTACTACATCTACCATTACATCTATACATAGTATATACCTTACCAGAGCCATTATGCTTTCTGCTGCCGCAATAAGGCTTCTCACATTCACCACAGAATACAAGTCCACTTAGTAAGTAAACCTCTTTAGCTTTTCTTGTAGAGCGTTTCTTAGGCACCATCAGCTCTTGAGTTATTAAGAAAGTTTCAGTATCTATAATTTGTGGTATTCCATCAGGTATTCTTATAATTTCACTTTCATCTTTATAAGAACGATTATTTCTTTTACCATCTATATTTCTAGATGCTCTTCTATTAAAGGTGTAAACACCAGCATATTTTTCATTACACAGCAGGTCATGAATACTTGCATAAGTAAAGTCTTTTCCATGCCTTGTTTTTATACCCAATTGTTTTAAGGTACTTATTATAAGTGGATACTTAGCTCCATCATTGTACATCTTAAATATAAGTTGAACGTAGGGAGCTTCTTTATCATTTATAATATAAGCCTTAGTTACTGGATCTACAGAATAACCAAAGGGCACATAGCCACCATTAAATCTGCACTTATAAGCATTTTCCCTTAACCCTTTCATAGTTTCTTTAGCTAGGTTAAGAGAATAATATTCAGCAAAGGACTCTAATATACCTTCCATGAGTTGCCCCTCTGGAGAATCATCTATGGCTTGTCCAGAAAATACAACCTTAATATTGCATTTCCTTAAGCTATATTTATTAATGGCAGATTCAATTCTATTCCTGGCAAATCTATCTACTTTATGGCATATTACTACATCAAATAAACCCATCTTAGCATCTTTAAGCATTTGCTGAAAAGCTGGTCTATCATCTGTCTTACCTGACATAGCTTCATCACAATAGTCTTTTATTATTTCAATGTTATTTCTTTTAGCATATTCACGATTAAATCTTATTTGAGCATCTATGCTTTCTTCTCTCTGCATAGTAGAGCTAAATCTATTATAAGTAACTCCTTTTAACATACAGTTCCTCCTAATCAAAAAAATAAAAACCCAATACACAAGTGTATGGGTTTCGTAGAATCTGTATTTTAAAAGTAAAAATAACTTTCATAGGTTTCTGTATACAGAATAACAAATGAATTTATTAAAGTCAATAAAAAATTCACAACAAGAAATATATAATAAAAACAAAAATATTTATTAACAATCAAAACTAAAGCTTTTATTTGCATATAGTAATATTTTATTTATATTATTAGATTTTTTCTCACAAATGGATATAGAATAAAATTTGTATCTTATAATTTCCTCAGTAACATAAAAATGTTCTGACAAATCATATAAAGATGTAATATCATAACTTAATGCTTGTACAAATTCTTCATCTGATATTAAAAAGTTAGCAGCCCACAAGCGAGCTTTTTTCTCCTGTTTTGATAATTTAATTTCATCAGAGTAAGTAAAACATTCAGTTGTTAAGTCTCCAAATGAGGTAAAATGATGCCCAAGCTCTTCAGCTAGTACAGAAAGTAACTTCTTAGAGTTATTACATATAGATTTATTAATTCCGATAGTAGAGGGAAGTCCTGGTAACTTTAAGTAGATACCTTCTATATACTTATATGTTAAATTAACTTCTTCTAGTAGTATCCCTTCTTCTTCAATAATTTCATATATTTGCTCTAAATTTTTCATATTTTGCACCACCTAATAATGTAAAGTATGGTATAATTATATCATAAACAGAACGTATGTTCTATATAAAATGAAAAATTATACATATGAGGTAATTTTATATGGAAACTTGCTATTGCGAGCCAAAGAAATGCAATAAAAAGAATTTATGTAATAGGCATATAATAAAAATGAAAAGCTTTGCTTTGTAACAGAGAAAATAGGGGAGAGTCTATCGGATATTTTAAAATATACATAAGTAGATATTAATAATATTTATCTAGTTTTCAAGGCTAGTCAAATATTATTAATATGTTATCAAAATTTCTTAAAATGATATATAATAAATAAGTAATATACTGTATGAGGTGCTATTATGAGAATGTATAAAAAAATTTACAATAAATGGTTGATTTTTGTGAACTTTCAAAGAAAATATAATTATGTTTTCTATCCAATTGTTACAAGTATAATATTTAATATAATAATTAAAATTCCAAATATAATTACTGTAAATCAATCTATGAACAATAATATAGTATCTGTATCAGGAGTATTAGTGGGCTTTCTTTTTTCATCTCATAGTATATTAATTGCATTACCTGATAATAAAAAATATGTACAATTACTTAAGGAATATGGTTATTTAAAAAGAAATTTTTTAAGTATATTTTTAGGAGAAATATTTTTGACAATTTCTTTAGTATTATCTTTTTTTGAGTTGAATATATTTTTGTCTTTAAATTTTTTTATTATAGGGATTTGCTATACAATAATTTTAGCAGTTAACTTATTTTTTACTTCTATTTATATAGTTAAATAATTCTTTTTTAAGAATATCTTTTATAACTTGTTGTGTTTTAATATCATTAAGTGTTAGTTTGACAGGCACACGTTTAATTAACACTTTTTTTACAACATCTAGCGCCTCAATAAGTTCACTATCTGTAGTTTTCCCACTTATTTTATAATAACAGAACCCTTCAAGTTCACTTTCAGTTATCTTTTCAATAAATTCTTTATCTGCAATTCTATTTTCAAGTTCCAAATTAACAGTGATTTTTTTTAGATTATCGTTGCTAATAGAGTTTAGCTCTCTATAAGATGGAATCCTAGATTGTATATCATTACCGATATACGCAAAAGAAATTCCCAAAAGTTCAGTATATCTGTTTAACTCATCAGTTATATTATCAATTGGTTTTTGATAAATGGCGAAAGATTCAATGAAAACGCACTTAGAAAGGATGTATTTTGATAAACTAGAGTTTATGCTCGGAGCAGCATCATTTTTTAAAACAACTACTATGTTTTGAAAGAAATCTATATAAAAGTATGTAAAACTTTCTATCTTATTGTTACTATTTTCTGGCATATAGTCTTTTTTTTCTAGTGTTTCAGGATTTCTTTGTCTTGTTAAAGCTAATTTTATTTCACTTTCATATTTGCCAACACTACCAAAAACAAAAAAATCATCAATATCATATATATCGATTATCTTATCTTTATATGATACTGACTTTTCCTTAAATGCATATTTAAAGCACTCTGAAAGAGTATGTTTATATTCACATTCCATCACATCATATATTTTATATCTTATATCATAAAAATATATAGACATGTTTTTTTCATTATCTTTATTTATATTCATTTAAATAATATCCCCCTAAAATAAATTTAAATATAAGAACCCTATATGTGTACATATATTCAAGTTTATAATAGTACAGTAAAAGGGCCCTTTTAAATTACATTTTGTTTTTATTATTTATTTGTTCTTCCCATACTTATGTTTTAAAAACTCAATAAAATCCTCAAGCTCTTTTTTAGCTTCAGGAGGAAGGTTTTCATCATATCCATTTTCATTATGCAGAGCTATAGTTGTTTCTTTATTATTTAGGATTTTATCAGCTTGTTCTTTTATGTCAGAATAACCCATCAAATAGTCTAATGAAACGTTAAAATGTTCAGCAATTTGCCTTTTTATAGAATCACTAGGAACTCTTTTTCCGGATTCATATTGGGATAATGTAGTATTACCTATATTTAAATACTTTGCTAAATCTAATTGACTGATATTAGCATCTTCCCTTAATTTTTTAATTCTAAAACCTAAAATATTACTATCCATAAAGCTCTCCCTTTCACAATTAGTGAATTTAATATAATTATAGTTTAAAATAAATAATAAAAAAGGATTTTTCACAAAATGTGAAAAAGATGTTGACTTTCTCAAAGTGTGAAAGTATAATAAAAATATAAGGTTTGCTAAACGTGAAACCAGGAGGTGATTAGAATAAGCAACAAAATGAAGTTTTTCAGGTTAAATAATAATTTAACCCAAGAAGAAGTAGCACAAAAGCTTAGAGTATCAGTAAGTTCATACAATATGATGGAGAACGGAAGAAGGAAAGTTTCTCTAGAGACAGCTAAAAAATTAGAAGATATTTTTAATACAACAATAGATGAAATTTTTTTTAAGTTTTAGTTTCACGATTAGCAAAATAAATGAGAAAGAATATCTTATATGTAAATAATTTTACTCCCATACACAGTAGATAAAAACTATTTAAAATCTACAGCTTGGGAATTTGGAGAAGGAAAGTCTACAGGAGGATGGGCAAAGAATTAAATATTTGGAGGTAATAGTATGGAAAACATGAAACTTACTGTTACACAGGAAAAAAGAGAGTATGTTATAGATACTATTTTAAATGTTATTGAAGAAGAATTTGACGGGGCAGAGGTTACTGCAGTATTTACCAAAGCTCTTTTAGAAGAAGCCATAAGAACAGTAGAGAAAAGGTGCTGCTTAGTACCATTGAAATATATAAAGAAATAAATGATTTATTCATATTCATTTCATAGCTTTATAAATTCTTTTCAGTAAAGCTATAAAAACAAGTCATATCAAAAATAGAATGTATTTTAAAAATTAAATATTGAATAAGGGTTTCGTAGAATAAAGTATTTTAATAAAAGAGAGGTGTTTAAAGGTGAAAATAATTTTAACAAGAGATGGTGTTGAAAAAAGCAAAGTAAATACAGGATGTGTTTTTGATGAAGGTCCTGCAATAAAGTTTTTAGCTGAAATTTTTGAAACTAGAAAAGAGGAAACTACAAGAAAAAATTAAGGTTTTAAATTCCTATGAATAGGCTGAAAGGCCTATTTTAAAAAAAGTTTTCCAAGGAAAATTTTATATGATTATCCATTATATTTTATGTATTCCAAAATGTTTTGGTTACACTTTTAGGAGGGAAAAAATTGATAGGGGTTGCAATTAGAGAGGCTAGAGAGTCAAAAGGGATTACTCAGCAAGATTTAGCAGAGGAGAGTTTCTTATCTCCAAAAACCATAAGTGCTATAGAAACTGGAAGAAGAAATTTAACTCAAGAAAATTTAAAAGCAATTTGCAGTGAGTTAGATGATCCAAGAGTTTATGCTGAGGCAGTACAAGAAATATGTGGGGATGTATTTTCAATACAGTGGCTGGATGGTGAAGCAGCAGATTTGCATAGAGCATCAGTCAAAGAAAAGGTTATAGAGGAGCTATCAGAGGCTATAAGAGCCATTAATTTAACTAAGGTATATAAAAGTCCTACTGCTTGCAGTGATGGTGATATAAAAAGTATAGAGCACAGTATTGAAGAAACTATAGATGTATTTAATGCCAGTGCAATATATATAGCTGTAATGTGTAGGGAATACAACTTAGATATTAAAAGTATGTTTAAGATTCACAAACAAAAACTTATAAATCGTGGATATGTGAGGAGGAATGGAAATGAAATTTTTAAATAAAGTACATGAGGAAAGATTCTTAGAGTGCATTAGTAAAGATAGAACATGTACAGGTGATGTAGAAAGATATGCTTTATTTTATATACTAACTGGTAGCAATGACATATGGTGGAAGGGCATTGATAAGTACTACGACTTTAAGGAGCATGGAATAAAAAGTCCAAGGAGCTTAGGTAAATTATGCTTATGTAATAGCAGTTTATATTTAGTTAAGCTTGCATACAACTTATACAATGGGTACAAATCTGAAACAGTTCTAGAAACCTTTTCTTCTTTAGATAAGGAAAATACTAGATTAGCATTAAATGCAATAAAAATAAGACTTAGATTTGAGGAATAAAAAAAGAACCCTTAACTAAGGATTCTTTAAAAGACGATTTTGGTAAGGAGCTGCAACTCCTTACCCCTATTATACCATTTTATGAGATATGGGGGAAGAGAAAATGAAAAAGAAAATAAAGCTTAAATTTGTTACTTATATAGATAAAACAGGAGCTAAAAGGGTAGCTCTATTAGGGAAAAACTTTTAGGGGGTATGGTGAGAATGGCTGCTACAAAGTACAGACGAATATATGTTGATTTTTGGGAAGATCCAAAGGTTTCAGAGTGCTTCACTCCAGAGGATAAGTATTTTTATATTTATCTTCTAACTAACACACATACAAATTATTCAGGTATCTATGCTATAACGAAAAAAGTAATGGCTTTTGACATGGGATACAGCATTGAAACCATTAATAGCTTAATGGAGAGGTTTATAAGTTTCCATAAATTAATTAGATACAATAATGAAACTAGAGAACTTGCCATAAAAAACTGGGGCAAATTCAATATGAATAATGATGGTAAACCAATGCTGGATTGTTATAAATCTGAACTTATGAGTATTAAAGATAAATCGCTGATTTCATATGTGGCTGAAAATATAAAAAGCGAAAAAATTAAAGCTATTTTTAACGAGTTGTCTAACGTAACGTGCGACGATACGGCCAAGCAAAAGGGGAGCGATACGGATAGCATAAAAAATAAAAATACAGATATTAACAAATGCGACAAACAGGGGGTTCTGACGGAGCGTGAACGTGAGGGGGTACAAGATATAGATATAGATATAGATATAAATAAAGATATATATAAAGATTTATATAGTGAAAATCAATCAAATTTTTCAGATGTGGAAAATGTGGATAACTTAAATAATGCTTTTTCATCAGATGAAACATCTGATAAGAGAAATTTAACTCCTTTGACAGAAATTATGGATTTGTTTAATTCTACCTGTTTTACTTTACCTAAAGTAAAAAAACTTTCTAACTCACGTAAAAAAAGTATTAAGAATGCATATATAGCCTTTGGTAAAAATTTAGAGCGATTTAAAACTTTATTTTATAAAACACATAAAAGTGATTTCCTTTCAGGAAGGTCGGGTGCATGGACAGGTTGCGGCTTTGATTGGATTCTTAAGGAGAGTAATTATATAAAAATTCTAGAAGGCAACTATGACAATAAAGGAAAAGCTCCAGGTGTTAAGCAAGATAGCTTTAATGGGTATGACCAAAGAGCTTATGATGGTTCTGATGGCAGAGAAACTTTAGCTGATATTGAGAAAAAACTTTTGGGTTGGTAATGATATGCGACTTAAATGGCCTAAATTCGCTTAAATTTAACCTGTAACCATAGAGAATATGCAATTTAATATAAATACTTGTCCTAATATAAAATATGGTTTAAAAATGATTTTAAAGCATTTGAGGATTTGAGAGAGATTAGATTAAAAACAAGAGAGAGGGTAATTGAAATTAATAAGGTTATTTTGATTGGAAGATGGACTAAGGATTTAGAGCTTAAATTTACACCAGGTACTGGTACAGCTGTTGCAAGAGGTACACTAGCTGTAGATAGAAGACAAAAGAAGGGTTCTGTAGAAAGAGAAGCTGACTTTATACCTGTGGCAATTTGGGGGAAAGCTGCTGAAAATGCAGTTACATACACAGGTAAAGGAAAATTATGTGGAGTATCTGGAAGAATACAAACAAGAAATTATGAGGCTAAGGACGGAAGCAAAAGGTACGTGACAGAAATAATGGCTGAGGAAGTTAAATTTTTAGAATGGATAAGTAAAGATAATAGCTCAAGTCCTTATGATGGTTTAACTCCAATAGATGATCCTGATGCGCCTTTTTAAAACATGGAGGAGAATATGGAGAATAAGTGCTTAATAGAAGATGTGGTGAAGCTTTATTTTGATGGATATGGAGTTAAAGATGCATTAAAGATTGCAAAGGAAAGAAATGAGCATAGAGAATGCTTACAAGGTGATTTAGATTATACAATAAGCATTAAGTCAGCAACGGAATGTACAAGCTGTAATGAACCTAAGTTATTAGCTATGTGTAGATGTTTAAACGGATTAGAGGATATTGGAGGATTAAATTATGGGGAGAATAGAAAAGCAGAAATTAAATGAAAAAATAAAGAAAAAGGCAGATGAACTTGTAGATGCAGCTGAAAAAATAGGTAGCTTAAATTTCTTTGAAATAAGTATCAAGCACGTAAATGGGGAGCTTATAACAAGCCTTGAAACAAAGTATAAAGAAAAGGTTTAGGAGGATTTGATTTGAAGCTAATGATTTTAACTAAGGTTGTAGGGCACAACAAGAAAAAAATAGATAATTCCAAAACTACATGGGAGGATTGGAAGAAGAAGATCATTGAAGAAGTAGATGAACTTATAGATGCAATACGTGAAAAAGATAGAGTACACATGCTTGAAGAGGTGCTTGATATTTTACAGTGCTGCATAGGAATACTAGCAAAGCTTGCAAGAGAGGGAGTATCAATAGACCAAGGGATTCATCTTCACAATAAAAAGCTAATTGATAGAGGATGTGAGCCAAGTGCGGAAATCAATATTCGCATTACAAGGAGAATATGAGGACAAACATTTGGCTTATGGAAAGATTATAGTTACGGCCATACCATACAAAAGTTTCAAAGAAAAGATATGGATTGTAAAAAAGTACACTAGCTCATATAAAATCGATGATTATGATGAATTTCTATACTTAGAGAGGAGAGGTTATCGTGGATGAACTTAGAGAGGAACTATATCAATGCATTAGCAGCATGGGGGTAAAAGATTTAAAAACTGTACAGGTTAGCCAAAAGTTAGATGAATATATAGTTCAGGAAATGTTGAAGACAACTCCAGTAATGGAGTCAAGAGGATGGAAATATCAGCAGGTTGAAATGAATATAGGCTTGATGATTGGAAAAGAAAGAACTAAAAGAAACATGACACAAAATGAACTTGCTAAAAAGGTTGGTTGCACAACAAGAGCTTTGCAATATTGGGAATGTGGAAAAAGAAATATAACCCTTGAATATTTGGATAAAGTTTTAAAAGTCTTAAATTTAACAATGAAGATAGGGTGTGAAAGTGGATTGGGATAATTCATAAGCAGAGGAGGATGAAAATGAGGGCCAATATAGTAAGTGAAAATGCTGTAGCACTTATATTATGCATAGTTAATAAAGATTTAAGCAGGGATGATGCATTGAGAAAGTGTGGTGTGAAAATATCTTCTTCTCAGGGCAAATCTGGAAATAAATCAATAATTCCAGAGGGTGAAGCAGAAAAAATATATAAATATTACAACAAAGACAACATGACGTTACCTGAAATCGGAGAAATATACGGAGTGTCAGCAACAACAATAGGTAATTTTATGAAAAATAGAGGAATGAAAGTAAGACATAGAGGAAAAAGAGAAGAAAAGTTATGAGAGAGGTGTTGATATCTTGGCTAAGGTACATTACTTAAAAACATGGTCACCATTTTTTAAAGATGTCAAAAGTGGAATTAAACCGTTTGAAGTAAGAAAAAATGATAGAGACTATGAGGTTGGAGACACATTAATACTAGAAGAGTTCGACCCAAATACGGAAAAGTATTTGGGTGGATGGATACCTAGATTAGTTACTTATAAACTTGATGATACACGTTTTGTAAAGGAAGGTTATATAATTTTAGGTTTGAAAGATATTAAATTTTGATAGTACACAATCTGAAAATAAGGCGAAGGAAGGTAAGTATAGTTGAAGGTTACAAAATTAAAAGAGAAACTAGAAGAATTGATTAAAGAGCATGGAGAAGATATTGACGTACAAACATTTAGTTGCCAATTAGGAATTTATAAAGAATGGGATGAAGTTGAAAGGATAGATTTACAAGAATAAATTAATGAAAAGGGTGAAAGTTTATGAATCAAAATTGTAAGACTTGTGGATGGGGAAGGCAAATTCCAACTGTAAAAACAATAATGAAATGTGGGTGTCCATTGAGTGGTTGTTTTGGTACAGATGTTACAGAAGATGAAAGCTGCGATAGATGGAAAAAGGCAAGTGATGAATATTTAAAGGCTATTGGTGAATTAAAGTAACGACGGAATACAAATATAAGTGTACTTACAAATAAATTTAAAATACGGGAGGAATAGCATGGGTGTTAAAAAATATATTCCTCACAAAATAGATATTAACTGGGAGGAGTATTTTAGACTTAAAGATGATGGATGCTTAGACAAACAAATAGCTAAATATTTTCAAATGAGTATCAATACTTTACAACGTAAAAAAAGAGAGAAAGGTTTAACTCGGCCAAAAGGCAAACTAAACTAAAAGGTTATAACTCAGGAATAGAAAGGATGAGAATTTGTATATTGATTTTAAACCATTGATAAATAATTTATTAGCAGTAGCTACTGAAAAAGCTATCTTAGCTGTACTTACATATGGTGAACATAAAGATAGTACAAGCTTTGTAAAAAGTATAAGAAAAAGAGCAAAAGATTTAGGGGTAGTTGTGATAGTTGTTGACTTAGAAAATGTAGATAATGTATTAGATAAAATAAAGGAAGTACAAGCTCTTGCGGATGCAGTAATACCTATAAAACCTTTTCCTGATATCATAGCGAAAGTAATAAAGCTTTCACTAGATGGAGCTAAAGATGTAGATAATTTTACAGAAAAAGATGTATTTAAAAATTGCACAGTTGAAGCCATAGAAGAAATTTTTAAATTTTGTAACATAAAAAAGAATAAACGAATTTGTATTTTAGGTAGAAAATTAGGACTACAAATAGGAATGTCTTTATTAAAAATGGATTTCACACCAGTTATATGTCATTCACAAACTCCGAATTCAGATGAATATATTAAGGAGTCAGATGTAATTATAACGGTAACGGGAGCAAGAGGGTTGATAAAAGGCAGCATGGTAAAAAGAAATAGTTTAGTCATAGATGTAGGACTTGGGGACGTAGAAGATGATGTTTATAAAATAGCAGACGTAACTCCTGAAAGAGAAGGTGTTGGAGCCATTACCACTGAGATACTTTTTAACCATATAAATAAATATAAAGAAAAGTTAAGATAAATAGGCTGACCGAGTAACGGAGGCACTATTCCAGATGAGGAATAGTGCCTTTTCTAGTTTATAGGAGGGATAAGAGATGGAGAGAAACATAAGCAAAGAATTTGATAGAATAAAAGAAGTTGAAAATTGGTTATGCAACTATAAGAGTACAAAGGCAGGAATTGAAAGTTTAAAAGAAGAGTATGAAGTTTTGAGTAATAATAGTGAAACTGAAAATAAAGATATTAAGTTAGTTTTGGTTGATAGTAGAATAAAAATGATGGAGAGAAAAATAGAAAAGATAGACAGAGCATTGAACTCACTTAGCAGCATTGAAAAAGAAATTATAGAATATAAATGCATAGAAGGAATGTACTACTATGAATTTACATATAGGGTTTATAAAAGTGAGAGGCAGTGTAAAAGAATTAAGAAAATAGCATTAGAAAAGGTAGCTGTAGCCCTTGGTTTATATAATGGCACTTTTATGTCCCTTTAATGGCACTTCATTTTAAAAACAATAAGTTATAATAGAATTATAAAAATATATTACCTATTTTCATAGGAATAAGGGATGTCCCTTTTAATGGTTTGGGTGAATTATACACTTTTTTAGGAGTTGATGATATGAGAATTATATTGGATAAAGAACATGTTAAAAAATTATATTTAGATGGGTTGACGGCCACTGAGATTGCTAGAAAATTAAATTCAAATAAAGAGACTGTAAAAAAGTGCATTCAAAGAAATTTTAATGATTTGAAAGATAGACATGAACGTGCCATAATACAAAGACGTGATGTTTTAAAAGCAATCAATTATGAATCTAATAAATATATGGGAGATAGTACATTTATAAAAAAAAATAGATCAATATATAAGACAAATCCTAATGGAGATATAGTCATAAATAAAGAGGTTGCTCCTGTAGTAACATGGGATACACCTAGGAGATTAGTAAATGAAAATAAAGTTAAATAAAGTTAAAAAAAGAGTTGTTATATCAGCAAATGATGTAGCAGCTCTTTTTAATTGTGAATTTAAGGAGGGAATTTATGAAAATAGGAGAGGTTTTAAGAGACAAGGATGTTGATAACTATAATAAACTCATAAAAGTAAAAGATAAAAAGAAAAGTGATAACTTAAGTGAGTGTGAAATAAGAGAGTTAATGTCTCATTCATGTTATAGAAGGCACAAAGGAGCAATAAAGCAGGTGAAGTAATGGAAGCTAGAATAAGAGACTGGGAGAAGGGAACATCTAGTCCTATTCCACCACTAAAATATGAAAAATTTAAAGAAAAATTAGCTGAATATAGTGAGAGAAATAAAGACAGAAATTTAATGTTATTTATATTAGGAATAGCAACAGGATATAGATCTGGTGATCTAGTTAGCCTTACTATAGGTGAGATAAAAGATGCTTTGGAAGCTGGATATTTTAGCATCCAAGAAAGCAAACAGTATGAGCAATGGAAAACTATATTAGCTAAAAATCCTAATAAGAAAAAGCCAGAGAAAAGAGATGCTCCAATTGGAAGAAACTTAGAAAAATATTTAAGACAATATTGCAAAGGGAAAAAGCGTTCTGAATATGCATTTCCATCTAATAAAGGCAATGGGAATGCATATATAAGTCAAAAGGCTTATAGTTCTATATTAACTGAAATAGGCAAAAGCATTGGACTTAAAAATATTTCAGGGCACAGTTTAAGAAAAACATATGCTACAAGAATATATGAAGAATCAAATAAGGATCTAGAACAGGTAAGAGTTGCATTAAATCAACAATCCATAGAAGAAACTAAACGCTATTTAGGAATAAAAGAAAAGATGAGGATTAATGCAGCACTAATAGCAGATTCAAATATTTGATTTTTTTATTTGTAGTATTTTGGGTAAAAAATAAAATGGTTCTTATTTGAGTTATTTATAAAAAATATTACTAATATAAGTGACTTGAAAATGGTATGCGTAATCCTCCATGTTATTACTTATTTGTGGATAAAAAATAAAAGTGCTTTAAATATAGTGTTTTCAATGCTTTAAAATAACTTTCATGAAAAATAATTTTCTTAGGTTTTAGGTAGTTTTAAAAATAAAGAGCTCTTGAAAATAAAAAGGTTCTTTATTTTTCGAAAATAAATACCTTAAATACCTTTCAAAGCAAGTAATATCAATTATTAAGATGGTGTTCACTATTTTTTCTAATTGGTGCATTTAGGGCTCAAAAAAAGAAAAGAGGTGATGTTGTGGGGAGAAAAGCAATAGATGGAGAGTTAGAAGAACAACTAGCTTTGATAATATCCATGATAAAAGATGGGGCAAAAGATAAAGAAATAATTGAGACATTAGGCATCTCAGCCTCAACATGGAAACGTAAGAAAGCACAGAACACTAAAATTAAAGAAGCACTAGAAGAATTAACTGATGCACGTAACCAACAGGTAGAAGAATCATTATTTAAAGTCTGTACTGGATATAGCTATTATGAAGAAGTAGTTACAAAAGTTAAAGAAGAAGTTCTTGCTGATGATGGAGAAACAATTCTAACTAAAGAGGATGTTAAAATATCTAAGGTTAAGAAGTATAGAGGGCCAGATATAAATGCACAAAAGTACTGGCTTAACAATAAAAAGAAAGCTGTTTGGAAAGATGATCCTCACAAAGTGGAGAATGATAAGAAGCTTACTAAGCTCAAGGCAAAAGATATGGAGAATAAAGAAAAACTAATGAAACAGTTTGAAGATGATTAACAAATGAATATATATAATCAAGACGAAGTTGGAGCTTGGATAAGTAAACTAATAGCAGAGAATAGACTAGAAGAGTTCTATAACTCTAAGTATTGGAGAAAGCTAAGGAAAGAAGTATTAGCAGAGCATAAAGGAGAATGTCAGATATGTAAGTCTAGAGGATTCTATACTGAAGCTAATACAGTTCATCATGTTCAGTATGTTAGAAAACATCCAAGACTAGCATTAAGTAAGACGTATATATTCCAAGGAAAGGAGTATAAAAACCTTATTCCTTTGTGTCATGACTGCCATGAGGAAGTACATGGATATAGGCAGAAGGAAAAGAAGAAACCTTTAACAGAGGAGAGGTGGTAAGTGTGGGGTTATCAAGATTAAGTAAGAAGTGTCGAGAGTGTAAACATACAGATACATGTGAACATAAAAGGATGGAAGCATTAGCTTATTTAAATGAGTCATCAACTGTTGCAGGAGTAAATGCTGCAGCATCTATAATGCAACCGCATGATTATAGGAATATAAATATAAGTACAGATGTAACAGTTACAATTGATTTAGAAGAAATGAAAAATAAAATAATTAAATCGATGTATCCAAACTTCTTATATGGTGATTAAATAAATACCCCCGGTCAAAATAAAACGCATTTTAATTTTTGGGGTTGTAACTCGGTTGGGTTATAGACAAAAGATATTTTTTTAAATTCTCACATGAGGGGGTGGTAGCGTGCCAGCAAATGAAAAAATAAAAAAATATTTAGAGTCGGAATTGTATAAAGAAATTAAAAGTGATCTCATGGATCAGTTAGAGAGAAACGGCACAGTAGGAAAATATTATGATGATCTAGCTAATGATTATATGGATATGTGGGTTACCAAATGTCTTCTTGTTGATGATATCCAAAAGCGTGGAGTAAACATTAAATATAACAATGGTGGGGGACAATTAGGCTATAGAAAAAATGATAGTGTAGATCAGCGTATGAAAGTAAATGCACAAATGTTAAAGTTATTAAATGAACTTGGAATAAAGCCTTCAAAAATGGACAGTGATACAGATGACGATGAGGAAATGTAGTTATCATCCTTATATTGATGCCTACATGGATGATATAAGAAATGGAATTATACCATCTTCTGAAGAAATAAAACTAGCTATGGATTATATAGAATTCAAATTAGATAATCCAGATGTAGTAATAGATAATGAAAAGATAGATAAAGCAGTGGAGCTAACAGAAAAGTATTTTGAATTCAAATTACTAGATTGGGAGCTTTTTCTTTTTGCTTTGATTCATTGTTACTATAAGTCAAATGATACTGTGGTATTTGATGAATATTTCATTATGATGGGTAGAGGAAATGGTAAGAATGGTTTTATATCTCCAGTAGCATGGTATCTAACAACTCATTATCATGGGATAAAAGGATACAATGTTGATATTATAGCTAACAGTCAAGACCAGGCTGAAACTTCCTTTAATGATATTTATGACGTTCTAGAAAAGTTTTGGACTAAGTTAAAGAAGTTTTTCCATAAAACTAAAGAGATAATAACCAATGTAAAAACAAAATCTTATATCAAATTCAATACATCTAATGCTAGAACTAAGGATGGTAAAAGAAGTGCATGTTTAATATTTGATGAAATCCATGAGTACGAGAACTATAGCATTATAAGTGTATTTACATCAGGTTTTGGTAAAAAGAAACATTCAAGAGCATTTTACATTACTACTAATGGTCATGTTAGAGAAGGCGTTCTTGACGATAAGCTAGCCATGGCTAAGGATGTTTTAAATGGTACTATAAAAGATTTAGGTATGTTGCCCTTAATTTATAAAATAGATTGTGAAGAAGATGCTTTAAATCCTGAAATGTGGCACAAGGCTAACCCATCCTTAAGGTTTTTCCCAGAGTTAAAAAAGGAAATGGATAAAGAATTTATTTCAATGAAATATCAACCACACATGGAACAGGAGTTTTTTACCAAGCGTCTAAATTGGCCTAAAGGAAACAAGGAACTTCAGGTAACAGAATGGGATAACATCATAGCAACAAATAAGCCTATTCCAGATTTAAGCGGTTTATCTGCTGTAGTTGGAGTTGACTACACTAAAGTTACTGACTTTGCTTCAGTAGATTTACATTTTAGGGATGGGGATAGAAGATATGATATATCTCACTCTTGGTTATGCTTAAAATCTGCAGATATTCCAAGGTTAAAGATACCATGGCAACAATGGGAAGCTGAAGGGTTGCTAACATCAGTTGATGATGTTGAAATTAGTCCTGATTTAATTGCAGAATGGATTTCAGAACAGGCCAAGAAGTACAATTTGATAGAGTTAGCACTAGATAACTATAGATATGCTCTACTTGCAAACTCACTTAAAAAGGTTGGATTTGATGCTAATGAATTTAAGAATGTTAGACTTGTAAGACCATCTGATATTATGAAAGTGGTGCCAATTATAGATAGTTGTTTTGCTAATCAGTATTTTGTTTGGGGAAATAATCCATTACTTAGATGGGCAACGAATAATACCAAGTTAATTCCATCAGGTAAAAAGCAAGGTACCGATACTGGTAACTATTATTATGGGAAGATAGAAGCTAAAAGCAGAAAAACAGACCCATTTATGGCATTAGTTGCTGCTATGACTATAGAAGATAAACTTGGTGATGGTAGTAGCTTAGAAACACCAGATGTTGATGTTTATACCTATTGAAAGGGGGTGATAATTTGGGATTACTTACATGGATTAAGGACAGGGTGCTAAATGGCCAACCAATAGAAACAGAAGTAGATGGAGCAACATTTTTTAATCTTGCTGCAGAATTGTACATTAGAAACTTAGCTTTTCAATCAGCTGTAAATCTTATAGCAAATGCTGTTAGTAAATGTGAGTTTAAAACTTATGTTAACAATAAAGAAGTTAAAAAAAGAGAGTATTATTTATTTAATATTGAACCAAATAGGAATCAAAATTCAAGCCAGTTTATTCATAAATGGATAACAAAGCTCTATGAAGAAAATGAGTGTTTAATAATTGAAAATGCAGGTCAACTTCTAGTGGCGGATACTTTTTCTACAAAAGAGTATGCGCTTTTTGATTATCAATTTTCACAAGTAACTGTGGACAACTTCACTTTTAATAAAACCTTTAATATGAGTGAAGTTATGTATTTTAAACTCAATAACAAAGATATTAGAAAGCTAATCAATGGGATGTATGAAAGTTATGGAAAGTTAATTGCATATGCTCAAAAGAGCTATAACAAGTCAAGAGGTAGCAAAGGTACGTTAGAAGTAAGTGCAATGGCTCAAGGAAAACCTAATTTTCAAGAAACCTTTGAAAAGTTAATGAATGAAAGGTTTAAGAAGTTTTTTGAAGCTGATAATGCAGTTTTACCATTATTTGATGGATATAAATACACAGATATAGGTTCTAAAACCTACAGTAATGAAGGTACTAGAGATATAAAAGCTATGATAGATGATATTTATGATTTTACAGCTAGGGCCCTTTGCATGCCTCCAACTCTTCTAAAAGGGGATATGGCAAACATAGGAGATGCCGTAGATAATTGCTTAACTTTCTGTATAGATCCTTTATGCGATATGCTTCAGGAAGAAGTTAATAGAAAGCGTTCAGGCTATGAAGGCTTTATTCAAGGTATCTTTACTAAAATTGACACTAAGTCTATAAAACATGTAGACCTGTTAAGTGTATCTACTGCTATAGATAAGTTGATAGCCAGTGGAGCATTTACTATCAATGATATAAGGAAAGTAGTAGGTGATGAGCCTATAGATGAAGAGTTTGCAAACTCACATTTTATGACTAAAAACTATGCTACTGTCCAAGATTTATTATTAGCAATTGAAGGAGGTGAAAATAATGAAGAAGATTTGGGAACTTAAACAATCAGTCAATCCTGATACTTTAGACATGTATATCTATGGTGATGTTCAAGGAGATTATTTTGACTGGTGGGAATGGCAGCAGGTTGAAAGTGAAACCTCAGCTAATCATTTCAGAAATGAGCTTGCAAAATATCCTGATATAAAAAATATTAATCTTTATGTTAATTCTTTTGGCGGTTCAGTATATGAAGCTATGTCCATTAGAAACCAACTAAAAAGACATAGTGCTTATGTAACTGGATATGTTGATGGCTTTGCTTGTTCAGCGGCATCTTTTCTATTAACAGGCTGTGACAAGGTTGTTATGTATTCCAATACAATGCAGATGATTCATAATATGTGGAATGCTTCAATTGGGAATTCAAAGCAGCATAGGAAGGCAGCGGACGATTTAGATGTAATTATGCAAGGCAATAGACAGGCTTATCTTGAAAAATCAGGCGGTAAAATATCTGAAGAGAAGCTTATAGAGTTATTAGATGCAGAATCGTGGTTAACAGCAGCTCAATGTATTGAATATGGTTTCGCAGATGAAATTCTTGATAAAGAAGCTGATTTAACTGAAGCCAAACAAATGCTTCAAAAAGTTAATAAGACATTTGAGCAGCAGTTAAGTTATAACAAAGCTTTAATGGCACAGGCAAGAGAATTTATTCAAAAGACTGAACCAACTCCACCAGAATCACCAAAGGAACCTGAGACTAAACTAGAACCAAAAGAAAATAAAACTATAAAATTAATGGCGGCATTGTTCGCAAAAAAGGAGAGATAAATAATATGAAAAATTTAGATTTATTAAACCAAAAGAAAGTTGAAATAATGAACAGATTAAACCAATCAATGAAAGATGGTAATGAAGAAGCATTTGCCCAAGCATTTACAGACTTCACTGAAAATATTCAACAGGCTGTAATGGAAGAAGCAAAGGGGTTAGTCCAATCTGTAGATACTAATGTTCTAGTTGGAAGAGGAGTTAGACAATTAACTTCTGAAGAAAGTAACTATTATCAAAAGGTAATAGAAGCTATGAAGTCAAGCAATCCAAAGCAAGCATTAACTGAATTGAATGTAGTACTACCTATAACAACTATAGATGCAGTATTTGAGGATTTAGTTGCTGCACATCCTTTACTTGAAGTTATAGACTTCCAAAATACAAGTGGATTAATAGAGTTCCTTGTTAATACAAATGGTAAGCAATTAGCAACATGGGGAACATTAACATCTGCAATTGTAACTGAACTTACGAGCGGATTTAAGAAAGTTAATATGGGATTGCATAAACTATCTGCTTTTCTACCAGTAGCAAAATCTATGCTTGATTTAGGACCTGTATGGCTAGATAGATATGTTAGGACAATTCTTGCTGAAGCATTAGCATTTGGACTTGAAGAAGCTATTATTAATGGTACAGGAAAAGATATGCCTATTGGAATGAATAGACAAGTTGGTGAAGGAGTAACTGTTACTGACGGAGTTTATCCATTAAAAGCAACTGTATCAGTAACAAAATTAGATCCTGTAACTTATGGAACTTTAATTGGAGGAATGGCAGTAGATGTAAAAGGAAATGCAAGAACAGTAAATGAAGTTATTATGGTTGTTAATCCACAGGATTATCTTACAAAAGTTATGCCTGCAACAACTGTAAGAAATGCAAATGGAACATATGTAAATAACGTATTCCCATTCCCTACAAGAGTTATTCAATCTGCTCAAGTAGCTGCAGGAAAGGCTATATTTGGACTACCAAAGAGATATTTTATGGGAATAGGCACTGCAAAGAGTGGAAAGATTGAGTATTCTGATGAATACAGATTCCTTGAAGATGAAAGAGTATATTTAATCAAGCTTTATGGTCATGGTGAGCCACTCGATAACAACGCATTTGTATATGCTGATATTAGTGGATTAGTTCCAACCATCCAAGAGGTAAGTATTAGCGGCACAGTAAATACTCATGAGGTAGTATAATAAATGAATGTTAGAGCAATCTGTTCATTTATAGGTAAATACTCTATGAAATTTATACTACAAAGTAGGTGATTGAATGGCTTTGCCAGAGGGATTGTTGAATGGGGTAAGAAACTATCTTGATATTACGTGGGAAGATCCTGTTGGAGATGAAAAACTTTCTGGTATTATTCAACGGGGTGTGAAATATATAGATGGAATATCAGGGAAGGAAATGGATTATACGCTAGAGGATAAGCCTAGAGAATTACTCTTCGATTACTGCAGATATGCTCGTTCAAATGCTTTAAATGAGTTTCAAAAGAATTACTTACATGAGCTCCTTACTCTACAAATGACACAGGAGGTTGAAGCTTATGAAGCAGCAAACTCAGACGTTTAATGATGGAGTTGTAAATATATACTCCATTGGAAACATATCTGAACCAGGTAATATGCCAAAGGAAGGACTTACTCTAAAAGTAGGTCCTCTAAGGTATGAAGAAAGAACTGTAGGCATGGGAAGGTTTTGGACAGCCATGCAGGCACAAGTAAGAGTTGAGCAAATACTAAGAGTACCAAGACTTGATTTAATATCTTCTCAAGATATAGCGATTCCAAATGACGGCAAGCAGTATAGAATAATGCAAATACAATATCCTAAGGATGTAGAACCACCTTCAATGGATTTATCTTTAGAAAGGGTTGATGCTGATTATGAGCTTGCTTGATTTAAGAGATTTATTACTAACCGTTACGCAAGATACATTTCATTACCACGCACATAAAAAGCCAGATAAATATATAGTATGGGCCGAGGATGGAGAAGCAGGTTCAAATAATGCAGATGATAATAAGGTTAATCAGGTTATTCAAGGTACCATAGACTATTTCACTAAAATGGAGTTTGATCCTAACTTTGATTTAATTCAGGAAAAATTAAATTCAATTAATATTAGCTGGAGCTTAAATTCAGTTCAATATGAAGAAGATACAGGCTATATTCATTATGAATGGATTTGGGAGATGATATAGTGGCTAAAATGACAATTAAAGGGTTGGATGAATATTCTTCAAAGCTTTCTAAGCTTGGTAAGGATGCTCCAGAAATAGCAAAGAAAGTTGTTATGTCAGGAGCTAGTCCTGTAGCTGATGAAATTAGAAAGAATTTAGAGAATAATTTATATGATCCTGCTTATGCAGGAACTGGAGATGGCGGTATATGGGGAGTGAAGCGATATAAGTTTAAAGGAGATTTACTTAACTCTTTCGGTATAGCTCCTCCTGGTGTAGATAGCCATGGTAATACTAATACTAAGATAGGTTTTGAAGGCTATGATAGTAAAGGTGTTCCTAATGCGTTAAAAGCTAGAGCAATGGAGAGCGGTACAAGTACATTAAGAAAAAGACCTTTTGTAAGGCCTGCAGTTAATAGTACAAAGGCAAAAGCAATAAAAGAAATGGGTAGAAAATTAGATGAAGAAATGAAAATATATGCTCTATGAGGAGGTATAAAATAAATGGCAAAGATAGGATTAAAATATCCAGTTTATAAAGGTGCTACAAAGCAGGGAGTAATAGGTAAAGCTATCCAGGCCGATATATCTATATCAGTAAATGATTCAAAGCTCTATGCAGATGATGCTGTTGCAGAATCTGATAAGAGTTTTCAGAGCGGTGCTATAACTTTAGGAATAGATGACCTGTCTGATGAAATTCAAACTGAATTTTTAGGACATGTAAAAGATGAAACAACTGGAGAAATTACTGCTAATACTAATGATGGGAATCCTTATATAGGTATTGGATTTTATGGCATTAAAATGGTTAATGGAGTAAGAAAATTTCGTGCTGTATGGTTTCCTAAAGTACAATTTGCAGAGCCTGAAGATACTAATGCAACGAAAGGTGAATCTGTTGAATTTAATACTCCAACCTTAGAGGGAACAATAATGTTAGATAATAACGGAGATTGGAAGAAAGAGAACACATTCGGCACTGAAGCAGAAGCAAAGACATATTTAGAAACAAAGGCTGGTATAACCACAGGAGTATAAGATACGGATGGATTAAGTTCCATCCTCTTTTTTATAAGGAGGGAATTAAATGATTGATATTATAAAATATATTGAAGTAGGAGATAAAAAGTATCCAATTGCGTTCACATTAAATGTGATGGAAGAAATACAGAATAAATTTGGCAGCATGGAGAAATGGGGCAAAGCACTGCAGCCTGAAGCTGGTGAGCCTAAAATAAAAGATTTAAAGTGGACATTTGCGCAGTTTGTAAATGAAGGTATTGATATTGAAAATGAGGAGAATGGCGGAGATAGACCTTTTGTAACAGAAAAGCAAGTTGGCAGAATAATATCTGCTATAGGTATGGAACAGGTAATAGGCTCTATTTTTAAAACTACGTTACAAAGCACAGATACAGGTGAAGAAAAAAACGAGATGACCAAGCAGAATCAGGAGGAATAATTGATTTTGCTTGGCTTTTATTTATAGGAATGAATAAATTAGGCTTTACAGAAGGAGAAGTTGGACATATGACTATTAGAAAATGGCACAAATTATATAAAGCCTATAAAAGTAATTATGACCTTGAATTAACTATGAAACATAAAGGTTTAAGATATATGGATATTGAAAGAGAGGTAACAATTGATGATGTAATTCCGTTATAAAGGTGGTGAGAATATGGCGTATGATATAGGACCTAAGATTGGTATTGAAGGTGAAAAAGAGTTTAGGGATGCTATAAAAAATATAGATACTAACTTAAAGACACTTGGTACAGAAATGATGGCAGTTACATCTCAATATGATAAAAATGATAAAAGTTCAGATGCTCTCACAGCTCAAAATAAGGTTTTAAACAAACAAATAGATGAACAAAAGAATAAATTATCAGAACTGCAAAAAGGTCTAGAAGCTTCAGCTGAAAAGTATGGAGAAAATGATAAAGTAACCCAAGGGTGGAGACAAGCTGTAAATAAAGCAACTGCTGATTTAAATAATATGCAGAGGGAGCTTGACAACAATACTAAGTCGCTTGAAGAGTTAGGTAATCAATCAGAAAAGACTAACACATTATTATCTAAAGAAGATGCAGTCAATAACATTAAAAACATGAGTAAAGCTTTATTGGCTTTAGGAGCTTCTGCATTGGCCATGGCGGGAACAGCTGTAAAATCATTTAATAATGTACAAGTTGCATCAAATAAATTACAAACTCAGACGGGTGCCACGGATAAAGAAATGCAAGAGTTTAATAAAAGTATGAAAAATATATATGCAAATAATCTTGGCGAAAGCTTTGAAGACATTGCGCAAGCTATGGCAGAAGTAAGAAAGCAAACAGGGTTAACAAGTTCGGAACTTGAAAAAGCAACTCAAAATGCTTTAATATTGAGGGACACTTTTGGATTTGAAGTTAATGAAAGTACAAGAGCTGCTAATATGTTAATGAAACAATTTGGGATGACAGGTGAAGAAGCCTTTAATTTGATTGCGCAAGGAGCACAGGCAGGACTAGATAAAAATGGAGATTTGCTTGATAGTATTAACGAGTATTCAGTACATTTTGAGCAATTAGGCCTAGATGGTGAGGAAATGTTTAATGTGCTCAAAATGGGTTCAGAAAATGGAGCGTTTTCTATTGATAAAGTAGGAGATGCATTTAAGGAATTTGGTATAAGAGTAAAGGATGGAAGCGAAACAACATCAGATGCATTTACGATTCTAGGGTTAAATGCAAAGGATATGACATCAGCATTTAGTGCTGGTGGTGATAAAGCTCAAAAGGCTTATTACAAAGTATATGATGCATTAGAAAGAATAAAAGACCCTGTCAAGCAAAATGCAGCAGGAGTTGCACTGTTTGGAACAATGTGGGAGGATTTGGGAGCTAAGGCAACTTTGGCGGCCATGGGTATGTCGGATGAATTTAATGGTGCAATCGACACAATGAATAAAATAAATAAAATAAGATATAATGATTTTGGTTCTGCCCTTACTGGGATTGGAAGGCAATTACAAGTTGAGTTTATAATGCCTATTGGTGAGAAGCTGTTACCTTTATTAAATGATTTTGCATCATCTATAAAAGGAGCAAATGGTGATATAGGCAAAATTATTGAGGGTGCAAGTACATTCGTTACAGCGCTTGTAGGTGGAATAGTACAGAATATGCCCGCAATGATTGAAACAGGGAAGACAATACTTACAAATTTGATTAATGGTTTAACAGAAGCATTACCTCAAATTATACCAGTTGGAATTTCAATTATAACTAATTTAGCTGATAAAATAATAAGTAACATAGGCACTGTAGTTGATATGGGGATTAAATTAATATTAGCTTTAGTGCAAGGTATTGTAAGTCAATTCCCTATATTAATACAGGAAGTTCCTAGAATAATAAATGATTTTTCTAATGCCATATATGAGCAACTGCCTAAAATACTGAAAGCTGGTATTGATATAATCTTAATGCTTATAAAAGGATTAATTGATAGCATACCGACTTTAGTAGCTAACATTCCACAAATTATTATGGCAATTGTAAATGTAATTACTCTATATAACTGGGCGAATTTGGGTAAAACAGCGATTACTAAGCTTGGCGAGGGAATAAAGTCAATGAAAAGCAGCATTGGAGAAATTGCTAAAAATACCGCCAATGGTGTTTCTGATGCTATCACAGGAGTTTTTAATGGTGGCTTAAGTTGGGGCAAAAATTTAATCTCCAACATTGGGAATGGATTTTCTTCAATGAGTAGTTTCTTAAGTAGTACAGCTAAATCAATAAGTAACAGTGCTATCAACTCTATTAAATCAGTTTTTTCAGGTGGACTTGACATAGGTAAGAATCTAATTAAGGGTATATGGGAAGGTATTTCAAGTGTAAAGGAATGGATACTAGAAAAGATAGGCGGTTTCGCAGGTACTATTATAGGAGAAACAAAGGCTGCATTTGGTATACACTCACCATCCCGAGTATTTAGAGATGAAGTTGGTAAAAATCTTGCTTTAGGTTTGGGATTAGGATTTACAGATGAAATGAAAAAAGTTTCAAATGATATAACGGGCTCTATACCTACAAGTTTTAAGACTGAATTAGGTACTAGCAGTTCTAATAATTTGGGATCATTAACTGAAACAAGTAATCAAAGGAATATAATTATACAATTTATAGCTGAGGGTAAAAAACTAGCTGAAGTTATTGCTCCATATAGTGATATAATACAAGGTAATAATTTAAGACTGGCGGGAAGGGGAATGGTATAATGAGAGGTTTTAAATTTAATGACAAACATAGCTATAATGATTATAAACTACTCTTAGAAAAGAAAACTATTCTCCCACCAGGAAAGAAAAAGATTAAATTAGATGTTCCTTATGCGAATGGAACTTATGACTTTTCTACTGTGGCAACTAATGGTGAAGTAGTATTTGAGGAAAGAAAAATTGAAGTTCTACTAGGAATTGCTGCAAGATCTAAAGAACATTTACATGTATTATATAGCAATATCTTAGAATGGATAACAGATACAGGTAGACAACAGTTAATATTTGATGATATATGCGACTATTACTTTATTGCAGAAGTCGAGGGTGTAACGGACTTTCAAGAGGTAATTAGATTTGGGAAACTAAAAGTAACATTTACAGCACAACCGTTCAAAATAGGGGTTAACTTAGAGGGTTCTGATATATGGGATACTTTTAATTTCGAGGAAGATGTGGTTCAGGACACGGAATTTGATGTATTAGAAACTAAAACAGAAACTATTATAAATGTAGGTAGGCCTGTAACACCTATTATTAATGTTAATGCTCCTATGGATATTACTATAAATAATAAAAACTATAATCTTAATATAGGGGATAACAAAATATATGGTTTAAAACTCCAACCTGGAGAAAATGTTATAAATATAAATGGCACAGGACATATAAAGTTTATGTTTAGAAAGGAGAGGTTGTAGTGTACCAAGTTAGTGTATTTAATGGCGAGGTAGAAACTATAATACATTATCCAACGGCAGATACAGAAGTCTCACACTTGAATAAGCTAGACCTAAAAGAAGGATTATCTTTAGTTGATAGTCTTTCTTTTTCTTTATACCCCAATAATCCAGGTTATGATAAAGTGTTTGAACTTACAACAAAAGTAAAAGTAATAGATTCAAGGGATAATTCTATTAGATTTACAGGTAGAGTCTTAAGTATTAATGAAAAGATGGATAGCGGCGGTGTGTTCTGTAAAGAAATTTTATGTGAAGGTGGTCTATCTTATTTAAATGATACTAAGACCAGGAGCGAAACCTTCTTAGGTTCTCCAAGCGATTTTACACAGTGGATATTAAATAAGCATAATACAAAAGTAGAAGATGCCAAGAAAATCCAAGTGGGAAACATCGATGTAATTGGGAGCGTGGCTTATACATGTGACTTCAAAAGCACTTTAGAAACTCTATTAGAGGCAAAAGAAAAACTAGGCGGAGATATAAGGGTAAGGGAAACAAATGGATTGCTTTATTTAGATTGGCTTCAATCTTTTTATAATAACACTACAGAGATTACTCTAGGACTTAATATGAAAGAAATGATTAAGCATAAGGATATAACTTCTTTAGGGACTAGAATAATACCTCTCGGGGCTAATAATCTTACTATAGCTGATATAAACAATGGAATAGATTATATAGAGGATATAAACGCAGAAACTGTATATGGGGTATTGGAAAAGGCGGTAGAATATAGAGAAATTACAGACCCTATAGAACTGTATAACAAAGCTTTAGAGGACTTACCTAACCATACACAACCTTTATATCTGTTAGAGTCAGGAGCGCTGGATTTAAGCTTTATAACTGGGAATAAGGCAGAGCAATTTGTCTTAGGTGCTAATCTCCATGTGTTTAATCTAATTATGGCAGTAGATAATGTATATAAAGTAGTAGCATTAGATTTAGATTTACTAAAGCCTTATGATCCTAAATTGACAATTGCTAATTTTCCTGTAAAGCTTACAAATACTATAAATGATTTAAGAAAAACAAGTGTACAAAACAATGGAGTTTATAATAGTGTACAAGTTGGGGATGCTTTTGGTATTAGAGCAGTCAGGTCGGATGGTAAAGTAATCACTACACTAAATGCTATCGAAGGAATATCAATAGAAAATGGAAATATTAAAGTATTCTATGTAGATGAAAATGGTACTTTAAGGGCTGTAAAGGGGATTTTTGATGATATTACTGCTAATAACATGATAGCAAATGAAATGAGGACATCTAATACAAGTAGTTATATTATCTTGCATGACCAGTACATGGATTTTTTTAAAAATGGAAATTTAGTAATGCAGCTAGGGTTTGAGCCGACAAATGCTTTCCCAAGCGTCCTGCTTTATAATAACGAGGGACAATCTAATGGCATAGCGATAACTGGCAGTGGAGAGTTAGCAGCACTGGGAGCAATGTCTTTTGATTCTCCTGTCAATTTTTATAGCACTGCAAAAATAGGTGGAGATAGCATTGCAACAAGAGACTGGGTAATGAATTATGTAAGCTCTATGTCTACACCATCTGAACCATAGAAAGGAGCGTGATAACATGGCAATCATAGCAAGCATAGTGCAAGCAATAAGATCAGTAACATTTGGTAAAGATATGAGAGAAAACATTGCTAGAGGAATTGAAACTATAAATACAGAAGTTGAGAGTACTACTGCAAAACAAAGTCTATTAGAAACTGTTTTTGAGCAGCTTATAATTGATAAAGGAAACTCTAATGCTGAAATAGTACAGGCTAGAGTTGATGCTGATGGGAAAGCTTATGTAAATTTAAAGGAAAGAATGGATACTGTTGATTCGCATTTGGCAGAAAATGTGCCATTATTAGCACAAACACTATCAAGTGAAGAAATAGATATATTTTTAGTTTATGGGCAATCTAATGCAATGGGATATGCAGGAAATTCAGTAGGAGATCCAACATATAAAACGCCTAATGTAACTGTATGGGATGGAACAAAAGAAATACCACTCACCAACTATATGCCTACTTCTCAAGGAGAAATAAGCACTGGTGGAGCGTGGGTTGCATTCGCCAATGAATATGCTCGTCAAACAGGTAGAAAAGCAATATTGGCAAACTGTGCAAAAGGTAGTCAAAGTATTGCATCTCTTTCAAAAGGTTCAACTAATGCACTTTACAGCAAATTAGTTGAGTGGACGAACGCTATAAAAACTCATATTACTGATAAAAATAAAATTGTAGGTAAGGTAGCAATCTTATGGTGTCAAGGTGAAGCTGATGCGATAGCACAAACTACTAGAGCATCATACGAAACATCCATTAGTGCTTTATGGACAAATATTAAAGCAGATATTGGAGCAAATTCATTTAATATTTTTACAGTTGGATTTTATAATGACAATACAAAAAAATACGGTTGGCAAATTCAAAATGCACAAAGAAACTTTTCAAAGGCAAACACTGATGTATTTATTGTTTTTGATAACATTGACTCATTAGCGGGAAATAATATGAAGGTAGATGGGGTGCATTTAAACCAATATGGATATAATTTTATGGGCGAAATCGGAGCAAAAAACTACTGCGAAACTGTACTGCTTAAGCCATCTAATGAAGCGTTACCATTATTGAGCAGAAGTGGGAGAATAAATTTAGACGGAACGCAAGAATGGCATTTATTTGGAGGATGGATAAGAAAACTTGATGGTGTATGGGAAGTATCTTCACAAACGGCAAGAGCCATTACTGGAATTCAAAGTGCTTCAGAGGTTAGTGGTGGTTTACGTATTACATTAGCCGAAAAAATAAACTATATTTTATACGAAGATGCAAAAATAAGTTACGGTTTATCGGAAATAGAAAACAATCAAGTTATTAAAGCCAAAGTTATTCCTGTGACGTATGAAACTGAAAATAACAGTAATACAGAGGCTATTATTCACTTTTATGCAGATGTTGTTGTGGATATTGATTTAGATTCTCAAACTTTAAACACGAATAGAATGGGCTATGACTTTTCAAATTTATTTACTGCGACCTTTGCTACTGGTGGTGTCACTCTTACTCATCCAAAATATAGAGGTGGTTCTTGCGCTAATGTCCATACTACAGATAACACACCTAGGTTAATAAGTTTAAATAACAGTTCGAACGATTCGACGAATGTGAGAACTTTTAATACCACGGGTACATTAGTTAATTCTAAAATCTCAATCGTTTTTAAAGATATGAGAATACCTGTTGAAAACTTACCTTCTACATTAAATACCACTTCAACTGCAAAGCCAGAATTGATGTTTTATGTTATTGGAGCAAAGAAACAAAATTCGTAATAGATTGAAGTGGGATATCTAAGGCTTACAATACTACTACCGAGGTGAGGTATAGATGGAACAGCGTTGATATTTAGAATACATTTTAATTTAAGTACCATAAGTATCCTTGTAATATTATGGAACGAATAATATAATAAGGGTATTGGAGGGATGATGAATGAAAAAGACAAAGGGAGTTGCAATAATTTCCATATCCATTAATTTGATTTTAGGATTTTTAATAATGTATAAATTGGGAATACCATATATAAATAATAAGTTAAACCCTAATTCAGTAATGACTAGTGGAGATTATTATTATCTAGCTAAATCAGGATTGCTTGAGGAACTAGATATAAGTAAACAGGACATAGTGTTTCTAGGAGATAGCTTAACAGATAGAAATGAATGGCAGGAATATTTTAAGAATAACTCTATAAAGAATAGGGGCATTGATGGAGATACAACCTGTAAGTTGTTAGAAAGGCTAGGCTCAATTACAAAAGGCAAACCTAGCAAAATGTTCATTATGGTTGGAACCAATGATTTAAATAATGGGAAAAGTATTGAGTATATTGTGGATAACTATAATAAGATTATAAAAGAAATAAAATCTGATTCGCCAGAAACCAAAATTTATATTCAAAGTGTTTTACCTGTAAACGAAGAGATGAACAGATCTAATCGTAAAAACAAAGATATTTTTTTATTAAATAGTAAAATTAGAGAAGTTGCTGATAGTTATTCCGTACAATATATTGACTTAATTCCACATTTATCAAAAAATAATGAATTAATTAAAGAGTTTACTATTGATGGAGTTCATTTGAAATCTGATGGGTATCAAATGTGGACGAAGGCGATAGGAAAATATGTTACACAATAGGTTAAAAGTGTGAACTAATGTGTATTAGTGTGTATCAATACACATTATAAGTTATGAGTGTAAAATATGGTATATAATTACTCATAAGGGGTGATTATATGGCAGTGAAAAGACAGAACATAACTCTAGATCCAGAAATCTTTGAAGAGTTTTGCAGATATGCTGCACCTATGGGTATTAAAATTTCTACATGGATAAATGCAAAAATGAAAGAGTTTGTAGATGATCAGAAAATGCTTGAAGAATTAAAAAGAAATAAAAACAAGTAAAGGCACTCAATAATGGGTGTCTTTTTAATTTAAAAAATTGGAGGAAAAATATAATGGAAAAGTATATAAGAATAGAACTAGTAAACAATGAAATTAGCTTACACGCTATGCTTGAAGACCAGAGGTTAGGAGTTATAAATAATAAAAATATTTTAGCTATAGAAGATAATCCTGATTTACCTTCCGGTGTTTCTATAGGACCACAAATGGTTGAGAATTTTATAAAAGAAGTTCACATTTCTACTATAGGAGAGAAAACAACTCTAGTTAGAGCTGTATTGGTTAATGGTTTTGAAGTTATAGAAAGTTCAGCATGTGTAGATAAAGCAAATTATAATGAAAATATAGGTGCTGAGGTATGCATGAAAAAGATAAAGGATAAGATATGGTTCTTACTTGGATTCTTACTTCAATCAGCAGTTGGTGGAGTTAAATAATTAAGTCGCATTTGTAACTATTAACATATATTAGTGTAAACATAGATATATCAATGGTTACAAGTGGATATACAAGCTATTCGGTTTATAGTTAATTTATATCTATATATACGAGTGTACAAGCAAAATAGGAATGTATGTTCCTGAAATCCTCATAAATTCATAGATTTTGGAAATCCTATAAATAGAAAGAAGAAGGTTCCAGCCTCGCAAGCAAAGAAACCTTCTTCCTCAAAAATATCTCCAAGGAGATATCACTTTAATTATGGACAGATATCTTCTTGGTTATACAGGAGGATTAAGAAATTTATGAATTGTAATGAGGAATTTGTAGTAAGAGCAGTCGGAAAAGTTACTCTAGAGTGGCCAGAGATTAATCAACTGAGATTGAGGGATATTCTCTATGAATGTCTTTACAATTATAATGTATTGCCTGTGGAGCAAGCCTTAGTTACGAGCGACATAGAAGAAAAAATGATGATATTTATTGCATCTAAAAGGCTTGAGGGTAGAAGTGAAAAAACTCTATATAATTACAGACTTATATTGGGGAAATTTGCTTCATATGTCCATAAGCCCATTTCAACCGTAACCGTTATGGACCTTAGAATGTATTTAGGAGCTACTACTAAGAATTTAAAGCCAGGAAGCATAAATACTATAATGTCTTGCTTTAAATCTTTCTTTGGATGGCTAGAGTTAGAAGAGTATATTCCTAAGGATCCTACACGAAAGTTAAAACCATTTAAACAACCAATACGAATCCGAAAATCTTTAACTATAGATGAACTAGAAAAGCTTAGAGATAATTGCGAAACAGTTAGGGAAAGGGCATTACTAGAATTCACTTTTTCAACTGGCGCAAGAGTGTCAGAAATTATAGGAACAGATATAGAAGATTTGAATTTTGCTGAAAATAGCTTAAGAGTAGTTGGAAAAGGTGATAAGGAAAGAGAAGTTTACTTTTCTCCTAAAGCAAAATTATATTTAGAGAAATATTTGGATACAAGGAAAGATGCATGTCCTGCATTATTTGTTAGTAGTAGATATCCAGTTCATAGAATAGGTACTAGAGCTGTAGAAAGGGAAATAGGAAAGATAGCAGAGCGTGCTGGATTTGATAAAGCAGTTTTCCCACATCTCTTAAGGCATACAATGGCTACACTGGCAATACAAGCAGGAGCAAAGCTTACTACAGTACAACACTTACTAGGGCATACAGACCCAAGTACAACACAAATTTATGCAGAAACAAGTTTGGAAGATGTAAAACATGAATATAAACAACATTTAATACAATAAGAAGTCCATACCGGGCTTCTTTTTAGTTTAAGGAGGTAGGGATGGCAGATTTAGAAATAATTCAGGAAATAAGAGAAAGACTTATTAAAATAGAAGCAACATTAGAAAATAACTTTAAAATGTCTGACCTTAGAATTAAAGAACTAGAAAATAGAATAGGTAAGTTAGAGAGTACTTATTCATGGTTATGGAGAACTGTTGCTGGATCAATAATATTAGGCGTTCTAGGGGCGGTAATTAAGTTCAGTTAGGGGGGATGGTAATGAAAATAGCAATAGACTTTGGACATGGTACTGGTCAAGATAGAGGAGCAGTTGGAAATCTAAATGAAGAGGTAACTGTAAGAGAATTTGGCCCAGTAATAATAGAAGGATTAAAGAAGTTAGGAAATATAGTTTATGATGTAACACCAAAACAATCAGGATTAACATTAGCACAGTCCCTTGCTTATAGAGTAAATATGGCAAACTACTATAAAGTAGATTTATTTGTATCTCTACACCTTAATGCTTTTAATACTAATGCACATGGATGTGAAGTTGAATATATAAGTGTTAGTGGCAAAACATATGCAGATAAAATATGTAAGGAAGTAGCAAAATTAGGATTTGAAAATAGAGGAGCTAAAGCTAGAGAAAATTTATATGTGCTGAAATATACCAACATGCCTGCAATACTTATTGAAAGCTTTTTTTGCGATAATATTTCTGATTGTAACTTATACAATAAAAACAAGCTTGCTAATGCAATTATAAAAGGAATAACTGATAAGGAAGCGAATATGGACGTTCCAAAAGAGCAAACACCAAAATTACCTGACATAGATTATTCCATTCCTAAGTTTAATGGAATAATAGCTCTTAAAGGTGACTTTGGATATATTCAAGCTTTACCTGAAAGAGGAAGAATTGACATTCATCTTGATAGATATAACTATCTTACAATTCAAGATGATAAAAAAGAAGGTAATAAAATTATATTAAATACGAGAACTAAAGGTTCAAAAGTATTATTATAGGAGGAGATTTTTATGACAAATACATTAATAAATGGAATTACAGGTATAATGGTACAGGCTGTATTGAGTGTTTTAGGAGTAACAGTTACTTATCTTACTACAGTAGCAGTAACATACTTAAAGAAAAAAAGAGAAGCCCTTATAAAAGAAATAGGTGCTGCTCAATATAATACAACGTATAGTATAGCTAAAAGCATTTATTTCGCAGTAGAGCAGCAGTTTAAATTTATTCCTGCGGCAGGAACGAATAAAAAAGAACTATTTGATAAGATGTTATTAGAAAAAGTACCAGGATTAGAACAAGAAGATCTAAATCATTTCAGAGAGGCTGTAGTTGGAGAAATAAATAGCCAGATACAACAAGCAAATATATTACAACCTGCCCCTACATTTAATCCTGAAGTTGACGAAGCAGATATAAAAGTTATAGAGTAAAGAATAACCCTGAGCTTAGGTTCAGGGTTATTTTATTTTTTGTGATAAACTTCAGTGCCCATTTTAGTAAATGTTTACAATATAAACCATTACATGTATAATATATACATAATTAACAGAACAGGGGGACGATGAACATGGAGATGAAACCAAAGAAGAAATTCTATAAGAAGTGGTGGTTTTGGGTTATTGCGGTAGTTATTATAGGAGCTATAGGTTCTGGTGGTGGAGATAAAGATAGCCAGCTTAAGAATGAGGAAAGTAAACAGACTATTCAGCAAAATAAAAATGAATTAACTTCTTCTGATAAGGAGTTGTTGAAAAAAAATTATAAAGATTTTAATGTTGAGCAAAGAACACAATTTGCAGAGATAGAAGACAAATATAAAAAAATGAGTGATACAGAAAAGGAAAAAGTTAAATCAGATTTTGAAAGATTATCCAAGGAAAGGGAGGTTCAAGTTGCCGAATGGGCCAAGCAAGAAGAAGCAGCAAAAAAAGCTAAGGCAGCAGCAGAAGCTAAAAAACAAGAAGAATTTATTAAAAAAAATTCTAAGCAATTATCAGCAGGAGAGCATTTAGTTGGAACCCATTTAGACCCAGGAGTATATGATATTACCTTTAATGGAAGTGGTAATTTTGTTGTAAATGGAAGTGATAATTCACTTTTAAGTAATGAAGTTGGTGGTTCAGATATAGGCATTTCCAAGTATAGAGCTATATTAACAGAAGGATCTAAAATAAAAATATCTGGCATGAGTATTAATACAAAACCAGCTAAAAGAACTCTTATGTCTTATAGTAATGTTAGTTTATATGCTGGATATTGGATTGTAGGTCAAGATATAACAGCAGGAAGATATAAGGCTACTTCAACTGGTAATGGTGGCAATTTTGTAGTTTATGGAGGTAATGGCTCAATAAAAATAAATGAAATTTTAGGTGGAGATATTGGAGTTAATGAGGTAGTTATTAATCTCAATAATAATGACATAATTAGAATTTCAGGAATAAATAATGCAAAACTTACTCCAACAAACTAAAGGAGATAGTATAGTTTTAACCCAGGAATTTCAGGTGCCTGGGTTTTATTATGATAATAATGGGGTGGTTATATGGCGATAAAAAACAGACTATTAGAGATACGATTTAAACTAGGATATAAAACTCAAAAGGATTTTGCTGAATATTTGGGTATAAGACGTGTACAATATAATAAATATGAAAATAATAAAGAGCAGCCAACTTTAGAAGTACTATACAAGATAAGCTTAAAATTAAATGTGAAGATGGAGGATATTATTTACCTTGAGGAATAGTATCCTCTTATTTTTCGTTTAAATTAGTTCTGTATAAGAGATTTTAGTTCAAAATAGGAAACATTTATGGAATGTGTGCATATATTACTATTAGGTACATCAAAAAGGTATAAAGAGGAGGTATAAAAATATGTTACAAATGATATTAAAAACACTAATAAGAAAACACTGTAAACCAGAAAAAACTAGATATGCAGAGGATATTCTTTATCCAACAACTACTTATCCATTATATCTTTGTGTGCAGCAAGCTTTCAATTATTGCATCAAAAATAAGCTAATGAAACGTGATGATATTCTTTATATGAAAGAAATGTTAAATAGCTATGTAGATAAAAACTATTATAAGAGTATCAAGTTTCAAAATGATGTACATGAGATATACAAGAAACTTAAGAGTCACGACATTAATCCTAAACAAATGCAAAAACTCTTAGATTTTGTAAACCAATTTGTAATAGTCATACCTGAGCCTATTGAAACGGTTAAACATCTAAGAGTTATTAAGTAACCTTATATAAGCCTACCAGAGCTTATAACAAAATGAGATTGAGAATTTATATAAATATAGGCTATCATACCTTTATTTGAAATTCTCTTTCTCTATCTCCCTTATTTACATAGATACTTATTTAATAAGTATTATGAACAATTTTCTGGAGGTTATTCATGATAGATCTATTCGCGCTTGATAAATTTGTGGTTGGAGTAATTATTGCTTATTTTAGTAACCCTGTAAACATGATTTCTGGTCTTGTTGGAGCATTAATAGCAGCTAATGTATATGAAAAAAGTACTAAGAAAAAGGGGAGAAAATAAGTATGTTTATCGAGTTAGGTATTGGTGGGGCTTTAATGTATGGTTACAAAAGATTTAATTATAGAGATGTATACTTCATAAAGAAAGAATTGAAAAATATACTTATAGATAATAAATTAGACATCTACACTATTGTAGATGTAAAAAGAAGTCTTCCATGGGGATATACAATAATAGTAAATCTAAATGGTAATGGATTTGGCAAGTTGTGTTCAATTAAAGAGAATATTGAGACTAAATTAGGATATGAAACTTATATTCAACAAAATGTAGACTTTAAAACGGCAACTATTAGAATAATAATATTACCTATAGATGAATATACAAAATTTGAGCCAGTAAAAACTAAGCCTTATGAGGCATACTTTGGACTTAATTATATAATGGAAGAGTTAATTGTTAATTTAACAAAATACCCTCATATTTTAGTTACTGGCCAAACAGGATGTGGTAAAACAGAATTAATAAGATTACTATTAACAAATCTAATAGATAAATTCACAGATAGAGATATAAACATATATTTCTCAGATTTATCTGATATGTGTGATTTCAGTGGTTTTGAGAAATGCAAACAAGTTAAAGGATATGCTAAGACTATAAAAGAAGCTGAAAAATTATTTAACTATCTCATGCATATATACACTAAGAGGTTGGAGATATTTGAGAAGAATGAGTGTAAAAATATTCAAGAGTACAACAAGAAATTTTATGGAAAAAGAATGTCTTACAATTATATTATTATGGATGAAATGGCAGATTATTTTCCAGTAAATAAATTAGATACGGATTATGAACTGAAAGTGAAATGCTACAATCTTTTAAAGCATATGGCTAGAAAATTTAGAAAGGTTGGTATGTTTTTAGTTATAGGTATCCAAAGGCCAGATACCACAGTACTAGATCCTAACCTGAGAAGTTGTTTATGTACCAAAATAGGGTTTTCACAAAACAGTGATGCTTCAAGTTTAACTGTTTGTGATACTACAGAACTAACTAATATTGAAAATAGAAAAGCATTATTAATGTATGGTAATAAGAGGGAGTGGTTAAAAACCTTATTTATAGATGATGATGTTATAAATCAATATATAAAGTCTAGCTTAGTAAATGGTAGTAGGGAAAAGTTAGATGATTATAATAGATTTTTACCCAAGCAAGAAACTACCACTAAGAATATTAAAGAAGACTCAAGTATACAAATTAATACTACAAAGGAACCGGCTAAAGGTAAAAAATCACCTTCTACTAAAACGAAAGTGAAGGTGAAAAATGTTGTTAAGTAAAAAAGATAAAATGATATTGAATTATATAGACGAGCATGGTTCTATAACTATTAACCAATGTGCCAAGGTGATTTTTACAGGGAATAAATATGCTTATGACCAAGCAAGAAAAAAATTAAGACAACTGTACAATGAGAAAGCAATAGCACGTTATAGAAATTCTGTAAGTGATGAAGCAATATATTATATAGATACTAGACTTAATATACATGCTCTTAAACTATTAGATGTATATGGAGAACTAATTGCAATGGGTGCTAAAATAGAAAGTTTTTGCAAAAAGTATAGAGTGTATACTGATGGCAAGAAATATCGTGAAATTGATGCTCTGATAGAATTATACTATGATGATTACTTTATACCACTAATAGTAGAAATAGATTATTCTCATAACACATCTATAGCAAAATTACAGGAGATATACAAATCAAATCACTTTCAGCATAAATACCAGGAACTAAGTGAAGATATATTCCCATCAATTGTTATATGTAGACCTGTAGTAAAAAAATCTCTAGTTGTAGAAAGTGACTTTCAAATCCTCTACACAGACTTCACCTTACAGAATTTAGGGCAAGTTTTAAGCTAGTAAATTTTAAGGTTCGCACGGCTCACCTAATACTTTTTAATTCTTATTTTATTGTTATTGTGAAACTTAGTAATATCATTGTTTTTAATTATAAAAAAGTACCTATACGTTCGTATGAGCTATAGGTACTTTTAATAGGTATAAAGTCAATGCTAATTGAGAATAATATCCAAATAGAGGTGAGTGTAGATGATAAAATCAATTATATCATTCTTGTATAATAATTTTAATACGATAGTTTTAGTTTTGTTTTTAGCAGCAATATTATACAGCTGGATAAGTATGTTTATAAATAAGGACTATAGATATATAGCAGAGTATAATAGAAGGTTTAGAGACAGAGTTTTGACTTCAGAAGATTTACAAAATATTAAACATGAAATTGAGCATATGGAAGGTAGAGAGTTTGAAATATTTTCTGAATGGTTATTTAAAAACATGGGGAAATATAAATCCGTTACTTTAACTCCAGCAACTAATGATGAGGGCAGGGATCTAATACTAGTTGATAGAAATGATGCTACTACATTTGTAGAATGCAAAAGATATACGGATAATGCTACTACAACAGAAAACTTTATGATAGGTAGAGAAATATGCCAAAAGTTAGTTGGAGCAATAGTTGCTGAAGGAATAAAACAAGGGATAATTATTACTACTGGTAATGTACATCAAAATGCATGGGACTACATAGTGAAATTAGAGAAGAATAGTACTGTAGGAATTCAAGTTATGACTTCAGATGATATTATGAGAACAATTCAAGAAATAAATAAAGCTGAGGTTTTAAGAGTCGTCGGATTAGCTTAAAAATCGTTATGATAAAGGAGCCACTTTAGGCTCCTTTAAAAATTCCTACTATTATATATAGTTAAATCTATTAATATCAACTAATCTTAATAGACTTCAATTATGTTACTGACTTTTTGAAAATAAAAAAATCCACATTGTTTTAAACAATGCGGATACTAATGGTGCCGAAGGCGGGAATCGAACCCGCACGGTATTGCTACCTCCGGATTTTGAGTCCGGCGCGTCTGCCAGTTCCACCACTTCGGCATATCGTATATCAATAATATCATATATTAGAGTGATAAGTCAATAAGGTTTAATAGAATTATTTATTTGGACAAATATTTCAAATATTTGTCCTGAATGTCCTGTTTGTATTTCTAAAGCCCATTTATCTTAATTATTAATAACAGAGAAAAAAGATAAGAAAATATAAATTTATGCAACTTTATGTATTGATTGACCTTCTTTTGTGATGATGAGTTAGCTGTAATTGAGTTGAGGGATTTAGAAAAAATATAATTATAGGAATTTTATTTTAATTTGGCATGGAATTTGCTTATATAAAAATATAAAATAACTAATGGGGAGGAATTAAAATGCAAACCGCAGAAACTACAACAAAGAAAAAAGGCCTATTTGAGCGATTTATTAAGGGAATTGAAGTTGTTGGAAATAAGATACCTCATCCCTTTACAATGTTCACTATCTTGGCCGTATTTATTTTAGCATTATCCATGCTTTTATCAAAGGCTGGAGTATCTGTAACTTATATGGCGGCGTCTAAAGTTGCAGGGGAAGCTTCAATTGAAACTACAGTTATAGTAAGGAATTTACTTAGCTATGAAGGAATAAGGGAAATTTTAGCGGGGTTTGTTTCAACATATGTTAATTTTGCTCCGCTTGGTATAATTGTTATAATGATGATCGGTATAGGAATGATAGAGCAGACAGGCTTTATTTCCGCACTTATGAGAAAAACAATACTAGGTGCACCGGATTTCATGGTAACAGCAGTATTAGCTTTCGTAGGAATAAACTCCAACTTAGCATCAGATGCAGGAACGATATTTAGTGCTGCTATAGGTGGTACTTTATTTAAGGCTCTTGGTCGTAATCCTGTAGTTGGAGTAATAACAGGTTTTGTAGCAGCATCCGGCGGGTTTACTGCAAATTTATTTATAGCTGGAACAGATGGGCTATTAGCAGGTATTACAGAATCAGCAGCTAAGAGCATGAATATAGATGCTCCAACTCATCCTTTAATTAACTGGTATTTTATGATTGTGGCAACTTTTGTTTTAACATTAGTTACAACTTTTGTAACTGAAAAGTTTATATCTAAATATCTAGAAGAAAAAAGGACTAACAAAAAGGATAAATCTGGTCTTCAGGAACATGCTCTTACAGAGGACGAAAAGAGAGGTTTAAGATGGGCAGGGATTGCATCAGTAGCTTTTATAATAGTTATATTAGCACTTACACTCCCACAAGGAAGTTTATTTAGAAATGAAGAAGGTGCAATATTACCTAAGTCACCATTAATTAGCAGTATGGTACCACTTCTGTTTTTCTTATTTGTAGTTGTAGGTCTAGCTTATGGTATTGCATCAAAGGTTGTGAAATCAGAAAGAGATATACCAAAGCTAATGCAAAAAAGTCTTGCAGGAAATTTAAGTTTTTTAGTAGTGGCACTTCCAGCAGCATTATTTATAGATTTATTTAACAAGAGTAACATAGCAACAATACTTGCAGTAAGTGGAGCAGGAGCACTTAAGTCTGCCAACCTTCATCCAACTCTACTTATGATTATTCTGATATTTGTAACGGCCTTTATAAATCTATGTATGACAAGTGGTCCTTCAAAGTGGTTAATACTCGCACCGATATTTGTACCTATATTCTCAATGCTCGGACTATCACCGGCAGTAACTCAGCTTTGTGTAAGAATAGGGGACTCAGCAACAAATATTATATCTCCTATATTAATTTATATTCCAGCAATAATAGGTTTTATGGAACAGTATAAGGAAGAGGGCGATGATAGAGTTATTGGAATTGGCTCTGTAATATCTCTTACTATGCCTTATTCCATTGCATATATGATATCATTGATTTTAATGTTAGTAGTATGGTATTTCTTAGGAGCACCGATAGGACCAGGAACTTATATAACAATGTAATGTAAGGAGGACGTAAAATGTTATTTCTTAAAAATGGACAAGTACACACCATGATGGGTGAAATTTTAAATGAAGCTAGTATTCTTGTTGATAATGGGAAAATAAAGGAAATCGGTACGGGGATTGTAGAACCTAAAGGAGTAAGAGTTGTAAATCTTCATGGTAAAGTGGTTACTCCAGGTATTATTGAGGCTCATTGTCATCTTGGTATGCAGGAAGATTCAATTGGTTTTGAAGGAAACGATGTTAATGAGACCTCAGATCCAGTAACTCCTCAACTAAGAGCAATAGATGCTATTAATCCAATGGACAAGACCTTTAAGGAGGCCTACGAAGGTGGAGTAACCTGTGCAGCAACTGGTCCAGGAAGTGCTAATGTTATAGGGGGTCAGTTTATTGTAATTAAAACTTACGGAGATAGAATAGATGATATGGTGGTTAAAGATCCTGTAGCTATGAAGTGTGCTTTTGGGGAAAATCCTAAGAAATTCTACGGTCAAGGTAAAAAACAGCCAGCAACAAGAATGGCAATAGCAGCAATGATTAGAGAATATCTTAGAAAAGCTAAGGACTACAGTGAAAAGCTTGAGGAAGCAAAGGATGATAAATCTAAAAGACCAGCTTTTGATGCGAAATTAGAAGCACTTGTTCCCGTGGTTAATAGAGAAATTCCGCTTAAGGCTCATGTGCATAGAGCTGATGATATATTTACAGCTATAAGAATAGCTAAGGAATTTGGAGTTAAGATGACGCTTGACCATTGTACAGATGGAAGTCTAATAGCAAATGAGCTTGCAAAGGAGAATTTTGATGTTATTGTTGGGCCAAGTTTTGGATATAGAGGTAAGTTTGAGCTTAAAAGTAAATCCTTTGAAACCCCAGGAATTTTAAGTAGGGCAGGACTTAAGGTGGCAATAACAACTGACAGTCCAGTTGTACCGCTCAACTACCTTCCAATGAGTGCTGGACTTGCTGTTAAGGCAGGAATGGACAAGGAAGAGGCACTTAAGGCAATAACAATAAATGCTGCAGAAATACTTGGTGTAGATGACAGAGTCGGAAGTCTTGAAGTTGGTAAGGATGCGGATATAGTGGTTTGGGATGGACATCCTTGTGATTTATCATCAACTGTAAATTACACAATTATCAACGGTGAAATTGTATATTCTAATATGGAATAATTATTTTAAAAGAAACTGGATTATTCCAGTTTCTTTCTATATAAGCTACTTTAACACAATAAACTAGATCATATAAGGGAGAGATTAACATGATGAATGAGCAAGTTGAAAAGTTAATTGATAAATATATAGATGAAATTATAGAAGTAAGAAGAGATATACATGAAAATCCTGAACTAGGAATGAATGAATATAGGACAGCTAAGCTTGTAGCTGAAAAATTAAAAGATATAGGGTTAGATGTTAAGGAAAGTGTAGGAGATACTGGAGTAGTTGGCTTATTAACTGGAAAAGAGGATGGAAAAACAATACTTTTAAGAGCGGACATGGATGCACTTCCTATAGAAGAACTTACTGATCTCCCTTTTAAGTCTAAAAATAGTGGAGTGATGCATGCTTGTGGACATGATGCACATACTGCTATTTTATTTGGAACAGCTAAGGTATTAAATCAATTAAAGGAAAATATAAAGGGAAGTGTTAAATTTGCATTTCAACCAGCAGAAGAATGTAATCCTGAAGGTGGAGCAAATTTTATGATAAGAGATGGAGTGCTTGAAAATCCAAAAATAGATGCAGCGGTTGCACTTCATGTATGGGATATGCCCTTAGGTAAAGTAGCTACTAAAAAGGGAGTTATAATGGCACAATCAGATAGAGTATTTATAAAGATAAAAGGTAAAAGTTCTCATGGTTCAGCTCCTCATCAAGGGGCAGATGCTATCGTTGCTGCATCATATGTGGTTACTTCATTGCAAACTATAGTAAGCAGAAACATAGATCCACTGGATAGTGCTGTAGTTTCTATAGGAATTATGAAGGGCGGATATAGAGAAAATGTAATAGCGGATGAAGTTTATATGGAAGGAACAGTAAGAACTTTTAATAAAGAGATGGGAAACTTTATGCGTAAAAAGATAGAACAAATAATGAAGGGTATTTGCGAATCCCTAGGGTGTACTTATGAATACGAATATGTATATGGATATCCAGCGATGTATAACAATGAACAGCTTACAGAAAATTTAATAGAAGGATTAAATGACAGCTTTGAGCATGGAAACGTAATTATTGTTGAGAGACCGGCTTCGGGAGCAGAGGATTTCGCTTTCTTTTCTCAAAAGGTTCCTTCAACACTTATATGGGTAGGGTGTAAATCAGATATGAATAAGGAGCAATGCGTGCTTCATAATCCTAATTTTTTGTTAGATGAGAAATGTATTAAGATTGGAATAAAGGCTATGTGTGCAGCTGCATTAAAATTTCTTAACCAATAATCTGTATAATTTATAAAAAAGTTTCTATATGCTTTATTTAAACTAACTCCCAGCTTGTTTGAGTTGATTTATACTGATGTTTTAATTATCATAAAGTTATAGAAGATTTATGAATTAAATATTCTGTTTTCTGAGAGGGGAATTAGATTGGGTAAGAAGATTATTGGAATAGGTGCTTTAAATGAAAATACAAGGCAATTTTATGAAGAAACTCTAAAAAACATTCTGGGAGATAAGGGGATTATAAAATCTTATAATTTTAGTAAGCAAATAGAGGGTAAGGTAGATGTGGACGTGCTTTTGATATCTACTCCTCTTATGATAAATATGGTAAAAAAACACATAAATGTTTCTACTAAGCTAATATTTATGAATAGAACTTTTTCTAAGGAGGCATATGAAGTTCTTAAGTCAGTTCCTAAAGGAACTAAAGCCCTATTGGTTAATAATGGTATAGATACTACATTTGAAACTATATCACTTATTTATGCCTTAGGTTTTGAGTTTGAGTTATACCCGTATTATCCAGGACAAGAAATTTTAGAGAACATATATACTGCTATTACCACTGATGAAGAAAATTTAGTGCCTAAAAATATAAGCAGGATATATAATATTGGTCATATGGTATATGACATGCGTACACTTATAGATTTATTGAATGAGTTAGATTTAAATAATAATACAAAAGACGAAATGCTTCATAATTATCAAAAAACAATAATACCTTTGGGTAAAGGTATACACGATTTGTTTGGAACTAGCATAATTATAAAATCTGTAATGAACACATCATTAGATTTGATAGACGATGGGGTTTTAGAGGTGGACAATAATAAGATAGTAATTATGGCTAATAAAAAGTTCAGAGAGATTTTATGTATAAACGAAGAAGAATTACTAGGAAAAAGTATAGATGAAATATTTGAGGATGAAGAAATAAATTTCAATAGTGAAATAACTGATTTACTTATAAAGCATGGTAACAACAAACTTATAATAAATTTTAAAACAATGGATATTTTTAACAAAAGGGCAGGATATATACTCATTATAAAAAATGTAACTGAACTCAGAAAATTAGAAGAACAGGTGAGGAGAGAAGTGTCATTAAATGGATATATAGCCAAATATAATATAGATAGTATAATTGGGGTAAGCGAAAAAATACACGAAACTAAAGAAATAGCTAAAAAAATGGCCTTAGCAGATGCATCTGTGCTTATAATTGGTGAAAGTGGTACTGGAAAAGAGCTTTTTGCACAGAGTATCCATAATAATTCTAAAAGAAGCAAATTTCCTTTTGTTGCAATAAATTGTGCAGCACTTCCTAACAATTTAATAGAAAGTGAGCTGTTTGGGTATGAGGGTGGAGCTTTTACTGGTGCTAAAAAAGAAGGGAAACCGGGGGTGTTTGAACAAGCACATTTAGGAACTTTATTTTTAGATGAAATAGGAGATTTAGATTTAAGTATACAAGCTAGGCTTCTTAGAGTACTTCAAGAAGGAGAAATTGTAAGGATAGGAAGTACTAAAATAAGAAAAGTTAATGTAAGAATTATCTCAGCAACTAATAAGGATTTATTTCAACTAGCTAAAAAGGGTGAATTTAGATGGGATTTATACTATAGACTAAATGTTTTTCCACTTAATATTCCACCTTTAAGGAGCAGAAAAGAGGATACAGAGCTTATATTTAGACATTTTTTAAAAGAATTTGGATGCAATAAAAAAATAGATAATGAAGTGTGGAATATACTGAAACAATATGAATGGCCTGGGAATATAAGAGAATTAAGGAACTTAGCAGAGTATTTATGTAACATGGGTTCTAATATTATAGTAAAAGGCGATTTACCATATAATTTTAAAGAAAATAAGGAGTGTTTTGCAAGCAAAGGAACGGAGAATTTATCAGAAGAAAAGAAAGCTATACTAAAGATAGTTTATTCCAATATGCTTTTAAAGAAAAAAATAGGCAGAAGTAAAATAGCTCAAATGCTTGAGTATGAAGATATACTTTTAACAGAAAGGGAAGTAAGAAATAAGTTAGAAGATTTAAAAGCTAAGGGTTATATTGAATTTGGAGTAGGGCGGCAAGGAACAAGGATTACCCAGGAAGGTATTATGATTATAGAGAATTATACTATATAGGGGGAGCACATTATGAGTAGATTGCTAAAAACTATAATTGAAAGCAACAAAAGTTATACTAAAAATGGGGAAGTAGCATCTTACATACCAGAGCTTGCTAAAGCAAACAGGGATGCTTTAGGTATATATATATGTAACATTGATGGAGAAGAGGAATTTGCAGGAGATTTTGAAACAAAATTTACTATGCAAAGTATTTCAAAGATAATATCTCTTATGGTTGCTATTTTGGACAATGGTGCTGATTATGTTTTTTCAAAGGTGGGAGTAGATTCTACTTCAGATGCATTTAACTCAATAGTAAATTTAGAAATAAAAAATCCACATAAGCCATTGAATCCAATGATAAATGCAGGAGCTATTGATACTGTGGGCTTAATAGAAGGCAAAAATTCAGATGAAGTTTTTAATAAAATATTGAAGTTTGCAAGAATGATAACTAATAATGGTGACATTACAATAAATGAGGCGGTTTATAAATCTGAAAAAATAACTGGTAATAGAAATAGAGCTCTTGCGTATTTTATGAAAAGTACAGGTGTTATAATAAAAGATGTAGAAGAAGTCTTAGATGTGTACTTCAAACAATGTTCAATAGAAACAACTTGTAGAGATATTGCTAGGATAGGGGCAATGCTTGCAAATGATGGGGTAATGCCATGGAATGGTAAAAGAGCTATTCCAAGACATGTTGCTAAAATAATAAAAACAATTATGGTAACCTGTGGTATGTACGATGGTTCTGGAGATTTTGCAGTTAATGTAGGGGTGCCAGCAAAGTCAGGAGTAGGTGGCGGAATACTTGCTGCTGTTCCAGGAAGAATGGGAATAGGGGTTATAGGTCCTGCATTAGATATCAAAGGTAACAGTATAGCGGGAATAAAGGTTTTAGAAGATTTATCAAGGGAACTTGATTTAAGTATATTTTAAGAAATTGCCTAAGGGCAATTTTTTTGTGGGTGATTTTTTGGCTAAAAATGTGTAAACTATATATAGTTACCAAAGTAAATTTTAGGAGAGATAATTATGTTGAGATTTTTAGATGCTGGGGAATCCCACGGAAAGATGATTTTAGCTATAATAGATGGAATTCCATCTAATTTTGATGTTGATATAGATTTTATAAATAGTGAACTTAAAAGAAGGCAACAGGGATATGGACGTGGAGAAAGAATGGAGCTTGAGGATGATAAAATAGAAATTATCACAGGACTTAGGGGAGATAAAACTACGGGAAATCCAATAACTTTAGCAGTATACAATAAAGACTATGAAAATTGGAAACATATATTAGAGGTTAAAGCGGGGCCTGAGGATAGAATAACTGTGCCAAGGCCTGGGCATGGAGATATGGTTGGGTATTTTAAATATGGCACAGGAGATATAAGAGATGTTATTGAAAGAACCTCAGCTAGAGAAACCACTATAAGAACTGCTGTTGGAGCAATGTGTAAACTTATATTAAAGAGTATTGGCATAGAAGTTAGAAGTGTTGTAAATAGCATAGGAAACTTTCATGAAGAAGAAATTGATTTGTTTGACGATAATATATATGAGAAAATAGAAAAAAGTCCAGTTAGATGTTACAATGAAGAAATGTCAAAAAACTTTATGAAAAAGATAGACATATGCAAGGAGCAAGGAGAAACTATAGGAGGAAGTGTGAAGATTTCTGTAAAAGGAGTACCGCTAGGGATAGGAAGCTATACTCAATGGGACAGAAAACTAGATGCGATATTAAGCTATGCGATTATGTCTCTCCAAGGGGTAAAGGCAATAGAATTTGGAAATGGACTAGATTTAAATCGCAGAGGAAGTAATTTTAATGATGAAATATATTATGATGGCAATAATATAAAAAGATATTCAAATAACTCAGGAGGAATAGAAGCAGGAGTTTCCAATGGTGAAAATATAGAGGCCAAGGTCTTTATAAAACCTATTTCTTCTGTAAAAAAGGATTTAAGAACCATAGATCTTAGAAAAAGAAAAAATACTGAAACTAGATATGAGAGATCAGATGTGTGCGCAGTAGTACCAGCTTCAATAGTTCTTGAAAATATAGTTGCCTTTGAAATTTTAAAGGAAATTTTAAATAAATTTCCGGCAGATGAATTTTATGATCTTAAAAGAAGTATAAATTTTTATAGAGAAACCGTATATTTAAGGTAGATAGCTAATAATTACAATCATAAATGTTATTAGAATAGTGAGTAGAGATTAGGATTTTAAAATAAGGGAGATGAACTAATTGAATAAAGAGAAACTGATAATTTTAGATGGAAATAGTCTTATGAATAGAGCCTTTTATGCATTACCACTGCTTACAAATAGAGAAGGCATTCATACAAATGCTGTATATGGATTTACAAATATGCTTTTAAAAATGAAAGAGGAAATAGAGCCAGATTACATAGTATGTACCTTTGATAAAGCTGCACCCACCTTTAGACATAATGAATATAAAGAGTATAAAGCAGGAAGAAAAAAGATGCCATCAGAGCTTGCAGAGCAATTTCCTATAGTCAAAGAACTTTTAAGTAAATTTGATATAAATATATTTGAAATAGAAGGATTTGAAGCGGATGATTTGATAGGAACGTTATCTTGTAAGGCGGAAGAACAAGGGATTGAAGTTTATATTGTTACAGGAGACAGAGATGCACTTCAGTTAGCAAGTGATAACATAAAAGTAGTTTTAACTAAAAAGGGAATAACAGAAAAAGAGATATACGATGCAAATAGAATGATTGAGGAGTATGGTGTTACCCCTAAGCAATTTATAGATGTAAAAGGGCTTATGGGGGATGCCTCTGATAATATCCCTGGAGTTCCTGGTGTTGGAGAAAAAACTGCTTACAAACTTATTAAGGAATATGGCAGCATAGAAAGTGTACTAAGTAATACTGAAAATATAAGTGGCAAAAAGATTAAGGAATCTCTTATAGAAAATAGTGAGCAGGCTATATTTAGTAAAAAACTTGCTACAATAATGTGCAATGTTCCAATTGAAATAGATTTAGATTCTATAAAATCCAATGAAAATTATGATGCAGAAGCTATAAGAAGGATGTTTTTGGATTTGGAGTTTAAATCATTGCTAGATAAAATATATTATGAACAAAAGGAAGAAAATAAAATACTTGAAGAAGAAACAATTGAATTTAACGTAATACATAACAATGATCAATTAAAAAGTCTTATAAAGAATATAGACGATAATAAGGAAAAGGAAATATTATTTCTGTTATTTAATACAGAAAATGAAAGTACTTATTCCTTAGTAAATATAAAAGATATATACATAAACTTTTTAGATAAAAACTATGCTATAAATATAGAAAATTTACAGGGTAAAGAAGAGTTTTTAAAAGATTTTAAATATATTTTAGAAGCAGAGGATATTAAAAAAGTATCTTATGATGTAAAGGCTCCTTATGTGGTTTTAAATAAATGGGGAGTAGATTTTAAAAATGTAATATTTGATATCAAAATAGCAGCTTATTTAATTGAGCCTTCAAGAAGTGACTATAATTTAAATATTTTAATTCCTCACTACTTAAAGCGTGAAATAAGAGCAGATGGTGAAGAAAAATTTATAAGACAAGTTTCAGCTTTAAAGGATTTATACGAAGAAATAAGAGATGAAATAAGGTCACTAGATATGGATATGCTTTATTATGAAGTAGAGTTACCGCTAGTTAAAGTACTTTCTTTTATGGAACAAGAAGGATTTAAAGTTGACAGAGAAATGCTTCAACAAATAGGAGAAAAGTTTCAGATAGAAATAGATAAAATGCAAAAGGAAATTTATGCTGTGGCTGATGAAGAATTTAATATAAATTCACCAAAGCAGCTTGGGAAAATACTATTTGAAAAACTTGATTTACCTGTAATAAAGAAAACAAAAACGGGCTATTCTACTAATGCAGAAGTTTTAGAAGCACTTAACGATAAACACCCTATTATAGAAAAAATAACATATTATAGACAGCTTACAAAGCTTTATTCAACTTATGTAGAAGGACTTAAAAACGTGATTGATACGGATGAGAAAATACATTCAACATTTAATCAAACAGTAACTACTACAGGAAGGCTTTCAAGTACAGAGCCAAACCTTCAAAATATACCTATTAAATATGAAATGGGTAAGGAGATAAGAAAGGTATTTGTAGCAGAAGATAAGAGTTCATTATTGTTATCTGCAGATTACTCTCAAATAGAACTAAGAGTACTTGCTCATATTTCTGAAGATGAAAATTTAATTGATGCTTTTAAACATCATGATGATATCCATACAAAAACTGCTTCAGAAGTATTTAAGGTACCTTTAGGTGAAGTAACATCAACTATGAGGAGCAATGCTAAGGCTGTAAATTTTGGAATAGTATATGGCATAGGGGACTTTAGTCTAGCTCAAGATTTAAAGATTTCCAGAAAAGAAGCAAAAGCATATATAGATGCCTATTTTGATAGATATCCTAAGGTAAAAGAGTATATGGATAAAACTATACAGCAGGCTCATAGGGAAATGTATGTAACAACTATATTAAATCGAAGAAGACATATTCCTGAAATAGCAGACTCTAAAAAAATGGTAAAGGCATTAGGCGAAAGGTTAGCCATGAACACTCCAATACAGGGAAGTGCTGCAGACATTATAAAAATGGCTATGGTTAAGGTATACAATAGCCTTAAAGAAAGTAAATTAAAGAGTAAGCTGATTTTACAGGTACATGATGAACTTATATTAAATGTGGAAAAAAGTGAACTAGAACAGGTAAGAGAAATTGTGAAAAATTCCATGGAAAATGTAATGCCTCTTAATGTACCGTTAGAAGTAGATATGCATGAAGGAGAAAGCTGGTATGATGCAAAGTAGAGAACTAAATGAAGATGGGAAAAATATCAGATTATATAGTTTTTACCAGTTGAAAACAGAGTGCTTAAGAAGGTATAATGGCAATATGCTAAGAATTGGATTAACTGGAGGGATTGGTAGTGGAAAAACTACCATATCTTCCTTATTAAAAGAAAAGGGTATACCTATAGTTGATGCAGATATTATAGCACGAGAGGTTTTAAAGGAATATCCCGTAATTATTGAAACTATCAAAGAAAAATTTGGAGTGGAATTTATCGATGAAAATGGAGAGCTGATTAGAAGAAAGTTTGGGAACTTTATATTTAAAAACCCACTAAAAAGGTTAGAGTATGAAGAAATTATAATTCCGTATATAAAAAAAGAAATATTTGATCAAATGAATCAATATGAAAAGCTGGGAGAGATGGCATGTGTAGTAGATGCACCAACTCTTATAGAGCAAGGACTTAATGAATGTATGGATTTTAATATATTAGTTTGGGTAGATAGAGATACTCAAATTGAAAGAGTGAAAGAAAGAGATAAATTAAGATATGAAGAAATCTTGGATAGAATTAACTCACAAATGTCATTAAACAAAAAAAGAAAAATAGTAGATTTTATAATAGATAATACCTTTACTATAGAAGAAACTAAAAAACAAGTTGAAAGACTTGTGAGAGTGATAAAATCGGGGGTGTAAGGTTTTTGAAAAAAGTCATAAAAATAATCTTAGTAATAGTTGTAGCATTTTATTTGTTTAAAGTTCCATCTATAGTGAGAAGGCTTTATCCATTAAAGTACTCTGAAAGTATATATAAATATGCAGATAGATATGAAGTGGATCCATACTTAATAGCTGCAATTATAAGGACAGAAAGCAGTTTTAATCCAGGCGCTGTTTCTTCAAAGGGTGCAAAAGGATTGATGCAAATCATGCCTGAAACTGGAGAATGGATTTCCATGAAAATGGATATAAAGGATCATGGTGAAGAAAAACTTTTTATGCCAGACTATAATATAAATATGGGATGTTGGTATATAAGTGATCTTATTAAGCAGTTTGATAATTTTGATTTAGCATTAGCTTCGTATAATGGTGGTAAGGGAAATGTACAAAAGTGGCTAAAGGACACTAGATATTCAAAGGATGGAGAAACTTTAAGTTATATTCCATTTAAAGAAACGGATAAGTACGTGAAAAAGGTTAAGGTGAGTTATAATATTTATAAGTTTTTATATGGAAGATAAAATTTAATCTATGCCACTTGACTGTTAACATTGATGTTGATATAATAAAAATGTATAAGTGATAATGATTTGCAGATGTGGTGGAACGGCAGACACGCTATCTTGAGGGGGTAGTGTCCACAGGGCGTGCGGGTTCAAATCCCGCCATCTGCACCAGATAGGATTTAAAACTACCTACTAGTTAGGTAGTTTTTTTGCGTAGCGAACGGTTGTATAATTTATAGAAATCTATGATTTCGTTATAAATTAGTACATCTTAGTATGCTGAGATGTTTCATTATTATCAAAATTCCATACGACCTGTTCAACATTAAAAATGTCGTCTTATTTCTAAAAGTTGTAACTAAATTTTAAACTTTTGCATATATATATAATGGTGAGAAATTTATTTTAGGGGGAAATATGCAGTATAAATGTCCTTACTTATGCTATTGTGGAATGCCTATGTCTAACATGCCAGAAGAAAATGATAGGGATGAAGATGATGAAAAGTTAAAAGGAATGTATCCTGAGCTTTATAATCAAGTTATACCTATGATAAAGTATCATTGTAATGTTATGGAATATAAATATGGTAAGGAATATTGTCCATCTAAGGACTGGGTTAAAAAGGTTTGTGATGATATAATGGATAAATGCCATATAAAAGATGATGATAATGATGTAAATAATTATAGAAGCCCTAATGGAATATGGTGGGGGCCAAGACCTTTACTTGAAATACTTTTACTTAGTGAACTACGTGGAAGAAGAAGACGTAGAAGAAGACGTAGAGGAAGAAGACGTAGAAGAGATCATGGCTGGGGAGATTGGGATTAATAAGTTTAATGGCTGCTTTTTAGCAGTCATTTTCATTTTAATCAATTAAAAGTAAATTAAATTTTATCAGTAATATACAAGGAGATTTAAATTATATGTAGAATAGTTTAATAATGAAATGCCTTAAATGAATTTAAACATGCTAATTTGTAATGAAATCATGTATGAAATGGGGTGAGGATAATGTTAGATATAAATTTAACTATAGATAATATGACTATTTTAAGTATACAAAAAGAGGATGTAACATATATAGATCATTATTTGAAGAATCAATGTAAGTCACAGAAGGAAGAATTGGAAGTAGGAGATATTTATGAAAAATTTTTGGAATATTATGTAAGTGAAAATGAGTTCTTTTTGAAGATAAATGATAAAGAAAATCATGAGATTTTAGGAATTATAAAAGGTAGAGTTGAATTTAAGAATCCTCATGAAGCGTGGATATGGTCTATTTCTTTAAATAAGTCTATAAGAAGCAAGGGAATAGGAAGCATAATCTTAAAAGAATTGAGTATTTATTTAAAGGAAGAGTATGGGGTAAGAGATTTTTATACACGAATTATAAAAGAGAATGGTTCTAAGTTGAAATTTTGGACTAGAAATGGATACGAAGTTATAAGAGTTTCCGAAGAACTTTATAAGACAAATAATAAAAGAAGCAATATGTTTATATTAAAAAAATCCTTAGGGAGGTATAATAATGGACAAATTTATGCAATGGAGAAATGAAAAGTTAATAGAAAGAACTATTGAAAATTTAAAAAGAAATAATATGGAAGCAGTTTTAGTGCAGGATGAAGTAGAACTAATTGGAAAGTTAAATAGGTTAATAAAAGAGGGGGCTGTAGTATCTGTAGGAGGTTCTGAGACTTTATTGGAAACAGGAGTAATAGATTATCTAAGAAACGGTAATTTCACATTTTTAGATAGATATGATTCTAATTTAACAATTCAGGGAAGAAAAGAACTTAATAAAAAGGCCTTTTGTGCCGATACTTATTTATGTAGTTCTAACGCCATAACGGAAAATGGAGAATTATTTAATGTGGATGGAAATGGTAATAGGGTAGCAGCTATGCTTTTTGGACCAGATCAAGTTATTGTAGTGTGTGGTGTAAATAAAATAGTAAAAGACTTAAAGGAAGCAGAACAGAGAGTAAAGAAAATTGCAGCTCCTGTAAATGCAAAAAAGTTAAATAAAAATACCCCATGCGCAAAAGTTGGATATTGTATGGATTGTAATAGCGATGATAGAATTTGTTGTGATTATGTAATAATGAAAAAACAAAGAAATGATAGAATAAAGGTTATTATATTAAACAAAGACTTAGGATTTTAAAAAAATAAACAAAATATACAGATAATTAAAAAAAAAGTGTTAACTTTTATTGACTAAGTATTAACAAATCATGTATAATAAAACAAGGAAATATATGAAATAGACTCAAACTAATCATTTCGATAAAATCATATATAATAATACTCATGAAAATCAAGAAAATATAAACTATATAAATAAGCTGAATCCTGGAAAATATCTGGGTACGGAGGAACCAATGTATTGGGGTTAATCTTAATATACTATTAAATATATTAAGTAGGGGTACCTTTACCCGAACCCGTCAGCTAACTTCGGAGGCAAAGAAAGGCGGATAATAAATGAATAACAAAAGACAAAGTATAGTGGTAAGTGTAATTTTCTTTTTATCATTAACATTTCTAGGAGCGCTAAAAAATAATAGTGTACAAGCTGATTCGGTAAATTTAACTTCTAAAAATTTAGCTGTTCGTGCAGCAACAGTTAACAGGAATAAAGTTATAGTAGTACCTAAAAAAGAAACTGTAAATCCAACTGCTAAAGCAACCGCTAAGAAAGCTACTGTAAGCAGAGGCTCAAACGGAAGAGTAGATGTAGTGTCTTATGCATATAAGTTTATGGGAAAACCATATGTTTGGGGTGCAGCTGGCCCATCAGCTTTTGATTGTTCAGGATTCACTTTGTATGTATATAGAGCATTTGGAGTAAATTTAGGCCATTATACAGGAACTCAATTTGCAACAGGACAAGCTGTATCTAAAGAAAGTTTATTACCTGGAGATTTGGTGTTTTTTAATACAGATTCCTCAATTTCACATGTTGGAATATATGTAGGTGGAGGACAATTTATTCATGCATCATCAGGAAGTGGGAAAGTTATCGTAAGCAGTCTTTCAGGAAGTTATTATGCTTCCAGATATGCAGGAGCTAGAAGGGTACTTCAATAAATAATAGATAATAAGTAATGATTAATATATAAAGTCAGTTTTTAACTGACTTTTATTTTATTTAGGACAAATATATTACAAATTAGTAGTAAGTTTAGTGCTAAATGATTAGGAAGTTAAATTTAAATATTAATGATAGAATCTCTTAATCATAATTTTAAGTAAAGTATAATATTATTATATAGGTAACATATGAGCAAAATTTATATATGCTTTTTATAATAAGGTGGAGGATATCTTAGTAATGGTTTCAATGCATTGAATACTTAAGAGGGAGTGGTGAATATAAAGTATACAAGATATGATTTAAAGAGAAAAAGAAAAGATAATGTTATTTTTTTTATTATACTTATAATGATACTTATACTTTCATTCTTAATAGGAAGTATATTCTTCAAATTATTTATTAAGAATTCCTCTATAATTAAAACACAAGGAAAGGTTACAGAAACTAAAGTTAATGATAAAAATATAAATAATAAGGGTGAAACCCCTAAGCAATCCATAATAAGTAATAATAGCTTTATTTATGTGGCAATACAGGGCGGAATGTTTGGGAATGAAACTGGTGTAGAAAAGACTAGAAGTCAATTAAGCTCTTATGGGAACCCATTTGTTATAAGTGATGATAAATATAAGAGAGTTTTTCTAGGTATATATACAGAGGATGCTGCAAAAGTCATAATAAACACTTTAAATACTAATAAAGTATCAAATTCAACTATGAAGTTTGAAATAAAGGTAAATAATTTATGTGATATGGAAATAAGTGAAGTATTAAATGGATATATACAAGTCCTTGGGAAACTATCTGAAAAGAATGTAAAGGCAATACAAACTCAAGACTTTAAGAATTGGTGCAAATCATTAGAGGCTGTAGATCAAGAAAGCCCAAATATTAAAATATTAAATGAATTAAAGGATAAAGTGGGAAAATTGCCAAATGAATTAAGCAATGATAAAACAGCAGAAAATTATTCATTTATCTATTCTATACTTCAAAAAATGAAATAAAAATGCGAAGCATTTTAAATTAATAATAATCTCTAATCTTCAACTGCTAGAACATAGATTTATATAGTCTTTTAGCAATTGTGATTAGAGATTAAAAATGCTCGCATTTTTTATTTTTCCTTTTTTAAGGACTTATCTGAAGGAGTTTTATTTTTTTTTTTAGATTCGGAGTTAGAATTATTGCTTTCATCAAAATTTTTCTTGGAGTTTGCATCTTTTGCATTTTTAATATTAGTGTTACCATTATTTTTATTATCATTGGTTTCTGTTTTAATATCATCTTTTTTGTTATAGGAGTCATTAGTAGATGTTTGAGAGCCTTTTGTGTTAGAATTTGAATTAGTGCTTTCTGAATTATTTTTTGTTTTATTTTTAGAATCATTTTCAACATTTAATTTATTAGAATCTTTATTTGTATTTATTAAGTTAGTGTCTTTATTATTTAATTTTTTATTGTTTATAGAAGGCTTATTATTAATTTTTACTTCAAGTGAAATTCCATGTTCGTGAACGATAGTTTCGAAGGTTGATACATTTAAATTTTTACCTGTTACTTCTAAACTAATAGATTTATTTGCCTTATAATCTTCTGTGATAAATTTTTGATGTTCACTTTCTGTTACGATTAAGCATAGCGCATCATTAAAATTTTTGTTTTTAATATTTATACTATCTAATATAACTTTACCATCAGAATTTAAGGCACTAGAATGAATAACCTTATTAAATAAATTAGTTTTTAATTGAACGGATGGGTTTATACTGAGATTTAAAGTAGCAACTGGAGTATAATAAGCACCCAATCCACCACCTAACACTGTAAACGTAATAAGTGCAGCAACTAATGCCTTAGGTATATTTCTAATAAAGCTAGTTTGGCTGATAGTTTTAATATACTCCTCCCCTACATTCATGTCTTTAGTAGCAAGCACTTCTATAAATTCGCCTGTAGAAGTTAAAAGTACTGCTTTGTTTTTTTGAATTTCAATTATTATACCTTTAATATTATTCATTTTTATCACCTACACCTATATTAAGATAAGATTTTAGATATAAATACTCATCATTTGACATTATTAAAAAAAGTACAATTATGTATTTTCTCCATCGTTCTAATAACTTTCTGTTACAACCAGTTAAAACAGTTATTTGCTTTATAGGAAGAGCTTTATTTTTTCTTATATATGTACTTATATCATCATTCTTAGTGCAGCATAAGGCAATATTTAGCAGATGGCTTCTTGTATCTATGTGTTTAGGAGAATGATTTATCAAATCAGTAAATGTAAGCTTAAAATTAGCAAGCTCATTTTTAAGTGCATTAATTTCATCAATTCTTTGTTCGCTTTCCTTTTGAATTTCATATTGATTAATAGAGTTTTTGTAATCAATATATGTAAAAGATTCTTCATTATTATCAAATACTAGTAAAGAATTATTCTTATCTTTTCTAAAAAAATCGATTATTGAATTATTTATAAGTACCTTAGCGTAGCTATGAAAGTTTCCTTTAGTATGATTATAAGTATCCAAGGCTTTATTAAATGCAATCATTGCTATACTTAATTCATCATCATTTTCCCAATGAAGTATTCTTTTGCATATTTTATAAGTGCACCCATATATAAAATTTTTATTTTCTTCTATAAGTTTATTTTTATCTTTAACCTCAGAAGGATTTATATTATCCATAATCTCACCCCTTCTTATAAGTATATACGTTCATTATAATAAATTTTAGAGGGTTAGGTAAAACTTAAAATTTGGCAATGCTCACCCCCTTAAAAAACATATGTCTTCCCGTATTGATAAGTGAAAATAATAAACAGTGAAATGTTTCAAGTACTTGAGATATGCCAATTTAAGGAGGATATTAAATTATGAAAAAATCTATAACATTATTAACAGCTTTAGCAATTGTTGCTACAATTAACACTAATACTTTTGCTGCAGGGGAGGTATCTCTAAAGGATAAGGCTGGTGTAACACCTGACAGTATTATGTATAAATTAGATTGCCTAGTTGATAGTTTTAAAATAAAATTATCAAAGAATGGGGAAGCGAAAATTAAATTACTACTAAATATTGCTCAGGAAAGACTTGGAGAAAGTCAAGCGATGGCAGAAGAAGGTAATGAAGAGTTAGCAAAAGAATCAGTTGAAAAATATGAAGAGAATATGGAAGAAGCTGAAAAAGCTTTAGAAGAAATGCAAGAAGATACTGTAATAGGTGATGAATCACAAGATGATAAAGACCTAGCAGATGAAGAGAATGCTGAAGAAGCAATTGAAGAAAATACTCAGGAAAATGAACAGATTGAAGATAATAATACAGAAGATACAGAAGTTGTAGAGAATGAAGAGTTGGAAGAAATCGAAGATGAAATATTAGAAAACCAAAAAAACTCAATTGAAGTTTTAAAAATCGTTAAAGACAAAGTTTCTGAAAATGCACAAGATGTAATTGCAAAAGTTATAGAGATGCAAACACAAAAGGTAGAAGCTATGACTGAAATAAAACAGGCAAGAGAAGAATTAAAAGAAGCTAAAAGAGATCTTAATACTGTTAAAGAGAGTCTAAATGAAGCCAATGAATCAGGAGATGATGAAGCAATAAAATTAGCTAAGGATTCTTATGAAAAAAGTTTAACTGATTATAATAAACAAAAGGAAGAATTAAAGATTTTAGTACAAGCTAAAAATGCAAATAAGATGAGTGTAGGGCAGTTAAAGAAAGAAGAAAAGAAATTAGAAAAATCAGCAGGCGATGTAAATGAAACAAAGACTAAGACTAATACTAATACTAAAGAAACACCAGTTAATAATCAAGAAGATAGCTCCACCGATGATATAGTTGATGAAACTAATGCTACAGTTAAAACTAAAAATGTAAATAATAATCAAACCAAAGCAAAAGCTGAGGTTAAAGATAAAGATGAGTCTGTAAATAATAAAAGAAAAGACATTAATCAATCATCAAATAATGAAAAAGCTAAAGAAAAGATGGAAAAAGAAGCTAAATAAATAACTAGAAAAATAAATTAAATTTAAATGCGAAGCACTTTTAAGATATTAGTTTCTAATATTTAGTCGCTTAAAGGATTATTAAATCCATTCTTAGTGATTAAATAGTAAAGATTAGTAATCAAAAAGGTGTTTCGCATTTTTTTCAATATACGACAATACTTTCCATAAACAAAAAAATTTTAACAATATTGTATATGGACTTGTTTAACAAATTATTAAATGTTAAACTATTAAAAGACATAAAGTAAATGATATTAATTTATTTATAAAACCTGTTCTGAATAAGATATAAATCAGGTAAAAATGGAAATAATATTACATGCAAAACTTAAAAAGGCGATGATAACATGGAAATTATATTAGCATCAGCTTCTGAAAGAAGAAAAGAACTGCTAAAAAGAATAATTAATGACTATGAAGTGATTACAAGTGATTTTGATGAATCTGAAGTTGAATTTCATGGAAATGAAGCTGAGTATGTAATGAAAATTGCAGAAGGAAAATCTTTAGCAGTAGCAAGAAAATTCTCAAACTCAAACAAGATAGTGATTGGATGTGACACTGCAGTATTTTTTGGAAACAACGTATTAGGTAAGCCTAAAAATTCTCAACACGCTTTTGAAATGCTTAGCATGTTAAGTGGTAATATTCATAAAGTGTACTCAGGGTTAGCTATAGTTGATATATCAAAAAATATGGTAAAAAAAGACTATGTATGTACAGAAGTAAAGTTTTCAAAGCTATCTACTGACCAGATATTAAATTACATAAAAACTGGAGAGCCTATGGATAAGGCAGGGGCTTACGGTATACAAGGCTATGGTGGAATTTTTGTTGAAAAAATTCATGGATGTTATTATAATGTTGTAGGACTGCCAATAAACAAATTGTATGGAATGTTAAAAGAATATTAGTACACAATTAAAATTAAACATGAGCTATATGATAGATATCCATTTACAAGGAAGTTATAAATTTCTGAAAGTAATACAGGGATGGGGGTAAAGCTAATCTATAAGGGAGTAATTAAAATGAATGATTCTTTAAAGATTATGGATTTACCTGAAGGTGAAAGGCCTAGAGAAAGACTTTTTAAATATGGGCCAGAGTCGTTGTCAAACATAGAACTTTTGGCAATTATCCTTAGGACAGGTACTAAAAAGGATAATGTGTTAAACCTATGCGGTAAGCTTATGAAGGGTTTAGGAGGATTAAATGGTCTTATAAATTCTTCAACAAATGAGCTAATGAATATTCAAGGTATAGGAAGTGCTAAGGCTGCTCAAATAGTGGCATTAAGTGAACTATCAAAAAGATTTAAGGCTCATAGGTCTGGGGAAGAGTATAAAATTACTAAACCTCAGGATGCAGCAAACATTGTAATGGAAGAAATGAGATACTTAAAAAAAGAAATTTTGAAAGTAATAATGCTAAATACAAAAAATGTAGTAATAAAGGTTAAGGATGTTTCTATGGGAAGTTTAAATTCTTCTATTGTTCATCCTAGAGAAGTATTTAATGAAGCAATTAAAAATAGTAGTTTTTCAATAATTATATGTCATAATCATCCATCTGGTGATCCGAGTCCAAGTAATGAGGATTTAAATATTACCAAAAGACTCAATGAATGTAGCAAAATAATAGGAATAGAGCTATTAGATCACATAATAATTGGAGATGGAGTTTATATAAGTTTAAAAGAAAAAGGTATATTGTAAATTGAAAGGAGAAAATTAGATGCGTTTATTTGGAATGTCTAGGGATTTAGGTATAGATCTTGGAACAGCTAACACTCTTGTATATGTAAAGGGAAAGGGAATACAGCTCCGCGAACCATCAGTAGTTGCTATAAATACTAATACTAAAAAGGTTTTAGCTGTAGGAGATGAAGCAAAGCAAATGATAGGAAGAACTCCAGGGAATATTGTAGCCATAAGGCCAATGAAAGATGGAGTTATTGCAGATTTTGATGTAACACAAGCGATGATTAAGAAATTTATTGAAAAAGTAAGCCCTAAAAGTGCTTTTACAAGTCCAAGAATAGTAATATGTTATCCATCAGGAGTAACACAGGTGGAAAAAAGATCTATTGAAGAAGCTGCAAAGTCTGCAGGAGCAAGAGAAGTACATCTTTTAGAAGAACCAATGGCTTCAGCAATTGGAGCAGGGCTTCCTGTAAATGAGCCAACAGGAAGCATGATTGTAGACATTGGAGGAGGAACTACAGAAGTTGCTATTATATCCTTAGGAGGAATAGTTACAAGTAAATCCTTAAGAGTGGCTGGAGATGAACTTGATCAATCTATAATAGATTACGTAAAGAAACAATATAACCTTATGGTAGGTGAAAGAACAGCAGAAAATATAAAAATAGAGTTAGGTTCTGCTTATGTATTAGAAGAAGAAATTTCAATGCAAATAAGAGGTCGTGATTTAATCACAGGACTTCCAAAAGTTATTGATATTACAAGCACTGAAGTTAGAGAAGCCTTAAGAGAGCCTATAGCAGCTATTGTTGATGCTATAAAAAGTACGTTAGAAAAAACGCCACCAGAACTTGCAGCAGATATAATGGATAAGGGTATAATGCTTGCAGGTGGAGGAGCAATGTTAAGAGGACTTGACAAGCTTATATATGATGAGACACACATGCCTGTTCATACAGCTGAACTTCCTATTGATTGCGTTGCTCTTGGAGCGGGAAAAGCATTAGATACTTTAGATAAGCTTTCAGCGAGCAAGAAAAGGTAAGTATGAGATTTTTCAAAAATAAACTGACAGTAACAATAATTGTTCTGTCAGTTACATTTTTAATATTAATTGGTTATAGTGCAAAAAGGGATAAGGTATCTTTTGCTGAGAGTAGTGTAGGTGGAGCTTTAAATACTGTACAAGGAGGCTTGTACAATTCAGGCAGTGGTGTGAAGGATTTTTTAGGATTTATTTTAAATTTTAATGTAATAAGAGAAGAGAATAATAATCTTAAAGCTAGGAATAATGAGCTAGAAAGTAAGGCGTTAGAGTATGATGCTTTAAAAAATGAAAATGAAAGATTAAGAGAAATGCTTAACTTTAAAAATCAAAACTCCCAATACAATTATATAGGAAGTGACATAATTGGTAAAAGTGGAGGAAGTTTTTTAGATGAGTTTACTATTAATAAAGGAAAAAATGACGGAATAGAGAGACAGATGGTAGTAGTTACCTCCCAAGGATTAGTAGGTCAAGTTACATCTGTAGGCAATAGTTGGGCTATTGTACAAACTCTTTCTAATGAAAATATTGCAGTTAGTGGAATTGTTCAAAGCACTAGAGAAAGTGTAGGAATTATAAAAGGGTATAGGGATAGTGATAATACACAGTTAGCAAAAATATATTATTTACCTTTGGATTCGAAGATAAAGGAAAATGATGTGATACTTACATCAGGACTTGGCGGACTATATCCTAAAGGTATAAGAATTGGTTATGTTATAGGTGTAGAAGAAGATAAAGGAAAAGTAATGAAAAATGCAATTATTAAGCCCTATATAAATTTAAATAAGTTAGAGGAAGTTTTTGTAGTAGTTCCCAAAAATAAAATAGACAAAACATATTAAGGTGATAAAAATGAAAAAAATTTTAACTTTGGCAGGCTTGACTATTATTATGCTAATTTTAGATAATTCGGTGGTGCCCTTTTTTTCTATAAAGGGGTTTTCGCCTAGTTTGTTATTTACATTTATAATTAGTTATTCTATAGTAAACGGATACTCAGAAGGACTTTGGCTGGGGGTATTTGCAGGATTGTTTCAAGATATTTATTTTGCAAATATTCTTGGAGTAAATGCTTTAACTAATATGATATGTGCTGTGATATCAGGCTTTATAGGAGTAAGTATTTTTAAAGAAAAAACTCTTATACCTGTACTATCAAATTTTGTTATAAGTATATTTAAAGGGATTTTGGTTTTTGTAATTCTATATGTAGTAGGAGTAGGAATGAGTTTTAGATTTGTGTTTTTTAACAGCTTATATAATTTATTTTTATCTATACCCGTATATAGATTAACTTATAAGTTATGTAGTATAGATTATATGAGACGAAATTGGAAATTTTAAAGGAATGGTGAGCTATGAAAGAAAAAAAGAAAAAACTTAATAGATATACCGCTTTTTTTGTAGTAATGGCTGTAATTTATTCTATCATTGGAAGTAAACTTATTAGCCTACAAGTAATTAAAACAGAGGAATACAAAGAAAGAGCAAATACTAGAGCAATTACAGAAGTGCCAGATCCAGCTCCTCGTGGAAATATTGTAGATAGAAATAATATAGTGCTTGGAACTAGCCGTCAAAGTTATATGCTTGTATACAATGAAACAGATGAAAGTAAAAAGTACTTTTTTGAGACCATGGATAAGGTATTTAAACTTCTTGATGATAATAAAGAGCAACAACAAGATGAATTTGAATTAAAAGTGAATCCTTTTAGGTTTGAATTTAAAACTGATGATGTAAATGCTAGAAGAACTTTAGAAGTAAGATTTAAAAGAGATAGAGGATTGAATGAACAAGTACAAAAAGAACTATTTCCAGGTAAAAAGGAAAAGTTAACTAAAGAAGAAGAAAAACAAATAGATGAAGAATTACTAAAGATATCTCCCGAAGAAACCTTTAACTATTTGATAAAACAATATGATATAACTCCCAAAAGTGATTTCAAAAATCTTTTAGCTCAATACAAAATATCACCAAATGAAGCTGTAAGTGAGATTGTTAAAAGATTTAATATAAAAGATGCTACAAGTTTAAACATTAAACTAGATGAGTATAAAAACAATACTAAAAATTCAAAAGCCATTTTGGACGGATTAATAGAACAATATGATATAGAAAAGCTTCAATATAGTTTAGAAAAACAGCGAAAATATATGATTATAAAAGATACAATTAAAATGCAGAGTTTTTCTGGATATAAACCTGTAACTATAGGAAGTAATATAAAAAAGGAAACAGCTTTTATATTTTTAGAAAGATTAAATGATCTTCCAGGTATAGATGTGAGTACACAGCCACTAAGAACTTATCCTTACGGAGAACTTGGTTCAGCATTTTTAGGATATATATCAAAAATTAGTGGAAATACAGAAAAATACAGCGAAAAGGGATACGATGTAAGCAGTGATTATGTAGGAACTGCAGGTCTTGAGTATGTATATGAGGATAGACTTAAGGGTTCTAAAGGCGGAAGAATAGTTAAACTTAATAAGCAAGGTAGAATAATAGAAGAACTAGGAAGAAGGGAACCATATCCTGGAGAAACTCTTAAGCTTACTATTGATAAAAATGTACAATTAGCAGCAGAAAAATCATTAGATAAAGTAATGGCAGATCTAAGAGCAAATCCAATAAGTTATGATGGAGCTAATTCAAGTAATGCAACTAGAGGAGCTGCTGTAGCTATTGATGTAAATACAGGTGGAGTATTGGCACTCGCAAGTAGGCCAGGATATGACCCAAATATATTTTCTACTCCAGGAAAACTTACTACAGAATTATATAATAAGTTTTTTAACCCTGATTTAGAGGCGTTTGCAAAAGATTATATAAGTAGTAGAGGACTTCCTGTAACTGTAGATGAAATATTCCCACCAGTAGATAGCTCAAGTAAGGGAAGCAAAGTCTTAAGAAAAGACCCATATGATATTTATCCAAAGCCTTTTTATAATTATGCTACTTCATCACTTACTGCACCAGGATCTACTTTTAAACCATTGACTGCTATAGCAGGTATGGAAGAGGGTGTATTGTCATCTAATGAGACAATATATGATGCATTAATTTACACAAAGCACGGGTATAATGGTAGGAGTTGGAACACATCTACTAAAGGTAATATAAATGTAGTTGAAGCACTAGCATACTCTAATAACTATTTCTTTTATGAGGTAGGAGATAGACTTTATCAAAGAGGTCTTGATACCTTAGCAAAATATGCATGGAAGTTTGGACTCGGAGTAGACCCAAATTCAAAAGAAGATCCATCTACAGGTATTGAAATACCAGAGAACTACGGACAAGTATTTAATGTGCAATCTGTGAAGAATACATCTTCCATATATCATTTATGGAATTTGTATGAAGATTTAAGAAAAATCAAGAAAAATAAAAGCACAGGTGAATATGAAGGAATAGACATTGAAATAAAAAAGGGAGACAGTGATGAGCTAAAGAAAATTAAAGAAAAGATACAAAATACTATAAGACAGCAAATGAGATATAGAGACGTCAAAGAATTTTCTAAAACTATGATGGAGTTATTTAAAGAACTTATAGCAACGGATGAAAAGTTAAATAAAAAGGGCCTCACAGATAGTGATATTAATACTGCAATAAGTAAAATTAATCAATCTGTAAATTCAGTAATTGAAGAAGCAACTAGACCAGGTAATGTATATAATGCATCTATAGGGCAGGGGACGAACCAATTTACTCCTCTTCAATTGGCAAATTATATATCTATGATTGCCAATGGAGGTAAAAGGTATAAGCTTCATTTAGTAGATTCATTTTTAGATTCAAATAATCAAGTAATTCAAAAGGTAGAACCAGAAGTTATAGATGAAATAAAATTAAAGCCTGAAACTATGCAGACAGTAAAAGAGGGAATGCTTGCGGTTACTTCTTATGATGAGGGAACTGGATCTACAGTGCTTAAGAATTTTCCTATTCAAACTGCTGGTAAAACAGGATCTGCTACATTTAATGAGCAGATACAGGATAAGATAGGAAGAACTTCATCTGGAGTATATGTTGGATTTGCTCCATATGATAATCCTCAAATTGCAATATGTGTATTAATATTTGATGGAGGACACGGAGCCGCATCGGCTGAAGTTGCAAAAGCTATGTATGAAGGATATTTTAGGGAAGAGTTAGCTAAGATGAATTACACACCAGAGTTTAAATTTGACTAATTAATAATAGGGCATGTACATGATAATGTATGTGCCCTGCATGATTTGCATGATTTATAGAAATCTATGAGTTCGTTATAAATCAGTACATCTCAGCTAAACTGAGATGTTTCTATTAAAAAATTTAGGATTTATTATAATGTTAGAAGGAATTGAGAAGTATTTGTTGAAATATAAACATAAGCCCAGTTTTGGAGGTTGCTATGATAGATGACAGCATAATTATTAAGGGAAATAGAGAAGGCTTAAATGCAGTTATTAATATGAATAAGTTCAAAGACGTTGACGAAATGCTGGACTCTCTCATTGAAAAGTTGTCTAGAGGAAAGGTGTTTTATAGGGGGGCTACCCTAAAAGTTACTACACAACTAAAACACATTAATGAAAGAGAATTAAGGAAACTTAAAGACATTCTTTTCGATGAGTTCTTAATAAAAGATTGTATATTTGAAAATTCTGAGGAAACAATAACTAAAGTATTTTCAGGTGTGAACGAAGGTAGAACTAAGTTCGTAAAAAGAACTGTAAGAAGTGGACAAGTTGTAAATTACCCAGGAAATTTAGTTATAATAGGTGATGTGAATTCAGGAGCAGAAATTTATGCTTCTGGTAATGTAATAGTTCTTGGCGCATTAAGAGGCTATGTTCATGCAGGATATGAAGGTAATTCAAAAGCAATTGTAGCAGCGTTTTATCTTCAGCCTCAAATACTACAAATTGGCGATGTAGCTACCAGGGCACCTGAAGATAATAGTAAGCCTCAATATCCTGAAGTAGCAAAAGTAAGAGAAAATAGTATAATAGTAGAGCCTTACTTGCCAAACAAATTTATCTAATGGAGGGAAATATATGGGAGACGCTATTGTAATAACATCTGGTAAGGGTGGAGTAGGAAAAACTACTACTACTGCCAATATTGGAACAGCCCTTGCAGCAATGGGTAAAAAAGTAGTTGTTGTTGATGGAGATACTGGACTTAGAAATTTAGATGTTTTAATGGGATTAGAAAATAGAATTGTGTTTACGTTGATGGATGTTATTGAAGGTAACTGTAAATTAAAGCAAGCACTTATAAAAGATAAAAGATTTCCACACCTTTTCTTATTGCCTACTGCTCAAACAAGAGATAAAGATGATATTTCTAAAGAAAACATGTTAGATTTAGTGGAGACATTAAAGAAGGAATTTGACTATGTACTGCTAGATTGCCCAGCTGGAATAGAGCAAGGGTTTGAAAATGCTATAGCAGGTGCAGATAGAGCACTAATAGTTGTAAATCCTGAAGTTACATCTATTAGAGATGCTGATAGAGTTATAGGAAAGTTGGAAGCTAAGGGAATAGAAGACCATCAGCTTATAGTAAATAGAATAAATGCTGAAATGGTTAAGAATGGGGATATGTTAGACGTAAACGATATACTAGATAGTTTAGCAATAAAACTTATAGGAATAGTTCCAGACGATAGAAATATTACTGTGTCTACAAACAAAGGTGAGCCAATAGTTCTTACCGAAGGTACAATATCAGGACAGGCTTTTAAAAATATTGCTTGCAGGGTTTTGGGAGAAAATGTTCCGTTTTTATCTTTAGAGACAGAAAATAAAGGATTTCTACAATCCTTAAAAAAACTATTTGGAATGAAATAGGGGGGGATATAAATGGATTTTCTTAATTTTTTTACTCCTAAATCACCATCCAAGAATGTAGCAAAAGAAAGACTTAAATTAATACTTATACATGATAGGGCAGACTTTTCTCCAGAATTACTAGAAAGTATAAGAGAAGATATTATGCAGGTAATTTCAAAGTATGTTGAAATAGATAGGGAAGATATGGAAATTAAAATGACATCCAGTGATGAAGAGCAGAGCTCTTCTCCAGCACTAGTTGCAAGTATTCCTATAAAGAGCCTGAGAAGAAGATAATAAGGATTTAATTTAAAGCTATGTATAATTTATACATAGCTTTTTTCGATGTATATTGTTATAATTTTATAAGTAACATACCAAGTGAATGGGGGGAGAAATGTGCTAGAAAAATTAAAAATAAATAAGAAATTATTGAGAGAATTAGATTTTAGCATAATTTTAATAGTAGCGATTATAGGATTATTTGGAGCTTTAAATATATATAGTGCAACCAATACAAGGGCAGGGATAGCTGTATTTAAGTCTCAGCTTGTGTGGCTTACCATGGGATTTGGTGTTATGTATTTTATATTGGTATTTGATTATTCTTTAATACAAGGATATGCAAATATAATATATTGGTTAGGAGTTATACTTCTTTTTCTAAATGATACTATATTTAAGTCTACAGTAAATGGAGCAGGATCATGGATGAAAATAGGTTCCGTAACAATAGGACAGCCTTCGGAACTTGCAAAGTTAGGGCTTATAATAATGCTTGCTAAAGAATTAGATAGTATGGAGTGTAACATAAATAATCTTAGAAACTTCTTTAAGTTATTAGGATATGCTGCTATTCCAATGATACTTATAATAATACAACCAGATATGGGTATGACTATGGTGTGCTTTTTTATAGTTCTAGGAATATTTTTTGCTGCAGGGCTTGATTCGAAAATTATAGGCGGCGGAATAGCATCAGTTGCAGTTTTAATTGCTATAGTATGGAATTCACCTATTATGCATGAATATTGGAAAGTGCGACTTACTTCCTTTTTAAATCCAGAAAAAGATGAGCTAGGATCAGGTCTTCAACTTATACAATCTCAAATAGGAATAGGGTCTGGTGGAATGCTAGGTAAAGGATTTTTAAAAGGAACCCAAATAGAGGGCGGATTTATACCGGAGTCTCATACGGATTTTATATTTTCAGTAGTAGGAGAAGAATGGGGACTTATAGGAGCTATATTTTTATTATTAATGTATGGAATACTTATATACAAGTTTATAAATATAGCTAAGACTTCAAAGGATGTGTTTGGGTCAATGGTTACTATTGGAGTGGTTTCTACATTTTTATTTTCAATAATGCAAAACATAGGTATGACTATAGGAGTTATGCCTATTACAGGAATCACACTACCTCTTATGAGTTATGGAGGAAGTTCCATGCTCACGGCATTTATGTCTATTGGATTAGTAATAAATATTGGAATGAGAAGGAAAAAAATTAACTTCTAAATATTTGGAGGGATTTAAATGAATATAGCTTTTATAGCGCATGATAAGAAAAAAGATGACATGGTAGATTTTGTAAAAAGATACAGAGAAGTATTTGAGGGCCATAACTTGTTTGCAACTGGAACTACGGGTAAAAGAATAAATGAGGAATTAGGTCTTGATGTAAAAAGACTTTTATCAGGTCCTATAGGTGGAGATCAGCAAATAGGAGCAATGGTAGCCGAAGGCAGAATGGATTTTGTAATGTTTTTAAGAGATCCTCTTACATCTCAACCTCATGAACCAGATGTAAATGCATTACTTAGAATATGCGATGTACACCATGTGCCTCTAGCTACAAACTTAGCATCAGCAGAAGTTTTTGTTAAGGCGCTAAAGGCTTATATGTAGGAAACTGAGACGTCTTTAATGTTGAACATATAGTATGAGATTTGCATTGTGGAAAGCATTCAATGAGCTTTCTTAGATGCAAATTCTATACGGTAGGTTCAACGTTTTTTTATGTAATAACTTTACCTTCTTATAAATATATATATATCAGAGATTTTTACAAGTGGTGTAAAAATTAGTGATACTGAAGGAGGAGAAAGTATGGGAAACTATAATAATCAGTATGAGGATTATTATAAAACCTTAAGAAAAAGTTTTAATACAGGCTATACAAGCTCACAAAGGAAAAGTTCAAGTGGAGTAGGAGAGTATTTGCTAAAAAGGCTTCCTAGAGATTTAATTGGAGCCTTAAGCATTATATTTGTTATTATGTTTTGCAAATTAGTTGTAACTCCTCAAACTCAGGCAGTTTATAATTATTCTAAGAATTTAGTAAATGAAAACTATGATTATAAAAGTGCCTTTGCTCAAGTGAAAAGTTTAAATGTAGTAACAATAGAAGATAAGGTTACAAATTTGATGGAGACGCTCAAAAGTAAGATTAGTGGTGAAAAAACTTTAAAAGATAAGGTAAAAGAGAATTTTACACTTCCTGTTCAGGGACAAATAACATCTCCTTATGGGTATAGAATTGATCCTATAGACAAGAAAAGAGCTTTTCACGAGGGGATAGATATAGAGGTAAAGGAAGGAACGGAAGTAAAATGCTCCTATGATGGTACGGTTAAGGATTCTGGACAAGATGAGAAATTGGGTAATTATATACTAATAGATCATGGTGATGGCATAGAAACTAAATATGGTCATTTGAAAGAAATAAAGGTTAAAAAGGGAGATGTGGTAAAAGCCGGTAGTATAATTGCTTTAAGTGGGAATACAGGAAAATCTACTGCACCACATTTACACTTTGAATTTTTATATATGGGTGAAAATAAAGATCCCAAGGAATTTATAGCAATTTAAGAAATGGAGAATATAAGTTTGATAAAGGTCAGTAAATATTTTTTTCCTTATATAATAGTACTTATATTAATAGGGTATAGGGAGAAGATACTTATATCTTTTCTAATAGTTTTTTTGCATGAACTAGTACATTATAAAACTGCTAAAATACTTGGATTTAATGGCTTTGATATACAAATAATGCCTGTGGGTACTGCACTCGAATTAATAGATATAGATGAAGCATCACCAAAAGAAGATTTAATAATTTCTTTGTCTGCTCCATTTATGAATTTAATTTGTGCAGTACTTTTTTATATGCTGTATCATAAATATAAATTTAACATTTTAAATGAGCTGTACCAGTGTAATTTAACTATAGGTTTTATAAATATGCTTCCTGCATTTCCATTGGATGGTGGAAGGGCATTAAGGAATATTATAAATATAAAGTTTATATATAAAAAAGCAAATAATATAACTATTTACACAAGCATTATAGTAGGGGTTTTACTTATGATATACTATCTTTTTTTGTTTTTGGGTGGAACACTCAATATAAGTATAGGAGTCATAAGTATATTTATAATATCTTCGGCCTTGAAGGAAAGGGAAAGGATATGTTATGTTATTATGAAAGATATAATAAAAAAGAAGATTAAATTTTTAAAAAGAGGGTATATAGAAAATAGAGGAATATCTGTACATTGTAAAAAAGATTTACTTTTTATATTAAGCTTGGTTGAAAAAAATAAATACAATATGTTTTTTATATTGAATGATGACATGAAGCTTATAAAAACCATATATGAAGAAGAAACAATTGAAGCTTTAAAAATTTATGGAAATATAAGCATAGAAGAGTATATAAACATAAAGGAATAATTAATAAAATAAATTTCAATTTACAACTAGATGTGCTAGAATATAAAATTGAGTACGTAAGAGGAGGTAATTAAATGAACTTTATTTCAGACGATATTTTATTTAAAGTAGAAAAACCAGCTAGATATATAGGCGAGGAGCTAAATTCATATAAAAAGGACAAAAGTAAGGTAGATATAAGATATGCATTTTGTTTCCCAGATGTTTATGAGGTTGGAATGTCTCATTTAGGTACAAAGATATTATATTACTTATTAAATGAAAGAGAAGATACCTTTTGTGAAAGAGTTTTTGCACCATGGCCAGATATGGAAGAACAATTAAGGAAAAATAATATACCACTATACGCACTGGAAAGCAAAGATTCACTAAAGAATTTTGATATTTTAGGTTTTACGCTGCAATATGAAATGAGTTACACTAATATATTAAATATGTTAGATATGGCAGGAATCCCTGTTAGGGCTTCACAAAGAGGAGAAGATGATCCAATTGTAATGTTTGGAGGACCTTGCGCATATAATCCTGAGCCTCTTTATGACATAGCAGATTGCTTTGTGCTAGGAGAAGGTGAGGAAATTACCAATGAATTATTAGATGTATATAAGGAATTTAAGGGAAAGTCAAAGAAGGAATATTTGAAGGCAATATCAAAGATTCAAGGTATATACGTTCCGTCATTATATGAAGTATCTTACAACGAAGATGGAACTATACAGGAATTTAAGCCTACAGAAGAAGGCGTGCCTAAAACAGTTAAAAAAAGAATAATAAAAAATCTAGATGATGTAGCTTATCCGGATAAATTAATAGTTCCTTATGCTGAGATAGTACATGACAGAATTACACTTGAAACTTTTAGAGGGTGTACACGTGGATGTAGATTTTGTCAAGCGGGCATGATTTATAGACCATTAAGAGAAAAGAAAACAGATACACTAATGGAACTTGCTGAGAAGCTTATAAGAAATACAGGTTATGAAGAAATTTCACTTACTTCATTAAGTATCTGCGATTATTCAGATATCGGAAATTTAATTAATTCGATAATGGAAAAGTATAAGAATGAGAAGATAGGAGTATCACTTCCATCTATTAGAATAGATTCTTTTTTTGTAGAACTTATAAATGAAATTCAAAAGGTTAGAAAAACAGGACTTACCTTTGCTCCGGAAGCTGGAAGTCAGAGAATGAGAGATGTTATAAATAAGGGAGTTACAGAAGAAGATTTAATAAGGTCTGTAAGCAGCGCCTTTAATTCAGGATGGTCTACAATAAAGCTTTACTTTATGTTAGGGCTTCCATATGAAACTCTTGAAGATGCTAAGGGTATAGCAGATCTTACTGAAAAGGTTGTAGACGAATATTATAAGATTCCTAAAGATAAGAGAAAAAAGGGGTTAAAAGTTACAGCAAGTGCTGCTATTTTTGTTCCAAAGCCTTTTACTCCGTTCCAATGGGTAGCTCAAGCATCACAGGAAGAAGTTATGGAAAAAGTTTATGCAGTTAAGGATAATATTAAGAGCAGAGCTATAAGTTTTAACTATCACGCCTCTAAAGTTAGCTTTTTAGAAGCTATTTTTGCAAGAGGGGACAGAAAGCTTTGTGATGTATTAGTAGAAGCCTTTGAAAATGGTGCTAAGTTTGATGGATGGTCAGAGCATTTTAAATATGATATTTGGATGAATGCTCTTGAAAAATGTAATGTATCTGGGGATTTTTATGCTTATAGAAATAGAAGTTATGATGAAATATTACCTTGGGACTTTATTGATATAGGAGTTAATAAAAAGTTCTTGATAGATGAAAATGAAAGAGCAAAGAGAGCAGAAGTGCTTCCGGATTGTCGTCTTGGATGTACTAACTGTGGAGTAAATGTAAATCTTGAAGGGAAGTGTTTTGAAGGTGCGTTATTTAATAAAGTTCAGTAAGGAAAGCAATATAAAATTTATATCTCACTTAGATTTAATGAGAACTATACAAAAAATAATAAAAAGGGCAGCACTTCCGATAGAGTATTCAAAGGGATTTAATCCACATATGACTATTTCTATAGCTCAACCTTTATCTGTTGGAGTATATTCTTCAGGAGAATATATGGATGTAGTATTAAAAGAAGAACTAGATGAAAATGAGATAAAGGAAAGATTAAGTAGCAATGTTCCCTCAGGAGTAAAAATACTTGAGGTCGTAAAGGTTAAGAGCTTAAGCGATAAAAAGGTACCTCAATCTATGGCAGCTATTGAAGCAGCTAAGTATGAAGTAGCTATAAAGTATACTAACTCTTCTATTTTAGAAGAAGAATTAAAAAAGCTTCCAAGATTAAATGAATGGAATATTGTTAAAAAAAGTAAAAATGGAGAAAAGGAAGTAAATATAAAGCCTTTAATCAAAGAATTTAAATATAAATTAGAAGATAATATATTAAAATTACAAGTGTTATTAAGTGCAGGAAGTAGCGAGAATTTATCTGCTGATCTACTCGGAAAGTTTATAAAAGAAAATACTACAGGGGTTAATGAAGAAGCATTTGTTGATATTCAAAGAAAAGATATGTACGGACTTAAAAATAATAAATATATACCTCTAATTGAGTTACTTTCTAATTATTAAAGGGTGTGAGATAGTTTGAAGGAAATTTTTATTGAACGCAGTAATAAGTTATTAAGAATTGCTGTAAAGAAAAATAATAAGTTAAAAGAATGTTTTATTGAAGAAGAAAACATGGAGCCTTCCCCAGGAGAGATTTATAAGGGTGTCGTGAAGAATATCGTACCTGGGATAAAATGTGCATTCATAGATGTAGGATTTAAAGAAAACTGTTATATGTATATGGATAGAAAGTTTAAAAATACTAATCTTAAAAAGGGAGATGAGGTATTAGTACAGGTAGTAAAAGAGAAGGTAGGCAAAAAGGGACCTAAAGTTACTAGTGCTATATCCATTCCAGGCAGATTTTGTGTTTTAAATACCTTAGACAATGAAATGGTATTTTCTCAAAAAATTAACGATGAAGATGTAAAAAGTAATATAAGAAATAACATAATCAAGCCAGAAGATGTAGGGGTTTTAATAAGAACAAAGGCTTCAAATGTAGATATTAATATTATAAATGAAGAAATAAGAGAGCTCTATGCTACATATAAGAGTATAAAAGGTAAACTTGCCTTTTCAAGTAAGATGGGTATTGTGTATAAGACTGGTGGAGTATTTGGAAGAATAATAAGAGATAAGCTTGACTTAGAAACAACTAAAATATATATAAATAGTGAGGAAGATTATAAGGAAATATCTGATTACTTGATAAAAAACACTGATAATAATACTCACTTAGAATTCCATGATAATGAAAGAGAGTTATTTGATTACTATGGGATAGAAAAGGATATATTAAAGCTTAGAAATCATAAGGTTCAACTAAATTGTGGTGGATATATAATAATTGAAAAAACTGAAGCTATGTATGTAGTAGATGTTAATTCAGGAAAAAACATAGGAAATGCATCACTTAAGAAAACTGCATTCATTACCAATCTTCAAGCGGCAGAGGAAATTGCTCATCAAATAAGACTTAGAAATTTAAGTGGGATTATACTTATAGACTTTATTGATATGGAAGATAGAGAAAATAAAGATAAAGTATATGAAAAACTTTTAAAGGGATTTGAAGATGACAAAAGCAAAACTGTAGTATATCCTTTTACAGAATTAAACCTAGTGCAAATTGCTAGAAGAAGAATGGGAAAGTCTATATATGAATATATAGAAGAGGAGTGTTCTTCATGTCATGGTAAAGGGATGAGATTAAAACTTTCCTATATAGAACTTTTAATAAAAAATGAAATAGAAAAAATAGCTAATCACAAAGAAATAAAAAATATATACATCGAAGTAAATGAAATATATAAAAATGATATAAAAAATGATATGTTAGAATTTATAAAAAGCATAGATGCATTAGATAAATGTATATATTTAAATTATATTTCTGGAGAAGAATTTTTTAGTGTAGAGCCATTGTTATTTATCAATCAAATGGAAAACTTAAAATTATACAAGGTATATGGATAAATAACTTTACAAGCACCATTATTTATGATAAAATGGCTTTTGTAGACCGCTCAGAAAAGGTGAAAACTAGCAGAAATTTCTGTGTACCTTAATTGGCGAGACTGGTTTGAGGAGGTGTTTTGAATGTACGCAGTTATAGTTACTGGAGGAAAGCAATACAAAGTTGCTGAAGGAGACGTAATATACGTTGAAAAGCTAAATGCAGAAGCAGAAGCTAATGTAGAAATTACAGAAGTTCTTGCTGTAAGCAAAGAAAATGGTGAATTTGTTATTGGAAAGCCTGTAGTTGAAGGAGCAAAAGTTACTGCTAAGGTTGTAAAGCAGGGCAAAGCTAAGAAAATACTTGTTTTCAAGTATAAGAGAAAGAAAGACTACAGAAAGAGACAAGGACATAGACAGCCATACACAATGTTACAGATAGAAAAAATTAATGCTTAATTATGATTAGCGTTATTTTTCAAAGAAAAGAAGAAAAAATAGTTTCTTTTAACATAAGTGGGCATGCAGAGTCTGTAGACGAAGGATACGACCTTGTTTGCTGTGCAGTTTCAGCTATTTCTATTACGATTGCTAATGGAATTACTGAAATATTGAACATAGATGCTCCTACTAAAGTCAAGGATGGTTTTCTAAGTTTATGCTTAGAAGGTATTTCTAAAGCTAAAGTGGAAGAGTGTCAGGTGCTGTTAGAGACTATGGTTTTAGGATTAAAAAATGTAGAATATAGCTACGGTGATTATATAAATATCATAGTAGAGGAGGTGTAACTCATGATACTAATGAACCTTCAGTTATTTGCTCATAAAAAAGGGGTAGGTAGCTCAAGAAATGGTAGAGATAGTGAATCTAAAAGACTTGGAGTAAAGTCTGCTGATGGACAGTTCGTTTTAGCTGGAAACATATTAGTTAGACAAAGAGGTACTAAGATACATCCAGGTAACAACGTAGGTAGAGGATCAGATGATACTTTATTTGCTAAAATAGATGGTATAGTTAAGTTTGAAAGATTAGGAAGAGACAAGAAGAAAGCTTCTGTTTACCCAGTAGATGTAGAAGAAGTTGTTGTAGCTGAATAATTTAAAGCACCCTTAATATTTTAGGGGTGCTTTTTTTAAGTGAATTAATATTTTTAATATTATAAGCATTAGCAAAGCAGAATATTTGGATAGAATTTTATCAAATTGCTAATAATTATATTATTAATGATATAATTATAATTAGTTTTACATAGGAGAGATGAATAGATGTTTATAGATAAAACCAAAATTTTTGTAAAATCTGGAGACGGCGGAAATGGAGCTGTTTCTTTTAGACGTGAAAAGTATATTCCTTTGGGAGGACCAGATGGAGGAGATGGAGGAGATGGGGGAGACGTAATTTTAGTAGCTGACCCTAATATGACCACTCTTTTAGATTTTACATATAAAAGAAAGTATAAAGCTGAAGCAGGGCAAAGCGGATCAGGTTCTAAATGTTATGGAAAAGATGGAGAAGACTTATATATAAAAGTCCCAATGGGTACTGTTATAAAAGAAGCAGAAAGTGGCAAGGTGATGGCTGACTTGTCCCATGCAAATGATAAATTTGTAGTAGCTAAAGGTGGTAAAGGGGGTAAGGGTAATGTTAAATTTTGTACCCCTACTAGACAGGCGCCTAATTTTGCAGAGCCAGGTATGCCAGGAGAAGAATTTAATATAGTATTAGAGCTTAAGTTACTTGCAGATGTAGGGCTACTTGGATTTCCTAATGTAGGTAAGTCAACTATGCTTTCCATGGTTTCAAATGCTAGGCCTAAAATAGCTAATTATCATTTTACAACCTTAAGTCCAAATTTAGGAGTTGTAGGATTATCAGGTATAGAGCCTTTTGTTATAGCAGATATTCCAGGAATTATTGAAGGAGCTGCTGAAGGAGTAGGGCTTGGACTAGACTTCTTAAGACATATAGAAAGAACTAGACTTTTAATACATGTAGTAGATATTTCCGGAATAGAGGGAAGAGACCCTTATGAGGATTTTTTAAAGATAAATGAAGAATTAAAAAGATACAGTGTAAAGCTTTGGGATAGGCCACAAATAGTGGCTGCCAATAAGATAGATATATTACAAGACGAAAGTAAATTCGAAGAATTTAAAGAAAAGGTAGAAAAGCTTGGATATAAAAGTATATTTAAGATTTCAGCAGCTACAAGACAAGGTGTTGATGAGTTAATGAAGGAAGCAGCAAGAATACTTTCAACAATACCTGTAGTTGATCTTGAAATAAAAGAAACAGATAAATTTATACCTGAAGAAAAGAAATTTACTTATACTATAAGACAAGAAGAAGATACATTTATAGTAGAAGGAAGCTTTGTAGACAGATTGCTTGCTAGTGTAAATGTAAATGATCCAGATGGCCTTAGATATTTCCATACTGTACTTAAGAACAAGGGCATAATAGATGAATTAGTACAAATGGGAATTGAAGATGGTGATATTGTAAGATTAAATCATTTTGAATTTGAATTTATATTGTAATTTTAGTATTGGAGGGGTAAGTATGATTACTAGTAAACAAAGAAGTTATTTAAGATCTATTGCTCATGATATGCAGCCTATATTCCAGATTGGAAAAGGTGGTATAGAAGAGAGTATGTTAAAACAAATAGATGAAGCATTAGAAGCAAGAGAGATTATAAAGATAAAGGTATTAAATAATAGTGGTTTAGAGGCAAGAGAAGCATCAGATATAATATGTGAAGACTTAAATTGTGAAGGAATTCAGGCAATTGGAAGCAAAATAGTTTTATATAGAAGATCGGTTAAAAAACCAAAAATTGAATTGCCATAAGTAAGTTTAGGGGGGAGAAAAGTATGAAGAAAATAGCTATATTTGGAGGTACCTTTGATCCTATTCATAATGGTCACCTCCATATAGCCTATGAGGCTCTATATAAACTCAATCTAGATGAAATAATATTTGTGCCGGCTGGCATTCCCCCTCATAAAACTAAAAGAAAACTTGCAAGTTCAATTTCCAGATATGAAATGGTAAAAATGGCTACGAGAAACGAAAAAAGGTTTACTGTAAGTGATTATGAAATAAACAAAAAAGATATAAGTTATACTTTTGAAACTCTTAAATATTTTACAACTAAATATCCTGATGCATCTTGGTACTTTATTACAGGTGCTGATGGATTAATGGACATAGAAAACTGGAAGAATGTAAAAGAAATATTTAAGCTCTGTAATTTAGTGGTATTTAATAGACCAGGAAATAATAAATATGATATAATTTTTCAAAAGGGAAAATTAGAAGAAAAATATAAAGGAAATATAATTTTTTTAGATATACCTTTATTAGATATTTCGTCTACAAATATAAGAAAATTAATTTCAGAGGGAAGAAATATAAGTTATTTTGTCCCGGAAGGTGTATACAATACTATAAAAGAATTAAAGTTATATGATTAATTTTATGGGAGTGATAGGGATGTGGAGCGAAGAAAAAATGGAGCAGTACTTAAAAGAGAATTTAGACTCCAAAAGATATGCCCACAGTGTAAGTGTTAGGGATACAGCTGTAAAAATGGCAGAACAGTTTAATGAAGATATAAATAAAGCGAGAATAGCTGGACTTCTTCATGATTGTGCTAAAAATTTAAGAGGATATGAACTTATAAATACTGCTAAAAAATATGGATATAATGTATCAGAAATATATCAAAAGAGTCCTCAGCTTCTACATGGTCTTGTTGGGGCTATAATCTCAAAAGAAATTATGGGTGTAAAAGATAAAGAGATTTTTAATGCTATAGCATATCATACTACGGGAAGAAGAAATATGACTATGTTAGAAAAAATGATATATTTAGCAGATTACATAGAGCCTTTAAGAAAATACCCTGGGGTAAGTGAAATAAGAGAATTAACTTATAATGATATAAATAAAGCTGTGTTACGTTCTTTTGATAATACAATAAAATATGTAATAGATAGAGGGCAAATGATCCATCCAAATACCATAGAAGGAAGAAACTACTTAATTAAAATATTGGAGGATTAAAATGGAAGAAAAGAATAAAACTAAAAAAAATACAAAAAGAAGAAAAAAGAAATCTCATAAAGGACCTGTACTTCTTATAGCTTTCTTTTTAATAGTTGCTGCAGTTGGAGGATTCTATGTATATCTTTTAAATTTTAGCAATAATTCATCTAAGCTTCCAAGTCCTAACATCAGTAAACAAGTTGAAAAAGATGAGCCAGTTAATATTTTAGTTATGGGAGTTGACATAGGAAATCCTAAAAATTCGGCAGAACCTAAGAGAACAGATACTATAATTTTGCTTCATTATAATCCAGTAAGTCAAAAGGCGGAAATGATTTCGATTCCTCGTGATACTTTGATACAGATTAATGGGAAAAATCAAAAAATAAATGCTGCTCATGCTTTTGGTGGAGTAAATTTGTTAGTTGAAGAAGTAGAAGAATTGCTTAGCATAGATGTAAATTATTATGCTAAGGTAGATTATGATGGGTTTAGAAATGTAATAGATAGTATTGGTGGAGTTGATGTGACAATACCTAATAATATGTATTATGATGATGCTTCACAAAACTTGCATATTAACTTTAAAAAAGGTGAGAATGTGCATTTAGATGGTAAAAAGGCAGAAGAATTTTTTAGATGGAGACAGAACAATGATGGTACAGGCTTGGCGAATGGAGATATTGGAAGAATAGAAAATCAGCATATGCTTATGGAAAAAATAATAGATAAGTTTAAAAGCCCTGCAATACTTCTAAGAATACCAAGTTTAATGTCAGCTCTCCCAAAGTACGTGGAGACAAACATGAATCCAGATGAAATTATTAAATACGCCTATAATTTTGGATATAAAGTAGACAAATCTAATATGAAAATGGCTACACTTCAAGGAGAAGGTGAATATATAAATGGAGTATCTTATTATATATTCAAGAAAAGTTTAAATAAGCAAATACTTACAGTGTTACATGAAGAAAGTAATGTAGAAACTTTTGATAAAAGTAGTTTTAAAATTGATATATTAAATGGAACAAATAGAAATGGATTAGCAGCTAGAGTATCTTCTAAGCTTCAACAAAAGGGATATGTAAATATCAAAACGGCAAATGGTAATAAAAGCACTAAATCTAAATTAGTAGTGAATGGATTAAGTAAGGAAGTAGAGCAGATACTAAAGAGAGATTTTAATATAGAAAATATTGAATATGATGAAGATGGGGAAAATAATTATATCAAAGCTATATTAGGAGATGATTTTAAAGAATAGTCATAGCCAAAGGAGAAATAATAATGAGCAATAAATTAACTTTTAAAATAAGGGAACATAAAGGCTCAAAAATAAAGGATTACTTAAAATCGGTAGAACTTTTATCTAGTAGATTAATTAGAGGAGCAGCAAAAGAAGGACGAATTAAGGTTAATGGCGAAAGAGTAAATTTAAGATATATTTTACAAGATGATGATGTGGTTGAAGTTTATATAAATAAAGAAGAAAGCCAAGACATAGAGCCAGAAGATATGAATTTAAAAGTTATATATGAGGATGATGATATAATTGCTGTAGATAAGCCATCAGGGATAGTTGTGCACCCTACCAAAAGTCATCTTTCAGGAACTTTAGCTAATGGAATATTATATTACTTTAAGTCAAAAGGAGAGAATTGTATAGTAAGATTGGTAAGTAGACTAGACATGGATACATCTGGAGTTATAATAATAGCTAAAAACCAATTTTCACATGCAGCTTTGTCTCGAGAAATGCAAGAAAATACTTTTAAAAAGGAATACATAGCTTTAGTTCATGGCGTAATGGATAAAAGTGAAGGCACAATAGATTTACCTATATATAGAGTAGGAGAAGGAACAATAAAAAGAGTAATAGATGAAAGAGGCCAAAGAAGCATAACACATTACGAGGTTTTAGAAACTTTTAAAAATGCTACTTTAGTTAAACTTTTATTGGAAACTGGAAGAACTCATCAGATAAGAGTTCATTTAAGCCATTTAGGATTTCCTCTTTTTGGGGATAAGATATATGGTGAAGAAAATAATGACGAAGAATATATTAATAGGCAAGCGCTTCATGCATATAAAGTAGGATTTCCACATCCAAAAGATAAACATATCGTAAATCTAGAAAGTCCTTTACCTGAAGATATGAAAAGTTTAATAGAAAAATTAAAGGCTTTGGGTTAATATCTACCCCTAAGCCTTTTTTTGCGTCTATTTTGTTTGATTTTTTCAATTATTAAAAGTAAAATTAATAATACAAAAGTAAAAGATGCTATATATTTAATTATAGGAAGCTTTTCTGGAGAAGTAGCAGTATTTAAAAATTTTTTAGGTTCATAGTCCTGTCCAGCTAAAAGCTTTAATGAGCCTAGAGACTTATCATTTAGAGTTATAGTTCCTTCTGATAAAATATCGCCTTTTTTAAATGCACTATCAAAAATAGTAGTATCTTTATTATTTAAGCTTATAGCAGGGACAGAAGATGAATCTTTTTCTTTTACATAATAAAAATCCTTCTCTGCTAATAATGGAATTGATAAGTTATCCTTTTCATAATTTGTTACAAGCTGGCCTTGAGAATAAAGTTTTGCAACCTCAAAATTATTAAAACCATAATCAAATAAATTAGCTGCATCCTTAAAATAGGTTTTATTTTTGTCGTGGATAAGTGCAAGTATAAGTTTTTGTCCATTCCTTTCAGCAGTAGCTACATAAGAATGTTCAGATTGAATAGTATAACCTGTTTTACCACCCTGGCAATCTCTATAATAATATTCAGAACTTTTCTGAATAAGTCTGTTTCCATTCCATAAAGGTCTTTCTTTGTTCATTTTATTTGTAGGTGCAATTTTATAGGATGAAGTTGTAGAAATTTCGGTGTATTCAGGATGCTTAACTAGTTCTCTCATTATTATTGCTAAGTCTTTTGCAGATGTCTTGTGATTAGTATCATACAATCCATTTGGATTTACAAAGTTAGTACTTGTTGCACCAAGTTCTAGTGCACGTTTATTCATCAACTTCGCAAAATCTTCTTTAGATCCTGATATATGTTCAGCCAAGGCTTCAGCAACATCATTTGCTGAGGCAAGTAAAAGAGCATATAATAGATCCTTTACTTTAAACTGTTCTCCTTCTGATATGTATATTTTGCTTCCATCCGCAAAAGGTGGTTTTGACCCGACAGTTACTACATCTTCTAAATCACAATTTTCAAGAGTAAGTAAAGCTGTCATTATTTTGGTAGTGGAAGCTGGGGGATATGGTGAAGTCATATTTTTACTATAAATTACTTCTCCTGTGGAAGCATCCATTAGTATGGCTCCATCTGCAGACACCTCTGGTGGCCTGACAGCAGCAGAAACAGTATTATTTAAAAATAATGTTAGCAATATGATAACGTTTAAGAAAAATTTACATATTTTTTTCATTTCATCTCCTCCAATTATTATAAAAATAATTATAACAAAAAAATTATTCTAATGCGATATTAATTATTGAAAATTGACAATAATTCTAAATGGCAATATATTCAGAAGGAGGAAAATTCCTTGAAAATTAAGATTCAAGATAAAAAAGTATATGGTTCCTTATTCATATTATGCATATTTATTATTTTTTTAATTGTAGGATATAAAGTTTCTAATGTCAATAAACCTGTTAATAATCAAGATATCTTTGAAGAAGAGGCAATAGAAGATAAGAATAAAGGTGGAAATATAGTGGTATATGTAAATGGAGAAATAAAAAATCCTGGAGTATACATACTTAAAGAAAATAGCAGAGTAGAAAATGTAATAAAAGCTGCAGGGGGATTTACTGAAAAAGCTGATAAAGAAAAAATAAATTTAGCTAAGAAATTAAAGGATGAGGATTATATACTAATAAGTAAAAGAGTAGATGAATTAAGTAATAATACATCAAATAAAGAAACAAAATCTAAAAAAGAACCTTTATTTAAAGAGCCTGATAAAGTGAATTTAAATACTGCAACTAAAGAAGAACTAAAAACCATCCCAGGAGTAGGTGATGTAACTGCACAAAGGATAATAGATTATAGAGAGGAAAAGGGAAGTTTTAGTTCTATTGAAGAACTAAAAAATGTAGAACGAATCGGTGATAAGACCTTTGAAAAAATAAAACAATATGTAGATGTGATGTAATTGTCTAAAGCAAATCGTTGATATATAATTAAACTAAATTACACTAAGCTAAATTATAAAGAAAGAAGGTGTCTTGGCGTGGACATAAAAAGACTTACTGAGATGTCAGCTCATTCTGGATGAGCGGCTAAGATAGGGCCAGAAACTCTTTCGAATATCTTAGGTAGGTTGCCTAAGATGAAAGATGAAAATTTATTAGTAGGAATTGAGACTTCAGATGATGCTGCTGTTTATAAGATAAATGAAGATACTGCTTTAATACAAACTTTAGACTTTTTTACTCCAGTTGTTGATGACCCTTATACATATGGTCAAATTGCAGCATGTAACTCTTTAAGTGATGTATATGCTATGGGAGGTAAGCCAACAGTAGCTTTAAATATAGTAGGATTCCCAAGCTGTCTTCCTATAGAAATGTTAGGTGAAATACTTCGAGGGGGAGCGGAAAAGGTAATAGAGGCAGGAGCAGTTGTAGTAGGTGGACACTCCATTGAGGATAATGAGCCTAAGTATGGGTTATCTGTTACAGGACTTGTACATCCAAATAAAATACTTAAAAACTATGGAGCAAACGAGGGAGATATATTAATTCTTACAAAACCTTTAGGAACAGGAATAATGAATACTGCAATAAAGGCAAATACTGCCACAGAACGTGGATATGATGAAGCAGTGAAGATAATGACAACTTTAAATAAATATGCAGCAGATGTTATATTAAAATATGAGATAAATGCTTGTACCGATGTAACTGGATTTGGACTTATGGGACATAGTTATGAGATGGCTTCTTCTTCAGAGGTGTCCTTTGAAATATATAAAGATTTAATTCCATATATAGAAGAAGCAAAGGAACATGCTAACATGGGAATGGTTCCAGCAGGAACTTACAAAAATAAGAATTATTTAAAGGATAAGTATGTGCTTAATGGAGTTCCGGAATGGATGGAGGATATTTTATTTGATCCTCAAACTTCAGGAGGGCTTTTAATATCTTTAGATAGTGAATATGGGAAAAGTATTATGGAGGAATTATCTAAGTTGGAATTAGAAAGTTCCATCATAGGAAAAGTAGTTAAAAAGCAAGAAAAAACAATAATAGTTGAATAGTTATATAGGCGGATAGGTGAATTTATGGATAAGAATGATTTACTAAGAAAGCTTCCTAAAATAGATGAAGTTCTTAAAGATGATAAATTAAATTATGCTTTAAATAATAGCTGTAGAATTATAGTCTTAGAAGCTGCAAGAAAGGTTATAGACAGCTATAGAGAGAAAATATTAAAGAAAGAAATTGAAGACTATAGTAAAGAAGAAATTATAGAAGAAATCTTAAAAGAAATAAATAAGAAATCTCTAAGCAATTTAAGGAAAGTCATAAATGCTACAGGAGTAATTATTCATACAAATCTTGGTAGGTCAATTTTATGCAAAGAGGCTATAAAAAATGTAATGAATGTAAGTGAAAGCTACTCTAATTTAGAATATAATCTTGAACAAGGCTTAAGAGGAACAAGGTATGAACATATAGAAGAATTGATTACTAAACTGACAGGAGCAGAGGCGGCATTAGTTGTAAATAACAATGCTGCAGCTGTTATGCTTGCATTAAATACAGTATGTAATGATAAGGAAGCTATAGTTTCTAGGGGAGAGTTAGTTGAAATAGGTGGGTCCTTTAGAGTGCCAGATGTTATGAAATTTAGTGGAGCAAAACTTGTAGATGTGGGAACTACTAATAGGACACATTTATATGACTATGAAAATTATATAAATGAAAACACAGGAGTGCTTTTAAAGGTACATACTTCTAATTTTAAAATATTAGGGTTTACAGAAAGTGTACCCTTAGAAGAAATGGCAAGGCTAGGTGATAAATACAACATACCTGTTATGGAGGATATAGGAAGTGGAACCTTAATAGACTTTTCCAAGTATGGATTAAGTTATGAGCCTACAGTACAGGCAAGTATAAAGAAGGGTATAGATATAGTAACTTTCAGTGGAGATAAGATGCTTGGAGGACCTCAAGCAGGAATAATAGTAGGGAAAAAGAAATACATAGATGAAATGAAAAAAAATCAGTTAACAAGGGCTTTAAGAATAGATAAAATGACATTGTCGGCTCTTGAAGGAACTCTAAAAATGTATCAAGATGAAAATTTAGCAATTGAGCAGATACCTACTTTGCATATGATACTAAGTGATGAAAATATACATGAAAAAAGAGCTTATAAATTATTAGAAATGCTTAAAAAGGAGTTAGATAGCAGTTGGAAATTAAAAGTAGATAGGGATTATTCCATGGTCGGAGGCGGCTCAATGCCAGAGGAAAAGATAAGTACTTATGTTGTTAAGATTAAAAACTCTATTTATAAGCCAATGCAATTAGAAGGAATGCTAAGAAAAAATGAACCACCTATAATTATTCGCATAAGTAGGGATGAAATTATAATGGATTTAAGAACTATTTATGACAAAGATTTTGAAATAATAGTAGAAGCTCTAAAAGATAAATAACTTTAGAAAATAAAAAGGAGAGGGGAGGGCATAAATGAACCATATTGTAGTTGGAACGGCAGGACATATAGACCATGGCAAAACTACCCTTATTAAAGCGTTAACAGGTAAAGATACAGATAGATTGAAGGAAGAAAAGCAAAGAGGGATATCTATAGATTTAGGATTTGCTTTTTTTGATTTGCCGTCTGGCAATAGGGCAGGTATAGTTGACGTTCCAGGACATGAAAAATTTATAAAGAATATGCTTGCAGGAGTTCAAGGAATAGATATAGTTTTGATGGTTATTGCAGCAGATGAAGGGGTAATGCCACAAACCATTGAACATCTTCAAATACTAAAACTTTTAGGAATAAAAAAGGGATTAATAGTCGTCACTAAATGTAGCAAAGTTGATAGGGAATGGTTAGAAGAAATTAAGTTAGATATTAGAGAAAAGTTTAAGGATACATTTTTAGAAGATGTTGATATACATGAGGTAGATTCGATTACAGGAGCAGGATTAAAGGAACTTATTACATCCTTAGATAAAGCTTCATCCGAGGTAACTGGGAAAAATATAAGTGGTCATTTTAGAATGCCTGTTGACAGAGTGTTTTCTATAAGTGGTATAGGAACAGTAGTAACAGGAACTATTTTAAATGGAAGTGTAAATGAAGGAGACTCTATTGAGGTATATACTAAAGGAGCTACAAGCAAAGCCCGCAGCATACAGGTCCATGATCAAAGTGTGAAGGTAGCAGAAAGTGGAGAGAGATGCGCATTAAATCTTTCTGGAATTAAAACTTCAGAAGTTAAAAGAGGAGATATAATAGCTGCGATAAATTCACTAAATCCTTCGTTTATAATAGACTGCAAATTCAACTATCTTAAAAGTAATGAAAAGCCACTTAAAAATAATCAAAGAATAAAAATTTATCATGGCACATCCGAAATAATAGGAAGAGTAAGTATTTTAGATAAAGAAGAAGTTATTCCAGGAGAAGAAGCATATATACAAATAAGGCTAGAGGAGGAAATTGCATGTAAAAGGGAAGATAAATTTGTAATAAGAAACTATTCTCCAATGGTGACTTTAGGGGGAGGAACAATAATTGAATCATTAGCTAAGAAGGCAAAGAGATATAATAAAAAATATATAGATGAACTAATTATAAAAGAAAAAGGAGAAAAAAAAGAAATACTAGAAAAACTCATAGAAGATTTGAGTAACATATTTCCAAATAAAAAAGAGTTATTGAAGTATTTTTCCATAAGTGAAGAAGAATTTAGCAGCCAAATAAAAGTTCTATTAGAAGACAAAAAAATATTTAATATATTATTAGATAATGGAGAAGTATACGTTCACAATAATTTTTTACAAGATAGATTTAATAAAGTGGTTCACGAATTAGAATTATTTCATGATAGAAATCCTTTGAGGCTGGGCATGGATAAGGAAGAGTTAAAAAGTAAAATGTTTAAACAAGGGGTAAAATCTAAAATATATGACTATATACTTTCTTATGGTATAGAACAAGAATTAATTAGAAGAAATGACAATTACATATCTTTAAAAGAATTTAACATAAAATATACTGAGGTACAAAATAAGATTAGAAATTATATCATAATAGAATATAAAAAAGAGATGTTTAATCCTCCCAAATATAGTGATCTAATAAAATTTGAAAAAAGTACACAAGACTTTGAGAAAATATATAATTTACTAATGGAATCAGGTGAGCTCGTAAAACTTCCAGAAGAAGTTGTTTTAAGTATTGAAGCAGTGAATCAAGCTAAAGACAAACTTATAAGTTATATTGAAAAAAATGGTAATATTAATGTAGGAATTCTTAGAGATGAATTAAAAACTAATAGAAAAGTAGCTGTTGCCCTTTTAGAGTATTTTGATGAAATTAAATTAACTAAGAGAGTAGAAAATACAAGAATATTATATTGAAATTGCTAATCTCCAATTTATAGTCTCTTTTGTTAGCGATTAGAGACTAGTGATTATAAGTTGGTATTGACTTATTAAAGCATATAATTTAAAATGTAACTATTCTGGGGGTAGATAAGTGCTGGTGTGCTTGCTGGTCTTCAACACCATGTTGCCGTGCTAATACCACGACGGGTGGGTTCGATTCCCACATACTCCCACCAAATAAATTGTATAAAGGCGTTTAACTAATTTAATTAATTGGTTAAGCGCCTTTTATTTGATAATCACTAAATTCAGTTGGTTTTTACGGAATACAGTTCTTTATTTGTATACTTATAAAAAATTAATAATAAAAAATGATATTGTGGTTATAATAATTATTGTACGATAACCTCTTCATTTTTAACTTCCCGCGTAATGCGGGATTTTTTGTCTCAAAATATGAAAAAACAGGAGGGAAAATATATGCATAAAGAAAGTAAAAAAAGAAATGGAAGAGAAAATAAAGATTATAACAAAAGCGGTGGAAGACCTGAAATAATATCTGATGACGAAATTAAGAAAAATCCTATAAAAGGGGCAAAATAGCAATTAGGGATTAGGTACTAGGTTTTGAATTAATAAAATTTTGTATATGTAAAGTTTTATAGTTCCTAGTACCTTAGTTCTAATTTACATGGTTGGTTGTTAAATAAAAAGGAAATTAGTTTTTAATGTAGAATATATATTAATTTAGGATATAAAAATAGTATAAATTTTTTGCTAAGAAGGGAGCAATATATATGGAAAAAGAGTTTGTATTTAATTATGGAGATTCAGAACAGTTTATTGATTACAATCCAGGGGACAAGTTTGAATTTAATTTTCCAAGTGGAGCTATATTTTTTGCAGCAAGCAACGAAGGTATGGTTTTCTGTAATAAAATAAACATATTTAAAGAAGAAATAGGAACACAAATACATACAAAAATAGGTTTATATGATAATGAAAATTTATTAGGTTTCTTTTTTGTAGATGTAGAGAAAAAAATAAACATAATATTATCATCAGATGATACTGTATTTAAAGGAGTATTTATATATAACGCGTATTAGAAAAAGCTGTCTTAACAAAGACAGCTTTTTAACAATTTAAATAGATACAATTTGTCAATTTGTTAACATTATTTTCAATAAATGGTAGAAATGAAACCATTTATCTGGTAAAATATATAGATAAAATATATAGATAAAATATCTCAATAAACTAACATGCACTAATTCTAATGAAATCAGAGATTTCTTTAAATTATGTAATTATGTAAGCAAATGTGTTAAATTAAAACATCAGGGGGGATAAAGGTGCGTAAAAAGGAAATTGTGGCAATGATATTAGCAGGTGGACAAGGTACTAGATTGGGGAATTTAACAAAAGAAAATGCAAAACCAGCTGTTCCTTTCGGAGGTAAGTATAGAATAATAGATTTTACTTTAAGTAATTGTTCAAATTCAGGTATTTATACAGTTGGAATACCTACACAATATCAACCACTTATTTTAAATTCTCATATAGGAATAGGAAGTCCTTGGGATCTAGATAGGGCAAATGGAGGGGTTGTATTATTACCACCTTACCAAACTAAAACAGGTGGCGATTGGTATAAAGGTACTGCAAATGCTATCTATCAAAATATAGGATTTATAGATCAATATGATCCCGAGTATGCTCTTATATTGTCAGGAGATCATATATATAAGATGGATTATTCTAAAATGCTGGATTTCCACAAGGAAAAGGGAGCAGATGCAACAATTGCAGTTATAGAAGTTCCATATGAGGAAGCAAGTAGATTTGGAATTATGAATACAGATGAAAATGATAATATATATGAATTTCAAGAAAAGCCTAAAGAGCCTAAAAGCAACTTAGCGTCCATGGGAATATATATATTCAATTGGAGTAAATTGAAACAATTTTTGCAAGAAGATGAAAAGGACAAATTATCTTCAAATGACTTTGGTAAAAATATAATTCCTAAAATGCTCGGTGAAAATGAAAAACTTTGTGCATATAGATTTAATGGTTACTGGAAAGATGTGGGAACTATTGAAAGTTACTGGCAAGCTAATATGGATTTAATAAAGGATGATATAGATTTTAATATATATGATAATTCATGGAAGATATATTCAGTAAATCCAGTAAGGCCACCTCAATATATTTCTTCGGAGGCTTCTATAAAAAATTCACTTATAACAGAAGGATGTTATATATATGGTGAAGTTATGAATTCAATAATATTTCCAGGTGTATATATAGAAAAGGGAAGCAGAATAGAGAATTCTGTAATAATGTCTAATGTTCATATAGGAAAAAACTCTACAGTTAAAAAAGCAGTAATAGGAGATAATGTGAAAATTTCAGATGACTCAAATATTGGCGATGGACAAGAAATTGCTGTGATAAGTTTTGAGGAATAACTATCCTAAAGGAGTGAAAGATATGCTTAAAGATTATATGGGGATTTTAAGTTTAGATGAAAATGAGGATAATATAAGACCTCTTACTTTTGGAAGGCCATTAGCTTCCATACCAATAGGTGGTAGATATAGAATTATAGATTTTATATTATCGAATATGGTTAATTCAGGAATAGATAATATAGGTATATTTACAAAAACTAAGTCTCGTTCACTTTTAGATCATTTAGGTTCTGGGAAACCTTGGGATTTAGATAGAAAAATAAATGGATTGTTTGTATTCAACTTTGGGCCTATTGCATCCTATGATGGAGATGTAGATTCCTTGAAAAATAATATGGAGTATTTTTCAAGAAGTAAACAAAATTATGTAATATTAGCATCTTCTAATATGATATGTAATATTGACTTTAGTAAGGCAGCACGCCATCACGAGGAGTCAGGTAAAGATGTAACATTTGTGTATAAAAAGGTTCAGGATGGAAGAAGAAATTTTATAGGGACAGATGTTATAAATTTAGAAAACAATAATAGGATAGTAAGTATAGGGAAAAATATAGGAAAAGAAGATAATCTTAATATATTTATGGGCATAATGATTATGAAAAAGGAATTTGTAGTTGAAATAATTCAAACTTGTCTACAAACAGGCTGTGCTAAGAATATTAAAGATTATATAAAAAATAATCTTAAAAATATAACCACTGATGCATATGAATTTAAGGGTTACTTACAATGTATAAATTCAGTAAATGCATATTTTAAGGCTAGTATGGATATGCTGGACGAAAAAATAAGTAGAGAACTTTTTTATGAAAATGGACTTATATATACAAAGGTAAAGGATGAAGCGCCAACAAAATATGGTGAAAATGCAGAAGTGTCGAATTCATTAATAGCCAATGGATGTATAATAAATGGTAAAGTAAAAAATAGTGTAATTAGTAGAAGAGTAAATATACACAAAGGGGCGCAAATTGAAAATTGCATAATCATGCAAGGTGCGGAAATTCATGAAAATGTAAAACTTAAAAATGTAATAATAGATAAGAATAATATAATCGAAAAGAAGAAAGAATTAAGAGGAGATAAGGAATTTCCAATAGTTATAGAAAAAAGATCTTTATACTAGGGAGTGTAGCACTATGAAAGTATTATTTGTAACATCAGAAGCTCATCCGTTTTTAAAAACAGGGGGGCTTGCCGATGTAGCATTTGCTTTACCTAAAGCGTTAAGAGCTCTAGGTATAGATGTAAGGGTTATCATGCCAAAGTACAGTGATATAAGTGAATGCTATAAAAATAACATGGTAACCCTTAAGGAATTTAATGTAAATTTAGGATGGAGAAATCAGTATGTAGGGCTTCAATATATAGAAGAAGAGGATATACCTTTTTATTTTATAGATAATGAGTATTATTTTAAAAGAAAAGGTGCTTATGGATATGATGACGATGGAGAAAGGTTTTGTTATTTTTCTAAGGCAGTAATTGAAAGCATAAGGTACATGAAGGATTTTAAACCTCATATAATTCATAATAATGATTGGCATACTGCAATTATTCCAGTGCTTTTAAAAGAAAACTATAGCAAGGATGAGTTATACAGCAGTATACAAACTATACTTACTATACACAATTTAAGATATCAGGGAGTGTTTTCTAAAGAATTTTTAGGAGATTTACTTCCTCTTGGGGAAGAGTGCTTTGTAGAAAATAAGCTTAAATACTATGATGCGATATCTTTTATGAAAGGTGGCATAGTATATTCAGATAGAGTGACTACGGTAAGTGAAACCTATGCACAGGAAATACAAACACCTTTTTATGGAGAAGGCCTTGATGGGCTTTTAAAGAAAGTAAGTTATAAGTTAAGTGGAATAGTAAATGGTATAGATTATGATATATATAATCCTAAAAAAGATAAGGATATATATTTAAATTATAGTGAGGAAAGTATAGTAAATAAAAAGAAAAATAAAGAAATGCTTCAACATCAGTTAGGACTACCAGTAAACAAAGATATTCCTATGATTGGTATAATATCTAGGCTTGTAGATCAAAAGGGATTTGATTTAATATCAGAAGTAATGGATGATATAATGAACTTGGATCTACAAATGGTTATATTGGGTACTGGTGATAATAAGTATGAAAAAATGTTTAAGTATTATGCAGAAAAATATCCAACTAAAATATCCTGTAATATATACTTTAGCAATGATTTATCTAAAAAGATATATGCAGGATCGGACTTGTTTTTGATGCCTTCTTTATTTGAACCTTGTGGAATAGGGCAGCTTATTGCAATGGAATATGGAACTCTTCCTATTGTAAGGGAAACGGGAGGACTTAGAGATACAGTGATATCATATAATGAATATACAGGAAAAGGTAACGGGTTTTCCTTTACCAATTATAATGCAAAAGATATGTTATATACTATAGAAAGAGCTATAAATTTTTATAAAGATAGATCAGTATTCAATAATATAGTAAGAAATGCTATGAGGACAGATAATAGCTGGAATAGCTCAGCGTACAAATATATAGAACTTTATGATGATCTTTTGTGGAATAAATAAAATTGCTAAGTAATTTTTTAGCAATAAGGAACTAGGTGCAAGGAGATAGGAAATGTAGGAATTTTGTCTTAACAAAATTCCTTATAACCCTAGTACCTAGCACCTGTATCCTAGAACTTAAGAGGCTGCTTCACAACTTCTTAGCGGGGTGATATAAATGATGATAGGCATAGGAGAAGTAGACTTACAAGCAAATTGGGTTCATTCGTTAAAGGAAAAGAGAATGATAGTACAAAGTTTAATAAAAAGAGTTCAAAACAAGTTTAATGTTTCTATTGCTGAGGTAGATAATCAAGATAAGCATCAAATTGTTACTTTAGGCATTTCTTGTGTAAGTAATTCAACTGCACATGCAAATGAAGTAATACAACATGTAATTAATTTTATAGAATCAAATACAGATGCAGTGCTAATTGACTTTCATATAGAGATAATTTGAAATTTATTTAACAATAAAGTAATTAAGTTGAAATTTAAAACGAAAACATCTCAATATAAATTGGGATGTTATTAATTTTTCCAATAAATTATCGATAATATCACTATAATACCACTATATGGAGGAAAGACAGTGTTATGAATTGGTACAACAAAAGTTGGAATGATGTAGTAACAGAGCTTAAAAGTGATGTTGATGAAGGATTAGATATTACTCAAGTAGAGGAAATCAATAAGGAGAATGGTGGGAATATAATTAAAATACCTAAAAGTAATAGTTTTTTTAATATTTTATTAAAGCAAATATTTGAACCTTGGTCAATTATTATGCTTTTATCTTTGAGTATATATTTATATTTTAATAAGTGGATAGAAATATTTCTATTTATAATTATGTTTTTCATAAGCATAGGAATTTTAAGTATAATCAAGTACAGGGAAGGAAATGAATTATTAGAATTAAAAAAACTAGAAGCTTTTAAATGTAAAGTAATAAGGGATGGGAAAGAAGAAATAGTTTTATCAGAGGAATTAGTTAATGGTGATATAGTAATATTAAATAAAAATGAGATAGTTCCAGCAGATATTAGAATTATAGAAGCATATTCATTAAAAGTGAAGGAAGGAGCAATAACAGGAGAAGGTGATTTGGTAGAAAAATATTCCACAATGATAGAAGAAAGAGAAATACCACTAAGTGAAATGAGAAATATACTTTTTAAATCATCTGTTATTATAGATGGCTATGTTAAGGGGATAGTAATTTCAACTGGTATACATACAAAAATAAGTGAAATAATTTCAGCAAGTTTTAAAGCACAAGATAATAAGGCTTCTTTTATAAATACCTTAAAGAAGATTGTTAACCAATTTGTATTATATATTTTATACATAAATTTCATGTTTTTGTTAATAAGGATTCTCTTTTTAAAAAAATCTATCACTAACTCGTTAGTTTTATTTGCTAATACAAATTTTGCAGGAATTCCAATTAGTTTAATATTCATATTTATAATTATAATTTCCTTTGCTCAAGAACATTTTAATAAGGGAAATATAAATTTAAAAGACATATCTGTTATAGAAAAGCTTTCTATGACAAATTTGATATTGAAGGAAAAGGTAGGATCCTTTTCAGAAGAGTATGTAAATGTAGAAAAAGTTTATACAAACAACACTTTAATACATCATAAAGACATAAATAACTATTATGATAAAGATGAAAGTCATATGATTAAAAGACTATTACATATTGGAATATTGTGTAATGATACTAAATTTATAGATGATAATTATGTAAATGAAAAGATGGATTTATCAGAAATTGAACTTGTGAGATTTTCTCTTCAGTTTGGTATAAAGAAATATATTCTAGAGGATAAATATAAAAGGTTGTATAAAATTCCATATGATAAAGAAAGAAGAATGATGACTACTATAAATTACATAGATGGGAATTATAGAGCTCATGTTAAAGGGTCAGTTAATTCTATTTTATCCACATGTACACATATATTAAAAAATGGCATAGAAAGAGAAGTAACTGATGAGGAGATACGTAATATAAAAAATATGCATAGACTTATGTCTACTCAAGGTCTTGCAGTTACGGCATTTGCCTATAGAAATTTCAACTATGAACCGAGCCTTAAGGAAAATATAGAAAGTAATCTTGTGTTCGTAGGCATTATAGGATTCTTAAATCCACCTAAGGAAAATATAGAGGAAGTTTTAAGAGAATTTAACCTATTAAATATAAGACCAATTTTAATTACGGAAGAAAATAAATTAACTGCAGAGGCATTTGGCAAAAAAATAGGAATTATAAACAATATTAAAAAGTCATTAACAGGAGCAGAACTTGATAATATAACTTTAGAAGAGCTTAAAAGAATATTGAGTAAAATAAATGTATTTTCAAGGATAGGTGTAAAACATAAATTAAAAATAGCAGAGCACTTTAAAGAAAATAATTTAATATTTATGGAAGGAAGCAAAGTTTCAGATCTTCCATACTTAATGCTTACCAATGTATCTTATTCTTATGGGAAAAGTAATATACTAAAGAACATATGTGATATGTCAGGAGAAAAAATATCATTAGAAACTCTTTTGAATACAATTAAAAGTTGTCGTAAAATGATAAATAAAATAAATAGTACAATAGAATATATATTTACTATATATACTTGTAATGTACTAAGTATTATTTTGTTGGATTTGCTCAACTACAGTATAGGAATTAATTTGATAGATATATTTTGGACAAGTTTCTTAACCATATCTATAGGTGGACTTTGTATATTTTTAGATTTTCTTAATGAAGAAGATATTTATTATGGAAATCTCTTGGATAAAAACATTTTAAAAGACAATAAAGTTAATTTCTTTATAAGAGGAATATTTATAAATGCATTGTTAGGTGGAATTATTTACATATTACTAAGACAAGATTTCCAGTATATGATGTTGGCAGTGAATTTAGTGAACAATATAATATTTGCAGTTTATTCATTAAAATTCTTTAAATTTAATCCATTTAAAAATAGTATTTGTAGAAATATATTTATTTTAAATTTAATACTACAAATGTTATATATAGGAATAAAATATTACCATAATCTGATTACTATGGTTAGCTCATAATATACTTTAACTCATATAATGAATTATAAAAATATAATAATTCATTATATGGGAGGGAAATGTATGGAGTTTAGTTATAAAGGGGTTGCTCTTATCCCAATAATAACTTTTTTAGTAGATGTGCTTAAAAGTTTAGGGTTAAAGCCTAGATATGCTCCCTTTGCATGCTTAGTACTTGGAATATTATTTGGTATGTTTTTTTTAGAATGTAGAGATATAAGAGAAAATATACTTCAAGGAATACTAATGGGAACCAGCGCTACTGGATTATACTCTAATGGTAGACGAGCTAGTAATACAATGAAGGATATGAAAAATAAAAGAGAAAACAAGAATAAAGAATAATGATAAAATGATTAAACCTCCATATTGATGGCTAAAATTTAATGTGGAGGTGTATTTTTGTTATGGAATATTTAATTATATACTACTCCATGGCGCTATTAATTGGATGTTTTACAGCATATTTAATCAATTTTAATATGCTTTATGCCGCAATTTGTATCATGTGCTTTTTAGTGGTAATGTATTTTACAATGCCTAAAAAGTTTTTTTGTTTAAATATAGCTTTTTTCATGTGTGGCTTTTTAAGCTTTAAATTTTACTTTGACTTTTCACTTGCAAATAATACGGAAGTAAGAATTTTAGAAGTTAAGGAAGATACTGCCTTAGGTTCTGTAAGTGGAAGAAATATTTTGATTGAGGGAGAAATTAAAGATTTGAAAGTTGGCTATAAGACTTTTATTACTGGAAGCTTTAAAAAGCAGAATATATATGAAAGGGGTATTATAGGAATTTATGATATAAAAAGCCATGAGACTAGTGGAGAAGATTTAAAATCTTTATCTTATAAGTTAAAGGAGTATACTAACAAGTCCTTAGCTGTGTTTTTAACAGAAAATGAAGCAGCGCTTACTAGATCATTAAGTTTTGGAGATACAAGTCTTCTTTCAGAGGAGCAAAAATTAATATTTAAAAAGTTAGGGGTTGTGCATGCAGTAAGTGTTTCAGGACTTCATATATCTATAATATATAAAGCAGTGGAAGGGATAGCAGGTACTTATTTAGGAGTTCTTATATCTTTATTATATGTACTATTTTCAGGAAGCAAGTCCTCGGCATTTAGAGCATTTATAATGATCTTAATTTTAAAATTATCTAAAAAGATACATAAAAATTATAATGGAATTTGCTCATTAAGTTTTGCATTTATGCTGTTGCTATTTGCTAAACCTTACTATTTTATGGATATGGGATTTTGCCTATCTTTCCTAGCAACACTTGGAATCATTCTGTACTATTCTAATATCCAAAGAGCCCTCTATAGGCTTCCAGATATCTTAAGAAGTCCTTTAAGTTTAACTTTAAGTGCACAAATATTTACATTGCCTTATCTTGGCCTTAGTATGGGAACCTTTAACTGGAGCTTTATTGCAGGAAATATATTTCTCATACCTATATATTCTATATTGGTTATACTTGGGAACTTGAGTATTTTGTTTTTATGGATACCTAATGTATTTAAGCTTATTTGTTACGGTATAAAAATAATTTGTATAGCTCTAGAAGGGGGGTACTATTTACTTCTAAATGGAACATCTCTAACTACAAATTTTGGACAAAGAGAAGCTATATGTTTTTTTATAATATATTTAAGCTTTGTAATGATAAAGTATGGATATAAGAAATTCGAATTTATTCCAATGTTTATAGTTATAAGTTTAATTTTTAGTTATTTTACATTGTTCCCTGAAATAAATATTATAAAGTTTAAGGACATAGAAGCAATAATAGTTCAGGATAAATTTAATTCTACCATGGCAATTTCATATCCTATAACTGAAGGGAAATATGCAATTAGGCTTGAAGAATATTATAATGTACACAATATAGTAAGTTGTACGTATAAGGATATGCCCGTATCTTATAAATTAAAGGATTTAAAAATAAGTAACAGTATTAAGGACAATATAATAAAACTTAAAAATCAGAGTAATAAACATGGTGAGAAAAATATTTATTATCACTATGATATAATAGATGAAGATGTAATAAAGGTATCTTCTTATAAAATATTTTTTGGAAGACCTATTAATTGGAGGTGGGATAAAATTTGATAGATATATCTAAATTAGATGATCAAATAAAAAAAGATAAATTTCACAATTGTTATATATTTTGTGGATATGATGAAGAGCTTATCAAAGAAAAAATAAATCGAATAGTAAGTAAAAACATAGATGAAAATTTTATAGACTTAAATTATGTTAAGTTTGATGGAAACAAGTTGGAAAGTCTTGATGTAGTTATAAATGCATCAGAAACATTGCCATTCATGAGTGATAAAAAAGTTGTATTAGTATATAGAGCGAGTTTTCTTGAAGATGGTGAGGATACTGCTAAAAAAGCCATATATAATAATTTTGAGGCATATATAAAGAACGTACCTAGTTCTTGCATATTAATTCTTTATTATGTGTTTAAGGATAAAAGAGAAAAGCCGAGTAAGAAACTAAATAAACTAGATAAAATTTCATGTGTAGTTAAAATGGATAAGATTTATGGAAAAAACTTAGAATCAAAGGTAAAGGAATTTTTTGAAAAAAGAGGTAGGAATATAGGTAATACAGAGTTAAAGCTTTTTTGTTCAAATCTTCCTAGCGATTTAGGAATAGTGGAAAATGAAATAGAAAAGTTATGTTGTTATGCTATGGATAGGGAAATAACAAAAGATGATATTTTGCAATTATACCCTAAGAAAAGGGAGAATGATATATTTGATTTAGTTGACTATATGGGGGATAAAAAATTAAAAGAAACCATAGATGTAGTAAACGAGCTTATGTTTAAGGGGCAGGAGGAAATTTACATATTATATATGATTGAAAGACAACTTAAGCTTTTATATAAAATAAAGCACAGTATTGATAATGGAAAGAGTAGAGCTACACTAGGCACAGAATTAAAACTGCCGCCTTTTATTGTAGATAAGTTAGTTTTACAAAGCAAAAAATTTACGGCAAGGCAATTAAAAGAAGCTATTAAAATATGCTTAAATTCTGAGCAGTTACTTAAAAGTTCTACAGTAGATAAAAGAACGGAATTAGAATTACTTATAATAAACACTATAACCTTAAAATAAAATAAACCGGTGAAATTCACCGGTTTTTTTATTATGCATTTAAAGCATTTAATTTTGCAGCTAATCTTGATTTAGCTCTAGCAGCTTTGTTTTTATGTAAAACACCTTTACTAGCAGCCATATCTAAAGCTTTAGTTGTAGCTTTGAATTCTACTTTTGCTTCATCAGCGTTTCCAGCAGTAACAGCAACTAAAAACTTCTTTATTGTAGTTTTTAGAGCGGACTTAACCATTCTATTTTGCATAGTTTTCTTTTCGATAACTTTTATTCTTTTTTGTGCTGATTTTATATTTGCCATTTCTTTTCACCCCCTTGTATTTTAATAGGGTCTCAGCAGTTTTTGGGGAAATCTGCGTATGAGTTTCACTTTATTAACAAATGCTATTATAGCATTTATTTTTGTGTACTTCAAGTATAATTTAACTTTTATTTATGAATATGAGATACACGCAAGGGAATAATAGGATTAAAAATATTAGGTATAGAAAGGAAGAAATGCTATGCTAAATATAAGAACGGACTTGGCGGTAGAAGCAAAGGAGATATATGAAGAACAAAATAAAGGGAAAATTCCAGGTGTTGAGGTAAAAGATTATGTTGAAAAAGATATAAAGGTTACAGAAGTAAGTATCTTAGATGATGTAGGAGAAAAGATCATGAATAAGCCTAAGGGGAAGTATATAACCTTAGAAATACCAGAAGTCACAACTTATGATCAAGAGGGATTAGAAGAAATAAGCAAGATTTTTGCAAAAGTACTGTCAGGTTTGGTAAAACTAGATGAAAGTATGACAGCCATGGTAGTAGGACTTGGAAATTGGAACATTACACCAGATGCATTGGGACCTAGGGTTGTAGAGAAAATTATGGTTACGAGACACTTGAAACAGTTAATTCCAGACCAAATAGATGAAGGGATAAGACCAGTATGTGCATTAGCTCCAGGTGTGTTAGGGCTTACTGGAATGGAAACAGGTGAAATAATAAAAGCTGTATCACAGAAAATAAAACCTAATTTAATAATATGTATAGATGCATTGGCTTCAAGAAGACTTGAAAGAGTAAATAGAACTATACAAATAGGGAATACAGGGATTTCACCAGGATCTGGTATAGGAAATAAGAGAATGGAAATAAGTGAAAGAGCATTAGGAATACCTGTTATAGCTATAGGCGTGCCTACTGTGGTGGATGCAGCAACCATTGCAAATGATAGTATAGATATGGTATTAGATGAAATGATACGTGGAGCAACTCAAGGCGGGAAGTTTTATAGTATGTTAAAATCTATAGACAGAACTGAAAAAGAGAGAATGATACAGGAACTTTTGAGACCTTATGTTGGAAGCTTGGTTGTAACTCCTAAGGATGTAGATATGGTAATAGATTCGGTATCAAAGGTATTATCAGCAGGAATAAATATAGCTCTTCAACCAGCTCTTGAATTAAAAGAAATAAATCAATATATAAATTAATAGTCTAAAACCAGCCCTTACCTCATATATATAGTATATAATTTTACATAAGAGGTGAGGGCTATGGATATTAAAGAGCCAAAAGAGAAAAACACTCCAAGTTACTATAAGGCAAATAATCATCAAAATTTAAAACTTATATTTGCGATCATTTCTTTTATAGCAAGTGTTATTTTAATACTTCCTTTTGCAGTAAAAGCAACCTCAGGGGGAGAAACTTCAAGGCAAAATACTTTTTATATACAAGTACTTAATAATGCTATGCCAATAGTTAAGACTTCAATTTTTAATGAAGAGGATTTAGCTGAAGGGGGATTTTCTATAAAAAAAGAAGTACTTAGTGTATTTAATATAGATTTAAATAATCCTTTAGCCTTAGTTCTTAGAGAAATTCCTTCTATGTATCAAGAAGGCGAAGAAGGAGAAAATCATGAGAAAAGTGTAATATTTAATCCATTTAAGTTAAGTGAAAAAGATATATCTATTGAGCAAGAACAAAAATTGGACTTGCCTGATAAAACTGTAGGAGTATATAATCCTAAGCTTAAAAAGACTTTAAATAAAGCAAAGCCAGAAGTGTTAATTTATCACACTCACACAACCGAGAGTTTTGCTGGAATTGGAAAGGATAGTCTTCAATCAGATAAAAATATATGTGCAGCAGGTGATGCATTAGCTAAGGAATTAGAAGAAAATTACGGTATATCTGTTATTCATGATAAAACTGTTCATAATGCAGCATCATATACTGAAAGTTATGCTAGGTCGGGACCTACTGTAGATAAATATTTAAAGAAATATGGAGACTTTAAGCTTATAATAGATTTACATAGAGACTCAGTAGAAAATAAGAAGGCTGTTACTACAAGGATGAATGGAGAGGACGTAACTAAGATAATGTTTGTTATGGCTAAGAAAAGTCCCAGATATAAAAAGAATTTAGCAGTAGTAAATAACTTAATAAAAATATCTGATAGCTTATTTCCGGGTTATTGTAGAGGAATATATGACTATAATTATGGAACTAAATATTTTCATCAAAATAAGAGTGATAATGCAGTGCTTATAGAAATGGGCTCATATGTAAACAGTATTGAAGAGGCTAAAGATTCCACTAAATATCTTGGAAGAATTATTGCAGAACATATTAATGGTAAAAAGTGAATAAAAGACATATAAAAGGACATCCTTATATAATGAAATATAGTATAGGGGTGTTTTTTTATTATGAAAAAAAGATATATAGTTATAATTTTAATGGCTATATTTATAATATTTTTAGGTTTTATAGTTGTATCAAATAATACGCCTAAGTTTATAAAAAATAATTCTCCGTTCAAAATCTATTTTACAGCCAAACCTTTTGATTTTAAAGTAGAAACAAAGAAATATGTGTTTTATGTAAATGAAAAAGCTAGTGAAAATATAAAATTAAGTACATATAACTTATATAATGGCTTAAATGATAAGATAAGTTATGTTGAAAGTAAATTAGAGGATGCTTCAAATTTAATTAAAGGCAGCTTAATAGAAGTTTTAAAAAGCATCCCAATACTTAATATTATTGTTATAAAACCTTTAATTCAACATAATTATTGACAGTCCCCCTTTTGGTTGTGCTATAATTTACAGTGAATTATTCTACATTGGAGGGTACATTGATGCAAAGTGAAAGACAAAAGCATATTAGAAATTTTTCTATAGTAGCACATATAGATCATGGTAAATCAACTCTTGCAGATAGATTACTAGAAAAGACAGGAACTCTTACGGAAAGAGAAATGGATGAGCAAACATTAGATACAATGGAACTTGAGAAAGAAAGAGGGATTACAATAAAATCTCAAGCTGCAAGACTTGTATATAAAAGAGAAAATGGAGAAGAATACATACTTAACTTAATAGATACTCCAGGACATGTGGATTTTAACTATGAGGTATCTAGAAGCCTGGCAGCCTGTGAAGGAGCAATTCTTATAGTAGATGCTACTCAAGGGATACAAGCACAAACTTTAGCAAATTGCTATCTTGCTTTAGATAATAACTTGGAAATAGTGCCAGTGATAAATAAAATAGATCTTCCAAGTGCAAGGCCAGATGAAATTAAAAAAGAAATAGAAGATGTAATAGGATTGGATGCCCATGATGCGCCTCTAGTATCCGCTAAGACAGGGTTAAATATACAAGACGTATTGGAAGCAGTTGTAGAAAAGGTACCTGCACCTGAAGGCGATGAAGATGCTCCGTTAAAGGCACTTATATTTGACTCCTATTATGATACTTATAAGGGAGTAGTATGTCATATAAGATTAAAGGATGGAAACATAAAGGCCGGAACTAAGATAAAGTTTATGGCTACAGGTAAAGTGTATGATGTAACAGAGGTAGGAGTATTTGTACCTCAGTATATGAAGATGGAGGAACTTGGAGCAGGGGATGTTGGATACTTTACAGCTTCTATAAAAAATGTTAGAGATGCACGTGTAGGTGATACAATTACGTTAGCAAGCAATCCAACTAAGGAAGCAATGCAAGGATACAGGCCTGCCATTCCTATGGTATTTAGTGGTATATATCCTGTGGATGGAGCTAAATATGATGAGTTAAAGGAAGCTTTGGAAAAACTTCAAATTAATGATGCAGCATTATCCTTTGAACCTGAAACATCCATTGCACTAGGATTTGGATTTAGATGTGGATTCTTGGGATTACTTCATATGGATATTATACAAGAAAGAATAGAAAGAGAATTTAACTTAGATATTATAACCACTGCACCATCTGTTGTATATAAAATAATAAAAACAGATGGGACGGAGTTAGAAATAACTAATCCTACTAACTTACCTGATGCAACAGAAATAGATTATATGGAAGAACCTGTGGTTAAGGCATCTATAATAACGCCTTCTGAATATGTAGGCGCAATTATGGATTTATCTCAAACAAGAAGAGGAACATTTAAGGATATGCAATACCTTGAAACTACAAGAGTAGTTTTAAATTACGACATTCCTTTAAATGAAATAATATATGATTTCTTTGATGCTTTAAAATCAAGAAGTAGAGGATATGCTTCCTTAGATTATGAAATCAAAGGATATCAAAGAACAGAACTTGTTAAACTTGATATACTTTTAAATGGCGATATAGTTGATGCGTTATCAATGATAGTACCTCAAGAGAGAGCGTATGCAAGAGGAAGAGGTATAGCTGAAAAATTAAAGGAAATTATACCAAGACAAATGTTTGAGATTCCAATACAAGCAGCGGTAGGCTCTAAGGTACTTGCAAGAGAAACTGTTAAAGCATTAAGAAAAGACGTGCTTGCTAAATGTTATGGTGGAGATATTTCCAGAAAGAAAAAGCTTTTAGAGAAGCAAAAAGAAGGTAAAAAGAGAATGAGACAAGTAGGAAGTGTTGAAGTTCCTCAAGAAGCCTTCATGTCTATTTTAAAAACTGAAGAATAGAAAATTATGACATTTTAAGATAATGTTGAACCTACCGTATGGGATTTGCATCTAGGAAAGCGTTCATTTCGCTAAGAGCGGCTAATATTTATAAATTTAAAATACCTAAGCCTCTTAAACTCGCTGTCGCTCAGACAGTAGGAGGCTCTATACGGTATTTTAAATTTATAAATAAAGCCGCTCTAAAGCTCATTCAATGCTTTCTACGATGTAAATCTGATACTATATGTTCAACATTAAAAATATCACTTACACCTGCTAAAGGAAGAAATTCAGCTAACTGAGTTTCTAAAATATTTTAGGATTTATCACATAAAAGTCTTTTAGGGCGATAGCCTGAGGAGTTACAAGAACTTATACGAACTAAATGAGGAAATTTAAATTACAAGTTAAAAATATAATACAATAAAAGATTTTTCATAAAAAATAGAATGATTAATATTTTATGACCTATCGGTCTTCGGGATTACCATCCCTTTAGTCAGGTAATCATGAATGATATTTTTAATGTTGAACACAAATATAGAATTTGCATTGTAGAAAGCATTGAGCAAGCAATTAAAAGCTCTTTATTTCTGATTTCATGGCGCCGTATAGAGCCTTCTATTGTTTGAGCTATAGCGAGTTTAGAGGGCTTAGGCGCCTTGAAAGGAAGAAATATTAGAGCTTTTTTGCGTAGCCAACGCTTTCTTATTCTAAAGGGAGCTGATTAAAAATGAAAAAAGAACTTTCATTATACATACATATACCTTTTTGCAAACAAAAGTGCCTTTATTGCGATTTTCCATCATATTGCGGAGAAGAAGCTTTAATGGATTCTTATGTGGATGCTTTATGTACAGAACTTGATGATTTAGAAGATTATAAATTTAAAACTATATTTATTGGAGGTGGAACTCCATCTTATTTAGATATAAGACATTGGGAAAAATTGAAGTATAGCATAGACAAGCTAGATAAGAGTGATGGCTTAGAATTTTCTGTAGAAGTAAATCCAGGTACTGTAAGTAAAGAAAAACTTTGTAGGTTTAAGGAAATGGGAGTTAATAGATTAAGTATAGGGCTTCAAGCATGGCAAAATGAGCTGCTGCAGGGTATTGGAAGAATACATAAATTAAATGACTTCTTGGAAACATATAAGGAGGCAAGAAAGCTTCATTTTAATAATATAAATATAGATTTAATGTTTGGTCTCCCAAATCAAACATTAGAACAAATAGAAGAAACATTAATAGAAATAATTAAATTAAATCCTGAACATATATCATGCTATAGTTTAATAATTGAAGAAGAGACTCCGTTTTATACTAAATATGAAAATGATGAGTTGACTTTACCAAGTGAAGAAGTAGAAAGAGAAATGTATTCAAAGATTAAAAGAAGTTTACAGGAAAATGGATATAATCAATATGAAATATCAAATTTCTCAAAGCTGGGGAAAGAATGTATACATAATTTGGTGTATTGGAATTTGGATGAGTATATTGGCTGCGGAGCATTTGCTCATTCATATATAAATCATAACAGATATAAAAATGTAGAAAGTATAAGAAATTATATAAAAAAAATAAATAATAATGAGGAAGTTAAGCTAGAAATTCATCATAATACTTTAAAAGATGATATGGAAGAATTTATGTTTATGGGCCTTCGAAAAATAAATGGAGTAGATATAAATGAATTTAAAAAGAGATTTAATAAAAATATATACGAAGTTTATGGGCAAATAATAGATAAATATTTAAAGGATAAATTACTTATATTAAAAGACAATAAATTATATCTATCCCCTAGAGGAATAGAGGTTTCGAATGTGATTATGAGTGATTTTATATTAACTGTCTAAAATAAAATCAATAAGTATTAGTAATAAAGAAGAGATTTTGAAAGAAATATAGTTAAAAATTAATTTATAAGGGATAATTACCTATATTTCTTTAATATTTAAAATTAAATTAATTTGACAAATGATTTCGATAATGATATTTTTTAATCATAGCAGTTAGCACTCAACAGGAGTGAGTGCTAATAAAAGAGGTGATATTATGGAAATGGATGAGAGAAAAATAAAAATACTTCAGGCTATAATACTTGATTACATAGATACAGCAGAGCCTGTGGGTTCCAGGACCATAGCTAAAAAGTATGATCTAGGTATAAGTTCTGCTACTATAAGAAATGAAATGGCTGATCTTGAGGAAATGGGATATTTAGAGCAACTTCATAGTTCTTCAGGAAGAAAGCCTTCTGACAAAGGATACAGGTTATATGTAGATAAATTAATGCAGGTTTCCCGTGTAACCTATGAAGAAGAAGAATTCATAAAAAAGCATATAATAAAATCTACACTACATGAAATAGATAAAGTAATAAAAGAAGCATCATATTTACTTGCGGAACTTACGAGACTTACATCAGTAGTAAAGGCACCATCATTTAGAAAAGGCAAGATTAAATCTATACAACTTATACACATTGATAATAATAATATCCTATCTGTAATTGTTATAGATAGAGGAATAATAAAAAACAATTTGATAAGGATGACAAAATCTATAGATACAGAATTATTAGTTAAGATTAATAATTTATTAAATATAAGATTAAGTAATTTAAATATAGAAGAAATTAATTTAGAAGTTATAAATAATTTAAAAAGTGATTTATTTGGATATGAAGAGATATTTAATTCTATTATGCCAGTTATATACGAAAGCTTAAATAGTATGGAGTCTTCAGATATTTATTTTGAGGGAACTACTAATATATTTCATTATCCTGAATACAACGATATACAAAGAGCTAAGGAATTCTTATCATTAATTGATAATAAGAAGAAAGTAAATGATTTAATAAATTCTACTGAAAGTATGGATATTAAAATTGGAGGAGAAAACTTTTTAGAAGATGCTAAGGAGTGCAGTATAGTTTCTGCAGTTTATAGCATTGGGGGACGTCCATTGGGCTCTATAGGAGTAATAGGACCAACAAGAATGCCTTATGATAAGGTTATCTCTATTTTAGCAGCAGTGGTGAATGAATTAAATAAAACTCTTACAGATGACTATATAAGATAAATTAGATTTAAATTACCTTAAATATAAAGATAAGAAACGGAGGCAGTCAAATGGAAGAAATAAAAAAAGAGGATTTGAATAATGAAGATAAAATATTTTCAGAAGATATGAAAATAGATGAATCCTTGGAAGAAGCTGAAATAAAAGAGGATAAGGAATTTGAGGAAATTGACGAAGAATTTGAAGGGGAAAGTATAGAAGAATTGAAAGAAAAAAATTCCAATATTTTAAATGAGAATAATAAATTAAGTAATGAATTAGAAACATTGAAAGAAAGACTTTTAAGAACAATAGCAGAGTATGATAATTACAGAAAAAGAACTTCTAAAGAAAAAGAAGGAATATACACAGAGGCTTGCAGCGATGTTTTAAAGCATATGCTTCCAGTACTTGATAATTTAGAGAGAGCTGTAAGTGCTGAGGGAAGTTTTGAAGATTTAAAGAAGGGTGTTGAAATGACACTAAAACAATTTAAAGGATCTCTTGAAAAATTAGGTGTGGATGAAATTAGTATAGATAATGGATTTGATCCTAATTATCATGAAGCTGTAATGCATATACAAGACGAGAATTATGGCAATAATGAAATAGTGGAAGTATTTCAAAAGGGGTATAAAAGAGCAGACAAAGTAATAAGACACAGTGTGGTAAAAGTTGTTAATTAAAATTTAAATAGAAATTCTATTTAATATTCATATATAAAAATATTTTATTGTTTGATTTATAAGGAGGTAAAAAATACTATGGCAAAGGTAATAGGTATAGACTTAGGAACTACAAACTCTTGTGTAGCAGTAATGGAAGGTGGAGAGCCTGTAGTTATAACAAATGCAGAAGGAGCTAGAACAACACCATCAGTTGTATCCTTTCAAGCTAATGGAGAAAGATTAGTAGGACAGGTGGCTAAAAGACAGGCCATAACAAATCCTGACAAAACTATAATTTCCATAAAGAGACATATGGGAACAAATCATAAGGTTAATATAGATGGAAAAGATCATACTCCTCAAGAAATTTCAGCTATGGTGCTTCAAAAATTGAAAGCAGATGCTGAGGCATATTTAGGAGAAAAAGTATCACAGGCAGTTATCACAGTGCCTGCATATTTTAATGATAGCCAAAGACAGGCAACTAAAGATGCAGGAAAAATAGCTGGGCTTGAGGTTTTAAGAATAATAAATGAGCCAACAGCTGCAGCTTTAGCATATGGTCTTGATAAGATGGATAAAAATCACAGAATATTTGTTTATGACTTAGGTGGCGGTACATTTGATGTATCTATACTTGAACTTGGTGATGGTGTATTCGAAGTTAAATCCACTAATGGTAACACAAAACTTGGTGGTGATGACTTTGATGAGAGAGTTATGAATCATATAGCAGATACATTTAAGGCGGAATATGGTATAGACTTAAGAAATGATAAAATGGCACTTCAAAGATTAAAGGAAGCAGCAGAAAAAGCAAAGATAGAGTTATCTTCATCAATGCAAACTAATATAAACTTACCATTTATCACTGCTGATGCAACTGGTCCAAAGCATATAGATATGAATTTAACAAGAGCTAAATTTAATGAATTAACTCATGATTTAGTAGATGCTACTATAGAACCAATGAGAAAAGCTCTAAGTGATGCTGGATTAAGCATGGGTGAGGTTGATAAGGTAATACTTGTAGGTGGATCTACAAGAATACCAGCTGTTCAGGAAGCTGTTAAAAACTTTACTGGAAAAGAGCCTTCTAAGGGAGTAAACCCAGATGAATGTGTTGCAGTTGGTGCAGCTATACAGGCTGGAGTTTTAACAGGAGATGTAAAAGATGTATTACTTCTTGATGTTACTCCATTAACACTTGGAATTGAAACTTTAGGTGGAGTAGCAACTCCATTAATAGAAAGAAATACAACTATTCCAACAAGAAAGAGTCAGGTATTCTCTACAGCTGCTGATGGCCAAACTTCTGTTGAAATTCACGTAGTTCAAGGGGAAAGACAAATGGCAGGAGGTAACAAGACCCTTGGAAGATTTACACTTTCAGGAATCGCACCAGCTCCAAGAGGAATTCCACAAATAGAAGTTACATTTGATATAGATGCTAATGGTATAGTTAATGTTTCTGCTAAGGATAAGGGAACAGGAAAAGAAGCTAACATTACAATTACAGCTTCAACTAATTTATCAGAAGATGAAATAAATAAAGCAGTTAATGAAGCAAAACAATATGAAGAAGAAGATAAGAAGAGAAAAGAATCTATTGAAGTTAGAAATAATGCAGACCAAATGGCATATCAAACTGAAAAAGCATTAGCTGATTTAGGAGATAAGGTTTCAGCAGAAGATAAATCTAATATAGAAGCAAAGCTTAATGCTTTGAAAGAAGTTAAAGAAAAAGAAGATTTAGAAGCAATTAAAAAGGCTACTGAAGAGTTAACACAAGCGTTTTATGCAGTTTCATCTAAGATGTATCAAGGCGCAGAAGGTGCTGGATTTGATCCAAACATGGCTGGAGGAAACCCAGGTGCTGGAGCAAATGGTCCTAAAGATGATAATGTTGTAGATGCAGATTATAAAGTAGAAGATGACAAATAGTATATAATTGACATATAATATAAAAGTAAATTGTGATTTGATTCAGATGGGGAGTATTCTCCATCTGAATATTTATGTTACATGATTTATGGAAATTTTTGATTTCGATATTTCAATTCATTAAAGGTGGTAAAAGTATGGCTAAAAAAGATTTTTATGAAATACTAGGACTTCAAAAGGGCGCAAGCGAAGAAGACATAAAGAAAGCCTTTAGAAAACTAGCAATAAAATATCATCCTGATAAGAATCAAGGGGATAAAGAAGCTGAAGAAAAGTTTAAAGAAATAAATGAAGCATATCAAGTGCTTTCTGACCCACAAAAGAAGGCTCAATATGATCAATTTGGAACCACAGATTTTAATGGTGGAGGATTTGATCCGTCTGGTTTTGATTTTTCAGGTTTTGGAGGCTTTGGAGACATATTTGATTCATTTTTTGGAGGTTTTGGTGGAAGTAGAAGAAGAAATGGACCTCAAAAGGGTGAGGATATGGAATATGCCGTAAATTTAACTTTTGAAGAAGCAATGACTGGAATAGAAAAAGAAATAAATATAACAAAGAGTGAAACTTGTGAAACTTGTAAGGGTAGTGGTTCTAAACCAGGAAGTCATTCTAAAACTTGTACCAAGTGTGGAGGTACTGGTCAAGTTAAGGTGCAAAGAAATACTCCACTTGGAAGTTTTGTAAGTGTAAATACTTGTGATGAATGTAATGGTAAAGGAACTGTAGTTACAGATCCATGTCCAGAATGTAAGGGTAAGGGTATATTAAGAAAATCTAAAAAAATAAAAGTTAATATACCAGCTGGGGTTGATACTGGAAATGTTATTCCTATAAGAGGACAAGGAGAAGCAGGAGTAAATGGAGGTCCTCCAGGAGATCTATATGTTGCAATAAGGGTAATGCCACATCCGTTCTTTAAAAGAAAGGGAGATGACATATATGTTGATACACATATAAGTTTTGGCAAGGCTTCACTTGGAACGGAACTTAAGGTGAAAACTATCGATGGAGAAGTTAAGTATACTGTTCCAGCAGGAACTCAGCCAGGTACAGTATTTAGACTAAAAGGAAAAGGAGTTCCACATGTAAATGGAAGAGGAAGGGGAGATCAATACGTAAATGTAGTAGTTGATATACCTAAATCTCTAAATCAAAAGCAGAAGGAAGCACTAGTTGCTTACATGGAAGCTAGCGGTGAAATAAAGAGTTCTGAAAAAGAAGGATTTTTAAAGAAATTTTTTAAATAAAAGTTGCGGAGCAATTTGTTTTTAGGAATTAGGATTAAGGTACTAGGAATTGGGAAATGTAGAAACTTTGCAATGCAAAGTTTCATCTAATCCTATTACCTGGTACCTTTGGCCTAGTACCTATAAAAAATGCTTCGCATTTTTTATAGGGTGTTTACTTTAAAAAAGTAGGTCAATAATGTATAATTGATAAGTAATTTAGGATAATAAAAATTGGAGGGCATTTTATGCATAATGAAGATAAAGATTGGTTAGAGGTAAGTATTATAACTAGCAGTGAAGCTATGGAAGCAGTGTCTGGAATAATGTATAATACAGGAGTAAAGGGAGTTTCAATTGAGGATCCTGAAGATATAGAATATAAGAAAAATCATCCTGGAGATTGGGATTATTTTGATGAGACATTGCTTGTTGTAAAAGATGGCGTTGTAATTAAAGGATATTATAAAGATGATGAAAGTTTTGAGGAATATATATCATACATAAAAGAAAGTATAGATAATTTACATACATATGGAATAGACAAGGGAAAAGGAATAGTTACTGTAACTAAGGTAAATGAGGCAGATTGGGAAAATAACTGGAAGAAATATTATAAACCTACGAAAATAGGACAAAAAATAGTAGTAAGGCCCATATGGGAAGAATATAAGGCAAGCCCGGAAGAATTAGTTATAGATTTGGATCCAGGTATGGCATTTGGTACAGGTACTCACGAAACCACGCGCATGTGTGTGAAGGCATTAGAAAAATATGTTAAAGAAGATTCAACAGTATTTGATATAGGAACAGGGTCTGGAATACTTGCTATTGCTGCAGCAAAACTTAAGGCTAATAAGGTTATAGGTGTTGATTTAGATCCTGTAGCTGTAAAATCTGCCAAAGAAAATATATCATTTAACGAAGTAGATAATATAGAAATACTTCATGGAAATCTAATGGATGTAGTTAAAGGAAAAGCAAATATAGTAGTAGCTAATATAATAGCAGATATTATAATATTTTTAACAGATGAGGTAAAAAGTTTTATAGAGAAGGATGGATATTTCATTTCATCTGGCATAATCAAAGATAGAAAGCAAGATGTAATAAATAAGTTAAAGGCAAGTGGATTTGAAATAATAGAAGAAAATACTGAGGGAGAATGGGTTTGTATTGTTGCAAAACGTAACTAAGGAGTGTTGAATTTGCATAAGTTTTTTGTTCCTAAAGAAAATGTAAATATGCATCAAGCTGTAATTGAGGGAGAAGATGTAAAGCATATATATAAAGTATTAAGGCTTGAGGCAGGAGAAGAAGTAAGCATTAATAATTGTAATGGAGAAGAATATTTAGGTATAGTAGAGGAAGTAAATAAAAGTCAAGTAATAGTAAAGATTAAAGAAAAGCTTTCTATAAATAATGAAGCACCTATTAATGTTTTTTTATTTCAAGGACTGCCTAAATCTACTAAAATGGATTTAATAGTACAAAAGAATTGTGAACTTGGCATAAAGGAAATAACGCCTATAATTACAGATAGGGTAGTTGTAAAAGGGGAAATTGGGCAATTTAAAAAAGTAGATAGATGGGTAAGAATTGCATTAGAGGCAGCAAAGCAAAGTAAGAGAACTATTATTCCAGAAGTAAGAGAACCCATAGAATTTGATGAAGCATTAGCTGAGTTAAAAGACATGGATTTAGTTATAGTGCCTTATGAAAATGAAAAGGGATACGGAGTAAGAAAAGTAGTAAATAGCATAATTAAAGATGAAGTTAAAAATGTAGGTATTGTAATAGGACCAGAGGGCGGATTTGAGGAAAGTGAAATAGAAAAGCTAAAGAATATGGGAGCTTTTATAGTGACACTAGGACCTAGAATACTTAGAACCGAAACAGCAGGGTTTGTAGCTGCATCTTTAATTATGTATGAATTAGGAGATTTAGGAGGAAATATTTAATGAGAGTTGCATTTACTACCTTAGGTTGTAGAGTGAATCAATATGAAACGGAAGCTATGACAGAAAAATTCATAAAATCAGGATATGATTTAGTAAACTTTGATGAGTGTGCCGACGTATATGTTATAAACACATGCACTGTTACAAATATGGGGGATAAAAAATCCCGTCAAATGATAAGTAGGGCTAGAAGACTTAATGAAGAAGCTGTTATAGTAGTTGCTGGATGTTATTCTCAAATTGCACCAGATAAGGTGGCTGAAATTCCAGGAGTAGATATAGTAGTAGGGACTAGAAATAAGGGCGAAGTAGCAGAACTTGTAGGGAAATTTTTAGATGAGAAAAGTCAAATTGTAGAAGTAGCTGATGTTCTTAGAAATAACATATTTGAAGAATTAAATATTGAAGAATATCAAGATAAAACAAGAGCCTTTTTAAAGATTCAAGATGGATGTAATAGATTTTGTTCATATTGTTTAATTCCATTTGCCAGAGGAGCGGTATGCAGTAAAAATCCTGAAAAGGTAATGGAAGAAGTATATAGACTTGCAAATCATGGATTTAAAGAAGTTATTTTATCCGGTATACATATAGCTTGTTATGGAGATGATATTGGAGAAGGTTGGAACTTAGTTAAATTATTAGAAGAAATTGATAAAGTAGAGGGAATAGAAAGAGTAAGAATAGGATCTATAGATCCTCAATTTTTCACAGAAGGTATAATAGAAAGACTTTCTAAGTTAAATAAGCTTTGCCCACATTTTCATTTATCTCTTCAAAGTGGATGTGATGAAACTTTAAAAAGAATGAATAGAAAATATACTATTAAAGAATATAGGGATATAGTTGAAGGATTAAGAAAGTACATAGCTGATGTTTCTATAACTACTGACATAATAGTAGGATTTCCAGGAGAAACTGAAGAAGAATTTAATAAGACTTACGAGTTTTTAAGTGGAATTAAGCTTTCAAAGATGCATATATTTAAGTTTAGTCCAAGGACGGGAACTAAGGCAGAGCATATGCCAAATCAAGTAGATGGAACTATAAAAGATGAAAGAAGTGCTAAACTAATAGAATTAAATAGGAAAAATGAAAAAGAATTTATGGAAAAGTTTATTGGAGTAAATTTCAAAGTTCTTTATGAGCAAAACTTTAATGGAAATGATGATTTATATGAGGGATATACTCCGAATTATATAAAGGTAGTATCAAAATCTGAATCTCATATAGATGAAAAAATATTAGATACAAAAATTATTGAAGCAAAAGATGAATATAGTATTGGAAATATTATGTAGATTAAGATATAATAAATGTAACATTTGACTATAAGGGAACATCTCAAATACTTGAGATGTGCTGATTTATAACGGGAGCAAAGATTTTTACAAAACATACAAATTATGTAAATGATGCAGGAGGTGAACTAATGGAGAACTGTATATTTTGCAAAATAGTAAAAGGTGAAATACCTTCACAAAAGGTATATGAAGATGACAAGGTTTTAGCATTTAAAGATATTAGCCCTGAAGCGCCAGTACATGTGATTATAATTCCGAAAAATCATATAGAAAACGTAAATGATCTTACAAAAGAAAATAGCGATATAATAGCTCATATATTTATGACAGTAAAAGATATAGCGCAAAGGCTTGATTTAGCTGACAGAGGATATAGAGTTGTTACTAACTGTGGAGAAGATGGAGGGCAGACAGTAGGGCATATTCACTTTCATTTGTTAGGGGGAAGAACTCTACAGTGGCCACCAGGATAAAAAGATTTCAAACATTAAATGAAATTGTTGACAGTATCTTAAATAGTATTATATAATAGAATATGTGCTATGCGACCCACGAATTACCTGTTCAATTTTTTAAATTAAATTGAAATAGCGGAGGGAGGGAGATCAATGTCAGAAATAAAAGTTGGAGAAAATGAATCACTAGAAAATGCATTAAGAAGATTTAAGAAAAAATGCGCTAGAGCTGGTGTTCTTTCTGAAGTAAGAAAAAGAGAACATTACGAAAAGCCAAGCGTAAAAAGAAAGAAAAAATCAGAAGCTGCTAGAAAGAGAAAGTTTAAGTAATATTTCTTTTGAAAGAAGGTACTAATTATGGCCCTAAAAGAAAGACTACAACAGGATTGGAAAGAAGCTTTAAAATCAGGTAACAAATTTAAAGCAAATACTATTAGTACGGCTAGATCAGCTATACTACTAGGTGAAAAGACTGATGGAAGAATTCTTGAAGATGATGAAATCGTCGATATTTTAGCTAAAGAAGTTAAACAAAGACGTGAGGCTATGCTTGAATTTGAAAAAGGAAATAGGCAGGATTTAGTTGATAGTGTAAAAGCAGAAATTGAAATCTTGTTAAGTTACCTTCCTCAGCAATTAACTAATGAAGAAGTAAAAGGTATCATTTTACAGGTAATTGAAGAAGTTGGGGCAAATAGTATAAAAGATATGGGCAAAGTAATGGCCGTAGTTGTATCTAAAACTAAGGGTAGAGCAGACGGGAAAGCTGTTAGTGAGATAGTAAAAAAGCTTCTAAATAAATAGAATTAACATAAAGGCTGAGGTAACTCAGCCTTTTTTTACATATATAAATCATAACCTTCTCTTAACATTCATAAATTAATATGAAAGTATTTTTAGGAGAAAGATATGGAGGAAAGAATAGATAAGACTAAAAATGAACTAGCTGAAAAACTGGATTTGCCAAGAGATATAGTGATGGATTTCCCTAAAATAATAATAACAGGGGATAATGAAATAATAATAGAAAATCATAAAGGAATAGTTGTTTTCGATGAAAAGCAGGTTAAAATTAAGTCAAGGGTTGGATTGGTGTGTATATACGGCAGTGATTTTGAAATACCTTTCTTAGGGGGAAGTACCATAACCCTTAAAGGAAAATTTAAATCCATAGTGTATGAAAAAAATGATTAAGATAAACTTAGAAAATTATAAAAGGAGTAGCGTTGAAATTGAAGCCCAATCCTTAAATATTGAAAAGTTTATAAACCTGCTTTGGAAAAATAACATAGGAGTAAAAAATATAAGAAAAAAAGATTTAACAACTGTATCTTTGGAAATTTCATTAAAAGATTATCTTAAGCTAGACAAAATATCAAAAAAAACACATACTAAGCTAAAGGTAATAAAAAGAAAAGGACTTGCATTTTTATTTATAAGAATGAGAAAAAGAAACGCATTAATTTTTGGCACAGTATTTTTTATTTGTATACTATATTATTTATCTACCTTTGTATGGAAGATAGATATAGTTACAGAAAAAAGGCTTTCACCCTATGAGCTCAGAAGAGAACTTGCAAGTTATGGTATAAAAGAAGGAATTAGAAAAAGGAATTTAAATATAGGGGTTATAGAAGAAAAGTTAACAAAAGATAATGATGAAATTTTGTGGGTAAGAGTTAGGGTAGAGGGGTCTGTGCTTAAAGTTGTAGCATCAGAAAGAGCTACTCCTCCGATGCTTGTGCATGAAACTACTCCAGGTAATTTAGTAGCTATGAAAGATGGAGAAGTAGTAAGGGTATATACTACTTCAGGTACGGCTTTAGTTAAAAGAGGGGATGTAGTTAAAAAGGGGCAGCTTCTTGTAAAAGGAGAGCAGGGAAGAGAAGGGAATATATATCAAGTACCTGCTAAGGGACATGTAATTGCAAGAACCTTTTACGAAGATGTGAAAAAGATACCAGTTGTTGAAAAGATAAAAGAAAGAACGGGGAATAAAGTAAAAAATATATTTATACAAATAGGAAATAAAAAGATATTTTTTAAAAAGGAAATGAATAACTTTTCAAATTATGATAAAATAGTAAATAAAAAAGGTTTTTTTATAACGGAAGAATGCTTTGAAATTCAAGAAAAAAACAAAGCCATTGATAAAAAGAAAGTTATAGATAATTATTCTAAAGAAATGATAAAAAAAATTAAACAGTCTTTAGATAAAAACACTGAAGTGGTAGACGAAATTGTAGAAGAGAAAGCAGAAAATGAATATATAATTCTTAGAGTACTTGTCGTAGGGGAAGAAAATATTGCATCACAAGAGAAAAATAATTAACATCAAAGGGATGGTAATTCATGATTAAAATTAATTTAAGAAATTTATATAGGAATAAGAATACAAATAGAATAGCAATTTTCTTTTGTATTTTTATTTTTATATATTCCGTATTAGTAACATCACTAGTAACACAAAAGTATAATTTACAAGAAGGGGATATAGCCAAAGTAGATATAAAGGCACCAAGAGAAATTATAGATGAAGCTGCAACTAAGACTAAGATACAGCAAGCGTTACAAGCAGTTCCGCTTCAATATAATAAAAATCCTGAAGTTAAAACTCAAGTGTTAAATGATATTAATGAATTGCTTAATAATGCATATACCTTGAAGGATAGTGCTTATGAAAACGATGAAAAAGTAAATAACTTAAAGACTACTTCTAAGATAACATTAGAAGAAGAGGATTATTTATCCTTAATATCCCTAAATAAAGATGAAATCAAAGTAATACAAGGTTTTTTAGCGGGTGTGATGTCCGAACTTTATGACAATGTAAATATAAGTGATAATAAGCAGAAAAGCAATCAAGAAGATATAAAAAAGGCTCAAGAATTTATAAATATAAAGGTAAATTCTTCAACACTACCAAAGAAAGTAATGAAAAATTTAGTTATATCAATTGCGTATAAGCAAATTAAACCTAACTTTTTTTATAATGAAGAAAAAACTGAAGAGCTTAGGGAGGAAATTAGGAAAAAATCGCCTATTGTTATAAAAAAAGATCAAACAATAGTTAAAGAAGGAGAACCGGTAACAAGAATACAATTAGACATTTTGCAAAAATTAGGGCTTCTAAATACCAAAGATAGCCACAGATGGTATATATATTTTAATTTAGGCATATTTGTGTTTTTGATACTATCCTTACAGTGGTTTTATGCATATAAATTCAAAAATGAAATATATAAGGACAATAGTAAAATTATATTAATTGGTATATTGAATTGTTTGGCTGTTGCTATTGCAAGATCGCTTAATATTCAGCCATTTTTAATTCCATTTGCCTTTATACCTATGATCACTACTTTACTATTGGTAGATAGGAAAATATCTTTAATAATAAATGGCTTTAACTGTGTATTTATAAGCTGTGCTGTAGGATTTAATGCTGAAATTGTTTTGCTTGCTATAGTTAATGCAATACTTGGTTCTGTAATACTTAGGAAAATGCAGCAGAGAAATGACATATTATATTGTTCTTTGTATATAGCTGTAATAAATGTTATCTTTGCGTTTTCTTTAGGATTACTTTTAAGTGATAATATAGCAGAGGTTGCGAGAAAGGCATCCTTTACTTTGGCAGGAGGTATAATTTCAGGTGTACTTACTATAGGGTTTCTACCCTTTTTTGAGAGTACGTTTGACATAGTTACCACTATAAAGCTTTTAGAACTTTCTAATCCCAATAATCCGTTACTTAAAAGGCTTTTGATGGAGGCTCCTGGTACTTATCACCACAGCATTTTGGTTGGAAATTTGTCGGAGGTTGCAGCTGAAGAAGTTGGAGGGAATCCAGTGCTTGCAAGAGTAGCTTCTTATTATCATGATATAGGGAAAATAAAAAGGCCTTATTTCTTTAAGGAAAATCAAATAGGAAATGATAATCCGCATAATAAGATTTCTGCGAATTTAAGTACGCTGATAATAACTTCCCACATAAAGGATGGAGAGGAATTAGCTAAGGATTATAAGATACCTTCAGTTATTCAAGATATAATAAAACAGCACCATGGTACAACATTAGTAAAGTATTTTTATCTAACTGCAAAAAATTCTAGTGAAAATCCAGATGAAGTCAATGAAGAAAATTTTAGATACCCAGGTCCAAAGCCTCAAACTAAAGAAGCAGCTATAATAATGCTTGCAGATAGTACTGAGGCAGCAGTGAGATCTATAAGCGAGCCAACTAAAGGGAAAATAGAAGAAATGGTAAACAATATAGTTAAAGCAAGATTAAATGAGGGTCAATTGGATGAATGCGACTTGACTTTAAAAGAAATAGAAAAGATAAAGAAAACCTTTGTAAAAGTACTAATGGGCATATATCATCAAAGAATAGAATACCCTACAGATAAGTGGGATAACAAAACTAACGGGAGTGATAAAAGAAAATGATATATATAGAAAATGGTCAAGATAAAGTAGAAGTAAATAAGGAGTTAGAAAATACTATAGAAAGTATAATAGATTATGCGCTAAAAGAAGAGGAAGTAAATATAGATTACGAAGTAAGTGTTATATTTGTTGATAATGAAGAAATAAAAGAAATAAACCTGGAGAATAGAGCAATAGATAAAGAAACAGATGTACTTTCATTTCCTATGCTTGAGTACAGTGATGGAAAAGTATTTAAAGAAATGTATAAAGGATATAAGTTTTCACCTATATATTTAGATGATGGGAAGTTAGTACTTGGGGACATAGTTCTTTCTTTAGAAAAGGCATTGGAACAAAGCGAAGAATACGAGCATTCTTTTCTAAGAGAAGCTTGTTATTTAACAATACATTCTGTACTTCATCTTTTAGGATATGATCATATGGAAGAAGAAGAAAAGTTAGTTATGAGAAAGAGGGAAGAGGAAATTTTGAGTAAGTTTCAATTAACAAGATAATATACTAAAAGTAGGTGCCTGAATGAAAAGTGTGAAAAAATTATTAGATAGCTTTAATTATTCAATCGAAGGAATATTATATGCGGTAAGAACTCAAAGAAATATGAGAATCCATATGATAGCAGCTCTTGCAGTTCTCACTATTTGCTTTTTCTATGATATAAGTAGGACGGAGCTTTTAATAATACTTTTATCAGTTACTATGGTAATAACTGCAGAGCTTATAAATACTGCTATTGAAGCTTCTATAGATGCTACAACCAATTATTATCACCCTTTAGCTAAAATTGCGAAAAATGTAGCAGCAGGGGCAGTTTTAGTTACTGCTATAAATGCTTTAGCAGTGGGATATATTATATTTTGGAGCAAACTTGTATATATAAACTTTATGGTGATTAATAAGATTAAAAATTCTAACCCATATACTATATTTATAATTTTTATTATTGTACTTATAAGCACTTTAATTGTAAAAGCTATATTTGGGGAGGGGACTCCATTAAAGGGAGGAATGCCAAGTGGTCATAGTGCCATATCCTTTTCTATAGCTACCATGATTGCCCTAATAACTGAAGATGTTGAAGCTATAATTTTAAGCTTTTTTTTAGCAATAATTGTTGCTCAAAGCAGAGTGGACTCAGAAGTACATTCTATTATAGAAGTTATAGTAGGAGCGGTATTTGGAACACTAATTACTTTGTTATTATTTAAAGTTTTTGGGTAAACTAGTATTTAGATATTAAAGGGAATTAATTTAATATTTTATTAATTAAACTGTAATGAAATAAAATGATATAATTGTTTAAGAACTAAGATGGAAATTGGAGGGATGAGGAAAGTGAAAGGGGAATATAGTAAATTAATTGAAGAAGCTATAAATGCTAGAGAATTTGCATATGTACCTTACTCTAACTTTAAGGTGGGCGCAGCAGTTCTTATGGAAGATGGAAGTATATACTCAGGATGTAATATAGAAAATGCATCTTTTGGAGCTACTAATTGTGCAGAAAGAACAGCTGTATTTAAAGCTATTTCTGAAGGTAAGAAAGAAATAAAAGCTTTAGCTGAAATTGGAGATATAGAAACTTATACAATGCCTTGTGGTATATGCAGGCAGGTAATTAGTGAATTTATATCTGAAGATATAGATGTTATTTTAATAAAAAATAAAAGTGACTTTGTAATAAAGAAGTTTAGTGAAATATTCCCATTATCATTTTCTAAAAAAGACCTCAACAAATGAAGGAGGATATATGTTTAAATCAGGATTTATAACAATAATAGGAAGACCGAATGTCGGAAAGTCAACTTTGTTGAACCATATAATGGAGGAAAAGTTGTCTATTGTATCTAGTAAACCACAAACTACAAGAAACAATATTCAAACTATCCTTACAGATAAGGAATCACAAATAATATTTGTGGATACTCCAGGAATCCATAAACCACGACATAAGCTTGGAGAATATATGGTAAATGTAGCTACAGATGCTTTGAAAGAGGTAGATGTAGTGCTTTTCTTAACTACTCCAGAAGGAGAATTTGGAAAGGGAGATGAATATATATTAAACCAGCTTGAAGCAGCAAAAGTGCCTGTATTTCTTGTAGTAAATAAAATAGACGAAAATACTCAAGAAAGGGTGGCAAAGACACTACAAATTTATTCGGAAAAGTTTAAGTTTACAGAAATTATACCTATTTCTGCAGCTAAGGGAAAAAATGTAGATAAATTAATGGAAATTGTAAAAAATTATATCCCAGAAGGACCTATGTATTATCCAGAGGACATGATAACAGATCAACAGGAAAGATTTATAGTTGCTGAAACAATTAGAGAAAAGGCATTGAGACTTTTATCAGAAGAGGTGCCTCATGGAATAGGTGTGGATATTATAACTATGAAGAAAAAAGAAAATGGAGCATATGAAATAAATGCAGATATGCTTTGTGAAAAAGATTCACACAAAGGAATAGTAATAGGGAAAAATGGAGAAATGTTAAAAAAGATAACCCAATACTCTAGACAGGACTTGGAAACATTTTTACAATGTAAGGTTTACTTGAAAATTTGGGTAAGAGTTAAAAAGGACTGGAGAGATAACAATACAGTATTAAGAGAGCTAGGGTATAAATAGCAAGGAGATGATTTTCTGGCTATATTTCAGACAAGAGCGCTAGTACTTAAAACTCAAGATTATAAGGAATCAGATAGATTGATCTGGTTTTATACAGAGAAGCTAGGGAAAATTTCTGCTATAGCTAAAGGTGCTAAGAAAAATAGAAGTAAGTATTTCTCAAATACTTTAACATTTACATATGGTGATTATATACTTTATAGAGGAAAGGGTATGTATACACTAAATGAAGGTACTATTATAGATTCTTTTCAAGGAATTTTAAGTGATTTTGATACTATATCCTATGCTTCATATCTTTGTGAACTCATAGATATAAGCATGGCTGAGGAAGAAAGTAACAGAGAACTTTTCAAGGAACTTGTAACAGCTTTTTACCTTATGAAGAATAATGCTTGTGATTTAGAAACCTTAGCTAGGGTCTTTGAAATGAATATACTTAGGGCTACAGGATATGGACTTAATTTACATAAGTGTTCGATATGTAAAGAACCTATAAGTTCAGCAGATTATATTAGTATTCAATATCTTGGGGGTGTATGTACTAAGTGCCCAAAATTAAATGGTATGAGGGTAAGCCCTGCAGCTTATAATATTATTAAATATCTAAATAATTTAGCACTGGAAAAATCCTATAGAGTTACAATACCTTCTAATTTAAAAGAAGAAATTGAAAAATTGTTAGGGAATATTATAGCTCAAAGTTATATTAGAAAACCTAAGAGTTTAGAAACATTAAACTTTATTAAAAGGAGTGAAAAAAGTGAGTGAAATAACTTTAGAAAAAATTGATATTGTAAGAGATAGAACTGGAGTTAGTTACGCCGAAGCAAGAGAAGCTTTGGAAAAGTCTGAAGGAAATGTAGTAGATGCATTAATATTTATTGAAGAAAGTAAAAAGGCTCCAAAGGAAAATTCATATACTAATAAAGATGAATTTGTGAAATGGTTAAAAGACCTTGTAAGTAAAGGTAATGTTGCTAGAATAAGAATAAAAAAAGATGAGAAGGTATTATTAGATATACCAGTAACTGCAGGACTTGCAGTAGCTATACCAAGTCTAATTTATGCACCCCTCATTACATTAGGCGTATTTGCAGCAGCCTTAACGCAGATTACTATAGAAATAACTAAAAAGGATGGCACTGTTGAGGTGGTTAATAAAATATTGAAATCCACCGTGGAAGACGTAAAAGAAAAGGCTCAAAATGCAGCATCTAAGGTACAAGATAGTGCATTAAATGTAAAAGATAAATTTACTGGTGAAAAAAGTAGTACTAATGACGAAAATAATAATGTATACACATATACAGTTGACTTTGAAGAGATTGACGAGGAAAGTAACTCGGAAAATAAGGAAAAGTAATAAAAAAGGTCAGCAGAAAAAATCTGCTGACTTTTAGTTTTAAAGGTAAAATTGTTGAATAAAAAATGAAGATTTGGTAAAATTTATGTAGTGGGTATCTTTGTAATATATGTATCCTAAATTATAAAACTATAATCTTTTACTTTCTTTAAGATTGTTAAATAGCAAAGTTATATGCAAATAGAAACAAAATGCGCAAAATATTAAAAAATAATAGACATATATAAATAAAAGTGTTATACTATTTATGAATTTAAGGGAAATAATACATATAATTGTTGGTTATGTGTGAAAGAGGGTGAAATAAATTAAACTATCACTAAGACAAGAGGAAATTATTAAATTAGTAAAGGAACACGAACCTATAACTAGTGAACAGCTTGCAGGTAAACTAAGTGTTACCAGAGCAGCATTAAGACCAGACTTAGCTATTCTCACCATGACAGGAATTTTAGAAGCAAAGCCGAAGGTAGGATATATATATTCAAGGAAACCCTCTTATAGTTTGGTTTATGATTACATAAGAAACATACAAGTAAAGGATGTAATGGGAAGTCCCGTAGTTGTTAATGAATCTACAATGGTTTACGATGCTATAGTAAATTTATTTTTAAATGATGTTGGTACACTTTTTATAGAAAATAACGGATTGCTCGTAGGTGCAGTTTCAAGAAAAGACTTTTTAAAGTCTGCTATGGGAGGAACTGACATGCATAAGATACCTGTAGGTATTATAATGACTAGAATGCCTAATATAGTATTTGTAAAAGAAGAAGACAGTGCTTATGAAGCAGCTATAAAAATTATAGAGCATGAAGTAGATAGTTTGCCAGTTGTAAAAAAAGTTGATGATAATGATAAAAAAGAAGCTTATAAAATCATTGGTAAAATATCAAAAACTAATATCACAAAACTTTTAGTAAAAATGGGAGAAAACTCATAAAAAAATTTAAGGAGTATATTAATAAACTCTTTAATATAATAAATAGATAAATAAACATACAAAAGGGGTTGTTTATAAATGGAAATCAAAAAGTATGTATACCTGTTTAACGAAGGCAATGCCTCAATGAAAAATTTACTTGGTGGAAAAGGTGCTAATTTAGCAGAGATGACTAATTTAGGTATACCTGTACCACAAGGTTTTACAGTTTCTACGGAAGCTTGCACTAGATATTATGAAGATGGTAAAAAAATATCCGATGAAATAGTAAATGAAATTTCTAATGCTATGGCAAATCTTGAAAACATTACAGGAAAGAAATTTGGAAGCTTAGAAAATCCTCTTCTTGTATCAGTAAGATCTGGAGCAAGAGTTTCTATGCCAGGTATGATGGATACAATTTTAAACCTTGGTTTAAATGATAATACAGTAGTGGCTTTAAGTAATTTAACTAATAACGAAAGATTTGCATATGATTCCTATAGAAGATTTATACAGATGTTTTCTGATGTAGTTATGGGAATAGATAAAAGAAACTTTGAAGATATTTTAGATGAGGTTAAGGAATCTATAGGAGCTAAGTTTGATACGGATTTAAAAGCATCTGATTTAAAAGAAGTAGTAAAAAAATACAAGGCCCTATATAAAAAGGAAATGGGAGAAGATTTCCCTGAAGATCCTAAAGCTCAGTTAATAGAAGCAGTAACTGCAGTATTTAGATCATGGGATAATCCAAGAGCTATTGTATATAGAAGATTAAATGATATTCCAGGTAGCTGGGGTACAGCAGTTAATATTCAAAGTATGGTATTTGGTAATATGGGAGATACATCAGGTACAGGGGTTGCATTTACTAGAAATCCTGCTACTGGTGAAAAAGAAATCTTTGGTGAATACCTTATAAATGCTCAAGGTGAAGATGTTGTTGCAGGAATTAGAACTCCTCTTCCTATAACTAGATTACAGGAAGATCTTCCTGAATGCTATAAAGAATTTATGGATATAGCTAATAGATTAGAAAATCACTACAAAGATATGCAGGATATGGAGTTTACTATTGAACAAGGTAAATTATATTTCCTTCAAACAAGAAATGGTAAGAGAACAGCTCAAGCAGCACTTAAAATAGCTGTTGAAATGGTAGAAGAAGGACTTATAACTAGAACAGAGGCTGTACTTAAAGTTGACCCAAAGCAGCTAGATACATTACTTCACCCAAACTTTGATTCACATCAACTAGAAAATGCTAAGGTTATAGCTAAAGGACTTCCAGCTTCTCCAGGAGCAGCTTGTGGAAAGGTATATTTCACAGCGGAAGATGCAAAGGCACATCACGAGTTAGGGGAAAAGGTTGTACTTGTAAGAGTTGAAACATCTCCTGAAGATATAGAAGGAATGATTGCATCAGAAGGTATACTTACTGTAAGAGGAGGTATGACATCTCACGCTGCAGTTGTTGCTAGAGGTATGGGAACTTGTTGTGTTGCAGGATGTGGAGAAATAGTTGTACATGAAAGTACTAGATGCTTTGAAGTAAATGGGGAAATGTATAAAGAAGGAGATTATATATCCTTAGACGGAAGTACAGGATATGTATACGGTCAGGCCATTAAAACTGTAGCTCCTGAGATAAGTGGATATTTTGGAACATTTATGTCATGGGCAGATGAAATAAGAGCTCTGAAAGTTAGGGCAAATGCAGATACTCCAAGAGATGCAGCTCAAGCAGTTAAGTTTGGAGCTGAAGGTATAGGACTTTGTAGAACAGAGCATATGTTCTTTGATGAAGATAGAATTCCAGCAGTAAGAGAAATGATAGTATCAGAAACAGAAGAGCAAAGAAGAAAAGCTTTAGAAAAGCTTTTACCAATGCAAAGAGAAGACTTTATAGGAATTTATGAGGCTATGGAAGAAAGACCAGTAACTATAAGATTCTTAGATCCACCACTACATGAATTCCTTCCAACAGAAGATGAAGATATTGAAGAATTAGCAAAGGATATGGGAATAACATTCCAAACTTTAAAATCAAAGGTTGAATCCTTACATGAATTTAATCCAATGATGGGTCATAGAGGATGTAGACTTAGTGTATCATATCCAGAAATTGCAGAGATGCAAACAAGAGCGGTAATAGAAGCAGCAATAAAAGTTAAGAAAGATAAGGGATTTAATATAGTTCCTGAAATAATGATACCACTTGTCGGTGAAGTGAAAGAACTTAAATATGTAAAAGATATAGTTGTAAATGTTGCAAATTCTATAATACATGAAGCAGGAGTAGAATTAAAGTACCATGTGGGTACTATGATAGAAATTCCAAGAGCAGTTATAACTGCAGATGAAATTGCAAAAGAAGCAGAATTCTTCTCCTTTGGAACAAATGATTTAACACAAATGTCATTTGGATTCTCAAGAGATGATGCTGGTAAATTCTTAAATGATTATTATGAAAAGAAAGTATATGAGTTTGATCCATTCCAAAAGTTAGACCAAAAAGGAGTAGGAAAACTTGTAGAAATGGCTTGCGAATTAGGTAAAAAGACAAGACCGGATATAAAGCTTGGAATATGCGGAGAGCATGGAGGGGATCCATCTTCAGTGGAATTTTTCCATGAAACTGGATTAAATTATGTATCTTGCTCACCATATAGAGTTCCAGTGGCAAGACTTGCAGCAGCACAAGCACAAGTGAAAAATCCAAGAAAATAAAGCTATTAAAAGAGCTAAGTCCTAAATATTTAGGACTTAGCTCTAATTTATTGTAGTTTGAAATTTTTCTTCTATATATTTTGCAAATTCATAAACAAATTTACAGTGTTCTTCAGTTTTATTTACAGATTTTTTTAGCAATGTAAAGAAAGAAGTTTTATTACACTTTCTTATATTGTTATAATAATCTCTGGAAATTTTCCAATACTTTTGTGGAAAACTTAAATATGATAAAATATATTTGTATTCATCTAAATTTAAAGGGCGAATTTTTTCATACATATTTAAGCATCTTATGCACAAATCAAAATTCCATCTAGTTTTATCACGTTTTAATATTCTTCTTAAAAAATAAGATATATCATGAACGCAATAGTCAATTTTGCATTTATCAAAATCAATTACCCAAATAGAGTTGTTCTTATCAAATATTATATTTTTATTTACGTAATCCAGATGGCATAAGGAAGTACCTAAGTTATTGAAGTTTATGCTATTGGATATGGAAAGGGAAGTTTTAGCAAGTAAAAAGTTGTCATGAAAGTTTTGAAGAAATAATCTTGAAAAATTATCCTTATACCTAAATGCTTTATTTGAGCAGTTTAAAAGGTCACCAAAATGTTTGGATGTAGATATAGTTACATCTTCAAATTCGGAGCGTAAATTGCTCCCTTTGATAGGTTTGAAGTTTATTGTACATTTGTGTATTTTTCCAAGATTTAAGGCAGAGATCAAAGTATCTGAGTCATCATCGTAACTACATTTTCGGCCTTCAATCCAATCTGTTAATATAAAAAGCATGCCATTATAATTTACAAACCTACTTTTATTGTATGTAGGTAGTACTCTAGGAACAAGTACATTGTGTCTATAGAGCCATTCTATAGCTGAATATACAAATAGCAAGTCTTCTTTATTAAAGTAAACTTTTTTAAGGCAGTAACTTTTATTTGTATCTAAAACTTTATAGACAGCTCGTTGTTTATCTGTATCTTTAAACTTTACCCTTTCAACAGGGCAATTTTCCAGGTTATAATAAGGAAGCACGTATTTTTTTATATTTTCTTCGGATAATAAATCATAACTATATGTTGAAGCCATACTTGGCATATAAACACTCCTTATCTATTCATATATTATAATGATATTACTTACGATTTAATATTATACATAGTAATTTCTATATTGCTAAAAATAAAAGGAGTTTTGCGTATTATTATAGAATACATAAAAGTGGTGATGAATATGTTAATTAGAGAAACAATAGAAGAAAATGAAAGTAAGATTTTAATAAGAGGGGCTTCGTTATCTGTAAACTCTAAAGGGAGGGCAAGCGCTGAGAACAATGATGAAATAAGAACTTGTTTTATGGTAGATAGGGATAGAATAATTCATAGTAAGTCCTTTAGAAGACTTAAACATAAAACTCAAGTATACATAAAAACTTGGGGTGATCACTATAGAACTAGGCTTACTCACACTTTAGAAGTAGCCCAAATAGGAAAAACCATAGGTAAAGCTATAGGTTTAAATGAGGACCTTATTGAAGCTATAGCATTAGGACACGATATAGGGCATGTAGCCTTTGCGCATAATGGTGAAGATGTATTAAATGAGTTACTTCCAGAAGGATTTAGACATAATGAAAACAGTATAAGAGTACTTACAAAGATTGAAAGACAGGGAAAAGGATTAAATTTAACAAAGGAAGTTTTAGATGGAATATTGAATCATAGCGGCTTTTCTAAGGGAGAAAAAGGAGATAAAGCATTTACTTTAGAAGGGCAAGTAGTAAGATATAGTGACAAAATTGCATATGTAAATCATGATATAGATGATTCTATAAGAGCAGGGCTTTTAAAGGAAGAAGAAATACCGCCAGAGCTTCTTAAAGTTCTTGGAAAAAGTCATGGAGAAAGAGTAGATACGCTAGTGAAAGATCTTGTTTATAATACTTTAAATAATATAAAAGGCAGCAAAGTACAAGTATGTTTAAGTTCAGAAGTTGAAAAGGCTTTAATAGAACTTAGAAAATTTATGTTTGAAAAGATATATAAGGGACCTATATTAAAAGAAGAAAGAGATAAGGCCAAGTTTGTATTAAAACAAGTATTTACATATTATATAAAATATCCTGAAAAAATGCCTGAATTTTATTTAAAAATTGTAAAAGCGGAAGGATTGTATAGAGGAGTTGCAGATTACATATCAGGGATGAGTGATGATTATTGCCTTATTATATTCAATCAAATATATGTTCCTAAAATTGTAATTTATTAGTATAAAACCTGCGTTAATTGGAAAAATAATGTTTGTGTCTAATAAAATAAAAAATAAAAATTATGAAGGATATTTTTATTTTTTACAGAATATATAAATATAATATAAAACTTACACTAATATTTGCTTCAGGAGAAGGATTATAATTCTTTTTGTCGAATATATAAAATAAAACGGATATTTTGTTGCAAAATCATATAAAAGTTTATTATAATTAAAAGGTTAGGTGAAATAAATAATTGATATCGGAAGATGTCGTTCAAAAGGTAAAAGAATCTAGTGATATAGTAGATGTGATAGGACAGTCAGTAAAGTTAAAAAGAGCTGGCAAGTATTATGTTGGGTTATGCCCATTTCATAATGAGAAATCTCCTTCCTTTACTGTAACACCGGATAAGCAAATCTACAAGTGCTTTGGCTGTGGTGAAGCTGGGAATGTCATAAGTTTTGTTATGAAAACCAGAAATATATCATTTACAGATGCAGTACAGGTTCTTGCAGATAAAGCAAACATAACTATAACTCATGGTAACAATAATGTGCAACAACAAAATAATTTAAAATTGTATAACATAAATGTAGAAACAGCTAGATTTTATTTTTATAATTTAAGAAAAAATAAAAATGCAATGCAGTACTTATCAAAGAGAGGTGTCACCACTCAAATAATAAATAAGTTTGGCCTTGGATATGCCTCAGATAGTTGGAATTCCCTAATTAAATTTCTTAAAGGGAAGGGTTATACTGAACTCGATATGTTAAACGCAGGGCTTATTATAAAAAGTGAAAAAGGAACTTTTTATGATAGATTTAGAAATAGAATAATATTTCCTGTGTTTGATTATAGGAATAAGGTAATTGGTTTTGGAGGAAGAGTATTAGATAATTCCAAACCTAAGTACTTAAATTCGCCTGAGACTCCAATATTCCACAAGGGAACTAATTTATATGGCCTGAATTTTGCAAGTAAGGATGTTAGGGACAGAACACTTATAATTGTAGAAGGATATATGGATTGTATATCACTTTATCAATATGGAATAAATTATGCTGTAGCTTCATTAGGTACGGCTCTTACACCATCTCAAGCAAAGCTTTTGAAGAGATTTGTAGATAAAATAATTATTTCATATGATGCAGATGCCGCAGGGCAAAATGCAACATTAAGGGGACTTGATATCTTAAAGGATGAAGGGCTTGAAGTTAAGGTTCTTATAGTTCCAGATGGAAAGGATCCGGATGAGTATCTAAAAAACCACGGAAGAGAGGCATTTGTAAATTTAATAGAAGATGCTCTTCCAATTGTGGATTATAAATTAGGTAAGATAGAAGAAAAAACCAACTTTCAAAACTCACAAGAAGTAGTAAAATATACAGAAGAAGCAGCTGAAGTAATCAGAAATCTTCATCCAGTAGAAAAGGATAAATATATAAAGAAAATTTCAACTAAGGTAAAATTAAGTGAAGAAATTCTATACCAAATAGTTAATAAAAAACACCAAAAGGATGGAAATAGTCAAGGTGAAGTGAATATTGAATCCATTTTGGGAAATAAATTATATATAGAACCTACATATATAAAGGCAGAGAGACTTCTTATAAGGATAAGTATAAAAAAGAGAGAATTAACTTCTTATATTAAGGATAGGATTAAAATAGAGGATATGATATTAGAATCTCATCAATATATATTTAATACTATACTAGAAAATGCAAATTTATCTTTAGAAGAAATAGGGAATAAAGTTGAATTAAATAGTCAGAAGTCTGAAATCATAAAGGAGTGGGTAAGTATACTTCAAAGTGATATAAGCAATGAAGAAATAGATTACAAGTTGCTTATAGATGATTGCATACGGGAAATAAAAAGATATAAGCTAGAAGAGAAAAAGAATGAAATAATGTCAAGAATAAAAGAATATGAAGCCAATGGTAATGTAACTGAATCCATGAAAGTTGCTAAAGAGCTTATGAATGTTCAAAAGCAGCTAAATGGCTTGCAGTAAGGGCGGAAGGAGGCCATATATACAATGAAAGATAAAAATGAAAAGATGCAACTTGTAAAAAAGCTTATTGAAAAAGGGAAAAAAAGCGGGAGCTTAACCTATAAAGAAGTTATGGATGAATTAGAGGATGTAGAGTTAAGCCCTGAACAAATAGAAAAGATATATGAAGTATTAGAATCTATGGGCATAGATGTTATAGGTGACATACAAGATTCAGAGGTGCCACATGAGGAAGAGTTAGATTTATCAATTCCTGAAGGTATTGCAATAGATGACCCTGTAAGAATGTACTTAAAGGAAATAGGTAAGGTTCCGTTACTGTCTTCAGAAGAGGAAATGGATTTAGCTCAAAGAATAGAAAATGGAGAACAAGCAGCTAAGAAAAAACTTGCAGAAGCTAATTTAAGACTTGTAGTAAGCATAGCTAAAAGGTATGTTGGACGTGGTATGCTATTTTTAGATCTTATACAAGAAGGAAATTTGGGACTTATAAAGGCTGTAGAAAAATTTGATTATAGAAAAGGTTTTAAGTTTAGTACCTATGCTACATGGTGGATTAGACAGGCGATAACAAGAGCTATAGCTGACCAGGCAAGAACTATTAGAATACCAGTTCACATGGTAGAAACTATAAATAAATTAATAAGAGTTTCAAGACAGCTATTACAAGAACTAGGAAGGGAGCCAATTCCAGAAGAAGTAGCAAAGGAAATGGAAATGCCTGTAGATAAAGTAAGAGAGATAATGAAAATAGCTCAAGAACCTGTTTCTCTTGAAACGCCAATAGGAGAAGAAGAAGATAGCCATTTAGGTGACTTCATTCCAGATGATGATGCACCGGCACCAGCAGAAGCTGCCGCCTTTACAATGCTTAAAGAACAACTCATAAATGTACTAGATACACTAACTCCAAGAGAAGAAAAGGTATTAAGACTTAGATTTGGATTAGATGATGGAAGAGCAAGAACGCTTGAAGAAGTGGGAAAAGAGTTTAATGTAACACGAGAAAGAATAAGACAGATAGAAGCAAAAGCTTTAAGAAAGCTGAGACATCCAAGTAGAAGTAAAAAATTAAAGGATTATTTAGATTAATATTAGGAAAGCACCTTAGGGTGCTTTATTTCTTTGAAAAGTTGGAAAGTAAAGAAAGGAAAGTGTGTATGGAATTAAGTTTAAGATTAAGAACCATTTGTAGTATGATTGATAATTGCAAAACTATAGCAGATATAGGCACTGATCATGGATATATTCCAATATATCTTATAAAAAATAAAATGTGTGAATTTGCTATAGCTTGTGATATAAATAAGGGACCATTAGAAAAGGCTGAAGAAAATATAAAGCTAGAAAATTTAGAAGGTAATATAAGCCTTAGATTAGGTTCTGGATTTGACGTTATAACCCCAGGAGAAGCAAATGCAGCTATAATAGCAGGAATGGGAGGACACTTAATAAAAGATTTGATTGAAAGTGGAATGGAAGTATTTAAATCCTTAGATTACTTAATACTTCAGCCGGTACAAAATCCTGATGTTTTAAGAAAATATATATATGATAGTGGATTTGAAGTTGTAAAAGAAGAATTATGTATTGACGAAAAAATATTTTATGAGATAATAAAAATTAGATATGCAAATGCAAATGAAAATATTAGAAAAGTTCAAAATGATATATTTTATGAAGTAAGCTATGATTTAATTAAACAAAAGCATCCATTAGTAAATAATTTCATACAGTATAAGATAAATAGATATAGAAATATACTTGAATATATACAAGAAGACTCTTCACTAGCAAACTTAAGAAAAAAAGAAGTTAAAGAAAAAATTTATAAATTGGAGGAGTTGTTGAGATAATGTCTCTAAAAATACAAGATATAGCAAATATAATCGAAGAATTTGCTCCAATAAAATTAAAAGAAGACTTTGATAATGTAGGTCTTATGGTAGGAGATGCACAAAAGGAAGTAACTTCTATCTTAATAGCTTTAGATTGTACTTTAGATGTTATTCAAGAAGCAAGTGATAGAGGCTGTAATCTTATAATTTCCCATCATCCTTTACTTTTTAAAAGACCATCTTCTATAACAACAGAGACTATCTTAGGAAAGAAAATAATAAGTCTTATAAAAAATGATATAAGTCTTTATTCAAGTCATACTAATTTAGATGCAACAAAGGATGGCATAAATGATATAATAATGAGTTTATTAGACTTTAAAAACTACGAAATTATTTCTCCAAATAAGAATAGTACGGATAATTTTACGGGATTAGGTAGAATGGCTACGTTAAGCACGCCAGTTACACTAGATGAACTTTGTGATAGAGTGAAAGATTCTTTAGATATAATATCTTTAAAATACATAGGAGATGAAAAAAAGTTAATAAAGAAAGTTGCCGTTATAAATGGAAGTGGGAATGACTTCTTAATAAAAGCTAAGGAATTAGGGGCAGAGTGTATAATCACAGGGGATACTACATATCATTATGCTTCAGATTTAGCTGAAGAGGGGATTTGCTTAATAGACGCAGGACATTTCCATACAGAATGGCCAGGTATGCAAATAGTTGGAAAGTGGTTAAAAAACAGAATAAAATTAATGGGACATAATATAGAGATAATTCCATCAAATAAAACTGTATGTCCGTATAAGTATAAATAGAAATGAGTAGGTGTCTGTTCAAATGAATGGATATCTATTCATTTTTGTTTTTTATTATATAAATTGTCAATCAAATAATGATAAAGCAACATATTAATCATTTAATATTTAAGGAGGACTAAGATATGAGTTTAAATAAAAATATTTATGAATTACAGAATGAGTACAATAAAATGAGTGAATGTGATGAAATTTTAAATAATAATTCATATAAGTATGAGTTGAAAAAGTTAAAGAAGGAATTTGAAAATTTGAAAATTGAACTTATAAATAAAAATGAATGTTTGCAACAAATAAAACAGGAAATACTTGAACTTAATGTCAATATAAATAATTTAAAAAAGGAAATAGAAGAAGGAAATTATAACTTATATAATAAAGCAGGATCTAATTTAAAGCTTATTGATATTATTAATAATAAGCTAAATAATGATAAAAAGATGCTTATAGAGTTAGATAATAAGATTATAGGTATGTTAGAGAGAGAAGAAAAAATACAAGAGGAAAGAAAAATATTAAGAGAAAAGCTAGATAATATTAAAGAAGATTTTTATAACTATAAGGAAAAAGAGGTCAATAAAGTGAATCAGGCTAACACAGATAAGGAGCTTATTGAAAAGAAAATTAGTAATATAAGAGGGAATATACCTAAGAAGTATTTAGAGATATTTGATGAAATAAAAAGTAGAAATAAAAAGGTTGCAGTAAAGTTAAATGATAGAATATGTGGAGGATGCAAAATTGAGGTGTCAGCGCTAACGATAGATAATATAAATAAAGATAATGAAATAACATTTTGTGATAACTGTGGTAGAATATTATTTTCCGATAATAAATCAGAAAATAAATAAATAAGTAATTGAAATAAATAGATTTTCAATCTATGGATAATATTTTTTAAGTAATAGTTAATATTACCAGCAAAAAATAGGTTGATTTTTATATTCAATGTGTTATAATAGAATTCGCGAGTAAGCCAGACAGTCGCTGCTGTGGAAACACAGGAGAGGAAAGTCCGAGCTCCGTAGGGCAGGGTGCTGGGTAATACCCAGTCAGGGTGACCTGAAGGAAAGTGCAACAGAGATATACCGCCTATTTTATATAGGTAAGGGTGGAAAGGCGAGGTAAGAGCTCACCAGCGCATAGGCGACTATGCGGCTATGTAAACCCCATCTGGAGCAAGATCGAATAGGGAAGCATTATGGGATTGCCCGTCCCGCTTCCGGGTGTATCGCTTGAGCCTATTGGTAACGATAGGCCTAGATAGATGACTGTTTAACACAGAACTCGGCTTATAGACTTAGTCGCAACATGAAAAGCATCAGGTTAACGCCTGATGCTTTTGTGTTTTATAAATTTAATGATGTATTAATTATAATATCTATTTTGGGACAGACAAAAATATTAATCCTTTTTCATAGCCATTAAATAATAGTCTGTTCCAAATTCAGAGTTAAATTGATTTTCTACCTCTCTAATTCTTTTTTCTTGTTGTTCCTGCAAAGAAGCAAACACAAGGTTTTTGTTAGAGTTTGTATTGTTATTATTCATATTTATCACCTCATCTTTAATTGTTTCCAGCAGATTTAATAAATATGTATTAATGAGTTAGAATTTTTGAAAGTACTAAAAAATAAGAGGAGTTGGGTATATGGGGGTATTAATGAATAATTTGGATTATAAGACTTTATTTTGATACAAAAAGCATCAGGTTAATGCCTGATGCTTTTATATCTCTACTCAAGTGAACTTGGTATGTCCTCTTTTTTTAACAAATCTCTTATTTCGGCCAATAACTGAATATCAGCTGGAGGAGCAGGCGGTTCCACTGGCTTAACATCTTCAATTTTTTCACGCCTAAATTTATTTAATGTTTTTACAACCATAAAAATAGAAAATGCAATTATTAAAAAGTCAACAATGTTTTGTATAAATTGTCCATAATTTAAAGTTATAGCAGCGTGTTTACCCTCAGCAGCCTTTAAAGTTGTATTAAGAGATGTAAAGTTTACTCCTCCAGTTAATATACCTATAACAGGCATTACGATGTCATTTACTAGTGAAGAAACTATTTTATTAAAGGCGCTACCTATGATAACACCTACCGCTAAATCTACTACATTCCCTTTCATAGCAAATTCTTTAAATTCTTTTAGCATTCAATCACTCCTTGATAATTTTGGCTTAAGTATGATTATATTATATTTAAACTTAAAAACATAGTCAAAGCAAATTTTAATTAACATAATTTACAATATAATACCTTGCTATATAAAAATCATCTTATTATAATATATTTTAATAGGATGATTAAGGAGGAAGTATGAATTTCATTGGATATAGAACACTAAAAACTGCAGTAGGTGCATTTTTAGCTATGATTATAGCAAAAGAAATAGGACTAAAGTATTCCGTAGCTGCAGGTATAATTACTATTTTGAGTATACAAACAACTAAAAGACAGTCGTTACAGGTTGCCATTAAAAGAGTGATTGCATCCATACTTGCGTTAGGTATTTCCTTTATAGATTTTAATATCTTAGGGTATAATGAAATAGCTTTTGGGATTTTTATATTAATTTTTATACCTTTAACAGTAAAGTTAAAAGCCGAGGACGGAATAGTTGTAAGTTCGGTACTTGTAACTCATTTACTAGTAGAAAAATCTACAGATATTTATTGGATCAGAAATGAACTAGGGCTTATGTTTATAGGAATTGGAGTAGCTTTGATATTAAATCTTTATATGCCAAGTATAGAAGTCCAAATAAAAAAGGATCAAGTTTATATTGAAAAAACTATGAAAGATATTTTTATGAAAATGGCAGAAGCAATGAGGGGAGAAGAAACTGATATAAGAAATAAACAATCCATTAGAAGTTTTGAAAAGAAATTAAATAATGCTAGATCACGTGCCTATGATAATTTGAATAATTATTTTACAAAAGATATGAGCTATTATGTAAAGTATATGGAAATGAGAATAAGGCAGTTTGAAGTTATAAAAAGAATGATAAAGAGTTTTAGAAAGTTTTTTGAAACCTATGAACAAACCATTATGATAGCAGATTTTACGGAAAAAGTAGCACGTTCAATATATGAAGAAAACACTGCAGAAAAACTCATAAAGGATTTATATAAATTAAAAAGTATATTTAGAGCAATGCCTCTTCCAACAACTCGGGAGGAATTTGAAAACAGAGCATCATTATTTGAATTTTTAGATGATATGGAGCACTTTTTAAAGATAAAACGTAAGTTTAAAAGAAAATGGGGAGCTAGTATCTAGCTCCTATTTCAAAATCTGTTCTTTTAATCTTTGACCTGTAGGAGTATCAGCAATGCCTCCTAAGGCTGTTTCTCTGAGTTCCATAGGAAGCTGTCTCCCAACTTTATACATAGCAGCAATGGTTTCATCAAAAGGAATAACACTTTTAATGCCTGCCATAGCCATGTCTGCAGATGTTAAAGCATTTACTACACCATTTGCATTTCTTAGGGCGCAAGGAACTTCTACAAGCCCTGCAACTGGATCACATACAAGTCCCATTATATTTTGAATGCAAATCGTAGATGAGTGTAAACTCTGACTAGGAGTACCACCCATCATTTCAACTATTGCTGCAGAAGCCATAGCAGCTGCCGAGCCACATTCTGCCTGGCAGCCACCTTCGGCTCCAGATACGCTGGCATTTTTAGCTATGATTACTCCTACTGTAGAAGCTGTAAATAGGGCTTTTATCATATCATCTTCACTTTTATTTAACTTTTCACCAGCAGAAATTATAGCGGCTGGAAGGATTCCGCAGGAGCCTGCAGTAGGACATGCGACTATTTTACCCATAGCAGCATTTACCTCAGAAGAAGAAAGAGCACGGGCCATGGCTTTAGTTACAAACTCTCCTGTAAGACTTAAGCTGCCTTGAGAATATTTATAGAGTCTATGAGCATCGCCTCCAATAAGGCCACTTACAGATATTACTTCTGTATGAAGAGCTTCATTTGATGAGTTTATCATGACCTGAAAGTTTTTTCTCATTTTTTCAAATATAACATCCTGAGAAAGTCCACTTTCTTCACTTTCTGCTTCTAAGGCATACTCCCATATGCTTATGTTTTTTTCATCGCATACTTTTACTAATTCTTCACCAGTATTTACAAACATTTTCTAACTCTCCCTTTATATTAAATTTTTATAATTTAAGTTTATAATAGACAATTTGTTTTATAGTTGCTAGTCTCTAGTCGCTAATCGTTATGTATATATTACTATCTACTAAGGTAATTTATTGGCTTATGTAGTATCTAGTATTAAACTAAAATTTAGAGACTAGGGATCAGAGAGTAGCGATTTTAAAATGCTTTGCATTTTTATTATATCCTAAAAATAAAAAATGGTGGAGTAAAATATGAAATATCTTTAAATATATCATTGTAAACAAAAAATAGAAAGCCATCTAATAGATGACTTTCATTAAAAATTATAATTTACGATATACTACTTTATTTCAGTTCCATCTTCTACTTCTATAGGTGCATACATCATGTTCATTAAATCTACAAAGTCTATAGAGTTTTTATCATTTAATGCTGGTATATTAATGTCTACAGTTTCGTTGATTTTAGTTAGGTTTGTATTAAAGTTTACGTTTAAGTTTAATACACCTTTTAAAGCAGATGATGGTTCTGGAGATAATGCACTAAACTTAGCTAAATCAACTTTTAAATCCATAGATCCAGTTTCATATATAGCATGGCCGTTTTCATTTAAGTAATAATCTATGGAGATACCTTTGCTGCCTAATAATTCTAATGAAGATAGTTTATTTACAAAATTACTGTATTGCAAACTTACATATGGCATACTTGATATTAAGTTATCCATTTCAACTTTGAAATCAGGCTTAGCTTCACCTTCAGGGGTAGGCATAGCATCAGTAATAGCGTTCATATATGATACTATAAACTCTTTAACAGCATCCTTTTGTATAAAGTTTAAAGCGTTATTTCCGGTATAGCTCATAAGTGAAGATAAAGTGCTATTATTTAGTGTAAGTCTATAAACTTCAGCATTTCTTCCATCAGGTGTTTTAGTTACATCTGATAGCTTTGAAATTATGTTAAGGTTAGGTTTGTAACCTAAAGTATATTCTTTGGCTAAGGCTTCTATTTGAGGAGTAAATTCTTCAACGACTTTATTTAACTTTTCAAAGTCTATAGTAGTTTCTTTAGGATCAGACATTTGTCCCATTTTATTGAAATCAAGTATTAGGTAGTCTTTATCTTTAAGAGCTGCCATATTTGGATCAGATTCTGCTATTGGCGCTATCGTTTCCTTAGGAAGCTTATAAAGCATTTTCATATTGTTACTTGAGTAATCAAGCCACATTAAAGTTTCTTGTGCAGGCATAGCACCCATCATTCCACCAAATTTTACTGTACTTCTTACTTCTTCTTTAACTGTAGTTTTAGTTGGAGAATTAACTTTAACATTAGAGGTAAAATCTATCTTATTGCCGATCATAGATACCATTTGATTGTAGCCTTCCTGCATTTCTGAGGATAAACCAGAAGCTGAAAAGCTTATTGCTGTATTAGAGGAAGCTTCTACAGATTGCATTTGTTTTGCTTCGCTTAATTTACTCCAAAATGTTTGGCCCTCTTTTGTATTTGGAGTAGGTTGATTTAAAGTGTCTTCAATGGATTTACTTATAGAACCTATTTCTCCAAGGATATATTGAGAAGTGTAAGTTGTACCACTTAAATATTGAGTTTGTGAACTAAAGTCCTTGCCATTTGAAAGAATTATTGGAGCATTTAATTTAGCGGCTAAGACACTTCCAGCTAAAGCATCAGAGAGGTTCTCTCCAGAAGCTATTACAGCATTATTAGTATCTAAATTAAATGCATTACATACTGCTAAATTAGTAAGATATTTAGTATTACCTGAAATTCTTACTATATCAGTATCAGTTAACGAAGGATTAATAGCTTGTACCTGTGAAATTATTTTAGAAGAAAGCATACTTTCTCCACCGATTATATAAACCTTGGAAGGTTTTATCTTATTAAGTTGTGATTTTATAGTATCAGAAATAGAATCTTTAGTACTCATAATAATAGGATATCCCTTTATAGCTGATATACTAGAGATACTTAATGCATCAGCAAAAGCATTGGAATTTACTATAAATACAGGAGTACCTTCTTTGACAGAAAGCTTACTTAGAATGTTACTATTTGTTTCAAATCTACTATTTCCAGCCAATCTTTCTACGTTATATCCTAGAGTTTTGATTTTATTTTCTATTTCAGTATTTACACTTGCAGTTCCTCCAAGGATATATACTTTACCTGAAGCTTTTAAATACTTTTGAATATAATCAAATGCATAGTTGTTATCTTTTTCAGTCTTTCCCATAAGAAGAAGAGGTGAATTTAGATTTTTAGCAAGTAAACTTCCATTTAATGCATCAGCAAATCCTTCACCACTTGCTATTACTACATTGTCTAAGGAATTTGCAGCATTATTAAAGTTTTCAGCAATAGCATAAGCAGTGGCATAGCGGTTCTCTCCACCAAGTCTATTTTCTACTTTAGCACTAGCAGGGCTTGTACAAGTAACACTAAGCATTACCGCTAGGGTAGCTGATGCCACTAAAGCCTTAATTTTTTTCATAATATAATCTCTCCTTTATGTTTATAAAAAATTACTTCCTACTAATTTTTGAATTAATAGGAAGTTTATCCCTCAATTAGATTATACATCTAATGTTAGTAAATATAAAGAATAATTTAAATTAACTGATTGTAATCTTTAAGGTCTTAATTCGTTTATCTTCTGCTTTTTCAATTTTAAATGTTATATTTTCATATTCTACTATTTCATTATCGTTAGGCATAGCTCCTAATAAATTTACCACAAATCCTCCTATAGTATCTGCATTATCTGTAGGTAAATTTAAATGAAATACTTCATTTATTTCGTCTATAGATAAAAGTCCATCTATCATATATGTATTTGGATCAATTTTAGTAATACTCATATGCATTTCATCATATTCATCGAATATATTTCCCACTATTTCTTCTAATAAATCTTCCATAGTAACAATACCTGAAAATCCACCGTATTCATCTATAAGTATTGTCATATAGGTTTTGTCCTTTTGCATTTCTTTAAAAAGTACATCTATAGGTTTAGTTTCAGGTACAAAATAAGCAGGTCTTAAAAGTTTTGTTAAATCTTCAGCTAGGAATTTATTATGTCTTAGCCCAAAGAATAAGTCCTTAACGTAGAGTATGCCTATTATATTATCTACATCTTCTTCATATACTGGAACTCTTGAGTATTTCTCTTCCAATATCTTATCTAAAACATCTTCAGTAGGCGCAGTTAAATCTACGGCAAATACATTAGTTCTTGGAGTCATAATTTCCTTTGCTAAAGTATCGTCAAAATCAAATATGCCATTTATCATTTCTTTTTCAGTTTCATTTATAACACCAGTTTCTTGACCGACCTCTATCATCATCTTTATTTCTTCAACTGAAACATCTTCTTCGATATTATCGCTATTTATTCCAAATAATCGTCCTAGTACGCTAGTAGAAAAAGTGAGTATTTTAACAAAAGGAAGCGCTGCTTTCGAAAAATAAACTATAGGTTTTATCACAGATAAAGCAATATTTTCCGAATTTTGAAGAGCTATTCTCTTTGGTAAAAGTTCTCCAAATACTAGTGTTATATATGAAAGAAGTATTGTTACAATTATTAAAGCAATATTAGAGCTTCCAGGAATATTTAAATTGTTAAGAATCTTAGTTAAAGGTGCAGAAAGCTTTGTGGCAGCAGAAGCACTGGCCAAAAATCCTGCTACAGTTATACCAACTTGAATAGTTGCTAGAAATTTACTAGGCTCATTAGTTAACTTTAAAAGAAGTTTTGCCTTAGAATTATCTTCATCTTCCGCCATACGAGTAATTTTATTTTTATTTATAGACACTATTGCCATTTCAGAAGCGGCAAAAAATGCATTTATAAGTACAAGTACTAAAATAAACAACAAATCAGGTAAAATACTGGGGGAATCATTCATTAAATATAACAGTCCTTTCCAATTAAATAGTATATATATTAAATCATATATTTGGTAAAATTACAATATTTACAACCTATAGAATACATGGTGTATTTATTGTAAAATTAGTATGTGGAATTAATATAAAGAAAAAACAAAAAATATAAAAATTTTTGATTTATAATTATATATTTTTAATTATCAGGAGGAATAATAAATGGCTCATATGAATTTTTCTACGGCTAACTGTAAAAATTGTTATAAATGTTTAAGGACATGTCCTGTTAAAGCTATAAGATTTAAAAATGAACAAGCTGAAATAGTGGAAAAAAGATGCATTGGATGTTCTCATTGTCTTGTTATATGCCCACAAAATGCAAGATATATAGAAAGCGATCTGGATAAAGTTAAAAGTGCAATAAGCTCAAAAAAAAGAATTATAGCATCGCTTGCTCCATCCTTTGCAGGGTATATTGACGCAGACTATAAAAAGTTCATAGGAGCATTAAAAAAGCTTGGAATTGAAGTTGCTACAGAAACCTCTCTAGGGGCGGAAAGAGTGACGCAGGAATACAAAAAATATATTAAGGAGAATAAAAAGGAAATATATATATCTACCTGTTGTCCATCAGCGAATTACTTAGTGCAAAAATATTATCCAACATTAATACCTTATATAATACCTGTGGTAACTCCTATGACAGCCTCTGGAAAGATATTGAAGGATGTTTATGGGCAGGATAGCTTTGTGGTGTTTATAGGCCCTTGTACTGCAAAAAAGATAGAAGCAGATAAAGATGAAAATGAAAATGTAGATGGAGTTCTAACTTATGAAGAAGTCTTGAATTGGATGAATGAGGAAAAAATAAACTTAGAAGATATAGATAGTCAAGAGTTTTATAATGTTTCTTCAAATGATTCTAGATATTATCCTATCACGGGTGGTATTTTAAATGCTATTGGAGAAATAGATAATACCCGTGGGTTTCAGAAAATATCTGTTTCAGGGTTAGAAGAGTGTATGGAGGTTTTTGATTCTTTGTCTAAAGGAGAAATAACAAATGTACTTTTAGAAGTTAGTGCTTGCTCAGGAAGCTGCATCGGAGGTCCGAGCAGTATAAAAGGGAATAATGGATATTTTAAAAGACTTTCAAGAGTTAAAAGTTATATTGAGAGCAAAGAGGAGCCTACTAAAAGTGGTGATTATATAGTTAAAGATGACATTGATTTTTACTGTGAATTTAAAGATGAATCCTTAGGGAAAAATAATCCACATGAAGAATATTTAAAGGCAATAATGAAAAGTATGGGTAAGTTTAGCCCAGATGATGAATTAAATTGCGGGGTATGTGGATATGATACCTGTAAAGATAAGGCAATTGCTATATATGAAAATATGTCAGAACCTACTATGTGCCTTCATTATATGCGAAACAAGGCTGAAAAAATTACTAATATGATATTTAAAAACTCAAATGCAATAATGATATTACTAGACGGTGAACTAAATATAAAGGAAATAAATCCAGCGGGAGAGCAGCTTTTCCTCGTAAAAAATGAAAATATAAAGGATAAGCCAATATCTGCGCTTATGCAAGATGAAGATTTTATGTATGTAAAAGAAACAATGGATAGCATAAAAGCTAAGAGAGTTGTACTTTTCAAATATAATGCAGTGCTTATAGAGAGTATAGTGTATTTAGAAAAGGAAGATTTGATACTTGCAATAATGGTAAATGTTATGGAGGAAGAGAAGAAAAGACAGGCTCTAGTTAAAGTTAAGGAGAATACATTGAATGCAGCTCAAGAAGTCATAGAAAAACAAATGAGGGTAGCTCAGGAAATAGCAAGTCTTTTAGGAGAAACCACTGCAGAAACAAAGCTTATACTTACAAAGCTTAAAAAGGTTGTAGAGGGGGAAGAAGGTGAAATTAGATGAGTCTTTTTTTCGATGTTGCATTTCAAAGCCTTGTTAAATATAATGAAGAGCTTTGTGGAGATATAGTACAGGTTGTAAGACTTAAGGACAGACTTATAGTAGTTATGGCAGATGGTTTAGGAAGCGGAGTCAAAGCTAACATTTTAGCAACGCTTACAGCAAAGATAACATCTACAATGTTAAAAGGGGGAGCTGATATATACGAAACTATGGATACCGTAGTAAATACACTACCGATTTGTAAAGAAAGAAACATAGCATATGCTACGTTTACTTTAGTGCAGATATACGAAGACGGAGAAACATATTTAGTTGAGTATGAAAACCCATCATTTATACTTGTAAGATCAGGAAGCCGCATGGATATGCCTAAAAAAGAAATTGTTATAAATGAAAAAAAAATCGTGGAAAGTAGATTTTATATTAAAGAAGGAGATGCCATTGTTATATTAAGTGATGGAGTTGTAAATGCAGGACCAGGAAATACAATGAATATGAATTGGAGCATAGATAATATAAGAGATTACCTAGAAAGAAGCATATCAGATCAAATTGATGCAAAAAGCACAACAGAGGATTTAATAGATATAACCTACAGTTTATATGGCGGAAGATGCTATGATGATGCCACAGTAGTTACTATTAAAGCGGTAATGCCTAAATATGTAGATTTATTTACAGGACCTCCATTAAATAAAGAAGTAGATTCAAAGCTTATAAAAGAATTTATGAAATCTCGAGGTAAAAAAATAATATGTGGAGGAACTGCGGGAAATATTGCAGCAAGGGAGCTTAAAAGAAAAATTAAGATAAGTACAGAAAAAATATATAATGGGGTACCACCAACAGGGAGAATGGAAGGAATAGATCTAATAACTGAAGGAGTAGTTACATTAAATAGAGCCATAGAAAATATTAAAAAATATAAAGATAATTTCGATAATGGAAATAAAGGAATGAAGATAATTGGAGAAGATGGGGCTTCAAAACTTACAAGAATACTTATAAATGAATGTACGCATTTAACTTTATGGATAGGAAAAGCTACAAATCCTGCCCATAAAAAGGATGACTTTCCAAAAGAGCTAAGTATAAAATTAAAACTAATAAAGGAACTTAGAGATATAATGGTGGAGCTCGGGAAAAAAGTAGAAGTGAAGGAGATATAAATACTAAATAATAATTAAATTAGGTATATGTTTTAATAATTGAATTAATTGATTAATGATATTTGAGATGTTTATAACATTCAAGATGATAAATTATAAAAAAATTAAAAACCTGTTGACATTATACTGACTGTGATTTAGAATTGGATTACAGTCAATGATCAGAAAGAGTAGATATGGAAGTTTAGTTTTAGCGAATCTGGGGTGGTGCAAGCCAGGTACTGTAGTCTATATTGAATGGGTCTGTGAGATGAAATGCCAATTAGGTTTAAATTGCAATTGCCTATAGTAGCATTATCCGGGAATCCACCGTTAAAAGGATAGGATATCGAGAAAATCTGTATCTGATAAAGATGATTTTATATTTAGGTGGCATAACGAGTGCAACACTTCGTCCTAGCAGGGATGAAGTGTTTTTTATTTTATAAATGTGCTACTGTAATGTAAAATTAATATGGGTGGTACCACGGCCACTTCGTCCCATTATTTGGACGAAGTGGCTTTTTTTGTTTATAAAGGAGGGGGACATTATGATTAACATTACTAAAGAACAGTTTGAAAAGTTAAAAAAGGAAGGAGCGGTTTTCCCAGTTGTTTTAGAAGCTAATGGTGATGAAGTGACACCGATAAACATTTTTTATAGTCTTAAAGGCAGTAATCGGTGTTTATTAGAGAGTGTATTTAATGATAAACAATGTGGAAGATATTCTTTTATTGGGGCAGAACCTTATATGACTATTACAAGTAATAAAGATAATATAACAATAAGAAAAAATAAGGATGAGATAGAGAATAAAAAAGGTAAAGTATTAGAGGTTTTAAAGGAGTTATTAAAGGTAAATTATAATCCTTTAGGTTCTAAAATTCCGTTTAGTGGAGGAGCTATAGGATATGTAGGCTATGATGTTATAAGACAATATGAAATGCTTCCAGATAATAATGTCAAAGAAATAGATATTCCTGAAGCTGCGTTAACTTTTTATAAAACCGTTATATGTTATGACCATTATAGGCACAAGATTTATTATATTTATAATGTTCAAAAGGAAGATAAAGATTATGATGAAATATATATAAGGCTTAATAAATTAAATGAAGCTACAAAGAAATTTGAAGGCAAATTCCCATTGTCATTATCAGAAAATCAAGAATTTTCTTCGAACCTAACTGAAAAAGAATACTGCAATATGGTAGAAAAGGCTAAGGAATATATTAGAAAAGGTGATATTTTCCAAGTAGTACTTTCACAAAGGCTTTATGTAAAAACTAATTCTAATGCTTTTGAAATATATAGAAGGCTTAGAAGTGCGAATCCATCGCCGTATCTTTTTTATATTGAATTTGATGGTTTCCAAGTAGTTGGTTCTTCACCAGAAAGCCTAGTAAGTGTTCAAGAAGGTATTGTTACAACAAACCCAATTGCAGGAACAAGACCAAGGGGAAGAACTGATGAGGAAGATAAGACTTTAGAAGAAGAACTACTAAAAGATGAAAAGGAAGTAGCTGAGCACATAATGCTAGTAGATTTAGGTAGAAATGACATTGGGAAAATAAGTGAATTTAGTTCTGTAAAAGTTAATAGATTTATGGAGGTAGATCACTATTCCCATGTAATGCATATAGTTTCAACGGTGTCTGGAAAACTTAAAGAAGGGTTAGATTGTTTTGATGCTTTAATAGCGTGCCTACCAGCAGGCACGGTTTCAGGAGCTCCTAAAATAAGAGCTATGGAGATAATAGATGAATTAGAAAAGATAAAGAGGGTACTATATTCTGGTGCTTTGGGATACTTTTCCTATGATGGAAATATGGATGTATGTATAGCAATAAGAACTTTAGTTATTAAAGATAACTATGCTTATGTACAGGCTGGGGCAGGAATAGTATATGATTCTGTTCCAGAAATGGAATACAAAGAAACTTTAAATAAGGCAAGAGCTTTGAGAGAGGTGATTTAAATGCTTTTATTAATAGATAATTACGATTCATTTACTTTTAACTTATATCAAATGATTGGAGAAATATATCCCAATATTAAAGTAGTAAGAAATGATGAAATAAAGGTTGAAGATATAAAAAAATTAGATGTAAAAGGAATTATTATTTCTCCAGGACCAGGAACTCCGGAAAAATCAGGAATATCTGTAGAGGTGATTAAGGAATATGGTAAAACTATCCCTATCCTTGGAATATGCTTGGGACATCAAGCTATAGGCTATGCTTTTAATGGTAAAGTATTAGAGGCAGATAAAATAATGCATGGGAAGACATCTTTTATAAAAAATAATGGACAGGGGCTTTTCAAGGGATTAAAAGAAAATTTTAAGGTGATGAGATACCATTCTTTAATTGTGGAAAAAGCTTCATTACCACAAGAATTAGAAGTTACGGCTGAAACAGAAGACGGAGTTATAATGGGACTTAAACATAAGCAATATCCAATATATGGACTGCAATTTCATCCAGAGTCTATTCTTACAGAATACGGCTCTGAGATGTTGAAAAATTTTGTTATGAATGTATTAGCAATTGATGATTGTTATGAACAGAATTAGAAATATAGGAGGGTCATAAATGTTAAAGGAAAGTATTAAAAAAGTTATATCTAAAGAAAATCTTTCAATAATTGAAGCAGAAGAAGCAATGAATGACATTATGACAGGAACAGCTACTCCCTCTCAAATTTCAGCTTTTTTAGTAGGGTTAAGAATGAAAGGTGAAACTATAGAAGAAATTACTGGTTGTGCAAAGGCTATGAAGAAAAATGCTATAGCTTTTGATACTAAACTAGAAAATACAATAGATACCTGTGGTACTGGAGGAGATGGAGGAAGAACCTTTAATATATCTACAGCCGTGGCAATAGTTGCGACAGCTGGTGGGGTTAAAGTAATAAAACATGGTAATAGAGCAGTATCCAGTAAAAGTGGTAGTGCGGATGTATTAGCAGAGCTAGGGTTTAATATAAATCTTGATTTTGAAAGCTCAAAACAATGTCTGGAGAAAACGGGTATGACTTTTCTCTTTGCTCAAAAATATCATGTAGCCATGAAAAACGCAGCGCCTGTAAGAAAAGAACTAGAAGCAAGAACTATATTTAATATACTTGGGCCTATCTGTAATCCAGGGAATATTAAATCTCAAGTAATGGGGGTTTTTGATAAGAATTTAACTCATCCTATAGCAGAGGTTTTATTAAAATTAGGAAGAGAAGCAGCTATGATAGTTCATGGTAATGATGGATTAGATGAAATTACATTAACTACTACTACTACTGTCAGTGAATTAAAGAATGGTAAAGTAATAGATTATATTATAAATCCTGAAGACTATGGTATGAGGCTTTGTAATATGGAAGAGTTAGCAGGTGGTGATGCTAAGGAAAATGCAGAAATAATAAAGGAAATATTCCAAGGAGCTAAAGGGTATAAGAGAGATATAGTTTTATTAAACTCTGCTACAGCTTTATATGTTGGAAAAGTTATTGATTCTTTTGAAGAAGGATTAAAGATGGCAGCTGATTTAATAGATAGCGGAAAGGCACTAGAAAAATTACAAGAACTTGTGAAGTGTAGTAAGGAGCTGGCATCATGATACTAGATAAAATAGTAGAAAATAAAAAGCTACAGCTTGAAAAAGAAGAAAAAGAAATTCCTATAGAAAAATGGATAGAATTATCTCATGGAAAAATCATAAAAAATTTTAAAGAAGCCTTACAAGGTGAGGAGATATCTGTTATAGCAGAGATAAAAAAAGCTTCACCTTCAAAAGGAATTATAAAAGAGGATTTTGATGTAGAAGCTATTGCAAAGATTTATGGAAAAATAAAAGTTAATGCTATATCTGTATTAACAGAGCAGGAATTTTTCAAAGGGAAGGATAGTTTTATAGAAATAACTAAAGCTGTTAATTCTAAGCCAATATTAAGGAAGGATTTTATCATAGATCCTTATCAAATATATCAAGCAAAAGCTATTGGTGCCGATGCGATTTTATTAATTGCAGCACTATTGCCTGGGAGACTAAAAGATTATTATGATTTGGCTACTTACATTGGACTTCATGTTTTAATTGAAGTTCATAATGAAGAAGAAGTAGAAGAAGCATTAAAAAGCGGAGGGGAAATAATAGGAATTAACAATAGAGATTTAAAAACTTTCAAAGAAGATTTAACAACTACAGAAAAGCTTATAAAGTATATCCCTAAGCACAAAGTTGTAGTTTCTGAAAGCTCTATAAAAACCTCAGAAGATATAAGATACTTAAAAAGTTTAGGAGTATCAGCAGTACTTATTGGTGAAACGTTTATGAGAAATATTGAAGATATAGAAAGGTTAGAGCGATTTTTAGAAGGGGCAAGAGAGTAATGGTTAAGATAAAGGTGTGCGGTTTGAAGAGAGAAGAAGATATAAAATATGTTAATGAATTAAAACCAGATTATATTGGCTTTGTCTTTACTAAAAGTTCTAGAGAAATTACCTCAGAATGGGGAAAAAATTTGGTTGAAAAACTGGATAAAAACATTAAAACCGTTGGGATATTTGTAGATAAGGAGATTTCAGAAGTAGAAAAGATAGCTTCTACTTTAAAACTTGATGTACTGCAATTTCATGGTAAAGAAGATAATGAATATATGAGTTGTTTTAAGGATTATGAAGTTTGGAAGGCTTTAGGTGTAACTAGTAAGGAAGACTTAAAAGAAATCAATAAATATAAAGCAGATGGAATATTATTGGACTCAAGAGTATTAGGAAGAATAGGAGGAACTGGAGAGAGTTTTAATTGGGATATAATTTCAAATTTTAAAGTAAATAAAAAGTTTATTTTAGCTGGCGGACTTAATAGTAATAATGTTAAGGAAGGAATAAGTAAAGTGAACCCTAATATAGTAGATGTATCCAGTGGTGTTGAAATAGAAGGCTTTAAGGATTTTGATAAAATAAAAGAATTTATAAAAAAAGTGAGGGAAACAGTATGAAAGGAAGATTCGGAATATTTGGTGGACAGTATGTTCCTGAAACAGTAATGAAAGCTTTATTAGAATTAGAAGAAGAATATAATAAAGCTATAGCAGATGAAAAGTTTATGGAAGAGTATAGGTATTATTTAAAAGAGTATAGTGGAAGAGAAACACCTCTTTACTATGCAGAAAATTTAAGCAAGACCTGTGGTGGAGCAAAAATTTACTTAAAAAGAGAAGATTTAAATCATACAGGAGCTCATAAAATAAATAATGTTTTAGGGCAAGTATTATTAGCAAAGAGAATGGCAAAAAAGAGAATAATAGCAGAAACAGGAGCAGGGCAACATGGAGTAGCTACAGCAACTATTGCAGCTATGTTTGGTCTAGAATGTGAGATTTTCATGGGAGAAGAGGATATAACAAGACAAGCACTTAATGTGTTTAAAATGAAGATACTTGGTTCTAAAGTTAATTCAGTAACTAGCGGTACTGGAACTCTTAAAGATGCAGTAAATGCAGCTATGAGAGATTGGGTAGCAAATATTGAAAATACTTTCTACGTTATAGGCTCAACAATGGGACCACATCCTTATCCAACTATGGTAAGAGATTTTCAAAGAGTTATAGGCGATGAAACAAGAGTACAAATATTGCAAAAGGAAAATAGATTACCAGATTACGTAATAGCTTGTGTAGGTGGAGGAAGTAACTCCATGGGTATGTTCTATCCTTTTGTTGAAGATAAGGATGTAAAACTTATAGGTGCAGAAGCAGCAGGATTAGGTGTTGATACAGATATGCATGCAGCTACTATTACAAAAGGTTCTATAGGTGTTATTCATGGTATGAAGACTTATGTTCTTCAAGACAATAACGGACAAATAATGCCTGTATATTCTATTTCTGCAGGCTTAGATTATCCAGGAGTAGGCCCAGAACATGCTTATTTAAAGGATATTAATAGAGCACAATATGTTCCAGCAACAGATAAGGAAGCTTTAGATGCTTTTAAAGCACTTTCTCAAATAGAAGGGATTATACCTGCTATAGAAAGCTCTCATGCTGTAGCTTATGCAATGAAACTGGCTAAAACTTTAGATAAAGATAAAATTATAGTAGTATGCCTTTCTGGTAGAGGAGATAAGGATATAGACACAGTGGCAAAGGAAATGGGGGTTACATTATGAATAGAATAGATGATAAATTTCAACAATTAAAAAAGAAAGATGAAAAGGCTTTAATAACCTTTATAACTGCAGGGGATCCTGATTTAGAGACTACAGTTGAATTGGTTTTGGCAATGGAAAAGTCAGGAGCAGACATAATAGAATTAGGAATTCCTTATTCAGATCCAATAGCAGATGGCGAAGTTATTCAGGCATCTTCCCAAAGATCTTTATCACAAGGGTCAAATATAGAAAATATAATGGACGCAGTAAAGAAAATAAGAGTAAGTTCTTCACAAGTTCCGGTTCTATACCTTGTATATTATAATTGTATATTCAAATATGGTATAGAAAAATTTTTATCTCAATGTAGTGAGGTAGGGATAGATGGTTTAATAATACCAGATTTACCTCTAGAGGAAAGAGGAGAAATAAGCAATTATGCACTAGAGCAAAATATTCACCTAATACCAATGGTAGCACCAACCTCTAAGGAGAGAATAGGAGCTATAATAGAAGGTGGAAGAGGCTTTGTATACTGTGTCTCTGTAAATGGAGTAACAGGAGTGAGAAATAACATAAATACTGATTTAAAAGAATATATGGAAACAGTAAAAACATTTAGTGATATTCCTGTAGCCTTGGGATTTGGTATATCTGATGCTTCCATGGTTAAAAAATATAAAGAGCATTGTGATGGAGTTATAGTAGGTAGTGCCTTAGTAAAACTCATTGCTGAAAATCAAGGTAAAGAAGTAGAAATTGCAACTAAGTTTGTAAAAGAACTAAAGGAAGCGGCATATTAAAGGGGAAATGAGTAATCTTAATATTTGTATTCTAGTATGTTAAGTTATTCAATATAGAAAAAAGCTGAATGCCAACTAATATGGAAAGTTGGCATTCAGTATATTTTTATTTTCTTTTAATATAAGTTGTATGAAGAAGCTCATGAGCTTTTTCTCCATAAGGTTTTCCTAAGAAGTCTTTATATAGTTCCTGAATAAATGGATTTTCATGAGACTTTCTTAAAGTTTTATTTCTATCTTCTGTATAAAGAGCAACTCGTCTCTTTTTAATAATATCTGTATTACCTCTAATGTATGGCTGGCCACCACCATCGATACACCCGCCAGGACAAGCCATTATTTCTATCATGTGATAGTGCTCTTTTCCTTCCCTTATTTTTTGAAGAAGTTCACGTGCATTTCCAAGACCGCTTGCCATAGCAACTTTTACTTCAGTATCTTTAATAGAGATAGTAGCTTCACGTATTCCTTCAGCACCACGTACATTAGCAAATTCAACGTCAGCTAATTCTTCTCCTGTAATCCATTCATAAGCAGTTCTAAGAGCTGCCTCCATAACTCCACCTGTAGTTCCAAATATTACTCCAGCACCTGTGGATTCTCCTAATGGACTATCGAAGTTTTCTTCATCTAAAGAGTTAAAGTCTATTCCAGCTTCTTTAATCATCTTAGCAAGTTCACGAGTACTTATAACTAAGTCTACATCTGGAATTCCGTTAGTACCCATTTCAGGTCTTGCAGCTTCATATTTTTTAGCAAGGCAAGGCATAACTGAAACTACTACTAGGTTTTTAGGATCAATTCCCATCTTTTGAGCAAAGTATGTTTTAGCTATAGCACCAAACATCTGCTGAGGTGATTTACAGCTCGATGGTATATCTAAAAGATCATGAAATTGATGCTCAAAGAAATTAATCCATCCAGGGCAACAACTAGTAAGCATAGGAAGAGTTCCACCATGCTCAAGTCTGTGAATTAACTCAGAAGCTTCTTCCATTATAGTTAAGTCAGCGGCAAAATCTGTATCAAATACTTGGTCAAATCCAAGAGATCTTAAAGCTGCAACCATCTTACCAGTAACTGCTGTGCCAGGTTCTAGTCCAAATTCTTCACCAAGTGCAGCACGTACTGCTGGAGCTGTTTGAACTATAACTGTCTTCTTTTCATTATTTAATACATTCCAAACCTTAGAAGTATTATTTGCTTCTGTAAGAGCGCCAGTTGGACATACTGCTACGCATTGGCCACAAAATGTACAGTTAGTTTCGAGCATAGGAGCTGAAAAGGCTGGAGCTATTATTGTTTCAAAACCTCTATCTATAGCGGATAAAACCCCAACAGTTTGAACCTTGTTACACATAGTTACACATCTTCTGCAAAGTATGCATTTATCTAAATCACGAACTATTGAGTAGCTAGAATTATCTACTGGATATTTAGATTTTTCTCCTTTGTATTTAATTTCACGTATTCCCATTTCGGCTGCAAGTTTTTGAAGTTCACAGTCCGTATTTTTTTCGCAAAGAAGACAATCTTGCGGATGATCTGATAGTAGAAGTTCTACCATAGTTCTTCTTGCTTTTATAGCTTTTATGGAGTTGGTTTTAACTACCATACCAGGGGTTATAGGAGTACAGCAAGCAGGAGCTAGATTTCTTCTTCCTTCTACTTCAACTACACATACACGACAAGAACCAGGATGATTTTCAGTTTTATTATCGTGAAGATGAAAATGACATAAAGTAGGTATATTTATGTTAAGTTCCTTAGCGGCATTTAATATAGTAGTTCCTTCTTGAACCTGAAAATCCTTATTGTTTATAGTAATATTAACTAAACTCAAACTTCACACCTCTTTTCGTTAAGTCTACTTTCTTATTATTGCACCCACAGGGCAGGCGCTAAAGCAGCTTCCACATTTTATACATTTATCTTGCATAATTTTATGCTTGTCCTTTACTTTTCCTTCAATGCATGAAGTAGGACATACTCTTGCACATTTTGTGCAACCTATACATTTATCTGTAACTTCATAGCGAAGTAAGTTCTTACAAACTCCTGCAGGACATCTTTTTTCTTTTACATGAGCTTCATATTCATCATAGAAATATTTCATTGTACTAAGTATTGGATTAGGAGCAGTTTGTCCAAGACCGCAAAGGGAAGTATCTTTTATGGTTTGGGCAAGTTCCTTAAGATCAACTAAGTCCTCTTCAGTACCTTTTCCTTCAGTAATTTTTGTAAGCATTTCTAAAAGTCTTTTGTTTCCTATTCTACAAGGAGTACATTTTCCACAGGATTCATCTACAGTAAACTCAAGATAAAATTTAGCTATATCAACCATACAGTTATCTTCATCCATTACAATCATTCCACCAGAACCCATCATGGAACCTATATTAGATAAGGATTCATAATCGATTTTAGTATCTAAATGGTCAACAGGGATACATCCACCAGAAGGACCACCAGTTTGGACGGATTTAAATTTACGACCATTTTTTATACCGCCGCCAATATCGTATATTATTTCTCTTAAGGTAGTTCCCATAGGCACTTCCACAAGACCTACATTATTTATTTTTCCAGCTAGAGCAAAGACCTTTGTTCCTTTAGAGGTTTCTGTACCAATGGAACTAAACCAGCCAGGACCTTCGTTGATAATTGCAGGAACTAAGGCTAAAGTTTCTACGTTATTTACACAGGTAGGCTTGTCCCACAATCCCCTTTCAGCAGGGAATGGAGGCTTGTTCGTAGGTTCTCCTCTTTTTCCTTCTATGGAGTGAATTAAAGCCGTTTCTTCACCACATACAAAGGCACCAGCGCCGTATTTAATATTTATATTAAAGCTAAAATCTGTACCTAAAATATTTTCGCCTAAAAGTCCATACTCATGAGCTTTCTTTATAGCGATTTCTAATCTGTAAACTGCAAGAGGATATTCAGCTCTAATGTATATATTTCCTTCATTAGCACCTATGGCATAACCTGCTATTGCCATTGCTTCTAATACACTGTGAGGGTCTCCTTCAAGTATGGAACGATCCATAAATGCACCTGGATCACCTTCATCTGCATTACAGATTATATATTTTTTAGAGCTTTCATATTTTTTTGCAAATCCCCATTTTGTTCCTGTAGGGAATCCGCCGCCTCCACGTCCACGAAGCCCTGAATCACTAATAATTTTTATAACATCATCAGGAGTCATTTCGGTAAGAACTTTTCCTAATGCTAAATAAGCTTTTTCTCCGATAGCTTCTTCAATATCTTCAGGATTTATAAGTCCGCAATTTCTTAGTGCAATTCTCTTTTGTTTTTTATAAAATGACATTTCATCTTGTCTTTTAACTCTTTTTTGAAGAGTAGGTTCTATAAATAAAAGTCTTTCAATAATTTTCCCTTGCAGTAGATGACTTTCTACAATTTCTTTTGCGTCTTCAGGTTTAACATGAACATAAAAGGCGTTGTCAGGATTTATATTAATGATAGGACCTTGTTCACAAAATCCGAAACAACCTGTTAAGCTTACCTGTACTTCATTTTCAAGGCCTGCAGTTTTGATTTCATGCTTTAAATTTTCAACTATTTGATAGCTATCTGCAGATTTACAGCCTGTACCGGCACAAACTGATATTGAACGTTTACATCTCTTATTCTCTGCAGCTAATTCAGCCTCATGAGAAACTTGCTTTATTGCTACTAAATTTTTGCAATCTTTATGATATTTTTTTAATTCTTCAAAAGATTTTATTTTATTCAAGGTATAATTCCTCCTATTCGCCATACTCTTCTAACAATTTAGAAACTCTATCTTTGGTAAAATGACCATATACTTTATCATTTACAGTAACAACAGGTGCAAGGCCACAAGCGCCAACGCAACGCAATACATCTAAAGTGAATTTTCCATCTTTGGTAGTTTCTCCAACCTTTATATCTAATTTCTGCTGTAATTCGCTTACTACATCTCCAGCACCTCTTACGAAACATGCAGTACCCATACATACGCTTATAACATATTCACCCTTAGGTTCTGTATTGAAGTAAGAATAAAAAGTTACTACACCATATACACTAGAAACAGGCATATTTAACTTATCTGCTACAAATTTTTGAACTTGTTCAGGTAAGTAACCGAATAACTGCTGAGCTTTATGAAGTACACTTATTAATGCTCCTTCTTTGTCCTTTAAGGAATCTATATACTCGCTTAATTCTTGAAATTTAGCTTCTGCTAGTTCATTTTTACAACTCAATCTTAAGTGCCCCCTTTGTAAATAATTTGATACTTTTTATAATTCAATTATATCAGAATCTTGTTTAAATATTAACAATTTTTATTTTTAGATTTATTTTAAATATACTAAAAAATATCCAAAAATTCAATAATGATAAAGTAAATTATGCAATGTAAATATTGGGATTTGCATGAGAAAGAGTTGATAATAAGGTAAATCCAAGTGATATAGAGGCTATGTCAATAAGTGGAAGTGAATTTATATATTTTTATTATTTTCAGAATAATCTAACACAAACAAATTGTTATATTGTTAAAATCAAAAATTTCCCTAATAAGTTTGATAATTTTAAGATAATCTATACAGTTAGTATATTGTACCGATACATTTGAAAAGAAAATATGTATAACCTATAATTATATATAATTTAATGAATTTGCTTTGGAGGAGAGGAGAAAAGTATGGAAACACATGTTAAAACCCGTTCAATGGTAGAAATGGCACTTATGACTGGCATTATATGCTTAGTGACCATGACAATGAAAATACCAACAGTTATAGGTTATACTCATCTAGGGGATGGATTTGTATTTGTGGCTGCTGTGATGTTTGGAAAAAGAAAAGGTGCACTAGCAGCAGCACTTGGAATGACTCTTGCAGATATTTTAGGTGGATATGCCATATGGGCACCATTTACATTTGTTATAAAGGCAGTTATGGCATATATAGCAGCAACTATAGCATACAGAAATAATTATAATGGAGATAATGTAAAAAACAATAGTTTTGCTTTTGCAGTGGCAGGAACATGGATGGTTTTAGCATATTATTTAGCTAATGCTGTGATTGTACGTTTTGTATATGTGGAGTCAGCAAGTTTCTATGAAAGCTTAGTTTTAGCTTTAGCAGATATTCCAGCAAATACAATGCAAATAATTGTAGGGATTGTTATAGCACTTCTTTTAATAAAAGGTGTTAAGGGAAAAGGTGTTTTTAATCGCTAATAACTATATTTCATAGTTAATTTTTAATTTTTATATGAATAAGAATTTCTTTGTTAATTAATTATAGTTTAGTAAAATAAAGCGGTAAATGAAGAGAATAATAATAATATACAGTTTAAAATGTTTACATGAATTAAAATTACTATTGATAAATTAAATTTATTATCTTATAATAAAATAAATTTAATAATTGTCTCGGATGAAGGTAATAGGAGAGAGGCTTTTGTAGCCCACCGAAGATGTTAATCTTTCAGGTACCATTATTTATGGGGAGGACTGTTACTGGACGAAACTCTGGAGAGACTCTATTTAGAGCACCGAAGGAGAAAGTTGGGATATTGTTATTCCAATGAAACTCTCAGGTAAAAGGACAGAGAATAGAACAGTATATCCAGAGGTCTGTTTTTTTTGCAGTACCTCTATTTTATTGTCACAAATCTATTCTTTTGCTGTCCTCAAAAATAATTTTATTGGAGGATGGATCATGGAAAATCTAATTCAAATCTTTAACAAAATCGACTCAATAGTATGGGGAGCACCTTTACTAATTCTTCTCGTAGGAACAGGAGTTTATTTTACACTCAGACTTAAATGTCTACAAATCATAAAACTACCATTAGCACTTAAATATTTATTTTCTAAAGAAGATGAAGATAGTTCAGGCAAAGGTGATGTTACAAGCTTTCAAGCACTGTGTACAGCACTTGCTGCAACTATTGGTACAGGTAATATTGTAGGAGTAGCTACTGCAATTAAGGCCGGAGGTCCAGGAGCATTATTTTGGATGTGGATGGCAGCTTTCTTTGGGATGGCTACAAAATACGCAGAGGGATTGCTTGCTGTAAAGTATAGGGTAATAGATAAGAATGGACAAATGTCTGGTGGTCCTATGTATTATATAGAAAGAGGACTTAAAAACAAATGGATGGCTAAGTTATTTGCTATATTTGGAATAGGAGTAGCTTACTTTGGTATAGGAACTTTTGCACAAATAAATGCAATAACAGAATCCTTAAAGGATTCATACAATGTACCAACTATAACAACAGGTTTTATAATAACTTGTTTAGTTGCCTTAGTAACTTTAGGTGGTATTAAAAGCATTGCAAAGGTCTCAGAAAAGGTAGTCCCTTTTATGGCTATAATGTATATAGTGGCAACACTTATAATACTTGTTGTAAACATTAAATTAGTACCAGCAGCGTTGGCATTAGTTATAAAAAGTGCATTTACGCCTAGTGCAGCAGTGGGAGGATTCTTAGGAGCTACAGTTAAACAGGCCATTCAAAATGGAGTAGCAAGAGGGGTGTTTTCTAATGAATCAGGACTTGGAAGTGCACCTATTGCAGCAGCAGCAGCAAAGACAAAATCCTGCGTAAGACAAGGGCTTATATCTATGACAGGAACATTTATAGATACTATAATAGTATGTACAATGACAGGTTTAACTTTAATTTTAACAGGAGCATGGAAAGCAAATTTAGCTGGAGCTGCTATGACAAATGCAGCATTTACACAAGGAATGCCTATAGAAGTTTTAGGGGAATTTATAATAACTGTAGGACTTATGTTCTTTGCATTCACAACTATACTCGGATGGAATTATTATGGTGAAAGATGTGCAGAGTATTTATTTGGAGTAAAGGGAATAAAACCTTATAGATATATATTTATAGCAATTGTAGCAATTGGTGGATTGTCTATATTAAAGTTAGACTTGATATGGATAATTGCAGACATAGTTAATGGACTTATGGCTATACCTAATTTAATAGCATTAGTGGGATTAAGTCCTGTGGTAATTCATGAAACAAAACTTTATTTTGAAAAATTGAAAAGTGAAGAAAGTCCGGAGGATGAAGAGATAATAATGTCTAAGGCATTATAATGTATAAAAGCTTCCAATGTAGTTAATATATATAGTAAATATATTAACTACATTGGAAGCTTTTGTTTATTTACGAACAATATCTATTAAATTACCTGCAAGAATGCTATATACACGAATAATAATAATAAAATTGAAAAGTAATGTTGACAGGTAATAAAAATAATGTTAATATTGGATTAGAAATTATAACATATTGTTCGTAATGATAAGAAGATTATAAGGTGATTATAAGGAGGGCTAAATAATGCAACAGTCAAAAGAAGAAAGATACGGTCAGAAACCACCTAAAGGTTTTTTAGATTCGTTTTTTAAACTAAGTGAAAATGGAACTAATGTAAAAACTGAAATTATAGCAGGTATCACTACTTTTATAACAATGGCCTATATAATATTCGTAAATCCAGGAATACTTATGCAAGCAGGAATGAATACACAAGGGCTTTTAGGGGAAGCAGCAGTAAAGGCAGGACTTAGTGCTCTAAACGATCCAATGGTTGCTTCAGTTTTTGCAGCTACATGTATTTCTGCAGCAGTTGGTACGTTTGTAATGGGTTTATATGCGAATGTGCCGTTTGCCCAGGCTCCAGGAATGGGACTTAATGCTTTCTTTGCATTTAGCGTTTGTCTTGGAATGGGATATAGTTGGCAACAAGCATTAGCCGCAGTGTTTATTTCAGGTATTTTCTTTCTATTGCTTACTTTAACTAATGTACGTGAAGCAATAGTAAATGCAATACCTACTAATTTAAAATTTGCAATTTCTGGTGGTATTGGATTATTTATTGCTTTAATAGGATTTAAAAGCGGTGGAATAGTAGTATCAAATCCAGCGACACTAGTAGGCTTTGGAGACTTCATGTCCCCAAATACGATGCTTACGCTAATTGGTCTTGCAATAACAGCAATACTTATGTCTAGAAATGTAAAAGGTTCAATACTTATAGGTATTTTATTAACTACTGTTATAGGTATTCCATTAGGAGTTACTAAAACTGTTCCATTAGCTCAGCTTGTGAGCACACCACCTTCTTTGAGTCATACTTTTTTAAAGTTAGATTTGCCAGGATTATTAAATATAGGACAACATGGATTACTTAAAGCTATATTAAATGTAATTATGGTTGTTATATCATTTAGTCTTGTAGATATGTTTGATACAATTGGAACGTTAGTTGGAACAGCTCAAAAGGCAAATATGCTAGATGAGAACGGAAAGATGAAAAATATGGATAAGGCATTGCTTGCTGATGCAGTAGCTACTACAACAGGAGCATTGCTTGGAACAAGCACAGTTACAACTTTCGTAGAATCCACTGCAGGTATTTCAGAAGGTGGAAGAACTGGACTTACTTCTGTAGTAACGGGTATCATGTTCTTAGTTGCAATGTTCTTTACAGGACTTGTTGGAATAGTTCCAGCAGAAGCAACAGCTCCAGCTTTAATAGTAGTTGGAGTACTAATGATGGGCGCTGTAACCAATATAAACTTCAATGATTTTACAGAAGCGTTACCAGCATTCTTTACAATATCAATAATGCCATTTAGTTACAGTATAGCAAATGGAATAGCAGCAGGAATTATATTTTATCCAATAGTTAAAATAGTAACTGGAAGAAGAAAAGAAGTTCATCCAATAGTTTACGTTTTAGCAGCGCTATTTATAATAAGATTTACAATACTCCCTAAATAATTTTACGACATTTTTAATATTAAAAATATCGTATGGGATTTGCATTTAAGAAAGTGTTCACTGCGTAAAGAAGCTCTAGTATTTCTGAATTGAAATCACCTAAACTTTTTAAACTCGCTGTCCCTCAGACAGTAAAAAGTTCTTAACGGTGATTTCAATTCAGAAATAAAGAGCTTCTAATTACTTATTCAATGCTTTCTACAATGCAAATCCCATACTGTTTTCCATATTAAAAATGTCTTCATGTAAACTGCTGAAGGAAGGGATTTCGCATCAGCGAAAATTCCTACAAATTAGTTATGTTTTTAAGTTTGTCAAAAGTAACTGACAAAAAAAGAAAGCCGATTGTAAAGCGACTTTCTTATATCTTAACTATAAAATTTATCAACAGGGTAATAATTAATGATTAGCGTTTTTTTAAATTACTTCTCCATCTGTTGAAATTATAACTTCTCTGTATGGTACTATTACCTCTGATTTTAACATGGCATTTTTAACAGCAGATACAATTCCACCACAGCAAGGCACTTCCATTCTAACTACAGTTATGCTTTTTATATCATTATTCTTAAGCATATCAGCTAGCTTTTCTTCATAGTATTTGTTATCATCAAGTTTTGGACATCCTATAACTGTTATGTGATCCTTTATGAAGTCTTCGTGAAAATTTTTATAAGCATAAGCTGTACAATCAGCGGCAACTAAAAGGTTAGCGCCATTTAAGTAAGGAGCTTTGCTGTTTACCAATTTTAATTGAACGGGCCATTGTCTAAGCTCTGAGTTTAACGTTGAATTTAGATTTTCAGCCATCATCATAGGAAGAGCCTTTGGTTTCATAGTTTTAGGCTGTCTTTGTATAAGCTTTGCAGCGCTTCCAGGGCATCCACATGGCATATCAGGAATTAAGCTGTTTTTAGCTTCCTCATTAGCTTTTTTTTCAGCTATCTTTTGCTTAACAAGTTCGTCATCATATTCTTTAGCTTCTCTTTCAATTATTTCAATTGCATCTGTTGGGCACTCTGGAAGACAGTCCCCAAGTCCATCACAGTATTCATCACTTATAAGTTTAGCTTTTCCATTTATAAGTTCTATTGCACCTTCATGGCAAGCCTTTACACATAATCCGCATCCATTACATTTATCTTCATGTATATGAACTATTTTTCTTTTCATAGTATAATCCTCCTAGATATTTTATTTATTTGAATTTACATAAAATTTATATCGTTTTAATCTTAGATATCCTGTTTTCAATTGATTTCATAAATTTATTATATTAGAATTAGAATTATAAATCTGTAACACATGAAACCAAGTTAAAATTTAGTATATATTTTAGGAGAGAACAATATGAAACAAGTATTACCAGTACTTAAACAATGTATATTATTTAAAAATTTGAATGGAGAGCAGTTAGAAAATATATTAGGTAAAAATACATTTAAGATTAGCAGTTATAATAAAGGTGATGTAATAGCTATTGAAGGAGATGACTGTAATAGTATAGGAATAGTAATAAAAGGTAAGATTGAAATTAGTAGAATATTTGCATCTGGTAAAACTGTAACTATGGACAGACTCCAACCAAATAGAATATTTGGAGAAGCTATAATATTTTCTAATTTTCACAAGTATCCAGCTACTATAACTTCAACAGAAAAAAGTGAAGTGCTTTTTATATTTAAGGAACAATTGCTTAAAATATGCAGTGAAAATAATATAGTTTTAAATAGCTTTATGAGTTTATTATCTAACAAGATACTTATGCTTAATAAGAAAGTCAAAGTGTTATCTTATAAAAATATAAGGCAAAGAATTGCAAGCTTCATATTGGAAGAACATAGAAAGCAAAATAGTCTTCACATTAAGTTAAAAGTAAATAGAAAAGAAATGTCTGAAGAACTTGGAATTCCTCGTCCATCACTTTCAAGAGAAATGATGAATATGAAGGATGAAGGAATAATTGATTATGATAAAAATTCTATTACTATAAATGATTTAGAGGTTTTAGAGGAATGCTTAGTGGAATAAGAATTAGAATGAATTCTATCCTTAAGGCAATTGTTATATTTTTCATGATGCACTTTTGGTTTATCGAAATATATAAGGAGTAATAGGAAATGAAAATGGTTATAAAGATAGGTATAAGCATAGTTTTATTAATTATGATTTTTGTTGTGATTATTGGTATACAAATTTATAAATTTGGAGAGTTTTCTAAGGCTCAGAAGTCTGATTGCGTAATAGTACTTGGATGCAGTGTTTATGGAGAAACCCCAAGCCCATTTTTAAGAAGCAGAACGGAAGAAGCTTTTAGATTATATAAGGAAGGATATGCAGATTATATAATTGCATCAGGAGGAATGGGAGACGGAGAAGAAATTTCAGAAGCTGAAGCGGTAAAAAGATACTTAATAGAGCTTGGAATGGATGAAAAGTACATAATAAAAGAAGATAAGTCCACTAGTACCCTGGAGAACTTAAAGAATTCTAAGGAAATAATGCAAGAGAAGGACTTTAATTCTGCTATAGTAGTATCGAATAAATATCATCTCAAGAGAGCCTCACTTATGGCAAAACGAGTAGGAATTCATGCAAGTTTTTCTGGAGTATTTGTAAAGGACTATATCAATCATGAACGTTATGGATTTATTAGGGAAATACCAGCACTTATTAAGTTTTACTTAACCTAAAAGGAAATTGCGACGTTTTTAATGTTAAATCTTCCGTATGGGTTCTGCATTTAAGAAAGCGTTCACTACGCAAAGAAGCTCTAATATCTGTCAATTTAAATCTCCTAAACTTTCTAAACTCGCTGATGCTCAG
>NZ_FYAM01000025.1 GCF_900185645.1 Clostridium sp. BSD9I1 | reverse complement strand
TCTCAATTTAAAAGTTTAATCTGTTTCGCTCATCGCGTTTCTTAACATTTAACTGTTAAGTAATTGACTGGTTTCTATTCTCTGTTCAATTTTCAAAGACCCTGTCGCTCCAAGCGACTTTTATATAGTAACATTTCTGTTTCTTCTTGTCAACAACTTTTTAAAATCTTTTTTTAAATCTTTGCCGACTTATTTGTCGTTTGTTTTGACGACATGTGTTATTGTATCATACTTGTCCAACGCTATGTCATATCCATGGTTTATCATACCTAATTATCCATTAAAACCTCATAATTCCTCATCTTTTCTCTATTTTTAATGTATAGACACATCCGAGTCTGTTGAAGGTGATTTAACCTGTTATCATATAAAAAAGCCAGCATCTCGCTGACTTTCTTAAGAACTCATTAATTATAATCCGTTTATTATTTCTTTAAACTTATTTCCTCTAACCTCAAAATTAGGGAACATATCAAAACTTGCACAAGCCGGAGACAAAGTTACAATATCTCCTTCCTTGGCTTCATCCCTTGAAACCTTTATGGCTTCTTCAAAAGATTCTACCATTATAATTCGAAGTGGCATATTGTTTTTCTCTATAACCTTTTGAAATGCTTCCTTTATTTTATTTTTGGTCACTCCTAATAGTATTAGTGTTTTTATATATGGATATCCTTCTTCCGCTAAAATATCAAAAGATATCTTTTTATCATATCCACCAGCTATCAATATTACAGGTCTTCCAAAGGCTTTCAAACCCGCTAGTGTTCTAGTTGGGCTAGATGCTATTGAATCATTATAATATTCAACTCCATTTAACTCCCTTATAAACTCCATTCTATGTTCTACACCTGCAAATGTAGTAGCTACCTTTTTCATAGTTTCTAACGATACATCTTCATAGACACAACAAAATGCTGCTAATAGATTTTCTATATTATGCATACCCTTCAACTTCACTTCATTTTTAAAGCATACTTCTTTTCCCATAACATAGAGTTTATCATTATAGTAATATGCTCCTTTATCTACTTTATCCCTTATACTAAAAAGAAAAACCCTACCCTTTGCTTCATTTACCATATCTCTAGTAATGCTGTTATCTCTATTTAAAACCAATAAATTATCATTTGTTTGATTTAAGTATATATTTTTCTTTGCATTTATATATTCTTCCATACCATTATGCATATCTAAATGATTAGGTGACAAATTTGTTATAAGCGCTACTTCCATATTCTCATGAATAGTCATAAGTTGAAAGCTTGATAATTCTAAAACTACTCTATCTTCTTTACTAATTTCTTCTATCTTAGAAAACAAAGGAGTTCCTATATTTCCTCCCACCCATGTTTTATAGCCTTGTTCACTTAACATTTTATATATTAGTGTTGTAGTAGTAGTCTTTCCATCACTTCCTGTAACCCCATATATTTTTCCAGGGCAATATTTTATAAACTCTTCCATTTCCGACGTTATATATGCACCCTCACGCTTAGCATCTAATAGTTCAGGGCTATCTATTCGCATAGATGGAGTTTTAAATATAACTTCATATCCTTTAAGCTTTGTTAAATAATCTTTTCCAACAACTAATTTTACTCCCTTTGTCTTTAAACTTTCTACTATTTCTCCAAGCTCAGCTTCGCTTTTCTTATCAAAAGCTGTTACCTTAGCATTCAATTTTACTAATAAATCTATTAATGGTCTATTACTTACACCTATCCCTACTACAGCAGTTTCTTTTCCTTCTATAAATTTCTTAAACTCATCAAATTGTCTATTCATTATTTACCTCCATGCATAATTTCTATATTAAATTATATCACTTTTCTTCTTCTATAATTATATGTCCCTAAGCAATTCAATGTCAAAATATATACAAATTTATATAAAATTCATCAGCAATTCATGTCGAAATTGTAAGAAAATACTTAATTTAAAGACTTTATTATCAGGTATTGCAAAATTATATATATATGCTATACTAATATTGTGCCGTAAGGAAACATTAATATAATTCCCCAAGTTTTAATTGAACATATAACATATCCCCATGATTAAACCCTATAATTGCCGGAGTTATTCCGGCACTTTTTTTATTTAATTTTATATATGGTTTTTTATTATATCAATATAAATCAAAAGCTACGACAAATGTCGCAGCTTTTTTTGATTTATATATTAAAATTATATATTAAAATTTAACTTTTTCTGAAATAAAGTTAATCAACTCATCAACTTTTATTCTATGCTGTTCCATCGTATCTCTATCTCTTATTGTAACAGTATTATCTTCTAAAGTATCATAATCTATAGTTATACAATATGGAGTTCCTATTTCATCTTCTCTTCTATATCTCTTTCCTATACTTCCTGCTTCATCATAATCTACATTAAACTCTTTTCTTAACATATCATAGATCTCTGTAGATTTATCGGATAATTTCTTTGTTAATGGTAATATTGCAGCTTTAAAAGGAGCTAGTGCCGGATGTAAATGTAGTACTGTTCTCTTATCTCCGCCTTCTAGTTCTTCTTCATCATAAGCATCTACAAGAAATGCTAGTGCAACTCTATCTGCACCTAAAGAAGGTTCTATGCAATAAGGAACATATTTTTCATTAGTGGTTGGATCTAAATAAGTTAAATCTTCTCCCGAATGCTTCATGTGCTGTTTCAAATCATAGTCAGTTCTATCAGCAACTCCCCATAACTCTCCCCAGCCAAATGGGAATAAGTATTCTATATCAGAAGTTGCATTGCTATAAAATGAAAGCTCTTCAGCAGAATGATCTCTCATTCTTAGGTTTTCCTTATTCATACCTAAGTTTAATAGGAAATTCCAGCAATAATCCTTCCAATATTTAAACCATTCCAAGTCCGTTCCTGGCTCGCAGAAGAATTCTAACTCCATCTGCTCAAATTCACGAGTTCTAAATGTAAAATTACCTGGAGTAATTTCATTTCTAAAGGACTTACCTATTTGGGCAATTCCAAAAGGCACCTTCTTTCTAGAAGTTCTAAGCACACTTTTAAAGTTTACAAATATACCTTGAGCTGTTTCTGGCCTTAGGTATATTTCTGATTTAGCATCATCAGTTACTCCTTGAAATGTCTTAAACATAAGATTAAACTTTCTTATATCTGTGAAATTCTTTTCGCCACACTTAGGACATACTATATTATGCTTATCTATATATTCTTTTAACTCTTCATTAGTCCATCCATCTGCACTGGCTACTTCCGCGCCTTGCTCTGTCATATGGTCTTCTATTATCTTATCCGCTCTAAATCTTGCTTTACATTCCTTACAATCCATTAACGGATCAGAAAATCCACCAACATGGCCTGAAGCTACCCATACTTCTCTATTCATTAATATAGCTGCATCCAATCCTACATTATACGGGCTTTCTTGAACAAATTTTCTCCACCAAGCCTTTTTTACATTATTTTTAAATTCCACTCCCAAAGGACCATAATCCCAAGAATTTGCAAGACCTCCATAAATATCTGAGCCAGGAAAAACAAATCCCCTATTTTTACACAACGCTACAACCTTATCCATGGTTTTTTCAATAGCCATATATATTCCTCCTTTAATTTAAAATATAAAAAAGACTCTACCATAAAGGGACGAAAGTTTCTCTTCCGCGGTTCCACCCTTTTTGGCACAGCCCTGCTTTTCTAATCCTTACACTCCAAAGCTCCATTCATAATAAAACCTTAACTACTCACACCAACCATAGTCTCTCTTTAAAAACTTTATTACTACTCATCTTTTTCATTGTGCATTATTAAATTACTATATATTTTATCAGATGCATATAATTTGTCAATGCATTTCCCAAAAAATAAAAATGGCTCCGCGAAAAGGATTCGAACCTTCAACCTATCGGTTAACAGCCGAGTGCTCCACCGTTGAGCTATCGCGGAATATCATTTGATATTATTATAACATATTTTTTATTAATTTCAACCACTTTTATAAAATTTTTCATAAAATTATGGGAAATCACGAAATAATTTAAACAAGAAACATATGATAACAAAATTAATATAAAAAGCCTATTAAATAAACTTTCTATATTAATTTTTGCTTATCATATATTATTTATCATTAATAAAAACCACTTTATAATTTTTACTACTGATTGTTCATTGGTTTCATAGTTGGAAATAGTATAACATCCCTTATAGATGCAGAATTTGTTAAGAACATAGTCATTCTATCTATACCTATTCCAAGCCCACCAGTTGGAGGCATACCTATTTCTAGAGAATTTATAAAGTCATCATCCATCATGTAAGCTTCATCATCTCCTAGTTCTCTTTCCTTAAGCTGTTGAACAAATCTTTCCTTTTGAACTATAGGATCATTTAACTCTGAATATGCATTACATACTTCTCTTCCATATATAAATCCTTCAAATCTTTCAGTAAATGCTTCATTTCCTCTCTTTTTCTTAGTAAGAGGAGAGTTTTCCACTGGATAATCCAATACAAAAGTAGGCTGTATTAGCTTAGTTTCACAAAACTCCTCAAATAACGCTATAAGAACATCTCCCTTAGTGCACTCACTAAGATTCTTCTTAAACTCTAGGTGCTTTTCTTTTGCAATAGCTCTTGCTTCTTCATCATCTTTAATAGCATTATAATCAATGCCAGCATATTCCTTTACTGCATCTACCATAGTAACTCTTCTCCATGGTGGAGTAAAATCTATTTCTGTTTCTTCATACATTACCTTTGTAGTGCCAAGAACCTTTTCACATACATAAGCCATCATATTTTCAGTAATTTCCATCATATCATTATAATCTGCAAACGCTTCATATAACTCTATCATTGTAAACTCTGGGTTATGTCTTACACTTATTCCTTCATTTCTAAAGTTCTTACCCATTTCATATACCTTTTCAAATCCACCTACTATAAGTCTCTTTAAGTAAAGCTCTGTAGCTATTCTTAAGTACATATCTATATTTAAGGCATTATGATGAGTATTAAATGGTTTTGCTGCAGCTCCTCCAGCTATAGGTGAAAGTACAGGAGTTTCAACTTCTAAATATCCTCTGTTATCCAAAAACTCTCTTATAGCTCTTATAATAGCTGTTCTTTTCATAAAAGTATCTCTAACATCTTGATTTATAATTAAATCTACATATCTTTGTCTATATCTTAAATCAGGATCTTTAAGACCATGCCACTTTTCTGGAAGCGGTTTTAAAGACTTTCCAATTAACTGAAAATCCAATATGTGTACAGATACTTCTCCTGTTTTTGTTTTAAATACAGTACCTTTTATGGAAACCCAATCACCTATATCAAAAGTCTTATACTCTTTTAACTTTTCTTCACCAACATCATTTATCTTTATATATAATTGAAGTTTACCATATCTATCATGAATATCAGAAAATCCAGCTTTTCCATGAACTCTCTTAGACATCAATCTTCCTGCTACAGTAACTTCTTTTCCCTCTAACTCTTCATAATTTTCCTTAACTTCATTTGATGTATGAGTTCTTTCTACCTTATATACATCAAAAGGATCCTTACCTGCAGCTTGAAGATCAAAAAACTTTTGTCTTCTTTCTTGAATGAGCTGATTAAACTCTTGTTCCTCATTTACTAAATTCTTTTGTTCATTTGACATTTTTTCATTCCTCCATTAACTTCTTCTTACTGACAAGACCTCGAACTTATTTACACCATCAGGAACAGCAACCTCTACCATATCTCCTGGCTTTTTGCCAATTAAAGCCCTACCTACAGGAGACTCATTGGAAATCTTGTTTTCTAGCGGATCTGCTTCTGCTGAACCTACTATAATATATTCTACTTCTTCATCAAATTCAAAATCCTTAACCTTTACTATAGTACCTACATTAACAGTATCTGATGGCACTTCACTTTCATCTATAATACTAGCATTCTTTAGCATATTTTCAAGTTGCATTATTCTTCCTTCAACAAAAGCTTGTTCATTTTTAGCTTCATCATATTCGGAATTCTCACTTAGATCCCCAAAGGAAATGGCTACTTTTATTTTTTCAGTTATCTCTTTTCTTTTTACAGTTTTTAAATACTCTAATTCTTCTTCTAACTTTCTAACACCCTCATAAGTCATTATATACTTCTTTGAATCGCTCATTTTATTCTCCCCTTTAATTTTGCTAAATGCTTTTTTATATATTATTATGATTATACCTAATTTATGCAAAATATATGTAATTCTGTCACTTATCCAATCATTTAAGTAATTATAAAACAGCATTAAATCAATGTCAACTTTTATCCAATGACTTTATTCTATTCTCAACTCTTCTTTATATTGAAGTAATATATCCAATACCCTTTGTGATTCCTTCTCGTTATTTATCATATTTTTTATGTTAGTACAGTTTTTTAATCCCTTTATATACCAAGATACATGCTTTCTCATTTCCCTTACTGCCTTATGTTCCCCATGATAGTAAATTGCCCTTTTAAAATGTTCAACACACATATCTATTATCTCGGAAGATGTAGGATACGTTACTTTTTCTCCACAAATTTTTTGTTTAACCTGTCTAAATATCCATGGATTTCCCAAAGCACCTCTTCCTATCATTATGCCATCACAACAAGTTTCTTCTTTAATTCTTAAAGCGTCTTCCGCAGTAAATATATCTCCATTTCCTATCACTGGAATGGAAACCGCTCTTTTTACTTCCCTTATTATATCCCAATCTGCTTTTCCTTCATACATCTGCTCTTTTGTTCTACCATGAACCGTTATAGCATCTATTCCCGCCGCCTCAAGTTCCTTTGCAAACTCCACAGCATTTATACTATTCTTATCAAATCCTTTTCTAAACTTAGCAGTAACAGGCTTATTGGTTTTATCTTTTATAGCCCTAATAATAGATGCTGCTAGTTTGGGATCTTTCATAAGAGCTGAACCATCTCCATTTTTCACTATTTTAGGAGCTGGGCACCCCATATTTATATCTATAAGGCATATATCATCATTTTGATTAAAATATTCCTCACATATATCTGCCATTATATTTGCTTCGTGTCCAAATATTTGTACAGCAATTGGCAGTTCTTTTTCATCGAATCTAAGCATTTCCTTTGTATTTTCACTTTCATAATAAAGCGCTTTTGCACTTATCATTTCAGTATATATAAGTCCCGAGCCCATATCTTTACATAATCCCCTAAAGGCAATGTCTGTAACCCCTGCCAAAGGTGCTAAAAAAACACTATCTTCAAAACTTAAATTTCCTATTTGCATGAAGAAATTAGCTCCTTATTTTTTTCGTATATTAATCTTAATCCTTCTAGGGTTAGAAATGGGTCTATTTCATCTATACATTTTGTTTCCTCACTTATTAGCTTAGCTAATCCGCCAGTTGCAATTACGTACGGATTTTGCTCTCCAATTTCAGTCATTTCTTTTCTCATTTTCTCAACTATATATTCTACTAATCCACTGTATCCATATATTATTCCAGCCTGCATACTTGTTATAGTAGTCTTAGATATTACGGATGGTGGTTTTACTAATTCAACTCTAGGGAGTTTTGCTGCCCTTTGAAATAATGCTTCTGAAGATATCTTTATACCCGGACATATGGTTCCCCCTAAATAGTTTCCTGATGCAGTTAGTGCACAAAATGTTGTAGCCGTACCAAAATCTATTATTATAGCAGGTCTATTAAATCTTTCATGAACTGCTACCGCATTTACTATTCTATCCGCTCCCACTTCCTTAGGATTATCGTACTTTATATTAATTCCTGTCTTCACCCCAGGCCCTACAATTATAGGTTTTATTTTAAAATACTTCTGTATCATATGTTCTACAGAATACATGATATTAGGGACTACAGAGGAAATTATAACTCCTTCCACATCAGAAATATCTAAATTATTTTGCACAAATAATTGTATAACTTGTATTCCATATTCATCTGCTGTTCTTATAGAATCGGTGGACAATCTCCAGTCTGCAATTAGCTCTTTTCCTTCATAAAGACCTAATACCATATTAGTATTACCGGCATCTAGAACTAAAATCAAAGTTAATCACCACTTTCTTAAAATTCATAATGTATTATGTGTATATTGTGTAGTTATTGACGTTTACATACACACAATTATAAGTTAAAAAAGAGCATCTGTAAATTATAAAGTCCAGATACTCCACGGCTTTAACAATAATTACTTCAACTTTTTCATAAAATCAATACTATCTACTATATACCTTATATGTATTCCTTCGCCTATTTTATTTCTTTCGTCCCATGCAGTAACCTTAAAAAATAACTTTTTTCCTTCTATTTTATCAAGCACTGCCTCACATTTAACCCTCATATCTTTTGGAGTAGCCCTTATATGATCCACATCTACCTTTATCCCCACTGTTGTAAGTTCAGAGTTCAAATGTAACCCCACCGAACTCTTTGCCGTACTTTCCATTAGTGCAATCATCGCTGGTGTAGCAAATACAGGCAAGTCCCCAGAGCCATAAAAAATTGCAGTATCTCTATCTGTAACTGTTATTTCGGCAACTGCACTTATGCCTTCCCTTAAATTAAAATCCACTTTATCATCCCGCTTCTGTATAAAATTTTATAACAACAAAATTATTATATCACTAAACCCAAATACTTGGTAAATAATTTAAAAAAACAGAGGTAATAAACCTCTGTTTAATCATTAATTATTATTGAATATTTCTTCAAATTCATTTGCTTCAAGTTTTTCTCTTTCTAATAGAGCTTTAGCTACAGCATGAAGCTTACTTATATTTTCTCTAAGCAATGTTTCAGCTTTATTATATCCACCATCTATAAGCTCTTTTATTTCCTGGTCAATCTTAAAAGCAACTTCTTCACTATAATTCTTAGCTTTACCTATATCTCTTCCCAAGAACACTTCATCATGACCACTTCCAAAAGCTATAGGTCCTAGTTTTTCACTCATACCATAGTCCATAACCATCTTTCTAGCTATGGTACTTGCCCTATCTATATCGTTTTTAGCTCCAGTGCTTATATCCCCTATTATGAGCTTTTCAGCTACTCTTCCACCAAGCAAGCCTACTATCTCATCTAAAAGCTTTGATTTTGACATATATGAACTATCCTTTTCAGGAAGATGCATAGTATATCCACCAGCCATTCCTCTAGGAACTATACTGATTTGATGAACAGGATCTGCATGAGGTAAAAGTTTCATAACCACAGCATGACCTGCCTCATGATATGCAGTAAGTCTTCTGTCATCCTCATCAATTACTCTGCTTTTCTTTTCTGGTCCAGCTATTACTCTTGTAACAGCTTCCTCTAGCTCATCCATACCTATTTCTTTTTTATTTTGTCTAACTGCTAAAAGTGCAGCTTCATTCATTAAGTTTTCTAAATCTGCTCCTGTAAATCCTGGAGTTCTTTTTGCAAGAACATCTAGTTTTACTTCATCTGCAAGAGGTTTGTTTTTTACATGTACTTTTAATATTTCTTCTCTTCCCTTTACATCTGGAGCACCTACTACAATTTGCCTATCAAATCTTCCAGGTCTTAATAACGCAGGGTCTAATATATCAGGTCTATTAGTAGCTGCTATCATTATAATACCTTCATTAACTCCAAAACCATCCATCTCTACTAGTAGTTGATTAAGAGTTTGCTCTCTTTCATCATGTCCCCCACCGAGACCTGCACCTCTTTGCCTACCCACAGCATCTATTTCATCTATAAAAATAATACAAGGTGAATTCTTTTTCGCTTGATCAAATAAGTCTCTTACTCTAGAAGCTCCTACACCTACAAACATTTCTACGAAATCTGAACCTGAAATACTAAAGAAAGGAACTCCAGCTTCACCTGCAATAGCTTTAGCTAGTAATGTCTTTCCTGTTCCAGGAGGTCCTACAAGCAGAACTCCTTTAGGTATTCGCGCTCCCATTTCTATATATCTTTTAGGTTGCTTTAAGAAATCAACTATTTCAGCAAGCTCTGCCTTTTCTTCATCTGCCCCCGCCACATCATTAAATGTAACCTTTTTTCTATCTGGTGCAGCCATCTTAGCCCGGCTCTTACCAAAATTCATTACGCTTCTATTGCCTCCACCACCTTGTGATTGTTGCATAAACATGAACCAAAACACTACAAACATAAGTATTACCAAGGCAGTAGGTAGCCAATTTAGCCACATAGGTGTTCTAGCTGGAAGTGCATATTTTTCTATCACTTCACCGTTTTTATCATGTGTACTCACAAATTCATTAAGTCTTTCAAACGGAACTATAGTTTCATACTGAGTACCATTTTTTAAGTTACCCACAACTGTCATTTTATCTTCTTTAACTTCAAAACTTTTTATTTCATTGTTGATCCAGTGCTTTTGGAATTGATTAAAATTAATTGCTGTTGAACTCTCATTAGTTCTCGCCAAGAATAGCGCAGCAAAGATGACCATTATAAAAACTATAACCCAGGCCGTTGCACTTGAAAACTTTTTATTCATTCCTGGCCCCCCTCTCTTTGTTGTTATATTGTAAAATTGTATCATATCAAATATTTATTTACAATAATATTAGTAGTAATTATTTATAAATTTCTTCCTTTAATATTCCTATAAAAGGAAGATTACGATATTTCTCTGCATAATCTAATCCATACCCAACTAAGAAGAAATCCGGAACTTCAAACCCCATATACTTTGCATTTATTTCAACTCTTCTTCTCTCAGATTTATTTAAAAGACAAGCTATTTCTATACTAGATGCTCCTCTTCCCTTTAGATAATCTACCAGATATCTCAAGGTAATTCCTGAATCAATTATATCTTCTATTAACAGGACATCTTTTCCTTCTATTTCAAAGTCTAAATCCTTTAAAATTCTCACAACACCTGAAGTACTTGTAGAATTACCATAGCTAGAAACAGCCATAAAATCCATAATGCACGGTACTGTTATTTCTTTCATTAAATCAGCCATAAATGGAACTGAACCTTTTAATACTCCTATAAGCATTAAATTCTTATCCTGATAATCCTCACTGATATCTCTACCTAATTCTCTTATCCTTCCCTTAAGCTTTTCCTCACTATAAAGTATTTCTTGAATGTCTTCTCTCATATTTACCACTTTTCTTCCTCACTTTCTAGTTTTATTTTAAGTATTTTATTTGTAGTTTTATCTACTTTAAATTTATCACTTATTCTATAACCTACAATCCATGCTATTTCTTCCCCAACACATATAATAGGTATATCGTCTCTTATAGATTTAGGTACTTTTAAATCCATAAATATATCCTTTAATTTTTTAGTACCTTTCATACCTAAAGGTTGAAATTTATCTCCTTCTTTTCTATATCTAAAACTTATATTACCATTAATCTTTTGATAATCGAAGTATTGTTCCAATGAGTTCTCTCTTACTCTTTCAAGAAACTTTTTATCTAATATACTTGCTTCAATATTAAACTTACCTATTTTGTTCTTTTCATTAAGATGTATTTCGTAAATTCCTAAGTCCCTTTCTATTTCATTTTTATCTTCTTTACTTAATATTATTTCTCCATAATTGTTTAAAGCTCTTATACCTCCAGGAAGTTCAATTTCCTTTCCAGTATTTCCTCTTTGCAGCGATATTACATACTCTACATGTACCCTTTCAAAGTTAACAAGATTTCCTTTAACCACTTCAACTGCTTTTCTAATCATTCTACTAATCAATGCCTTATGTTCATTAAATGCTTCACTTTTAATTTTAACTTTATTTGGAGTCATAATGCAATATTTTCCAAAAAATTCTTTAGACTTTTTTTCCATGAAGTCATTGTCAACTTTTATATTTTCTCCAAGTCTGTTAACTACCTCTATTATATGCGAATTAAAATTTTCTTTTATATAAGGAATTAATTCCAATCTAACTTTATTTCTACTATATATATTTTGAAGATTTGTTTTATCTATTCTTGTATTAATATTGTTTTTATCACAATAATTTTCTATCTCATCTCTAGTAATCTTTATTAAAGGTCTTATGTATATCCCATCCCTAACAGGTTTTATGCCCTCAAGTCCTTCAAGTCCAGTTCCCCTTATTATCCTCATAAGTATGGTTTCACATTGGTCATTAGCATTATGAGCTATGGCTATTTTATTTGCATCTAGTTTGGTTAAAAGTTCTTGAAAAAAAGAATATCTCGCTTCTCTTCCAGCCATTTCTGAAGATATTCCCCATGCATTAGATAGTTCATCAATATTAACTCTTTTCGAGTAAAATTCAATATTATTCTTCTCGCAAAATCTCTTCACGTATTCTTCGTCTTCATCGGCATCTTTTCCTCGAAGTCCATGATTTAAATGAGCAGCTACAATCTCTATAAAATATGTATTCCTCAAAGTATTTAAAATATGTAAAAGGCACATAGAATCTGGTCCCCCAGAAACACCTACGATTATTTTATCTCCTTTATTAAACATTGCATTTTCCTTAATAGTTTCTATTATCTTTTGTAACATTTTTAACCCTTCCTTAAAAAACTAATATGGATAATTATATCATAAATAAAAAATTAAAAACTAGAATCCCTACAATATAATAAAGGATTCTAGTTTTTAATCAATTTAATATAAATTATAAACCTTAGAAACCACAACAGTCATGTCATCCTTTATTTTGCCCTTACTTAATTCCTTTGCTCTTTTTATGATATTATTAGAAAGTATCTCGGGATCATTTGTATTGTCCTTACTTAAATATTCTACTAACCAATCTGACTTACCCGCTTCTTCATTATCATAATCAAGCACTCCATCACTAACCATTATTATCATATCACCATTTTTAACTTGTTTTTTTATTATTTCTGTATCTACCTTTTCTAACACACCAATAGGAAGACTCTTACAATCCATTGTTTCAATTTTATTCTCCGATTTGATTAAAGTTGCTGCTGCTCCTACCTTTATAAATTCAGCTTCACCTGTATATAAATCTATAGTATTTAAATCTACAGTAGAGAACTTTTCATCCTGGGAAAAATTAATAGTCATAAGTGAGTTTATTGTATTTATAGCCGTTAGTTTATTAAATCCAAGTTTTACAAACTTATTTATCAAATCTACTGCTGCAGAACTTTCCTTTCCTGCTTGAGGACCTGAACCCATTCCATCACTTATCATAGTCAAATAAGTTCCATTATTAACCTTTTGATATAAATAACTATCTCCATTATGTTTTTCTCCGTCTTTACACAATCTAGATACATATGAAGCAACATGAAACTTAGGAGTTTCTTCTAATGTAAAGTTACACGTATTATCCTTAGGATTTATATTGCATCCATCATCGCTTACGCTCATAATCTTACCAGTAATTGAGTTAATTAGAGGTAAAATATCTTTAACACATTTCTGAGTTCCTCCGCAAGCATCCATAGTCATATTTACGAGCACTCTTCCATCATTATCATTGTAACAAAAAACATCCTTAAATTTAATGTGATTTTTATTTAAAACCCTTGTTATATCATTTTCCATATACTTGTTAAATTGCGTACTTGAATCTATTTCTTCAACTATTTCATTTACAGCAACTGAAATATTTCCGATTTGATTAGATAAGAACTCCCTGCACTCTGCCAATCTCTTTCTCCACATTTCGTTCACGATATAACTTTTTACTATTTCTTCAGTATTTTTTATAAGAAGTGATCTTTTTATACATTTTCTTTCTATTTCATAAGGTACTTTTTCTCTTTTATTTTGATAATTATCTATTAACTCTACAAATGCTGAGTAGGTGTAGAAACTTTCCCTTTTCCAGCACATAGATTTCATATTACAATTACTGCATACTCTATCTGCTAAATTCTCTACTAAAGCACTACTCTTTACCTTCATTTGAAGTTTATCATTATCTGCAAGCCCTGCCAAAGTAGTAGACATGTCCATTAACAATCCAGAGAAGTCTGTTAACTTTGAGTTGAAAATTTCCTTAGTTTTGCTTATATAATTTTCCTTTAGGTTTTCCTGTTTTCTTTCCCAATCTAATTCTAATTCTAATCTATTATAAATTTTTGATGGTATAACATAAAATACTGCTAAGGAAATTAAAGCTTCTTGAAATTGAAACTGAATTCCTATATCAGAATATAATTTTAGTATTAAAAATACTACCATATAAGGTATTCCACTTGCTATTTTGCCCATCTGTTTAAAAACCCCTGCAGTAAGTCCACATAATCCACACATACCAGTAAATGCAACCATATTATTAGTTGAAAGACCTATTATAGTACCTATCGCAATTCCACAAGAAGCTCCTGCACTGCTACCTTTTACATAACCTACTACTAATATAAAAGAAAGAGCTAGTATATTTCTTAAGGATACACCATAAATATTAATACCCCAGGTTCCTGATATAATAAGTGAAGCTGTTACAGCCATACTTATTATTTCTTCACTATTGTAAAGATGTTTAGTTTTTAATTCTTTTATGCATACAATAGAAAACTTCATAATATAATATATTGGAAAGAGAATTGCTGTTTGAATTATAGCATTTAAAAGAGCAATGGAACTAGTAATGTTAAGAATAACTTTACCGTATAATGCAACATTAAAAAATAGCAATATAAAGGCAATAATTATCTTCTTATCTGATTTTATCTTATTAGATATGTAGCTTAGCATTGTTATTACAATTATACTACATAGATAAACTCCTATGTCCTTTACATTATTATATATAGATAGATATCCAACTAGCGTCCCTAGCGCAGACAATAAAAATATATTCTTATTTTCCAAAATAAAGCATAATAAAAATGCAATTCCAAAAGGTGCCATTGAATTAACCATAAGCACTCTACTTATAAAAAAAGCTGCAATAAAATATACAACTAACTTTAAAGAAGTTGAATAATGAAACGCCTTTCTATTATTTGTATCCTTATTAGATTTTTTGATTCTTTCATACGGAAATATATTTACCCCATACTGCATTATTCCCACCACCCTATATTTTTTCTCAAATTTATTATACCAAAGGCTTCTGGAATTAATTGTCATAAGGTGATAGGTAATTCTAGCTTTTTTAGGACATTTATCTGCTTTATTTATTGAAAAAAAGTCTTATGTGTATTTTTCTTCAATACTTTTACACTTTCTCGCATACAAATATATAAAATAAATATTTTTATGTAAAAATATGGTATTAAAATATTGTAAAAAATAAAACAACCTATAAGTTATAACTTATAGGTTGTTTTGGTAGCGGAAATAGGACTTGAACCTACGACACTTCGGGTATGAACCGAATGCTCTAGCCAGCTGAGCTATTCCGCCATATAAAATTTGGTTGCGGGGGCAGGACTTGAACCTACGACCTTCGGGTTATGAGCCCGACGAGCTGCCAACTGCTCCACCCCGCGATATTTGGTGCCGAAGACCGGAATCGAACCGGTACGGGCTGTTAGGCCCGCAGGATTTTAAGTCCTGTGCGTCTGCCAGTTCCGCCACTTCGGCATATAAGCTTTTGCCGTCTCACGACATAAATTATTATATCTCACGCTTTTACATATGTCAACACTTTTTTTAAAAAAATATAAAAGAGGCTGTAAAGCCTCTAATTTACTAGTAACTAGAACTCTTTCTGTATCCTCTACTTCTTGAGTCCTGATTCTTTTTTACATCTTGAAGTCTTTCTTCACTATCCTTTAAGAATTTCATCATTCTGTCTTCAAAATCCTTAGGTGATGGTTTTTCCTTTTCCCTCTGCCAATCGATTTCCATAGGTTTCACTGATTTTTTTTGTGGTGTCGCCTGCTTTATTGATAAACTTATTTTACCACTTTCATCTACAGAAATTACTTTAACCTTAACTGTCTCTTTTTCTTTTAGATAACTTCTGATATCTTTCACATAGCTATCTGAAACTTCAGATATATGCACCAATCCAGTTTTGCCTTCAATTTCAACAAAAGCACCAAAATTAGTGATGTTTACCACTGTACCCTCTAGTATGTTTCCTGCCTTTAAGGTCATATTAAAAAAATTCCTCCTTAAAATAAATGTATAATAAATTTAAGATATAACTATTTGTTGCTTATCACAGGAATTTCTCCCTCTTTTATAAGATTCAGTTTTTCTCTCGCTAGCTTTTCAATATACGAATCACTTTTTGACATCTTAACCTCATCTTGGAGCTTTTGATTTTTTTCCTGTAGATTTTCAAGTTCGGTCTGCCTTTGAATAACTTGCTTTTTTATATTGCCTATTATAATTTGTTGATTTACAAAAATATAACCTGCATATATAAATAAAAGGAAAAATAATAACTTTTTAAAATTCACATTCTTTTTCATAGATAAAAAATAATTCCTTTCTTAATTATATTTTATCCCTCTATTATATTCTAATGTGATTTTAATGTTTCTTCAAGTAAATTTTATAATTTAACATTATTTTTTTCTTTTAATAGTGTATAACAAAACATCAACGGGAAACAATAGGATGTTTTTAGAAACTCTTAAAAGTTTACCCACACCTCTCAGTATTTTGTATTCTATAGATAAAATTACTTTACTTAAAAATCTTAAATATACATATATGCCCAGTGCTATTAGTAAATAAACGTAAAATCCTATATATGCATAGTTTGTAAATAGTAAAAATATAAAGACTACTACACTTGAAAATATCCAAAATAGCATGTCTTCTATGAATGTTAGTATTTTATTAACTCGTTCAAATCCCCTTATTATTCTATAAATATCAAATAGTATTCCCGTGAGAATCCCTGAGGCAAAACTAAATATTACCAATTTTAATTGATGACTAATAGAAATTAACATACACTACCTCTACTTAAATAGTTTTGAAAGTAACTTTTCTTTTTCCTTTTTATTTTCTTTATTCACATATATACAAGAATTTACAATACCATTTATAATAACATCCCCATTTTGTACATCTAGCTTATTCATCTTTAGACCTTCCCCTTTTATGTTTAAAGTTCCAAGTGATGTATTTAGTATTATCTGATCTTCATTAAAGCTTACAACCTCTACCACGCCACTTAAAGTCAATCTTTTTCTATTCTCTAAATTCAAACTGCTTTTTCCCTCTATCTTAATTTCCTTTTTTTCCATACAATTCACCTCCAACTTTTATAATATTATATATGCTTTTTTTTAATTTTATAGTACAAAAATAAGGCATAGAATATATAAATACATTCTATACCTTATTGTTATTAACTCTCATTATTCTTCTGTATCTTCTTCCCCAGCTATAATTTCATACATGCTTTTAGCATTTTCTTTACTTACATGTTCTGCAACATTAATTATTCGGGCCTTCAAGGACTTATCCGCATATTTTATTTCGATAATATCATTTTCCTTTATATCTGTACCAGGTTTAGCAACTTTATTATTTATGTATACTCTTCCATTTTCACAAGCTTCTTTCGCAACAGTTCTTCTTTTTATTATTCTTGAAACCTTTAAATACTTATCTAATCTCACTTGCTCTCCTCCAATAATACAAAAAACCTAGATTTTCACCCAGGTTTTTATGAATATAAATACGTCTATTATTTATTAACTTTATCTTTAAATTCCTTACCAGCTTTAAATACTGGAACTGTTGATTCAGGTATTTGTATTTCTTCTTTAGTTTTTGGGTTTCTACCAACTCTTGCTGCTCTTTCTCTTGTTTCAAAAGTTCCAAATCCTACTAACTGAACCTTTTCACCTTTTTCTAAAGCTTCTTCAACACTTTCTATAAATGCCTTTAAAGCAACCTCTGCATCTTTCTTAGTTAGTTTGGATTTTTCAGCCATGCTTGTAATTAATTCTGATTTGTTCACTTTTGTTTACCTCCTTAAATATGAGTATGCTATAAAGTAGCATATTCTTCGTTAATTTAAAAATTCCTTCTTTTTATTGCAGTTTTTTAAGAAAAAGCTATTTTTTTGTTTTTGCTTCATCCCATAATAAGTCCATTTCCTGCAACGTCATGTTTTCTAATTTTAAACCTTTATCAATCGCTGTTTGTTCGATATGACTAAAACGATTAATAAATTTATCTATAGTATAATTTAATGCAAACTCAGGGTCTATGTCAAGAAATCTTGCTACATTTACCACAGAAAATATTAAATCTCCAACTTCTTCTAGTATTTTTTCCCTATTATTATTTTTATATACATCTTTTACCTCATAAAATTCCTCTTTTACTTTATCAAATGCATCCTCTATTTTATCCCAATCAAACCCTACCTTAGCAGCTTTTTTTTGAACTTTTTCAGCTCTTATAAGAGCAGGCAAGATTTTTGCTATATGCTTCATTTCTTCTGTATAGGTTTTGAATCCCCTTTCTTTTTTCTTTATTTTATCCCAATTATCTAGTACTTCATTTGAATTTTCTACATCTACTTCTCCAAATACATGTGGATGTCTATCTATCATTTTATTACATATAGATTGTATTACATCATTTATATTAAAAAATCCTTCTTCATTTCCTATTTCGGCATGAAATACAACCTGAAGTAATACATCCCCTAATTCTTCTATTAACATATCATCATTTTTATTTTCTATAGCTTCTATAACTTCATAGCTTTCCTCTAGAAGGTACTTCTTAAGACTTTCGTGGGTCTGTTCCCTGTCCCAAGGACATCCACCTTCCCCTCTTAAAGTTTTCATAACTTCTAGCAAATCGTAAAAATCCTTATTATTATCTAAATCCTTAGGGATATATACCGATGTTAAATAATCTATTTCCTCTTGTCTATCTAACTCATACAAAGGAATTTCTCTAACTATCTCTAAATTTTTCACCCCTGCTGCTCTTATAAAATATATTTTTGTATCATCCTTATAGTAGTCCAGTAAGGCTAATTTTATTTCAGAAGCTATAAACTTATTATAGACTTGCGTTATTATAACTCCACTTCTTTTATCTAATAATTGATTATTTATATCAAATGCATCTATAATTTTAATACCTTCTATAGGATCTATCGTTAGACTTTCCATAATTGCATCAACAAAACTCACTGCAGGAAGCAGGTTATACTCTATATTAAGACTTTTACACTTTTCTATAAGAATACTTACAGACTTCTCAGCAACCAATGGGTGTCCTGGCACAGCATACACAATCTGCTTATATTTAGAATGGCTTATTATAAGTTCTTCTGCTATAGAGTTATAAACTTCATCAAAACTTTTACTATTCTCATACTTATCATCAAAAGTATTATATTCTATGTTCAAATCATCAAGATACTGGACAGTAGGGTGCTTAGAGGTTCTTAAAAATATCTTCTCTCCGCTTTTCAGAGTTTCTATTGCACCTAAAGTTAAAGCATTTTTATCTCCTGGACCTAAGCCTATGATTTTTATCATTACAATTCTCTCCTTTTGTCTCCTCTTAGTCTTTCTCTTACGTACTTATAGTTCATTATTTTAAATATTATAACCAGTATACTATATATTAATAACCCAGAAAATATCGATATTATACATGCAAGCCCATTACTAAGAAATATATTAAAACTTTTCTCATATATAAATATTACTGCTATTGTCATCAAAACTGACGCATATGCTGGTTTTATTATTATATCATAGTAATTTATGTTAATGCCTAGAGACTTTTCTAAAGTTCTTACATTCATAATTGAAGATATGATATATCCTACTGTAGTACCTATAATTGCTCCATATATGTTTATATAAGATATAGGAACCAACATAAATGTAATTATAAATTTTATAATACATCCAACCATTAGATTTCTTACTGGTGTTATATATTTATCTACACCCTGCAAAATAGATGTAGAAGTTTGAAATATCACTATAAATGGTATTGAAATAGATAAATATCTTAGTATAGGATACCCATCACTATGTCCTGGAAACACTAGCGATAAAATTGGTTCTGCTAACACAAAAAGACCTAAAAATGACGGTATTGCTACGACCATGGAAAATTTCATAGCAGTTTCTATCTTGCTTATAAGCTCGCCTCTTCTATTAAGTATAAAGCATTCAGTTATTATAGGCACTAAGCTTAAGCATAGTCCCATAGATACCGTTAAAGGTACGTTAACTAATACAAACGCCTTGCCAGTTAGTTGCCCATATAGTATAGTTGCTTCCTTTCCACTCAATCCCGCCTCTAGAAGCTTTCTAGGCACCAAGAAAGAATCAATTAAACTCATTATACTTATAACCGTAGCTCCTACAGATATAGGTATAGCTGTTAATAATAATTTGTTTAATACTTCTAGATTGCTTCTCACTTTTCTTATTTTTAATTCCTTTTTAACTTTGGTGTATTTATAAAATAGATATATAGTTCCAAATATTCCTCCTGCTGTTGCTCCAAAAGCTGCTCCCCCTGCTGAATATTCTATTCCCTTAGGCAAAAGCAGTATAGCAAGCCCTACCCCAAACACTACCCTTCCAGCTTGCTCTATAAGCTGTGACCATGCAGTAGGAGTCATATATTGAAGCCCCTGAAAAAAACCTCTAAATGCACTCATTAGCGAAATAAACATAGGTGCTAATGCTATCCCTAATAAGGAATAATATGATTTGGCTTCCCAGCCAAAAATATTTACCAATCTCTTAGAAAAAATTAAAAGAAAAGCTGTAAATCCTCCCCCTATTATAAACATTACTAAAATAGACTTCTTGAAGACTTGGATAATTCCTTCCATGTCTTGAACTGCTCTTCTTTCTGATATTAATTTGGAAATAGCTACAGGTATTCCAGATGCCACAGCAATAAAAAAAGTATATAGTGGATATGACATTTGATAATACCCAATTCCCTCATCCCCAATTAGCATTATTAGTGGCCATCTAAAAAATATACCCAAAAACTTTGCTACAAGCCCCGCAGTTGCTAGTATAAATGTACCTTTTAACAAAGAATGTGTTTTCATTTCCCCAACCTCTCTGAAATCATTCTAACTATTATTTATTTTAGTTTTGCAAATATTATTACTTTTATTGAATATTTATTTTAAATTAGTCAATAATCCTTTATGAACAAAAAATAATAAATGGCAGACACGCTGCCATTTCAATACTAAAATATTTTGTCATTTATTGTTCCATTTGTTTACCTAAGAAGGATGATGCAGTTTCTGCTAATTTTATTTCCACATCCCCAAACTTTTTCCCTTCTTCCTTAGAAACTATAATAACAGCACCAATTGCATCTCCTTCAGCTATTATAGGTGAAATTACTTGAGACGTATATCTACCATCTACATCATCATCTGAGTTTAAAGGTATAAACTGACTTGCATCAGCTAAAGAAACTGTTTTTCTTTCTTCAATAATTTTTTCTAACTCTTCGCTTATCTTTTTATCTATGTATTCCTTTTTAGGAGCTCCACTCACAGAAACGATACTGTCTTTATCACATATAATAACTACATTTCCTATAACTTGTTGTAGCGATTCTGCGTAACCCTTTGAAAATTCACTTAACTCTCCTATAGGGGAATATTTTTTAAGTATTACTCCACCTTCTCTATCTGTAAATATTTCTAATGGATCTCCTTCTCTTATTCTTAATGTTCTTCTAATTTCTTTTGGAATAACTACTCTTCCCAAGTCATCTATACGTCTTACAATACCTGTAGCTTTCATGCTGCGTTACCTCCCTTAAATTGATACTTGCTTGATACAAGTTGTATTAATATTATCTTTCTATTTATGAAATTTTATACACATTTGTAATTAAAAAAGCATATATCCTCCTTAAATTCTTTTTTCCAAAAAAATACTTTAAGAAAGACATATGCCTCTTTAAAAAATTATATTAAGTTTTTTTCATATTTTTCAGTTTCAATTTTACCTGACTTTTTCCATTCTTCTACCTTATTAGTAAAAGCCTTTTGCTTTTGCTCATCAAGCAATTCCTTTTTTATTTGTTCTTTAACTTCCGCAAATCCCTTGAATTCTACAGCTTCCTTGTCTGCAAGCTTTATAATGTGGTATCCAAATTCACTTTTTACTATTCCAGATGTTTCGCCTTTATTTAATTTTACAACAGCATCTGCAAAAGGTTTAACTACACCAGAATACTCCATTTCTCCTAGGTCTCCACCCTTTTCCTTGCTTCCATCTACTGAAACTTCCTTTGCTACCTTTGCAAAGTCCTCTTTTTTATCTAATCTTTCTTTAACCTTTTTAGCTTCTTCCTCAGTTTTTACTAATATGTGTGATGCATGGAACTTAGCTGGTTTCTTTAAAAATTGATATATATTTTCATCATAATATTTTTTTGCAGTAGCATCATCTACTTTTACATCTTTAGCAATTTGATCATTTATCTTTTCTATAACTATTTGCTTTTTATAAAAGTTTCTTAAGATTTCTTCTGTAGTTCCTATTTTCTTTAATTCTTCTGCAAACTTATTCTTATCGTTAGCAAAGTTTTGTTTTATCATATCATTTATTGATTTATCTACTTGTTCCTTTATAGCAGCATCCTCAGGATTAATATTGTAGTCCTTAGCATGCTGAAGCACAAGCTTTTCTTGTATCATTTGATCTAAAACCTGTTTCTTGTATTCTACAAGCTGATCCTTTATCTCTGCATTTGTAGCATAGTTTTCACCATACTGAGCTTTTAATGTATTTAACTGTTCAGATAAAATAGGATTTTCATCTAATTCTCCTCTAGTTATTTTTTCACTACCCACTTGAGCTACAATGCTCTTCTTTATTGCTTCAGGTGTCTTTTCCACCATACTACATCCTACAGTAGCAAAGGTAAAAGCACCTATAACTGCTGCGGCAATTATTTTTCTTATGTTCATTATATTATTCCCCCGTTTTTCATAATCTTTTTTCATTATAATAATTTTTAATATATATTGCAAATATTTTTACTGGTTTTTTATTGCTCTGTTGTAGATTAATTACTATTTTCCATTTCTTTCATAAATAAAATCAATTCTTTCACATTATCAAGCATTTCTTCCCTTTTTATTTGTGACATTTTTAATGCTATAATAGGCTTTTCTCCAAACTTAAACAATATATTTCTATTATATTTTGTTTTTATGCTTCCTCTTATATCTCCCGTCATATTTTCCATAGCTTGGAATTGAATTAATATCTCATCTTTTCTTTCCTTTATGTTTTCAATTCCTAATTCCTTAGCTATACACCTTATGTAGGCTATATCAATAAGATTTTGCACAGAACTTGGTATATTGGAGAATCTATCCTCTAACTCATCTTGTACCTCAATCATATCTTCATAAGAATTTATAGCTGCTATCTTTTTATATACCTCTATCTTTTGAGTTTGATCATTTATATAACTTCCAGGTATATAAGCATCTACTTTTAACTCAACTGTAGTATCTACTGGTTCTTTATCTATTTCTCCCTTAAATTGTTTTATGGTATCTTCAAGCATCCTACAATATAAATCATATCCTATAGATGCCATATGTCCATGTTGGGAAGATCCCATCATATTACCTGCCCCTCTAATCTCCAAATCCTTCAGAGCTATCTTAAATCCAGAACCTAATTCAGTAAATTCTTTAATAGCTTTCAATCTTTTTTCTGCTACTTCAGTAAGTATTTTATCTTTTCTATAAGTTAAATAACAATATGCAATTCGGCTGCTTCTCCCAACTCTCCCTCTTAATTGATATAATTGAGATAGTCCCATTTTATCAGCATCATATATTATCATAGTATTTACATTATGAATATCCATGCCTGTTTCAATGATTGTAGTCGCCACCAAAACATCGAATTCATTTTTCATAAAGTTTATAATGACTCCCTCGAGCTCCTTTTCATCCATTTGTCCATGTGCTACATCTACCCTTACCTCAGGCAGTAACTTTGATATATAGGACGCCGTCTCACTTATAGTTTCCACTCTATTGTATACAAAATATACCTGACCACCTCTATTTACTTCTCTTAAAATCGCATCTCTTATCAACTGATCATTGTATTCTACAACATAGGTTTGAATCGGATGTCTTTCTTCTGGCGGAGTTTCAATTACACTTATATCCCTTACTCCTACCAGGGACATATGAAGTGTTCTAGGTATCGGAGTTGCACTTAATGTTAAAACATCTACATTCTTTTTAAATTCCTTTATTTTTTCCTTATGCTTTACTCCAAATCTTTGTTCTTCATCTATAATTAAAATTCCTAAGTCTTTAAATTTAATATCCTTTTGTAGTATTCTATGAGTTCCAATTAGAATATCTATATTTCCTTCTTTGACTGCTTTCATAGTTTCCTTTTGCTGAGCAGCAGTTCTAAAGCGGCTTAACATATCTATCCTTACTGGAAAATCAGAAAACCTTTGTATGAAGTTATTATAATGTTGTTGGGCAAGAATAGTAGTAGGAACTAAAAAAGCCACTTGCTTACCATCCATTACAGCTTTAAATGCTGCTCTTATAGCTACCTCAGTCTTACCATAGCCTACGTCTCCGCACAACAGTCTGTCCATGGCCTTATCCGATTCCATATCTCCTTTTATGTCTTCAATAGCTGTGATCTGATCTGGGGTTTCCTCATAAGGGAATTCCTCCTCAAATTGTTTTTGCCAAACTGTATCCTTAGAATAAGCATGCCCCTTCAAAGTAGAACGGAAAGCATATAATTTTACTAAATCCTCTGCTATTTCTTGTATGGACTTTTTAGCCTTACTTTTAGCTTTACTCCACTCGCTTCCACCAAGTTTGGTGATTTTAGGTACCTTTCCCTCTCCACCAACATATTTTTGCACTAAATCCAATTGATCAACCGGAACATACAATTTATCATCTGCAGTATATGTAAGTTCTAAATAATCCTTTGTATGTCCATCTATATTTAGCTGCTTGATTCCTTTATATACTCCTATTCCATGATTTACATGTACTACATAATCTCCAGGCTTAAGCTCCGTAAAGCTCTTTATTTTATTTATTCCTCTTTTAGAACTTCTTTTATTAAGGCCTTTCTTAGCTTCTCCAAATACTTCTTTATCGGAAATGATACATATTCTTAATGTTGGGTATTCATACCCCTTAATTTGACTTCCAAAGGTAACCACTACCTCTCCATTAAGAATCTCATCTATCTTATCCTTATATACACTATCTATCCCCCTATCTCTTAATGTGTTTACAAGCCTTTCTCCTCTTGGCCTGGTACCAGAAAGAATAAGAGTTTTATATCCCCTTTGCTTTTTATCCTTTATATCTTCAATCAATAAATCAATTTGCCCTTGATAATTATGAAGAGTAATTTCAGTAAAACTTATTATAGCCTTAGGTGGCAATAATTTTACGGTTTTAGGAATAGAACTCATAGTTATTACACTATGTTGCTCTAAGGTATTCCAAATAACACTTTTAGGGATAAGTAATTCTCCTTGCTTTGGAAGTATATCTCCTCTTTGAAGGAAACCTTTATAATTTTCTTCAAATTCAAAATATACACTATTAAGTTTACCCTCACATCTTTGCACATCATCAATCATTATCATCCAATCTCTAAAATAACTCAAAAAGGATGTACTATCATCATAGAAATATGGTAAGTAACTATCAATAGCCTCAAAATTCCAGGTTTCCTTAAGAAATTCTAAGTTTTGATTTACTGTGGAACTTAATTTTTCTGCAGCCTCTTTGTTGTTTTTGCTTTTCAAGGTATCCATCATACCTTTTAAATCTGTTTCTATATTTTTGTATCCTCTTTCTATAGTCTCATTAGATAATATGATTTCTTTAGCTGGAAACACCTCTATTTTCTGTATTTTCTCAATACTTCTCTGAGATTCTGTATTAAAGCTTCTTATAGAATCTATCTCATCTCCAAATAGTTCAATCCTATATGGTTCTGCTGAAATAGGGGGGTATATATCCATTATCCCCCCTCTTATAGAAAATTCACCCTTACTATCAACCACATCTACTCTTTCATATCCACATTGTATGAACTTTTCGCTAAGTTCATTAAAGTCAATTACATCACCCACTGAGAAATTATAGGTATATTCCTTATAAAGTTCATAGTCAATACAGCAAGCTGCTATGGCCTCAATGGATGAAACTATAACCTTCTTACTATTATCAATTATACTTTTTATTACCTTTAATCGTTCCCATCTGAGATCTCCTGAAATTGCATCTATATTATAAAAAACTATTTCTTTTGTTGGGAAATAGTATACTTCTGGCACATATAATAGTAAATCCTCATATATATTCTTAGCTTCTACATCGCTATGAGTTAATATTAAAAGAGATTTATCCATCTCAGCATATATTCCATTCATTACATAAGCTCTCGCCGATTCAGAAACCCCATACAACGCTATAGGAAACTTATTTTTATTTATACCATTTATTATATTTTTAAACTCTATACTATCTTTTAAAGGTTTCATTATACCTTTTAATCTCATTTATTTCACCTCAATAACTACTATGCCTTAAAATTATTATACTTGTTCATGGCACTGTCTGCACCTTCCTTAATAATCGTGTCTACTATATCTAAAGTGCAATTTAATACTCCCTCGACTTTTTCCCTATCCTCTACATTAAATTTCCCAAGCACATGGGAAATCATATCCCTTTCCGCTTTTCCTACACCTAATTTTATTCTTGTAAAATCTTCATTTACTAAGTGATAAAGTATACTTTTTATACCATTATGGCCTCCTGAACTACCTTTTTTTCTTATTCTAATTCTTCCGACCTCTAAATCCACATCATCATATATTACTATTATATTTTCACTTTTTATTTTATAAAAGTTTGCTATTTCTCCAACACTTTCTCCACTTAAATTCATATATGTAAGAGGTTTTAGTAAAATAACCTTTTCACCATTTATAAAACCTTCTCCATACATTCCTTTAAATTTTGTCCTGTTTAAATCTATGTTATACCTACTGCTTATCTTGTCTATAGAATCAAACCCTACATTATGTCTTGTGTGTTCATATTCTCTTCCTGGATTTCCTAGTCCAACTATTAGATACATGTTATTTCCTCCATAATTTAAATAATGCGCTAATAAATATATTACACTAGGTAAAATAAATAATAAAGAGACCTTAAAGCCTCTTTATTATAATAATCCCCTGTTTTATTTAATTATTAGTTTTGTTTCTACATTTCTGAAAGAATTAAGTTCTTTGTTATAGTATTGCCACTTCTCCATATTTTTATTGATACAGTATCTCCAATTTTATGGTTATCTAATGCACCTGCTAGATCTTCATAAGAACTAATTTTAGTCTTCTCTACTTCTGTTATTATATCTGTTGGCTTTATTCCTGCATTACTAGCTCCTGAACCCTTTATAACTTCGCTTACATAAAACCCCTTAACCTCGCCATTTTTATAATTTACAGCCTGCCCTATTACACCTAATGCTGGTCTTTTAACCTTACCATAGTTCATAAGTGAATCAATAATAGCTTTAGCTTCATTACTTGCGATAGCAAAGCCCATGCCCTCTGCATTAGCCTCTGATCCTATCTTTAAGCTATTTATTCCTATTACCTCTCCATTTTCATTACAAAGAGCTCCTCCACTATTACCTGGATTTATTGCAGCGTCTGTCTGTAACACCTTATATATAGCTCCATCATATTGCATCTCTCTATTTAGTGCACTTATAATTCCTGAGGTAACAGACCCTGCAAATTCTTCCCCTAATGGATTACCTATAGCAATTGCTAAATCTCCTACTCTTACCTTAGAGGAATCTCCAAACTTAGCAGCTGGCAAATTAGTAGCCTCTATCTTAATGATTGCTAAATCCGATCTTTGATCTGCAGCTACTAGCTTAGCCGGAAAAACCTTTCCAGTAGATAGTTTTACAGTTACCTTAGATGCCCCACTTATAACATGGTAATTCGTTACTATATATCCATTAGGTTCAAATATTATTCCTGACCCACTTCCTTGCTCTATATCTCCCCAAAAAGTTTCTCCTTTATTATTTATACCAACTACAGCAGGTCCTACAGTTTCAGCTACATTTGTTATTGCATTTTTAGGCACTTCCTTGGTAGATACCTGAGTTTGCTGAATTATAGCATTCCCTTTGTTACTTTGAGTAGCTTGATATTTCTGAACTATATAAGCTCCCCCCACTGCCCCAGATAAAGATGAGATCACTATTATTGCTATAAGTTTGAAAATTTCACTACTGTATCTATTCTTCTTTTTAAATTTAATATTACCATTTCTTGAATCTACCTCTTCAAAACTCACATCAGTTACTTTATCATATTTATAATCATCCATCTGTAGTTACGCCCTCCAAAAATATAATAATTATTATATGTTACTACTTACATACAATTTCATAGCATAATGTTATTGTTTATTTAACTTTAGCGTAAATGTGAATTCTACTCCTCCTTCAGGTCTATTTCTAGCCCAAATATCTTCACCTAGCTGAGTTAATATGCTTCGTACAATAGAAAGTCCTAATCCCGTACTAACTTTAGAAGATCTAGCTTTATCAGCCTTATAAAATCTTGACCATATGTTTTTAATGTCCTCTTCAGGTATGCGCGGCCCACTATTATAAATTGAAACATGTACCTTATTATTTCTAACTTTAGTATTCACTTGCATTAATCCGGACTGATTAGAATACTTTATTGCATTATCTACTAAGTTTGTAACCACTTGAGTAAGTCTATCTTTATCACCTATTACATGTAAATCTTCATCATCTAAATACACTTCTACATTCAAATCTTTTCCTTTTATCTTATTTTCTAGTTTTATAATAGTGATCCTTATTATCTCACTTATGTTTACATCTCCTATATTAAGCTTAAGTTCTCCTGCTTCAATTGCAGAAAGATCTAAAAGATCATTCACAAGTCTTGCAAGTCTTTGCGTTTCATCCTGAGCCAACGAAAGATAGTAACTTTCCTTTTCCCTCGGTATTACCCCATCTAATATAGCTCCTATAAATCCTTTTATAGAAGTTAATGGAGTTCTTATCTCATGAGATACATTGGATATAAACTCTCTCCTATTTTCCTCTATTTTCTCAAGAGATTCTGCCATGGTATTAAATGATTCTGCAAGAATTCCAATTTCATCTTTGGAGTTTAAGTGTACTCTTTTTTCAACTTCACCCTTAGAAATCTTGTCCGCTACATAGTTTATTTTCCCAAGGGGCTTTATAATTATCTTTTGGCAAAAATAATAAATAATAAATCCTGATCCCATTATAGCAAGTATTGCAGCTAGCCATATTATTTCATAAACCCTTTCTAGGGGCTCCTTAATTTCGTTAAGTGAAGTATGCATAATTATAGAGCCTTTAAATACATTACTATGAAAAATAGGAATTATAAAAGTGTGTACTTGCATTGGAAATATATCTGATGACATATCCCTTTTTTCTATACTGTTTCCACTTCTAAGATCACTTAATTCATCTGTAAGCACTTGTTTCCCTATTATCCTTTTATGTTCATCATTTGAAACACTATATACTATTCCATAGTTATCCGTAAGCCATATACTGGTAGATAAATAACTGCCAATATTGCTAATCATCTCTTCAATTCTTTCATGAGTAGCATTTCCTTCTAAATACTTTATGGCACTTTCACTTATAAATTGTGATTCATTAGTTAACTGTTTTTTTCTTTCATTAAAATAGTAGCCTTCAAACCAATAAGACAAGAATGCAGCTGTTACTATGAAACTAACTGCTATAATAGCAGTAAAGGTAGCTACCATTTTAGGGAAAAGTCCCTTTTTCATTTCTTATTTCACCTCAAACTTATATCCAACGCCCCAAACGGTTTCTATACTCCAATTAAATCCACCTTGAAGTTTTTCCCTCAGCCTCTTAACATGAACATCTACAGTTCTAGAGTCTCCAGGATAATCATATCCCCATACTTCACATAGTAGTTGCTCCCTTGTAAAAACTCTATTTTTGTTGCTTGCCAAGTAGTGTAAAAGTTCGAATTCCTTTGGAGGCATTTTTACTTCCTCACCCTTGTATATTACATTATAAGAATTGCTGTCAACTATTAAATCTTCAAACTTTAGTATTTCTTTATTTTCATTTTCCGAACTATATCTTCTAAGAACTGCTTTAATTCTCGCAAGTAATTCCTTAGGCTCAAAGGGTTTTACTATATAATCATCTGCTCCTAGTTCTAATGCTAAAACCTTATCAAAAGTCTCCCCTTTTGCTGTTAGCATTATTACAGGAACTTCAGAATCTTTTCTTATCCACTTAAGTACATCTACTCCATCTATATGAGGGAGCATTATATCTAACAATACCAACTCTGGCTTATACTCTAAAAAGGCTTCCTGTGCTTCTTTTCCGTCATTACTTACCCTAACTTCATATCCCGCATTTTCCAGGTACATTTTTATCACTTCACAAATATTATTATCATCATCTACTACCAATACCTTTGCTATTTTACCGTCCATCATTTTATGCTCCTCCTACCATATTTTATATTTTAAATTTATCATACACTATAACACTATTAATAGTATATATTTAAATTGTTACAAATTCTTTACTAAAGTTTATATTTTTAAATAAATTTTAAGAGGCATATATTACGGTCACTCGTAATATATGCCTCTTATAAATATCAAAGTTCTATTCTTCGAATAATTTACTTACTGATATTTCTTCATATATTCTTCTTATAGCTTCTGCAAATACAGGAGCTACAGATAACATCTTAAACTTATCACTCTTCTTATTTTCAGGAAGGGCTATAGTATTTAACATTATAAATTCTTTTATAACAGATTCATTTATTCTCTCTATAGCAGGACCTGATAATACGGAATGAGTACAACAAGCATATACTTCTTTAGCTCCCATTTTCATCAATGCACTAGCTCCATTAGTAATAGTTCCTGCTGTATCTATCATATCATCAACTAGTATGCAAGTTTTATCTTTTATATCTCCGATTATGTGCATAATTTCTGATACATTTGGTTTTGGTCTTCTCTTATCTATTATTGCAATTGGTGCATGAATTCTATCAGCAAACTTTCTTGCTCTAGTAACACTACCTAAATCTGGAGAAACAACTACAACATCATCTCTTTGATCAAATCCATTTTGAGCAAAGTATTTTCCAAGTATAGGAACGCCTAATAAGTGATCTACTGGTATATCAAAATACCCTTGGATTTGAGCCGCATGTAAGTCCATAGTTAAAACTCTATCTGCTCCTGCTGCAGTTAAAAGATCTGCAACAAGCTTTGAAGTAATTGGATCTCTAGCTTTAGCTTTTCTATCCTGTCTTGCATATCCGTAGTAAGGAATAACTGCTGTTATTCTTCCTGCTGATGCTCTCTTAAATGCATCTATCATGATTAAAAGCTCCATTAAATTATCATTTACTGGATCATTAGTAGACTGAATTATAAATGCATCTATACCTCTAACTGTTTCATTGATGTCTACACATATTTCTCCATCACTAAATTTACCTACCCTTGCATCTCCTAGCGGCACTCCTAAAATTTCTGCTATATCCTTTGCAAGCTCAGGATGTGAATTACCGCTAAAAATCTTAATACTTTTTCCGTGGCTTATCATTAGAAAGACCTCCTTAGAATTATTTACTAAATCCTTTTTTAATTACCCATTGTTCCTTATTTACTTGTTTTGCTCTGGCAATAGCTAACGCATCTTCTGGTACATTTTCAGTAATTGTTGAACCTGCAGCTATATAAGAATTATCTTTTACTTCTATAGGCGCTACTAGGTTAGTATTGCATCCTATGAATACATTGTTCCCTATAATAGTCTTATATTTCTTACTACCATCATAATTCACTACAACTGTACCACATCCAAAATTACACTTACTACCTACCTCTGCATCTCCTATGTATGTTAAGTGTGAAACTTTAGTATTATCTCCAATAATAGATTTCTTTATTTCTACGAAATCTCCTATTCTTGCAGACTTTCCTATTCTACTTTCTGGTCTTATATATGCAAAAGGACCTACTGTAGTATTTTCTCCTATACTACTTTCCAGTATAACTGAATTTTGTATAGTTACTTTATCGCCAATAGTACTACTTTGAATTCTAGAATTAGGATATAATATACATTCTTGACCTATGATAGTACTTCCTCCAATTACATTTCCCGGGTAAATAATCGTGTCATTTCCAATTATTACTCCAGGTTCAATATATGTGTTATTTGGATCTATTAAAGTAACACCATTTTCCATATGTCTATTATTTATTCTTCTTCTCATAATACTTTCTACTTCAGATAATTGAACTCTAGAATTTACACCCATAGTCTCTTCAAATTCTACTGGTAATGCACCAACCTTAAATCCTTTACTTTTTAATATTTCAATTACATCAGTTAAGTAGTATTCTCCTTGAGAATTATTATTTGACAATAATTCCAAACTTCCTAAAAGTTCATGTATATCAAAACAATACATACCTGCATTTATTTCATTTACTTTTAATTCTTCGTTATTACAATCCTTATGTTCTACTATTTTCCCTACTTCTTCATTTTCTTCTCTTATTATTCTTCCATATCCTGTTGGATCGCTCACAATAGAAGTAAGTATAGTTGCTTTATATTGATCTTTTTCATGGAAAGAAATTAGATTTTTTATTGTATTAGATGTAATAAGTGGGGCATCCCCTGTAAATATAGCTACAGTGCCTTCCTTACCCTTTAAAAAGTCCTTTGCGCATTTTACTGCATGACCTGTCCCTAGCTGCTTATCTTGAAATGAATATGAAACTTTTCTAGATGAAGTGTCGTTTTTTACTTCATCTGCTCCTTTTCCAACGATTACATTTATGTCATCTACTTCTGCCTCTTTTAAGGTATCTATTACATGATTAACCATTTCTTTTCCGCACACTTTGTGAAGTACCTTTGGTAAGCTTGATTTCATTCTTTTTCCTTCACCAGCAGCTAATATTATAGCACAATTATACATTTTACCACCTCTTATAGGCACATTTTTACATTATTATATATAATAATATAACTTCTTACCTATTATTATATTTTATATGCATATCAATTGCAACATTGCCGAGCATATTCAGAAAATTTGACAAAATAAAAAGGAGTACTAATACTCCTCCTTTTTACTCTTCTGTAACGTCAGTAACTGCTTCATCCTTTACCTTTTCGTACTCATCTAAAATAGACTTTTGTATTTTTTCTCTTGTCTGAGTATTTATTGGATGAGCTATGTCTTTAAACTCTCCATCTGGGGTTTTTCTACTTGGCATAGCAATAAATAGTCCATTTTGTCCTTCTATAACTTTGATATCATGTACAACAAACTCATTATCAAAAGTTACGGACACAATGGCTTTCATTTTACCTTCAGCGGCAATCTTTCTAACTCTTACATCTGTAATTTGCATAAAAATCCACCTCCACGATGCTTATGATAATAATATTCTCTACGTTTTGTATTTTTCCTTCTTATTTTTTAAAAAAATATATAATTTTTAGAATATTTTACATTCTTATCTTTTTGGATACATTTAAGATAGCATTATCTTCTCCATCTAATCCTTCAAACTCAATAATGGATACATAATTATCTACTAACTTTTTATCCATTTCTATATTATCTATAAGTACACCAATGCCTACCAAATTACTTTCAAATTCTTTTAGTAAATTCATTATTCCAAGGGCAGTTCCACCAGCTTTCATAAAATCATCAATAAAAATACAATTACTTCCCTTATTAATAGTTCTTTTAGATAAAGTCATGTTTTGTATTCTATTAGTAGAACCTGATACATAATTTATACTCACTGTCGGTCCTTCTGTCACCTTATTTTCCCTTCTCACAACTACTAATTGAACCCCAAGCATTTTAGCCACTTCATAAGCTAACGGAATACCTTTGGTTTCTACAGTCACTACATAATTTACACCTTTATTATTAAATGAAGATGCTAATATTTTTCCAGCTTTACTAATTACATCCGGATTAAACATTAAATCTGTAACGTAGAGAAAATTCCCTGGTATTATTCTTTCTCTATCTTTTAAAATCATGCATAATTCTTCAGCAAATTTTAGACTTTCTTCCTCAGAAACTCCTCCTATGTATCTTACTCCACCAGCTGCCCCTGGTATAGTTTCTATTCTCCCCAAAGAAAGCTTTAATAAAATTTCCTTTATTGCAATTAAATCTTCGCTTACAGTAGATTTCGCGGCATTAAACATTTCAGTAAATCTATTCAAGTTTATTATCTTATTGGGATTTTCTATAAGTATTTTAGTAATAGCAGAAATTCTTTGATTTCGTGTAAATTTTTCCATATATATCACCTAACTATATTAATTACGATTATTCTTTATTAAATATTTCCTATTATTCATATTCTATTCTAAAAATAGAATATAATCAATGATATAGTAAAAATAAAAAATTTTTTAAGTGTTTTTTTAATGCTTTTTTGTATATAATTATTAGATGGAATGAAATTTACGAGGAGTTGAGCAAATTGCTACTTGATTTAGAAAAATACAAAGACAAACCTATACACTTTATAGGTATAGGTGGAATAAGTATGAGCGGTCTCGCTGAGATACTTTTAGAAAAAAATTATATTGTATCAGGATCAGATATGAATAAATCTAATATAACTGACAAACTTGAATCCATAGGTGCAAAAGTTTATATAGGCCATGAATCCAAAAATGTTGAACATGCAGGCTTGATAGTATATACTGCAGCGATTTCTGAAGATAATCCAGAACTTATAAAAGCAAAAGAACTTAATATACCTTTAATGGATAGAGCAGAGTTTTTAGGAAAGCTTATGAAAGGTCATAAATACAATATAGCTATATCTGGAACTCATGGTAAAACTACAACTACATCCATGATAACCCATATATGTCTAAAGGCTGATTTGGATCCTACTATATTGGTTGGTGGCAATTTAGATATTATAAACGGAAATGTAAGAACAGGAAAAAGCGAATATTTTATAACAGAAGCTTGCGAGTATAAGGCTTCATTTTTAAAGTTTTATCCTTATATAGGTACAATCCTAAACATCGATGCTGACCACTTAGATTATTATAAAGATATACAAGATATACAAGATACATTTGTAAAATTTGCAAAGCTTATACCACAAGAAGGTTACTTAGTTGCTTATGCTGAAGATCCTCATATGGAGCCAGTATTACAAGCTTGTAATGCCAATATATTAACTTACGGAATAGACAAGGGTGACGTAGTTGCTAAAAATATAACTTATAACGAAAAAGCTTGTGCATCTTTTGATGTATTTCAAAATAACAATAAATTATTTTCAGTAAACTTAAATGTACCTGGCAAACACAATCTTTTAAATTCTCTATCAAGTATATGCATAGCACTTATACTTGATATACCTTATGAAGATATAAAACTTGGAATTGAAAGCTTTGGCGGTGCTCATAGAAGATTTGAACTCAAAGGCACTAAAAATGGTATTACAGTTATAGATGACTATGCACATCACCCTACAGAAATCAAAGCTACACTAAAAGCTGCTAAAAATTATCCTAATAATAAAGTTATATGTATTTTTCAACCCCATACTTATACAAGAACTATAACCTTATTTAATGAATTCACTGAATGCTTTTATGATGCAGATGAAATAATCTTAGCAGACATTTATGCAGCAAGAGAAAAAGATACTGGGATAGTGAGTTCTTTAATGCTTGGTGATGCATTAAGGTTAAAGAATTTAAACTGCAAAAACTTTCATAGCTTTGAAGAAATATTAACTTACCTAAATGGTTCTTTAAATGAAGGTGATTTAGTCTTAACAGTTGGAGCAGGAGATGTATATAAAATCGGAGAAGATTTTTTAAATAAATAATTGAAAAATAAAAAGTGTAAAACACCTCTAAGCTGGTAACAATAAATATAACAGTACTAGGAGGTGTTTTTCGTGAGAAATTTTTTAATTTCTACTGCTGTAAACATAGTATTGATATTTATATCTTACTTTTTATTTAAAAAACTAATAAGTGGACCTACTCGCCATAAAATATATGAAAAAATCTTTAGTTCCTTTGCTAAATTTGTAATATCTATCTTTCTAATAACTGTAGTAATAACAAGTGTTAGTGCGTTAGTACTTTATAAAACAAGGTTTATTGCTTATATAAATGTAATAGCACCTGCTTTAGTCTCTATATTAGTTGGATTTGTCATGTCACTAGTTCCTACTCGAGGTATAGGTGATAAAGAGAAAAAGTAATTTTATTAAAAAAGAAAGTTGGTTTTCACCAATTTTCTTTTTTAATAAAATTTCTTCTTGAAATTCTTTAAAATTTCTTTTATAATATATTTTGTTATCGGGGTGTAGCGCAGATGGGAGCGCGCGTGGTTTGGGACCATGAGGTCGCAGGTTCAATCCCTGTCACCCCGACCAGAGGACTACCAAATGGTAGTCCTTTTTTTATTATAAAAATACTTTTCTATTCTATACCCTATATGTAATTAATAAATAATTTCCATTTAATAAGTGAATAATACTAAATATTATTCATTTATTTTATTTTATTATAAAAGCATCATTAACTACATATATAAAGGGGTGTTTATTAATGCACAAGTCCTATCAAGATTTATTTAAGAAACTAGTAAAAGCTCACTACGACGGTAATTTAAAAATTGAAATTAATAGTTTATTTTCTGATCCAGAAGTTAATAAGGATAAATTAGGTAGAGTCATATCTTCATTGTGCGGTGTAGAAGTAAAATTTGATGATAATTATATAGATAATCTTACAAAGGCTATAGAAAACTATTCCCCTTCTCAAAGAGTGGTATTTAAAATAGAAGACTGTATAGATGACTGTAAAAATCCAGAAGATTGTCTCTGTCATCAAGCCTGTCCCATTAGTGCTATTCTTTCAGATCCTACAAACAAGAAAATATACATAAATGATGAATTATGCTTGGATTGCGGTATGTGCATAGACAGTTGTCCTGAAGGAACTATATTAGATAACTCTGAGTTTATTCCTTTAATTAGCTTACTAAAGAGTGGCGCTCCAGTAATTGTTAGTGTTGCCCCTGCTATTGTAGGACAATTTGGTGAAGGCGTAACAATACATAAATTAAGAACAGCTTTTAAGAAAATGGGCTTCTCAGATATGATTGAAACTGCATTTTTTGCAGATATGCTTACATTAAAAGAAGCTGTGGAATATGACCATTTTGTACAAGACGAAAAAGATTTTATGATTACTTCCTGTTGCTGCCCTATGTGGGTAGGAATGCTTAGAAAAGTATATGCTGACTTGGTTAAACATGTATCTCCATCTGTATCTCCTATGATTGCATCTGGTAGAATTTTAAAAGCATTAAATCCAGATTGTAAAGTAGTATTTGTAGGACCTTGTATAGCTAAAAAAGCAGAAGCACGTGAAAAGGATATAGAAGGTGCCATTGATTTCGTACTTACCTTTGCAGAAGTAAAAGATATATTTGATGCACTAGGTATAGACCCTGATGAGCTACAGGAAGACGAATGCTCTGAGTATGCTTCTCGTGGAGGTAGGTTATATGCACGTACAGGAGGAGTCTCTTTGGCCGTAGGCGAGGCCATAGAGAGACTATTTCCCGAAAAATATAAATACTTAAAAACTGTTCAAGGCAATGGAGTACGTGAATGTAAAGAATTGCTTAATAAATTAAAGGATGGAGAGTTTACAGCTAATTTTATTGAAGGAATGGGCTGTATCGGAGGATGTGTTGGCGGGCCTAAAGCATTACTTCCCCATGAACAAGGTAGAGAACTAGTAAATAGTTTTGCAGATAAATCAGAAATTAAAGTAGCTATAGATAGTGAGTGCATGGGTGCACTTCTTCAAAAAATAGATATAAACTCAATAGAGGATTTTAAAGATAACGTTAAGATAAGAATATTTGAACGTGAATTTTAAATGATATATTTCATTACTTCATGCTATAATAGGATTACTATAAAACTATTGTAGAGAGGATGAAATAAATGTTTAAGGATATTAAGGCCGCTATATTTGATATGGATGGTACTTTAATTGATTCCATGTGGATATGGAATAATATAGATGTAGAATACCTAAAAAAACATAATATAACCATTCCTTCAGATTTAAAAGAAAATATAGAGCACTTAAGTTTTAGTCAAACTGCACAGTATTTTAAAGACAGATTTTCTCTTGAATCTTCCATAGAAGAAATAACAGATGAATGGAATAATATGGCCCTAAGTCAATACATCAATGATGTAACTCTTAAACCTGGAGCTAAGGAATTTTTGGCGCTGCTTAAATCTAATAATATTAAGATTGGTCTAGCTACAAGCAATTGTGATATGTTACTACAGGCTGCCTTGAAAAGCACAGGTATATATGACTACTTTGACTGCATCACCACTACTGGGGAAGTTTCAAGGGGCAAGAATTTCCCAGATGTATACCTACTTTGTGCAGAACGACTTGAAGTATCTCCTGATAACTGTATTGTATTCGAAGATATACTTCCTGCAGTAATAGGTGCTAAAGCTGCAGGGATGAAAGTAGTCGCAGTTCATGATTTATACGCTGAGCCTCAAAAGGAAGACTTAATGTCTTTAGCAGACTTATATATATATAAATATGACGACTTGATTGAAGCTGTTTAATAAAAACTCGTGCAAAGTCACGAGTTTTTTGTATATAAAAAACTTACATGAATAAAATATAATTATAAATAATTATATGGAGGCCCATATGTTTGCCTTTCTATTTATAATTCTTCTATGTCTATCACTTTATATTTCCTATTACTTTAATAATAAAGTTTATATTCAAAAAAGGCAGATAATGGTACTTAAGAAGCAATATGAAGAGCTTAAAGAATCCTGCAATGCAGAAGATAAAGCCTTAAATACTATAGTAATAAAATACAGGACACCTATTTACTCTAAAGTAAAAATTATGAGTTTTACTTATATTCATCTATCACCTTTAAATGACTCCCCTGTACTCTTCACTTTAAATCCCGAAACTATAATAAATGTGATAGACATGGGAGAAATACATGATATCCTTTGGCTTGAAGTCTTTTTCCCTCAAGAGGAACGAATTAATAATAAGGGATGGATTTTAGAATCGTCCATATGCTGGATCACAGAAGATAACCTAGACACTATACCTGATATAACTACTCTATAATTTTTATAGGGTAGTTCTATTATTGTATTATTCATTATGGTATACTACAAAAGTATTAAATATCGAGGAGGTTTTTTAATGGCAAGTAAGTTTTATTTATATAAAGGTCGCGGAAGAAAATCTGAGGCAGGTCATCCTTGGATATATTCTAATGAAATTGAAGGCTATGATGGAGAATACGTAAATGGTGATATTATAGAAGTTTATAATTTTAGAAATGAATTTATAGGCAAGGGCTATATAAATGATGCATCAAAAATCGCTATCCGTATAATGACTAGAGATATCAATGAGGAAATAGATGAAGATTTCTTTAGAAAAAGGCTAAAAAATGCATGGGAATATAGAAAAAAAGTAATAGATACTTCTAGTTGTAGATTTGTATTTGGTGAAGCAGACTTTTTACCAGGACTTATAATAGATAAATATGAAGATTATTATGTGATACAATCACTTGCCTTAGGTATAGATAAATATAAAGATATAGTAGTGAACATATTGAAAGAAGAATATGGTGCAAAGGGAATATACGAAAGAAGTGACGTTAGAGTCCGTGAATTAGAAGGAATGGAACAAACAAAGGGATTTCTTACAGAACCTTTTGACACTAATGTGATAATAACAGAAAATGGAGTTAAATATCACGTTGACTTGGAAAATGGTCAAAAGACAGGATTTTTCCTTGATCAAAAGGAAAATAGAAATGCAATACATAAACTTTGTAATGGTGCAGATGTATTAGATTGTTTTACTCATACAGGTTCCTTTGCGCTTAATGCCGGCATTGCTGGGGCTAAAAGCGTACTTGGCTTGGACATATCAGAACTAGCTATAAAGGATGCCACTAAAAATGCAGAACTTAATGGTCTTTCAGATATTGTAAAGTTTGAATGTCATAATGCTTTTGATGTTTTAAATAAATGGGCAAAAGAAGGAAGAAAATATGATGTAGTTATATTAGATCCTCCTGCCTTTACAAAATCCCGCTCCACTATAGATGGTGCAGTAAGAGGATATAAAGAAATTAACTTGAGAGGAATAAAAATGGTTAAACCTGGTGGTTTCTTTATGACTTGTTCCTGCTCTCATTTTATGAATCCAGAGTTATTTAAGGAAACCATAGCAGATGCTGCAAAGGATGCAAGAAGAACTTTACGCCAAGTAGAATTTAGAACTCAGTCTTCTGACCACCCTATATTATGGAATTCCGATGAATCCTATTATCTTAAATTTTATATATTCCAAGTAGTATAAGTATCAGTCTCTAGTAGTTGGGTGTAAGGGCATAGGATATATGAAAACTTTGCACAGCAAGGTTCATTAAAATTCTAATACCTTTAGCCCAACACCTATAAAAATGTCCGCATTTTTATATTATTAGCCCATCTACATATTCGGGAACTATGTCTATTATATCTTTTTTGCAACAGTATATTAAATCCTCTTCTAAGTTAAGCTCTTTTATCCTCTTAAAGTGACTGGCATTTTCTATGAACTCTAAGTTCGGGTTTTCCTTATATAAATAATGAGCTGTTTTAGCTATATCAGTTAACTCCACATCTAAATCCTTAACTAGGCATTCTATTATGTAACCGCTGCATAAAAAATCATCTATAGAAAACTCCCCATAAGTTCCTGCATTTACTAACACTATATCATTATTTAATTCTCCGAGCTTTTCAGCTACAGCCTTAGCATTTATTAAAGCTCCTATCAATATATTCCTTGCTCCCTCACTTCCTTTAATTGCTCTGGTTCCATTACTAGTAGTTATTACTATCACTTTATCTTCAACCATCTCGCATGTATATTCTAGCGGAGAGTTAGAACAATCAAATCCTTCTATCTTCAAGGCCTTTCTCTCTCCACCCAGTATATGTTTTTCTTTAGCCTTATTTACTATGTTTAATGCTTCTTCTATAGAAACCACTGGAATAACCTTATTACATCCATTATTTATTGCTGTTACTATAACCGAAGTAGCTCTTAGCATATCTATCACCACTACGGATTTATCAATAACTTTCTCCTTTTTTATATCATCAGCCGATATTATTAAGTCCACTTTCATTTTAACACCTCTATCTAAACTCTTTCTTTCCAAAGTAGGAATACTACATAAAAAACTATTGCATCCTTAAAATTTCTCAAATCAAAGTTTGTATCCTTATATATTTTATCTAGCCTATATATTAGAGTATTTCTATGTATATAAAGATTTTTTGCAGTATCGCTTATATTCAAACCACAGTTTATAAACTCTTCTATAGTAATAATTATTTCTTTATCTAAGTTATCAAGCTTATTTTTAAACATTTCTTTTATTTCATTCTTCATATTTATTGAAATAGCATCAACTATCTCCTCGAAAAATAATTTATCACTAAACAATACACCTTCCGGAACTTGAAATTTCTTTTTTAGGTATAACGTTTTTTTCCCATTACTATAGGCCCTCTTTAAAGAAAGGATACTTCTTATATTTATCCCAACACTTACCGCACAATCACAATATAATTCCATCATAATGGAATTCCTTATGCTTTCTGCATGCTCCATAACGTCTTCGAAATTTCCCAAAATTATAACATTGCCTTCATGGTATATGGAAATTACATCTTCACTATTATATGTTTCTTTTATAATTGCTAAGATTTCTTTATACTTATCTATTACATCAAATACTAACAGCGAACTATTATTAAATATGTATGGAATGACTTTTTTTGCATCTTCTTCTCGAATATCATTTCCAACCAAAATTTCCCTTAATAAATTTTCTCTTTTATTACTAACTTCCCTTAAATTATATTCTATTGTAAATTTAAGTAAAGGTGCATACATGTAGTTTTTCTCGTCTAGCTCTAATACGGCCCTATTATCAGATAAATTTAAATCCATGCTCATCAGACGTGTTTTATTAGTAATGCCAATAAAAGATATCCCCATTGTCTTACAGTAAAAATTAAATTTAATATTTGACTCATTAGAAAGCTCCATTAAAAAACTATCTATATTATGCACCTTTAACTCCCCCTAAAATATGGTTAACTCACTTTCTTTATCAAACAAGTGTATATTTTGAGGCAATAAAGCAATGGTTACTTTATCTCCTGATTTTGATTTTGATGAACCATTTACTCTTGCAGTAAAACTATGATTTTCCTTACTTAAATATAAATAAGTTTCAGCACCCATAAGTTCTGTTACTTCTACATCAGCAGAAAATACTGAACCTGGGTAAGTTTTAATTAGCTCCTCTTTATCACTTAAATGTTCTGGTCTTATACCCATAACCACTTCTTTTCCTATATATCCCCTATCCTTTATTATTTTAGCTTTATCCTGTGTCAATAGTACTTTATCTTGCCCAAATACTACATAGGCTTTGCCTTCAATTTCCTCAATCTTAGAATCTATAAAATTCATTTGAGGACTTCCTATAAATCCTGCTACAAACATATTCACTGGATGCTCATATATGTTTTGAGGATTATCCACTTGCTGTATTATACCATCCTTCATTACCACTATTCGCGTACCTAAAGTCATGGCTTCTGTTTGATCATGAGTTACATATATAAAAGTAGTTTGTAACTTTTTATGCAGCTTTGCTATTTCTGTTCTCATTTGAACTCTAAGTTTTGCATCTAAGTTAGATAAAGGCTCGTCCATTAAAAATACTTTAGGATTTCTGACTATTGCCCTTCCCATAGCAACCCTTTGTCTTTGTCCACCTGATAATGCCTTTGGTTTTCTATTTAATAGATGCTCAATATCAAGTATTCTCGCTGCTTCTTTAACCTTTTCATCTATCTCGCTTTTAGGAACCTTTCTAAGCTTAAGGCCAAATGCCATATTATCATATACAGTCATATGTGGGTAAAGTGCATAATTTTGAAATACCATTGCTATATCTCTATCCTTAGGAGCTGTATCATTTACAAGCTTATCCTCTATATATAATTCTCCCTCACTTATTTCTTCCAGTCCCGCTACCATTCTTAAAGTTGTAGACTTACCACATCCTGAAGGTCCTACAAATACTATAAATTCCTTGTCATTTATATCTAAGTTAAAATCCCTTACTGCTGTAACATTGCCTGGGTAAACTTTATACATATGTTTTAATGATAAACTAGACATATAATTCCCTCCTAATAACTTTTAATATATAATATTTTACCACCTAGGCAATATTAACTCAATTTACATAAATTACAAAATTATTAGTGATTTTTTGTATTATAATACAACCCTTGATATAAATTTCTTTCCTGAAGGCTTTTATCTATACTATTTAATATCTCCCATTTTTTTAAACTCCACTGTGGGCCTATGAGAAGACTTCGAGGAGAATCTCCTGTAAGCCTATGTATGACAATATCTTCTGGAAGCATTGCAATTGCTTCACATATTATATCTATATACTCTTCTTGTCCTAAAAATTTTAACCTTCCTTCTTCATATAGCTTTACCATAGGAGTATCTTTCATTAAATGAAGCAGATGGAACTTTACTCCTTGAATGTCTTGATGTGATAGATATCTCACAGTTTCAAGCATATCTTCTTTTTTCTCCTCTGGAAGTCCAAATATTACATGTGTTACTACATCTATATTTCTTTTTCTAAGTTGATTTAAAGCTTTTTCAAATACTTCTAAGGAGTACCCCCTATTAATTATTTTTGACGTTTTTTCGTGAATTGTTTGTAATCCTAGTTCTACCCATAAGTATGTCTTTTTACTGATTTCACTTAATAACTCTAGAACTTCTTCACTTAAACAGTCAGGTCTAGTAGCTATAGCAAGTCCTATTACTCCATCTTCTTTTAATGCTTGATTGTATTTTTCCCTTAGCTCCTCTATAGGAGCATATGTGTTAGTATACGCCTGGAAATACGCTATATATTTGCCTTCCTTCCATTTATTTTTCATCATTTTTTTTCTATCTTCAAATTGATCCGATATAGAAAACTTTCTATCCCCTGCAAAATCTCCAGAGCCTCTGGCACTACAAAATACACATCCTCCGCTGCTGATGGTTCCATCCCTGTTAGGACATGAGAACCCTGCATCTAAGGATATCTTGAATATTTTACCTCCAAATTTATTTCTAAGAAAATAATTTAAACTATTGTATCTTTTGTCTCCAAAACCTATCATATATACACCTCTTGTTTTTCAAGTAATAAGGTACTCATAAACATTATAATTTATGAGTACCTTCCTTTCAATTAACTCTACATCTTTGAAGGCTTAAATTCTTTTAAATCCAATTGCCATCTTCCTATATATTTTCCTATAGTTTTATCAGAATTTGTACGTGGAATAACCTCATAATTTAACACTTCCTCACTAAAAGAAGAATATACTATATCGACTTTATCTATGGGGTAGTTTTGCTCAAATTCATAAGGTATTAAATCTCCACCTTCACTTGCGTATAATCTTATGCATTTTCCTCCACCCTTCTTAGTATATTGCATAAGTATATATTTCTCATCTGATGAAAAAGTTAAAAAGTTTATTTTAGCATTTTCCAGTATATCAAGAGCCGTAATTTCCTTTCCTATAGGCTTTTCCCTTAAGCCGCTTCCATCTGCACCTCCTTGGCCTTGGCCCTGACCTCCTTGACCTCCCTGTCCTCCTTCATTTTTTCCTCCCTGTGTTGGCATACTTTCATCTACTCTTATAAGTCCAGCGAAAGAATATCTATCATTATATGTGGTTACTGCTATATCATATCCATGAAAGCTAAATGACATGGGGCCATAGTTATCTTTAGGCACTAATATCTTGTGAGTTCTAGCCTTGTCATCCTTTGAGAATGCGTAATTGGGCAGCCCCGCTGTGTCTACAATTAAATTTGACTCTACATTACTTTTACTTTTTAATCTTATTTGACTCTTATCTGCTCTAGCTTCCTTTTCTGAAGTACTTTGTATGTCTTCTATTTTATATTCCTTCTCTTCTTGTATTATTTTGATAGAATATTCATCTAAGGATGCATATGGTTCAGTTTCATTAGATCGAATGACTTTAATTTTAAAAATCCCTGAATTACCTACCTCATTAACTTCCTGCATACTATATCCTTTTATTTTTAATGGTTGCTTTTCTGTACTTTTAGTTGTCTTAGATAACTTTTTTGAATAAAACTTGTTAGCTTTTTCATAATCCTCTTGCATTAAATACTTTATGTAATTTTCCGCAATGCTCTCTGCTGCTTTTATATCAAATTCCTTGACTGGTTCTTCGCTTTGCTTCTTCTTAGAAGACATAAGTCCACAGCCGCATAAAGATACGGTAACTAATAAGCTTAAAATCAGGCTAATGCACTTTTTTATTTTCACGGCAATTCCTCCTTCCTCTTTTAATATAGTCTTTCACAAAAATAAATTTTTAGTTGAAAAATCATTTTTTTATAAATTATATATATACATATATGGAAAAGCATTTAATAAAAGGAGAAGATATGATTAAAAAAATTATTACTACTTTACAAATTTCTGCAGTTTTTATAGGCACTATTGTGGGAGCTGGCCTGGCTTCTGGCCAAGAAATTAAACAATTTTTCTCAACTTATGGGTATAAAAGCTTTATAGGCATATGCATATGCTGTATGTTATATATATTCACTTATTATATAATAGTAAATTTATCTCAAAAGTATAATTTAAAATCTTATAACGACTTGATAATGCTTATAAGCCCAGGTTTACTTGGAAAAGCCACTCATATATTTACTACACTATTTTTACTTAGCAGTGCTTCAATTATTCTTGCAGGAAGTGGTGCCTTAATACATCAATACTTTAATGTTTCAAAATGGGTTGGACTTATTATTATGGCCTTTTTAGCAGTTATTTTTCTTCTTCGTGATACCAAAGGTCTTATAGAGGTAAACTCAATTATAGTTCCTTCGTTATTTTTAGTAATAATAACAGTATTTATACTATATCTTTTCTTTTACGATAACATGAGTATTTCCTATATAAAGAGTATTAAACCTTTTAAGTCTCCTTGGCTACTTTCCTGCCTTCTTTATGGCAGCTTTAATATATTATCATCTAGTGGTGTAATGGTACCTTTAAGCCGGGAAATAAACAACTTTAAAATTACTTATATAGGAATTGTAATTGGTGCTTTAGGGCTGACTATACTATCATTAATAATAAATCTCTTATTAATTTTAAATATTCCTTATATATTTAACTATGAAATTCCACTATTATATGTTTCAAATAGATTTGGAGGCGCAATTCAAGTAGCACTTTTAGCTATTATTTGGCTTGAAATGTTTTCTACTGAAGTTTCCGATGTATTTAGTGTAAGCAAGAATCTAGAGCAAAAATTTAAAATTCCTTATAAAAATGGATGTTTTATTATCCTAACTTTAGCCATTTTAATTTCTCAAATAGGTTTTGTAAAACTTATAACTTTTCTATATCCTGCCTTTGGAGTTGTGGGAATAATATTCATAGTTCAATGCTTTATATTTTATTTTAAAAATAAACGGATGTTTTAAAATAATACTATATGTTGTATAATTATGATTTATAATTATAACTAATGAGGTGTTTGATTTGATAAGTATACTTTCTGAGTGTAAACTATGCCCAAGAAATTGCAATGTAAATAGGTTAAATAATGAAAAAGGATTTTGCATGGCAAGTATAAATCCTAAGGTAGCACGAGTATCTTTACATCACTTTGAAGAACCTTGTATTTCTGGAACAAGTGGGTCTGGCACAGTATTTTTTTCAGAGTGCAACTTATCCTGTGTATTTTGTCAAAATCATTCAATTAGTGAAAACCACGTAGGAAAAGAAATATCTATAAAAAGACTTAGTGAAATTTTCTTAGAACAGCAAGAAAGAGGTGCTCATAATATAAATCTTGTGACTCCTACTCATTATGTTCCACAAATAATAGAAGCTCTTGATATAGCTAAAGCTAACGGTCTTTGTTTACCTATAATATACAATACTAGTTCCTATGAGAGCTTAGAAACCATAAAATCTTTGAAGGGATACATTGATATATATCTGCCTGACTTAAAGTATTATAATGATAAGTTTGCCATAAAATACTCTAATGCTCCTAATTACTTTAAATATGCTTCACTAGCCATTGAAGAAATGGTAAACCAAACTGGTAAATGTGAATTTGATGAAAATGGGATAATAAGAAAAGGTGTTATAATACGGCATATGATGCTGCCAGGACTTTTATTTGACTCAAAGAAAATAATAGATTACATTTATAATAAATTTAAGGATTTAGTATATGTTAGCATAATGAATCAATATACTCCTTTAAATAAAGCCAAAGATTATCCTGAAATAAACAAGTCTGTAAATCCTAAAATATATGAATCATTCGTAGATTATTGTATTTCTATAGGAATTACTCAAGGATTTATACAAGAAGAGGGTACAGTAAAAGAAAGCTTTGTTCCTAAATTTGATATGAGAGGCGTCTAAAAACCTGTAGATAATATTATCTACAGGTTTCTTGTATTTTTTATCTGCTTAGTCGTTACAATGTTCATCAATTTAAATAATATACACCCTAAAAATATAGCCCCTATTGTATCTACAAAATAGTGTTGCTTTATAAACAAAGTAGACATAATTATTAGCGTTGCCAGCACACTACAAGTTATTTTTACTGTTATGCTTACTTTGTCGCTTGAATTTACATACATAGCCACTAACAATGAATTTAAAACATGGATACTTGGAAAACAATTGTAAGGATTATCTCTTTGGTATATAAATGCCACCATCTGTGAAAAAACATCTTTTTTTATTATTATGGGTCTTGGCACATGGGATGGATAGAGATAAAACACCCCATAGCTTATAAGCATTCCTATTGCTAAGCACGCCAAGAGTTTGAAGTAATTATCCTTATCTACTATACAAAGATATAACAAGAACCATGCTACATAGGCATACCACAGCATATATGGCACTACAAAAAAAGCATTAAAAGGAATGAGATCATCTATAAATGTATGCATAACAACTGACCTTACACTTGGTGTATTTAGAATAGGATATATCACGCTTATAATTGGAATTATTAAACTAAATACTGCTCGTTTCGATATTTCCTTCCATTTACAAAGGATTACATTATAAAGATGCTCCATAGGAAAGCTGCTGTAAATAAAATCTATTTACTGTAAAAGCAGCCTTCACCTCCCATTCATTATTATATTATATATTTAGCAAGTTCTCCTTTAAAGCCTTCTGTAACTTTCTTGAATTCTTGAATATTAGCGATAAGTTTCTTTAATTCATTAGTATAACTAGAAACATTAGCACTTACTTCTTCAGATGATGCCGAATTTTCCTCTGCAATAGCAGCTAAAGACTCTATATTTTCAAATACACTTGAAATTAAATTAGCTTCATTATTTAATTCATTAATAGTTTCTATCATAGAAGATGATACAGTTTTAACTGAATTAGTTGCTTCGTAACTTATATCCTTGACATTTTCTAAATTTTTAGTCTCAACTTCTAATATTACATATTGTGTATCTATTTCTTCAGAAAGTATTTTTGTTTGTTCTGCAAAACTAATTAGGTTAACATTAATCTCTTGTACAGCCTTTTTAGTTTCTTCCGCAAGCTTCCTTACCTCTTCTGCAACTACTGCAAAACCTCTCCCCTGCTCCCCTGCCCTTGCTGCCTCTATAGAAGCATTTAAAGCTAATAAGTTAGTTTGTTCAGATATTTCAGACACCATACATACAATATTTGTTATATCCTTAGCCTTATGTTGAAGTTCTATTCCTTTATTCCTAACCTGCTGAAACTTTTCAAGATTTAACATAATATTTTGGCTGCTATTTACTACATATTCATAGCTAGTATTAATTTTATTAATTGCCCTTTCAAGCTCTAACTTATTACTATTTTCACTGTTTACTATTTTCTTTAAATTTTGTATATTATCATTTAAAACCGCTACAGCATGTTCAGTGTTTTCAGCTTGACTTACAGCACTTTCTGCCACTTGCTCTACAACTCCAGATATTTCTTCTGATGTTTGATTCATAGAACTACTAATATTATTTATTCTATCTGCAAATGTATCCATTTCATCTGTAACACCTTTAAATCCAACAAAATCAGCTTTTATATTTCTTTTATATTGTTTTAAAAGTGTAAATATATCTTCGAAACTATCTCCAGTCACAATATCTCCGTCTTCTATGTACTTATTATTTACTATCTTTTGAATTTCTTCTTTTATTGCCTTCTTCGGTGCCATTAACATACTGCAAGTTATATAGGAAAGTACTCCATTTATAACTGGTATGGACAATGCTTTAAAAATATTATTTACTCCAATAAATCCTAGTGTGCTTATTAAAGATGTTATAAACGTAATTATTCCTACCTTTACCCCCATATCCTTTATAAACCCTAAGGACATAATTTTATTAAATCTATACACTCTCTTATAATATATATCATTCTCAAAAGTTAATTTAAGTTTTAGAGAATTTTTATTTCTTTCGACTTCCTGTATTCTTATATTTTCCTTGAAAAATCTTATACTTCCTTCTGTAAGTCCTAAGAAATAATCAAACATTCCTCTATCAGATTTATAGTAAAATATAGCTTCATTATTTGAAATAGGTTCTATAGTAACCAAAGGCGGCTTTGCCCCTGGAAACTTCTTGGTCATTACTACATGCACATCAAACATTGACTTGAAAAATGAATATAAATTTTCATGTTCGAAAAATGCTGGAAAATCCTTATGAAATGCAGTAATGTTATCTATCCCTATATTTTTCCACAAATCCTTTTCACTTATATTATTTTCATTAGCTATATATTCTATTACTTTTTTTACTTTAATATCCTCTACAGTTTCTACTGGAGAAAATATTTTACTTCTGTTCCATCCCACTGCTTCCATAGCTTCATTTACTACCTCATCTTTATAAAGACTTCTGCAAGTTCTTAACCATGTAGCAACTACTGTCCCCTTCATTTACCTTCCCCCTAATAAATACTTTTATATAAATTATAACTTATCATCTATGTTTTTACAAAAAATAATAGGTTATAATTAATATAAAATTGTAATATTCATAAAATATAGAATTTGCTTTGAGGGGTGAAAATTTGTTTAGGATTAAGAATATATTAATACTCTTCTTAATTATACTGACTTTTATACTATTTTTCCCAAGGAAAGTTACCCATGCAGTAGTAGCTGGGAAATATAATGACTATACAAAAGTATACATAAATAATAGGCCTCATAAAGTTAAACTATCAAAAACTTATGGTTTGGGGACAGTCTTAAGCTATAAATATAACCTTATAGGTATCTTCTCCCTTAAAGAGGAATTCCCTTTAAAGGATCGCATAATGAAAAAAAATATTAATACCTATGATCTTGAAAAGAAAGGGCCTATATCTCTCGTATCTAAGTCTCAATATTACTTTTATGATGGTAATGTACTTGTACCTTCTGACAGTGAAAAGATATTAGTGGGGAAAAATAACTTGAATATGTATCTTGATGATAAAGGCAAATTAAAAACTATTATCATCACCCCAGAGGATTATACTAATATGAGAATTGGAATATCCACTACAAAGTTTTCATCCATTTATCATCCAAATATTGAAATAGAATGTTTGTCTTCTACTCTACTCTATAGCTTAAGAGAAAACTTAAAATTAGATATAGCCAAGAATAGTAAAATTACTATTACTCCAAATACAGTGTTGTTAAATGATAAAGAATTAAAATTCAAAGAAAGACTTTATTTAAAAGGCGAAAACTTAAGGATTAATTCTATAAGAAGAGGTTCCCCTGATTTTATTCCTTCCTATAGTGGAATTCTTGAAATAACTTCTGAAAAGGACAATAAGTTGCTTATAATTAATGAAATTTCCTTAGAAAATTATCTAGTTAAGGTTGTTCCCTCTGAAATGCCAACCATTGGAGGTTTAGAATCCTTAAAGTGCCAAGCTATAGCTGCAAGAACTTATGCATTGTCTGATATGCTGCAATGTAGATTTGCAGAACTTGGGTTTTATGTAGATGATAGTACTCAAAGTCAAGTTTATAACAATACCCCTACTAATTCCATGGCAACTGAAGCTGTTAATTTAACTAAGGGACTAATTATGACAAACAAAGATCAACCTATAGATGCTAAATACTACTCAACTTCCCCCGGCCTCGGAACTTTGTATGATGATGTATGGTTCAAAGAATATGGAACTTCTGAAAATAAAGATTATTATTTTACAGGATATTATATTAATAATGTTAACAAATCACCAATAAACGAAGCAGAATGGCTACAGTTTTTTAAGAGTACAAAATATGATGCGATAGATTTAGAATCACCTTATTTTAGATGGAATGTAGAAATTAAAAAAACTTCTCTTGAAAAATCACTTATAAAATCACTTAAATACTTATTTGAGAATAGAAAGGATTACGTGAGTGTAAAGTCCAACAATTCATCTAAAGGCTTTCCAGAACTTAAAGAATTAAAAGATATTAAAGTAACTAAGCGTAGTAAATATGGAAATATAATAGAAATAAGCTTTATATTTTCTAACGCAACAGTAAATGTACAAAATGACTATAATATTAGAAGTGCCATAAGGCTTAATAAAGATTACACTGATGAAATTATACCTATTATAAGGCATAAAGGTGAACCTTTGATAAATAATAATCTTCTACCATCATCGTTCTTTTCTATTGATAAAGTTAATGATGCTTTTATAATATATGGTGGTGGGTATGGTCATGGAGTTGGTATGAGTCAATATGGAGCTATGGCGCTATCTAAGAGTGGAAAGGATTTTAAATCTATTCTAAACACATATTATAAAAATATAAATTTAACTAAACTATATTAAAAAATCTCCCGGAAAATTTTCCGGGAAATTTTTTTAACATTCTTCTGGATACATTGCAGTTGGTATAAAATTTTTAGTTTGTATGCCATATGCTGGAGGCACAAAAATTCCATTTTTAAACTCACTACCCTCTATGCCCCTTAGCTCTGCTATTTGCGTAACTGCTACATATATATTTGATATACTATACCAAGTAGCATAATCTACTACTCCATTTTGAGGTAAATTAAATATTTGTTGGAATACAGTTACAGACCTTGTGGTCTCTGCCCCAAATACTCCATCTACTCTTACCTTTGGAATAGCAGGATAATTTTGTGCTATTCTATTTAAATAAGTTTGTATTGTTCTAACATCAGTTCCTCTACTACCTTGACGCAGAGGTGTTCCAGGATAAGACTTGGGAATACCCTCCACCTCTTTTGCACGAGTTAAAGATAAGTCACTACCATAAAAGTTGGTTAATATCTCATATGGTGTTCTTCCCTGATCACCTAGAAATTTACTGCCCCATTGTGTAAGCCATCCTGGACACTGTACCTGCACACCATCACAATACTGAGCAAGTAATGGTTGCTTCCTATCAGGTCTTTTCATATAAGTTGCAAACAACTCATCTACAATAACACTTATCGTATCATATATATTTCTGCCATAACTAAAGGCATGATCAAAAGCAGTAGAACTTGTAATGTCAAAATTTTTTCCTTTTCCTCTATACCATTCTGTGTATATTCTGTTTAATGTGAAAGATATTATACACATAGCATTTGCTCTAATTGTATTTTGTGGCCATGTGGAAAATATCTCACAAGATGCCACATTTTTAATGTAATCCCTATACCTAACAGTATAATTAGGTGCTGAATCATCATCAGGTCTTCCAGCATGAACTACTATAAATTCAGGAACTACAGGTTCAGGTAAAACTACAAGTCCTGTAGGTGGAGGTGGATCTGGCTTATTGGGATCCTCCGGTATCTTAGGCAAAAAGTTTCCAACTAATGTATTTGGTTCAACAATTATTGTTTGCTCCGCTTGAACTTGCCTTGTAGCCTGAGGAATAAGATTACTTTGTTGAAGTGCAACCACATCCGGAAACACCTGACACCCCTCTATGAATTGAGGCACAAATCCATCTGCCTCAATCCTAATATCATATAAACTATATGGAAGGTTATCTGTAGGTATCTGTGAATATTCTAGTGGAGGAGCTGTAAGCTCTAGTTCCCCTGTAACACCTGAAGAATTACTTCTAAGTACTTTGGGAGCTTCTCTTGTAAGCTGCATATTACTAGGAAGTATAGTTACCCTTGCATTATCTACAGGTGTAAGTGAATTTCCTCTAAAAACTTGAACTTTTAGCCTGCCTATGGCCATAACATTACTCCTATATCATTTATTCATTATTATAAATATGAAGTAACACTTAATTTGTTGCCATTTATTTAATTTTTATTTTTACAGAGTTATTTCTAATTTATTTAATTTTGCTATTATCTTTAAACTTTTCTTTTCTATAGTCTCTGTTCTTACACTTCCTGCATTACTTATAAGCAAAACTTTATTACTATCTAAAATTTTTATTTGTCTTATTTTTCTTTCATTACCATACTCCACAAGACATATAGAGTTATTTTGCACTTCATTAGTTAGATTTGCAAATGCTATATCCCCTTTAGCAATTCTAAATCCCATCATTTCATCATCTTGTATTTGCAAAAATACTACCTTATCTTGCGGAAAACCTTCTATTTTATTTTCTATTATAGGCATTTTCTTATGTCCTAACATTTTGTTTAACTCATATGAATATATCGGTACATTTTTGATTACAGATCCAAATGCTTCATTCCATACATCATTTATCTTTTCCTTTTTAGGTTGATATTCAAACTTAGTCTGCTTTTCCTCTTTATATACTTCTTCTTCAAAGGACATAGTTATATCATTTAAGTCCTTTCCTAAGACCTTTCCTATCCTATCTATAAGAGATTGATTTATAACCTTTCTTCCACTTTCAACTTCATTGATAAATCCCTCAGCTACTCCAAGTTTTTTACCTAACTGCTTTTGTGTTAATCCCTTTTCTATTCTAATATTTTTTATCTTTTCTCCTATTCTGCTCATTAGTATCACCTCGTAAAATCATCTTTATTTATTTTTTTGCTTTTTAAACCATTCTCTTTCTTCAACTAAGTGTTCAAGTAAATTTTCAAAAGTCCATTCTATAGAAGTTGGAGTAATTACAGCTAATATAGGTGAAAAATCAAATGTTTCCCTTATAAGATTTATAGTGTATTTTAACTGTTCATCAGTAAAATTATTAAAGAGAATTATCTTTTCTTCTGGTAAATCTGCATTAAATACTTCTAAATTCAAACCATCCAATATATCCCTAATTGTCATTTTACCCATATCATTTTTAATAATCTTGTGTTTTGGCAAGTTATACTCAGATGCTATTTTTTTAAATGCATTACTTTCTTGTTCATTTAATCCATATATTAATATCATCTTATCATTTTCCAAAATCAAGCCACTCCCTTCCTTTATAATAATTATATAATATTAATTTCTTATTTCCATTATTAATCATTATACATTATTTATTATCTATTAAAAACACATATTTCAGAAATTACTGATAAGAATCATTGACAAAAATTATAGCAAGTTGTACAATCAAGCATATATTTTTTATATAGCCTATAATATAATGTAAAGATAAATATTAGTTATTTTAAGGAGGTCAACTATGTTAAAAGACTTGCTGTATTTAATACCACCTACCATGCATTCAGAAGAAAATTTACGCTCAATACTAAGTTCTCATACTGAAATAAAATTTGTTTCATTTGTGGGAATAGACCTTTCTGGTAATGATACTGATGAAAAGATTCCAGTTCCACTTTTTTTAGAGGACATGTCTACCTTTTTAACAGGTGGAGTGCAAACAGATGGTTCTTCTGTTTTCTTTCCTGGAATAGCAACTTTAAATAATGCAAAAGTTGATATGATTGCAGATCTTGATACTAATTGGTTTGTAGACTATAACTATGAACATATAGACTCTGAAACAAATAATCCTGTTGGTACGCTTAGAATACCTTGCTTTTTATATCATGAAAATAAGCCAATAGACTCACGATATATTTTAAAAAGCTCAATTGAACACATTAAATCCTCTCTTACGGAATTACTTAAATCTCATCCTTATGTGCTTTCCGAATTTAATATTACCTTCGATGATATAGAAGATATAGTAATAACTTCTGCTACAGAACTTGAATTTTGGGTTAAAACCCCTAATGATAAAGCCGAAACAGAAGAACTCTCAACATCTCAAGTACTTCATGAACAGTATTGGACTAGAACTAAAGGTTCTGTAAGAACAGCTTTAGAGCAATCCTTACTACTCTTAGAATACTATGGTCTAGAGCCAGAAATGGGTCATAAAGAAGTTGGTGGAGTAAAAGCTAAGTTAGATGATAGTGGTAAGTTAACTCACATAATGGAACAACTTGAAATAGATTGGAAGTACTCTTCTCCTCTTCAAGCTGCTGATAATGAACTACTAGCTAGAATAGTTGTTAAGGAAACATTTAGACGCAATGGCTTAGATGTAACATTCCTTGCAAAACCAGTAGATGGAGTTGCCGGTAGCGGAAAACATGTTCATGTAGGCATTTCCCTTAAATTAAAGAATGGAAAAAGAGTGAACTTATTTGCTACAGATAAAAACCACTTCCTAAGTGGTATTGGTTACTCTTCATTAATGGGAATGCTTAAAAACTATGAGGTAATAAATCCATTTGTTACTTCCACTAATGATTCTTTTAGAAGATTGAAGCCTGGATTTGAAGCTCCTGTTTGTATTGTCACATCCATAGGACATACAGTGGAAGTCCCTTCCAGAAATCGAACTATACTAGTAGGTGTAATAAGAGATTTACAAAATCCTTTAGGAACAAGATTTGAGCTAAGAGCTCCAAATCCTTTTACTAATACTTATTTATGTATTTCTACGTTATATCTAGCTATGCTGGATGGAATTAAATATTCAGTTTTAAATAATAAATCTCAAGACGATTTATTAAAAGAACTATCTAAAAAACCTGGAGAAGAAGCTGATTACTTAGAAAAAGATAGAGCTTACAGAAGTGAAGAAGATGTATTTGAAGACTTTACTGAAGAAGAGCGTGAAAATTTCTTTGGAAAGGTTCCTGCAACAGTATATGAAAATTTGACAGCTTTTGAGAAACATCCTGACAAACTAGCTGTTTTAAAAGAAGGAAATATATTAAGTGATAAAATCATTAATAGTTTTAAATTAATAACTATTAATAGATGGATTACAGAAATAACTACTAGGCTTATAAATAACTATGGTGAAGAAATAAGAAGCTACAAGAAACTTCATTCAATGGACAACGCATTAGATTTAGATTTATCTAATTGGATTGCTATTGATGAGTTAAGAAGATACTTAATGAAAGATACTTATACTACTAAGAGCTTATTTACAAGAATCAAAGATGCTGCAGATGAAAAAGATTATGCTAAAGTATCTGAATTACAACTTGAATTAGATGAAAGAATTGCTACGCTAAGGAAACTGTATTCTAATTACAAGAAAAATCTTTTAGATTTTTAATAAACTGCTAAGAAATTTCATAAGATAATAATTAAGGTAGAGAATCACCTAGTGGTAATTTTCTACCTTAATTATTATCTATAAAAATACCTAATACTTTTTAATATTCTCTTAGTGGAAATGATTTTACAATCATCTCTTTTTTATTATTAATAGGCTTCCACAGTTCAATTCTATCAACTGTTGCCATTCTGTTCATATTCTCCATCTTAGTAACTTCACATGCTGCATTATATTCTTTATTACTCCATTCCCTTGCAGCATAATTTGTATTAGCTAATGATACATGTAAGTCCCATTTATCTATATTTTCCCTAACATTAAATCCAGATAACTTAAGAGTTTCATTTAGGTTTCTACTAATTCTTATTGCATATCCCTTATTTTCAATTTTTAAATTGACAGATTTATAAGGTGGATCAAAACATAAAGCACCATTTACAGAAACCTTAAACCTCTTATATGGCTTTAGCACATCTTGAATTATAGGTATAAGCTTTTCTAAATTAGGATTATCTATAACTTCTAGCGTCAAATGTATCGCAGGAGTACTACGATATATCTTATACTTTTTAGATATTTTTTTTTGCATTTCTTCCATTGACTTTCGTGATTCTTCATCAAATAAAGCAACTAAATAATATTTCATTTTTTTCCCCCAGTTATAGTATTTATTAAACTTTAATAATATTAATTACACATGCATATAAAAAATCCTTCGTGGGAAAATAACTTTGTCAATTATATCAAAAATATTATTGGCATTAATATAGAAAAATATGTAGGAGGGATTATACTATGAGACACGATCATAATGATAGTATAGCATGTATAGTTGATGAGTGCAAATTTCACTGTAAGGATGATGACTACTGTACCCTTAATCAAATTAAAGTATCAAAACATGAATCTGTAGCTAATACTGTAGAATGTACAGATTGTGGTAGCTTCCAAAAAGAATAATAATTTCCTAGAAATCCAAAGGTTTTATATAATTCCTTTGGATTTTTAATTATTTTTTTAATATGCTTGTACATATTTTAAAATTTCATGTTAAAATAATATGAACTTATGATATAATAGGGGTTATGAATAAATAGTCATGAATTTTTCAATTTACATCAGTAAATTTACATATAAATTAAAATTTATAGATAAGGATGGATGCGGGGATGGAAAAGTTAGTTATCAATGGTGGTAAACCCCTTTATGGAAGCATTGATATTAGTGGTGCTAAAAATGCTGCAGTAGCAATATTGCCTGCTGCAATAATCGCTAGTAAAGGAACTTGTTATATTGATAATATTCCTAATATAGAAGATGTTCATTGTATAGAACGAATTATAGAAAACTTAGGTTGTAAGGTATCCATAAAGGATAATTCTGCTGTTATAGATAGTACAACTTTAAATAGCTATAATGCTAATAGTGAAGATGTAAAAAAAATGAGAGCATCATATTACCTTATAGGTGCTTTACTTGGTAGATTTAAAAAGGCCAGAGTCGAGATGCCAGGAGGATGTCCTATAGGTGTAAGACCTATAGATCAACATATCAAAGGTTTTGAGGCCCTTGGTGCTAAAGTTACTCTTGAAGATGGTGTAGTAACTGCTGAAGCAGATAAACTTATAGGAACTAATATTTTCTTTGATGTAGTCAGTGTTGGAGCTACTATTAATGTCATGCTTGCCGCTACTTTAGCAGAAGGTATAACCACACTAGAAAATGTAGCTAAGGAACCTCACATCGTAGATGTAGCTAATTTTCTAAATAGTATGGGTGCAAATATAAAAGGCGCAGGAACTGATATTATAAGAATAACTGGTGTAGAGGAATTAAAAGGATGTTCTTATAGTGTAATTCCAGATCAAATAGAAGCTGGAACTTATATGATTGCTGCAGCTGCCTGTGGTGGAGATGTTACTGTAAATAATGTTATACCTAAACATTTAGAATCCATATCTGCCAAACTTATAGAAATGGGTGCAGAAGTTATTGAAAATGGTGAATCTGTACGTGTTATATCCAGTAAAAACCTAAAGGGAGTTAACATCAAAACATTACCTTACCCAGGATTTCCAACAGATGTTCAACAACCTATGAGTACTTTATTATGTATTTCTACGGGAACAAGCATAATAAATGAAAGCATCTGGGAAAGCCGATTTAAACATGTTGATGAGCTGATAAAAATGGGTGCATCCATAAAAGTAGATGGTAGAATTGCCACTATAGTTGGAGTAGATAAACTTAAAGGCGCAAAAGTGGAAGCCACAGATTTAAGGGCCGGAGCTGCTATGGTAATAGCTGGTTTAATTGCTGAAGGAATTACTGAAGTAATTAATATTGAGCATATTGACAGAGGTTACCCTTATATAGAAAATAAATTTAATAAGCTAGGTGCAGATATTAAGCGCGTATCTTATTCCTAAGGCAAGGTGAATTAATATATGTTTTTTTGTTCTTTATATAGTGGTAGTAGTGGAAATAGCATATTAGTTTCTACAGAAAAATCAAAAGTACTAATTGATGCAGGATTGCCTGGGAAAAGTATTGAAAATGCTTTATCAACTATAGGGCAGTCCCCTAACGAAATAGATGCTATATTTGTTACTCATGAGCATACAGATCATACTAAAGGTGTTGGAGTTTTATCAAGAAAATATGATATTCCAATATATACTGACGCTCTTACTTGGGAAGCCATGAGTAAGTCAATTGGGAAAATCAAGGAAAAGAACATAAAAATTATTGAAAATAATCATGTAAATATTAAAGACATGGATATTTTAAGCTATAGAATATCTCATGATGCCGTTTCTCCTCATGGATATTCTATCTGTAGCAATAATAAAAAATTTTCCCTTGCTACAGATTTAGGTTACTTTTCTAAGGAAGTAGAAGAAGCTTTAAAAGGTGCTGATGCCATACTGCTTGAAAGTAATCATGATGTAGAAATGCTAAAGTTTGGTCCTTACCCATATGTTTTAAAAAGAAGAATATTAAGCAATGAAGGTCATCTTTCTAACGATGATTGTGGAAAAGCAATCATTAATTTAATGGATGGCAACTTTAAAAGGATAATGCTTGGACACTTGAGCAAAACCAATAATTATCCTGAACTAGCTTACGAAACTGTAAAGAATATTCTTATAGAAAACAAATTAAAATTAAATAAGGATATCGATTTGCTTATGGCTGACAGAAGTGCACCCACTAAATGTATAGAGTTTTAAAAGGGGTGAAGTTAATGAAAAAATCTATTATCTTATCGTGTTCTTTTATGCTATTTTTAAGTTTTACCTTTTCAGGTTGTGAAAAAACAGATGTTTTAAGCTCAGAAAATAAGCAAAAAGTACAGCAATTTACCTTATCTGAAGCTGATAACGATACTTTAGAATTAAATTTGTACTTTAATTCCTCTAAAGATAATAAGAAAGTAACTATTACTAAGGAAGAGCGAATTATTAAGGAAAATGAACTGATTGGTGAAATTATAGTTCGTGAACTTATAAAGGGCCCTGCAGTAAATAGTAGCCTAAGCCCTATTTTACCTAAAAACACAAGACTTTTAAGTTTCTCTATTAATGACGGAATTGCATATGTAAATTTAAGCAAAGAAGCTATTTTAACTATGTCTCCTGTGGCTGAAGAAGCCTGCTTAAGAAGTCTTATATGGTCACTTACCCAGTTACCTTCAATTGATAAAATTAAGATATTGGTAGAAAATAAAACTGTTGATACCTTAGGTGGCAACTTTAATATTGCTAAACCTATAGGAAAATCTGATGTAGAACAGTTAGAAAAAAGATAAATATATTTTTTCTAGCTTGCTTTTAATTGAAATCTTTAACTTTTTTTATTATAATATTATTGTAAAATTTTATACTTTTTACAAAAGGAGAATGGATATGAGTTTATATACAGAATGGACAGATATGGTTGTAGAGTATGTTAAAACAAAAGGTGAAGCTGCTTTTTGGAAGGAATATGGTGCTATTGAAAAAAATATATATACCAAAATACTTGCAAATCATACAAAAGAAATTAGTGGAAAACTAGAAAATTTAGCTAATGACTTTAATACTTCTACAATATTTTTTATGGGATTTATTGATGGAGTAAATGATAGCTTAATTAACCCTCTAGATTTAGATGCTATAGATGCTAATGCAGAGTTAAATTTAGCTATAGACTTTGATAAGCTATATTTCAACATGTTAGATGCTAAAGCTGATTACCTTTATACACTTCCTCAATGGGAAGCTGTATTCTCCCCTGAAAAGAGAAAAGAAATTCGTAATCAGTGGAAGGAATCTAAAGTTATAGTTAATAACAATAAAGTAGGCAGAAACGATGCTTGCCCATGCGGAAGCGGTAAGAAATACAAAAAATGCTGTGGTAAAGAAGCTTAATAAAAATTAATACTTATAAATTTGAAAGTCGGGATATCCCGACTTTCTTCATTAGGAGAATTAAAATGAATATAACAATAATAACTGTAGGTAAACTAAAAGAAAAATATCTTAAAGAAGCAATAAATGAGTATTCTAAAAGATTAAGCAAATATTGCAGTCTTGAAATTGTAGAAGTTGCTGATGAAAAGACTCCCGAAAATGCTTCAGCTAAGGAAGAAGAAAATATTAAGCTTAAAGAAGGCCAGTCAATTTTAAAACATATTAAAGATAATATGTATGTAGTTGCCTTGGATTTAAAGGGAAAAATGATTTCATCTGATGAACTTGCCGGTTTTATAGAAGACCGTGCCTTATCAGGCAGCAGTCATATAACCTTTATTATTGGTGGTTCCCTAGGTATTGCACAGGAAGTTTTAAATAGATGTCATTACAAGCTATGTTTCTCTAAAATGACATTTCCTCATCAACTGTTTAGAGTAATGCTTTTAGAGCAAATATATAGAGCCTTTAGAATAATAAAGGGTGAACCGTATCATAAATAACGGAGACTTCCCATAAAACTGTTGATGTGACTGGCTTTAGCAGTGATATTTACAAAAGTATATAATGATTTGAAATAGAGCCTTACAAAATAGCAAGGCTCAGGCTGTTAACAGATATACTTGTTACAATATTTTTTATTGCCCCCAAAAGGGGCTTGAAACGCAATCTCTAACCATATAAACCTTATCTATTTTGTTGAAAGTGACTTAACAAAATCATCTACCATGGACTGAAAGCTTTCTTCCAAGTTAACCTCACCATGGAAATATCCAAAGGAATACAAGGAGACAAAACCATGTAAAAAGCTCCTTAATGTTCTTCCTTTATGAACCAATTGAGTTTTATCCTTGATATAAAATTCTAAAATCTGATAAATAATACCAGTGGTTTCTATTACTAAACGATATACTTCCTCATTTTCCGTGCTTGGAATATTCATAAAGAGTCCATAAGCAGTTCTATTTTCAAAAGCAAAATCCTTGTAGACAAAAGCAAATTCTCTGACAGCAGCTTCACCGCTTTTACCAATCAATCTTTTCATTAATATCGAATTCAAATCATTTAAAAGATATACTGTCATTCCTATTCTAAGATCATCCATATTGTTGAAATGATTATATAAAGAAGGATATTTTATACCCAGTTTTTCTGCAAGTTTAGGGAAGGTGACCTGATTAAGACCGATTTCATCAGCCAATGAGAAAGCAGTCTGAATAATCTTCTCCTTTGTTAAATTTCTTTTTTGCATCAGTATTTCACTCCTCGAAATTCATTTTCTTATAAATAGTTTAACATTATAAAGTATATTTATCAAACTATAAACAATAGTTTACAAACTATTGTTTATAGTTTATTATATATTTTATAAAGCTATATGCAGAGGTGATATTTATGAAAATGTGGAAAAGAAATTTAATAGTCTGCTGGTTTGGCATGTTTGTAACAGGCATAGGAATGAGTCAGATTGCACCGGTAATGCCGCTATATATAAAACATCTTGGTATTTCTAATACGTCTTCAATTGCTGAACTTTCAGGAATTGCCTTTGGTATCACCTATATAATCTCAGCTATATTTTCACCTATCTGGGGTAATGCTGCTGACAAATTTGGGAGAAAGCCAATGCTGTTAAGAGCAAGCCTTGGTATGGCGGTGGTTATAGGCTGTATGGGTTTTGCACCAAATGTATATGTGCTAATAAGCTTGAGATTGCTGCAGGGGTCTATCACAGGCTACGGTACAGCCTGCACTACACTTATTGCAACTCAGACTGATAAAGAGCATGCAGGATATGCATTAGGTACACTTTCAACGGCAAATATTGCTGGATCACTAATTGGACCAACTATTGGAGGTTTAATAGAAGAGATGTTTGGGTTACAGCCTGTATTTTTTATAACAGGTGCACTGCTTTTAGTTGCTTTTATCACAACAGCACTATTTGTAAAAGAATCTTTCATTCGTGAAGATAAAAAGCCGCTCAGCACAATGGAAGTTTGGAATAGTGTTCCTGAAAAGAGTTTGACCATTATTTTATCTGTGACCTTTTTTGTAATAACTCTGGCATTATATACTATTGAGCCAATCATAACGGTATATGTCACACAGTTAAGCAAAAATGCCAGTCATATTGCTCTTATATCAGGATTGGCATTCTCAGCTTCGGGTCTGGCAAATATAATTGCTGCTCCAAATTTAGGTAAGCTTTCTGACAAAATAGGAGCTCATAAAGTTATATTAATTGCGCTTGTAGCTGCAGGACTGATTTATATACCACAGGCTTTTGTAAAAAACCCTTGGCAGCTGATGGGGCTTCGCTTTTTATTAGGATTAACTCTAGGAGGATTAAATCCGTCTGTGAATACCTTGGTTAAGAAGATTACACCAACTTCTATTACGGGGAGAATTTTTGGCTTTACCATATCGGCAGGTTATTTAGGTGTATTTGGGGGTTCTGTTGTAGGAGGACAAGTAGCAGCAAGGTTTGGTATTAGTTATGTTTTCTTTATTACAAGTGCATTGTTACTATTAAATGCTGTGTGGGTTTATTTTAAAGTGTATAAAAAATATAACTTGAATTAGTGGAGATACATAAATATTAATAATCTTTATGCGATTAAAAGGAATACAGGAGGGATTTTAAATGAAAATTAAATGGTTTGGACAGTCATGTTTTATGATAACATCTGAAAATGGGATAAAAATACTGATGGATCCTTATAAAAATGTGTTGGGGTATAAATTGCCGGAAGAAATTACAGCGGACATAGTAGCAACAAGTCATGATCACAGTGACCATAATCATATAAGTGCAGTAAAGAGCAGTTTTGTACACATAAATGGAACCGGTAAGTTTTTAGAACATGGCATAGAAATAAAAGGTGTGGAAACCTTTCATGATAAATTCTCAGGAACCAAGAAGGGTAAAAATATCATATACAACCTTAAAATTGATGGAATAAATGTTTGTCATTGCGGTGATTTAGGACATACTTTGGATTCAAATCTTGTAAAGGAAATAGGCAATGTAGACATACTGCTTCTTCCTGTTGGCGGTGGCTTTACAATAGATGCCTTTGATGCAGTTAATGTAATGAAGCAGTTAAAGCCCACAGTGGTTGTACCTATGCACTACAGAACAAAAGCATTAGGAGTATTGGGTCTCGTATTTGCCAAGGTTGATAAATTTATATCAGCTTCAGGATTGCAAGCAAAAGAGTATACAAAACTTGAATTAAGTAGTATAGATATTAAAGATTATTCAGGGATTGCTGTACTTAAATATGATTAAGATTTATCTTTGAGTACTGGAAAAGCTAATGTCATATTCTTAACTTATAACTCTATAAGGTCTACGTTATACCCGTTACGGTGAGCCGTACCATAAGTAAATGAGGTTTTAGCCTAAAATAACATACCATAAGCAAAGCTGGATTCAGTTGGAGAGATAATACGACATTGAAGCTTCCGTTATATGAAGCATTATGTAGATATATATTTGAGCGCTTTACTGCAAAGGATACCGATACTCGATTCTATAAATAAAAAACATAAAAACCACGACTAATTAATTAGTCATGGTTTTCAATAATTTTCACGTAACTATTTATATCTAGTGAGGCCTGGCTGTAGAAAGCGAGTTAAGCTTATCTAGTGGGAAGTAATAATCCATGTATTGTCTCAATACAAGGCCGGTTGCTGGGCTGCCTGGTATTACCTCCTGGCAAAGCACTTCTGAGCGTATTAAGCTTTCCGGCTCATTTATTCCAAATAGTAACCGCATACATGTAGAACTGCTGAATCTGGGGTTTATTTCGAAAATTACTGGCATGCAATCTTTAAGGCGCAATTGAATATTTATAGCCCCATAGGCTCCCAGTGTACTTGCAACCATGGCACAATAATCTGCAATGTGGTGATAATCGTCAGAAACTGCAGCAATAGAAACCCCTTCCAGCAAGTCCCTCCTTAAGGCTATCTTGGAAATTACCTTTCCCTTTTGATTTATGCAAATCCCTACGGTAAACTCTTGCTCCTCATCTGTAAGATATTCCTGTATAATTAGGCTTTTCTTACCCTTTATATTTTCAAGCAGCTGCTGCTTATCCTTAACTAGAACAACACCTACTGAGCCACGTCCAAAACGCGGCTTGACTATCAAGGGAAACCCAGTACTTTCAATGAATGAGGAGAGCATACCAGTATCTTCAGGATACCTGATACTTGCAGGAATTTGAAAACCGGAGCATGATAAATGGCACATAGTCAGCCACTTATCGGTGCAAAGCTCTATCACTCTCGGAGAATTTACAAACACCTTTGCTCCTGTAGATCTTTCAAGAGATTCTCTATTTCTGGAATAAAAGGGAAGCTCCGCTGTAGAGCCGATAAATATCGCTTTAATCTGATGATTTATACAAAGATTTTTAATAAACATATAATAGCTTTCTTCATCTGATACCTGTGGAGCGATAAAGCTTTTGTCGGCAAAAAATAAGCCTAGGGAATATGGGTTAGCGTCAATTGCTATTGTTTCAACAGGAAGCACCGATTCTTTCAGTGACCTGATAATACCCAGCCCGTATACGGAACCTGCACCTGTAACCAATACACTGAGAGCACCATTGATTTCATTCATAATTACACTCCTCATAAATTTTTTTACACAGCTCTATATTTAACCGGTGACCGGATCTGAAGCCTATTACATGTCCCAGTACCTTTTTCCCAAGTAAGCCAAGGTCTCCGAGAAGGTCAAGCACTTTATGACGGGCAGGTTCATTGGGCCATTTCCAGGATCTGTACTCAGCCCCGGATTTGACTACCAATACATTTGAGCTGACTTTCCCGGTAAGGTTTACAACATCTTCAAGTTCTGACTCAATTATATAAGAACGGGCATCTGCCAGCTCTTTAGCAAAGGTTTCAGCAGTTATGTCCATTTCAGCTACTTGAGATAATTGCGGCAGATTGGGATAGTCAACCACATAGGTTAGTTTAAATCCATCGTAGGGAAGAGCTATCAGGAACTTTTCATATTCCATATCCCCTAAGCTTTCACGTTTATATACAATAATGGGCTTAAGTATTTTTATCATTTCCTTCTTGGCATTTTGCTCCACTATCCCAGCTTCTGTGAGCGCTCCTTTGAACGCTTTACTGCTGTAATCCTCTGTTACGGGCAGGCTGGCCTGTTCCAGCTCAATAAATACGTTGTCGAGTCCTAATCCTGATAAGGCTGCCAAGGCATGCTCCGTGTGTTCGATGCGAACATCTCCATCAACAAGAGAAGTCCATCTGTATTCAACCTTTGCTTTTTCAAATGAACATTTTACTTTAGGGCGGCCTGGCAGGTCATTACGGATAAATATTATACCAGTACTCGGCGGCGCTGGATAAAAAGTTACCTTTGCATCAGTTTCGCCAGCAATGCTAGTACCTATTAAAGAAACTTTTTGTTTAATAGTTGTCTGATTATCCATTTCAATTTCAATTCCTTTCAACTAAACTGCAAAAATCAAGAATTTGTCTGGCCCGTTCCTTATAACTATGTTTTAAATAAACCTCCAGCTGACCATTGCGCGCTATTTCTTGCCGTGCTGCGGTATTTTTAAGAAAATAATTTACCAGGTCAACTGTATCTTCTGGGGAAGAAGCACATGACAGGTGAACATTATTTATAAACAGCTTGGTGACAGATTGTGTTGGTACCGTAAGCAAAAAACCGCCCGAACCCAGTACTTCAAAAGTCCGAGATGTTAACATGTCATGGTCATTTTGCAAACCTAATATAATTCTAGCTGAATTATATACTTTATTTGTTTCCTCATAAGGTAGTTCACCTTTAAGCATATGCTTTGGGATCTTAAAACCCATTAGCTCCTCATTAAAACGGTCCCATCGCTTACCCCAAATAGCAATATTATATCCCCTTTCCACTAAAGGCTTAAGTAATATCTGAACGCTATCCTTCCGATATGACTTCCACTCTCGTCCCCCATTCCCAATTAGGACCACATCATAATCATATTTACTGCTTGGGGGTTCATTCTTATTGAATTCCGGATTGCAGCCAAAATCCAGATGCCCGGCGGGAAGCCCAAGCTCCCTGTATTTATTTACACTACCAGGATGTATGGTCATAATTGCATTAGGTTTAAAGGTTTCAATACACCTGAAGGAACACTTTTCGGTCCATCTTGGATCTTCAGTTGCCCAATACACATGTTTCACCTTATATTTAGAAGCTCTTTTCGTAAGCTCGTCTATATGCTCACGGCTATACCTGCGGTAAGCCCATCCCGTTGTTATCATAATATCAGGCCTAAAGTTGTCAATTGCCTCTATTATAGAACTTCTACTTAAATCCCTCAGGATAAAAACAGGGCAGTTCAATTCTCTAAAACCCTGGGGCAGCCCAAGAGTATATTTAGAACTATGTGCAAAAAACAATATTCTTTTCATACTTACACCTCTTTCAACAAAAGCTTGCGTGTGCCCGTTGCCCCACAATTAAATAACATATCAACTATAGACAAATTGGGTATAAAATTGCCCCAAAGCTGCGGATATGCTATAGGCTCATAATCCAAATACTCCAATTTAATACCTTGTTTTTCAAAAATCTCTGGCTTAATATATGCCCTTCCTCCAATACCGGACAGGTAACTGTCAGCAGAAAAGTGGGAGCAGATTCCAGCTATCAGTTCATTTTTTCGAAGCTCAGAAAATTGAGGTAACTCTGATAAAAACACAAGCTTTGTTTTAAGTCTCAGCAGGTCATGTACCAGCTTGATGAAAGCTATGTTGGTATCTATAAGATATCCGGTATCTTGCAATACCTGCTCCATCATGGGGAAAACTTCTTTGAAATGAGGTGCTTTTGCGTAGTTTACTTTGAGTGCCATAAGATGATGCCTTTTAAAGCCCGGTATAACAGTAACTTCATTAAACCGCTGCAAGCCCATGCCTTTGCGTTTCACCGGCACAGTCAGTACCTGAGTCCCTTGGGAAGTTTTGATAAGATTCCTATTATCTAATGAACTGCCTGTTTGAAACTGAGCAGTATCTAAAATGAAAAAAATATCACACTGTGCCATCTTAACAAAATATCCCGGCCAGGGAATATAATTCGGTTGATGACCTGCTAATTTCATTGCCTAACTCCTTTAAATTATTTGCTATTGTTTACTTCATACAAATAGCATTCACGCAATACCCCATGCCCTCCATAACCTTCTTTGAAACGAAACAGCCCTGTATTGACTCTACTTCCTTTTACCTCAGTGGAAATACCCCAATCTAAATATAAAAAGCCGTTTTTTAGTCCCCATTCCATCATATGACCAAAAATAAGGTTTAACGGCCGCTTATGTTGGAAACCATCGTGGTGGGCAATATAAAAACAGTTTATAACTCTGTCGTTCAGTAAAAATGCCAAAACACCCGCTGCAGGAGTTACTCCTTCATATGCTGCAAAGAGTTTTATCCTGTGAGGATAAAGAGTTTTTAGATGTTTAATTTCATCTAATGTATGTGCAGGCTTTGCATTATGATTATGTTTAAGCTTATTTTCCAGAATAGGCCAAAAATCATTTATATCGGCATCCTCCACCACTGATAACCCACTTTTCAATGCCTTCTGATAGTTTCGAAAAGCTGTGTCACTCATTACCCGCTTTACAAAAAATTCCTCACTTTTTTTTAGCTCAAGGACTGTGGCCAGCTCTGTATACTCAAGCCTAAACCCAGAAAACCTTAAAGCAAAGTCAAGTTGGTCCGAAATCTCCTTATGGTAAACCTTCGGAACAGGTTTTAGCCGTATATAGTCAAAACCAGCCATGACACAATATTCCACAAGGGCACTTACGAGCTCCAGGCATTTTTTAGTGCTTAGACTGGACTTTATTATGAGCCCTCCATGGGAAGCGCCGGGGTGGGAAACTAAGATTCGTTTATCCTCTTGTTGTACTACGGCAGCAGGAAGAACAGCAATGATTCCCTTATCCTCCATAAATATCAGGGAATGATCTGAAAACCTGTCTGAAGGATGATAACCCAGGAATCTTCTCTCCTGCATAAAAGTGCCGTTAACTGAGGAACTCACAAATCCCTCCCATTCATTCTCAAGTTCTTTTGAATAGCTCTTTACAAACAATATAATTTCACCACACTTTCCTGATTATAGTGCTTACCATCTCCATCAAAAGATGTTGATTTTCTCTCCGCCTTTTGCGATAGATTGTGAAATGCAATCAGTTATTTTTGCCACAAATTCTATATTTTTTCTGCCGCTAAGAGGCTCCTTGTGTTCTCTAATGCATTCCATAAAATGAATACACTCCTGTGTCAGAGGTTCCGAATTGTCTTCCACTGCCAAAAAATGCTCCTGCTCTCCGTTATGGAAGATTTTGATTTTTCTATCGTCAGTCTGTGCATCGTCAAATACCAATTTTGTTTTCGATGCAACCAGTGTCATTTTCCTGGTTTTTTCCGTATGAATAAAGCTAGCAAATATAGAAGCTATTTTACCATTGGGGAAACCCAACAGTATATTTATAACATTGTTATAAGGACTTTGAATATATCTTTCACCATGGGCAATTACCCAGATAGGGTCCATCCCTATGAGGTGGCGGGAAAGATAAATATCATGAACTGCCAGATCATGAAGAACATCTACTTTGGGAGCCTGAAAGGTGGAACTGGTTCTGGACATGTTGAAGTAACATAGATCATCAATAATATGTTTTTCTTCCAGAAGCTCCTTTATCCTTTTCACCGCAGGATGGTAAATCAATGTATAGCCGGCCATCAATACGGTATTTTGAGCATCCGCCAATTCAATTAGATCATGACTGTCTTTCCTGTTAATTGTCACGGGCTTTTCTACGAGAACAGCTTTGCCTTTACTTATTGCTTCCTTCGCCAGCATGTAATGACTTTCAGGTGTTGTGGCTATAATAACCCCCTGTACCTCACTGTCATTCAATATATCTGCTTTATTTTCAGTTAACCTGGTCTGAGGGTAAACAGTAGCTGCCTGATTTAGCTTTTCATAGTCTAGGTCGCAGGCCCACTTCAATTCACAGCCCTCTATTGCATTTACAGTTTTCAGATAATTTTTTCCCCATTTTCCACAGCCTATCAAAGCAAGCTTCATCATTGCAATTACCTCTCAATTACATACTAATTATATGCCGGAGCACCATATATTAGCCTATTCACCGCACATAGAAAATATTACTTACACTAGCGATCCTCATCTGGTAAAGTTAAAAAAATAAAAGGAACTAGTAGCTGAACTCAGAAGGTTCAAGAGCAAGCATTACACTTCCAGGCTTAAGAGACAACATCACCGAATCAGAGGTTTCAGCAGCTATGGATGTGGTTATAGCATGTGGCGGAGATTTAAAATCCAAGCATGCAGCTCAGATTACTGAGAGGAATGTTACTGATCTTAAGGTTACTATTTTTGGCGGTAAGACATTAATGTGCAGGAGAAGTTGAATCAATTAGAAGTTACATCATTATTGAAAGAAGAAACAATATAGTAACAGAAAACATATTGTAAAATCTATTGTAAAAGCCTGACTTGCAACTGATGCAGTGAACCATACCATAAATAAATGTAGTTTCTTAATTGTAAATTAAGATGGTATAATATAAATAATCCAATTAGTGAAGTAAAATCATATTACTCTTAAGGAGAAGATGCTATGAAAATATCATATGAATGCATTCACTGTCTTGCTAGACAAGCAGTAGAAATAGCTGAAGAAGCTACAAGCAATGTACTAATACAGGAAGAAATAATAAAAAAATCTTTGAAAGAATTAGCAGAAATAAACTTCAATGAAACAGCACCTGAAATAGCCTTTAGGATGCATCAGCATGCTAAGGATATTACTAATATTACTGATCCATATGCAAGGCTAAAAGAACAATATAATGAAATTGCTAATGAAATTTATAAAAAAGTCATTGAAGAAAAATGGCTAGATAATGCAGAAGATCCCTTCGATATGTCCTGTAGGCTGGCTATTGCAGGAAATATTATAGATTTTTCAGTTGGTCTAAAGCTAGAGCATTCAGATGTTGTTAAGTCCGTTGAGGACAGTATCAAGCATGATATTTTTGGTACTGGAACAGCAGCTCTGCGAGAAGCAGCAGAGAAAGCAAATAATATTATGTATATTGCTGACAATGCTGGGGAAATCATATTTGATAAATTTTTATTAGAGAATCTTCCATTAAACAAGGTTACTTATGTGGTAAAAGGAGGTCCAATAGTTAATGATGCAACGATGCAGGATGCAATAAGTACAGGAATTGTAGATCTAGTTAAAGTTATCGACAATGGACACGCTGCACAGGGAACCATATTAAAAGATTGCTCAAGTGAATTTAATAGTGAATTTAACAAGGCAGATCTTATTATAAGCAAAGGACAAGCTAATTTTGAAACATTAAGTGATATTAAAGATAAAACTATATTTTATCTTTTGCGAGCAAAATGCAGTTCAGTTGCTTCTGCCATCGGCTGCAAACAAATGGACTATGTGCTTACAAATTACTAGTAGAGTAAAGGATATTCTATCGGCTTTTTTAATCTTGCCACTTGCCATGTGGGTGGCACTTTTAAACTCCGTAGGAGTCATTGGGTGAATATTGTTATTAAACACCTCTAAAACTTCACTGATACCTTCATTTTCTGTCCCATTAACTCCATTCCTATAAACATCAGCAGCAGAGTTCCCTATTATTTCTTCTGCTTCTTCTTTTTGTTCTACTTCTTCAATTTCTTTTTTAATTTCTTCTTTAATTTCTTCTTCCCCTAGGTCCTTATAAGTCCCTTCTAAGCCCCTTGTTTTTTCCTGAAAGCCCTCTACGCCATCAAAAATCAAATGTATAGGGCATACTAGCTTCTTACATAAATCATAAAGCTTATATACAAACTCTCTATGTTTGACTTCTTTTATTTCCTTATTTATGCATTTTATTGTGTTTGGGCTGTTTATAAAGTTGTACTTTATCCAGTTTAAAATCATAATCTCTTTTGTTTCCTCACAATATTCTATTTTGCCATAAGTAATAAACCTCTCTAAAAGCTTACCCACAGTTTCTCTATTATAGCCTGTCTCATATTCAATAGTTCTTTTAGGAAGTTCAAAAATCCCACATTGTTTAGTATTGGTGCATTGAAGCAAGTATACATAAAAAAACTTCTCCTCCGGTGTTAAATCCATAACAAAAGCGTCTCCCCAAAAGGATAATTGTAATTGTCTATATAATGCCATAAGTAATCCACCTCCAAAAAATCTCTACCTATATATTTAATATGCAATAATATAAAAATTGCTGTAAAAAGTTAAAGTTTTTAATCAAAAAATAAATATAGGTTATTGTACTTAGCATCACTAATGAAATTAAGTTACAATCACCTATATTTTATAGTATGGATAGCCTCAAATGGACATTATTATATATTTTGAATCTGCCAATCTATAGGTTTTTTACCTATGGAGATAAGAAATTTATTAGTCTTAGAAAAAGGCTTACTTCCAAAAAATCCTCTATGAACAGATAGTGGACTTGGATGAACGGATTTTATTATGTAATGCTTTGGGTTATTTATTATATCAACTTTGGATTGAGCATTTTTTCCCCATAATATAAAGACAATAGGTTCTTCCCTATCATTTAATAGGCTAATTACTTTATCAGTAAAGTGCCCCCAACCTATTCCTTTATGAGAATTTGCCTCGCCTGCTCTAACTGTTAGTACAGTATTAAGAAGCATAACTCCTTGATCCGCCCATTTCTTTAAGTAACCATTATTAGGGATATAACAACCTATATCACTATTAAGTTCCTTATAAATATTCATAAGAGAAGGTGGTGCTGGTACGCCTGGCTTTACAGAAAAGCTTAGTCCATGTGCCTGATTAGGACCATGATATGGATCTTGACCTAATATAACCACCTTTACATCCTTATAATCAGTGTAATGTAGAGCATTAAATATATCATACATATTAGGATATATAGCTTTTGTTTTATATTCATTTATTAAAAAATCTCTAAGTTTTAAATAATATGCATTTTTAAATTCATCTTCTAATAAGTCCTGCCAATCATTTTTTAATATTTGCATGTTATCACCCTATAATATTATATCATAAAAATAAATAGCCATATCCTTTTATAGGACATGGCCTTGTTGATAAAATCTTAAAATGCCGGAATAGATGATCCCTTAGTTGTTTCTTTTATAAGCTTTTTAGTTTCATCAGTTTGGTAAATTTCTACTAATCTTTTAAGCGCTGCATTGTCTTTATCCTTAGCTCTTGCAGCTATAATATTAAAGTAGTTTTTAACACTATCCTTTTTAGTATCCTCAATGTATATGGAATCTTCTAGCGGAGAATACCCTGCTTCCACCGCAACACCGTTATTAATAGCCGCAACTGCTACGTCTTTTATTGATCTTGGAATTTGTGTTGCTACAAGTGGTATTACTTCAAAATTTTTAGGGTTTTCTACTATATCTTTAACAGTTGGTGTTATGCCTGAGCCTTCCTTCAATTTAATTAAACCTGCTTCCTGAAGAAGTAAAAGTGCCCTTCCACCATTCGTTGCATCATTAGGTATAGCAATTTTATCTCCATCTTTTAGCTCTTTTAAATCCTTTAAATTACCTGAATATATTGCCATAGGTGCTAAAACAGTATTTGCTATAGATACAAGATCTAGGTTGCGGTCTTTTTTAAATTGTTCAAAATATGCCACAGTTTGAAATGTATTTGCATCTATTTCTCCATCATTTAATGCCATGTTCGGCCTTACATAATCGCTAAAGCTTACAATCTTTAGTTCAATATTTTCCTTTGACAGTCTCTCTTTTACATTATCCCAAACTTTATGATCATCCCCTGTAACTCCTAGTTTTATAACCTGCTTTTTACTTGCATCCGCAGATGCTTCCTTTGACTGTCCACATCCAACAAATGCTGTAGCAGTTATTACTACCCCTAATACTAACGCTGCTAATCTTTTTATTTTCATTATTAAAGCCCCCTTAAATTATGTTAAATATTTTATTTTGTTAATGGCTTAATTTCTTTAGTAAAAAGTCACCAAAGCTTTGTATCCCATTAACTAGGATTAGAAGAATTATTATAGTAGCTACCATTATGTCAGTTTTAAAATACTGATAGCCATATCTTATAGCAAAATCTCCAAGTCCACCCCCTCCTACAGTTCCTGCAACAGCTGAAAATCCTATTAAGCTAACTGTTGTAATTGTTAGAGCATAAACGATACCTGGGAGCCCTTCCTTTAATAAAATCCTGTAGATTATCTCAAAAGGACTTGAACCCATGGCCTGTGCTGCCTCTATTACTCCCTTATCAATGTCTAAAAGAGCTGACTCAATTTGCCTTGCCACAAATGGAACAGACCCAAGTACCAATGGAACTATGGCGCCCTTTAATCCAATTGTTGTTCCAACTATGAGTCTTGTAAAAGGTACAGCTGCTGCTAAAAGTATTACGAAAGGAATTGAACGAAATATATTTATTATTTTCCCAACAGTACTATAAATTCCGTTATTCTCAAGTATATTTCCCGGCCTTGTTACCACAATAATTATTCCTATTATTATTCCTATAGCGGTTGAAATACTTCCTGCTATAACTACCATAAGTGTGGTTTCTCCTAACGCCTTCATCATATCAGGAAAGAGTTCTACTACATTCGGCATAAAGGTATTCAGAAGTTCCAGCATTTTTAATCACCTCCACATAAATATCATTTTGTTTTAAATAACTCATTGATTGAATTATTCCTTCTTTAGAACCATTAAATTTGACAATTAAATTTCCTATAGGTACTTCTTGAATTATTTCAATATTACCAAATAAAATGCTTGCATCAACCTTAAACTTTCTAGAAACCTTTGAAATAAAGGCCTGGCCTGATTTCTGACCTACAAATGATATCTTTGCAATCACTTCCTCTTCAGTAAGCTCTCCTATAAAGGACTCCTTATCTAAAACCTCATAAATCTTATCATAATGAAATACTGTAGATACAAAATCCTTAGTCATTTGTGCCTTAGGATTTATAAATATCTGAAGAACATCTCCTTCTTCAATAACTTCTCCCCCCTCCATTACTGCTACCTTATGGCATATTTCTTTAACAACTTCCATTTGATGAGTAATGATAACTATTGTAAGTCCTAATTCTTCATTTATTTGTTTTAAAAGCTTTAAAATGGATCCAGTTGTCTGAGGATCTAATGCTGAAGTAGCTTCATCACATAAAAGCACCTGTGGGTCATTTGCTAGTGCTCTAGCAATGGCAACTCTTTGCTTTTGTCCTCCACTTAGCTCTCCAGGATAAACCTTTATTTTATCGCTTAATCCCACTAGTTCCAAAAGGCTTTCTACCTTTTGCTTTATTTGTTCTTTAGTAAGACCTTTTCCTTTAAGAGGATAGGCTACATTTTCAAATACATTTCTACTCCTCATAAGATTAAAGTGCTGAAAAATCATACCTATCTTTTCCCTAGTTTTTCTAAGCTCCTTCGGTGATAACTTTGTGAGGTTTTTCCCATTTACAATTACCTCGCCGCAAGTAGGAGATTCAAGTAAATTAATACATCTAATTAAAGTACTTTTCCCTGCTCCACTATATCCGATAATTCCCATTATCTTGCCAGCTTCTACATGTAAGTTCACTCCCTTCACAGCCTCTATCTTATGCTCTTTAGTTTCATAGACTTTTTTAACATCCTTTAAATAAATCATTCATTTCCCTCCCCAAATAAAATAAAAAATCCTCTTTCCCAGATGAGAAAGAGGATAACTTCAATAAAAAAAGCCCCATGGAAGGACCGCTTTTAAACTATTACCTTCCCTCATCTTTCAGACTAATGTCTGCAGGATTTAGCACCTTGCTTTGCAAATAAGCATTGCTGGTTGCTGAAGCTTCATCGGGCCAGTCCCTCTGCTTCTCTAGATAAGGATCTATATTCGATTTTTAAGTTAGCATTTTCTGCTTGAGACTTATTATATTCTCATCTTTTTTAAATGTCAATAAAATTTTTTATAGAAAAATAAACTTTTTTTGCTATTCATATAATAAATATACTTTAATATATTTGGGCAAAGTATTGAAAAATAAATTATTAAATTAAACATAATTCACAAAATTTTTTATTTAATCATGTAATAATCATACATTGCCGTCAATCCAACAAACATTATAAATTTGTTGACAATTCTTACTTATGCATATATAATCTTACTCAATTAATCTTTGTCATGATAAAGTTAAAAGTTAATAAGTATCCTTATCAAGAGAGACCGAGGGATTGGCCCTATGACGTCTCAGCAACCAGCAGGTATCATTAGCCTGTATGGTGCTAAATCCAACAGAAGTTTGTTCTGGTAGATGAGGGAAGGTGTTAAATTTAAATATTGCTCTTATAAGAGTTTATGTTTTAAAATCTTCTTCCATCTAGGAAGAAGATTTTTATTTTATCTAATTTTATTAGCGCAAGTTTATAAAGACTAGTATCTTTATATGCTTATAAAAAGGGGGAACTATTACAATGAGTAAAATAATAAATAACTATCAAAAAAGCATTATTGATAAATTGGACAATGAAAGAGATAAATATATAAAAATAAGTCATCAAATTCATGATAATCCGGAGATAGGTAATCAAGAGTTTTTTGCATCTAGACTTCTTGCAGACACCTTGGCTGATTCAGGTTTTTCTGTAGAAAGAGCTGTAGCAGGTCATGCTACTTCCTTTATAGCAAGAAAAAAATCAACAAAGCTTGGAGGTCCTACTATAGGATTCTTAGCAGAATATGATGCCTTGCCAGGACTAGGACACGCCTGTGGGCATAATATGATTGGAACAATTAGTACCGCAGCCGCTATTTCCCTTTCATGCCTTTTAGATGAAATAGGTGGAGAAGTTGTAGTCCTAGGTACTCCTGCAGAAGAAGGTGGCCCAAATGGAAGTGCCAAAGCAAGTTTTGTTAATCATAATTTGCTTCAGGGTATAGATGCTTGTATGATAATTCATCCAGCAAATACAACAGGGGTAACTGGAAATTCTCTAGCTGTGGACCCACTTGATTTCGAATACATAGGCAAATCAGCCCATGCTTCAGGTTCACCTGAAAAGGGTATTAATGCCCTAGATTCGGTTATTCAGCTTTTTAACGGTATAAATGCCTTAAGACAACATGTGCCTACGGATGTACGCATACATGGAATTATTACTCATGGTGGTGATGCCCCAAATATAGTTCCTGATTATGCAAAAGCAAGATTTTTTATTCGTGCAGCTACTAGAAAAACTTGTGATGAAGTTACCTCTAAGATTAAAAACATTGCGCAAGGTGCTGCTCTTGCCACTGGTGCGAAACTAAATATAATAGCCTTTCAAAATAAAGTTGACAACTTTCTTATCAATAAAAGTTTTGATGAACTATTTATTGAAAGTTCTAACTTGCTTGGTTTAGAAATAAGCACCAAGGCAAAAGAGGGATTAGGGTCAACAGATGCAGGAAATATAAGTCAGGTTGTTCCTACTATACATCCTCATATAAAAATTGGTGGTAATACCTTAGTAGGACATACCCCTGAATTTTGTGAAGCATCTGTTTCTAAGGAAGCCGACGAGGCATTAATTATCGGTGCAAAAGCTCTAGCAATTACTGGACTCACTTTGATTACAAATAAAGATAAATTACAAAAAATAACATCCGAATTTAATAGAATTAAATCCAATTAATCTTTAACCCATTTCTATGTAAATATAAATTAGCATAATATTTTATTGAATTGATAAACTAATGGTTAGAATAGATAATAGAAAGGATGAAGCCTATGTATTCTAACCCAAGTATTTCTGTTTACAACGAAATAGGAAAACTAAAATGTGTACTACTTCACTGCCCTGGGGAAGAAATTGAAAATATAGTGCCAGATTATTTAAGAAGACTTTTATTTGATGAAATTGCTTATTTAAAACAAGCTCGCAAAGAGCACACTGAATTTGCCAATATTTTAAAAAAAGAAGGTGTGGAGGTCCTATACTTAACAGATTTGATGGCAGAAATCTTACAATATCCACAAATCAGGCAAGAGTTTTTGACAGAGTTTATGGAGGAAGGCGGTGTAGTTACATGGGGCTTACAAGAAGCCATTATGGAATTATTTAACCCATATTCCCCTCATGAACTTATAAAAAAATGTATATCTGGAGTCCGTAAAGAGGAACTTAGGCATATTAAGCCTAAATCACTAGGCGATATGGTTAAAAATCCTTACCCATTTTATTTGGATCCTATTCCAAATCTTTATTTTCAAAGGGATCCATTTGCCTCAATTGGAAGAGGGATTTCTTTAAATGTGATGGCAAATACCACAAGGAATAGAGAAACTTTATTTGCTAAATATATCTTTAATTATCACCCTAGATTTAAAGATGTAAGCCGTTGGTACAACCGTGATAAGACACATCCTATCGAGGGTGGAGATATTTTAGTTCTCTCTGACAAAATACTAGCTATAGGTATTAGCGATAGAACAGATCCAATGGCTATTGAAAGATTATCACATAAACTCTTAGCTTCAGATGAACCCTTCGAAGTAGTTTTAGCCTTAGATATTCCAAAAGCAAGGGCATATATGCATTTAGATACTGTATTTACAATGGTAGACTATGATAAGTTTAGCATATATCCAGGAATTGAGGATCCTTTAGATGTATATAGAATAACTAGAAGCAAAAATAATGAGATAAGCATTACTTATGAATGTGATGACTTATGCGATATACTAAAAAAACATTTAAGTCTACCTGCGGTAAACTTAATTAGATGTGGAAACGGAGATCCAATTGCTGCTAGCCGAGAGCAATGGAGTGATGGAAGTAACACTTTGGCTATTTCTCCTGGGAAAGTAATTTGTTATGATCGTAATTATGTTACAAATGAAGCACTTCGCAAAAATGGCGTTGAGGTGTTAGAATTCCAATCCTATGAGTTATCACGAGGACGTGGCGGTCCAAGGTGCATGAGTATGCCTATAATTAGAGAAAAGCTATAGATAAATATTAAACTTAATATTTATAATCTATTTAAATCTATATTTTTGTTATAATATCTATGATTTCTAGTACCCTTTATTAATTCTTTTTAATACTATAAATGTATAATAATTAATTAAAGGATTTTAATATGTTTTATAAGGGTGATTTTCACATACATTCTACAGCATCTGATGGCGACCTTACTCCAAGTGAAATAGTAAACCTTGCAAGCAATGAACATATGGATATAATATCTATCACAGACCACAATACTATATTAGGTGTTGAAGAAGCTATTGAAGCAGGTATAAAACTTGGGATTACGGTAATTCCAGGGGTTGAATTATCTTCACGTTATAAAAATAAGAGTGTTCATATTTTAGGTTACTTTAAAGATGATAGATATAAGGATAAAACTTTTGAGAGATTTCTAAACCTTGTAAAAAATCATAGAGGAAATGATGCAAAGCACTTAATAAATCTACAAAGCAGTTATAATAAAAATAGCCATAGATTATCTGTTAATGATGGAATTAAGGCGTTAAGATTATTTGGAGCAACAGTAGTTTTAGCTCATCCTATTCTTATAAATAAAAGCTGTCTTACAGAAGTTATTAATATGCCCTTTGATGGTATAGAAGCAAAGCATTTTAGACATACACCTAGTGATATGGAGTTTTTTATGAAAATAGCTATTGAAAGCGGATTATTTTATACTGCTGGTTCTGACTTTCATACAAATAAGCAAACTGATTTAAAACATGGACTAATCGGAGATGTATATCTGAATTCCCGGGAAATAGATGCGTTTTTAAACATATTGCTTTAAACTATAAAGTCGCCTAAATGGCGACTTTATATATCTTTTGGTATCCTTAAAAATATTTCACCTATATTACACTCTATACAATCTTCTTTTATTGATATATTTCTACTTCTTAGCATTGTTTCATCTAGCCCCCTACCTCCAGCACGGATTGTTTCAAAAACCCCTTCTAAATCTAACTGCCCATAACCCCATTCAGGATTTGGATAGATATCCCCTTGCCTTCTTCTTGCCCCTCTTATAAAGTAAGTTTTCATCTTTCCTACAAAAAGACTTGGATCATTACCATCTACTAATCCCCATTGATATAATAGGGCACAAGCTCCAGCGTAAACTGCTGCTGCTACACTGCTGCCACTAATAGTAGTAACTCCTCCTCCTACTGCCGTAGTTTTAGCATTTATGCCTCCAGCCGCTATATTAGGAACTACTCTTCCATCCCTAGTATACCCTCTACCAGATTCCACAACTATTGCATTAGTATTTTGATTATAAAAGGCAGCTACTAGTACTTGTCTTGCAGTAGCTGGTGTTTGAATTGTAACAAAGGGTGTAGGGTTTAAAAATCTCGTTCCTTCCCTAACCAATGGCTTTTGAGGAAGCCATGCATCATATCTTCCATCTAAAACGAGATCCCCATATAGTACAAACTGCCATACTCCAGGTCTAGCATTTTCAATTCGTATTAATATTAATTCATCTCCTGTTAACTCTTCAGGAAGTGAATATTCTACAAATACTCTGCTTCTTTCAAATACTAGGTTTATTTGTTCTACTTCTTGAAGCTTAGCTGGAATTCTATCTATAGTTTCTCCTGAAGGTGATACTATACCTATAGAAAACACATCAGGCCTTCTTACCCATATTTGAAAAACTAAGCTTCTTTGTTCTGGAGCCATATTTAATTCAATAACTTTCCTATCACCCTGCTTTTCTAAAGTTCCAGAAGTATGTCCGTTTTCATCTCCCTCATTTCCAACACCTGTTACCACCGCTATCCCTCTTACCTTTGAAACTTCATCTATATATCTTTCTATAATTGTATTGCCATCATGTGGTCCACAATTAGTTCCAAGTGGTATAAAAATCACTGTAGGTTTGTTCAACGATTTTGCCACGTCAGATACATATCTTATAGCTGTTATAATATCAGTTCCCTCATACACAGGTACTGGAGTTGAAATACTTGCTATTCCTTCATCTATAGCATCAGCACTGGCCTGTCTAAGCTTTACAACTATGAATTGTGCGTCAGGTGCAGCCCCAATAATCTCCCTATTATATCCTCTTGCTCCTATGATACCTGCCATTTGGGTTCCATGGCCTATAGTATCTCTTTGCCTTACAACCCCGTAAGGATCTCCATTGTTTCTTGAAATATTTATTGCCTCATTTATTTGTGTTCTACTATATTCAGTACCATAATTAAGTCCCTGTGGAGGGGTTGCACTATTATCACTTTGATCCCAAATACTTAGTATCTTTGTTGTATCATCTTCGTACATGAACTCTCTATTTAAATAATCTATTCCCGTGTCTATTATTCCTACATATACTTCTGTGCCTAACAAATTAAGATATGGATTTATGTGAAATTGATATATATTGGCAGCTTCTTGAGGTTGTGTTTGCATTAATGTATATAACGATGGCCTATCTACATAAACTACTTCTGGTATTCTTAAAACTTGTGTTTCTCTGCCTCGTTCTACAGACACTATGGCATAATTTTCATCCAAAATTGCTGCACTTGCATAAGGTACTTGCTGAAGTCTTTCAACTATATCTCCATCATACTCTACAAGATAGTTTAAAATTATTGGCTCTTGACTAATTTCTTGAACTTCAGGAGACGTTTGCTCCTGTGACGATGGCTGAACTTCTTGCTGCTCACGAGTTAATTTACAATAGTTATCATTTATATTCAATAAATCACCTCTAAAAAGTCTTAATAAATCAAAGGATGCTTGTGCACACACCTGACCATATCCCCAAGTGGGGTTAGGATAAATAACTTGAGGTCTATCCTTCTTGGCACCTCGTACAAGATAATATTTAAGTCTTTCTCCATATAAAAAGGGGTCATTCCCATCTACCATTCCCCACTGCATAAAAAGTGAACATATTCCGCTTACATGAGGAGCTGCCATAGAGGTTCCACTTTTAGTATCTAGCCTACCACCAGGTATTACAGATTGAATATCTTCTCCCGGAGCCACTAAATCTGGTTTTATTATATTCCCTTGAAGTTCCCCTCTTCCTGAAAAACTTGAAATAGTATTTGTAATTCCATTATAACTTCCTACAGAAAATACACTTTCTACTGTAGCTGGTATACCTATAGTAAAATATACTTCAGGCTCTAAAAACTTAGTGTTCGGATTTAGGCCTTCCGTTATAGGAAGCCATATATTATATCTTCCTTGATATTCCCCCTGAGATGTAATATTCAAATTCCAAACTCCTGAGGATAAAAAATCTCCTGTAGGTATTAAGCTTATTACAATTTCTCCATTCATGTTATACGGTTTAGGGCCTGTATAATAAATAAAGTATCTATCTTGTCCTATCGTGCCTTCTTTGTATCCTTCAGTTATTCTAATTTGCTCTGAGCGTATTCCACTAGGATTTACTATTTGTATAGTAATATCATTTAATACAGGCTTATATATTTGAAATAATATTCCTCTCTCATCTGGTGCTATGTTCAAAGGTATTGTTTGATTTTGTCTTAATTCACCGCCTGCATGATGTGCCTTATCTCCTTCGTTTCCAGCTGCAACTACAAAACTAATTGGATTTAACCTGCAGACAGTATCAATATATTGTTCAAATAAAGTACTTCCTGTATGTGATCCATCATTAGTACTAAAACTTAAATTTATTATCAACGGCTTATTAAGTTCTACAGCTTTTTCTAAAAGAAACTTTATTCCTCTCATAATTAAAGTATCCTTAGTATAATTTATTTGTCCTCCTGCAGTTATCTTAACCATAGCTATAGAACTTTCAAAAGCTACCCCATAATTTTCCCTGGAAATCTTTCCACCAGCACAAGCTATACCTGCAACATGAGTTCCATGTCCAAGGGTATCTCTTTGCTGAACTATACTAAATGGGTTTCCAGATTGAAGTGCTCTATTTATATCCGCTCTGTTATATACCATTCCCCCTTGAGATAAATCATATATATAATCAATTCTTGTAGTACCATCCTCGTTTATAAATGCAGAACTTGTATAGTCTATTCCAGAATCTATAAATCCCACTAGTGTCCCCTTCCCTGTCAATCCGCTGCTCCATACTGGTGGAACACAAGAAGCTCTATTACTATTCAAATCTGATGTGTATACTGTCCTTGGAAGTTCTAAATATTGTATCCCCCTTATTTCAGAAATCCTTTCTATGTCACCTACATTTAAAATTACAATTCCAAAATTATAGCCTAAATCTTCAAATGTTCCTCCTATACCTGTAACTTGGCTAGATATTTCCTCAGGCCGAACATTATATATTACTGTTAATTCCACTTTTCCAGTTAAAAATTGTTCATTCTTTGATAACTCCGCTAACTTTGCCAATACACTTTGTGGTACATTTATTAAAAGATTTAACAATCCATTGGTTTTTATAAATATTCCCCCAAAAATTATTTATCAAATTATTTTATGATTAATAAACTGTACATGTTACAATATAGGTGAATATTTAATATTCCTTATCAATTGGTTTTATTAATGCATAATATATATAATATATCTAACCTGAAGGGGTGAAAAAATGACAACTTCTAAGTATTTAATAGTGTTATCCTTTGATGCTATGTCTTCAGAAGATTATGACTATATAAAAACTCTTCCAAACTTTAAGTTTATTTTAGATAATGGTTCCCATATAGAAAAAGTAAACTCTATATATCCAACCTTAACTTATCCTGCACATACATCTATCATTACAGGTATGCTGCCTAAAAATCACGGTATAGTAAATAATACATTGTTTCAACCTGGAAAACAGAGTCCTGATTGGTATTGGCATAGGAAATATATAAAGCACCCTACATTATATGATCTAGCTAAAGAAAAAGGATTAAAGACTGCAGCGCTTCTTTGGCCTGTAACCGCTGGTGCTAATATAGATTATAATCTCCCTGAAATATGGCCAAATAAATGGTATGAGAATCAAGCCTTAGTTTCCCTTTTAAGTGGTTCTTTCTGCTATATACTTAAATTAAATAGTAAGTTTGGTAAGCTAAGAAAAGGTATATCTCAGCCCTTCTTAGACAACTTCATACTGCAGTCTGCATTGTACACTATTAAGAGTAAAATGCCTAACTTACTTTTAGTTCACTTTACAGATGTAGATACAAATAGGCATTTATATGGATATAACTCAAAAGAAGCTGTAGATGCTATTCACCGTCATGACTTTAGATTAGGTGAAATAATAAAGGCTACTAAAGATGTTGGTATATATGAAGACACTACATTTGTTATACTAGGTGATCATAGTGCATTAGATGAACATACCATAATAAATACAAATGTGCTCTTTAAAGAAAAGGGTCTAATTACCTTAGATTCAAATGGAGATTTAAAAGACTGGGAGGCTTACTTTAGCAGCTGTGATGGAAGTGGCTATGTTTATTTAAAAAGGCCTCATGATAGTCATTTAGTTAAAAAGGTTGAAGATATACTTATAGATTTTATAAAAAAAGAAGATAGTGGAATAGAATCTTTACTTAATAGAGACCAAGCAATAGGCTTAGGGGCTAATGATAAATGTTCGTTTATGCTTGAAGCTAAGAAGGGGTATTACTTTTTAGAAAAATATACTGGAAGTATTTTTGAGAAAGTAGATGAATCCCTTATAGGGTCTAAAAAACACTATACAAAGGCTACTCATGGTTACTCTCCTTTAAAACCTAATTACAGTACAATGTTTGCATCTATGGGTAAAAATATAAAAAAAGGAGGAGTAATTAAAGAAGCTAATATTGTTGATGAGGGTCCTACCCTTGCTAAAATACTTGGTATTTCCATGGAGAATACTGATGGAAAGTTAATTAATGATTTATTTATCTAGATCAGCGTATCTTATAAAGTCTGATTACTCCTATCACCTATTTGCATTTTTATAATAGAATAATAGTATATTAGTTCTTATCATATTGGAGGTCTAAATGTCATCTTTAATACTTTATATAAGTGCTGCAATTTTGCTTATGCTATCTTACTCTAGAGATAAAAACAAAACTAAGGAGGCACTTATTAAATCCCTAAAATCCTTTGAAAATATAATGCCTCAATTTTTAGGGATAATATTTATAGTTGGAATAATGCTTGCACTACTTAAACCAGAAATAATATCAACTTTTATTGGTAAGAATTCTGGGGCTTTGGGAGTATTTTTATCTTCAATAATTGGATCCATAACAATGATGCCAACCTTTGTTGCGTTTCCTACTGCTGACATGCTCCTTAAAAGTGGCGCAGGTTATGCTCAAGTTGGAGCACTTGTATCTACATTAACACTGGTAGGAGTAATTACTCTTCCTCTAGAATCTAAATATATTGGTAAAAAAGCTGCTTTTTTAAGAAACTTTGTGGCTTTTTTGTTTTCTTTTATTGTAGCACTTATCATAGGGTGGGCTTTTAAATGAAGTTTGCTAAAATATTAAAAAGATACAGTTTCTTTTTATTTTCTATTCTTATTACTATTCTGTTAACCTTATTTAATAAAAATATTGGGTTAAAGTCTTTTACTATAACGCTATCAAGTTTTAAACAAATGCTTTCAGTATTACCCCCGATAATGATAATGCTAGGATTAATGGATTCATGGGTTTCTAGAGAAACAATGATGAGATATATGGGAAAGAATTCAGGGCTTTTAGGAATATTACTTTCTATACTTATAGGTTCCCTTGCTGCTGGACCTATGTATGCAGCCTTTCCCTTTACAACGGTATTATTAAAGAAAGGTGTACGATTCAGCAATATACTAATATTTATGAATGCTTGGTGTGTCACAAAGATATCAACATTTTTATTTGAACTTACAGCTTTAGGTTATAAGTTTACCTTTGCAAGGCTCCTTATAAATCTTCCTGGTATAATCCTCATGGGCTTTATAATAGAAGGACTTTTATCCCATGATGAACTTGAAAATCTTTATTTAAATGCTGGAAAAACTGATAAATAAAAGAGGCATGTAGTAGTATTTAATACACTGCATGCCTTATAAATTTACAAATTTTTATGTATTTTATTTATCCCAACATTCAACATTTTCTAAATTAGGTATATTATTTTTATTGAAATAAGGATCCTTTCCCTGTTTAAATTGAACTTCGTAATCCTTTAACGCATTGAAAGCTACTTTTCCAAGCATTGCAATAGTAACTAAGTTTATAAGAGCCATAAATGCCATAAATAAATCAGCCATATCCCAAACTATTTGCACTTTAGCCATTGTTCCAAATATAACCATACCAAGTACCGCTATTCTATATGCAAAAAGCCATCCCTTATTTGCTTTAATAAATTCAATGTTTGTTTCGCCATAATAATAGTTACCAATTATTGAACTATAGGCAAACAAAAATATACATATTGCTATAAATGTATTGCCCCAATTTCCTACCTGCGAGCTTAAGGCCTTTTGAGTAAGCTGTATTCCTGTCAAATTAGCTTCAGCATAAACACCTGAAAGAAGTATCATAAATGCTGTACAGCTGCATATTAAAATAGTATCTGTGTATACTCCAAGTGTTTGTATAAATCCCTGCTTTACAGGATGAGTAACCTCTGCTGTTGCAGCTGCATTAGGAGCACTTCCCATACCTGCTTCATTTGAAAACAAACCTCTTTTTATTCCCATCATAATAGTTGTACCTATTGCACCTCCTACAAAAGGCTGTAATCCAAAAGCATTTTTAATTACAAGATTAAACATGTGTGGAACTAGCGTTATGTTTCTTATAACTACAAATAATGCAATCAATACATATGCCACTGCCATTACAGGTACTATAGCCTCTGCTACTTGAGCTATTCTTTTTACTCCTCCAAATATAATAATAGATGTTAGAGCTATTAATACTATCCCTACTACAAGTTTGTTTACACCAAAAGCTTCCTCAAAGGCTCCAGATATAGTATTAGCTTGCACTGAATTAAAAACTAATCCAAAACTTACTGTTATAAGAATAGAAAAAATTATACCAAGCCATCTTTTATTTAGTCCTTGTTCCATATAATATGCAGGACCACCTCTATATCCACCATTTCCATCCTTAACCTTATAAATTTGTGCTAGCGTACTTTCTATAAAGCTAGAGGCTCCTCCTATGATTGCTATAACCCACATCCAAAACACTGATCCAGGACCTCCAGCTGCAATAGCAATTGCTACTCCTGCCATGTTCCCTGTTCCAACTCTTGAAGCTGTACTTATACAAAATGCTTGAAATGATGAAACATGACTTTTATTTTTTTCTGTTATAGCCTTTCCTGCGCCTTCTCCTAAAAGCTTAAACATGGTTTTAAAATATCTTATTTGAACAAACTTTGTTAAAAACCCAAAATATAAACCCACGCCTACCAAAACCGCAATTAATACATAAGACCATAGTATATTATTTACCTGGCCAATGGTATTCGTAAAAAATTCTGTCATATTGTTCCCTCCTATTTATTTAATGCATTTAAAATTATATCAAATAACTTATGAAAATTTAACCTTTTTTATTTCTATAAATACTTTTTCTGAATATAATAATTCAGATATTTCATAAAAACTTTGAAGATAATAATTTGTATATAAATATATAATATTAATATATAATAAATAGTAATTAGCATAATTAGTTATATTAATACTTTATTTAATATATTTTTAGGAGGTAACTATGAAATTATTACTTACTAACGACGATGGCATACAATCTCCGGCATTACTTGCCTTAGCAAAAGAATTAGAAAAGGACCATGAGCTTGTAATAGCTGCACCAGATGCTCAAAAGAGTGCAACTGGTCATTCAATAACAATTGAAAATCCTATTATAATACGACCAGTAAGTTTACAAGGCATATCATCAAAAGCATATAGCATAAGTGGCACTCCTGCAGATTGTGTAAGAGTTGCAATAGATAAGCTTACAAGTGATAGCTTCGATATGGTTATATCAGGAATAAACTTAGGAACTAACCTAGGAACTGATGTACTTTATTCGGGGACTGTATCTGCTGCAATAGAAGCTGCCATTTATAAAATTCCATCAATAGCTATTTCTTCAGAGGTACGCAAGGATAAACTTTGCTATGATATAGCTGCAAAATTTGCACCTAAAATTTTAGATACGGCAATGAAAAATGGAATTTATAAAGATTTAGTTTTAAATGTAAATGTACCTTGTGTTGAAGAGAAGGATATTAAGGGAATACAGGTTTGTCCTATCGGCGGTAGAACTTATGATAATTATTATTTAGAATCAACTACTGAAAACAACGAAATTTCAGTACTGTTAAGAGGTACTTTAAATAATAATATAGGCGACGGAACTGATAAGTTTTACTTTAATAATGGCTATGTAACTATTACTCCTCTTCACTATGATTTAACTAACTTTAAAATATTGCATGAAGTTGATAATTGGTTTAAATAAATAATCTTATTAAACTTTACCTTGACAGAAAATATTTGAATTATTATAATTATTAGATATAATAATATGTAAAAACTATGATAGGAAGAGTATGTATAGGATATAACCAAAGCGAGCTGATGATGGTGCAAGATCAGTGTGAAGCCTTTACAGAAGAACCTCCTTGAGTTTCTAACCGAAATTTTACGTAAAAGTAGGCTTAGAGGTTCCCAACACCTTATAGTTGGTATGTAGATTTTTCTATGTAGCTAAGAGGCCTTTTGGCAAATTGGGTGGTACCGCGAATATAAGACTTTCGTCCCTTTAGGATGAAAGTCTTTTTTTATTTTACAAATTATTTATAACATATAAATAAATTTTTACATAATATAATTAGATATAGGGAGGATAACTATGGAAACTATATTAATTAAACAGCTTTACAGAGAAACAGAAAAGTTTACAGACAAAGAAATTAGCATATCTGGGTGGATAAGAACTCAAAGAAATTCTAAAACATTTGGTTTTATAGAATTAAATGATGGAAGTTTCTTTAAAAATGTTCAAATAGTATTTGATGATAAGCTTGATAACTTTGCAGAAATTACAAAACTTGCTATAAGCTCATCCTTAACAGTAGAAGGAAAGGTAGTGGCTACACCTAATTCAAAGCAAGCTTTTGAATTACACGCTTCAAAAATAATAATTGAAGGACTTTCATCTTCAGATTATCCACTGCAAAAGAAAAGACATACTGTTGAATTCTTAAGAACTATAGCACACTTAAGACCAAGAAGTAATATGTTTTCTGCAGTATTTAGGGTGCGTTCACTAGCTGCCTTTGCTATACATAAATTCTTTAATGAAAGAGCATTTGTATATGTTCACACTCCAATAATTACTGGCAGTGATTGTGAAGGTGCAGGAGAAATGTTTAAGGTTACCACTTTAGACTTGAATAACATTCCCAAAACTGAAGACGGTAATATAGACTTTTCAAAGGACTTTTTCGGTAAAGAATCTAATCTTACAGTAAGCGGTCAGTTATCTGCTGAAACCTATGCATTAGCTTTTAGAAATGTATATACTTTTGGCCCTACATTCAGAGCTGAAAATTCTAATACTGCAAGACATGCAGCTGAGTTTTGGATGATCGAACCTGAAATGGCTTTTGCAGACTTACAAGATGACATGGATTTAGCTGAAGATATGGTTAAATACGTAATTAACTATGTAATGGAAAATGCTCCTGAGGAAATGGAATTCTTTAATAGCTTTGTAGATAAAGGCTTATTTGAGAGATTAAATAATGTAGTTAATTCAGAATTTAAAAGAGTCTCCTATACTGAAGCTGTAGAACTTCTTAAAAATTGCGGAGAAAATTTTGAATATCCAGTTGAATGGGGAATAGATCTACAAACTGAACACGAGAGATACTTAACAGAAAAAATATTTAAAAAACCTGTATTTGTTACTGATTATCCAAAGGATATAAAGGCATTTTATATGAGATTAAATGATGATGATAAAACAGTTGCTGCTGCTGACTTACTTGTTCCTGGAGTTGGGGAAATAATAGGTGGAAGCCAAAGAGAAGAACGTCTTGATGTCCTTGAAAAAAGAATGGAAGAATTAGGTCTTAATAAGGAAGATTACTGGTGGTACTTAGAGCTTAGAAAATATGGTGGTACTAAACACGCTGGATTTGGCTTAGGCTTTGAAAGAATAATAATGTATATCACCGGAATTTCTAATATTAGAGATGTTATTCCTTATCCAAGGACTACAGGTTCTGCTGAATTTTAACAAATAATTTTTAAAGGGGGAGTTCAATGGCTTTTTTAGATGCCTTAGGGAGTGTATTTAGCATAGTAATAATGATAGCACTAGGGTATTTTCTAACACATAAAAAGTGGATTGATGAAGAAAATGCTAAGGTTTTTGCAAAATTAATTACCAATATAGGACTTCCTACTATGATGATAAATAACTTAATGGTTAACTTCGACAAGGAAAAACTTTTAGATGCTGGCAAGGGACTATTTGTTCCCTTTGCCTCCATTGCTTTATCTTATATTTGTGCCAAGATCTTTTGTCGTATATTTAGAGTAAGAAAGGGAAGACAGGGAGCATTCCAATCTATATTCTTTGTATCAAATACCATATATATGGGTCTTCCTGTAAATCTAGCTCTATTTGGAGAACAAAGTGTTCCTTATGTACTTTTATATTATATAGCAAATACAACATTCTTTTGGACAATTGGGGTTTATGAAATAAGTAAAGATGGAAAGACTGGTGGAGCTAAGTTATTTTCTAAAGATACATTAAAGAGAATAATTTCCCCTCCACTTTTAGGTTTTTCATCGGCTATAGTATTAATTCTTTTAGGTATTAAACTTCCAAGCTTTATATTAGATAGCTGTAGATATTTAGGAAACATCACTACACCTTTATCTATGATCTTTATAGGTAATACTATTTACTATGTTGATTTTAAGGGAATTAAAGTAGATAAGGATATGATCGGGTCACTCATAGGTCGTTTTGTAATTTCTCCCATATTAGTTCTTATTGTTATTCTTGTTTACCCACTTCCTCCACTAATGAAAAACGTATTTACTGTACAAGCAGCAATGCCTGCAATGACTAACACAGCTATTATGTCAAGGATTTATGATGCAGATTATAAATATGCAGCTGTTATGGTTGCAATTAGTACCTTATTAAGTGTACTTATTATTCCTATTTATAAGGTTTTGTTAACCTAATGTAAATAAAAAAAACATCGCTTTGCGGTGTTTCTTTTATTTATCAACGATTTAACCTAAGAAAACCGTTTTCACATTTACTTTAATCCATTTTTCACACATATATAAAAAAATTTTCATGTAACCGATTGCTGCACCTTTAACTTTTTAATAAGTTTATATAAAATATATTATGTAACTAAAATCTTAAGAAGAGTATATAGAAAGGCGGCCTTACAATATGAATCTTAAAAATCTTTTTGTAATGCAAGAAAAGCTGGATGAATATATAATAAACCAACATAATCTTCAAGATAAACCCCTTTTGCCGCAAAAGTTACTTGCACTTCAAGTTGAAATAGCGGAGCTTGCTAATGAAACACGTTGCTTTAAGTACTGGAGCACTAAAGGTCCATCTTCAAAAGATGTTATCTTGGAAGAGTATGTGGATTGTCTTCATTTTATATTAACCATAGGCCTTGAAAAAAACTATACTGATATATCACTTACTATACCTGATGTTAGCTTACAAGCAGATATAACAGATAAATTTACAAACTTGTATATAGATGTAAATGATTTTATAATTTGCCCTTCTAAAGATCACTATCAAACTTTATTTGAAGACTTTCTGTTATTAGGTAAGTATTTAAATTTTACAGATGAGGATATCGAAAAAGGTTATCATAAAAAAAATTTCATAAATCATCAAAGACAGGTTATTGGATATTAAGAGGTAGTTTTTAACTACTTCTTTTTTTTATAATTACATTCTTCTTTGGTTACACTAAAAAAAAGGAGAGTGATAAATTAATTATGCTAGGAATAATTTTTTCGATAATTGCAGGAATAGCTATGAGTTTTCAGGGAGTATTCAACACAAGACTTGGTGAAAAAATAGGAATTTGGGAAACAAATGTATTTGTTCAAGGCACTGGCTTAATTGTTACTTTAATAGCACTTCTAATTTCGGGAAATGGCAGCTTTAAAAACTTACGTGCAGCAAACAAGTTATACCTTACCGGTGGAATATTAGGTGTGATAATAATATATACAGTTATGATGGGAATAAAATCACTTGGTCCTACCTGCTCCATTGCAACTATATTGGTAGCACAATTAACTGCCGCTGCTATTATAGATGCCTTTGGACTTTTTGATTCCGCCCAAGTTAAATTTGGACTAACAAAAATAATTGGAGTTGGAGTTATGATTATAGGTATTATTATATTTAAATGGAAATGTTAAATTCTTAGGAGATACATTTTGTACCTCCTAAATATTCACAAAATGAATTTTAAAAATTTATATAGTTTTTATCACATATATATATCTTTATTACTATAATATATAATGGAATAAATTTTAAGGAGTATCTTACTATGTATTTTTTTAAAAGTAAATTAAGCCCTGATTTAAAGGTACTCGTAAAAAATAAGCTTTACAAAAGCTTAAGAGTTATTATTCATTGTAAGCTGCTCCAAGAAAAAATAGAGGGGAAAATAAAAAGCTATAGAGGCCATGTTATTCATTCACTTCCTGATATAAATTGCATTGTAGCTAATTTATCTCCTAATGCAATAGAACGGCTATTGGAGTTTCCCAGTATAAGCTATATATCCTTAGATACAATGGCTTTTCTTTGCGCTAAAAGCATATTAAAGTCAAATGGATGTGCTTTACAAAGCAATCATAAGCTTACTGGAAAAGGAATTACCATTGGCTTAATTGACAGTGGAGTTTATCCACACATGGATTTAGTAAATCCCTATAATAGAATTAAGTGCTTTATTGATTTAATAAATCAATATAAGTATCCATATGATGATAATGGACATGGAACCTTTATAAGCGGCATATTATGTGGTAATGGATCTGCATCTAAAGGAGTTTATAGAGGGGTAGCTATTAATAGCAATTTGTATTGCATAAAAGCCTTTGATAACTTAGGAAAGGGTTATGTATCTAATATACTATTCTCTTTAAACAAGCTAATAGAGGAAAAGGATATCTATAACATAAAGGTTATATGCTTACCTTGTGAACTTCATGAAAACAATGAATTTATATTATCATTATTTTCTAAGTTATTTCAAAAGGCAGTTGATAATGGAATAGTTGTTGTTGTTCCTTCTGGACATAATGGAAACATAGAATGTTCTATAAGAGGTATAGCAACTTTATCAAATTGTATTACTGTAGGTGGAATTGATACTTCCTCTGATGATTTAAAGGCTTATGCCAATTCATCCTCAGGACCTGTAGGAAAGTTAGATAAACCTAACTTATCTGCATCTTGTGTAGATATATGTTCTCTAAACTCTAATATAAACTATATATCTGAACGTAATAATAGGCGTATATATCCTCGACCTTTAGATGACCCCTATATCACATATACTGGTACCTCCTGTGCAGCAGCCTATATATCAGGGCTTTGTGCTTTATTATTTGAAACTAATCCTGATCTTACATTTAAAGACGTTACTTCTCTTTTAAAAATATCTTGTAATATGCTAAATATATCAAGATGGATACAAGGTGCTGGAGTAATAGATATAGAAAAATTACTTCCATAAGTCACTAAGGAGTAATACAATCTTATATTGCATTACTCCCTAAAAATTAAAATTCTGAATACATACCCATATTTCTAAATTTATCATATCTTTTTTGTAACAACTCTTCATCTGATAATAAAGATAATTCATTAATTTTGCTTATTAGACTTATCTTTAATTCTTCGGATAATCTTTCTACATCTGTAGATGCATCTCCTGATGGTTCCTTTAAAATCTTGTCTATTATCTTAAACTCTTTTAGGTTTTGTGCAGTTATTTTCATTATCTCTGAAGCTTCTTCAGCCCTTGAAGAATTCTTCCATAATATGCTTGCAAATCCCTCAGGAGTTAATATAGAATAAATGGCATTTTCAAGCATCCATACTTCATCAGCTACGGCTAAAGCTAAAGCTCCTCCACTTCCGCCTTCCCCTATTACTATAGAAATAATAGGAGATTTGATTTGACTCATTTCTAAAATGTTGTTTCCTATAGCTTCCCCCTGACCTCTTTCTTCTGCTCCTATACCTGGATAAGCTCCTGGTGTATCCACAAAACAAATAATGGGCCTTTTAAACTTTTCTGCTTGCCTCATAAGTCTTAATGCCTTCCTATATCCCTCAGGATTTGGCATTCCAAAATTTCTTTTTATATTTTCCTTTAAATCTCTACCTTTTTGCTGAGCTATTACTGTGAAAGGCATGCCATTTATAGTAGCTATTCCACCTATTATGCATCCGTCATCTCCAAAGTATCTATCTCCATGCATCTCTATAAAATTATCAAATATTTTATCTATATAGTGAAGAGCAGTAGGTCTATTAGCCTTTCTAACAAGGTTTAACTTTTGCCAGGCCGTTAATCCATTGCATTCTTCAATACTTTCCTTACCGTCTTCATTGTTTTCAATGTTATTAATATCCTTAATACAGTCATTTCTATGAACCTTTACTAAATATCCTAGGGCATTTCTTAAATTTTTTCTGTGAATTATCTTATCTATAAATCCACGCTTTAACATAAACTCAGCTGTTTGAAATCCTTCTGGAAGCTTTTCATTAACGGTTTGCTCAATAACTCTTTTTCCTGCAAAACCAATTAGTGCTCCTGGCTCTGCAATTACTATATCTGCCACCATTGCAAAACTAGCAGTAACTCCTCCTGTGGTAGGATTTGTAATTACAGAAATATATAGTAATCCCTTTTCCTTAAATCTTGCAAGTGCTGAATTAACCTTAGCCATTTGCATTAGAGAGAACATTCCCTCCTGCATTCTAGCACCACCTGATGCTGTAAAAATTATAAGAGGTAATCCTTTTTTAGTTGCAAATTCAATTGCTCTTGTAAGCTTTTCTCCTACTACAGATCCCATACTTGCCATTAAAAATCTGCTATCCATAACACAAATTACAATATCTTGTTCATTTATAGTTCCTGTTCCTGTAATAACAGCTTCTTTAAGTCCTGTAGTTTCCTTTGAAAGCTCTACCTTTTCTTCATATCCTTCAAAGTCCAATGGATTCAAAGTTTTCATTTCTTTATTTAGCTCTTGAAAACTTCCTTCATCTAAAATAGATTCTAGTCTTTCATATGCAGGCATCTTAAAATGATACTTACAAAAATTACATACTTTATTATTTTCCTTCAAATCGTTGATATATATTATTTGCCCGCACTTTTCACACTTCTCCCACATTCCTCCTGGAATATTAGGTTTTTGTTCTTCCTTATCATTTACTGATGTATTTAAATTTTGAGTACTTACGGTTATATATTTAGTCTTTTTAAATAATCCTTTAAACACCAAAATCATCTCCTACATTAGGTTTCTACCTACAAATCCTGTATCATAATTTCCTTCATTAAATTCCGCATTATCAATAATCTTAAATGCATACTCTATATTAGTTGTAAGTCCTTCTATCAAAAATTCACCTAATGCTCTTCTCATTTTATTTATAGCTTCATTTCTATCTTTTCCATATACAATGAGTTTTCCTATCATTGAATCATAATATGGAGATATAGTATATCCTTCATATATTGCACTATCTACCCTTACACCTAATCCCCCTGGCATAAATAATCCATCTATTCTTCCTGGACACGGCATAAAGTTTTTTGAAGGATCCTCTGCATTTACTCTAAATTCTATAGCATGCCCTTTTATCTGAATGTCTTCTTGTGTAAATTTCAATCTCTCTCCTGATGCTATTTTTATTTGCTCTTTTATCAAATCTACACCAGTTATAAACTCAGTTATAGGATGTTCCACTTGTATTCTTGTATTCATTTCCATAAAGTAAAAGTTCATGTGTTTATCTACTAAGAATTCTATGGTTCCGGCATTTTTATAATTTACATATTTAGCTGCTTTAACAGCTGCCTCTCCCATTTTACTTCTTAATTCTTCAGTCATTATTGGACTTGGAGCCTCTTCTAAAACTTTTTGATTTCTTCTTTGAATAGAACAGTCTCTTTCTCCTAGATATAGCACATTTCCGTAGTTATCTGCAAGGATTTGAATTTCTATATGTCTAGGATTTTCTATATACTTTTCCACATATACGTCATCATCTCCAAAGGCAACTCTGGATTCTTCCCTTGCTGCAAAAAACGCATCCAATAATTCTTTTTCTTCTCTTACAATTCTTATTCCTCTTCCGCCGCCACCTGCTGATGCCTTAATCATAACTGGATATCCTATATCATTTGCTATGCCCTTTATATTTTCTTCCGTAATTTTTTCTTCTACTCCAGGGATTACAGGAATCCCTGATTCTATCATCATTTTTCTAGCATTGGATTTATTACCCATAGAGTCTATAGTTTCAGCATCAGGGCCTATAAATGTTATGTTACATTCATTGCACATTTGTGCAAATTTGCTATTCTCAGATAAAAATCCGAATCCAGGATGTATTGCTTCTGCACCTGTAAGTACTGTAGCACTTAAAATATTCTTTACATTCAAGTAACTATCCTTTGACGCAGGAGGTCCAATACAAACTGCTTCATCTGCCATTTGAACATGTAGCGCATCTTTATCTGCAGTGGAATAAACTGCAACAGTTTCTATTCCCATTTCCCTGCATGCTCTTATTATTCTTACTGCAATTTCTCCTCGATTTGCTATTAATATTTTCTTAAACATATAATCACCCTATCATAAACATAATTTCGGCTTCCGCTACTTTCTCATTACCTACTAATGCAACGGCATCTCCAACACCAAAATTTCCTCTTAATTTAGTAAGTTCTACTTGAAGTTTTAAAGTATCCCCTGGTACAACCTTTTTTCTGAATCTAGCCTTATTAACTCCTGCAAAATATGGAGTTTTACCCTTAAACTCCTCAAGACTTAAAACTGCTACTGCACCAGCTTGAGCTAAAGCTTCAACTATAAGCACTCCTGGCATAACAGGGTTACCTGGGAAATGACCTTGAAAAAAGTTATCATTCATAGTAACATTTTTTATTCCTACTACTCTTTTACCTGGTTCTAATTCCTCTATTTTATCTAACAATAAAAATGGATATCTATGAGGAATTATTTCCATAATATCTTTTATATCTAAACCTTCCATAATAACCTCCTAGCTTATTTATAAATTAAAGCTTTCTTATTTTTACCATTTCCTGACCATACTCTACCATATCTCCATCACTTACAAGAATCTCTAAAACTTCTCCATCCACTTCACTTTGTATTTCATTCATAAGCTTCATGGCTTCAATGATACAAATAGTATCACCTTTCTTCACTTCTTTTCCTTCTTTTATAAAAGAATCTTTATCAGGTGATGGTGAACCGTAAAAGGTTCCCACTATAGGTGAAGTTATGGTATATACATTGACATCATTTACTACTTCCTTTTTTTCTACAGCTAAATCTCTACTTACTTCCTCATCAAGAATATCATAACTTGGGGGATTGACTACAGGTGTTTCGTTTTTAATAACTATACCTTGTGAATCCTTTTCCATCTTTATTGATATTCCATTTTCTTGAACCTCAAGAAGTTTTATATTAGAACTACTCATTACCTTAATAAGTTCAGTAATTCCCTTAAAATCCATTACTTATCACTCCATTTTTTTAATAAAATAACTGCATTATGTCCACCAAAACCTAATGAGTTTGACATTGTATATTGAAGTTCTTTCTCTCTTCCCTTATTTGGAACACAATCCAAATCACATTCTTCATCAGGAACTTTATATCCAATGGTTGGAGGTATAAAACTATCTTCCATAGCTTTTATACAAGCTATAGCTTCTACTGCGCCTGCTGCTCCTAAAAGATGTCCAGTCATAGATTTAGTTGAACTCACTGGTACTTCCTTAGCCTTATCGCCAAATACTAGTTTTATTGCTGCTGTTTCAAGTTTATCATTAACTTCTGTTCCTGTTCCATGAGCATTAATATAAGAAACATCCTCTGGTTTAATATTAGCTTCTTCTAGCGCCATTTTCATAGCTCTTGCTGCTCCTTCTCCACCTGGTGCTGGAGATGTTATATGATAAGCGTCACAAGTTGATCCGTAGCCCACTACCTCACCATATATATTAGCTTCTCTTTTTAATGCATGTTCTAAAGATTCTAAAACAACTATTCCTGCTCCTTCTCCCATTACAAATCCTGCTCTTTCCTTATCGAAAGGTATTGATGCTCTGCTTGGATCTGTACTTTTACTTAAAGCAGTTAATGTTATAAAGCCTGCTACTGAAAGAGGAGTTATAGATGCCTCTGTTCCTCCCGCTATTATTACGTCTGCTCTTCCCGATTTTATCATTTCAAATGCTTCGCCGATGGCATTTGTACCTGTAGCACAAGCAGTAACAACTGTTGTACATATATTTCTTGCTCCAAATCTTATAGCAATATTTCCTGCTGCCATATTACTTATAATCATTGGTATAAACAATGGATGTACTCTACCAGGTCCCTTTTCCACAAGAGTTCCATGCTGCTTTTCAACAGTGTCTATCCCACCTATTCCAGAACCTACAACTACTCCAAGCCTATCCTTATTTATAGTTTCTAAATCAAGCTTTGAGTCTTCCATAGCTTCTACAGCAGCTGCCACTGCGAACTGTGAATATCTATCCATTCTTTTAGCTTCTCTTTTATCAATTGTATCTTCTGGCTTAAAATCCTTAACCTCTGCTGCTAGTTTGGACTTGAAGTTTTCTGTATCAAATGCCTTTATGAAATCTATTCCACATTTTCCTTCTTTTAAACCATTCCAAAAATCCTTAACATTATTTCCTAGGGGAGTTATAGCTCCCATTCCTGTAATTACTACTCTATTTTCCAAGTTATATCACCATTCCTCCATCTACATTTATAACCTGACCTGTTATATATGAGGCACTATCAGAAGCTAAGAATGCCACTAATTCTGCTACATCTTCTGCTTTTCCAAATCTCTTAAGTGGTATACTCTTTACTGATTCTTCCTTAACTTTATCTGATAAACTACTTGTCATATCGGTTTCTATAAAGCCAGGTGCTATTGCATTAACATTTATCCCTCTTGATGCTAGTTCTCTAGCTACACTTTTAGTAAGACCTATTATTCCTGCCTTTGCAGCAGCATAGTTTGCTTGGCCTGCATTACCTGTAATTCCTACTACAGAAGACATATTTATTATTTTACCATATCTTTGTTTAACCATTACAGAAGATACATGTCTAATACAATTAAATGCACCCTTTAGGTTTACATTTATAACTTTATCAAAGTCTTCTTCTTTCATTCTCATGACCAATCCATCTAAAGTTATACCTGCGTTATTTACAAGAATGTCTATTCTTCCAAACTTATTTATTGTTTCCTTTATTATAACTTCTGATTCGGTAAAATCACTTATATCTCCTTTAATAGCAATACATTCTACATTCATGCCTTTAATCTCTTCAACTAGTTCTTCTAAATTATTACTACTTCTATAGTTAATTACTATATTAGCTCCTAGGCTCGCAAGTTTAAAGCATATTGCCTTTCCTATGCCTCTGCTTCCTCCAGTAACTATAGCCACCTTTCCTTCCAGTGCTCTATCCAAACTAACAACTCCTTCTCTAACTTATAATGGAGCAATTGATTATGCTCCATAATTAATAGTTTTTAATTTTCTATCTATCTTCTTTACAAAAGAACTTAAGGTTTTTCCAGGCCCAATTTCTATAAAGGACTCTACACCTTCTTCTATCATTTTTCTTATGCTATGTTCCCATTTTACAGAAGTCATAACTTGAAGTCTTAATGTATCCCTGATACTATCTTCATTCATGTATTCCCCTGTAACATTTGTTATAACAGGTATATTAGGCTTTGAGATCTCTAAGTTTTGTAGTTCCTCATAAAGCTTATCTGCCGCATCTTTAAGCATAGAGCTATGAAAAGGGCCACTTACAGGAAGCATTACAGTTTTTAGTGCTCCCTTTTCCTTAGCTATTTCGCAAGCATAACTTAAAGCTTCCATTTCCCCGGCAATAACTATTTGCCCTGGACAGTTAAAGTTAGCTGGTTCCACTATACCCTTTTCTTTAGCTATTTCACATACTTCATAAATTTGCTTTTCATCAAGTTTTAGCACTGCAGCCATTCCACCTATTCCATTAGGAACAGCCTCTTGCATAAACCTTCCTCTTTTCTTTACTAAAGCTACTGCATCTTTAAACTTAATTGCACCTGCTGTAACTAGTGCAGAATATTCACCAAGGCTTAATCCTGCTACTACATCAGGTGTTATTCCTTCTTCTTCTAGTAGCTTTAATGCTGCGATACTTACAGTTAAAATAGCTGGTTGAGTAAATTCTGTACTGTTTAATTTTTCCTCAGGGCCCTCAAAACATAGCTTTGCCATGTCAAAACCCAAAGCATAACTTGCCTCTTGAAATACTTCTCTACACTTAGGATGATTTTCATATAATTCCTTGCCCATCCCTACATATTGAGCACCCTGTCCTGGAAAAATGAAAGCTACTTTACTTGAATTACTCATACTTATCTCCTCTTTATCTATCTAATATCTTTATTAATTTTTTCTAATAAGTTTACTAAATCAAACATTTCTTCTATTATTTCTTTACAGGTTTCTTCTTTATTTATCAAGCCAGCAATTTGACCTGACATAAAGGACCCATTATCCAAATCTCCTTCTTTAACGGCCTTTACTAATGCCCCTTTTCCCAATTTATCCAATTCTTCTGAAGGAGCATTTTCCTTTTCCAAGATTTGAAACTTTCTTGTAAGCTTATTTCTAAGTACTCTTACAGGATGACCTGTACTTCTTCCTGTAACTACAGTTTCTATATCTTTAGCAGTTAAAACTTTTTGCTTATAATTTTCATGTATATTACATTCCTTAGCTACTAAAAACCTTGTTCCTACTTGTATTGCTACTGCTCCAAGCATAAAGGCTGCTGCTACTCCTCTTTTATCTCCAATTCCTCCTGCTGCAATTACAGGAACACTTACAGCATCTACTACCTGAGGCACTAATGCCATAGTTGTAAGTTCTCCTACATGGCCTCCTGATTCGCATCCTTCTGCTATAATTGCATCTGCACCTGCTTTCTCCATTCTCTTTGCAAGTGCTACTGAAGCTACTACTGGGATAACTTTTATATCATGGCTCTTCCACATCTCCATATACTTTCCTGGACTCCCTGCACCTGTGGTTACCACTTTTATCTTTTCTTCACAAACTATCCTTGCAACTTCCTCAGCATTTTGACTTAAAAGCATTATATTAACTCCAAACGGCTTATCTGTAAGCTCTTTGGCTTTTCTTATTTCTTCTCTTACAAGTTCTACAGGCATATTGCCAGTAGCAATAATTCCAAGTCCCCCTGCATTAGATACAGCAGCAGCTAAACTACTATCTGCTATCCATGCCATAGCTCCTTGGATAATTGGATATTCAATACCTATCATTTCACAAAATTTATTACTTTTCATCATTGACCTCCAAAAATTTAATACTAAAAGGCCTCATTTTATTCTTCTATATTACTTTCTACAAATTTAACTGCATCGCCTATAGTTTTTATTGATTCTGCATCTTCTATTTGAAGATTAAATTCTTCTTCAATTTCTATAACTATTTGGAAAAGATCTAATGAATCCACTCCTAATTCCTCAAAACTAGTTTCTAAAGTTAGACCTTCTTCTTCTATATTTAATTGTTCTACAATAATATTTTTTATTTTTTCAAAAACCATTTTTGTACCCTCCTCAAAATTAAATATCTCAATTTATATAGCCCATTTTATTAAGGTTCCGCCCCAAGTAAGTCCTGCACCAAATCCTACTAATATTAATTTATCTTCTTTCTTAAAAAGATTACTCTTATTAGCTTCATCTAGTGCTATTGCAATACTTGCTCCAGACGTATTTCCATACTTGTGTAAATTTATATAAAACTTATTTTTATCTATATTTAGCTTCTTTCCAACATGCTCTATTATTCTTAAATTAGCTTGATGTGGAATCACATAATTTATATCATCAATAGTTAAATTATTTGATTTTAATAATTCTTTAATTGTTTCATTCATAGCTCTTACTGCAAATTTAAAAACTTCTTTACCTTCCATAGATAAAAACAATTCCTCATAAATGGAATTTTCACAGGAACCTTTAAGCTTCTTATTAAATTCTTCATTGTTTACCTTTAAAGGTGCCGCAGTACAACTTAAAAATTTTCCACCTGTTCCATCTGATCCAGTATGGAAACTTACTATACCTTGTTTTTCACTTTTTGTTATAATGGCTGCACCAGCTCCATCACCAAATAATACACAGGTATTTCTATCATTCCAGTTTAAAATCTTTGATAATGTCTCTGCTCCTATTACTAATGCATTTTTTGCAGCACCTGTCTTTATAAACTGAGATGCAATATTTAATCCAAATATAAATCCTGAGCAAGCTGCTGAAATATCAAAACAAGTGGCTTTACTTGCTCCAATTTTTTCTTGGACAATGCATGCAGTAGAAGGAGTGTAACAATCTGGTGTAACTGTAGCAACTATTATAAGATCGATATCTTCAGCAGATAAGTTAGAACTTTTTAAGGCATTAATTGCTGCCTTTGCTGCAATATCTGATGTATTTTCGTTAAGTGAAACTCTTCTTTCTGATATACCTGTTCTACTTCTTATCCACTCATCATTTGTATCTACAAATTCAGAAAGCTCTTTATTAGTAACTATTCTATCTGGAACATAGCTACCTGTTGCTATAATTTCTACCTCATTCATTTAATTATGTCTCCTTCTCTTAATTTTTTATGTCATAATGACTTTTAAAGAAACCATTTAATTTTTCAAGAGAATCCATAAGAACTCTTTCCTCTTCGCCATTAAGTCCTAATATGGTATTTTTAATCATATCTGAATGAAACTTTTGATGAATTCTATAGGCAAGCTTTCCTCTTTTAGTAAGGCTTATATATACATTTCTTCTGTCTTCCTCTGACCTTTTTCTTTCTACATAACCCTTTCTTACTAGATGATTAATTGCAGTTGTTAAGGTTCCTACAGTAATTCTTAACTCTTGTGCAACTTCAGACATAGTTCTTTTACTATACATGCCTATGGCATCTATAGTATGTATTTCAGTCACAGATAAATCTTTAAACGCTCCAGCCTGTAATGCATTTTGTTCTATAGTGAGGATATCATTGAACAATTCCACCAGTAACTCATTTAGTATGCTAATTGACTTGCTCATACTCCATCACTTCCTTAATAAGATCATTTATAAGCTCTTTTACTGTAACTAATTTAGTTATTTTATACCCATTACTTCCAGTAAATATTAACCCATTTTCAATGTTTCCCTTAACTGCCTCCATTAATGCATTAGAAATGCAATATATGGTAGTTTTAGGGTCACATTTTCTCAAACAATTATAACATCTATCTATTTTAGGTCTTTGTTCGTTTACACTCTTTATAAATGAATTCTTTATAGCTCTTCCTGGCATTCCAACTGGACTTTGAATTATTTCTATATCTTCTTTTTTGCTTTCTATAAATGCTCTTTTATACTTTTCATCAGCATCACATTCATAAGTTCCTATAAATCTAGTACCCATTTGTACTCCAGAAGCGCCAATACTTAAAAGCTCTGCTATATCTTTCCCTGAGTATACTCCACCTGCTGCTACAACAGGTATCTTACAATTATGCTTAGCTTCATATTCACTTACAGTATCAAGTACCTCTTTTAATATATTCCTTAAATCATATTTTTCGATAACTTCTAGTTCGTCTCTCTTAAAACCAAGATGTCCTCCTGCCTTAGGACCTTCTACTACTATTAAATCTGGGATATAATTATGCTTTTCTTCCCATAACTTTAATATAACTCTAGTCGCCTTAGCTGATGAAACTATAGGTGCTATTTTAGTAGTACTTCCCTTTACAAGCTTTGGTAAAACAGTTGGTAATCCTGCTCCTGATATTATAATATCTATCTTCTCTTCTACTGCTGTTTTTACCATGTCCTCGTAATTATTCATAGCTACCATTAGGTTTAGCCCTATAACTCCCTTTGGACTTAGTTCTTTTGCTCTTCTTATTTCTTTTCTTAAAGCTCTAATATTAGCCTCTTTGCTATTAGATTTAAAGTCTTCTTCTCTAAATCCTATCTGCACCCCAGAAATCACTCCTAAAGCTCCTTCATTCGCTACTGCTGCTGCAAGAGTTGACAAGGAAACTCCTATTCCCATGCCCCCTTGTATAATAGGAACTTTTAAGGTTAGATCTCCAATTTGCAAAGGAGGAATATTCATAAGCTCCCCTCCCTACTATTTGATATTCAAATATTTTGATAGTCAAAGTATATATCTAAAAAAAAATAAAGTCAATAAAAAATTTGAAAATTTACTCAAAAGCAGCGTATTTTTTTTCCACATTTTTGAAAAATATCACCACTATAGAAGTTAATATTAAGTATATAAATCCAGCTATAAAAAAAGGCGTAATGGTAAAATCCCTTGAAAGAATTTGCTTAGCTGCTCGTAATAGCTCTTCCATACCTATGGTTGCTACTAATGCTGTATCCTTTACTAAGCTTATGCCCTCATTACAAGTAGCAGGTATTACTCTTCTTACTGCTTGAGGTATTATAACTCTTCTCATGATTTGTGAATAACTCATCCCTAAAGCCTTCGCAGCTTCATATTGTCCTTTATCTATAGACTCAATTCCAGCTCTAAATATTTCTGTAAAATATGCTGAATAATTTAATATAAAAGCAATTGATGCTGCTGCAAAACGAGATAATTTTACCCCTGTAACCGGAAGACCAAAGTATACAAAAAACAATTGAAGTAAAAGGGGTGTTCCTCTAAACACCCATGTATATACTCCAATTATTCCTTTTAATATTTTATTATTAGAAACCTTCATAAGAGATAATATTACTGCAACTGGTATAGAAAATAAAAATATAACAGAAAATAGTTTAATTGTTACTATACTTCCCTTTAATATAAATAGTACTGATGATTGAAGATTATCCATTTATTTCACCTCTATTTTTTAATAAGATCCTTTCCAAACCACTTTTCAGATATCTTTTTAGCTGTGCCATCAGCTTTCATTTCATCGAGAATTTTATTTACTTCATCCTTAAAGCTACCGTCAGCTTTTCTAAATCCTACTCCCATTGGTTGTTCTTCAAGGGAATCATCTAATACAGTATATACTCCTGGCTTTTTAGTCATATAGTATCTTCCAACTATTTCATCAATAACTACTGCTTCAACTCTTCCTATTTGTAAATCCATAAGAGCCTCAGCATAGTTTCCATATTTCTTTAACTCCTTAAATGACTTTAATAATTCAGGTTCCTTTTGTACTGCATCCTCACTAGTACTTCCCATTTGTAATGCTACTACTTTATCTTTTAAATCTTCCTTAGTCTTTACACTTGAATCTTTCTTTACCATTATAGCTTGTCTATCAACTAAATATGAATTTGAATAATTTATCTGCTCTTTTCTCTTTTCAGTAATACTTAGCCCATTCCATATAAGATCTATATCACCATTGTTTAAGCTCATTATTATTCCATCCCACTCAACTGGTTTAAATACTGCTTTAACTCCCATTCTCTTTGCTACTTCTTTTGCCAAATCTATATCCATTCCTACGATTTCACCTTTTTCATCTCTAAATCCCATAGGTGCAAAGGTGTCATCAAGTCCTACTACGAATTCACCCTTTTGCTTTATTGATTCCAAAGACTTATCTTCCTTGCTGTTACTTCCCTGTGATGAACATCCTATCATGCTAAAGCTTAAAATTAAAGCTGCTACTCCTAATAAAAATTTCTTTTTCATAGTTAATCCCCCTATACTTTTAAAATTTATAAATTTATTATACTTTAGCATGATAAATTTGTAAAGTGGTAAATCATTAAAATAATGTCGTTTTAATATTTTTTTAAATATGGTTCTGGATTTTGAGGAACATCACCTTTTCTTACTTCAAAATGAAGATGTGGTCCAGTACTATTTCCCGTACTTCCTACTTCTCCAATTTTATCCCCTGTATCTACTAAATCATATTTATTAACATTTAGAACACTACAATGGCCATATATTATAACAGTGTCTTCTCCTATATCTATTTTAATTACCTTTCCATATCCATCCTGCCATCCCGAAAATATAACTCTGCCCTTTCTTACTGCATATATGGGAGTTCCTGTAGGTGCGGCTATATCTATTCCCTTATGCATCCTTCCCCATCTTTCTCCAAAGCTGGATGAAATAGTTCCTCTTGAAACTGGTATCCATTTGTCTCCTTCTTTATAACCCTTTACCTGAAACTTTATTGGCCAATTATTATCATGACCTACAGCTATATTTGAAACATAGTGTGCTAAGTCATTTATTTCTGAGCTATTAACTACCTTTGGTACATATGTAATTTTGCTATTTAATCTTACTTCTTCTACCTCTTTTACATCACTTTGCTTTATAGCCTCTTTCTTTACCATATCAATCAACTTTTTAATCTCAGATTTATCTTTAACTAATGCAACTTCCTTACCATCTGATTTTACAGATATAACTTCAACCATATCAATATTGGATTTTTTCACAGTGCTGCTAGACGTATACTTTGCCTCTTTTGCTATTCTTTCAGCACTTATAACATAAGCTGTAGAAGTAAAAGTTATACTTACTGAAAGCACCCCAATTATTAACTTCTTTTTCATCATTTATTTTCCTTTCTATTCTTAATCACATGTTATATTAATCTATTTTTAACCAATCCTTACTTATTATATGCATTTCTTATAATTTTATTATTATTTATATGATATAAGTATGTCCTATTTTTTAGCTAAGTTATCAAGTATTTGTTATTGAGATAATAAATATACTTTGTTATAATTAGTTGAAGTAAAATAATTAGGAATTTTTAGGGGGCTTATAAATGAGTACATTTGTATTTAAAAATAAGCATTCTGAGTATACTCCTGTAAGCAATATATTTATAGATAAGTACATGCCGAAAGCCCGTGGAGAGTTTGTAAAAGTATATCTTCTTGGGCTAAAATATTGTGTATCTGGAGAACTTGGAGTAAATTCCAGCATAATGGCAAGTAGCCTACACTTACTTGAAACAGATGTACTTAATGCTTGGAGTTATTGGAATGATGAAGGACTTATAAAGATGATACCTGTAGATAATATGGGTAACTATACTATAGAATTTTTAGATATTACAACTTCTATATCATCTGAAAATGAAAATAACATAAACTTACTTGAGGAATTAAATAAAAACTCTACTAAAGATATGCTTCAAGATATTGAAAAGCTTTTAGGAAGACCTCTCTCTAGTAAGGAAATGACTATGTATATAGGTTGGATTAAAGACTATGCATTTTTACCTGAGATAATACTTCTCCTAATTCAATATTGTGTTTCTAAGGGCAAAACTGACTGCCGATATATAGAAACCATTGCCATTGCTTGGTATGATGCTAATATTAAATCCATTGAAGATGCACAAGGATTTATAAAAAAGCATGAAAATAAATGGATTAATATAAGGAAGATCCTAACTTACTTAGGTATAAAAGATGGGGAAATAATGAAACCTCAAGAAGAAATGTTAACTAAGTGGTTATACACCTATGGCTTTAGCATGGATATAATACATAGGGCTTGTGATATATGCTTTCAACGAATAAATAAAGCTGACTTTAAATATATAGATGGAATTTTAAATAGTTGGCAAAGGGAAGGTATCAAAACTATAGAAGATATAGACAAGAAGGATAATAAAAAGACTATTAAAAAGAATGGCTCTTATAAAGTTAAAATGGATAGTTTCAATAGTTATGATCAAAGAAATTATAATTTTGATGAGCTAGAAAAGAAATTGTTAGGATGGGATAAATAATGCTTAAAGTTTATCATGAAAAAGTTCTTAAGCTTTATGAAAATATAAGGACACAAGAGGAACAGGCCCTTTTAAAAAGAAGAGAAGAAATAGAAAAAAAACTTCCCGAAGTTATAAGGTTAGAAAAAGAAGTAGGAAAGCTTTCCTTAGAGCTTTCCTTAAATATATTAAGAGGTAGAGAAGATATAAACTCCTATATAAATAGTCAAAAGGAGAAAATAACAGAATTAAGAATAAGAAAGTCAGAGCTACTAGTTTCTAGAGGTTATTCTGTAGATTACTTAGAATTGCATTATAGATGTGCCAAGTGTAAAGATACTGGGCGTATAGGCAATGTGCAGTGTGGCTGCTATAAATATAATTTAGTAAAAATATTATATCAAAACTCTGAATTAAATGTTCTCCTCAAAACTAATAACTTCGATAACTTTAGCTTCGAATACTTTTCTACTAATGCAGGATCCAATGAGCCTGAAAGCCCTAGAAAAAACATGGAGAAAATAGCAAATGATTGTTGGAACTTCATAAATAACTTTCCTAATACAAATGAAAACTTGTTATTTTACGGGGATTCTGGAACTGGAAAAAGTTTTTTAGCTAACTGTGTTGCAAAAGAGCTTTTTGACAACGGATATTTAGTTATATACAGAACAGCAGTTGATTTAATTGAAAACTTAAAAGAGATACGCTATAGAGATAATGATGAATTAGAAGATTTACTTTTAAATTGTGACTTATTAATAATAGATGACTTAGGCACTGAGCCTATGACTGAGTTTTCTAAGGGAGAATTATTCAACTTATTAAATAGAAAACTGCTTAAAGGAAAGAAAATGATTATTTCTACAAACTTTACTCTAGAATTGATTTTAAAGACATACTCAGAAAGAATATCATCTAGACTACTTGGAAACTTTAATCTATATAAATTTTATGGCGATGATATAAGAGTAAGAAAAAATGTAGCAAGAAGAAAGTAAAAAATAAGGTATACATCTTAGATGTATACCTTATTTTAAGCTCCAATAAAAAAATGGTGGGAACAACAGGGATCGAACCTGTGACCCTCTGCTTGTAAGGCAGATGCTCTCCCAGCTGAGCTATGCTCCCACATTATAATGGTGACCCCTACGAGACTCGAACTCGTGTTACCACCGTGAAAGGGTGGTGTCTTAACCGCTTGACCAAGGGGCCTTATTTTATTAAATTAATGGAGCTGGCAATAGGAATCGAACCTACAACCTGCTGATTACAAGTCAGCTGCTCTACCGTTGAGCCATGCCAGCATAATTATGGCGACCCAGAAGGGACTCGAACCCTCGACCTCCGGCGTGACAGGCCGGCACTCTAACCAACTGAGCCACTGGGCCATAATGTGGTGGGAACAACAGGGATCGAACCTGTGACCCTCTGCTTGTAAGGCAGATGCTCTCCCAGCTGAGCTATGCTCCCACATTAATGGTGACCCCTACGAGACTCGAACTCGTGTTACCACCGTGAAAGGGTGGTGTCTTAACCGCTTGACCAAGGGGCCTTATTTGTCGGGTGCTTTGCTTTGTTGTGTCAGCCACCCGACATAGAATATAATACCTGAAAGTCTTCTAAGTGTCAACAGCTTTTTAAAACTTTTTTTATTTTTTTTTTTTATTTTTTATTTTTTTCCCCGTTAAAGTACTGATTTTACTATATTTCTACAAATCAGTATTTCTATAAAATTATACTTTTTAAAACAAATTAATGATCTTTTGTTCCAATATAACCTATAGACTCCATTATTAAAAGTGCTGTATCTTCTATAGCTCTTTTTGTTACATCTATAACTTTACATCTTAATCTTCTCATTACTTTATCTGCAAATTCTAATTCTTGAAGTACTCTTTCTGCATTTGCGTATTGTATTTCCGATGAAAGCCTTGAAAACTTATCCATCCTATGTTTCCTTATTTCTATCAATCTCATAGGTTCTATAGTAAGTCCTACTATCCTTTTACTATCTATTTCAAGTAATTCCTGTGGCATTGGAACTTCAGGCATTAAAGGAACATTTAATGCTTTTATACCCTTATTAGCTAAATACATACATAGTGGTGTCTTTGATGTTCTTGATAGGCCTACTAACACTACATCTGCATGTTTTATACCACTATTGTCTTTACTATCATCATATTGCATGGCAAATTCCATGGCCTCAATTTTCTTGAAATACTTAGCATCCATATCTCTAACTGCCCCTGGCTTATAATCAGGAAGTTTGTTTAAAATTCTAGAAGCAGTACTAATACAAGGTCCTAATATATTTACAATACGTATTCCCTTTTCTATGCACCTTTCAACTAAAAATTCTCTTACGTCAACTAAAACTATAGTATTTATTATCATGCTATTTTCAGGATCATCTATACTGTCTATAAGATCATCTACTGCCTCAAAGGTTTTTACATAAGTTATTCTTTTTACTTTTATATTTTCATTAAACTGCATTGCCGTAGCCCTTGCTACCTGTTCAGCAGTTTCTGCTATAGAATCTGATACCGCATAAATTGTAAGCATTAAAGCATCTACCTCTTTCTATTGTAGTAGGAAAGTTCTACTAATGCACATCCCTCTATAGCTATAATACCGTTTTCTCTACAAAAACTCAATATTTCTTCACTTTGTGCCCCTGGTTGAATTAAAACCTTATCTATGCCCAATTCCTTAGCTTCTATAAGCATTTTCTCACCTTGTATAGGATTTATACATAAATCTATAACATCGATGCCGTAAGGAACGTCTTTTAATGATCTGTACACACTTTCATCTTTACTATTAGGATGCACTCCTACAGCGTTAAAATCATGCTCTTTTAAGCTATTTAATATTCTATGAGCATATTTTTCACTATTTAATACATCTCCTACTACTACCCAATTTTTATATTCTAAAAGGTTTTGACCATCCATAAAAAAATCCTCCTCTATTTTCATTATTTAGAACTATTATATGTTGAAAAATCATTGCTGTATTAATTATTTTTTACTATTTTTTAAAATATATAATTGATAAAGTAAAATTTATGATTTACTATATTGGTAAATAAACTTTAAAAGGAGAAAACTATCATGCATTATGATATTATAGTAGTTGGTGCTGGTGCTTCAGGTATTATGACTGCTATCACCTCTAAAGACCGTGGACTGCAAGTAGCTATTTTAGAAGGAAGCAATCGTATAGCCAAGAAAATACTCACCACAGGAAATGGTAGATGCAATATAACAAATAAATATTCAAATATAGAAAATTTTCACAGTTTAAATAATAACTTTCCAAAGGATGTACTAAATAATTTTACAGTTAACGATACGTTAAACTTTTTTAAATCCATTGGTTTACCACTAGTAGAGCTAGAAGAAGGAAAAATGTTTCCTTTATCCTTGCAAGCTTCATCTGTATTAGATATATTACGATTTGCTTTAGAAGAGCGAAATATACCTATACATTTAGATACAAAAATAAATAAAGTGAAATATGAAAAAAATATTTTTAAAATTTTTACAAAGGAATCTGAGCCTTATACTTGCGACAAACTTGTACTTAGTTGTGGTGGTTCATCCGCTCCAAATACTGGATCTGATGGCAGTGGATATGCTTTAGCAAAGGCATTAGGCCATACTATAATATCGCCGGTTCCTGGATTGGTGCAATTAAAGCTTGATTATCCTAGGCTAAAAGCTATATCGGGAATAAAATTCCAGGGCTCAGTAGAAGCCTTTTCAAATAGCGTTCTTATACGTAAAGAGTATGGAGAACTTCTTTTTACTGACTATGGAATATCAGGCCCCCCTATACTACAAATTAGCAGTTTAATTTCCAGAGATTTATATAACAAACAACAAATAATCTTAAAAGTAGATATGTTCCCTCATATGGACTATGAAAGTATGAAAGAGTTTCTTGATAACCACTTTGGCGTATTTGGATATAGAAGTATTTCAGAGTCTTTGATAGGAATATTAAATAAAAAATTGATACCTATACTTTTAAAAGAAGCACAGATTACCGATATACATAAACCTTGCTTTGACCTTTCATGGAAAGAACGAGAAAACATATTAAACCTTGTTAAGTCATGGAAATTTAATGTATATGACACAAATTCTTTTGCAAACTCTCAAGTGACTTGCGGCGGAATAGATACTACTGAAGTTAGTTCTATTACTCTAGAATCTAATAAGATAAAAAATTTATTCTTTACAGGAGAAATATTAGATGTAAATGGTGATTGTGGTGGGTTTAATTTGCAATGGGCTTGGAGTAGTGGCTATACGGTAGGAATGTCACTTTAAAAGATATTAAGCATTTTTAATCTTTCAGGATTAAGGTATTAGGTCTAGGCTTTTAGTAAATTTCACTTAAGTGAAATTTTCACATTTCCCAATTCCTAATACTTATTCCTGTTACTTAAAAGTTTCTAGTACAACCTTTGCTATCTTGTCCAAGTAGTCTCTGCCACCGTTAATTCATTTCCTTCTTTATCAACAATTTTATGCTTACATACTGCCTTTCCATCTACCTCACGTACTTCAACACATGAATCTATAACTTCTCCATAGGTTGTTTCTTTTTCATAAGTTATAATTAAATTACTTAAACTATATTGTGTAACTATGTTTAATGGAACAGCTTCCAATATCCATGAGATATACTTAGAATTATTAACATGTCCATTGGTATCTATATCGCTATACCTAACATCAAAGGTTTTACAAAAGTCACTTTCATTAGGTGCTGTAATCCTTGGTATATCAATAATTTCATTATCATCCTTACTTAAACAGTAACCAGTATACATTTCTTCTTGTACCCTAACAGGCTTTCTAGTTTCAATGTCTATTAAAAACCACAGCGAATCAGCTTCTACTATCACATTTCCTTCAATATCTAGTATGTAAAACTTTCTATATGCATAAAACTTTCTAAATGAATAAGGAACTGTTCTTGCAATAACCTTTTCTCTATAAGTTGGGTATCTATGTATCTTCACATTCCACTTATAAAGTACCCAGGCCATATTAACTTTTTTCAAATAATCAATTCCCATATTTCTATCTTCAGATTGCTTACTTGATATATCTCCAAAGTAATTCATCAAGCTAGTAAACAAAGCTCTTCCCTTATAATCAACTTCATAAAAGTGTATTTCATACTCTTTATCTGTTACAAGCTTCCCCATTGTTATCCTCCCATTAATTAACCTTATTTTACAATAATTATATCACAAAAATACCTATACCCATATCTTACTAATATAAGATTAAGCTTTAAATAAATAATAAAAATACTCCTAGCTAAAAGCTAGGAGTATTTTTATTATTTATTTAAAGCTTCCATTAATTGGTTTAAATCTAAACCATGAACCATAGCAGCCTGCTCTACTGTTTCAGCTTGAGCTGATGGGCAAAATACACATCCCATTCCAAAGCCTGCTAATACTTCAGCAGCTTCTGGTTTGTTTTTTATAACTTCACCTATAGTCATATCTTTAGTAATATTCATATTATCTACCTCGCTTTATTTATTTATTAAAGTATATAATAATAGTCTACTTTAGTTAATTATATACAACTAATATCGAAGTTTCAAGTACATACATAAAAATATTTATTAAATTTTAAAGTTCATTTACATTCATAGTTTGATCTCTCTTAGGACCTACAGATACTATAGATATTCTAGTTCCTGTAAATTCCTCTATTTTCTTTAAGTATATCTTTGCGTTTTCTGGTAGTTCTTCGTAACTTCTAGCATTTTCAATACTTTCGTCCCAACCCTTAAATTCTTCATATACTGGTTCACATTTTGCTAAATCTTCTAAGCTTGCAGGCACATAATCTATTACCTTACCATTGAAATTATATCCTACACATACCTTTAAAGTGTCTAGGCCTGCTAAAGTATCTATTTTAGTTACAGCAAAACTTGTAAGACCTGAAACTCTAGCTGCAGTTTTTAATATAACCAAATCTAGCCATCCACATCTTCTTGCTCTTCCAGTAGTTACTCCATATTCATGGCCCTTTTCTCTTATCCATTCACCTGTTTGATCAGAAAGCTCTGTAGGGAATGGTCCTTTACCAACTCTAGTTGTATAAGCTTTTGCTATACCCACTGCATTAGTTATCATAGTTGGACCAATACCTGCTCCTGTACATACTCCACCTGCAATGGTATTAGAAGATGTTACGTAAGGATACGTACCATAATCTATATCTAGTAGTGTACCCTGAGCTCCTTCAAATAATACTTCCTTTTTAGCCTTGATATTATCATATACTACTACAGAAGTCTCTGTAACATATTCCCTCATTTTTTCAGCGTAGTTTATATATTCATTAAATATAGTGTCAAAATCAAGGCCTTCTTCTCCATATATCTTAGTTATAATATCATTTTTATCTTTTACATTTTCTGAAAGCTTTTCTTTAAAAACTTCAGTATGCATTAAATCACATACCCTTATACCGCTTCTTTCCATCTTATCTGTATAACAAGGACCTATTCCTTTTCCTGTAGTTCCGATATCCTTACTTCCTCTATACCTTTCCTTTATGCCGTCTAACACTCTATGGTATGGCATTATAAGCTGCGCTCTATCACTTATTAAAAGATTCTTAGGTGTGATTTCCACTCCAAGTTCTTTTAAGTATTCCATTTCTTCAAACAACGCCTTTGGATCTAATACTACACCATTACCTATTATATTTAACTTATTTCCATAAAGTATGCCTGATGGAATTAAGTGAAGCTTATATTGTTTTTCTCCAACTTCTACTGTGTGACCAGCGTTATTACCACCTTGATATCTAACAACCACATCTGCATTTTCTGCAAGGTAATCTGTCATTTTACCCTTTCCTTCATCTCCCCATTGAGCTCCTAATACTATATATGCTGACATACAAATTCCTCCTAATCTTTAATAAAAATCATCTAAAGTTTTTTATATATATCTCTAGCCACTACTACTCCTGTAACTGATGCTTGCATAAGTCCTCTAGTAATTCCAGCTCCGTCGCCTATTGTATAAAAGTTTTCTACAGCAGTTTCAAAATGATTATTGGTTTCAAATTTACTTGAATAAAACTTTACTTCTACTCCATATAACAAAGTATTTTTGCTATATAGCCCTGGTGCTATTTTGTCAAAAGCCTTTAAAGCTTGAACTATAGATGTGAGATGTCTTTGAGGTAATACAAAACTTAAATCTCCTGGTACAGCTGACTTTAATGTAGGGATTGTGGTTGATTTGCTAAGCCTTGAAGCATCTGTTCTTCTTCCATTTAATAAATCTCCAAGTCTTTGAACCATGATTCCTCCACCAGTTAACATGTTTCCTAACTTTGCAATATATTTTCCATAATCTATTGGTTGATTAAAGGGCTCTGTAAATGTAGTGGATACTAATAATGCAAAATTAGTATTTTCTGTTCTAAGCTCCTTTTCTGAATAACTATGTCCATTTACCACAGCTATATTTTCGTCATAATGTTCCTCGGATACTACTCCTCCTGGATTCATACAAAAAGTTCTTACCTTATTTTCAAATTCATCAGAATAATAAACAAGCTTTGCCTCATAAAGGTCCTTTGTTAAGTGATCCATAATGGAATTAGGCACTTCAACTCTGACTCCTATATCAACTGCATTATTTTTAGTTTTTATATTGTGAGTCTTAGCCTGCTTATTAAGCCATTCAGCCCCACCTCTTCCTGGCGCTGCTATAACATAATCTGCATATACGGTTTTTAATCCTTCTTTATTCTTAATAGTAATTCCTTTGATTTTTTTATCTTCCATTAACAACTCTTCAACTTCTGTTAACTCACTAAAATCTGTATTTGTATTGTTAATTAAGTGATAATACATGGCTCTTAAAACATCATAAGCAAGCTCTGTACCCAAGTGCCTTACTGGGCATTCCACAAGTCTTATATTATGCTTACTTGCCTCATATTTTATTTTATCTACTTTCTCATTATTTAATCCATAAACTGTTTCGTTTGCTCCAAATTTTAGATATATATCATCACAATATTTAATTAAGTCCTTACACTCTTCTTCACTAAAATATTCTAGTATTCTTCCACCAACTTCAGGGCTTAAAGAAAGCTTTCCATCAGAAAAAGCCCCTGCACCAGACCATCCAAATGTTATTCCACAAGGATTACAATTCACACATTTACCTGTGGTTCTAGCGGGACATGCTCTCTTTTCTATATTTCTTCCTTTATCTATTATAAGAACATTTATCTCTGGCCTCAATTTAGTAATCTCTAAAGCTGTAAATATACCTGCAGGGCCAGCACCTATTACTATTATATCATACTTATTTTTCATACTATCCCCTCCCGTATCATGGTAGCAAATTTAAAATCATCCGTCAATACATATACGAATATTTGAAGGTGTATTTGTCTTAAAATTCGTCAAAAATATCTATAATTAACTTTTTATATATTTCAAAAATTGTTTAATATTTTATATAAATTCATTATCAATTATTGTATACATTGTTATAATATTAATATAACCATTTATTAAGGATTACATTAATTATATAGGAGCGATTTGAATGAATATTCCTAATTTACTTACGCTTTTTAGAATGTTCCTTATTCCAATATTTATTCTTATATTTTTTTCAAATATAACTAATAGTTTTGCATATTCTATATATATTTTTTTTATAGCAGGTTTTACTGATATATTAGATGGATACATTGCTCGAAAACACAATTTGATAACTAAGTGGGGAACAGTATTAGACCCCTTAGCTGATAAATTAATGCTAATAACAGTATTAGCTTGCCTTACATTAAAAAATTTAATACCTAGTGTAATTTTGATAGTTATAACCATTAAAGAAGCAGCTATGATTATCGCAGGAGTTCTTCTTTATAATAAGAACTTTATCATTCCTTCTAATATCTTTGGAAAAATGTCTACACTTATTTTTTATTTAGCCATACTAGTTTTAAGCTTTAATATCTTATATGGAAGATACATTCTATACTTAGCAGTTATAAGTGCACTTGTAGCATTTTTTAACTATTTAATGCTATATATAAAAAAAAGAGATGAAGCATAACTTGCAACATCTCTTTTACCACTTTGCTAAGAATTATTAATCCATAGCCACCAATTCAAGCTTTATTACATGATTCATGTCTCTAATCTCATCTAAAAATTCATTTAATTCTACATTTAAACTTGACATATCAAATGTAATATTTACATTTGCTGAATTATTAATTGGGATTTCCTGATTTATGGTTAATATGTTTCCCTTATAAAAAGCAACCTTATCTAATATCTTTGAAAGTGTTCCCGGTTCATGATCTAAGGTTAAAGCTATTATAACTTTTCTAGTATTTAGATTTTCTGAGACAGCAAACACATAATCTTTATATTTATAATAGGTACTTCTACTTATACCAATAATTTTTACTGCTTCAGTTATCTCTTTTACCTTTCCTGATTTCATTAACTCTTTTACTTCTAAAACCTTTTCAAATACATTGGGTAATACACTAGTATGTATCATTAAAAACTTACTTGTCATAATTTCACCTCATCAATACTATAATGATATGTTAATTATACAATAATGCTATCATATATAAAATAAACATACAACTGCTTTATTTTATTTAGTATAGGCAACTTAAGCTTAATTATGAATTTTTTATTGACATATATACCTTTAAATGCTAGAATAATTCTGTTCAATCATTGGAAACACATGTTTTCGTAATGCAAACACAGGATTTTCACTATGCTTACAAATTTAGAATTAATTTATAAGAATTTTTCATTAAACAGTTATGTAAATATATATGAAACCGTGAAAATGTTTTAGGTACTCAAAAAAGGAGAGCAAATCTTGCTCCCCTTTTTTGGTTATATCATTTTAATCTTGTATTACTACTAAAGCATTACGTGGAATATTATCATACATCCACTTAATATATGCATCAGGTAATCTTATGCATCCATGAGATGCTCTTGTTCCAAGCTTTTCATATTCAGATGTCATAATAGAACCATCTAAGTTATGAAGTACACTATGGAACAAATAATCATAATTTATTCTTATAAAATTATAACATATATATCCCTTTTCTTGACCAAAGGATGGCCCTCTTCCCCCTACTAAATACTTTCCTGTAGGAGTAGGTGTATAATATCCCCCTGTTGAACATATAAAGGTTTTATAAAGCTGCCCCGATTTATATATATATACCTTCTGATCACTTATATCTACTACTATACTATATGAATTCACAGGAGTTGTCTTCTTAACGTAATCTTTTCTTATATAGCCCTTTATAATGTTTGAAGTTTCATAGTCTCTTGTTTGTACATAATAGAAGTCTCCGCTTGTTCCCAATATATTTAACACCTGAGTACTACCATAAATATATCCTAATATTTTAGAAGAAGTGCTTGCACTTTGTCTTACATTAATTCGTTCAACCTCACTAGCATTGCCTACATAAACTGACTCAATTTTAGGTGCTTCTGGATATGCTGGCTTAGGTGGTGCCGGCCTCTTTACAACTTTAACATCATAACTCTGTAATGAATCATAATCTCCTAATGAATCTTTATACTTTCCTGGTATATTAGCTTTTTTTACCCTAATCTGTACTTTATAATCTCCTAAAGCAAGATTACTTATTTCTATTTTTGATTCTTGAGTTCCTAAATATGCAGTTGAGTATGCTGAAGTTACTTCAGACCACTTTTTACTACTATTTGAATATATAAAAGCCTTATATTGAACATAATCATTAAGGTTAGAAGTTAATCTTAATGTTATTTTATCTCCTTCGTATACACTGCTTGAGCTTAAGTTAGCCTTTAATTGTGGTAATATATCTTGCTCAGATGTTACATCTAGTACTTTTAAATCTTCATATTTAACTTCTGCAGCTCCAATTTGCATGGATTTAGTTCCTTCTGAATCTAAAAGTTTAGCAAAGACATATACCTTATATTTACCTGATAAAAGTTGAGGCATTACCTTAACATAACTATCCTTAGTTTTAATGCCTTCTGAATAATTAATCGTAATATCTTTCCACTCATTTTTATCTATTGACTGCAATACGACCTTATATTGAACTTCTTTCTCATAAGCAGATTTTATAATAAGTACTGCCCTATCCTTTTCAAAAATCCTTTGCTTATCTATTTCTATTGTTGCATCTTTTAATATAGAATTTTCTTGCCCTGGATTTTCTAGAATCTCCTCAGTAGTGTTAGGCTCTTTAACATCATTAGTAATTACCGCATTCTCATTATCTCCTTGAGTATCACTTATAATTACTGTATTATTATCTCCTGCCTTAACCTTATTAACAGGGAAATACATAACCATGCTAAATGCCATTAAAATAATAAAAAATAAATTAATACGCTTTAACTCTTTAACCATAACCGGCCTCCATTTTTTTATATAAGTTAGTACAAGCTATGACTATATTATAATACAAAACCCGGCTTTTATGGTGATAAGTTTATATATTAAGTTAAATTTAATAATTGCTTTATTGATAAAAATCTCCCTTAAATTTCAATAACTTGGTGCTCCCGACAGGAATCGAACCTGCGACCTACTGATTACGAATCAGTTGCACTACCAACTGTGCTACAGGAGCATACTCCATATATATACTACCATAATTATACATTTATATCAATTCATGAATTAAAAAAACAAGTAGGGAATCCCTACTTGTTTCTTATTCTTGATGTATAACATCTAATCTACCAAACTTACTATATTGCCCTAACCATGCCAGTTTAACTGTTCCAGTAGGACCATTTCTTTGTTTAGCTATAATGCATTCTGCTACGTTTTTCTCTTCAGTTTCCTTATTATAGTACTCATCCCTATATAAGAACATAACTAAATCCGCATCCTGCTCTATAGAACCTGACTCTCTTAAGTCAGATAACATTGGTCTATGATCTGTTCTTTGTTCAGGAGCACGAGAAAGCTGAGATAATGCTATTACAGGACATTGCATTTCCTTTGCCAGTGCCTTAATAGATCTAGATATTTCAGATACCTCTTGTTGTCTACTTTCATTACCCCTGCTTCCTGACATAAGCTGTAGATAATCTATAAGTATTAAATCTATTCCATGTTCTATCTTTAACTTTCTACATTTAGATCTCATTTCCATAACAGAGATACCTGCGGTATCATCTATAAATATTCTAGCTGTTGAGAGTGGTCCTGATGCTTTTGCTATACTTTCCCAATCCTTATCCTCCAAATTTCCTGTTCTAAGCTTTAACATATCTACATTAGCTTGTGAACATAGGAGTTTATATGCTAGCTGTTCCTTAGACATTTCCAGTGAAAACACAGCCACACTTTTTCCTTCTCTAAGTGCTGCATATTCTGCTAAGTTAAGGGCAAAAGTTGTCTTTCCCATAGAAGGTCTAGCTGCAATCAGCACCATATCTCCCCTTTGAAAACCAGAAGTTTTAGAATCCAGCTCAGGGAAACCTGAAGGTACGCCTGTTACACCGCCTTTATTATTAAAGAGTCGTTCTATTTCTAAAAATCCTCTTTCAAGTACAGTGTTCATGGCCTCAAACTCACTTGTATCTCTATTACTCCCTATATCAAAAATCTTTTTTTCTGCTATATCTACAACAGAAGCTACATCATCTTGCTTATTATAACTTTGTTCTATAATATCAGTAGATGCACGTATAAGTTTCCTTAGTGTAGACTTATCTTTAACAATCTTTATATAAGATTGAAGATTAGCTGTAGAGATAACCGAAGTACAAACCTGACTTATATAAGTTATTCCTCCAGCATCTTCAAGTCTCTCCTTTGATTGCAAATGTTCTGTGAGAGTTATCAAATCTACCGCTGTATCCTTTTGATATAAGTCCATTATTGCATTAAATATTACTTGATGAGCATCTTTATAAAAATCTGAGGCTTGTAAAACTTCTGCTGATTGTGCTATTGAGGTTTTGTCTATGATCATGGAACCAAGCACACTTTGTTCTGCCTCTAAATTATGGGGCATGCTTCTTAATACTGATGTATCCAAACCTCATCTCTCCTTAGTCTTTAAACACTAGCTTCATTAATTCCTCTATATCTTCTACTGCCTTTACTTCTATATCCTTTAAACCCACAGGGACTTCTTTACCATTGTCCTTAGGTATTATAATTTGTCTTATACCTTTTCTTCTAGCACCGTATATTTTTTCAAATATGCCCCCTACAGGCTTAACTTTTCCTCTTAAAGATATTTCTCCTGTTATTGCAATATCTTGTTTTATAGGTTTATTTAACAGCGAGCTTATTATACACATAGTAATAGCAGCACCTGCTGAAGGACCATCAATACGTCCTCCACCTATTATATTTACATGTATATCATAATCACTCATATCCTTATCGGTTATCTTTCTTATTACAGATGCAGCATTAAATACTGAATCCTTAGCCATAGAACCTGCAGTATCATTAAATCTTACCTTGCCTTGTCCTTTTTCTTTAGCATCAAATACAGCTGCTTCAATTTCGATGGTAGAACCTATATATCCACTAACTCCTAGTCCATAAATGTGACCTATTTCATACTTATCTCCATTTTGCACTTCTTCATACGGGGTAAGCCTATTTATGGATATAACTTGTTTTAAATCCTCTAGTGATATACTTACTTTTTCATTAGCATCTATATTATTCTTGTATAGTACATATCCATATACATCTGCAAGTATATTTACTGCTTTTCTTCCTTCTATGGTATATCTACTTATAATTTCTGCTAATCCATCTTCCGTTTCTATATTTAACTTTTTTGCTGCATTTTCAATTATAATTTCTATATCCTTCGGAGTCAACGGCTCAAAATATACCTCAGTACATCTTGATCTTAAGGCAGGATTTATTTCTTCAGGTTCCCTAGTAGTTGCTCCTATAAGTATAAAGTCTGCAGGAGCCCCTTTATCAAATAAGTATTTAATATACTTAGGTGTACTTTCATCATCTGGGTCATAATAAGAAGATGAAAACTCAACTCTTTTATCTTCTAAAACCTTAAGAAGCTTATTTTGAAGTATATTGTCTAGTTCCCCTATTTCATCAATAAATAGAACTCCTCCATGAGCTTCTGTTACCAGGCCTGGCTTTGGTTCAGGCACTCCGATTTCTGCTAAATCTCTCTTACTTCCTTGATATATAGGATCATGAACAGATCCAAGTAAGGGATTAGTTATCTCTCTAGGATCCCATCTTAAAGTAGTACCATCCACTTCAACAAAGTTTGACTCTTCTTTAAATGGAGTATTCTTCATTTTCTTTGCTTCTTCTAGGGCCAATCTTGCAGCAGTAGTTTTACCTACTCCTGGAGGTCCATAGAGTATTATATGCTGAGGGTAAGGCGATGCAATTTTAGAAAGTAGTGATTTTATAGCCCTTTCCTGACCTACAATCTCATCAAAACACTCTGGTCTTAAAAGAGATTGAATATTTTTAGTAAGCTTTTGTGAATCCAAAACTTCTAACTGAGCATACTTTTTAAGTGTCTTTGCATTTTCTGGTCCCTTTTGCTTTTTAATTATTCCAAGCCTTATCTCGTCTATATATTTTTCTTGCTTCTCATTTAAAAGAGTTTCCACTTCTTTCTCAATATTACTTTGAACATATCTTTTAGCAAGTATTTGTGATATCCATTCATTTGTATCTTGAAGAGCGTCATATACACTTTTTTTATCTGGAACGATTTCTATACCTTTTCCATCACTTATTATCTTATTTAAGGCATATAACCTTTTATATGGATCTACACCACTGATATATTTTTGCAACTTATATTTAACTATTCGTGATTTTATAGTTTTTTCATCTACTATTTTGCCCAGCATTTCCCACAACACATTTACTTGTGTTTCCATGGATAGAGAATCAACTATATCCTTTTCAAATTCACCAACAAATTGAGATTTCAACTCATATCCTCCTTATTGATGGTCCACAACAACTTTAATCTTTGTAGAAATTTCAGGGTATATTTTTACTTCTACCTCATAAGTTCCTAACTGTCTTATAATATCAACTACAATCTTTTTCTTATCTATATCTATATTAAACTTTTTCTTTAACTCCTCTGAAATGTCTTTACCTGTTATGGACCCAAATAATCTTCCATGTTCTCCAGTTTTAACTTTAATAAGTATTTCCTTGCCTTGTATTTCTTTAGCTAACTTTTGTGCCTGTTCTATTTCTGCAGTCTTTTGTCTTCTTTCTGCTTCCTTTTTATTGTTTAACACATGCATATTAGAATCGTTTGCCTCTATTGCTAATTTCCTTGGAAATAAGAAATTCCTTGCATATCCATCAGATGTATTAACTACATCACCTTTCTTTCCCAATTTTTTAACATCTTGTAATAATATTACCTTCATTTATAGTCACCTTCCCTTAAGTATTTATCTATAGCATTTTTTAATTTTTCTACAGCTTCTTCTATTGTATTAGACTTTAATTTAGCTCCTGCCATAGTCATGTGCCCACCACCACCTAAAGCTTCCAGTATTACCTGCACATTTATATCTCCTAAGGAACGACCACTTATGTGTATATCATCTTCTATTTTAGCAAAAACAAATGATGAATGAATACCTGTAATATTTAGTAGTTCATCCGCTGCTTGTGCAGCTAATACAATATTTTCTATATCCGGCGGGCATATTGATATGGCAATTCCATTTATTACTTCAGCTGACTTTATTATCTCATATCTTTTTAAATAAGTGTCTAAGTCATCTGAAAATAACTTCTTAACATCTATGGTATCAGCACCTAACTTTCTTAAAAAAGAGGCAGCCTCAAAAGTCCTTACCCCTGTCTTAAAATAAAAGTTTTTTGTATCTACACATATTCCTGCAAGCAAAGCCTCAGCCTCTAATATCTTTAATTGTGGCTTGTCACTCATATATTGTATCATTTCTGTTACCATTTCTGAAGTAGATGAAGCATATGGCTCTATATAACTCAATAAAGTTCCTTCTACAAAATTAGAGGACTTTCTATGATGATCTATTATAACCGTTTTCTTTGCCTTTTCTACTAATCTTATATCTTCCACATGGCCCTTACTATGAACATCCACTAATATAAGTAATGTATCTTCATCTAACTTATCTATAGCATCAATTGTACTTATAAATGCATTATTATAATCCTTTTCATTCTTAAGTTTTTCCATTATTATTTTAATACTGTTATTTACTTCATCTAATACTATATTACATTGCTTATTTAGAGAATTAACAGTACTATAAATACCAACTGCTGCTCCTAGACAATCTATATCCATATTTACATGACCCATAATAAGAACTGCACTACTTTCATTTATAAGATCTAAAAGAGCATGAGCTATAACTCTAGCTCTCACCTTAGTTCTTTTTTCTACTTCCTTAGTTTTTCCTCCATAAAAGGAAAGTTTCTCTCCATTTTTTACAACCGCTTGATCTCCCCCTCTTCCAAGGGCCAAATCTTTAGCTGATGCTGCAAACTTTTGATTTTCTATAGGATTTTTTCCACCTCGTCCTATACCTATGCTTAAAGTTACTGTAAGCTTATTTCCTATGTCTATTTCACGTATATTATCTAAGACATCGAACTTTTTTTCCATTTCTTTTTGAATATACTTGTTTTGAACAGATAATACATATTTATTTGAATCGTATTTTTTTGACATAGCATTAAGATTTTGAGAATAGCTATTAATAACTTTTTCTATTTCTGCTATCAAAATAGGTTTCTTATCTTCTTCAGTACTTTTTATCACTTCATCTAAATTATCTACCTCAATAAGCATTACAGTTTCCTTATTTTCATCAACACTTGTCATCATATGATAAAAATCTGTTACATCATATAGGTATACAAGAATCATCTTTTCTTTATTACTTACCTTACTTTCATTACCTTCAACTATATTAGTATAAATATCGAAGTAACTATCCTGTAGTTTTACATATTTAAATGAATTTTTTTTACCTTCTAATACTTGCCTTATATTTAGTTCTTTTATAAAATCATTTATATTTTTATCTAGTATATCTTGGTTACTTAAAACTTGGGAGAAATTTTGATTATACCACAATATATTTCCCTTTTTTCCTATTATAAGCATTGGAAAAGGTAAATTTACCAATGTATTTCTAGTGGCATTATCCATGTTTAAAGAAAAATTTTCTATAAACTTTTTCCACTTGTTTTTCTTAGTTTTATTTGTTCTTATATTGTATACTATAAGACCAATATATATAAAGCTAGCTAATAAACCAATTATATAATTATAATAACTTACAAACATAACCAATATAGCTATCATTATCATATAAATTTTGTTGGTAGTAAAAAAATAATTATAATTATTATCCATACGGGACCCCCATTAACTTGTTTTCCAAATCCTATTTGGGTCAAGCTTCCTAAAATCTGCAATGATATCTATTACTCCAAGTATTATATACACAATTGCTAATTGAGAAACTGTTGTAAATACTATTAATGCAACAATAACTCCCTTGGATAAACTTAATTTATTACTAAGATAATAAGTTACTAGTGCTATTCCATCAAATAAAAATGCATACAAAAGCATTAACTCTGAGGAAATCGATATATACTCTCCTACAGTTATATTTAACCTTATAAGTATTATTCCTATAAGCATTGTTATAGCTAATATTGTTACAAATCTTATATCAATATACATCTTGGAAAACTTAGGCATTTCCTTTATATTATATCCTAATTTTCTGAGTATTAATCGAGTAATTATATAACTTAAAAATGCAAATATAACCGAAGAAATAAGAAGAGCTGATGGTATAAGCTTCATCATATAATCTACTGTAAAAATACCTATCATACTTTTAAACATCTTAATTTGCTCTGATGGCATTCCCATTTTCTCGTAAAAACTTATACTCATATTCATAGATTCATTTATAGTCCTAACAACTTCACTCATAAACTTTGTTACACTTGTTCCACTAATTAATGTTATATATACAGTAAAGTCAATAACAGATCCTATTAAAGATGCCAATGCTAAAAGCATTATAGTGGTAGGTACACTTAGTTCTCTTTTTATACTATAACCTAATGCAATACCTGTAAGACCAAACATTATTGCACTAGTTAATCCGGATAGCGGGTTGTTAATTAAAGAAATTAATATACCACTTGCAGCTAAAGCTGTAAATGTAACCTTTGAATTATGTCTTAAATATAGCAATGTTACTGGAATTGGAAGAATAAACTTTAATACATATGAAAATATAGGCATGTATATATTTATTAACATTAAAATTAAAATAATACACGTCATAATTCCTGCTTCTACAGTACTTTTAGTAGCATATTTTTGATTCTTCATATTATTCCACCTTACTGCCTTTCCTTAAGATGAGAATATAATCTACTTAAATCCTTATTTTCCTTCTCTACTTTATCTTCCTCGAGTATTCCCATCTTTAATTTTCTTTTCATATTTTCATCCACTGCAGTATAAGAATATCCAAGTCTCTCTGCTAATATATATAATACTGTTATTGACCCTGCAATGCAGTCAAGTATAGCTTCTTGAGCTACATTACTTCCACGAGTTAATAATCTAAAAAAATCTCCTATTAAACATAACAGTTCTGCCTTTAGTTCCTCTATTACTTTTATGTTATGCATTATATTAAAATCATCCTTTTTCATGTTTTCACCTCTTTTAATTCCTTTTTGCTAAAACCCGGTTATCCAAAGTTATACACATAATATAATTATAAGTTTACTATAAATATTTTACAATAATTATATTCCATTTTACCATTTATAATCCTTTATTGCATAAGGTTATATATCGATTAAAGCTCATTATGTATTGATATTGTATATAAAAAAAAGAAAGGATAAATCCTTTCTTTAAGCAATCTATATAAACTTTATTATTCTGTTGTGAATGGTAATAAAGCTATGTTTCTTGCTCTCTTTATTGCATCTGTAAGTTTTCTTTGATGCTTTGCACAAGTTCCGGAAATTCTTCTTGGAAGAATCTTTCCTCTTTCAGTTATATATTTTCTTAATTTGTTTATATCTTTGTAATCAATGCTTTCTGCTTTGTCTACACAGAACATACAAACCTTTCTTCTTGATCTTCTCATTTTTCCAGAAGATCTTCTGTTTCCGCCATCTCTATCTCTATCTCTACCAGATTCTCTGCTCATTTTTCAACCCTCCTTTATTATTAAAATGGTATCTCTCCATCATCTATAGGAGTGATATCATCGGAATAGGAACCATCAAATCCTCCTGGCATACCAGTCTGTGGGTAGCCTCCATTGATTTGGTCTGCCGTGGATTGTCTGTTCCCCCATTCAAGAAATTGAACCTCTTCTGCAACTATCTCGGTTATGTACCTTCTAGTTCCGTCCTTAGCTTCATAACTTCTTGTTTGAATTCTACCGCTAACTCCCATAAGTTTACCTTTGCTCATGTAATTAGCTGTAGATTCTGCTTGTTTTCCCCATACCACTACAGGGATAAAGTCCGCTTCTCTATTACCATCTTTAGAAAATCTTCTATCGACAGCTAATGTAAAGGTGGCTACTGCTGTACCATTTCCAGGAGTAAATTTTAACTCTGGATCTTTGGTAAGCCTTCCTATTAAAACTACTTTATTCATTTTAGCACCACACCTTATTTTTCATCTTTAACTATTATATGTCTTATAACTGAATCATTGATTCTAAATAATCTATCTAATTCTTTTGGTAATTCTGGGCCAGCGTTGAAGTTAAATAATGTATAATAACCTTCGCCGATTTTGTTAATTTCATAAGCTAATTTTCTTCTTCCCCAGAAATCAACATTTTCTACTGCTCCACCATTGCTTTCAATAACACCTTTAAATTTTTCCACAGTTGCTTTAACTGCTTCCTCATCTAATGATGGATTAAGTATAAATATAGTTTCATATTTTCTCATTAGATTTCACCTCCTCCCCTTGGACTTACGGCTGTGATTTTCACAGCAGGGACTACCGATATATTTTATCATCTATTTTTATAAAAATCAATAGTTTTTATATCTATTTTAAAATATCTTCTTTATTTTCTTCGTTGCTACATTTTACTACCTTTTTCATATCCTTTTCAAATTTACTTCTTGGAAGCATTATTATTCTTCCACATCCGCAGCATTTTATTTTTATATCTGCTCCCATTCGTATAATTTCCCACTCTTTACTTCCGCAAGGGTGATCTTTTTTCATTTCAACAATATCTCCCAAATTAAAAATTTTAACCATTTTGTTCCTCCTTTATTATTTTCATTTTAGTATATGGTCTCTTAATATTTTTTCTATCTAATAAATGCATTATTTTTTCTCTTAATTCTACTTCAACATCCCAATGTGTTAAAGGCTTAGACTTTCCTACTACTCTTATAGTAAATGAAGTTTCATTCATTGCTGTAACTCCTACAACTTTCGGCCCTTCTACTATGTTTTTATTTTCTATCTTAAATTCCTTGCATATTTCTTTTATCATATTGATTACTTTATCTAAACTTTCATCGTTTGAAATACTTATATCAAGAAGAAACCTTATATTTCCTCTAGAATGATTTGTTACATTACTTATAATACCATTGGGAAGTATATGTAAGTCTCCATTGAAATCTCTTACTCTTGTTATTCTAAGTTCTATAGTTTCTACAATGCCAGCCTTGTTTTCTATGGTAACATAATCTCCTACAGCATATTGATCCTCAAATAATATAAAAAATCCATTTATTACATCCTTTATAAGATTTTGAGCTCCAAGACCTATGGCTACACCACCAAAACTTGCAAAGGTAATTCCTCTAATTCCAAATAACATCTCTACAATTATAAATATTCCTATAGAATATATTGAATATTTCAATATACTCTTAAGTATTGCCCCTAAAGTCTTAGATCTCTTTTCATTTAACGAAAACCTCATATTACTTTGTTTGCTTACAAATCTATTTATTACGCTATTTCCTATTTTTCTTAATAAATACATTAAAATAAGTATGATTAAAACCTTAATAGTTGTATAAATTGCTCCATATATATCTAATTTATCTAAAAAACTACTTATATTGCTAAAACTAAACACTATGTATTCCTCCCTGATAATTATAAAGCATTATTCTTCATTATTATATATTCTCCTATATGCGCTTTCCTCTCTTCCAAATATAGCCTTTGCAGTGAGCTTATTTTCTGTTATTAATTCTTTTATTTTATTTATATCATCTGGATTTACTTTAATGCTTATGCCGCAACTTTGAGTAATTCCTGTAGGGGTGGGCATTATAGTCATATTTATGCTATTTTCCTTTAAAAATTTTTCTGCTTTTATTGAGTCAAGTGTATTTTTAAAAACTAAAACATAATACTGTGTCATTATTATCACTCCATTTACAACTTTATCACTTTGCTAGAATTACTTATTTTCTCTACTATAAAATACATGTTAGAAATTTCACCTAATTTTAACTTATCCTTTAGATTATAAAAATCTAAACATGTTCCACAACTTGAAATAGCTACACCCTTTTTACTCATAGCCTCTAAAACATCTAATACTTCAGATCCTTCTGTAGTAAGAAAAACACCACTATTTAAAAATATTATATTTGTCGGAAGCTTATCGTTTTCTGAAACAGCATAAAAATAGCTTTTCATTAATATCTTTCCTAATTCTTCACTTCCCTCTCCGAGCTTATCTGTAGTAACTAAAATAGTATACCCATCATTTAGTAAATTTTTATCTTTTGTATTCTCTACTTCTTTAACCACTTTTATATAGTATAATTCATTTTCCATCTTTACTATTTCTGATAAATAGTTATTATTTTTAGCAAACTTTATTATATTGTTTTTAGCAACTTCATTATCTACTATTACTGTACCTTCTCCTTGGCTAATAGAATCAAAATACTTTTTTGTATTAATTACAGGTTCTGGACAATTAAGTCCCTTGCAATTTATTATATTATCCATTTTTTTCACCTCTACCTTGTAAATTTAATAGTAATTACCTTATAATATATTTAACACTTTTATTATACTATAACTTTGTAAATAATTTTAAATATGAATTTATTTTTAAAAATATATTGATACAAAATTTATTAGATAATTAGGATGGTGATTACTATAAGTATATATTTAGATAATGCAGCTACAACCTTTCCAAAGCCCAATGAAGTTACAGATTCTATGATAAAATACATGACAGAAGTAGGGGGAAATCCCGGGAGAGGTGCCTATAAGAACTCAATTAAGAGTAGTGAAATTGTTTTTGACTGTAGATTAAAACTTGCTGAACTTTTTAACTTTGATAAATTAGAAAATGTAATTTTCACACCAAATATTACTACATCATTAAATACTTTACTAAAATCATCTGTAAAAGATGGCTGGCACATAATTACTACTTCAATGGAGCATAACTCAATATTAAGACCTCTTGCATCCCTTCAAAGATCTAAAAACATTGAAGTTGACATAATATCTTGTAATGAAAGTGGTATTATTGATATAAATATGCTTAAAGAAACAATAAAAGAAAATACTAAATTGATTATTCTTTCTCATGCTTCTAATGTAATAGGTAGTGTACAGCCAATTAAAGAAATAGGTGATATATGTAAAGAAAAGAATATATACTTTATTATAGATTCTGCTCAAACAGCAGGAAATTTAAATTTAGACTTTAAAGACCTTAATTGTAGTGCATTAGCATTTACAGGGCATAAATCATTACTAGGTCCCCAAGGGATAGGCGGATTTTTACTTACAGATGAGTTTAATGATGAAATGTCACCTTTTATAGAAGGTGGTACAGGTAGCGAATCTTTTAATACAGAACAACCTACCTTCTTACCAGACAAATTTGAAAGCGGCACATTAAACATGCCTGGTATAGTAGGATTACTTTCTTCTTTGAAATTTATAGAAAACTTTGGATTAAAAAACATAGAAAACACAGAACATAACTTATTCAAAATATTTATAGAAGAGCTTTTAAATATAGATAATATAAGTATTATAGGATATAATAGTAACTTAAAGTATGTTCCTACCATTTCTATAACATCTTCTAAAATTGATGTTGCTGAACTTGGTATGCTACTTGAAAGAGATTTTGGCATTATGACAAGAACGGGGCTCCATTGTGCTCCATTAGCCCATAAAACAATAGGAACCTTTCCTACTGGAACCTTACGGTTTAGTTTAGGATTATTTAATACCAAGGAACATATTGACTATACTATAAATTCACTATTTAAACTGTTAAAAAGGGAGTGACATAATGGGGCGGTTTTTACAACGATTTGATAGAACAATATTGTTCTTTATAATTTATACACTTGTATTTATAACATTTTTTAAAACCCTACAGTTTACCTTACCCTTTGTGCTAGCATTAATTTTTGCACTTATATTAAGAAAACCAAGTAGATTTATATGCAAAAAATTCAAGATAAAGAACTCTATATCTTCTTTACTAGCTACATTGTTTTTTTTCACAGTGATTTTATCTCTCTTATATACTGTGATTTTTACTCTTACTAAAGAAGCCATACAATTAGCTAAAAATATTCAGCTATATTTAAATACTAATAGTAATAACATAAACTATCTTGTTCAAGATTTAGAACAATATTATAATAATTTAGATCCATCTATTATAAATGCTATAGAGAAAAACTTATCATCTTATATATCTAAAATTTCTAATTTAACTGTATTAATTACAGGTAAGATAATACAAGGAGCTATATCATTTTTAGGGTATATACCTTCTGTTTTTATGGTAGTATTATTTACTTTAATATCAACATACTTTTTTACAAGAGACTTGTCCTCTGCGAAAACTAAGTTTTTGCACGCTCTAGAAAATGAGAACTCAGATAGGCTTATTCATATAATTCATGAAGCTAAAAGAATGCTTACAAATTATGCTATGTCTTATTTGCTTGTTATCTGTATTACATTTATAGAGACACTAATTGGCTTTACAGTCTTAAAAGTAAAGTATTCTGGTATATTAAGTGTTGTAGCTGCTATATTTGATATTCTTCCTGTACTTGGAGTTGGCGGCATATATATTCCCTTAGCTTTAATCTACTTCTTTATAGTTAAAAATTACTTTACTGCCTTTGGAATATTAATATGGTATATAGTTGTAACTGTAGTGAGACAAATAGTGGAGCCTAAAATAGTATCTGCCTCATTAGGATTACATCCGGTATCAGTAATTGCTGCTATATTTATAGGATTAAAGGTAAATGGCATTTCAGGAATGTTTTTTTGTATCTTCTTAGTAGTTTTTTACAAAGTATTAAAATCTGTAGATGTATTATAATTTATGTATAATAAACCTCCGTTTGGATATAATCCTAAACAGGAGGTTTTGCTTATATGGAGAAAAAAGTTATGTTTGATTCATCTGTTACATCTTCTATATTTTCTTTAAGAGATACCTTAACTGAATTCTTAAGTCCTGTAGTAAAATCTAATAAAACTATTGTTGTATTATGCATAGGTTCTGATCGTTCTACAGGTGATAGTTTAGGTCCTTTAGTTGGACACAAACTTAAATTCTTAACTAGGGAGAATTTCTATATTTACGGAAACCTGGAAAACCCAGTTCACGCTAAAAACTTATGTGAAACAATTGAAGAAATACATATGAAATTTAAAAATCCATATATAATAGCCATAGACGCTTGTCTTGGAAGTATTCAAAATATAGGTAAGGTTTGCGTTGAAGAAAAGCCATTGAGCCCTGGCTCAGCTATGAATAAGAACTTGCCTGAGATTGGTGATCTAAGTATAACAGGAATTGTAAATATTTCTGGTTCTCTAGAATTTATGGTTCTTCAAAACACTCGTCTTTATACGGTTATGCAGTTAGCTGAAACCATATCTGAAGGTATATATCATTCTGTACTTAAAACCATAGGTGGTAAAAAGATTGAAAAAAGTAAAAAAGTACTTTTAAATAATTAATATTTATAAACATTTAAAATATAAGGCGATTCTTAATAATTTATGATAATTTATAGTTTTAACTTAATTATTATCATATATGATTTAAGCATCGCCTTATATAAAAAACAATCTAAAATATGGAATTATCCGTTCTATTATTGAGTATGTTTTCTATTTCATCTATATTTTTACTTCCAAGGTCTATTATAAGAATCCCCTCATTTTTCAAGGTATGTTCCATAGTTAATTTGCTTAATCCCCCGTCCTTTAGATTGCATATAATAACATCACAATTACATTCTCCAAGGGATTTTATTATGCTATATCCTCTTTTTTTTAATTCATTTGATATATGATTAAGTTCTTCAGAAACACATATTACCATAGTAAAAAACCTCCTTTAAGGTAAATATTACCCCAAACGAGATTTTTTATACTTATGCTTAAATATTATTCATTATCATTCATTGCATCTTGTAGTACTTGATCTTCTTCGTCAGATAATTCATATCTTGATATACCCTTATCTATAGGCTTTGCATAAGTTGTACTTTCATTTCTTCCATAAAGTCCAGTAAGAATTATTCCGTTATTACTGTTATCTAATAAGGCTATTGAATAGCTCAAGTCACTTCCAACATCCTCAAACGCTCTATATCTTACAATTGAAAACTTTTGAATGCATGAGTTAATCTTAATACTTAACTCATTATATAAATCATTGATATGCTCAGTTTTTTCTACAGATTCATCTATTTTATCTAAATAACTTGTTATTACTTTTTCTAAATTTTTATTATCTACTCCCCTCATAAGTCTTTTATACCTTACCTCTAATCTACTTATTGCCTTTCCCTGTACAGCTATAGCTATAATTAATATAATTACAATTGCCACAAGAGCTATTATTATAAAGGGCTGAACTTCATTTAGTGCTGCAATTAAGCTTTCCATATAATATCTCCTTTCATGTTATTGTTTCACGTGAAACATTTTATAATTTACTTAAAGTTTTAGTATATCTAATATTCTTTGAAGGTCTTCTTCAGAATAATATTCAATTTGAATCTTTCCTTTGTCATTATTGCTATTCAAAACTACTCTAGTTCCAAATAACTCTTCTAACTTATTTTTTATATCATCATAATATATATTGTTAATTTGCTTATTATTTCTTTGTTTCTCTTTGTCCCTGTTTAGTGATTTTATCAATTTTTCAGTTTCTCTTACACTTAATTTATCATCTATAATCATCTGAGATATCTTATATTGTAATTCCTTATTTTCAATAGCAAGCAATGTTCTGCCATGCCCCTCAGTTAAAACTCCATCTATAACATAGTCTTGAACTCTTTCATCTAAATTTAAAAGTCTAATACAATTTGTAATAGCTGTTCTAGATTTACCCACTCTTTTACTCAATTCTTCTTGCGTTAACTTAAAATCTTCTAAAAGATTTTTATATGCTTTAGCTTCTTCAATTGGATTTAAGTCCTGTCTTTGTATATTTTCTATTAAGGAAATTTCCAGAATCTCTTTTTTATTTAGCTCCTTTATAATAACAGGTACTTCTTTGATCCCAGCAAGCTTTGCCGCTCTCCATCTTCTTTCTCCAGCTACAATTGTATATGTATGGGTACCATCATCTTTTGTAATAAGTATAGGTTGAATAACTCCATACTGTTTTATTGACTCTGATAGTTCCATTATTTTTTCTTCATCAAAGCTCTTTCTAGGCTGAGTGTTATTAGCTCTTATAAGCGAAATATCTATCTTTTGCATCCCATTTAGCAAGAGATTATCTTCTGAAGAATCTTCAGGAATTAATGCCCCCAATCCCTTTCCTAATCCAAACTTCTTACTCATATTTTAATTCTCCTGCCTTTCTAAGAATTCCTTAGCTAGCTTTTCATACGCCTCTGCACCTTTACATTTATTATCATACAACATTATCGGCAATCCAAAACTAGGGGATTCTGCCAGTCTTATATTTCTTGGAATAGTTGTATCATATACTTTGTTCTTAAAATACTTTTTAACTTCACTAACTACTTCATTTGAAAGATTAGTTCTACTGTCAAACATGCTTAAGACTACTCCCTCAATATCAATATTGGGGTTTAATGACTTTTTAACGAGTTGAATAGTATTAACAAGTTGTCCAACTCCTTCTAATGCATAAAATTCACATTGTATAGGAATCAATACACTATTAGAAGCAGTTAAAGCATTAATAGTTAAAAACCCTAATGATGGAGGACAGTCAATAAATATAAAATCAAACTTTCCTTCAACACTTTTTATTTTTTCTCTCAATATTTTTTCCCTATTAACCTTATCTATTATTTCCACTTCTGCTCCTGCTAAAGACATAGTTGAAGGAACTATGTAAAAATTGTCTACAAATTCACATTTTATCATAGCCTCTTCTATAGAGGTATCATCAGTGATTACATCATAAATAGATGTTTTAATTTTTCTCTTATCGAAACCTAATCCACTAGTGGTATTACCCTGAGGATCTATATCCATAGAAAGAACTCTATATCCTTCCATAGCTAAGTATGAACATAAATTAATATTAGTTGTTGTCTTACCCACTCCACCCTTTTGATTAAATACTGTAATTACCTTCACCATATTCACCGCCTCATAATATTAGTTATAGTTTTATTATATAGTCATATAATATATAAAAAAAGTACTTATTTAAAAAAATTGTATAAAAATAAAAAAACTATGTGCTAAAATGTTATTTTCACTCATCACATAGTTTTTAATGTTTCACGTGAAACATTTATTATAATATTATTGAATTATTTATTCTTTGGAATTGTAATCATAATTTGAATACTTTCTTCTGAATCTTGAGATGAATACTGTGCATTTAGACCATACTTATCAAATACTTGTCTAATAGTATTTATATAAACCTTAGGACTAAAAATACCTTTGATTTTTTTTCTTTCCTCTTTTGAAGAACTCTTTTCTATTAACTTATTTAACTCTTTTTCTATGAGCTCTTCTGATTTCTTTACATTTAAACCTTTTTTAATTATGACACTTAAAACCTTTTTTTGAAGCTCTTCTGCCGGTAACTTAAGAAGGGCCCTAGCATGTCTTTCTGTAAGATTATTTTCTATTAAAATCTTTCTAACTCCAGAAGTTAATCTTAACAGTCTTATTTTATTAGCTATAGTAGATTGCTTTTTACCTATAATTTCCGACAACTGTTCTTGAGTATAATTATGTTCTTTAATTAAATTGTAGTATGCTTCTGCCTCTTCCAAAAAATTCAAGTCTTCTCTTTGTATGTTTTCTAATAATGCTATTGCTGCTGAATCCTTATTGGACACATCAACAATTATAACAGGTACTTCTTGTAAACCTGCCTTCTTTGCTGCCCTTAATCTTCTTTCTCCTGCTATTAATTCAAACTTATCTTCACTAACCCTTCTTACAGATAAAGGTTGAATAATGCCATAAACCTTTATGGATTTTGATAATTCCTCTATGGCTTCTTCATTAAAAAACTTTCTAGGTTGATACACATTAGGAGAAATCAATTCAGTATTTATATAACTAACCTTTTGTTCCATATTAACCCATCCCTCTTGTGCTTTCATTTATTTAAAATTTCTCTGTTAACCGTTAAAATTCCTTCTATAATTGAATAAAATTTTTATCTTAAAGGACTCTTATTAACTAATCCAGCTTTTCTAGGATATTTATCTGGGGTTTCTTTTATCTTCTTTATAATAACTAAATTATGTCTTAAGTCACTTTCTTCTATGTCGATTCCTATTATATCTTCTATCTTTCCTCCTAAAGTACTTATTGCATTTTTGGCTTCTTTAATTTCTTCCTCTACAGCTGGCCCTTTCATTGCAATAAAATATCCATTTAATTTTACAAATGGTAAGCAAAACTCACTTAATACACTCATATTTGCTACAGCACGAGAAACTACACCATCAAAGCACTCTCTATAACCTTTATCTTTTGCAACATCTTCTGCCCTGCCATGAACAGTTTTGATATTCTCTAGTTTAAGTGTATTAATAACTTCATTTAGAAAATTTATTCTTTTGTTTAGTGAATCTAATAAAACCACTTGCTTTTTTTCATCGACTATTTTAATAGGCAGTCCTGGAAACCCTGCTCCAGTCCCTACATCTATAATCCTTTTCATATCCTTTAAAGGAGAAAACTTATATATTTTTATGCTATCTATAAAATGTTTTTTTATTATTTCCTCATCTTCAGTTATAGAAGTAAGGTTAATTTTTTCATTCCATTCTTGTAATAAGTTTTTATACTGTATTAACTGATTATACTTATTTTCATCAAAATCAATATTTATATCTTCACAAGAAGCCTTAAGTATATCGAAATATTGCATATTTATCCTCCATAAATCACTTATATATGAATTATATAATTCATATATAAGTGTAATTTATATTTTATTTAAAATTAATTTATTACTTTGAAAGTCTATATTTATGTTCTAAATAAATAAGAAGTACAGAAATATCTGCTGGAGATACTCCAGATATTCTAGATGCCTGCCCTATATTCATAGGATTAATTTTGCTTAATTTTTGTACTGCTTCAATTCTCAAACCATGCACTTCACTATAATTGATTTCAGATGGAATAAGCTTTTTCTCAAATTTCTTGAACTGTTCTACTTGCTCTAATTGTTTTTGTATATATCCCTCATATTTAGCCATAGTATTTACTTCATATTGTACTTCATACGGCAATTCAATTCTATCTTTATCTAATTCGTAAACTTTAAAATAATCTAATTCAGGTCTTTTTATAAGCTCATATAAGCTTATTGGCTTTCTCAACTCTGATGAATTTAAGGATATTAACATTTCATTTATCTCTTTTTTATTTGTTATTTGAAGGGCTTTTATACGGCCTATTTCCCCTTCTATAGCTTCCTTCCTACTTATGAAGCTTTTGTATCTTCCTTCAGTAACAAGTCCTATTTGATAACTCATTTCTGTAAGTCTCAAATCTGCATTATCCTGCCTTAATAAAAGTCTATATTCTGAACGTGAAGTCATCATTCTATATGGTTCATTAGTTCCCTTTGTAACTAAATCATCTATAAGAACTCCTATGTATGCATCAGACCTTTGTAGTATAAAAGGTTCTTGTCCTCTCACCTTTAAAGCAGCATTTATTCCCGCTACAAGTCCTTGTGCTGCTGCCTCCTCATACCCTGAGCTTCCATTAACCTGGCCTGCTCCAAATAACCCTTCTATTTCTTTAAATTCTAAGGATAATTTTAATTGTGTAGAATCTATAGAATCATATTCTATTGCATATGCTGTTCTTAAAAATTCTACATTCTCAAGACCAGGAACACTGCGATACATTGCAATTTGAACATCTTCTGGTAAGGAACTAGACATACCTCCTACATACATTTCCTCAGTATTTTCTCCTTCAGGCTCAATGAATACTTGATGCTGTTCCTTATCTGGGAATCTCATTACCTTATCCTCTATAGAAGGGCAATATCTAGGTCCTACTCCTTCTATAGACCCGTTATATAAAGGAGATCTATGTATGTTTTCTCTTATTATTCCATGAGTCTTTTCGTTTGTATAAGTTAAATAGCATGAAACTTGATTTCTAGTTATTTCTCCACTCATAAATGAAAATGGAACTATCTTTTCATCTCCTGGTTGTTCTATCATTTTAGAAAAATCTACTGTTCTTCTATTTATTCTCGCTGGAGTACCAGTTTTAAATCTTCTTAAACTTATTCCTAAGTCTATAAGGCTTTGTGATAAGTCCTGCGCAGGAAATAACCCATTTGGTCCACTACTATAGCTTACATCTCCAATTATCACTTTACCTTTTAAGTATGTTCCTGTGGCAAGGATAACAGCTTTAGTGTTATAATATGCACCATTTTTTGTAAGCACACCTTTAATTTTACCATCTTCTACATCCAATGCAACTACTTCTATTTGTTTCATTGTTAAATTTTCTTGGCTTTCTAAAACATTTTTCATTCTTTGAGAATACTTCTGCTTATCTGCCTGTGCTCTTAATGAATGCACAGCAGGTCCCTTTGAGGTATTAAGCATTCTAGATTGGATAAAGGTATTATCTATATTTATACCCATTTCCCCACCTAAGGCATCTATTTCCCTTACTAAATGTCCTTTTGCTGTTCCTCCAACATTAGGATTACAAGGCATCATACCTACACTATCTAAGTTTATCGTACATACTAGTACCTTGGATCCCATCCTAGCAGCTGCAAGGCCAGCCTCACAGCCTGCATGGCCTGCTCCTACTACTACTACATCGTAATCTCCTGCATAATACTTCATATACTCTCCCTACTTTCCTAAACAAAATTCTGAAAATATTTTATCTATAATATCTTCTTCTAATGTATCGCCTGTAATTTCTCCGAGCCTTGACCATGCATCTCTTATATCTATAGATGATAGATCTATTGCTAAAGTATTATTTAACGTATCTAGAGCTGAGCTTAAGCTTTCCTTTGCTCTAATTAGTGCTTCCTTATGTCTAGCATTAGTTATAATTATATCTTGATTCTTTACTTCCCCTTTAAAAAACAATTCCTTTATAGAATCTTTAAGCTCATCTAGTCCCTTGCCGCTTTTAGCTGAACTTTCAATTATGTATTTTAAATTTAAACCTGCTAAATCTTCCTTAACTACTTTATTTTCCAAATCACTTTTGTTTAGTAAAACAATATATTTCTTATCTCGTATATAATCCATTATTTCTTTATCTTCATCATCTAATTCCCTACTTAAATCTATCATAAAAATAATTAAGTCAGCTTCTATTATTTTTTCCTTTGATTTTTCTACACCAATTTTTTCAACAATATCTTCTGTTTCTCTAATTCCTGCTGTGTCTATTATCTTAATAGGTACACCATCTAAATTTATATATTCCTCTATAACATCTCTTGTGGTTCCTGGTACCTCAGTTACTATAGCTCTTTGTTCTTTTAGTAAAGCATTTAATAAAGAAGATTTTCCTACATTAGGTTTACCTACTATAACTACATTTAATCCTTCTCTTAAAATCTTACCCTCATCTGCAGTACTTAAAAGTTCACTTACTTCATTTATTATATTTTCAACTTGGATACTAACTTGATTAGATGTAACTTCCTCCAAGTCATCCTCAGGAAAATCCACTGTTGCTTCAATATGAGCTATAGTCTGAAGTAACCTATTTCTTAGAGAATCTATCTCCTTAGAAATTCTACCGTTGGATTGAAGTACCGCTGACTTCATGGATAATTCTGTTTTAGCTCTTATTATATCTATAACAGCCTCTGCCTGGCTTAAATCAATTCTACCATTTAAAAAAGCTCTCTTTGTAAATTCACCTGGCTCTGCAACTCTTGCCCCAGCCTTTATAATTTCTTGAAATATTCTTTTTGTTGGCGTAACACCACCATGACAATTTATCTCTACTGTATCCTCTGCAGTGTAACTTCTTGGTCCCTTCATATACGTTACCAAAACTTCATCTAATATATCTTCCGTCTCTTTTTCTATTATAAAACCATATCTCATGCTATATGGACTTATATCTAATAAATTCCTATTATTTTTTCCCTTGAAAATACTATCTACAATATCTAAGCTCTTACTTCCAGAAATTCTTATAATAGAAATACCGCCTTCGCCAAGCACTGTTGCAATTGCAGCAATAGTATCAAACTCTTTCATAAGTTTCACCTCATATTTAATAATGTTTAACTAATTAACTCATTTTACTATAAATTTAAAAAGAAAGCCATATTAGGCTTTCTTTAAATCTACTACAACTCTTCTATAAGGTTCTTCTCCCTCACTATATGTTTTTACTTCTGGGTCATTTTGAAGAACAGAATGTATAACCCTTCTTTCATAGGGATTCATAGGCTCTAATTTAACAACCTTTCTTGTTCTTCTAGCCTTATTCGCTATCTTTAAAGCTAACCTTTTAAGAGTTTCTTCTCTCTTTTGTCTATAATTTTCTGTATCTAATATAACTCTCTTATACTCTTCTTCATGATCCTTATTTATAACAAGACTTACAAGATACTGTAGTGAATCTAATGTCTCTCCTCTATATCCTATAAGTAAACCCATTTCAGGACCTGCAAGAATTATCTTTAAAGCATCTTGTTCTTCTCTAATTCTTATTTCAGCCTTTATGCCCATAGAATTTAAAACTTCTCTTAAAAATTCTCTTGCTTCAGATATATAGTCCTTTTTAACTGTAACTCTTATCTTTGCTGGCCTACAACCAATTAAATTAAACAGACCCTTATTTCCTTGATCTAAAATATCTATCTTTACCTTATCTTCTGTAACATTTAATTCCCTTAAAGCGTTCTTTGTAGCTTCAGCTATGGTTCTTCCAGTCATATCAATATATTTCATACCGCAAGCCCCCCTTTAAGCATTAAGTGCCTTATGTCTTTCCTCTAATTTCTTTGTAAGAAGTGTCTGACCCATCTGAATTATGTTACTTATTACCCAATATAAAACTAAGGCTGATTTAAGCCTCCAGCTTATAAATATCATAAATAATGACATACTAATATTCATCGTACCAGTTTGCTTAGCCTGAGGACTATCTCCTGGAGGCGCCATCAATAATGATGCATAGTATTGAGTAGCTCCAGCTAAAACTGCAAGCACTACATCTGCCTGTGCTAAATCTTTTACCCATAAAAAACTCACACCATTTATTCCTGTAATATTATTAAATACATAATATAAGGCTATTAATATTGGCCATTGAATTAATATAGGTAAACATCCACCTAATGGATTTATACCTCTGTCCTTATAAAGCTTCATTACTTCTTGTTGGGACTTTTGTGGATCATTTTTATATTTTTCTTGAATTTTCTTTGTTTCTGGCTGTATTTCATTCATTCTTACACTAGAACGAATTGATTTAATATTTAACGGTAACAATATTAACTTTATTATTAATGTAACTAATATAATGGCTATACCATAAGAATAGTTAGGATTTGTAATAAAACTCGTTACTAACTGATGAATAAAAACAAAGAATTGAATCAACGCATTGTTTAAAATACTCATTATAAACCTCCAGTCAAATTATTCAACAGGATCATATCCCCCTGGATTAAAAGGATTACATCTTAAAATCCTTTTAATTGACATAAAACTTCCTTTTAATACTCCATATTTATTGATAGCATCTAATGCATATTGAGAACAAGTGGGGTAAAACCTGCAGCATGGGTTTTTAAGAGGTGAAATATACTTTCTATATGATTTAATTACCAATATTATAATACTTCTCAATTCTTAATTAAACCTGCCTTTTCTAACAAATTTAACAAGGACTTTTCTATAAGGTGATAATCCTTATCTTTGGCAGGATTTCTTGCTATAATTACACAATCATAGCCTTCTTTTATACTATTATATCTAAGACGTACATTTTCTCTAATCAACCTTTTAACTCTACTTCTTACTACACTTTTACCTACTTTTTTACTAACTGATATGCCAAATCTACTATCTTTATTTTTATAATTTTTATACATATATAAAACTAATAATTCATTAGAAAAAGACTTTCCTCTTCTGTATACCACTCTAAATTCTGCATTCTTTCTTAACTTATACTTCTTCATCATCTATTGCTCCTTTTTTGCGGTTGCAGAAAAAGGCCACAATATGCGGCCTTATGCTGTCAATCTCTTTCTACCTTTTTGTCTTCTTCTTTGAAGAACATTTCTTCCTGATTTAGTCTTCATTCTTTTTCTAAATCCATGTTCTTTCTTTCTCTGCTTCTTTTTTGGTTGGTATGTCATAAACATTGAGCTACACCCCCTTTTTGTATAATGTGTATAGCAATTAACTTACTACCTTATTTATAGTTTTACTATTAAATTATATATATACCTACCCTTTCTGTCAAGAAAAAGGGTTTGTTAATATTTTAAAATTATTTTTTGTGGATAACTTCTTGAATACCTATATGCGTTTTGATATTATTAATAAAGGACTGTTGATAACCTTTGTTTATATTTAACTTATCCACAATTGTTGATAACTATGTGTATAAGTTGTTATATTTTTTGTTTTATTCTTTATAATATATATTCTAGACCTGTTTTTACCTAGTTATTCATATGTTAATAGTGTTATCAATTATTTATTAACATATGTTGATAAACAATTGAATAAAAAACTATGTACAAAAATACTAACATGTGAATATTTTTATTGATAATTGTCAACAACCTATAATGATGTGTATAAACTTGTAGATTTACTGTTAATTAGGGAATTTTCTATTTAAATTTAATATTTAATATTTTGAACTGGAGGATAAAATATGAATGCCCAATTAAAAGATATATGGGAAAATGCATTAACTATTATTAAAGGAGAGCTTACAGAGGTAAGTTTTAATACTTGGATTAAAAGCATTGTTCCTTTAAAAATAGAAGCGGATTGTTTTTATTTATGTGTCCCTAATGATTTTACTAAAGGCATTTTGAGTAGTAGATATAAGGATCTCATTATTAATGCTTTAAAACTTATAACTTCTAAAAGATATAATGTAGAATTTATAGTATCTACAGAAGAAGTAATAGACTTAGAAAAAAGTCCTTCCAATAATATACCTGAAAAAAATAATAATATAGTTGTAAATGATGAAATGTCAGCTATGCTAAATCCTAAGTATACTTTTAAATCCTTTGTCATAGGCAATAGTAATAGGTTTGCTCATGCAGCATCTTTAGCAGTAGCTGAGGCCCCTGCAAAAGCTTACAATCCACTTTTTATATATGGAGGAGTTGGACTGGGAAAAACTCATCTAATGCATGCTATTGGTCATTATATTCTTAATAATAATCCTAACTCTAAGGTTGTATATGTTTCTTCTGAAAAATTTACAAATGAACTTATTAATTCTATAAAAGATGATAAAAATGTAGAATTCCGTAATAAGTATAGAAATATAGATGTACTTTTAATAGATGACGTTCAATTCATAGCAGGAAAAGAAAGAACTCAGGAAGAATTTTTCCATACATTTAATGACTTACATGAGTCAAATAAACAAATAATTTTATCAAGTGATCGACCACCTAAAGAAATTCCTACATTAGAAGATAGGCTTCGTTCTAGATTTGAGTGGGGACTTATTGCAGATATTCAGGCACCTGATTTTGAAACTCGAATGGCAATACTAAAGAAAAAAGCCGATGTAGAAAACTTAAGTATTCCAAATGAAGTGTTAGTATACATAGCCACTAAAATAAAGTCTAATATAAGAGAACTTGAAGGAGCATTAATTAGAATAGTCGCCTTTTCCTCATTAACAAACAAGGAAATTAGTGTAGACTTAGCTTCAGAAGCACTTAAAGATATTATATCTAATAAGCATTCTAAGCAAATTACTATAGAATCCATACAAGATATAGTTTCTAGCTATTTTAATTTGCGAGTTGAAGACTTTAAATCTGCAAGAAGAACACGAAATGTAGCTTTCCCAAGGCAAATTGCCATGTATCTTTGTAGAAAGCTTACCGATACTTCACTGCCTAAAATAGGTGAAGAATTTGGAGGAAGAGATCATACTACTGTAATACATGCATATGAAAAAATTTCTTCAAGCTTAAAGGAAGATGAGTCCTTACAAAACGCCGTTAGTGAACTAACGAAGAAAATAACTCAAAAATAGCTAACACTTGTGTATTATTTTTTTATTAATAGCTGTGGATAAAAATAAAAACTTTTATTTTATATAATTATGTGGATAAAGTTAGTTGACGCAGAACAACTTATCCACAATTATTTTTTCTTATTTTTCGTTGATTTATCTAGCCTGAAGGCACTTATCAACAATTCCACAGCCCCTACTACTATTACTACTATAAATATCTATTATATCTATTCTATCTAAGAAGAATATTTAGTGTTGATAATTAAGGAGGATTACATATGAAATTTACATGCGAAAAAAGCAATCTTCAAGAAGGTATATCTATTGCCCAAAAGGCTGTTACAGGAAAATCAACAATGCCTGTCTTACAAGGTATTTTATTAAAAGCTTTGGGCTCGTCTATTGTATTAACAGGATCAGATATTGATTTAAGTATAGAAACTAAAATCAAAGCAGACATAATTGAAGAAGGAGAAATTGTTGTTGATTCAAAAATATTTGGAGAAATAATAAGAAAATTACCAAACGATATAATTGAAATAACTACAAAGGACAATAATTCAATAGAAATAATATGTCAAAAATCTAAGTTTACTTTAATTCATATGAATGCAAAAGATTTTCCTGAACTACCAACTATCAATGAGAATACAATTGTTCAAATTCCGCAAAGCATACTAAAAAATATGATAAAATCAACTATATTTGCTGTAGCACAAGAAGAAACTCGCCCAATACTTACAGGATTATTGTTTGAAATAAAGGATAAAAACCTTAATTTAGTGGCACTTGATGGATACAGATTGGCAGTAAAATCTGAATATATTGATAGTGAAAGTACAATAAGTGCTGTAATACCAGGGAAGACTTTAAATGAAGTATCTAAGATACTAGAAGAAACTGATGAAAAAGTTAATATAACATTTACTCCAAATCATATTTTATTCACAATAGGGGAAACTAAAATAGTATCAAGACTTTTAGAGGGCGAATTTATTAAATATAAATCCATAATCCCAGATGAATATAATCTTAAAGTAATGGCTAAAAGATCAGAATTACTAGGATGTATAGAAAGAGCATCATTAATGGGCAAGGATGGGAATACGAATTTAATAAAATTAGATATACAAGGAGAAAATATGATTATCACTTCAAATTCTCAATTGGGAATGGTGAGAGAAGAATTAAACATAATTTTGCAAGGGCAGCCGCTACAAATTGCATTTAATTCAAAGTATCTAATTGATGCCTTGAAAATAATGGATGAAGAAGAAATATCCATGGAATTGTCTAGCAGTGTAACGCCTTGTATTATAAAAAATAATGAAGTAAACAATTGTACTTACCTTGTATTACCAGTTAGATTATTAAATAACTAAGGGGAATTAATGATATGATTGAAATAAAAATAAATACAGATATAATAAAGCTAGATGCCTTTCTTAAATGGTGTGGGGCTATATCAACAGGTTCAGATGCAAAATATTATATTCAAAATGAAATGGTAAAGGTAAATGGAGAAATTGAAACCAGAAGAGGGAAGAAGTTAACAAAAGGTGACAAAATTGAAGTAGATGGAGAAGAGTTTATAATAGTTTAATATAATACGAGTTAAGAGAGTTTAAGATATATAAATAAAGGCTTTGTTAAAGGCATGATTTTAAGCAGATCTTAACTCTTTTATTTATATTTAGCTGAATTGAAAATATTATGATATAATTACATAATGGGTGTTTTGTATGTATATAAAGTATTTACAGTTAATTAATTATAGAAATTATAAAGAGTTAAGTATAGAATTAAGTAAAAATGTCAATGTTTTTATTGGAGATAATGCTCAAGGAAAAACCAACATTTTGGAAAGTATTTATTATTCAAGTATAGGAAAATCCCATAGAACAATTAGAGATAAAGAACTTATAAATTGGCAAGAAGAAAGTGCTTATATAAAACTTTACGTTGAAAAAGAAAGATTAGATAAAAAAATTGAAATAAAAGTTTTCAAAGAAGGAAAGAAAGGAATTAATATAAATTCTATTAAGATAAATAAGATTTCTGAACTTTTAGGGGTATTAAACGTGGTAATGTTTTCTCCTGAAGATTTAAAAATTGTAAAAGAATCTCCATCCTTTAGAAGAAAATTTTTAGATATAGAATTATGTAAGTTGAGTAAAGCATATTATCATAACTTAGTTCAATATAATAAGATCTTAAACGAAAGAAATATGGTTATTAAACATAAAAGTGAATCTTTAATGAATATGTTAGATATATATGATGAACAATTGTCTAGTTATGGAACAGCTATTGTAAGGGACAGAAAAGCCTATATTAAAAATCTCAACAGCAAGGGTAAGGTTATACATAAGGAAATAACATCTGGAAAAGAAGATATAAGTTTTTCTTATTGCTCATCTATAAATTTCAAGGAAGGTAATAAAAAAGAGTTTCTAGATGCAATTATAAATAATAGGGAAAAGGATCTAGAAAAAAGAACTACTTCCTTGGGACCACATAGAGATGATTTTATTATTAAAATAAATGATATAGATGCAAGAAGTTTTGGTTCTCAAGGGCAGCAAAGGACTTCCGTTTTAACTATAAAGTTTGCATCTTTAGAAATAATAAAAGAAATTGCAGGAGAATACCCAGTACTATTGTTAGACGATGTGCTTTCAGAACTTGATTCCAAGAGACAAAGGTATATATTAAACTCTATTAATAATATACAAACAATAATAACATGTACTGGAGTTAATGATATAAAAAATTATCTAAAAAAAGATGATTCGAAAATTTTTACAGTAACTAATGGAAAATGTATGGAAAAAAATTATATACTCTAAATTAAGGAGGAATATTGGTGTTTTTGCATTTAGGTGAAAATGTTGTAGTGCCTTTAAAAGATGTAATAGGTATTTTTGATATAGAAACTTGTATGTATAGTTCAGATACAGCACAATTTTTAAGAATGGCAGAAGAGGATGGATTTATATATCGCATAACTAAGGAAAAACCAAAATCATTTATTATTGCAGAGGTAGATAAAAAAAGTAAAATATATCTATCTCCAATTTCATCGTCTACTTTAAATAAGCGATCAGAAGTAATATATTATGAACTTTAAGGCTAAGGAGGATATATATGGAACAAAATAACAATGAAGCATATGATGATAGTCAGATACAAGTCTTAGAAGGATTAGAAGCAGTAAGAAAAAGGCCTGGGATGTATATAGGAAGCACAAGCCTTAGAGGGTTACATCACTTGGTATATGAAATAGTAGATAACAGCATAGATGAGGCTTTAGCAGGCTATTGTGATGAAATAAACGTATTTATACATGAAGATAACTCCATTACAGTTAAGGATAATGGTAGGGGGATGCCTGTAGGTATGCATCCTAAAATGCAAAAACCAACAGTAGAGGTCATTATGACTATACTACATGCAGGAGGCAAGTTTGGTGGAGGAGGATACAAGGTTTCAGGAGGCCTTCATGGAGTTGGTGCTTCTGTCGTAAATGCTCTTTCAGAAACTTGTCAAGTTGAAGTTGCAAGAGAAGGATACATTTGGAAGCAAATCTATGAAAGAGGAAAGCCAATTACAGGTCTTGATAAATTAGAACCTACAGATAAACATGGAACTAGAACTTATTTTAAGCCAGATCCTGAAATCTTTGAAGAAATTGATTTTGATTATGATACATTAGCTCAAAGATTAAGAGAACTAGCATTTTTAAATAAGGGAATTAAAATTATATTAATAGATGAAAGAGTAGATAAAGAGGATGAATTTCATTATGAAGGAGGAATAAAATCCTTTGTAGCTTATTTAAATAGAAATAAGGAAGCTTTACACGATGAACCTATTTATATTGAGGGTAATAAGGATGATTATCTAGTAGAAATAGCACTTCAATACAATGACAGCTATACAGAAAATATATTTTCATTTGCAAATAATATAGATACTGTAGAAGGGGGAACCCATTTAACAGGTTTTAAAAATGCATTAACTAGAGTATTTAATGATTACGCTAAGAAATTTGGATTTTTAAAGGAAAATGATAAAAATTTTTCAGGGGAAGATATAAGAGAAGGCCTTACAGCGGTAGTTTCAATTAAATTAACTAATCCTCAGTTTGAAGGACAAACAAAGACTAAGCTTGGAAATAGTGAAGTTAGAGGTATAGTTGATAGTATAGTAGGTGAAGGTGTATCTATTTTCCTAGAAGAGAATCCTCAAATTTCAAAAACTATAATAGATAAATCATTAACGGCTTCTCGTGCAAGAGAAGCAGCAAGAAAGGCAAGAGAGCTTACTAGAAGAAAGTCTGTTTTAGAAAATACAGCGTTACCAGGAAAGCTAGCAGATTGTTCATCAAAGGATCCAAAAGAATGTGAAATTTATATAGTAGAGGGAGATTCTGCGGGTGGATCTGCAAAGCAGGGTAGAAATAGAAGATTTCAAGCCATTTTACCTTTAAGAGGAAAGATAATGAATGTTGAAAAACAAAGATTGGATAAAATACTTAATTCAGATACTATTCGATCGATGATAACAGCTTTTGGAGCAGGAATTGGAAAAGATTTCGATATCTCAAGAATACGATATGACAGAATAATAATAATGACAGATGCTGATGTAGATGGTGCGCATATAAGAACACTACTACTTACTTTTTTCTACAGGTATATGAGAGAATTAGTAGAACAAGGGCATGTTTACATAGCACAACCACCATTGTATAAAATAGCTAAAAGTAAAAAAGAACAGTATGTTTATTCAGATAAAGAGCTAGAAAAAGTACTATTTGAGATAGGTGGAAGAGATAATAATACAGATATTCAAAGATATAAAGGTCTTGGAGAAATGAATGCTGAGCAGCTTTGGGATACAACTATGAATCCAGAAAATAGAGTTCTTCTTAAAGCTACAGTAGAAGATGCAATGGCAGCAGATGAAATATTTACTATACTTATGGGTGACAAGGTAGAGCCTAGAAGAGAATTCATACAAGAAAATGCTAAAAAAGTTGGTAACCTTGATATATAGTTGGAAGGTGAGAGATTAATGTTCAATGAAGGTAAAGTTTTAGAAGTAGATATAAAGCAAGAAATGAAACGATGTTATATAGATTATGCTATGAGTGTTATAGTAGGTCGTGCACTTCCTGATGTACGTGATGGTTTAAAACCTGTACATAGAAGAATATTATATTCTATGCAGGAATTAGGGCTTTCTCCAGAGAAAAGTTATAGAAAGTGTGCCAGAATAGTTGGGGACGTATTAGGTAAATACCATCCTCATGGAGATAGTTCAGTTTACGATGCGTTAGTAAGATTGGCTCAAGATTTTTCTATAAGATATACAATGGTAGATGGCCATGGAAACTTTGGATCTGTAGATGGTGACTCTGCAGCAGCTATGAGATACACAGAAGCTAAGATGAGTAAAATTGCGGTAGAAATGTTAAAAGATATTAACAAAAATACGGTGGATTTTGTACCAAATTTTGATGGTTCTGAAAAGGAGCCATTAGTACTTCCTTCACGTATTCCTAATCTGCTAGTTAATGGTTCATCTGGGATAGCCGTAGGGATGGCTACCAATATACCTCCTCATAACTTAGGTGAAGTAATAGAAGGTATACACTTATTAATAGATAATCCTGATGTTACTGTGTTAGATTTAATGTCTAAGATAAAGGGACCTGATTTTCCTACAGCAGGTATAATACTTGGAACTAATGGCATAAGAGAAGCTTATGAAACTGGAAGAGGAAAGATACTTGTAAGAGCTAAGGCAGAAATAGAAGAAGAAAAGGGAAGACAAAGAATCATAGTAACAGAATTGCCTTATCAAGTAAATAAGGCAAAGCTTATAGAAAATATGGCTGACTTAGTAAAGGATAAAAGGATAGAGGGAATTTCTGATCTTAGAGATGAATCAGATAGAGATGGTATGAGAGTTGTAATAGAAATTAAAAGAGATGCTAATGCAAATATCGTTTTAAACCAACTCTATAAACATACAAAAATGCAAGATACCTTTGGAATAATAATGTTATCACTAGTAAATAATGAGCCTCAAGTTTTAAATTTAAAGCAAATGCTGGTTTATTATATAGAATTCCAAAAGGAAGTAATAAGAAGAAGAACTAAGTTTGAGTTAGATAAAGCAGAAGCTCGTGCCCATATTTTAGAAGGATTAAGAATAGCTCTAGATCATATAGATGAAGTAATTAAGGTAATAAGAGGTTCTAAAAATACAGAAGAAGCTAGAAATGGCCTTATGAGTGGATTTGGATTATCTGAAAAACAAGCTCAAGCCATTCTTGATATGAGACTTCAAAGGCTTACAGGATTAGAACGAGCTAAAATAGAAGAAGAATATGCAGAACTTTTAAAGACAATTAATTATTTAAAAGAGATATTAACAAGTGAAGAGCTTGTGCTAAAAATTATAAAAGACGAGTTAAACGAAATAAAGAATAGGTATGGAGATGAGAGAAGAACTCAGATCGAAAAGAGAATAGATGAAATAGATATAGAAGATTTAATACAAGAGGAAGAAGTTGTTATAACTTTAACTCATTCAGGATACATAAAGAGAATTTCATCTGATGCATACTCCTCACAAAAAAGGGGAGGAAAAGGAATTCAAGCCATGACCACTAAGGAAGATGACTTTATAGAAAGAATATTTGTAACATCCACTCATAGTAATTTATTATTCTTTACTAATTTAGGTAGAGTATATAAGCTTAAGGGTTATGAATTACCTGATGCGGGAAGAGTAGCAAAAGGACTAAATCTTATTAATCTTATACCATTAAGTCCTAATGAAAGTGTTAGAGAAGTTATATCTATAGCGGATTTAAAGGATGACGGATATTTATTAATGGGAACTAAAAATGGAATCATTAAGAAAACTCCATTAAGTGAATTCTCTTCTATAAGAAAGAATGGATTAAATGCTATAAACTTAAGGGAAGATGATGAATTACTCAAGATTAAGAAAACAAGAGGAGATGCAGAGATATTTATAGTAACTGCAGCTGGGTTTGCAATAAGATTTAGTGAAAAAGATATAAGACCTATGGGAAGAGCAGCTACAGGGGTAAGAGCTATTACCTTAAGAAAAGGTGACATAGCTGTAGGTATGGATATAGTTGAAGAAGATAAAGATGTATTAGTAGTTAGTGAAAATGGATTTGGAAAAAGAACACACCTATCTGAATATAAAGTTCAAAGTAGGGGTGGAAAAGGACTAATTACTTATAAGGTTACAGAAAAGACAGGTAAGATAACTGCAGCAAGAATTGTAAAAGATGAAGATGAAATTATGCTTATTAATAGCAGTAATATTGCTATAAGAATATTAGTTTCAGATATAAGTATAACAAGCAGAAATGCTATGGGTGTTACCTTGATGAAAACAGTAGAGAATGAAAAGGTACTGGCAATTGCAAAAATAAATACTTCAGTAGAAACTGAATAAATTAAATAAAAATGCCCTTTAATTTAATTAAGGGGCATTTTTATGTTTAAACTTAACTACAACTTTTTCTGGTGTATCAATATGAGAAAAATTAAGAAAAAATAAGAAAAACAATGAAAAATGAGTATATTATTCTATAATAAGAGATATAATAATAGAGCGATAGTATATACATGATAAAATAACACATGTCGTCACAAGAAACGACAAATGAGTTAACAAAGATTTAAAAGATATTTTAAAAAGTTGTTGACAACAATAAATTAAAGTGTTAATATGTAAAAGTCGCTTGGAGCGACAGGGTCTTTGAAAATTGAACAGAGAATAGAAACCAGTCAATTACTTAACAATTAAATGTTAAGAAACGCGATGAGCGAAACAGATTAAACTTTTAAATTGAGAGTTTGATCCTGGCTCAGGACGAACGCTGGCGGCGTGCCTAACACATGCAAGTCGAGCGATGAAACCCTTCGGGGT
>NZ_FYAM01000026.1 GCF_900185645.1 Clostridium sp. BSD9I1 | reverse complement strand
TTTGGGACCATGAGGTCGCAGGTTCAATCCCTGTCACCCCGACCACAAAACCTGCGGGTGTAACTCAATGGTAGAGTGCTAGCCTTCCAAGCTAGTTACGAGGGTTCGATTCCCTTCACCCGCTCCAAATATGCGTCTTTAGCTCAGCTGGATAGAGCAACGCCCTTCTAAGGCGTGGGCCAGGAGTTCGAATCTCTTAAGACGCACCAAATATGCGCCATTAGCTCAGTTGGTAGAGCACCTGACTCTTAATCAGGGTGCCCCGGGTTCGAATCCCTGATGGCGCACCATAATTTGTGCATGATGTGGTGGATGTAGTTCAGCTGGTAGAGCGCCAGATTGTGATTCTGGTTGTCGAGGGTTCGAATCCCTTCATTCACCCCACAAACATAATATGATTCACTAGCTCAGTCGGTAGAGCACATGACTTTTAATCATGGTGTCCGGGGTTCGATTCCCCGGTGAGTCACCATTAGTACTTAATTAATAAGTACGCACATATATGCAGGTGTGGCGGAATTGGCAGACGCACTAGACTTAGGATCTAGCGCCTATGGCTTGCAGGTTCAACTCCTGTCACCTGCACCATATATGATTTGTTATAGTGGTTTAAGAAAATTAAGGGATATCAAAATCTATGATTTTGATGTTTTATATTTGCGGGAGTGGCTCAGTGGTAGAGCGTCACCTTGCCAAGGTGAACGTCGCGAGTTCGAATCTCGTCTTCCGCTCCAATATGCGGGTGTAACTCAATGGTAGAGTGCTAGCCTTCCAAGCTAGTTACGAGGGTTCGATTCCCTTCACCCGCTCCAAATTTTAAAAGGTTAGATGCGCTTTAAGCGCCCATAGCTCAGCTGGATAGAGTGACGGACTTCGAATCCGGAGGTCGCAGGTTCGACCCCTGTTGGGCGCACCATAAAGTATAATATAGGCATTACGTAAGAGGTTGATATATAAGAGTTTGTAAAACTTGAAAAAGTTTCACAAACTCTTTTTTATTTGTTAACAAGGCATAAAACTCGGATTTTTATTTTAGTATATATTTATATTAGCATGCGAATATATTGTTAAATTCAAGTTAAGTTTTTAACTTGAATTTAATTATTTTCTATATTATAATTATAGATAACGATTACAGAATAAGGTTGGTGAAAAGATGAAGGCGTATACATCACTTTTTTTAAAGGAAATATCTGATAGAATAAATTTTCTAATAAATCTTTATAATATTTCAGAAAATAAGATGACCTTATCTGATAATGTTATATCTGATTTCAATATAGCTATTTTAAAAAGAAAAGGATATATAATGGTAGGAGAAGAGAATTCCTATAAGGTTGCATTTCTAACTAAAAAAGGAAGAATTCTAGCAAAAGAAAATATAAATTATAATAATGAGTTAAGCATAAGTATTTGTTAATTATAAAAACAATTGGAGACTATTAGTATACCACTAATAGTCTTATTGCTTTTATAACATATAATTTGGAATGAAAGAAAGATGTAGTGAAACTGTCATATACAATTTTGAATATTAAGAAAAATACATTGGGGAAAATTATTTATTGCGATAATTGTCGGTTTTTGTTATTATATACATGGCAAATGAAATATTATGCTAAGTAACGTATCAGGAGGTTGATGAAAATTGCAAATTAAAAAAATGTCTAATACAACTAAGATATTAATTGCATTAATTATGGGTATTGCTTTTGGAATAATATCTAATTTTGCTTTTTCAGATCAAGTTAAATTAGTTTTAAATATGTGGATATTAAAGCCTGTAGGAAATGTTTTCTTAAGGGCTATTAAAATGCTAGTAGTTCCTTTAGTTATGTTTTCTTTAATATGTGGAGTAACTAGCATAAGCGATATGGGTAAACTGGGTAGAGTTGGAGGGAAGATATTTTCTTACTATATGTTAACTACAGCCATAGGAGTAACAATAGCATTATTTTTTGCCAATTTGTTAAAGCCGGGCCTTGGAGTAGCTTTAACTGCAGGAAGTAGTGAAATAAAAAGTGCTGCTCCACCTTTTATTATGGATATACTTGTAAATATGGTTCCTACTAATCCAGTAGAGGCTATGGTAAAAGGGGACATGCTTCAAATAATAGTATTTTCTATTGTATTTGGTATAGCTGTCAATATCATAGGAAATCCAGTAAAGCCCCTTGTTAATATTTTAAATCAAATAAATGAAGTGTTATTAAAAATGATAGGATTAATTATGAGCTTAGCTCCTTATGGAGTATTTGCACTTATTTCTAGTGTGGTAGCTAGCCAAGGTATAAAAGTTCTATTACCACTTTTAAAATACTTCTTTGCATGCGTATTTGTAATGATAATACATGTAGTTGTGGTATATGGAGGAGCATTAAAGGTTTTAGGAGGTTTAAGTCCTGTTAAATTCTTTAAAAAGTTTTGGCCAGTCATGATATTGGGTTTAAGTACCTCTAGTAGTAATGCTACTATACCAATGAATTTAGATACATGTGAAAAGAAACTAGGTATTTCAAAGCCTGTAGCAAGTTTTACAATTCCATTTGGAGCTACTGTAAATATGGATGGAACTTCAATAATGCAGGGTGTGGCAGCGTTATTTATTGCTCAAATGTATGGGATAGACTTAAGTGTGCAACAGCAGTTAATGATAATCCTCACTGCAACATTAGCGTCTATTGGAACAGCAGGGGTTCCAAGTTCTGGAGTAGTAATGCTCTCTATGGTACTTCAGCAAGTAGGGCTTCCGCTAGAGGGAGTGGCTTTAGTGTTAAGTATAGATAGACTTGTAGATATGGCAAGAACTGCAGTAAATATCACTGGAGATGCTGTTGGTACATTAATTATAGCTAAATCTGAAGGTGAGATTGATTTAGAAGTATTTAATGATATGGATAAAATTAAAGAAGCAGCTTAATATAAAAATGGCACAATCAGCACTTTGTGATGATTGTGCCATTTTTGTAGAAATAATAAAATACTTAACAAAGTGAAATTTGCTGATTTATAGCGAAATCATGCAAGTAATGCTTGCTTTTTATTAAGAAGTATTGTATTATATTTTTAACAAAGTAACTAACGAACATTATACTCAAATTAAAATAAAATATTCGCACTCATATATACTTAGAAATAGGGTCTAAGTGTTTCTACCAGGCAACCGTAAATTGCTGGGCTATGGGTGTTTATTGAGCTAATATTGTTGTTTTTTAATGCAATTAGCTTTTTAAACTCCCAAATTTTTTTGGGAGTTTTTATTTTTTATAGTAAGTGCTTAAAATAGATTGAAGCATATGGATTTACTGATAAATCATATATGGAGAGGAATGAACAGATGAATAAGTTAGTAGATAAAATTATTCAAGAAGGTAAGGTTATAGAAAATAGAATATTAAAAGTTGATAATTTCTTAAATCATCAAATTGATGTAGAATTGTTTAATTGGATGGGAAAAGAATTTAAGGAGAGATTTAAGGATAAAGATATAAATAAAATAATGACTTTAGAAACCTCTGGGATAGGTATCGCATGTATAGTAGCTCAATATTTTGATAATGTACCAGTGGTATTTGCAAAAAAGCATTCAGGTACCAATATGGATACAAGTGTTTATGAAGCAGATGTATATTCTTTTACAAAAAACAAGGATTATAAGATAAGAGTTTCTAAGAATTATCTACACGAGAATGATAAAGTGCTTATAATAGATGATTTTTTAGCCATGGGAAGCGCTTCAGCAGGACTTATTAGTTTATGTGAACAAGCAGGGGCAGCTGTAGAAGGAATAGGCATAGCAATAGAAAAGAAGTTTCAACAAGGAAGGCAAGAGATATTAAGTAAGGGAATACAATTAGAATCCCTAGCGATAGTTGAAGCATTAGAAGATGGAAAAGTTGTATTTAGCAAAGAATAGTAAGCTTTTAATTTTGATTTTAAATAAAATTTTAATATAAAATTTATATAAGGGGGAATATTAAGATGAAAAAGTTTAAAATAACATCTTTATTATTAGCATCTGTAATGTGTATAGGTTTAGCTTTAACAGGGTGTGGTAGCAGCAAAAAAGAAGCAAATACTCAAAATGCTACATCAGACAAAAAGGAGGCAAAGGTAGGATTTATATATGTAGGGCCTGTTGGAGACGGTGGATGGACATATTCTCATGATGAAGGTAGAAAGTATTTAGAAAAAGAGTTAAAGGTTCCAACCATTTATAAAGAGTCTGTTAAGGAAGATACTGCTGAAGTACAAAAGGTTGTAGAAGATATGATAAATCAAGGATGTAATGTGATAATTGGTACAAGCTTTGGATTTATGGATGGAATGGAAAAGGAAGCTCAAAAACATAAGGATATTAAGTTCCTACATGCATCAGGATACAAGTCATCAGAAAATATGGCCAATTACTTTGGAAGAATATATCAGGCAAGATATCTTTCAGGTATAGTTGCAGGAATGAAAACAAAGACAAATAAAATAGGATATGTAGGAGCATTTCCAATTCCAGAGGTTGTAAGAGGTATAAATGCATTTACACTAGGAGTAAAGTCCGTTAATCCAAAGGCAGAGGTTTCGGTTAAATGGACAAATACTTGGTATGATCCAGCAAAGGAAAAGGAAGCGGCTAAGGCATTACTTGCAGAAGGATCAGATGTAATAACTCAGCACCAAGATACAGCAGGGCCACAGCAAGCAGCAGAGGAAAAGGGAGCATTTTCTATAGGATATAACACTGATATGAAAGATAAGGCTCCAAAAGCATACATGACAGCACCTATATGGAACTGGGGACCATATTATGTTGAACAAGTAAAGGCAATTAAAGAAGGAACATGGAAGTCACAAAATGTTTGGGGAGGCCTTGAAACAGGTATGGTATCACTTGCCCCATTAACTGAAAATGCACCAGCTGGAGCAAAGGAAGCAGTTGAAAAGGCTCAGAAGGAAATAACGGACGGAAAGAATAAAATATTTGTAGGACCAATAAAGGATCAAAACGGAAATATAAAAGTTGAAAAAGACAAAGTTATGACAGATGAGGAATTATTAAGCTTTAATTGGTTTGTAGAAGGTGTAAAAGGTCAATTAGCAAAATAAAAAAAGTATAGGTGATGATTATGAATAAAGCTGTTCCATATATAGTTATGAAAGATATAAATAAAAGCTTCGGAAAAGTCATAGCAAATAAAAATATAAACTTTAAAGTTCATGGCGGAGAAGTTCATGCTCTTTTAGGGGAAAATGGAGCAGGAAAGAGTACTTTAATGAATATGCTGTCTGGGGTTTATACTCCAGACAGCGGAAGCATTTATGTACATGACAAAGATACATTTTTTTCATCTCCTAAAGATTCCATAGACAATGGAATAGGAATGATATACCAACACTTTAAATTAGTAGACAACATGACAGTATTTCAGAACATAATAATAGGACAAAAGAATAGCTTTTTTATAAATAAAGGGGCAGCATTAAATAAAATAAATGAAATATGCCATAAGTTTGGAATAGATATTTCATTGGATAAATTAATAAAAGACATGTCTGTAGGAGAAAAACAAATAGTAGAAATAATTAAGGTCTTATATAGGGGAGCAGATATACTTATATTTGATGAACCAACTACAGTTTTTACCCCTCAAGAGGTAAGCAAGTTATTTAAAATAATAAACAAAATGAGAGAAAATAATTGTGCTGTAATTTTCATATCTCACAAAATGGATGAGGTTATGGAAATATGTGACAAGGTAACTGTTTTAAGAAAAGGGGAAACAATATCGACTATTGATATAAAAGAAGCTTCTCCTAAAATATTGGCAGAGCTTATGGTTGGAAAAGCATTAAATCTATCCATAAAAAGAGCTGATGTAAGTTTTAAAGAAGAACTTTTAAGTGTAAAAGATCTAGTAGTTTTAAATGAAGAAAAAGCTAAAGCAGTAAAGGGAATAACATTCAATATTAAAAAGGGAGAAGTCGTTGGAATTGCAGGGGTAGCAGGAAGTGGTCAAAAGGAAATATGCGAAGCAATATCTGGGATATATCCTATAGAATCTGGGGAAATAACTATGGAAGGTGAAAACATAGTTGGACTTTCACCAAGAGATATTATTAAAAAAGGTATAAGCATGAGTTTTGTACCAGAGGATAGACTTGGTATGGGACTTATAGGTTCAATGGATATAGTGAATAATCTTCTCTTGAAATCCTACCATAAACAAAAAGGATTTTTACTTAGAAAAAAAGAAGCTGAAGAAAAGGCAATTAACATAAAAAAAGATTTTGATATAAAAACTCCTAGTATATATTACCCAGTGAAAAATCTTTCAGGAGGAAATATTCAAAAGATACTTTTAGGAAGAGAATTAGATTTGAAGCCAAAACTTCTTATAATGGCTTATCCAGTTAGAGGGCTTGACATAAATACATGTTATACCATATATAACTTAATTGATGAACAGAAAAAGAGCGGAGTATCTACGTTATATGTAGGTGAGGATATAGATGTTCTTATAAATTTATGCGATAGAATCATTGTACTTTGTAATGGAGAAGTTACAGGGGAGCTTAAAGGCACAGAAGCTACAAGGGAAAAGATAGGATATCTAATGGCAGGAAATAAAATAGAAGGCGAGGAATACGAAGTTGTTTAAAATAATTAAGGTAGAAGAAATTACAACTAAAAGAAGTATACTCATAACATGTATTTCTATAATATTAGCCTTTTTGGTAGTAGCTGCATTTATAAGCATTTTAGGGCTAAATCCTATTGAAGTATATGGAGCAATGATAAAAGGATCCTTTGGCTCTTTATATAGTACCAAAGAAACCATAGTAAAGGCTATTCCTCTTATAGTAACTGCCCTTGGAGTTTCTATAGCATTTAAAATGCAGTTTTGGAATATTGGAGGAGAAGGTCAAATAGTTATGGGAGCCCTCTTTTCATCATATTTTGCATTGAATTTTTCTGATATGAATAAGTTTTTACTATTAACCATTATGGCTATAGCAGGTATGGTAGGTGGAGCGATATGGGCATATATTCCTTCAATTCTGAAGTTTAAATTTAATACCAATGAAACAATAGTGACTCTCATGATGAATTATATAGCTTTAAAGTTTGTTACTTATCTTCAGTATGGACCATGGAAGGATCCTAAAGCTCAGGGCTTTCCTAAGATAGCTAGCTTTAGTGATAATGCAGTGCTTCCTGAAGTTATGGGAGTACATTTAGGATGGATTATAGCTTTAATACTAATTATAGCTGTGCATATTTTTATAAATCATACTAAAAAGGGCTATGAAATATCAGTTCTTGGAGAAAGTGAAAAGACAGCTATTTATGCAGGAATCAATATAAAACGAACACTTATTGTAGCAATGCTTTTAAGTGGAGGATTATGTGGGCTTACAGGGATGATTCAAGCTTCTGCAGTAAGTGGAACTTTATCCGTAGAAGTATCAGGGGGAGTTGGATATACTGCTATAATAGTAGCTTGGCTTTCAGCTTTAAAAGCGCCAGTTATACTAATCGTTGGTGTATTATTTGCGGCTCTTTTAGAAGGAGGAGCATTTATACAAACAGCCTTTGGAATACCTGAAGCTGCAGCGTTAATATTACAATCAACTATACTTTTCTTTGTTCTAGGAAGTGAATTTTTTATAAAGTATAAGGTGTTGAGAAAAAATACAGCGAAAGTACTTAAGGAGGCAGCTTAATATGGATATGATAATTTCTTTACTTCAAGCTTCCATAGTAGCTGGAACTCCACTCCTATTTGCAACTTTAGGAGAACTTATTTCAGAGAAATCTGGTAACTTAAACCTTGGAGTAGAAGGCATGATGCTAATGGGGTCGGTTATAGGATTTATGGTTGGAATTAAAACACAAAATCCTATAATTGCAATGCTAGGTGCAATGATGGCAGGAGCTTTAGGAGCACTTATATATTCATTTTTAACAGTATCTTTAAGAGCAAATCAAGTAGTATCAGGTCTTACATTAACCATATTTGGAACGGGATTTTCAAGTATGGTAGGAAAAAGCTTAATAGGCCAAGTAGCGCCAGATGCTATAAAAGATTTCTTTAAACCTGTATTTGTTCCAATACTAGGACATATTCCGGTTGTAGGTGAAGTGTTTTTTAGACAGGATTCATTTGTGTATTTAGGATATATATTAGCAGTTACAATGGGAATATATATGTATTGTACTTCAAAAGGATTAAATTTAAGAGCTGTAGGAGAAAATCCAAAGTCTGCTGATGCAGCAGGGATAAATATAAATTTATATAAATATATCCATCTGCTTATAGGAGGAGCTTTATGTGGTCTCGGGGGTGCATATTTATCATTAGTGTATGTACCAGCTTGGCAAGAAGGAATAACTGCGGGAAGAGGATGGATAGCTGTAGCCTTAGTTATATTTGTATCTTGGAATCCATATAAGGCATTACTAGGGGCGTATGTATTTGGAGCATTGGATATAGTAGGCTTTAGAATGCAGGGGTTAAATATAGCTATATCTCAATATCTAATAGATATGATGCCATATGTGGTTACGATAGTTGCTATGGTAGTGGTTTCTGCTAAAAAGTCGATTAACAGTTTACCCCCTAAAGGACTTGGTGTATCATATTTCAGAGAAGAAAGATAGAAATTATACTTGACTTTTAGTGAGACAAGTGATACTCTTTTTACAAAGATAATATAAATATTTTCCTTTAAGAAAGGTCCCGTGAGACCTGGAAGGAATGGTAATTAGTATGTATAAAATTAATTATGTTATAAATTAATTTTATATTATGTGCGGACTATACCTTCCTTTTGATAAAAGGAAGGTTTTTTTATGCCTTTAAGATAGTACAGTGATACTAAAAAGGAGGAGATTAATAATGATAAATGTAAGAAATTTAATTGACCCAACTGACTTTTCAACAGATGAAATAAATGAAATTTTAGTACTAGCTCAAGATATGGAAAAAAATCCAGAGAGGTATTCAAATCTATGTAGTGGCAAAATACTTGCCGCACTATTCTATGAACCAAGCACTAGAACAAGATTAAGTTTTGAAGCAGCAATGCTAAGATTAGGAGGAAGAATTATAGGTTTTTCAGAGCCTAATTCAACTTCCGTATCAAAGGGAGAAAGTCTTGAAGATACTATAAAAATTATATCTTGTTATTCGGATATTATTGCTATAAGACATCCAAAAGAAGGCTCTGCAGAGAGAGCTTCTCTATACTCTGATGTCCCTGTAATAAATGCAGGGGATGGAGCAAATCAACATCCTACTCAAACATTAACAGATTTATCAACTATTCAAAATCTAAAAGGAAGATTATCCAATCTTACAGTGGGGCTTTGTGGAGATTTGAAGTTCGGTAGAACAGTTCATTCTCTTATAAAGGCTTTATCTAGATATTCAAATAATAAAATTATTTTAATATCACCTGATGAATTAAAAATTCCAGATTATATCAAAATGGAGGTTTTGAAAAACACTTCCATGGAAATTCACGAAGTTAAATCTTTAGAAGAAGTCATAGATAATCTAGATATACTTTATATGACTAGAATACAAAAGGAAAGATTTGATAGTGAAGATGAATACTTAAGACTTAAAGACAGTTATATATTAACTAAAGAGAAATTAAGAAATGCTAAAGATGATATGCTCATACTTCATCCTCTACCAAGAGTTAATGAAATACACCCTGACGTAGATTTAGATAAAAGAGCCACGTATTTTAAGCAAGCTAGATATGGAATGTATGTAAGAATGGCTCTTATATCAAAGCTTTTGGGGGTGATATAGCATGGAACTTTTAATTAAGGGCGCAAGAGTTGTAGATTGGAGCAGCGATTTCATAGGAGATGTTTATATAAAAGATGGACTTATATATGAGATAGGATCAGATTTGATCAAAAACTGCAGAACTATAGATGCAACAGGGAAATTACTCATGCCAGCTTTTGTGGATTTACACACTCACTTTAGGGATCCGGGATTTACTCATAAAGAAGATATGTTAAGTGGAAGCAGGGCAGCGGTAAGAGGCGGATACACTGCAGTAAATCTTATGGCAAATACAAATCCAGTATGCAGCACAAAAGAGACTATAGAATATGTACTTGATAAGGGTAATGAAGTAGGTCTAGTAGATGTACATCAAGTAGCTTCTATAACTAAAGATTTTGATGGCAATACATTAACAAAGTTAGATGAACTAGGTAGCAAGGCTAGAATGATTTCAGAAGATGGGAAAGATGTGCTGAATAGCAAAGTTATGATGAATGCAATGATAAAGGCAAAGGAAAATGGTTTTACAGTGCTTTGCCATTCAGAAGATGAAACCCTAGCCTCCACGGATTCTAGGATGGCAGAAAATTTAATGACTTGGAGGAACATAACGTTATCCAGGTATACAGGGTGTAAAATGCATCTTTGTCATGTAAGCACAAAGGAAGCAATTGATTATATTAAAGAAGCAAAGAATAAAGGAACTAAGGTAACCTGTGAGGTGACACCTCATCATATAGCACTATGGGACTTAGATTACAGTGTAAATCCACCTATCAGATCTAAAGAAGATGTGGACTATATAGTAAGCGCTATAAGGAAAGGATATGTAGATGCTATAGCTACAGACCATGCTCCACATACCATAGAGGATAAGTTAAAGGGAAGTCCAGGTATTTCAGGAATAGAAACAGCATTTTCAGTGTGTTACACAAGGCTTGTACAAGAAGAAGGATTAAGCTTAAATAAGCTATCGGAAGTTATGTCTAAAAATCCATCAAAGATAATGGGTATAAATAAGGGAGAAATAGAAATTGGAAAAGATGGAGATTTAGTTTTAATAGATGTGAACAAAAAACCAACTATAGATGCTAGTAAATTTAAATCAAAGGGTAAGAATACACCTTTTGAAGGAATGAGTGTTTATGGGGAAATATTAAAGACTATAAGATATGGGGAAATAGTTTATGAAAAGGAGAATTCTGTATGTTAATAGATAGATTATATGAAGAAGTTGAATCCAAGGGAAATGTATGCGTAGGGCTTGATACTTGTATGGAGTATATACCGAAGGATTTTAAAGATAAATATTACTTTGAACAGGACGCATTATTTAGATTTAACCAAAGAATTATAGATGCAACAGCGGATATTGCGGCTTGCTTTAAGGTGCAGATAGCTTACTATGAGGCACTAGGAATTAAGGGGCTAATGGCATATAAGAAAACCTTAGAATATATAAGAAGTAGAGGGAATATAGCCATATCTGATATAAAAAGAGGAGACATTTCCTCAACTGCAAGCATGTATGCAAAGGGCCATTTTGAAGGAGATTTTGAAACGGATTTTATAACATTAAGTCCATACATGGGAATGGACAGTATAGAACCTTACTTAAATTATGTAAAAGAAAAAGAAAAGGGTATGTTTGTACTTGTAAGAACATCTAATGAAGGTGCAAAAGATATAGAATTTTTAGACACTAAAGATGGGAAAAAAGTGTATGAAACAGTTGGAGAAAAACTTGAAGTTTTAGGTGAAAGTTTTATGGGGGACTGTGGATACAGCTCTATAGGTGGGGTAGTCGGATGTACTCATAGGGAAGATGCGGTAGAGATTAGGGAAAAATTCAATAACACCTTCTTTTTAATACCAGGTTATGGGGCACAAGGTGGTACGGAAGATGATGTAAGTTTGTACCTTGATCAGGGAAATGGAGGGGTGGTAAATTCCTCAAGAGGAATTTTACTAGCCTATAAAAAATGTGAGGATTCTTCTTTAAGCTTTGAAGAATGTTCTAGAATAGAAGCTTTAAGCATGAGAGATAAGATAAGAAAAAGCTGCTCAAGATAGTGGGATGATTCACTAAAATATGAAATGTATATAGATAAGAAGGGGTGTAGGTTTTATATATGAAAAAGATGAAGGTTTTACAAAATGAAGTTATATCTGAAGATATATATAAATTAAAATTAGAGGGAAATTTTACTGGAAAACCAGGACAGTTTTTTATGCTAAGAGCTTGGGGTCAAGAACCTATACTTAACAGACCTATAAGTATATATGACATAGATGATGAGGGGATAAGCTTCTTATATCATGTATGTGGAAAAGGAACGGAAATATTTAAAAATCTAGAGGCTAACGATGAAGTAAAGGTTATGGGACCGCTTGGTAACGGCTTCCCATTAGAAAATATAAGTGGGAAAGTTGCAGTTATAACTGGAGGAATAGGAATGGCTCCTATGAATTACGTGGTAAAAAATCTTGAAGGTTGTGATATAGACTTGTATTCAGGATTTAGAGAAGAAATATACGCAGTAGAAAAATTGAAACCTTATGTAAAAAATTTATATATATCTACTGAAAATGGTGTGCAAGGACATAAGGGATATATAACAGAAATATTTAACCCTGATGAGTATGAAACTGTACTGTGTTGTGGACCAGAAATTATGATGAATAAGGTTATTGAAATGTGTAAGGAAAAGAAAGTGCCTTTATATGTGTCCTTAGAAAAGAAAATGGCTTGTGGAATAGGAGCATGCCTTGTATGTACTTGTAAGACAAAGGATGGAAACAAAAAAAGCTGTAAAGATGGCCCTGTATTCTTAGGGTCAGAGTTGGAGGAATAGATATGAAGGTTAATATATGTGGAATTGAGTTAAAGAATCCAGTTATAGCTGCGTCAGGAACCTATGGATTTGGAAAAGAATACGGTGAGTTTTATGATGCAAGTGAATTAGGAGGAATAAGTACAAAGGGACTTACGATAAACAAAAAAGAAGGAAATGAAGGAATTAGAATACATGAAACATCTTCAGGAATATTAAACAGCGTTGGATTACAAAACCCTGGGATAGATGGTTTTATAAAAGAAGAACTACCTGAAATGAGGGAAATTGATACTGTAATAATAGCCAACATAGGCGGAGGGACCATAGGAGATTATCTTGAAGCTGTGGATAGAATTAATCAAACTGATGTAGACATGATAGAACTAAATATATCTTGTCCTAATGTGAAGGATGGAGGTATGGCATTTGGGATAAAATCTAAAGTGGCTTATGAAGTGGTGAGCAAGGTGAGAAGTATATGCAAGAAACCTCTCATTGTAAAATTATCACCTAATGCTGAAGATATAGTAGATATGGCGGTGAAGTGTCAAGAAGCAGGAGCAAATTCTATATCAATGGTCAACACATTTAAGGGGATGGCAATAGATATAAAAGCTAAAAAGCCTGTATTCAACAATGTCACTGCAGGACTTTCTGGACCAGCTATAAAGCCTATAGCCTTAAGAATGGTATATGAGGTATGCAGAGAAGTTTCTATACCTGTAATCGGAATGGGTGGAATAGTAACATGGCAAGATGCGGTAGAGTTTATTATGGCAGGATCACATGCTATTCAAGTAGGAACTGCTAATTTTATGAATCCCTATGCAGCTTTAGAAATTGTGCATGGGATAGAAGCGTATATGAATAAAGAGGGAATAAAAAGTTTATCAGAAATAAGAGGAATTATTTAAAATTAAAGGAGCGATAATTTATGAAAAGAGATATAAATGTAATAGATATATTAAAGGAATGTGAAGCCTTATTAGAAGGACACTTTTTATTATCATCAGGAAGACATAGTAATAGATATTGTCAGTGTGCAAGGCTTCTACAATATCCAGATAAAGCAGAGCAAGTTTTAAGCATTGTAGCAGATAAGCTAAAGGATATTGAGTTTGATATGGTAGTTGGTCCAGCTATGGGAGGAGTAGTTGTAGCCTATGAGCTTGCAAGACAGTTAAATAAACCTGGAATATTTACAGAAAGACAAGAAGGAATAATGACACTCAGAAGAGGATTTGAAATTAAAAAGGGACAAAAGGTAATAATATCTGAAGATGTAATAACTACAGGAAAATCTTCCTTAGAGGTAGCTAAACTAATAGGAGAATTAGGCGGAGAAGTGGTTGCACTTTGTTCAATAGTAGATAGAAGAGAAGAAGGGATGAAAGTACCTTATCCTGTATATAGTGCTATAAAGTTAGAAGTTAATTCTTATGAAAAAGAAGAATGCCCACTTTGCGGTGCAAATATACCATATATAAAGCCAGGAAGCAGAAATATAAAATAAGGGGGATGTATTTATGAAGGGATATCTATATTTAGAAGATGGAAAGGTCTATGAAGGGAAAATAGCTGGAGAAGTTAAAGAAACCTTAGGAGAAATAGTATTTAACACTTCTATGACAGGATATGAAGAAATACTTACAGATCCATCTTATGCAGGGCAGATTATAAACATGACCTATCCCCTAATAGGAAACTACGGAATAAATAGCTTTGATATAGAAAGTAATAAGATTCATGCTAAAGGCTTAGTCGTAAAGGAATTAAGTAAAACTCCTTCCCATTATTTAAATGAACAGGACTTAAATAATTTTTTAAACAATATGGGGATAACTGCACTATATGATGTGGATACAAGAGCAATAACTAAGAGAATAAGAGAAAAAGGTACTATGAAGTGCATAATATCTAATGAAATATATAGTGGAGAAAAACTTAAGGAGTTATTTCAAAAGGATTTCGGAAGTGATTTTGTAAAACAAGTAAGTACTAAAGAAGTAGTTCATATAAAAGGTGATGGTTTTAAAGTTGCTTTAATGGATTTCGGAGCTAAAGCCAATATAATTAGAAGTTTAAAGGAAAGAAAATGTGATATAACAATATTTCCATACAGTACATCTGCGGAAGAAATATTAAGTATACAGCCAGATGGAGTGCTTTTAAGTAATGGACCGGGAGATCCAAAAGAGATGATTGAAGCTGTAGAAAGTGTAAAAGGGCTTATAGGCAAAGTACCTATATTCGGAATATGTTTAGGGCATCAGTTACTTTCATTAGCATTAGGAGGAGATACATATAAATTGAAATATGGACACAGAGGCGGAAATCATGGTGTTCATGATATAGAGAAAGATAAGGTTTATATAACTTCTCAAAATCATAGTTATGCAGTAGAAGAAGAAAGTATCAAGGATAAAGATGTAGTAATTACTCATGTGAATTTAAATGATGGAACTATAGAGGGAATAAGACACAAGCACTATAAGGTTTTTTCTGTACAATTTCATCCAGAGGGATGTCCAGGACCACAGGATTCAGCATATCTCTTTGAAAAATTTTTAGATAATATGGCAAGTGGTAATAAAACAATAAGTGCATAAATAGGAGGTAAAAATTATGGCATTAGATAAAAGTTTAAAGAAGGTTTTAATACTAGGGTCAGGTCCTATAATAATTGGTCAAGCTGCTGAGTTTGATTACTCAGGAACTCAGGCTTGTACTGCTGTAAGAGAAGAAGGAATTGAGGTAGTTCTAGTAAATAGTAATCCTGCTACTATAATGACTGATACTGAAATAGCAGATAAAGTATATATAGAGCCCCTTGATGTAGAATCTATAGAAGAGATAATAGAAAAGGAAAGACCTGAAGGTATTATGGCTGGATTTGGAGGACAAACAGCTTTAAATCTTGCTATGAAACTTAAAGAACAAGGGATACTCGATAAGTTTCAAGTTAAACTTCTTGGTATAAATAGTGATGCCATAAAAAAATCAGAGGATAGAGAAGAGTTTAAAAAGTTGATGTTAGAAACAGGCCAGCCTATTCCGGAAAGTATTATAGCTACAAATGTTGATCAGTGTAAAGAATTTGTAGGGAATCATGGATTTCCTGTAATAATAAGACCAGCTTATACATTAGGTGGAACTGGTGGTGGAATTGCTTCTAATATAGAAGAGCTTGTAGAAATATGCTCAAGAGGAATAAGCATGAGTCCTATAAATCAAATATTATTAGAGCAGAGTGTTGCAGGGTGGAAGGAAATAGAATACGAAGTTATAAGAGATAAAAAGGATAATTGTATTATAGTATGTAATATGGAGAATATGGACCCTGTTGGAATACATACTGGTGATAGTATAGTAGTTGCTCCATCACAAACCTTAAGAGATAAAGAGTATCAAATGCTTAGAAAAGCATCCACAGATATAGTAAGAAGTTTAAAAATAGAGGGAGGATGTAATGTACAGCTTGCATTAAATCCTAATGATAATAAATATGTAGTAATTGAAGTAAATCCAAGGGTAAGTAGATCAAGTGCACTTGCTTCTAAAGCTACAGGGTATCCAATAGCAAAAATAGCATCAAAGATTGCGCTAGGATATAGCTTGGATGAACTCAAGAACCCTGTTACTGGGAATTCTAGTGCGTGCTTTGAGCCAGCTATAGATTATGTAGTAACTAAGATACCTAGATGGCCTTTTGACAAATTTGAAAGAGCTGATAGAAAGCTTGGGACACAGATGAAGGCAACAGGAGAAGTTATGGCACTAGCAAGAAGTTTTGAGGCATCGCTTATGAAAGCTATAGCTTCTTTAGATGGAAATATAAATTCACTTTTGGTAGATGAAATTATGAGATTGTCTTTAGATGAAATAAAAGACGGAATAAGATGTCAAGATGATAGAAGGTTATTTTTTATAGCAGAGGCTATAAGACGAGATATGTCTTTAATAGAGATAAGTGAAATAACTAAAATTGATATGTGGTTTTTAAATGGGATAAATAACATAATAAATATGGAAAGAAAACTTCAGCGTGAAGGATTAAATATATATGATTTAAAGGAAGCTAAGAAGTTAGGATTTTCAGATAAGGATATAAGTAAGATTCTAGATCTTAGTGAAGAGTATATAGAGGAAATAAGAAAAGAAAATAGTATAATACCATCCTATAAAATAGTAGATACTTGCAGCGGAGAATTTGAAGCAAGCACTCCATATTACTATTCTACTTATGATGAAGAGGATGAAAATATAATAAGTAATGAAAGAAAAATATTAATAGTAGGATCAGGACCTATAAGAATAGGACAGGGGATAGAATTTGATTATTGCTCAGTGCATGGAATATGGGCAGTAAAAAAGAATGGATACTCACCTATAATAATAAATAGTAATCCTGAAACAGTTAGTACAGATTTTGATACAGCAGATAAATTATATTTTGAACCTATAACATTAGAAAATGTTGTGAATATAATAGAAAAGGAAAAAATAGAAGGAGTCATATTGGAATTTGGAGGACAGACTTCTATAAATTTAGCTAAGGAGCTTCATAAAAGAGGGGTAAAAATACTTGGAACTTCTTTTGAGTCTATTGATATAGCAGAAGACAGAGATAAATTTGGTAAATTCCTTAAGAGCTTAAATATATATGCACCAGAAGGGAAATGTGCAAGAAATAGAGAAGAAGCAATAGCAGCAGCAGAGGAACTTGGATATCCCCTTGTACTTAGACCTTCCTATGTTATAGGCGGAAGGGCTATGGAAATAATTCATAACAATGAAGGACTAATGAAATATATAACTGAAGCTGTAAAAGTATCTAAGGATCACCCTATTCTCATAGATAGATATATAATGGGAAAGGAAATAGAAGTAGATGCACTTTGTGATGGAGAAGAGATACTAATCCCAGGAATAATGGAGCATATAGAAAGAACTGGGGTGCATTCTGGAGATAGTATAACCGTATATCCACCAGTGAGTTTAAGTGAAGAAGTAATAGAGACTTTAGTACAGCATACAAAACAAATAGCGGTAGGATTAAATATAAAGGGGCTAGTAAATATACAATATGCTTTTGACGGAGAAAGGGTTTATGTTATAGAAGTTAACCCAAGAGCTTCAAGAACAGTGCCTATATTAAGTAAAGTGACAAAAGTACCTATGATTGATATTTCCTTGGAAATAAAGCTAGGAAAAAGTCTTAAAGAGTCTAATTATGGGATAGGAATTCTTCCAAATAAAAATTATTATGCAGTAAAAGCACCTGTATTTTCAGGGGAAAAGTTAAATAATGCAGATATATATTTAGGACCAGAAATGAAATCTACTGGAGAAGTATTAGGTATAGATGAGGATTATAATAAAGCAGTTTATAAAGCGTTTAGATCTACAGGAATCAATTTAAATGGAAATAATCATATTCATGTATCTTTAAATGAATTTGAAAAAAATCAGGAAACTTTAGAAATATTAAAAAGGTACACAAACTTAGGATTCTCAATTATGGCATCTGAAGGTACTGCAAGATTCTTAAGTTCTAATGGAATATCTTCTATAGAAGCATCTGTTAAGGAGATAGTAGATTATATAAGAAAAAATAAAATTTCACTGGTTATAAATACACCTAACAAGGGAAATGATTCAAGTAGGGAAGGTTTTAAATTAAGGAGTATTTGTACAGCTTGCAAAATCCCATTATTTACTTGCTTGGATACAGCAAAAATATTTGCAGACTCTTATATTGCAAAAAAATAAATTTTATAAAAAATATTACTAAATACCTCCTAATTGAGTTATAATAAATTGTATATGCCCTATTAGGCTAAATGCTAGAAAAAATCATTAGGAGGGATTTGGTGTGGGGAAACCAAGTATTTTTAGTAGCAATTATAAACGAAGAATGAGAAGACGAAGAATACTTATAGCTTTAATAACAGTTTGTGTTATATCTGCAGTAACAGCTACTTGGTTGCTTACGAAAAATGGTTTTAAGAAAAAGATAACGGATATTAAAACTGATTTTTTGACAAAGGAAAATGAAAGAAGTAAACAAATAAATGATGAAAGTAAAAATAAAGATAATTTAAATAAGAAACAAAGTGAAGCTAAAACGCCAGTTCAAAAAACTCCAGAACAGAAAAAAGAAGAAGGGTATGAATTAACTCTTGCAAATGGAACGAAGATAAAAGTTGTATATGAAGGGCAAAGAGAAGAAAAAAAGTTTAAACATATAGTACCTTTAGAAAGTAAAACACAATATGATATAAGTCCTAATGGAAAAGCGGTAGTTGTGTTTGATGATAAAATACAAAGAATAAAATACATGGATATATCCGGAAAAGTAACGGATATAACAAGAAATCAATATGTTTCAACTAGCGGTAATGTAGTAATAAATCATGATGAATGGCTTCAATCTAAACCAGATTACATATGGTGTACATCGCCTAAATTTATTGATGATAATAACATAGCATATATAAGTCAGCTTCCATGGTTAAATAAGTCTACTAAATATATATGGATAACAAATATTCAAGGAAGTAATCATGTTTATGTTCAAACCGTTAATGGAGAAAGCATAAAGTTTAATAATATTGATCCCAAAGGATTATCTACTGCAATAGATGGTAACATATTTTACCTGAAAAGTACCGGAGAGGTCGTAAAATAATGATGCATAATAAAGATGCCATGGAAATAGGTTTATCCTCAGCAAGTTTATGTAAGCTTTCAGGGAGAGCAAAAATTGATTTAAAAAGTTTATTTTTAAAGCTTAAAGATATGAATTATAAAGGTCCAGGTATAATAGAAGTTTATAGTGAAAATTATAACAAGTATGATGAAATAATAGAATCAAGAGATTTTTTGAAAAAATATATAATATAACAGAAAATTTATTTGTAAAACTTGAAGTATTTGTATATAATTATTTAAAGGATAAGGCTAAAATCCAGGATTGAAGTAAAATGATTGTAAACATATATAAATAATTTAAAATATATGTTATAATATTGTGGTTTAAAACATAGAGGTAACTAGGAGGAATAAGATGATGAACGTTAATATGGAAAAAATAGAAAAGAACGTTGTTCAATTAGAAATAACGGTAGAAGCAGCAAAGTTTAGTGAAGCTATTAAAAAGGCATATTTAAAAAATGTTAAGCAATTTAACATCCCAGGCTTTAGAAAAGGTAAAGCTCCTATGAATATAATCAAAAAGCATTATGGAGAAGGCGTATTTTATGAAGATGCTATAAACTTCTGTTGTGATGAAACTTACCCAGAAGCATTGAAGCAATATGATATAAAGCCAGTTGATTACCCAGCTATAGAAATACTTGAGATAGGCGAAGGAAAGGATTTCAAATATTCTGCTAAAGTTACAGTAGTTCCAGAAGTAGAATTAGGCGAATATAAAGGAATAGAAGTTAAGAAAAATACATATGAAGCAAATGATGAAGAAATAGAAAATGAATTAAAAACTATGCAAGAAAGAAATGCAAGGGTTGAAGTTAAAGCAGAAGATGCTGTAGTAGAAAATGGTAACATAGCTACTGTAGATTTTAAAGGATATGTAGATGAAGTTCCATTTGAAGGTGGAGAAGGTTTTGATTACCCACTGGAAATAGGATCAGGCACATTTATTGATACTTTTGAAGAACAATTAGTGGGCATGAAAGTTGGAGAAACAAAAGACGTTAATGTTAATTTCCCAGAACAGTATGGTAGAGACGATTTAAATGGTAAGCCAGCTAAATTTGTAGTTACTATAAAAGAAATAAAAGCTAAGGAACTTCCAACATTAGATGATGAGTTTGCTAAAGAAGTTTCAGAGTTTGATACATTAGAAGAAATGAAGGCAGATTTGAAAAAGAAAAAAGAAGAAGAAAACAGCTTAAGATCTCAAAGAGAATACGAAGAAGCAGTTATAGATGCAGTTTGTGAAAATGCAACTGTTGAAATACCAGAAGTTATGGTAGCTAACGAAACAGATAATATGTTAAAGGATCTTGAAATGAGATTAAAATATCAAGGATTAGATCTTCAAACATACTATCAGTATACTAACAGCAGCGAAGAAAAAGTTAGAGAATATATGAAAGATACTGCTGTAAAAAGAGTTAAAACTGATTTAGTTTTAAACGAAATTTCAAAAGCAGAAAACATAGAAGCAACTGATGAAGAAATAATGGAAAAAGCTAAAGAAATGGCAGAGCAATATGGCGGAAATGAAGTTGAAAAGACTGCTAAGTTAATAGCTACTTCTCAAAAGTCAGCTCTTAAAATGGATATAGTTAATGAAAAAGTTATAAAATTATTAGTTGACAATAGCAAAACTATAGCTTAATATGTATTTACAATTAATTGCCAGGAAGGATTTCTGGCAATTAATTTTAATTTATTAAATAAGGGGAATAATCAAAATATACTATAATACTTATAATAAGGAGGAGAATGTTTATGAGTTTAGTTCCAGTTGTTGTAGAACAAACAAATAGAGGGGAAAGATCCTATGACATTTATTCTAGACTTTTAAAGGATAGAATAATAATGCTAAGTGATGAAGTAAATGATGTTACTGCAAGTTTAGTAGTAGCACAGCTATTATTTTTAGAAGCAGAAGATCCAGACAAGGATATATATTTGTACATAAATAGTCCAGGAGGTTCTATTACTTCTGGTATGGCAATTTATGATACTATGCAATATATTAAACCTGATGTATGTACTATCTGTGTTGGTATGGCAGCTTCAATGGGAGCGTTTTTACTTGCAGCAGGAGCAAAGGGAAAAAGATATGCGCTGCCTAACAGTGAAATAATGATACATCAACCACTTGGAGGATTCCAAGGGCAAGCTACAGATATAGGCATACATGCAAATAGAATTTTAAATATTAAGAAAAAGTTAAATACAATACTAAGTGAAAGAACTGGTCAGCCACTAGAAATAGTTGAGAGAGATACTGAAAGAGATAACTTTATGGAAGCTCATGAAGCTAAAGAGTATGGATTGATAGATGAAGTTATGACCAAGAAAAAATAACCTTATTGTGAGGTGTAAACATGGCCAAATTAGATGACAAGAAACAATTAAAATGTTCCTTTTGTGGTAAAACACAAGATCAAGTGAGAAGACTTATTGCAGGGCCAGGAGTATATATTTGTGATGAATGTATAGAACTTTGTTCTGAAATAATAACTGATGAGTTTGAAGAAGATGTAAATGTAGAAATGGGTGCGCTTCCAAAGCCTATGGAGATAAAGAACTATTTAGATCAGTATGTCATAGGGCAGGACCAAGCAAAAAAAGCACTTGCAGTAGCAGTGTATAATCATTATAAAAGAATAAATTCTAATGCTAATAATGATGATGTAGAATTACAAAAGAGTAATATACTATTATTAGGGCCTACAGGTTCAGGTAAAACACTACTTGCTCAAACTTTAGCAAAGTTCTTAAACGTCCCTTTTGCTATAGCAGATGCAACTACTTTAACTGAAGCAGGATATGTAGGTGAAGATGTTGAAAATATACTTTTGAAGCTCATACAAAATTCAGATTATGATATAGAAAGAGCAGAAAGAGGCATAATATATATAGACGAAATAGATAAGATAGCTAGAAAATCAGAAAATCCGTCTATTACTAGAGATGTATCAGGTGAAGGTGTTCAACAGGCACTTTTAAAGATTTTAGAAGGAACTATAGCATCTGTACCACCTCAAGGAGGAAGGAAGCACCCTCATCAAGAATTCATACAGATAAATACTACAAATATATTATTTATTTGTGGAGGAGCTTTTGATGGAGTTGAAAAGATAATAGAAAAAAGAACTACAAATAGTTCTTTAGGATTTGGGGCAGATGTAAAATCTAAAAAAGAAAACGAAGCAGGAAAGCTTTTAAAAGATATAATGCCAGGAGATTTATTAAAGTTTGGGTTAATTCCAGAGTTTGTAGGAAGATTACCAATTATAGTTACCTTAAATGCTTTGGATAAAGAAGCTTTAATAAATATACTTTCTAAGCCTAAAAATGCTTTAGTAAAACAGTATAGAAAACTTTTTGAATTAGATGACGTAGAATTAGAATTTAATAATGATGCGTTAGAGGCTATAGCTGAGGAAGCTATAAAAAGAAATACTGGAGCTAGAGGACTTAGAGCTATAATGGAAGATGTAATGCAAAATATCATGTTTGACATACCTTCCGAAGAAAGTATAACTAAGGTTATAATAACAAAGGACACAATTGAAAATAAGAATCCTGAAGTTATTAAATCTGAAGATGGAAAAAGAGCCCCTGTAAAAGTGAAAAAACCTAGAACTAAAAAGGGACCTGAAACAGCTTAAATAGCAAAAAAGGAATGGAGAATAACTCTATTCCTTTTTTTTGATTCCTTGGGAATATTAAAAAGAAATTAGCACATAATAAAAAAAGAAAAGTTATGAATGGGAGGAAGCTTTTATGAATAATGTGCTGTGGATGGTTCAATTTGCAATAACTATAATAATGGGGCTTTATTTTTTTAATGCCCTTAAAGGACAACAAACTAATAAAGTAGTAGTTGATAAGGAAAACAGAAAAGAAACGGAAAATTTAAAGAAACTAAGAGATATTAATCTTACTGTACCATTAAGCGAAAAAAGTAGACCTACCTCATTTGAGGATATAGTAGGACAGGAAAAGGGAATAAAAGCACTACAAGCAGCTTTATGTGGACCTAATCCACAACATGTAATAATATATGGCCCCCCAGGAATAGGGAAGACCGCCGCGGCAAGATTGGTTCTAGAAGATGCAAAAAAGAGGGCTTATTCTCCTTTTAAGCCAGAATCAAAATTTATAGAAATAGATGCTACAACTGTAAGATTTGATGACAGGGGAATAGCGGATCCACTTATAGGTTCAGTACACGATCCTATATATCAAGGTGCAGGTCCATTAGGAGTTGCAGGAGTTCCTCAGCCAAAGCCAGGAGCTGTAACTAAGGCGCATGGAGGAGTATTGTTTATAGATGAAATAGGAGAATTACATCCTATAGAAATGAACAAACTCTTAAAAGTTTTAGAAGATAGAAAGGTATTCTTGGATAGTGCATATTATAATGCATCAGATCCCAATGTGCCTAATTATATAAAAGATATATTTGATAACGGACTTCCAGCAGATTTTAGACTGGTGGGAGCAACAACTAGAAGTCCAGAGGAAATAGCTCCAGCTATAAGATCTAGATGTGTAGAAATATTTTTCAGACCTCTTCTTCCAGAAGAAATAGAAAAGATTGCATTAAATGCATCGTTAAAGGTGGATTATGAATTAGAGGAAAAGGCATTGAAAACTATAGGGAGATATGGAAGTAATGGAAGAGAAGCAGTAAATTTAGTACAGCTAGCTGCAGGTATTGCATTAAGTGATAATAGAAAAAATATTACAGTAGAAGATGTAGAATGGATAATAGAAAATGGTCATTATAGCCCTAGGCCAGAAATAAAGATACAAGATGAGCCAAGAGTAGGATATGTAAATGGGTTGGCAGTATATGGAGCCAATCTAGGAACAGTTATGGAGATTGAAGTAGCTGCTGTAAAAAATAGATTTGCAAAAGGTAAGATAAATATAACAGGGATAGTAGAAGAAGAACAGATAAGTAGTTATGGAAAGAAAATAACAAGAAAAAGCATGGCAAGATGCTCAGTTGAAAATGTAATGACAGCTTTAGAAAATATATTTAACTTTAATTTTGAGGATTACAATATACATATAAATTTCCCAGGAGGAGTGCCTGTAGATGGTCCTTCTGCAGGTATAAGTATGGCAACAGCGTTATACAGTGCCATAACTAATAGCTATGTAGATAACAAAGTAGCTATGACAGGAGAAATATCCCTTCATGGAGAAGTGAAACCTGTCGGAGGGGTAAATAGCAAAATACAAGCAGCCATTAAAGCAGGAGCAAAAAAGATTATAATTCCAGAGGATAATTGGCAAGATAGCTTTGGCAGTATAAAAGAAGCAACTGTAATAGGAGTAAAAAGTATTAAGCAAGTGCTAGATATGTCATTAATTAAAGAAGGTAGCAACAACTCTTCAATATATATTGAAACTACAGGAGAAGTGCTCTCTGCTAAACCATTAAATAATGTAATAAATAGCTAATGAGTAGAATAACTGATTAGTATAAATAGCTATGCTTTAAGGTATATTATTAAGGCATAGCTTGATTTACATTTTAATTGAAAAAACTTTCTTTTATAGGTATAATATATTAGTCTAATTATATTTAGGTAATTGTTACATATTATAATTTTAAGAAGTGAGGGGAGAAATATGGAAAAGGAATTGATAATTCTTCCTCTAATTCCTCTAAGAGGTATAACTATATTTCCATATATGGTTATGCATTTTGATGTAGGTAGGGAAAAATCAGTTTTGGCTTTAGAAGAGGCTATGTTAAATGGGCAAAAGATCTTTTTGGCTACTCAAAAGGAAGCAAAAATAGAAGAGCCAGGAGAAGAAGATATATCTAAGGTTGGTACATTTTGCAATATAAAGCAGATACTAAAGCTGCCGGGCGATACAGTAAGAGTATTGGTTGAAGGAGAAAAAAGAGCTACTATAAAAAATATAGTACAAATGGATCCTTTCTTTAAGGCGGAAATAAATATACTAGAAGAAGAAGAGTGTGCAGAAGATAGTAAGTGCGAAGCACTTATGAGAACAGTTAGAAAATCCTTTGAAGAATACATAAAATTATCAGGAAATATTCCAACAGAAGTAATACTTTCTTTAGAGGATATAGAAAGCCCTGGAAGATTGTCTGATGTTATAAGTTCTTATATGATATTAAAACAAAGTAAGAAGCAGGAGCTTCTAGAAGCTTTTGATGTCACAAAAAGATTAGAAGGACTTCTAGTTGTGCTAAAAAATGAAATAGATATTTTAAAGGTAGAAAAGAAGATAGGAATAAAAGTAAAAAATAAGATTGATAAAGTTCAAAAAGAATATTACCTTAGAGAACAATTAAAAGCTATACAAGAAGAATTAGGGGAAGAAGACGAAGATAAAAAGGAAATAAAAAAATATAAAAATAAAATAAGTAAGGGGAAGTTACCTAAAGCTGTTAAAGAGAAAGCACTTTATGAGTTAGATAGACTGAAAAATAGTGGTACATATTCAGCTGAAGGTGGGGTTATAAGAACATATTTAGACTGGATATTAGAACTTCCATGGAATAATGAAACAGAGGATGATATTGATATAAAAGTTGCTAGGGAAACTTTAGAAGCTGAACATCATGGATTAGAAGATGTAAAGACTAGAATAATTGAATATTTAGCTGTTAAAAAGATGAGTAATACCCTAAAGGGACCTATATTATGTCTTGTAGGACCTCCTGGAGTTGGAAAAACCTCGATAGGTAAATCCATTGCTAATGCACTAAATAGAAACTTTGTAAGAATGTCTTTAGGTGGAGTAAGGGATGAGGCTGAAATAAGAGGTCATAGAAAGACTTATGTAGGGGCTATACCAGGTCGTATTATATATGGAATGAGACAGGCAAAGTCTAAAAATCCATTATTTCTTTTAGATGAAATTGATAAAATGAGTAATGATTTTAGAGGTGATCCATCAGGGGCACTTTTAGAAGTTTTAGATAGTGAACAAAATAGCACTTTCAGAGACCATTACTTAGAGCTAGAGTTTGACCTTTCTAATGTTTTATTTATAACTACAGCAAATACATTAGATACTATTCCAAGACCTTTATTAGATAGAATGGAAGTTATAGAGGTATCAGGATATACAACTGAAGAAAAGTTTTATATAGCTAAGGATCATTTAATAAGTAAAATTATTAAAGAACATAATTTAGGAGAAGATATAATAAAGTTTTCCGAATCAGCTATATATTACATCATAGAAAATTATACAAGAGAATCAGGCGTTAGAAATCTTGAAAGAAAGATTTCTGCTGTAATAAGAAAATCTATTGCAGAAATGGTTGAAAAGGATAAAGACAACATAAATATAACAATAAATAATGTTAAGAAATATCTAGGACCTGAAATTTATAGCTACGAAAAAGCAAATAAAGAAGATCAAGTAGGAGTAGTTATGGGAATGGCATGGACTGGATATGGTGGAGATACACTTCCAATAGAAGTTACAGTTATGTCAGGTAGTGGAAAGTTAGAACTTACAGGACAATTGGGAGATGTAATGAAGGAATCTGCTAGAGCTGGATACAGCTATGTTAGAGCACATGCAGAAAAGTATAATATAAATCCGGATTTTTACAAAGAAAAGGATATACATATACACGTTCCTGAAGGAGCAGTTCCTAAAGACGGACCTTCAGCAGGAGTAACTATGATAACAGCTATGGTATCTGCATTAGGTGGCAGAAAGGTTAAGCATAATGTTGCTATGACTGGAGAAATTACATTAACAGGTAAGGTTCTAGCAATAGGTGGATTGAAAGAAAAGACACTTGCTGCCTTTAGAGCTGGTATCGATACTATTATAGTTCCTAAAGAAAATGAAAAGGACTTGCTAAAAATTCCAAAGAGCATAAAAGGTAAAATAAATATAATTCTAGCTGAGTATATTGATGAAGTTTTAGATAATGCTCTTTTAGAAGAAAGTAGTAAGGAGTGAAAGTGATATGGAAATAAAGCAGTCAGAATTTGTAACATCGGCTGTGAATATAAATCAATATCCTATAGATAGTATGTTAGAAATAGCTTTCGTAGGTAGATCTAATGTAGGAAAATCTTCATTAATAAATAACTTAACAAATAGAAGAAAGCTAGTAAAGGTGAGTGGTACACCAGGAAAAACTAGATTAGTTAATTTCTTCATGATAAATAATAGTTTTTATTTTGTAGACTTACCAGGGTATGGTTATGCTAAAGTATCTAAGGTAGAGCAGGCTACGTGGGGCAAAACTATAGAAACATATCTTTTAAATAGACCACAGTTAAAGAAGATTATGTTGCTTGTAGATTCAAGACATAAGCCTACTGAAGATGATATAATTATGTATAATTGGATAAAGCACTATGGATATGAGTCTACAATAATAGCTACTAAGTGCGATAAGATAAAAAAGAGTGAAATGGCTAAGAGTATTAAGACAATTAGAGAAACTTTAGGAATGAGTCAAGACGAAAAGATAATTTTTTATTCTACTTTGAAGAAGATAGGTAAAGAACAAGTATTAGATGATATAGAAATTTCATTAAATGGCCAAATATGTAAGTAGATTGATGATATAGGTTAAACATCAAAAAATAATAAGGTATGCTGGAAGCATACCTTATTATTTTTTTATTTATTAATATTTATCAAATACATAAAGGGAAAGTGATTTTTATGATAAAATAACAATATAATATAAAGTAAATTTCAATTTCAAGGAGGGAAAAAGGTGAATCTAAATCTTGCTAAAGATATTATAGTATTCGTGGTGGTTTGTTTACCTCCTTTGCTTATACTATGGAAAGTTTTTAGAGAAAAAGGAACGAATAAGTTTTTGTTATTGTTTTTGGGGTTAATATATGTAGCGATTAGCTTGTTTACCCAAAATTTTCTTCCTTTTATGGCAACAACGATATGTATAGTTAGTTTTAGAAGAAGTGAAATTTATTATAAGGATTACAGAAAATATAGTTTTTCACTAAGAGAATTTAATTTATTTAAGGGATTGAAATATGCTATGCTGTCTTATATTATAGTAATAATACTTGGGGCAGTCGGGATGCAAGTATTTAATTACTTTAAGTTACCTGTAAAAGAGCAAGAAATTGTATCAATTATGGTAAAGGTCCCTCTTAGAACATTTATCATACTTATTCCTGTTACTGTAATCTTTGCTCCGATAGTAGAAGAATTTGTATTTAGATGGCTGTTTTTTGAAAGAATTTGTAAAAAAAGAATTGGTGTAATACTAGGAGCTATAATTACAAGCTTGATGTTTAGTGCTACTCACTTTAACTTAAAATCATCCTTTGTTATTTTTGGAATAGGTCTGTTTAACTGCTATCTAATTCATAAGAAGGGATATTGGTATTCTGTATTTAATCACATGGTATTTAATTCGGTTTCTACTTTTCTGATATTATTTCAAAAGCTAGGATATATAAATTTAGGATAAACATTTAAAGGTATATTGAAAGTTTAATACTTTCAATATACCTTTTTTAAAATGTTTATTAACAGATATTATTTTAATCACAACTTCTTGACATATTCATAATATATACTATGAATGATTTATAAGAAATCTACCCAAGGGGTTAAGATTTAATGGTTTATAAGAAAATCAAGGATTTCATAAATCATGCATAAATCATTTCATAAAACTATAAGAGAAAATAAAGTATATGCACAAAAAAATGTTTTTAGAACAGTAGCAAAAATAAAAAAGCAGAATAGTATATATTAGAAGTACAAAAGAATAGAAGAAACTTCTGAAAGGAGGAAGTAAAGTGGATTTCAACAGCTTGCTAAACTCTTTAATGAGTGAAGACGGCAACTTCTCAGCAAAGTCATTGCTCGGAGGAGGAGGCGGAGGATCCAACAACTTATTTCTATGGCTTATAGTACTATTAATACTATGCGGCTATGGGAATATAGGAAACAAGAATTCTGGCTATATATGCTGCCCTTGCGACGATGATGATGATTGCTGTAGCAGAAGACGTAGACATCGCAAACATAAGAGGAAATGCTGCTGTGATGATTATGAAGGCTGCTACTATTGCTGTCCAACTAACAACTATAGTAGCTGTGGATGTGATAACTATGGTGGAGGCTGTGGCAATGGCTATGGAAGTAGCTGCGGTTGTGGTTATGGAAATGGTAATGGCTACGGAGGAGGAAACTTCATATTCATAATAGCTATATTTATACTTCTCTGCTTATGCGGAGGAGGTAGAGATGGCTTAGGCGGTATAATGAACTTAAGTGGAGCAAATACAAGAACACAAGCCGAAGAATAGATTACAATAAAATCAAAGACCAATGCCCATAGAAAGGGGGGTTTAACATGTCAAAAAGATGTTGTTGCAGAAACCGTAGAGATTACGGCGTAGCAGGTGCTTATGCAGGCAACAGTTGCGGAGGCAACGGCCTATTAATATTAATATTAATAGCACTTCAATTCAAATGCAGAAGAGGCCACCACGATGACGATGAATGTGGTACTGGATGCATAGACAACAGTATATTGTATCTTATTACTCTATACTATTTAATATGCTACAGCAACAGATTTAGCTTAGGTTGTGGTAACAACTTAGGAAGTTCATGCTGTGGATTCTAATATTAGCTAATTAGGGGGGGCTTTTTTAGCCCTCCTTATTAATAAAGAAAGGTTTATTAATTTTATATAGGAGGATTATAATGTCTAAACATAGAAGACATAGACGTGATAGAGATAGAGATGCAGACATTGAAAGAGGCAGAAGCAGACGCAGAGGTAGCAATGATAATATAGAAAATTTACAGAGCCCTAATAATATTAATAGCGCTATCAATAATATGAGCAATATGAATGGCAATAATATTATGGATATGTTAAATAATATAGACCAAGAACAATTAAATAGCATTATGCAAAGCTTAGGAGCAAACAATCCACTTATGGGAAATTTGGAAAATAGAGGGGATACAGGTAACATGCCTAATATACCCCCAGTGCAAGATAAAACTCTTCAACTACTTTATACTCTAAAGCCTATGTTAACTCCAGACAAAGCAATACTTATAGATAGAATAATACAAATTTATTCCTTAAGCAGGACAATGAATGGGTAATAAAAAATAATAGAAAGACAGATGTCTTTCTATTATTTTTTATGCTATTCCAAGCTATTAAAATCATCTGCATTACATATTGAACAATTGCCCTGAAAAATTCCACCATCTTTTATTATAATATTTTTTACATTAATATCGCCTGTTATTTTTCCATAAGACTCAACACAGAGGGTTTCTTCGCAGGTTATATTTCCATCTATTTTACCATTTACATAGGCTGTTTTACAGTATATATTTCCTTTGCAATATCCTGTGGACCCAAAGATTATATCATTTTGCCATGTTATATTACCTTCTATATATCCATCAATTTTAAGCAAATCATCACCTTTTAAAGATCCGATAATACTACATCCTTCACCAATAAGTGTTTCAATTTTATTTATGGGAGTTTCTTTTTCATTGGATTTAAACATATAAATACCTCCTTTAACTTATCTGTACAATTAAGATATTTATATTTTATAAATCATAAAATTATGAATAAAATATAATTTTATTTATCTTTTATAATAAATTTACTAAAATTTATTAGTTAAAGGACGATAGTCTATATATAAGTAGGTAGGAGGAGAAGTTCATGTCTAAGATTTCCCATTTGATGCAGCTTTTATTAACTTTACAACATAAAAAATTTACAACAGCTTCGGAACTAGCCGAAACCTTAAATGTAGATAAAAAAACTATTTATAGATATATAAGTAATTTAAATCTAGCTAATATACCTATCCATACTAAAAAGGGGAGATATGGTGGTTTTTATATAGATGAAGAATTTTATATGAAAACTCCCAAATTAACTTTAGAGGAATTACATGCAATTTTAGTAGCAGAAGAAATAATAAATTGTAATGACGAATTCCCATTAAGGAAAGATTTGAAAAATGCAGTTATAAAAATAAAGACTACTTGCATAGGAGAGCATGAAGATTTAGATAATATCTATAAAAGCCATAAGTTTGATTTAAATAAAGTGGGCTGTAAATTAAATTTAGATGAAAAGATAGAATACATAAATACTTCTATGGATAAGGGAAGATCTCTTAATATAAAATATGTTTGTGAAAACAAAAATGAAATAGGAGAAAATACAATAGACCCATATAACTTAATTTACAAGGATGGAGAATGGTTTATAATTTGCTATTGTCATGAAAATAATAAAGTAGAGGCCTTAAGGTTATCTAAAATCTATGAATTTAAAATAGTAAATTTTATATTCATAAAACCTCGTGATTTTTCATTAAATAAGTATTTGAAAGAGCAGTGGGGAGTGTTTTCAGGAGAAAAGATCTTAGTAAAAATAAGATTTAATAGTTCGATAAGTAAATTCATAAAAGGAATAAAGTGGTCCCCAAATCAAATTATAGAAGATGAAAGGGATGGAAGAATAATATTAAGTTTATTCTTAGATGACATAGGAGATATAAAATCCTGGATACTAGGTTTCGGTGGAGAAGCAGAAGTTTTGGAACCTGGAAGCTTAAGAAAAGAAATAGGGCAAGAAATAGATAAGTTAATAAATTTTTATAAATAAAAATTTTAATGGATGTATAAAAGATAGGAAACGGGATATCATAATAATTGTAAAGGAGATAAAATCTCCTAAGCATTAAGCAAACTTATAAAATTTTGTTTAATGCAAGAACCCCCCATCCCCCTTTGGGACCGTATAACGGTCCCGTTTCTTTTTTTTGATATAATAAAAATCATAATTAATGCACACAATATACTTTAGATAATGCTTTATATAAAGTTAAAGTTGAGGTGATATAATGGCTAAGTTCTTTCGAAAGAAGAAGTTTTTAACTGTACTCGTATTACTTGTGTGTATTTCAATAGCTTTTATAAGCTGCAATAGAGGAAAGAAGGAAGAAAATAAAAATAAGGACTTAGTAATGCAAGTGGAAATTAAAGATAACCATTCTCTTAGTATATTAAGAGCTATAATTGATGAATATAAGAAAGAAAATAAGGACGTTAATATTATTATTAATAGCTCACTTGGAGAAAGCATAATGAACGATGGAGATAAACAAGAAGGAGATATAATATTTACCTCTAGAAATAAAATGATAGAAATGCAAAATAAAGGACTTCTCCAAGATGTACAGTCTTATCATGATAAGATAAAATTAAATGAAAAGTATTATAAGGTAGTTAGTTCTTATGGAAGATATTTAGATAAATCCTATGGAATATCACTAATTCCGTATACTTTAGAAGTTGCATACAATAAGGATGCGCTAAAGAAGTATAATGTAAATCCTCCAAAAACATTAGGTGAAGCATATGAAGTGATGAAAAAGGTAAATAAGGAGTCTATTAAAATTCCAGTATTGGTTACAGAAGATGTTGATGTAAACAATGTAATTGCAGCACTTATAGCTGGTAATACAAGTAATATGTATGATATAGACAACATATACAATAGTTCAAAGGGAAAATATCTAGAAAAAAAAGAAATTCAAAATATGTTTAATTATTTGGACAGTTTAGCTAAACAGGGAGTAGTTACTCAGAGTACTTTTGAAATGGGAAATAAGGCTTCAATAAATAAGCTTACTGAAGGAGAAATACCTATGCTCATAACTATATCATATTATATGAAGGAACTTGAAAAGAAAAATATAGGGTTAATAACTAGCTATGCTCAATCAACATCTATTAAAGAAAATGTACCTGTTATTGTAAATAGTTTATTGTGTATACCTCTTAAATCAAAAAATGCTAACGAAGTAGGTAAATTTATAGAATTTGTATACGGTAAGAAGATGCAGGAAAAGTTAGCTAAGCAAGGATTTGTAACAGGAAATATAGAAGCAAATAAGGTGTTTAAGGGAAATTCTGCTTTAGTGGTAAAGCATTTAGAGGAAAGTAATGAAAACAGTATACTATTTATGTACAATTTGCCTGAAAAAATTCAGAAGGGATTCTCAAATAAAGTAAAAGGAGTATTAAATAAAAAGCATACGGGAAATGAATGGAAAGAACTAATAGAAGAAGCAGGCTAATATTAGTCTGCTTCTGTTAATGTATCTTTATTTTGCTTACACTCATTACAAAGACCATAAAAATAAATTTGATTTGTAAGAACCTCATAATTTGTATAAGGTGCAATTTTTTCATTTAAATCTGAAAAACATACATCTTTAATATCTTCTACTCTTCCGCATTGTAAACATTGTATGTGGGAGTGAGGACAAGTGTTTCCATCATATCTAAAATTACCTTCTCCAACATTCAGCTCTTGCACTAAATCTACTTCCACAAGAGTTTTTAAGGCTTTATATACCGTTGCTAAACTCATTGTAGGATACTCAGGCTGTAATGCCTTATAAATAGTTTCTGCAGAAGGGTGTTCCACTGTGGATTTAAGATATTTATATACTGCAATACGTTGAGGAGTAAGTTTTAATTTTTTTTCTTTAAAAATAGCAGTAATATTATTCATAAACACCATCCTTCTTATAGATTAAGTATATTATATAATAAACATTATTAACTGTCAATTTGTATTAACTAAAGTATGTTATGGTAATTTATGTAATGACAAAGTATTAGTTTGTACATTTTATTTTTGAGAAGGTTATAGTAATTATAAGTATTACAACTGAAGTAATGGCAATGGTTCCACCAGGGGCACAATCTATGTAAAATGAGGTGAATAGTCCAACCATTATATCTAAAAGTCCAAATATTAAAGAATATATAAATGTAAGCCTAAATCCTTTGTTTAATTGCATTGCTGTAGCTACTGGCACCGCTATCATAGAAGAGACTACAAGTATCCCCATTATTCTCATGGAAACAGCAATGGTAGTTCCTACTAAAAGAGCAAAAATATAATTTATTAGTTTAATATTTAGCCCTGCTATTTTTGCGCCATCCTCATCAAATGTAACATAGGCAATTTTATTAAATAAAGATATTAACAAACAAATACATACTATACTTAATATTAATATAGTATATAAATCTTCACGAGTAACAGTAAGTATACTTCCAAATAAAAATGAATTAACATTTGCAGAAGCTTTTCCTGTACTTATCAGCGTTATAGCAATTCCTAAACATAATGTCATTACAATTACAAGTATAAGCTCTGAATATTTTTTGTAATAATTTCTTAATACTTCTATAAATATAGCGCATATAGAAGTGAATATAAAGGCACTTAATATGGGATTAAAGCCTGCCACAAGACCTATGGCTACCCCTGCAAAGGAAGCATGAGATAGGGTGTCTCCCATCATAGAATATCTCTTAAGCACTAAAAATGTTCCTACAGAAGGACAAAGCAGTGCAATTAAGAAGGCTGCTATAAGTGCATTTTGTATAAATGTATATTGAAGCATAGTAACCTCCTAAAAATTATTTGTTTACAAGTTTTAAGCAATCACAGTTAGGGGAATGGTTTTTAGAATCATTTAAATACTTTTTATAATCGGATATGTCATAAAAATAAGCGCTCCCTCTATCCATTCTAATTACATGAGTTGAATACTTCAGTACTGCATCTATATTGTGCTCAACAGACAATATAGTTGTACCCAATTTGGTATTTAAGTTTTTTAAAAATGAATATATATCTCCTTGACTTTTGGTGTCAATTCCAGTTGAAGGTTCATCAAGTATTATAATGTCAGGATTGCCCATAATAGCTCTTGCTATAAACACCTTTTGCTGTTGGCCTCCAGAGAGATTTCCTATTAGGTGTTTTTTAAAATTTTCCATTCCAACAAGGGATAGCGAATCTTGTATAAGATTTTTTTCTTTTCTTTTTAGGACCCTTTGATGAAGCTTCAATATTTCCTCTACAGTTATAGGAAACTCTGAATTAAAGTTTTCTCCGCGCTGAGGAACATATCCTATTTTATTTGTATGCAAATTTATATTACCACTGCATGGTTTCAATAAAGTTAAAATGAGCTTAACAAGGGTACTTTTGCTACTGCCATTTTCTCCAACTACGGAAATATAATCCCCTTGGTGTATATTCAAATTTACATTTTCTAAAATATAAGGCTGCTTTCCGCTATAGGAAAAATGTAAATTATTTATCTCAATCATAGATTAACTCCTTTCTTGAAAGTATCATAAATATTATATACCTATTTGCAAATTATTTGCAACATCCTTAAAAAATATACTTGACATCAGTAAAATTGTGGAATAATATTATTAAGATGCAAATCATTTGCAAGTAATGATTTTAAGGAGAGGAAAGTTATGAAGAAAAAACTATTATATTTGATTACTGTTATATTATTAATGATGTCTTTGGTGGCATGTAATAAGAATACTGATACAAAACAAACTACTAAGATAGAATCAAATGGAAATGAAAAAATAAAAATTGCTGTTACATTTAATCCTCTAAAGGAATTTGCAGAAGCTGTAGGAGGAGATAAAGTTCAAGTGGAGACGATTATTCCAAACGGTAGTGAACCACATGATTTCGATCCGAGAGCAAAGGATTTAATAAATATAGAAAATGCGGATATATTTGTTTATAATGGACTTAATATGGAGCCATGGGTAGACAAAGTAATTTCTAATCTTCAAAATAAAGATTTAGTAAAAGTGGAATCATCCAAAAATGTTGAGGCTATAGAAGTTGAAGAACATGAGAGTGAAGAAGATCAGGAGCATGGAGATTATGATCCACATACATGGTTAGGACTTACTAGCGCAAAAGTTCAAGCTAAAAATATAGCGGATGTATTAATAAAGATTGATGAAAAAAACAAAGACTTTTATGAAAAAAATTATAAACAATTTGAAGGTGAACTAGATAAGTTATTAAATGAGTATCAACCTAAATTTCAGGCTTTAAAAAATAAAAATTTTGTTACTGGGCATGCTGCTTTTGCATATTTTTGTAGAGATTTTGGATTAAAGCAAAATAGTGTAGAAGGAGTATTTGCAGAGGGAGAACCAACCCCTAAAAAACTTAAGACACTTACAGATTACTGCAAAGAAAATAAGGTAAAAACAATATTTGTAGAAGATATGGTAAGCCCCAAAGTATCTGAAACTTTAGCAAAGGAAGTTGGCGCAGATATAAAAACTATATATACTGTGGAATCCAGTGAAGATAATAAAAACTACATACAAAGTATGGAGAGTAATTTAAAGGAAGTATATGAAAGTCTTAAGTAATTTATTTTTAAAATCCTCTCACCAGAAAAAGGATTTTGGAATTTATAAAAAAAAATAGTATAATTAATATAAGTAAATTAATATAAATAACTATGATTTATAAATTACAAAAATAAATTATAAAAAAGGAGTGAACTTGTTGCTTAAGTGTGAAGTATGCGGCAAGAAGGCCGAAATACACCACATAATCAACCGATGCCAGGGTGGATTGGATTGTGAAGTAAATTATAAGTATCTTTGTTCGGAGCATCACAGAGGTAAAAATAGTCCTCATAAGGACTCTAAAGTTGATCTTGAGTATAAACTAGAACTTCAAGAAAAGTTAAATGAGCTTTTTTGTAAGGACTTTTATACTTTAGAAGAAATTGAAGAAATACTTCACTTAAATAAAAGTAAGGCTAAGAAGATAATTAAGCAGTTGAAGTTGTATAAGGAAGGCTACAAAAGAGAAGATATAATTTTAAAATTTATGGGCAATAGGATGTATGATGAATACATGATGGATGAATATGATGATTTTATACCCTTAATAGTAGTATAAGAAAGCAGTGGCGGAAGTTTGCCACTGCTTTTTTACATATTACAAACTATAATGTGAAAATATATGCATTGTTTGGTTATTATATATAAAAAGAGTATTAATTTTCCTTGAAATTAATGGTATTATTAAATTATGAATAATTTTTATAATATTAAGATAAAGGTGATAAAATGACAAATATAAAAGTAAATCTTTTTGCATATCCCGAGATATTTAAGAATGGAGAAAAAATAAATTTTCCATTTAAAAAGGCAGAAGCATTAATTTTTTATATGGTTCTTTATAAACAAGCTTCTAGAGATACAATTGTAAATCTTTTATGGGGTGATTTGGAAGAAGCAGTAGCTAAGAAAAATTTAAGAAATGCTGTTTATTCTATAAAAAGGATATTTAATGAAGAAGTTCTTGTTTCACCAAAAAGATCTGTGATTATGTTAAATCCAGAAATAAATGTAGAAGTAGATATAGAAAGATTTTTATCATCAAATTTTGAAGAGAGTATAGAGGTTTATAAAGGAGATTTTTTAGAAGGATTTTATTTGAAATATGAAGAGCATTTTGAGGAATGGGTACTGGAGCTTAGAGAGTATTATAAAGATTTATATATTCATAAGCTTCAAGAGATAATTGAAGTTTATGAGAGTAGCAGAAATATAACAAAATTAAAGAAATACTGTAAAGCTCTTATACTAGTAGATGAATATAATGAAAAAGCATATAGAACAATTATGTATTCATATAAAGAAGAGGGGAAATATGATAAAGCAATATATATATATAATAAACTATTAGATTTATTAAAAAAGGAATTAGAAGTTTCACCAGATGAAAAAACCATAAATTTATATAAAGAAATAATAAACATAAAAAGTTCTGGAAAGGTTTCTGAAGAATGTGATGAATTTAGTTTTTTTTATGGAAGAAATAAAGAATTAAATTTACTTAAGAATAATTATAATAATTTTATATTAAATAAGCCTGTAAGAGCACCTATTGTAATTGGGGAAGCGGGTATAGGGAAAAGTAGCTTAATATGTAAATTTTTAAGCACAATAAATACTAATAAAATAAATGTTATAAGTACTGTATGTTATCAAGCAGAGGAAGAATATCTTTTGAAACCATGGAATAACGTATTTAATCAAATTTCTAATATAATAAACTCTGAAAATGTAAAAGTATCACAAGAACTTATAGAAATAATAAGCTGTATCTTCCCAACATTTCAGTTTGATAAGGGTAATCATGCAAATATTTATAAAAGTATGGATATGATAAAATATCAAGCAGCGGAGGAAGCGGCTATAAAAATATTAAATGAGTGTACTAAAAATAAAAAGCTAATACTATTTTTTGATGATATACAGTGGATAGATAAGCTGAGTATAACTATGCTGAAAAATTTAATACTACAAAATAGAAATGGCAATATACTTCCTATATTAGTATCAAGGGAAGAATATAATAATAAAATTATAAATTTCTTAAATCAGCTTAAAGTTAAAAATCTTATAAGTGAAATTCAGCTGCATAGGCTGAATAAGGAACAGACCGTTGAATTTATATCGAAATATATACCAAATTTCAATTTGGATAATGAAAAAATAGAAGCTATATATGAAGAAACTGAAGGTAATATATTTTTTATAACGGAAGTGTTAAATAATATAAAAGAAAGTAAAGATTTTAATTTGATTTCGCCTAAAATGGAAAACATACTTCAAACTAGATTATATAGTTTAAATAAGGACGAGAGAAAAATTTTAAATATAATATCTGTATTTTTTGATAAGGTAAATTTTCAGAACTTAAAAGAGTTATGTAATTATGATGATTTTGAACTTATTGACATAATAGGAGAATTGAAAAATAAATGCATTATAAAAGAAAGCTTTGAAAATGAAAATATAAATATTCAATTTACACATCAAAAGATGAGGGAATTTGTGTATTCTAAAGCAGGATTATTTGAAAAAAAGATATTGCATGAAAAAATAGGACAATTAATTGAAGAGAATTTAAAACATAACCTAGCAGATAACATATTTAATTCTAAACTTATATACCATTTTGAAAGAAGCGGAAATAAGCTCAAATCCTTAAAATATATGATAAAGGAACTAAATATGTACCTTCAAAGTCATCATGAGTTATTCCCTGTAGTAAATGAGGAATTACAAAATACAACTTTAGGATTTTTAACCGATGTAGAAGCCTATGATAAATTTAAAAGATTTAATAATATACTCTATGAAATAAAAGAAACTTCTGACAACAGGAAGGAATTGAAGGAGCTCAAAATTACTCTGCAGTATATGATTGGAAGAGACTATATTAGAAGAGGAAGATATACTGAGGGTGTGAAAATAATGGAGAATATAATAAATGAAGGGTCTTCAGAGGTTGATGTATCACATATACTTAATTCATATAAGCAGCTGATATATTATTCAATGAATATATATAATTCAGTTGAAATGGACAAGTATTTAAAAAGAGCACTAGATATTGCAATTGAAAATAATTTAAAAGAAGAAATACCTATTTTGTATAGGCTTACAGGGTTCCAAAAGATAATGCAAAGCAAGTATGAAGAAGCTGAAGATATCTTGAAAAAATCCATAGATAGATTTAATGAATTGCGAGATAGAAATAAATATGTATTAAATATAGCAGCGGCTTATGACTTTTTAGGTGAGGTTAAAAAAAGAGAAAATAAATTTGAGGAAGCTTTAAAAAGCTATGAGACGGCAATAACTATGTGTGAAGAGAACCATATAAAACAAGGGCTGCCTATATTTTATACCCATGCAGCTTATGCAGCTTGTGAACTTAATATAGCTGATACATCAAAGGTATATATAGAAAAGGCATTAAATATGTATGAAAAAATGGATGTAATATGGGAAAAGGCCTCTGCTTATGGAATACTTGCATTAATTTTATCAAAGTCTAAAGATAATACAGAAGCTTTAAAGGCTTTTGTAAAAGCTGAGACATATTATAAGTTACTAAAGAATCCACAAGAATATGACATATTAGAAGGCATAAAACAAAGGATAAATATTATAAAAATAAGCCTTTAATTTTATTAAAGGCTTATTTTTATAATAACTTTTTGACTTTTTTTTGACTAAAGCCTGATAAACTATAAATGAAATTTTAAATCTTTAGAAAATTAAAATAATAAATAATGTAAGGGGGAAAAGGGCATGGAAAAATCAAAGGTCAAAGCTCATATTAGATGGTCTATATTTATACCGATGAGCGTAATACTTTTAATTGCAATTATTACAGGGGTAGTGGCACCAGAGCAATTTTATAATGCACAAAATAAAATAGTTCAGTTTGCGTTTGAAGATTTCGGATGGTTGTTCCAAATATCTGGTAACTTATTTTTGTTTATTTGTATTTTTTTTATGTTTTCTAAGTATGGCGATATAAAATTTGGAGGACCTGATGCAAAACCCACGCTTAAGTATTGGGATTGGTTTGCAATAACACTTTGCGCAGGTATAGCTACTGGAATATGCTTTTGGGGAATTGCAGAACCAATAACTCACTTTATGAACCCTCCAAAGGAATTGGGACTAAAACCAGGAAGTGAAGCTGCTGCAAATTTCGCTATGACCACATCATTTATTCACTGGACGTTTATTCCATATGCCATGTATGCAATAGCAGGTTTAGGTATAGCTTTTTGTGTGCACAATATGAAACTTCCATATCAAATAAGTTCATTGCTTTACCCTATTTTTGGGAAAAAGGTTTATGGAACTGTAGGAGCAGTAGTAGATAATATTTGTATGTTTGCAATGGTAGGTGCCGTAGCAGCAGTACTTGGAGTTGGAGCTATGCAAATGGGAAGTGGGCTTAATGTACTTACAGGTATACAAACAGGAAAAACTCTATGGGTTATATTGTTAGCACTTTTAGTAGTAGCATATATATTCTGTAGCTGGACAGGCCTTACAAAGGGTATAAGATGGTTATCAGATAAAAACTCAAAAATATATCTATTCTTAATGGTATTTATATTAGTTGTTGGACCAACTACATTTATATTAAAAATGGGAACACAAGGAGTAGGGGATTTTATTCAAAATTACTTTACAAGAACTCATTACTTAAGTCCCATTGAAGGTTCAGAATGGCCAAGATGGTGGCCTATATACTATTGGGCAATATGGCTTGCATATGCTCCAATGGAAGGAATGTTCTTTGCTTCGCTATGTAAAGGAAGAACTATAAGAGAATTTGTAATTGTAAACCTAGTTTGTCCTGCAATATTTGGTATAGTTTGGTTTGCTGTATTTGGAGGAGCTGCAATAAATGTTCAATTAACTGGTGGTGGATTATGGGAAGCTATACAAAAGGGTGGACTAGAAGCCTCAGTATTTGCGTTCTTAAGCCATTATCCACTTTCTAAGGTTATTTCTTGGATTTTTGTAATAACTATATTTATTTCAATAGTAACACTTTGTGATTCTATGACTTCAACAGTTGCATCTTTAACAAGTACTGCATACAATGACGAGAACCAAGAAGCACCAGGATCACTTAAGATATACTGGGGGATCGCAATGGCTTCTATGGCTATAATAAACATTCTATGTACAGGTGGAGGAAAAATAACAGGAATAGATGCCACAAAGCAAATATCAACAGTTGCAGGATTTCCAATACTATTTTTGATGTTAATTATGGCTTATTGTACAGTTAGAATAATAGTTAAAAGTGAGAAGTATGATGTAGTTTGTCATCCTGAAACTGCTCAAGTAGAAGAAATTGTATTAGAATCAAAATCTAATGGAGAAACATTGTAGTAGATAAACAATAAATGATTTAGTTAAAAGTCGGCTAAGGCCGACTTTTAACTAATACTTTATTTTATAAAAGAGGTAATGACCCTGGGCTGTATTAAAAGATTGAAGGGAGAGTTTTAACTATGAGGGAAAAGACAATAGTGTTGAATGGTAAAGATTTAACTATAGATGATCTTAGTAAGGTTGCAAGGGAAGGTTACAAAGTAGAGATAAGTGAAGAAGGAAAAAATAAGTTGCTCCAGTCAAGAAAGCTTGTATTTGAGCTAGCAGACAGCAATATTCCGGTATATGGATTTAATACAGGGGTGGGCTGGAACAAGGATAAAAGAGTGTTCAAGGACTTCTTCCAAGAGTACAACACAAATTTAATACGTGCTCATTGTGTAGCAGTAGAGCCTGAGGCAAGTATTGAAGAAGTTAGGGCAGTAATGCTTACAAGGCTTAATACCTTGCTTTGTGGTTGTACGGGAATTCAGCCAGAAGTGGCTTTCATGTATGGAGAAATGCTAAATAGAACTGTGACACCAGTTATGCCAGAAAGAGGATCCGTAGGAGAAGCAGATATAGCATGTTTATCCCATATAGGGCTTACAATGCTTGGTGAAGGAAATGCCTACTATAATGGAGTTAAAATGCCAGCAAAGGAAGCACTAGAAAGAGCAGGGCTAAATTCTGTAACATTAGGGCCTAAAGATGGACTTGCAATTGTAAGTTCAAATGCCCTAGCAGCAGGAGAAGGTGCATTAGTAGTAAAAGATGTAGAGGATTTACTGGACATTGCAGATATAGTATATTCATTATCTCTTGAAGGGCTTAATGGAAATACTTCACCACTTGATCCTAAAACTCATGAAGCTAGACCATTTCCAGGACAAAGATATAGTGCAGAAAAAATAACAAAATATCTTGAGGGTAGTTATATTTGGGAACCAGATTGGAAAAAGCCAGTACAAGATCCTCTAAGCTTTAGAGGCTCCGCACATGTGCATGGATCTGTAAGAGATGCGCTTGAATACGTAACAAAATATTTAACGATACAAATGAATTCATCAGATGATAATCCTTGTGTAATATTAGATGAAAGAAGAATGATATCTTGTTCAAATTTTGAACCAACTACTTGGGTACTTGGTTTTGAAATGTTAGGAATTGCATTAAGCCACTTGTCAAAAGTCAGCTGTTATAGAACTATTAAATTAAGTACTCCTGATTTTACAAAGCTTCCAAGATTTTTATCTCCAGCAGATAATGTAATATGCTATGGAACCATACAAAAGGCATTTACATCATTAGATGCTGAGATAAGACATTTATCAAATCCATCAACTAGTGACTTCTTTTCTGTTGCAGGGGATATAGAAGATCATGCTAATAACTCACCATATGTGGTACAAAAGACTAGAAAAATTGTTGATAATTTAAGATATATATTAGGAATAGAAATGCTTCATGCAGCTCAAGCAATTGACTTAAGAAATGACATTCATCAAGGAAGAGGTACCAAAGTTGCATATGAAACTATAAGAGAAGTTATTCCATTTTATGATAAGGATAGAAATCTAACAGAAGATATAAGGAAAGCCTATGAACTTATAAAATCAAATGAGATTTTAAATAGAGTAAGGGAAGAAATGAACAAAAATAATTAGATAAACATGGATGCAAATATATCGAAAGTTTCTCAATAAAGTACTAAAGTAAAAAGTATGTATTTTAGGCTGACATTAATAATATCTAACTAAATATATTTTTGGGGAGGAATATTAAATGTTAAAGGAAAATAAGATGCCAGTTAAGAGAAAGTTTCAAATGCCAGATGGATTTGTTGTGCTATTCATTTTGGTAGCTATAGTAGCTGTTATGACTTATTTAGTTCCAGCTGGTGAATTTAAGAGAATAACGGTAAATGGAAAAACTATAGTAGATGCAAGTAGCTTTAAATATATAAATCAAACTCCAATAAGTTTTTTCAACTTTTTCAAGGCTATTCCATTAGGAATTCAAGCAGCTTCTCAGTTAATTATAATGATTCTAATAATAGGGGGAGCTATCAGGGTATTTGATGGAACAGGTGCTATAAAAGCATCATTATTCAAACTAAGGCAAGCCATGGGTGAGGAAAAAGGTTCAGTAGTTTTAGTAGCTATAATGATATTCTTTGGTTGTCTTGGGGCATTTCCAGGAATGCTTGAGGCAGCCATACCATTTGCACCTTTGTGTGTAGCTATATCATTAGAACTTGGGTATGATGTTTTGGTTGGAATATACATTGCCCTTGTATCGATTGTAATGGGATGGTCAGCAGGATGTACTAATCCTTGGACTACAGGTATAGGTCAAAGCTTGGCACAGCTACCTATGTTTTCTGGATTAGGTTATAGGTTGATAGTATTTATAGTATTTATGGCAGTGGCTATTTTGTTTATCGTAAGATATGCATCTAAAATAAAAAAGGATCCAACAAAAAGTATAGTATACGGGATGGATTTAGGACATTTAAGTGCAGGTCAAAAGGATGAAAAAATAAAACTTACATCAAGACATAAGATAGTATTATTAATTTTTGCTGCAACTATAGGAATTATAGTATATGGCTCTATACAGTGGAAATGGGGAATGACTGAAATGTCAGCGGTGTATATTATAGGAGCTATAATTGGAGGAATAGTTGCAGGATATAATGCTAATAAAATAGCTAGCGAAATTTTAGAAGGTGGAAGAGCTATATTTGTTGGAGCAATGGCTGTAGGATTAGCAAGGTCAATTCAAGTTATAATGGAACAGGGACATATATCAGATACTATAGTTCACGGTTTAGCTTCGCTATTAAGTGGTATGTCACCAACAGTAAATGCAATAGGGATGTTTATAATTCAAACAATAATAAATTTCTTTGTACCTTCAGGAAGTGGTCAGGCAGTTGTAACATTACCTATAATGCTTCCTGTTGCAGATTTAATACATCTTAATAGACAAATAGCTATTTTAGCCTTCCAATTTGGAGATGGATTATCAAATTTATGCTATCCTACGGTAGGTGGATTAATAGCATTCTTGGCATATACAAAAGTTCCATTTAATAAGTGGTTTAAATTTATAATGCCATTTATGGCATTGATATGGATTACAACTGCAATAATACTTGTTGGAGCAGTAGCTATAAATTTTGGGCCGATGTAGGTAAAGTCTAAATAAAAGGCGATGTTTTAATATTATAAACATCGCCTTTTACTAAAAATACAAATATGAAGTGATTTTATGACTTTTTTTAGACTTTTAAATGATAACATTAATTTAAAGAATGAATATGAAGGAGCTGAAAAGAAATGCTAATAAACTTAAAAGTAAATGGAATTAATTATAAATTAGATATAGATCCAGCTAAAAGGCTACTTGATATATTAAGAGAAGATTTAGAACTCACAGGCACAAAAGAGGGATGTAGTGAAGGAGAATGTGGTGCTTGTACAGTTATAATGAACGGTAAAGCAGTAAATTCTTGTATGGTGCTTGGGATACAAGCAAGAGATAAAGAAATACTTACTATAGAATACTTAGAGAAGGATGGAGAACTTGATCAGTTGCAAAAGTCCTTTATAAAAAAAGGAGCAGTACAATGTGGATTCTGCACACCAGGAATGCTCATGTCCTGTAAGGCTCTTCTTATGAAAAATCCAAATCCTACATCTGAAGATATAAAAAGAGCTATAGAAGGAAACTTATGCAGATGTACAGGATATACCAAAATAATTGAAGCAGTTATAGATGCCATTACTGTAGAAAAATAATAAAGATTTATGGGAGGTAAAATTATGACTATGAAAGCAGAAACTCCAAAGAACTTAAAAGAGCTTAAATCTTTACTTAAAAACATAGATGATAATACTTACTTTATAGCTGGGGGTACAGATTTTATTATAAAGATGAGAGAAAAAGGACTATACAATATTAACATAATAGATGTTTCGGGGATAGAAGAACTTAAATATATAAAAGAAGAAGATAATTTTTTAAAGATAGGTGCAAATACTACTTTTTTAGAAATAGAATATAGTCCTATAACAAATAAATACTTCAAATGTTTAAAGGAATCTGCAGAAAAAGTTGGCTCTACCCAAATAAGGAATACTGCAACTATAGCTGGAAATATAGCGAATGCATCTCCTGCAGCAGATTCCATCCCAGCACTTTTATCATTGGATGCTAAAGTGAAAACCATAAATAAATTTGGACAAGAGAATATTAGGGAACTGGATGATGTAGTAATAGGATTAGAAAAGAATAATTTAAAACTTGGAGAAATTATTACTGAAATATTAGTTCCTTTAAAATATAAAGAATATAAAACTTCATTTGCAAAGATAGGAAGCAGAAGTACTGTAACAATTTCAAAATTAAGTATTTCAGTATCATTGAAATATGAGGATAAAATTAAAGATGTAAAAGTATCAATAGGGTCATTAGGGCCTAAGGCTTTCAGGTCTAAAATAGCTGAGGAATTATTAGAAGGCAGAGCTTTTACAAATAATCTTTTAGAAGAATTTAAAAATGTTCTTCAAAAACAAGTAGACCTGTCTATACCTACAAGACAATCGAGACCTTATAAAAGAGAAGCAATAAGGGGACTTGCCGAGAACGTCTTTAGAAATATATTTGAATAACGGGATGGTGATAATATGGCAGAGGAATTTAGATATATAGGAAACTATGTTCCAGTACATGATGTAAATGAAAAGGTGACAGGGAAACTGAAATATGTAAGTGATATGAAACTTGAAGGTATGCTTTATGGAAAACTTTTATTAAGTGATGTAGCTCATGCAATAATAAAAAGTATAGATACAGATGAAGCGGAAAAGCTGCCTGGGGTTGTAAAGATATACACACATAAAAATACGCCTAAAAATTATTATAATTCACATAGATGGTATGAAGCTTTAGAAACAATAAAAGACGAGTTGATGTTTGATAGTGAAGTAAGATTTGTGGGAGATAGAGTAGCGCTTGTAGTTGCTAAAGATAATCTAACTGCTGAAAGAGCAGTTAAGCTCATAAAAGTGGAATATGAGAGACTTCCTGTAGTTGTAGACCCTAGGGAAGCTCTTAATAAAAATTCCTTTAAAATTCATGAAGAAAATAATAATCATGTAATGGATAAGGAAATCGAATATGGAGATAGCAGAAGAGCTTTTGAAAAAGCTGATTTAATAATTGAGGACACTATAATTACACCTAAAATACATCATGCAGCTATGGAAACTCATTTGGCAATAGCTAAAATAGATGAATTTAATAATATAATAATTTATTCTCCATGCCAGGAGGTTTTTCAAAGCCAGCTTGTAGTGTCTGATGCACTTAATATACCTAAAAGAAAGATAAGGGTAATAAAGTCACCTATGGGAGGTTCCTTTGGTGGAAAAACTCATCCTATAGTAGAACCAATATGTGCCTATGTAGCTTTAGACTTAAAAAGACCTATTAAAATTCAAATGGATAGAAATCAAACTATAGTAGGCAGCAGAACAAGACATAATGTTATAGGAAATGTGAAAACTGCTGTGACAAAGGATGGAGATATTTTAGGAAGAGAAATTGAAGTGATAGTAGATACTGGAGCATATTTTACAAATGGAGATGCACTTTGTATGTCTATGGGTAAAAAACTATCTAGGCTTTATAGAATAGAAAATCAAAAATACACAGCACACGTAGTTTATACAAACACCCCTATAGGAGGAGCCTGCAGAGGATATGGAGCACCTCAAATACATGCTATTACTGAAATAAATATAGATAATACAGCGAGGAAATTAAACATGGATCCTACAGAATTCAGACTTAAAAATCTAGTACATCCCTATGATAAAGATTTAGCTAAGGGAGTGGATTTAGGTAACGCTAGAGTAGTTGATTGTGTAAGTAGAGGGGTAGAAAAGTTTAACTGGAAGAAAAGATGGAGTAACACACATTTTGATGGAAGATATGCCACAGGAGTTGGAATGGCTTGTGTTACCCATGGAAATGGATATTATGGAGCATACCCAGATTTTACTACAGCTACAATACAAATGGATACTGATGGAAGTGTACTTTTGAAGGAAACAGTACATGACTTAGGATGTGGAACTGTAACTGTTATGAGGCAAATAGTAGCGGAAACCTTAGATATGGATATTGAAAAAGTAACAGCACTGGAGGGAGATACTTTTGTAACTCCTTATGATTCAGCAGGAACCCAAGCAAGTAGGGTCACCTATGTAAATGGAGGAGCAGCTAAAAAAGTTTCAGAATTACTTAAGGAAAGAATAAAAAGTTATGCTACTAAAATACTCGAATGCAGTGAAGAAGATATAGTTATAAAAAATGAAAGGGTATGGAATAAAAACGATGAAGATAAGATTTTAAGTTATGGAGAAATAGTGGTTTTAGCTGAGAAAAAGTTTAGTGATGATATGTCTGTAACTTACACTTATCATTCCCCAGCAAATCCAGGGGTATATGCAGCGGTATTTGCAGAGATTACAGTGGATACTTTGACTGGAATGACTAAAGTTAATGAGATATTAGCTGTACATGATATAGGAAGAGCTATAAATAAAACCTTTGTAGAGGGGCAAATACAAGGAGCGGCACAAATGGGCATAGGTTATGCTTTGACAGAAGAAATAGAAATAGATAACAATGGAAGAATTAAAAGTAACAGCTTTAGTAAATACCATTTAATAAATGCTCCAGATATGCCTAAGGTAAATATGGATTTAATTGAATATCCAGATGAATACGGCCCCTATGGTGCAAAGAGTGTTGGTGAAATTGCAACAAATGGAATAGCTCCAGCTATTATAAATGCCATAAATAATGCTCTTAAGTTAAATATAACTGAATTTCCAGCAACCCCAGAGAGAATAATATCTGCTTTAAGAAATAGAAAATAAAGGATATAATTATAATATAAGTAATATTATAACTAAAAAACTGGGGGTTAATTAACATGGAAGCAAGGATAATGGAAGAAGTACTAAAGAAAGTCCATGAAAATAAAAAATGTTCCTTGGCAATGATAACTGAAGTTCAAGGATCCTCTCCGGGGAAAATTAACGCAATGATGGCTGTATTTGAAGATGGTACAACTTACGGAACTATAGGTGGAGGAAAACTTGAATATACAGCTATCAAAGATTCCTTAGAGTGTATGGAAAAGGGTACAAGTAAGGAATTTACTTATGCATTGCAAACCGGTGAGGGGGGCTTGCAAATGGATTGTGGAGGACAAACTAAAGTATTTGTAAAATCCTTTTTACCCACACCTAAACTTTTAATAGTTGGGGGTGGACATGTAGGTATGGAGCTTGCAAAAGTTAGTAAGTTTTTAAATTACTATACAGTAGTATTTGATGATAGAGAAGAATATGCAAATAAAGAAAGATTTAAAGATGTAGAAGAAACCATTGCAGGAGATTTTAAGGAAAACTTAAGTAAATATCCCATTGATGAAAACACCTATATAATAATAGTAACCAGGGGACATTTATGTGATGAAATAGCTTTAGAGAGTGTAATTAATTCAAAGGCTAAATATATAGGTATGATAGGAAGTAAGGGAAAAGTTATAAATATGATGAATAGGCTTAAAGAAAAAGGAGTAGATAAAGAGGCCTTAGAGAGGGTATATGCTCCTATAGGGCTAAAGCTTGGAGGCAATGAACCAAATGAAATTGCTATAAGCATATTTGCAGAAATTTTAATGATTAAAAATGGCGGAAGCTTAAAACATATGAAACTTTAAAAATGTCTTCATCCCACTGCTGAAGGAGGGAATTTCGCTTTTGCGAAATTCCTTTAAATTAATACTTATCAAAGAGCTGACAAGCCCGCAGACCGATAGGTCATAAAATATTAATCACCTACTATAATAAGCTTCTTTTTAAACAGCTTCTTAAATTTATCTGAAGCTATTAAGGCTTCATTAATTTCTAAGGAAGAATGATTTTTAGAGTGAAGCTTTAATGTTACGGAGCTTTCATTAATAATAACATCTGCCCGCCCTACATTGCCATTCAAACCTCTATCCAGACTTTCTGATATTTGAAGAAGCACTCCTAATTTTTCAATTATTTGTAGTTCTTCTCTTTTTATAAGTTTTTTATGGTAGGGTTCAGTTAAGGCAAAATCCTGTTTTCTGTGAAGCGCTGCAATATATGCAGAAATCAAAATGTCTTTATGGCAAAGCCCATATAAACTGGAATTTAAAATCATGTAAAAAGAATGTTTATGATGATTATGATAATCTAAGGTAATACCACAATCATGCAACAGGGAAGAAACCTTTAGTATTTTTGAAAAATCTCTTGGAGCTTTAATTAAACTTTTTAATTGAGTATATAGAGATAAACACATATTAAATACTCTCTCGGCATGAACTATATTAACGTTATAATTTATCATAATATTTCTTAAGGAGAAATCTAATACATCGTCTAATATAGAATTATCTTTTAAAATATAGCTATACAAAATTCCATCTCTTAAGCCTTTTGAGCTTACATATATTTCAGAAATATTACAGTATTCCATTACAGCATTTACAACAGAGACTGCATTTGGAAATATATCTATTCTATCTATAGAAAGTCCTTTTACCTTCTTTCTAGAGCTTATGGTTTTGCAAACAACAAAATTATATATTTCCTTTACTTGTTCTGGAGTCATTTGATAGTTATGAATTGTATCAAATGGATATTTGATTTTTCTTCTATGTATTTTTGCTATATTTCTTACAGTACCACCAATTCCAACTAACGGAATACCTCTTATATTCTTTATCCATGGAGCTTTAATAAAAAACTCCTTAATATAATCTTTAAGATGGCTTTCGTTAATCATACACCCCTTGCCAGACAGTTTAAACTTTTCTGCTAGACTTAGTGCTCCAAAAGGAAAGCTTATAGAATTCTTAATTTGTTTATTTCTAACCTCTATAAGTTCAGTGCTTGCACCACCTATATCAATCATAAGACAATCACTAATATTTAAGCTATTTATACCACCTAGGAAATCATAGTAAGCCTCCATATTACCATCAATTATTTCTATATTTATTTGGGTTTCCCTATAAACATTTCGTATAAACTCTTCTCTGTTAGATGCTTTCCTTACAGCTTCAGTGGCTACAGCTATTATTTCATCAACACTTAATTCATCACAAAGCTTCTTGAAAAAACCTAAAGTGTCTATGGCCTTTTTCATTCTTTTAGAACATAAGCTACCATTTTTATTTATATCTTTACCAAGTCTCACTGTTTCTTTAAACTCATCTATAACTTTAAAATATTCATTATTTATATCCACGATAACAAGTCTTATTGAATTAGAACCTATATCTATAACACTAATTCTTTTCATAATTAGTCTCCTCTCACTAGATATTATTTATATATTATTTGAAAAGATATCACAGTTCAATTCATTTTTATACAAGAAGGAAAAAATTTTAAATTTATTTTAAAAAAGCTATTGATAATTAATAGTAATTATTATATAATAATAATTGTAAACAAGAGAATGCAAAAATGAATTAATAATTAAAAATGATAATAACCCCATAAGATGGGATTAGAAATAAAAAAATAAGTAATTTTAGGGAGGATTTTTATTATGAAAAAATTTGTATGTACAGTATGTGGATATATTTATGAAGGAGAAGCAGCACCAGAAAAGTGTCCACAGTGTGGAGTGCCAGCTGATAAGTTTATAGAAAAAGTTGAAGGAGAGTTTGCTTGGGCAGATGAGCATAAAATAGGAGTGGCAGAAGGTGTTGATCCAGAAGTTATAGAAGGATTAAGAGCAAACTTCACAGGAGAATGCACAGAAGTTGGAATGTATCTTGCAATGTCAAGACAGGCTGATAGAGAAGGATACCCAGAAATCGCTGAAGCGTATAAGAGAATAGCTTTTGAAGAAGCAGAACATGCAGCAAAATTTGCTGAACTTTTAGGAGAAGTAGTAACAATTAGTACTGAAAAGAACTTACAGTTAAGAGTTGAAGCAGAGCACGGAGCTTGCCAAGGCAAAAAAGACTTAGCAACACTTGCTAAAAAATTAAACTTAGATGCAATTCATGACACAGTGCATGAAATGTGTAAAGATGAAGCTAGACATGGCTCAGCATTTAAGGGGCTTTTAAGCAGATACTTTGGAAAATAATTAATATAAAATAAAAAACAAGCATAATAAAAATGCTTGTTTTTTTATTTTATAAAAACGTCACAATTTCCTTATATTATGCAACATAAAAGTATCTATTGTTGGAGAAATTAATAGAGTAAGCAGCATATAAATGTTTCTCTACAAAAGGAGGAGTTTTTATGTCACACAAAGGTAATAAAAATAGTAAAGATAATAAAAAATCAAAACAAAAAACTAAAAAACAACTAGATAAAATGAAAATGGAAACATCTAATGAAATAGGGTATTCTAATGAATCTAAAAAATTAGGCAAAAATAAATTAAGACCTGAAATGAAAGATGGAAAATTTAATAGTATGTAGGATTTTAAGTAAAATAAGGACATTTATCAAAATGTCCTTATTTTACTTTTAATGATATATACACTTAGACAATAAACTTTTCTAGAGTGTTTTGAAGATCTTTTGAGAGTTCTGTAAGTTCATTTATAGAAGAAGATATTTCTACCATGGATGCCGTTTGTTCTTCAGTTATAGATGCAGCTTCTTCTGTAAAGGAGGCACTTTCAGTAACTAGATTTTCAATATTATTTATTGAGTTTTCTACAGATAATATATTATTGTTTACAATTTGAGTTTCATGAGAAACTGCATTGATTTTATTTACTACTTCAGAAACAGAAAGTTTTATATCGTTAAATGCATTTTCTGTTGATTGAAGAGAAGATGATTGCTCATCTATTGAGATTTTAGTGTTGTTCATCTCAATAACAGCCTTTTCAATATCCCTTTGAACTTCTAGTATCAGGTTATTAATTTTTTCAGTTGACTCCTTAGACAATTCAGCGAGTTTTTTTACTTCATTAGCAACTACTGAAAAACCACGCCCTGCCTCGCCAGCCCTAGCAGCCTCAATCGAAGCATTTAAAGCTAATAGGTTGGTTTGTCCTGTGATTCCATTAATAAATCCTATAATTTGCCCAATTTCAGAAGACTTAATAGATAACTCTGAAATTACTTCAGATACGTTTTGTGAAGCCTTTTGACTATGGGACATTTTATTCCTTTGGTACTCAAGAATTCTAGTACCATTATTTACGATTTTCATAGATTTATTTGCAAGATCACTTATATTTAGAGTATTATCAGCTATACTATGTAAACTAATTGAAACATCTTTTACTAAATTATTGCCTTCATGAGCTAATTTTGACTGTTCTAAAGCACCTTCTGATATACTTGTAACAGTTGCAGAAATTTCTTCAGATGCTTTACTAGTTTCTTCAGAAGACTTCAATATTTCATGAGAAGAAGATAATACAACAACACTCGTTTCCCTTGCTTTAGAAATTAAGAATCTAATTTCACTCAAAAACTTATTAAATTGTTTGGTAAGCATTCCTAATTCATCTTTGGAATAAACCCTACCTTCAACAGTGAGATCACCTTGTTCTGCTTTATTAATAACTCTTTCAAGTTCTGAGATGAAGTTTTTAATCCCTTTATAAGTAGATAAGATGAGGATAGTTAAAAACACAATTACACAGATACTAAAAAGTAATATTCCGATTAAGGTCTTTCTAAAATTAAGGGACTCCTTATTAGCTTCATTTATCATATCTTCTGCTTTAAGTTTTGCGGTAACTTCAATTTGCTTTACTAATGAATCCATATCATCTGTAGGGGCTCTATCGATACCTTTTACTAAGGCATCTACTATCTTAAAGCTTTCCTTATTATTAGAATCGTATTTTTTTATTGCTATAGTATATTTATCATATAATTCTTTATGAGAGGATAATAAGTTATCAATCAATGAAGTGTCTAAATCCTTTAAAGACATATCTGTCTTAAGTGTTATTAAATCTTCCTGAATAGCTTTATGTTTGTTCAAAAATGCATCATAGTATTTTTTAAATGATGCAGGATCATTTCCTCTTAATAAAGTATTTTTCCACTCTTGTACTTGTTCTTTAAAGTCAACTTCAATTTTTCGTGAAGAATTAACCAGATCAATATAGTCAATAGTATTATGAAGTCTGGAATGAGATTTTTCGTTTGAATTATTAAACGAAGTCCATGAAAAAAAACTAATGCCAATTGTTAATATTATGGTGAATGCTACCATCATATATAATCTAAGTTTTATGCCGCTATTATTATTCATTTTATGCCCCCTTTTGAGTTTATTTTTATTTAATAATTGTTATAGCAACTATATTATAACATGCTATTGGTGAAAAATGGAATAATATATTTTTAATATAAACAATATGACGAAATGTAGAAAATTAAGACGTTAGTTTTACTAAGTTTATTTATTGATAAAAAATAATATAACGGGAAAATTAATAACTATAATAGTTTTAATATTGATCTTGGAGGTAAGTATGAGGAGATTAATTACTGCGTTTGGATTAAGTAATGAAGCGATATTATTTGACTCAAAGCTTTATATAATAAAAGCGATTTTAGCAATAGGAACAGGATATATTGTTGGAAAAATATCCATTGTTGCAAGGTTGGATATGATCTCCGTATTACTAGGAGTTATGTACAATTTAGAGCCTATTAATATAGTAGGGGTTAAAAGCGGCGTAAGTCAACTTATTTCATCCACATTAGGAGCAATATGTACATCAATTTTAATAGTATTTTTAGGCATAAATGTTTTCACTATTGCAATTTCCATGGGATTAACCTTATATTTATCTCTTAAAATAAATTGGAGAATGATTTCTCCTGTGGCAATATTTACGTGCATTTATATGACTCAATATATTCAAAAAAATTCCTTAGGCAATCCCAGTATATGGCTTACATTCAAACTTAGAATTGTAGCACTAGGCATTGGAGTGATAATAGCTATTTTATATAATTATTTATTTTCTTTTATATATTATAGAGAAATAGCATACAAAAGACTAGAATTTGCAAAACTTAGACTTTTAAATGGATTAGAATATACAAAAACACAGCTAAAAAATAAGTGCATAAATAGAGGAAAGGAATATATAACTCTTTTTCCATATATATTTAATGATCTAGATTTAGTACACTCAAATATTGAATTAGTGATAAGTGAGTCAAAGTATTTATCTACAGGAGAAAAGCGAAAAAAGCTTCAAGTTATGCAGAAGATCTTAGAGCACTTTTGGCAAATTAATCATTTAGCTTATGATATCAATTTTGAAATTTGTAAGGAAGAAAAATATGATGAATTTGATAAAAATAGTTTTAGATTAATTAATAAAGCTATAGAAAATTTGAGAATTATAAACTTTATTTCTAACAATAAAACACATGAATTACTAATAGATGATATAGAATATAAAAGTATAGTTAACTCAAATGATAGAATATACTCTAATATAAGTGCAATAGAGCTATATACAAAGCTAGTTGTGAAAGAAGTTAGAAAATTAGACTCTACTTTATAAAAGCTATTTTATTTGATAAACTTATTAATGGGGTATTAAAAGATGATGGAGGGATTGTATGTATAAATTTTCTGCAGCGTTTATAGGCGTTTTAATTGCTATAATGGTTGCATTTAACGGAGTATTAGACATTGAGGTTGGTACGTATTTAGCAACAGTTATAATACACATAGTAGGATTAATCACGATAGTACTTTTACTAGTACTTAAAAAACAAAGGTTCTTGATTAAAGAAAAGCTTCCTACATATTTGTTTAGTGCAGGGGCCATGGGAGTATTCGTAGTCTCTTTTAACAATATCTGCTTTAATAATTTAGGAGCTTCATTAACTTTATCATTGGGCATTATTGGACAGCTACTATTATCATGTATTGTTGATCATTTTGGATTGTTAGGGATGAAAACTTATAAGTTTAAAAAGAAAAAACTTATAGGTTTTGCAATAATATTTATAGGAATTGTCGTTATGACTATGTATTAAGGGGGAGTAGAAATGTATATAATACTAGCAGCCATAACTGGGGGACTAGTTATATTATCAATGATAATAAATTCTAGGTTAGCTAATAAAATAGGAGTGCTTCAAGGAACTCTTGTGAATTATATAGTTGGATTGGCATTTACTCTAGTTTTAGTAATGATACTAAAAGGACCTGAAGAGTTTATCACTAATAACTTAAGTAATGTTCCGTTCTACGGATTTTTGGGCGGATTTATCGGAGTTATGGTAGTAGCTACTTCAAATGTAATAATTCCAAAGATACCAGCCATATACAGCACACTTCTTATTTTTATAGGTCAAGTTTTTACAGGAATAATAATAGATTATATAAGACTTAGTTCTGTTTCAAAGGGGAAAATAATTGGTGGATTGATTATTATCTTAGGACTTCTGTATAATACTAATTTGGATAAAAATCAGATGGAAAAGGAAGAACATGAAATTTTAGAAGAAACTATTATAGATAATGACTAATAGCTAAAGTAATATTTTTATAGTGATGAGTTCTTAATTATAATTAAGAACTCATCATTGTTTTAAATGAAAATTCAACAAATAAGAACAATTGTTTGTTAATAATATATGAATATATAAATTAATATTTATAACAATATTGAAAATAATGGTATTATGTATTTGTGGGTTAATTTAATGGAATGGGGAGGGTTAAAAATGAATATGACTTATAGCGGTGAGCACGATTTACAAGACGTAAGAAAAAGTGTTATATTTAAGTCTTTGTTTTACATAGTGGCATGCATAAGTATTGCAATATTTATGCACAATACTTGGATAAAAAACTTAAACCTGTATCATACAATATTAGAGGCAACTTGTGTTTTTTTTGCATTGGCAATATTTGTATCAATATGGTATAACTATGAAAGAAATTCTTCAAGAAATTGTATACTAGCTTTAGGCTTTTTAGTTATAGCAAATTTTGATATAATGCATGCTATTTATTTTTTGAAATTAAATTTAAATGTTAATTCATATTTTGATCTATCCACAAGGTATTGGATGATTGGAAGGCTAACAGAAGCTATAATTATACTTTTATGTACGTATAAGTTTAAGTATAGACTCAATAAATGGAAAGGCCTCGGAATCGCACTTAGTATAGTTTTAATAGTGTATTATTGCACAATTAGTTATCATGATTATTTCCCAATACTATTAACAACTAAGGGAGTTACACCCGTAAAAATAGTTTTAGAGTATATAATTATAGCTTTATATTGTACAAGCTTATATATAATTAATGGTAAAATGCTTAATGAAAACTATGAAGAAAATAATGTGGAATATAATTATATATTAGTAGCTCTTCTTATGATGATTCCATCAGAAATATGCTTTACATTATATAGTTCAGTTGAAGGAATTTCTTGGACCATTGGACATATGTTAAAAATAACATCCTATTATTTTTTATTTAGAGGAATTTTTATTAGTACAATTACTTACGCCTATGAGAAGCTTGAAATAAAACATAAGCAGTTAGAGGATGCTTATAAAAAAATTGAGAAAGCGAATATGCAAATTAGGCAAGAAAAATTAATAATACAGCAGCAGGATAAGCTTGCAGTACTAGGACAATTAGGAGCAGGAATAGTACATGAAACCAGAAATTATTTAACAACCATAAAAGGGCGCTGCCAATTAATAGAAGCTGTATCACAAGCAGAAAGGGTTAAGGAATATGCAAAAAAAATTAATAATGATGTAAACGAAGTCAATGCAATTATAAGTGAGTTTTTATTTTTATCAAAGCCTAGGGAAACAAGACTAGAGGAAGTTTCCATGTATGATATATTTGAAAGTACAAAAAACCTAGTTGAAACATCATCACTAGTACAAGGTATAAATGTTAATATGAAAATATCAAAGGAAGAACGGTACTTATTATGTGATGAGGTACAAATAAAGCAAGTTATATTAAATATTTGTAGAAATGCAGTAGATGCAATGACTGAAACAGCAGCTCCTACGTTAGATATAAAAACGGGATATAATGAAGAAAGAAATGAGATGTTTATAAGAATTGAAGATAATGGGAAAGGAATGTCTAGTGAAGATTTAGAAAAGGTAGGAACACTATTTTATACTACTAAAAAAAATGGTACAGGATTAGGATTAAGTGTATGTTATGAAATAATAAAACAGCATAATGGAAGAATAGACATACAAAGTAATCCGGGGAAAGGAACCTCTTTTACAATTATTTTACCTTGCATAAAAGATGATGAATTTCAAGAAGTAATGGTAAGTGTATAATTTTAAAGAAGACGTAACTAGAGAGTATTTTAAATAATAATCTCTAGTTTTTTATTTTGATACAGTTTTCTGTAAATAACATATACTAATATTATAGATTAATTTTTATAGGGGAATAAAATAATGCAAATACATGTAGTTCAGTCAGGTCAAACTTTATATGGTATAGCTAACGCCTATAACACTACTATTTCGCAAATCGTAGTAGCAAATGAAATTGAAAACCCAGATCAGTTGGTTGTTGGTCAAACTTTAGTAATTCCAGTATGGGGGAATTTTTACACTATACGGTCAGGGGACACGTTGTCTGCTATTGGACAAAGATTTAATATTAATTATAAAGAGCTTGCACGAATTAACAATATTTCTGTTGATAGACCTCTGCAAGTTGGATTTAGGTTATTCATTCCACCGAAGCCTAAAAAAAGAGCTGAAATAAATGCATATGTTGAACCTATGGGAAACTCTGTAACTCCTGCTCTTGAAGCAGCAGCAGAGGAGGCAACTCCGTATTTAACTTATCTTGCCCCATTTAGTTATAGAATTCAAAGAGATGGAAATCTAATAGAACCACTGTTGAATAATTTTTCACAAATTGCAGCGCAAAACGATGTTGGCTTAATGATGGTGTTAAGTAATTTGGAAGAAGGCCAATTCAGCACAGAGCTTGCTAGAATAATTTTAACAAGTGAAGAGGTGCAAAATAGATTATTGGATAATATTGTACGAATAGCAAATAATATAGGATTCATAGATGTTCATTTTGACTTAGAATTTATATCACCTGGGAACAGAGAAGATTATAATAATTTTTTAAGAAGAGCAAAGGCAAGACTTTCTCAGGAAGGAATAACTTTATCTACAGCGCTTGCTCCAAAAACCAGTTCAAGTCAAAAAGGGTTATTGTATGAAGCTCATGACTATAAGGCACATGGAGAAATTGTGGATTTTGTAGTTTTAATGACTTATGAATGGGGATATAGTGCAGGCCCTCCAATGCCTGTATCACCTATTGGCCCAGTAAGACAAGTGATTGAATATGCACTTACAGAAATGCCTTCATCTAAAATTATGATGGGACAAAACTTATATGGATATGATTGGACTCTTCCCTATGTTCAAGGTGGACAGTATGCAAGAGCTGTTAGTCCTCAGCAGGCTATTGAAATAGCAAGGGTAAATAATGCTCCAATTAAATATGATTATACAGCACAAGCTCCTTATATTGATTATGTTGATAATCAAGGAAGATCACATAAAGTATGGTTTGAAGATGCTAGATCCATTCAAGCAAAGTTTAATCTTATAAAAGAACTGAACTTAAGAGGAATAAGCTACTGGAAACTGGGACTTTCATTTCCTCAAAATTGGCTGCTTATTGAAGAAAATTTTAATGTTGTTAAATTAGTATAAATTTTTAAAATAGCTTTATTATAAATCATCATAAGTATTATTACTGTACTAAATTAAATTTAGTGCAGTTTTTTTATTCATATGCAATAGTATGTTTGATATAAGGAACTTTTTGTTGACTATATACAACATTAGGCGTATGCTAAATTCAGGAGGGTTAATATGGTAAAGAGAAAAAAGTTATTTAATACTAAAATAAAGGTTCTTAGAGTTGAAAGGAATTTAACTCAAGAGGATTTAGCTATAGATCTAGGAGTAAATAGGGGGACTATTTTAGAAATTGAAAGAGGTACTTTTAATCCATCTTTAAAATTAGCTTTTTCTATAGCAAAATACTTTGATAAAACTGTTGATGAAGTTTTTGAAATCTTAGAGGAGGATGAGGAATGGCAAACATAGCAAATTTATTACTATCATCACATACCCTATATGTTGCTATTATAAGTTCAATTTTCTTTATAAAATTATTAGAGCATAAAGATGAATTAGAGGAATTTGCATTTAATAATGCATTAAAAAATTCTATACTTATAGATGTTTTAGCATTATTAGGATATAGCCTTTATATGGTGACTATAGGAAATAAGGATGTCAGTATTCATATTATTTTCCTAGGCATAGAAGTTCTAGCTACTTTAACATTAATATTTAACTTTTTAGAGTTAAAAGGATTTAGTTTATCTATGAAAATAACCAATGAAAAATTAGGTAAGGCGTTATTAACACTTTCAACTACTATAAGCTTCTTATCATCAATAAGTTTGATTTTTAAATTTGGCTGTTTAAATAATAATTTTGGAATAATAAGATATGATGAATTGATATTATATGTAAATGTAATTATGCTGGGGATTATAATCCCATTGTTTCCTAACATCAGAAAAAAGTTAACTAGAGAAGAATATAAAAATCACCAAAGGAAAATAAATAAAAAATTTAATATTTTTATTATAGTGTATGTATTATATATGATAGGATTAATAGGTTATGTTATTTATAGGGTAACTAAATAAAAATAATATAGTATGTAGCGTTAAATAATTTAGCTTCATACAACATAACACTATAACACTGAAAAAGAGATTATTAGGTCTGACAAAGGCCTAATAATCTCCTTTTTTTGTTTTGCCACTTCGTATTAAGTATAGATGAAGTAAAGCCTCCAGTACAGAAAGTATAAGTGCAATGGACATTGCTGCCCCATAAGTTACAAAGGAATTATAAAGAATAAATTGGCTAAAATATACAATGAAAAATGTTATTGTAAAATCTAAGGCGTTATTTACCCAAAATGCACCTCTGTCAAGGAATGATAGTTCTGTCACATGACCTACAATTGCAAGAACTAATCCCACAATTATGATTTGATATAGAGAATCATAGCGAACATATGGTGACAATAAATCAAATATATAAATAAGTAAAGGACAAGTGATCATTTTAATAATAAGACCTGTCATTTTTAAAACTCCCTTCAGTAGTTTATAATACTAGAGTTTCCAAAATAGCATTGATTCATTCAGAATACTAGTAAACTTATCAATTTATTAAGAACATATTTTTAATTAATCATATACTATTATTGAGAACAATTAATTACTAGTGGGTGATTTTTATTAAGAAATATGGTGGATATGATATTTCTAAGCTTGAATTATTAGGCAGAGGAACTCAAGGGAAGGTTTATAGGATAGACGCTGGAAAATGTATTAAAGTTTTTAAAAGCAAAAGTGTGTGCAAAGGTGAAGCGGATACTCTTAAAATGGCTCAAGGAGATAAGCATTTTGCCAAACTATATGATAGTGGAGAGCATTATATTGTAAGAGAATGTATTGCCGGCATAGAACTTAATAAATACTTAAAGACTGATCCCTTAAGTATAGATATCTCAGCTAAAATTCTTGATGTATATGAAGCTTTAGGAAGAGTGGGCTACGCTAGGCAAGATATAGCACTATTCCATATATTTGTAACACCTGGAGGAGAGTTTAAAATAATAGACACAGGAAGAGTTATGAAGAAAAAAAGCACATATCCTAAAATAATGCTTACAGGATTAAAGACACTTGGATGCAGAGAAGAATTTTTAATTCATGTAAAAATGTTAAGGCCAGAACTTTATAAAAGGTGGAGTAAATAGTCCACTTGATAAGTAAGTCCATTTAGTCACTAGTTCATTATCTCTAATCGCTAAAAGCTTGATTTGGTGTTATAGCGGTTAGAGAATATTTTTTTAAATGGGGAAAACAAATTACAGAATTACAGAATTACAAAAAATTATATAGAGCTTATAAGTTCTCATAATAAAATCCAATGGAAAAACTCATTATAGAAATTATGATAGGGATATTATGCTATTATTTAAATGTCTCTTTTCTTCCTTAAATTACAAATATAAACTATTAAAATCCTGTGCTATACTAAATGAGATATTAGATAAAAATACTTTTAAATAGGAGAATCACCATGACTAAAACACTAAAATTTTTCTGGACAACCCTTTTAGCACTTGTTTTAATTTTTAACAACTTATTTAGTTTTCTTACATTAGGCAGCGGGAATTCACTAAATAAAGTACATGCAGCAGACTTAAAAGTAAATATTCCTTTAAATTTTACTCCCACTCATTCTATTATTCATCCAAGTAAACCCATTTTATATTTTACGGATATAGCAGGTAAGAAAGTTTATTCAATCAATTATGAAACCGGTGAAACTAAGAGCATACAGTTTGATTTACCTGCAGAGAGAATTGCTTTTCATAATGATGAAGTTTATGTAACTCTTTTAAAAAGTGGACATCATTATTATGACACATCATCAGAGGATGGAACTGGTGCTGTGGCCATAATTGATGCTAATAATTTTACATTGAAGGATAGATTTGATGTGGATATAGACCCTTTTGATATTGTAGTAGATGCACAGGGATTTATCTATTTGTTTGGTGGTTCAAATCAGCATACGGTAACAAAAAGCTACTCTAGAGAGACACATTTACACGTATCTACTGATTGGGGTTATATGAAGAGATATGCAGAGTTTAATCCGAAAGAAGATAAAATATATACAATAGAGAGTACGGACTCTCCAACAGATATGATTGTACATAAAACAAATAACGGAGTTTATACAGAAAGATACGATTCTCCTTATCATGGAGATTATAAATTGTTTCCAAGGTTTAGAATATCTCCAGATGGAAAATACATATTCAATGCTTCAGGGGTTATTTTCAAAGCAACAGATAGTAAGTACGATGATATGACATATGTTACTTCGTTAAATACTGAATTTTTTGATATAGCTTTTGATATTAAAAACAATAAATTTTACACTGCTGTAAAAGGTAATAAAATTGCTGTATATAGTTATAACGACTTTAATGTGTTGAAATATTATTATGCACCAGGTACAGTGGACAGATTGTTTTTTCAAGATGATGATCTTATAGCTGTTTTTAAGGATAGTAAGAATAGATATTTTATTCAAAGTGTATCCCTGTATTCACCAGTAACTATTAGTGATACAGATAAATCCTATAATGAAAACAAATACGCTGTTACAACTGCAAAATATGATAGCAACAGAAATAAGGTGTATGCTTTAAATAAAACCTTAGATAACCTATTCGTTATGGATGCAGAAACAAATAAATTAGAAAAAACAATTAAGCTTCCATATAAATCGTCAAATTTAACTATATCGGAAGACTTTAGCAAATTATACATTGTAAATGAAGACGAAGATTATTTAGTGAGTGAATATGATTTAAATAATTTTTCAAATACTAGAAATTTATCTTATAAAATTGCTAGAAATTTAGATTTGGAAAATGGACATAGACATATATATGAAAAAAATAATAAACTTTATATAGTAGATGGAAGTTATCCCAAATTATTAATATTTGATGCAAATAGTTTTGATGAGATAAAATATAGTCCTATAATAAAAGATATAGGAGATATTGCTTTTAGCTCTGATGGCAAATATATTTACAAATGGGAACAGTATTATTGGCCATCAAGTATTTCAAAATCTGATGTAATAAAGTATTCAATAGACGGAAATAGTGTTAAAGAAGTTGAAAAATCTAATTTAGATTATCCTCATCCTAACGAGGAACCTCTGGACGTGCCAGTTATAATATTGGAAAATAAGAACTTGCTTATATATAGGAATAAAGTTTTTAAATTAAATGATTTGTCTAAGCCAATAAGAAATTTTAGTGAGCAAATTTATGCAGTAGATGAAAGTAGAAATCTAGCAGTTGGGAGAACAAGAATATATAACTTAGATACTGGTAAGGCTATTAGAGTTGTACCAAATCATAGTATTAATACCATGTTTTTTGATAATGCAGGTAAATTGCATTTCTTTAATGGAAAGAATATGTACTCTATAGATCCTTTGACAGCGGAAGGCACACTTGAAGTGCTAAGAAGTATGCCATCAGGTGATGAGGGAGAAGATACACCAATAGACTTCCCTCTAGTGATTCAATTTTCTGATAAAATTGCTTTGGTTAATCAGGACAATATATCAATTACAGATGGTAAAAACTATTATGGAACTGAAGCGTTTATAAATGAAGATATGCTTGTAATTGCACATAGTGATCTTCCTTATGAGACAAAGCTTACTTTAGAGGTAGGAGAAAATACTGTAAATAGCATTGACGGAAAAAAGAGCAATAGAAAGGTTAATATTAACTTTTACACAGGAAAACAATATAATCGTATAGCTGGTTCTAACAGATATGAAACAAGTGTTAAAGTTTCTGAGCAGTGGTCCAGTTGTAAATATGCAGTACTTGCTTCAGGGCAAGACTTTCCAGATGCATTAAGTGCTGCACCACTTGCATCAAAGTATGATGCACCTATTTTATTAACAAATCCTAAAAAAATGGATATTAAAACAGAAGCTGAAATAAAGAGACTTGGAGTTAGTGAAATTTTTATTGTGGGTGGATACGCTTCTGTATCAAAGGATATAGAAAGTAAATTAACATCAAAAGGAATTAAGGTTACAAGACTTCAGGGAAAAGATAGATATCAAACATCTATGGCTATAGCAAATTTTATAGGCACAAATGGAGAATTATTCATTGCTGCCGGAAGTAATTTTCCTGATGCTCTATCTGTAGCTTCCTATGCCGCAGCAAAAGGAATTCCTATTATATTAACACAAAAGAATAGGCTTCCTGACGGATTCCCACAGTATGTATTAGAGCATCATATAAGTAAGGCATATGTAATTGGTGGACCTGGAGTTATTAATGATAGCATGCTGTGGAATTACCTAGCGGATACTGAAAGAATATATGGCAAAAATAGATATGAAACAAATCTTATGGTTTTAAGTAAGTTTGAGTTCTACTTTGGAACTACTTTTATAGCTTCAGGACAAGGCTTTGCTGATGCACTGTCAGCCTCTGCGCTAGCAGGACTAACACAATCACCTATTGTACTTGCAGATAAAAGCTTATTGGGTAATAATGAGGTTGTTGCAGCATTGAAAGATTCAGCGCCCATGATGAAAATAAGATATACAATAGGAGGAGAAGGTTCTGTACCATCATATGTTATAGACAGGATATTTAAATAGTGCCAATTAAAAGATAAAAATAAGCTCACTTTACGCACTGCATACCTATAGCGATTGCAGTTGGTAAAGTGGGCTTATTTAGGTTATATAAGTAGATGTATTATTATAATTTTCTTATGTATGTGTTATAAAGTTAGATGCATCAAGGGGAAATAAGATTACAAGTAAAGCTAACATATGTATAATAATATGTAAGTAATGATTGTGAGGCGATAGATATGAAGGATATAGTATTTATAGCTCCTTTTGAGAGATTAAGGATTTTAGCACAAGAAGTTGTTGAATCAAAGAGATATAGCAATATAGAAGTAGTGTATGGTGACTTGAGTGGAGGAGTAGAGGTTGCAAAAAAGGTTATTGAAGCTGGAGCAAGAGTCATTATATCAAGGGGTGGTACCTATACTATGATTAAAAATCTTTTTAATCTTCCTGTAGTAGAATTACAAGCAACATCTTTTGATATTTTAAGAGGATTTAAAGAATTAATGATGTACAGAGGAAGAATTGGAGTTGCAGGATATGAAAATATTATTTATGGATGCGAGACAATTGGTGAACTATTAAATTTAGATATAGCTAAGATTAAAATTAATAATGAGGAAGAAGCTGAAGAGATATTAAAACAATATATACAAAATGAAGCAATAGAAGTTTTTGTAGGGGACACTATAGGAAGCAAAGCAGCTATGAGGCTGGGTTGTAAAAGTTATATGATAGAGTCTGGTATTGAGTCAATACTTTATGCAATGCAAGAAGCACGAAGAATACTTACAGAATTAAAAATTGAAAAGGAAAGAACTGAAAAGCTTAGAACTATTATGAATTTTATTCATGATGGAATAATAGCCATTGATGATAAAGGTATAGTTAATATATTTAATTCAATGGCTGAGAAGATATTTGGAGTTTCTGAACAGGAGGCTATTGGAAAGCATATTGAAGATGTAGTAGAAAACACTAAACTAAGCGATGTATTAAAATCCAGTCAGATGGAAATTGGAGATATACAAGATGTTGGAAAAGCCAAAATTGCAACAAATAGGGTACCTATAATAGTGGATGATGATGTTACAGGAGTTGTTGCAACATTTCAAGATATCACTAAAATTCAAGATTTAGAGCATCATATAAGAGTTAAGCTGCAGAAAAAGGGCTTTATAGCTAAATATATGTTTGAAGACATCATTTATAAAAGTTCTCAAATGAGGGAGTGTATAAATAAAGCAAAAACTTATAGTCAATATGATTCACCTGTGTTAATTTTAGGAGCATCCGGGGTAGGTAAAGAACTGTTTGCTCAAAGTATTCATAATAGCAGTAGTAGAAAAAATGCTCCATTTGTAGCTGTAAATTGTGCGGCATTTCCGCCTACACTTATAGAAAGCGAATTATTTGGATATGTAGAAGGAGCCTTTACTGGAAGTGCAAAAGGGGGGAAGGCTGGTGTATTTGAACTTGCTCACGGAGGAACAATATTTTTAGATGAAATAGGAGAGCTATCATTAGAGGTCCAGAGCAGATTTTTAAGAGTTATTCAAGAAAGAGAAGTTATGAGAATAGGAGATGACAAGGTAATACCTATTGATGTAAGAATAATAACTGCTACTCATAGAAATATAAGAGAAATGATAAGGGAGCGGAAATTTAGAGAAGACTTATACTATCGAATAAATATTCTTACTGTTATAATCCCAGCACTAAATAGTAGACAAGAAGATATAATAGAACTTTCTAAGTTTTTTATAAATGAATATTCAAACAAATATAATAAAAAAGTTAAAAAAATTTCTAGGAAAGCAGAAGAATACTTAAATACTTATATATATAAAGGAAATGTAAGAGAGCTTGAAGGGATAATTGAGAGAGCCGTTATATTGTGCAATAAAGATGAAATTACATTAGAAAGTATTAAATTGGAGTATATGGAAGCAGAAGGATCGGTTAATAAGAAAAACAATAAGAAAGAAGCAGATAAATATAAAACTTTAAAAGAATTGGAAAATGAGTATATAAATGAAGTTATAAGCCATTGTGAAGGGAATTTAAGTGAAGCTTCTAAGATTTTGGATGTAAATAGGACAACGTTATGGAGAAGAAGAAATAGTGGTGCATAATGCACTGCTGTTTCTTTTTGCAATAAAAATAATGTTGCAAAAAGAAACAATGTTAGAAGAAAAGTTTTTGAAAACCTTATGAATACGAGAAATTTAGTTTTGGCATGGTAGTTGCTATATATATAAACAAACGTGAAAACAAAAAACAATCATAGGAGGTATGGATATGTTAAAATTGGCAGTTGTGGCTAATGAAAACGATAATGTTGCTACAGCAGTAAAAGATTTAAAAAAAGGTGATAAAGTACTAATTGATTTATTTGGGAGTGAAATAGAAGTAATGCTTAAACAACATATACCTTTTGGTCATAAATTTGCTATTCAAGATATAGCAAATGGTGAAGAAATAATAAAATATAAAGAATCTATAGGACAAGCTACACAGGATATAAAGGTTGGAGATTATGTACATGTTCACAATGTAGTAAGTGAAAGAGGACGTGGAGATTTGGAGGTGTCTAAATAATGAAATTATATGGATATAGAAGAGAGAATGGAAAAGTAGGTATAAGAAATTATATATTGATTCTTCCAGCATCAGTTTGTGCAAGTGAAGTATCAGCAAGAATTGCAGCTCATGTAAGCGGTTCTGTATCATTGCCCAATCAACATGGATGTTGTCAAGTAGGAGCTGATTTAGAACTTACAACACAAATAATAAAAAATCTAGGCAAAAATCCTAATGTAGCTTCGGTTTTAGTTGTAGGACTTGGATGTGAAGGAGTACCAGCTAAAGAGGTTGCAGAAGAAATTAGTAGAGATACTGGAAAAAGAGCTGAATGTTTAATAATTCAGGAATGTGGAGGAACTATCAAAACAGAAGCTGAAGGCATTAAAATAGCAGCAGAAATGGCTAGAGAGGCAGCAAAACTTAAAAAGGAAGAAATAGATATAACAGAGATAACTCTTGCTATAGAATGTGGCGGTTCTGATACTACATCAGGTCTTGCTTCCAATCCAGCTGTTGGATATGCATCAGACAAATTAGTATCTTTAGGAGGAACATCAATATTTTCAGAAACTACAGAATTTATAGGTGCTGAACATATATTAGCTAAACGAGCTGTAACTAAAGAAGTAGGAGATAAAATCCTTGAAATAGTTGCTAATTGTGAAAAGAAGGCAAATACAATGGGTGTAGACATGAGAGGAGGACAACCTACTCCTGGCAATATTCAAGGTGGCTTAACTACTATAGAAGAAAAATCTTTAGGATGTATTTATAAAGGCGGAACATCACCAATTGATGGAGTATTAGATTATGCTGAAATACCATCAAAAAGAGGGTTATATATAATGGATACTCCAGGACAAGATATTGAATCTATTACTGGCATGGTAGCAGGCGGAGCAACAATAGTTGCATTTACTACAGGAAGAGGGACTCCAACGGGAAGCCCATTAGCTCCAGTTATTAAAGTTACAGGTAATCCAGAAACATTTATGAAGATGCAGGATAATATGGATATCAATGCCGGAACTATAATCGATGGAACTGAAACAATACAAAAAGTTGGCGAGGAAATCTTTGCTGAAATGCTTGAAGTTATCAATGGGAAACAAACAAAAGCAGAATCATTAAACCACAGAGAATTTGGAATGTATAAGCTTATATCAACATTTTAACAATAGGTAATTTAATCAGTATAAATATAAAGGTTAGAAGAATGCCTTCTTAGCCTTTATATTTATATAAAATTATATAAAGGCAGGAGGAATGGAAATGAAAATCTTACAAACAGTGAAGAAGGTTCCAGGAGGATTAATGGTAGTTCCTCTTTTACTTGGAGCATTGATGAATACATTTTTCCCACAGGCTTTAGAAATAGGTGGATTTACTTCTAACTTATTTAAAACAGGTGCAATGCCGATTTTAGCAGCATTCCTATTTTGCAATGGGGCACAGATAAATGCTAAACAAGCAGGAACTCCACTAGTGAAGGGCGTAGCTTTAACATTTACAAAGTTTATTATTGGTGCAATAATAGGTGTTCTTGTTAATAATATGTTTGGTGCAGCAGGTGTTTTAGGAGTTTCAGCACTTGCGCTAATCGCAGCATTTACTAACTCAAATGGAGGACTATATGCAGCTTTAGCAGGAGAGTATGGAGATTCAACAGATGTTGGAGCAATATCTATACTTTCATTAAATGATGGACCTTTCTTTACTATGTTAGCATTTGGAATAACAGGAATAGCTACAGTTCCAATTATGGCATTAGTTGCAACTATAGTTCCAATAGTAATAGGGTTTGTATTAGGTAATTTAGATGAAGATATAAGAAAATTTCTTGAGCCTGGAACAGTACTATTAATACCGTTCTTTGCATTTCCATTAGGTTCAGCACTTAATTTTGGACAAATTATAGAGGCTGGTATTCCAGGAATAATACTAGGAATTGGCTGTACAATAATAACTGGTCTTGGTGGATACTTAATAATGAAGCTCCTTAAATCCAAACATCCACAGGTTGGTGCAGCGGTTGGTACAACTGCAGGAAATGCAGTAGCAACGCCTGCAGCTTTAGCAGCAGTTGATCCATCTGTGCAGACTATTGCGGCAACAGCAACAGTTCAAATTGCAGCAGCAATTATTGTTACGGCAATACTATGTCCTTTAATGGTAAATTATTTGCATAAGAGAGAAATAGGAGTACGAAAGGAACAGGCAAGTGTATAGATATTTGATAGTAGCAGATGACTTTACGGGTTCTAATGATACAGGAGTTCAGCTAAAAAGACGTGGTATTAATACCAATGTAGTATTTTCAAGTGAAACTATAAACACTGATTTAAGTTCGTTTGTTATTGATACAGAATCTAGAGCGATGCCCGAAGATGAGGCATATAAGAAAATAGAAAATATTTTGAGAGATGTTGATTTCCTTAAATTTGAGTATGTACTGAAGAAGGTAGATTCTACATTAAGAGGAAATATAGCTAAAGAAATAAAGGCTGTAGATGATGTATATAAAAGTGATCTTATAATATTCGCACCAGCATTTCCTAATCTCAAAAGAACTACTGTCAATGGAATTCATATGTTGAATAATGTGCGTATAACACACACTGAAATGGCCAGAGATCCTAAGACGCCTGTAAAAGAAGATAATATAAACCTTCTTATTAAACATGAGTTTAATGAAGAAATACATCATATATATCTAAGAGATGTAAGGAAAGGTAAAATAGATTTTTCAAGAGGGAGAATATATACTCTTGATGCAGAAACAAATGAAGATTTAATTACAATAGTACAAAAGGGTATAGGAAGTAATAAAAAAGTACTATGGGTAGGCTCTGCTGGCCTTGCTGATGGGATATTAAAGGTTAATACTAATGTAAATCCAGCCATAGCAGTAGTAGGAAGTATAAGTGAAGTTTCCAAGAATCAATTACATTATGCGGTAGCTAATAATAATGCTTTGGTTAAAATAAATATAGGAAGATTACTAGAAAGTAATGATATATCTAGCATAGTGAGAGAGGTTTTAGAAAAGATTAATCAAGGCTTAGATGTTATTATAGCTTCTTCTTATGAAAGACAGGACTATGATAAAGACATACAATTAGGGCAAACTCTAAGTTATAGTAAAGAGGAAGTAAGTGTATTCACACAGAGAATCTTAGGGAAAATAATAGCTGAAGTATTAGAATCTAGCAAAATATCAGGTCTGTTTTTGACAGGTGGTGATACTGCTATAGGAGTTATTGAAGAATTAGATGCTAATGGTTCTAGCATAGAACAAGAAATTATGACAGGTATACCGCTTATGACTTTAAGAGGGGGAAGATGTGATGGGTTAAAAGTTATTACCAAGGCAGGGGCATTTGGAGAAATTAATGCTATTGATTATTGCTTAAGAAAATTAAAGGGGGACATTTAAATGAAGCTCATAGGGATAACAATGGGAGACCCAGCTGGAATAGGCCCTGAAATAATATTGAAAGCTCTAGAAGAAGAGAAGGAGCTAAGAAAAAAATCTGTTATATTTGGAAGCTATAAAGTATTAAATTACTATAAAGAATTATTAAATATTAATACAGATATAAATATTATAAATGAAATTAATGAATTTGATGATAAGGCTATTAATATAATTAATGTAATTGATTTAGATATAAGTGATTTTAAAATTGGAGAAGTATCACCTATATGTGGAGAGGCTGCTTATAGATATATAGAAAGAGCTATGGAGGATGCTAAAGGAGGACAAATAAAAGCTGTAACTACTGCTCCACTAAATAAAGAAGCACTGCATTTAGGTGGTCATAATTATGCTGGGCATACAGAAATTTTTGCAAAACTAACAGATACAAAGAAATATGCTATGATGCTTACAAGTGAAAAGTTTAGAGTTATCCACGTTTCTACTCATGTATCTTTAAGAGAAGCCTGCGATAGGGTTAAAAGGGATAGAATTTTAGATGTTATAATGCTAGCAGAGGACACTCTAAAGAAGATGGGAATAAAAAATCCCCAAATTGCAGTATCAGGATTAAATCCACATGCAGGAGAATCAGGTTTATTTGGACGTGAAGAAGTAGAAGAAATTATACCTGCAGTTAATGAGGCTATTAGGTTAGGATTTAATGTAGAAGGACCTGTACCGCCAGATACAGTATATTTGAAAGCAAAACAAGGGAAGTATGATGTAGTCATAGCTATGTATCATGATCAAGGACATATACCTATGAAGATGTTAGCTTTTGATACAGGAGTAAATATAACCGTAGGACTACCTATAATTAGAACTTCAGTTGACCATGGTACAGCTTTTGATATAGCTGGTAAAGGGATTGCAAAAGGAGATAGCATGATAGAAGCTTTGAAGATGGGAGAATTATTTTAAAGAATAAAACTTCTTTCTGTGGATAAGCTAAATTTAGAGAGGAGTGAGATTTAAGATGACTGGATTTAAAGATGAAGACTTAGGAAAATTAAGTAAGCCTGTAAAGATGGATATACAAGATAAGTTTAACAAGGAAAACAATAAGCCGAAATCAAAGCGAAATGAGAATGCAAATAAATAATTAAAAGGAAAGCAGTGCAAGAACTATTTTATTATTGCACTGCATTTTTTCTGCAGTTTCTGTAAAATCTATATTGGTATGATATTTATTAATAATATGAGGTGAAATAAAATGAAAATAGGACTTGTTAGGCATTTTAAGGTGGATATAAAGAAAAACTTTTTCATGACTGCAGAGGAATTTGATAAATATACTGCTGAATACGACAAAGCAGGAGTTATAAAAAATGAACTTGTAGTAGATGAAGAGTGGGATAAATGCTATTGCAGCAGCTTAAGCAGAGCAATAACTACTGCAAAAACTATATATGATGGTGAAATCATAGTAACAGATAAACTGGTTGAAATTCCAACAGCAGCATGGGTAAAACTTAAATTTCATATACCATATCATATTTGGGCAATACTTAATAGAATTGCATGGATAAGAAATCATACATCTCAACCAGAATCAAGAAAATTAACTTTGAAAAGGGTAAGTGAAATTTTAGATACAATATTAAGTGAAAATCAAGGGGAGAAAAATATTTTGATTGTAAGCCATGCCGGAACACTTTATGAAATTCGTAAAATGCTATTTGCAAGAGGCTTTCATGGAGATAAATTTTTGAAAGCAAGTAACGGAAGGCTTTATGTGTATGAAAATAAGAACTTGTAGTCAAGTACATAAATTTACTTTATATATTCAGAGGTAAAAAAGTATTAATTTTCAGTTTATATATGATAAAATAAATATATAAATGAAAGGGGGGATATCTATGGAATGTACTTGTGGGAGATGTCACCATAATCTTTGTGCTAAAAAGGTGCCTATATTTTCTTCTCTTGAGGATGAAGAATTAGCTAAGATAGTAGATAGTACAGGACACATAGAATTTAAAAAGGGGGATGCTCTTTTTTATGAGGGGGAAAAATCAAGTACATTATTTATAATAAATGAAGGACAAGTAAAACTTACTAAGATGACTAAGGAAGGTAAAGAACAAATAATTCACATACTGACAAGTGGAGACTTCTTCGGCGAACTAAGTTTATTTACTGATAGTGATACATATAATTTTAGTGCATATGCTATTTCAAACTTAAAAATTTGTACCTTAACTAAAAAAGACATGGATGAAATTTTAATTAAAAATCCTGAAATTTCTTTGAAGATACTTAGAGAAGTCACAAGGAAGTTATCGGAAACAGAAAATCTTGCTCAAACCCTTGCCACAAATGATGCAGAGGTTAGAATTGCACATATGATATTAGAATTTGCTGAGAAGTATGGAACCCAAACTAGTAGTGGAATAGAAATAAAGCTTCCTATAAATAGAGAAGAAATGGCAAACTATACTGGAGTTACAAGAGAAACTATAAGTAGAAAACTCAGTAAGTTTGAAGAATTAAGCATAATAAGTATGGTGGGAAATAAAATTATTATTATAAAGGACAAAAATGCTTTAAGAGAGTATGTAGAATAAAAGGTTCGCTGAGGCGAGCTTTTTTTTAAATATAAAGTATACCAAAACAGTATAAAATGTGATTTGAATCATATTTTTAAAAACCAAAAGGATATAAAATAAACACATAAGATAAGTAGTTGAGGCTACATAAAACTAATAAATAAAAATTGATAATTGATAAAAAGGAGATAGATGATATGGAAAATAAAATTATGCTTAATGAAAATATATATTGGATAGGAAAAGTTGATGATAGGGATGTACCATTTCATAGATTAACGTTAACTAAAGGGACAACTTATAATAGTTATTTATTAATGACTGAAAAGCCAACAGTTATAGATACTGTGGATATAAGTTTTGGAAGAGAATTTGTAGAAAATTTAAAGGGACTAATTGATCTTGAAAAAATTCAGTATATAGTTATAAATCATACAGAGCCAGATCACTCGGGAGCACTTGGAAGTTTAGCATCAAAGGCTAAGAATGCTGTAATTGTATGTACTGAACCTGCAGTTCACGAATTAAAGGAAATGTACAAACTTCATAATAGAGAATTTTTAGTAGTAAAAGATGGAGATACTTTAGATATAGGTGGAAAAACTCTTAAATTTATAGAAACACCATACCTTCACACTGAGGAAACTATGATAACTTATGACGTGGAAGATAGAACATTATTTCCGTGTGATATATTTAGCACTCATATAGCTAACTATGAATATTTCAATGATATGGCTAAAGAAGATATTACAGAAGACTTTAAAGTTTATTATAAGCTAATAATGCATCCACACAGAAGGTATGTACAGGATATGATAAATAAAATTAAGGATTTGGATATAAAGGTGATAGCACCATCCCATGGCTTTATATTAAGAGATAATGTGAAAAAGTTTATAGATATATATGATAATATGAGCAAAAATACAAATAAGGATAAGAAAGCTATAGTAGTATATTCCTCAATGACAAGCAATACTAAAAAAATAGCACTTTTAATTGAAGAAAATCTTAAAAAGGATAATATAGATGCAAAAGCTATAGATGTAAATAAAACTGATAAAGAAGAAGTCTTACAAGCAGTTAAGGAAGCTGATGCAGTATTTATTGGAAGTTCTACTAAATATGGTGACATGATAGGAAAATTAGAAGATGTATTAAAGGAACTTAAAGATATGAATTTAGAAGGAAAAATAGCAGCAGCCTTTGGTTCTTACGGATGGAGTGGAGAAGCTATAGAAGTTATACAAGATTATTTAAATCAGTCAAATATGAAGGTTTTAAATACTTCTGAAATAATTAAATCCACAGGAATGAGTGATATTTACTTTCCAATGAGAATTAGATTTTCAGCTAAAGGGGATACTTTAAAAGAAATAGAAAGATCAGCAAAGTTTGTTTCAGATTTATTAAACTAAATTTTAAAATATTTATGAGGTGATTAATATGGCAAATAATATAAATGTAAATCAAAGACTTGGAGAAATTGTTTCTATATTTCCAGGATCAGCAGAGATATTCCAAAAGTATAAAATAGATTATTGCTGTGGAGGACATGATAGCTTAAAAGAAGCATTAGATGAAAAGGTACTTGCACATGAAAATATAGTAAAAGAGCTTAATGACGAGTATGAAAAATTTAAAAGCTCCAATGGAAACTATAAAGATTGGAGGAATGAAGACCCTATAGTTTTAATGAAACACATACAGCATGTTCATCACGATTACACATATAAGGCTCTTAGTGAAATAGATCCTCTTATGCGAAAAATATTAAAGGTTCATTTCAAGCATAATAGTGAAGAACTTTTAAAGGTTCATAAATTATTTGGTACATTGAAAATTGAATTAGAAGAGCATTTAATAAAGGAAGAGGAAAACTTATTCCCACTTATAGAGCAGTATGAAAAAGCTAAAGATGAGGAAACTCTAAAGGCAATACGTAAGTTTATAAAGGAAACAGAAGATGAACATGACACAGCTGGAGATATATTCAAGGAATTGGAAGAGATAACGAGAGACTTTAAAGCACCAGAAGGAGCATGTACTACTTTTCAATTAGTATACACAAAAATTGATGCTTTAGAAAAGGATATCTTTACTCACATTTATTTAGAAAATAGCGTGTTATTTAACATGTATATGGATAGATAATAGTTTTAATTAATAATTTGTAATGGGAGGTATTATAATGGATAATAAAAGAATAGATGAATTAACTAATATTTTAAGAAGGTTAAATGCTGAAGGCGTAACGGAAGATTTAAGGAAAGAAGCACTTGAAATAGTTTCAAATATAAATCCACTGGAATTATCTGTGGCAGAGCAAAAGCTCGTAGAAGAAGGTATGAATCCTCACGACTTAAGACATTTATGTGATATTCATATGGAAGTTTTAAAGGATGAATTAAATAAAATCAAAACTCAAATTGACACAGGCCATGTGCTTGATACTTTGATATCTGAACATGAAAAATTACTCCAGTTTTTAACAGAGCTTGAAGAGTTGAATTCTAAAATTCAAAAGATGGAAAAGTATGATTCAGCCAGAGAAGAATTTGCTCAATTAATTAAAGTAGCAGATAATATATTAGATGCGGAAAATCATCATCAAAGAGAAGAACAAGTATTATTTAAAGAGCTAGAGGACAGAAAAATAACAGGACCAACTAGAATTATGAGAATGGAACATGACGATTTAAGAGCAAGAAAAAAACAGTTAAAAAATGTAGCGGAGTTTGTATCTGGTCTTGATTTTAAAGTGTTTAAGGAAACTTTAGATGAAGTAGCAAAATATATAATATTTAATTTAAGAGATCATATATTTAAAGAAAATTATATACTATATCCTACAGCACTAGAGTCCTTAAGAGATAAAGATTTGTGGGAAGACATGAAAAAGAGATGCGATAAAATAGGATATTGCGGATTTACACCAAAGGAGAAATTAGTTCTTAAATAATAAATTGAAATGTGAACTTAAATAAAATGCTAGGAGTGAAGGGAGTTTTGTTATACGAAGCTTCCGGACTTCTAGCTTGTTTTCGTTATACGTAGCATTTTAAATCTTTTATATTTAAGCTACAATGGTATTATACAAAAAGTTATTGAAAAAGAAGGTACATATTTTCTATTATATTATTAAGAAAGAAATACTTTAATATATAAATGAAGGGTAGCGATAAAAATGGCAAAGAAAAGTGCTAGAAATAATGATTTATTATTTAATTCAAAAACCAAGACATCTCCTAAGATATATTCTTTATTAGTGGATCTAGTAAATGAAGATAGAGAAGACTTAGCCAAAATAGTACTAAAGGTTGACTACTTACTAGAATATGCAAGTATATCTATAAAGCAAAGGGATTTTGATGAAGCAAAAGAAGCTCTAGAGAAAGCCAATGACAGAATAAACAAGTTAATTCAGGAAGGAGTAAATACAGAACACCTAGAATATTTGTATGAAGGAATAGAAAAGAAAGTAAAAAAATAAAAATTAATATGAATGGTGGATAGTTATAGTCAAAGGGGCGATGGGTTATGTGTATAATTGATTTAATAATTAGAATTGATAAGGAACTTTACATAAAAGAAGTACATTCATTTGGGGAAGGTAAAAATTTATTTGATGAGCATATCTGTCATAGTTGGATAGGACAAAAGGTTGATTATATACTTAGGGCAAGTATTGAGCCTAAAGGTGGAATAGTAGAAATTAAAAGCAATTTTTTCACATATCAATGGGTAAGTGAAGAATATGGAGCTTCTTTATATTTGAGTAGGCAAGGGATGCTTTTAGAACTTTATGAAGAAGCTATAAAACATGTAGCGGAAGGAGTTCAAATTTACAATAAGAATGGATACTTTCTTCATGCAAATCCGGCGAGTGAAGCTTTAGAATATTTTAAAAAGGATGATTTTAAAGGAAAACATTTAATGGATATATATGATTTAAAAGAAGAGTATAGCACTGTTTTAACAGTATTAAGAACCCAAAAGCCTGTGGTTAATAGATGTGATAGATTTAAAATAAGGACAGGTAAAGACTTGACTACTATTAATTCTGCTTATCCATTAAAAATAAATGGAGAATTATATGGTGCAGTGGTTTTTGAAAGTGACTTATCTGTGATAAAACAAATTAAAAATAGAACATTGGATTTAGAAACTTACGTAGAAAGTGACAAGCATAAAGATAGTGAAAAATTATATACCTTTGATAATATTATACATTCATCTAAGAATATGGAGGAAATGATCCACTTTGCAAAAAAGGTTTCTTTAACTGATTCAAGTATTTTAATTGTCGGAGCCACAGGAACAGGAAAGGAACTTGTAGCACAAAGCATACATTCCTTTAGTCCTAGAAGAAAAAAGCCTTTCATTGATGTCAATTGTAGTGCTGTGCCAAGTAATTTATTTGAAAGTATGTTTTTTGGAACAGAGAAAGGTGCATTTACAGGAAGTATTGCAAAGCAGGGATTTTTTGAGATGGCAAATGGAGGTACACTATTTTTAGATGAAGTGAATTCTATTAATCCGGAAATGCAAGCAAAGCTATTAAGAGTACTTCAAGAAAAGAGATTTCAAAGAATTGGGGGAAGTCAATACATTCGCTGTAATGTTAGAATAATTGCTGCAATAAATGAAGATCCTTTTAAACTTATAGAGCAAGAAAAAATGAGAAAGGATTTTTATTATAGAATTTCCACAATCAAAATCAACGTTCCGACTTTACAGGAAAGAAAAGAAGATATAGCCATTTTAGCTAAGTACTTTTTAAATAAATTATGTAGCGATTATAGTAGGAGAGAACTGAATCTTACAGAAAAGTTTATGAGTGCATTAAGTGAGTATGAATGGCCAGGCAATATAAGAGAGCTTCAAAATGTAATTGAGTATTCATTTAATAGAGTTTCGGAAAATGCACAACTATTAGATTTTGAACACTTACCAGATTACTTGCAATTCACAGAAACCATCACTCATAGGATATCAAGTCAATACAATAAATCAGAGGTTAAACCTGAAAGCATAGGAACCTTGGAAGAGCAAATGGAGGAAGTTGAAAGGACAATTTTGATTAATACGTTAAATTTATATTCTAGAAATATTACACGAAGTGCAAAAGCTCTAGGAATGAGTAGGCAAAGCCTTCAATATAGAATTAAAAAGTTAAATATCATTAATCAATAGTGCAAATTATCATTGCACAGGTGCCAAATTATTTGGCACCTGTTTTATTTGGAAAATAAATAAAATTCTAATTATTTCACATTTGGTGCAAAACTATTTTGCATCAAACGGTGATATAGTTAAGTTAAATTAACTAATGTTAAAAGCATGGTTACTAAGTGTTGAATAATAAAAACTGCTAATTAAGCACTGGTAACTGGGGGTATACAATGGACATATGTAAATGATTACTGAGCGCTGGTTATTAATTACAGCTATTGGCATAAATATTGCTATATTATTAAGTAAGAAGAATAAATAAACTACATACTATTCTTTTCAACAAAATAATAGAAAAACATAGGGGGGGATATCAAATGACAGAAGGAACAACCGTGAAGGAAACGCGTAAGAGTCAAAATTTAAAAGGAGTAAGATCAGGAGTGTTTTGGCCATCATTTATTGTAGTTGGTGGTGCAGCAATACTTGGAGTAGTAAATAACAAAGCTTTAACTACTGTTGCAATGAATACATTTACGTGGTCACTTAAATCTTTTGGATGGTTATATCAAATTATTTCAATTGTGGCATTGATTCTCGCAGCTGTAATTACCTTTTCTAAATTTGGAAAAATTCGTTTTGGTGGATCAGAGGCAAAACCTAAATTTCCATTTTTGACTTGGTTTGCTATGGCGTTAACTGGTGGTATTGCTACAGGCGTTGTTACTTATGGAGCTAATGAGCCAATAATTTATTTTGGAAACATTTATGGGGAGATGGCACAAACAGGAGTGGAACCGGGAACTCCAACAGCAGCTATTTTTGCTATGGCACGTTGTTTTTATAATTGGACTTTCATTCCTTATGCAATGTATTCATTATGTGGACTTGCAGTGGCGTATATGTATTTTAATAAAAAGAAATCATTATCTGTAACTGCAACATTAATACCTTTGTTTGGTGAAAAGATAACAAAAGGAATATGGGCAAATATAATAGATACATTATCACTTTTAGCTATAGCCTTAGGACTTGCTTCTTCATTAGGTGCTGGACTTGCATTAGTAGGTTCGGGGATTGAAATGTCTTATGGAATTAAGCAAGGACCAATTTTATGGTTAGTACTATCCCTTACAATCACAGCTACATTTACAGTTGCTTCATCTTTAGGAATAGATAAGGGAATTAAATGGTTGGCAGATTTTAACTCTAAGATATTTTATATATTATTGGTATTTTTATTTGTAGTTGGACCTACATTGTATATATGTAGAACTTCCACAGCTGGGATGGCATATTGGTTACAAAACTTCTGGCAATGGGGACTTGACCCAATCGACATGGGTGGAGAAGCGCTCGTTATGTGGTGGACATTATATGACTGGGCTATATGGATTGCTTATGCACCTTTAATGGGAATATTCTTAGCTATGATATCTTATGGAAGAACAATACGTGAGTTTATGATAATTAACTGGATACTTCCTTCAGTTTTTGGACTTGTTTGGTTTGCAGTTTGGGGATCTACTGCACTTAATTGGCAACAAAGTGGAAGATTAGATTTAATAGGCACTATTAAAGATCATGGAGCAGTAGCAGGTCTTTGGGGTTTCCTTCGAGAATTGCCGTTAGGAGTTATACTTATACCAATTGTAATGTTAACTCTTATCATTTCCTTTGCCACTGCAGCAGATGCTATGACGACAACTATTTCAGCTTTATGTACAAAGGAATCAAGGCATGATGTAGAGCCACCAATTTGGCAAAAAATATTATGGGGAGTTTCAATTGGTGCAATTTCATTTTTTATGGTAGCTTATGGAGGCGGTGCACAGGGTGTAGATGGGGTAAAATACCTTGCAGCAGCTGGTGGATTTATGGTTTTATTCATATTTGTATTACAAATAATTTCAACAATTAAAATGTTCTTTATTGATAAGGTTGAAGAATAATTAGAAAAATAAACTGGGAGAAAAGGATGTTTAATAACGTCCTTTTCATATAAGGAGGCAGTAGGAATGTACGCTAAAGATATAGATAAGGTTGTTTTAGGAGATACAATTGGAATTGAAGAGTTTATTGCAGCTGCTAGATTTGGAGCAAAGGTAGAATTTTCAGAAGATTACTATAAGAAAGTCAGAAAATCAAGAAATCTTGTGGAGAAGTGGATTGAAGAAGGACGAGTAATGTATGGTATTACCACAGGATTTGGAGCACTTTGCACTAAAGTAATATCACCTGAGGAAACAGCAAGATTACAAAAAAATATAGTATTATCTCATTCTACATCTGTTGGAGAGCCCTTATCTATTGACGAAGTTAGGGCAACAATGCTTATGGTACTTCAAAATGTTGGACAGGGATATACTGGGGCGAGAATTGAGACCATGGAAATGTATAGGGAGTTTTTAAATCGAGGACTAACCCCTTTTGCTCCAAAGGAAGGATCAGTAGGTTATTTATCACCAGAAGCACATATGGCGCTAGTACTTATCGGAGAAGGAAAGGCATATGTAAATGGAGAACTATTAGCAGGCAGAGAAGCATTAAAAAGAGTAGGCCTAGAACCTATAGAACTATCTTCTAAGGAAGGGTTAGTACTAGTTTCTGGAACCACAAGTGTTACAGCAATTGGTGCACTAGCATTATATGATATGATAAAATCCTCAAAGAATGCCGACGTTATAGGATCTATGACTTTAGAAATCCTCAAAGGAACTACTAGAGCCTTTGATGAAAGATTAATGAGCGTTAGACCTCATGAAGATCAAAAAAATACTGCTGAAAATGTAAGAAGGATACTTGGTGATTCAGAAGTGGCAAAGCATTATGAAAATTACAGGCTTCAAGATGCTCTATCTTTAAGATGTATACCACAGCTACATGGGGCAGCAAAAAAAACATTGAAAGATGCTTTAAAAACTATAGAAATAGAAATGAACTCTTGTTGTGATAATCCAATAATATGGCCTGAAGGGGAGGATGGAGAAGCTATTTCAGGATGCAACCCAGATTCTTCTTATATAGGGCTTGAAATGGATTCAGCATGTATTGCAGCAACCATGATTGCAAAGATGTCTGAGAGAAGAAATAATAGACTTGTTGATGGAAGTCTTTCTGAATATCCTTGGTTTCTTATAAAGAACCCAGGACTTAATTCAGGACTTATGATACCTCAATATACTCAAGCTGGACTTTTAAATGACATGAAAATTTTATCTCATCCATCAAGTGTTGATGGTATACCTACCTGTGGAAATCAGGAAGATTACGTAGCAATGGGATATAATGCTTCTAAAAAAGCTAGACAAATTGTAGATAAACTTGAGTTTATTTTAGCAATAGAACTTTTATCAGTATTTCAGGCGCAGCAGTTTATGGATGGTGAATTATCAACGGGCAGTGCATCTAAGGCTGTTTTAGATGAAATAGCCAAAACTGTACCTGTAATGGAAGAAGATATGTATCTTTATCCTCATATTAATACTATAAGGGATTTAATACATTCAGGGAAAATAGTTGAGTTGGTAGAAGAAAAGGTAGGAAAGCTGGTGTGAATATGAAAGCAAAAATTGATTTAAATAAGATATTTTTGACGCCACCATCTACAATGTATGAACGAATTACGTTGTTTCTTATGTTAACTATTACATTTATAATATTTTTTAGTCCCTTAAAGTTTTCATCTATGCATCCTGTAGAAGCAGCAATTACAGCAGCTATTCCATCACTTTCGATTTCTTGGGGATGGATTATACTTTTAAGATCTATATTTAGAAAGAAAGATTTTATGAAAAAATAATCTATGTTAAAAGACCTTAATTCAAAATTTATTTGAATTAAGGTCTTTTATTTTTGTTTAATGAAAGCAGTATATATTATGATTACGATATACTGATGAAATTCTCATGAATAATATCTTCTTTTAAACAAATTATATAATTTAGATGAAAAAATTAAGAAATTAAAGCTAATAAATAAAAAACGACGAATCGCAAGGATAATTACTAGTATTTAATAAAAGTTATTATTTGATTATATACCAAAATAGTATATAATCAAATCAACGAGTTTTGTGAAATTAAATTAATTAATGAAATATAAATAACATTTATATAAATGAAGGGAGAAATAAATTATGAAAATAGCGGTTATAGGATGCACACATGCTGGCACAGCAGCAATTATAAATGCTGCAAAATTATATCCAGAGGCAAAAATTACAGTTTACGAAAAAAATGATAATATTTCATTTTTATCCTGTGGAATAGCATTATATATTGGGGGAGTAGTTAAAGACCCTCAAGGATTATTTTACTCTTCACCAGAACAATTAGCTGAGCTAGGTGTAGAGACAAAAATGAAACATGAAGTATTAGCAACTGATTTAGATCAAAACAAAATAAAGGTACGTGACTTAGACACAAATGAAGAATTTGAAGATACTTTTGATAAACTTATAATAACTTCAGGTTCATGGCCAATAGTTCCAAGAATTGAAGGAATCCATTTGGAAAATGTATTATTATCTAAAAACTTCTATCATTCAAATGCAATAATTGAAAAATCCAAGGAAGCTAAAAATATAGTAGTTGTAGGAGCAGGATATATAGGAGTTGAGCTAGTAGAAGCATTTGAGATGAATGGCAAAAGTGTAACTTTAATTGATGCTGAAGACCGTATATTAAGCAAATACTTAGATAAAGAATATACAGACATAGCAGAAAAAGCATTTATAGATAAGGGAGTAAAACTTGCTCTTGGGGAAACTGTGGTTAAGTTTGAAGGGGAAAGTGGAAAAGTATCAAAAGTAGTAACTAATAAGGGAGAATATGAAACAGATTTAGTTGTACTTTGTATAGGATTTAGACCAAATACTGAATTATTTAAGGGCAAATTAGATATGCTTGGTAATGGAGCAATTATAGTTGATGAATATATGAGAACAAGTAAAGAAGATGTATTTGCAGCAGGAGATAGCTGTGCAGTTATATATAACCCTACTGGAAAGCATGCATATATTCCTCTTGCAACAAATGCAGTACGTATGGGAACATTGGTTGCTAGAAACTTAGTAAAACCAACTACTAAATACATGGGAACTCAAGGTACTTCAGGAATTAAGATTTATGATTATAATATAGCATCCACAGGACTTACTGAAAATGCGGCAAAATCAGCGGGTATAGAAGTTAAGACTGTAACTGTAGAAGATAATTATCGTCCAGAATTCATGCCAACTTATGATACAGCAAAATTAAAAGTAGTTTATGAAAAGGACTCTAAAGTAATTTTAGGGGCACAAATAATATCAAAAGCAGATTTAACTCAAGCTATGAATACAATGTCTGTATGTATTCAAAATAAAATGACTATAGATGAGCTCGCATTTGTAGATTTCTTCTTTCAGCCACATTACAATAAGCCATGGAATTTACTAAACTTAGCAGGGTTAAGTGCTGAATAGATTATAAGTTAATAATGAAAAGTTATAATAAAAAAGTTCCTCAAAATTGAGGAGCTTTTTTATTATAGTAAGCTGATTACTGGTAATTGATTGCTCATCTTCATAGGTTAGTATATTATTGTAAAATTAATTGACAACTAAAAGTCTAAAACTGATAATTAATGCTGAGGAGGTGTTAGGTTGATTCGTACTGCTGTTATAAAAGAAGATTTAAAATTATATGAAGATATTTCTATAAATGAATTAGAAGATGAAGAAATAAGCTGGTATTGGGTTGATATAGAAAATCCTTCAGAGGATGAAGAAAAAGCTTTAGTGGATGTATTTGGCTTTCATAAGTTATCCATAGAGGATTCGTTACAAATTCACCATAGACCTAAGATGGATTACTATGATAACTATGCTTTCTTTATATTTAACGCATTAAATAACGAGACACTTTTGTCAGAAAATGTAGGAATATTTATATCAGAAAGATTTATTGTTAGCCTGCATAGGGAAAACTGCAACGAAATAGATGAGGCATGGAATAAGTTTGTATGTAGTAAAAATAGATGGAATAAGGGACCTGCTGACGTAGAATATTTAATATTAGATAAAATAGTTGATGAGTTTTTTCCTGCTATACAAGAAATTGAAGATAAATTAAGTATAATAGACAGTAATGAGGAAAAAAAATCTGCACATTGTCTTATAAATGAAATATTTTCAATTAGAAATGACCTATTAAAATTACGAAGACTTATAACTTCTATGAGAGATTTGCTATATAGAATGTTGAATTCAGAAAGACTGAGTTGGATAAGAGATCATAAGGTGTACTTTGGGGATATTTATGATCATTTGCTTAAGTTATCAGATATGATTGAAGAAAGTAGAGAAATTACTGCGGATATAAGAGATAATTATATATCTACTAACTCAAATAAAATGAATATAAATATGATGGTGCTTACAGTTATATCTACAATATTTATACCATTAACTTTCATTGTAGGTGTATATGGAATGAACTTTGAAAATATGCCTGAACTCAAATGGAGATATGGATATTTTATAGTATGGGGGATAATGGTCCTTATAGGAATTTTTATGTTTCTATGGTTTAAACGAAAAGGATGGTTTGATATTGATAAGTAATTTAAAATTGACAATATATAATTGATAATACATAATCATAATGGGAAATCTAAGTAAAACCTATTTATTAAAATTGAAATTGTTAATTAAAGGTGGAGATATATATGTATAAACTAATTGCAACATCTACTTTTGGACTTGAAAAAGTAGTAGCTGCTGAATTAAAAGAATTAGGGTATGATAATTTAACTATAGAAAATGGAAAAGTAACCTTTGAAGGGGACGAAATGGATATAGTGACCTGCAACATGTGGCTTAGAACTGCAGAGAGAGTTCTTATAAAAATGGCAGAATTTAAAGCGGAATCTTTTGAAGAGCTTTTTCAGGGAACTAAAGAAGTGGAGTGGGGAGACATAATACCTATAACAGGGTTTATGCATGTTACTGGTAAGTCGGTTAAATCTAAACTTTATAGTGTGCCTGACTGTCAATCCATTGTAAAAAAGGCTGTAGTTGAATCTATGAAAAGAAAATATAGAATGGACACATTTCCTGAAAGTGGAGCAGAGTATAAAATCGAAGTGGCAATACTTAAAGATATTGTTACATTAACTATAGATACATCAGGACCAGGATTACATAAAAGAGGGTATAGAGAACTTGCAGGAGAAGCTCCTTTAAAGGAAACCTTAGCAGCAGCATTAGTACTTTTAAGTAAATGGGAGCCTTCAAGAGTGCTTGCAGATCCTCTTTGTGGTTCAGGAACTATAGCCATCGAAGCTGCAATGATTGGAAGAAATATAGCACCAGGACTTAATAGAAGCTTTGTATCAGAGCAATGGGATATAATAGATCAGGATTTATGGGAAGATATAAGAAAACATGCTAAAAATTCAATTAATAATAAGGACTTTAGAATACTTGCTTCTGATATAAATGGAAGATTATTGGCTACTGCAAGAGCAAATGCTATAAAAGCAGGAGTTGAGGAAAATATATTCTTTCAAAAGATGGATGTAAGAGATTTTAGTAGTAAGAAAAGATATGGCTTTATAGTAACAAATCCTCCTTACGGGGAGAGAATTGGGGAAGAGAAAGAAGTTGAAGAGCTATACAAGGTTATGGGAAAGGTTTTTACAGATTTAAATGATTGGTCATATTTTGTACTTACCTCTCACCCTAAATTTCAAGAGTTATTTGGTGAAAAATCAAATAAAAATAGAAAGCTTTATAATGGAAGAATTCAATGCTATTATTATCAGTACTTAGGACCAGAGCCTGAGAAAAAAAGATATGAATAAATCTCTTGTTTATATGTGTATAAGTAAATATTTAGCCTGTGGATATAATATAAATGTTAAATTTAATAATTAGAGAAATTTTGTAGCAGGATATAATTTAATAATGAGTATTATAGTAGCCGATAACCGGTGATGAATGTTTTGTGAAGAAAAACATTCATCACCGGTTACCGGCTACTTATTACTGGTTACTGAACATCATACCAACCTTTTGAGTTCATTGTCTTAAACAATGTTTCAGCATGACCTTGTTCTTCTTGCTGAATATGTTGAAGCTGTTGTCTTATATTAGTATCAACAGATTCTAATACAGCAGTATTGTATGAACTTGAAACATGCTTTTCAGTATATAATGCATCGTTTAAAAGTTGTGCATCTGTAAATCCGAGATTTGATTGTACATTTGATGAATCTCCTTGAGGTTTAGTAAAGCTTTTAAATATATTTTGATTATTTACTCCGTTTTGAGATAATATTTGTTCAAGTGTGGTTGCATGTTGATGTTCTTTGTTTGCTAAGTCTTGAAATACCTGTTTGATTTGTGGGTCTGATGCCATAGAAGCATATTGTTCATATTTCCTTATGCATAAGTACTCCGCATTTAAATTATCCTCTATTAAAGTTTTTTCCTTATTAGTAAGTGCCATTTCTAAAAAACCCCTTTCAATTTATATTAATTTCAAAATTATTGTGCCCTTTTAAAAGAAATATATTATATAAAACTTGGGGCTTAAAGAAATAATTATGGGGAGTATTAATATTTATAATAAAAAAATGCTTCTATATTTGAAGTTATGGTGATTTGACCAGGAAGTATAGGGGTTGTAGCAGCGAGGACTTTGAAGTCTGCAACTTCCTGAACATTTTCAGTAGAACTTTGCTCGATAATTTTATATGGAGTTTTAAACATGCTCACTTTTAATGTGTTTTCCACTTGTCTTGCCTTATTTATAGCGTTTATTATAGCAAGACTTAATGCTTTGTTATAATAGGGCGATGGATTTTCTACAGTAAATTTAATGTTGTCTACTCGATTAGCTCCCTTAGAGACTGCAGCATCTATAATTTGTCCTACCTTAGATAAATCTCTAATAGTAACGGATAAAATATTTGTAACTCTATATCCTCTAAATGTTTGCTTACCTTCTATATAATCATATTGGGGTTCAATATTGTAAGTAAATGTACTGATGTCATCTTTAGAAATATTAAATTTAAGCAATTCATTTATAATAGAAGTAGCTTTTATAGCATTTTCCCCTTGTGCTTTTTCTAAGTTAATGTCTTCTGTTACAACTCCCAAGTTTACAATGGCTATATTAGGTTTTATTTTTATAGTTGCAGTTCCATTGATTTTTAATTCACCTTTTTTAAAACTTTGTGCATTTGTAGAATAAAGGTCATAATTCATCATAAAACATATATCCTTTCTTTTAATATTATCTATGTTAGTATATTCAACAGTAACAGATTTTTTAACCTTCAATAATATAATATTAAGGGCTTATTTTTTGGCCTAATAATAAAGAAGGTGAAAGGATGGATAAGTTAAATCCTGAAAATTTAATTACTGAATTTGATGATGGAGTTATTAAAAATCAATCAATACTAGGAAGGCATTACACCTATACCCACTTAGATTCTGAAGAACAAATGCTTTTAAATGTAGGACTTACTTATGCTTATGATAAGATTACATCCGCAAGGGAGGAAATTCTTGTAAGATGGAGGAGGGTAGAGGGAAAGCTTCAGTTATATGCATATGTTTATGTAGATGGAAGATTTAATCCCAAAACTCCAGATGAGAGAAATGAATTTTTTACACGGGAACTTCCATTAGCCCTTCAAGCAATAATACATGGGGACAAGGAATTTTTTCAAGCTCATAATGAATTGTATGATGCACCAGTTTATATACATTTTGACTCTATAATTGAAAACGTTAATCGTATAGAATACTGGGGGATTGTTAAAGACTATAATCAGATTTATGAAGAACAGCTCTAAAGTTTTAGAGCTGTTTTCTGTGATAACTTTTAAAATTAAATAGGTAAAGTGATAAAAATATAAATTTATTTTACTAAATCAGCATAAATTTTAACATAAGAATTAAATTGGGGGTAACATTGTGGAAAAAATTAAAGTAGGTATTGTAGGGTATGGAAATATAGGAAAAGGTGTTGAATTTGCAATTGGAAAAAACTGTGATATGGAGCTTGAAGCTATATTTACGAGAAGGGATTATAAAAGTATAGTGCCTGAAGGTTCTAATACAAATGTAGCAAATATACATGATGCTCATAATTACATAGGCAAAATAGATGTAATGATTTTGTGTGGAGGTTCTGCAAAAGATCTTCCCAAACAGACTCCTAGATTTGCAGAACTTTTTAATACAGTAGATAGTTTTGATACCCATGCTAAAATTTCAGAGTACTTTGATGAAGTGAATAAAAAGGCAATAGAAAATAACCACATAAGTATAGTATCAGTAGGATGGGATCCAGGATTATTTTCAATGAATAGGCTTTTAGCTGAATCGGTACTTCCTAATGGGCAATTTTATACATTTTGGGGGCCAGGAGTAAGTCAAGGACATTCTAATGCTATTCGTGGTATAAAAGGAGTAAAGTATGGAATTGAGTATACTATTCCAATAAAAAATGCGTTAGAAAGGATACGCTTAGGAAGCAATATTGAACTTACAGATAAAGAAATGCATTTAAGGCAGTGTTATGTAGTTGCAGAAGACGGAGAAGATTTATCCAGAATTGAGAGAGAAATTAAAGGTATACCAAATTATTTTTTAGACTATGATACAAGTGTTTATTTTATAGATGAAGAGGAATTTAAGAAAAATCATTCTAAAATGCCACACGGAGGCTTTATAATTCATAGAGGAAAGACAGGAAAGGATAGTACAAATCATACAATTGAATTCTCATTGAAGCTTGAAAGTAATCCAGAGTTTACAGCAAACGTGCTTGTAGCTTATGCTAGAGCAGCTGTTCGTATGTATAGAGAAGGATTAAAAGGGGCAAAAACAGTATTTGATGTGCCATTATCCTATTTATCATCAAAGGATTCTAAGGATATTAGAGAAGAGTTATTGTAAATTGGAAATAAATAACCTTCCTATTACAGATAATATTGATTTAAATTTCTATAAAAAGCTTAAAATAACTCTTTTTAATAGATGATTTTTAAACTTATCAATAAAATTATCTTAAATATGTAATAGAAAGGTTCATTTATATCTATGTTTACTGAAATAAGTATAAGTAAACAAGTAAGCTGAGACTTCAACAATTGTTATTATTTAAAATTACTATTTTAATATATCAATAATTTCATCGCCACTTTGTATTTTAATAGCTTCCTCTTCTAGTTCAATTATTCTTTTATTTAAAATTGGATGCATCATATAGGGAGCTATGTCGCTAAGAGGCTTTAGTACAAAAAGTCTCTCATGCATTCTAGGATGAGGTATGGTTATCTCCTCTAAGGAGGTAATTATATCATCATAGAGTAGTACATCTAAATCAATAGTTCTAGGGCCCCATCGTACAATTCTCTCTCGTCTTAGTTCTTTTTCAATGTTTAATAAAAACTCAATAAGTTCCTTTGGAGTTAGTAGAGTTTTTATTTCCACAGCACAATTTAGAAAATCATCCTGCTCTGTATATCCTACGGGTTTAGTAGTGTAAAAATTAGAGAGCTTTATTACCCGTGTAGTTTCAATATTCATGAATTCTATAGCTTCTTCAAGGTTTTGCTTCTTATTTCCAATGTTAGATCCTAAGCCAATAAAAGCATTATGCCAGGATCTTTCTATTTCCACTGCAGCATAGTCTAGAGGCTTTCCTATAGGTGCCCAAGGTTTTTTTAGAAGTATCTTTACTTTTTCAACAGGTTCATAATTTAACAATATATATTGAGCTAGCTGTTCAATACATGTTTCAATTAAGTCATATTTTGTTTTTGTAAATTCCTTCTCAACATTATGACATAGCTCTGCATAATTAACAGTTTTTGAAAGATCATCGCTTTTGCCAGCTTCTCTTAAATTAAGCCATAAATCTATAGATATTAAAAATCTCTGGCCCATATTTTTTTCTTCTATATTAACGCCGTGGTAGGCATAAACTTCAAGGTCTTTTATATACATTTTATCCATAAAATCATCTCCAATGCTAAAAAGTGAAACAACTAAAAGTGATGTTACTATCAAATATTTAAATTCTGACTATAGCATCTGTCATCATAATGGCACGTTTGTTTTCTAAAACATCATGTACTCTTACAAAATCACAGCCCTTCATAATACCAATAACGGTAGTTGCTACCGTTCCTTCAACTCTTTCTTTAGGTGGTAAATCTAATGTATTTCCTATCATTGATTTTCTTGAAGTAGCTAAAAGTACAGGAAAGCCAAGGGTAGTTAACTTCTCTAAATTATTCATCACAGCTAAATTTTGCTCTTGGGTTTTAGCAAAGCCTATACCTGGGTCGATAATTATATTATGTGGCTTTACTCCAGCATCTAAAGCTATATCTATAGATTCCTGTAAGTCAGATAATACATCCGTCATCAAATCACTATAATTTTTATTATCCCTATTATGCATGAGGCAGCAGGGTACTTGAAGCTTTGCTGCAACCTTTGCCATAAGTGGGTCTTTCTTAAAGCCCCATACATCATTGATTAAGTCAGCACCTTCTTTAACTGCAGCTTCTGCAACCTTTGCCTTATATGTATCTATAGAAATTGGTATGTTAAAATTTAGTTTTAATGCTCTGATTACTGGCAGCACTCTTTCAATTTCTTCTTCTTTAGATACAATAATATGACCAGGCCTTGTGGATTCTCCTCCAATATCAATGATATCAGCTCCTAGTGAAATCATCTCTTCAGCATGTTTCAGTGCCCTATCAATGCTGTTAAAGCTTCCGCCATCAGAAAAAGAATCTGGTGTTACATTTAGTATTCCCATTATGTAGGTTTTTCTGCCAAGCTCAAACTTCTTGTTACCTATATTAATTACTCTACTCATAAATTAATTAAACTCCTTTCTACATGAATACAATTTAAACTAAAAATTCTACATCAGTATTTAATATTATGATTTTTCTTTTCTTCTGACCAGTTACATTCCAAAGTTGCCTTACAGTGTAAACATGCCCTTGATAGCTTATCACTGCGATAAATCAAATAACTTAAGCTTTTTTCATCTGTATAAATCCTTCTGTGCATTAGTATAGCAGCAATGATTTCTTTGATTTCAATTTCATTAAAGCCACATACGTTCAGTATATCAGAGGCAAGCCCTGCACTGGCCTCGTCATGGGGTATGCCTTTCTCATACTGCATCCATCTGCCGATGTCATGAAGAAGGGCTGTAGCATAAATTATATCTTTATTTATATCAAGTTTTTTTTCTAAATTAATTATATATGCTATTCTTGCTACATCAAGAAAGTGCTGTAAATCATGATGACAAAACTCCCTAGTCTTTTCATTTTCTTCATTCTTAGCCAAATAAATTTTGTAATCTTCATTTTGAAGTATAGCATTTATCTTGTCTGCCACATTAATTTCCCCCATCCCCAGATTGGTTTAAGTTATTGTATATAAATTTTTTATATTTTAATTATTATAACATATATACTATGCTAATTTAAGTTGGGGAAAAGGGTAGCGCATGTTAAAATATAATTATTAAGTTTATTAGAGTTTATAATAAGAGGGGTGTGTTAAAAAATGAACTATAATGAAGTGATGAGCTATTATGAAAAGTTGAGTTACAACAAAATAAACTTAGGACTTGAAAGAAGCTCTAAATTACTTAACGAATTAGGTAGCCCAGACAAGGGACAAAAATATATACATATTGCTGGTACAAATGGCAAGGGCTCAATTGCAAATTATACATATAATGTATTAGTGGATGCAGGATACAAAGTAGGTATATATACATCGCCCTATTTACTCAAAATGAATGAAGCAATAAAAGTAGGTAGTGAATTTATAAGTGATGATGATTTTGCTCGCATAACTTCTCATGTAAAGAACGTTATTGAATCAAGTACAAGTTTGAATAAAGAAGGGTTAACTTGTTTTGAAATATTAACTACTGTTGCTTTTTTATACTTTTATGAAAGAAAGTGCGATTTTGTTATACTTGAAGTTGGATTAGGTGGTAGACTTGATGCAACAAATGTAATTGAGAAACCATTAGTTTCAGTGATTAGTAAAATTGGTTATGATCATGTTAATATTCTAGGAAATGAAATAGAAGATATAGCAAAAGAAAAGGCAGGAATAATAAAAGATGATAGCCTAGTGGTTTTATCACCACAAGATTTTGATGCAGTTACTCTTTTAATAAAGTCTTATTGTGACAAACATGATGCTAGCTTAAATTGCGTAAATAAGGAAGAAATATTTGTTCATGATAGTCAAAATAAACTGGAACAAATGTTTGATTATAAAAATATAAAAAATCTTAAAATAAAGCTTTTAGGTAAACACCAGGTAGATAATGCTGCAACTGCTATTGAGGTGGTTCTTGCTTTGAAAAAGCACGGATTTAATATAGATAAGAGTAACTTAGTTAATGGACTTATTAACACAAGATGGCAGTGCAGACTTGAGTTAGTTAGTTCAAAGCCAAAAATCTTTATAGATGGGGCTCATAATGTTGATGGAATCAATACTGTTGCTGAATTTTTTAAAACGAATTTTAAAGGACAAAAGATTAAGTTTATATTTGGTGTTTTAAAGGATAAGAACTATAAGGAAATGCTAGATAAGATTGCACCTATATCGGAAAGTATACTTACAGTAAGTCCTAAAAACGAAAGAGCCTTAGATGCACAAACGCTATCTGAGGCCATTAAAGAGTATAATATTAAAACCAGGGCATGCAGTAGTGTAGAAGAAGCTATAGATTTAGTTTTATCAGAGTCTGTAGATAGCTCCATAATTTGTATATGCGGGTCATTATATTATGTTGGCGAGGCAAGAAATTTAATCATGCAAGGTGATTTTAATATCAAGTGATTCTTAGGTTCAGGTGGAGCTTGCTTATAAGGAATACCTTTTCTCCATCTGAATCTTAGAAGAACTTATCCAGGCGCGTATCAGTGCTTATCCACAACTTTGAATAAGATGGGGTGTTAGCAATGGTAGCGCTCGGATAAAGTAACAAGATAAAGCATTAAGACATTGTTAAAGACTATGTTTAAAGTTAAACAAAAACAGCTCTAGAGTTATAGAGCTATTTTGTTTTTTTGAGCTAATTCTTTTAATATCTTTATCATTGTGATATTATGAAAACCATAAAGTTAGGAATTAAGAAAAGGTGGTTAATATATGAATAAGATAGTTGTCCTGGCTGAAAAGCCTTCCGTAGGAAGAGATTTAGCTAGAGTTTTAAATTGCAATAAAAAAGGAAATGGATATATAGAAGGAGCAAAATATATAGTTACTTGGGCATTAGGTCATTTGGTTACTTTAGCTGATCCTGAAGCTTATGATGATAAATATAAGTCATGGAAAATTGAGGACTTACCAATGCTTCCTAAATACTTAAAGCTTGTAGTTATAAAGCAAACAGGTAAACAATTCAATATTGTTAAAGAACAGCTAAATAGAAAAGACGTGAGTGAAATTATTATAGCTACAGATGCAGGGCGTGAAGGAGAATTGGTTGCTAGATGGATAATTGAAAAAGCTCATGTAAAAAAGCCTATAAAAAGATTATGGATTTCTTCAGTTACAGATAAGGCAATCAAGGAAGGCTTCAATAAGTTAAGAGATGGTAGAGAATATGAAAGCTTATATGCAGCAGCAGAAGCACGTTCAGAAGCAGATTGGGTCGTAGGAATTAATGCCACTCGTGCCCTTACTTGTAAATATAATGCTCAGCTTTCTTGCGGAAGAGTTCAAACTCCAACTCTAGCTATGATTGGGAAAAGGGAAGAAGAAATTAGAAACTTTAAGCCTAAAACTTATTACAGCATAAATGCACAAGCAGGTACTTTAAAGCTTACGTGGCAGGATAGTAGAACCCATGATACAAAGACGTTTAATAAGGACTTTTCTGATAAAGTTCTGTTATCTATAAAAGGAAAAGATGCAGAAATTATAGAAGTAAATAAGCGATTGAAAAAGAGCTTTGCCCCAGGACTTTATGATTTAACTGAACTTCAAAGAGATGCAAATAAAATATTTGGATACTCGGCAAAGGAAACGTTATCCATTATGCAAAGGCTTTATGAAAATTATAAAGTACTTACTTATCCAAGAACGGATTCTAGATATATATCAGCAGATATAGTGGATACTTTGAAGGAAAGAGTTAAGGCATGTGGAGTAGGGCCCTATTCAAAAGCAGCTTTAAATATACTTAAAAGTCCCATAAAAGCTAATAAATCCTTTGTAGATGATAGTAAGGTTTCAGATCATCATGCCATAATACCTACAGAAGAAAGAGCTACTTTATCTTCATTAAATGATAGTGAAAGAAAAATATATGATTTGGTTGTAAAAAGGTTTTTAAGTGTACTTTATCCTCCTTTTGAGTATGAAGAAACTTCAATAAAAGCTAAAATTGGAGAAGAAATTTTTACTGCAAAGGGTAAAGTAGTTATTTTACAGGGATGGAAAGAGATTTATGAAAATAATTTTTCAGGAAATGATGGTGAAGAAGATTCCTCAGAACAAATATTACCTAATTTAAATAAGGGAGATGTTTTAAAAGTAATTAAAGTATCTCAAAATCAAGGCGAAACTAAGCCTCCAGCACCATTTAATGAAGGAACCTTATTATCTGCTATGGAAAATCCAGTAAAATATATGAGTACCAATGATAAGGAAATAGCCAAAACTCTTGGAGAAACTGGAGGGCTTGGGACTGTAGCTACAAGAGCGGATATTATTGAAAAGTTATTTAATACATTTTTAATTGAAAAAAGAGGTAAGGATATATTTATAACTTCTAAGGGAAGACAGTTGTTAAATTTAGTCCCTGAGGAGTTAAAATCACCTGAACTTACTGGAGAGTGGGAGCAAAAGCTTAATTATATATCAAAAGGAAAGTTAAATAAAAATACATTCATAAATGAAATGAGAAGTTATGCTGAGAAGGTTGTTGGTGAAATAAAAAACAGCGAAGAAAAATTTAGGCACGATAATGTTACAGGAAATAAATGCCCACAGTGTGGAAAGCCAATGCTTGAGGTTAATACTAAAAAAGGTAAAATGCTTGTTTGTCAAGATAGGGAATGTGGATATAGAAAAGGTGTTGCAAGGGTTACTAATGCAAGATGTCCAGAGTGTAAGAAAAAGCTTGAACTTCGTGGTGAAGGAGAAGGTCAAATATATGTATGTATAGGTGCTAATTGTAGCTTTAGAGAAAAGGCAAGTCAATTTAAAAAGAGATTTGATAAAGATGGTAAAGCAGATAAAAGAGAAGTAAATAATTATATGAAAAAATTAAAGAAAGAAGCAGATGAGCCAATTAACTCAGCGTTAGCAGAGGCGCTTGCAAAGTTTAAGCTAGAGTAAATTAATATTAAAAAATAAATAAATTGGATAAATAGATTAAAGTATAACTTATTCTCATAATATACCTGCATTTATATAAGGATAAAAAAGCTTAAAATTACACAACATATTTATGTACTACTTTTTAAAAGAGGTGGATAGATATGAAGGGTAAAGTTATTACAGGAATGCTTTTAGGAGCAGCAGTTACAATGATGATGGTTCCAGAAATGGATAGAGGAACAAGGAAGAGACTTAAGAGAGCACAAAGAACAATGAGACATTCAGCAATGGATGCATATGACAGTATGATGAACTATATGCGATAAGAAATGGAGTGACTGTAAAAGTCACTCTATTTTTTTATAATGTTTCCTAAAATTTAATAATATTTAACAAAATTTAAATGTTTAGATAAAAAATATGTTATAATATATAGAGAATTTGTAAAATTATAAGTTATATTATATGTATTGTTGGAATTATCGGGAAAAGGAAGAGTGACTATGGAAATAATGTCTCTTGGTGAAAAAATAAAAAGAAGAAGAAAAGAATTAGATATGACTCTTAAGGATTTAGCAGGAGCTAGAATTACACCTGGACAAATAAGTCTTGTAGAGTCGGGAAAGTCAAATCCTAGTATGGATCTTTTAGAATATTTAGCTGAAGCTTTAAAAACTTCTGTAGAATATTTTATGGAATCAGAAGAAACACAAGCTGAAAAGATATGTACATATTTCGAGAATATAGCAGAATCCCACATATTAAGTGAAAATTTGATATCTGCGGAACGTTATGTAGAAAAAGCTCTTTATTATGCTGATAAATATGAATTAGAATATAGAAAGGCTAAAAACCTGTATTTAAGAGGTATAATATACATGATGAAAAAGGATATGGGATTAGCTCAGCAGTGCTTTCTTTCTGCAAATGGTATATTTATAAAAGAAAATAAATACGAGGAAATAGTAAAGACTTTTTTAAATTTAGGTAAAATAACTTTAGAACTTAAATCTTATTATTCCTCTTTTAGTTATTTTCAACAGGCTGAAAAGATATACCATGATAACAATATAGGAAATGATTTTTTACTTGCAGAGATATATTATTATATGGCATATACAAATTTTAAGCTTGAGAATATAGACAAGGCTATGGACTACTCATTTCTTGCAAAGGAAAAATTTAGGCAATTGAATAATAAGAAGGAATATGCCAATACTTTGCTTATGATAGCAGAAGAGTACAATAAAAAGGGAGATATAAATAATGCCATAAAGTATTCTAAAAAGACCTTGGCATTATTTAATGAAATAAATGATGATATATATGTAGCAGAAATTGAAAATAACCTTGGAAAACTTTTTTGTGAATTTGAAAATATTGAAGAGTCTTTTATACACTTAAATAAAGCTAAAGAACTCAGAAAGACTATTCAAGATAGTAGACTTACAGAAACGCTAATAAGTATTTGTGAAAATTACATTAAATTAAAAGATGTAGTAAATTCTAAAAAAGCCCTTGAGGAAATAATGGAAAGTATAAAAGATGGTGATCATAAGTCACTTGTAGAGTATTATATTTTGAAATATAGGGTGGATATGCTTCAGGGAGATATTAGAGAAGCTGAAAGTACTATTTTGACAGCGTTAAACTTTGTAAAGAATATGGATTATAAAAAAGAAACGGCAGAAATTGCTATTATGTTAGGAAAGTTTTATATAGATAGTGGTAGGGAAGGTGAAGCTGCACAATATTTAAATTGTGGAGTTGAGATATTTAAAGAGCTAGGTATATTAAAACAGTCTTAAGGAATAGGTGAATGGTTATGGAAATACTGTCTACGGGTGAAAAAATAAGAAGAGCAAGAATATATAAAGGATATACACTTAAATACATTTGTGGAGATAAAATATCAGTATCTAAAATGAGTTGTATTGAGAATGATAAAATTGCTCCAGAGGATTGGGTACTTGAATATTTAGCGGAAAAACTTGATTTGGATACGGAATATTTAAAAAATGATATAAAAAGTCAAATAAGAAAAAATATTAATGAACTTTTGAAAAAAAATATGAAACCGGATGAATATGAAAAGAGCTTAGAATATAATCTATCCTATGCTGAGGAATATAAGTATTTTGATATAGCATTTGATATAATGAGTATGTTATTTACATTTGACTTAGAAAGAAATAAGCTAAAGAAACTTCAGTTGCTTTTACCAAGATATTATGATATGTGCTTAAAGACCAGAGAAGATAAAAATTATTTGATATATTACATGGATTTAGCCAAGTATTTATATAAATCTGAGGAATATGGAGAAGCCGCAGGATATTATAATACAATCAAGAAATCAGCAGAAGAATCGGATAACCAGGAATTACTTGGAAAGGCCTTATTTAATGAATGTGATTGCTATATTAAGATAGAAGATTATGAAAAAGCTCATGAGGTAGCTGAGGAATTACCGGCCTTAATAAATTATTTTGAGGATGATTATAAAAAAGCAGGAGTTTATCACCTTTTAGCACTTTTGGAATTGAGACTTCAAGGAGAAAAGTTTACGAAATATGAAAAAAAGGCTCTTTCATTTTATGGAGAAAATCAAAGAGCTAAATGCAATGCTTTAAATGATTATGGTATCACTTTAATTAAAATCAATAAAAAAGATGAGGGTATAAAATACATAACAAGAGCTTTGAAGGAGTATCCTAAGGATGATAGAATACAACTTGTAAGTTTTATGCTCATGTGCATAAGCGAACTTGTGGATAATAATGTTTTAGAAAAAGCAGAAAAAATTATAGATGAAACTATAAATTATTCTATAGCCTTAGATAATGTAAGATTTATAGAAAAGGCATATCATTATAAAGCAGTGATTTTAGGAAGAAAGAAGGAATATACTTCTATGGAAATGTATATGAATCTTTCTTTAGACGCTCTTATGAGATTTGGTAATAAGAAGGAAGTTTACAGAAGATATCTTGAAATGGGAGAGATGTACTATAAGCTTAATAGTATATCAGATGCACTAAAATATTTTAATTTAGCTATAAATTTAGAAAAGAAAATATAAATATAGTCAATAGTGAATATTAAATTCTTATTTATCTAGAAAGTTGCCAAAGGGCAACTTTTTTTATTGTAGTAACAATTTGATAAAATATACATTCTACTGATATTTTATCATACTTAAAAAGGTACAGCGGTAGGAGATAATTATAAAATAGGAAATAATAAATAATAAGTAGTAATAATGATTAAATTACTTTAAAAAATTCATTTATTAAACTATTCCTTTACATATTTATCTAAATCAAATAATTACTTAAAATATTAGACTTTGACTTTCTTTGACCTATAATATAATATATAACTATCATAAGACTTATGTTACGAAGCTGAATTTTAATATTCTAATATGTAAAAAATAAATATTATAGGTGGGGTGTTTAGTTATCAGTAATTATTATTAGTACTGATTTACTAATTACGAAAATATTTGTTACTAAAAAGGGAGTTGATTAGCGTGGATATTGAAAAATTAACTTTAAAGGTTCAACAATCTATAAATGAAGCACAACTTGTTGCAGTGAGACATAATCATCAGCAAATCGATATAATACATTTATTCTCAGCTTTGATTTCCCAAGATGATGGATTAATTCCAAATATCTTTGGGAAAATGGGAATAAATATAAGAATGCTTAATGATGAAACAAATAAAGAACTTAATAGCATGCCTAAGGTTTTAGGAGAGGGAGCAGGGAGTGGAGCTGTTTATCCAACTCGCAGATTTGAGGAAATTTTTATAAAAGCAGAAGATATTTCTAAAAAGTTTAAGGATTCTTATATAAGTGTTGAGCATATTATGCTTTCTATAATGGACATAGATAGCAAAGGTAAAGTAGGAAATATATTAAATAAATTTGGAATAACTAAAGAAAATTTCTTAAATGCTTTGTCTGAAATTAGAGGAAATCAAAGAGTGGATACTCAGGACCCAGAAGGAACCTATGAAGCATTAGTCAAGTATGGAAGAAATCTGACTAATGATGCTAAGGTCCATAAGCTTGATCCAGTTATAGGAAGAGATGAAGAAATAAGAAGAGTTGTAAGAATACTTTCCAGGAGAACTAAAAACAATCCTGTATTAATTGGAGAACCAGGGGTTGGTAAAACAGCTATAGTAGAAGGTCTAGCTGAAAGAATAGTAAGAGGAGATGTACCTGAGGGGCTTAAAAATAAAATTATATTTTCACTTGATATGGGGGCACTTATTGCTGGTGCAAAGTATAGGGGTGAATTTGAAGAAAGACTTAAAGCTGTCCTTAAAGAAGTTCAAAGAAGTGAAGGAAAAATAATATTATTTATAGATGAAATTCATACCATAGTAGGAGCTGGTAAGAGTGAAGGAGCTATGGATGCTGGAAATCTTATAAAACCACTTCTAGCAAGAGGTGAACTTCATTGTATAGGAGCTACAACATTTGATGAATACAGAAAATACATTGAAAAAGATAAAGCACTTGAGAGAAGATTTCAGCCTGTAATTGTAGATGAACCAACGGTAGAAGACAGTATTTCAATACTTAGAGGTCTAAAAGAGAAGTTTGAAATACATCATGGAGTAAGAATACATGATTCAGCAATTGTGTCTGCAGCCAAGCTTTCTTCAAGGTATATTCAAGGTAGATATCTTCCAGATAAGGCAATTGATTTAATAGATGAAGCAGCAGCTATGATTAGATCAGAAATAGATAGTCTTCCAACAGAGCTTGATGTGATAAAAAGAAAAATATTTCAAATGGAAATAGAAAAGGAAGCGCTATCTAAAGAAGAGGATGTATATTCAAGGGAAAGACTTGAAGTTTTAGAAAAGGAACTCAGTAATTTAAAAGATAAAGATAAGGAAATGACCGCAAAATATGAAAAGGAAAAAAATCAAATAGTATCAGTTAGAAATCTTAAGGAAGAGCTTGATGATGCTCGAGGGAAGCTGGAAAAGGCTGAAAGGGAGTATGACCTAAATAAGGTAGCAGAACTCAAATATGGTGTTATTCCAATCATAGAAAAACAAATTGAAGAAAAGGAAAGTTTAATTAATGAAAATCAATCTGGTAATATGCTTAAAGAAGAGGTTACAGAACAGGAAGTTTCTGAAATAATCTCTAAGTGGACTGGAATACCTGTATCTCGAATGCTTGAAGGAGAAAAAGAAAAGCTTTTAAGACTTGAAGAAGACCTTCATAATAGAGTGATAGGACAGGAAGAAGCAGTAACTGCAGTATCTAATGCAGTAATTAGAGCAAGAGCAGGAATGAAAGATCCAAAACGTCCTATTGGTTCATTTATATTTTTAGGGCCAACTGGAGTTGGTAAAACAGAACTTGCAAAAACCTTAGCGAGAACATTATTTGATAGTGAAGAAAATATAATTAGAATAGATATGTCTGAGTACATGGAAAAGCACACAGTATCTCGTCTTATAGGTGCGCCTCCAGGATATGTTGGTTATGAAGAAGGAGGACAGTTAACTGAAGCTGTTAGAAGAAAGCCTTATAGTGTAATACTGTTTGATGAAATTGAAAAAGCTCATGATGACGTATTTAATATATTCCTTCAAATATTAGATGATGGAAGGCTTACAGATAATAAAGGTAAAACCGTAGATTTTAAAAATTCAATAATAATTATGACTTCAAATATTGGAAGCAGCCATCTATTAGATAATACTGTTGAGGAAGGAATAGATGACAGTATAAGAAATAAAGTTTTAGGAGAACTTAAGTCAAGATTTAAGCCAGAATTTTTAAATAGATTAGATGATATTATAATGTTTAAGCCGCTATCTAATAATCAGATAACAAAAATAATTGATATATTCCTAGAAGATATAAGACACAGATTAAGCGATAGAAATATAGGATTAGAAATAACTGAAAAAGCAAAAGAGCTTATGGCTGAGGAGGGCTATGATCCTATTTATGGAGCAAGACCTTTAAAGCGTTATATTGAAAACACCCTAGAAACAGCCATTGCTAAAAAGATTATAAGGGGAGAAATTTACGAAGGAACTACTGTAAAGGTAGATGTAAATGTAAATGGAGAAAGTTTAGTTGTGGGAAGAGCTTAGAGTTAGTCTCTAATCACTAATTCTGTATTTTAGCTAATAGTTAATACTGAATATTAATATTTATTGTTGAAATTCACTGAACTGAATTTCCTCCTTGTAACAGGTGTGAGTGATATTTTAAATGGTGAATATAGTATAGAATTTACATCGTAGAAAGCATTGAATAAGCTTTAAAGCGGCTTTGTTTATAAATTTAAAATACTGTATAAAGTCTTCTACTGTTTGAGCTATAGCGAGTTTAGAAGACTTAGGGATTTTAAATTTGTAAATATTAGCCGCTTTTAGCGAAATGAACCGCTTTCCTAGATGTAAATTCTATACGAACCATCCAACATTGGTTTAAAATGTCGCATTTTTTATTTGATCAGTCCATTTTTTAAGCAAATCTCAATGGATAAGTTTTTTGTTATGTTACTTGAAAATCTAATTTCCATATTTGGAGCTTTTAAATTTATAATTTCCCCCTCTCCAAATTGCTTATGGGTAATCTTTTTACCTATAGTTAAGGAGTCTAGGGCAATTTTAAATTCCTTATCCTGTTTAATTTTTTGAATTTCTTGATCTTTTTTTCGAGATTCCTCTAATTTTTTATTATTATACTTTTGAAAGAAATCAAAAAATGCTGAACTAGAACCTTTGGGATGAATTAAATATACCTGTTTTTTTCCACGGGTTACTGCAACATAGCAAAGACGCCTTTCCTCTTCAAGTTCAGTAAAATCATCATCTTCCACTGCCTTTTTTATGCTTGTTATAGTTGGGAAAATATTCTTTATCATATCTATTATAAATACCGTATCCCATTCACAGCCTTTACTGCTATGAAAGGTAGCAAGAGTAACACCTTCTGTCACACACTTTGCTTTACGCATAGTTAATTCTAAATCATTTAGCTTTTTCTTAAATTCAGTTATGTTCTCAGTGTTACTAGTAAGTGCTTTTAGAGTTGTAAGTATTGTATTTATATTATCCATAGAATATTTAAAGTCTTTAGCGTATTTATTTAAATAATCTTTATATCCTAATTCATTTTCTATATATGAAAAAGCATCAAAGGTTTTTTTATTCTTTAAGATATCAAATTTTATATGAAAATCTATAAACCCTTTATCGGGATATTTTGTATTTAGTATTTGAAATATACTTGTTTTATTATCTATTTCAGAATAAAGCTTTTGAATATCTTGCTTGGTTAAATAAGTTCCCATCTTATAATATATATCTTTGAATATGCTGTAGTCAAAAGGCCGTTCAGAAAATTCTAAGAACCTTAGTATATCCTTTGTTATCCAGTGATTAAAAAAGTGAGGTACCACATCCTTAATATAAAAAGGAATGTTATTTTCATTAAATAAATCTACTAAGGGAAGGGCAGATATATTATTTCTAAAGAGCACAGCAGTATTTTTATAATCCCTTTCTTTTTTTAAGTGATTTATAATATATTGAGATTGCTCATCTATAGAGGTTAGGGTTATAAGCTTTATATTTGAGCCTTGAGTATTTTCTGTAATCATATTTTTACTATATCTGTTTTTATTTTGTTTAATAAATTCATTAGCAGCAGATACAATGCATTTAGTAGATCTAAAGTTCTGCTCTGCAAATACGATATCACCACTAGGATAATTTTTCTTGAAATTTAAAAGTACTTCAGGAAAAGCTGCTCTCCAAGAATAGAGTACTTGATCATCATCTCCCAAAAGGCATAAGTTATTTAAAGGAGCTGCAAGAAGTTTTATAATTTCATACTGTACTTTACTAGTGTCTTGAGCTTCATCTACAAGTATATATTTATATTTACTTCTATATCTATTCAAAAGTTCAGTGTTTTTTTCAAGTATTACTAAACAATAAGTAAGCATATCATCAAAATCAAGATAATTATTTGCTACCATAATATCATGATAATTTTTATATACATCAAGGAAGTGAGGTATAGGGAATATGTCTTCATCTTCCTTTAATAAATCTTTGTAACGAAGCATGGAATTTTTTATATAGCTTATATAGCTAGATAATTCTTCGAGCTTATCCTCACTTAAATGTTCATAATTATACTTTCTATAAAGATCTGTTAATATCATTCCTTTGTTTATAGTAGAATTTCCCTCAATTAATATAAAATTTTTATTAATGAGCTTACTGTAGTGCATAACTACAGAATAGGCAAAGGAATGAATTGTTGAGAAATGAACTTTATCTACAACTACATTACCAAATCTATCATAAAATTTTTTTCTCATGTCTTGAGCAGATGCTTTGCTGAAGGTTATTGCTAGTATGTTTTCAGAAAGAATATCATGACACAATATCATATTTGCAATTCTTGTAATGGCAGTTAAAGTTTTTCCAGCTCCAGGAACTGCAATAAAGGCTAAAGGACCATTGATAGTGGTCACGGCTTTCATTTGAGAAGTGGTCAAATTTATATCTAAGGATTTAATAACTTGTAAAAATTTATCTTGGGATATCATTAAGTTTCTCCTGTTCCTTGCTATATCTTGTGAAAAAGTATTTGTTTATAAGTAATGCAATTATTATACCGATAAATGTATCAAGCATTCTATTTAATGCATAAAGGGTATAGGGAACATCCTTTAAATTTGTCATTATAGCTGAAATAACAATACAGCCTATAGAACAAGCTCCTCTACGTCCTATGGCATTACAAATAAATATAGTAAGCATTATTCCAATACCAGTAAGAAGTGCATGAAGTACAAAAAATGGAAAGGTTTCTTGGAGGAAGCATAAAAACATTCCTAAAAATCCGCCTATTGCCGTTCCGATCAGTCTATCCATGCCAGATTTGAAGGACTGGTCAACAGTGCTTTGAGTACATATTACTGCAGCAATGCAGGCATAAAAAGGATAAGGTCTGTGTATACCTTGAAATAATAATATACATAATACTACAGATAAAGAGGTTTTAATATTTCTAAGACCTATTTGCGTAGTTAACATTTTATCACCTCATATTACTGAATATAATTTATATCAAATATCCTTATAAAATTCACATATAAATTATATCATAAAATTAAATTGTAATAAGTTCAATGCAGAAAATTATGTAAATTAAGCAAAAGGGAAGGAATTAAATCAGTTGTGTAGAATTTAGAAGTATAAAGGTCTATGCCAAGATATAAGATAAAAGTAAAAGGAGATAAATATATGTCTATTGAAAAATATAATAATGAAATGAAGCTTATTAGCAGTAAGTTAACCGGTAATAAAGAAAAAGACATAGAAATTCTTGAATCTTTAAAATGTGATTATATAGATCACGAATATGGTGATGAAATAATAGATGAGATAAATAGAATTATTGGAAGAATTTTATATAATGAAGAAGAAGAAGATTTTGATAACGCTTATGAAGGAGATATAAATAAAATAATGGAAGAGTTAAAGTTAGTGCAGAAATATATAAATGAAAATAATATTGAAAAAGCTGAAAAGATTATATTAGATTATTTGCCTATGCTTGATATATGTAGAGGAGACAAGATAAATTTATATATGGAATTTAGAAATCCATTAGAGGAAATTTATTATAAGTATAAGTTTGAAAATGATAAAATAATAAAAAAGCCAGTGCTTCCTATAGCTTTAATACTTGAAAAATATGTTTATATATTAATTAAAAAGGGTGAGTTGGAAAAAGCATTAAAGTATATAGAGAAAGGTATAAAGTGTAATCCTCTTAATATGGCATTTGTATTTCAAAAGGCTTCTATACATGCTATGTTAAACAATGAAGAAGACATATTTGAAGTTATTAAAGATAGCTTAAAATTATGTTATATTCCAGAAGAGCTAGCACGCTCTTATAGAATGCTTGGAGGCTATTTTACAGAAAAAGGTTTGTGGAAAGAAGCCATATGTTGCTATTTATATAGTAACTTTTGGGAGGAAACAGAAATAGCAAATGGAGAACTTGATTATATAAGTGAAACAGCAAATATAAATATTGATATAGAACATTATATCAATATAACACCTGAAGTATTTAAAAAACATGGTGTTTTATTCAAACCAGACTATACATGGATAGAAATTTCATATGGGATGGCAAGTGAATTTGAGAAATCAGGCAGAATTGATGATGCAATAGGTTATTACATGGTTTGCTATAATTTAACTAAAGATGAAGAGTTGAAAGAGAAGTTACAAAAACTTTTAAAACGAAATTAAGATTTAGGAGGAGTTTTAAATGGCAATATTGGTATGTGGGGGAGCAGGATATATAGGCAGTCACATGGTGGCATATCTTTTGGAAAATGGGAAGGATGTAGTAGTTCTTGATAACTTACAAAAGGGACACAAAGAAGCGGTACTTTGTGGGAAATTTTACAAAGGCGATTTAAGAGACAGGGCAATTTTAGATATGGTGTTTACAGAAAATAATATAGAAGCAGTAATTGATTTTGCAGCAGATTCACTAGTTGGTGAAAGTGTATCAGAACCTATTAAGTATTTTGAAAATAATGTAGGAGGCACATTAAGTCTTCTTGGTGCAATGAAGGATTATGGAGTGAAAAATATAGTGTTTTCATCTACTGCAGCAACTTATGGGGAACCTGAAAATATTCCAATACTTGAAAATGATAAAACTTTTCCTACTAATCCTTATGGAGAATCAAAGCTTGCTGTAGAGAAAATATTAAAATGGTGTGATAATGCTTATGGTATAAAATATACTGCGTTAAGATATTTTAATGCAGCAGGAGCCCATGTAAGTGGTAAAATAGGAGAACATCACAATCCTGAAACACATTTAATACCAATAATACTTCAAGTGGCTCTAGGTCAAAGAGATAAAATAATGATTTTTGGAGATGATTATAAAACAGAAGATGGTACATGTATAAGAGATTACATACATGTGTATGACTTAGCATCAGCTCATCTTTTAGCATTAGAGAGATTAATGGATGGTGGAGAAAGTGCTGTATATAATTTAGGAAATGGTAAGGGCTTTTCAGTAAAAGAAGTAGTTGAAGTTGCAAGAAGGGTTACAGGAAAGGAAATTAAAGCTGAAGTAGCGCCTAGAAGAGCAGGAGATCCAGCAGTACTTGTGGCATCTTCAGAAAAGGCAAAAAAAGAACTTGGCTGGAAGCCTGAGTTTGATTCATTAGAAACTATAATAGAAACTGCATGGAATTGGCATAGAAACAATTCAAACGGATATGGATATAGTAAACAATCATAGCATGTGATTTGTATTGTAGAAAGTATTGAACAACATTAGAAGCTCTTTATTTATAACTTTAAAACATCACTAAGAATTTTATGCTATTCAAGTTGAATGAGTATTAGAGGGTTTAGATGATTTAAAGTTATGAATATTAGAGCTTCTTGTACAGTAACCAAGGTGAATAATCTATAGAAATCTATGATTTCTTCTTAGTATATCAAACAAACTAGATGTTTTATTAATTGTATAATTCAATATTGAATATTATCTAAAATTATTCAGTGTAGAGTTGAGGTGTTCAGACAAATCTTCAAGTTCTAAAGCAAGATTGTTTAACTTGCCTATATTTTGAGCAAATTCCTCCATGGTTGCAGAAGCTTCCTCTGTTAATGCCGAATTTTCCTCTGAGCTAGAAGATAAGTTTTCTATAACAGTAACCACATTATTTTTATTTTCATTGATCTCTTTTAGAGAGTTTCTGGTACTTTCAATTTTAATAATCAACTGATGTATATAAGTTGATATATCATTAAATATATTTTCAGTTCCACTAACACATTTTTTTTGAATTTCAATGATGTCATTTACTTCAATCATAGATGATACGGCATTATCCGATTTTTTTTGTATTTCATTAATAAGGTTTGTTATTTCTATTGTAGATGTACTTGTTTTTTCTGAAAGTTTTCTTATTTCATCTGCAACTACTGAAAAACCCCTGCCAGCTTCTCCTGCTCTAGCAGCTTCAATAGCGGCATTTAATGCAAGAAGATTGGTTTGCTCAGATATATTTTTAATTACATTTGTAATACTTCCTATATTTTCTGAACTAGCTGCTATTGAATTAATAATTTGTTCCATGTCTTTTATAACTGCATTATTTTTGTTATTTTTATCTATTAATTCAGTAATCGTAATAAGTCCTAATTCAACTTGGGAGTTAGTGGTATTTGATAATTTACCTATTTCATTTGTAAATTCTGAAATTAATTCAATTTCTGTAGCAAGTTTTGTAATTTTTTCAAACCCATTTTGAATTTCTTCTGTTTGCATCATACTACTACTAACTATTTCACTAACATTTTGCTTAATACCATTCATAGAATGAGCAGTTTCTTCTGATATATCTGCAAGGGATTTTGAACTGCTAAATACCGTAGCAGAGGAGTTCTTAATATCTTCTATTATGACTTGAATGTTTTTGATCATGTGGTTAAATGCAGTACTTAAAATTTTAGTTTCATCATTATTTTTTATTTCTAAATTACTTATATTAAGATTTCCAGATGCTATTTCGCTAGCAGTATTTGCAATTAATTTAATAGGAGTGGATATATGCTTTGCAAACATAAATACAAACACAGCACTTAAAGCTAATACAACAGCATATGTAATTAAAAGTATTTTTAAAATAACAGAAGCACCCTTATTAAAGTCATTCATATACGTACCAGAACTTATAACCCAATTCCAATTACGATCTGTTTCTTGATAGGTTATTTTTGAGGCGATTTTTTCAGAGCCAGGAAGTGTCCAGGAATATTCTAAAAATCCACCACCATTATTCCCAATTTTAATTTGCTCTTGAACGAAGAAAAACCCCTTTTTCTTATCCTTTACATCCCAAACGCTTTTGCCCTCTAGAGATGGGTGAACAGCTTCAACTCCATCTTGAGTGTAAGCTAAGAGATATCCATTTTCTCCTAAATCAATATTTTTGTTAATAGTTCTTGTACCATCTGAGTTCTTTTTTCCAAGCATGAATACTTTAACTTGTTCTTGGGCTTCTTCTAGGGTTAAGATACCCTTGTCAACATATTGTTGTTTTTCGCTTATTAATTGAATTACGCTTTTTACACTGTTTTTTAGAATTACTTTTCCTTGTTCATTTAGTTGATATTTTGCTACGTTAAAGCTAATTAAGCCTATGACTACACCGGGGATAAGAAGTACTATAGCCATCATTATAAGCTTAAATCTAACGGTGCCTAATTTACTTTGTTGCAATTACTATCACTCCCTTACTATTTATAGTCTGTAATTATTAAGGATTTTATATAGTATTATCGATGTGAATATACAAGTACTTAATATGTTTAAAGATAAAAAATAGCCCGCATATTGCGAGCTATTTTTTATAAAAGCTTTTAATAACTACATTTTTTGCCTTAAGTTCTAGAGTATCATCTATTGCATCTAAGCAAACATATTTGAAATTATCACATTTGTTATCAAGGGCCTTGTTTATAAGAAGATCAGCAAGTTCAGGGTTTTTGGATAATAGAGAACCGTGAAAATATGTACAGTAGGTGTTTTTATATATACATCCTTCATATCCATCCTCGCCATTATTCCCATAGCCTTTAATTACTTTTCCTAAAGGTTTTAAATCTCCTATATAAGTTCTTCCAGAGTGATTTTCAAAACCGACATAGGTCTGATTTAATTCCTCATTTAATATTATGGTGTTTCCTATGAATCTAGTGCCTCCACCTTCTGTATATAAATCTAATATTCCGAGACCATCGAGTTTTTCTCCATCAGGAGTTGTATAGTATTTGCCAAGAAGCTGATATCCACCACAAATAGCAAGTAGCACTTTTCCGGATTCTACATATTCTGTTAGTGCTTCTTTTTTAGTATTTTTTAAATCATCCGCAACTATGGATTGCTCGTAATCTTGACCTCCACCAAAGAAGACTATGTCATATTTAGAAGCATCAAATTCATCGTTAAGAGAAATATTGTCTATATTAACTTTAATACCTCTTTTTTCTGCACGATATTTAAGGATAAGTATATTCCCAATATCGCCATAAACATTTAAAAGATCAGGGTAGAGATGGCATATATTAAGTTCCATTTTTTTCACCTTCTTTTTTATTTAACTTACCAAAGTTTTTCTATATATTTTTTATTGAAAAGATATTTCCTAAATTCAAGCATAGCAGTGTAAGTAGCAAGTACGTATACTGTATTTGTACTAGTATTTTTAATACCCTCTAAAAGTGAGTCGAGACTTTCGTAAGTTTGAAAGGCGTCTTCTTTAAGACCAGCTACTTTAAGTCTTACTGCCATGTCATAAAGCCTAGCCCCTCCAACTAGTACATCTTTTATATTAAGAGAAGATAATTTTTCAAAGCCTACGTCCCATATCCAAGATACATCACGTCCATCGGCGTAGTTATCATTTAAGAGAGCTACAAGGCTTATTTCCCTTTTATCAAGGAATATGGTATTTATAGCTTGGTCGCAGCCTGCAGGATTTTTAACAAGAACTATTTTAACTTCTTTTCCGTCTATATTTAAGGATTCTTGTCTCCCGAAGCTACTCTTTTGACTCTTCAGCGAATTTACAATAATTTTCTTTTCAATTCCAAGCTCTCTTGCAATAGAGAAAGCACAAAGAGCATTGTATATATTGTATGTACCAGATTGATTTATGAAGAGATCTGTTCCACTTATACTCACATAGGAACCCTCAGGAGTTTGTTCGTGAATTTTATCTACAAAATATGTAAGATGAGGCCTCTTATATCCACAGTTTTCACAATAAAAATCTCCTAAATGATTATAAGTTAGAAAATTGTACTGATAAGGATGCTTGCAGTTTTTGCAAAACTTTGCATCTGCATTTATATCTATAGTTTTATTATCATCTATTGAAGTATTAAACCCGTAATAAACTGTTGCATTGTGGATTTCTAAATCTCCAAGTAAGGATTCGTCACCATTTAGTATAAGCTTAGATAAAGGAGCTTTTTCTAGTCCCTCCACTATTTTTTTTAATGTAGTATAAACTTCGCCATATCTATCTAATTGATCTCTAAATAAATTTGTAATTGTTATTATTTCAGGAGTAATATATTCAGTAACTAATTTTACATTAGCTTCATCTGTTTCAATTACAGCATATTTTTCCCCGTATGAATGACCGAATTTGTAATGTTCTATAAAAGAAGCAACTATTCCAGGAAGCATATTAGCTCCAGTGCTATTGGAAATGACTTTCTTTCCACTATCCTTAAGCATGGAATATATCATATTTGTAGTTGTAGTTTTCCCATTTGTCCCTGTAACAAGTATTACTTTATAGTCTCTTGCTACAGTTTTTAATATATTATTATCGACTTTTAATGCAACTTTTCCTGGGAAATTAGTTCCACCTTTTAAAAAGGTTTTTGATAATTTAAGTACTATTTTGGAGATTATTATACTTAAACCAGTTTTTATGTTAATTTTAAACACATCCTTTGCTGTAGAATTGGTTATCCCGTAGAAGAATATTATTTACTTACAATTACTAATTATAATACAAATTATATCTTTTGGCGATATTTTTAAACATGAGGTGTGATATTTTAGGGTAAAGTTTTTGCATTTAGGAAAGCTATTCATTTCGCTAAAAACGGCTAATATTTATAAATTCAAAATAAGAAATGGATAAAACTTGTATTAGAAAGTTTTATCCATTTCTTATTATTAGTGCTTTATAAGCTATTTTATAATTTTAAACTCATCGGATATACTAAATCCAAAACTTTGAGATATGTTATTTAACTTGTTAAGTATCCTTGTTTTTTCGCTACCTTGAGCTGGTGTAGGACAGTAATCATTTATATAGTTTACAGAAGAAATACTGCAAGGAATAGCCTTTACTTCATAGGATTGAGGAGACCCATTTATCAAATTATATTTTACTTGCAGTATAAATGTATCTTTATCCTTAGGATTAAAGTTGCCTCCAAAGCAGAAATTGCCAAGACTATAAGCTATTATTTTTCCCTTATATTGTTCTATACCTTGAACAACATGAGGATGATGACCTATTATTAAATCTGCTCCATTATCAATTGCCGTGTGAGCAATAAGTGTTTGACTTTCCACCGGATAATACATATTTTCAGCACCCCAGTGAAAATTTATTATTACAATACGGCCTTCATCTTTAAAGGATTGTATATCACTCTTAAGTTTTTTAAAGAAAGTTTCATCAGCGTAAAATCCTGTATAGCCAAGAAATCCAAGTTTTCCACCATTTATATCCTTTGTGTATTTATACCCTTCCCCAAAGAAGCCGACATCATTGCTTTTTAATGTGTTTACAGTGTCATTAAAGCCTTCCTTATTGTAATCATATATATGATTGTTTGAAATGTTTACTGCCTCAACAGAACCTAATGTAAGTGATTTTGCGTATTCTGGATCTGCTTTAAAGTTAAATTGTTTTGCTTTTCTGGAGTTAGAATTAGTAAAGGTAGTTTCTAGATTAACTACACTTAAATCATCATTTTTAAATATAGGGAGTACGTTTTTAAAAAAATAAGAATAATCGTTGCCGTTTTTTTGTAGCACTGCAGGAAGACTATTTGCAAACCCAAAGTTTGTGTCATGACCAATTGTAGAGTCCCCTGCAAAGCTTAATAGGACATTAGTTTTAACATCCTGCTTAGGTTCATTATCTTTAGGTTTATTATTTTCTTCCTTAGAAGTATTTTGTGGCTTTGTAGTTTCGGTAGGTTTAACAGCAGTTTTTTCATTAGTAACAGAGTAATATAATATGTAGGAAATGATTCCACTCATGATTAATAATCCAATTATCAAAAATCCTATAAATACTCCTTTTTTATGAGAGCTTTTCATATTCATCCTCCTTAATAATAAATGGTATATACTTTAATATATACTGAAAATTGACAAAATACAATTAAATCCTGTGGATTTATTAACTTAATTCTGTTAAAATCATATGTGGTATGCATGATTTGTAGAAATTTGTGATTTCATTACAAACCAACCATCTCAATTTTAGTGAGATATTCGTATTTAATACGTATATAGTTTATTTAAAAGGAGGAAATTTTATGAGTAATACTAATGAAACACCGAATAACCCAGAAAATAAGAGTATGGTTTCTTTGAAAGAATCTATAAAGAAAAACTATAAAATTTTAGGGATTATACTAGGTGTAGTGATCATCTTTGGTGGAATGTTTACATATAAGAGTTTACAAAATAAAACACATAATATAGCAAACAATAAAGGGGAACAATATTTTTATGCAGCTGATTTTGATAATGCTGTAAAGGAATATGAAGCTTATTTTAATAAGGATAAAAATCCACTTTGGAAAGCTAAAATTGCTCAAGTGTACTCCATAAAAGGAGATAAGGAAAATTCAGCTAAGTATTTAGAAGAAGCAAAAAATGTAGACAAGTTAGATTCAGAAACCATAAATATTATAACATTCACAGAATATATGAATGATGATTACGAATTAGCACTAGAAGATGGAGAAAGGGGACTCGAAAGTTTTCCCAAGGATAAGCAATTAAATAAGACAATGTTTGCAGTTTATATGGCAAATAAAAATATAGATAATGCTAAAAGGCTTTTAGAAACCTACCCTATAGATGAAAATTCACCCTATGATATAGCAGAAAAGAGCAGAATGCTTATGCTCTTAGGGGAAAAAGAAAAGGCATTTCAAGAGCTTAAAAAAGCCTGGGATAAAGATAAGGATGAATTTAAAGTTTATGACGTATTATCCCAAATTGCATTATACGATAAAAATAGTCTGCTCGAAGATATAGATAATCTAATTAGCGAAAATCCTAATGAGCCGGCATATAAGATGTGGATGGCAAAATTATATTCAGCCAATAAGGAAACTGCTTTAGATGCAGAAAATATGATCAAGGAAATTGAAGGCCAGGACATAGGAAAGCTTGAGAAGCAAGTTATACTGTCTTCAATATATAGCAATACTGGGAAAATTGAGGAAGCCGATAAAATCATAGAAGATGTACTAAAAAACTATAAAAAGGATTATAGAGCATATCATATTGCTTCCTGGCACTTCCTAGAGAAAAAGGATTTGAAAAAGGCTGAAGAATATGCTAAGGAATCTATGTATTTAAATCCAAGTTATCCAGATAACTATGCATTCTTAATGCCTGAAATATTAAAGCAAAAAAATAAGAGCATAGAAGGAGAACCATATTTCAGAACTGCAATGCTTATGGAGCCTTATAATTACAATATAATGTTAAACATAGCAGATTACTATTGGGAAACTACAGATAGTAATAAGAAAGCATTAGAATACTTTGAACTTGCAGAAATAGTAAGACCTAATGATCCTGAAATAAAGTACAATATAACCCTTATATATGTTGCAAATAAGCAAGATGGAGAGGCGGTACAGGTACTTAGACAAGCTATAAAATTAGATGATGAAAATCCAAAATACCACAGAACTTTAGGAACTATATATTTCTTAAATGGACGTGATAAGCTTGCTATAGAAGAAACAAGACTTGCTTTTGAAGCAGATAATAAAGATATATTAACATTAAATAATGCAGGATGCTATTATGTAATGACAGCATCAAACATCCAAAGAGGAGTTTATAACCTAAAAGAAGCCTATGATGGAATTAAAGATGATACTGATGAATATACTAGAAGAACTATAAAGGAAAATTACCAAAAGGCTAAAGAATTACTTGAACAATATAAGAAAGCAAAAGGAAACTCAAAGCTTCAGGTACCTGAGCTTATAATGTTTTATTAAAAATTGAGGTTTTATTTGTAAAGACATCCCTACTAAGTAGTACAGTTAAAAACACTGTTATATAAACTACTTAGTAGGGATGTTTTTGTGATTTATTTACATACTTGCTTCTAATAGTTAGTCAAATAATATCATGTATTCATATAATATATGAATACAAATTCTAGGGGGATGAAGAAGTTATGGTTAAATTTGAGAAATTTAAAAAGGCTTATAGAAACTTACCTGTATCTGCATTAGTAGAAATTGCTATAAAAAATGGAGAAGGTGTACTTGCAGAAAATGGAGCATTAGTTGTAAACACAGGAAAATATACTGGAAGATCTCCGGAGGATAGATTTATAGTAAAGGAACAAACTACAGAAAAGGAAATTAACTGGGGAAAGGTAAACAAACCTGTATCAGAAGAGGTATTTTATAATTTATATAATAAGGTAATAAAACATTTAATAGAAAAAGATGTGTATGTATTTGAAGGTTTTGTGGGCTCGATGAAAGAATATGCCTTAAAAACAAGAATTATATGTGAATATGCATATGAATGTTTATTTGTAAATCAATTGTTTGTGAATACTTCAAAAGATCAACTTGAGGATTTTATCCCAGAATTTACGGTTATAGCTGCGCCGGATTTTAAAGCACAAGGAAAGGCAGATGGAGTAAATTCTGAAGCCTTTGTAATAATAAATTTTAAGGAAAAAGTTGTTCTTATTGGTGGAACTAAATATGCAGGAGAAATAAAAAAATCAATGTTTACAGTTATGAACTTTTTATTGGCAAGTAAAGGAGTATTTCCTATGCACGCATCAGTTAATATGAACGATAATGGGGATACAGCTTTATTTTTTGGCCTTTCGGGTACGGGAAAAACAACTTTATCTGCGGATGCAGATAGAAAACTAATAGGTGATGATGAACATGGATGGTGTGAAGAAGGAGTATTTAACTTTGAAGGTGGATGTTATGCAAAGACGATAAAATTATCGCGTAATAAGGAAAGAGAAATTTATAACGCTATAAGATTTGGAAGTATTCTTGAAAATGTAGTTTTAAGGGAAGATAAGGTTCCTGATTATGACGATGATAGTTTAACTGAAAATACAAGGGCAGCTTATCCTATAGAGTATATAGAAAATGCAGAGTTAAGTGGCAGGGGAAATATCCCTAAAAATATTATATTTTTAACTGCAGATGCCTTTGGAGTAATACCTCCTGTATCGAAACTTACTAGAGAACAAGCAATGTATCATTTTATGTCTGGATATACTAGTAAAATTCCAGGTACTGAAAGAGGCATTATGGAACCTACAGCTACTTTTTCCACATGTTTTGGGGAGCCATTTATGCCTATGAATCCTAAGGTTTATGCAGAGCTTCTTGGAGAAAAAATAGACAAATATGGAGCCTATGTATATTTGGTAAACACGGGATGGATTGCAGGAGGATATAATAAGGGAGGAAGAATACCATTAGAGTATACTAGATCTATAATAAAAGCAATACTTGATGGAGAATTAGAAAATTCACAGTTTATAGAACATCCAATATTTAAAACTATGATTCCTACAAGCTGCAGAGATGTTCCACAAGATATATTAAATCCTGAAAATACTTGGGAAAATAAAGATATATATAAAAGCATAGCTATAAAACTTGCAAATATGTTTGCAGAAAATTTTAAAAGATTTAAGGATGTATCTAATGATATCTTAAGTGCTACTCCCAATACACGATAAAAGTAGTAAATACTAAATAATAGCTTAATGTAGAGAGTTGGTTTTAAGCCAACTTTCGCCCTAAGTTATCATCTATTATTTAATAAAAGGTAAGTTGGTGGTTTTATTGAGAAAAAATAAATTTTTAACATTTGTTATAATATTAATTTCAGTATCATTTATTGCGTGTAGTTCGAATAATCAGGGTAAAAAGGAAGAAAGTGAAAAGGGAGTCTTTGTAGAGAAATGGGATAATTTTTATGAAGGTTCCAATATTAAATTTTATTATGAAAATCCAGAGGAATCTAATCTTCAGCTTTTAAAGGATAAGTACAAGTTGAGTGAAGTAGTAAAGAATGGAAGAGATGATTTTGAAAAATCGTTAAATTTAATGAAATGGATAAATACTAAGATGAAATATAGTAAAGGAAGTATTAGCACAAAAGAAGATGCTTTAAGTATATTAAAGGAAGCAACGGCAGCAAATGCAACTTTTTCTGATAAGGATTTTGCTATTGTATATAGCCAAGCGGCTTCGTCATTAGGAATATATGCAAGACGTGGAGAGTATAGAATAAAGAATAGTCAGCAAGATGGAAAGGATTCCTATTATAAAGTTTGTGAGGTTTGGAGTGATAAACATAGTAAGTGGATAATGCTTGATGTAGTAAATAATTGTTATATAGAATATAAAGGAAAGCCTTTAAGTGCTACAGAAGTGCTAAATATGGGTATGGATAACATAAAGGTTACTGGAATAAAGGATTTGGAGAAGTATGTTAAAAAGCTCAAAGCATACTTATATTCCTACACCATAGAAATTGACAATAACATATATGGCTCAGCAAAGAGTAATTCTTTTATAAGTTATAGTAAAAGTTTAGATATGCCTGAAGTGAGAATAGAAGGGGGACTTATAAGACCAACTATTTTTGTCAAAAAGGATACACTATTTAATAGGTCGCCAAGAATTGAGTATAAAAATGACAATAGCGATAAGCTGGGGAGTTTGATAATTCAAAAGAAAAATGCTACTGAAGGAGAAAAGGAAGAAGAGCTTGCTATAAATGTTGCAGCATTTAAAAATAGTGGGAATATTAAAGATTATTTTATAAGTGTGGACAATAAACCTTGGGAAAAAATAAGTATGTTTAAAACTATATCTATGAAAGAAGGAAAAACAAATATAAGGCTTTCAGAAGATGGCAAGAAAGCAATAAAAGAAATAATACTTCAGTATAAAAAATAATGAATTTTAATAAAGGTAAAATAAATTAATATAAAAATACAGTATTGGTAATTTACAATGCTGTATTTTTGTCTTTTATACCTGATAGAAAGGTAGTATAATAATAAAGTGCTGAACATAAGAGTATATGGGAAAACTTAAAATTTTGAGAGTGAGTGTGATTATATGTTACTTATAATTCAAGCCATTATAATGGCAATTGTAGAAGGTCTTACTGAATTTATTCCAGTATCTTCCACAGGGCATTTAATATTAGCAGGAAAGTTAATTGGATTTACTGGTGAATTTGCAAATTTATTTTCAGTAGTTATTCAATTGGGTGCGATTTTAGCTATTGTAGTTTTATATTGGAATAAGCTTTGGAATAGTGTAAAGAATATATTTGCACCAGATAGGCGAGGACTTAAGTTTTGGACAAATATAATTGTTGCAGCTATTCCTGGAGTTATACTAGGATTTTTATTTGATGATATGATAGAAGCAAAGCTTTTTTATACATTTCCAGTTTCAATAGCCTTAGTGGTAGGTGGTATACTTATGATAGTTATGGAGAATAAGTATAGAAGAGGAAAGAAAATTAATGATGTGGATCAAATAACTGTAAGACAAGCCTTTATGGTAGGAGTATTTCAATGTCTTGCTCTTTGGCCAGGTATGTCAAGGTCAGCTTCAACTATAATTGGTGGATGGATTGCAGGACTTTCAACTGTAGCAGCAGCAGAATTCTCATTTTTCTTGGCAATACCAATGATGGTAGGAGCTTCAGGTTTAAGTCTTATAAAAGGCGGTATGGCTATGAGCAGTATAGAAGTAGTTGCTTTAACAATAGGATTCATAGCTTCCTTTATAGTAGCTTTAGTAGTAGTGGAAAAGTTTCTAAAGTTCCTTCAGAAGAAACCTATGAGAATATTTGCAGTGTATAGAATTTTTATAGGAATAATACTTTTAATACTTTCAGCTATAGGAATTATGTAATAACAATTAATAATATTATAGAAAAATCCACAGTTTGTGGATTTTTTCATTTTATATGAGGATTATATAAAAAAAGAAGTTTGCATGTACAAACTTCTTTTTTATATACATATTAATAATTAAACTTTAGGTATAAATTACAAGGTAGCGAGATACAATTCTTCGGGTTTGTTTGAAATAACATCTAAGGTAGTTACTACTGGAAGGTCTATTTCCTTTGCATAAAAGACTTTGCTTTTAACACCTCTTATAAATGCATCTGTAATGTCAGGATATTCAGAGGAAAAGTCCATTCTTACAACTTCATAAGGGAAAAATTCATCATTATTATCTGCACAATCTACATAAAAATCGGAAAAACTAAAAGGCCTTTTAGAAGTATCGTAATTTTTTGTGTAGTTATATACTAAATTAGATAATCTACAATCTCCATCTAATATACAATTGCATATAAATGAATCTAAATACAATTTATAATTAGCTGGTAGAGGTTCATTTGAATTTTTTTCGAAAATTACTATTGTTTTCATAGTTATAACCTCCCTTATAGTTTATAAATAAAAAATAAACCTACAATTTACATTAATTATACTACAACTTTATAGAATGTTAAATGAAAATTTGAAAAATTTAAAATAATATAAGCAAAAGTATATGTGATACTTTGTAAACATAAGTAAAGTAATTATAGTTTAGTTATATATTAAGTAAAATATACATTACTTTATGATTAAGAATATAGAGAAAGTTTGAAAATTAAAAAGGAAAAGATCAAGAGATACTTTGCTAACAGTAGAATAGGAATAGTATTTTATAAGGAAGATAATTATAAATTAGGGAGAGTATATATAATGCAAAAGATATGCACAGATAAAAAAAAGAGATTTGAAAATCAAATCTCTTTTGGTGCCGAAGACCGGAATCGAACCGGTACGGGCTGTTAGGCCCGCAGGATTTTAAGTCCTGTGCGTCTGCCAGTTCCGCCACTTCGGCATAAATATAAAGTTAAAGGGTTGTTCATCGAACAAGTTTATTATATTATGATATTTAAAATAAGTCAACAAAAAAATATAAAAAAATTATAAAAAGATGTAAAAATATATAGTTATGAGAATAATTCAAACGAATTATAGGAGATTATTAAATCAAAAGAGGTAGTATATAGAAAGTAATCAAGCTGCAGTGACAACTCATATCCAATATAGAACATAAGAATTGATAAAATGTGCTTTAATATGAAGGAGGGAGTTGAACTAGCAATTTAATATACTAACCTTGAAGAAAATATGTACTTACTGCAGAAGTAGAAGTAGATAACCAAACAGTTTTTAGTAAAGCTCTTTTGGAGTAGGTACTATTATTAAAAAGCTTAATATATTCATCATACTTTTTATAGGTATAATAGAAGAGGGAGCAGAAAGTTTATATGAATATGAGGGTGTATATATTGTAGGAATATTACCAGGAATAGTATCCTTAAAAGAAGCTTTTAAAGGTGAGATTAAAAATATAGAACAGGATAAGTGAAAATATAACAACAATTTAAGGCTATATTAATAGAAATAAACGTATTTCATATACACTTACTCTGGTGTATCTATATACGGAAAATATAGCAAATTGATAAAATGATTAAATTTAACAAGCTAATTTCATTTAATAATAAATATATCATAGGATTAGATTTGATCCTATGATAAAATAACACATGTCGTCACAAGAGATGACAAAATAGTCAATAAAAACTTAAAAAAAGTTGTTGACATATCAAAATAAAAATGATAATATATAAAAAGTCGCTTAAAGCGACAGGGTCTTTGAAAATTGAACAGAGAATAGAAACCAGTCAATTACTTAACAGTTAAATGTTAAGAAACGCGATGAGCGAAACAGATTAAACTTTTAAATTGAGAGTTTGATCCTGGCTCAGG
>NZ_FYAM01000027.1 GCF_900185645.1 Clostridium sp. BSD9I1 | reverse complement strand
CTGAGCGTCAGCGAGTTTAGAAAGTTTAGGAGATTTAAATTGACAGATATTAGAGCTTCTTTGCGTAGTGAACGCTTTCTTAAATGCAGAACCCATACGGAAGATTTAACATTAAAAACGTCGCAATATCCTTTTAATAACTATATAATATTATTTAAATAAAACTTTACTGGAGGAATTTTATAATGAACTTAAGAATCTCACATGACTCATTAGATGTAAATTGGAGTTTAATACCTGAAATTTTAAAGCAAGTTGGAATGGGATATTTTGATGCAGAGACTCATAAAAGAGCATTTGACAATAGTTACACTGTAGTATTTGTTTACGATGATGATAGGCTAGTTGGCTTTGGAAGAGCTCTTTCAGATGGAGCCTATCAAGCTGGAATTTATGATGTAGCAGTAATTCCTCAGTATCAAGGAAAGGGTATTGGTAAAATGATTATTGAGAATATAATAGAATCTATTCCTCAGTGTAATTTCATATTATATGCAGCTATTGGTAAGGACAAATTTTATGAAAGTTTAGGCTTTAAAAAGATGAAAACTGGTATGGCACTATTTAAAAATGCTGAGTTAATGCAGCTTAATGGATTTACTGAATAATAAAAAGGACCTTATTTTATAAGTTATAATCAAAGAACAATTTCGATAAATTATTTAAATCAAATCTTCCATTCTACATAAAATAACTTCCTAAAATTTTCATAATATGTTAACATTATAATGAAACATCTTAATAAATTAAGATGTGCTGATTTATAACAAAATCATAGATTTTTACAAATCATGCATGAAACATCTTAATAAATTAAGATGTGCTGATTTATACATATTAAATCATTATTATACAGTTTAGGAGTGGGTGAAATTGTTATACAATAAAGATTTGATTATCAATAAAAGGTCAATAATTTATTTCTTCATTTTATCCACTTTAGCTATTGCATTAAATTATTTTGCAATAAATTTATTTCTAGGTTTATACGTTTTCTTGGGAAGTATATCCATATTTTTAATTATGGACATATACGGCCCTATTCCTGCCTTTGTTATAAGTATATTGGCAAGCTTGCATAACTATCCTTTATTAAATAGATGGGATTCACTTATCATATTTCCTTTAGAAATACTTATAGTTTTTCTATTACAGAAACGAAATAAATACTTAATAGTTAGCGATTTAATATTTTGGATTTTTATTGGTGTGCCTATATCTGCAATTTCTTCGAAATTTATATTTGATGCAGAGTTTTCTCACATGATTATAATTTGTTTAAAAGCAATCATAAATGGTATATTAAATTCATTTTTTGCAAGCATAATTTTAACTCATTTTCAACTTAAAAGGAAAGTTATAAAGTGTACTAAAAATTCTTTGATACCAGTAAGTCGAATATTTTTTAATATAGTTGCAGGCTGTATATTAATTCCTTCTATACTTCTTACCACTATAATTTATAAAATTAAACTCACTGATACACTAAAAGATCTAAAATATAAGATAAATAAGAGATCAGAATTTATAATTACAAAATCCATAAATATTAATTCACTTTATGAAGCCATAAATACTGACTATTTTGGTAACAATCAATCTGTAATTCTAACTGATGATAAATATAAAGTTATATCTATTGGTAATCCTAATAGGAACCTTTCAGTTAACTATACTATTTCAGGATATGAACAATCTAATATATATTTAGGAAACTACGGGATATTGCTGTCTCCTACATATAAAAATTTATCTCCTATGCATAAGTGGAAGTATTCTTTAGTTGTTAAAGAATTAAAACTTACTATTGATAATACTAAATTTCGGGTTATTATAGAAACACCCATTAAATCTTATTACGAACAAATGGAATACTTCTTTATTCAAACCTTATCTATTATAACACTTTTAATTATTTTAGGACTTATATTGGCTTTAATAGCTTCTGATGCATTGACAAAGCCTATAAAAGAACTCACTATTACAACTGCAAATCTACCAAATAAGATTTTTAACAATGAGACTATAAATTGGAATTCAAGTTTAGTTCATGAATATACTACCTTAATTGAAAACTTTAAAATAACTTCAGATAAATTAAAGGAAAAGTTTAATCAAGCCAATATAGCAAGAAATGCTCTTGAAACTATGGCTTATGAGGATCCCTTAACCAAACTTCCAAATAGAATTGCCTTTAATGATAAATTTAATGAAGTTGCTGCTGGCGATAATAAAACCTTTGGAGTTATGCTTCTAGATTTAAATAGATTTAAAATTGTAAATGATACCCTGGGACACCATTTTGGAGATGAGCTTTTAAGATTAGTTTCAATGAGAATTAATTTAGCTATAGGTTCTCTTGGTACACTTTCTAGAATGGGTGGCGATGAGTTTACAATATTAATACCTAATATAACCGAAGAAAGTGACTTAGCTATTATAGCTGATCAAATAATAACTACATTATCTACTCCATTTGTATTCAAAAGCAAAGAATTTTACATTGGCGTAAGTATTGGAATTTCAGTTTATCCAAAGGATGGGGAAAGCTATACTTCCCTTGTGCGGAATGCTGATATGGCAATGTATAGAGCAAAACTTAACTCTGGATTAAGTTCATATAAGTTCTTCAATAACTCAATGAATGAGGAATTAAATGAGAACTTAAAATTGGAAAGTAGTCTTAGGCATGCAGTTAAAAATAATGAGTTTATGCTTTACTATCAACCTCAACAATCTTTAAATACAGAACGTGTAATAGGAATGGAAGCACTTTTGAGATGGAATAGCCCACAATTTGGCATAATGCCCCCATCTAAGTTTATACCGATTCTTGAAGAAACAGGCCTTATTATGGAACTTGGAGAATGGGCTATACGAGAAGCTTGTACACAAAATAAATCACTTCAAGATATGGGCATTAAACCTGTTAAAGTTGCTGTAAATCTTTCAGTAAAGCAATTTCTTGATATTAACTTTGCTTATAAAGTACAAAAAATATTAGAAGAAACAGGTCTTGATTCAAAATGGCTTGAACTCGAAATTACAGAAAGCATAGCTGTTCAAGATGTAGCTCTTACAATTAATATACTTAACAAACTTCATTCGATGGGAGTTAGTATCTCCTTAGATGACTTTGGTACAGGCTTTTCTTCCTTACAATATTTAAAACATTTTAAAATAAACACCTTAAAGATAGACGCATGTTTTATCCGTGACATGGTGAGTGATGAGGATTCTAAATCTATAGTCGATACAGTTATATCTCTTGCTAAAAATCTTAAACTTAAAGTAATTGCTGAAGGTGTTGAAACCAGGGAACAATGGACTCTACTAAAAAAACAAAAATGTGATGAAATTCAAGGTTACTATTATAGCAAGCCTTTGCCCTTTGAAGAAGTTTCTGAGTTTTTAGAAGTCATAGATAACAGAAATTTAATGACAGCACCTATTATACGTTAAAAAGAAATTACGACGTTTTTAATGCTCTGGGTCGTATAGAATTTTCTTCATGTGAACTGCTGAAGGAAGAAATTAAGGGAGCTGAATTTCTAAAATATTTTAGGGCGGCAGCCTTGGAGGGTACAAGAATTTGTAGGAAATAGACAAAAAAAATTTAGTTTATGAGTTAAAGATATGAAAGTATGATAAAAGATTCTTAATAGAAAATTGGATGATTGGTATTTCCCGACCTATCGGTCTCCGGGCTTCCCAGCCCTTTGATAAGTATAAATTTAAAGGAATTTCGTCAAAACGAAATTCCTTCCTTCAGCAGTGCGGATGAAGACATTTTTAATGTTAAATTTAGTATGGGTTCTGCATTGTAGAAAGCATTGAACAAGTAATTAGAAGCTCTTTATCCCTGAATTTAAAGCACCGTAAAGAACTTTCTACTGTCTGAGCGTAAGCGAGTTTAGAAAGTTTAGGCGATTTAAATTGAGAGATATTAGAGCTTCTTTGCGTAGTGAACGCTTTCTTAAATGTGGAACCCATACAGAAGATTTAACATCAAAAATGTCGTAATACTTTATAGTTTGTTTGACTTAATTAAATCTTCTATATCGTCAAGCATAAGATTTGCGGCCTTAACTCCTCCAGCTGTGTTCCATATAGCATCATCTACTTTATAAACCTTATTGTTTTTAGATACATTTAATGTTTTAAACATAGGGTCTTCTAGATATTCCTTTTCTCTAGCATTTCCCTTACCATCACCTGTTTCATAGGTAAAGTAAAACATAACTTGTCCATCAGCTTCTTTTAATCTTTCTTTTCCTATTTCCACAGTAAATTCATTACTTCTTTGATTTTCAGGTCTTGCAAATCCTATTTGCTTTAAGATAGTTCCAGAGAAAGTATCTCCTAGGTAAATTCTTGTTTTACCAGGCATAAATCTTACTATGGATATTTCTGTCTTTAATTTATCTCCTGCTAATTTTGATATACTTGATATTCTATCATCAAACTTTTTAACTATTTCATTTCCTTCTTTTTCTTTATTTAATGCTTTTGCATAAAACTTAAAGTTATCTTTCCATTCACCTCTTAATGTATTTGAATATATTGTAGGTGCAATTTTAGAAAGCTGATCATATATTTTTTCATGTCTCATTTTATTCCCAATTATTAAATCTGGATTTAAAGCTGCTATTGCCTCTATATTAACTTGGCTCTCTTGTCCTAGGTTTTCAACGCCTTCCATTTCTTTTTCTATATGTTTATACCATGGATCTCCTGTCCATGACTGAACAGCACCTACTGGCTTAATTCCCAGTTCTAATAATGCCTCTGTGCCTTCATTTGTAAGCACTACTATTTTCTTAGGCTCTCCCTTTATTTCTGTCTTCCCCATGGCATGTTCTATTACTCTTTTATTGCTTTCTGCAATTGCTTCTGGTTTTACCTCATTACTCTTTCCTGAGCATGCTGTAATACTTGCAAATGCAGTTAATATTGCTAAAGTTTTTAAAATTTTTCTTGCCTTCATATGTACACCTCTTTTTTAATTTATTTTTATGACGATTTATATATTATCATAAACTTTTTATAATTGCAAATGATTTTCAATTACACTTGTTAATGATTTTCATTGACGGTTAGCTAATAATAGTTTATATTAAAAGTGAACTATTTCAATAAACTTTATACGCACTTAATAGTATATATGAAAGGATGTTTATCTTGATTAAGATTAAAAGAATTAATTTAGAAAGTAATAAATCAAAATTTATAGTATTAGCTGCACTTATTGTTTTTTTAGCATGCTGTTTTTTATGCAGTTTACTTTTAGGTTATATAAAGACCTCCCCTTGGGATTTATTAAATACATATACAAACTATGAAAATACCACTGAGCAGATAATTTTAAGGACTTCTAGAGTTCCTAGAGCTTTAACTGCCTTATTTATAGGTGGCAGCTTAAGCCTTTCTGGGGTGCTTATGCAAACTCTTACCAAAAACCCTATGGCTTCTCCAGGATTACTTGGTATTAATTCTGGTTCTGCATTTTTTATGGTTTTTATATATAGTTATTTCCCTAATTTATCTCAAGATTTTGCTGTACTCTTTTCCTTTATCGGAGCTTTTATAGCAGTAATTCTTGTATATGGACTAGCTGGAGGCTTAAAGGGGTCCGTTCAAACCTTTGACTTAACTCTTTCCGGTGCTGCAATTTCTGCATTCTTTATGTCTTTTACTCAGATTGTATTATACAAAGATGAGAAAACTATGGAAGAAATTTTATACTGGCTTACTGGATCTGTTGAAGGTAGAAGCTTAGATTTGCTATTAAAAGTAATGCCATTTTTAGTTATAGCTTGGATAGTTTGTTTTTTACTTTCAGATAAATTAAATATATTTTCTCTTGGTGAGGAAATGGCTAAGGGTCTAGGACTAAATACAGAATTCTTAAAGCTTAGCATAATCTTATTAGTGGTTATACTTGCTGGTGCTTCTGTGGCAGTTGCAGGTCCAATTGCATTGGTAGGTTTAGTTATTCCTCATTTCACTCGTTTCTTAGTTGGTTCTGAATTTAAATGGATAATACCTTATAGTATAGTCTTAGGATCTATATTTTTATTATCTGCGGATATTGCCTCAAGATTTATCATATATCCAAAGGAACTTCCTGTTGGAGCAGTTACAGCTATTATAGGTACTCCCTTCTTTATCTATATAGCTAGAAAGGCGGAAAATAACTAATGAAAAAGTTTTTGATATTTAGAAAAGGAAATTTTTCTTTAATATATGAAAAAAGAAGTGCTCTTATAGTGCTAATTACTATAATTCTCTCATTATTGTCCTTAATATTTAGTTTAAGCATAGGACAGAAAAATTTATCCTTTATTGAAGTAATTAAAATTTTATTTGATAGAAATCTTACTGGTGGAAATTCCTTAATTGTTAACACTATAAGGCTACCAAGAACTTTAGTTGCATTTTTAGTTGGCGGTTCTTTAGGGTTATCTGGAGCAATACTCCAGGGGGTTGTCAAGAATCCCCTTGCAGCTCCAAATATTATGGGAATAACAGATGGTGGGTCTGTAGGTGCACTTATTTTCTTAACACTATTTACTGACCCTAAGAATAACGCCTTAACAACTAGTATATTTTATATGCCTATATTTGCCTTTGCTGGAGCCTTCTTAGTAGTGATTTTAGTTTATTTTTTATCCTTTAAAAAAGGGGTTACTCCCTACAGGCTTATATTAATTGGTATCGCTATAGCAGGTGCAGCAAAAGCATTGACGTCAATACTTATAATTAATGGGCCTGTTATATTTATAAAAGAAGCTCAACTATGGATTACTGGAACAGTATATGGCACTAATTGGACCCATGTTAAGCTGTTATCCCTTTGGTTTTTGGCTTTATTTTTAATAACCATGATATACATTAGAGAGCTAAACATGCAAAATTTAGACGATAGTATATCTATGGGATTAGGAAGCTTAGTAGAAAAAAATAGATTTATACTTATGATTTTAAGTGCTGCTTTAGCTAGTGGTGCTTCAGCCGTTGGTGGTGGAATTAGTTTTGTAGGACTTATCGCTCCTCATATATCTAGAAAATTAACTAATTCATCCTTTGAAAATATAGCTCCACTATCCACATTAGTGGGTGGAATAATTGTTGTTTTATCAGATGTGGCAGCCAGAACTTTATTTTCTCCTTTGGATTTGCCGGTGGGAATATTTACTGCTGGAATAGGTGCCCCATTTTTTATATATCTTTTAATTAAAAATCAAAGTTCTCTTAAAAGGAGGTAATAAAATGAGTATATCAACCAAAAACTTAACTTTAGCTTATGATGATTATATAGTACTTAAAGATATAAATGTAACAATACCAAAAAATAAAATAACTATATTAGTAGGTAGTAATGGCTGTGGAAAGTCCACATTACTAAAGACTATCTCACGACTTGGAAAACCTCAATCTGGACAAGTCCTCTTAGATGATATTAATATATTTGAAAAGTCTTCAAATGAGATAGCTAAGAAACTTGCTATTCTCACTCAATCTCCTTCAGCACCTTCTGATTTAACTGTATTTAATCTTGTAAAGCAAGGTAGATATCCTTATCAAAGCTTTTTTAGTCAATGGAGCAAGGAAGATGAGAAAATTGTAGATTATGCTTTAGAGAAAACTGGCTTAAGTGATATTAAACATAAAAGAATTTCAGATCTTTCTGGTGGTCAAAAACAAAGAGTGTGGATTGCTATGACTTTGGCACAGCAAACTGATACTCTCTTACTAGATGAGCCTACAAATCATTTAGATATAAAGTATAAAATTGAAGTGCTTGACTTGCTAAAGGAGCTAAATAAAAAAGAGCAGAGAACTATTGTTATAGTTTTACATGATATTAACTTAGCTTGCAGATATGCAGACCATATAATTGCAATAAAAGATGGTAAGGTTTATGCTGAAGGATACCCTAAAAAAGTTATTAGCGAAAAACTTATTAAAGATGTATTTGGAATAAATTCAAAAATAATTGAGTGCCCTTTATTTAAAACTCCTATGTGCATAACATATCAAAATCTTGATGAAGCAATATAAAGAATAAATTGTAAAAGCCTAGTTGAAAACAACTAGGCTTAATAGCTATGAAATCTTTACTGCTGATTTTTTAAGTTCTTCTGGAAGTACAGACCCTTGCCTGAAAAATGCCATGTTTAAGTCTGCTCCTTGAAAATCATAGTCAGTATAATCAGCTAAAGGTAATAATGCATATTTTACACTTTTCTTATACACCTTGCTAAAGAAGTCCCTAGGGATTATTGAGTTTGGAGTAAAGGTTGTCCCAGAAACACTTACATCTGTAAAATCATAATTGGAATAATCTCCTTGTGGCAAGGTTACTTCTTCTAAGCTCATATATCTTATATTTTGAAACAAGTCATAATCACCAGGTAAAATTGACTTTTCATTAAAAGTGCATCCATTTAAATTTACATCCTGAAAATTAAAGTTAGAATAATCCCCCTCTGGAATATATCCTAAATATAAGCTCTTATCTTTTATAACTTGAAAAAGCTCTGGTAGATTAGGAAGGTGAGTTATTGTGTATTTATGATTTTCTAATATATCCCTATAGGTTTTAGTAAAGTCTACATCTTTAAAGTCTTCTAAAGTAAGATGGCTTAAATTACTTCCGTACTTCTCAATTAAATCCTTTATATGCATAATTTAATCCCCCCGCATTTTTATTTAATAGTTAATAGTTCATACTTGTTGTTTTTATACAATTATATGTACACAAACAGCTTTAAATTCCTATTTAATTAAATAAATATATGGTTGGTAATTAAACAATTCCAATATATAGAAAAAAAGCAATAAAAAAATCGGATTATCTCCGATTTTTATCTAAAGTTCTTATTTGCTGCTTTATAAATATCATTTTAATAAAAATCTTTTTAAACTATTAAATATAAACTATTCATAAAAATTTTCTATTCACATACTCTTTCAAGTACTATACCTTCCTCAAATCCGCCCTTTTCTTCTCTTTTCTCAGTTCTTTTAACTAAAACTTCTTCCTCTGAGTAACCAAGTTCATTAGCTAAAGAAAAAACTACTTCAACTATATCTGCAAGTTCTTCTAAACTGTTATCTTGCAAAAATTCTCTTGATTCTTCCTTAAGCTTATCTTTTAATAAATCTAGCATCTTTTCTTTTTCTGCATATTGTATCACATACCTTTTACCCTCTTTTTCCAGTATTTCAGGTATTTTATCTCTTACAAGTTTATTACATAGACTCATTTGTGTTTTTCACTCCTCCTCTAATTAAGGAATTTATTTCGTACTTATCCTCTTCGTTTATGTCGAACTCTATGATTGAAGTAGTTTTTATTATATCTTTATAATTTTTACCTTTAAACTGTAATTTATTCGTTTTATCTATATGGCAATACTCCATTTTTGAAAAAGGATATATTTTTCCTTGATAAACTATTCCCTCCTCATTTATCAAAATATTAGCTCCTTTAGAAAATATACTTACTATATTGAATAATATTGTTATTAAATTTATATAAATAATAATTTTATACTCATATTTCATTGACTTTAATCCCATAAAAATAGGCACACTATATATTCCTATATTAAATACACACCAGAAAGCATTGTTCCAAAACCTACCTTTTACTTTAATTCCATCATAACTAAAATATCTTATTATAAAATAAGTTTCCCTCCCTATCATTATAATAAAAAACATAGAAAAAATGATAAATATCATATATATAGGCTGCATTCCTAAGTCCCCCATTATTGTAATACATTAACTTAATTATAACATAAAAGCGAAGTAGTTTCCTACTTCGCTAAGCTCTCATATATGTTATCTAAATTAATTCTCATGCTATCTATATAACTTTTATCCGATTGCCCTTTTTCCATACAATATGTTGTTTTAACTTCAATTGCCGCATCTCTTTCTAGAGCATTTAAAATATCAATATTTTCGCCATTTTCTACAAGAACAACCTTTATAGAATTATCTTTAAAATATTTAGACAAGTTATTTATTTCTTCTTGCAACGGTATAGATTTTGTAATAAACTTTTCTATACTTATCTGCTCAAGTCCAAATTCTCTACATAGATATGCGAATGCTGGATGTCCCGTTAATACTACTTTTTTGTTAACCTGAGAAAATCTACGCTTATATTCTGTATATAAGTTATCTAAATCTGCAAAAAAATTATCATAATTTTTCTCGTAATAATCTTTATTTTTAGGATCTATTTTAACTAGCGCCTCTTTTATATCTTTTGATGCTATTTGAGCATTTTTTAAACTTAACCAAGTATACGGATCATAGTTTCCATAGTACTCCCCTACTTTTGTCTTGGGATTTTCTAAAAACTCTACTCCCTTTGATGCTTCTACAACAATTAAATCCTTATTATTAATATTTTCAAGTGCTTCATCTACCCATTCACCAACTTCCATACCATTATACACGAATAGCTTTGCTGTCTTTAAATGGGTTAACTCTTCTTTTTGCGGCTTAAAATTATGTGGAGCCATTCCAGTGGGTATCATAGTGGTGATATCTACTTTATCCTTTCCAATTGCCTTTACAAATTCCTTCATTGGATTGAAAGTTACCACAACAGGAATTTTACTGTTAGGGCTTTTGGGTAAGTCTTGTTTTTCACCATTTACCGTTGAATCATTAGCACATCCGGGGAAAATTACCATAATGGCGAGAATCGCTATAGACCGCATGATCTTATTTAACAAACTTTTCACCTCGTAAATTAAAAATAAGTCTTTACTTTAAAAAATCACCCATCAATAATTTTTTAAACCAAAGACTATATTAATAATAGTTTCAGCACTTTATAAAGTCAACAGGGTTTACAATTTATTAAACAAATCAGTATAAAAGTTAATATATATAGCTATTTTTTGGCTTTTCAATTTTGTTAACCTTTTTCACCTTTAATACAGTTAAGTCTCTTTCAGAAACCTTTTCATAATCGATTACCCCTTCAACTCTTACCCAATCGTTTATTTTAAGCTTAGAAGAGTCCTTATATTTACAAAGCATCCCTACAATTTGAGTATCTATAGCACTAGATTTCATAACAAATCGTGCTGTTATAAATTCATCATTTTTAAAACTATCATTTTTAAATATAAAACCTTCCAAAACTATGCTTTTTCCTTTATATGCATCCTTGTCTTCATTTATTTTTCCTATCATATATAAATAATTTTTTTCATCAATTATTATACTTCCACCTGCTATAGCTTCAACATTTACACTTTCATGTGTATCACCTTTAATATTGTTACTTTTTTCCGTAAAATTTAAAACTACATTTTTATTAGTATTTTCATGCACATGCATTCCACCTACTGAAGCAAACATTCCTATAATTATGGTTACAAAAAATATTTCATATCCTATAATATTTAATTTTTTCTTCTCAATCATTGAAAATATATTAAAAAACTCATTTATAGTAAGAATTATTAACGCACCTAAGGATATTAAAGTTAACTTTTGCATGTGAGGATGTAAAAAATTATTTATGTTTCCTGTTTTAATCAAATAAAATAGTGCTGTCACCAAACTAAATAGAACTATAAAGTTTAATAAATGTTCCATATTAAATCTCTTCATAATATCACCTTAAAATATCATTAATAGTTGAATCTAAAACTACTAAAAATACAAATAAGAATATACTAAAGCACCAAATATAAAATACTTTCCTATAAGCATAAATTTATAAGTAGTTTCTTGCAACACTTTAGAAATCCTTAATGATTGGTTATCATACTTTAAAACTTCCCTATTTTTAAAAATTTTCTTTGAGATTATACTTTGACTAAAGAAAACTTGGATGAATGAAGTTATAAGTGCTACTAATAACATAAATGGAAGTGCTGTAAGTAATATGCTTATAAATATAATAGAAAATTCTTTTAATCCATGTCCTAAAAGTTCTTCTCCATTTAATACAAAAATTATCCATAACGCCCACATAATAAATATCGTTCCTATAAGCTTTATGAGGTTTTTAAAAGTCAAATATGAATATCTCTCCACTCTAATCCCCCCGCAACTAATAGTATCCAAAGCATTCATTAAATACATAGAATTTTATTAAGTTTAAATCTTAACTTCTTAAGTATACCTGTATCTATTAAATGAGATTCTTTAAGTACTCTTTCAATGCTTCCCATGCTGTCTGCTCTTAGCATAAAAGCTTTTGGATTTATATCTTCTATAGCAAGCTTTATACTTTCCCATTGGCCTTTTCTTAAAAATATGCATTTTGTTAAAAGTATTAAATTGCTGTGAGCTAATAGAGGTACTAAAAATGAATTATTGTTTTTCAAATAGTTTTCAAAGTTTTGAGCCTCTGCCACATAATATATAGTAGATATTCTACTAACTTTTTTTATTTCTGATTCATTTAGCATTCCTAGTATTTCTTCTAGGTCTTTTGTTTCATCCATTTCGATTATGATTCTATTGGGATGATGTAAATTTGCTAAATACTTAAAATATTCTTTTGTAAGTGGCTGTTCAGTGCAAATACTCCTAATTATTATATTACTATTTTGTTTAAACCTTTTCTCAATTTCTCTTCCTCCTATTTCCTCTTGTAAAATGAGAACTTTTTCTTTAGGTATTAAATTTATATTAAGTAGTGCATTTATAAGTGAGGTTTTTCCTGAGCCCAAAACTCCCGTCACTATTTCAATATCACTCTTAATTTCCATAATTCAACTCCTTATAATTCTTGTGTTTTCTCCAATATTATAGTTATGCTTGAAAAAAATTTTATATGATACAAAAAGAAAATTGTAGCATTTTTAATGTTGAACGGGTCGTATGGAATTTGCATTGTTAATGAAACATCTCAGCTTACTGAGATGTGCTAATTTATAACGAAATCACAGATTTCTATAAATTATGCAACGCGTTCGCTTCGCAAAAGAGCTCTAATATCCCTCAATTTAAATCACCTAAACTTTCTAAACTCGCTGACAGCTCAGACAGTAGAAAGTTCTTTACGGTGATTTAAATTGAGAGACAAAGAGCTTCTAATTGCTTGTTCAATGCTTTCTACAATGCAAAACCCATACTAAATTTAACATTAAAAATGTCTTCACGCTTACCTTACTAAAGGAGGGAATTTCGCTTTGGCGAAAGTTCCTTTTTAATTGACACTTATCAAAGGGCTGGTAAGCCCGCAGACCGACAGGTCGGGAAATATTAATTATTCTATTTTTTACTAAGAATCTTTCATAAGATTGCCTTATATTCAACTTATAAATTAAAAATACCGTTAAGAGCCGCCTACTGTCTGAGCGATAGCGAGTTTAGGCGGCTTAGGGATTTTAAATTTATAAATATTAGCCGTTCTCGGCGAAACGAACGCCTTCCTAGATGAAAATTCTATAGGACCCAGAGCATTAAAAATGTGGTAATATATCATCTACTGTTCAATAGCTTTTAGAGCTTTCCCTTCTTTTCTTTCTTCAATAAATAACTTAACTATATCTCCAAATTCATCTTTAAAATCATTAAGAGCTTTTTCAGCTTCTTCTTTAGAGTCATAGTATTTAAGCTCTACAGCAAACTTTCCACTTTCATCTTTTAGTATTCTTTTATCTTCAGCTTTAAAAAATACTTCCTCAACTATTCCAAGTCCTTCACCCATCTCATAAGATGCGCTTCTAACAGAATATACAACTTTTGATTTATCATACTTAAGCTTTTTTAAGCTTATTTCAATTTTAGCGGGATCTTTATATTCCTTTATTTCATATTGCACTGGGAAATTTAAGACCACTGCAAATCTTACGGTAGAATCATCTAAAGTTATTATTTTATAAACATCTTTTATGAAAGGGTTCTTCTTTAATTCTCCAAATTCTTTTTCTGCACTCATATTTCTTGTTCCATACATTGTAAAAATCATAGTACTTGGATAATCTTTATATTCCACTTTAAACTTATTCATAGTATTCATAATGGTTGACACGTTGATTGTAATTTTTGAGGTATTACCCTTATTAGAATTCTCTATAGATGCTATATCTGCTCCGTCTGTTATATCTCCACCATATCCTATACCCTTATTAAACTGAAGAACTTGAACTAACTTTCCAAGTACTGGCATTGAACTCATGCTTTTTGCAAATGCAGCATTGGTATTGACAAATAAGGTAAAGGTGAGAACTGCTGCAGCTACTGCTCCCCCTGTTATATTAAACTTGTTTCTTGTTTTTGCCCTTTTTATTGCCGAATTAATCTTATCATCAAGCTCCTTTGGAATTTCTATATCATCATAGCTCTTTTTTAACTCATCTATTTTTTTACTCATAATTAATCATTCTCCTCTAATTTTATTTTCAACTCACTAAGAGTTCTATAAAGTATGGTCTTAGTAGTGCTTAGTGGTAAATCAAGAATATTTGAAATATCTTTAAGTGTCATATCTTCAAAATACCTTAATACTACTATAGCTTTTGCCCTTTCATCCAGATCCTTTAAAGCAGAATATAAATCAATTATTTCCTCTGGAGTAACCTTGTTCTTATCAGCTTCATTGAAAGTTTCATCAAAATTTGTTATCTTCTTTGATTTCTTTAAGAAATCTATAGCACAATTAATTAATATCCTTGTTATCCAAGTCATAAAATATTCTGGCTGCTTCAAATTGCTTTTCTTAACATAGGCCTTATAAACTGCTTCCTGAACAATATCCATAGCATCGTCAGAATTTTGAGCATAACTATATGCAATTTTATATAACCCTTCCTTATTTTCTTTTATTAAATTTTCAAATTCCTTATCATTAATAATCTTGTTTCTTGTAAAGCTAAATATAGCTCACACCCCCCAATATATTTTAAAGCATCAGCTGATACAATTATTACACCCATTAGACCTTATTACCATGTAAAAAGTTTCAAATAAAAAAAGAAATTCTGCCTAAGCAGAATTTCATATTATAAATTTTATTACTTTACAATTGTTGCAACCTGTTCCATAGCCTTCTTTTTTGAGAAATCAACTGTAAGGCTTTCTACTTCATGCATATTTGTTATAACTACAGGAGTAATTAAACTCTTTGCATTTTTCTGAATAAACTCATCATCAAAAGATACTAATAAATCTCCTTTCTTAACCTTATCACCTTGTTCAACATGAGCTGTAAATCCTTCACCATTTAAGTTAACAGTATCTATTCCTATATGAACTAAAATTTCTAATCCTTCTTCTGTTGTAATTGCCACAGCATGTTTAGTTGGGAATAATACTGTTATTTCTCCACTGGCCGGAGCATATACCTTATTTCCTGAAGGTATAACAGCAAACCCATCTCCCAAAATCTTTTGTGAAAAAGCTTCGTCTGGAACCTTTTCCAGTTGAACAATCTCACCATCAATTGGGTTATATAATGAATAGGAAGCTTTACCAGCGTTTTTACTATCATCAATAGCTGTTTCCTCAAGTTCTTCTTCTATCTCATCACTAAATGGTTCAGCGTAACCTCCATTTGCTATAATAGCTTTTATATTATCCTTAATTTTTTCTGCCTCTGTACCAAAAATAACTTGAACACTATTTCCTGCATTTAATATTCCCGCTGCTCCAAGTGCTTTTAACGTACCTTTATCAACCTTTGATGGATCCTTTAAAGTAAGCCTAAGCCTTGTTATGCAAGCATCCAGAACTTCTATATTTTCTTTTCCTCCTATTGCTTCTAGTACCCTTGCAGCCTTTTCACTACCTTTAGCATTTATAGGAGCTACTACTGCTTCTTCATCATCTTCTCTACCAGGAGTTTTTAAATTTAAAGCCCTAATTGTAAAATAAAAAACTGCAAAATATAATGCAAAGAAAGCTAATCCAACTAACCACATTAACCATGGATTACCTGCAAATTTAAATCCCAATAGATAATCAATAAAGGAAGCCGAAAATGTATACCCGAGTCTAATATTTAGTAAACTTGTAATAATACCAGATAAAAATGCAGCCGCAACGTGAAATATAAATAACATAGGTGCTACAAATATAAATGAAAATTCGATTGGTTCTGTTATCCCTGTAAGAAAAGCCACAAATGCCGCTGAAATCATCATACCTGATACCTTTTTTCTATTTTCCTTCCTAGCTGCTGCAATCATAGCTAAAGCAGCTCCCGGAAGGCCAAACATCAATATTGGGAACTCTGAAGCCATGAAATATCCCGCAGTAGGATCGCCATGAAAGTATCTTGGAGAGTCACCAAAATAAGTTACTCCATTTGCAACATATTCTCCAAATTGATATAAAAAGGCTGGATAATACATATGATGTAATCCTACAGGAATCAGTAACCTCTTTCCTGCTGCATAAAAGGCTGGGCCTAATATAGAAGTTGATGCCCAATGCGAAAATACATTTATTCCATTTTGAATTGGAGCCCAAATACTAACTCCAATAATCCCAAAAACTAAAGCTACAAGAGAAGTTATAATTGGTACAAATCTCTTTCCACCAAAAAATCCAAGAACCTGTGGCAGCCTTATATCATGGAATCTATTATATAAAGCACCTGATATCAAACCTATTGATATACCTCCAAAGACACCCATATTAATAGTTGTTTGTGAAACTACATCAGTATAAGCTGCTGTTTTCATAAATGCTTCTAATGTTATTCCTTGCTCAGAGGCAAGCTTTGTAGCAAGTGCTGCTGCACCGCTAGCACTTGCTACCTTTATAGTGGCTTGCAAAACAAATTGACCTACAACAGCAGCTAAAGCCGCAACACCTTCTCCACCAGTAAAACCAATAGCAACCCCAGCTGCAAAAATCATTGGAAGATTGCTAAATATAGCATCTCCCGCTTGCGCCATATATGGTAAATTTAATAAGTCTGGTTGACCAAATCTCAATAGTAATCCTGCTGCTGGTAAAACAGATACTGGCAGCATTAGCGATTTACCTATCTTTTGCAAAACAGCAAATAATCTTTTCATAATGATACCTCCTATTATTCTCCTTGAGCCATTTTATACTAATTGTTCATTATAATTTGTTTTGCTTTCAATATGGAAGTTGCACTCATAGAGAATTCATCAAGTCCATATTCAACAAGAATTGGTATCATATCTTCCTCCCCTGCTGCCTCTCCACACATTCCACACCATTTTCCTTCTTTGTGTGCTGCATCTATTGTCATCTTTATCAATCTTAAAACTGCAGGGTGTTTCGGATTATATAGATATGAAATTTTTTCATTCATTCTATCAGCAGCTAAAGTGTATTGAATCAAGTCATTAGTTCCTATACTAAAAAAATCTACATGTTTTGCAAGTTCATCTGAATAAATAGCTGCTGCTGGTATTTCCACCATTATTCCAACTTCTAGCTCCTCATTAAAGCCCTTTCCTTCTCTTTTTAACTCATCCATGCATTCTTTAAGTATTTTTTTTGCATCTAAGAATTCTTCTAAGGAAGCTATCATTGGGAACATTATTTTTATGTTACCAAAGGCGGATGCTCTAAGTAACGCTCTCAATTGTATTTTAAATATATCTTTTCTATCTAAACAAAGTCTTATAGCTCTGTAGCCTAAGAATGGATTCATTTCATTGGGTAGTGGTAAGTATGGTAATTTTTTATCCCCACCTATATCAAGTGTTCTTATAACCACTGGTTTACCTTCTGTTTTCTCAGCCACATATTTATATGATTCAAATTGTTCTTCTTCTGATGGCATATCACTTCTGTCCATATATAAGAATTCTGTTCTAAATAATCCCACGCCATCTCCTCCATTTTCTAGTACTTGATGGATATCTTCTGCCTTACCTATATTTCCTGCAACTTCTACGTGCTTTCCAGCCTTAGTAACGGTTGCTACATTTATCAGCTTTTTAAGTTCTTCTTTTTCTTTCTCATAAGTTTCTTTTTTCTTTCTATATTCCAGTATAGTATCTTCACTTGGATTAATTAAAACTATACCTTGATATCCATCTACAATTACTATATCCCCGTTCTTAACGCTTTCAGTTATATCATTTAGACCTAGAACAGCAGGAATTTCTAAAGTTCTTGCCATTATTGCACTGTGTGATGTTCTTCCACCTATATTGGTTATAAATCCAATAACCTTGCTTCTATCTAGCCCAGCAGTATCAGAAGGAGTTAAGTCATGAGCTACAATTACTGTATTCTCGTTTAAATCCTCTAATGTATTTTCTCCCCTTCCTACTAAGTTAGCTAGTATTCTATTCCCAACGTCTTTTATATCTGCTGCTCTTTCTCTCATATATTCATCTTCCATGGCAGCAAAAATGCCCATATACATTTCTATAACATCACTTAAAGCCTTTTCAGCATTTATCTTACTTGACTCTATATTCATAACAACAGCTCCGGTAAATTCTGGATCGTCTAAAAGCATAATATGACTCTCAAAAACTGCTGCTTTGTCACTTCCTAATTCCTTTTCTGCTTTTTCCATTATCTTTGTTAATTGTTCTTTTGAACTTTCTATAGCATTTTGAAGCCTAGCTTTTTCTTTTTCCTCATCATCTATAACTCTTTCTACTATGGAAATTTCCTTATTTTCTTTTATAAATACTTGACCTATAGCATATCCATTAGATGCAGCTATTCCTTTTTTCATTACTTTGCCTCCTCGTATATTTATTACAACCTCTATTTTCATTGATCTATCTTGCATATGTATTAGTTTTGCATGCATATCATCAATCTATGGTTAGTATTTACGAAAAATCAATAATTAAAACAATAGGAACTTGTTTATAAAGATAATGATTTAGTTGCGTTGCCCTAAATGCTTGAATGGTATGTCTAAGACCTATAAGTATGTGATATAATATAATGGTTAATATACTTACAATTAACATTAATATTTTAAGATTACACTTGGTGGTGATTAAAAATGAACCCCATTATAGATAAAGCTAAGGATTTTATTGTAGATACACATAAGAAACATAAGATAAAATTTGCTTATATTTTTGGTTCCCAAGCGACAGGCACTGCTGCTGAAAATAGTGATATAGATATAGCTATATACTTTGATAACAGTTATACACCTATAGAAGATGCTTTTGTAAGAGGAGATATTATAGAAGAAGGCAAAGCTTTTTTAAGAAAGATGTAGATGTTGTTTCCTTAAATAGTATTTCTTCTTTATTATTAAAATATGAAATAATTCATAATGGAATAGTTATCAAAGATCACGATGAAAGAGCTGATTTTGAATCTTTATCTTTGCGAGAGTATTTTGACTTTAAATACTACTCAGATATATATGATAATACAATGATTGAGAAAATAAAAAATGGCGAATATTTTAGGAGATAAATTTATGGTTAAACGCGAAGTTTTACTTTCAAGAATAAATAAATTAAATGAATATAAATAAGCATGAATGCTATTTTTAATGTTGAACATATAGGATGGGATTTGCATCGTAGAAAGCATTGAATGAGCTTTAGAGCGGCTTTATTTATAAATTTAAAATACCGTTAAGAGCCTCCTACTGTTTGAGCCTACGGCGAGTTTAGGAGGCTTAGGTATTTTAAATTTATAAATATTAGCAGCTCTTAGCAAAATGAACGCTTTCCTAGATGCAAATCTTATACGGTAGGTTCAACATTAAAAATTGATTAACTGTATAACATTTATTACAGGTACTTCATAAGGATGCACCTTTTTTATTGTTTCCACTGCTTGTTTTGCCACCTCTATAAGACAACAAAATTCCACCTTACACTCCTCTTCGCTAGAAAGCTCTCCTACTTCTCCTTCAAATGGATTTGCGCCTTTAAGCGGCCTCCAATATCCTGTTACCTTTGAAACTGCCATACAGTTATCATAATTTCCTCCGATGCTTAATGCTGCAATTTCGTTTAAAGCTTCTCTTAACTTATCTACATATTCCTCTGGAATGAAGGTTTCTATTTTTACTACACTAATATCCATCATATACTTCCTCTCTTAATATAATTTCTTTTAATATAGTATTTACCGTATTTATAGTAATATCAATTTTTGCTTACCATTATAAAATGAATACCTGATACTTTATAATTAAAATCTGTCACTTTATAGTGATTACCTTAATATAATAAGTAAGAGAACTTTTTTTGTGGAGGAAATAATGCAACCTAGAAATGATAACAGTCTTTTTGGAACAGACTTAAATGAATTTAGTCAGAACGTGAACTTTCAACAACTGGCTAGCACTGTAGACTTTTTATATCTTAGAGCATCCGGTTCTGGTACCGGCAGATTTAGAATAGATAGAAAGTTTTTTGAATTTGCAAGAGGTGCTAGGCAATTTGGAATCCCTGTTGGTGCCTACCACTATGCACTTCCAAATTATGATTTAAGAACTGCAGAACTTCAAGCTACTGACTTCGCAAATACCTTAGAAGCAGCCTTTGGTGAAGGAGATTATGGCGATATATTCCCTGTATTGGATGTAGAAACACCTACTGATAGATCTATACCTACTTCAGTTTTACTTAATTGGATATTGAGATTTGAGGCCACCTTTGAAAGATTAACTAGAAGACAACTTATGCTTTATACTGGTGCTTTCTTTATTGACATTTATAATAATTTCTTCATTCCTGGTCGTGGATTTGTTGTTAGTCATATGCCTTTATGGATAGCAATGTATCCAAGCATTCCAGGAAATCCTCCAATTCCTAGAAATGCTGGTGGATGGACTAGATGGAGAATTTGGCAGTATACAGAAGAAGGCAGAATAAATGGAGTGAGTAATCCAGTAGATTTAAACTGGGGTCCTGACAATATAGATCTTCTAAGGCCTCCTGTACCAGTTTCTGGACTTCGTGCAACTATGGATAGCAAAAACATTTATGTTTCATGGAATAAGAACCCTGACATAGACTTAAATGGATATAACTTATTTGCAAATGCAAATTATATAACTACTTTAAGTAAAAATGCTACATCCTATGTAATTCCTTTAAGCAGGGTAAGGATTAGACCTGATAGAGCTACTGAAGTTGCCATAGAAGCCTTTGACGTAGATGGAGATTTTTCAACTAGAAGAACTAGCGTAACAGTACCTCAAAATAGATATGCAGATGGCAATCTTACACGAGGAGACTATGATCTGTTTTTAAATTACCCAGATAAATTTGACTACCCTATTGATTAATAATATAGACATTTTAAGATAATGTTGAATGGACCGTATAGGATTTACATTTAAGAAAGCGTTCGTTTCGTAAAAAAGGTCTAATATTTCTGCCCTTAAAATATCTAAACCTTCTAAACTCGCTTTGCTCACACAGTAGAAGGTTCTTAACGATATTTTAAGTTCAGAAATAGAGACCTTTTAATACTTACTCAATGCTTTCTACAATGTAAATCCCATACTATAATTCAACATTAAAAATATCACTGAAACTGCTAAAGGAAGAAATTTCACCTTAGTGAAATTTCAATAAAAATTAATTGTTATCAACAAACTCGCTTGGTATCATTTCTAAGAACCTACTTGGCTTTTTGCCACCATTTCTTGAAGCACTCAAATATAAATTTTTCTTAGCGCGAGTCATGGCTACATAAAAGGTTCTTGCCTCTTCTCTTAAGTCACCAGACTTTACTGATTGGTAACTTGGAAATATCATTTCTTGAAGCCCTGCCAAAAATACGTGATCAAACTCTGCTCCCTTTGCTTGATGCACTGTTATAATTGGAATTTTGGGCCTCTTTGAAGTTATGCTTTCTATTTCAGTATTTGAAAGAGCTGTAAGCTTTAAAAATTCTGCTAAAGCCTCCATTGGTCTCATTGTTTCATTATCTCCCTCTTTAGCTATGAGGTAAAGATTCCTTACGTTTTCAATTCTTTGAGGCTCTTTACTATATACATCCTTTATTCCTGAAATATTTACTATGTGTGTAATGATATCAAAGGTTCTTACAAGCTTTGCTTCTTCTCTTAAATCATTAATATCATCGCACAGTTCCATAAACTTTTCACTATATCTACTATAAAATTCTTCTCTTTCATCTAAAACAGGTAAAAGTTTATCTGTTAAGATGTTTAAAAGTACATCTTTAGTTGCAAGTACATCATCTATGGCATTATGACTAGATTTTACTTCTGTATCAAATAAGTTACTTAAGGTTTCAAGCTTATGATTTTTAAGTTTTGGATAAAATCTTCTGCTCAAATCCAAGGTATCAAAATAAGTTATGAATTCTGCATATCCTAACCCTAACCTTTTAAGTTCACTATTAAAAATATTTATGTCATAGGATACATTATGTCCAAGTACAATTCTATCCTGCACATACTCCTTAAATTCTCTTAAAACCTTTTCTTTAGGTTCTCCATTTTCCCTTAAAAAGTCATCACTAAATCCATGGACATCATAGGAAGTTCCAACGCCTTTTGTAGGTGTTAAAAACCTTTCAAATTTATCTAGTATCTTACCTTCATCATTTATTCTCACTGCAGATATTTGAATTATTTCATCCTTTTCAGTATCCACTCCCGTGCTTTCCACATCAAATATAACTACATTTCCCTCACTTAGGCCATCTAAAAGTGGTCTGTAGGGCTCTCCATAGTCTAGTGTAAATCCATTTATAAAATCTGTAAGCCTAATCCCCAGCGCCTTAGCATCTTTACTTTCTATTTCTTCTATGCTCTTATCTCCTACCCCTTTTACAAATCTTTTAATTATTCTTCTAAGACTTGTATAGTCAAAAGGATTTTTAATTAGCTTTAAATAAGAAAGTATATCCTTAATTTCTTGTCGTCTAAAAAACTTAAAATCATCCACAAGCAAAAACTCTAACCTTTTTTCCTTTGGAATGCTTGCATTAATCATAGTAAAAATGGAACTTAAGTCCTTAGCTGTTCTATTTCCTCTGGTAAGTATTGCAATTTTTTTTACATCCTGCTGTTTAAGATCACTTATATTATGAAAAATCCACTTAGCTTCTTCATTAAAATCTGAAGCAATTTTAAGTTTAATCTTATCTCCTGTAAAACTTACTTTAGATTCTATGCCATCTTTATATATTTCACTTACTTCTTCATTAAAAGCATTTTTCAAAAATCCATAGGAGGCATCTAAAAGTGTTTTGCTGCTTCTATAGTTTTCATCGAAAGCAATAAATGTAGGGATGCAATCTTCTTTAAATTTCTTAAGTATAGTCTCTGGATTAGATCCTCTCCAAGCATATATGGTTTGAAATTTATCACCACACATCAAAATGTTATTTCCATTAAACAGTTTAGAAATGATATTATATTCCAGCTCACTTGTATCCTGAACTTCATCTATATGTAAATACTTAAATTTTTTTCTCCATTTTTCTACTATCTTTTCCTTTAAAAATAGTTCATTGCAGTTCAATAAAAGATCATCAAAATCCACTGCATGTCTTTCTGAAAGTCTTGCATTATAAGCTTCTATAAATTTAGCCCCATAGGTTTCAAGATACTTTACCATATCGAGCCTTACCTTATAGTTATTATCTACACATATGGATTTTATCTTTTCTATATCATATTTATATAATGAAGCTATTATTTCCTCATAAGTGCCTTGTTTATAAATGGCCTTTTTTTCTTTAACTTCTCTTATAAAGGATTGAAGGGAATTTACAGGAAATTTATTTATATTAAACTCCCCTATTACTTCCTTTGTGTCCTCTTCATCATATATTATAAAATCAGAAGGTATATCCGTATGTTCCTTTGCCTCTTCTTTTATAATATCAAAGCAAAAACTATGAAAGGTTTTTATTTTTACGCTTTGCCCAATCTTTCCAAGCATTTCACTTATTTTTTCTGTCATTTCCCTGCATGCTCTATTTGTAAAGGTTAAGCATAATACTTCTTCTGCCTCTGCCATTTTTTTCTCTAATATATTTGCAATTCTTAGACATAATGTTCTGGTCTTTCCCGTCCCTGCTGAAGCCAATAGCAGTACATTTTTATCTAATTCCTGTACTATTGAAAGTTGCTTTTCATTACAGCTAGCTAGCTCATTATTAAAATTCAGCACAGTACCCTCCATATTATTAGTTAGTATCTTTTGCCTAGTTTAAGTTTTACTCCTGTTTTTAAATCTTGTAAATAATCTCTTATCTGAACATCTTCCTTTAATATATGGCTTTCTATCCATTTACATACAAACTCCAGAAGTTCTAAGATTGACCCTTGTTGGTTTGCATCTATTTCTTTTAAGTCTAAATTATTAATCTTTTGTATAAACTTATAATGCATGTCTTTTTGCTCATCATATTTAGGATATTCATAAAGCTTCATTATTTTTTCTTCATTATTAAAATGATATACAGTGTAGCTTTTAAGTTCTTCTATAAGATCCATTATTTTATCATAGTAATCAATATAATTATCGTTTTTAGCTAAAGCATATATTTGACTTCCTATTTCAAAAAGCCTTTTATGCTCCTTATCTATTGCATTAACTCCAGTGTCATATTGTTCTTTCCATTCAAACACCTTTATCTCCTCCTTCTCATTTAATAATTAATCTTTCAACTAACTAAATATTATATATTCTAAACTGTCTTCCTAACAATAAGTTCTGTTTCAAAATATATTTGATTTTTATCTATAGGATTTTCCATGATTAAATCTATAAGCATTTTACAGGATTCTCTTCCCATTAAATATATTGGTTGTGCTAAGGTTGTAAGTTCTGGCTCAAAAAAACTTGCTAAGGTTATATTATCAAATCCCATTACACTTATATCTTCGGGTATTCTTATACCTTTCTTTATAAGGTATTTTATGCCTGCACAAGCCATTATATCATTGCTATAAAATATAGCATCTACATTTTTATTTTTACTTAATATCTCTTCTGTAGCTTTTATTCCACCTTCAATAGTAAAGTCTCCTTGCGCCACTAAATCTTCATCATAGAATCCTTTTAGATCCATACACTCCTTGTATCCTAAAAACCTTTCTTCAGAGGTCTTTAATCCATAAGGTCCCTTTACAAAAGCTATTTTTTTCTTTCCTTTATTATATAAATACTCCATTCCCCTTCGTATTCCTTCTTTGTTTAAAACATACACTCCGTAATGTTCTTCTTCAAGTTCTATATGTCTGTCCACCACTACAAAGGGAATATTATTATCTTTTAATACTTTGATACTTTGATATCCTTCTCCACCTGAAATAAGTATAACGCCATCCACAAGCTTACTTATAAGAAGCTGCGTATATCTATTTTCTTTTTCTTCCTCATTGTCTGTATTGCAGAATATTACATTATACCCTAAGCTTCCTGCCCCATCTTCTATTGCCCTTGCAATTTCAGAAAAGAATGGGTTTGTTATATCAGGTAAAATTATTCCTATAGTATTTGTTCTTTTTGTGCTTAAGCTTCTTGCAACAGAATTAGGAATATAATTATATTTATTTGCTATTTCCCATACCCTATTTTTAGTTTCCTCACTTATGTTTGTTTCTCTATTATTTAAAACCATGGATACAGTGGTCTTAGATACCTTAGCCATTTCAGCTATATCCTTCATTGTAATTTTCTTCATAAAAAACCCCTCTTGTTCTAGTTAATAGTTAAAAATTAATAGTTACTAGTTATGATAAATCTCTCAATAAATTCATGGATTCTAATTCATTTTAACATAGTAAGCCATTTGTACAAATTAATTACACCATATAGTATAAAAACATATAATCTTCTATAGCGTAAAAAGGTACTAGGAATTAGGACTTAGGGCTTAGAACTGGATGAAAGTTTCCATATAAAAACTTTCTACATTTCCTATCTCCTTATTCCTAGAACCTAGTACCTCCACTAGTTGCTAAATTATTTCTTTTCTACAATTTTTAAATCTACTGGTATTTCTTTTGCCACGTTTTCTTTGTTTATAACTTTAACTGCATTTTCAATAGCCATAGTTCCCATTAGATCTGGCTGTTGTGCAATTGTAGCTGCCATTTCTCCAGCTTCTACTGCTTTTATAGCATCTGCTGTTCCATCAAATCCTACAACTAAAGCCTTTTTACCCTTTAATGCCTTTAAAGCACCTAATGCCATCTCATCATTGTGAGCAAATATAGCATCAAAGTTTGGAGTAGCCTGTATTATGTTTTCCATAACACTTAATCCTTTTTGTCTATCAAAATCTGCTGGCTGGCTTGATACAACCTTAACTCCAGCCTTATTGTCTACTCCCTTGTGGAATCCTGTACCTCTATCTCTTGTTGCAGAAGCACCTGGTATTCCTTGAAGTTCAACTATGTTTGCTTTTCCGCCTAATTTATTTAGTATAAATTCTGCTGCCATTTGTCCGCCCTTAACATTATCAGAAGCTATATGAGTTGCTACAGTTCCACCATTTGACTTTCTATCTACAGTAAGTACTGGAATTTCTGCATCATTTGCAACTTTTATAGCATTTACTACTGCATCACTATCTGTTGGGTTAACAATTATCGCTGCAACTCCCTGCTGTACTAAATCTTCAATATTAGATCTTTCTTTTGCTGCTTCATTTTGAGAATCTAAAACTACTAATTCATATCCAAGTTCCTTAGCCTTCTTTTCAGCGCCTTCCTTCATAGATACAAAGAAAGGATTGTTTAAAGTTGATATTGCAAGACCAATTTTCTTACTATCTTTTTTCTGTCCTGCTTGCTGTCCACAGCCTGTAAGTCCTCCTAGCATAAGTATTCCTGTTAGAGCAAGTGAAAGCATTTTTACCTTTGTTTTTTTCATTTTAAACTCCTCCATTTATTTATTTTTTAATTATTTTTTACTTCTCTTATCAAGTAATATAGCAAATAATATTACTGCACCTTTTACGATAGACTGATAATATGGAGAAACATTCATAAGATTTAATCCATTATTTAAAACTCCTATTATCATAGCACCTATTAAAGTTCCTGTTATAGAACCTTCTCCACCTGAAAGGCTTGTTCCTCCAAGTACTACTGCTGCTATTGCATCTAATTCAAAACCTGATCCAGCATTTGGTGAAGCAGAACCTACTCTGCTGGTAACTATAACTCCTGCAAGTGCTGCAGTAATTCCACTTATTACATATACTAGTGTTTTCACTTTATCAGTATTTATTCCTGAAAGCCTTGCTGAATCTTCATTTCCCCCTAGTGCATATACATATCTTCCGTATCTTGTTTGAGTTAAAATGTACCAAGCTATTATAAATACTAGAAATATTATAAGTACTGGCATTGGAATTCCTGCTATTTTTTTATTTCCTATGTTTATGAAGTTTCCAGAAATCCCTGATATCGGAGTACCATTAGTGTATACATAAGTTGCTCCTCTAAATATTGTCATACTAGCTAATGTAACTATAAATGCCTGCATTTTACCTTTTGAAACAAATATGCCATTAAAAAGTCCTATTATAGCTCCTAAAACAATTGCTATTAAGAGTGGAACTAATATTCCACCATTAGAACTTTTAGCAAAAGTTGCTGCTATTGCTCCTACAAGTGCTAAAGTTGATCCTACAGAAAGGTCAATTCCTCCCGTAAGTATTACAAAAGACATTCCTATTGCAAGTATTGCATTAACAGAAACCTGAGTTAGTACGTTTAATATGTTATTTATATTTAAAAACCTTGGAGCTGCAATTGATATAATCACACAAAGAACTATTAATCCAAGTAATGATTTAAACTTCAAAAGCGTGCTCTTTACATCCTTATTCATCAGTTCTTCCCCTTTCCTTTTTACTAATCATTAGTTATTAACAGCTGATTACTCTTTAATTCCTACTGCATATTTCATTATGCTTTCCTGGGTTGCTTCGCTGCGACTTAACTCTCCTGTAACTTTTCCTTCGCTCATTACAATAACTCTATCACTTACACCAAGTATTTCTGCCATATCTGAAGAAATCATAATTATTGCTTTTCCTTCTTTTTTAAGTTCATTTAGAACTTCATAAATTTCTTTTTTAGCTCCTACGTCTATACCCTTTGTAGGTTCATCCACTATAAGTAAGTTAGGTGATAGCATGATCCATTTTGCAATTATTGCCTTTTGTTGATTACCACCACTTAAATTTTTCATCATTTGAGCATGAGAAGGAGTCTTTACTGAAAGTTTTTCTATATATTCCTTAATTTCCTTAAGCTCTTCCTTAGTGTCTATTCTCTTAAATGTATTTTCATACTTTTTAAGGTTACTTAATGTCATGTTTGTTCCAACAGTCATATTAAGCACTAATCCTTCTTTCTTTCTATCCTCAGAAAGATATGCTATTCCATGTGTTATAGCATCTTTTGGAGAATTTATATTTGCCTTTTCTCCATTTATATATATTTCACCTGAAGTTTTTTTGTATTCTCCAAATATAGTTTTTGCAGTCTCAGTTCTACCAGATCCCATAAGGCCTGCAAACCCTACTATTTCTCCAGCTTTAACTTCAAAAGAAACATCTTTTACTTTATTTTTGTAACTTAAGTTTTCAACCTTTAAAACTACATTTCCCTTTTTCTCTTCTCTATAAGGAAATTGCTCTTCAAGTTTTCTTCCTACCATCATAGCAATAAGGCTGTCCTTATCAACGTCCTTTACCATTGCCTCTCCAACATACTGTCCATCTCTTAAAACTGTTACTCTATTACATATTGCAAATATTTCATCCATTCTATGAGATATATATATTACTGCTATTCCTTCACTTCTTAACTTTTCTATAACTTCAAATAGCTTTTCTGTCTCCACATCTGTAAGTGCAGTAGTTGGCTCATCCATAATTATTATTTTAGAATCCTTGGATACAGCCTTTATTATCTCTATCATCTGCATTTCCCCTACAGTTAAGTCGGATGTCATAGTACTTGGATCTGTAGTAAATCCAATTCTACTTAAGAGCTCTCTGCTTTTTTCTATCATATATTTCTTGTCTAATTTTCTAAAAATACCGTTATATTTTTCATTTCCCAAAAATATATTTTCATATATAGTAAGATTCGGAAGTAAGCTTAATTCTTGATGTATTATAGATACACCTAGAGCTTCAGCATCTTTTATGCCTGTTACGTTTGCTTCTTTACCTTCTATAAAAACTTTTCCTTCATCTTTTGTATATACACCACTTAAAATCTTCATAAGCGTGGATTTACCTGCCCCATTTTCACCTAAAAGAGCCATTACTTCTCCACCATAAGCTTTTAAGTTTACATTTTGAAGGGCTTTTACCCCTGGAAACGATTTTGATATATTTTGCATTTCCAATAGAGGTGTCTTATTTTCCATAATCATTTCCCCCTTTAAAAAACTACGCCAGATTTTAAAATTATGTTGGCATATGGTGTCTGCTCTCCTGTCCTAACTACTGCCTTACATTTTTTTAAGTTTTCCTTTAACTCTTCATGACTTATCCATGTAATTTTTACGTTTCCTATTTCCTTTGCTATACCCTCATAAACTTCAGGGCTAGCATCCTTTATTTCTCTTGCAATTTCAACTTCCTCTATTTCAAGTTCAGTTAAAATTGCCTTTAATGTATCTATGAATGTTGGTAAATTTTTCATAACCGCTAAATCTATTCTTTCAACTGAGTTAGGTATCGGCAGACCTGCATCCCCTATGGCAATACTATCTGTATGACCCATTTGAGATATAACTCTTGATATTTCGCTGTTTAATAATGGGGTCTTTTTCATCAGTGTTCCTCCCATATCTAATAATAATTAAGCTTTCATTACTTCTTCAAGTGTAGGTAGTGAGGTTTGAGCTCCTTTTCTTTGTACTACTATTGAAGAAACCTTGTTTGCAAAAGTTACTGCTTTTATCAAAACTGCATAGTTTAGGCTTTCCTCATCACAAAGTTTTGTTGCCACACCACCTATAAAACTATCTCCTGCTGCAGTTGTATCTATAGCCTTAACCTTATGAGCTGGAACTATACAAAATTCATCCTTTGAAACAAGTGCTGCTCCTCTTTCCCCTAACGTTATTAATACAAATTTAACTCCCTTATCTAAAAAAGTTTTAGCAGCTTCCTTTATTGTATTTTCACTATCCACTTTTATTCCTGTAAGTTCGTATGCTTCCGTTTCATTTGGAGCAATTATATCTGTATATTTTAAAAGTTCTTCCGGAACCTTTCTTGCTGGCGCTGGATTTAATATAGTTATAACTCCATTTTCCTTTGCCATCTTAAATGCTTCTATACTTACTTCAGCTGGTGTTTCAAATTGAGTTATAAGCACCTTTGAATTTATTATAGCTTTTTCTGATTTTTTAATATCCTCACTAGTTATAGCCATATTTGATCCAGAAACTACTATAATTGAGTTATTTCCTTCATCATCTACAGGTATTATCGCCATTCCTGTAGGTTCTTTTTCATCTGTATATAAATATTCTAAGTTTACATCATCATTTTTAAGAGCTTCAACTAGGCTATGTCCATTGTCATCGTTTCCAACTTTGCCTACCATATATACGTTAGTTCCAAGTCTTCTTGCTGCTACTGCCTGATTAGCGCCCTTACCTCCTGGAATTTTATCAAATCCCTTAGCAAGTATCGTCTCTCCGCTTCTAACCATTCTTTCAACTTTAAGCACTATGTCCATATTAAGACTTCCCAGTACACAAATACTATTTTTCATTAAGTATTCACCCACCTAACTATACTTAACCGATTTACTAAACCGGTTTACTAAATTATATAATATTATATATTCAATGTCAACGTTTTACATAACATATTTTTTTTGAATTATATCAATGTGCTATACTACTTGTACTTACCAGTACAATATTATGCTATACTGTGACTTAAATTTAACAACTTATTTATGAATATATTAACAAACTTTATTGTTCCCAAGAAAAGGATAATTAAACATTAAGAAATGATAAATATAAAAAAGCACATAATCCCAATTATAGATTAGTGCTTTTTCCATTTTTAATTATATAATACAACCTTTGCTTCTATGTTTTTCTTAGTAATTTCAAGAAGCACATAGGAGTACCATCTCTCCTTAAACTTTTTAGTTGGAGAGCCTGGATTTATAAGAAGCGTCTTTTTCTTAGTCTTTATAATTGGCTGATGACTATGTCCAAATATAATTATATCTACCTTATCTTTTTCAAATTCATTGTATGCTCTATCCATGGTACTTTCTCCAGAACCATGACCATGATAAAGTCCAATTTTATAGCCCTCTATGTTTATTATTTCACTTTGTCTAAGTTCTTCTGTAAGTTTTCCCTTATCATTATTCCCGTAAACTGCAATGACCTTTTTATACTTTTGCATTTTATGAAGCACCTCAATTGAGGTAAAGTCCCCCAAATGAATAATTAAATCCACATCAGAAAAGTATCTCTTTATCATCTCTTCTATTTTTTCAGGATGCTTACTCAAATGGGTATCCGCTGTTACCCCTATCCTCATTTAAACACCGCCCTATAATTTTGTTACATACTATGATATGAAATATATTTAAATTAAGGCACCGATTATCAGTATTTTATCGATTTTTTTGCTTTTTTATTATACTTTCTAGCTATCAATCCCTAATCACTAACTATTAATCTCTAATCCCTAGTCTCCAATCTTTAGTCTCTATGAGCCTACCGTTAAAAATTAATACTTAACACTGAATATTTAATAATTATCGCAGAAATTCTGTACAAACAGAATTTCCTCCTTCTGCACACATACCAACCATGTTTTAATGTTGAATTAAAGTATGGAATTTGCATCGTAGAATGACATTAATCACACGCTAACTATGATTTTAATGTTGATTTTACAAGTATGGAATTTGCATTGTAGTAAGCATTGAGCAAGCATTAAAAGGACTTTATTTCTGATTTTAAAACACCGTATAAAGCCTTCTACTGTCTGAACGAAGTGAGTTTAGAAGGCTTAGGTGTTTTAAAAGGAAGAAATATTAGTCCTTTTTTGCGAAGCGAACGCTTACCTAAATGCAAATTTCATACTTGTGTTTCAACATTAAAACGCTTCATATATAACTTTTAGAGCTTTTTCAAAGTCTCCATTTTCAACTCCTATAATTATATTTATTTCACTGGAGCCCTGAGTAATCATTCTAACATTTACATCACTTTCATATAATGCATTAAATAACTTTGCTGAAATTCCTGCATTTCTTTTCATAACCTTACCTACAACAGCAATTAACGCCATATCCCCATGAACTTCTATAAAATCAGGCTTACATTTAAATCTTATTTCTTCTAATATTTCCTCAAGCTTTCCATTTAGCTCTGAATTAGAAACTATTACAGATACGTTATCTATTCCTGAAGGCATATGTTCAAATGCCATATTATGATCTTCAAGTATAGAAAGCACCCTTCTACAATATCCCTTTTCAGCATTCATCATTGTCTTTTCAATTGTTATTACAGTAAAGTCCTTTTTACCTGCTACCCCTGTAATAGTATTGTATGTATTTTCAAAGTTATCATCACTAACTATAAGAGTTCCCTTATCTCCAGGCCTATTTGTATTCTTTATATTTATAGGTATTCCAGCTTCCCTTACTGGGAATACAGCTTCTTCATGAAGCACCGTAGCTCCCATATAAGAAAGCTCTCTTAATTCCTTATAAGTTATTTTTTCTATATTTCTTGGATTATCTACTATTCTTGGATCTGCCATTAAGAATCCTGAAACATCTGTCCAGTTTTCATATAAAGCCGCATTAACTCCTCTTGATATTATAGATCCTGTTATATCTGAACCTCCCCTTGAAAATGTCTTTATATCTCCATTTTCTAAGGCACCATAGAATCCCGGTATTACTGCTGCCGGAGTTCCTGATAACTTTTCACTTACTCTTTTAAAGGTAACTTCTAAGTCAAGTACTCCTTTTTCATTAAAGTATATAAGTTCCTTAGGATCAACAAAAGGAATGTTTAGATAGGCTGCAAGTATAAGCCCATTTAGATATTCTCCCCTGCTCGCAGTATAATCTTTACTTGCCCCATTTTTAACCTTTTCTCTTACTATATTAAGTTCACTTTTTATATCTAAATCTAGATTTAATTCTTCTACAAGCCCCATGTATCTTTCTTCAATTATATTAAATACTTCCTCAAAGGAAATGTTTTGCTCAACATGAGCATGACAAAGATATAATAAATCAGTTATCTTATAGTCTTCCTTAAATCTTTTTCCCGGCGCTGAAGGAACTATGTACTTTCTTCTTGAATCCTCCATTACAATTGACTTTACCTTTTTAAATTGTTCACTATCTGCTAAAGAACTGCCACCAAATTTTGCTACAATAATTTCATTCATAAAAAAGCCCCCTATTTCATTAGTTTTTTTGTCAAATAATTATCAATTTTTGCCCCTTAATTTAATAAATTAGTGCAATAAATTCACAAGTTATTAAATTAATAAAATTATATTACTTTCACATAAAGTTTTCAATTATTAATGATACAATTTTCTATTTAGAACTTTCTATCATACTCTGATATATTCAACTTTTAAGTTAAAATTACTCATTTATTTAGTGTAAGTTCTTATACCATCATGGGCTGTCACCCTAAAAGATCTTTACGCAATAATTTCTAAAAAATCTTAGAAATTCAGTTAGCTGAATTTCTTCCTACATCAGGTAAGTCTGAATGATGTTTTTAATGTTGAACAAAAGTATGGAGTTTGCATTGTAGAAAGCATTGAGCAAGCAATTAAAAGCTCTTTATTTCTGATTTTAAGACGCCGTATAGAGCCTTCTACTGTTTGAGCGATAGCGAGTTTAGAAGGCTTAGGCGCCTTAAAATGAAGAAATATTAGATCTTTTTTGCATAGCGAACGCTTTCCTAAATGCAAATTCCATACGACCTGTTCAACATTAAAAATTTCGTAATATTTCTAGTCTTCGTCTAAATAAATTCCATACATACGATGTTTTTTACATTTGTCATGTTTATTGCATTTCTTATCATCTTTATCATAAATATCTTTGATATTTTCCATATTTTTCATGACACAGCTGCACTTCTTATCCTTATCTTTTTCTTTTTTATGGCATTTGTCTTCATAATCATCATAACAGCCACTCATGTCATATATATCCTTTATATCTGGCATCATTGGGCACATTTCATGTTCCATATCCTGCATTCCCATCATTGGATGCATTCCACATGGCATGCAGCACATCATCATCATTGGGCACATTCCATGGTGCATATCATGCATACCTTGCATCATTGGGCACATTCCGTGGTGCATGTCATGCATACCCATCATTGGACTCATTCCGTTATGCATATCATGCATACCTTCCATCATTGGGCTCATTCCGTTATGCATACCCATCATTGGACACATTGGTCTGCCTGTCTGTGCTCCTTGTAATCCGTGCATTGGGCAATGCATCATTGGGCTTTCCATATCATCCATATCATAAATGTCTTTCATTCCAGTCATGTTATTCATATTATTCATATCATACATGTCTTTCATTCCAGTCATGTTGTTCATATTATTCACGTCATATATGTCTTTCATTCCAGTCATATTATTCATATCATCCATGTCATATACGTCTTTCATTCCAGTCATATTATTCATATCATCCATATCATATATGTCTTTCATTCCAGTCATATTATTCATGTCATCCATATCATATATGTCTTTCATTCCAGTCATATTATTCATGTCGTCCATGTCGTAAACATCTTTCATTCCAGCTACGTTATCTGTATCACCTATGTCCTTAATATTGTAAATATCATCCATGTTATTCATGCCTAAGTCATATTTACTCTTATTTATTTCGTTATCATCCCTGTACATTTCTTGATAAGACCTACTCCTCATATTTCTTTTCACATTTACACCCCTATTTTTAAAATGTTACGTTATATAATATGAAGAGTTTTTTAAAAATGTGCTAATAGACTTTAAATTTTCTTTATCATTTCCAATATCACTTTATCTTTTAAGCTATCATTTAATCCTCTAATATATTTATGTAAGTTAATATCTTTTTCCTTATATGCATTAATAAGTTTTGATATTATAATCTCTATATTTTCATCATTATTAACTGGATTAATCTTTTCAATCTTATTATTTAATACTATGATGTTTTCTTCTACACTTTGAGATGTTATATTTAAAAGCTCCTCTTTAATCTCTTCATTTACTACCTTAATTTTATTTTCCTTAAGCCATTTCAAAGTGATCTTAGGAAGCTCCATATTTATAGCTACTTTAGCTTCCTCGTCAGCAATTTCATTATAAAGATCGCCCGTATGGCTATCTACCTTTACAAAAATTACTTTAAGATTATGATTTGTCATAAGACTATTCATTGTATTGTAATATTCCTCAGATGATTTGTCTCTTCTTTCCCAGTATCCTGTTGCATGATGAGAAATCCCTTCATAATCATGAAGAATTACAATTTCTTTATATCCCTTTTCTACTGCATATTCTGCTGCTCTAACTGAAGCCTTGAGCTCTCCTGCAATTTGCCTTAAAGCCTTTTTAGAATCATCCTCCGGTGCTCCATTTTCTATATACTCTATCACATTATCATGAACCACTACTAGTCCATACCCAAATTTACCTGTAGATATATTAAAACTTCCATCCACATATGCATGAGGTATATCTAAAGGATAGGAATCCTCACCCTTTTTTAAGAGTTTTTTTGTGTCGGTTAAAAAACTTTTAGCTTCTGCCATGGATTCAAAGCTTTTATATTTAGCACCCTTAACGCCCTTAACATATTTTAAGCATTCAGCCCAAGTACCTACTATTAGATCTTCTATCTTTCTATTGCTTTCAAAATCATATCCCTCTTTAATTGCATAAACTTTCTTCCCCATATGTTCCTCCTTTTAAGGTAATGTTGAATTTTTAGTATTAAATTTGCATCTAGGAAAGCGTTCATTTCGCTTAAAACGTCTAATGTTTCTAAAATTAAAATACCTAAGCCTTCTAAACTCGCTAGCTCAAACAGTAGAAGGCTCTATACGGTATTTTGATTTTAGAAGCAAAGTCGTTTTAAAGCTCATTCAATGCTTTCTACGATGCAAATTTAATACTATATTCAACATTAAAAATGTCACTTATAACCTACTAATGGATGAAATTCAGTTACCTGAATTTCTATCAAAATTGTTGTTTATGAATTATTATATATTATTCACAACCAATCACTAAAATCTAGAAACTGGTTACTGGTTACTAGCTTTCTTGTCACTTACTATCATCACTACATTCTTTATAATAGCATATATTGGTACTATTGCAAAAGCAGTAAATGGTCCTCCTATGGCTATTGCCCCTATTACCAAAAATATATCAGTTAAAGGATGTATGTTCATACTTTTAGCCATTACAAGCGGTACTACAACTCTTCCCTTTAAAGTTTGAACAATGATAAATAAAACTATAAGCTTTAAAAACATAGGGAGTCCCATTCCTATTGCTATGACTACAGGAATTATCATTGAAATAAAAAACCCTACAAAGGGTATAAATGCAAGTATAAATGTTATGGTTGAAAGAATCAGTGCATTGGGCATTCCTATAATTTTGTAACCTAAAAATATCATACTGGATAGTGACAATGCTACCTTTGCTTGACCTGTGACATAATGACTAAGTATGGTATCACTTTGAGACAATATTTCATTTGAAACCTTTTTGTGCCTTCCAGGTATTATCCTTAAAATCTTATATTTAAGCTTATCTCCATCCTTAAGCATATAAAACACTATAACTACAATAAGAAATACTGTGGAAAAAGCATTCATAAAATATCCTATAACTTTCATAAAATTATATCCTATTTGCTGAATGTAATTTGTAGCAGAAGCTGCTATTAATGCATATATTTTGCCTACATTTATAAAACTGTTTATCCAACTCATAAACCCATCAATTTGCTTTTTATTATTTAAAATTGTCCACATCTGTCTTCTAAGTTGTTCGAATTGTCCATAGGCATATTTACTAAAATAAGATAACAATCCACTTAAAATAAATGTAAATATTATCAATGAAAGCAAACTTGCTTTACCCCGAGTAAGTCCCTTTTTTATAAAAATATTATTTAGAGGCCTTATTATATAAAATAGCAGTGCTGAAATAAACAGAGGAATTAAAAATGCCTTCGCTATAGTTACCATAAGCTTATGAATAATGCTTAGTTTTCCCAATAAAATAAAGGCTAGAATTCCTAAATTTATTATTACCAATATTTGAATTATTTGAGTTTTAGTTTTTATAATAATCACCCCTATTTTTTACTTCAAAATTAGTATTGGCTATTCTCCTTACCCCTATACCTTGAATTGAAACTCTAATATCTTTTCTATAGATTCCAGAAATAAATTGATGATTATTGATAAGAATATCCTATTTTATTTTTGCGATACACTATATTCAAATATTAAAAATAAATTTACTTTTTGAGTTAGCTATTTGTTGGACTATATGGTATAATCTTCAATATTATAAGAATTTTTTACAAAAGAGGGTTGTCAACATGAGAAAAAAAGCAATGAAACAATCTACACTCAATCGCATTTTAAGCACTATTGCAATCGTCCTTGCAATTTTATTAATTAGCGGTGGTGTACTTATTAGAATGGCATTTAAAACAGAACAAGCTATACAAAGTAAAAGAATGGAGCTCAAAGACTTAGGAAGTAAATTTGGGGATGCAACTGATTATCTATCATCAGAAGCAAGAAGTTATGTTCAATTTGGCGAAAAGGAACATTACGATAACTACATGAGAGAATTAAATGGAACTAAATCTATGGAAAATGCAAAAGAAAATTTAATAAAACTTGATATACCTGAGGAGCAGCTAAGTTTACTTGAAAAAGCTAAAACCTCATCTGATGCATTAAGGCAAATAGAGCAAGAAGCAGCTAAGGCAGTTGAACAAAAGGACTTTAATAAAGCACGCCAGTTAATGTTTGATTCTAATTATGATACTGAATCAAATACTTTAACAGATGCTTTAACAAGCTTCCAAAATAGCATAGATGATAAGTCAGCTAAAGAGCTAAAAATAGCTGAAGCAGTGCTAGCTAGATATATAATACTTTTAATAATTTTAACCTTTGCTCTGATTGCATCTACTTTAGCTAACGTGTACGTTTATACAACTAAACTTATAAACCCTATTAAAAAGTTAAGAGATATTTTAATTGAAGTATCTAAAGGAGACTTTTCTGTAGATATCAATCTTCCTGTAAACGAATCTGAAATTGGAGAACTTACAGGTGCAGTTAAGCAAACTGTGAATAATGTTTCATCCATACTTGAGTCTTTTAAGGAAACTTCTAAAAACATAGATGAAAAATCACTTTCCTTAGCTGCAATATCTGAAGAAATGACATCAGTATCAGAAAATGTAGCAAGTGCAATACAAGACGTAGCTGAAGGTACAGGCTCTCAAGCACAAGATTTGGTCTCTATCACATCTATTTTAAATCAATTTGGAGAAAAGCTTGAAAAAATTGTTCAAGATATATTAGATGTTGATGTAGCCTCCAAAAACTTTAATGCTATGGCAAGCGATAGTAATGATAATATGAATTTCTTATCTGATTCAGTAAGAAATGTAGGATCTTCTTTTAACGATTTTGCTTTAAAAATATCAACACTTGGACAAGATATACATAAAATAAATGAAATAACAAGCATTATAAATGGAATTGCAGACCAAACAAATTTACTAGCGCTAAATGCCTCTATTGAAGCAGCTCGTGCTGGAGAAGCTGGTCGTGGATTTGCTGTAGTTGCAGATGAGATAAGAAAACTTGCAGAACAAACAAAGGTTTCATCAGATAATATAAACTCATTAGTAAGCAATATATCAAATAGCTCCAATACAATTTTAAACACCACTGATACCATGGACGGCGAATTAAAAAATCAAGTTAATGTTATAAAAAATACCATGGATTCATTCCAAGATATATTACATGGTATAGAAAGATTAGCTCCTAAAATTCAACAAATTACTGATTCTGTTGAAGAAATCAATAAAGACAAGGATGTTATATTAGAAAAGGTGGAAGCTTCTTCTTCCGTTGCTCAAGAAATATCTGCATCTTCTGAAGAAATTTCAGCTTCAACTGAAGAAATGAACGGCTCCTCTCTAGATGTTGCAAACACTGCACAAAACTTAACTGAAATGACAAGCAAGGTACTAGATGAGATTACTAAATTTAAAACTAAGGAACAAGTAAATGCTTCATAATAAGGATATTACGACATTTTTAATGTTAAATCTTCCGTATGGGTTCTGCATAATTAATGAAACATCTCAGTTTGCTGAGATGTGCTAATTTATAACGAAATCAGAGATTTCTATAAATCATGCAACCGTTCACTGCGCAAAGAAGCTCTAATATCTCTCGATTTAAATCACCTAAACTTTCTAAACTCGCTGCAGCTCAGACAGTAGAAAGTTCTTTACGGTGTTTTAAATTGAGAGATAAAGAGCTTCTAATTGCTTGTTCAAAGCCTTCTACAATGCAAATCTCATACTAAATTCAACATTAAAAATGTCTTCATGCACACTGCTGAAGGAGGATATTATTAATTGTATAATAGAGGTTATTTACATAATGAATTTATAAATGGAGGTACAAACTAAATGAAGTATAAGGTTATTGAAGAACATAAACCTAATAATAGTAATCCTATAAAAGCAGAGAAAGGTGAAACTGTAAAATTAGGTAGAAAATCTGGTGGGGATGATGGTTGGAATAATTGGATATACTGTTACAGTTTACATAGTAATAGTGAAGGATGGACTCCTGCACAGATTATTCAAACTCAAAATGAATATGGAATTGTATTAAATGATTATTCGGCTAAAGAGTTGGACGTAAGTAAAGGTGATATAGTTGATGGAGAATTAGAACTCAATGGTTGGTTATGGTGTAGTAGATTGACTGATTTAGAAGATGGATGGCTACCTACAGAAAAACTGATAGCATTATAAGATATTTAATAATTGATAGTTTACAATTATGTTATAACGTGGATTAAGGGAACTTTCTAAGTTCCCTTAAATATAGCATACTATCAACACTGTTCTTTAGCAGAGCCTTAATTTATAAATTAAATTTTTTCATCTATTTTCTATAAGTTCTTGTAACCTCCGGGGCTGCCGCCCTAAAAGATCTTTATGTGCTAATTCCAAAAATATCTTAGAAATTCAGTTAGCTGAATTTCTTCCTTCAGCCGGTGTAAGAGATATTTTTAATGTTGAACATATAGTATGAGATTTGCATCGTAGAAAGCATTGAATGAGCTTTAGAGCGGCTTTATTTATAAATTTAAAATACCGTTAAGAGCCTCCTACTGTTTGAGCCTACGACGAGTTTAGGAGGCTTAGGTATTTTAAATTTATAAATATTAGCCGCTATTGCATGATTTATAGAAATCTATGATTTCGTTATAAATCAGCACATCTCAGTTTGCTGAGATGTTACCATAACTCAATGACCTTCCTAGATGCAAATCCTATACGGTAGGTTCAACATTATCTTAAAATGTCGTACTTTTTCTATTCTTCTATAATTTCGGACTCGTAAATTTTCCATTTCCCATTTACTTTCTTAAAGGTTACTGTCATAGTATATAATTCTTCTTCCGCAACATCTTCTCCTGTTTCTGGATCTTTGTATGTTATCTTATCATTTTCTACAGCCTTAACTTTTGCTTCCTTAGTTGTCATTGACATCATATCTATAGACTCATAAATTGATTCAATATTTACTTCTTCTTCAGTTAATGCTGCAAAAACTTCTGTATATACGTCTCTAGTATCTTTATATCCAGGAGCACTTGGGTCTATCTCAGCCATGTACATTTCGATGTCCTTAAACTTTACAGCTTCAGCAAGATTATTGAGAACTGCTTTTATATCTGCAAACTCTTTATCCAAATCCATTACTACAAATTGTTGTACATTATCACTAAGTGAACCTGTCCCACCTAATAAATAATAATTTTCAAGTGCCTTTTCATCAAATTTTAATTGTTGTTTATATAAATTAGATTCATCTGCAAGCACCATTGGAGCATTTAACTTAACAGCTAATTGGCTTCCTGATAATGCATCTGCAAATCCCTTACCTGATGCTAGTACAATATTTTTTGTATCTAAATCAAACTGATTAAATATACTCATTGAAGTTTCATATCTAGTACTTCCACCTAGTCTAACTATTTCTACTGAAGGAAGCATAGCTTTAATTTCATTTACAACTGCTGGCTTAACTACACCTTCTCCACCAACTACATAAACCTTAGATGGCTTTATTTTAGTTAACTGGCCCTTAATTAAATCCGGAAGTTTGTCCGCATTTGTAAGAAGCATCGGATAATCCTTTATTGCTGCAACCCCAGACGCACTTAGTGCATCCGCATAACCTAACGCATTTGATATAAATACTGGAGTTCCTTCTGCAACTTCTAATTCATTTATAATAGCATTATTTGTTTCTATTCTTCCCTTACCAAAAATTCTTGTAACCTTATAGCCCTTGTTTGTAAGTGCAGTTTCTGTATCCTTACTTACAACACCTTCTCCACCAATGATATAAACATTTCCCTGATCCTTTAATTTAGCTGATATATATGATATCGCCTCGCTGCTGCTCTTTAAATCTCCTGCAAGAAGTAATGGAGCATTTAACTTTTTAGCAAATGTACTTGCACTTAAACCATCTGCAAAACCAAATCCAGATGTAATTACTACATTTTCTAGTTCACCAAATCCTATTTCCTCTGCTATAGCTCTTGATGTTTTAAATCTGTCTAACCCTTGAACTCTCTTAGCAGTTTTAGTTAACTGTGTTTCAGCTTGTACACTTACTGGATTAAATCCTTGAGCAATAGTAAAAGCTAGGAATGTTGATACCATTAATTTTGATACTTTTTTTAAATTCATTTGTTTCCCTCCATACAATATCCATAAATAATTCCATTTGTATTACCATTTTATATTAAACTATAAATAAAATCTATTGGATAGTAATGGATGTTAATTCATAAATATACTTATCATCCAATAAAGAGCATATAGTAATTGCCGTCTAAAATGTTTTCGTTAAATATGCTGCTTATAGTTGATAATGTAAATATAGCTGTAATTATTAAGTTTAATATAATCCCCCAAACAGCAAGTACTCTTTTCTTCTTTCTTGCAAATACTCCTATAATTCCAAGAACTAATCCCACAACACTTGAAATCATACCCCCAATAAAAAGTATTCCAATTATAACTACTATAGGAGATGCCTGCATTACTTCCTCTGATGATATACCTACAGCAACACTATTGTAAGTTATTATTACACCTGCTGTAAAAATAGCTATACTAACTAAAGCTATTACAAATGAAGCAATTCCCAACCCAGAATGCTTGTAATTTTGCTTTTCATTATAATTTGCATAGGTACTTTCATATTGGCTCCATTCACCAAGCTGAAAACATCTCTTTACCTTTGGAATCATATAAAATACCATTGGCAAAACATAAATTATCACTGCAAACACTGCTGTAACAATAACTACAATTTTTTCTTCAACACTTATATCAAAGGTAATTATCATTTCCAAAATACAAGCTACCATTAAAACTATAAAAGATTTACGAGCAAGTTCTTTCTTTAATAATAACCCAATACTTGTAACTGTAAGTGCTGCCCCTATAATTCTAAGAACTATATTGTCAACATAATAAAATCTGCTTGATGGATCTGCCCCCTCTAATATTCCAGTAATTCCAATCCAAATATATAATAGTGCAATAACAATGTTTAACCTTTTTATTTTTTTAGTACTCATACTCACTTTTATTACCACCTTAATATGTTATATATAAACGAATCCATGTTTCAAGCTGCAACAATTTTTTCGTTATTGAATATTTTCAGCATTATATATTTTCCATTGTCCATTTACTTTTCTAAAGCTAAGTATTTGAGTATACTCCACATATTCTGTAGCCTTCTCATAATTATCTGTTATTGCATCATTCCTTCTAGTCTTAACTTTTGCTTCTGTAGCATTCATTGAAATTACATTAATTGACTTATAAGTTGGTATAATATCTAAATCGTTCATGTTTAACTCTTTAAAAAGTTCTTCAAGTGCTTGTCTAGCTTCTTTATATTCTTGAGTATTTAAATCAAATAGTGCTAGATATTCACCAACAATTTTTAATCTTATAGTTTGTGCAAGTTTAGTGAGTATTGTATTTATATCTTGAAACTCTTTATCAACATTCATTACTGCAATTTGCTCTACATTTGTAGTAAGTGAGCCTGTACCACCTAGTAAGTAATAATTTTCAAGAGCTTTTTTATCAAATTCTGACTGCTGTTTAAATAAATTAGTTTCATCTGCAAGTACCATTGGAGCATTTAACTTAGCAGCTAATTGACTTCCTGATAATGCATCTGCAAACCCTTTACCTGATGCTAATACAATATTTTTTGAATCTAAATTAAATTCATTAAATATGCTCATTGATGTTTCATATCTACTGCTTCCACCTAATCTAACTATTTCTACTGATGGAAGTATAGTCTTAATTTCATTTACTACTGCTGGCTTAACTACTGCTTCTCCTCCAACTATATAAACCTTAGATGGCTTTATTTTAGTTAACTGATCCTTAATAACATCTGGTAATTTATCTGCATTTGTAAGAAGCATTGGATAATCCTTTATTGCAGCAACTCCTGAAGCACTTAGCGCATCTGCATAGCCTAGTGCATTTGATATAAATACTGGAGTTCCTTGCGTAACCTCTAATTCGTTTATAATGGCATCATTTGTTTCTATTCTTCCCTTACCAAAAATTCTTGTAACCTTATATCCCTTACTTGTAAGTACATTTTCTGTTTCCTTACTTACAACGCCTTCTCCACCAATGATATAAACGTTTCCGTTTGATTTTAATTTACCTGATATGTACGCTATTGCCTCACTGCTGCTCTTTAAATCTCCTGCAAGAAGTAGTGGTGCATTTAACTTTTTAGCAAAGGTACCAGCACTTAATCCATCTGCAAAACCATATCCAGACGTGATTACTACATTTTCTAACTCAGTAAATCCTATTTCCTCTGCTATAGCCCTTGATGTTTTGAATCTGTCTAAACCTTGAACTCTTTTAGCAGTTTTAGTTAGCTGTATAGTTTCAGCTTGTACACTTATAGGATTAAATCCCTGTGCAACTGTAACAGCTAAAATAGTTGTGATCATTAACCTTGAAACTCTTTTAAAATTCATGTAATCTTCCTCCACCCTTTATAATAGAAATTAATTCAATGTAAATTTTATATTAATTTTTTATGGAAATCTATTGAAGAGTACTGGGAAGTATTCCATTTATAGACATATGTACGTTGTTTATATAATGCAATATAAATCTAAAATTTTAATTTAAGCGCTTAATAAAAAACGAAGGCTTTTTCCTAAAAAAGTCTTCGTAAAATAACATACTATTTATTTATAAGTTTATTTCATATAAGATTCTTCATCAATAGCTGCTAGTTCTTGCATACTAGTATTCTCATCACTGTTTATTAACTCATATTCATCATTTACTACTAACTGATTACTAGATTCATTCTCCTTCTCACTATTTGCTAACTTAAACTTTTCCACATCATTTATCATTTCTTTAGTCATGCTGCTTAATTCTTCAGAAGTTTTTGCCACTTGATGAGATGATAAATTACTTTCCTGTGCAGCTGCTGCAATTTCTTCAGAAGATGCCGATACCTCTTCTGCAATTGCAGAAACCTGTTGTATCTTTTCTAATATTATATCTTTTTCCTCATTTATATTTAAAGCTGTAGAATTGACTGCTTCTATTTCAGGTATAACTTCTTCTACTGCTTTCAATATATTTTTGAAGGAATTAATTGTAACATTTATCATATTTACTTGGCTCGTTAACTCTTCTTCCATATTTCCTGTATTTTTAACCATTACATTAGTTTCACTTGAGATACCATTAATTAAAGAATTAATATTCTTAGAAGAAACTTTAGACTGCTCTGCAAGCTTTCTTATTTCATCTGCAACTACTGAAAATCCCCTTCCTGATTCTCCAGCTCTAGCGGCTTCAATGGCTGCATTTAACGCAAGTAAATTTGTCTGATCAGCTATATTATTTATAACATCAGTTATTTCATTTATTTGACTAATGTTTTCACCAAGATTTATAACCTTACTTGCAAATCCAGCAAAGGAATCTTTTATATTATTTATAGACTTTACCAGTGCTAACATATTAACATCACTTTCATTTGCCATAGCACTTATATGATGTGATTTTCCATCAATGCCTCTTATAGCTTGTATGATATTTTCTAATTCCACACTAAAATCATCTAAAATATTTACTATAGTGGATATTTCTTCAGCTTGAGAACTTGTCCCCTCTGCTGCATCCTGTATAGAATTTGCTACATTTTCAGAAGAAGCTGACATCTCATCTGCTATAGTTGATAAATCATTAGACTTCTTATCTATAAAATTAGACTTTTCTTTAACTTCTGTTATCATGCTGGAAATATTATCAATAGTCTTAGCTAGTGCCCTATTCATAAGCCCAAATTCTGATTTACTTTCCGTATCTAATGAAACCCTAAAGTCACCTTCAGCTACAGTATTTAAACTATTTATGTGATTTTTCATTGAAGCATTTATAAATTTAATAATCATATAAGAAATAGCTGCAAAAACAAATATGCATATTGAAATAATTAATATAAGTGATTTTTTTCTTCCATAATACAAGTCATCACCCTTAATATTTAAATCTTCTGCTGAATACATATTCATATATTTAAGAGCTTCAATACTCATATCTACTTCTTCCCCTAGGTCGTGTAATTCACTTAGTTCACTTGTAGTTAATTTCTGACCGTTTTTTACTCTATCCTTTTTCTTTTGCCATGCATTTATAAAAATATTATACTGGTCTTCAACACTTAAAAGCATTTTTTCTTCATCATCTTTCATATTACTATCCTTATAAGCTTGAAACCTACCTTTAATTTTTTGATCATATTCATCTATTTCACTGGTATTTACAATACTATTTTCTTGTGACATTTTGGATATAGATAGTCTAATTTTTAATACATCCCCTCTAATATCTCCAACATAGGAAATAGGAAGAAGTTTGCTATCATATACCTCACCTAAATGATTATTAATTTTGTTCATTCCGTTATACCCAACTTCACTAATTAAAACTAAGCATAGTATTGAAAACACTGACATAAACAAAATTACTGTTTTAATCTTTAAACTGCTGAACTTTTTTAATATACGCTTCATACCTTCCGCCCCCTATGCTGATTTATATGATTTCTTTCATAATTAATACATCTAATAACCCCTTTGTCTTCCTATAAAACATATATGTACGCCAATGCCGTTATAAAATCTTACCACATATATTCCTGTTATGCAACTATATCCCAAATATTCAAGTGTTATAAAAATATCAAGGTCATATTTCCCACTATAAACATACTATAATATTAAGAATATTAATTTATTATAAAATACTACTTTAAAAGGTGTGTTTGTCATGCTCATTAAAATTAAAGAGAAATTATTGTTTAAAAAAGTATGTATTACTGAAAATAGAAGTCTTATCATCACATTAATTTTTAATACATTATTATCTATAGGATTTATTTGTTTGCTGGTACATTTACTTTTAATCGGAAGAACTAATCACTTTCTGGGACTAAATTGGGCAGAAAAGATAAACTATGAACTTATTATTATTAGAGCATCAATTGCAAACATATTGCAGCTTACTCTTTTATTTATTAGGCGCATTTTTGAAACACGTAAAAACTTAAAAAAAGACTTTATGGCTAATTCTATAGCTATTGTAACTTATTTATATGTAGTAACCCTTGGAAGCCTCATAATAAAATTTTTCGAAATAGCTGTACTTATAAATGAGATAATAATCTTCCTAAATGTAATTGGTTTTTTCATCATGCTTTACTATGTATACATTATTTTAAGAACCTTCGAACTTCTTCATGCTCGCTTAGAAGACGAAGAAACACTTACCAAACATTTATACAAGCTGTCCTATACGGATAAATTGACTGGACTTGTAAATAGATGCTACTTATTATCCTTATTTGATGATTATCTAAAAAAATATGACAGCAGCAACTTCATGCTTGGAATTTTATTTTTGGATTTAGATGGATTTAAACTTGTAAACGATAATTTTGGACATGATGTTGGTGATGAAGTTCTCAAGGAAATTAGTAACCGTCTTACAAAAAGCGTAAGAAATATTGATACTGTGGCCAGAATAGGTGGAGATGAATTCGTTATTTTAATACCTTATATAGTTGATGATATAATACTTAAAATAATTGCTTCGCGCGTTATTGAGGTGATAAACGAAAAGATATATATTAAAAATCATGAATTTACCATTGGTGTAAGCATAGGTATTTCAATTTACTCCAAAGACGGATTTGAAATGGACGAGTTAATAAAAAAAGCTGATATTGCAATGTACAGGGTAAAAAAGGCTGGTAAAAACGGATATGGATTTTACTCATAATAATTTTAAGGAAACTTATGGGGAAGTTACAGTGTAATTTCCCCATATTTCCCCGGCAATTTTTTACTTTTATCGAGGAATATTCCTTAGCTAATCGTTGTTTTCCTCCACATTGTTATGAGTAATTTCAACCTTTTTTCCCATTTTCTCCATGCCTCTTTTTATATATGAGCCAAGCTTATTTACCTTATCTGCACCAACATAGTTTGAAATTGTCTTTACTCCTTTTTTTACAATAAGAATTATATCACCCTTTCCCTGCCAGTTTTCTAGTATTATTTCTTCAGGAACTTCATTTAATATAGTATTTAATCCATAAAAAGCTATTGCAATGTCATCTATTTGACCTACAAAGGGTATAAAGTCTGGTAATATATCAATGGGAATAGCAAGATATCCTGCCACAGCTGCTACCTTTGCCTTAGTTTTAGAATCAACTCTTGGATCCTTAAAAAGTCTCCATAAAAGTGCTGCTATATCTGGAATAAGCATTGCATATTCTTTAATGCTTTCATATTTGTCAGGAGTCTTGACATCTACAGCTGCTCTAAATTTTGTATAGGAATCCTCAGTAGTTTTCCTATCCATCTCATAAATTATCTTCTCTTCTTGAGGCTTTAAGGTTTCCTTATCCTTAGAATAAACTAAATCTTCTACATCAGCTACTATCTGTCCTTGAACAAGAGATATATTTTTCACCTTCATATTTACATTAGGTATAAGCTTTATTATAGTATCAAGATCTACTGTAATTACGTCACCTTCAACCTCAACACCATATGCCTCGGTCTTCTTCCCTACCTGCTTTAATATGATATTTTTTATACCAGCAAGCACCCCGATTTTTGCAACCTTCACGTCAAAAATTTTCACTTTAACCTTGTTGGCTATTACATTTCCAAGACCAACTACTGCGGTAAATGGGATCTCTACCCCCTTTTTATAACTTCCGTGGACATTTATAAGTTCTCCTACCTCTAAATTATTAAATTTTAGCCCTTCTAAATCAATGAACTCATTTAACCCCTTTAATATCTCTTCCTCATGAAGAGTAAGCTTTACTGAACTTACTTTCATATTAATCAACTCCCTCACCTATTTTAAATTTCCTATTAAAACATTAATTTATACCTATAATATTAAATTTCTAATTAGCACTCCCAAGTGCCCAGTAATTATCTCTTAAGGCAAGTTACTATGTATTAATTACTAAAATGCTAGCTACTATATATAAGATTATACCCTAAATAGAAATTTCTGCAATTACTAAGAAAGCTTCCATAAATTACTTTAGTAAAAATTATGAGATTTATTAGACAATATCAAATAGCTATTATAGAATAATAAATGTTCGATGGCTCCCAACTATAATTGAAATATCGGAGGTATCTTAATGAATATGATGAAGAAAAAACCCTTTTTATTACCATTGATAACTGCTGCACTATCTTTAGTGCTACTTATAACATCTCAAATTGGTTTCAAAACTACTGAAAATAAATCTTACGTAAACTTCTTAAAGGATTTAAACTCTCATAAAATAAGTAAAGTTTACTTATCCCCAACTCCTCAGCTTAAGGTTGTATTAAGTGATGGAACATCTTATGAAACAGACAACCCTCGTATAGACACATTTAAGGAAGTTCTTTTAAAAGAAGGAGTTAAAGTTTTAGAGTACTCTCCTACAGAAAAAAGTTCTGTAATATTTGGTTCAGCTTTTTTAGTATCAATTATCTCTTTAGTATTTGTAATGGCTAAAAAATCTGGTTTATCAAATAAAGGACTACTTAGTGTGGACAAACTTGAAACATCTGCACTAGAAGACACACCTTTCACTTTTGAAAATGTTGCAGGAAATGAAGAAGCAAAGGAAAGTGTTAAAGATGTAGTGGATTTCTTAAAAAATCCTGAAAAGTATGCAGCTTATGGCGCTAGAATGCCTAAGGGAGTTATACTTTACGGGGATCCAGGTACAGGTAAAACATTGCTTGCAAAGGCTGTTGCTGGAGAAGCTGGAGTTCCTTTTTATGCAATGTCAGGTTCTGACTTCGTTCAAGTTTATGTAGGTGTTGGTGCAAGTAGAGTAAGGCAATTATTTAAGAAGGCAAGACAAAATGGTAAAGCCGTAATATTTATTGATGAAATAGATGCAATAGGTAAGAAAAGAGATGGTGGAAAAGCTGGTGGCTCTGATGAAAAAGATCAAACATTAAATGCGCTTCTTACTGAAATGTCAGGCTTTAATGAAAAGGAAGGCATAATCATCATGGCAGCAACAAATAGACTGGATATATTAGATGAAGCACTTTTAAGACCAGGTAGATTTGATAGACACATAGAAATTATGCTGCCAGATATATCTGCTCGTGAAAAGATATTAAATCTTCATTTAAAAAATAAACCCGTTGGAAATATCACAGTACACGAATGGGCACAAAAGACATCTGGCTTTTCTGGAGCTAAACTTGAAAGTCTTGTAAATGAAGCTGCAATACTTGCTTGTAAAGATGAAGCAGAAGCAATTGAAAACATCCACATGGACAAAGCATTTTCAATAGTTATAGCAGGACATGAAAAACAAGACAGAGATTATATAACTGAAAAGGACAGAAAAGTTACAGCTTATCACGAAACAGGACATGCTCTTGTAGGACTTAAGATGCTGCCTAATGAAAAAGTATCTAAGATAACAATAATCCCAAGCACAAAGGGTGCTGGTGGATATACAATGACAATTCCTGAGGACAAGCTATATCAAGATAAAACCTATTTAAAGAGAAGAATAATGATGCTTCTTGGTGGACGTGCTGCTGAGGAAATAATATTTGGTGAAGACAACATCACAACAGGAGCTAGCCACGATTTAAAACAATGTACAAACATTGCATATCACATGCTTGGTGCATACGGTATGGGAAAATCCCTAGGCCTTTTAAGCATAGAAGCCCTAGGTGAAGCAAATGCAAAACAAGCAGACTTAGTTAATGAATGTAAGGAATTAATCGATTCACTATATGAAGAAACAAAGGCTCTTTTATTAAAAGAAAGAGATCTTTTAGAAGCTATAACTCAAGAACTTTTAGAAAAAGAAACTATTCACAATGAAAAACTAATGGAAATCGTGAACAAATTGTAAAGTGCCACCCACGTGACAAGTGGCAAGTTAGAGAAGGACTTTGTGATGCAAAGTCCTTTTTTATATTGTATTTCATAGTTAATTTATACCAAACCTTTTACATATACCATATATTAACTGTTAACTTATTACCAAACCCATGTTATCATTTTATTAAATTAAGTTGCAAGAGAAAAAAACTCACTACTATGAAATTTCTCTTTACTTTTTATTCATCATAAAAAATATTAACAACGAAAGGATTGAATGTAATCGTGACCAAAGGAAAACTCTTAGCTGTTTTAGTGCTTTCTATTTGTACAACTCTTACCTCATCTTACCTTTTATCTACAAATGTCCATGCAGCGACTCCATCCGTAGATAGATTATATGGGCAAGATAGGTACAGCACAAATTTATCAATTATTAAAAAAGGCTGGACTAAATCTTCTTATGCCGTAATTGCAAGTGGAGAGGCATTCCCTGATGCCCTTTGTGCAACTCCTTTAGCCAAAAGTAAAAACGCTCCTATATTTTTAACTTCCAAAAATGGCTTAAGCCTTGATGCTTTAAAATCACTTAAAGATTTAGAGGTTAAAAATGTCTATATCGTTGGTGGTACAGGAGTTGTTTCTCCAAATATTGAAGAGCAATTAAAGACACTTAATATAACTACAACTAGACTCTCTGGAAAGGATCGCTATGAAACTTCGGTGAAAATAGCTGAAATGCTTGGTACAGAAAATGGAATTGCTGTGGCATCCAGTGAAAACTTTCCTGATGCATTAAGCATGGCTCCTATTGCAGCAAAAATGCAAATGCCAATTTTGTTATCTAGCCAAAGCAAATTACCTGACAAAGTAAGCGCCTTTATTAAGGATAAGAATATTCCCGTTTCTTATATTATTGGTGGAACAGGCTCTATAGGCGAAAGTGTACAATCATCATTAACAAATGCTAAAAGACTAAGCGGACTAAATAGATTTGATACTAATATCTCTATACTTAAAGAATTCCAAGGTAAAATTGATTTCACTAATTTGTATGTGGCTTCAGGTAAGAACTTTCCAGATGCCCTATCAGGAAGTGCTTTAGCTGCTTCAAAAGATGCACCAATTGTATTAGTAGACAGCACTCTTCCGCAAATAACAAAATCTTATTTAAGTCTTCAAAGCACTAAAAATATAAGTATCATTGGTGGTACAGGAGCTATTAGTGATTCCTTAAAAAATACAATAAAAGATGAGGTAAAAACTTTTATTATAACTAAAGCAGATGACATTTCAGACATGGCATTTATAGGAGAAGATTATACATTTCCCTCTAATGTGTTAGTAATGTATGATGGTGCACCTAGCAACATATTAAGCTATAGTATAGCTAAAAAACTTGTTCCCGTTAAATGGGAAGAAGACTCTCTGGATACTTCCACTGCTGGAACTCACATTATTTATGGAACTATTGATGGCTGGGACAAGAAGATAAAACTTACCGTAAAAGTTGTTGAAGAAACAGGAAGTGTATATGGAAATCTTACAAACGGTGGACAGCTTGCATATTACAAGGGCAATATTTATTTTACTGCTTATTTTGATAACGATAAGTTATACAAGCTCAGCTATAATGGCACAAACCTAACAAAGATAAGTGACGATAAAATTGACCAAATAAACATAGTACATGATTGGATTTATTATAGAAATTTATCTGATGGGAAAAAAATTTATAAAATGAAATTAGACGGCTCAGAAAAAACACAAATAGTAAATGAATCCATATATAGTCTTCTTGTTGTAGGCGATGATATCTATTACAGCTATGGACAAAGATATAACTCTGCCTTTTATAAATGTAAGGTTGATGGCTCATCTAAAGTTAAGATTGGTGATGAGCTAGCTTCTAAAATGATTGTAGAAGATGGTTACCTATATTATATCAGCCAAATAGATAATCACTTCTTATATAAAATGAACCTTGATGGAACAAATAAAATAAAAATGTTAGATTATGGTGTTGGTATTTTTGATGTTGAAGACGGTTGGATTTACTATGAGAGCCAACGTGATAATCGTATTCATAAGATGACTGCGGATGGCTTAAATGATACCTCACTTAATGCGCGGACATTTGATACTCTTAATGTATATGATGGATGGATTTATTTTTCTGCAGACACTCCTGGTGGTGGTTTACGTAGAGTGCGTACAGATGGCTCTGATTTAACTCAGCTGTCATATAATCTAGCAGATGGAATTACTCCAATGGGTGAATGGATTTTTTATCAGTCTTTTGACCAAGATTCTCAAAACTATACTCTTAGACAAATGAAGTTAGATGAAAGTGTGGATGTACCATTTTTAGGTTCTTATATCCTTGATAAAGAACCCAATGATTCCTTGTTCTTTGCACAGTCTTATACACCTAATGAAAATATAAATTATTCTCCTTTAATCTCCGGTTACTTAAAACCTAAGGATGATGACTTATATAAAGTAACCAATACTAAGCTTCAAAATTTAAATATATTTGTAGATATACCATTGGGACGAGTTCAAACATCAGTATCTATAATGGACAGCAGCGGTAAAATACTTGCTACTTCTCCTGTAGATTTAGATACTGGATCAGCAGGAATTTCAATTGAACTTCCTAAAGGAACTTACTATATTAAATTTTCATCCACAGAAGCCCTAGACTCCCCTGCCCATTATGAAGCCATAGCTTGGTTTGGTGAATGGTAAAAAAGAAAAGTGCCACCCACGTGACAAGTGGCAAGTTAACGTTAAAAATAACTCCTCCCTAAATAAAAAGGTCATGGATAATTCAGTATTAAAACTTATGTTTATCCATGACTTTTTTTATACATTTCCAGTGAAGGTTAAGTATAAAAGCACCACATTCAATGCAATAATTGTTGAAGCAATTGCCCAGCCAACTACCTTTATCCAAGATTTATTTACAAATTCGCCCATGAGTTTTTTATTACTTGTAATAATTATCATAGGTATTATCGCTGCTGGCAGCGCAAAACTTAGACTAGCTTGGCTTATAACTAATGCTTTCATGGGATTTACTCCAGCAAGTATTACAATGGCACCTGGAAGCATTGTTATTATTCTTCTTAAGTTGATAGGAATTTTAAAATCCACAAATCCATCCATAACAGTTTCTCCAGCCATAGCCCCTACTGATGATGAGGAAAATCCTGAAGCAAGCAAAGCAACTGCAAATGCACCACTTGATAGTGATCCTAAAAGTGGCTCAAGAGATCTGTGTGCAACTTCTATTGAATCAACCACCATCCCCCTGCTAAAAAATACTGATGCAGAAATTACTACCATTGCAGCATTTACAATAAATGCGATATTCATAGCTATAACAACATCAATCTTTTCCATGAAAAAGTGCCTTTTCTTTTCTTGTAATGTCATTCCTTCATTACGACTTTGAACAAGCTGAGAATGAAGATATATTACATGAGGCATAACTGTAGCCCCCAGCATACTTACAGCGATTAAGACCGCTTGACCATTTGGCAGCGAAGGAACTAATGTATGAAGAGCTACCTGTGTCCAATCAGGCTTTGCAAGAAATAACTCTATAGTGTATGCACCGCATATTACCGCAATAAGTAAAGTAATAACTATCTCTACAACCCTTTGGCCATACTTTTGTAAGTATGTGATTACAAATGTTACTACAGCAGTTAACACAACAGAATACCCCAAGGGAATCCCAAATAACAAGTAAAAACCTAGTACTGCTCCTATAAATTCAGCCATGGTGGTTGCCATTGCTGCAATTGCTGCTACAATATAAAAAAGCCAATTCACTCTCTTTGAAAATACTTCTTTGCACATTTGAGGTAAATTTTTTCCTGTAGCTATGCCTAGTTTAGCAGACATAACCTGTAAAAATATAGCCATTATGTTACTCCATAAAATAACCCACACAAGACCATAATTAAATATTGACCCTCCAGTGATATTTGCAGCAAAATTTCCTGGGTCCACATAAGCAACGCTCACTATAAACGCAGGTCCTAAAAACTTTAATAACTGCTTAAATCTTTTTATTATATTTAAACTACTATTTGTTCTTACTTTATGCAATTCAAAGCTTGCTGCTTTATCTATTGCCCTTTCATTATCCACGGATATCTCCTCCTATATATTGGTGCAGTTTAGCTAACCATCAAACAGTTACTGAGGATTAAAAGTATTAGCCTTAGCTAACTTTCCTACACTATATAAGTTATGAATATTGATATAAAAAGGTTACATGGTAGTAATTTTTTAATTTATCCCTGCATATAATTTACTGGGAACCTATATAAATTTTATAAAGCTGGTGATGTATTATGGATAACAATGAATTTTATACTTTTAATGAATATATGAAAAAAGAAGAGAATCTCCTTACAGCATCCATGGAAGATTATCTTGAAATGATATACAGACTTTCTATAAACACTGGATTTACAAGAATCCATGAATTATCAGATGCACTAAATGTACAGCCCCCATCTGCTACTAAGATGGTGCAAAAACTCAGTGAATTGAAACTTATAAAATATGAAAAGTATGGATATATAATGCTTGAGGAAAGTGGAAAAAAACTTGGAAAATCATTAATCAAACGTCATAACACCATTGCTGCTCTTCTAAAGGTTTTAGGGGTATCCGAAAAAACAATACTGGCTGAAACCGAAAAAGTTGAGCACACATTAAGTGATAAAACCATTAAATGCTTTGAGGAGTACGTAAATTTTATAAAGGATAATCCTGATGTGATTATTAAATTTAATGAATATAAAAATGCCACCTAAAGGTGCCACCCACGTGGCAAGTGGTAAGTTGGAATAATTTAATTAGATATTAAATACTCAATAAAAGAACCATGGATAATTCAGCTTTAGAAACTGATACCTATCCATGGTTTTCATTTTAAATTCTAGTTAGTATGTTTCCATACATAAAACTTAATCTATGCCAGCTACTTTACTTCTTCTCTCCATTAAAACTACATCATGCCATATCCCCTCACTGGTCTTAGCTATCTTTTCTCTCATTCCTATTTCCCTAAAACCGCACTTTTTATGAAGGGCTATACTTGCACTATTTTTTCTTATAATCGAAGAATACAAAGTCCAAAAACCACTTTCTTCTGATAGTCTAATTAACTGTTCAAAGAGAGCCGTCCCTACACCTTGTCCTTTATATTTTTCTCCTATGTAAATACTAACTTCTACTACTCCTACATAACAGCATCTACCTGAGGTCGGACTCAGTGCTGCCCAACCTAATACATTATCCCCTGAACGTGCAACTAATCTGCATGAATTAATATGACCACTATTCCACTCTTCCCAAGTAGGTGCTTCCGTCTGAAATGTTGCTATCTTTGTCTTTATTCCCTCTAAATAAATATTCTTTACCTGTTCCCAATCAGATGATTTCATTTCTTCAATTTTATATTCCATACACTATCCCCCCATTATTTTTATTAAATTTAATAACAATTTTCATGCTCTGTTTAATTCCCCTCAATTTAGCTCACAGAAAATCTTTTACTACCTCGTCTAATCCGCTTTCCCCTAAGTCCTTTTAGAAAACTCTGTTTTACACCTTGAGCAAGTAATTGTAACTTTTCCCTTTCCCTTTGGTACACGAAGTTTTAATTTACAGTTTGGGCATTTAAAAATACGGTAGGTCTTCATGGATTTTATTTCGTTAGATTTATTTCTAAATTTATAGGATATCTTATTCCACCACTGTAAAAATACCATATTTTCTTTTCGTCGTTTTATAATATCACGAGATAATATTCTAAATAAACATATTCCCCACAAAATATAGCCAATAATCATCAGAGCTTTAATACCTGTAACAGAAACTATTAAAGAAGTTGCCATATAGCCCACTATTAAAGCTATACATATATGATCTACACCATTTCTTCCAATCATGAAATTTCTTAACCACTTCATTTTTTTGCTCCTTTTAAAATCGTATTTTTATTTGAATTCCTCATAAATTTTATCCACAGATTCTTTATTAATTATTACACTATTCCACAACTCCTGTGCCTTTATCGCTTGCCCTACTAACATATATAATCCATTTACACCTTGTATTCCTTGTTCTCTTGCGTATTTTAGCAATAAGGTCTCCTCTGGATTATAAATCAAATCAACAACTGTAGTAAATTTTAAGACATCTTCCTTACTTAAAGGAGAGCTTTCTACATTAGGGTACATTCCCAGTGGAGTACAGTTAATTACTATATCTTGATTATTTAGATACTTAATTTTATTATAATCAATAGCTTTAAATTCCTTACACTTTTTCTTACATTGCTCTTCATTTCTGGTTGCAAAAGTAACTTCATTAACACCATTATCTAATAGGAATTGAAGCACAGCTTGGGAAGCTCCTCCTGACCCCAAAATAACTGCATTTTTTCCTTTTACTTTCACATTAAATTTATCCAGCATCATTCCAAAACCATAATAATCTGTATTATATCCTATGGTTTTTCCATCTTTAAAGCATATTGTATTAATTGCCCCTATGTTCTTGCCTTCTGGTGATATATCATCTAAATATTTTACCATATCAACCTTATAAGGAATGGTCACATTTACTCCTGTTACTTTTAGAGCTTTAAATCCTAAGACTGCATTATGCAGCTCCGCCTTATTCACTTCAAATAAATGATAGTATCCTTCTATATCTAATTCTTTAAATATTAGTGAATGTATTTGCGGCGAAAAACTATGTCCAAGCTTTTCTCCCAATAATCCATATAATTTTTTCAAAATATTAGCCCCCTTTATTATAAAATAGTATATACACAATACCTATCTTTACTATTTTAATTTTTATTTGTTATTATAGCATAATTAAAGGAAATTGCGACGTTTTTAATGTTGAACAGGTCGTATGGAATTTGCATTTAGGAAAGCGTTCGCTACGCAAAAAAACTCTAACATTTCTTCCTTTTAAGGCGTCTAAGCCTTCTAAACTCGCCTACAGCTCAAACAGTAGAAGGCTCTATACGGCGCCTTAAAATCAGAAATAAAGAGCTTTTAATTGCTTGCTCAATGCTTTCTACAATGCAAATTTCATACTTGTGTTCAACATTAAAAATATCGTTCAGGCTCACTGACTGAAGGAAGGAATTTCGTTTTGACGAAATTCCTTTAAATTGACGCTTGCCAAAGGGCTGATAAGCACGCAGACCGATAGGTCGTAAAATGTTAATCATTCTATTTTCGATAAAAACCTTTTGTTATATTATCTTATCTTTAACTTGTAAATTAAATTTCCTCATTTATTTCGTATCAGCTCTTGTAACGTCCGGGCTGACGCCCTAAAAGATCTTTGTGCACTAATTCCTAAAATATTTTAGAAATTCAGTTGGCTGAATTTCTTCCTTCAGCTGTTCACATGAAGAACTTTTTAATGCTCTAGAAGCATAGAACTTTCATCGTAGAAGGCATTGAATGAGCCTTAGAACGGCTTTATTTATAAATTTAAAATACCGTTAAGAGCCGCCTACTGTCTGAGTGATAGCGAGTTTAGGCGGTTTAGGAATTTTAAATTTATAAATATTAGCCGTTCTCGGTGAAATGAACGCCTTCCTAGATGAAAGTTCTATACGACCCAAAGCATTAAAAATATCGTAATACTTCTAGTTTTTGATTTGAATCACATTATTTCCAATGCTAATGATTTACAATTTAAGCATAGGAGATACAAAAATAATTTATAAGGGGTGTTATTTATGAAAGCGTTTGTTGATAAAGATACCTGTATAGGATGCGGATTATGTGCTGGAATGTGTCCGGAAATCTTTGAAATGAAAGATAATGGGAAAGCAGAAGCATTAGAAAATGAAATTTGGGAAACACTAATAGAAAGTGCAAAAGATACTGAAACAAGCTGCCCTGTAAATGCAATAATAATTGAATGATATAAGCTTGCTTAAAGTAAAGTTTTTCACAGAAATTTATTTATGGAGGGATAATTATGAAAATAGAAAAAATATCAGATAAAATGGTGTACTTAGATGAGACTATTACAAAGAGAGTTCTTTTTAATGAAGACAAGGTTCTTAATTTTATTTTAAATCTAAAACCTGGCCAAGAAGTGCCTCCTCATAACCATGAAAATAGCGATCTTATTGTTCATGTGCTTGTAGGTGAAGGAGAAGTTACTGTAGAGGGAACTATGAGTAAGCTTACTGAAGGTGATGTTTTACATTGCGATGGAGCAGCAATGTTTGCTTTAAAAAATACAGGAGATAAAAACATGTCCTGCTTTGTTATTTTAACACCAAACCCATCCACTATATATTCTAAAGAAATATAGAAAAAACGCTAAGCATTTTTTAGCATCCAGTTATTAGTAACCAATGACCAATAAAATGCAGTTTCCTGTTGCAAAACATCTATATTGGCTATTGGTTACTAGCATATTGGTTACTATAAAATCAGCTCATCTAATCCTCTTTTAGGCACATAATGTACTAAGTCTTCATCTCGCCAATATTTAATGTCTCCATTTTCATTCATAGGTTCAATAATCACTTCTTCCTTTGGATAACCTAATGCTAATACAAGTGATATTTCATATTTATCATCTAAATTAAGTGCCTCAGCTAATTTTTTCTTATTAATATTTTTAATGAAACACCCTCCAAGACCTTTTTCAACAGCACCAAGTAAAATGCTTTGGCCTGCTATTCCTTCATCCTGTGGTAAAACAGCACCAAGGGACGTATCACTAACAACTACTAAATACGCACTTGGTCTTTCTCCTTCTTCTGGACCGTCCCAGTCTTTCAAATATCCTGCCCATCCTAAGCAATCATATATCTTATCATTTTTCTCCTTAGTATTTGATATAGCATATTTTAATCCCTGTCTATTAGCACCTGAAGGTGATAACCTAGCCAAATCTACAAGCTCTCTTAAAGTGTCCATTTCAATGGTTTTATCCTCATAAAATCTTCTATAGGATCTATTTTTTAATATAAGTTCTTTAATCAATTTTTACACCTCTCAATCTTATTTCCACTTTTAATTATATGCTTGAATAATTCTGTTATATATTTATTTTATCTCACTTTGTGGATTACTCTTTTCTACTGAAACTATATTAGAAACCTCATCATGATATGCAAATTTAACTCCTGCTAAGTATATAAGTATTGCTGTTATTATAAGATATAAACTTATATACGCTGCGTTTAGCATACTTGCAGGAACTGAGCCATATAGTGTTAAAGTTCCAAAGAACATAAATATTATTCCTGCTATCCACTTTATGTATGCCTCTGGAACATTTTTGCACATCCATGCTCCTCCTATAATTCCTATACTATCTGCAACCATCATACCAACAGTTGTTCCCATAAGTATATAAATTGGTTGTTGATATTGTGCTGAAATAGCTATAGTCATAAGCTGAGTCTTATCCCCCATTTCCGCTAGAAAAAATGCTATAGCTACGGTAACAATCGGACCAAACTTAGCCTTTTTCTCATTTTCATCATCAATTTTATCTCCTCTTAACGTCCAAAGACCAAAGATTAAAAATGATATTGCTGCAACAATTTTTACGGTATCCATTGGAATAAAAGCACTTAAATAACTTCCAACTGCTACAGCAAGAGCATGATTAAAAATAGTAGCAATAAAGACTCCTATAAGTACCTGCTTCGCCTTGTATTTACTTGCCATAGCCATTGCTAGAAGCTGAGTTTTATCACCCATTTCTGCCACAACTACAAATAATAATGCTTTGATAAATGCTGTCATTATTATAACCTCCTTTTTGGATTAAAATATAAAAAATTAAAGACCTTCAGCACAACGCTTATCTTTGTGTTGAAAATCTTTTTTAACATAATTATTACGCTAAAAAAGACCTTCAACACAACGACAAATAAGCCATTGTGCTAAAAGTCTCACTTGACTAAAATAAGCCACGATAAAGCCAGACTCGAAAGCCAGTATGTTGACTTTATCACCCTAATACGGGCAGCTACTCCCTTTTAACATTAAAATTATTTCTTTACTAATTTATTTTCATAGTATCACAAATAAAATAATTAATCAATATTAATAATTTTAGCCATTGTCTATTATTCACTTGCCACTTGCCACGTGGATGGCACTTTAATTTTAACACTTTATTTTATAAAAGTGTCTTCTACAAGCTGATTAACATCTGTTGCCTGATCAAGTATTCCTTGTTTTTTCATAGCATCTAAAGTATTTTTAAAGTCTACCTTTGCCTTTTCTTTATCAGATACAAACTTATAGTCTCCAATTAGTTTACTATTTGCAACTTCATCTCCGCTGCTTACATATTTCTTATCAACGGCCATTTTTCCTGCATCTTCATGATTGTGCTGTACCCATTCATTTGCTTCTTTCCAAGCATCATCAATTGCCTTTGCAATTTCAGGTTTTTCCTGAGCAAGTTTTCCATTTACCCCTAAGAAGCAGCAGTAGCTGTCCTGTGCTCCACTTTCACTATTGTTGTTTCCAAATATCTTTCTAGCCTTCCCTGAAGATACAGCCATAGCTCCATATGGATCCCAAGCTGCAAATGCATCAATATCTCCCTTGTCAAGAGCCTGTTGTAAGTTTGCCTGAGGATATACTCTCCACTCTACGTCAGTTTTTCCATCAATATTATATTTACCAAGTTCAAGAGTTAAAAGCACCTGAGGAACTCCCCCAATAGCATCTATTCCAATTTTCTTACCCTTTAAATCCTTAACAGATTGTATTTTTGAGTCCTTTGATACAACCCCTTGGATACATCCTGTATGTACTCCGTTTGTAAGTTTAATATTAAGTCCCTGCTCTATTGCCTTAAACATTCCTGGAGAAATTTGAGCTCCATCTATTTTTCCTGAAGCAAGTCCTTCCTTAAGAGTTTCAGAGTTTATATTTACAAGTTCTACATCTAAACCATATTTCTTAAAAGTACCATTTTCAACCGCTGCATATAGTGGTGCCTCACAAGTACCGTTATATGTTCCAAGTGTCACCTTTGTAAGTTCACCCTTTGTGTCCTTTGAAGCAGTTTCTTTTGATTTGCTTGAGCATCCTGTGGCAAGCACCGCTGTAATTGATAATACACTAATAATTCTTATAATACCTTTTTTCAAAATTGTTACCTCCTAAAAATTAAGCACTTCTAATATTTCATTTCTAAGCTCCGTAAATTCCTTACCATTTCTTCTTCTTGGTCTAGCCATACTAACATCTATAACCTTTTGAACTCGACCAGGACGTGGGGACATTATTACTATCTTATCGCTTAGATAAATTGCCTCGTCCACATCATGAGTAACCAAAATCATTGTGCTTTTACGTTCTTTCCATATTCTTAGTATTTCATCCTGCATGTACATACGAGTGAAGGCATCCAGTGCTCCTAAAGGTTCATCTAAAAGCAGCACCTTAGGATGATTTACTAAGGCTCTTGCAATAGCTACTCTCTGAGCCATTCCCCCAGATAATTGATGAGGATAGGACTTTTCAAAGCCCTTAAGACCAACAAGATTAATGTATTCTGTTACATCATTCTTTCTTTCCTTATATAATTTCCTAGCCACAAGCCCCGTAGCTACGTTATCACGAACATTAATCCATGGAAACAGCGTAGGATCCTGAAATACTAATCCTCTCTCATAACTTGGACCATTAATTTCATCATTATCCAATAATGTACCTCCATTACTTGGCTTTTGAAGGCCTGCAATTATTCTAAGTAATGTTGACTTTCCACAGCCACTTGGCCCTACAATTGATACGAATTCTCCAGCGTTAAACTCTAAATTAACCTTATCTAAGGCTGTCATTTTATTACCTTCATGGTCTACAAACTCACAACTCAAATTTTCCACTAATATTTTTCCTTCACTCTTTACCATTTTATAAGCCCCCTTTGCCATATCAGTATCCTATCTCTAACCTTAAATAATAGCGTTATAATTGTAGAGAATAATAGGGACATAACAACCAAGCTCGCATAAACCTTCTTATATTCTGCCCATCCTTGAGCCCAGTTAATATACCATCCAAGACCAGCTTTAACTCCTAACATTTCTGCTACTATTAATGTAACAAAGGATGTTCCAAGGCCCATAAACAGTCCTATAAATATATTTGGCAGAGCTGAAGGCAGCGCTACTTTAAATATTAAATACCACTTGTTAGCGCCAAGGGTTTCTGCTACCTCAAAATATGACTTTCTAACATTTGCAATTCCAGAGCTTGTCATAACCGTAACTGGAAACCACACTGTTAGTGCCAGTATAAATATACTAGCAGCAAAGCTTGTAGGAAAAACTGTCATTGCAATTGGAATCCATGCTGTTGCTGGTATTGGCCCTATGACCTTTTGCAGTGGAGAGAGCCAATAGTTTAACTTCTTATTCCAACCTATCATTGTACCTGTTACAAGTCCTAGTGCTGCTCCTACAAAATAACCTAAAGTTAGCATTCTAAGTGAATATAATGCACTTGTTAAAAGCATTTTCCAATCAGTTATCATAGCATCCACTACTTGTCCTGGTGCTGGAAAATATGGTAGTGGTAATATCCTTGTTTTAGCTGTTAACACTTCCATTAATGATAATATAAAAATTGCCACCGTAATTAATGGTGCCTTTTCCTTTAAATTATGTAAAAGCTTTTTGTTTTTCAATGAAATAAGTATTAATAATAAAAATATTATTGCAAATGTACAAATAAAAGGAACCCAGTAAACTGTTCTATATGCCTGTATTTTATTAGGGACAAATTTACTAATAAGCATTGCAATAGCTGAAGCTACTAATGGTAAAAAAATCTTAAAATTAAGCCTACTCTTCATTTCAACACCTCCAGGTTGTTATAGTATTCATATATAAATACTAGGTTTAACTATTAATTAATACATCTCAATTTCATTGAGATGCTTTATTTTGTAATTTATATAATTTTATTATTTTACTTTAAATTGACGTCATCTTTGTAACTATTCCTATAGGTTTACTTAGTTTTATTATGTTCATTTTATATTTTTATTCATAATATGTCAATACATATAGTTAACTTTACCAAACAATTACTTTTCAAAATGTTTACCTCTATTTAATAATTTGTTAAATAACATATTGAATAAAAAAATATAAAAATTTTACTAAAAAACTAATATTTTTTATGAATACTACTAATAATAAACTCGCAACCTTTTAATATATTTTAAAAATTAATAATCATTTAAGATCAAGTGATTCTTAGACTCAGGTGGAGCTTGCTTATGAAGAATACTTCTCTCCATCTGAGTCTTAGAAGAACTTATCCAGGGGCGTATCATCCGTTATGCACAGCATAAGAGCTCTAACTGACTGAAGTCAAAGAGTTCTAATATCTCCCACCTAAAAGGGATAGGAGTATTACGGATGGTTGCCATCGGATAAATGACGTTCTAAGGAGGTATTCAAGGTGACAGTTGGTTCAAAAGTCAAACAAACTCTTGCTAATTTAAAAGGAATTGAAAGTACACTTAGGATTTATTCACTTCAAAGCAGAAATGAAGAAGAAAAAAGTGTTTATAAAGAAGCATTAAAAGATGCTGAGTCCGTAATTTATGATATGGAAAATAGAATTAAAACACTAGAATTTGAAGAACCACAATATAAAGGTAATTAAGTGAGGGATATATATGCAAGCTTGGTTTATAGTACTTTTAAGAACTGTAGTTTTATTTTTTGTAGCTTTAGGCATAACTAAAATTGTAGGAAATGAAAATTTATCGAAGTCTTCTCCTTTTAAAGTCATAAGTTACATATTTGTATCTATAATAACGGTTTTGATTTCTTTAGGTTTAGTACCAAACATTGCTTTTGCATTTGTTGCCCTAGCAAGCTGGGTTTTACTCTTGCTTGCACTAGATTATTTATCGTTAAAAAGTAAAAAACTTCATGATTTCATAAATGGACGTGAAACGGTTCTTATGAAAGACGGTAAAGTTCTTGAAAACAACTTAATGCAAGTAAAGTTTACAGGTGACGAGCTTTTAAGGGAGCTGCGTTCAAAAAGTGCCTTTAACTTAGCAGATGTGGAGTTTGCAGTTATGGAAACCACAGGAGATGTAAACGTCCTATTAAAATCTGATAAAAAACCTGTAACTCCTCATGACTTACATCAAAAGGTTAATCCCTCTTCAGAGCCTGAGACTGTAATATTAGATGGAAATATCCTTGATGAAGGCTTAAAAAATATAGGGCTTAACAGAGAATGGTTAAAGGTTCAATTATCCAGCTCTGGAGTATCACTAGATAATGTATTTATTGCTCAAGCTGATTCTTCTGGTGATTTGTATATAGATCTTTTTATGGATTCTATAGACGTACCTCAGGCTAAAGTTAAGGAATTGCTATACGCAAGTATTGCCAAAGCTCAATCTGATTTACTTTCATTTTCTTTAGAGGTAAATAACCCGGAGGTTAAAAAGGCCTACTTTAACAATGCAAATAGATTAAAAAAGGTCATGGATAAATTAGAGCCTTATCTTATGCGTTAGATAAATTTTATTGGAAGGTGATTTTTGTGTCTAGCAAAAAAAAGAAGGAATTAACTCCTACTCAACAGGAATATCAAGACTTTGCAAAGGATAGAGAACCAAAACGCCCTGTTTTTAAGAACTGTATAAGAGCTTTCTTAGTTGGAGGACTTATATGTGCCATCGGACAGATTTTACAGTTCTTTTTTATTAATCAATTTAACTTTACGCCTGAAACTGCAGGCAATCCGACTTCTGCAGTACTTATAATAGTTTCTATTACACTTACTGGCTTTGGAGTTTTTGACCATATTGCACAATGGGCTGGAGCTGGTACAGCCATTCCAATTACTGGATTTGCAAATACCATGGCATCAGCTGCCATTGAACATAGAACTGAAGGCTATGTTTTAGGTGTAGGTGGAAATATGTTTAAGCTTGCAGGTTCTGTTATTGTATTTGGAACATTTTCTGCCTTTGTAGTTGCAATAATAAAACTTACTCTTCAATGGTTGGGGGCGATGTAAATGCTTAAAGGCAATCAATCATGGATTTTTGAATCAAAACCTGTAATTATATCTTCTGCTGCTGTAGGCGGTCCTTTCGAAGCAAAGGGCAATTTGGCTGAAGACTTTGATATACTTCATGAAGATACATGGGTTGGTCAAGATAGTTTTGAAAAAGCAGAAAAAACACTTTTACAAGAAGCTGCCGAAACGGCAATTCACAAAGCCAATATGAAAAAAGAAGATATCACTTTTTTCTTAAGCGGTGACCTTATGAATCAAATAATTTCAAGCAGCTTTGCAGCTAGAAGCCTTGGTATACCCTATCTTGGAATATTTGGAGCCTGTTCAAGCGCTATAGAGGGTTTAGCTATAGGTTCACAGCTTATAGACAGTGGTGCTGCCAATTACATAATTGCTGCTGCATCAAGTCACAATGTAGCTGCAGAAAAGCTTTTTAGATATCCTACAGAATATGGAGCACAAAAACCTCCAACTGCTCAGTGGACTGTAACTGGCGCTGGAGCAGGACTGGTTGCTTCAAAGGGCAACGGTCCTAAGATAACTTCAGCTACCATTGGCCATGTGGTTGATATGGGAATTACAGATCCATATAATATGGGAGCAGCTATGGCCCCTGCTGCCGTAGATACAATTGAAGCGCATTTCAGAGATTTAAATATAGATCCAACTTACTATGATTTAATTGCAACAGGAGACTTAGGAAGGGTTGGCCATCAAATATGTGCTGATTTATTAACTAAGCATGGATTAATAATACCTAAAAAGACTTTTACTGATTGTGGACTATTAATTTATAAAGAAGACCAGCCAGTATTTGCTGGTGCTAGTGGATGTGCTTGCTCAGCAACAGTATTACACGGCCATTTATTAAACCGAATGAAAAAGGGAGAGCTTAAAAGGATATTAATCATTGGTACTGGGGCACTTCTATCTCCTTTGTCCTATCAACAAAAGGAAAGTATCCCTTGCATAGCTCATGCAGTATCTATAGAAATGTAAAAGAGGTGCATACATATGGAGAAAATATTTTGGGCATTTATTGTAGGTGGTGGAATATGTGTTTTAGGACAAATAATGATGGATGTATTTAAACTCACTCCTGCCCATACAACAAGTACAATGGTAGTTGTAGGGGCTATACTTGGAGGTCTTGGATGGTATGATCCCCTAATAAAGTTTGCAGGTGCTGGAGCTTCTACTCCAATAATGAGTTTTGGAAATGCCTTAGTCAAAGGTGCTTTAACTGAAGCAGAAAAAACAGGATTTATTGGTGTACTTACAGGAATTTTTGAAATAACCAGTGCAGGAATTTCTGCTGCTATAATATTTGCATTTTTGGCATCACTCATATTCAAACCAAAAGGATAATGAAAGGAGGTGATTTATATGACAGTGGGAACTCAAATGCAACAAGCTATTGCTGGTATTCAAAGTGCTTCAGCAACTATGAAAACTTTTGCTCTAGAAACTGAAGATACTCAAGCTAAAAAAGATTTTCAAAACATTGCTCAAGACCTTGATAGTGCACTTCAAACATTACAGCAAAGACAGCAATATATACAACAACAAGAACCACAATACAATCAGCAGTAAAATTATTAATTTACAACTAAGTAGGACATTTTAGTTTTAGCTAAGATGTCTTTCTTAGTTACTATAAATTACTCTACATTACGAAGGGTGGTAATATATATGGGAAATGCTCTAGTAGAAGGATTGTCCAAGCTGACTACTTCTTCCCTGCAAATTAATTCAGATATTTTAATTTTAGAATTCACTGTTGTAAATGCCTTTTTAGTGGGCACTCCTAAGGATAAGTCTTCCAAATGGGTACTTGTGGACGCTGGCCTTGAAAATTCAGCAGATTTTATTTTAGAATCCGCTGAAAAGCGCTTTGGAAAGGATAGTCGTCCTGAAGCAATTATACTTACTCATGGACACTTTGATCATGTAGGCTCAATAATAAAGCTTATTAATATGTGGAATGTGCCTGTTTATATTCATGAACTGGAACTTCCTTATGTAACAGGAAAAAAAGATTATCCCTTAGCAGATCCAGCCGTTGGTGGAGGAATGGTTGCAAGATTATCACCTACTTTTCCTCACACAAGTATTGATTTAAAAGAGCATGTAAAAGTTTTGCCATCCGATGGTACCGTTCCTGGTATGCCAGATTGGAAATGGATACATACTCCTGGACATACTGAAGGTCATATATCGTTATTTAGAGAAAAAGATGGAGTCCTTATAGTTGGTGATGCCTTTACGACAGTAAAACAAGAATCTCTTATATCTGTAATAACTCAAAAGGAAGAGATAAGCGGTCCCCCAAAATATCTTACTACAAATTGGGATTCCGCTGAAAAGTCCGTAAAAGTACTAAAAGATTTAAATCCTTTATTAGCCCTTCCAAGCCATGGCCAGCCCATGGAAGGTGAAGAACTTTCAAAACACCTATCCTTACTTGTTCATGAATTTGAAGAAATTGCAGTACCTGATCAGGGAAAGTTTTTAAAAGAATAATACCTATTTAAGTGAATTTTAGTTCCCTACATAGTCTCTAAGATTTTATTGCATATAAAAAATCTAGTTGTAATAAACTAGATTTTTATATTAACTGTAAGCTAATAATTAACAGTTATTATACAAAATTATGGAGTCATATGTAATCTATATCTCCGATTTAATTTCACGTTTGTAAAGTATCAGCGACACCAGAAATCCTCCAATTAATCCCCCAATATGTCCGAAGTTATCCACATTAGCTATAGAAAAACCTATAATTAAGTTCACAACTATAACAGACATAATGTTATTTACAAATCCTCTTCCAACTTTATCTTCAGATCTAACTGCAAATACTAAGGATGCTCCTAAAAGACCAAATATGGCACCAGATGCACCTACAGAAATACTGTTAGAAAAAATATAGCTTAAATAAGAGGAAGTAATTGCTGAAACAAAATATATAATAATATACTTAACTTTTCCAAATACCTTTTCAACAAGTGGCCCTAGTGCAGTTAAAGCATACATATTAAAGCCTATATGCATTAATCCTCCATGTAAGAAAGCCGCTGTAATAAGTCTATAGTACTGGCCTCTATCTATTAAGGGGTTAACCTTTGCTCCTAAAAACACTAAAACTCTTGTATTACTATCTATTATATTTCCTGATAGAAATGCAGTAATTAAGTACATAAGCACATTCAATCCTACAAAAATATATGTAAGAATAGGTTTTTCTTCTTTTACTTTCTTTTCATCTGGTATGATATTACCTCTATTTAAATAATAAGAAATTGTCTGTAATACTTCTTCCTCATCCCCTGTATAAAAGGTAATAGCATTACTTTGTAAATCTACAGCTATATAATTATCGCCATTTAACGAATTACTATTAGCTTCGTCCATTACCTTCCTGGCTGCTATCTCTCCATCTATTAAGTATATCCTAGTAATTTTCACAAAGGACTCATTGGTATTTTTACTGAAATTATATTTAACCCAATTGTCATCAGACACACCATAATCTTCTCTGCAAAACACTATTCCCTTTAGCTCACCCTCTTCATTTTCCCTTAAAAGCCCCCAGGGCGATGCAATTCCTCCACTCTCACTTTCAAGCTCTATTAAAGTATATCCAAAATGTTTTGTTAAAGCCTCTATAATATATGTTGTAAATTCATTCATTAAACCTTCCCCTTTATATAATTATCAGTTTATAACTACGAATCTTAAGTTCCCAGCTCCCGATTAGGACTATTATAGCATAGCAGTGAATTAGTCACCACATAATAGTCAATTTTCCACATTTCTTATTTCATTGATTTTTATTTCCAATTAAGTATGCCCATGAACTTAAAATTTTATTGATGTTTTATCACCTAATTTTTCATATTGTTACTTAAAATATTACCTTAATACATATATAGTTTAAATTAAAATTTCATGAATAAAGTTTTAATTTTTATAGCATAATAACATGGTAATCCATTCCATAAAATAATTATTTTTGCTTCATATAATCTTTATATTTAGTTATTAAAATTAATTATATACCATTCAGGTATACTTTATATTTATTAGGAGGTTTCATCAATGAAAAAACTAAAATATTTAAAATTCATCACCCTATCAACACTGCTTACTTTATCACTAACAGCTTGCGGCAGCACAGTTAAAGAAACTAAGGAGCAAACTCCAAATAATGATCAAAAACAATCACAGGTAGAAAAAAAGCTATCTCCTGTTGTTTATACCGCTAACGAAGGTGGAACTGTATCTAAAATAGATGGCACCACCTATGAAGTACTTAGTACAATTAAAAATGAAGGTTCTCCTCATAACGTTCAAATTTCTCCAGATGGAAGAGTTGTAGCCTTTACTTCTGCGGTGAAAATGGAAGAAGGTAAAACAGAGCATGGCTCTATGAACATGAAAGGTTCCGCATTATTTTATGATGTAGAAACTGACAAATTAATAAAAAAAGTTGAAGTGGGTGTACACCCAGCTCATATAGTATTTACTGAAGATGGTAAGTATGTATTGGTTACAAATAATGACGATAATAACGTATCTATAATAGATACTAAGGATTATAAATTAGTGAAAAACGTTTCAACTGGAAAAGGTCCTCATGGCTTTAGAATATCAGCAGATAGCAAGTATGCTTATATTGCTAACATGGCTGAAGATACAGTAAGCGTTATAGATATTGCAAATGCCAAGGAACTTAAAAAGATTAAAGTTGGAAAAAATCCAGTAACTACTGGCATAACTAGAGATGGTTCGATTTTAGCTGTTACTTTAAATGCTGAGGATGCAGTTGCTATTGTAAATTTAGATACTGATAAAGTGGATAAAGTAGCTGTGGGAGATGGTCCTGCACAGCTTTATATTGATCCTAATGATAAAATTGCTTTTGTTGCAAATCAAGGTACCGAAGGAAAGCCTTCAAATACCGTATCTAAAGTCGATTTAGAACAGAAAAAAGTAATTGCTAACATTGAAGTTGGTAAAGGTGCTCATGGAATCGTTACTAGTGCAGATAACAAATACATACTTGTAACAAATATGTATGAAGATACAGTTAGCGTAATTGATATAAATAAAGATGATGTAACTAAGACAATAAAGGTTGGTGCTGAACCAAACGGAATTAGTGTCAGATAATAAAAAACACTAGCCCCTATATCTAATCACCGCGTTAAAGTTATAACACTACGCGGTGATTAAAAATTAGAGGCTAGTAACTTATTAATTTATAATCTATAACTTTTTACTAGTTCATAGTTAATGTTTTCCTAACTTATAGTCTCTATGTCCTAAATCAGATTTAAATAACCATTTCAACAACCAAACTAGGATTTTTCAGCAAATCTATTTCATAAAAAGGTATTGGTGAATTCTGTTCTACGTCATAAAACATTCTAATTACAGGTCTATCTGGAAATCCCCTATTTTGTCTTATAACATATCCTTCCTCACCATTAGAAATTCTCACTCTACATCCTAAAGGATATATAGCAAAAGTATCTTTAAACTTTTGAACAACGTTCATATCAAAACTTGTTCCTGCACCTGAAAGTATAAGTTCATATGCATCATTTGGACTAAACTTTCTTCTATAGCATCTATCATTACTTATAGCATCGTACACATCACAAATGCAAATTATCTTAGCTGACTTAGATATCCCATTACCAGAAAGCCCGTACGGGTATCCTTTTCCATCTACTCTTTCATGGTGCTGCTCTACCATATTTACTATGGAATCTGGAATACTTATATTTTTCTTTAAAATTTCGGCCCCATACACAGGGTGCTTCTTTATTTCTTTAAATTCTTCATCTGTAAGCTTTCCTTCTTTATTTAATATCTTGCTAGGAATTTTAGTTTTTCCTACATCATGTAAAATTGCACCTATTCCTAAATTCTTTAAACCTGCCTCATTAAATCCTGAGCTAAGGCCTAAAAATGAAGTCATAATGCAAGTGTCTAATGAATGTACATATGTATAGTTATCAAAAGTTTTTATATCATTTAAGCTTTTATTTACATCGCCTAGGTCTATAATGTATTCGATTAGATTTTCTACAACATTTAAACATTCTTTTAACTCTTTCTTATTTACGTTATTTACATTCTTTATAAGACTGCCCATAGTTTTCATGGTAATTTGCTTAAGTTCTGATAAATGTTCATCTTCTACTTGTACATCATCTAATCTTTCATCTTCCACATAAATATAAAATACTCCTAGTTCCCTAAGCTTCTTTATATACGAGTCAGTGAGCTTCATACCTGCACGTAAAAGAATTTTTCCATCACTTGATAAAATACTTTTACCTAAAACTTCTTGCTCTTTAACTCTATTAATAAACTCCAGTCTCATAGCAATACTCCTTAATTTTCCTCATATTTTATGCTATCTCAAGTAAATAATACCACAGGTGTCAAATAAATAGAATACTTTCCTCTCTATTTTATTGAATTTTCAGCAAAGTTCAATAAACAGCTTAGTAGTTTCAAGTAAAACTTAAGTTTAACTTGAAAATTGAAAAAATTTTATATTCTTTCATATCCTTTTCTAATATTTAATTATAATCTTGATTAATATATAATATATTTATAGTAAAAAGCTTAAAGGTGATGTTATTGAGAAATAAAAAGATTTTAAAGTATGTAATTTTATTATCGGTGGTTTCAATTCTTTCTATAGTATTACGTACTCGAATTATTAGCTACAAATCTCAAGAAATTAACTATGCAGTAGAGTATAACCTTACCCATGGAATATTTAATCGCTATAAACTTTACAGTGTAAACAATCTTGAAATGTCTTATTCAGATGGTAACATTGCAGTAGTAAGAGTTGAAGGGGTTGAAAAAAACAAATCACATCGAAAAGCACTTTATAATGTATTTCTTGAAAGAACCTCGAGAGGAGTATGGAAAGTTAAAAAACTATATCCTATACTGGAATAATACTAAAAAACCGCTAGTACCTACACTTTTAGAAACTAGCGGTTTTGATTATTTATGCTTTTTTACAGTGCAATCCTTACAAACACCTTGAAATTTTAAATCCAAATGTGTGTCTTCAGTTAAAGTAAATCCAGTTTTATTTCTTATAAGCTGCTCTACTTGCTGCATTGGACAATCTATTTCTACTTCCTTATGGCATACAGCACACTCTAAAATATGCTTATGTTCTTCATGATTAATTACATAATTATACCTGCCATCACCTAGATCAAACTTGTTTATTATTCCTTTGTTCGTGAAAAGTTCAAGGTTTCTATATATTGTAGAAAGGTCTAAAGACTCTCCTCTATTTTTAAGCTGTTCATTTATCTCGTCCACAGAGAGAGCATTTTCACTATTGCTTAAAATACTTATTAAGATTAGCCTTCCTTGAGTTATCTTTATTTTATGCTCTTTTAAAATTTTCTCCATAATCATTTCACTGCTTTCAATTTAATCATAAAATCTTTAATTAATTTTATCATTAAATAGTATAATTTTCAATGATGTTAAAAGTAAAGTCTTCCCTCTATTCTTCTTTCATAAGCAGTCCATGTATTAGGTTCTAAATCCTTTGTAATTATATCTAACTTATTAAAAATTGCATCCGTATAATCAGCTAAGTGTACTACATAGGCCTCCTGTGTGTTTGGTGATTTTGGAGAACCATATTCCTGCTTTCCATGATGCTGAATTATACAAGCTTTCATCCTAGTTTTAAAATCCTCACTATAGCATTTAGGATCTGCATTAAAAGCCTCTTCAAGCATGGATACCCCAATTACAATATGACCTTCCATATCACCTCTTAAAGTATAGGAAAAAGGTCCATCATAATATAGCTCCTCTGTTTTTCCTATATCATGAAGCTTTGCTGCTAAAATTGCAATTTCCTTATTTCTAATATCATACCTATGGGCAAATACCCTAGCAAGATACATAACATTTAGAGTATGTTCTGCTAACCCACCTAAGTAATTATGATGTTGGCTTACTCCACCTATTCCTCTTTTAAACTTATCTAAAAACTTCTCATTCTTAAAGAAATAATCATCTAAAGCTTTGGTTTCTCTGCTTAAAAATTCCTCTTTCGATATATCCTCTATATCCTTCATAATATCCTCTATAGGACGCTGCACTTTAGGAATATAATCATAAATATCATAGGAATCTACCCTATTTGCACTTTGTACATCAAAAAAATTTCCTTGAGTACCTTTAATATTTAATACATCCCCTACCTTTAGCTTTTGCTTCCCATCAAGCAAAGTAACTTTAATATCCCCTGTAATATCTCCTACATATGCGGTGATGCTTGTTTCTCCTTTGCTGACTATCTTTTTTATCATAAATGTAGATTCTATAGTTTTTCCTGGGGCTATGTCCTTTATAAAAACACTTTTCATATGTATCACATCCTTCTTTTTTAGTAACCAGCATGCTAGTTACCAGTAGTCAGTATGGATGTTTTGCAAGACAAAAACTAAATTTACTGGTTACTGACTACTGGCTACTGATTTTACTTCCCAGTTTCCTACTATTATTATGGACAAATATACTTCTTATTATTAGTTAACATAATAGCAGATATTTTTTAACCCGCAAGTTAAGTTTAGAGCAAATTAAATATGTTTGCAATTTGCATTAACACAGCTGTGTCCGTATTTGTCATTATTGCATTTATTAAAGCATTCTTTTCATTTTGACTAAGCCCCCTATATATTCCCTTTACCACTGCGGCATCATTACTATAATTATAGGATGGATTAGCTATAAGCTTATTTAATGTCTGTATCATAAGTGATATTACTTTATTTCCTTCTTCAGATCCTGTATTATTTTTAACTCCTGAAAGTTGATTTCTTGCCTTTGTAAGAAGATTTATTTTTTCTTGATCTGCATTATTATTTCCCTGATTATTTTTATTATCTTCAATTGTTTTATCTATACCACTTGCTATATCTTCTGCTTGCTTTTTACCCTCTGTACTTTTAATATTTTTTGAAATATCTTTTAATCCATTTGATATCTCATTTAATATATTTTGCGATGGGTTTTTAATTCCTTGTTGAAGCCTATTTAAAAGTTCCTCAATTTGTTTTTTCTCTTCGCTGCTTAAGGCCTTTTTTCTTAAATCATTAAGCTTATTTTTCAAAGCTTCCAGCTGGCTTTTTATTTCATTATTATTAAATAACTTTGATGGATCAAATTTATCTATTTTAAGAGTTAATATGCTATTATGTAGCACAACAGAGCTTATGTCCACAGGTACTATATCCTTATTTATATATATCTTCTCATTCCTTACCTCTAAGCCCTGAGCTTTATTACTCTTAAGTCTATTTAAAACCACAGCTTTAGGAATAGGAAATTTACCTACTTTGAAATTTGTAGGATTATATATTATATTCCCTTCATCATACCCTATGCTCCCGGTACTCCAAACTACTACACTTACCCCTTTATATATTCCAGGTATCCCCACAGTTAATTTATCATCATTAAATTTAAATTGAGGAGTTTTTATTGTAATACTTCCTACTTCCTCCGGAGACTTATACACTGCTGCAAGAAGTTCATTTACCTCTTTTTCAGTAAATGCAGCTGTTCCTCCTGTTTTTTCTGCAGCTATAACTCTATCTAGTGCCTTAAAGGAAGGTTCCTCTAAAGTATATCCTGATTTATTAAAAGCTAAGCCTATAGATATCCCTACTGCTAAAATTAATATTAAAATAATTGAAAAGATAACTTTTATTATACGTTTCATTAGTACCACCTCTGTACATATATTTTCACTTTATTAATACGATACTTTTTATTATATCATGCTATTCAATTAAATAATTTCATATAAAACTTAAAGATGGGCCTTTATTAAATCCTATCTCGTAAATGTAAACTTTTATAAATGTACCCAGCTCCAAAACCAATTAATGAAGATATAATTTGAGCTTTAACCTTACCCCCGCTATTAGGTCTTATAATACAAGTATCAGGCTTTATAACTAGCTTCTCAATATACTTTGGTTCATCCTTGGCTTGCAGATGAAACCAATAATAATATCCCGACCAAATAAACCAACTGATATACCAAATAATATACGAATAAAATATATTATATCTGGGCCCATAACTTATCAAATTAGTATACCTCTCTGCAAAAAATTCAAATACTATTAAAATAGTAGTCCACTTCAGTGCCTTAATAGCCTTTGCCTTTAACCCTTTTGGTGAATATCCAAGCCATAATAAAGCTAAAACTGGTATTAAGAAAAAGTTAAATGCTACTGAAATAATTGGCATATTTATTATTCGTGCTGAATAAGTCCATAAATTAAGAGTCTTTGCTGTCCAAGCCCAGGTTCCTGAATATACTATGACGAAATACTTCATATATATACACTTCTTAAATTTGCTTCTTTTCAATCCATATACAATTATTGAAATTATAATTATAGCATATTGAGCTATTATTTCTATCATTTTAAAACCCCTCACTAATTCATAATTATATATATTATTTGTTACTTACACATATTTAATTCTCAAGTATTTTATACCATTTTAGTCTAAATTCAATAAATAAGCTTCATCAACTGCTCATATCTCCCATTTTATTTATATTTTTAAAATTGACATATATATTTTTATATGGTAGTTTTATATTGTAGTAATACTTCAGTACATTAATTTATATTTAACATATATTGTTTGTAATATAACGTACATTGATCATAAATTTTATATATATCGTTAGGAGGTTGTTGTTATTGAAAAATGAATGGATGGGATTTAATGAAGGATTATGGACAGGCGAAATAAATGTTAGAAACTTCATTCAAAAGAACTATAAGGCCTATGCTGGAGATGATAGCTTTTTAGCTAATCCAACAGATAGAACAAAAGAGCTTTGGTCAAAAGTTGAAAAGCTATTAATAGAAGAAATCGAAAAGGGACTATTAGATGTAGACACAAAAACCGTAGCTGGAATAAATAATTTTGCCCCTGGATACATTGATAAAGAAAATGAACTTATTGTAGGTCTTCAAACTGATGCTCCACTTAAGAGAATGGTTAACCCTTTTGGTGGAATAAGAATGGCCGAACAATCTTTAAATGAATACGGTTATGAAGTTGACCCTGAAATGCATGAGACATTTACGCAGTATAGAAGAACTCACAATCAAGGAGTTTTTGATGCTTATACAGATGAAATTAAAAAAGCTCGTAGTGCAGGACTTTTAACTGGACTTCCTGATGCTTACGGCAGAGGACGTATCATAGGTGATTTCAGAAGAATAGCTCTTTATGGAATAGATTTCTTAATTGGACAAAAGAAGATTGACTTATCCAAAATTAAGGGTCCACTAGTTGAGGAAACAATAAGACTTAGAGAAGAAGTAAGTGAACAAATTAAAGCCCTAGAAGAAATGAAAAACATGGCCATGTCCTATGGCATTGATATATCTAATCCTGCTAAAGATGCTAAAGAAGCAATTCAATTTTTATACTTGGGATATCTTGCAGGCGTAAAAGAAAATAATGGTGCAGCTATGTCCATTGGAAGAAATACTACATTTATAGATATATATATTGAGAGAGATTTAAAAAATGGACTATTAACTGAAATTGAAGCTCAAGAGCTTATAGATCAGTTTGTACTAAAGCTTAGACTTGTAAGACACTTAAGAACTCCTGAGTATAATCAGATATTTGCAGGAGATCCAAACTGGGTAACAGAATCCATAGGCGGAATGGGACTAAACGGAAAAACTTTAGTTACAAAGACTGCCTTCAGATTCATAAATACTCTTACAAATTTAAGCCCAGCACCAGAACCAAATATCACAGTTTTATGGTCAGAAAAGCTTCCTGAAGGATTTAAAAAATATTGTGCAAAGATGTCTATAGAAACAGACTCACTTCAATATGAAAATGACGATATTATGCGCCCTTTATATGGAGATGATTATGCTATAGCTTGCTGCGTATCTGCTATGCAGCTTGGAAAGCAAATGCAATTCTTTGGAGCAAGATGTAACTTGGCAAAATCCCTACTTTACGCTATAAATGGCGGTGTAGATGAAAAGAAAGGCACATTAGTTGTACCTGGAATTTCTAAGATAGAGGATGAAATACTCGATTATGAAAAAGTTAAAGAAAACTACTTTAAAGTATTAGAATATGTGGCCACTATTTATATAGATGCTTTAAATATAATTCACTTTATGCATGATAAATATGCTTATGAAGCAGGACTTATGGCCCTTCACGATACAGTAGTTCATAGATTTTTAGCCTGTGGCGTAGCTGGATTATCCGTTGCAGCAGATTCATTAAGTGCTATAAAACATGCTAAAGTTAAACCTATAAGAAAAGATGGAATAGCTGTAGATTTTGAAACAGAAGGAGATTTCCCTAAATACGGAAATGATGATGATAGAGTTGATGACATTGCTGTAGAAATAGTTAAGAGATTTATAAAGGAACTTAGAAAAAATCCTACTTATAGAAATGCAGAACACACATTATCTGCTCTTACTATAACTTCAAATGTTATGTATGGTAAAAAGACTGGTTCAACTCCAGATGGAAGAAAAGTAGGTGAAGCTCTTGCTCCTGGTGCAAACCCTATGCATGGAAGAGATGTAAATGGAGCTCTTGCATCACTTAATTCTGTAGCAAAAATACCTTATAGAGATGTTTGCCAGGACGGTGTATCAAATACCTTCTCTATAATTCCTGATGCATTAGGAAAAGATGAGAACGCAAGAATTGATAATTTAGTTTCCATACTTGATGGATATTTTGCACAAGGATCTCATCATTTAAATGTAAATGTGCTTAATCGTGAAACTCTACTGGATGCTATGGAAAATCCTCATAATTATCCTACTCTTACTATAAGAGTATCTGGTTATGCAGTAAACTTTGTGAAACTTTCAAAGGAGCATCAGCTAGAAGTTATTAAGAGAACTTTCCACGAAAGAGTGTAATACGTATTTTTAATGTTGAACTAGAAGCCTGAGATTTGCATCTAGGAAATCGTTCATCTCACTAAGAACGGCTAGTATTTCTTCCTTTTAAAGCACCTAAGCCTTCTAAACTCGCTATCGCTCAAACAGTAGAAGGCTCTTAACGGTTCTTTAAAGTTGGAAATAAAGCCGTTCTAAAGTTTATTCAATGATTTCTACGATGCAAATCTCATGCTATGTTCAACATTGAAAAATGTATTCATGCGAACTGCTGTAAGGATAACTTTCGCTTTGGCGAAAGTTCCTCTAAATTTATGTAATTAGTGATTAGAGATTTAGATACAGGAGATGAGAATTCAATATGATAAAAGGATATATTCACTCTACTGAAACTATGGGCTTAGTTGATGGACCAGGCATTAGAACTGTGGTGTTTTTTCAGGGATGTGCACTTAGATGTGCTTATTGTCATAATCCTGACACATGGAGCTTTGAAGGCGGACAGGAAATATCCCCTGAGGAGCTTTTAAAGAAGGTTCTTCGCTTTAGGCCCTACTTTGAAAAATCCGGTGGCGGCGTTACATGCTCTGGGGGAGACCCCCTAATGCAGCCAAAGTTTTTACTGGAATTTTTGAAGCTTTGCAAGGAAAATAATATTCACACAACCCTTGATACTTCAGGAGTTGGCCTAGGAAATTACGATGAAATTCTTAAATATGTGGATCTTGTTCTTTTAGATGTGAAACATTATGCTAGGGACGGTTATGAACAAATCACTAAGCATAGCATGGACAAATTTAATGAATTTGCTGAAAGTGTCATTAAAGCAAATGTTCCTCTTTGGATTAGACATGTAGTAGTTCCTGGAATTACTGATAGTCAGGAACACATGACTGAGCTTAAAAAGTTTATATCTCAGTTTAAAAACATAGAAAAAGTAGAACTTCTACCCTACCACACTTTGGGAGTAAATAAATACAAAAAGCTTGGAATTCCGTATAATCTGGATGGCGTTGCGGCAATGGAAAAAGATAACTGCAAACAGTTAGAAAAATGGTTAAAATAGATTTTATTATAGGGGCCAGACCCCTGGGAAAAACACCCAGGGGTCTGGCCCCTTATATTCCATTGTTTTGAGTTTTAGAAAATCGTCTTTTAATGGTGGTTTTAAGTTTTTCCCAAAAACACCAGGTGATTGTTCCAAAAATGGCTCCCGAAAAATCTAACAGCACGTCACCTACCTCAGAGGTTCTACCTTTCACAAAACTTTGATGAAACTCATCTAATACCGCATAAAATAAGGCTATAAATAAAACATATATTATAACATTTTTGTTTCTTATACCAAACTGCCAAAATACATTTGCAATTAAAATGGCAAGTACTATATACTCAAGTGCATGCGCACCTCTTCTTACCAGGTAGTTTTGAAACTTAAGCTTTTTATCCTTTGCTGCATTGTTAGCTTTTTTTACAGTACTTGAATTATTACTTTTTATAGATGTATTGGTATTTTTTTTAGTGATTTCAGTATTATTATTCTTATTTACAATATTATTATTTTTGTCTCCAGAAGCTTCTGCTTTCTTAGCTTCCTTGTCTACATTAAAACTTTCCACTCTCTTAGGTTTTTTCACAGTATTCTTCATCTCTATATAATATTTTTTTATACTCTTTAAAAATTCTTCACTTCTTGCATTTGACTCCACTCCATTTTGAGAGGAATTGTAAAATATAAATCCCATCCATGCTAAGCATAATATTATAGATATAATCTTCTTCAAATTTTTACCTCCATTTTCCTTAAGGGCCAGACCCCTGGATGATATTCCCAGGGGTCTGGCCCCTTTATTCAATTATATCACACTTTCAACAAATCCCTTATTTCTCACATCATTTTTCATTTTTATCTATGATTATTAACATATAACCAAATTTTAAACCCGAGCTAGACCCCTGGAAAAAAACACCATAGGGTCTGGTCTAGACAGAATATTTCTGTTATAATACTATTGTTTATTACAGGGCTTAGCCCTCTTAAAGGAGCATATTTATGGATAAACCACTTAAAGATTATTATTTTAATATATTTTTAAACCTAATTAGAGCTACCTACATGAATTTAGAAAAGGATTGGGAAAACCTCGCAGTGGAAGCTGGTCTAACCCATGCACAAATGCATGCCCTTTGGATATTACATCTTGATGATGGTTTAACTTTAGAGGAGCTTGGAAATATTGCCCTTTGGAATAAATCCACCACATCTGCCCTCATAAGCAGATTGGAAAAAAAAGGTTATATAGAAAAGCAAAAGTTTTTAAATAACAGCAGAACTATCAAAATTTACATAACTGAAACAGGCAAAGAAGCTCTAGAAAAAAGTGTAGGAACTAAGTCTGCTTTTCAATTTATGGGACTTTTTGAGCATTTTGAACATGACGAAATTGAGTCCTTTCTAAAAACCCTGCAAAAAATTTCCGACATGGTTGGCACTTGGGACTTAACTGATTTTCAGAAGTTTCTAGAATCTTCCTCAGAAAAACTGTTAGAAAAATAACATATCTCTCTTGATTTTTTTATTTATCTCTATATAATATTACATATAGAGATAAAATTCGTGCGCAAATGTTATTAATTTACACTATATTTCTTGTAAACTTAACACCATTTTATTAAACCTAACATCTTAAACGAGCTTTTTATTTTTTTATCAACAAAATTCGTCAACGAATGTCACTGTCTTAATGCTGATCATAAAAAAATATTAAATTTGTCATACTATCATAGAAATTAGGAGGTATTTATCATGTCAAAACTTTTTACACCTATTAAAATTGGTAACCTAGAATTAAAAAACAGATTTATGCTTGCCCCTATGGAAAATGGTTTAGCAGACCTTGGCGGAGAAGTTAATCAAAGAATAATTGATTTCTTTGTTGAAAGAGCTAAAAATGAAGTTGCTATCATAATCTCAGGATCTGTTGGAATCTCTCCTGAAGGACGAGGACTTCCTACTCAATTAAGCATATATGATGACAAATTCATTCCAGGACTTAAAAAAATGACTGATGCAGTACATGAAGCTTGTGCTAAGATAGGCGCTCAAATATATCACGCTGGCAGACAGGCTAGTGAAGCTGTAACCGGAATCCAGCCAATAGCCCCTAGCGCTATTCCATGTGCAATACTTGGAAATAACCCTCGTGAAATGACTAATGAAGATATTATAGAAATAAAAGAAAAATTTAAAAAGGCTGCAGAAAGATCTATAGAAGCTGGCTTTGACTTAATAGAAGTTCACTTTGCTCATGGCTACTTACTTCACAGCTTCCTATCCCCTCACAGCAATAAGAGAGATGATGAATACGGCGGCTCTTTAGAAAATAGAATGCGTTTTCCTATGGAAGTTTTAAATGAAGTTGTAGAAGTTTCTAAAGGAAAAGTCCCTGTAATCATAAGAATAAGTGCTGATGAGTATCTAGAAGACGGCTTAAAATTTGAAGAAGTAAAAACAATATGTAAAGAAGCTGTAAATGCTGGAATTGATGCTATAAGCTTAACTGCTGGAAGCTATGATGCTGTTGAATATACAATTCAGCCAATGTTTATTAATCAAGGATTTTTAATACCATTTGGTGAGCAGCTTAAAAAAGAAGTTAATGTTCCAATTATAGTAGCTGGAAGACTTAACAGTGCAGAGTTAATTGAAAGCATAGTTGAAGAAGACAAAGCTGACATGGTTGCCATTGGAAGAGGACTTATTGCAGATGAAGAACTTGTAGTTAAGATGAAAAATAAAGATTATGAAGACATACGTTACTGCGTTGCTTGTAACCAAGGATGCATTGACAAAGTATTTTTAGGTCAAGGCATAAACTGCTTAGTTAATGCTCGTGCTGGATACGATAGAGAAAGAAAAATTGAAAAATCATCTGAAGTTAAGAACGTCATAATCATTGGTGCAGGCCCTGCTGGACTTGAAGCTGCTAGAGTATCAAGACTTAGAGGCCACAATGTAACAATTGTAGATAAAGTAAATAAGGTTGGCGGTAAGATGGAAATATTATCTACTCCACCTGAAAAAGATACATTCCTATTCTTTAGAGATTACTTATATAATCAATATGTAAGACTTGGAATTAAATTTGTACAGCAAGATGTTAAATCCCATGAGGATATAAAAGACTTAAACCCAGATGCAGTAATTATAGCAACTGGTGCTTCACAAACTGTTCCTCCAATAAAGGGAATCGAATCTAAAAATGTAGTGCTTGCTGAAGATGTGCTAAATGGAGATGCTAAGGTTGGCTCCACCGTTGCAATCATAGGCGGAGGACTTGTAGGAACTGAAACTGCAAAATACCTTGCTACTCAAGGCATTAAAGTTCACATTATAGAAATGATGGATGCAATAGCAAAGGATATCGGTGCTACCTTTGTAGGACACTTATTTGAAGTTTTAAATAAAAATGGTGTTGAGCAGCACGTTAATGCTAAAGTAAAAGAAATAACTGAAAGCGGAGTTATTCTTGAAGATGGTGAAATCAAAGCTGACAATGTAATTATTGCCGCTGGATATAAGCCTAATGATGAAATTGCTGAGGACATTAAAAATAACTTCAAAGAAGTATATACTATAGGTGATGCAAAGAAAGCAAGAAGAATCATGGATGCTGTGGAAGAAGGATTTACAGTAGCCTGTGAAATATAAATTTACTAAAAAAGGGGCCAGACCCCTGGGATTTGCCCCCAGGAGTCTGGACCCTTTTTTACATCAACTTGCCACTTGCCACGTGGGTGGCACTTTTAATTTTCATCAGTATGCCTGCAAAAATTCCACCTGAAGTATCAATTAAAACGTCTTTAAATCTTCCTTCCCTTCCTGGAATGAAAATTTGATGAAACTCATCTGAGCATGCATATAAAAATGTTATTCCCAAAGATATAATTAAGCTTTGCTTTAAAGAAGATGTGTCTTGTAGAGCATTAAATAATAATGCATATAATATAAAATATTCCGTAAAGTGACCAGCTTTTCTAACTATAAAATTAGCCAGCTCTCCAAAGTAACTGTTTAAATCTATGCCTAAAGCATTTAAGGTTCTTAATACAAATCCACTTTTTTCATCTGATACAGCTGCAGGATCATTGGAAAATAAAAATATGACTATCATCCAAGCTAGTACCAATATCCATTTAAAATATGTTTTATTCCATTTCATAATAAAACTTCCCCATCCTTTATTTCAATTCTCTTAAAATTATACAACAACAATTTAAGTATATCATAATTATTAATGGAAATGTTGCTGTCTACAATAAGAGCCAGACCCCTGGTTAAATTACCCGGGGGTCTGGCCCCTAATTTATTACTTGAACCTTTGTTACTGTTTCCTTTCTTAACTTCTTGCCCTCTTCATCCTTTACCTTGTCACTTACTACAAGATAGTACGAGCCCTGTTGTAATTCATCTTTTAAGCTTATGGTAGCTTTACTACCCTGTGTTACTTCTATATTTGCTGATATACGCTGTCCAGTATCTCCATTTATTAGTTCAATAGTTTCATTATTTGCAGTTTTAGGGTCTACTGCCTTATTAAACTTTATGGTAAATGTTTTATCTTTACTATTTTTAGTTAAGCTTTTTAAAACCTTATCGTTAGGATATAAAAGATTTGTTTTATCTTCCAAGTTTCCATCTAAACCTTCACTAGCAAAACTTGTCCATCCACTTCCCTTACCTAAGAACAAGTTATCAGTATCTGTATTCTCTATAAGATATTTATAAGTTTCCCAATTTTCATCTTTTCTAGCTTCATTAATATTTATATAAAAGCTTTTATTATTAATTAAAACCTTTATATAGCCTTGTTTATTATCTAATGACTCTATATTCTTACTATTATCTGCTTCACTTAAAAGAAGATCTGATAAATATAATGAATCAATATCCTTATCATCCACCTGAAAATCTGGACTTACTCCCACGTGATTAATAGTATTTTTATATGGAGATAAAAATTCATAGGTAGTGAGCTTAATAAAACTTCCATCACTTAAAGGAAATATACCTTGAGCAACTCCCTTTCCATAAGTAGTTTTCCCAATAAAAATAGCTTTCTTATAATCCTTTACCGCTGCTGATAAAAGTTCAGAGGCACTGGCACTATACTGATTGATTAAAAAAATCACAGGTTTTTCTATTATCATGTCATGCTTATAAGCTTTAAAACTTGCTGAAGCTCCTGTTCTATTTTTTATTACCATAAGAGATTTGTCTCCTATAAAATATCCCCCAATATCTCTAGCTGCCTCTACATATCCACCTGAATTATATCTTAAATCTACTATATATGACTCTACATTAGCCTTTTCCAACTTATCTAGGTTTTGTCTAAATTCATCTGGGGTATTTTCTCCAAATGAATTAATTTCTATGTATCCTATATGATTATTTAAAACCTCACCCTCTACTGTAGGAAGAGATATTTGCTTTCTTATTACATTAACCTCAAAAGTGCTTATACCTCTTTGTATAACAAGATGTACACTTGTTCCTTCTTCTCCCTTTATGTAACTTATAGCCTGTTCTGAAGACAATCCCTTTAAAGTAACATCATCTGCTTTTATAATAATATCTCCTGCCTTTAATCCTGCTTCTTCAGCTGGAGAAGTGTTAAAAACACTCGTTATCTTTATTCCCTCTTCATCCGTAAGTACCTGTATCCCAATACCCGTAAACTTATTATCTATACTACCGGTGAAGCTTTCATATTCTTCTTTGGTAAAATAACTAGAGTAAGGGTCATTAAGCTGCTTTACCATGTCTTCTATAGAAGTAGAATTTAAAACCTCATCAGAAACATCATTTAAATAATAATTTTGAATTATATTTCTAGCTTCTGATAAAACACTTCCTTCTGCTGCATTGACATATGAATAATTAAAGCCGCTTATAAATATTACTAAAGATGCAATAATTCCTATGGTTTTAGTTTTTGTTTTTTTCATGTTAAATAACTTCATAAAGTTCTCCCCCGTATATCACATATCTAATGATATTAATGTGTATTCTGTTGATATTATTATATCAAATCATTTAAGATAAAAATACATTTTTTCCTAGGAGCGAGACCCCTGGGTGAAAATATCCAAGGTCTGGCCCCATTCAAGTTATTCACCACTTACATTTTGACTCATATAATAAATTGAACCCTATTTAAAAGGAGTTGTAAGTTATGAATAACTATCCTAATGCTAATTACCCTGGACAATGTCAAAATGAATCTAGCTGTCCTTGCTACAATATGATGAACTATCCTCAGCAATACTATGGATGTTATCCATATTGTAATTGTCCAAGGCCATCTATATATAAACCATCTTTAGAATACACTGTTTCGGTTCCCATTAACTTGGCCAAGTCTCTAGAAGGAAAGTATTTTGTAGGTTATGCCGATAATCTTTCCTTTGGTATGGGGACAAGTGCTTGGGCTAGATTATATAATCCAATTAATTCAGGAGTAAACTTGCATGTAACTGTTTGGACTGTAAGTGATGTATCTGAGTCTCCATTTAGAGCTCAAATTTGGTTTAACGCTGAGCCACCTGGAACACCTCAGACATCATCATTGGTAACTCCTTCTAACCAAGCGCTTTGTCCATTGCCAGAGCCTAGAGTAAAACTTCAATATGCAAATAATGTGGAGGGAGAACCTACTGGAGGAATTAAAGCTTTCGTAAGAAGAGGTCAGCCAGAGACCACTTTGGTAGATGATGAACAAGGAAAATTTATTTTCCCACCTGGCGGCTCCTTTCTCATTTTCTTATCTAATCCAGAAATGCCGCAGCTATCAGCTTCAGGTAGAGTTGCTTTTGGATGGTGGGAAGAACCTATCTGTTATTAGTGCAAAAGTATTATGAGTAAATAAGAAACTGCCCTTACTTTTAATGATAAGGGCAGTTTTTATTAAACTAGAAATTATCTAGGATCTTCCTTATTACAAGAGTGTTAGAATTCAGGCTGTGCCTGAAGATAATAGCCTGATCTTACGTGACATAAAACATTGCCATTCTTAATTTAGAGGCTTGTTTACCTTTCCTGCTCCTTTTGATGCAGGTACTGCTTGTGGTTCTGACATAATCTCTAGTATTCTCTGCTCTGCCTGTTCCTGGGTTAATGCCTTACCCTTATTTGGCTTTTTCATAATAAAAATCAACTCCTTTAAAGGTTTATAGTTTCTATAAATAAAAGTTTTTAATCAAATAATATAGAGACCATAATGACTTCTATTAGCATTATGGTCCCCAACTAAATTTGCCTCAATTTATATTATATCACATTTAAACAAAACTTGCTTAAAACTTATCCAAATGGTCAGGGCCCCGAGATTTATTCCCATTGGCCTGGCCCCAGCCTCTATATTTCTATTTCAGTTTTTTCTCTATCTACCATATAAGCACCGCTCTTGCTTACTAAATCCCCATTCTTAGTTTCAAATACATTTTGATCAACTATGGTGTCCATAAGGTTATTAGCTTCTGCAGCAGTTACTGCATCCTTTATATTATTTACAGTGATGCTTGTTTTTTTTCCTCCAACATTCACAAAGGATAAAACTAAACTCTTAGCCATAAATCATTCCTCCTTTTTAATTAACCAAGCACGCTATCTTCTTCTTTTTTAACATACAAAAGTCCATTTTTAAGTACAGGTGCAATTGCCTGTGCCACAGCATTTAAGGCATCATCAGTTGCAGCAGTCTTGATTTTGGAGAATCTTTGACTTCCAAGAACGTCTTTGCCCTCATCATCTGTTCCCACCACATATTCAAGAATTAAAGACTTTTTAACCATGTCAGCTGTAACAGCCATACTATCAACTCCTTTCATTATCACATCCCAATTCATTAAGATGTTTCACTATTTAATATGCAATAAAAAGGAAAGTGACGAAAATTTGAGAGATAATTTTTATTAAGATTAAGGGATTATGTACTAGGAACTATAACAGCTGGTTACTCAAGGCCCTCTCTAAGTTTTTTTAGTATCTGCTGCATCCTATACCGCCCCTGATTATAACTAACCCCCTTCATCACTGCGTATTCCTTAAGCCTTTTCCTATCAATATACACCCATTTAATCATTTCCTTTTCTTCTTTACTTAATTTTTCAATGCCCTGTCTAAGTCTTTTATAAGTCTCCTTCTTTAAATACTCCTCCTCTAAATCAGAGTTACCCTCTAGTCCGTCTTGCAGTGTCAGTCCTTCCCCTGTTTCAAATTCCATGCTGTATTCCCCATTGTGCCGGGATTCCTGCCTTATAAGGTAGTAAAAGTTTCTCTTAATTGATGCCAGCGCATAATAATTAAAATTCTTATTACTAGGCTTGTACATTTTTATTGCTTTTATAAGGCTTACATATCCCATTTGAACTAAATCCTGAATTTCATGGCCCTTTACATAGGTACAGCGAGCTTGCTTTACTATATAGGGCTTAAAATACTTAATTAAGTCTTCTAAAGATTTTTTATCTCCACTTTGAGCTTTAAGAGCTAATTCTTCTAAATGCATAGAGTTTTCTTTCTTAAAGTCATTCATATTCAAAAAGTTTCTCCTTCCAATAGTACTGTCAGTGGATATTAAAATTAAGCAGATATATACTTAAATACCTCCGCCATAAGCTGTGCCTCATCTTTATGTTCTTTCCCCCACATATACATTTGCTCCTTTGCTTGTCTTTGAAACCTTTCAATCCTTTTTAAAGCTGTATGATATGTTAACCCTCTATACCTTGCATAGGCCTCAGCAGTAATATCTTGATTTTTTAAAATAAATTCCAGCACATCTTTACTTTGATCACTTAACCTATCTTCAATAGTACTAATTAAAGGACTATATACAAGTTCATCTTCTACAGTGTGAAGCATTACTTGACTAGATTCTTCAGCAAGCATATCAAGGTACCCATCTTCGCCATAGGTTTCTCTTAAATATTTATCTTCCTTCCTGATTTTTCTCCTTTTCTCTCTTTTTCTAAACATATTTATAAAAAAGTTTTTCATTGCTTTTATAACATAATACTGATTTACTTTTTTATTTTCCTTTTCAATTTTTTTATGCAGTTCAAAAAGAGCCATAATTGATTGCGAAATAAGCTCCTCTAAGTCCTGCCAAGCAAAATATTTGCTATTACAGCATCCTTTAGCATATGAAATTATACATCTTTCAATATCATTCCAGTGCTGTGATGTTTCTTCCCCAAACACATACTTCATTTCATCTAATAATCTTTTAGCTTCATAATCTGTCATCTTATAACACTCCCCCTTGTATAATACTTATATTTACACATTAGGATAATTTATCCCTGTATATTATATAAAACAAATAAGTCTCTCCAAAAAAGACAGGAAAGTAAAAAAAGTTTTTTTACTTTCCTGTCTTTTTTGAGGAAGATGATTTGTTTATGTATAGAGAGAGGATTTCTTTGGGGCCAGACCCCTGGAATTTAACCCCAGGGGTCTGGCCCCAAAAGAAGAAAAAACAAAGGAGAAAAGTATAATGGATAAAAAATGTGTTGTTATTGATGTAAATCTAGCAGTAGTACTTGGAGTGTCTGAGAGTATAATCCTTCAGCAAATGAGTTATTGGCTTGAAAAATCCACTCATATCATAGAGGAAAGACCCTGGATATTTAACAGCTATACAAATTGGCAAAAACAGCTGCCCTTCTTTTGTGAAAGCACCATAAGAAGACTTATAAAAAAACTTGAAGACATGGGAATAATCCTATCTGGAAATTTCAACAAATGTAAGATGGATAAAACTAAGTGGTACAGCATAGATTATGATGCCTTAGACAAGCTTCAAGAAAAAAGTGATAGCTTAATCTATGCTAATAAAGAGCAAATGGATGAACCCACTCACGAGACCAGCTGCTCAAACTTAGCAGTGGATGAAGTTAATTTCACTAAACCAATACCAGAGATTACTCCAGAGACTAACCTCAAGGATGTTGTAGTAGAAGTTGAGAATAGGCCCCTGAGCGCAGATTACAAAGCAGAGAAGACAGGGAAAATTGTAAGACCAAATGTCCATGGGAATAATGACAAGAATGCTTGTTTCAACCCTAGGGACCTTGATGCTGTTATTAACTTTTTCAGCTCAAACATTCACCTGCCAACTCCCCATGAGCGTGAAAAATTAAGGCTTTTGTATGAGGATTTAAAAGGCGGAGATTTAATTATAAAAGCCATGGAAATTGCTGTGGAAAACAGGGTTAGAACCTTTAGATACATAGAGTCTATCTTGTATAACTGGATAGATCTTAATTTGCATACCTTAAGTGAAGCTGAGGAATATATGCAAAACTATAAAGAATCCCATAAAAATCAGAAGATACACCTAGAAAGTAAAGGTTCTGCCCCTAAGGCAATAAAAGAAGGAAAGGATGATAATCATGGAACAAAGAAATGTTCAAACTGGGGAGCCAGACAACATTCAAACTATAATAAAAAGACTCAGGGAGAAGTCCAAGGAAAATATGCAGGATTTAGACCAGATGAACCAGAGCTTCCAGAGTTTACAGATGAGGACTTCGCAGAATTTTTATGATGTTTGTCCTATATGCAGAGGGGTTGGCTTTATTGTAAAAAGTGATGACAGATATCAAGATATTATTACTCCCTGCAGCTGCACCATGAAAAGTAATATTAAGTCAAAATGGAAACTTGCAGGGCTAAATGTGGATAGCTCACAGCTTAATTTAAAAAACTATAAGATATATAATGCTGTAAGCAGAAAATGCAAAATGGCAGCTTTAAACTACCTTAAAAGTTTTAATGAAATAAAACACACAAAAAATAACAGCATAACTTTTCTTGGACAAGTTGGAAGTGGGAAAACTCACCTGTGCACTGCTATAGCCCTTAATTTAATAGACAAGGGAGTAAAGGTTATTTACATGCCCTATAGGGATGTTATAACTAAAATCAAGCAAAATATGCTGGATGGTGAATGCTACAGCTTAATTCTTGGAAAATACAAAACCTCAGAGCTTATAGTAATAGATGACTTATTTAAAGGCAAAATCACCGAATCAGATATAAACATTATGTTTGAAATAATTAATTACAGATATTTAAATAACCTTCCCATGATAATATCTAGCGAATACACCATGGAAAAGCTTCTAGAACTTGACGAAGCAGTAGGAAGCCGAATACTTGAAATGTGCAGGGGCAACACCATAGAAATACAAGGAAAGGAGAATAACTATAGGGTTAATGGTGAAAATTAATTTTGTAGGTATTATGATGATTTACAATAATAAAAAAAACCAGTAGAATCAAGAATATGCCATATCTCTTAATTCTACTGAGTTACACTTTCTTAAAGTTAAATCCAGGTGCCTGACCCCTGAGTTTAACTGTAATTTATTCGGTTGCCGCTGCTTCGTTAGAAGCTTCAGTAAAGGTTTTAATTTCCTCTGATTTAATTATATTTAGTAAGTATTCCATAAAAGGCTTTCTTAAGTCTTCTCTCTTTAAAGCCATTTCTACTGTTGCTTGAAGGTATCCTAATTTATCACCAACATCATGTCTTCTGCCTTCAAATTCATAGGCATAAATTGCTTGAAGGGATAGAAGTGTTTTTAATGCATCTGTTAACTGAATTTCTCCACCCTTACCTGGCTTTGTGTCTTCTAATATACTAAATATCTCTGGCATTAGTATATATCTTCCTAGAATTGCTATGTTTGATGGAGCTTCTTCTATGCTTGGCTTTTCTATTAAGTCTTTAACCTTGCAAACTCTATCTTCTATTTTTAAATCTTTAACAATACCATATTTAGAAACTTCACTTTGTGCCACACGCTGAACTCCAAGCACTGATGTCTTATATTCACTAAAACAATCTATAAGCTGCTTTAAGCAAGGTACTTCATTATCCACCACATCATCTCCAAGCATTACAGCAAAGGGCTCATTGCCTACAAAGCTCTTAGCACAGTGTATGGCATGACCAAGACCTTTAGGTTCCTTTTGTCTTATGAAATGTATGTTTACTAAGTTACTTATATCTTGAACAAGCTTAAGCAAATCCTGTTTATTTTTTTGCTCAAGTTCTAATTCTAATTCCACAGATTTGTCAAAATGATCTTCGATACTTCTTTTGTTTCTACCTGTAATTATAAGTATTTCCTCTATTCCAGACTCCACTGCTTCCTCTATAATGTATTGAATAGTAGGCTTGTCTACTATAGGAAGCATCTCCTTTGGTTGGGCTTTAGTTGCAGGCAGGAATCTAGTACCTAGACCTGCGGCTGGAATGACGGCTTTTCTAATTTTCATGTGTAACTCCCCCTCATAAGTTCTCTTATAATTAAATTAAGATATAATGCACAAATATATTTAATTTACCCCATAATACTCTACATACCAATCCGCAAATCTTTTTAGTCCTTCATCAATAGATGTAGATGGTTTAAATCCTACAGCTTCCTGAAGTTTATCTGTAGAAGCATAGGTTGCAGGTACATCCCCAGCTTTTAAAGGTTCAAATATTTTTTCAAATTCTACTGCTCTACCTAATGTATTGCTTAAAGCTTTCTCTAAAGCCCTTATAAATGCCATTAGTTTTTCAGGGCTATTGTTTCCGATATTAAATACTCTGTGTACAGCTTCCTTAATACCCTTCCCATCTGCTATAGTAGTAGGAGGATTGCTAAGAAGTCTTTCTATTCCTTCTACAATATCATCTACATATGTAAAGTCTCTATATAAGTCATTTTCAAAATCACCGTTGTTAAATATCTTAATAGGCTCTCCTTTAAAATACTTATCTGCAAATCCAAAGTAAGCCATATCAGGTCTTCCCATCGGCCCATAGACCGTAAAGAATCTTAATCCTGTAGCTGGTATGTTATATAGATGGCTATAAGTATGAGCCATTAATTCATTTGATTTCTTTGTAGCAGCATATAAAGATACAGGATGATCTACAAAGTCTGATTCTTCAAAAGGTACTTTTTTATTAGAGCCATATACAGAACTTGAAGATGCATATACAAGGTGATCTACCGGATTATATCTACAGGCTTCAAGAATGTTAAAAAAGCCTATTATATTACTTCCAATGTATACATCTGGATTCTCGATGGAATATCTAACTCCAGCTTGTGCAGCTAAATTTACTACAATATTAGGCTTATGCTCTTCAAATGTTTTCATTATCATAGCCTTATCTGAGATGTCTCCTTTGATGAATGTAAACTTTTCAAAAGGTTTAAGTTTTTCTAATCTTGCATATTTAAGATTTACATCATAATAGTCATTTATATTGTCAACACCAATTACTGTACAGCCTTGTTCTAAAAGCTTTTTAGATAAGTAAAATCCAATAAAACCTGCAGTTCCAGTTACAAGGTATGTTTTGCTTGTATCTAAGGTTTTATAGTTCATATTTCTTCCTCCTTAAAAATAAGTGTACTATTTTATCATAAATAGCACACTTATCTAAATTTATTTATTTGTTACAAATCACATAATTCTTAAGTTATATAATATTAGTTCTTAGTTGCCGCTGCTTCAACAATAGCCTGAGAAGCTTCCATATTTGGTCTTCCTATGGAATAGTATTCCACTCCTGATTGTCTCATTTTTTCGCCACTATGGATATTTCTTCCATCATATACCAAAGGTGTTCTCATAAGCTTTTTATAATCCTCTGGTTTTACAGCTTTAATTTCTCCCCATTCAGTAAAGATAAAGCATACATTAGCATTTTTTAAAGCTTCTTCAGCACTATGCACATATCTTATAGAACCTTGTCCATGTTTTCCTTCTGAATATACCTTTTTAAAGTTATCTTCACCTACAGGATCATAAGCATAAATTTCTGCTCCACATTGTAATAGTAGCGGTACATTTTCAAGGGATGGCGCTTCTCTTAAGTCATCTGTCCCTGGCTTAAATGTAAGACCAAGTACTGCCACCTTAAGTCCGTTAAATGTGATAAGACGTCTAGAAGCCTTTTTATATAACATAGTCTTTTGATCTTTATTAACATCAATAGCTGCTTTTATGGTTCTAAGCTCATAGCCATTTTGTCTTGCTAAATATTCAAGAGCTTTTGTATCCTTAGGGAAACATAAACCGCCATAACCAATACCAGCATTTAAAAACTTACTTCCAATACGCTCATCAAAACTCATACCTTTAGCTACATCTTGAATATTAGCTCCTACAAGTTCACAAAGGTTAGCTATATCATTCATATAGGATATCTTTAATGCTAAGAAATCATTGGATGCATATTTTATCATCTCCGCTGATCTTCTGCTTACAGATACTATAGGAAGGCTAAATGGCTCATATATTTTCATTAAAATATCTTTAGCCCATTTACTTTCTGTCCCAATGATAATTCTTGCTGCTTTAAGGGTATCATGCACTGCTGTTCCTTGAGCTAAGAACTCTGGATTAGAAGCTACTTCTACCTTTACATCATTAACTAAGAAGTCCTTAATAAACTGCTCTACCTTATCATTTGTTCCTACAGGTACTGTAGATTTTACTACCACAAGGCAATCTTTCTCTATAGTTTCAGCAATTTGTCTTGCAACAGTTGCTATGTAGCTTAAATTTGCAGAACCGTCTGGCTGCTCTGGAGTTCCAACCCCTATAAATACAGCATCTGCATCTCTATAAGCTGATTTATAGTCAGTGGTATAATGAAGTCTACCTTCTGCATAATTTTTTTTCATTAGTCCTTCTAAATCTGCTTCATAAATTGGAGATACTCCACTCTCCATTAATTCCACTTTATTCTCATCAATATCTACGCAAGTAACTTGATGGCCTACTTCAGCAAAACAAACCCCTGCCACAAGGCCTACATAACCTGTTCCTGCTACTGCTATTTTGTACATAATGCATTACCTTCCTTTAGTTATATTTTTTGAAATTTATAGCTAACTTAATTTCAATTATTTAATGGTATACAAAATAATATATTTTAAAATTACAAATAATCTCTTGGTGAAATCTTCATATTCTTTGCAATTACAATACTACTTATTATTAAATACTTATTTTTTATTCCACTCTAATCTTCCATTATTGCTTATTTTCTTAGCAGGCACACCTGCTATAGCAATATTTTCTTCTTCAAAGGTTTTATTAACTACTGAATTAGCGCCTACTGCGATATTCTTTGCAAGCTTAATATCGCCAACAATTACAGCTCCCACACCTACTATCACACCATCTTCTAATATAGGTGTACCATCATTAGTTCCTCCTGCAACTATACTTGTATTTATATGCAAAGATATATCCTTCCCACCTTTAACTCTTCCATTTACTAGAATTGGACCTAAATGCATTAATTTTAATCCTCTATCAAATGTATTAATTGGAATATGTATCTGATGATCATTTCCATATCTATACAATAATGCTTTGTACAAAAGTCCTCTAAATTTTTTCCCAGTATTTATATAGTATTCAGTCTTACGTAAAAATACGTTATATTTATAAAGATATGATTGTTCAGTCAAACATATAAAAGGCATTCTAGTATTTTTTCTACCATATTTGATACTTTCATATTCTAAAAATTCTTTAAGCTCTGTCTTGTTATTTATATACTTATTAACATAAGCCCTTTTGCTATTTACTGCTGCACTCACCAGCATGTCCCTCCTCAAAATTACTTAAGTTACAATCAATCCTTAACATCATAATTTGTTGTATATAAACTGTATTTTAATTCTCTTTATTACAAGCAACCTTATATTTATCTCTCATCAATTTTCCTTTTAATGTTATTATTACTCTATTTATTTCTTTTCGCATATCTGAGAATAAATATAAAACTCCAAAATAAAATATAGAACATATTATAATTGATATAAAGCTCCATAACAAATCTTTACTTATTTGTTGTAAAAAACAACCTAATACTCCCATAACGACTGATGAAATTGCTGTTGGCATTACATTTCTAAAGGTGTTTACTACTGAAATTCCTATTACAAACTTCATTATAATAAAATGAACTAAAATCCCCTCTATACGTATCCACGATCTTGCATAAACTAGTACCCAAAATCCGTACTTAGAACTTATTATACAAACTGGAACAAGAATAACTAAATGTAATATTTGAGCTAAAAATGATAGTTTAGGCCTACCTTTAGCTCTATATACTTCACTACAAAAGTGTCCAAAAACTATAGCTATTGCACTTGTTAAAGCCCATATACCTATTACTTCCCTAGCTTCTTCCCATTTGCCTCCTAGAAGTATTTTGGTAGCTAAATCGCTATATAAATAAACTCCTATACCAAGTGGAAATATAAAAATAGACACGATTTTTTGAGTATCAAAATACATTTTATTAAATTTTGTAGTATCATTTTGTAAACGAGATAAAGCTGAAAAAAGCACAGGTACTATTGATGCAGTTATCAATGACATAAGAGTATTTACCATGGCAATTGATGTCTTATATATTCCTAAATAATACTGACTCAAAGAAGTTCCGATAATAAACATATCTACCCAAGTAGCAAACCAAATTGAAATAGCTTCAATCAATGACCAAATACTAAATGTCAGCATTTCTTTTAATATTTCGACATTATAAAATAAGTATGGCTTCCATTTTGATTTAATAGTTAATATAATGGCGTTTGAAATCTGAATGAAAATAGTCCCAATAATAAGTGCCCAATAACTTAATCCTAAAAAAGCTAGTGGTATTGTTATAATAAAAGGTATACAAACTGAAACCATTCTGACTAAAAAGAGAGTTTTAAAATCAAAATCTCTCCTATAAAGTGCCATCTGTATACTTGAAAAAGATGTAAGTAATAACTGAACACAAGCTATAGCAATAACATTACCTAATCCAGGATTTCCAACTGATATTGCGATTTTTTCACGAAATATTATAATAATTATCCATAAAAAAATTGATATTCCCAAGTTAGTCCAAAATGCTACATTGGCATTTTTAAATTTTTCACTTTCATCCTTAAATTCATTTTGCACTAAATATTTTTGAAACCCTGCATCGGTAAACATATCTGCAAAGCTCATAATCATAGTTACAGTGGCAACTACACCAAAGGCTTCTGGTGAAATAATTCTAGCTAAAATCATATTTGTAATAGGACTAACTAATTTTGCAGCTATTTCTGTAACGGTTGACCATTTAGTTGCATTTACAAATTTACTTTTAAGATTCTCTTCTTTCACTGTGATTTTCTCCTTTAAGCTATTGAAAACTAGTTTCCTATATTCTTAACATTCCATGTAATTTTATATTAATAATAAACACCTACATTTCTATAAGATTACTTTATTATGCATATATATTTTAGTAATAATCACTCATAAAATATCATTTAGCCAACTATTATATTATTCATGTACTTTTATCTAACTTAGTATAATAAGATTCACTTATATTTTTGTAAAATATTATTGTTTCCAATTACAATTGAATTGGGTGGGATATCCTTTGTTATAACCGCTCCAGCAGCAATAGTTGAATTTTGATCAATTACAATATTCCCTATAATAACAGCATTTGCTCCTATCAAACAATTCCTCTTGATTGTAGCATGACGTTTTCCTTCACCATTTTTTTCAGGTGGAAACTTACTAGCCCCTATAACAACATTAGGCATTATAACTACTCCTTCTTCAATAACAGCAGTACTGCCAATTACAATTCCTACAGCATGTGGAATTTTAACATTTTCTTCAATAATAGCTCCCAAACAAATATCACAATTAAATATAAAACGTAATATAAATCCCCATATTTTTGATAGTATTCTATTTAATTTTCCTCTTTTATATCTTTTAAGGTTTTTATATATTGCTTTTTCATATATCCTATTAAAATCAAACATCTTTATAAACCTCTTTTATTATTTATATCTAAATATTTATCAGGTAGTTCTATCCAACTACCTAATAAGTAATCATAGAACTCTGGAGTAAATTCTTCAAATCCTGCACCAGGATAAAAAGTTAATTCTCCAAAGTACAATAGCCCATTTGTTTCATAAAAATCTACTCTTACAAATGGTATGTCTTTAGATAATCTTTCTGCAAATTGAACCATCTTATTAAAATTCTTTGGCTTAGGTATTAAAACTCCACTACTTGAATAATGCCTTTCAAAAGGCATAGGCTTCCAATTCATATCATAAAAATCAACATTTAATCCATTTGGTGAATTTCTATTTAAACAGACAAATGAGCATTTTACTTCACCATTAAAACACATGAATTTATAATCTTTAAGCTCTACACATGATTCATCTACCATATACTTCTCACATATAATTCTCGGCTTTACATTTTTATATGGCCATTCTCTAGAATGATAATAATAGTTTCTTCTTAAACTTTTGTTTATTTTCTCTTTTGCTACATCGATGTTTAGTTTGTTTTTATCCTTACATATTATAAGTCCACCTGAGTCATGAGTGCATTTCAATACAAACTGATTTGGCAATTTAGAAAAATCAATATCATTAAATCTATCCCACACTCCTATTAAAGGAATAAGATATTCTTTACCTATAGTTTTAGCTATGTATTTTCGAACTTCATGCTTGTCTACCAATTTAGTGTATAATGGATTTCTATCGTATAATTTTAACCACTGAAGTTTTTCATTAAAAGTTTGTGGGTTTTCTAAGTTGAACTCTTTATTGAACTTTTTTTTATACATTTTTTTAATAAAATCAATATCGCTAACGCAATGTTTATAATATATTTGCATTAACAAATTATATAAACTAACTGTACTATTACTTTTTTTCAGTAGATTCTTAATTGAAGAACTCATTTTTCACCTCTCGTTAAACTTTTTATAATGGCTTTGCTAATCTTTATATAGATATACTAAATAAACTTTACCATTATCCTTATTTATAAATATTTTTGTCAACATACTTTTTATGACATTCATATTTATAAACCAAAAATAGCATCTATGTATTCATCAATTATTTTTTCACTTGTAAATCTTTGTGAAGTTTTTTGAATTAATTTTAAATCCCATTCATAATCTAAAGCCATTAAAATTTTTTTACATAAATCTTCTATATTCTGATATTCAACTAAAAATCCATTAATACCATTTTCAATAATTTCTCGTGGACCAGATGGACAATCAAACGCTACTATGGGTGTTCCTACTGCAATAGATTCAATTAGTACATTGGGAAAACCCTCATAATATGAACTAAGAACTGTAACACTAGCATCTTTATAACATTCGACTACATCATGAGTAAAATTTTTAAAAATAACTCTATCCGATATACCAAGCTCCTTAGCCTTTTTTTCTAGTTCTTTCCTTAAGGGACCTTCCCCTACGATTTTTAATTTCAAATCTGATTTGATTTTTAGACACATATTAAATGCACTCAATAAAAATTCCAAACCTTTTTGTGGTACCAATCTTCCCATATACAAAACTTCTTTATTATTCTTAGGCATTTTCTTTGAATAATTAAGAGATTTAACCTTTTCTTCAATAATTAAGGATATAGGATTATTTATTACCTTTATTTGATTACCTGCAAACCCGTAATTTTTGATTAAATCTTCAGCCATGTTTTGTGATTGAGAAATTAATAAATCCACATTTTTATATAACCTTTTTATAAGAAATTCAGCTATCCTACTTCTATTACCTTGCTTAGAGAGGGTATTCATATTCCTTGCTATTATTTGAAACTCCAAATGAAATATCTTCCTTAAAATAACTAATATTATTGCAAAACTATAATTAAATGTTAATATCCTTTTAGGCTTTTCTCTTATTAAATAAGTTAAAATAGACCTAATTGATTTTTTGATACTTTTTTTATTTAAATGAATAACTTTTATATTTTTATCCAAGTAATCTTTATATACAGCATCACTTAAATCCATTACTATTAATCTTACATCATATTTCTTTTCAATTAGCTTATTAGACAAATTAACACATACTTTCTCTGCACCTCCTCCGTGTAAAACATTTATAATTATGTCTATACGTTCTTTCATTTTACTAAACTCCTAATAAATTTAAAAATTATGATCATTTAAATCTGTAAATTATGAATTTAAAATATAAATTTATTGGTCTATTAATACTTTGTTAAATACTTTTATTAACCTTTCATAATATTTTTCAGTATTATTATTACTTATAACATATTCTTTAGCTCTATTAACTATATCTAAATACTTTTCTTTTGATAAATTATAGCTTATATTTAATTTGTCTATAATATCATCTTTATTCATAACATCAAATAAAACCCCTCTATCATATGACAACATACCTGGAATTCCACCCCTATTACTTCCTAGTACTAAACATTCAGTCACCATTCCCTCTAAAACAGTATTGGGGTAATTCTCCATCCATAGAGATGGTATAACTACTGAATATACTTCTTCTAAGACTGATAACATTTTTTCATAATCTTGATATCCTAAATACCTTAATCTTTTATTGTTTTTCAGATAGCTATTAAATTTATCTTTAAATTCATCTTCAACTTTTCCTGCTAATAATAACTCTACATTTTTATCTTTTGAAAACTCTTCAAAAGCCTCTAATAATTTAAAAACTCCTTTATTTTCATTTATAACACCGAAATATAGATACTTCTTCTTATTTAAATCAACTTTTTTATTAAATCTCTTAATCTTATTTGAATCAAAAGAATTATTTATACATTGAATATTAAAATCATGCTGTTCACAATATTCAGTAAGCATTTCACTAGGGCATATAAATTTATTTACTACACTTTTCCTCAATTTGTCCACCTGCTTATATCTATAAAGCTTTAGCTTAGATTTAAGACTAAAATTACAACTAATATTGCATTTATTAAATTTAATACCTTTACAAATTTTATAGTTATTATAAATACAAGTTCCTAATGGACATACTGCTGAATAATCTCTTATAGTTTGTACACACTTATATTGTTCTAAAGCATTATATTGAGAAAATGGAGCCAAATATAAATTATTAATATGAATTATATTTGGCTCAATTTTTTCAATAACTTGCTTTATCTTGTTAATTAATTGATAATCTTTGAATATTTTTCTATATATTGCAATTAAACCCTTATTTTTTATTTTTATATTTATAAATTTATTTTCACAATTGTAGAGTTCATGATTAACAGGGAACTTTTCATCAAAAGTTAGTAAATAGACCTCATGCCCATTTTTTTCTAATATTTCTTTTTCTCTTCTTCCTTGCATCTCTGCTCCGCCATAAATGAGCAAATCATTTATAATTAAAATTTTCATATATATTCACCCTATAAATTAAAATTTGTATTTATGTTAAATAAAAGCTTTTTTAGTACATTCTTTAATTATTAATAATAAGAAAATACCTATGTATGATATTACATTTTAAATATTTACTTAATTTACTTTTGTTGTTTGATACTATAGTCATGTGATATATAAGTATAATAATGTTGCTATTACATAACCCGTTATAATCATAAACTATTGAAAAATACTACATTATAAATATTCTATAACAATACATAGTATTACGTGATAATTTATAATAACCCTATTTATAAATTTAATGTCATAAAATTTATATGCTATTTGTATTAAACAATCTTTTAACAATTATAAATTAGAAGTTATTATCTTTCGTCTATTATCATTAACTTCACTAAATAATATAGAATATAAAATTACAGTATAATTTATATTAATTGATATAAAATCAAAATAGTTGATTAGCATAGTGAAAGTTATAAGTATAAAACTTAATAATGTAATATTCTTATATCTTTTGCTTATATAATATGTTAAGTTATATAATAAAATATTATATATTATTAGTCCCATAAATCCTAATTCAATATAATATAGTAATATATCGCTATGCAAATTATTAGTAAAGTATTCATGTTGATCTAAAACATACATAGAAAAACCTAGTCCTCTTCCTGTATATGCTAAAGAGAAATTATAATATCCATCCAAATTTCTATATATACTCATTCTTCCCATACCATTAATATTATAATGACTCATTATAATGTCTAACTTATTACTATATATTAAATAAACAAATATTAGCTGACTGATTACTAAGCACGTAATTATTATAAGAATATATAATTTCTTATGTGTTTTAATTCTCTTTAAGAAGTAGTATAAAAATACGCTTAGTAATGCAGCTGCGACAACTATCCTTTTATTTCCTATTATCATAAGCAAAAGCGATACGAGTACATATGACTTTTTTTCCTTATTTATTAAGAAATATATGAAATATAGTCCAAACACATGTGAACTATATGATTCCAGTACACTGAAATGTGTATCTAACATTAAAAATTTAAAATTTCTATTAAGTATCATGTTTAATAAAACTTGGGAATCTTCAATAAATGTATATAAAAGTAATGATATAAATGTTATATTAATCATTTTTCTTTTATCGATTAAACTATATGAAAATAAATATCCTATAACAACTGGATATAATAAAAATATAAAATACTTTATCATATACATCCCATGTTCAAGTCCATTAAATATAGCAATAAATAAGGAATATCCGATACAAAATAGCGGTACTAACATTGTTTTAATGAAAAATCTATTGTCAACTATTCTTTTATTTTTAATACTAATAATTATAAAAAATATTGAAGCAAATCCCAATATTATATACTTACCTATTCCATGCTCAAAAATTCTGCTCAAAAATATAGCAACAAATAGGATAGCATATAAAAAATTACTTTTTGAAAACTTCATAAACTTAATCCTTTCATAAAGGTTAGTATAAAATCATTGCTTGTTATGTTCTTTTTATAATACATATTTTCATAGATATTTTATTATTTAGACACTTTGAAAACTTTGTAAATGCTTTATATAATTTAACACAATTCTATCACACGGAGGTATTTCTCTTATTTGATCTAATCATATAGTAAATAAATTTAGAGTTAGTAATTAAATATCTTCTCCATAATCTTTTAGGATCCTGCAATAATCTATATAGCCATTCTAAAGAAAATTTTTGCATCCATTTAGGTGCCCTTTTTATATTCCCTGCAAAATAATCAAATCCAGCACCTACTCCAATCATTAAAGACTTAATAATTATTCTATGATTATACATCCATATTTCTTGTTTAGGTGCACCTAATCCAACCCATAAAAAATCAGGCCTTAAGTTATTAATATTATTAACAATATCAGCATCCTCATGATTTTTAAGTTCTCTAAATGGCGGAGAGTACATACCCACTATTTTCAGTTTTGGATATTTCTTGATTAAATTATCTTTAAGTTTTTTAAGAGTTTGTTCGGTACTTCCATAAAAATAATGGGTATACCCCTTTTCTTCTGATATCTTAAATACTTCATCCATTAAATCCGGACCGGTAATCCTATCTGTATATTTAAACTTTCTTTTACATATTAGAGCTAAGGGCTTACCATCTGGCACCGATATATAAGAATTACTTTGTATATTCTTATATGACACGTTCTCATATGACATTACCGTAGTATGTACGTTGCAAACACATATATATTTTCCTTTAATGTTATTAAGATTTTGTTCTATACGTTCTAAAACTTCCTGTAAACTTAGTGCATTTATCTTAACACCTAATATATCACATTTGTTCATTATTTATCCTCACTTAAAAAAGTATTTAATACATTAAAAACCTCATTTGCACAGGATTCCCAGTCGTATTTTTTAATAATCGCTTCTTTGTACGAATTGTCAATATTATAAATATTATTTTCAACATTTATCATCTCTTTTGATATTTCCCTATAATCATCGGGATTTACATAAACTACTGAATCCCCTAATACTTCTGTAAAACAACTTGTGTTAGAACAAATAACATTCTTATTATACATTAAAGCTTCTAAAGGCGGAAATCCAAACCCTTCAATCTTAGATAAAAATACAAAAAAGGAGCATTTTTCATAATAGTTTTGTAATTCTTCATCACTAATGTATTCTAGGTGCAATATATTTTCAAATATATTTTTCTCTATGAGATTACTAAAATCTCTATATTTTTTCACTCCACAAACAACTAATTTTAATGGGTGTTTTGAATTTTTATAATATATAGCATAACTTTTTAAAAGACCTATATAGTTTTTATGAGGCAGATCAGATGAAATCGCAAAAATATAGTTATCACATATTTTAATTGCCTGATTATGCTTTTTTAGCTTTTTTTTAATTCCATTATGAATAACAGTTATATTATTGTGTTTAATATTGAATCTCTTAATAATATCATTTTTGGAATACTGTGATATTGTAATAATCTTATCAGATTTTAATACTGATTGTTTCAATCTAAAGCGTATATAGAGGTTTTCCAAATACTTTATACTGTCCTTATAATTTTCATAATAATAAAATGGAATTAAGTCATGCACGGTTATACATGTCTTGCATGAGTTAATGGGTGGCACATATCCTCTTGGAGAAAATAACACATCTATATTATATTTTTTTATATATGTATTTATTAACAACATCTCCCATATAACTTTATTACTAGTTTTTAATGGAGATCGCTGTATTATAACTGTATTCACATTTTCGTATTCAAAATCAACTTTATTAAACTTATTTGCAAAAATAATAACTTCATGTTTATCACTTAACTTTTTTGAAAGCTCATCAAGCAAATTTTTAGAATAATTATAAATACCTATACTTTTACCATGTCCCTTAACTAATTCATAACAATCAATTGCTACTCTCATATAAAAATCCCTTCTGTAATTAATTATTACTATTACTATTGCTACTCAATAAACCTCCTATTTAATTATACTTAACTTCATTTTAATTTCTTTAGATTAGCTTTTAATACCACTCTCTTTAACATACAGTGAATTAATCTATATATACAAGAAAATTATACGATATAATTATTTTCAAACCATTCATAAGCCTTTTCAATTCCATCTCTAAGTTTAGTCTTATAAGACCATCCCGCCTTTTCAAGTCTACTTACATCAAGAAGCTTTCTAGGTGTTCCATCTGGTTTAGTAGTATCAAATACCAATTTCCCTTCATATCCTACAACTTCTTTAACAAGTTCTGCAAGCCCTCTTATAGTGATTTCTTTACCTGTACCTATGTTAAAGAAATCATTTCCCTCATATGCTTCCATTAAGTAAATGCAAGCATCTGCCATATCCTCAGAATATAAGAATTCTCTAAGTGGAGTTCCGCTTCCCCATACTACAACCTCAGGTGCATTATTAACCTTTGCTTCATGAAATCTTCTAATTAATGCTGGCATTACATGAGAATTTTCTGGATGAAAATTATCATAAGGCCCATAAAGATTAGTAGGCATTACACTTATATAGTTTGTCCCATATTGCTTATTAAAAAATTGACACATTTTAAGTCCAGATATTTTAGCTAATGCATATGCTTCATTTGTTTCTTCCAAATATCCAGAAAGCAAGTATTCTTCCTTTATTGGTTGAGAACACATTTTAGGATAAATACATGAACTTCCAAGAAACATTAATTTTTTAACTTCGTATTTATATGCCATTCCTATAACATTGTTTTGTATTTGTAAGTTTTCATATATAAAATCTGCCGGATATGTATTATTAGCATGTATTCCACCAACCTTTGCTGCTGCTAAAAATACATACTCTGGGTTTTCTTCTTCAAAAAATCTTCTTACTGCTTTTTGATTTGTTAAATCAAGTTCACTGTGAGTTTTTCCAATTATATTTGTATAACCCTTTTTTTTTAATTTTCTAACTATAGCAGAACCAACCAATCCTTTATGCCCTGCTACATATATTTTACTGTCTTTATTCACTTTCTTCACTCCTTAAAATAAGTCAAGGACTTTAATATATCGTTAGCTATTTCATCTACTGAATTATTATATATACTAGGTAAATTATTATAACTTGAAGCTTTTTCTTTCAGCTTTATAAGTAACCTACTGATATTATCGTTATTGAATTCATCATGTTTAATAGGCAAAGCTATGTCCAGTTTTATCAAATTTTCTAATGTTGCTCTATCCTCAGCAATTTCATTTCTTTCTATAACGAGCATTAGTTTCTTAGCACAAATAGCTTCTGAGGCTGTTGTCCATCCTGCTTTAGTTATGACATAATCTGCTGCCTTAATATAATCTTGTGTATTTAATGTATCTATGGGCAGCTTATATGTATTTTCCCCTTTTAAATTTATACCTTCTGTATAAATAAAATCATAGGGTAATTCTTCTACATTTATATCATCTTTTAAGTTTACTGATCTACCCACACTTACAAAAACTATAGGCTGCTTATGTGCTTCTTTTATAGATTCCACATTTTCATCATTAAATTTTCTGCAGCATAATCCTATATATTTGGGATTCTTTATATAATCCCTTATATATCCATATAAAGGATAAAACCAAACTTGTTCAGCCATCTTATAACATTGTAAATATGTATTATATATATCATTATTAAATAGTTCGTTATATATTTCCACCCAGGTAAAGTTAGATATAAGTATAGATTTAATACTTTGTTCTTTACAACACTTAAATATCCAAGGAACTATATCAGAAATTACTAAATCCACTCTATTTTCTAATAGAAAACTATTTCCCTTTTTTATTTTTTCATCCCATGAACTTATAAACTTCTCTAATTTTTGCTGAAGTCTACTCTTATCTACTTCTATTCTACCTTGTTTTAATACTAGTCCTAAATCTATATCTTCTTCATAGAAAGCAACTCTTGGAAAATACTTCCCCAAAAGCTGTTTCATAAAATCTATTTGATTTTTACCACATTTTATAATAACCTTTATATCTTTACATTTAGTTAATAATGACTCTATAATTGGTATATTTCTAGATGCATGCCCAAAACCATGATTAGATATATAAAATGCTATAGTCTTCATTATTCTGATATGGCAGCTTCATTTTGTGATAAAAATTCTTCAGTACTTATTCCCGCAATTCCTCTCATATCCCCATCTACCATCATTTTTACTAAGCCAGGGAAATCAACTTTTCTTTCCCATCCTAGTTCTTTTTCAGCTTTTGAAGAATCCCCCCATAAAAGCTCAACTTCTGCTGGTCTGAAGTATCTAGGATTTACATCTACAAGAAGTTTTCCATTAGCTTTATTATATCCCTTTTTATCAACTCCAGTACCTTTCCACTGAATTTCTATACCGACTTCTTTAAATGAAAGTTCAACAAATTCTCTTACTGTATGAGTTTCATTAGTTGCTAAAACATAATCTCCTGGTTTATCCTGCTGAAGTATTCTCCACATTCCTTCTACATAATCTCCTGCAAAACCCCAGTCTCTTTTAGCATCTAAATTACCAAGAGATAGCTTTTCTTGCTTTCCTGCCATTATGCTAGCTACAGCTCTTGTAATTTTTCTAGTAACGAAAGTTTCTCCTCTTCTTGGGGATTCGTGATTAAATAATATTCCGTTACATGCAAACAAATCATAGGATTCTCTATAATTTACTGTTATCCAATAAGAATATAATTTTGCCACTCCATATGGGCTCTTTGGGTAAAAAGGAGTCTTTTCACTTTGTGGTGCTGTTCCTGGTAATCCTCCAAATAGCTCTGAAGTAGATGCTTGATAGAACTTACACTTTATTCCTGACTCTCTTATAGCATCTAGTAATCTTAATGTACCTACTCCTGTAACATCAGCAGTATATTCAGGTACTTCAAAGGATACTTGGACATGACTTTGTGCTGCTAAATTATATATTTCATCTGGTTGAATTTTTTCTATTAATCTATTTAAATTACTTGAATCTGTTAAATCTCCATGGTGAAGAAATAATGTTTTATTTCCTATTTTAGGATTTTCAAACAAATGATCTATTCTGCCAGTATTAAAACTGCTTGATCTTCTTATAATTCCATGTACTTCGTAGCCCTTTTCTAATAATAATTCCGTTAAATATGAACCATCTTGTCCTGTTATTCCTGTTATAAGCGCTTTTTTCACTATATATTCACCTTTCCTTTTAACAAAATTTACTTCTAATCTCTTTTATATTCTCAATATTTTCTTTCTTTCCAATAAAAATCACATCATCACTTTCAACTACAAAGACATCTTTCATTCCAGTAATGATTATAGGCTTATTATTTCCTACTACAATATTATTAGTGCTGTCAATTTGTTTTACATCGCCAACACATATATTGTTATTTTCGTCCTTTTCCCTATATCTTTCTAATGCATACCAAGTTCCCACATCATCCCAGCCAAAATCACTTGGAATAACATATATATTTTTTGCATTTTCCATTATTCCATAATCTACAGATACACTATCTACTTCGGGATATTTTTCTTCTAATACCGCATCAAACTCTTCCTCACTAGTAGTTGCAATTTCACTTAGCACGTTATATGTATTATTTAAATATTCATTTGTAAGTTTTAATACAGTACTTGTTTTCCATATAAACATTCCACCATTCCAAAGATAGTTACCCTGCTTTAAGTAATGCTCTGCTCTTTCTAAATTAGGCTTTTCTACAAACTGCTCCACACTTCTTATTTCAAAACCACTTACATCACAAACCTTATCTATGCATTTTATATACCCATAACCTGTTTCAGGTCTATCCGGCTTCATACCTAATGTTACTATAGCATCTTCTTGATTCTTAACAAACTCATAACCAGACTTAAGTGTTTCCCTAAATTTATCTTCATTAGGTATTAAATGATCTGAAGGAAGTACTGCAATAGTAGCATCTTTATAGTATTTATCTATTATAAAAGCTGAAAGTGCAATACATGGAGCTGTATTTTTCCCTACAGGCTCTACTATTATATTTCTCTTTGGAAGACTTGGTAACTGATCTTTCACTAAACTTACATATTGCTTTGCTGTTACCACAAATATTCTTTCAATTGGCATTAATTTTTCTAGCCTTTTTACTGTCATCTGTATCATTGTATCTTCGCTTAAAAGTTTTAAAAATTGCTTTGGTTTTTCTTCTGTGGAAAGAGGCCAAAATCTAGTTCCTTTTCCACCTGCCATGATTAGCGCACATAACACTTAAAATCTCTCCTATCTCTAATACCATATATAACTCAATAACTATGCCACGTATGTTTTTAAAATTCTAGCTTGCCCCTCTATACTATACTTTCCAAGTCCTGCTGGAAGTAGCACACTCTCTCCAACAGCTATATTTATGGATTTATCAGCATAGCTAATTTTCCCCTTACCTTCTATTACTACATATATATATAATGTATTTTCATCCGACACTTCATTTATTTCTTCATTAATGTCATATAAATCTACATTAAAATATTCACTTTTAATCTTACATTGTTTTGTAGAACTTTTCCCTATATGTATTTTACCTTCTTCTTGTTCATCACTTTTTATAGGATTAAAATTTATAACTTCCATAGCTTTATCTATATGAAGTTCTCTTTTATTGCCATTCTTATCTACTCTATCATAATCATAAATTCTATAAGTTAAATTAGAACTTTGTTGAATTTCTGCTATTACAATCCCTTCTCCTATGGCATGAATTGTTCCTGCTGGAATATATATAAAATCTCCTGCTGATACTTCTCTGTAATTTAAACAATCTTTAATTTTATTTTCTTTAATACTGTTTAAAAATTCTTCTTTAGTTATATCTTTTTTCAATCCATAAACTATCTTAGCACCAGGTCTGCTAGATATTATATACCAGATTTCATTTTTACCATTTTCACCATTTTCATAAATTCTTGCATATTCATCATTTGGATGAACTTGCACTGATAAATCCTTATTAGCATCAATTAATTTTATAAGTAATGGAAAGTTATCTCCAAATCTTTTTTTAATGGATGTACCAAGTATTTTTTCACCATACTCTTTAATAATTTCTTCAAGAGTTTTTCCTGCAAGTTCTCCATTTTCAACTATGCTCATCCCATCTTTATGACAGCTTATTTCCCAGCTTTCTGCTATATTGCCATCTGGAAGTTTCTTATTCAATTTTTCTAAGTTTCTTCCTCCCCATATATAATCCTTATATATAGGTTTAAATTTCAATGGATAAAGCATAATTTCCTCCCTAGCTTGCATTTTCATCTCCAAACAGCACCCCAAAAGTTTTAAGTATCAACTTAACATCAGTTAAGGTGTTTCTTTCTTCTATGTATTTAATATCTAGTTCCATCCATTCTTCAAATCCTATTTTGTTTCTTCCACTGACCTGCCAGTAACAGGTTAATCCCGGCTTAGCTATAAGCCTCAGCCTTTGGCGGCCAGTAAACTCCATAACTTCCTTTGGAAGGCTTGGTCTTGGACCCACTAAAGACATGTCCCCTTTTAATATGTTAAATAGCTGAGGAAGCTCGTCTATGCTTGTTTTTCTTATAAACCTTCCCATTTTTGTAATTCTTGGATCTTCTTTAATTTTAAACATTGGCCCTGTCATTTCATTTTTTTCTTGAAGATTGTCCAAAAGTTTCTCCGCATTTGTGACCATAGAGCGAAACTTGTACATTTTAAATATTTTGCCCTTTTCCCCTACTCTTTCTTGAGAAAATATTATAGGCCCTTTGGATTCAACCTTGATACAAATTGCAATAATTAGCATTATAGGAGACATAAGAACTAATCCAGCTAAGGCACCAATTATGTCTATTATTCTTTTTGTAAAAAAATAAGTTTTACTTTTGTTGTATTTCTTTAAATAATCTTGTACTAGTTCTATTTCTTTGGGAAACACTATGTCTTGATTTGCTTCAACCTTGTTTTCTAACCTTACCTCCTGCATTCTTACTCCCCCACCTTATTATACATTTAAATTTGTTAACGATTCATTAATAAATAGTTAACAGCATAGTTATTATATAACAATTTGCTATTACCTTTTAAATGTCATTTTTTATACTCTTCTAGAGATACGTTTAAAATACTCTCTTTATCTTAAAATATCTTCCATATTCTCCACTTGACTTCCACTATTTCCTAAAAAAAGCGTTTATAGGTTTTATTTAATATCATTGAAGATAAGATTAAAGATATATAGATATTTTTATTTTCTATATGTACAAACACAGAAGAATTTATTTATCATTATATTAATAGTATCGTAATTTGGTATATTAAGTTTATATTTAATTCCATATTTCTTCTAAAAAAATTAATTTACCAAAATAATCCATAATATTTACATTATTATATAATAATACTACTCACGAAATATAAAACTTACAAATTTTAAAAAAATCGTACGACATTTTTCTGCAAAATAATACTTTAATAAAAATTCTGCAAGAACTTTAAAATGCATCTTGCAGAATTTCTTAAATGCCTTTTATTTTATTTTTTATGATTGTTATCTTCTTCTTCATAGTAGCTGTAATAAGCTCCATAATATCCCTTGCTGCTTACATCTACTTTATTTAGTACTACTCCAAGCATATGGGCATCAACCTTTTCTAAAAGTTCCTTTGCTTTCATAGCTGCATCTCTGTCTGCCTGACCTGATGCAACAACAAGTATACATCCATCTGCATGTCTTGATAATAATTGAGCATCTGTTACTGCAACTATTGGAGGAGTATCTATTATAATACAGTCATACTCCTTTTTAATAAAGTCTAAAAACTCCTTCATAGTTATAGAAGATAGCAGTTCTGCAGGGTTTGGAGGCTTTGTTCCTGATGTTATTATACTTAAGTTTTCCTGATCAGTATTTTGAACTGCAGCTTCAAACTTTATTTCCTTTGCTAAAATATCTGATATTCCTTTTTCATTGGATAATCCAAACACTTTATGAAGTCTCGGCTTTCTTTGGTCGCAATCTATAATTACAGTTTTATTACCTGCCTGCGCCATAACTACAGCAAGATTTGATGCTGTAGTAGATTTTCCTTCTCCAGGTCCTGAGCTTGTAACCATTATTACTTTTATATCCTTATCTACAGAAGAGAATTTTATGTTAGTTCTAAGAGTTCTATATGTTTCTGACATAGGTGATAGCGGCTTTGTTATAGTAATAAGTTCTGAAACTTTCATCTTCTTCACTCCAATTAATTTAAGTCTTGCTTTTTATAAAAAAACTAAATATACTTTTCTTTTCTTTAATTAAACTATAATTAACTTCTATAGGTTTATCGTCTAGTAAACATTTGCAATTTTCTTTTATATCTTCTACAATACTAGGTGAAATTTCATTTATTGTATTAATTGCTTTTGCTATACCTGGACATCTCTTGTTTAAACTATGACAGTCTGAGCCTATAAAGTTTACTACTCCATGTTGTACAAGCCTTACTGCAGTCTCCTGAGTTTTCTTTCCAAACACTCCCTTTAAGCTAGCTGAATTTATTTGAAAAAGATATTCTTCTTCTAAAAAACTATTTATTAAGGAAGGCTTTTCTATAAAATACTTATACCTTTCAGGATGAGCTATAATAGGATTTACTCCTCTAACTCTTAACTCATATAGGATATCTAGAATGTTCTTAGGTAAGGTATTCATAGGAAATTCCACAAGCATATAGCTTGTATTATTGATTGTGCCTAAAAGTCCGTTTTTATGATCTCTTAATGTTTGATCATCTAAGTATACTTCCTGACCAGGCAGTATCTTTATATTTATATTTTTTTCTTTTACAATAGTATTAAGTTCTTTTACCTTTTCTACTATGGTTTCATAGGGATTTTCATAATATTCTCTAGCATAGTGAGGAGTTGCAACGATATACTCATGCCCTTCCTTTTCTGCTATCTCTAACATCCCCAATGATTCCTCTAAAGTTTTTGCTCCATCATCTACGCCATGGATTATATGGCTATGTATATCAAACATAGAGTATCACCTCTTTTAGCCTTCTACCTGCTTTGATATGATTTTTCCCATTCTAACAGTGGATTGCTTCTTTTCATTTTCTTGCATCTGGTTTGGAATCAGCCCTATAACAGGAAGCCCTAAATATTTTTCAACATCTTCCTCTGTTTTTATAGTTTTATCCATATATTCAAGTATAAAAGCAAGTCCTACTGATATCATAAGTCCTAAAATTAAAGCTATTGCCACATTAAGAGATTTGTTTGGAGCTATTGGTTTTTCCGGCACTCTTGCTCTATCTAATACTTCGATAGTTCCTCCAGTTGGGAAAGCTGCTTTAGATTCTTGTACAAAGGCTGAAGTTACTGCATCAATTAGTGCTGCGGCTTCTTTTGAATCCTTATTTTCTGCTTTTATTTCAAGAATTTGTGTTCCTTGCTTTGGTGTTACGCTTATCATGTTTACAATTTGCTTTGGAGTATATTTTAAATTTAGTTTATCTGATGCATTTTGAGCAACTCTTTCAGATTTTGCAATTTCCGCATAGGTTTTTATAAGATTTTGGTACATGGTAATATCACTATTTTGTAGATTTCCTTCTGCTGCTTGTGGTTTCCCAACTATTATACTTGTTCTTGCTTCATATGTAGGTTTTATTATAAAAAAGCTTATTATAGCAGCAAGAAAAGTACACGCTATGGTTATAGATGCTATTAATTTAAGTCTTTTTCTAAGTATTATGTAGAAATCCCTAAGATCTAAGGTTATTTCCTCTTCCATTAATTTATTCCTCCTTAAATAAAGCCGGATAATCCAGCACATTCAGTTTAAATTACTTTATTATTAAAGTATAAGTTACACTGCTATTACTATCATCTTTTAATGTTACAGAATTACCATTAAGATATTTAACACTTTCAGCTGACAATCCATCATTTTCTGGATCCAAGCCATAGCTTCTTAAATATTTTATTAAGTCCATATCTTTTTTGTTATCCCCATAAAGTTCTTCTATGATACTGTTGTCTATTGTTTTACCAGCAACCACTGCACTACTTATATCCTTCGAGCAAGATATAATTACTTCAGTAAACTTTCCAGTAAAACCTTTTGGAAGTTCTAGTGTTATTTTCCCACTTTCTATTGTTCCATTTACGACTTTTCCGTCACTAGTTTTTAAATAAGCAGACTCAACCTTTATTGCTTGGGATGGTACTTCCGTCCCTTGTCCCTTATTTATGTTTACATAATTTGCAATACTATTGGATACTACAGCTTCCCCTCCAAGTACAAATACTCCTGCTTCCTTTGAGAGATCAGATAAAACATAGTTCTTTATTTCTGAAGGTAAAGTTTTATCTGTTAAAATCATAGGTGCATTCATCTTTGCAGCCAGCGCTGCTCCTGATAACGCATCTGCAAATTCGTTTCCTTTAGGTCCTACTCCTAAAGCCGTAAATACATTTTCTTCATTTAATTCATTGCTAAATTCTTTTAAAATTGCTACGTTGGTTGCAAATCTATTTTGTCCGTATATTCTTTTAGAATTTGATATGGAACTTTTTAAGTTGTCACTTACAACTCCAGTTCCACCTATTATATATGCCTTGTCTATTGTCTTTCCTTTAAGGTAGTTTGATGTGTGACTAGATAAATTATCTTTTGGAGTTAAAAGTATAGGCATTTCTTTAACTGCAGCTATTGGAGCCAGAGAAAGTGCATCTGCAAAGCTTACTGAGGAAGTCAGCGCCACTTCTCCATTAAATCCTAGTTTTTCTGCAATTTTAGCAGAGGTTTCGAATCTATCTTTCCCACCTATTCTTTCTATTGCTGCACCGTTAAATTTATCTTGCATATATTTTTCAGCTTTCGAAGATATGGATCCTTCTCCACCTATAAGTATTATATTTTTAGGACTTAATCTTATTATTTCCTCTTCTGCTTCTTTGGTTAAAGCGTCCTTTGAAGTTAAGAGTATTGGTGCATCATATCTTTTTGCAAGGGGCACTGAACAAAGTGCATCTGGGAAGTTATCTCCTTGTGCTATTATTACATAATCTGAAGTTGTCCATCCATAATTTGAAATTGCCTTTGCAGTTCCATATCTATTACTTCCGCTTAGTCTCTTGAAATCCTCTCCATCTCCCGCAGCTTTTGCCGATATTGGCATAAGTAGTAACGATACTGCTAGTGCTAGAGATATTTTTCTGCTGTTCATCCTAAACCTCCCATTGATCTTATTATATTCCTAGTAACTGCCTTATTTGACCTACATCACTCATATTTATATTTGAAAATATGGCCGTTTTCACTTCATTTTTTTCTCTTGTAATTAATTTGTTGTATAAACTTCTTGCAGCTGCTGTATCTCCTTCATAATTGTAACTCGGGTTTGAAGCCATTTTGCTTATGGTAGATACCATTGCACCTATAACTTGCTTTCCTTTTGGTGAACTTACAGATGATTGGGCCGCTGATAACTGCCCACTAAGTCTTACAAGTGAAGCTTTTGCCTGCTGCTCATTTTTGCTTACTTCTTCTTGCTTTTTGTTTGCTTCTTCCTTTATTTTTTCTACTTCTTTTTTTGTATTACTATCTTGTATATTTTTCGATATATTATCTATTTCCTTTACAATATTCTGCAACATTTCCCGGGAATTAAAGTTTGAATTTTTGTCAATTTTACTCATTATTTCCTGTATTTTTCGGTCTTGCTCCGCTGTTAATCCCTTTTGCCTTAATGAACTTAATTGTTCCTTTAATTTGTCCAATTCAATTTTAACACCTTTTTCCCCATCAAACAATGAATTTATGGTAACTTTACTAATTTTTATAACCATTATGTTACCTTTTACATTTATATCACTTATAGAAAAAGGTACTAATTTTTGGGGCATAAGTATTTTAGAATTTTCTATTGTAAATCTCTCGTCAGTAGTATAAGCTTCAAGCTTATTTAGTCCCATAGATTTAGGAATTGGAAGTTTTCCAATCTTAAAGCTATCTGGCGAGTAAATGATATGATCTCCATTTTGTTCTATACTTCCTTTTGTCCATAATACCACTTGAATAGAATTGTAAGTTACAGGTACCTTTGCTATCACCTTGTCCCCTTCCAACTCTATTTGAGGAGTTTTTACTATTATATTTCCCTTTTGCTTAGGATTTTTATAGACCACTGAAAGCAGAGAATTTATTTCTTCACTTGTTAAACTTATAGTTTTGCCATCCTTTTCAGCAGTAGTTATTTTATTTAAAATATTTTCTGTTGGAGAATTTGTTAGAGTATATCCTTGTTTATTAAAAGCAAGAATCGTAGACCCTGCAATTAATAGCATTATTATTATCAATGTTAAAAACAAGGTTTTTAGTGTCTTTTTCATCATTACATCCCACCTTTAGTTATCCATTTTTAATTATTAGTTTTAATTACTAATATTCAAAACTTTAATCAAAATTCTATATCCGCTTAAAAATTTACTACATACAGTATGTATTATACATTATACTTGCAATCTTTTTTAGTATAATTTGTCGAATTTTACAAAGGTAATTGTTGTTATTGTAAAATTTTTAATTACACATTTCAATTCTATAAATTACTTAATATTAATGTATTGCTATTTATCCAATTAATTCTTTGCTACTACAAAACAAGACTCAGGTGATGCTATCACCCGAGCCTTGTTTCAATTACTGAAGCGTTATGGTATATGTGCTATTTAAGTCAATTGTTAAAATTCCATCTTCAGCAGTTATTATATATGGATTTGTATCCCCAAAATTAATATGTATTGTAAAATCTTTTTTCTGTATTTCACTTAATGTTGTTTCTAGAGGATTTATTCCGAGTAAAGATAAAATTTCTGATATATTGGCTTCGTTATCAATTATATTTTCTTTACCATCAATAGTTATGGTTATATTATCTACTGTTCTAGTATCACCCATTAATTTAGGAATAGTTATAGTTCCGCCTGTTTTATCATTTAAAAGATTATATGCTGTATTAAAATCTTTACTTGCAATGTAATTTGCAATTTCATTGCTATCTGGCATTTCTGTATCTCCGCCAGTTTTTAAGATATGTCCTATTATACTGTTGGAATTCTTAGCTAATAATTTATTAGCTATATATTCTCTAACTGTATACTCTCCTGCTGTAGTATTTTCCATCTTATTTAATGCAATATTCCCAAGTGTTACTAATGCTTCATAAGCATTGTCTTGAGGCTTCATAGCATATATAACTTCATCATATACATTTGCAAGAGTATCATTTGAACCTAATGATATAGTACGCACTGGAAATCCAGGTATTTTACTAGCTATACTTAAACTATACTGATGTTGAGCATCATCTCCTGGCATTTTTATGTTATCATTGTCACTTTTCACAGTAATAGTTCCTGAGTATTTTCCTAAAAATTCAACATTCTTCATGTATAAATTATTAAGTACTGTAATTACTCCTTTAAATTCGTCTTTGACATCTAATATTGCTGATGAAAATATTTCTACATTTTTAATATTTGTTCCTTCTAAAACAACTCTTGTTTGAATTTTGCTTGTAACATATAAAGTATTACAATTTACGTTTTTAAAACTTATACCATTATTAGCTCCAGACAATACTATTATTTTGTCTGCAGTAACATTGTTTAATACTGCATTTCCTTCTTTTCCTGGATTTACAAATACTGTTCCAGAAACTTCTACATTAGTAACTGCAGCATTATTTCCTTCTATGTAAAGATTTCCTTTAACTTTCATGTTGCTTAAGCTTAAGTTATCTTTTGAAACCACAGCATTTCCAGTTACATCCTTGGAAGCTTCTATAACTTCTCCCTTTAGCTGATATGTTTTTATCAATGCATCAGATAGGTTAGCTGTTCCACCAATAGCTGTTATTTTAGCTGTTGGAGATAATTTTTCTGATATAATGGCATTTGTAGCAACATCTGCTGTTTTGTTTGATATTATTACAGGACGTCCATCTTTAGCAGCTATAGCTGAAGCTGTTAAAGCATCTGCAAATTCCTTTCCTGTCATTCCATTTGCTAACGCCATATATGCTCCGTCAAAGTTGAAATCAAGAGCAAAGTTCCTTATTATTTCCGAGTTAGTTTCCCATCTATTTTTCCCACCAATTCTTATAGCATTAGGAACTACTGTTTTAACCTTATCACTTATGGAAGCTGCTCCACCAACTACAAAAGTTTTCTTTATTCCTTGAGCTTTTATGTAATCAGAAGTTGCCTTTGGAAGTTCTCCTGCCTTAGTTAAAAGTACAGGTATTCCTTTTACTGCCGCTACCGGTGCTGCAGATAATGCATCTGCATACCCCTCTCCTGAAGCAAGCATAGCTTCATTAACTGTTCCAAGCTTTTCAGCTATCTTTGTGGAAGTAGCATATCTATCTTGTCCACCTATTCTTTCTACGTCAGCTGTTACATTCTTTTTAATTGTTTCTAATATGCTATTTGGAGCTACACCAATTCCTCCAATAACGTATACTTTTTTAGGCTTCAGCCTTTTTAGCTCATTTAAAGTTTCATTCGTGATTCCCTTTGAACTGGTTAAAAGTATTGGTGCATTATTTTTCTTTGCAAAAGGTGCTGCAGACAATGCATCTGCATAATCCTCTCCATTTACAATTACAGCGTAGTCTGCACTGTTTGTCCATCCAATCTTAGAAACCTCTACAGCTGTTAGGTATCTATCCTTACCAGATAGTCTTTCACTATCGGGATTTACTATTGCCGCTGATACTTGCCCTACTGAAACAATTCCAGCAATAAGTGCAGTAAGCGCAGCACTTGCTAATGCCTTACTTATTGTTTTCTTCATTTAAAGACCTCCCTTATGACTTATGTTAGCACTTAATCAAATTATATTTTGTGGAATTATATGGTTAATTATCAAAAATATAATTTAACTTTAAAGTTCGTATAATCAGTCTCTCCCATTTATACTTAGATTATTATACTATATAGAATCCATATATTCCTTAGGTAATTTATGGCTATCATTTGCTTTACTGCCTTATAATATATAGGTAATTTAAGCTTAAATAAATCAAAGGTTATAAGAGATAATGTCCAAAAAAATCAAAAAGATTGGCCATACCTGCCAACCTTTATATTTACTTCATTAACATTTTTTATTACTGTATTCATATACTCTATCAGGTTCTTCCTTATAAAAAAATCATCTTAAGTCCAAATAATATAAGTATTATTCCACCTATATAATCTGCATATTTACTTATAATCTCTATTTTACTTAAATACTTTGCTATGGCAAGAGCTATAAAACACATAATTAAGGTTACAACTCCTACAAGCAATGTGCTTTCAAATATTGCTGCAAGGCCCTGTACCTCATGGAGGGCAGTAAAGCCTACTACCATAGCATCTATACTTACGGAGATTCCAAGTACTATTGCAGTCCCCGGTCTTAATAGCGCACACTCTTCCTTTTCTTCCATACCTTCTTTAAGCATTAAAATTCCCACTATACCAATTATGATTCCGCCTAGTATTTCAGGAATTGATGCTATATATGTATTAAATAAAAATCCCGCATAAGCTCCAATTAGTGCAAATAAAAATTGAAAAAATGCCGAAGATATTACACACAGCATCTTATATTTTACGTTTGCCCCTCTATTAAGCCCTACACAAAGTGTTACCCCAAAGGCATCTAGTGATAATGCTAGTGCAATTAACAGCAACGAATAAAAATCCATGTTATCACTCCTTTTTAAATACATTATCTATTATATTCAACTTTTTACCATAATAAAAGACTTTACCAAAATTTAATTTTCCCTAGTGCCGTATCCCTAGGGTACTTACATTTTTTCCTTTCACCCCAATTGTAATTTTCTCATATATTGAATTGAGGTGATATTTGTGCTAGAAAACTTAAAAAAGTTTCCTGCTACCTTCATATTTTCTTTATTTATTTTTGTACTTTCTTTAGCTACTGGGCTTTTATCTGAAGTGGTGTTTCCTTCACTTATATGTTCTTTAGCCTTTGCTGTTGCATTAATCACAGCAATATATATCGAGGAAATCACTTTTAAATATATTTTATGCGTAATTTCCCTTATAGTTTTAGTCACCCAAGTAGTTTTGTTCGGCATAAGCTTTACAAATTATGCTTCAATTATATTTTATGTACCAATTATTTATGTTTATATCGTGCCAAGTGTAATATTCCCAAACTTTGCCGGCGTAGTGCTTAGCCTATTATTTTTTAGGTACAGATATTTTGAGTCATCACAAAGCCTGCGACCTTTTTTAGATATAATGATATATAAAATTATGCTTGCACTTGTTTTATGTTCAATACTTTTTACAACAATTGGCTATCTCATAAGACAACTTGTTAAAGAACGCGACAAATATAAGGAGCTCAGTATTATTGATTCTCTAACAGGTCTTCCAAATTTAAGTTATCTTATTAACTTAGGGGAAAAAATGTATAACAGACATTCCAGCATCACTATTTTCATTATAGATATAGATAATTTCAAGCAATTTAATGATACCTACGGTCATCTCGTTGGAAATAATGTTTTAGTACAAATGGGGAGAACACTTGAGGATGAATTGATGGATGTCCAGGGAATTGTAGGCCGTCTTGGTGGAGATGAATACGTGGCGCTGGTTGAAGATTTATGCAAAGATGAAGCCCATGATATGTTTTTAAAACTAAATAAATCTTTGATAAGTAAAGAGTTTAAGTGCGATCCTGCACTAGGCCCTATTACTATTTCCTGTTCCGTTGGAATGTCTTATGCAGAAAAGGGCTCTATTATAAGGCTTCAGGAGCTTTTGCATTTAGCAGATATGAATATGTACTACAATAAACAAAAGAGTTGCGGTCCTTCAGTGAAATTGACCTCTACTGACTTAGTTCAGGATAAATATAAAAGTCTTCTCATTTCACTAGCTGAAAAGGATATGTATAGCTATGTGCATTCACAATATGTTGTTTATTATGCAGTAACCCTTGCAAAGGCTTTAAATCTTCCAAGTAACACCATTGAAGAAATATCCTTAGCTGGTTGGTTTCATGATATTGGAAAAATTTTAATTCCAAATGATATTTTGAGAAAGAAGAGCACCTTAACAAATGAAGAATACAATCTAATAAAAAGGCATGTACTGGATGGACTAAATATACTTGAAAGGTTTCCGCTATCCGATGTAGTAATAAATGCAATAAAATATCATCATGCAAGATATGATGGAAAGGGCTACCCCTTTGAAATAAAAGGACAAGATACCCCCATTGAAGCAAAAATACTTCAAATTGCAGATGCCTTTTCTGCCATGACAGTAAAAAGAGTATACCGAGAGCTTATGTCTGAAAAAGATGCTCTTCAGGAGATATGCTCCCATAAAGGTACCCAGTTCGATCCAGAAATAGTAGATATATTTGTTAAGATAATGAAATCTTAAAATGGTTAACAACTCTTTGCCTTTGCTCAAATAGTTGTTAACCCTCCCCTATTTTCTAACGATTCTTGCATCTATATTAAATTGAGGCGAGTATTTTGAGAAGGTTTGAAGTACCATGCTGTCGTCATCATATTGCTCTATGCTTTCTTGAATTTTAAGATATCTTCTTCCCTGTGGGAATCTTGTAAAGAAATCATAATCTACGTACTTTACACCATTTCTTGTATACTCATGGGTTGGATCTGCTGGAATCCATCCGTATTCCGGAAGATAAAATTCCACCCAAGCATGTCTGAAGTAATTCCCATCATTATTTGCAGCTATAAGTTCACTGTCATAAAAACAAAATCCTGTATTTACTCTAGCTGGCACGTTTCCAGCTCTTAAAAGTGCTGTCATAAGTGCAGCATAATCTTCGCATACTCCTACTTTAGTTCTAACAGCAGATAATGCCCCTTGATTAGCGTTAGGGCTATTTAAGTCATATTTCATATTTAGAACCACATACTCAAAGGCCTTCTTTGCTTTTAAATAAGGATTTGTTATCCCTTTAAAAAGACTGTTTGCCAAATTTATAATTTCCTTTTCATTGCTTTCCACATGATAGGTTGGCTTTAAATAATAACTTATATCACTTGTTATTTTTGAGTAATCACCCTTGGTCTTTGATAAATCCAATGTGGCCTTTATATTATTTACAGTGTAGGTTTTTGATACTTTAAAGGATTTTTGCACTCCCCCATTAACTGTACCTAAAGCCAATGAAGTTATGCTTGTATCATCTTCTTTTAACTTAAAATCTGTAGACCTCGAGCTTATATACTTTTGGAAGGTTCCATTAATTTTTCCTAAGTTAATTGCTACTCTATAATCATTACGTATAGTGGAAAGGGAGTTATATTTAAACCTAATATCATATGTAAGCTCATAGGTTGCCTGCTCTATTGCATTAAAGACATTCTGAGCAGCACCTGGAGCATTTTCTACTACAAAATCCATCTTAGCTGGAATATTTAAAGCCGTACCTTTATTAGTTTTCAAATCATGAATGTATAATGTGTAGGTTTCTCCATACTTAATCTTTGTATAGTTTGGAGTTACCTTAAAAAACTTATCATTTGTACTATATTCAAAAGTTAAAGGTATAGCTTCCTTGGTAGATTTGCTTACAAGCTCTATATTTGTGCTATTTACCGAAGTCCCATCTAAAGGATATGTAACTTTTACCGTCCAAGCCTTTTGAAGCGGCACATCATATTGAGTTTCTAATATTTTATAGTTCGTTAAATCCCTTATGGTTTCTGCAGCGTAAATTGTATTTGAATTAAAAATTACAAACGAAAAAATAAGTATCGCTGATAAAAGTTTCTTTATTTTTTTAATACTTTTCATTGACCCCGTTCCCCTCTACCTGTTATACTTCTTTAAAGCTTTAGTCACCGCTCCAATGTCAAGTCCTCAAAATAGTTTTACTCATGATTTCCCGTTTAACTAAACCTTTTTCTATATCCGCACTTTCTACATAATTCTTCTACTACTTTTCCCCTTGAGAATCCATCGAAAAGGTTACTTGCTCTTTCCCCTTCTATTATTTCAGAAAAATCAGTGTTGTTTATATTGCCAAGATTGATTACTCCTTCTCCATCAAGACAGCATGGGACTACAGTGCCATCTACAAGCACAGCTACTTGATTTCTAAGTCCATGGCAAAATCCACTGCCGGTATCTTCATCTTCATCTAAGCTTGGCCACGTAAATTCATAATCTTGATTTAAATATAACCTATCACCAATTTTCACTCCTCTTCCTGGAGTAATTTTTTCTTCAATTTTATATGGAAGATTAAATTCATTTTCAATCAATTGAAGTATGTGGCGATTTCTTTGTCTTTGAACATTGGTTACATTATCCTGATCCAAATTCCATAATCTAAGGGATACTAACATATTAGTACTATTTAAGGCTTCCTTTGTAAATGAAATAATATTATTAATATAAGAATCCTTATCTTCCCCGCCCTCATTTCCATCAAAGCTGTGAAGAGAAAAGTTAATTTGTCTTAGTGCAGGTTTTGTTATGAGTTTGTCCTTGGTTTTATTTATCATAGTTCCATTTGTTGTTATATTCACCTTCAGTCCCTTTTCATGACTTAAATCTAAAAACTTATCTATTTCAGGATGAAGAAGCGGCTCTCCTTTTACATGAAGATATATATAATCTGTATATGGTCTTATTTGATCTAGTATCTTTTCAAAGGTTTTTATACTCATAAACTCTGATTTACGCTGGGTTTGCGGGCAAAAACTGCAAGCAAGATTACACACATTTGTAATTTCAATATAAAACTTCTTAAACTTTTTCATAAATTTATGCTCCTTTTAGTTTATGGCAACCCCTCATAGATGGTCCATTTAATAGGTTTACTTCTCGGATGCCACCAAAAAAGGATGCATCTTACCTTAAGATGCATCTTAATTTTAGAAATATCCATTAATACTTACGATTATCTCATCACTCATTAACTATTTTTTAACTATATATTACTAATTGCCAAATATTAATTTTGTCCTTTTTAAGTCTATTTCTTGCTTCAATAAAATATCTTTCTTTACTACTATACTTAAAATTTTTGCCTTTTGTGAACTTACCTTGAAATCTTCCAGTGTATAAACTGCTGAAAATATCATATCTCCATTTTCATCCTTTAATATAAGAGGAAGTTTTTCAATACAGGCTTCTTTGTCTGTTCCATTTCTAAAAACTAAAGTTATAAGTATATCTCCATTTTTATATTGAAGCATTGTAAATACATCAGCTGAAAACTGTCCTTTTTTTATCTTAGGAATATTACTTAAAAATTCATTGAATGCATTTTTATCTTTTTCTGTCATCTCTTCAGAGAAATTTTCAATTTCAAATTCTTCATAAGTTATAGGTTTTATATTTTCGTCAAACACAAGTTTCCAATCATCATGCTTTATCTCCTCAACAAATACATTCCAATTATTAAAGTAAACTTTTCCTGGTCTTGCTGAGCAAGCTGGAATATTCCCCATTTCTTTTAAGTCAAATACCTGATATGCTATTTCTTCTCCTGCTGAATTTATAATTTTAAAAGGCACTTTTTCAAGATTAATTTCTTGATTTAATCCATTTACTATATAAAATTTAACTTCCCACTTATCCCCATCCTTGTAGGCATACACCCCTGAAACATTGACTTGCCCATTTTCTATTTGAGGAATTGTTTCTGACATTTCTTCTTCTAAGTAATCCTTTTGTACTTCGGACATTACGATTTCCGCCTCTGGTGCTAATGAAAGTTTTATATCTAGTGCATTTTTATCCTGCATGTTAATCCTCCAAAAATTTGTAATTTTCAATTACATTTTAAATAATTTCATCAAACTTTACATTACTCTATTGAAATTACCTCTAAGTCACCTGTTGCTTCTGCTACTGCTGTATTTACTTGAGTTTCGATATCCTTAGTGATAACTCCTGTACCTCCAACTATTTTCACTTGAGTATCTTGAGCTACTGTACTGCCTATGAATGAATTTGCTCTTGTAATATCCTCACTTCCTGCACCAAGTCCTGATAAAACTACCATTGATCCGTCCTTTGCAGCCGCTGCTGATGATACTAATGCATCGGCAAATTGCGCTTTTGAATCTGCGCCTCCAGCAGCTACATACATTTTAGTAAGAGACATTGTGGATTTATATTTAGTCAATACATTTATATTTGTTTCAAACCTATTTTTCCCTTGAGCAGCTCTTGTACCATTTACAGATTTTAATATAGCATCTGGCAGTACTCCACTGCCTCCAACTCCGATTATTTCAAGATTATTATCTGTTATAACCTTTTTAACTTCAGGATCTAGTGAAGATGAACTTGTTATAAGTACTGGTATGTTCATAGTTGCAGCAATTGAAGAGACGCTTAAAGCATCTGCATAGCCTAATGCTCCATTTACAAGAAACGCCTTTTTAACTTCTGCTATTTTAATAACTTCCTTTGCCACAATAGCATTTGTAGTATATCTTGTTCCTGTAGCACTGCCATAACGAACCACATTAAGGCCTTGCTTTTTTAATTCATCTTCTATATCTGGACTTACAACGCCATTTCCTCCTACTATGCATACATTCGTAGCTTTCAGAGTTTTTATAGTATCAAGCACTCCGCTGGATAGAGTCTTTGCTTCAGTTAAAAGCACCGGAGCATTTAACTGTTTTGCAAGAGGTGTTGCACTAACTGCATCTGCAAATCCTTCTCCATTTACAAGTATTACGTTACTGCTTGTACCAAAGGTTTGCTTAGCTAAGTCCTGGGCTGTTGAATATCTATCGGTACCACCTACTCTAACTACGCTGGCAGCCTTTACTCCCAAAAAGTTAAAGGAAGTTCCTATTATAAGTCCTGCTAAAGTAACTCCTAAAATAGTTCTTAAATTTTTCTTCTTCATTGGTAATCCCCCCTATAAACAATATTACACTTTGCCGCTATGTATTATTTTGTTTTATTATATCATAATTATAAGTGAATAGCGAAGCAATTTCCTTATAAACCTAGAGGGCAGGCGCCTGGAATTTCCAACCAAGTGCCTGACCCTCTAATCTTCCATTATGATATTAGTGGCTTCTACATCTACAAGCCTGCACTCTCCACCAGCAGTTGATTTTCTTATAATTAAATCTCCGTCTACTTTGATATTCCTTATATCATAAACATTTGTATCACTAGCACCCCTGCCAACTGTTATATTGCCCTTTATTTTGGAGCCGTTACCTTCAATTTTAATATTTCTTCCTGTTATGTTCAAACCTTGATATGGCGCCTCTAATGGCACTCTTTTCTCAAACTTAATATATTTAACTTCATAGTCATTTAATGCATCTATTAGGTCATTTAATGCACCTTTTATGTCATCTGTATCATCATAATCATCAACACTTATTACACGATAATCTATTGTGTTATTACATAAAATCTTTATTGAATTAGGGTTATCGATAAAGCTTTCTAAAATAGAGCTTAAAGTACTTTTGCTTTTCATAAGATCATATAATGCAATACTTTTATCTGCTTTAAAGCTTGTTGCCTTTGAATTTATATAATCGTTTATGATAAAATCCTTATCTTTGTCCTTGACTCTAGGGATTATGGATGTTTGTTCTAACAACTTCCCATAAAAATCATATGCTTTGATATTCACATTATACTCTATTGATTTTTTAATATTTAAGCCAGTTTGTCCAAAATTGAATCCCTTAATATCACTTCTAGGAACTAGGACTTTAGCTGACATAATCGAGTTTCCGTCCTTATCAGTTATGTCTACTATTAGCTTCTTAACATCAACAGTTGTCAGTATATTTATACCTGCAAGTTCAGGGAGGTTATCCTTGCCAGAACTTAATCCTCCTTGATATTTATGAGTTGTCTCTATTTTAGTTATATACTTCTTAGGAATATATACATTTACATCCTCTGTTTCATTATATTCAAGTATATTGTCATTAATATAGTCTTCATTACTTCGAGTTAAAAATACATCCCCAAAGCTGTATCCAAATTCACTTGATGAAAATGGGATTGTAAAAGTTACAAGTTGTATATAGCTGGCAAAGTTTATAACTCCTGGTTCTAATTTCATTTCATAATTTATCATCTTTGGATCTAAATCACCAACAGTAATTGCAACTGTATTTGAATCTACTTTAACTATATTTTTAATAGCAAGCGGCTTCATTAACTCAACATCATCTGTTGTTCTTATTGCTGCTTTGATTGGAATTTGAGAAGCTTCAACAGAATTTACAGTCATTCCACTGTCAAAAGTAAGCGTTATTATATTTCCATCACTTGTCTTATTCAAAGTATACGTATAAGGCACCGCTGCTTTAGCTACTGATGAAAAAGCAACAGCCTGAATGGTTACAAAGGATAGTAGAAAGATTAAACTTATAATAAATTTTCCTATTACACTGCTGTAATATCTCCTTAACATACCTTGTCCCTCCTTATCTTAAACTAATTAATTTTTCGTTCACTTGTATCAATTAAAGTATTATTGATATTATAGGCCTTTATACTAATCTTACTTCCTTGTGATAGTATCGTAGTTAAACTATAAATATTATCACCTTCATAATTCATTTTTTTGCCATTTAAAGTCACACTATATATTTCTGAAGATACCTTAACTTTTATCTTATAGGCACCTAGGTATGAATAATATTCTAAATCTGTAGTATATATATATACCGCATCTTTAACCTCAACTTTAATTTTAGGCTTTAAAGTTGAATTTTCAATTTTACCTGTAACTGTTTTCACTCCAACAGCGCTTGTATTAACGGAGTTCCAAGTTACATCTACATATCCTAAACTGCCATCATTATATATTACTTCTACTTGTTTTGGAAAATCAGGTTGCTGGCCCTGCGCTACATCAACCATATCAATTGTACCAATTTCCTTTATTTTTTTAGCTTCCTTTACATTAAAGGATTTCTTAGCTGAAAACTTAATACTTCTCTTGTTACTATCCTTAATTTCATTTGTAACAATTACTGAGTACTCTTCATCAGCAATTAGCTTTGATTTTGGTTTAACAATTATAGTACTTAAATCCGGAAATGAATATGAGCAAGAAATCTTTTCGTTAGTACTTTCTTTTATGACATATAATGTATCATTATTTATTGATTTCTTATCAATCTTTCCTTTAAATTTAACTGTCCACTGAGTTTTATCAGTATCTATATTACCATTTGAAAAAATTTTATCTTGTTTAGCTAAAACTGTGTTGTTTGCTAAAATCGTAACACATATAGAAAATACCACTATAATAGTATAAAATAACTTTAAGCTTTTTTTGTTAACAATCCTTTTCATACTTTCACCCCAATTCGTAGATTACTTTTCCAAATTGCTCTATCTTAAATTATCGATGAATCTTACGGCCAACTTTATGGTTGCAATTTAAATTAATAATAAAAATCAGAGGCAATTTCTTACCTCTGACTTTAAGTTAACTCGTCTAACTCCTCTTCGATGTTATCCAGCCTTGATTCTATCTGATCTAATCTTGATTCAATATCTTCCTGTGTTTCTTGTATTTCATCCAACCTTAATTCAATATTAGCCAGTCTTAAGTCTATACTCTCCAGCCTTTGAATCATAGATCCTAAATTTTCATCTGCAATTTCTCGCATTGACTTTAATAATGATTCATCTTCCATCACCTTCACCACCACAAATTATTATTTACATTTTCCATTCCATTTTTATCCAGGGGTCTGGCCCTTCAGTTGCGATTTTTCCATTTATACCCATGGGTCTGGCCCCTTTGTGGCAACTCCTTTTCTTTATTATCATTATATGATATTGTATAATATTAACATACCAAATTAAAATTAATAATAGACAGGGGGCTTATTCAAAATGGAAGTACAAAACTTGGAATGTGAACATTCCACTAATTTAAAGGAGGGATTTATTTCAGGACTGCCTATTGTTATTGGATACATTCCGGTGGCTATGGCATTTGGATTACTTGCAAAATCCATGAATGTCTCTTTTAAAGACAGCTTTTTATTTTCTTCAGTAGTCTTTGCTGGGTCAAGTCAGTTTCTAGCATTGGGGCTTATACAAGCTGGCATTTCCGCAGGAAGCATTATACTTTCCGTATTTTTATTAAATTTACGTCACTTTATGATGAGCGCTGCTTTGTCCATGCGCCTTAAGGGTGTCAAAAGAAAATGGTTATTTTTAATTGCTTTTGGAGTTACAGATGAATCCTTTTCTATAGCATCCTTAAATAATAAGAAGCTTACTCTACCTTTTATACTTGCATTAGAAGGTATGGCATATGCTTCTTGGGTAGGCGGCACTGTACTGGGGTATTTAGTAGGGTCTATTTTACCTGAAACTGTGCAAAGCAGCCTGGGAGTAGCACTGTATGCTATGTTTTTATCAATACTCATTCCTGAAATGAAAAAATCTTTAAATGTAGTATTTTTATCAATTCTCTCAGGTATTATATATGTAGTAGTTTCCCACTTCAATATTGTTCCAGAATCTTGGAGCATTATTACTACTATAATACTAGCCTCAGCACTTGGAGTTATGATCTTTAAAGACGAAGAGCAATGTAAAGATGAGGATTTATCATCACATGAAAGATTAATGGAAGACGAGACAAAGGAGGCTACAATATGAAGAGTTATTTACCTCTTATATTAGGTATGGCAGCCGTTACATACATACCTAGACTGCTGCCTTTGATTACATTAACAAATAGAGAGTTAAATCCTCTGCTTAGAAGGTTTTTAACTTATATTCCTTATACTGCTTTAAGCACTATAATTGTTAAAGGACTTATAGATTTAGATGGCAGCATGCTTGTGGCAACCTTTATAGGTCTTGTCTTTGGAGGAATTTTATCTTGGTTTAAGGGAAATATGGTGTTGTCCGTTGGAGCATCAATAATTGCTACATTTTTCATACTACAAATGTAGTTTGGGACCAGACCCCTGGGATTTTTACCCAGGGGTCTGGCCCCATTAATTTATTTGTTCTTATTTTGTTTTTCTTTACTTTCCTTTTTATCCTGCTTATCTTGTTTCTTTTCACTTTTTTCACTTTTTTCATTTTTTTCGTCTTTTACATCTTTTTCATCTTTTTGATTTTTCTCACTGTCTTTATTATTTCCATTACCTTTATTAGTTGAAGTTTCTTCTGATACAGCTTCTTTTTCAACTACTTGTGATTGAGTAACTTCTGGCTTAGATTTTTCTTCTCTCTTTTCTTGAGAATTATTATTAGGCTTGTCTTGTTTTTTCTCCTCTATATTTACATTTGCTTTTTTATTTTCTGGAGCTTTAACTTTTATTTCCTTTACTTTATTCACAGGTTCTTTAACCTTTTTTACCTCTTTAGTTGATGTTACTTGTGATTGTAATTGTTGCTCTGCAGCTTTTGTTATTGAAGCTTTTACTGCAGTCCCTTCTGTTTCTTCTACCGGCTTATCTAATTCAGCTGTCTCTCCGTTTGTTACTTCGCCTATTTTATCTTGTTCTTCTGTACTTCCATCAGTTTCTTCTACTGCTTCCTCACTACCATCTACCACTTCTTTAGGCTGACCCTTTACGGCAGCTTGTTTCTTTTCAAACACTTCTACCATAGCTACTTTATCTGCTTCATAAATAGCTTTGCTTTCATCTAATGCTGTCTGAGCTGCTGCAATAGCTGCCTCATCAGCTGATTTTTTAGCTTTCATTAAAGCAACCTTAGCTTTATTCATAGCCTTTCTTGATGCATTAAGTTTATGTCTTTGTGCAACCATAGCTTTAACAGCTTCCTTTTTTGCTGTCTGCATTTCTACAACATCAGAAATAACCTCTTGTGTATCTTCACCTGCTTCATCTTCTAGGTCTTCTAAAACCTCTAAAGACTCTTCCTGTGCATCCTGTACTATTTCTTCTAATTTTTCTAGTTCGTTTTCTTCCTCTGGCTCTGCTATCTCTCCTGATTCTTCTATTACTACTTCACTATTTTCAAATTCCTCTTTAATCTCAGCTTCAGCAGTTTCCAGCACTGTCTCAAGAGCCTCAGTAGCTTCGCCCATCTTGTCATTATATGCTTCCAAAGCTTCACTACCGAGTTCGGTATTACCTTCTTCAAACATTATCTCACTTTCTCCAAGTCTTTCTTGTGCTTGAGCCGCTAGTTCTTCTATCCTTGCCTCATCACTTAATGAAAACTTAACCTCTAAGCCTTCTAAGGACGTATCAATTGGATAAAATATACTATCCGGCGTAATTCCTGCTTCCTCCTTCAGAGTAACCTCTTCCGCTGCAAAAACACTTGTTGAAAAAGTTAATGCTGCAAATGTAGTTAAGCTTAGAAGTATTTTTTTATTCATATCTAATCCCTCCATGATTTTTAAATATTCTTTAATTATATTAACGAATCTATTTAATATTTCTGAAGGGCAATATTGAATATATTACTTATATAAATACACTTATTTTATAATACCTCCTCAAAATAAAATACCCTAATAATTAATAAAATACACTTTGAAATAAGGTATTCATATTAATTATCAGGGTAATCTAATTTCCTATTGTAATTCTAAACTATTTTCAAGCCCTTGTGCTGCAGTCATATATGAAATTATATCTTGCTGTAATGCATTCTTTGCCTTAGAAAGCTGAAGTTCTGCACTTAACACATCTAAATAAGTACTTTGTCCTACCTTGTAATTTTTTTGTGCAATATTTAAACTTATCTCAGCAGATTCTATGCTTAGTTTATCAGCCTTTATAACACTTTCTAGAGACTTTAAAGCATTATATTGAGTCTTAATCTGAACTTTTATGGCATTCGGTGTCTGCTCTAGTTGATTCTTTAGAGCCTCAATAGTAATTTCTGTTGAATCCTTATTAACATTTGAATATCTATCATAAATTTCATATTCAATTTGAGTATTTTCAATTTGCTCTTTTAGTGACTTTATTTTATAACTATTTTCTACTGCTGTATTTATCCTTTTATCAAGATCTGCATCATTAAATTTTGCATACTCAATGGGCTTTGAAGTCAATGTTATCTCAGTGTTAAGATTAATTCCTAAATCATTTTTTAAGGAAATCATTGCTGATTTCATATTACTTTGTGCAGAGCTGATTCTTGCCTTATATGTTGACATTGCAGCTTCAGCCTGTTTGACATCAGAGTCTGTGGCCATCCCTACCTTAATTCTTGCATTTATTGAATCTATTTCTTTTTGCAGCTTTGTCATTTCTTCATTTATACAATCTATATTAAGCTGTGCTGCAAGTATACTTTGATATTCAGAAATTATCGTTACTTTAGCAGTTTTTAAATTGACTTCTCTTTCGTGTTTTTTGTTATTTAAGTTATATAGAGCAACAGGTACATTTAATTTTAAGGTCTTTGCGTCATCTTCTTCCATAGGGTTACTCATATTTTGTTTTATAGTCTTTTGATAGGCTAATGCTTTTTCATATTGTTTTCCTAAAACTTCAATATATCTATCATCAAGTACTATTTGGTTATATGTATTTTCCACACGTCCTAGTGCATCTTCTAATGAAAGGTTTAATTTTGAAGGCGTATTAGATTCAGATGCAGATGTATTGGTTTTATTTATTTCAGTATTTACTCCCGTATTTGCAGTAGTTATTGCTTTTGAATTTGATGCAGTTCCATTGCTATAACTATCTGCTGATACGTATATAGGAAATGAAAGTGCCGCTGTCATTACCAATGCCATAGAAATAATAAATTTCTTTTTCATATACTCACCTCTTAAATTATTTTAATCCAGGCCCAATACCACAAGCATTGTCCATTTTTGCTTGTCCTAGCCATGCATCTAATTGTGCATTTTTAAGATTGATCTGTGCCTGAGCTTTTGCAATTTGCGCATCTTGGAGTTCATTTAACGTAATCATATCATTATCATATCTTACTTTTGCTGATTCATAGTTTGATTTTGCAAGATCATAATTAATTTGCTGACTTTCTGCGGTCTTCATATATTCTTGAAGATTCTTGTATCCATTATTAATCTCTAATTCAACACCTATTTTAGCTTGTTCTAAATCATTTTGAGCTCTATCAATATCATACTGAGTTTTTTCAATATAATTATCATAATCAGTACGATAAGTAGCTTTATCATAAGTAAATTTTTCTTTCTTTGAGTCTAGCATATTCTGTGCATTAACTATTTCTCCCCTATTAGCTACTGCAGCTTTTACATAATCATCTAAAGATTTAATTTCTGCAGTAGGTACTATATTATCATCAATTAACGCTGTGTACCTCTGTGATATATCCTCACCCATTGCCAAGTTAATGATCATATAAGCTGAATCAAGGTTTTTTTCAGCACTACTCAACTGATACTTAGATTTTAAATAATTTATTTCTATAAGTCTTGCATCGTTTTGAGATATTAAGCCCTTATTCAACTTCACCTGAGCATTTTCGTTATCCTTTGCTAAGCTTTTGTTCAGTTCACTTTGAATACTCACTGCATAATTTGCTTTTAAAAGAGTTATGTATTTTGAATATGCATCATTTCTTACTGAATTAGTAGTAGTCTGCTGGCTAGTTATAAATTGATTAAGTGCATTTCGTGCATCTATAGGATTATATATTATCAATTGCACTGAACTAATACCTCTAGCTATTGCCATTTGAGCAGCAGATTGTACGTCAAAATATTGCTTTTGAGCATTTTCCATTCTTTTGTTTAATGTTTTAACTGATTGAGAATTTTTAATTGTCTCTATTGCAGTCTTTTCAATATCCAAGGTATTTGTATTATCGTTATTATTAGCTGCTATAACGTTAATACTAGAAAGCATCATTAGCCCGGTAATGAGTAAAGTCAGTAACTTTTTTTTATTCATTATAATTTCCCTTTCCTATCAATAATTTAATTAATATAAATTATCCTTATCTTATAAAATCCAAGGAATCTATTTACTAAATTAAGCATTAAAATAATTTGTTCATAACATTCATAATACCATACATATCATAATAGTTCAATATTTCCCAATTTATCTAACAAATTAATTTTCTTTTAATAAACATAATAACTTACATATATTCACTAGTATTATTAAACTTATCAACACTATTTAATAAATAAGGGCTGTAACTTCATCCATACTAGAAGTTACAGCCCTTTTAGCTTTTAATAATTATTTATATATAAACTTTAACGCTTATGCTACTCTACCTCAAAAGCGATACTCCACGTTAATAAATTAATATTATCTTCTTTTAAAGCATCTTTATTAATCTTAATATAATATATACCCGTCTTTTTAGGACTAACTGATTTATTTAAATTAACCAAATCAGAAAAAACAATCTTATTATTTGCATCTGTTAATGTAATTGGAAGCGCATCCATGGCAAATGAAAGTGCACTTGAATTATACATTAATAGTGTAATTATCAAATCACCATTATTAGCTTTTTCAACACTAAAAGGATAAATTTGTCCGTACTGAACATTTTTTATCACCTTAATTATTGAAAACTCCAAAATATTTCTAAGCTGAACTTCATTTAACTCAACTGGTATTTTCTCAAATCCATAATTGATTAATTCATTTATCAATATTTCTCTTGGTTTTTCATTTTTTAATTGATTCTCTGTTAAATTATCTAAATTACTAAGTATTGCATTAAATATTACCTTTCCATCTTCTGATATTTTATAAACGGAATTATCATTTGAACTTTGGTTATTCGAGTCGCTTATACCAATAGTGATCGCACCATTAGAATTATTACTTATACTGCCATCTATAACAATTGTGTCTTTAAAACTCTTCTGATTATCATTACTCATAAGTGAATTTTCCTTTCTTTGCCGAACATAATTTTATTTATCCATAAATTTAGTTATATAAAAATTATTATACCATATAATTTATTAGAATAAAAGGCACCTATCCTCTCATTACATGCCATTGCTTGATATTTCCACTATAATATAGTAAGATATTTATGTTCAATAAAATATTTATGAGGTGATTTTTATGAAGAAGTTTTGCTGCATTATTACAGGAATTATTATATCAACATCTTTAGTTTCCTGTAGTGGCAAAAACACTAATACTGCTAATGATACCAAACCCAAATCTACTGTTGTCTCCAAAGTAGACTACTCAAAAGAAATTACACATTTTCCTTCATATAAGGAAGCAAAATTAATGGAGTTTACCCAAGCAAGTGAAAAAGCACCACTTGCCAATGCAAAATATAAAATCGAAAATACAACTGATGTTAAAGTTTATGAATATTTTGAAGATACCTTAAAAAAAGATGGTTGGACTATTACTGATGGTAAAAAACACTTTAGTATTGCAGCTAAAAAGGATGCTCATGTAGCAAATATTATAATTCAAAAGATGGATAAAGACGTAATATTAGTTGTCACTTCAAAGTAATAAACTTAATACAAAAGAGCATATTTTCATTTTTCAGAAGTTTAAAGTTTTAATTTAATTAAAGCTTTAAACTTCTTATTATTTTCCTTAAAAGCTTCACTCTATCCTTATCTATAATAACACTATAACTTATCTTTCTTTTATTTACATTTCATTTAATACAAAAAAGAAGAGTAGAGTACCCTTTGACAGATACTCTATAATTATGATTTGATTATTTACTTTTTCAGCCAGTATATGGCCTGACTATTTTATGAAACTTTGATGTGACTTAGTTTTGATATGTTGAGTTTACAATTATAAATTGTTTAATCCGTTCATTTATTTACATGAGAGAAGGATAGCCTTGCGGTTACCCCTCTCTTTTAATTTTATTTATACCGTTATAACTAAGACTTACTATTAGAAGTCAGCTTCTTATTGAAGTTTTAAGTTAACTGTATAAGTTGTAGTTCCGAAAGCATTTCCTAAAGTAATGTTTATAGCTGCACTGTTTCCAACAACTGCTTTTAAAGCATCTACTGAAGTATCATCTCCTAGGAATTGAGCTGCATCTACAGAAACTTTTCCATTTTCATAATCAAAAGCAACTGTCTTAGTAATACCTTTAAATGTAACTTTTATAGTTTCTGGAGCTGTAGTAGTTGGAACTTCCATTGAAAGCTCATCAAATGTTGCTGTTCCTGCTACTGCAGTTAAATCTACATCATATTTTGTTGCATCTGTGGCATTTTTTTCTACAACAACTTTATCACTATCAGCTGAAAGTGTAATTGCTGGCTTTGTTGCTGATGGAATTGATGGAGTTGTTGTTGTTGGGTTACCAGCAAATACTAACTTAATTGTCTTTATAAGACCATTAGAAGTTACACCAGTAATTGTGATTTCATCACCCTTCATTGCAGTTCCAGTTATCTTACCAGTCTTATCTACTGCGAATGTTGAACCGTCTACACGTGTAGTTTCTGCCTCAACAATTGCTACTCTTGATAATTCAGAACCTTCTTTTCCATACTGATCAACAGGGCAGAAGTAAACATTTTGTTTTGATTTAGCTCCTGTTGCTGGATCATATTTTGTTAAGTTATTTCCTAATAAATCTGCATAAGATCTACCTTGTGGTGCTAGTGTTACTACATCTCCATCTCTTGAAATACCAAGAACAGAAGTTTCTACATATGCGTCCATAGAAACAGCTTTTGGTTTTTCAGTTGAGGAAGCAATATCAGTAGTTACTGTGTGTATAAGTCCATCAGCACCTAAAATTGTTACTGTTAAAGTTGTGCTTGAACCAGTCTTTGCTAAATCGTCTAACTTGTTAGCTACAACTTTTACTGATTTATAATTTCCACCTTCTGCACCACTGAATACTGTAAAGTCATCATTAGTAACAGTTGCTCCTTCTACTGCGTTACCTCTTAATACAACCTTAGCTCCTGTAGATGTTGTACCGTAAACTTTTGGATTAGCTTTGTATTCAGCTTCTGCATCAGTTACGCTGCTACCCTTTGTATTAACAACATATATAGGTTTAGCTACTGTATCAATTGTGTAATCTTTGATATCTTTATCAGCTAAAACTGTAAATACTTGTGATTTTGTATCTATAACCTTACCTGAAGCATCCTTTAATTCAAATTTAACTGTTGCTGAACCTACTCCAACTGCTTGGATAGCTATATTAGTTTGTCCTGTAGTTGCTTCAGTACTGTTTAATTTTATAACTGCTGAATTAGTTGATGATGCTACAACCTTATAGTCGTGGTTATCAAGTGTAGTCATATCAATATCTCTACCATATTGATCTTTAACAGCTAATCCGCCATTATCCCATCCAAAGTCAATGCTTTGAGTTGCACCATTTCCAGCTACTGATTGAGCTTGCATAATGCTCTTCAATATTGCAGTATCTAATTTTAATTCATCAGCTATAGCTGGTTTTTGAATATTTACAGTTATACTGCTGTAATGACCTGTTTTTGTAACTGCTGATATAACATGAGGTATAGGATTTGTTCCATTATTAATAACTTTGTCATTTTTTACTTTAGCAGTTCCATCAGATTGTCTTTCAAAATATGCTCCTTGAAGATCAACCTTATCATTTAAATCACTGTATTTTGTGATTTCATTTCCATTTTGATCTTTTGCTATAAATGGAATTTCTTTTGATTCATCAGAAGCTATTGACTCACTTGGAGCAAATAATGTAAACGTATCAACTTCTGCTTGTTTCTTTAATGTAGTATTTATTTGTGAAGTCTTACCTGTCCAAGTCATAGCAGTAATTACAACTGGCATTTCTATTGAAACTGCATCCTCAGTAGCTCTTACTTCTATTACTCCTTTTGTTGAATCTGCAGGATCCTGTACAAGTTGAGCTTTTACATATGGGCTTGATGTTGTTAAATAATCATCATTTTGTAATATTAAACCTTGTTTCATAAGAGTATAATCTCTTGTTGGGTTTCCACTGATATCTGTAGCTGTATATTCAGCATAGAATACAGTTGAAATATCCCCAGCAGTTAACTCTTTACCTTCAGCATTTGTTAATTTTGTTAATGTTATATCACTTAATGTACCAACCTGTGAAGTTACAGCTAAGTTTGCAGTTGTTGAAACTCCGCTAGTTGTATCAGTAGCAGTTATTACTACTCCTGAAGTAAATGTCATAAGGTTTATACCATTAGATGGTTGTATCTTAAGTAATCCTTTTGATGGTGTAATAGTACCAACACCGCTCTGGAATTGTATATTATTAGCTAAACCTGAGTTTGTAATATCATTTTGATACTGGTCAAATACTTTATAAGTAGCATATCCAGTTTGAACTCCATTTACATTAGTAACCCCTAATTTAGTAGAAGTTATTTCGATTTTAGCTATTTTTTGTTCTGATACAGTTACCTTTGATGTTCCAAGGTCTGTTCCATCATTTTTTACATTAACTGTATAATCTCCCATTGCAAAGTTTGATGATTTAGCTAATGTAGCTTCAGTCTTAGCATCATTCCAGTTAACTGATACAGTTACAGGATTTGTTGATTGCTTAACTTCAAATGCAACTTTGCTAGTATCTGTTACTGCTTTATTAAATGTTACTTTGAAAGTATTTACTGAAGCAGCTTTTGCTTCTTTAACAGCTAATTTTGTAGTGTCTGGGTTTGAATTTGGATCAACTATTTCTTTTAAGTCATTGAATATAGCTTCTGAAACTGATCCAGTTCCACCAATTACAGTAACTTTAGTTTTATCAGTTATATTCTTTTCGATATAGTTATTAGCTTTTTCTACAGCTGTAGCGTTAGCTCCTGCTCCAGTTAATACAACTGGTGCTGCTACTTTTGCTGCTGCTGCGGATGCAACTAGTGCGTCAGCAAACTGAGTACCTGTTGCTCCACCTGCTGCTACATATATATTTTCTAATTTTAAGTCACCTTTAAAGTGATCTAATACTGCTAAGTTAGTTTCAAATCTGTTAACACCTTCTGCTACTCTTTCAGCATCAACTGATTTTAAAACAGATGCTGGTAAAACTCCTGCTCCACCAACTGCTACCATGTCAAGTCCTGCAGCTACAGTCTTAACTGCTGCTGGAACTTCATTTTTGTTTCCAAATAATACTGGTATTCCTTTAGTTGCAGCTATAGATGCTACTGATAAAGCATCAGCATATCCATCTTGTCCATTTACAAGAACTGCAGCTTTTTTACCTGTTAATTCTAAAACTCTTTTAGCTACATTTGCGTTAGTTTCGTATCTGGAAACTCCGCCTATTCTTGATACTTCATATTTAGCATCTAAAGCATCTGCCATTGCTTTAGTAACTGAACCTTCTCCACCAACGATAACTATTTTCTTAGCTCCTAATGTAGCTAATGTAGCTGTTAATTCAGCTGTTGGTGCATCAACTTTGTTAGTTAATAATATTGGAGCATTTAATGCTTTAGCAAGTGGTGTTGCACTTACTGCATCTGCATATCCATATCCATTAACTAAAACTACTGTTTCAGCAGTTCCAAATGCTTGTTTTGCAACTTCCATTGCTGTCGCTTCTCTGTTAGCTCCTGGTACTCTTGTAACCTCAGCAGCCGCTTGTACATTTGTTGCTGTAACTGTTGAAGTTAATACTAAGCTAAGTACTGTAGCACTAGCTAGTGCTCTGTTTCTCTTTTTCATTAAAGATAACCTCCTCAAATTAAGTAAAATTGTTTATATGTTAAAATATATTTAAATATTTTACTAACTAATGTAACTATTGTAAATTATAAAGGTTAATTATTCCAATTGACTTAAGGTTTATTATAGCATAGTTTATTTTGCATTTCTACACTAATCATTCATTTTTTTTAATAGATAACCAATTTTTTATTTTTTCATAATATATGTACGTAATCTTGAGTGCATTAGTTCGTCATATATTACTTTTTTATAAAAAATTTTCTTTTTTACTATTATTAACCTCATTTCCCATTATACATCAATATTTACCTTTTTTCTATACCTTTTATTTTGTAATTTATGGTAAATCACTCCAGGTAATTCTGATTAAATTTTACTTATCGCCTATATTATTCTACATATTGTTAAAAAATCCTTCTTTATTTTTTAAGAAATTTTAAATATTAAATATTTTTATACTCATAAGTTCCAATCACTAAAGTTCTAAATAACATCCCTATTTCCCTTTTGCAAAACAATATTACCCCATTAAATGTAAATATAATACGACACTTTTGTAGACTTTTGAAGCCTGGCAATTATAATATTGCAATTTCCAAGGGTTAAAAGTTACTAACTTAAGATAAATTAATAATTTAATAGTTACTTCTAGTAATTAACAACTTAATTCTTTCTACTATCATACCTATGAGCAATGTGCCACAAATACAAATTACTGTGGATGATATGAGAAAGAAGTTGCTTCCTAACGACAAATCCACTTCCTTCATCCAATTCATATAATAGTAAAGTATTGAAGGATGTGCCAAATACATCACATAAGACTTATCGGATATAGACTTTAAAAACTTAAATGGTAAGTTATTCCTATGGCTTAGTGAAAAAATAAGCGTAATGGCACTTAATGAATATCCTATTATAGACGGTCTTAAAAAAGTTGTATAATAATCTATTGGTTTACCTTGTACTAGCCCCTGTATAGCTTCCATTATTATTAAAGCAGTACAGATTATAAATAATAGACTTGTGAATTTTTTGTATCTTTTAAGCTTACCTATATATGTATATAGCCTCCCACTTGTATATATTCCAAGTGAAAAATAAAATATCCAAAATAATATATTCCTTTTTGAATAAAAATCTAAAGTTAAATTTGGGATATTGTAATAGTGACCTGTAGTTAAAATTCCTGCTGTTATTAAAAAGGAAACTAAAAGTCCTATTTTTTTCCTCATCACAATATAAAGTATCGGAAATAATATATAAAGCTTTACTATCATAGGAACAAAGTAGAAATGATAGTACGCTTTGTCTCCACTTAATATGAGCGAAGGCCATGCAGCAAAGTTCTTGTTATTGCTTATTATATATAAGTAAATAAAACACCATATTAAATATTCTGGAATTACAGATGATAGTCTTTTAAACTCAAACTTAAAATAATTGGTATTTTTTTTATAACTAAGCGCCAATCCAACTCCTGATATAAATACAAAGGCAGGTACAGAAAACCTAGCAAGTTGATTTATTATTAAAGTAATATAATAAAGTTCGCTGCCCTTATCCTTAACTCCTGACAAAGTATAAGCTGATGTATGAATTACAATTACTGCTATAGTAGCAAGTGCCCTGCATACATCCATTTCTAAAATTCTCTTTTTATTGCCTTTGGTATTATCAGCATCTTTATTAGTATGCATATTTCCTTCACGCAACTTCATTCTTTGAATCACCGTCCCCTAATGCTAAATTTTAAGTATTAATCATTAAAATCATTATTAATTATCAATTATTGGGAATTACTTGTCAACCATTTCTAACATTGGAAAACTTGGGGACGGTTAACAACTCTATTTAATTTTTGAGAAGGCTTGGCAATCATTATCTAAATAATAACCTTTATTCATATATTATTTATTAACTAATTATTAAGTATTTATTAAATTTTACCATATATGCACTATATGTGAATTATGTACATATTTTATTTTAATATTTGGTTGTCACAATTTAGTTACAACCTCAATACATTTCATTCGTACTTTGAGTTCACCAAATTCAGCCTGAAAGCGACTCTTATTTCTATTACACAGATATTTAATATGATTAAATAATTGTTAAACGTCTCCATTATCTTCTTTTATTATATAAAATTTGGAAATATATTGTCTTAAGTTGAAAATATATTAGTTTTTTATTATAATTAAAGATACATATCTAATTTATTATAAAGGAGAAATAAAATATGGGGTTATACAGTAAGTGGAAAGATCTAGTTGTATACTTTGTTCAAACTCAGGGGGAAGATGCCTTTTGGGATGAATACGTTAATGTTGAAGAAGATATAATTAGAAAGATTCTTATTAATCATAAAAACATTTTTAGTGGACAAGTTGTAGATTTATCTAAGGAATTTAATACATCTCCTGCATTATTCATTGGAGTAGTTGATGGATTAAATACGGCTTTAAAAACTCCTCTAAATTTAGAAGACATAGAAGAGGATACAGAAATATCACTTGATATAGACTTTGAGAAATTGTACATAAATATAGCAGAAGCGGAAGCGGAAGAGTTATCAAGTCTTCCTGAATGGAATGTAATTTTACCTAAGGAAAAGCTTGCAGAGCTTAAACTTAAGTACAGCCCATCTAAAACACTAGTTACTCCTGAAAAGATAGGAAGAAACGAAGCTTGCCCATGTGGTAGTGGTAAGAAGTACAAAAACTGCTGCGAAAAGTAAAAAAGTCAGCCCTCGGGCTGACTTTTTCACTTTATGTACTTAGCTAAAATATATATCCGAAAACTCTATATTTATCTTTTCTGCCTTATTTGTACCTGAGGGCATATCCATATTTTTATTTTCGTCCTGAGAAAGTACTTTTACAGGAAGTTTAATAAAGAATTTAGAACCATCTCCCCAGTTACTGTGAGCCCATATCTTACCTCCATGAAGTTCTACTAGAGATTTTATAAGAGATAATCCTATGCCACTGCCTTCATTGTTCCTTGATAAGGATTTATCCACTTGTACAAATCTATCAAATATGGACTCTAATTTATCATTTGGTATTCCTATACCATTGTCCTCTACGGATATTAGTACATACTTATCTTGATCTTCAAAATTCACTTTTATCTCTCCACCCTTAGGAGTAAATTTTAGGGAGTTAGAAAGTAAATTAAGTATTATTCTCTCAACTTTATCCTCATCACAAGCCATTATCTTTTCTTCTACATTGGTATCAAATATAATATTTATATCTTTGTTTTTCCCATATTCCGTTACAGATAATGTTATATCCTCAATGAGACTTACTATATTGCAGTTCTTAGGGAAAAGTTGAAAATACCCTGCATCAATTTTGGTTATGTCTATTAAATTATTTACAAGCCTTATAAGCCTGTAAGAATTTTGCTTAATCAAATCTTTATATCTAAAAAGTTTTTGTACATTTTCACTTTTATCAGGTATATTCATGTTCTCTAATATTATATTGGCTACTTGAAGAGATGCGAATATTATATTTAAAGGAGTTCTTAATTCATGAGATAGATTTGCAAAGAAGTCTGTTCTTAACTTTTCGTATGCCACTGCTTCATTTAGCTGGCGAGTTTTTTCGGCCACAGTTGTACGAAGCCTTTCCTTTGCCCTTCTATCTGAAATATCCTGAGATACTATAAGCATATGATCCTTTCCATTGTAAGGACACTTAGTTCCGATACCTTCTAAGTATATATACTTTTTGTCCTTTACTCTAAGAAACCTACATTGACTAAAGGATTTTTCGTTGCTTTGTATTACATCCTCATAATCTTTTTGAAACTGCTGCTCTTGATGTTTTGTAAATCTTAAGAAATCACCAAGTTTATTTCCTATTATCTCATGAGATTCCTGGGCCCCCAATAGCTTAGCTCCTGCTTGATTGCAATATAGATATCTTTCCTTATCTCTTATGTATACCCCTACAGGCAACAATTCTACAAGCCTTTTATATTGCTCTTCACTTTCCCTTAAAGCTTCTTTCACTTGTTTCATTCTTTTTTGTTCTTCTAATAGTTGATTATTATTTTCATGAAGCTCTACATTACGCTGTTTTAATTCTTCTTCTAGCTGCCTATTACAAACTTCTACCTGATTTCTCAATTGGATTTCCTTAATCTTACTTAATCCCATTTCTGCAAATATCTTTGCAAGACTTTTATAATAACAAATTATATCCTCAAGTCGATCTTTCTCTACTATAGGTACACTTTTTATACTTTCTAAATAGGCCTCTTCATCCACTCCGAGCCTTTTAGCTTGGTTTTTAAACATCTCTAAATTGGGCTCTTTTATAAAAAATTGACCGACAACAAAGTTTGCAATAACCTCTCCACCTATTTCAATAGGAATTAGTGCGTTCATGAGGCCATTTCTACACTGATTAAGAATATAATCTTCTCCTCTTTCTACTTCTCTATTTTTCATAAATCCTGTCATGCAGTGCCCTTGAGAATCAGGTATTTCCCCATGAAATCTTTTACATGCCATTTGCCACCTTGTATTTATGAGCAACTTTCCTTCTAAATTTAGCACCCCATGGGGCAGTCCTGTAATATTATAAAATTTATCCATCAACTTTTGAAGTTTTTCCATATCCACTAATTCTTCAAGTTTATATTTAGCCATGTTATGACCTCCAAGTGCTTTATCATAGGTAATACATTATATATTAACAATTTTTCTGCATTTTTTGACAATCATTGATGTTTATATGATATATTCTACACAAATAAAAAAACTCCTTGAATTTTAACCAAAATATTATTTCTTTATTTTTGTCCTTAAAACTTCTTATCTTTTTTCTATAACAAGTAATCGTGGTGGATAATTTATTTGGTTTGTAAATTCTAATTGCGCCACATTATATTCCTTTTGATTTAATGTTTTTGTATAATTCTCCAGAGCTTCCTTCTCAGCTTTTCCATTTTCATGCCCATGGTATATTACAAGTATTACCACTCCCTTAGGTAATAAAAGCTCCAGGGATTTTTGCACAGCTTCGATTGTGGTATGTGCCTTTGTAGTGATGCTATGGGAAAAAGAAGGTAGATATCCTAAGTTAAACATAACTATCTTCACTCCACCTTCCACATATTTATCTATATTTTCGTGTCCATCTAATATTAAACTTACCTTAGTCTTTATATTATTATCTTGGAGCTTTTCTTTTGTGGCCTGTATAGCTTCACTTTGTATGTCAAAGGAGTATACCTGCCCTTCTTCTCCTACAAGACTTGCTAAAAACAAGGTGTCACTGCCTTTTCCCATAGTTGCATCTACCACCTTGTCTCCATGCTTAATCTTTAACCTACATATTTCTTTTGCTATATTCATAGAATTTGTAAAAAACTCACTCATAATATCCTCCGCTTTTGTTTAAGTATAAATAATGGCTAAGATTAAAATCCATCAATGACTGAATCTCCTAAGCAATTATTATTTATTGTTTGCTATCTACATTTTTATTTGATGATTTCATCTAAATTATATCCGCTTTTTCTTAAATAATCCAATTGCATTTTTAAGTTTTGTTCATTTTCCAAATATATATTTAATGCTTTGAAGCTCCCTTTTAATTCATATTCGCCTAGGGATGCAGGTATAAATACCGTTTGCCCCTTAGTAAATGTTTCTTCAGCTTTATTAGTTGTTAACCCTTCCTTATCTTCGTTATTTTCAAGGGATAACGTTTTTTGACCCTGTGTATATATTTTCTTTTGAGGTTCACTATAAATTATAGTACCGTTACCTTCAAGAAAAGTATATATATGAAACTTTTCTCCTTTTGTGTTTTCTTTAAATCCACAGGATGTTTCATAGAACTTTACACAAAAGTATTTATTTAAGGCCATGTATGTTATAGTAGTGTTTTCATCTTTGATTAATTCTTCACTTACTTTATTTTCAAGAGAATTTATTACAGATAGGCCGGCATTTTCAGTTAGTTTTATTCCTTTGTATTTTTCTTTACAGATGTGGTTATTACCTGATTCATTACTTGTTTCACTAAAATTTATAACTTCTAGTGCCTTATTTAGATGAAGCTCTCTTTTACTTCCATTAATATCTTTTCTATTATAATCATATATTCTGTAAGTTATATTTGAACTTTGCTGAATTTCTGCAATTAAAAGTCCTTCCCCAATAGCATGTACCGTTCCTGAAGGTATATTTATTATATCTCCTTTAGTTACTTCTATATAATTTAGGCACTCCTCTACCCTTTCTTCATCACAAGCTTTCTTAAACCTTTCCTTGTCTACACTATCCCTTAATCCACATATTAGCTTTGATCCAGGCTTTGCATCAATTATATACCACATTTCATTTTTACCTAAGGAATTATTCTCGTATTTTTTTGCATATTCATCATCAGGGTGCACTTGAACAGAAAGCTTGTCATTAGCATCAATAAACTTTATAAGTATAGGGAATTTATCCTTATATGCTTTATATATATCTTCTCCTAAAATTTCTGCACCTTTTTCCTTCATAACCTCAAATAGCGTTTTTCCTTTAAACTCTCCATTATCTATGACACTAAGTCCATCCTCGTGGCACGAAGCCTCCCAGCTTTCGGAAACCTTTCCTCCTGGTAAAACCTTTCCCAAGAACTCCAGATTTCTCCCACCCCAAATATAATTCTTATAAACCTCCCTAAATTTAAAGGGGTAATACATTTATTAAATCCCTCCAATTAGTCATATCACTAAAATATATGAGGGATTCATCAAAAAAGTGCCACCCACGTGGCACTTTATAATTCCTCATCTCTCATTTCTATTTCAGTTCCTTCTGGAGCTTTTATCTTAAATAAATACCCATTTTCAACTTTGTATATCTCACTGCCATTTTTTAATTTAAAGTTATTATATCCAAGTGCCTTTATTCTGTTATATTCTTCTTGAACATTATCTACTAAAAAGCACATGTGTACTATTCCTTCGTTTAAAGAATTATATTTGTTTAGCTTATCTCCCTTTTTGGCAGTTTGAAGCTCAATCATAAAGGACCCTAGCTTTATCCAAGTATTAAAATCCCTAGTATGAAAATCTGGGGTCTCTTGAACGATTTCAAAACCTAGTATCTCTGTATAAAATTTTAATGATTCCTTGTAATTTTCTGTTTGAATGCATACATGATGTATATATTTTATGCTCATGTTTATTTCTCCTTACCTATTTCACTCTTTTTATATATAAATTATAAATTATAAAAACGGTTAACAACAATTAAATCTAGTAAATAGTTGTTAACCGTTCCTATTTTAAAGTTTCTCGTTACTTCCCATAACCTCACCAAACTGATATTGTTCTCTCATTTTATTGTCTTCCTCTGTAAAAGGAAATGGTTCACTCCCTACATCTGAACCTTGTGTTATATGCTCTGGCATGCTTCTTAAGTTATCTTCAACTTTTCTTATGGAATAAGCCTTATGATTAGGATTATCATTTCTCATGTTTCTCATGCTTTTCACCTCTCTTAAGTTGTTTGTAACCTCATTAACCACTTATTTATTATTTGTTTGCTAAATAAATCTATGCAAAATAGTGCCACCCACGTGGCAAGTGGCATCAAGCTAAGGATACAAAAACTGTAAATACAATAAATAAAATATTGAAAAAATAACTAACTTTAATAAATACCTTGATAATTAATTTGAATGCCTTTTTAAAGGGTATATCTTATAAATTATTGGGGTGTTTTTTATGAGTAAAAAAAGTTACTTACTAGAGGGAATGAAAATAACAGAAACCATAATTAATGATATAATATTCATGTGTCAAATGAGAACGAAAAAAACATACTTTACAAGGATAGGAAATAACAAAATGAATTTTAAAAACATTATAGTATTTATCTTGAACTTTGTTAAAAAAAGCCTTCAACTAGAGTTGGATGAGTTTTTTAACAATATAAATAGTACAGGCTCCGCCGTCACAAAACAAGCATTTTCAGAGGCTAGGCAAAAGATATCTCCAACTGCATTTATAAAAATGTCTGATGGCATAATCAGTTGGTTTTATAAAGATACAGACTTTAAACGATACAAAGGCTACAGACTGTTAAGTGTTGATGGAACTATATTAGAACTTAATAACAGTGAAAGATTAAGAACTGAATTTGGATATATTGAAAATCAGAGCATGAAAGTTGCCCGAGCTAGGGCATCTGGGTTATATGATGTTGAAAATGACATGATTATAGCTTCTGTAATTAGTAAATATAAAGCAAATGAAAGAGTACAAGCAGAGGTACTTATAAATAAGTTAGAAGGCATAGGTTTTTCTAATGATTTAATTTTATTTGATAGAGGATATCCATCAAGAGATCTTATTTCTTTTATTGAAAAGAAAGGGTTAAAGTATTTAATGAGAGTATCCAGCAGCTTTATAAAGGCGGTAGCCTGTGCAAAGAACGAAGATCAGATAGTGAAAGATAATTGTAAAGAAGAAGTACTTAAAATTAGGGTACTTAATTTTAAGTTAGATTCAGGGGTAACGGAGACCTTAATTACTAATATCTTTCATGAAGATTTTAAAACAGAAGATTTTAAACAGCTTTACTTCAAACGTTGGGGAATAGAAGTAAAATATAATGAGTTGAAAAACAAATTACAAATAGAAAACTTTAGTGGTGAAACACCTATTGCTGTAGAGCAAGATTTTTATGCCACTATGTATTTATCAAATATGGTTTCTCTTGCAAAGATGGATGCTAACGCATTAATTGATGAGGAAAATAAAGATAAAGAATTAAAGCATGAGTATAAAGTTAATACTAATATTCTCATAGGTAAGCTGAAGAACTCCCTAGTTTTAATGCTTCTTGAAAAAAATCCTTGGAAACGCTCAAGAATGTTTAAAAAGATTATGAAGGAAATTTCGCGTAATGTCGTTCCCATTCGTCCTAAAAGAAACTTCGTTAGGCGAAGAACGGATAGATCCAATAAAAATGCATTAAGTAAAAAGAGATGTTTGTGATCTGTTAGAGAAAAGTTTTAGACAGCCTAACGGCTTTTAAGGTGAAGGACTTAGATTACTCTCAGTCAGAATGACTGCAGAGTTATTTTGTTTACCAGTAAATAAAAAAGTATTGCAAGATTAAGTATTTAATATTATCAAATCTTATGGGTACACCATGAAATTTTGTAAAAGAAAACAGCCTCATAAGTTTTGATAAATATTTATGATAGCTGTTTTCTTTTAAATTCAAATCTGTAAGTTATTTACATGATGACTTGATGACATTGCCCACGTGGCAAGTGGCAAGTTACACTAACTTGCCACTTGCCATGTGGGTGGCACTTTCCTTCTATATTAGCCACCAAGCGTTACGTCTTGTTTATCATACCACTCTAGAGCCTCTGAAAAATGATTAGGCTTGAAATCTGGCCAATAGTCATCTATTACATAAAAGTCTGAATATACAGATTGAACTGGAAGTAGTCCGCTTAATCTTCTTCTTCCTCCCCATCGTATAATAAGATCTATTCTTGATATATCATGAGACTTTATATTATTTATAATATTCTTTTTAGATGTATCAGCTGTCTTTAGCTCATTTAAATCCCATTGCCAGCCATAATTTATTAGGAAATTAACTCTAATTCCTCCCTTACCAAAGGTTCTTCTAGTGGTGAAGGTTTCTAGCTCCTTTGGGAAAGCTGGTGAATCTGCATTTCCAACCACTAATATTTCTGCATCTTCCTTGGTAATTAGGTTTACGGATTCAATACACGCATCTGTAAAGGCCTTCTTTTGTTCACTTGGCCTTTTTGTATTATCTATGGTAAATCCATAGTATGTGATTTCCTTAATTCCAGCTTCCTGACACAACTTAAAGCTAGCTAGCCCCGGATCAATTCCTATTTCATATCCCTTATCTTTAGACATTCCGTTAGCAACTGCCCATCTTCTATTACCATCAGGAATTATTCCAATATGGTTTGGTAATCTCATTTTATTGTCACCCCGAATTCTCATTGTATTTTTAATGTTTAGTATGATAATATATTAAAATTTTATAATATCTCTATTATATATGAAAATATTCCTAACCTCTATATTTTATATTAATTATACGTCATTATTTATTTTAGCCAATAAACCCCTATTTATATCTTAAACTTCTAAAATATTTATCTTATATTTTAATTATAGTTGTTAACCATTTCTTGTTCTTAATCATGTGTTAATTATTATATTTTAGGTAATACTGTATTTAATGTAATAATTATTTAAAGACAAGGAGGATTTCATATGAAATTAAAACTAATTTCATTAATATTATTTATGTTCACCATACTATCTTTTGGATGTGCTAGAAATATCAATCCTACACCAGTACCAGGCACAACCAAAGAGCAAACTAACTCTAGCGCTCAAAATCAAACTCCTCTTCAAGCTCAAGACCAAGGCAAGGCCCAAGAAAATAAGACTGACGTTGTAACAACTGCATCTGTAGTAGATAATGCGGCTGCTTTTGAAAAGGCAATTAGCAACAAAGGCACTTGGATTATTGCTATAGTAAAAGATTTAACTATTGATAAAGATTTAGTACTTGATGGTGAATTTAAAAATGGTAAAAAAGATAAAGATGGCAAGGATATTGTTCAACGTAAAGTTGCCCTTTACACTCAAGATGAAAAGCGAAATGTAACTAATAGATTTACTTTAACTGCACCAAAATTTACTATTAACAGTCCAAAAGCTAGTATTCAACATGGAACCTTTAAAGGAGATCTCTATGTTTCCTCTAAAGACTTTCAATTAGTTGATGCTAAAGTTGATGGAAATGTATATTTTACTAATAATGAAGCTAAATCAACATTTAAAATGGATAATGCAAGCAAAATAACAGGAAAACAAGAATTAGAGAAATAGCTTTTACTAGAAAGCTTATAAAAGTTTAAGGGATGGCTAACAACTATTAATAATAAATAATTGCTAATCATCCCTATTTTTCACACTTGCCACTTGCCACGTGGGTGGCACTTTATTTTAGTATATATCAGAAAACTCCGTTGCCAATTTTTCTTTATATTTTGATTCAGAGGATTCTTCACTTATTACATTATTTTCTGTTTCTTCAACATTTACTACTTTTACAGGAAGAGTAATAGTAAACTCACTGCCCTTCCCTAGTTCACTTTTTACGCTAATAGTTCCACCCTGTATTTCAACAAGGGACTTTACAAGAGTGAGACCTATCCCACTTCCTTCCTTTTTTCTAGTTATAGACTTATCAATTTGAGCAAATCTCTCAAAAATAAAATCTAACTTATCCTTTGGTATACCTATTCCTGTATCTTTTATAGATATTTCTATAAAATCGCCCTTATCATAAATATTAATAAATATACTTCCTTTTGTATCTGTAAACTTCACTGCATTGGACAAAAGATTTAATATAATCCTTTCAATCTTTTCTTCATCAAATGCAATAATCTTCTCCTCTACTTCTGTATCAAAGATTATATTTATTCCTTTTGACTGCACAAAATCTGCAACTGATTGAACCAGTTCTTCAACCACATATACTATATTATCATTAGTTAAATTAAGATTTAAGTAGCCACCATTTATCTTTGTGGTATCAATTATATTATTGATCAATCTAAGAAGCCTTAATGAATTTTGATTCATTATTGTAAAATAATATTGAATTCTATCATCAGCTAAGTTTTTTGATTCATCTAAAGATCTTAGAAGCTGTACCGTGCTGCTTATGACATTTAACGGAGTTTTAAGTTCATGAGACATATTGGCGAAAAACTCCGTTTTTATCTTATCATATTCCATGAGCTCTTCTACTTTTTTATTACTTTCATCATTTTCAGAATTAAGCGTTTCAATTCTTTCATTAGCTACTGATACCTGTTTTGCAAGCATTAATGCTTCTTCCACTGAATCCTTTAACGTTAGCAAAGTATTTACTCTTGATAGCAGCTCATATTTATTAAATGGCTTTCCGAGGTAGTCATTAGCACCATTTTCAAAGGATATCACTAAATTTTCCGGTCTATTATCTGCAGTCATAATAAGTATAGGCAGCTGAAAAATTGAATATTTTTTTCTAATTATATTGCATATCTCATAACCTAACAAATCTGGAATCATCATATCAATAATAACTAAATCTAAGTCTTCATTTTTTTCCATAATTTCTAATGCCTGTTTTCCTGTTGAAGCCTTTAGTATAAGCTGATTAGGATGTGAAAGATATCCTTCTAGCACTCTTTGATTCACATATTCATCATCTACTATAAGTATTTTATAGTTTTTACTAACCTTAGTACTTAAATTTCCACTTAACTCACTAAACTTATCATTTGATATAAGATTTAAAGGCTCATAATTTAATTCTTTTAATATATCTTCCGAGTGCTCACTAGTATTATTAACTTCTTCTTCAGAACTCAGGGGCAAGCTAAATGTAAACTTAGTTCCTTTTCCTGTAGAAGATTTAACCTTTATATCTCCACCATGAAGCTTAATTAATTTCTTCGTTATGTAAAGTCCTAATCCCGTACCCCCATACTTTTCAGAAATTCCCTCACCCTGTTCATATATATTAAAGATTGTATTAAGTCTTTCTTTTGGTATCCCAATTCCAGTATCCTCTATAGATACTTCTATGTAATTTTCTTTTACGATGTAAGACACTATTATTTTGCCCTCATGTGTGAATTTAATTGCATTCCCAATTAAATTATAAAAAATCTGCTGTATCCTATCTTCATCTCCATCAACATAAGGGGCTCCCTCATCTACCAAATTAACCAACTGAACAGATTTATTATTCGCTGATAGCTCGCAAAATTTTATTACCATTTCTAGTAGTTTGTTAATTTTTACTGGCTTCTTTTGTAATGTTATTTCGTTATTTTTAAGTTTAGAAAACACTATAATATCATTAACTAAGTTAGATAGTCTTATTGCACTTGATTTAATCAAGGACAAGTTATACTTTTCATCTTCAGTCATATGGTCTTTAGCTGCCGTAGCAAGGCTTTCAGATAAACCAATTATCCCATTTAGCGGCGTTTTAAGTTCATGGGATGTTACAGCTAAAAAATCATCTTTTAAATTATTTAAGGATTTTAGCTTTTCACCTATGTCTTCTGATCTTGAAAGAGCTCTAGCTTGCCTTTCTGCTAAAACATAATAATTAGCCACTATAAATATAAACACTCCTAGTGGTGCAAATGAATTGGTTATAATTATGCTGTACTCATATAAAATATCATTTATTCTTGTTATAAATAGTGCAAAAAGACCTATTACAGTAATATAATCATTGGTTTCTACATTAATATATACTTTACATATTTTACACATCATATAAATTATTAGCGATAAGGCCAATGCTTCAAAAGGAACTAGTAATTGCATATAATGATCTGCTGGAATTATAAGTACTAGAAAAAAATATAACAGAGCTGTAAAATTTGAAAATTTCACAACTTTTTTTGAAAGTATCCCTCCATAGCTCTTGTCAATAAATAATACAATGAAGGGCATATATAAATAAAATGTCCAAATCATTATTCTTACTGCCTGTATATAGCTAAAGTTAGGAAATATAGAAATAACAAATCTCTCTCCTAAAAATATTGTTCTAATAGCAATTAAAATACAAACTATTGCAAAATATAAAGGCGCTTTATTCCTTTTCCTTTTAGAAAATACTGCCAAGTTATAAATTGCAGCTAAAACACTGCTTCCAAAAAGGAATAAATCAAGGGCTTGCTTTTTTTCCTTATAAGTATCTATTTTTGAAGTTTCCCCCATTAGTATAGTATCTATGAACCCAAATTCGGAGTAAAAGTTACTAACTTGAAGGGTCAAATATACTTCTCCATTTTCTGTATAAAAAGAACCTGCTTTGGGCAGCATTTGTGGCTTCATTTCATTTTTATTTTTACCTACTTCTCCTACGGATACTACTGCATGATTATTTGCCCAAAGTTTATATGCGTTTTGAATATAGTCAATTTTAACTGAATATAGATAATCATCACTGTCTATAAGAATCTTCAATCTATAAGTTCCATATCCAGCTCCCCCCAAGGTTCCTGGAATAGTAGCATAGGTCTTTTTAAAATGTGTATTATCAAAGTCTTCAGGTTCTAAAAATTCACTTTTATAAAACTCCCACTCCCCATTTAACTTGGTCATTCCATCACTTTCAAAATCCCAATTTCTTAAATCTATCACACCATTTTTAGCCACAGGACTTGGCTTACTGGTATTACTTACATTTAAACTTCCATTAATTATGTATATAAATATTCCTAGGGTAATCAAAAGCAAGCTAAACAATTTTATTTTTGACATTTTAATATTTTTCATAAAACTTCTTCACCTTTACCCTTTTTTTATATTAATAATAACAAAGGTGCCACCCACGTGGCAAGTGGCATGTTTTCTCACTCTATGGTTTTAAGCATAATTTTATAATTTCAGCAATTTAGAGGACAGTTAACAACTAATGTTAGTTATTAATTATCTCCTTTTATAATAACGCAACTTTTCATTAAAAAATACAAAAATACGTGTTTTTTTGTCAATTTAGCAAATAATATATTTGTATTAATAATAATCAGTAGTAAGGAGGATTTTATATGAAAATTAAGGTTTTATTATCAGTACTAGTTTTATCACTTACTTTATCTGTTGGATGCGCTCGACAAAATAATACTAATCAAACACCTAATACAACACAAAACCAAAATCAAAATCAAGGAAGCAAACCAGATGGTGTAACAACTGCATCAATAGTAGATAATGCCGCAGCTTTTGAAAAGGCAATTGGTACAAATGGTACCTGGATCATTGCTATAGTAAAAGATATAAGTACTGATAAAGATTTAGTGCTTGAAGGTGAATATAAAAATGGTAAGAAAGATAAAGATGGTAAGGATATAATTCAGCGTAAAATAGCTCTTTATACTCAAGATGAAAAACGTAATGTAACTGCTAGATTTACTTTAACCGCTCCAAAGTTAACTATTAACAGCCCAAATGCTAGTATCCAGCATGGAACTTTTAAAGGGGATCTTTATGTTTCAACTAAAGATTTCCAATTAGTTGATGCTAAAGTTGATGGAAATATATATTTCACTAATGATGCAGCTAAAGCTGGATTTAAAATGGATGACAAGAGCAGTGTAACTGGAAAGCAGGAAGTAAAGAAATAATTTATATAATAGTGAACTTAATTTATCAATTAATTCAGATTACCTTTAAACCCTATGCTTGCCGTAGGGTTTTCACCTTTTATGCATAGTTATTGCAGTGAATTATATGTTCTTTACTCCTTTGCCGTTAATTACCCACCATTCCCATCAATTTCCTCATACTTTTTTATGAAATAATATCGAAATATATACTATTTTAGAATAATTTATATTATAATATAATCTGTATCAAAAATTTTTATACATAGGGGGATCTTAAATGAAAATTAAGGTTTTATTATCAACACTTGCTCTATCACTTACTTTATTAGCTGGATGCGGAAGCAGACCTGCTGAACAAACAGCAACTAAGCCTGAAACTAAGACAGAAACTAAGGCTCCAGCTGAAAAGGTTGACACTGTAACAACTGCTTCAATAGTGGACAAGGCAGAAGCTTTCGAAAAAGCTATAAGCAAAGATGGTACTTGGATTATCGCAACATTAAATGATTTAACTATTGACAAGGACCTTGTACTTGAAGGCGAATTCAAAAACGGTAAAAAAGATAAAGATGGTAAGGATGCTATCCAACGTAAAATAGCTCTTTACACTCAAGATGACAAGCACGTTGTAACTGCTAGATTTACTTTAACTGCTCCAAAATTAACTATAAAGAGCCCACAGGCTAGAATCCAAAGCGGAACTTTCAAAGGTGACGTATACGTTGAAACAAAGGACTTCCAATTAGTAGATGCTAAAATTGAAGGTAACGTATACTTCGCGAGCGAAGAAGCTAAAGCTGGATTTAAAATGGATGACAAGAGCAGCATAACTGGAAAGCAAGAAGTAAAGAAATAATATATAATTTTTAGTGCCACCCACATGACAAGTGGCAAGTTAATGTAACTTGCCACTTGCCACGAGGGTGGCACTATTTTATTAATGCAATTATAGTTATTAAATTAAAGGTTATGTGTAGAATATTTGTTACACGTATTCCGCTAGTTTTTGGTCTAGAAACTGTTTTATAAGCCTTAATGGCTATTGGCAAGGTTATATAAACTAGTAATGCTAATACGGGTAAGCCCTTTGTAATAACTAATATAGTTGTCATTAAATATGCTGCAACTATTATTGAAACATAAATTGCTTTACCAGCCTTAATACCTAGTATAACTGTAAGTGTTCTTATCCCAAGATTTTCATCTCTTTCGTAATCTCTTATCTCATTTGACATCATAAGCAGTGGAATCATCAATCCTGCTGGCAGTGCACCTATTACAGGGGTGATAGAATATTCACTTGTAAATACAACATAAGAACCTAATACCATTAAAGGCCCCATAAGTACAAGGGACAATATAGCTCCAAGTCCCCTTTTCTTATATACAAAGGGTTCTCCAGTATAGGCATAAGAACCTACAATACCAGCTATTCCAATATAAATGAGTTTTGGAGTGCTTAAATACATGAGTATTAGTCCTATGAACCCAGTTCCCGCTAAGCATAACATGCTAAATGCAAATACTAAAAGGTCAAAGGCAGTTCTTTCGTACTTTAAAAATTTATAGGTCTTTTCTCCTGGCCTATGATATTTAAAAGACCCTTCATAAAAATCATTTATTAAGTTCGCACATCCCTGTACAAGCATGCCTCCTATAGTAACTAATACTATCTTAAGTACATCTAATTTAAGGTTTCCTGTAAATAACTTTCCTTCCCTATGAGCCATTAACATACCTAAAGTGGTTGAGGCCACAGCAAGTGTAAGCGATAAAGGTCTTAGTGCAATCCATAAGTCCTTTATGAGTTTTTTAATATATTCCTTTGTATATTTCATGATCACATCTCCTGAAAGTTTATATATTCTTAGCAATACATACTTAATTATACATGAGCGTGTTGAAAACTCAACAACAAAGTAATACAATTAAATAGTGCCACTTGCCATGTGGGTGGCACTACAAAAACAGATGGGGGATGTAAAAGTGAAAAATATTAAGAAGTTATCAGCAGTACTGTTAGCTGTTATGATGGCATTTGCAGTTGGATGCAGCTCAAAGAAAACTGCTGAGGATACTACAAAGGAAAATTTAAAATTAAAAGTTGGAGTTATGCCTGCAGTAGACTCAGCACCTATATTTCTTGCAGCTAAAAAGGGATATTTCAAAGAACTTGGATTAGATGTAGATGTGCAAGTTTATACAAATGCAATGAATAGACAAAGCGCTCTCCAAAGTGGTGAATTAGATGGAGCCATGACAGATGTTATTGCTTTAGTGAATAACGTTCAAAATGGTTTTGATATAAAGGTTACAACAAGCACAGATGGATCCTTCCCTTTCTTAATAAAAAAAGGATTTGAAGAAAAGAAAGATATTAAGGTTGGAATGATGGAAGTAAGCGTGTCCAACTATTTATCTGATAGAAGTCTGGGAGATAAATACAATGTAGAAAAGGTTTATATAAATGAAATTCCTGCTAGACTTGAAATGATTAATAAGGGCAACTTAGATATGGCTGTTATTCCTGAGCCAATGGCTTCTCAAGGAGAATTAAATGGACTTGGCAAAAAACTTATACAAAATACTGATGAATTTTCACCAGATATAATGGTGTTTACAGGAAAAGCTATAAAGGAAAACGAGAAAGCAGTTAAGCTATTTCATGAAGGTTATAACAAGGCTATTGAAGAAATAAATAAAAGCGATACTGAAGCAAGAGAAATATTAATAGAAAAGTTAAAATTAAAGCCAGAGATTAAAGATAAAATCATTTTACCAAAATACAATAAGGCAAGAGTACCTAGTAAAGAATACCTTGAAACTATTATGAATTGGAACGAAAAGGTACTAAAGAAGAAAATAGATTTAAAATATGAGGACTTAGTTGAAGGGAAATTCGTAAAATAATGATTGAAGTAAAAAACATAGATGTGTGTTATGGTGAGGAGAAAGCCTTAGATAAGCTTTCTCTAAATATCGATAAGAATACTACTTGTGCTGTAATTGGTCCATCAGGATGTGGAAAGACTACACTTTTATATACCTTAGCTGGAATTATAAAACCAGCTTCAGGTAATATATTTATTGGCGGCCAGGAGCTCACTGGTATAAGAAAAGATACAGGGTTAATTCTTCAGGATTATGGGCTTCTTCCATGGAAAAATGTTTGGGATAATATTGCATTTCCTTTAAAATCTAGAGGCTTTAAAAAATCTGAAATTAACGATAAAGTTTCCTCTATATTAAAAAGCTTAAGTATGGATGAATATAAAAAAAAGCTTCCCGGCGAGCTTAGCGGTGGGCAAAAACAAAGAGTTGCAATTGGAAGAACCTTAGCCCTAGAACCTGATTTACTTCTTATGGATGAGGCATCTTCAGCTCTAGATGCTATAACAAAGGAGCATATTCAAAATCTTATATTGAATATATATAAGGAAAGTCATCTCACTTTAGTAATGGTAACCCACAATATTGAAGAAGCTGTTTTCCTTGGACAAAGGATTATAGTTATGGGTGATGGAAAGATCAATCATATAATAGATAATCCATACTTTGGAGATGAAAATTTAAGAAACAACTTGGAATTTTATAAAATATGTCTTGAGGTAAGGAAGTGGTTAAATGGCTAAGCTTAAAGCCTTCATATATAACAAAACTTTATATGGAATCTTTATAGTAGTGCTATTTTGGTACATACTTCATTTAACTGTAAGTTCTTCGGCAATACCTTCTCCCTATAAAACAATTTTGAACTTTATTGAGATTTTTCCAGGAACATTAAGCCTTCATCTACTAGTAAGCCTAGCTAGGGTAACTACAGCAATTTTAATTTCATTAGTATTTGGAAGCTTAATTGGACTTTGGATTGGCATGAGTGAGAAAGCCGATGAACTTATAACGCCCATAGTATACATACTATATCCGCTGCCTAAAATAGCTTTTCTGCCAATACTGATGATTTTATTTGGTCTTGGTAACACCCCTAAGGTTGTACTTATAATTATAATAATTATTTTTCAAATTATTGTAGCTGCGAGGGATGGAGTTCGAGAAATACCAAAGGAGCTCTTTTATTCCGTAACCTCCCTTGGATTAAACAAAGTTCAAACTTACAGGCATTTAATAATTCCAGCAGTGCTTCCTAAAATAATAACTGCCTTAAGAATTAGTGTTGGTGTTAGCATATCTGTGCTATTCTTTGGTGAAAATTTTGCAACAACCTATGGTATTGGTTATTTTATAATGAATAGCTGGCTAATGGTAAACTATGTTGAAATGTTTAGCGGAATATTAGCCCTTAGCATAATGGGATTTTTAATATTTAAGATTATTGATATACTGGAAAATAAGCTCTGTAGATGGATTAAAATATAGTGCCACCCACATGGCAAGTGGCAAGTTACTTTAACTTGCCACTTGCCATGTGGGTGGCACTTTTATTTATTCCTTAAAGATTTAAGGCTATGTCCTTTAGATGTTGAAACCGTTCTTCCTATAGATCTTATCTTTCCTGAAATACAATTAAAGCAATGACCTGGTGTATCATTTATGCATATCTTACCTGGATAAAGAGCATATAATTTTCTATAGTCTCCTTCAGTTATATTAGGCATAACAACATTAGCACCACTTTGAAGAGCTATTATTCTTCCATTTTTATTTAAAGTCTCCATAGCTGTTGTAGCAGGTATGTTTATATCTGGTAATAAGAGCCTTGTTAATGCCATAACCTTTAAGCTCATTGTAAACTCCCTGCCCTTTGCATCCTTTAAAGGAGTATCTTCATTAGGAATAAATGGTCCAAGTCCTATCATATCTGCATCTATTTCTTTGAAAAACAATATATCATCTGCTAAAGATTCTATAGTTTGGTTAGGCAGCCCTACTAAGTTACCTGTTCCTATTTGATATCCTAATGATTTTAAATCTCTAATACATCTTTTTCTGTTTTCATGATTCATAGCTGGGTCTAACTCTTCATATAGCTTTTCATCTGTAGTTTCTATTCTAATTAAATATCTATCTGCTCCAGCTTCCTTGTAAGCCTTATACTCTTGAAAGGTTTTTTCCCCTAAACTTAAGGTAACTGCTATGTCCATTTTCTTTAAGCTAGATATTATATTCGAAAGCATGTCTACTGTGTAATAATCATCTTCTCCAGATTGCATAACAATACTTTTGTATCCATAACCTACTGCTTTTTTTGCTAATTCTATTATTTCATCAGGCATCAATCTATATCTTTCAACATTTTTATTAGCTGCCCTTAATCCACAATATAAGCAATTACGTTTACATGTATTTGAAAACTCAATTATTCCTCTTAAATGCACTTCATCCCCTACATACTTTTTTCTAACTCTATCAGCTGCACTAAAAAGTTTCTCATTTATGCTATTATCTTTAAGTAAGATAACCAACTCTTCTTTGCTTAAATTATGAGTTTCCTCAGCTTTCTTAATTAATTGTAAGCTTTTATCGTCCATTGCTACGATCCTCCTAAGGTGCCACCCACATGGCAAGTGGCAAGTTACACTATTTTATTTCTTGAAATTAACTTACTTATGGTCGATGGTGCCGCATTAAAATATTCTGCTATTTCCTTTAAGGAATAACATTCACTTAATGCATATCTTATAATTTTTATTTTTGCTGCGGTGAGGCATTGTTTCCTGGCCCCATTCCTAATCTCCATAAGTGTAGATTTATTTATATTAAGTTTTGAAATTACTTCATCTAATGGTTTACGATTTAGTCTTGCAAAATTACTAAAATCCTTGCCCTCATTTGAAAATGGCGTTTCTTTAAGATTAAATGCTGCCTTTGTAATTTCATAATCCTTATCTTCATCAATTTCATCTCCAGGTGAATTAACAAGCTTTAAATACTGCTTAGAAGCCCTTTCCCTACTGTCCCCTAAGATACTTAATATAAAATTAGCATTGATACCTGAATTTATGTTGTTTTTATAAAAATAATGACTGCTCCAAGGATAATCCTCTAAACTATCACATATATCAGCCTTTATTGGATTTCTATGTATATACCTTAAAAGCCATACTAAATAAGCATTGTTGTCAACTAACTTACTCTTATATCTACTATCAAATGCGTGACCTGTCCTATTTAATATACCTTTTATATATTTTCCTAGTAAATTGTCCAAATAAAACATTATTTCATTTATTGGAGATTTATTAGTTTTCATAAGTAAATGATAATGGTTATCCATAATTACATAAGCTAAAATCTCATAGTCAAACTTGGTATTATATTTTTTCAAACATCTTAAGATAAATGATTTTACATTATCATCCTGAAATATGTATTCTTTATTATTTCCTCGTTGATAAATATGATATATTGCTCCCTCATAGATAATTCTATTCTTTCTTGACATATGCTTTCACCCCTGTAAATGGTTTATCTAAACTATTCACACTTTTATAAAAAATATACATAAAATCAGAAATTCTACAAGGTATCATTAATTTATCAGTTGTAAATCCTCACTTGCCACTTGCCACGTGGGTGGCACTAGCGGCACTATTATTTTGATTTTATACTAGTTGATACCTTTATGGCAAGTGGTAAGTTGAACTATCTTAATTTAACAGAGATTTAGCTTAATAAATGTAATTTAGGTTTCATTAAAAATAATTTATTTCCATTAATAACCTGAAAATTTTACAGCTAAGGGAACCCCTACAAGGTTCCCTTTAATAAAACAATTAAATTTTATATATCTTAAATATCAACTTGCCACTTGCCACGTGGGTGGCACTAGGCACTAATGCGTTCCCTCTATTACTTCTATGTTATGATTTTCAAAAATTTGTTTTATTTCATGGGCCCTATTAGCCTTGCACTTTTTAATAATACAAACCGCTAAATGAATTCTTTTTACACCTGCTTCTTGAAGTTTTTTTGCAGTCTTTAATAAATTTTCATCAGAATTTTTGGAACAAGCATCACATGTAGCAAATGCCATCATTTCCAAATTCTCATCCTTTTCATAAATACTAAAAGCCTTATTTCTATTATTATAAGCCTTAAAACATCCCATGGTTGAGCATGTACCATTTGTGTTTTCACATGCTATAATAGCTATTTTCATATATTATTCTCCTCTTTTCTCATTATTGTAAAGTCATAAAACAAATAACCCTTCAACGTTTAGTTAAAGGGCTGTCTATCCAAAATGCATATAAGTCATTTTAATCTTCCTCCCCCTATTACTCGTAGAGTTTTTGGCAATATAAAACAGGCAGGTGTTCTGACTCGAGCATCAACATTTTTTCAGCCTTCCCAGTTTCCCAGTGGCATATTGAAAAAACTATTCTCTTACAGCGGCGAGACCGTGTGGGACTTTCACCCAGCTTCTCTTTTAATCAACAGATAAAAATCTATTGAACCCATTTTATAAACTACTAATTTAGTATACTTATTGTACTATAAATCCTGCTTATATGGCAAGTGTTAACTCATTCCATAACTTATATAAGAAATTTTTATTTGTAAAATAATGGGCCTATCTTATCAACACGATTTGTCCAAATACCTCCAGTATAGTTAGGTGGTAGATTTTTCAAGTCTTCGGCAGTATCAAATCCTTCAGAAAATTCCCCGCTGCCGCCTACAACAATTACACGAGTATTTACACTATCCATTCGATTTAGAAATCGGCTTCCCCACCCCCATAGAATAGAAGCGTATTTTAATGGTATATGCAATTCAGTATTTCTACAGGCCTTTGGAATATACCCTGTCCAACCTATGGCAATATAAGAAATCAGTGATTTTTTCAGCGTTGCCTTTGACATAACTCGAAGATTAGGTAACTCTTTCTGTAATAAAGCAATAGGTTTGTCTCCTCCATATACAGCCAATTTATTTAAACTTTCTTTGGGTAGCTTAGAAAGATATTGAACAAGCTGCTGCCCATCTTCTGTTTTATCAGTTTTAATATGAATCAAAAAAGAACCTTCTGGGAATTTAGTAAGAACATCATCTAATGAAGGCATAAGTCCTGTTCCTTTACCTCGAAAAGGAAATGTCTTCCCTCCATCTGCAGTGTAGTTATACCCAACGTCAAGTAATCTCAACTCGTCCATTGTATAATCTTTTATAAGGTCTTTTCCATTGGTTCTATATTCTAGTGTCCAATCATGAAAAACAGCAAATTTCCCATCCTTGGTTGGCTGAATATCAAGTTCAACTATATCAGCTCCATATTTAAAAGCTGCTTCCATAGAAGGGATTGTATTTTCTAAAAAAGGATGTTCAGGCTTATGAATGCGCTGAGCTGTATTGGTTTCATTGGTTATTCCCTCCATACTAAAGGTTTGTGCAAGCCCACGATGTGCAAGTATAGTTGGTTTTCCTGTTTGCTGTTTTGTAAACAGAGAGCTGTTATTCACGTAGACAAATGCAAATAATATTATAAAAAATATTGCCCATCTTTTCTTTATTATCTTTTTAAATTTGTCCATTTTTCCCCCATAGTTCATAAATTAAGCGTCATCTACTTGCCACTTGCCACGTGGGTGGCACTAATCAACCTAATCATCTATAATACTCAAAAACTTCTTCAAGCGCTCATTGCCTGTATTTTCAAAAACCTGCTCTGGTGTACCAACTTCAACAATTGACCCATTTTCCATGAATACAACCTTATGAGCTGCATCTCTTGCAAAACTCATTTTATGAGTTACTACTACCATAGTCATTCCCTCTTTAGAAAGATCTTTCATTACCTTTAGCACCTCAGCTGCCAGCTCTGGATCTAATGCAGAAGTAGGCTCATCAAATAACAAAACTTCAGGTTCCATTGCCATGGCACGGGCAATAGCTACTCTTTGCTGCTGGCCACCTGAAAGTTCACAGGGATACTGATCTTTTTTCTCTAAAAGTCCAACCTTTTGTAAAAGCTTAAAACCTTTTTCACGAGCCTCTTCCTTTGAACGCTTCAATACTGTTACCTGTCCCTCCATTATATTTTCTATAACGGTCATATGAGGAAAAAGATAAAAGCCTTGAAATACCATCCCAGTTTGTTTTCTTAGCGCTTGTACTTCACTAGTAGAAATCTTTTTATTTCCACTAAACATTACCTCATTTTTCCCAATTGCTATGGAACCCTCGTTTGGAGTCTCTAATAAATTTATACATCTTAATAGAGTGGTTTTCCCTGAACCTGATGGTCCAATAATAACCGCTGTCTCTCCCTTATTAATCTGTAAATCTATACCCTTTAAAATCTCATTCTTACCAAAGCTTTTGTGTAAGTTTTTTATGTTTATCATAAAACCCCTCCTTTACCTAGTTGTATATCTTTCAAGTCTTTTTTCTAACCTATTCTGAAACACTGATAATACACTACTGAACATAAGATAGATAACCGCTGTTTCAATATATAACCAAAGAGGTTCATAAGTTGCAGCTGTAATTCTCTGAGCTATCATGAACATTTCAGTAACGGTTATGGTTGCAGCAAGTGATGTATCTTTAACAAGACTTATAAAAGAATTAGCTAGTGGAGGTATGGAAACTCTAGTAGCTTGAGGAAGAATTACTCTTCTTAGTGCTTGTTTATATGTCATACCTATGGAGTATGCAGCCTCCCACTGACCTTGAGGTATAGATGTAATAGCAGCTCTTATAACCTCGGAATTATATGCACCTACACTTAAGGTAAAACCAATTATACCCGCAGTCAGCGCGTTTAATGTTACACCTGCCGCTGGAAGCCCATAAAATATGATAAACAATTGAACTAGGAGTGGTGTCCCCCTTACTATCCAAACATAAAACTTAGCTAATAACACCAATGGTTTAAAATTCGATATTCTCGCTAAAGCTGTAAGCAAAGCAAGAACTAATCCAAGAGAAAAGGATATAATGGCAAGGGGGACTGTAAATTCCAATCCCGCCTTTAATATAGGTAAAAATGAGCTTATTAGTATATCTATTATTCTTGTCGCTCTTTCATCAAAATTCATCTTGTCACCTCGTTATTTTGATACATCAGTACCAAACCACTTTTGAGAAATTTTTAAGTACGTACCATCTGACTTCATATCTGCAAGTGCTTTATTTACTGCATCTACTAATTCCTTATTTCCTTTTCTAAATAATACAGCACTTTGCTCAGCATTATTATAATCAGCTACTGACTTTATTGGTGCATCTGGCTTTTGCTTTTTTAAATCTAAGAAAGATAAGCTATCATTAATAGTGGCATCTACTCTCTTTGAAGTTAAAAGGTCAATGGCTTGATTAAAACCATCAATTTGAACCAGCTCTGCTCCATTACTTTTTGCAATCTTACCAAGATTACTTGTTAAAGATTGAGCAGATTTTTTACCTTTTAAGTCTTCGAATTTTTTAATATCTTGGTTATCGCTTCTTACGATAAGTACAGCTCTTGATGTTATATATGGAGTTGAAAAATCATACTTTTTCTCACGCTCAGGATTTATTGAAACTTCATTTAATACCGCATCAAACCTCTTTGCATCAAGGCCTGCAAACATACCATCCCATTTTGTTTCAACAAACTCTGCTTTTACACCAAGACGTTTTGCTATTTCATTTGCTATTTCCACATCAAATCCCGTTAAGGTTCCATTGCTATCATGGAAAGTAAATGGAGCATATGTTCCTTCAGTACCTATACGAATTTTACCATCATTCTTTATTGTTTCTAATAAGTTTTTAGGTGCAGTTTCTTTACCTGCATTATTATCTTTTGTTGAACATCCTGTAACACCTATAATTAAAGTTAAAGCTAAAACAGCACTCACAAATATATTTCTTTTTTTCATTTTTATTTCCTCCAATTTTTATAATATCCTTGATATTAATTTTATTTATAGTATCTTATATTTCTTGAAAAATTATTTAATCAATAACTCCCCCTTATTTCGATTTTTTCTATGTTATAATTATTTAAATACATTGGTATACTTTGAAAACAAAAAACTCCTGCCTCTAAAACATAGAGGTAGAAGTTATATTCCACGGTCCCACTCTAATTATCACGAATATAAACAAATTCATGACTCTCATCAATTTAGGCACAAACATACCTTAACGCTTTAACGAGCGTACCCGCTGCCGTCTACTTATTTTCGAGACAGTGCTCAAAGATGCATTCATATAGATTACACTCAAAACCCCTTTCAGCCTAGAGGGTTTCTCTCTGTAAGTTTAGTCTATACTACTAATTCTTATCATAGCATTTTTATTTTCTTTCATATAACAGTAATCTTATAGGAATACTATATATTATTTTATTTTTATTGTCAACATTTTTATAAAATTGTTTAATGGTAATTATTACTGACTATAATCACGCTTGCATATTTTACCTTATAATTAAACTATTATAGTTACTTCTGTTCCATCTCCAGCTTTTACTTCTACCATCTTTAATCCCTTATAAACTTTTAACACATCAAACCCTTTTTTAAGTTCCTTAAGGTCGATATTTTCAATATATTTTCTTTGCTCTTCAGTAATGTACCGCTTTGCAATTGATATTCCAAAGTTGCCACAGCCAAGAGCCATTTTTATAAGTCCTATTGGTGCTGGTATTTTAAAGCTTCTTCCAGTATTAAGCTTTATATAAATTCTCAATCTTATTCTCCCTTTCATTTAATAGGCAAATTAAATGAAGCATGTTTACTTCATATTTAAGTCAGTGACCTAATAAAATTTTTATTCTATAGAAACTTCAACTATATCCCCATTGCTGCTTTTTACATCCACTATCTTTCCTTCAAGACCTGAATCAATAGCTTCCATAATCATCTTTATATCTATTCCCTCTTGCTCCGACACACCTGGTATTTTAATATTATTAACAGCATTGCCTATAGCTTTTAAAAACTTAACTGGTACATTTACATTTACTGTATCATTGGTGCTTGACAGCACTCTAACTTTAAGCATTTTATCTAAATTTTGTGATACAGTAAGCTGTTGTGCACTACTAGACTTATCAAGTGCTTCAATAAGTTCCGTAGCCTTTTCTGAATCGATTTTACCGTCTTCAACCATTTTTAAAATTCTTTTAACCTCTTCCTTCATTTTACAATCCACCCTTTCAAATTTTAATTACCCTTCATCATATTTACAGCCTGCTCAGCTGATATTTCACCCTTTTCCAGCATATCAAGTATTTCCTTGTTGTCTACTGTAGGCTTTTTTACTACCGTATAACCAAGAGCTGAAACAACCTCATCTAGCTTAGCTCTTACAGTTGGATAGGATATTCCAAGCTCTTTTTCAACATCCTTAATATTGCCTCTACACTTTAAAAAAACTTCCATGAAATTAAGATATTCTTCTCCTAAATACTCGAACTTAGAAAATTCAAAGTCATTTTCAATAACAGTGCCGCATTTATCACATCTAAGCCTGATAGCTTTTAATTTTCCATTACATATAGGACATTTGCTTATTACCCTATAAGCCATAATCATCCTCTCCTTTTCTGTATCTTCATTATAATACTATTTTTACAACAATTCAATAATATAATTAAAATATTTAATTTAAAACCAGATTATTTTAAGATAAATCAATTATAAAATTAATTTATTTAATTTAGTCTTTAATAATTTAAATATAAGTTTCTTTAACAAGCTTCTGGATAAAATTTCCTTATTTTTCATTTATCTTAACCACCTTTATTAATAACAATGAAAAATATCATTAAATCCATTTTTGTTTTTTGAAAGCAAAAAGACACCTTCCATAGGAGGTGCCAAATGCTCTAGTTATATAGACTATATATTTTCTACAAACTGAATCTTTAACCCATTTGGATCTGTCACATAAAAAAACTTAACATGTGGATTAGGTTGAAATGGTCCACTATATTCTATGCCTTTATTCTTAAGTAATTCCATCATTTTATCCACAGATTCTATTTCAAATCCCCATGAAATATCGCTTCCCACATTAACTTCTTTATTATTTTCATTATATATTAACTCAATCTTTGTTTCTCCGTCCCCTAAAAATGCAATTTCAGTTCCTGGACCAGCTTTAAATCTTTTATCCACTGTAAGTCCAACTATTTCTTGATAAAATTTTAAAGAATCCTCCATATTCTTAACCATTAATGTACTCCAACAAAATTTCATAACTTATTTTCCCCCTTGAATAAATATTATTTTTATATTTAAATTTTAAGCTAATTTTTCAATAATCAAGTCATTACGTATAGATGTCAAGAACAGCTGCTTGGCTTTTTCCTTATCTTTGGTTTGTCCAAGTACCCACATGAGCTTTGTTACTATTGCCTCTGTCGACATATCATAACCTGGAATTACTGCATACTTTAAGGCCTTTTGTCCAACTTCATATTTGCTCAAATCAGTGCCCTCTAAAAGCACCTGAGTTTTTATAACTACAATCTTTCCCGCCTCATCCAGCATTTTTAACTTAGCTAAGAAATTCTTTTTATTCTCAAAAGGAATTCCCCCGCTGCCATAGCTTTCTATAATTATCCCTAAATACTTATCACTTAAATAGTCAAGTATATCAGGATCCGTTGCAGGAGTTAGCTTTAATAAGAAAATATTAGTACATAGAGATTTATAAAATGTAAGCTCCTGTTCCTTTTTATAAATGGAAACTTGGTCATTATATTTAATCTTATTTTCTTCAATACTTGCTAAATAAGGATAGTTAATACTTTCAAAAGCATTATAGCTTTTTGTTCTTAATTTTTCCGCACGAGATCCACAGATTACCTTTCCATCAAAGACGATGAATACTCCGCCTACCCCATTACATGCAAATTGGATGGCATTTATTAAATTTCTTTTTGCATCTGTTTCTTTAAATATAATAGGCTTTTGAGCACCTGTAATAACAATTGGCTTGTTAGAATTTTGTATCATATAAAAAAGTGCTGCAGAGGTATATGCCATAGTATCCGTACCATGAGTTATAACAAATCCATCATAATTATTATAACTTTTTTCAATATATTCAACAATATTTACCCAATATTCTGGGTGCATATTAGTACTGTCAATATTTAATATTTGTACAGCATCAATTTGGCAGATATCCTGTACTTCTTTTGTGTAACTTAAAAGACTTTCTCCCGTAAGAGCTGGTGCAAGTCCATCATTGCCTTCTGCACAAGCAATAGTTCCCCCTGTAGATAACAGTAATATTTTTTTCATATAACTTTCTCCTTATATAATAATTATTTCCGCTAATTTAAACAACAAAATCATACACTACACTTATAGTACATGCCTATATAATAAATAATTATAAACTTGCATAGGAAGTAGTCAATATAAAAAAACATAAAAAAGTTTTATTAAATAAAGTATATTTGATAAATTATTTAACAGCATTAATTAATTTATCTTCCATCTTATTACCATTCTTTACTATAAAAATCACGCATAGTGCAATTATTCCCCATACCCACCATGGTACTATTATATTCGAAGATCCCAATGCAGATGCAGCTAGTATTTCCCATGGTCTTGCTAAAAGCATTATTGTGAAGTATCTGCTTAAACTCATCTTGCTAATTCCAACTAAAAATCCAATAATATCGTCTGGTAGAAACGGAAGAAGAAACATTAGCATAATTAACAGCTCTCCCCTTTTGGATGAAATAATCTCCTCATACTTATCTGAAACCTTATGGCTTACAAACTTGTTTGTAAAAGACCTTCCAAATTTTCTTGCAAGAATAAATACCACTATAGAGCCGCTTATTATGGCTACCATACTAATAAAAAATGATCCCCACATGCCAAACATCATTCCACCAACCACAGCACTTACATTACTAGGTATTGGTGCAATAATAACAGATGCAAATTGTACTATAAAAAATATAATATATGCATTTTTACCATATCCCTCAATATACTTTTTTAAATCCTCCATAGAAGTCATATGATTTAAGATTCCGCTGGATTTAGCATAAATAAATATTCCCGCTAGTCCACATAGAGTTACTAATAATAAAAAATAGAACTTTAATTTATTCTTTTGTATATTCATAAACAGTATTCATCCTCCTAGTTATCTATTTGTACATACTGATTATGAAGTATATAATTTAAAATTAGATTAAAAACCTCTTAAGAAAATCTTAATTTTAAGCAAAAATAATCATTGTTAATAAAATATTATCTCAATTACACTTGCCACTTGCCACGTGGGTGGCACTATGATATAATATCACCAATATAATATTGTTCGTGAATAATAAGCACAAAATGGGGTACACCACCGAAAGGGTGTAAGGCCATTTTGTGCTTTTTTTGCGGGCATTTCTGGGAAGGAAGTGAAAATATGAGAGTAAATGGAACTGATATTTCCTTAAATGGAGCGCAAAGTTTATTTGATTTCTTAAAGGGTCAAAATTACGATATTACTAAAATTGCAGTGGAGCGTAATGGTGAAATTGTTTCGAAATCAGCATATAAAATTGTTATGCTTGATGATGAGGATACTTTAGAGATTGTTAGATTTGTAGGAGGAGGCTAATAAATGAAAGTAACAGTAAACGGCAAAGAAATGGAGCTAACCTGCAGCACAGCATTTGAGCTGCGAAACCAAATTGGAAATGAAACTGACATTGTAATTTTAAACGGCTTTCAAATAGATACTGACTGCAAAATATCAGAAAATGATGTATTAACTATAATACGCAAAGGCACTATGCCTAAGGAAGACGAACTTGAAAGCATGATGATGGCAAGACACACTCCAAATGTACATAAAAAGATTAAAAAAGGTAAAGTTGCCGTAGCGGGTCTTGGAGGTCTTGGATCTAACATTGCAGTTATGCTTGCAAGAATAGGTGTTGGCCAGTTACTTCTAGTGGATTTTGATGTTGTGGAGCCAAGTAACTTAAATAGACAAAGCTATAACATGGGTCACTTAGGGATACCGAAAACATTAGCTCTAAAAAAACAGATAGAAGAAATTAATCCCTTTATCAATGTGGAAACTCAAACCACAAGAGTAACAGAAGATAATGTTAGTGAGCTTTTTAACGGCTATGACATAGTTTGTGAAGCCTTTGATAAACCTGAGGCTAAATCTATGCTTGTAAATACAGCATTGGAAGAACTTACAGATATTAAAATAGTAGCGGCTTCTGGTATGGCTGGATATGATAGTTCAAATTTAATCAAAACAGTAAAACCCATGAATCGCTTATATTTATGTGGGGATTTAGAAAACGGAGCAAAAATTGGACAAGGATTGATGGCACCAAGAGTACAAATATGTGCTGGTCATCAAGCAAATATGATTTTAAGATTATTACTTGGAATAGAAGCTGTATAGGAAAGGATGTTAAAAATGAGTGATAAGTTAATAATTGGTGGGTATGAATTTAAATCAAGATTTATATTAGGTTCAGGTAAATTTTCATTAGATCTAACAAAAGCAGCTATTGAGCATGGTGAAGTAGAAATGGTAACCCTTGCACTACGCCGTGCAAATGTAGGTGGAGAAGAAAACATATTAGATTACATACCAAAGGGAATTACATTACTTCCAAACACTTCTGGAGCAAGAACTGCAGAGGAAGCAGTGAGAATTGCTAGACTTTCAAGAGAAATTGGCTGCGGCAGTTTTGTAAAAGTAGAAGTTATTCATGATTCTAAATATTTAATGCCGGACAACTATGAAACAATTAAGGCTACAGAAATGCTAGCAAAGGAAGGCTTCATTGTTATGCCATATATGTATCCGGATTTGAATGTGGCAAGATCACTTGTAAATGCTGGTGCCTCAGCAGTAATGCCATTAGCTGCACCTATTGGAAGTAATAAAGGGCTTTGTACAAAAGATTTTATACAAATCTTAGTAGATGAAATAAACTTACCTATTATTGTAGATGCTGGTATTGGACGTCCATCTCAAGCCTGTGAAGCAATGGAAATGGGTGTAGATGCTGTTATGTGTAATACTGCAGTTGCAACAGCAAAGGACATTGCAGCAATGGCAAAAGCATTTAAGCAGGCTATTGAAGCAGGACGCAGCGCCTATCTTGCAGGCCTTGGTAGAGTATTGGATTTAAAAGCTGAGGCATCTAGTCCATTAACTGGATTCTTGGAGGATTAATTATGGAATCAAATAGAATAAATCATATGGAATATTTAGACGGAATGGAAGCTCTCAATTCCGATATCATGGACAAGGTATTAAAATTAGTTCATAAGTATGATTATCATCAATATACCGATAGTGATGTGAGAAATGCATTAATGAAAGACAACCTTTCACTAGATGATTATGCAGCCATACTTTCCCCTGCTGCTATGCCCTATTTAGAACACATGGCAAGGAAGGCAATGTCAAAGACTAGAAAACATTTTGGCAATTCTGTTTGCATGTTTACACCATTATATATTTCTAACTATTGTGAAAATCATTGTGTTTACTGCGGCTTTAATTGTAAAAACAAAATTCACAGAGGCAAGCTTTCTTTAAATGAAATAGAGGACGAATTAAAAGAAATTGCATCCACTGGCTTAAAGGAGATTTTACTTTTAACAGGAGAATCTCGTCCTATGTCTGGAATAGAGTATATTGGAGAAGCAGTTAAATTAGCTGCAAAATATTTTTCTACAGTTGGTATTGAAATATATCCATTAAACTCAAATGAATATGATTACTTACATGAATGTGGCGCCGACTTTGTTTCTGTTTATCAAGAAACTTACAATCCGGATAAATACGAACAAGTTCATTTAACCGGTCCAAAAAGAATTTTCCCCTACCGCTTTCATTCACAAGAACGTGCTTTATTAGGCGGCATGCGTGGTGTTTCTTTTGGAGCGCTGCTTGGGCTAGACGACTTTCGAAAGGATGCTTTTGCAGCGGGTTTACATGCATTTTTTATACAGCAAAAATATCCTCATGCAGAAATCTCCTTCTCCACTCCTCGTTTAAGACCTTACATAAACAATGCAGATAATAATCCTAACGATGTTCATGAAAAACAACTTTTACAAGTAATGCTAGCTTATCGATTACTTATGCCCTTTGCCGGAATCACAATTTCCACAAGAGAAAGAGCAGGATTCCGTGACCATGTTATCGGAATGGCAGCTACAAAAATATCAGCAGGTGTAAAAGTTGGTGTTGGCGGCCATAATGGAGATGAAAAAGGTGATGAGCAATTTGAAATTTCTGACCCTAGAAATGTGGATGAAGTGCACCAGATGATTTTAAGCCGAGGACTGCAGCCTGTTTATTCAGATTATGTTAGAGTTTAGGAGGCCAAAATGCTAATTTGTTTAACCAATCGAAAACTTTGCAAAGATGATTTTTTGAATAGAATAAATGACATAGCAAAGGGAAATCCTCATGCAATAATGCTTAGAGAAAAAGATTTAAGCCTAGAAGAATATGAATGCTTAGCTATAAAACTAAAAGAAATCTGTGATATACATGAAGTACCGCTTATTATCAACCAAAATATTCAGGTAGCTTCAAAACTAAAGCTTCCTAATATCCATTTATCAATATCAGATTTAAGAAAATATAAAAGTGAGCTGCATCAGTTTACTAATATAGGTGCATCTGTTCACTCCCTGCTTGAAGCAAAAGAAGCAGAGGATTTAGGAGCTTCCTATTTAATCGCAGGACATATCTTTTCTACGAATTGTAAAAAAGGAGTTCCGCCAAGAGGTCTCTCATTTTTAAAAGAAGCATGCGATTGTACTTCAATTCCGGTATTTGCTATAGGCGGCATAACAAAGGATAAAGTAAAAGATGTTATAAATGCAGGGGCAGCGGGAATGTGTATAATGTCTGAAGCTATGACTTGTCCAAATCCAGTTGAGCTGAGTTACAGTTTTAGAATATAAGTAGAAATTAAAATTAGGACTTTTAAACTTCACTTGAAAAGACCGCCTTTTTAGCAGACGGTCTTTTTTATTAAATTGTAAGTATAGCTATGATTGTAATCCAAAGATAGCAACATTTTGGTTATCCAAAACAAACCTGTTATCTTTCCATTTTAATGTATTCAAAACATATCCTAAAGAATCTGCATTATACCTGCCAGCTATTTTTTGATATGCTAGCAACTCGTACACTCCATTTGAATCAAAATCCACAGGATATAATCCGCTTAATGGATTTACAAATCCACTAATTGGCTGCTTTAGCTTTCCGTTTTCATCATATATTTCACTTAAATACTCTTCTCCCCTGGTAGATATATCTATAATGTACTTCTCATTATTATTTTCACTGATAACTTCAACCTTGTAGTTATCTTTATAAGTAATATCATAATTATATTCTTCATTATATGCATTAAAGTCAAATAATAATTTTGCTACATTGTTAGCAAAGGAATAAATATAGTGATACATTATTCCGCCACTTCCACCTGAATTAATGCTGACTAAGATATCATCTACACCATCTCCAGTAAAATCTCCTAAAAATAGCGTAGGATTATATCCTGCATTTTCACTAAGATGTATCCCCTTAGCCCTACCTGTTGTTCCATCCTGTATTATAAGAGTAATATTTTGAATAAATGGGCTGTCTGGCATTTTTCTACCAGTCAAATATACATTATCAGGTATCCTATCACCATTTACGTCCCCTGTAGCATAAGCAACAACTCTTGGATATATCTCATTAGATCTAAAATAACAATTATACATGGCAACTCCTCTTCAATATAAGCTTTCATAATATCTTATGTACTAAACAATAACCTTGTTACATTCCATTAGATAGAGAACTGTTTTAGTATAAAAGTTGTTAATCATCTCCTATTTTTTTGTTAAAACAAACTTGCCACTTGCCATGTGGGTGGCACCTTTTTTATCTTTCCGAATACAATATAATTGATGAGGATTTAACCCTTAGTAAAATCCAAGGAGGTTTCCAATGTATAATCGTTTTTTTTATTGTCCTAATTGTATAAATCAAGATATTTGCCCATTTTCAAATAATCAAATGCGAAGTGTTGAGGACTTTGATGAATTTGAAAACTTTGAACCCTTCTATGAGGAAGATGAACTTGAAACCGTTCCCTCCTTTTATGAAGAATATGAATTCGATAACTTTAGAGCTCCTCAGCAGGAAGTAACTAGAATATTATCATTACTTAATACTCAGCAGCCTCAACTTAATAAAAGTTTTCAACCTATAGTCGATAATTACTTTAGAAATGTTATAAATTATACAATAGATAATGCAGGAAGACATAGCGGAAACATAAATGCAAGAAGAAATGCTATATTTAATGACTTCAGAAGAAATAATGAGTCGATATTCTCTGATCTTCGTTCAGCCGGTATCCCTAACAATATAATAAATTCAACCATTAGAGATATAATAGAATTTGTTTTAAGAAATATTAGCAGACCTCCTTCACCTGGGCCTGGCCCTGGACCTGCTCCCGGTGATAGATGGAGTCAATGGGAGGATCTTGGTGGAGTTTTAAATTCCGGTCCTGGAGTTTCTTCCTGGGCACCTAACAGGCTTGATGTTTTTGGAGCTGGAACCGATAATTCTTTATATCATAAATGGTGGAATGGTTCACGCTGGAGCGATTGGGAGCGTCTTGGTGGCACTTTAACCTCAGCCCCTGCTGCAGTTTCCTGGGGAAACAATAGAATCGATGTATTTGCTGCTGGTACAAATAATGCAATGTGGCATATATGGTGGGACGGTTCTCGCTGGAGTCAATGGGAAGACCTTGGCGGAGGTTTAACTTCAGCTCCTACTGTTTCTTCTTGGGCAGCTAACAGGCTTGATACCTTTGTAAGAGGTACAGATAATGCTTTATATCACAAATGGTGGGATGGCACCCGCTGGAGTGATTGGGAAAACCTTGGCGGAACATTAACATCTGCACCTAGCGCAGTTTCCTGGGGAAATAATAGAATTGATGTATTTGCCCGCGGTGAACGTAACCGCTTATATCATAAATGGTGGGATGGTTCCCGATGGAGTAATTGGGAGGACCTTGGTGGAAACTTAACCTCAGCTCCTGCAGTATCCTCAAGAGCAGCCAATAGACTTGAAGTATTTGCTAGAGGCCAAAACAATCAATTGATGACAATGTCTTGGAATGGTTCTCGCTGGAGCAATTGGAGCAACCTTGGAGGAAGAATAACTTCTGATCCAGCTGCAGTATCTTGGGGCCCAAGCAGAACCGATGTATTTGCTCGTGGTACAAACAATGCTCTATGGCACATTTGGAGAAGTTAGTTAATTTATTAGAAAAAGCCGGATCAGGTGCTATTTAATCCCCTGGCCCGGCATATTTATTTCTATTGAATTTCATATTTAAACATTAAACTTGCCACTTGCCATGTGGGTGGCACTTTTACTTTTATAACCCATAACTACTATCCAAACGTAGGCCAGGGTCTTTGGTATCATCAATATTCCAATCCATCTGATTTCAGTAGCCCAAATCACAACAGGGATATAAAATGCAAAAGAAAGTACAATTGCAAACCACATAAATTTAAAATTGTTATCATTGTGCTTTTTAGCTTCAGAATAAAAAATACATATTATGATAATTCCCATTATAGCAAACGGAATATTTCTATATATTCCCCATGAAACTGGAGCGTAATAGTTTAGCCAGTCATTTTGAGGAAATAAACATAATGCTATTCTAACAACGCCTAACGCATAAATTGAAAATGTAAGTTTTTTATATCCTTCAATATTATAACGCTGTCTCCATATGTGATACAAAATCACATAAAACATAGTCATAGTAATAGATGTTACTAATTTGCCAAATCCAAGTGCAGCAGCATTTGCCTCAAGTCCAGTTGTTAACAGTGCATAGGATCTAGGTATCAAATGAAACGCATCCCCTGCTCCTAGTAAAATTGCCATCCATCCAAAAAGCTTATACTCTTTATTATCACCACTGTTTCTTGCCATTTTTAATCCTAGCGTAATAACACTAAGTAAATAAACTACATCAAATAAAGTTTCCATAATTGCTTGCATATTAATCCTCCTATTTTAAATATGAACATTGTTCATTTTTATTTATATTAAAAATCATACATAAGTATGACCTTTAATTACATAATATTCTTTTTAAAATTATAGTTAAAAACTTCATGTCCTTTTCATCTTTTCTAAGGATCATAAGCATATTTTCAAATATAAACTGTGCTGTTCTTTCCTTTGAAACAATGTCATTCCAAGGGTAATCCCTTAAGCTATTATCCATATCCATCAAGGTTATAATTCTTGAGTATATTTTTTTAAAGTATTCATTTTGCCTTTGCTTTCCAAGCAATTTTTCTTGTGTTTTTAAAAGCGAAAGCTGATCTAACCAATTTTCCTTGAACTTATGAAGATAAACATATAATAAATCATATATTATTTCTAAGTTATTATAAAAATCATTATAGGCAAGGCTTTCCCAATCAACATTTGAAAAGGCTCCCTCCCAAAAATCCTCGATAACAGCTACCAGTAAATCTCCCTTTGAAGGAAAATAATTATATACCGTTCCTATAGCAATACCACTTTGTTTTGCCACAGATCGTATATCCATCTTTGTAATGCCTTGACTTGCAGCAATATCCTTAGCTGCTGATAAAATACTATCCTTATTGTTTCCATTATGATTTTTCATGTCTTCATATCACCACCTGAACATTGTTCATTTTGATTATATACTAAGCATATGCACTTGTCAATCAGTACATCTACTTAGTAAGCTCTTATTTATTCTATAAATCTCTTGCCTTTAAATTATTTTTCCTAGCTAAGGCTTTCCAACTCATATGTGCTGCGAAGATATACATGCACCTTGGCATTTTTGCTGTTATAAATATATTTTCCTTTGGATGATTACCTGTTTGTAAAGCATTCTTTAAAGAGATGAGAGCATGATAAATAGGCTTTTTAATAAATGCTCGCCAAGGAATAGACTGAGATTCACCTATAAAAGGGCCAGCACCAATTCCTATCCCAAATTCCCAGCTAAGCCCGGCACGTTCACAAAAGTTCTCTATTATCTTAAGAGCATATTTATTTTGTTCCCCTTCAAAAAAACCGCAATTGGAAATGGCATAAACGCTGATATTTTTAGCCGGCTGCTGTTTTATATATTTCTGAAATAACTCTAAAAATTTAATCAAATGTGATGGAAGGGCATCAACATATAATGGAAAAACAAAAAGAATTTTATCACAACTATAAATATCTTCAAATGATCCACTATTATCTGTTTTATCATTTGCATTACAAGCCATCACTTCAACTTTATTATCTAAAAGTTTTATCATTTCATCAATTAAATAACCAGAGCAGCTATCTTTAGTTTTAGGACTTCCATTTATCATACATATTTTCATTAAAGGACCTCCCTTAATTTGGGGATATCTTCAACGCTATCTACAAAGCAGCAGGAAGACTCAACCACATTAAAATTAATTCCATTTGCTATAACAAGCTTTGATAAAGTATCTTTCTCTTTGAGAGTGGCCTCTTCCCCATAAGCTATGACTGTGAACTTTATTCTTTTACTATATCTGCTTTTATGATGCATCTCATTGTTTCGAATTGTAAAAAACGGCCTGATATATCCTATATTACGATCTAGTACATTTTTTACGAATGGACTAAAACCTCCATAACATATTCTGCTTATAATAATTAGCTCCTCACTTTCCGAAAGCAGCTTACCAGTATTACCATAGCCATCTTTGATAATACACTCTCCAGGAGTCTTTAACCAGCATCCGAAACAACCGATGCATTTTTTTATTTCATTTCTCTTAGATATTATTTTTATTTCTTCATTTACTATTGGAAATAAGCTATGAAATTTATTCTCCTCCAAATCATGAATTAATACTTTCATTAAATTCCTCCTATTACTTTTTATTATTGATGACAATTATCCTATTTAAAACACAAAGATGCTACTTAATAATAATTATGAAATCAGTACTTATAAACATTTAGCATATTTTTAATTCGGCGAATAACTTCCTCTCTCACATGCACCGGCTCTAAACATTCACATTTGCCCCCAAACCCAAGTAAAATATTATAGCCAAACTCATCTTCTATAAATGGAAAGTTTACAATTAACTTATTATCTCCATAGTTCTCAATATTCTCTTCTCCACAACGCTCTAACATCTGCTCCCTGAGAGATTCATCAACTAGTAATTTTATCGTTATAATATTTTTCTCTATGTAATCCCATGCTCCTAACGGTTTTGCTTGGAATTCACGAGGAATAAATGTATCCTCTAGGACTTCGAGTTCTGAAATACGAGATAATTTAAAAATACGAAAATCTTCTTTGGAAATACAGTAACCTTGTAAATACCAATTTGTATCTTTTAGCACCAATCGATAAGGTTCAACTTTTCTAATGCTTTGTTTGTTGCTGCGGTCTGAATACTTCAAATGTAGAATCTTCTTCTCGTTCATTCCTCTTTTAATTTTTTCAAGATTGGGTTGTAGGTTTTTATTCCCCATCCACGAGGTAAGATCAATAGTAATTTGGCTTGATTTTAATTCAATATCTCTAATTTGCTCCTTTGGTATCAGACCTTTTACTTTTGCAAGGGTATTAACAATTTCTTCGCTTGACAATGTTGTAGAAATGCTTCCAAGACCCATTAAAAGTGTTGAAATATCAGAGGTTGTAAAAAGTTTCTTATCTACTTTATACTCTTCCATAATTCCAATACCACCATTAACCCCAGGATAAGTAATAATTGGGATGCCTGCCTGGTTTATTGTTTCTATATCTCTATATATAGTTCTAGGTGTCACTTCAAACATTTCAGCAAGCCTTGTTGCACTGACCTTTTTACGTTCAATCAATATCATAATAATGGATATTAACCTATCTATTTTCAACTATCAGCACCCCCTTGATTTTAAATTTATTTATTTTATCATAAAACCATGACATACTGCTGTCAAGATTCCGTGATAGAATAAATCTGTATTGAGGAAGAGGTTTAAATATAATTGAAAATAAGTTATAAAAGGAGAATGAAAATGGATTTTTTACAAGAGTTTAATAGAATAATGGAAACTACTGATAACTTGGCTTTAGCCACTTCTGTGAACAATATCCCTAATGTTAGAGTTGTAAATTTTTATTATGATACTGAAAATCAAGGTATTGTTTATCTTGCGTCTTTTAGAGGAAACACTAAAACTTTGGAGTTTTTGCAAAACAATAATGTAGCATTTACAACAATTCCAACTGAAAACAGTGAACAAATTCGAGTTACCAATGGAAGAGTTCAAAAGAGTGATTTAACAATATACGACTTAAAAGAAGCATTTATAAAAAAACTTCCAAATTATGAAGTAGTAATAGCACAGGCTGGCGATATGTTAGACGTATATGAGATTCATTTTAAAGAAGCATCTGTAACTTTGGATATTGATAAGCATGGAAAAATAACCTTTTAATTTATTTATATTTAAGTTTATAAGGAGAATTCCTTTCATTTTAGGATTCTCCTTTCTTATTTTTTATCATGTAATTTCTCAATTTACTAGACCTTAATTGAAGTTGCTGCAGAATAGACAAACTAATATTTAAATTTTTTACCTAATTATTGTTTTGATAATATATACTGATTTAAATACTTTCCTGTAATAGAAGTCTTATGCTTAATCAAATCTCTAGGCTGTCCTTCAAATATAATTCTCCCTCCATCTTCACCTGCCCCAGGGCCAATGTCTATAATCCAATCTGCTTGGCTCATTATATCAAGATTATGTTCTATCACAATTAAAGTACTGCCCTGATCCACAAGAAAATTCATAATTTTTATCAGCTGTTTTATGTCAGACATGTGCAGTCCTGTAGTAGGCTCATCTAAGACATATATCTGACCTGAATTTTCCAATTCCACTGCAAGCTTAACCCTTTGAAGTTCCCCTCCTGATAAGGTATTTAAAGACTGACCTAAAGTAATATATCCTATCCCTACATTTATTAATTTCTTTAGGGCAGCGACTATTTCCTTTTCATAAAAAAACTCTAAAGCCTCTTCAATAGTCATTTGTAAAACTTCACTAATATTTTTCCCTCGTAGTTTAAACTTAATAACTTCTTCATTAAATCTCTGTCCACCACATACTTCACAAACACTTTCTACTGTATCCATAAATGCCAAGTCTGTATATATTATTCCTAACCCCTTACATTCAGGACAAGCCCCCTTTGAATTAAAGCTAAAAAGAGAAGCTTCAACTTCGTTTTGTTTTGCAAATAAATTTCTAATAGAATCAAAAACTCCCATGTAAGTAGCAATATTAGATCTACTAGAAGTCTGAATAGCTCCTTGGTCTATAAAAATTGCTTCAGGATAATACTTTCTAAATACCTTATTTATAAGAGTGCTTTTTCCGGAACCTGCCACCCCTGTAACTACAGTCATAACATTTTTAGGAATATTAACATTGACGTCTTTTAAATTATATAAAGATGCATGCTCTATATAATACCATCCTTTAGGTTCTCTAAGTTCTTTTTTTAAATAAACTTTATGATTTAGCAAAGTTCCTGTCAATGTACCTGATTTTAATAACCCATTTAAATTCCCTTCATACACTACTTCTCCACCTTTGATGCCAGATTTAGGACCCATATCGATTATATGATCTGCAATTTTAATTACATCTGGATCATGTTCTACGATTATAACAGTATTTCCCTTCTCTTTTAATAACTTTAAAAGGTTATTAATTTTATTTACATCATGAGGATGAAGCCCAATGCTTGGTTCATCGAAAATGTAAGTAATGTCAGTTAAGCTGCTCCCCAGCTGACGAACCATCTTTATTCTTTGAGATTCACCTCCAGAAAGAGTAGATGTCTCTCGATTCAAACTTAAGTATCCTAATCCAACGGAAGTTAAATGTTCTAATCGACTAAGAATACCTTCCACTACTGTGTAGTAAGCAGGTTCTTTGATTAATTGAATAAAGTTAATGAGCTCTGTAATTTGCATTTTTGTACAGTCACCAATACTTTTCCCATTTATTTTGCAATCAAGTACCCTTTGATTAAGTCTAGCACCTTCACATGATGGACAAAGTCCCATTGTAACTACATAATCAATATCCTCTTTGTATAATGCTGCATCCCTGCATTCTTTACTCAAAAAAGACCGTTCAATTCTTGGAATGATCCCTTCATATTTTGAAGTAGTAGGCCATCCTTCAGTGGGATTTGGAGGTTTAAAACCCGTTTTATAAAGAAGTGTGTCCCATTCATCCTCAGTATAATCCTTTAACTTTTTATCATTATCAAACAGCCCAGTACAAACATAACGCTTCCACCTGAACTCTCCTGGTCTAAAGGTTGGGAACTGAATTGCCCCCTCATTTAATGACTTTTCCCTATCAATCAGCCTATCAACATTAAATATTTTTGCTGTTCCTAATCCTTCACATTTGGGACACATGCCCTTTGGATTGTTAAATGAAAACATATCTGAATATCCAACAAAGGGCTTTCCAAGGCGGGCAAACAATAACCTTAACAATGAATATATATCAGTAATGGTTCCAACTGTTGATCTTGCATTACCACCAATTCTCTTTTGATTAATGATAATTGCCACGGATAAGTTTTCAATTGAATCTACGCTAGGTTTACCATAGTGCGGAAGGCGATGGCGTATAAAGCTTGAGTAAGTTTCATTTAATTGACGCTGGGATTCCGCTGCAATTGTATCAAATACAAGTGCTGATTTCCCCGATCCTGAAACACCTGTAAAAACAGTGATTTTTCCTTTGGGAACTGTCACATTCACAGCTTTTAGATTTTTTTCTCTAGCCCCAATGATTTGTATATTATTTTGTGAGCCTTGCTCCTTCATAACAACTCTCCTTTCTATGCTACAAACTTTGATGAGATTGCTTTGACTAACTATCATAGATAATATATACTTTTAACATGACAATTATTGTCCAGTTTTACTTAAAACTATGTTTTTATATAAAATAATTCCATGTATCGAGTATTTAGGAGGATTTATGTCAAAGGCAAAACAAATATTTGATTTAATTATGTATGTAAATACTAAGAGGAATTTTACTGCCCAAGATGTTGCATATGAATTTAATATATCTGTTAGAACTGCACATAGGTATCTAATGGAGCTAAGTGAATTAGGAGTTCCCTTATATACAGAGCAAGGGCGAAGTGGCGGTTATCGTGTACTAAAAAATAGAATGCTTCCCCCAGTTATATTTGATGAAAATGAAGCATTAGCAATTTTTTTTGCCTTTCAGTCTCTAAAATACTACAAATCACTGCCATTTGATGCAAACATCAATTCTGCATCTAGAAAATTACTTGCTATTGCTCCTGAGGATGCTAGCAATAAGATAAAACGTTTAGAATCTGTTTTATCCTTTTGGAATCCAGAAAGAACCGTTGCTTCTCCATTTTTAAAAGACATAATTGATGCCTCTATTGGAGATAATATCCTAATAATAAAATACCGTTCAAAATCGAAAGATAAAACGCGAGAAGTTAAGCCCATTGGAACATATGCATATGACGGACTTTGGTATATGCCCGCTTTAGATACTGAAAATAATAAGATTAAGCTATTTAGAGTTGATAGGATATTGTCTTTAGAAATCTCCAATAGAATCATTGATTTTGAAATGAATTTAACAGATTGGTTCGATAGTTTTAATACACTTAAAACACCTGTACGATTATACGTTGAATTAACAAGAGAAGGAATTAGAGAGTGCCAAAGTAAAGCCTGGCTGCAGCCTCATATAGTTGTCGCTGATGCTGAAAATGGATATATTGACACACTAATTGATGAAAGTGAAATAGAATTTGTCTCTAATTACTTTTTTCAATTAGGTACTTTTGCAAAGGTAATTGAACCCAAAGAGATAGTAGATAACATAAAAAAGAAAGCTAACGATATGGTAGGTCATTATTTGTAAGAAAAATCATTTTTTATAATCGATATGCAAATCCTATAGCTATTAATTAGCGTCAAGCAGTTCTATTGTACATAAAAATGACTTTTCACAATTGTCGGATACACATTGTGAAAAGTCATTCTTTATCACCTAAATAAAACTATGATGTTATCTCGACATAGTATAAATGTTTTTCATATCCTCCATATCAAGCTTTTGAAATGCTCCAATAGTTCTCGTCTTGCCAAAGCTGCACTTATGAGCTAGTTCATCAATTTGTTTATCTGTTAATTGAACTCCAAGCTCGCTTATAGATGTTGGCATCTCTATGAAACGATAGAAGTTTTCCATTGCTTCTATTCCATCTATTGCAACTTTTTCGGGATTTCTGAAGTCATTAGATATTCCCATTACATTTACTGCAAATTGTACAAAGCGTGAAATATTTGTCTTATACACATATCTAGCCCAGCTTCCCCATACAGCAGCCAATCCTGCACCATGAGCTACATCAAACATTCCACCAAGTTCATGTTCTAATTGATGGCATGACCAATCTCCGATAGAACCACATCCAGTTAAATCATTGTGTGAAAGACTTCCAGCCCACATAATTTCAGCACGTGCCTTATAATTTTCAGGATCTTTCATTAATATTTTTGTGTTATAAATTACAGTTCTCATTAGTCCTTCGCTAATACTATCTGTAAGCTGCATACTTTCTACTGTGGTAAAATATCGTTCCATAGTGTGCATTAATATATCTGTACAGCCACTTGCAGTCTGATACTTTGGAAGCGTATAGGTAAGCTCAGGATTCATAATCGCAAATTTGCAGCGCCCATATTCAGTATTGCATGCTCTTTTTAACCAGCCTTCTTCATTTGTTATTACAGATGAGTTACTCATCTCACTTCCTGCAGCTGAAATAGTGAGAATTGCTCCAATCGGTAAACATCCAATAGGCTTAACCTTACCTTCATACAAGTCCCATACGTCACAATCGTTCACCATACCGTATCCAATTGCCTTAGCAGAATCAATAACACTACCTCCGCCAACTGCCAGTATAAAATCAACACCTTCATTTTTACATAACTCAATACCTTCATATACCTTAGAAAGTCTAGGATTTGGAACTACACCTCCTAAACTTACATAATCAACTTCTGCATTTTTTAAAGAATCAAAAATCCTATCTAGCAGACCAGATTTTTTTGCACTACTTCCTCCAAAATGAACTAATACCTTTTTACAGTTCTGCGCCTTCACAAGAGCGCCAATTTTTGCTTCTGCATTCTTTCCAAAAACCACTTTAGTAGGTGCATAAAACTCAAAATTTCGCATTATTAACACACTCCTTAGCTTCAATTTATCATATAACTAAAAATACTATCTAAATCTTTAAACCACTACAATAATTATACAATAACTTAGAATAGCTTTGTTGTATTCTTTAAAAAATTTACATATTTAGGCAACATCTCTTATCTCTTATAAATTGGAATTTTTCTTTATGAGTTCTCTAGCTCTATCTTTTTTCTTAATACAATTTATACACATATTCTCAAATCCACCTCATTTAATAATTTGATGTGAATTCTTGAAAATGATCATTCTTAATTAACAAAATGGGTTGCAAATGAACATACTTCATCTGCAACCCTTATATACTCTTATAAAATATAGCACATTAAAAACTACATTAAAGTAGTTTCCAATTAATGCCTATAATAAGATACATATTAAAGTGTTTGAATGTTCATTGCAAGAATCCTTTTACTTGCTGCCATCACATGCTTTAAATATTGACCCAACTCTATCATTTAAATCAAAGTATCCCGAATTCATTAATATAGTTGGTTTAACTTTTAAAGCATTTGGTCTTCCATTTTCTAAGCAATCATCATTTGCATATGCAGCAACAATCTCACCAATAAACATTGTAAAATCAAACATAGGAATAGTTTGTATTACCTTACAAAGATAATTTACAGGACACTCCCTTATCAATGGTGCATTCCCTGCCTCATCATAAAATGATTCGAAGACCTTTGATTTATCTACCTTATTGCCAGAAACAGTTCCGCAGTAATCAGTTTTCTCAACAGACTCAGATGAAGGAATGTTTACACTGAAAAAACCATTTTCCAGTACTCCTTTTGTAGTACAGTGAGTATTCTTTAGTGAAATGTAAAGCACGGGCTTTTGACTTACAACTCCATATGCACCAATGGTAGCATAGTTTGGTTTTCCATTAACAGTAGCTCCTGCTAGAACGGCAATATATGGTCCAAAAGGAATGTTTGATATCTTTTGTTTTATCATATTTATTCTCCCATCCAATTATATTTTTGTTGCAACAATGAATATTATAAGATAAAATAAAATAAATTTATAGACTTTTTCTTTCCAATGAGCTATCATATAGATAGAGTACGCCCCTTAGAAGGTGTACTCTTTTTTATTAGTTTTAACACTGATATAAATAAACGCTAACAGGCACCTATTAGCAATAGATGCCTGTTCTTTATAATAAAAACTAATTTTTCTATTTTGCCTTATCATCCTTAGCAGGTGCTGAATACTTACGAACAACAAAAATTTCCACTCTTCTATTTCTTGCTCTACCTTCCTCTGTAGAATTATCGTACTTAGGCATATATTCAGCATAAGCCTCAATTGATAATTTTCCTGAATCTATTCCTCCTGCGTCAGCCATAAAATTCATTACATTTATAGCTCTCATTGCACTTAGCTCCCAATTTGAATGAAATTTTTCATTGCTAATAGGAATGTTATCTGTGTGTCCTACAACTTTAACATTGTTATCTAATTTGTGAATCATGCTTGAAATTTGCAGAAGTAATGGCTCTACTTCTTTTAGCACTCTTGCATCACCTGAATTAAAAAGCACAACGTCCTGTATTGAAATTCCTAATCCTTCATCATTAAGGTTAAGTTTAACATTATCAGAATATCCCCTCTTTTTAATTTCTTGCTGCAGCGTTCCCATAACTTCTTTCATCTTCTTGTCTTCAACTACATTATCAGCAGTAGACGCTGGCTTTGATTCATCGGCCACAAATCCTGTACTACCATTTTCCGTCATCACCCCACTGCCACCTGAAAAAATAACATTAAAATCTTCACTAACACTTTTAAACTTTGCTTTATCAAGTTCACTCATAGCAAACATAACGATAAAAAGCGCCAATAAAAGGGTTAGCATATCTCCATAAGGAATAAGCCATGATTCATCCACATGTTCTTCATGATGTTCTTTTTTCTTCCTCATCATTGATCTCCTTTAAGCATTTCCATTGCTCTTCTCAACGCTTATTCTATCTTTTGGTTTCAACATACCAAGTAATTTCATTTCTATACTTTTTGGATTTTTTCCTTCCTGAATACATAATACACCTTCAAGTATAATACGCATATTAGTTACTTCCTCGTGGGATTTTCTCTTTAATCTAGTTGCAAAAGGATGAAGAATTACATAGCCAAAGAAAATTCCATAAAGTGTTGCAACGAATGCAGCAGCTATCATATGTCCAAGTTTTTCAGTATCATTTAAGTTTCCAAGGGCACCAATTAAACCTATAACAGCTCCTAGAACTCCAAGCGTTGGTGCAGACCCCCCTGCTGTTGTAAAAATTGAAGCACCTGCACGATGCCTTTCTTCCATTTCTTCAATTTCGATATTTAAAACATCACTAATAAATTCCGGATCTGAACCATCTACTACCATCTCAAAGCCTTTTTTCATAAACTTATTGTCCAGTCCTTGTATGGTAGCTTCAAGTGATAATAATCCATTTTTTCGAGTTGATTGAGACATATCAACGATTTGTTTCACAATATCAGCTGGACTTTCCCCTTTTTTATCTTTGAAAAGAACGCCTATAATCTTAGGGATTCTGAGAAATTCATTCTTTGGAAACGAGTTCATTACCGCCGCAATTGTACCAACAATAATTATAATAGCAGCAGCAGGATTTAATAGTACCGCAACATCTGCACCTTTTACAATCATTCCGACAATTACTGAGAAAAAACCTATGGCAATCCCTAAAAGTAAAAAAATATCCATTTTATGCCTCCTTAATTCTTTCGTTATATATAAATTATGCTAAGTTTAAAAATCCAATAATTAGATCACAAACAATCCCCAAGAATAATTTAATCTTCAAGTAATAATTCGGCTAGTTTTATCCTAGCTTTAGATATAATTTACTAAACTTTCCTTTTATTATATCATTCTTGATAATATGTATCAATAATCGACATAATATTGTAACTATTTGAAAAATATTCTTACATGACTCTTTCCAAGCACTTCTTTAGTTCCTTATGTTGTATACTGATTAACTTCCTCCTATGCCACCATTATAAAGAAAACCGGCCAAAGTGAAATTCACTTTAACCGGCATATTTTCATATATAATATTCATTTAAATTGAAACATCCTTAGATGTTCCTTGTTTTCTCTGCTTCCTATCCAAATACTTGGTTGAATAAGATAAAGTTTTTGTAGGGCAGGCATCTACACAGTGTCCGCATCCCACACATCTAAGCTCCTTAACCTCTTCACTATTCTCAGCTTTTTTTCTAATATCAATAGCCATAGGACAGGCTGAATTACATTTACTACATTGAGCGCATTTTGTATTGTCTGTAGTAATCTTTTGACCTGCAACTTTCCCTATAAGTCCTAAAACAGTACCTAATGGGCAATAGTAGCAATATCCCCTACCCGTAAAAGCTACCCAAAAAAACATAGCCATTAACAGTTCTCCAACTAGATACTTATAATTCTCCATCTTACTAATTACATTGCTATCTCCAGGAACTGATATACCTAATGAAATCATTACCCAATATAAACTAAATAAAATGGAAACAAAAAGAAATATCCATCTTAAAATAGAAAAAATCTTAAGTGTCCTTGGCTTCACTTCACTTGCTTTTCCAACTAACGGAAATGCTGGAGCAAACACTTCTGATGCAAAACCATTAAAAAGGCATAGGGTAGAACATTGCCACCGCCTCCCAAATAAAAGCGTTCCTAAAAGTACTAAAATGCACATAATAATATAAAATGCTAATGCAGTTGTTATCCCTGTTAAGCCCCATACAGGGAATCGGCTAGCATAAAAGTTAGATGTCGTATCTAATAATTGTAAGGGTGTAGTAGTCCAGGGTAATGGCATTGTAAAAAAATATAACTCAGAGTTTTTTAAAAACAAAGGTCCTACTATATGAACAACCATGGCAGATATAATAAAGCCAATCAAATTTCTCTTTCTCATTGTGTTTATCTCAGAACCGCCCACTATTCTTAATGTAAGAAAGCTGCATATTATTATAAAAAGAGTTTTTATCCAATTTTCATAGAAATGCCAAAACCATGCAATAAACTTTGCTGTTGATTTTGGTGCATGGCTGGCATATCCATAATTTAATCCTGCAATTATAATACATAGACTGATATATATCCAAAGAATAGCTTTCAAAATCTTTAATTCCTTGCTTTTGCTATTATCCATAGCATTTCACCTCACATTCATATTTATCTGGCTTGTATTATAATATTCTAACTACATCAGTACCATTACAATGACGACAAACTATACCTTTAAAGTATCTCCACATATCCTTCAGTCCCATTTACCCTAATTCTCTGGCCGTCTTTTATAAGCTTTGTAGCATTTTCAACTCCTACTACTCCTGGAAGTCCGTATTCTCGTGTAATAACTGCACCGTGAGTAGTAAATCCTCCTACTTCAGTAACTAATCCTTTCATGGTGACGAACAATGGAGTCCAACTTGGATCTGTAAACTGAGTCACAAGAATATCGCCATCTTCCAGCTTAGCTTCACCCACTGATAGAACTACCCTAGCACGACCTTCCACTATGCCAGTAGAAACAGGGATACCTGGAATTGCCCCTTTAGGTATATTTCCTGTTGAGAAGCTATATGGCGGAACAAATCCCTCGGAAGTAAATATACGTGGAGGAGTAAGCTTTTCATAACGAGCATAATTCTCTTTTCTTTCTACTATAATCGAATAGTCCAACTTATTTGTCCTTACTACATCACGAAGTTCATCCAAATACAAATAGAATATATCCTCAACATTTTTCATAATTCCCTTTTCTGCAAGCTTGCGTGCTTCTTCCATAAGTGCCTTCTTATAAACCTGATAGCGTCGAACAATATAATATTTAGGATCTTCACGACATCCTATGAAGTTACGAAGTAAACTAATGCTCTTTCCAATCTTTTTTGCCTTCTTACTACCTCCTGGCAGATTATTCAAGCCGCGGACGATCTCCTCTTCCTTATCCTTTGCTTCCTGTCTTCCCACCAGGAATTTGATTCTATGCTCACCTGACTTTAGAACACTGATATTATTAAGAAGCATAGGAATAAGCTGTGTAGGTTTTTCTTCGAAACGCTCTCTAGTAATATCTATCTCTCCGGGACATCGCATTCCATATTTATTTAAAAACAGTCTAAATGCTTCACTTGTTTCTTTTCCTCCGGTCAGCCTTTCCATCTCCTCAAAAAACTTCTCATCACCAGGATTCTGGGAAATATATTGTAGGACTTTTGGGTGTTTACGGATAATATCCGCTACATCACATAAAGCTAACCCCATCTCAGTAGTAACATTATGATCCAGGGATTTGGTAAGTGTATCAGCTGCATTCTTATCCCCCAACAATTTCTCAACTTTCTTATTGAGAGAGTCGTTAACCAATATTGCTGCAATTATAGCACCCAGCATTTTTGGATTATATGCCACCTTCAATAGTTTCTCACGATCCTTAACTATGAATTCAAAGACCTGATCTCCCGAAAGCTTGGAGAGTTGTTGCTCCATGTCCCTAACTTCTTTCTCAAATTCATTAGTTAATCCCTTAATAATTGAAGGGTCATTTTTTCTACTTATTTTTATTGTCTCAATAATAGAAGCTAAGGTAAAAATACCACCTTGTACATTTCTTTTACCCCTTGGAAGAGATGCCATAAACTTCTTATCTTCTATAAGATTTTTTATAGCACTCTGTATTAGTGGATCCTGCTTACCGCTTGCCATTACTAAACGACTGCGCCCTATGGTAGAGGCCAGGTCATGGGTAATATCTGTGTAAACCCTGCCTCCTATCTTCTCCATTGAGACTTCAGAAATCATTTCAAAGAAGGAGATACCTAATGGCTTAATAGCGTCCGTCATCATTTGCGTATGGCCAATTGACATATATACACGAGGTTTCTTGGAGCCTATTACCTTTGGAAGCGGAAATAATGTAGTAATAGAACGACTTTGAACAATGTAAAACTCGTTATCTACAAGGCACCATTCTATATCTTGAGGAGATCCGAAATAGGCTTCGATTTTCTTTCCCATAGCAGCAAGCTTTTGTATCTTATCATCTTCCAGCACTTGTTTTTGCTGTCTGCCATTTTCAATCCTTATTTCTTTAGTGCCTCCACTTTGCTCAGTCCTAATTTCCATCTCCTTTGTTCCTATGTTTTTCTTAGTAATCTTACCATTTACAACCTTATAAATATCTGGGTTCACCAATCCAGATACTAATGCCTCACCAAGTCCAAATCCAGCATCAATGGTAAGTGTCTTTCTATCAGAGGTCATTGGGTCCGCTGTAAACATAATCCCTGAGGCTTCTGACATAATCATCTTCTGTACAACTACAGATAATAATACTTTTCTATGATCAAAACCATTTTGTATACGATACGTCACTGCACGATCAGTAAAAAGTGATGCCCAGCATTTTATTATGTGTTGTATAACCTCATCCTTCCCCCTAATATTTAAGTACGTGTCCTGCTGTCCGGCAAATGATGCATGGGGAAGGTCCTCTGCTGTAGCACTTGAACGTATGGCATAGGCCTCATTACTGCCGTATATTAATAATACCCTAGTTATTTCATTTGCAATATCAACTCCCATTCTTAGGTTTTCAATAACTAAACGTATTTTCTTACTAATTTCTGAAATTTTGTCCCTGTCATCAGATTTTAATTCACTTAATTTATCAATTAGCACTTTCAGATCCGCATTATTGTCAATGAATTTTTTGTATGCTTCGGTTGTTATGCAAAAGCCATCTGGCACTGATATTCCATCAATTTTTGACAGTTGTCCAAGGTTTAGGCCTTTTCCTCCGACAATTATGAGTTTTGTTTTATCTATTTCATTAAAAGTTAAAATATATGGTTTCATAGCATCCTCCATAATTCTTATAATATTTTAATATCCCAGTTCTCCTGTGCTCCATTCCTGTTAAAAAGGGTATGAACTAAAGTTTTGAAATACTTACACTTTTATTTCATAATATATCTAGAAAATACTATTGTCAATGTATTTTGAAATATTGTTTATTATATTTCAAAACTATGTTATAATTGAATCTAGGTGATGAACATGAATGGATACGAAAAAAGAACAAAGCTAAAAAAGGACTCTATCATTAGCGCTGCATGGGAACTTTTTTCTAAGCGAGGAATAACTGATGTTGGTATAAGTGAAATAGCTGCAAATGCTAAAGTTTCACAGGTTTCTATCTATAATTATTTTGGTGATAAGAATACTCTTGCCAAGGAAGTACTTGTTTCTTATTTGGATAAAGCAATCAAAGGATATGATGAAATACTAGAAAGAGAAATCCCTTTTTCTGAAAAGCTCAAGATTATTATGGATAAAAAGCATGATGCCACAGCTGAATTAAGCCGCTCAGCTTTTAGCAAGTACGCATGGGAAGATAAAATTTTACAACAGGTATATAAAGAGGCTGCAAACTCAAAAGCAATCGCAGTATACAATAAGTTTATTGAGTTAGGAAAAAAAGAAGGTGCCATTGACAGAAGTATTCCAGACGATGCGATTCTAGCATTCCTTCTATCCTCAGTTTCTATTATTGAGCAGTCTGGTTATCTTAAAACTAGTCCCGAATACAAGATGGGCATACTAAAGTTATTTTTTTATGGCTTATTAGGAAAAGAAGAACAGTTAACTTTGCAGGTTGATCATAAATAAAAGCCCTTGAGTTTAATAACTATAACCAAGGGCTTATTTTTGTTTATATTAATATGTCAAGGTTTAATGTTGACTGTTTAAACATCATCTCTCTTAATCCTTGTTTTCCCGGAAAACCCATAAATCATAATTTCGAGAATTTTCGTATGAATATCCGATATATGATGGTTTGAGAGAAGAACACTGTCCTTAGATTGTATATCTTTATTGAATAATTGCATAATACTAATAACCAAAGAATCGGGTAATATAGGATCAATATAGCCTTCTGCTTTTCCATGAGCAATAACATCTGTGAATAATTTCATTAAAGTTTCCTGATATATGTCTGTAAGATATTTTGATATTTCTGGATCAGAGACCATTAAATTCACAAATTCAGGATGAAAACTTGATACTAATTGTGACTGCTTAAAAACAATAGTTTCAATCTTTGTTTCAAATGCACTATCGCTATCAGTAATGTCCTTTAGAACTTCAATTTGCCCATTAACTACTTGCTTAATCAATTCAAGAACCAGTCTTTCTTTACTTTGAAAGTGATTATATATGGTTACTACCGATACATTGGCTTTCATTGCAATATCTCGGATGCCTACCTTACTTGGAGGATAATGCCTAAATAAATCATTTGCCGCTGCTAGGATTACAACCTTTTTTTTGTCTGTTTTCTGTTGGGTGTCACCCATAAATATTCACCTCTATTCTATGACATTGTCGAAATACATAGGTTTATTTCTATTTATTATACCATATCTAAATTCTCTGTCAGGCTATTGTATCTTAAACATCGATATGTTATACTTTTTATAACATATGAAACATTTATGTAAAGTTGTTTCATTAAAAGAGGTGATAATCATGGAATTTAAAGATTTCCTCGACTGGGCATTTGCACGTCATCTTAACCCATTAAGTTGGTATATTCGTCCTATATTTTTAGTTATATTTGCCTTATTTGCATACAGACGAAGCTGGAAAGGAATCCTCATCACCATTCTTCTGATGACATCCAGCATGGTATGGTTCCCTGAGCCTAAAGTTATCAATCCTCAGATGTATGAGGTTTTGGAAATGGAAAAACGACTTTTAAGCAGTCCTGTTTCAGCGCTATTAGCGCTAGGTGCAATGGTTGGTTTTATGACACTGGTTGGGATTTCTTTGTGGAAGCATTCATTGAAAATGGGTTTAATCATTCTGAATACAACACTACTTGGAAAGGTTGTCTTTACATTAATATTTTCTGGAGAGAATGGCTGGGCACCGTTAGGTAATACAGTTTTCGGTTTGGTCATAGTGAATGGATTAGCACTTACGATTATTCGCAAAACGCGTAATAAGAAATATTTTAAAAAATAATATTTAATAAAGTAACAGATTCTTAAGAGACAAGGTAACTATCCCTTGTCTCTTAAGAATGTAATATTCTTGGAATTTTTCCCATTATGGAAGTAATCTCTTTAACAAGCTAATGTTTTAAGCTAGTTAGGTGTACCTATAAATAAAGTACTACCGTCTCAATAAATTCTTCTGCTTTTCTAAGGTCTTTATCATTTGGATGTCCTTGTGATAATCTGCCTATGATATCAAAAAGTTTAATATTAGTAAATTCCTTTGCCACAAAGCTGCCTTTACATGCAAAACTGCCCTTATTTATTGCTCCCTTTGATACCAATAGCTTAATTAGCTTATTATTATAGAACTTCATTCCAATTCCACTGGTTGAAAATACAAAGATGTTTTTACCTCTTACATTTAATTTGTCAGCAAATTTAAATATCTTTGGTGACATACTTTCTTTGTACACCCCTGAACCAAATCCAATTAAATCATAACTTTCAATATCAACGTTATCAATATCTTTTATATTTATTAGCTCTGAATTAGATTTTTCAGCAAATATCTTTGCAATCTTTTCAGTGTTTTTCTTATAGTTAGAACAATATATAATCAAGGATTTCATAAATCATTCCCCCGCTTAATTTTTCTCTAATTAAAATTATATCAGAAATGTGTCCATCCAACATTAGTAGTTGTTGCAAGCATACTTCCTTTTTCTATTCCGTTCCTACTTTTAGTGCCTCGCTCATAGAAACTGCGTTCACTTTTTTTGCACACATCAGCTTGCTTAGCTGATAGATTAGTATAATAGCTGTAAAGCATATAACTACATAAAGCGGACTAATAATAGTTGGCAAGACTAAGTTTATCATAGAGCCAAGATAACTGTATATTGCATTCATTGATGCCGTCATAACCGGAATACTGATAATAAATCCGGTCAATATGACAAAGGTAGAACTGTTTAATACCATGGACCGAATCTCACGTTGCTTGTATCCAAATATCTTAAAGAGAGAGATGGTGTTTTTGTTTTCCTCTATAATAAGCGAAATTACAAGATAGATGATAATGAAGCCCACAACACAAGCGATAATGGTCATTGCCAGTACCATGGAAACCATTGGTCCCAGCAATTCATCCATGGCATTAGCAGCCTCCTTCAGCGACTTTGTTCCTGAAAGCTGTTCGTCAGGAATATCAAGCTTTTTTGTGCTCCAAAGTCCCATATAACTGTTTTCAGGAAGCCTGAGCTTTGAGTTAAATTCATTTATCGGTATGAAGATGAACTGTCCTGCATAGGAGTCTGCAACAGCGTCAATATGAAAGACGTAAGACTTTCCATCCTGCTTGTTTATGAAACTTACGTTGTCGCCTTCTTTAATACCTAATCGATCAGCTAAAGGCTTTGTAATATTTGTCTGGTTATTAGAGAGTGGATTGCCTTTTTTATCCTTTAGTGTCAAAGTGGTCGAATCTGACTCTACACCAGTTGCGTAAAACTCAACTCCCTCGTTATTTTCAGGATAAAACCTTCCGGCAGCGAAAACCTCTGCACCTTCAGGCACTTTACCATATTGTAGTTTCTTGAAGGCGTATTCGTATTCAAATTTATAAGTACCTGTGGTGCTGTTTTTGAATGTGTAATCCATAGAGCTCATAATTGTAAAGCCTAAAAGCATCATTACAGATGCGCTGGTAACGCCTAAAAGCAGGAACAAAAGCCGTGAAATACTTCTAAGCTGCTCCCGGAGCTTAAACTTTGTTCTAAAACTAAATCTTTCAAGTTTAAGCACACGTTCCAGGGCATTAACCTTGTTTTTTTGTTCGCTGCCTTTCATAAGTTCAGCGGGAGAATGTTTCAGTTGGGAACGAATAACTAAATAGCTGCTAATCCCCAGAAATAATATAGGAGTTATTATTCCTATCAAGACATTAAAAACACTGAGTTTTATGTCAATAACAGGAACATTGTAGTATGAAATCATAGCCATAACCGACGGTGCAACGGATGGCAGCGCCAGCAAACTTCCCATCAATCCTCCTGCTAAAGCGAGCAGAAGAGGAATGGCCATATAGTGGTATATCAATTCACGCCGCCTGTAGCCTTGTGCGTAGAGTGTCCCGATAATCACCGAGTCATGACGTATCATACGCCATATCATAATGCCGATAATTAGGCAGCAAAGAAAAAACATTGCCGTGGGCAGAGGGACGCTCATCGTCTTTAGGCCGGTTATGGAAGCCCAAGCCGTTCTTGCGCGCTTGTTATTCACAGTATCAACCCAATCGGATTCTGTTATGCCTTCTGCATGCAGCATTTCTCTAAACTCCACCGCCTGCTTATTGAGACTTTGCTCTCTGTCATTAAATCTAACAGAATAAATTGTGGTAAAGTTATCAATACCCTCAAGCACATCTCGATGCGTAACACCAACACCGAAATTGTTAGGTGAAACCATGATATCATTCACATTCTTTAAGGGATAGATATAGTGGGGTAGTGACACAAAGCCCACTACAGTGAAGGTTTTGCCTGCAGCTTCTATTTTGCTTCCCACAGCATAGTGATTTGCTTTTGCAAAGGCAGGGTCGAGCAATATTTCTTCCTGCCCCAAAAGCTCTCGCCCCTCTATTACAGCTGGGATGTTTAGTTTTTCTGTTTTACTGAGCAATCGCAATGTCAACGTGTCGGAAAGTTCAGCGTCGAGGCTTTTGGACTCTTCAATTATTGCCTTAGCCTCTTTCTCTAATTCAGCAACATTCCCAATAGGCTTATCAGTCCTAAAGGATAGATCTTCTTGGTTATGCCCCTCTGTAAATGTAGTTACCAAAGTTCCGAGATTCTGAGAAATCTCCATAGAAACTATAAAGGTATAGCTTCCCAGCAGGATTAGTATAAGAACACCAAGGTATCGTAATTTGTTTTCTTTCAATATCCTTAAAACCCTTTTATTCAGTACCATTACCACTCAATCCTTTCTGCTGAAATAATGCTTTGATTAATTGCTTCATCAACAATTTCCCCACTTCTCAGCTTAAAGACCTTGTTTGCCATAGCCGCAATGGCAGAATTGTGGGTTATCATCAAAATGGTTGTACCATATTTTTTATTTACCTTTTGTAGAAGCTGAAGTATACTGCGAGATGTTTGATAATCAAGAGCACCGGTTGGCTCATCGCATAGCAGCAGTTTGGGATTTTTGACAATTGCCCTGGCGATGGAGACCCTCTGTTGCTCACCGCCGCTAAGCTCCCTTGGAAAGCGGTGCTTTTTATCCTGCATTCCCACCGCCTCTAAAACTTCGTCAATATTTAAAGGTGATTTGCTTATATTAGAAACTACTTCAATATTTTCTCCCACTGTAAGGTTAGGAACAAGGTTATAGAACTGAAAGATGAAGCCAATGTCCTTTCGTCTATAATCCGTCAACTGGTCGTCCTTCAAATTGTTTAACTCGACTCCGTCAATGAAGACACAGCCGCTGTCTCCCCGGTCAATTCCACCAATTATATTCATCAGCGTGGACTTTCCTGAGCCTGAAGGCCCGAGGATTACACCAATCTCTCCCTTGCCAAGCTTCAGTCCAATTCCCTTTAAGACTTCAGTTCTAACCTCCCCTGATGTGTAGACTTTTTTTAAGTTTGAAACATCAATGAACATATTATTATTCCCCCTTTTTATAAAAACAACGTTCTAATATGTCAAAATACTCGTCCCATTCCTCAAGCATTTCCGTGCTAATATCTTTATAAGAATTTAGCCTATTTCTTTGCTGCTCTGAAAAACTCAGCATTGTCCAACTAATAATATTCATCACTTTTTCAAAATCCATATCATCACGAAATTTTGTCATATCTATGTTTTTAAATCCTCTTTCAAACCCGTTTTCAATGACATGTTTACATATTTCCTCGATTTCAGATTTTACTTCTTCGGAGTGTTCATTACCAGCAGCCTGAATAAATTCAAAGGCCTGCGGAAATTTCTTCATGATTTTAAATTTTATTAGTCCTATTTCCTTTGTTCTTTTAAAAAAATCTGTTTCATTATAGTTAATTTCATCATAGATTTTATCTATAATCTCAGTTATGCGTTCAAACAAGTATAAATATAAATCCTTCTTACTCTTAAAATAGTTGAATAATGATCCTTTAGATATATTCGCTTCTTTTATAATCTCATTTGTAGAAGCCCTTTCATAACCATTTTGTGCAAACTCTTTAAGAGCTGCGTTAATTATGCGTTCTCGCTTCTCCGTTTCCAAGCTATAAAATTTCTGATATATATTAATCACCTCATTTCCTTAGTATCAACAACCTAATGACCACTGTGGTCATATTTTATATTTTACATCTAGTGACCAGAATGGTCAAGAAAATTTCTTAAAATTTCTACAATAAACCTTTACTTAATAAACAAAGTTTATTTTCTACTTTGCATATTTTAATTTTTATATACAAGTTAGACCCTAAAAATAAAAACCCCCTCAAACTAATCAGTTTGAGGGGACATAAAATACACTTCAATATGAACTATTCAACTTGCAACGTGTGTATCACTTTTTTACTTATTATTTCTTCGCCTCTTCATCATACAGGCTAAATTCTTCTGGAGAGATACCCAAAGTTCTAGCTATTAAATTTCTCAAAGAAAGTAAATACTGACGGTGCTTTCTTTCATCATGCAAATACTCCTCATAGGATGTACTCTGTACCACACTAGTAACTGTCCGTATCAAAATATCTGCAGTCTCATGAGGATAATCCACATGAAACACTCCCTCTTTAGCTCCCTGATCAATGATCTTAGCGAAAGGCTCTACCATTTTCTGTGACATTGCTAAACTATATTTGTACTGTGCAACATCAGATTGTAAGATACTAGCCAAGAGTGTTGCATATTCTATTTTCGTACTTTGAAACTCGGATTTCTTTCTCATGAACAGCTTAAACTTTTCTAGTGCATCGAGTCTATTATCCTCTACAGTGGGCATTAGATATTCTATTGATTCTTCAATGATATTGTTGATGCTTTCAGAAAGCACTTCATCTTTTGATTTAAAATAATGATAAAAACCTCCCTTTGAGATTCCGCTCTCTTTCAAAATATCATCTATACTGGTTTGTTCGTACCCTTTATCTAAAAAAAGCTTTTCTGCAACTTTCAGTAGTTCTTTTTTCTTGTTTTCATGATTATCTGCAGATCTTGCCATAATATTTCCTCCTAATCAACAATCATATTCATTAAAGCTTTGTATCCCTTAGGGTTATTTCTTACCATATTGTCAATTAGATAAAGCCATACCCTTGGCTTTTTAACTGTCATATAAAATAATATATTGAGGGGCTGTGAGACATAAGGCAATACGCTATCCGTATGGGTTAATATAAACTGTGTATTACTTAAATATCTTGCGTATGCCCCCAAATAAAATGACTTTGCCATAAAATATATAGCATCAAGGTAATTTTCATTCATTAAAGGAATTCCTGTACTATCCTGAGGATGAATCATCACTGGTACTTTAATGTTAGATAACCTTTTTAATATAGCGTCATCTAAAAATTTATCAAATTTTGTTTCATTTATATTGGTTGACAGGGTAATGCCATCAAGTTTTAGCTCTTCGAGGCAGTAATCTATTTCACTAATGGTATGAAGCGGTTGATTTATATCCACTGCTCCGAAGGCCCCAAAGTGTTGGGGGTTCCCATTGCGAATTTTTGAAACCTCCTCATTGTAAACCCTTAAAATGCACATAATATCTTTTCCTGACATCTGCCATAATTCTGGCAAGTCAAAAGATAACATCACTTTATTATATCCTTCTTCTCTCATCCATTCCAATGTTTCTTCTTCATTCCAAAGCTTTAAGTCACTTAACTCAAAAGATGGTTCTATAGATTTTATTGTTTCCACTACCCTTTTCGGAACACAGTGATAGTGGTACTTTATTTTTTTAGATTGTTTTTCTGACTTATAATCTTTAATAATTATAGGCGTCTGATTTTCTTTACTTACTGGTACTTTACTTTGAGCAAATAATCTCTTGGCATTTCCCATAAATATATCTTCGATTTCATTTTCCTTCAATCCAAGCTTTTCATCTAATTGGCTGTAATTCTTGATTAATACTGTAGCTGCCATTTTATTGGCCCATCCAATATCACTGCCAAATAACACATGCTGCCCATCAGAAAAATTAAGAAGCTGTGGAATTTGTTCATCATAAGCCTTTGAAGCGGTATCTAAAAAAACCTGGGACTTCCACTGCTTAAGCTCAGCCTCAATGTTTGGATTTTCATCTTTAAGGGACTGTACGATGCTTTCATAGAGGGGTGATAATATACCTCCCCCATGAGATAGAATCCATCGTATGTTGGGATAATCCCTGTGATAACCACTTTTAATAAAGTCAATGACTGTTCTTGTTGTATCGTTTTGCCATAAATATAAAGGATTTAAAAATCGATGATCATCTCTATGAGTTATTCCATTAGGATGTACATATATAATGGCATTGCGTTTGTTAAGTTCAGAATAAAATTCACGATAATCCTTATCTCCAAGATATTTGCCATTTACATTAGACATTAAACCAATACCGTCAAGTTTCAAAATATCTAATGCATACTCTACCTCCCTAAGTGCACTTGTAACATCTGGTAAAGCTACCGATGCAAATCCGCCAAATCTTCCTGGATAATCCTTCACCATTTTAGCAATATACTCATTGCACCTTCTGCTAAGTTTTTCGCTATATGCTGCGTCCTTAAGAAAGATACCTGGAGCAGATATTGACACAAAAGCTTTTTCAATTTGAAGAGTATTCATCATCTTTAAGGATGATTCCGGGGTCCATTTTGGCCATTTTAGAGTATTAAACTCCATCATCCCCATTTTCTTCATTTCTTCTACGTAGAAATCTGGTACAATATGGTGATGTATATCCCATTTTAAATATTTTTTTCCTTTCACTATAACCCTTCCTTTATATCTCAATGTGTTTTAGAATAACTGTAATTAATATACCGTCGTCGGTTTATTAATATTGTACACCTGATGCAAATATTCTGTCAATTATTTATTTTTCTTTTTATTCATTTGTTTAATTGTGCATAAAAGTTAGACATACTAAAGCAAAATTCTCTCAAACTAATCAGTCTGAGGGAACATAAAACACATACTAAATTGTCAATGCTTCAGATTCGATTATTTGCCGTACCCATCTTTTTCAAGATCCCTAACTTTCTTCATCACCAAATCCTCTAATTGCTATAAATACTTCATGAATATTTATAGCAATTTCTTTAGTCTTTAATTAACTTAAACGTCACGAGACAACCCGCAAAGCAAAGCCCTATTACCAAATAAAAAATATAATAATAATTCTTAAAGATATCCAAAATCAATCCAGATCCTAATACACCTAAAATAGCTCCTATACCATAGGCTGTAAATACCACTCCATAGTTTTGGCTATAGTGCTTTGCTCCATACAACATTCCTGTGGCAGTTGGAACTATTGCAAGCCACCCTCCCACATTAAACCAGAATATCGAAAACGCTATACCAAACAAAACAATACTGCCACTGTCTGCAAAAGACATCAGCAATGCTGCTATAATAATAAGACTATATGAAATTATCATTGCCTTTTTTGATGATAGCTTATCAGTTATCCATCCAAATACAGGTCTTCCAATTCCATTAAAAATTGCGAATAAAGAAATCATCAGCGCAACCTTCTTTTGTGATAACCCAATTAATTCTATACCCACATTGTTTGTCAGTCCGATTAACATTAATCCGATCGTAGTTCCAATAATAAAATTTACATATAATCCTTTAAAACTATCAACCTTAATCATTTCCTTGGTATCAATATCATTTGATTCATCATCTTTATCTATAACTTCTTTTAGTACATCGGCTTCCAATTCGGAAGGGTATTTAAATGGGCAGGAAAGAATAGGAATTATAATACCAAAGGATATCCCTAATACAAGAAAAGTTCTCATAACTCCGAATATTTCAATCAAAAGTCTTGCAAGTGGAGCTGTGATCAATGGTGATACTCCAAAGCCTAACAAAACAAGTCCAATAACAAATCCTTTTTTTTCTGGAAACCATTTTGTTACTATTGCTATAGGAACGCCATAAGCTATGCCGACTCCTGCACCACCAATAACCCCATATGTTATTGTCAAAGTATATATATTGGATGAAAAGGATGATAATATCCATCCAAATGATAACAGCAATGATCCAGTTAAAATAATTACTCTTGGACTGAATTTGTTGAAATATCTTCCTGATAACATCATAAACAACGCATAAAATGCCAAGGATGCCATATAGGGAAAACCACTTTGAGTGGAACCTATATTGAAAGCTTTTTCCACAGGCATCCTGAAAATACCCCAAGAATAAACTGTGCCAAAGCATATCATTATTATTATCCCTAAAAATACATATGCCCATCTCAAACCAGATTCCATACTTTTTCCCAAAATCAACTTGTTTTCCATCCGTGTTCCTCCTTCTTTTATCAAATAAAAAAAGCCAATAACAAAACTCCCTACTAGGAAAATTGTTATCGGCTTACTCTATGACTGGTTTTTAACCTTTCAATAAGTCTTCCAAATTACTTTTTGAAAAAATCTTCTATATCCTTATCTAAAATTATTGCTATAATTTTTTCACCTGTTTTTGTGCTCACATCAGAATAGGTACTTACAATATTCACATCAATAACTGATTTTACTGCTGCTTCAAGTTCTTCCCGAGCATTTTCAAACAATGAAGTTCTTACCTTTTTTATTAGCTCAACGCCTTCTTTGTTGTGAGCTAGCTTTTTCTCAGACATGCTTAAAAAGCCTTTGAGCCTTATAAGAATCAAGTCTTGAAGAATAATTGTACGAATTTTCTCAGGACCTCTACCCATTTGTTCAATTTCAAATTTACTTATTGCTTCGCTTAATTTCGATTCAACTTGTCCTTTTGTCATAGAACTTCCTTTGAATATCATCCTCTTCAACTCCAAAACCAAATATTTATAATTCAAACTTTGTTATTTCGTAGATTATCATATAACCCACCAGTTGTCAATGATTTTAAGATAATAGAATGAATATTATCCTATTTCTTTAGAAGGCGGCTCCACCAATTCCACAAACCTCCAGGTTTTGCCCCTGTCATCTGATTTGTATTTTGCCATAACAGTACCTCCCTTGAAATCACCTTGTTGCCCCTGTCCTACTAAAAGAAACAACTGGTTATTTTCAACATAAGGAGTTTCTGGCTGTATAAAAGGCTCAAGGGTTACGCCCATCCATTCTTCCTTATGAACAGGCAGCATTACTGGCTCAAAGGTTTTGCCTCCATCTTGTGTTCTATAAAAATTGGTTATCGCTCCTTCCACCTTTGGATAACTCATAAATCCCACATTTTCGTCTATAAAACCAGCCGACTGTAAAAGCCAGGTGCTAGGCCCACTCCCTACTTCTTTCCATGCGTCACCACCATTTGTTGTTTTATAGATTATCTGCCCTTCTTGAGACATAGTCCTCCCACCTGTTGCAATGACATAACCTACTGTAGCTGTTGGAAAACTACAAAACTTTACTCTTGTACTATCTAAGCTTTTACTTATTTCAGATGTTTCCCAAGTGATTCCCCTATCCTCTGAATGGACCATCATAAGAGAATTTTCCCTAGTGCCTCCATAGACAAATGCAGTTTTTTCTGGTGTTATTACATAGCTTTTTTCCTGCAATTTATTATAATAAGGCCTTCCATCTCCAACTTCTACTAAGGTCTCTAGTGGAACAGGGACTTCCTTCCATTCATTTCCCTTGTCGTAGCTTACATAGAGGATTCTTTTTTCTATCTTATATGTATACTGCTGATTTTCATAAGGAATTTCAGCTTCATACTCATGTTTGTACTCGTCTTTTCCCTTCTCACCACTGGTTTGATATTTCTCCAAATCATATCCAGCAGGTCTTTGTAATTTGGTTACTGTATAAGTAAAAGTCCCTTTAGAGTTTGTTTCTTCTTTAAACCATAAAACCCATTGACTTTTAATTTTATTTTCCTCTACAACCCCATTCCAATTATAGGCACTTCCTTTATCTAATTTCTTTATAACAATGGAAAAATCAACTTGAATTACATTGGGTTCTTTAACTTCAATACCATCAATAGAATACTCAGTTATCTTTTGATTTCTAGGCACGTATTTTCCTCGGTATTGCTCAGTGTATGCTTCAAGCCACTTTGTCCCAACTACAGTAAGATCTTTTGTATTAACTTTAACGGAGAAACCTTCTGGTGATTGAAACTTAATCTTACTTTGCTGGTATTTGTAATAACCGAAATAACAAACAGCCAAAATCATAATGGCTATGCAAAATCTTGTCACTATCCTGTATATTTTCTTTTTTCGTTCTTTATTATTATCTACAGCCATGTATTTATTCTCCTTAATAACACTTAAATTATTAGATGCACAGCACCTTAAATTATAAAATCTCATAAGAGATTTTACTCCTTTATTCATTATTCTTAATTCTAATATTCGCACTTTAATACTGATAAGTACTAACTACATTATACAACTTATTGCACATAAATTGCTTGCATAACTTTATGCTATATTAAAAAGTAATGTTAATATAGCTGTTTCAACTTGTCCAAGATCACTGCCGATAATATTATGAATTTGTCTCATGTAATTACTTTTTCCATCTGAAAAAGCGACCCTTATTGGGCCGCCTTCGGAGCTTTCATATTTTATTTAACTCTCAAGGAGGAAAACAACACCTTCCCCATTATAAGATTTCTACAAACCCTTCTGTTCCATGCACGCGAATTCGCTGTCCATCTTTTATCAGTTTAGTAGCATTTTCTACTCCCACAACTGCTGGCAAACCATATTCACGTGCAATAACTGCTCCATGGGTCATCAGTCCACCAACTTCGGTGACTAGGCCTTTTATCGATACAAACAATGGTGTCCAGCTAGGGTCAGTAAAGGATGTGACTAATATATCTCCATCTTCTAGATCAGCATCTTCCATGTTTAAGATGACACGCGCCCGCCCCTCTGTAACTCCAGAAGAAACAGACAGCCCTGCAATAGCGCCATCTGGGAGATTTTCTCGTTTGTACTTACCGGAGAGTGCTTCACCATCAGAGGTGATAACACGTGGTGGTGTTAGTTTTTCATATAATTTGTACTCATTTTTTCGAATGCTTATAATCTGATAATCAAGTTTATTTGTGCGTACCACATCGTGAAATTCTTGAAAAGTGAGGTAATATATATCTTCTTTTTCATGAATAACGCTCTTTTCCACCAGTTGCTCTGCTTCTTTTAGTAAAGCCTGCTTATAAACAAAGTAGCGGCTAACCATACCGTATTTTGGATATTCACGATAACCGATGAAATTCCGGATTAGGTCGATTCTTTCTTTTGTTTCTTTGGCCTTTTGTTCACCATCCGGAAACTCCTTCAATCGCTCTAATAACTCTTGTTCTTTTTCCAAAGCCTCCTGTCGCCCTTGCTCAAATTTCCGCTTACCCGCATTAGGCTCAAAGTTTTTGATGTTATTTAAAATCACGAGGATAAGAGTAGTTGGTTTTTCGCTCCAACGAGGTCTAGTAATATCGATTTCTCCTGGACATCGCATTCCGTACTTGTCAAGATAAGACAATATTGCGTCTTGGATTTCCTTTCCACCATGGAATTTAGGTAATTTATCCACAAAATTATCATCTCTTACATGCTTCAGATAATTAATTACTTCTGGATAAGGACGAATCACATCTGCCACATTAAGTAGTGCCAGGCCCATCTCCGAAGTAATATTGTTTGGTACAGATTGAGAAAAGGTATCCGCTGCGTTTTTTTCACCTAACCATTCGTTCATTTTTTCATTGATCCATGATGAAGCATTTATAGCAGTCATAAATACAGCTGTACCTTTTGGATCAAATAAAATCTTTTTTAACTCCTTTATATCTTCTAGAATAAAATCAAATAAATCTGATCCTGATTTCCTTTGGATGTTTTGTTTCAACTCTTCTATGGACCTTTGAGTACTCTTAATCAAATCAGAAACAATTGTAGGGTCATTTTCCACTTGTGGTTTTGAATCCGCAGAGGACACACTTTTATTGCTTCTACGGTTACTCTGTTCCTCTTTATCATTTGGTAAAAGTTTTATGAAATCTCGCTCTATTACGGTCATGAGCGCATCCTTCATAAGTGGGTCGTGTTGTCCCATACTATCTAATAACACTTTTCTGCTGTCAGGTGAAGCTAGGATAGGTGTAGCATCAACAAACAACCTTCCACCAGCTTTGAACCTGTGCCCAAAAGATGTTAACTGGAACAAAGACATTCCCAATGGTTTCAAAGGATCAGTCATCATTTGTTGATGACCCACAGATAAGTAAACATGATTTTCTTTATCATTTGCTTCAGGGATGGGATATAAAGTAGTGATTGGTCGGCTCTGGACAACATAAAATGTATCATCTACCAAACACCATTCGATGTCTTGAGGACACCCGAAATGCTCTTCGACCTTTCTGCCCATATACTCAAGCTGTAAAATCTGCTCATCGGTGAGCGCTTGACTATTCTGCTTCTCAAGCTCAATCTCCTGTTCTTTGGTACCGCCGTCTTTTAAAGCATAAATAGCCAGCTTCTTGGTGGATATCTTCTTATCGATAACTTTGCCGTTACTCACTTTATAGGTATCGGCATTCACCAACCCGGAGACCAAAGCCTCACCAAGTCCGAAGCTAGCATCAATGGATAGTACTTTCCTATTAGAAGTTATGGGATCGGCAGTAAACAAAATCCCTGATACCTGCGGGAACACCATCCTCTGAACAACCACAGACAGATGAACTTTACGATGGTCGAAGCCGTTTTGAAGTCGGTAAATTACTGCCCTCTCGGTAAATAACGATGCCCAGCACTTGCTGATATGCTTTAGTATTGCCTCCTTTCCGATAATGTTCAAATAGGTATCCTGCTGGCCTGCAAAGGATGCTGTCGGTAGATCCTCTGCAGTTGCACTGGAACGCACGGCATAGGCCTCTTTTTCACCAAACTTTGTTAGATAACCCATGATCTCTTCTGCTATATCCTTAGAAACAGATATACTTTCGATGACCGCGCGAACTTTCTTGCTAACTTCATAAACTTTTTCCCTATCTTCTACTCTAAGATGGGATAATTCATCCAATAAACAGATAAGTTCCTGATTATTTTCGGTTACCTTTTTATATGCTTCTGTGGTAACACAAAAACCTTCCGGTACTAGGATCTCCTCGGTCTTGGATAGTTCTCCTAAGTTGGCGCCTTTACCCCCGACCATAGAAAGCTTTGTTTTATCAATTTCCTGAAAGTTAAGTACATATGAATTCATATATTCCCCTCCTTTGGTAATTTATTTATATTCAGACTATCAATTGTTTTCGCAAGCTGTCCGTCGTTCCACTTTGAGACCTTTTCTGCTTCTTCTTGCACTTCTTTAGTAGTATTTCCAATTTAGTTCTTTATTTTGTGTAATAAATTTAATAACTTCCTCTTAGCAATGGTGTAACTTCACCCGAATAGTATACACATAAAGCATGAAGCGCTCTGGTGCAAGCAGTATAAAGCAACAGTCTTTCTTCCTCACAACAGTAATTTCCACCCCCTGCATTATAAATAAGCACCACATCAAATTCTAATCCTTTAGCAAGGTAAGCTGGAATTACCAAGGTATCACTCACATATTCATCATCTTCCTTCATTATAGCTTTAACATGAACCTTGTCTTTTAGGAAACTGTATACCTCCTGGGCTTCCCTTACAGTCCTTGTTATGATACCAATTGATTTGCATCCTTTTTCTTTGTATATTTTAATATCATTAAGAACTCTATATTTTATGTCTTCTTCATTTTGAAAACCGAGAACTAAAGGTTCCTCTCCACTTCTTTCTACGCATTCATCTGTAAGCTCCTTATTAAGCAACCTTCTTGAAAACTTAGTAATTTCCATTGTAGATCTGTAGCTTTTAGTTAAATTTATTATGCAGGTACTATCTTTGGAGAATATATTAGATATATTGTTATAGTCTCCTACGTTCATAAATGGATTAATGGATTGCTGTAAATCACCCAGTATGGTCATACTCGCAGACTTAAAAAGCTGATAAAAAATCTCATACTGCAGTGGTGTATAGTCCTGAGCTTCATCGATAACAACATATTTAATTTCTGAAGTTTTAGGAAGATCTCCCAGTGCACCTTTTAGATATAAAAGGGGCGGCTGATCCTCATAATTAAGCATTCGACTCCTTAGGCTTTCAAGGGTATAGCTTTTGATTTCATCAATGTTTTTCTCATTATATTTGGTATTTGATTTTCTTAAGAAAAGCTCTAATTTTTCAAAAAGATTTTTATAAATATCCACTAAATCAAACTCCGTCATTTTATTAATTTGATAGTGTATACCCTTTATTTCGTCCTTCACAATGGCTTCACTTCGCTCAATAGCCTCTACTTTATCTATATAAGAATCTGAGCTCGCAAGTTCGCCAGTTACTTCTTTCATTTGTTGTTTTTCATAAGGCTCTACAAGAAACAAAATTCTTTCTCTTATCTTTTGAAGCCTCCTTTTAAGTGGAAGTTGTACATAATCTTTAAAAAATAGTTCTTCTATATCCTTAGATGAAATTATTAAATGACCCCTAAAAATGATATCTGTAAAATTTCTATCCATGTTTTCTAGATAAGATACATACTGTTTTAATATATCTACAAATTCCATGGAAGACTTAAATTTTATATTATTGATTCTCTTTTGGTAGGAATCTTGTTTTTTAGATACGAGGATATATTCCATCATCTCGCAATAGCTTTCCATCATAAGCTCATTACCTAATGCCTTATGCATGTATTCCTTAAATGTGGTCTGACACATATTGTCCTCTCCAAGCTGCGGCAATACATTAGAAATATAATCATTAAAAATATCATTTGGGGAAAATATAACTATATTTTGAGGAGTTATTTTTTCCCGATGCTTATATAAAAGATAAGCAATCCTATGAAGAGCAACAGAAGTTTTTCCGCTTCCAGCAGGACCTTGGACAATCAAATTTTTGTATTCCTCATTTCGAATTACTTTGTTTTGCTCCATTTGAATAGTTGTTACTATTGCCTTCATCTTACTATCAGTACTTTTACTCAACATATCCTGCAGCACTTCATCATCTATCTTAAGATTACTATCAAACATATAGTCAAGTTTACCATTGCTAATTTTGTACTGCCTTTTTAGCATTAGCCTTCCATCAACAATTCCTTCAGGGCATTTATAACTTGCTTCTCCGATTTCGTAATCATAAAACATACTAGAGATTGGTGCCCTCCAGTCATATATTAGAAACTCATAACTATCATTAGTGAGATTTGAGATTCCAATATAACACCTTTCAGCTTTCTCTTCACCATTTTCAATGAAATCAATTCTTCCAAAATAGGGCGATAAAAGCATTCTCTCATATTTTTCTTCAAGTTTTCTGGTAAATTCATAGCTTCTTTTCTGTATTTTCATTGTATTGATAAATTGCATAAAATCTACAACCTGTTCTAGACCATTGTTTACAGAAATAGAACCTATATCCTCCCACAGTTCTCTTTGGGTTTCAATAGAATCCTTTTTTAATCTTTCTTTTAAATCCTGTTTTTCATCAAGCTGCTTTTGAGCCTCTTTAAGCACTTCCTGCAACCATCCATTTTCAAGCTTCCATTCAAGATCCTTTTTGCTCATAATATACCCCTCCCTTTTAACAAATAATTAAGTGATATTTTTTCAAAATCCTATTGACATTGTTTTTACCATAGTATATAATATAATTAGAGGATTATATTATATCGCCGATAAAAGTGACATGAACTAAGTTTATCACTTTTATTTTGTTATGTCAATATAAAGGCATTTGTCATTAGATAAGTGTCTTTTTGTGATGTAGTTAATGTTAAATAAGCTATTCCCTAATCTCCTGAACTTATAACACTTCTGACTAAAACACTAACCTTTATCTTCTAATTTGATCTAAACTTTTTCTTAATTTATTAGCTCCTTAAAATCAAGGGGACAGCTTGAAACTCAAATTAATATCTATACACAATTATATTTTAAAACCTGTGTCTCATAACCCACTTTGAAGTAAAGAACAGTATAGCAGCCATGGTAATCATAATTATTTGCGAAATAATAAGATATGTTTCTGTGGATATAGTGAGGGCCAAAATAATGTGGATCACTGCATCAAGAAGTAATAGGGCCCCAAAAACTGAAGTGACAATGGTAACTTTTCTGTAGATTATAGGATTGCTGAACCGTTTCGAATCGCCAACCTTAAATTTCTTTAGTAATACTATCATCAACGGTTTTCTTATGACTACAGAAATAAGGAAAATAAGTCCTACAGCACCAGCTATTATCGGGTGATAAATCTTTAATGGTAAAGAACTTCCTCCGTATAATGCAGATACAGCAATTGCAATAGAGAGACCTAAGATAGCAATTATACCAATCCAATTAACTTGGCGGTGCCACAGCCATAAAACAATAGTCCAAACGGCCGGAATGGCTCCCGCAGTTGCAAGAGCGGTTGTATCGTTAGAAAAAATATTACGTAGCAGCATATATGTGAGCAGTGGAACTAGCCAATTTACAATAAGTTTTGGAATTAATTTTTTTGACATATCATGATTATATTGATACATTTGTTTTTCATGAGACATTTAATCACATCCTTTGTTAAAGTTATGTTTCTATTTTTAGCATTTCATTTTCCAAGGCATCATGTAATCTTTCGGCGAACTCTTTGCTATGACTTACATAACCTAAATGATTTCCTGGAAACTCCATATTTTCCACTCTCAATTGTTCAGCCAGCGCAATTGCACAAAGGTTAGGAAATGTCCCTTGCGAAAGGCCGCCGTAACCCGTAACAATTCGCAAAGACGAAGTATTCATTATGAATCTGAGATCTTCTAAATTAAGTATATGTCTTCTAATGGCTGGAGCCTCATACATAACAAAAGATTTCATATTTTCTATCATACGCTTCATATGCTCAGCACTCGGTATATATGCTGAGTTGTTAGAGCTCTTTATGCCCAGAACTGATGCAAATTGCTTCATAGCAGGAATCGCTCCCTCACTACATGCTGTATTTTCTAGATTTTCTTGTATTTGTCTTGCTTTAATTTGCTCTTCGCCAGACAGAAGATGGGTTAATGGTGGTTCGTGTGCAATCAGTATACTTATTTTCTCTGGATGACGAATAGCCAGATCCAGCCCAATAACAGCACCTGCACTGCTGCCAAATACGTAAGCCAGTTCTGCATTCAATTCAGTTAACAGGCGATAAGCATCTTCACTATGCACTTTTATACTGTAATCCTCATTCTCATTAGTTAGTTTGCTGCGTGAATAACCTCCGCGGTCATAGGTTACAACTGTGTACTTGTATGAAAGTTGCTCGGCTATGCCATGGTAAACATCGGCATCACCATTTCCTCCGTGGATCATAAGAAGTACCGGACCTGAGCCACGCACCTCATAGTAAAGGCTGGCTCCAGGCACGGACAATATGCCTGTGTTATTAATGCTCATTTCAATTCTCTCCTTTTTATTCTAATCTTCTTGAGATAGTTTAATATTATTATTTTTTAAATAAGCAATAATTGCTCTTCTTAAAAATAGCATGGTGGCTTCATTTAACTCCTTGACATCAGGCATCCAATTTATCTGATTTTTAACTGTTTTGGCCAAATCTTGAATAAAAGAAGTATCTCCCTTAGTCAGTGACATCATCAAATTCCACCACCTACCCGCAAGCTCCTGTCCCTTTAGACCTTCTGGCTTTTCATTCTGACTGCATAATTCAATAAACTCTGCTGAAAGTGCTTGTAAGCTTTTATTGAGTTTAGCTGCATCTTCTTCACTTTCAATACAATTAAAGAAATATTCCATCTGATTTTTGCTAATGTAGCGAAACATAAATGAATAAGGATTCCCCTTCTGAACCGCCCTTACAATGATCAGTAGTCTATCAATATCAATTTCATTACCCTGTTTAACTTCATCAATAATTTTATCCATATAATTTACTGTTTCTTGAATATGATATATCTGCTCGAGAAGTATTTCTTTCTGCTTTATAAATATCTGCTCCAATTCTGCAGCCGATTCAACAGGAAGCATTCTGTCTCGTATTTCCTCTAATGAAAATCCCATGGATTTTAAAAAAACAATCTGTTGCAGGCGTAAAGTATCTCGTCCGCTGTACATTCGTCTCCCTCCCTCGCTGTGCTCACTTGGGACCAAGAGTCCCTTTTCATCATAATATTGCAAAGTACGGACTGTTACACCACACTTTCTAGCAAGTTCACCTACTGTAAGTAATTTATTTTTTCTGTTTTCCATACTCCCGCCTCCTATGGATTTATTATATTACGTTACGCGACGTCACGAGCAAGTAGTTTATTTAATATTGTGTTTAACTCTTTTAAAAATATTACAATCAAATTTGTTTATTTATGCGCAAAAGTTAGCCCCCTAACGCAAAGGGGACTAACGCCAGTTTTTATGCCGTTTCCCACAATTTTATACCCCCTTGTGCAAGGGGGATACAATGTACTATCCCCTTTAAGAGTTATTTAACCCCCTGTAATAAATCCAATATCCATTGCGGAGGATTAACCATTTTATTTGAAAGTAGTTTATTCACTATTATGATTGAATCTTCCTTTCTCCAGAAACGATTTCTAATATAACACTCATTTGAGCAATACTTCTGTTCCTTACTTCGTGACTTATAATTCTTCCCACAATACTCACAAGTATGTTCATAGTATGTTAGCTGAATATAATTATTCCATTTCCTGCGGCATTCTTCAGAGCAATAAAGTCTCTTTCTACCAGTTGTATTTTGTGATATTGCCTTCTTACAGGTGCGGCAATGGGTAGTATTAAACATCTCATTTTCCTCAGGTACATTTATCTTTCCCATTAGACCATGAGTCTTACAGTAGTACCGCACTTCATCTCGGTTGGAATTTATTTGAGCTGCGATTTTCTTATAGCCCCACCCAATTCTTCTTAGAATTTCAATGCTTTCTTTTTGCTTTGTACATAGCATATTACTTGGCTCCTTTCAGATTAAAGTATGTCAAGTAATTGCTCTAATCGTGTTTATAAACTTGTTGAAGTCACTGAATCTACTGTAAAAAAAGAGGACCGGTTTAAATTTAGAGAAATATATGTTGGAACCACTGATAAAAATCTTTCTACTAAAACTATATGGAAGATAATTCACTATAGATGGTATATCGGAAATACTTGTTTTCATCAATTTAAAACTTACTCTAATATAGAACATTGTTATATTCATGATGATACAGCAATACAAGCAGTAGTAAGATGTACCCCTTGGTTAAAGAGGATACATGGATTACCATTAATATATATTTTCATGCAAAAAACTGGGCTAATAATTTGCACATTTTATAAAAAAGTTACACAAGCTAATACATATCATCTCTTCACATCTTCATCATACAAATAATCATTAAATTATGCGCTTTTCACTATCTTTTAAATTATTCTTAGTCTAAGTTTAATATTGTTTCAGCCTCACTTAATTTTGTCAATTCAACACTTGCCCTCCATAAATCTTTCCTATTTTCTTTGTTATAGGAAAGCTCTGAAGATTTTATTTCCCTTGTGCCTTGAAAATATTTACCTGTAGTTTCTTTAAGTTCAGGATTAGTTACCAGCGATGCTAAGGCTTTACCTGACTTGTTTGCAGTATTTACATTTGGGCGAAATAAAATAGTAATAGGAAGAATATATGTTTTAAAAAATTTCAAAACAGGAGGAGCACCGGTCACAAAATTTGTGGCTGGCATCTCTCCAGGATCAAAGGCATTTACTGTAATATTTTTATTAGTTTGCTCTCTAATTCTTTCGGCTAACTCGTAAGTGCAGTAAATATTGCATAATTTTGAAGTAGAGTATCGACGTGTACCAACGGTAAACATTTTTTCTTTTTGACCTATTTCCTTAGGATAGGCAAGTAATTTGCCATTCTCATATATGGGCTCGGGCGCTGGTGTCTTTTGTAACGGATCATGAGTTCCGCTGCTTACAAAGACTATTCTACCTGAATCGATGATTTTTTCTAGTAACAGATTGGAGAGTAGGAAATGCCCAAGGTGATTAACCCCAAAGGTAAATTCAAAGCCATCTTTGGTATAATGAGTTTTATCAATCATAACTAATCCTGCATTACAAACAATAGCATATAATGGCGGATAATCCGAATTCGAAAATTTGTTTGCAAAATTTCTTATAGATTCTAAGGATGCAAGGTCAAGTTCCAAAGAAGTTATGTTGTTATTTTTTGTTGCTTTAATTAAGGAACTTACTGCTTCCCTTGCTTTAGCTGCATTTCGGCAAGCTAGTACAACATAAGTATTTTTATCAGCTTCAGCAATGTGTTTAGCAGTTGCATACCCTAATCCTGAGTTGCCGCCAGTTATAATAATGGTTTTTTTAGTTAAATTCATTTCTGTTAACATAATTACACTCCTTGTATAATAAGTTTAGTATATTTTGTTATTGACACCGTCAAGTCAAACTTATTATAGCATCCGACATTGACAGTGTCAATATAGTGTTGTAAAATTAATTATAAATATATTTAAAGAAGAGGGTAATATGAAAACAAGTAATGATACAAAACAAAAGCTTATTGATGTAACAAGACAAATGATTGATAAAAGTGGTGTTGATTCTGTTAGTATGCGTGACCTTGGAAAAGAAACGAATTTATCTAGAAGTGCAGTTTATGTATATTTTAAAAATAAAGACGATTTACTTGCAGCTATTGTCACCGAAAATTTTGAAACACTAAAAAGTCGCCTTTGCAAATTAACTGGAGAAATAAAGGATCCTAGAAAACTTGTTTATGAAGTTTTATATACTTTTTATGATTTTTGGATAAAGAATCAAAAACATTATCAATTAATGTTCTACAAACAATGGGACAAAGATCAATACCCTAACCTACATATTTCAGCCTTTGAAGTATTTGGGATCATCTATAAATGTTTAGAAAAAGCTCATGAAGAAAAATACACTATTAGTAAATCACCGAAACAATTAACAGCAATGGCATCTGCATTTATTGTTGGCCTTTTTGAACTTAATTCTGCTGGACACCTAGAGCCTGAAAAAGGATTAGATGATCCAACTGGCTTAATTAATTCATTTGTAGATTTGATTTTTGTTTAAGGTATAAGACATAAATCCAGACCTTACTTTTTTGGGTGCAGTAACTTGATTGACACCAATGACAAACAGCTTACTGCCCCCACGTCAGGAGTACCTAATCGACAAGAATATTGGTTTATCTTATGCTTTTGCTTTCGCAAAGGCTTCTTCACACCACGGCCACCAGTCGACTGGATTGTAAGCGTGTTGTAAGAGATACGGACTTAGCTCTTTTATCAAGCGATTAGGTACTCTATCTGCTGTAGTTTGCATAAGCATCAACTCCTTTCTATGTTTAAGATAGGATTATTATACCCAAGAAGTAACAAAGGATACTGTTTGCTCAACAGTATCCTTTAGTCTTTACTTGAACAAGATATTTAGTTCTATGCCACCTGCCTCAGTCCTTTTATACAGGAAATATGAATAAGACTATGCCTAGACAAACGTATAAAGACCTCACTACCAATAAAACCTATAATATAAATAGCTGTAACCCTAGTAAGTTCAGGGATTACAGCTATTTTACTGTGTACAGGCACTATGTATGACAGACTAACAATGAAAATAAGCGGCTGCGTACACAATCGCTTATCATTAAGTGTCTTGCTCTACGTCATATAACCTGAAAGTGTTTCAGTGCATCCTTAATTGCTTCCACCTTATGAGCTGGTGCTGGTTTATATGGATGTTTCAGTTCTTCAACCTTGTTTGGTGCTTCGTACATCGGCAGGCCTAATGAGCGTTTGACCTCCGCAATATGTGCCGTGTGTACTTTATAGCCGTGCTTGTTTTCTATATATTCTTAAATATTAGAGTATGTTTGTCGTTCTGGCACTCCATCTCTGCTGTCCTCATAGTCCATCTTAACATTGATATATTCGTCTGCATTTTTGTGGGATAATAAAACTACCGTCTCCACATGAGCCGTATGCGGGAACATATCCACTGGCTGTATCTTTTCAGTCTTATAATTTAGTTCATCTAAAATAGCTAAATCTCTAGCTAAGGTTCCTGCATCACAGGATACATATACAATTCTTTTAGGATTAATTTTAGCTATAGCTTCTAAAAGAACTCTCTCGCAGCCCTTTCTTGGAGGATCTACTACTACTACATCTGCTTTTATACCTTTATTTATTAGATCCGGTATAACTTGTTCAGACTTTCCTACTAAGAAATCCACATTGTCCACACTATTTAACTTAGCATTTTCCCAAGCGTTTTCTATGGCTTCAGGAATTATCTCTACTCCATATACCTTTTTTGCCTTTTGCGCTAAGAAAAGTGATATGGTTCCAGTTCCACAGTAGGCATCAAAAACTATTTCATCTCCAGTTAAATTTGCATATTCCAACGCTTTATTATAAAGCACTTCCGTTTGCACAGGGTTTACTTGAAAGAAGGATAATGGTGATATGTTAAACTTAAACTTCCCTATGTAATCTTGTATAACATCTTTCCCCCAAAGGGTATTTGATTTTAGTCCTAGTATAACATTTGTCTTTTCTGAATTTATATTTTGAATAACGCTTACCACTTCTTTTACATTACTAGTTAAAAGATTTATGATTTCATCTTTATGTGGAAGTTCATTAGTTCTTGTAACAAGTACTACCATTACCTCTGAAGTTTTAAAACCTTTTCTTATCATAAGATGTCTTAAAACTCCTGTGTGAGTGGCTTCATCATAGGCCTTTATATTACATTCTATCATCCACTGCTTTACTAGTCCCATTATTTTTTCGCTTATTTCATCTTGTATGTAACACTTTTCCATGTTAATTATGTCATGAGAACGTAGTGCATAAAATCCTATGTTTATTTCTCCATTTGTCTCTCCTACAGGAAGTTGAACCTTATTTCTGTAATTATAAGGGTTTTCCATACCTATAACAGGAAGTACCTCAGGATTTATCTTACCTATTCTTTCTATTGCATCTTTAACTCTTTGTCCTTTAAAATCCAGCTGACCTTCATAGGATAAATGTTGAAGCTGGCACCCTCCGCATCTTTTATATATGCTGCATATAGGCTCAGTTCTGAAACTAGACTCTTCTACCACATCTAAAAGCTTTCCAAAGGCAAAATTTTTATTTACCTTTACTATCTTGGCATTTACCTTTTCTCCCTTAATTGCTCCAGGAATAAATATAGTAAAGTCATCTATTTTTCCTACTCCTTCACCTTCATATCCCATACCCTTTATTTCTACTATGTAATCTTTGTTTTTTTCTACTGGTATAACTCTTTTCATATTTACCACCTTAAAATAATATTTTATTTAAAAATTAATTTATCTTAACCAAAACCAACAAATTAGCCCACTTAATTTCTTTCTAAATAATTATAAGATATTTCTTTTATATTATAACCCAAATTAAGAAAACTCCACATATGATTTTACATTATATTAACCCCTGTAGATATTTACACTTAAATGCAAATTATCTACAGGGGTTGTATTGCAAACTATATAAGAATAAATATATCTAAAGCCATCCTAAAATAAGCTGATATACAAATGGTACAAGTACTGCGGGAAGTAAATTTGCTACCTTAATCTTTGTAAGATTTAACATATTAAATCCTAGTCCTAATATAAGTAAACTTCCTACTGCCGTAATATTTGTTATTACAGATTGTACTAATATTCCTTTTATAAAAGCAGCAGATAATGCTATTAACCCTTGGTATATAAATAATGATACTCCTGTAAATACCACACCTATGCCATATGTAGAAGATAATATTATTGCAGAACATCCATCTATAACAGACTTAGCAAATAAAGTACTATTATTTCCTGTAAGTCCACTTTCTAAAGGTCCTACTATAGCCATAGCTCCTATACACATAAGAAGAGTAGATACTACAAACCCTTCGGAAAACTTACCATGCTTTCCTTGAAACTTACTTTGTATGTTATCTCCTAATTTCCTAAGTCTTAAATCAATATCTATAATTTCTCCAACAATAGCTCCTATAACTATACTCATGATAATCAGTATAGTATCTTGTCCCTTTATTGCTCCTGAAATTCCTATAAGCATCACGCAAAGGGCTAACCCAGTAAATACTGTCTCCTTTATTTTCTCTGGAATCCCCTTACCTATAAGCATTCCTACTAATCCCCCAGCAGCTACTGCCAAAGAATTTACTATAACCCCAAACATTTTATAGCCCCCTTTTTTAATCTTTAATCACTATTAAAAGACTTGTCGGTCACCATTCCTTTTAGCAAACAGTTAATCATAAATCCATTAAGTACCATGCATCACAACCAAAGTGTTCTGTTTCTATGATAGGTCTATCAAGTTTATAAAATCCATTCTTTTGATAAAACTTATTAGCTGCTTCCATGCTATTTAATGTTTCAAGATAACATTTATTATATCTTTCCCTTGCAAAATCTAACGCAACTTTTATAATTTTCCCTGCTGCGCCTGTACCTCTCGCTTCTTTTATAAAGTACATTTTTTGAAGTTCGCATACTCCATTAAGATCCTTCATAGGTGCTATTCCACATCCCCCTATGATTTCCCCATTCTTTTCTACAACCCAGTATTCTGAATTTGCGTCTTTATAAGCCTCAGAAAGATATCCTAGTTCTGGATCCGCCCAAGCAAAGCCTTCTCTATTTGCCCCAAATTCAATTAGGCATTCCTTGATGATTTTTTCAATATTCTTATTGTCCTCTTTTGTTAATTTTCTTATAAGCATTTCCATAAATATGCCCCCCTCTTTCTTTTTAGGTGCTAGAGCAAAGGTACCAGGTACTAGAATTAGAAAAAACTTTGCATAGCAAAGTTTCTATATTGCTTAGTTCCTTGCACCTAACTCCTAACATCTTATAAAAATTATAATTTATTGAGATATTAAATTAAAGCCCTAGCTTCAAAATAATATTAAAAATGCCAACTACCTTGATACAATACCATTACTTACATATAAAAAAAGCGCACCTACTAACGAGGTGCAAAAAAGAATCAGTTGTCCTAATTTTACTTTTATTATCAATATATTTTAACCATATATGTACTCATTATACAATAGTTTATTTATTTTTATACCCTAAATTAAGAAATATATAATAAATGAGAAGATAAATAAGCTTATAATGCTGTATCCATGAAAATGAATTAAGTATTTCTTACTTTGCCCATATTCCTTTATATAAAATTTATAGGAAATAAGGCTAGCTAAAGATGCTATTAGTGTTCCCATTCCCCCTATATTTACCCCCAAAATTATTTCCTTCCATCGTGAGGTAAAACCAGATAATAATATAGCACTTGGAACATTGCTTATAGCTTGACTAAATAATATAGATGAAAAATAAACATTTTTACTACTAGATAAAAATTTAGTTATATTAGAAGTAAAGCTAGGCATATGGGAAAGATTCCCTATAATTATGAAAAAGCATATAAAGGTAGCTAATAAAATGTAATCCACTTGTTTTAATAAACTCTTATCTGTAAAAATTGCTATAAAAATTGTTACTAAAAAGGCTATTTTATAGTTTACAATACTAAACACAGAAAGTACTACAAATATAAAAAGTCCAATATATATAATGCCTTGAGTTTTATTTTTTATGTGTATATCCTCTAATTTGAAATTTATTTCATTTTCCTTAAGTCTGTAATTTATTATCACAAGCCACAATATTCCTATTAAAATAATCGGCAGCGTTACTTTAAAAAATTCTATGGGTGAAATATTGTAAAAGGAATATAGAAATAAATTTTGAGGATTTCCCATAGGGGTGAGACTGCTTCCTAAGTTCGCGGCTAAAGTTTGAAATATTATTGTAAGTATTGGATGCCATCCTGTCTTTTTACCTATTATTAAAGTTAAAGGCACAAATGTTATAAGCGCTACATCATTTGTTATAAACATAGAACTTATAAAAGTCAAAAATATTAAGACAAGAGATATTTGCCTTTCTTTATTAAATTTACTTAATATACTTACCGCTATCTTATCTAGTATCTTTAGCTTTTCAAAAGCTGCTATTACCACCATGAGATTAAATAAAATCCCAAGCACCTTAAAATCTATATATTTCATCTTAGGTACTGATATTAAAGATGTTACTACAGCAAAAATTAATGAAATGGTAAACACTACTTCATCTTTTAATAGTCCTCTTATAATATTAGTCTTATGTTTTATAATATTAAGTTCATAGTTCATAATTTGCTCCATACACTTTATAATTTAATTTTCTAAACCCTTATTCGTTAAAAATCTTTCTTACCTTTTTCAGCATATTCCTTATAGGTAAGTCATAAGGGCATCTTTCCTCACAAATTCCGCATTCTATGCAGTCCTTTGCTCTACGCTCTGTGCTTTGATATCTATCATTTGCCCAATCTGGAAGTCCATATCTTTCCTTATATGCTTGAAGTACAAATATACTTGGAATATCTATACCTGCAGTACATGGTGCACAATAACTGCATCTTCTGCAAAACTCTGTTCCAAGCTCCTCTGATATCTTTTTCATTTCTTCTTTTTCATCCTCAGTTAAAGTATATTCTGAGCTTCCTGCATTACAGTTTATATCTACTTCACTTAAAGAAGCCATTCCTGGAATTGCAGTAGTTATATTATCATTTGAAAGTATAAATTTTATTGCTAGATCTCCCTTAGTTAAAGCTCCCCCTGCCATAGGTTTCATTGCTATTACACCAATATTTAATTCTTTAGCTCTTTTGAAGACTTCTTCCCCTTGAGTTTCCACTATATTATATGGATACATAATTGTTTCAAATTTTCCTGTTTCTATAGCTACCTTAAGCATATCTGCACTATGTGAGGTTATTCCTATATGTTTTATAATACCCTTTTGCTTTAATTCTAATAAGGCACTATAAGCTCCATCTTCACTTAAAACCTGATCCAACTGTTCTTGGGTTCTGACATTATGAAATTGATAAAGATCAATATAACTTGTTTGTAAGTTTTTTAAGCTTATCTCCACGTCCTTAAGCATGGACTCTCTATCTCTTGCCATAGATTTAGTTGCTATAATCCATTTTTCTCTTCTTCCCTTAAGGGCATTACCTATTAACTCTTCTGAAATTGTGTATCCCCTTGCAGAATCTATAAAATTTATTCCCTTACTCTCAGCGTATTCCAAAAGCTTTGCAGTTTCCTTTTCATCCACCTTCTGAATTGGTATTCCTCCAAATCCAACTGCTGATACCTTAAGCCCGGTACTTCCTAAAACTTTGTATTTCAAACTTTACACCCCCGTTTAATTGTAATTAAGTTTATAATTTTAAGTTTAATCTCTTTTTTGCCTTAAAACTATAAATTTTATTTATTGATTTAAGGCAATAGGTACTAAAGCCTAGGAGTTTTTAAATCATTGATTTTATACAGCAATGATTTTATGAAATCTTACTTAGTAAAATTCTCACATTCCCTAGTATTTAGTACCCTTATTCTAACTTCTATTATACTATATTTACTTTTCCATTATAAACTATTCCACGTTTTACATCCATTGTTATATATGCACCATTTTTTAATATTTCTGTTGCACCACCGGCTCCTGTTATTATAGGAACTTCATTTGTTATACATTGAATAGCCAAGTGAGAAGTTAATCCTCCCTTTTCAGTTATAATTCCTGATATTCTATCTAAAACAGAAATATATTCTATATCCGAATCCCTTACTACTAAAATATCTCCCTTTTCTGCTACTTCAACTGCTTCCCTTGGATTCTTTACAACTTTCACATTACCAAATCCAGGTATATTTCCAGCTCCTCTTCCTTGAACCAATATATCTCCTATTACATGAACCTTTAACATATTTGTGGTTCCAGATAAACTTACTGGTATTCCTGCTGCAATTACTACTAAATCGCCACTTTTAACATAGCCTGATTTTACGGATATATCCACAGATGCATCTATAAGTTCATCAGTAGATTCTACTTGATTTGTAAGTATAGGAAATACTCCAAAGTTTAATGAAAGCTTTCTTGCTACACTTACACTTGGTGTTACTGCAATTATAGGACAAGATGGTCTGTATTTAGATACCATTCTTGCCGTATATCCACTTTGTGTTGCTGTAATTATAGCTGAAGCATTTAACTCTAAGGCTGCAGTACAAGTTGCCACACTTATAGCATTGGCTACATTAAGTACATGTAGCTCCTTTCTTTTATTTAATATTGCTTGATAATCAAGTTGTGATTCTGTAGCTTGAGCTATTCTTGACATAGTTGTAGCTGCTTCTACAGGGTATTTACCACTTGCAGTTTCTCCACTAAGCATTATAGCGTCAGTTCCATCAAATATTGCATTTGCAATATCTGAAGCCTCAGCTCTTGTAGGTCTTGGATTTCTTATCATAGAATCAAGCATCTGAGTTGCTGTTATAACTGCCTTACCTGCCTTATTACACTTTTCTATTATCATCTTTTGAACTAATGGTACTTGCTCTATTGGAATTTCAACTCCCATATCTCCTCTAGCAACCATTATTCCATCAGAAAGTCTTATTATTTCATCTATATTTTCTACCCCTTGATGATTTTCTATCTTGGAGAATATTTGAATATCTCCTCCTCCATTTTCCTCAAGTACTTTTCTTATAGCTAAAACGTCAGATCCTCTTCTTATAAATGAAGCTGCAACCATATCCACGTTCATTTCACATCCAAATTTTAAATCTCCCTTATCCCTTTCAGTAAGAGAAGGAAGTGATGTGCATACTCCTGGGACATTTACACCTTTATGATTTCCTACCATTCCACTATTTTTCACTATACAGTGAATTTTATTTTCCTCTGTAGATTCAACCTCAAGTCCTACAAGACCATCATCTATAAGAATCATGTTGCCTGGCTTTACATCTTCCCAAAGCTTATCATAACTTATTGAGCACTTAGTTTCGTCTCCTAGTACTTCCTCTCCGCAATATATAGTAAACTTATTTCCTTCTTTAAGCTCTAATTTACCGCCTTCAAAATTCCCTGTTCTTATTTCCGGTCCCTTAGTATCAAGTATTATTGCAACTTCTTTATTATATTTCTTACTTATACTTCTTACCATTTCCATTCTTATCTTGTGCTCTTCATGAGTACCATGTGAAAAATTATGTCTTGAAGCATTCATACCAATTTTTATAAGTTCTGATAACACTTGCTCATTATCACTTGCAGGCCCTATTGTAAAAACCATTTTAGTCTTTTGCATAAAAATCCCCTCCAGTTTTAATTTATAATCTTATCTTTTAAATTCCCAAATTATATTAATCTATTATTTAATATTTCTTAATATGATAACGCCTCTGCTATACTATATAACTTTTCATCAAAACTTCTTTTTATAGCAAGAGCCTCATCTATGTCTTCATCTATTGTTTTTCCATCTTTTATACCTACTACTCTTGCTGATTTTCCTTCAAGCAATAATTCTACTGCTCTGTATCCTAAGCGTGAAGCCAGTATTCTATCGCTTGCAGTAGGACTTCCACCTCTTTGTATATGTCCAAGGATAGTAGCTCTTGCTCCTATGCCTGTAACCTCTTCAATTTTACTTGCTATTTCATTTGCTCCTCCAACACCTTCTGCAACTATTATTAAATTGTGCATTTTTCCACGAAGCTTACCTTCTAAAATAGTTTTGCATAATGAATTTATGTCATATCCTTTTTCAGGAACTATTATACTTTCTGCTCCACCTGCAAGTCCTGCATAAAGTGCTATATCTCCGCAGTTTCTTCCCATAACTTCTACTATGCTTACTCTTTCATGAGAAGTAGAGGTATCTCTTAATTTATTTATAGCATCAAGTACTGTATTTACTGCAGTATCAAAACCTATAGTACAGTCTGTATAAGAAAGGTCATTATCAATTGTTCCTGGAATCCCCACCATCTTTATTCCATACTTTGATAACGCTTGCCCTCCATGAAAAGAGCCATCTCCTCCTATAACTACTAATCCATCTATTCCAAAAGCACTTAATATTGCAACTCCCTTTTTTTGTCCCGCTTCAGTTCTGAATTCTTCTGATCTGGCAGTTCTAAGTATGGTGCCACCTCTATGTATGATATCAGCCACACTTCTTCTGTCCATTTCAAAAATTTCTCCATTTATAAGACCACTAAATCCCCTTTGTATTCCCATTACAGATAAACCTTTATCTAAACCTGTTCTTACCACTGCCCTTATGGCAGCATTCATGCCAGGTGCATCTCCACCACTGGTTAAAACAGCAATCTTTTTCATAACAATCCCTCCGAAGTCAAATTTTCAATAAAAATTTCTTTCACTGTTATTGTTTCTATTTAAAAGTATATCCACAATAACATTTTTTAAGCCGCTTGGACACTTTCCGTCCCACCATCTTTATAATAAAAACATCTAATACTGCCTATAACTAATTTTAATAAAATTATGACTTTTATGCAATCTTTTCCTATAAATATAATTAAAAATAAGCAAAACATTATGAGATAATTATCTCCTAATATTTTGCTTATTCTTATTAGACTTTATACTACCTTAATATTTTCTATGCCAAATTGATTTTTTAAAAATGTAAGAAGTTCTTTTTCTCCATTTACCCAAAGTTCTTTATTCATTACAAAGGCTTTATTGATACTTTTTACATATAAATATATCGGAACATTTCCTTTATAACTTGGACATATTATCTTTAACTGTCTTAAACTAGGCTGAAGTTCTTCTTCTGTATCTATCCTAATATATACTTTTTCAATGCTGCTGACTAAAAGCTCACTTATGTCCTCACATAATATTTTAGGCGCTTCATCTTCTCTAATGGATACCCTTCCACTAGCCAGTATTATGGCATCTTCATTTATAAGCTGTCGAACTTTATTAAAGACTTTAGGAAATACCACAAGTTCAATAATTCCATATAAATCTTCTAACTCAACAAAAGCCATCATATCATTATTTTTAGTAAGCTTTTTATTTACAGAAGTGATTATGCCGCCTATTTTTACCTTTTGTCCATCCTTTACTTTCTTGTCCTGCACTAGTACTCCCTCACTACTTTCTTCTAAGGTTCCTGAGGAAATTATTTCTCCAATATTAATACTAGTCTTGTTCTTTAAAACTTCCTTATGCTCTTCCAAAGGATGTCCAGAAAGATATAAACCTGTCATTTCCTTTTCCATAAACAGCAAATGTTTTTTATCAAATTCTCTTATCTCAGGATATTTTATATCTATTGGATCTATTTGCTCATCTCCAAAATCTGAAAATAGGTTTATTTGACCTTGTATGTTCTTTTTCTTATCGCCATTTATTCCGTCCATTACCTTTTCATGTACAGCCAAAAGCCTTGAACGATATACTCCAAAGGAGTCTAAAGCTCCTGCCTTTATTAAACTTTCCACTGCTCTTTTATTTATTACACCCAGGTCCACTTTGTTGCAAAAATCTAGTAAATCTTTAAATTTACCCTTTTCACTTCTAACCTTTGCTATATTTTCAATAACATTAACACCTACATTTTTTATAGCTGCTATTCCAAATCTAATTTGTTCTCCCTGAACAGTAAACTTTGTGTAACTTTCATTTATATCTGGAGGAAGTATTTCTATTCCTCTTTCATTTGCAAATCTTATATAAAAAGCGACTTTTTCACTGCTTCCCATTACACTGTTTAGCATTGCTGCAATAAATTCTGTTGTATAATATCTCATCAAATATGCTGTTTGATATGCAACTACGGCATATGCTGCTGCATGAGATTTATTGACATTTATTTCCAATAGGGTTCTTTATCCCTATCTCTCCATATTTCTACGGAGTATCGGACTATCTCATTACCCGGCTAATAACCGGATACAGGGCACTCGTGGGCTTTTACCATCCATCTATCTTTAGATTAGGACTCCATAACCTAGTCTCTGAACCTTCAGCCTATTACTAGGTTGCTTGGCTGCGGATTTACCAATCCTTAAACTTTTTACTATCTCTATGAAATTACTCATAGCCCTTATGTATATTACTACCACAAGTTAGTATTTAAGGCTCTAAGGTTTTTCCCGCAATTCACCCTGTTTGCTATATAAATTTCTTCATATAGGCACTCTCAAAACTTAACCATTTTTTATACTTACGTTCAAGAAAAATATCTGCATCCTTATATAAAAACCCGAATATCTTTGAAGATTCTTTTTTAGAAGATATTCTTAATTCTTTTATTAGCAATGTTTTGGTATTTCTAATAAGAACATGATTTAAATTCATTTTCTCTGCTAATTTTCTAATAAAGGCCTCTGTACCTAAAAAGGTTATCTGTATTGTAGGATATTCATATTTTTTTATGAAGCCTTGCCCTTTATAATAAGAACTATTTTTACTTAAAACTACACTACCATCCCCATCAAAATATCCTCTTATAAAATGTCTTTCTAACTCTTCGGGTATTAAGGGAAAATTCTTCATTGTCAATGACTTGTTTGGATAAAGTCCATATCTTCTTAGATCATCAGTCATTATTTTTGAAGAAATATTTATTATACATAAATAAGTAGAGTTTTCAAATCCTCCCTTATTTCCTTTTCTAATTTCCCCACTATAGTCTATACATTGTGCTACTTTCTCAATTATGTCTTTATCCTTCATGCCTAAAACCACATTATTGTAATGTTCATCTCCAACGAAACCATCGGCATACAAAAGTCCTAATATATACGCTTTATCTTGAGTATCTATATTATTAAAGTAGTTTTCATTTAATGTATATCTATTTTTTCTTTTGGTATTTATGTTATTTTCCTTTAATACTCTTGAAATGGCCCTTTCAGAAAAACCTAGTAATTCAGAGATTTCCTTAAAACATAAATTCTTACTATCATAGAATGTTTCTATTATATTTTTCTTGTTATCCTCTGTTAGATAATTGTAAGGAATCTTCATAATATCACCCATATTTATTATTTCCTTACACTTCTTTTATATTCTTATAGGTTAAGATACGAATGCATAACTCGCGAAATCCATCATTTGATCAAATATTTTATTTGCAGCTGCCTCACTAATACCATTTCTTAAACATCCTGGTACTTCTACATTACCATTTTCATCTATAATTCCATATATGAAGTTTTTGCGTTCTTCCTCCATAACTTTGTGCTTTTTCTTAGACATAGCACGTCTAACTAAGTCTGCACGCCCCATGGAGTATCCTGCTAGATCTCTAACTATTTGCATAACCTGTTCTTGATATACCATTACTCCATAGGTGACATTTAGTATATGCTCAAGCTGAGGAGTTTCATATTCAACATTTTCTGGATGCCTTTTATTTTCAACATACCTTGGTATTTCCGCCATAGGACCTGGTCTGTAAAGACTTATTCCAGCTATTATATCCTCAAAAGAATCCGGTTTTAAATCCTTCATAAAGGATGTCATCCCCGAGGACTCTAGCTGAAAGGCTCCTACAGTTTTTCCTTCGCCAAGCATCTTATATACATTTTTATCATCAAAGCTTATACTGTCTAAATCTATTTCTATTCCTTTATTTTCTTTTATCATGTTTACCGCATCTGTCATAACAGTTAGTGTTCTAAGCCCCAAGAAATCCATCTTCAAAAGCCCAAGCTCTTCTAAAGTTCCCATGGTAAATTGAGTTACAATGTTTCCTTCATTTCTTTGAAGTGGTACATAGGTTACTAACGGGTTTGAAGCTATTACAACTCCTGCCGCATGAGTAGAAGTATGTCTTGGCAGCCCCTCTAAAGCTCTTGCCACATCTATGAGATCTTTAGTTCTTGGCTCTTCTTCATAAGCTGTACTAAGTTCTGGATTTAACTCTAACGCCTTATCTATGGTTATATTCAGCATAGTTGGAATCATCTTAGCTATTCTGTCCACTTCAGAATAAGGATAGTTCATTGCTCTACCTACATCCCTAATGCATGCTCTTGCTGCCATAGTTCCAAAGGTTACAATTTGAGATACATTTTCTTTACCATACTTATCTACTACGTAATCTATTACTTCCTGTCTTCTTTCATAACAAAAGTCAGAGTCTATCTATAACTACCCTCTTTTTCAAGATACTTTAACACTACTTATAAGCAGTGGGTATAGACTATATCTTCACCTACCGACCTTAACGGTTTAGGTTGCCCCGCTTCGAGATATAAAAATCCCTACGTGCCCTCGCACTAGTCGTTGAACCTTCCTCTCATCAAGGCTTGGCTGCGGGTTATCCAGCAGAACCTGACCAATTCAAATCCCTATAATTTTTATGGTTATACCACCATTACACTTAGATATAATCTCAATCTTTTGCTTTGGTTTATAGGGCTCTCAGGACTTTCCCGCAATTCGAGGCTCTTTAAGCACAGTATTTCTACCGTACACGACTAATATCAACTGTAAAAAATCTCTTCTAATTTTTTATATTTTTCTTTCTTTCTATCCAAAAAAATTGTGGAATCTTTATATAGATAACTTAAAATAGAATATACTTTTCTTAATCCACCATAACTTAAGTAATAGTTATTTTTGTTATCCTTATTTCTTTTATATAGTTTGTACTTAAAGTCATATTTAGACACTTCGTTAAATATTTGTATAAACTTAAATAAAAATTCTTTAGTTCCACATATCTTAAAGTTAATAGACCCTTCAGATAAAATCAAACTACCATCTCCATCAAAATACCCTCTAATGAAGTGCTTATATAGCTCTTTAGGTAGCACTTCCTCATTAGGAAACTCTATTATTAATGTTTTTCTAAGCCTTACATTTTTATCCTGTAAATCACGGAAAATTTCTTCGTTATTTATTAGTAGTCTGGAGTATGGATGTTTACCGTACTTACCATCTGTTTCATAATCATGCAAAGGATAGTTACTTTCTAAACATTTTAATAGCTTTACTAAATGAGATTTATCTTTTGCAGCTAATGATAATCCAAAGCTATGTGGCATAGTAATAAATCCATCTGCATAAATAAATCCTAACCAATAGGCTTTATCTTCAGTATCAATTTTCTTAAAGAAGCTATCATTTATTTTATATACTTTATGACTTTTACTTAAGTTTCTTGTCGGAACCTTCCATCTTCTTAACGCATCGTATATTCCACATAAACTAGCTCCATAAGCTTTTGCAATTTTATCACATGATAATCCTTGATTTTGATAGAGATTAATAATATCTACTTTGTAGTTATCCAATTCGAATCTTTTCAAAAGATCATCTCCTTATTAAAAGAGAAGCTTAAACAGTTGATATTTAATCTGGCATACTTATTCTTTCAGGATTTAAAAATCTCTCATAAAGCAAATTATACTTAATAGGATCAATCTTAGTTATCCCCAATGTGTATGCAACTAAGGATCCCGCTGCACTACCCCTTCCAGGACCAGTTGGTATACCGCTTTCTACTGCAAATCTTATAAAATCCCAAACTATAAGGAAGTAATCCACATACCCCATTTGATTTATAACTCCAAGCTCATATTCAAGCCTTTGAATAAGCTCTTCAGTTATAGTTTCATATCTTTCCTCTAAGCCTTTTAAACATACATCCTTTAAATACTCATAATGATCTGTTCCTTCAGGCAGCGGAAAACTGGGCAGCTTGGATTTATGAAACTCATAATCAAAATTACACTGCTCTGCAATCTTAACCGTATTTTCCAGCGCCTCAGGTACGTGTGAAAACAGTTCATACATTTCCTCAGGAGATTTCAAATAAAACTCATCTGAAGGATATCTCATTCTCTCCTCTTCATCTACAGTTTTTGCTGTTTGTATGCAAAGAAGTATATCATGGGATCTATAGTCTTCTTTTTTAATATAATGAACGTCATTAGTTGCAACTAATGGTATATTAAGCCTTTTGGACATTTCGATTATCTCTTTATTTACCTTAAGCTGTTCTTTCATGCCATGATATTGAAGTTCTAAGTAAAATCCATCTTTAAATATTTCCTTATATAGCAACGCTGTTTTCTCTGCCTTTTGTATATTATCCTGCAATATGTAGGCTTGTATTTCTCCACCTAAGCAGGCACTTAATGCAATAAGCCCTTCGCTATGTTCTCTTAAAACTTCATGATCCACTCTTGGTTTGTAATAAAATCCCTCTATAGATGCCTTAGACACTATCTTCATCAAGTTTTCATAGCCCTTTTCATTTTTCACTAAAAGAACCAAATGATATATGTCATTTTCTTTGTCATTTACTTTTATATGCATAGACTTTGGTACTACATATATCTCACAACCTATTATAGGCTTTATGCCTTGTTCCTTAGCTTCTTGATAAAATTCTACGCATCCATACATCACTCCATGATCCGTTATAGCAATGCTGTCCATGCCTAATTCCTTAGTTCTTTTTATAAGATCAGGGATTTTTGCTGAAGAATCTAAAAGGGAATACCCTGTATGTTGATGCAAGCTTACCCACCGAGGCCGATTTACCGCTTGTTCCATAATATCTCTCCCTTCTTTAGTATATTTAGTTTAATTTAAAATTTAGCTTTTATGTTAAATCTCAAGTCGCCAGCGGCTAGCACCTGGTTACTGGTCACTGGTTACTAACTACGTATCGCCTTCGCCAGCATCATACATTTTGCTATTAAATCACCCTTGCCATTATTCATCTCCACTTCTACTTTATAAAAACTTCTTCCAACTATTTTACAAGAATTTCTTCCATAATCCATTATTTCAGCATATATATCTACCTTCTCATCCATTTGCATCGGCTTTACAAAGTATGTAGATACATTATCAACAATTAAATTAATGGTGTCTCTTTCCTTAATTGCAAGCATTCCCACAGTAGTTAATAGCATGTTTAATGCCCCCCAGGATGCAGTACCTATGGGATCAAGCATTTCAGGTACAATCTTACCTGAGAAACAAACTTTGTCCTCTCTCTTTTCACAATTAAACTTTTTAAGTATTATTGACTCTAAGTTTTCTCCCACTTGTAGCTGATTACTCACACGCTTGAGAGCTCTTATTATATTTTCCCTTTTTAATACACCAACTAGTTTTTTATTATAATTTACTGGACAAAACTCCATTGCTTGACTTTCCATTAAATGCGCTGCATATGCTGCAGTATCGCCAATTTCTAAGAATAAAAAATTCTTATCCATTATTCTCTCTATCTTTTCATCATCTCCTATTTTAGATGAAAGATTTTTAAGTCCTACAACCCCCACCAGCTTCATATCATCATTTACTACAGAAAATAAAGCTTCTGAAGCCTCTAATGTAAGCTCTTTAAGCCTTGTTATTTTATCTTCAGTCTTTAAAAAAGGATACTGTATATCCATAACATCCTTTACCAATACAATATCCTTCTTAACCATGGTTTCAGACATGGCCTTATTTATCATAGTAGCTATAGTGAAGGTATCGTAAGGAGTTAGTATTACTGGAAGCTTAAATTCATTCGCAAGGTCTTTTATATCCTCACTACACTTAAATCCTCCAGTTATTATAACACCACAACCTTTTTCTAAAGCCAATCTATGAACTATTTCTCTATTTCCTGCAATTACGATACATCCTTCATATATATACTCGCTTATTGCTTCGGGAGTCATTGCCCCTATTACAAATTGATTTAGAGTTTTATGAATTCCATCTTTACCTGCAACTAAATTCCCATTAATTATATTTACAACTTCTCCAAAAGTCAGCATATGTTCACTTTTTCTTTCAAGCTTTTCTATTCTAACGGTACCTATTCTTGGGATAGTTGTTACAAGTCCTAATGCCTCACATTCCTTAATTCCCTTATAGGCAGTTCCCTCACTTATATTTAAATTAGATGCCATAGTTCTTACAGAAATCTTAGCTCCCACTTGAAGGGAAGTAATATAATTTATAACTTTGTTGTGCTTAGACATATTACTTACCTTCCTTTCTCAATTCTTCTGCAATCTTTTCAATTCTTCTAAGTCTGTGATTTACACCAGATTTGCCAACAGGAGGATTTAACATTTCCCCTAATTCTTTCAGAGATTCATCTGGATATTTTAACCTTACCTCTGCAATTTCACGTAGGTTTTTTGCAAGTCTTTGAAGACCTACTTCCCTTTGTATAAGCTTTATACTTTCTATTTGCCTTACAGCTGCATTTACAGTTTTACTTAAATTTGCAGTTTCGCAGTTAACTAATCTATTTACGTTATTTCTCATTTCCTTCATAATACGTACATTTTCTAATTCTAAAAGGGATGTATGAGCTCCAATTACATTAAGAAGATCTATTATCTGTTCTCCTTCTTTTATGTAAATTATATAGCTGTTTTTTCTTTGTATAACTTTAGAATTTAGCCCGTAAAAATTTATTATATCGCTTAGTTTTTTTGCATATTCTTCATTATGTGTAACAAATTCTAAATGATAGGTTTTTTCAGGATTACTTATACTTCCTCCCCCTAAAAATGCTCCTCTTATATAAGCCCTTTTAGTAGAATCATCTGGTATCATTTCATCAGAAATACCATAGTTTAAAGAAAGCATTCCTTCTTCCTCTATTAAAACTTCTGTTTTAGTTAAAATCCCTTTAACATCTGAATCCTCTGTTATAACTACAATGTATAAGTTATTTTTTTTAAAAGAATTACTTCTCTTCATCATTATTTTTGCATGAATATTAAAGTACTCCTTAAGTAATCTAAAAACAACTCTTGCAATAGCAGCATTTTCTGTGGTAATTTTAAAACTTATCTTTCGGTTACTTCCAAAAGTTAATGTCCCACTTGCTCTCATTATTGCCGATAGCTCTGCTAAAGCTTCTTCCTCTGACAATTTTGTATATCTACACACTTCGTTTTTTACTTTAGCTGAAAATGACATATTTTTTACTCCCTATTCTTTTTTTCTTTTAATCTTTCAGATAAATAGAAGTATTCTATAATCTTCTTTTTATCGTACAGCAATGCTTTTTCCATTATAGTTTCTATAATCATAGATGCTAGCTTTTCAGAGTTATGTCTTATAAAACCATTTTTAATACTTATTAAATCTCCATCAATTCTTTTAATATTCATAGAACTTATCACATCTATATCTACATTAACCATATGTGACTCTTCTTCCTTATATTTTCCTTGAAGCCCTTCTTCTACTCCTCCATTATTTACTATTACATAGTCAATAACTTCATCTCCTGCATGTCTAAAAATAGATTTAATATGGTCGCTTACAGTATAATTATCAGTTTCTCCAGGCTGAGTCATTATATTGGACACATATATTTTAATGGCAGTAGTTCTTTTAAGAGCAGAACTTATATCTTTAATAAGTAAGTTAGGGATAACACTTGTGTATAGGCTTCCCGGGCCTAGTATGATAGCATCAGCTTCTCTGATGGCATTTACAGCTTCCTTAAGTGCTCTAGCATCTTTAGGTTCTATAAAAACCCTGTTTATTGGACTTTTCTGCCTTAATGCTTCCTCAGGAATCATAGACTCTCCTTCTACTATGCTTCCATTCTCAAGTTCAGCCTTTAATACCACATTCTCTAAAGTAACAGGGATAACCTTCCCTGTTACCGCAAGAACTGAGCTCATTTTTTGAACTGCCTCTTCAAAGGTAGTTGATATTCCGTCCATAGCAGCTAAAAACAAATTCCCAAAACTTTGATTTTTAAGTCTTCCATCTTTAAATCTATATTGAAGTAGTTCCTCCATTAAAGGTTCTGTATCAGATAGCGCTAAAATACAGTTTCTTATATCCCCTGGAGGCAGTATTCCAAGATCCTCTCTTAAGTCTCCAGAACCTCCTCCATCATCTGCAACAGTAACTATTGCAGTTATATTCGAGGTGTAATATTTTAGTCCTCTAAGCATTGTGGAAAGCCCTGTTCCTCCTCCTATTGCAACTATTTTGGGGCCCTTTACTAGTAATCTTTTTTCATATATTAGTGTTTCTAACTTTTTTGAATCTAAAGACACATTTAGATAACCTTTATTTATAAGTGCAATAATCGAGCGCATTCCTTGAGTTACAGACATATATAGTACAAATAGACCTAGTGTAATTAAAAACACATAAAAAGCCATATAATAAAAGCTATATAATCTATGTCTTACAAACTCTAAAAGAGCAAATGCAATAAAAAGTATTCCCATGGCCCCAAGTAATATCCATCTTTTCACCTTGATTCCCGGCCTAAGCCAATCTAGTATTTTCATACCTTTTTACCACCCTTATTGATATCTTCATTTATATCTCTGTGGTCTAAACTAGCCTTGTGTCCATCTTCTTTTAGCTTTTTATATATAGCATTTGCAATGGCAACTGATCGATGTCTACCACCAGTGCAACCTATTGATACAATAAGCTGTCTCTTTCCTTCCCTCTGATAATTTGGTATTAAAAAGTTTAACATATCCTGTAGCTTCTCAATAAAATCCTTAGTTTCATTATATCCCATAACGTACTCTACCACAGGAGTATCATTTCCTGAAAACTCCTTAAGCTCTGGGATATAAAATGGATTAGGCAAAAATCTAACATCAAATACTAAGTCAGAGTCTACTGGAATTCCATATTTAAATCCAAAAGAAAGCACTGTAATCATAAGTTGAGTTTCCAACTGTCCTTCTTCCCCATAAACCCTTGTGATTTCTTCCCTTAATACCATATTTGTAAAGTTAGAGGTATCTATTATATTATCTGCGTTATCCTTTACCTCTCTGAGTGTTTTTCTTTCCTCTACTATTCCGTTTAAGATTCTGCCTTCTGGTGCCAATGGGTGTTTTCTTCTGCACTCTTTAAATCTTTTTACTAACACCTCATCTGAAGCATCTAAAAATAAAATTTCATACTTATAATTTTGACTTTTTAAATAACTTAAACTGTGAAACAAATCGTGGAAGAACTCTCCACCTCTTATATCAATTACTAATGCAATTTTATCTATCTTTCCCCTCGCCTCATAGCAGACTTCTGCAAACTTAGGTATGAGGGTAGGTGGCAAGTTATCTATACAAAAGTACCCTAGGTCCTCTAAATTTCTAATAGCTTGAGTTTTTCCTGCACCGGACATTCCTGTTACAATTACAAATCTCATTTCTAACCCTCCTTACATCATTTATAGAAATCCTTCATTAAACTTCGCAATTTATTAAAATCTTTTATTATTTATTATAACATATTTCAATTACCAATTATGAATTTTAAGCTTTGAATTTAGCATGGAAATTTTATCTGGAATAGGTATTATTAATTGGTATAAATATGTATTAATATCTGCTAAAAATAAAAGTTAAGGATATATACATATGTACTTTATCCTTAACCTTTAAATGTAATATTATTTCTCTTCGCCTACTATCATAACTTCTGTATGAAGATCAACGTTGAAATTTTCTTTTACTGTTTCTTGAACCTTTTTAATCAAGTCTAAAATATCCTGAGCATTTGCATTTCCCTTATTTATAATAAATCCTGAATGCTTTGATGAAACTTCTGCATCCCCTATGTTTATGCCTTTTAGCCCACTGTCTTCTATTAGCTTTGCCGCAAAGTAACCCTCAGGTCTCTTAAAAGTACTTCCCGCAGAAGGATATTCTAGTGGCTGCTTTTCTGTTCTTCTTCTAGTCAAGTCATCTATTCTTTCATGTATCTTTTCACACTCACCATTTTGAAGCTCAAAGGTTACTTCAAGTACCGTATATCCGTATTTAATAATGGCACTCATTCTGTATCCAAGTTGTAATTCTTCCTTAGATAACTTCTTTATTTCCCCATCCTTATCTATGACAAGTGCCTCTTTAATTATTTGGGATATTTCTCCATTATATGCTCCTGCATTCATAGTAAGTGCTCCACCTATACTTCCAGGTATTCCAATTGCAAATTCAAATCCTGTAAGGCATTCATCTGCCGCTGCCTTCGAAGTCTTTGAAAGTGATGCACCAGCCCCTGCTGTTACCTTATTCTCACTTATACTTATGTTATCAAGTCTTGTAAGTTTGATAACAATTCCTCTTATTCCGCCATCTCTTACAAGAAGATTTGATCCATTTCCTATAATGAAATATGGTATATGATTTTCATTACAATGTTTTATTAAGTATTGTATATGCGAATAATCCTTTGGAGTTACTAATATGTCCGCTGGACCCCCAACTTTAAAAGATGTATGTGATTTCATTGGCTCATCTATTTTTACATTTTCTTTACCTAAAATATCGTACAATTTTATAGCAAATTCTTTATAACAGCTCATAGTATATTCTCCTTAACATCAAAATTAATACATAAATAAGTATAAAGGATAAGTACCACTTAATCAATATTTATAAAGTCAATTAATAATGAATAAGGTGGAAATAAGTCATTAATGTGGAAACTAAATTATCTGAATTTTATCCAATTTTATAGAATAATAATCAGTAGCTTCCACCCATTAATTATAACTATTAATTATACTATGCATTATCTTTAAAAAATTCCACTATATTTTGTGCAGATTTTTTATCTATAGATGGAGTTTCTAAAATTTCCTCAAAACTTGCCTTTTTTATGCTTTCTATGCTGCCAAATTTCTTTAACAGTTCTTTTCTTCTTCTTTCTCCAACTCCTGGTATATCATCTAATATAGAATGAAAAGTTGTTTTATTTCTCAATGATCTATGATAGGTTATTGCAAATCTATGAACTTCATCTTGAATTCTGGTAATGAGTCTCATTATGTTAGAATGTTTTTTAATAGGAAGTTCTTCATTATTATATATAAGCCCTCTTGTATTGTGCTTATCATCTTTTACCATACCACACACAGGAATATCTATGTTAAATCCTCTTAATACTTCTAAAGCTATATTCACCTGACCTTTTCCACCATCCATGAGTATTAAATCAGGAAAAACACAAAACTTTCCCGAGCTTACCTGGAGATTCTTTTCACTTATGGCCCTAATTTCATCTAACCCATGCTGAAACCTTCTTGTAATAATTTCCCTCATACTTCCATAATCATTTGCTCCAACTACACTATTTATCTTAAATCTCCTATAATCACTATTTTTGGATTTACCGTTTTCAAAAACCACCATACTTCCAACTGAATCCATGCCTTGTATATTGGAAATATCATAAGCTTCTATCCTCTTTGGAATGTCTTCTAAGTTTAGTATTTCACTGAGTTCTCTTAAAGCTACTTCATAAAGTTCTTTATCTTGAAGTATTTTAATTTTAAATTGCTCTAAGGTTATCTTTGCATTCCTTCGAACCATATCTAAAGTATCTCTTTTATCTCCCCTTTGAGGAACTTTAATCCAAACTTTAGAACCACGCTTCATAGTAAGCCACTGCTCTAAGAGTTCTTGTTCATCAATATCCTCTACATATATGGACTTAGGGATAAATGCTGCTGCTCCATAAAAACTTTTTATAAAGTCCGATATTATTTCTTTATCTTCCATATCCGCTGAATTCTCTATAATGAAGTGTTCTCTTCCAACTATTTTTCCTTCTCTTAAGAAAAACACCTGAACGCACACATCTTTTTCATCTTTGTAAAGACTTATAAAATCCTCATTTTCAAAGTTAGAAGTTATAATTTTTTGCTTTTCTGTTACTTTTTTTATTGCATTTATCTTATCCCTAAAAGCTGCTGCCTTTTCAAACTGGAGACTTTCTGCTGCCTTTTCCATTTTAGCTTCTAAATCTCTTAAAATATCTGCAGACTTGCCAGAAAGAAGACTTGTAATATCACTTATTATACTTTTATACTCTTCCTTACTTATAAGCTTTGCACAAGGTCCTTTACAGAGACCTATATGATAATTCAAACAAGGTCTTATACTTTCTTTATCTTCTTCTTTTATAACTCTTTTACAAGTCCTTATAGGAAATATCTTTTTTATAAGTTCCAATGTTTCATAAACCGCCGATACATCAGTATATGGACCAAAATATTTTGCTCCATCCTTTATGACATGTCTTGTTACAAATACCCTTGGAAAGTCTTCTGTAGTTGTTACCTTGATAAATGGATAGCTTTTATCATCTTTAAGTAATATATTGTATCGAGGTCTGTGCTTTTTTATTAAGTTACACTCTAATATAAGTGCTTCCATTTCTGAATCGGTAACTATATACTCGAACTCCGCTATATTTTTAACCATAGCCCTTACTTTTTCTGAATGATTACGTGAACTTTGAAAATACTGTCTTACTCGATTTTTAAGCACCTTGGCTTTTCCTACATAAATAACTTCGCCTAAAGCATTTTTCATTATGTAAACTCCAGGTTTATCTGGTAATACTTTTAAATGATATTCAAAATCAAACATATTATCACCTCTCTTTTAGTATTTAGGTAAGAGGTTCTAGGAACTAGGTTTGGAAAAATTTTACCTAGGCAAAATTTAAAAACTTTTCCCTTGTACCTATAACCTTTAACCTAATACCTAGCTAAATATGCTCGGAAAGCTATATATAACATATAAAAGCCCCGCTACAATTATCAGAGTTTCTATAAAATTTCCTATAAAGGAATTAGTCTTAAATGTAATTGGAAGTTTAATGTTTTTTTCCTTGAAAGGATATAAAAGAGGTACTCCCCTATTTGTTGCCATGTCACAAAGTAGGTGAAGACCATAACCTAGCATAAAGTAATAAATTAAATTTCTTATTTCATATGCATTTCCTATATATGCTATTTGAAATGCAAATAATATCATTCCCATAAGACTATGAGTAAGACCTTTTCTATGAGATGAAACAGCTATTAAAATCAAAAATATTCCTATAGTCTTTATATAAGGTTCTTTATCATATAAAAAACTATACCATAAAAATATAATACCACTGCAAGCATATAATACAACCTTAGTCATCTTATTTTTAAAAGGCAGTATATATTGATTAATTATGCTTTTAGGGTGATCTATATCTGGAAGCAATGATGCAAATGTTACCACAGCTAATCCAGTCAAACTCACCTTATCAGGTAATTTATTATAAAGTAGCAAATAAGTAACTATACCTACACCTGCATGTGTCTTTCCTTTCATAATTATCCTCTCTAATTTTCTACGACTTTGAACTATTTATTTTTTTGCTTATTTTAACCCTATTATACATAAACCTATTAATAATTAATAGCGAACATAGAAGATTTATGTTGAATAGTTACTATTCAACAGTTAATAACTAATAAGCATTTCATATATCTTGAAATGCTATATTGACATTTTATTATATTGGTGCTAAACTACCAACCATACAACAAAACTGCGACGAGAAGAAGTAGAAATCATACGTTTTCAACAGAAAGCTACCGGGTGATGAGAGGTGCAGAAAACAGATTTTGAATACATCTCTGAGTGGCACACTGAAAAGATTTTATATCTTAGTAGGCTGTTGCCGGGTGCGACCGTTACATCGCTAAGGTATAAGCACTTTTGTGCCGTACCTGATGAGGTTTACACAGTGATGTGTAAATAAAATTGAGGTGGTAACACGTGAGCAATACTCCCGTCCTCTGCATAATGCAGAGAACGGGAGTTTTTTATTTTATATCAATTTATTGGAGAGGATGAACGTAATGAAAAATGCACAGGAACAATTTAAAATTATTATGAAAGGAGTAAATCAGGTTGTTAGCGAAGAAAATTTGATGCAAAAGTTAGAAAAAAGCATTGCATCAAATACCCCCCTTATAGTTAAGCTTGGTCTAGATCCTTCTGCTCCAGATATCCATTTAGGCCATGCTGTTGTACTTCGTAAAATTAAGCAAATGCAGGACTTAGGCCATCGGGCAGTAATTATAATTGGAGATTTTACAGGCAGAATTGGCGATCCATCAGGCAAAAGCAAGACACGTAAACCGTTGACTACTGAGCAAGTACTAGAAAATGCAAAGACTTATAAGAATCAGATTTTTAAAATCCTGGATAAGAAAAAAACTGACCTTAGGTTCAACAGCGAATGGTTATCAAAGCTAAATTTCGAAGACATACTAAAGCTTGCAGGTAAAGTTACTGTTGCTAGAATACTTGAAAGAGATGACTTTGAAAAAAGATATAAAAATAATGAGCCTATTGGACTTCACGAATTTTTCTACCCATTAATGCAAGCATATGACTCTGTAGAAATAAAAGCAGATATCGAAATGGGCGGCACAGATCAAACTTTTAACATCCTTATGGGTCGAACCCTGCAAAAAGATTATGGTCAGGATAGTCAAATTGCATTATTTATGCCTTTGCTTGAAGGTACAGATGGAATTGAAAAAATGAGCAAAAGTCTTGGCAACTACATTGGTATACATGAAAATGCGGTTGATATTTACCAAAAGACTATGACTATTCCAGATAGCCTTATTATTAAATACTTTGAACTTGCAACAGATATTCATCCAGATGAAATTGAGTTAATTAAGATAGAGCTTAATAATTCAAATACTAATCCTCGTGATGTTAAAATGAGACTTGCAAAAGAAATAACAGCCTTGTATTGCGGATCAAATGAAGCAGAAATTGCTGAGGATCACTTTAAAACTGTTTTTCAAAAAAATCTAATACCAGATGATATAGCTGAATTCAATTTATCCTCTGATTGTCTTATAAGCCATGGCCAAATTGATCTTGTAAAAATCATGGTTATAAATGGGCTTGCTAAGAGTAATAGTGAAGCCAAACGACTTATTACCCAGAATGCCCTGAAAATAGATGGAGAAAAGTTTAATGAATTTATAATGGTAAATCCACATAATAGCTTCACCATTCAAATTGGGAAATCTAAGTTTATTAAAATAAAAATATAGGGAAATTGCAAAGCAATTCCCCTATATCTTATTCTCAATGGCATTTACAACTTGACTATCTATAATATCTGCCATATTTAAAAGTATATCCTCTATTCCCTTTGGTTCAAAGTTACCAAATTGACCATGATGAGAAAGTATTGAGTAACATATATCATCTAACTCTTCCTCTGAAAGAACATTGCCTACTTCTACATTTATTTCTCTTACATATCCTGCTCCAAGTACTAAGTGATCTAACTTTATGTCTTTTCTTCTTATTATTCCCTTATAATCATATTCCTTAGTTTTCATTATATCGTGAATAATCGCCTTAAGCATGAGTCTATCTTTATTAATTACCTTAGCTGCACTCATATAGAAGGGATTTGTTATATAATCCTTCACTACGTTCTCTACAGCTTTCATAACTCCCACTGTATGAAGGAACAATCCTCCTCTTTTGTTGCCATGAAACTTTTCGGCTGCCACACAATTTATAAAGGCATCCCATCTCTCATCATTATAACCCATGGCTCCAGTGGCTGCAGTGGCTATCTTTTGATATTTTTCTTCCATATCTAACACCATATAATTAAAATAATCTATTAATTCTTCTGGTATATCGTATTGTGGTACAAAATCCTCATAATTTACTCCTTCCATAGAAACGGAGTTTATCATTGGATTTCTTACTTGAACATTTCCATTAAATCTAGCTACGATACCTGTTACATTTATTAACGTATTTACCTCTACTATGGTATTTAATTTATCATAGTTGGTCCATACAGGGAAGGCTATACTTCCTGTGTTATCTTGCATTATAAGTAATAAGTAGGGGGTCCCATCTTTTTTATAACCAGTTCTTTTATCACTAACTAAGGCATTAAAATCCACCTGTTCCCCATTTTTAAGCTCTCCTATTTCCTTTATCTTCACCAAAATTCCCCTTTCCATAATACTTATTTTGATAAACAGAGTTCTTAGCTTCAGACGGAGTTTTTACTCCAGCTGAAGCTAAGAACTCGTTATCCATGGACGTAGCTGCCGTTGCCTCCCAGCTTGATAGAAGCGGAAGCTTACGGCAGTTAGTCATCGGATAAAGCTTCTTTTATAACTCCTGAAGCTATGCTTGCTGCTAAAACTCCTCCTTGACCACCATCTTCAACTATAACTGCCAAGGCTATTTCAGGATTCTCATATGGAGCAAATCCTATAAACCATGAATGAGGCTTTGCTCCACTTCCTTCTTCTTTATGGTCTGCAGTACCGGTTTTACCTGCTACCTTTATTCCGTATACAGATGCATTTCCTCCTGTACCTTGAGCCACAACTTCTCTCATATAATTTTTTATTATCTGTGCATTTTCCTTTGTTGTAACATCATCTATCTTCTGTGGTTTCACTTCACTTACTAAGCTGTTTTTACTATCCATAACCCCTTTTACTATGTGAGGCTTCATCATAGTTCCATCATTTGCTATGGTACTTGCTACTAACGCCATTTCCATAGGAGTTGAAAGTACTGTAGACTGTCCTATAGCACTTTGAGCTATATTACCTTTTTCATAACTTTTAAAGGATGGAAATTTACTATTTTCAATTACAACTCCATCTGCTGGTATATCTTTGTTGAAGTAAAACTTTTCTGCGGTATCTTTAAGTTTACTATTTCCAAGATCAATACCTAAACTTCCAAAATAAACATTACTTGAATGTATAAAGGCTTCTTTAAGACCTATATTGCCCAAAACTTCTCCGTTATAGTTCTTTAGAGATTCCTTTTCATTAAATACCAGTACCCCTTTATCTTGAATTTTTTTATTCCTGATATCATCGATATTTTCCAACGCGCTTATCGCAGTTATTACCTTAAAAGTAGAACCTGGGGGATACATACCTGAAGTTGCCCTATTGAGCAATGGCCTATCTTTATTGGAATTAATATTTTTCCAATTCTCCTCAAGATTATTAGGATTAAAGGATGGCTTTGATATTAAAGCTAATATTTCTCCTGTTTTTGGATTCAGCGCTACCACTGCCCCCTTGTTATTTCCTAAAAGTTCATAAGCCTTCCTTTGTATATCAAAATCTAAGGTAGTTTTTAAATTACTCCCGTATTTCTCTTTTGTCTGTCCTGGTAATTTTAATATATTCAATAAAGTATCTCTTATGCTGCTTGTAGATAATTCTTTATCATATCTTCTTTCAAGTCCAGTAATTCCATACCTAACATCTACATATCCTAAGGCATGAGCAAATGCTTCTCCACCTTCATAGCTTCTCTTTTGAGTTTCAGTATCTACTCTAGTACTTTTAGAAAGCACCTTCATATTTCTATCAAATATACTTCCTCTTAAAACTTCATCTCTCTTAGCCCACATACGTGCATTATACTGGCTATTTACAATTTTCGGTGCAACCATTACTTGAAAATATGTTATGTATGATATTAACCCCACAAAACATATTAAAAATATTATCAATACTTTTTTTATATTATCCGATATATCCTTCATAATCTTATCTTCCCTCTTCAGAAACCTTTTGTATTATACCTAGTGCAAAAAACGTACTAAGCATGGAGCTTCCACCGTAACTTACCATAGGCAGTGTTATACCAGTTAGCGGTATCAGGTTTATTACCCCTCCAATTATAACAAATACCTGGCAAGCTATCATCGCACTGTATCCAACTGTAATAAGTCTTGAAAAATCATCTCCTGCATATATAGCTGCTCTCATACACCTGTAAAAAAGTAAAAAGTATATAAGTATAATGGCAAATCCCATTAGTATTCCAAGTTCCTCACATATTACAGAAAAAATAAAATCTGTTGTCCTTACGGGTATATATTTAGGATACCCAAGTCCTAATCCTGATCCTGTAAGTCCACCCGATGCTATGGCTAAGAGAGACTGTACAACTTGATAACTTTTATCCGTAGCATATGGCCAAGGATTCTTCCAAATCAAAACTCTAAGCTTTACATGGTCAAATAATCCATAACTTATAACTGCTCCTAGTGCAAATAGTACTAGACAAACTAATACATATTTAAAATTAGATGTAGCTATGTATAGCATAGTAATGGATATTCCAAAAAACATTAATGCACTTCCAAGATCCCTTTGTAAAACCATAAATCCTAAACTTAACATAACAACTATTCCCGGTTCTATTAAGTTTTTAAAGTCTTTATAATCCTTCAAGGCCGCTGATAAATATGCAACTAAAAAAAGTTTCCCAAATTCCGACGGCTGGAAGCCAAATCCTGCAATACTTACCCAGTTTTTTGCCCCATAAGTCTCTTTTCCCATGAGCGTACCCATTGCCATAAGTATTAAGGTTATACCTAAGTATATATACTTAAATTTTACAAATCTTTTTAAGTCTGGCAGGATTACAACTATTAATATAAAACCTGTAACCCCTATAGCAAACCATACTATTTGTTTTACAGCAGTTGCAGTATCTATTCTGTATAGCATTATAACCCCTATAACGGCTAAAATACTAGAAAATATAAATATAAATTTATCTCCTTCTGAAAAAAATCTCCTTATTATAAAATAGGAATATCCTATAAGAAGACAGGTTGCCAGTGCCATAAGCATAGCACCCTTATCAAAAGGCTCCTTTATTATTGTTAAATTAAAAAACCCTACTATACAAAGCAAATATGTATATTTTAAGAGCTTTTTCTCATCTTTTCTGGTATCCAAAAGACCACCATCCCAAAATTAAATTAAGAACTTAAGTACTGTATTTCCTATTTTTATAATGTCTCCTGTTTCTAAGTACTTCTTTCCTTCTATTTGATCATCATTTACCAAAGTACCGTTAGTGCTTCCTAGATCTTCAATGATATAATCTCCAGACTTCGCATAAATCCTTGCATGTTTTCCAGAAACATAAGGATCATCTAGCATAAATGTATTATCTTCTTTTCTTCCTATGGTTATTTGACCTTGGAGGGGGATCACCCCTCCTCTTTTTAAATTATAGCTATTCCCAGGTTCTATGATTTCTAATCCTGCAGCCTTCTTTTGAGATTTTTTTCTCGTTCCGCCCTTTATATCTTTATTCATTATTCTAAGGGCTGTAAAAATTATCATATAGACTATAGCTATTATAATTAAAGTAAATATTGGGCTTAGCTTAGCCAACAACATAAATCACCTTCTTTTTATCATTTCAACATCTTTTTAAGATAAAATCCTGTATAGGAGCCTACAGCTTCACTTATATCTTCTGGAGTTCCTGTTGCAATTATAGTTCCTCCCTTTGCTCCACCCTCTGGCCCTAAATCTATTACGTGGTCTGCACATTTTATTACATCTAAATTGTGCTCTATAACAACTACTGTATTTCCTGTATCTACAAGCCTTTGAAGTATAGTTATAAGCCTGCTTACATCATCTATATGCAGTCCTGTAGTTGGTTCATCTAATATATACAGGGTCTTTCCTGTACCTCTTTTGGAAAGCTCATAGGCAAGTTTAATTCTTTGCGCCTCTCCACCAGATAGCTGAGTTGAAGGCTGCCCAAGTCTTACGTATCCAAGTCCCACATCCATAAGTGTTTGAAGCTTATTTTTTACTCTTGGAATATTCTGAAAGAACTCTAATGCTTCCTCTACAGTCATATTAAGTAAATCATCTATATTTTTACCCTTATATTTTACCTCTAAAGTTTCTCTATTGTATCTTTTGCCCTTACAAACTTCACAAGGAACATATACATCAGATAAGAACTGCATTTCTATCTTTATTATACCATCGCCCCTGCAAGCCTCACACCTTCCACCTTTTACATTAAAGCTAAACCTTCCCGGCTTATATCCTCTTAATTTGGATTCTGAAGTACTTGAATATATTTCTCTTATTATATCAAACATTCCAGTATAGGTAGCTGGGTTTGACCTTGGAGTTCTTCCAATAGCACTTTGATCAATATTAATTATTTTGTCAATATTTTCTACACCTTCTATATCCTTATGTCTTCCAGGCATATCTTTAGAATTATTCAGTTTTTTGTTTAGCCCTTTATACAGTATTTCATTTACTAGTGTACTTTTACCTGAACCCGAAACCCCAGTAACACAAGTTAAAACTCCCAGTGGAAATTTCACATTTACGTTTTTTAAGTTATTTTCGTTAGCACCCTTTATGGTTATATAGTTACCTGAAGTTTTTTTTCTTTCACTTGGTAATTCTATTTTCTTTTTACCGCTTAAATATTGACCAGTAATTGATTTTTCATTTTTTATTATATCATCAATAGGGCCTTCTGCAACTATTTCTCCACCATGTTCTCCTGCTCCAGGACCAATGTCAACTATATAATCTGCAGCTTTCATGGTATCTTCATCATGTTCTACCACAATTAAAGTATTTCCTATGTCTCTTAAATGCTGTAATGTGGATATTAATTTGTCATTATCCCTTTGATGAAGCCCAATACTTGGCTCATCTAATATGTATAAAACCCCAACTAAACTTGAACCTATTTGAGTTGCAAGCCTTATTCTTTGTGCTTCTCCACCAGATAACGTTCCTGCGGTTCTAGCCAAATCCAAATAATCAAGACCTACATCTATAAGAAAGTTTAATCTACTTCTTATTTCCTTTAATATCTGGTTACTTATTATCTTTTCTTTTTCTGTAAACTCTATTGAATTTATAAACTCCAATTCTTCTCTTATAGCCATAATTGTAAATTCATATATATTTTTCCCTCCAACTGTTACTGCTAGAGGTCCTGGGCTTAGCCTTGCACCTTTACATTTTGGACAAGGATTATTACTCATATAGTTCTCTATGTCATTTTTCATAGCTTCTGAATTGGTCTCAAAATACCTTCTTTTTAAATTATTAACAACTCCCGGGAAGGCATGATAAAAATCTGAAGTCTTACCATCCTTAGTGTATGTAACTTTTATCTTTTCTCCATTTAATCCATATAAAAGCATATCTACTATTTCAGCAGGAAGCTCTTCTATTGGAGTATCTAATTTAAAGTTATATGCCTTCGATAAAGATTGTAATATACCGTAAGTCCACGACTCTTCCTTTAATACACTGTTAGCCCAAGGGAGGACAGCGCCTTCCATGATACTTTTGCTCTTATCAGGAATTACTAAACTTTCATCAATTTCTAACAGTGTTCCAAGCCCATCACATTCATTACACTTTCCAAATGGCGCATTGAAGGAAAATGTTCTAGGGGATATTTCTCCAACGCTTATACCGCAATCAGGGCAAGCAAAATTTTCGCTAAATAAAATATCTTCTCCGTCAATTATATTTACGATAATAATACCTTCTCCAAGTTTTAAGGCTGTTTCAATAGAATCCGACAACCTGCTTCTTATATCATTTTTTACCATAAGCCTATCTACTACTACCTCTATGGTATGTTTTTTGTTCTTTTCAAGTTTTATCTCTTCATCCTCTAAATCCACAGTATTTCCATCTATTCTAGCTCTTACATATCCATTCTTTTTTATATTTTCAATTAACTTGACATGTTCACCTTTTTTCCCTCTTATAATAGGACCTAAAACTTGTATTTTAGTTCTTTCAGGTAATTCTAATATTTTATCTACCATTTGATCTATTGTTTGCTTTTTTATTTCCTTACCGCAACTTGGGCAATGTGGAATTCCAACCTTTGCATATAAAAGCCTTAAATAATCGTATATTTCTGTTACAGTTCCAACGGTAGACCTTGGATTTCTGCTAGTAGTTTTTTGATCTATTGAAATTGCTGGTGAAAGTCCCTCTATGTATTCAACATCTGGTTTATTCATTTGCCCCAAAAATTGTCTTGCATAGGATGATAAAGATTCTACATATCTTCTTTGCCCTTCCGCATACAATGTATCAAAGGCAAGGGATGATTTCCCTGAGCCTGAAAGTCCAGTAAAAACTACGAACTTATCTCTTGGAATTTCAAGGCTTACGTTTTTTAAATTATGAACCTTAGCGTTCTTTATAATTATTTTATCAATCATAAATTTATTTCTTTCCTCCTTAGTGTACTACTCCTTCACTATTTTCTTTTTCAATTTATAAATCATATCTCTAAGTCTTCCAGCCTTTTCAAATTCAAGTTTCTTTGAAGCTTCTTTCATTTCATCTTCATATTTCTTTATAAGTGATTCAACACTATCATTACTTGCTTTAACTGCTTCTTCTAAACTATCATAAGTAGCACTATCTTCTACAACCTGAGTTGCTTCAATTACTTCTCTTATATCCTTTATTATAGTTCTTGGGACTATTCCATGCTTTTCGTTATACTCTATTTGTATTTTTCTTCTTCTATTTGTTTCCTTAATTGCTCTATCCATGGATTTAGTTACTGTATCTGCATACATTATAACCTTACTTTCTGAATTTCTTGCAGCCCTACCTATTATCTGAATTAAGGACCTATCTGATCTCAAAAATCCTTCTTTATCTGCATCAAGTATTGCAACTAGAGCTACCTCTGGAATATCAAGTCCCTCTCTTAAAAGGTTTATACCTACAAGTACATCATACTCGCCCTTTCTTAAATCACGGATAAGTTCCATTCTTTCGATTGTCTTTATATCTGAATGAAGATAATTTGTCTTTATATTCATTTCTTTAAAGTATGCTGTTAAATCCTCTGCCATTTTTTTAGTTAGAGTAGTAACCAGAACTCTAAAACCTTTATTAATAGTTTCTTTTATACTTGAATACAAATCATCTATTTGACCCTTTACTGGTTTTATAATTATTTCAGGGTCTAGAAGTCCTGTAGGTCTTATAATTTGTTCAGCTACATTTGTTGAATGTTCAAGTTCATAATTTGATGGTGTAGCACTTACAAAAACTACCTGGTTTATCTTCTGCTCAAATTCCTCGAATCTTAATGGCCTATTATCATAAGCCGAAGGAAGCCTAAATCCGTAATTTACTAAGGATTCCTTCCTCGATCTATCTCCCGCATACATAGCTCTAACTTGAGGTAAAGTTACATGGCTTTCATCTATAAATAACAAGAAATCATCTGGAAAATAATCTATTAAGGTTTGAGGGCAAGTTCCAGCTGCTCTTCCATCAAGTATTCTTGAATAGTTTTCTATACCGCTGCAATATCCTACTTCTCTCATCATTTCTATGTCAAAATTAGTTCTTTGTTTAAGTCTTTGAGCTTCTAATACCTTATCCTCTGATAAAAGCTCCTTTACCCTTGCTTCAAGTTCTGCTTCAATTTTTCCTATGGCCCCTTCTAGTCTTTCCCTAGATGTAGCAAAGTGAGAAGCTGGAGTAATAGCTACATGTTTTCTTGTTCCAATTATTTCTCCTGTCAATGCATCAAATTCTCTTATTTTTTCAATTTCATCCCCAAAAAAATCTACTCTTATCCCCACGTTTGTGGATGAAGCAGGGAATATATCAAGAACGTCTCCCTTAACCCTAAAGGTACCACGTGTAAATTCTATATTATTTCTCTCATATTGAATTTCAATAAGCTTTTTTAAAACCTCATCTCTATCCTTCTCCATACCTTCTCTTAAGGAAATTGTAAGATTCTTATACTCCTCAGGATTACCAAGGCCATATATACAAGATACAGAAGCTACAATTACAACATCTCTTCCCTCTAAGAGGGCAGAGGTTGCTGAGTGTCTTAATTTATCTATTTCATCATTTATAGAAGCATCCTTTTCTATGTAAGTGTCTGTTTGTGCAAGGTAAGCTTCTGGCTGATAATAATCATAATAAGATACAAAATACTCCACAGAATTTTCAGGAAAGAACTCTCTAAATTCAGAGCAAAGCTGTGCTGCTAAAGTCTTGTTATGCGCAAGTATTAATGTAGGTTTTTGAACTCTTTCTATTATATTTGCCATTGTAAAAGTCTTTCCAGAACCTGTGACTCCAAGTAACGTTTGAAATTTTTCTCCATTCTGAATTCTTTCTGCTAAATTATTTATTGCTTGAGGTTGATCTCCCGTAGGTTTAAATTTTGAATGTATTTTAAACTTTCCCATTACCTATTCATCACCATCTTCTTTATCTTTTTTTGCTTTATCTAATATATCAGAAAAATTCTCCTTCTCAAAGTCTCTCATTGATTCAGGTTTATCAACTTTTGTTGGAACAATAAGTATACCAAGTATAGTTTTCCCCTTTTGATAAGGATGTTTACTTGTTTCTCTTATCTCACCTCTTGGGTTTCTTATTTTAAAGAATATACTTTCAGGTTTAGAATTTAAAATTCTACTTATATCTTCCTCAGTTTTTACTTCTTCTTCATTTATTTCCACAATCGTATCTTCACCTTTAATTTCCAAAGCTTTTCCAATAGAATTTGGAGATACTTCAAGTACCATAATTCCATCACGGCTAACATATTTTGCTTCCATTGTATTCTCAAAATGAGCCTGAATTCTAATCATTGCTTCGTGCCCTACTGGTGCAAACACCACAGCTAAGGCCTGAAAAAATATGTTTATATGAGCAAGTTGTGCCACTAAAAATAATGCCATGCTATAAGCTATTACAAATAGTCCAGACATTAAAGTCTTTTGATTTTTAGTTTGAGTAAAAGTATTTGACTTATAACCAAGCATACCATAGAAAGGTATAAGAGCTACTACTGATTTTTTAAGTATTTCACTTGGTATTGATGTCTTAACAATTGGCCACCAATTAGGCATAGGTTCTGTAGTACCTAAGTCTGCTATTAAGCTTGTATTTATCATAATAAATAAGGCTACTGGAATGATCCAATATCTCCTAAAGGCAAATCCACCTTGAATCTCTCCCTCAACTTTTCTAAATACCGGAATATTACCTCTTTTTCCATCTATAATAATTAAAATACCTTCCACAAAATGAAGTACTGCTACTGTAGCTATTAAAGACGGTATATCTACTCTTAAGAAAGTATTTTCTCCTACTCCTGCATTTTGATAAACTACGGTAAGTATTATACTTAATGCACCTAATATTGCAGCTGAATATGAAAAACATATAAATTTAGGACTAAATATAGCAAGGAATATAGATGTCATAAACAATATTTCAATAACTTCAGTACCATAATATATTACACCTAAGTAGGACATCATAATACTTGCCAAAATTCCTGCAAATATTCCAAGTACTAGCTGAGAAATCGTTAATTCAAAAGGGGAGTACAAGGGCTCCCCAATTATCATCTTTTGCATTATTGATATTTTTCTATTCCGTTTATAAAGCATAAATACTAAAACTGCTAAAAAGAATATATAATACGGATCTGTCAATGTAATTGCTAAAGTTCTTAAAGTATATATTAAAATATTCATTTTATTGTATTCCCTTCCTAGAGTTTTCCCTTTATTATTTCAAGAGCCTTTTTAAATTGAGGATCTGTAGTTCTATCATAAGGCTTCTTTAAAAGTTCCTCTGGATATTTCACTTCTATATCTGGCTTTATTCCTGTGCCATGAATATTTTCTCCATTAGGAGTATAATACTTAGATACTGTCACCTTTAAGGCTGTTCCTTCTCCTGTTTCAAGAACTGTTTGAACTACACCCTTGCCGAAGGTTTTTTCTCCTACCAATGTACCCGCTTTATAGTCTCTTATAGCTCCAGAAAATATCTCAGATGCACTAGCTGACCCTTCATCTGTTAAAAGTACTAAAGGTACTCCTACATATTTCCCTCCAATTGAATTATATTTCTTTTCTCTTTTATACTTATCAATTGTTGAAACTATAACTTTATCCTTAGGCACAAAATTTGAAACCATATCAACACATTCATCTAAAAGACCACCTGGATTTCCTCTTAAATCAAGTATAAATGCCTTTGCTCCCTTTGAATTTAATGTATCGAGTTCCTTTTTAAAGTTTTTAGATGTGTTTTCATCAAACATACTTACAGCTACATATCCAATATTATTATCTAGCATTTCACCTTTAACTGTAACCATGTTAATTTTAGCCCTTTTTAGCTTTACATCGAAGTTTCCCTTTTCTTCCCTAAATAGTGTAAGAGTTACTTCCGTTCCTTCTTGCCCCTTCATCATGGTTACTGCTTTATCAAGTTCTTTCCCACTTACAGCAGTTCCGTTTACCTTTTCTATTTCATCTCTTGGAAGAAGTCCTGCCTTTTTAGCAGGAGACTCTTCAAATATATCTACTATTACTATTTTGTTGTCCTTTGACTGTACTTGAAGACCAACTCCGCTATAATTCCCTTCTGTCTGAGTATTAAATTCGGTATATTCTTTTTTATCCATAAACACTGTATAAGGGTCATTTAAAGCTGAAGTCATCCCCTTTATTGCGCCTTCTTCAATAGCTCCATTGTCTATCTTTCCATCATATAATTCATAAAGTACATTTTTTATTTCGTAAAGCTTTGAAAACTCAGTAAAACTATTATAATCATCCCTGCTAACTATAACTTTCCCATTGGGCATCATAAGCGATACTGTATTAGTTCCTAAAAATGTAATAGCATTAGTTACTATTACAATTAAAACCGTCGTTATTACCCACCTTTTCTTATTCATAAAACAATCACTCCTTATCCTTTCAAGTACAAACTATCTACTAACTCTTCTATATATATGTTTATATAAACTTAAGATAATTATAACACTAAATTTAAATAATAATTAGTAAATAATTGCTGATAAATTCATCTTAATGAAACTTTTGCCTATAGTAAACTAGTATAAATCAAATTAAAGCCGCTTTACAGCGACTTTAATAATTATTAGAGTTATATTTTTCAGTTACTAGACTAAAGGTACTAGGTACTAGGATTGAATGAAGCTTTGCATGGCAAAGTTTCTATATTTCCTAGCTCCTAGCACCTTATTTCTTAATTCTAACTTTTATACTGCAAGGAATTTTCTAATTGCAAGTATACTTCCCAATGCTCCTATTACTATTCCTGCAATTACAAACTGCCATGATATAGTAGTTATCACATATATAGGCTCAACAAGTTGTATCATCATAAGACTTGAAGACATTCTAGTATATACTGCATTATATGCATAATAAAGTACACCACAAGCAACTACTGCACCGATAACTCCCATAAGCATACCTTCTATTATAAAAGGCCATCTTATAAACCAATCCGTAGCACCTATGTATTTCATTATGCCTATTTCTCTTCTTCTAGAATACACCGTAATCTTAATGGTATTTCCAATTAGGAACAAGGATACTCCTATTAATACTATAAATAAAGCTAAACCGACCCACTTAATGGTGCTTGTAATTTTAACTATAGTATCTACTATCTTTTTACCATCCTGTATTTCATATATACCTTCCATCCCCTTAACACTTTCTACTACTTTAGATACCATTTCAGGAGACTTTACCTTTACAACAAAGGCATCTGGTAGAGGGTTGTCCTTTTCAAGTCCTTCAACAAGAAGCTTATTTTCCTCTCCTATTTGTTCCTTAAATTTTTCCATAGCTTCTGCCTTACTTTCAAAAGTAACCTTTACTACTTCATCTAAAGAATCTATCTTCTCTTCTACTGCTTTCTTTTGTGCAATAGTTACATCTTGATTGAAAAAAACCTTTGCTTCAACTCTAGATTCTACATCTTTTACTACTTGCTGAACATCTAATATTGTAAGCAAAAATACTCCTAATATGAAAAGTGTTGCAGCTACAGTTGCAGCTGATGCAATACTTATAGTTCTATTTCTTTTAAAACTTTTTAACGCATCTGAAAAAAAGTGTTTGCAGGTATTAATCTTCATATCCGTATGACCCCCTTTGTTCATCTCTTACCAAATTACCTTTTTCTAAAGCTATTACCCTTTTTTTCATATTGTCTACTATATCCTTCGCATGGGTTGCCATTAATATTGTAGTACCTGCTCTATTTATATCATTAAGTATGTCCATTATTTCCATTGACGTATCTGGATCTAAGTTACCAGTAGGTTCATCGGCTATAATAAGAGCTGGATTATTAACTAAAGCTCTTGCAAGTGAAACTCTTTGCTGTTCTCCACCTGATAACTCATGTGGAAATGCCTTATGTTTATTTGACAGTTTAACCATAGACAGAACTGCTGGCACCTTCTTTTTTATATCTTTCATAGGCGCTTCTATAACTCTCATTGCAAAAGCTACATTCTCATATACATTTAAGTTAGGTATAAGTCTAAAGTCCTGAAAAACTACTCCTATTTTTCTTCTATAATAAGGTATATCCTTTCTTTTCAAAGTAGTTATATCTACATTATTTACTACAACACTTCCAATACTTGGATCTACTTCCTTTAAAAGCATTTTGATAAATGTGGATTTACCAGCTCCACTTGGACCTACCAAAAACACAAACTCTCCCTTATCTATACTTAGATTGATGTTTGACAGTGCCGGTATATTTTTTCCATACACCTTCGTAACATTCTTAAATTCTATCATTTCAACCTCTCCCTTATTTATACATATAGTAACATTCTTCATCATAATTTCCCTTAACATGCATTATTATTATAACATAGGTATATAAAATAAAAAATTAAATTACAATAAAAATTTCAGTTAATATTTAGTAATTAATAACAAATAATTCTCAAATCCTTATTCTTAACTGAATTCTTGCAAATAAAAAAAGTTTGCCAGGCAAACTTTCCTCCTAATTTTTTACTATTAATTAACTTAATCCTCTAAAGAAATATCCTGAAATCCCTCTCCAAGAACTTCATGCACTTCTCCCACGGTAATAAATGCTCTATTATCTATATCTCTTATATAATCCTTTAGCCTAATAAACTCTCTTCTATTTATTACAGTATATAAAATATCAATGTCAGCATTATTGTATCCGCCCCTGCCTTTAAAAATCGTACAACTTCTATCAAGTTCATTTATTATAAACTTTCTTATATTATCATGTTTAGAACTTATTATAACAACTTGCTTACAGACATTAAATCCTTCAATATACCAGTCGATTATCATTCCATTAAATATTACCGACAATAAAGAATACATCCCTACTTCAATTCCAAAGGATATTGCTGAGGATAGTGTTACTATGAAATCTACGCATAAAAGTGACTTGCCTATTGGAATATGTATAAATTTATTCATTATCTTTGCAATTATATCCGTTCCTCCTGTAGATGCTCTTTGATTAAATGTTATTCCCATTCCTATTGCAGATATTATAGTTCCAAAAGCTGAGGCTAAAAAAAGGTCATGGGTCATAATACTTGGCGGAAACTCAATTTTACCCATTATCCATAGTATCAAAGACATAGCTAAGCTGGCATATATAGTTTTAGCTCCAAATTTTCCCCCTATAACTACAAACGCTACGATAAATAATACCCCATTCATCATTAAGGAAATAGTCCCTATTTCTAGAAAGGGAAAAAAGTGATTTACAATTATAGCTATTCCTATAACCCCTCCTGCTGCAATGTTATTTGGAGCATAGAATAGCTCCGCAGCCAAAGATACCAAAAACACTCCAAATGTAATTAAAAAATATTCTTTAAGTTTTTTCACAAATAACACCTTCTCCACATTCTTTTATTACTTGATAACTATTCATAATTCCGCACATGATTTATAGAAGCCTTTTACTTAGTTATAAGTCCCTGCAAATCAACTTATTGAGATGTTTGCATATTTATTATCTTACAAAAATTGTTTGCTATTCATACTTAAGCATTTGTTTGTTTTATATATAAGAATAAGGGCTCACTCCGAGCCCTTACTATTATTTCAATCCTATATTTAATCCTATACTTATCAAAAGTGCTGCATCTACTTTTTTCATATCGCTATTAGACATGTGTCCAATTTTTTCTTTAAGTCGCTTTTTATCTAATGTTCTTATTTGCTCTAGCAATACCACAGAGTCTTTATTTAAACCATAATCCTCGGAAGAAATCTCCACATGGGTAGGTAATTTTGCTTTATTAATCTGTGAAGTTATTGCTGCTACAATTACTGTAGGACTATATTTATTTCCTACATCATTTTGAATAATAATTACAGGTCTTATGCCTCCCTGTTCTGAACCTACTACAGGGCTTAAATCAGCATAAAATATATCTCCTCTTTTCACTATCGTTGTCATGGGACCAATCACACTCCGGAAGCTTCGCTTCATATTCTTTTAATTCTCTAATGTCACTTGCAAAGCCCATCTCTGCAAATTCTAGGTTTATATTTCCCATTTCCATGTAACCTTTTCTCATTAGCTCCATTTCTTTTGCTCTTTTTTTCTCCTCAATATATAGTATTATAGCTTCCCTAATAAATTGACTTCTTTTTTTGGAATCTTCTTTAAGTGCCTTATTAAATTCATTATTAAGTGTTTCTGAGAGGTTTACTACCAACTTTTTTGAATCTGACATTAAATCTATACCTCCTATTAACCTATGCAAAAGATATGTACAGAACAATTATATTACTATAATCATAGTCATGTCAAAATTTTTTTCTACTTTTTATTATTTACGCAATTGGTAATTTTATACATAACTTCTTATTTTAATAACTTTTTTATCTTTTACATAGACTCTAGGAACTCTTCTGCTTATCATACATAACACTTCATAATTTATAGTGCCTAATATAGATGCTAATTCATCTGCTGTCATTTTGGATTCACTATCTTCTCCCATAAGTATAACTTCATCTCCCAAGTTTACATCTGGTACATTTGTTAAATCAACCATGCATTGATCCATACATATTCTTCCTACCACGGGCACCAGCTTCCCGTTTATTATTACTTTAGCCTCTTCTCCTAAAGATCTTGTATAGCCATCTGCATAGCCTACAGGTAGAGTTCCTATAATACTCTCCCTCTCAGTTTTAAATTTTCTTCCATAGCTTATATACTCTCCTATTGGAACCTTCTTTAAGTGGACTATGTTAGTTTTTAAAGACATTACAGGTTTTAAATATACCTTTGTTTTATCCACCTCTTCTGAAGGATAGTAGCCGTATAATATAACGCCAGGCCTTACTGCTTCAAAATGTGTTTCAGGCATATCTATAATAGCTGCACTGTTTGCTATATGTCTTATATTTATTTCTATTCCTCTTTCCTGCAATATATTATAAAACCAATTAAATTTTTTCAATTGTTCATACGTATAATTTTTATCCTTTTCATCTGCTGTAGAGAAATGAGAATAAATCCCCTCTATCTTTATATTGGGAAGTGCACTAATTCTCTCTACCTCACTTATATCTTCTTCTCTAGGCAAAAATCCTATTCTACCCATTCCACTATCAAAGGCTATATGAATTTTTGCAATTTTACTTCCCTCTATAGCTTTATCTGAAATTTCTTTTGCTAAATCATAGGAATATACAGTTTGTTCTATATCATACTTTATTAAAAGATCCAGTAAATTTGGAGGTGTATATCCCAAAATCATAATAGGACATTGTATACCTCCCCTTCTAAGCTCTACTGCCTCATTTAAAACAGCTACTGCAAGTCTTGTAACTCCGTTGTCAAGTAAGGTCGGAGCTATATCTAAAGCTCCATGACCATATGCATCAGCTTTAACTACTCCTATAATTTCTTTAGCTTTTGTTACTCTTTTAATTTCCTTTATGTTATGAGCTAAATTATCTAAATTTATTTCTGCCCATACTGGTCTCAGATGTCTGAACACTTAAATTCCACCCTTCGCTTCTGTACTTAATAGCTCTTCATTAAATTCTGCGTTTGCCACAAAATTTTTATATAGCACTTTAAATTTAACCTTATTATTTAAATCATATACTTCAACAAACTCAGGAAGCTTAGTCTCAGTATTGATATACAGCTTACCCTTGTCTAAATTTCTATTTAGATTCGATAAATATATCTCAAGCACTTGATATTTAATTCCACTTATATCTTTAAAATAAGTCTTAATTTCTTCATTGGTATAAATCAGTCTAATATACTCGCCTACAGAACTTAACCTTACAATATTTTCAAGTTCCCCACTTAGGCTATACTTAAATCCACTTTTAGTATCATTCACATATATTTTATCACCTTTACATATATAAATCCTATCCGAATTTAATTCTAATCTAACCCCCATATTCTTTTTATAGTACTGTTTCATATCATATTCTATATTTTGCTTATCATTTTGCAGTATAATGTGAGCATCACTAGTATAACTCTTTAAGGATTTTATATAATCTAGACTTTTCTGAGTTTTATCTATTTTGAAATAGCACCCAGCGAAAACCGTCATAAAAAAAGCAGCAATTAATATTAACAATAATTTTTTCATAAAATTCCCCCTGAACTTTACTCTCTATTATTAATACTATTCCTGCCTTAATTTCATTATTCTAATTAAAACCAAATTATATCACTTAATTTCAGCCCAATTACTCCATCAGCTCTTTAATTGCATAGGGAAGTTCTTCTAAAAGTTGACTTGCACTTACACAAAACATTTTCTTTGAAAGCTTCTCCCCTGTGTATCCATGTATAAAAGCCGAAATGCTTGTTGCCTTTAGCGGCTCGTATCCTTGCGCTATGAAAGATGCAATTATGCCTGTTAGTGCATCTCCCATGCCGCCTGATGCCATAGCGCTATTCCCTGTAGGGTTTATAATAGTTTCATGCCCATCTGTGATTACGGTATTATACCCCTTTAAAAGTACTATACACTTATACTTTTGCGCAAAGCTTTGTGCAATTCCCATGCGGTTTTGTTTTATCTCTTCTATAGTTAATCCCGTTAATTTGGACATTTCTCCTAAGTGCGGAGTAATCATCACCTTGTTTTTTGATTCTTCCAATAAATGCAGGTTTCCTTTAAGAACATTCAATCCATCCGCATCAATTACTACAGGACACGTTGCATTTAATAAAGTGTCCATTACAAGCTGCAATGTAGTTTCATTATTACCCATTCCTGGACCTATAGCTATGCAATTGCCGCTCTTTAATAACTCTTTAAGTTTTTCCGTATCTTTAAAATGCAAAGTCATAGCTTCTATAAGTTTAGAACTTAAAATTGGCTGTATTTCTTCATCACAACACAACGTAACAAGTCCCGCTCCACTTCTTACAGCTCCCTGCGTTGCTATATACGAAGCCCCAGTAAACCCCTTAGAGCCTGCAACAATGACAACCCTCCCATAATCTCCTTTATGGCTATGCTTATTTCTTTTAATCATGCTTTGTTTTATAAAATTCTCATCCATTATATATTCATTTTCATGAAATTTATGAATCGCTTCCTTTGGTATGCCAATATCCTCTATTACCACTGCTCCTGTATATTTATCCACACCATAGTTCAAAAATCCCTTCTTATATAACTGAAAAGTTACAGTTTTATTAGCTCTTATAGAATTTCCAAGTACTCTGCCACTATTACATTCTAATCCTGAAGGTATGTCTATAGACAAGATATAGGAATTGCTTTCATTTATTACAGATATAGCTGCACTATATATGCCTTCAACATTTTTATTTAACCCCGTTCCAAATATGGCATCTACAATAATATCAGCTTGTTCTAAGTACTCCCTCATTTCATTTATATCTTCCATATTATTTATAGATATTATTTTAACTCCCATGTTTAAAAGTATATTATAATTAATTTGAGAGTCTTCTGAAAGTCCTTGCTCTCCTCCCAACAAAAATACAACCACATCTTTTCCTATTACATAAAGATGCCTTGCTACCGCTAGCCCATCGCCACCATTATTTCCCTTACCACATATAATGGAGCAATTCTCCACATTCTCAATATCAATATTTTTTACAACTTTAAGTGCAGCATTTTCCATAAGCACTATGCTAGGTATTTTTAAAACTTCTATGGAGTATTTATCAATTTCCCTCATAACTTCTGCAGTACCTATTCTCATATATTAATACACCTCCAAAACTGCATAGGCTATAGCATTTTCTTTACTATGAGATATTGATACATGAAGTTTATAGGTCTCTTTTATAAGTTCTTTTGCACTTTCATGTAAAAATGCTACAGGTGCTCCAAGTTCATCACGAAGAATCTCTATATCCTTTAAGGAAAATTTTCTAAATCCAGTTCCTAACGCTTTTGCTATGGCTTCCTTTGCAGCAAAGTTACCTGCAACCACCTCTGGTAAAAACTTCCTCGAAGCAAAGTAATCAATTTCTCTTTGTGTAAATATCTTATATATAAAATTATTATTTTTCATCATGGCATTCTTTATTCTATATATTTCAATTATGTCTATGCCCGTTCCCCCTATCATATTTGTCACCGCCTTTTTATATAAAAATAAAATAGAGATATATATCTCTATTTTATCATTAATTCTATATTAATTAATCCCCATAATAAACCCTATAATAAAATAATCAAATTTAAATTTTATATTTATGTTATCTGTCCACAACCATTTTTTTATTTCTGCTTCCTGGCTGTTGGCCTCTAGTTTTTTATTATTAGTTAGTTGCTATTTCTCTTAATACGTTATCAAAATCACTAATATACTCGTCTACATAATCCCCTGCTATATCTATAAGATGTATCGGTGACACAGTGTTGTCATGCAGCACTTTCAAAAGGCTATGTACTTTATGTCTTTGAGGACTTATATTCTTTATATAATCTCTTTCTATATTTACTATATTTCCCTCTACCTTATCCTGTCTTTCTATTTCTATTCCATAGGATTGTACTTCTATTAGTTCATCTCCATAATTAAGATTAAATTTATCCTTTATCAATCTATAAAAATAAGTCTTTTCCATATCTTCTCCTTGATGAATTTTTGATAAATTTTCAACTATTATCATAATTCATTTCCCTCCACTCGCTAAGTTATATTAATATAATAACATTTAAGATGAAAGAAACCTGTCATTTTATGAACCATGGTTTGGACAAGTTATTTTCCTAATATGACAAAGAAGGTAAAAAACACTTCCTAATAGTGAATACTTATCCATGCAATGGGAATAACTGTATTTTTATGGATTTTTTCATGTCGAATTATAGTGTAAATTAAGTTAATTTCTACTTTAAATTTTTTATGTAATATTTTACATTTGAGTATTATAATAGATTTAAAACTTACATTAAACCCCTGTTTGTTATTAATTATGTAATTATTACATTGATTTACTCCAATAAAATAAGAGCAGTAGCTATAAAGAATAGTACAACTCTTACACTTGTTAGCAATATATTACTTCTAATAAGTTTAAGTATAACATATATCAGACACCTATTTTTTTACATTAGATAAAATTATAATAGCACTTATAACAGACACTATTCCTAACCATTCTAAAACGCTAAGTGGAACTCTTAGCCACAGTACGGATAAAACCGCCGCGGATAAAGGTTCCATAGAGGATAATATGCTTGCTTCTGTTGGCTGTATATATTTTAAACTTTCCAAGTAGCAATAAAAAGCAACAAGGGTACCAAATAATACTACAAACATAACAGCAACCATAGAATTAATGGACCATTGTCCCACAAAGTTCCAGGGCTGATGGATAAAACTAAAAGCTACTCCACCAATAAGCATACTCCATCCAACTATAAGTGTAGATCCCCATTTAGCAAGTAATTGATGGGGATATAACGTGTAAAAAGCTGATGTAAAAGCTGAACCAATTCCCCACAATAATGCTAATTTAGAAATAGATATGGTGTAGATATTTCCTTTTGTAATTATAAGGAATGTTCCTAACATGGCAAAGATAATAGCTAAGCTTTGCCTTATACTTGGAACTTTTTTAGTCCGAATAGCTAAATAGCAAGTAATTATCACCGGTGATAGGTATTGTAGTATAGTTGCTGTTGCTGCATTGCCATGTTTAATGGCAGCAAAGTATGTATATTGTACACCTAACATTCCAATAACACTAAAAATTATAAGACTGTAACAGTTATGTTTAGATCTCCAAATCTTCCATATGTCTTGTTTTTCTCTTATGATTGCGTATGTTAACAAAATTATTCCTGATACTAATAAACGAATTACAACAAGCCACTCAGGGCTAAACCCCTTTTGTTGAAACAAATATTGAGCAGCAGTACCTGATATTCCCCACAGCATAGCTCCTATGATAACAAGCAGTAATCCTTTTGTTCTTGATTGAAGTTTTATCATTTTCCATCCACCCCACTATGTTATTTTCCCATATTCTATATTATATTAGAAATTAAAAGAGTGCAAAATTCAATATAATTTTGCACTCAAAATAATAACTTAGTTCTAATTATCAATTAAATTACTTTTTTTAGAGCCCCTGCCTCCATATTCTTTATCTTAGGGAATCCTAATGCTATTGCAATAACTGCAGATATCCCAATTAAATATGGATAATACAAATACTTCATTATTAAAAATGGTGAAATGCCCGCAATACCTGATGCAACTAATAACTGTGCTCCATATGGTATAACTCCTTGAGCAAAGCATGAAAAAGTATCTAGTAGACTAGCTGTTTTTTGTGGCTCTATATTATATTTTGAAGATATACTTTTTGCTAAAGGTCCTGTAGTTACTATAGCTATAGTATTGTTAGCAGTACATGCATCTACTAAAGCAACTAAAAGTCCTATAGCAAGCTCGGCACCCTTTCTCGATTTTACCTTGCTTGTTATAAAATGAAGTAAGAAATCTATACCCCCATTGTGTTTAATAAGTTCTACAATCCCTCCGATTACAAGTGATACTATCACTAGTTCTGACATACCTGCTATTCCCTTTGCTATAGACTGAAGAAAAGCTATAACTCCCATAGATCCAGTAGCAATTCCTACTATACCTGAAAGTGCCACTCCACCCACTAAAACTAAAATTACATTTACGCCTAAAAGTGCTGCTATAAGTACAGATAAATAAGGAAGTACCTTTACAATACTATACTGATAGTTTCCAGATAAAGTAGCATTATTACCTGATGTAATTACTGCAAATATCACTGCTGTAATAATTGCCGCTGGGAGTACTATAAAGAAGTTAGTTTTAAACTTGTCCCTCATTTCGCATCCTTGAGTTCTAGTAGCTGCAATTGTTGTATCAGAAATCATTGATAAATTATCACCAAACATTGCTCCACCAATTACTGATCCTAGCACTAAAGCCACTGATATTCCAGTCTTATCAGCTACTCCTACAGCCATCGGAGATAGTGCAACTATTGTTCCTACAGAAGTTCCTATAGAAGTGGATATAAAGCATCCAATTATAAATATTCCTGAAATTAAAATATTACTTGGAAGCACTTTAAGTCCTAAGTTAACAGTAGATTCTACTGCTCCCATATCTTTTGCAACTTGTGCAAAGGCTCCTGCTAAGATAAATATTAAGCACATAAGTATAATATTTAAATCTCCTGCTCCCTTGCAAAATATTTCAACTTTGTCATTTATACTTTCTTTTTTATTCATAAGTAACGCTACCACTGCAGCAATCAAAAACGGAACAGTAACAGGCATAGCATAAAAATCATTAGTAACTAATGCTATTGATAAATATATTGCTACAAAAACTATTAATGGTAGTAATGCTGTCGCCTTACCTTTTCTTTCAACTGAATTATTCATTTAATATCCTCCCATAATGACTATTTAAAATTAATTTACAAAATAAAAAAACTCCTTGCCGACAGACACAAGAAGTTACCACTTCTCCCCTTATCTGTCAGGTATTCACCTGCTGGATTTAGCACCTTCAAAACAAATGTATTAAAACAGATGTATCTGGGTTGCCGGGCTTCATGGGGCCAGTCCCTCCGCCGCTCTTGATAAGAAGTTCCTATTAAATTTTAAGGATAGTTTATCATCAAACTAATCTATTGTCAATCCTTTAAAAATTACCACATTTTAAGATAATGTTGATATATAGTATGGAATTTTCATTTAGGAAAGCTTCACTTCGTAAAAAAGCTCTAATATTTCTGATGTTAAACCACCTAAGCCTTCTAAACTCACTATCGTTCAGACAGTAGAAGACTCTTAACGGTGTTTTGACATCAGAAATAAAGAGCTTTTAATGCTTGTTTAATGCTTTCTACAATGCAAATCCCATACTATAATATTTAACATTAAAAATGTAAGTAGACCTGCTAAAGGCTAAAGGAAGAAATTTCACCTTAGTGAAATTTCAATAATGACTAGTAACTATTCAGTATTAACCATCAATTAAACTTTTATCACAAAATTCTTTCAAGTTTACTTTCTTAATCATTATCTGATAATTATTAGTGTATAATAATCTTAGGGTTAAAATTAAACTATGGGGAGCTGAGCATATGAACAATAAAACTAATGGTACAACTTTTATTATTATTGGAAACGGCGCTGCTGGATTTTATGCTGCAGATGCTATAAGGCAGAAAAATTCAAAAGCCTACATAACAATGATTTCAGAGGAAAGTTATTATAGCTATTATAGACCTTCTCTTTCTGAATATCTTGCTAATGAGATTCCCGATAAAAAATTATATTTAAAAAATAAAAATTGGTTTGAAGAGAATAGTATAAACTTAAAACTAAATACTAAAGTAGAGAGTATTCTGACCAAAGAAAATAAGATAGTTTTATCTGATGGCTCTTGTTTAAATTACGATAAACTTATACTTGCAAATGGTGCACGTAACTTCATCCCACCAACTGCTGGTACTGACAAAAATGGAGTATTTTCCTTAAGAACAATAAATGATGCAGATGAAATAATAAGTTATGCAAAAGATTCTAAAAAAGCTGTAGTTATAGGTGGAGGTCTATTGGGGCTTGAGGCTGCATGGGAATTACAAAATTTAGGGCTTGATGTAACTGTAGTGGAATTTTTTCAAAGACTTTTACCTAGACAGCTAGATGAAGAAGGTGCTGAAATTTTTAAGAATCAAATTAGTAATTGCGGCATTAATGTAATTCTTGGTGACTCCCTAGTTGAAATACTCGGAAATGATAATGTAACTAATATAAAACTAAAAAGTGGCACTATCCTTGATACAGACATGGTATTATTTTCTGTTGGAATAAGAGCAAACAAAGAATTGGCTGAAAAGTGTGGAATAAAGACCGATAAATCTGTAGTAGTAAATGAAAAAATGGAAACTAACATACCTGATATATATGCTTGCGGAGATGTAGCAGAATTAAACGGTAGAAACTATGGCATTTGGCCTGCAGCTGTTCAAATGGGCAAAGTTGCCGGTATAAATGCCTCTGGAGATGAGTTAATATTTAAAGATTTTGTTTCATCTACAATTTTCTCCTCAATGGATACAAATCTTTTTTCCTCCGGATATTTTGATGATGAATGTGATGTTTTATCTTATAATAATGAAGATAATCAGATATATAAAAAGCTTTTCTTTAAAGATAATAAACTAGTTGGATGTATACTTCTTAGGGATACCTCCTTATCTATAAAAATAGTAAAGGGGATTAGGGAGGGATATTCTAAGGAAAAGATTATTTCATTAGGTTTAATATAAAAATTTTGTAAGAGCTCTTTACTAAAGCATCTAACTTTAAAACACTTTTAAGAATCTTAGGCTGTCTTAGCAACATCTAATGTAAAAAACTTAGGTGTTTTAAAGTTAGAAATATTACTCTTTTCATGTATTATCTTAAAATGTTTGGATTTTCCTTTACCTTTCTATCGAATGCTAACGCTGCATTTAATTCCCCACCAACCATTATAATAATGGAAGTCAAATATAACCACGTTAAAAGTATAATAACTGCTCCTATACTTCCATACAGCCTTGAGTAATTTCCAAAGTTGTTTACATAAAAAGAAAATCCAATGGATACAACTATCCACCCTATGGTTGCAAATATGGCACCTGGAATTACTTCCCTCCATCTAAGTCTTTTACTTGGAGTATATCTATATAAAAGAGCAAATACAAGTATCATGGAGGTTAATATGATAGCATATCTTACTATATTCCATAAAGACATAAATGATCCTGAAATGAAAAACTTCCACATTAAGAACCTTCCCAATGCTTCACCAAAAACTAACAAAAACAATGTTGCAACTATTATAAAAGTTAATCCTATAGTACATAAAATAGATATTATTATTACTTTTATTAAGGATCTTTTTTCCTTTTCATCATAAGCCTTATTAAGACCCTTTATAACACTTCTAAATCCAGTAGATGATGTCCATATGGAAAGAATAAATCCAAGGGATAAAAGCTTTACATTTCTGCCTTGCAAAACTTCTAATACTGTATCATGAACTAATTTATATGCACCATCTGGTAGCACTTTACTTAATTCCCAAAGGACTAATTCTGTATCCAGAGATAGATATCCTATTAAAGTCATTAAAAAAATTAAAAATGGAAAGAAGGACAAGATTAAACTATAAGATAATTCAGAAGCCAGCGCCGGAACTTCATCATCTATAATTCTTTTAATAATATTTTTAATGCCTATTTGTGGTTTTACCTTCACTCTAATCTTCTCCCCTCCTTATATTTGCGAGCAGTTATACTCCACTAGATTTATAATTCTGATTTCTAAATAAAATCATCTTTATTTTACTTATTCAGTCCTTTTATGAATGCTGCATTTATATCATTAAAATCATCAATAATTATATCTGCTTTACTTAAATCTTGGTTCCCAGAGTTTATATTTTTGTATCCTATGCATTTCATATTAGCTTTCTTTGCAGCTAAAACCCCATTATGGGAATCTTCTATAACCACACATTCCTTAGGATCTACATCTAATTTTTCACTAGCATATAAAAATATATCTGGCTCAGGTTTGCTCTTACTCACATAATCTCCAGTTACTATGTAATCAAAGTAGTTTCTTATTTCAAACAAGCTCAGTACCTTTTCTATTACATTTAATGGTGATGATGATGCTACTGCTAATTTTATATTGTTTTTATGTAAATCAATTATGAGTTCTTTTACTCCATTTATTGGTTGTAAATCTAAGGCATCATTTAAAAAATCTAAATATGTATTCCTATCTAATTCTACCAGTTCCTCTAGACTCTCGGTTAAATTATGATTAGTTTTTATCTTATCCCACATATAATGTGAAGTAGTTCCTATAAATGTATTGTGTTCTTCATATGCTATAGATATTCCTAGTTTTTTAAATATATCTTCCTCAATGCTTAAATGAAGTGGTTCACTATCTATTATTATTCCATCCATATCAAATATTACAGCCTTCACCATAATGATTATCTCCCTTCATTAGTTATTAATGAACTTTATTATATCATACGAGATTTATAAAATATTATTACTTTTTATTTCATTGGGAATACTATTTATAAACATTTAACTTTTATTTAACTAACTGCTGATTTTATTTTTAAATTTCAGAATCTTTTCCATGAAAAAAATTAAACTAAGAGGTGAATTAACATGAAAATAATAAAGATTAGAAAAAACAATGATGGTGATATAACCAATGTACTTACAGACGATAATATACAAAGAAGCCTTACAGAAGCAGTAGCTTTGGCTAAACGCGGAAAGCTCGATTCTGTAATTGTTGAGAAAAACCAAAATGGAGTGAATACCATAGCTTCTTCTCCTAAATCTAATGATGAAAATAACTTGAACAACTTACCTACATTTTAAATAAAACTAACCTCCAAGCTTAAAAGTCGCCCTTTTAAAAGGCGACTTTTAATTGTTATTATCCAAATACTACAACTAGCATCATTTTAAATCTTTCTGTTGCATGTAATGCATGAGGTATTCCTGATGGCATTACGATACATTCTCCCTTTTTAACTGCAAATTTTTCTTCACCAATTGTTATTTCTGCTTCTCCATCCAAAATGTTTACAAAAGCATCTCCACCTGAAGCATGTGAGCTTATTTCTTCGCCCTTATCAAAGGAAAATAGTGTTAGACTCAAGTGTTTATTTTGAGAAAGAGTTCTGCTTATTACTTGACCTTCTTGATAGGTTACAAGATTCTCTAAATTTAATGTCTTTGCGAAATCAATGTTCTTAATAAAATTTTTATCCATATTAATATCCTCCATTGTAGTGTATTTAAGATTAATACTATATTTTAAAATTTTCATGTTACAATTTTACTATCTAAATAAATTATACTCCAAAATTTTCCTCTTATCTGTTTCATTTGTTACCCTTCATTAATTTCACTAATAACTATTTTATCTCTTCCAGTTTTCTTCGCCTTATAAAGATTTTCATCTGCACATTTAATAAAGTCCTTAGCATTTATTATGCCTCCTTCTTTTAAACAACAAACTCCAAAACTGGCAGTGATATTTATTTTATTGCCTTCATACATAAATTCTGTATTGCCTAGTAATGTCTTTATCTTATTTGAAACCACCATAGCTCCTTCTTTATTTGTATTATTAAGGACAATTAAAAACTCTTCTCCACCATATCTACTAACCCAATCCGTAGATTTTCTAATGGATTCCAATATAAGTTTCCCAAACTCTTTTAGAACATAGTCTCCAGCTAAATGTCCATATGTATCATTCACTTCCTTAAAATAATCAATATCCAAAATTATTATACACATTGGTAATTTATTAATGGCATTTTCATTTATATCTACATATAGCTGTCCATCAATAAATCTCCTATTATAAATTCCTGTCAAAGGATCTGTTATCATAGCATGATTTAATCTACTAATTAAATCATTAATTTTTTCTACGTTTTTATATTCTGATTGTACAACGAATGCTTTCATTGTTATATCTTTTATTAGTTCCACCACATATGTACAGTCATTAATATTTACCAGTGATGCTATAGTTAAAAAAACTCTTTTTTCTTTATACTCTATTTTTATGAAAGTATCATTTTCTCGAAGAGCCCTTATACATACACAATTTTCGCAGGTACTATTTTTATTCCAAAATTCATAACAAGTGCTAGGTATATCAACATTATAACTCTCATCATTATAGATAACCTTTTTATTAACGGGATTAATAACTCTAATAACATCATAAAGATTTTTAAATATAGATAATCTATCTTTAATTTCACTTAGAATGCTCATTTGTACCCCTCCGATTTTAGGAGCTATAATACTACTTTTTAGTTTGCTTACCTTTTATGGTTTTAATACAAAAATATAAAAATAAAGCTATAAATGAGTATTAACTTACTCAAATACAGCTTTAAATTAATAACCTTATTTAGTTATTAGAAGCTATTTTAAATTCACCTATAAATTCTGAAACCTTTTCTACTTTATTACTTAATTCTTCAGCTGAGCGCGCCACTTGGCTGGATGAAGCACTTAGTTCCTTAGATGAAGTTACTATTTCTCCAGTAGATACTGAAACTTCTTCTGACACTGATGAAGCAACCTCAACCCCTTGTAAAATTTTTACCTTTTCACTGTTTATCTCATTAACATATCCATTTATATCCTTAATTTTAGGAAGTATTCTCTCTATACTTACAATTATGTTTCTTAGAGTATTCATTGAATTATCAAGAACTTGTGATTGCTCATCTAGCTTCGCATTCATATTATCCGAAGTCTTTACTACCATACTGCTTTCCATGTATATAGCCTGGGTCAAATTATTAATATTTGCAGAAGATACTTTTGATTGTTCTGCAAGCTTTCTTATTTCCTCAGCTACTACAGAAAATCCCTTCCCCGCTTCTCCTGCCCTTGCAGCTTCAATTGCTGCATTAAGAGCTAAAAGATTAGTTTTATCAGCAATACCATTTATTAAATTTGTAATTTGATTTATTTCAGATAACCTAACACCAAGCCCCTGTATTTTATTTCTTACATCTTCAAAGGAACTGTTTATATCACTCACAAACTCACTCAGTACCTTTAAATCTCTATCGCCTTCCTTTGCACTTATACTAATTAAATCTGCATCAGAGTATACCCCCTCAACTCTTATAACAGTTTCATCAACTTTCATTCCAAAACCCTGTAATGTTTTATTTATACCTAAAAGCTCTTGTGCTTGAGAATTTGATCCTTTTGCTATTTCTTCTATAGTGCAATCTACAACTTCTGAAGAGGATGCCATTTCCTGTGAAAGTGCTAGAAGATTTTCAGTTTCCTCCATAGTTTTATTAGAAGCTTCCTGTACAATTTCAAACGCCTTAGATATCTTTACTCTAAATCTATTTATTTCTTTAGCTATAACTTCAAATTCATCATTGCTTTTTATTTCTAGCTCCTCCGTTAAATCTCCATCAGCCATTTTTCTTAAATTATCTTTGATACTATTAACATTATTGGATAACTTCTTTGAAAAGAAAATGCTTATGACTATTGATAAAACCATAATGATTACTGCGGCTATTATTACATCTAATAAAATTTTATTTTTCATACCGACATATTCTGATACTTCCTTATCAATGCCAACTATAGCAATTATATTCCCACTTGAGTCTTTTATAGGTGCATATGCAGATATAAAGGTACCTAAATCATCCTTCATTGGTTTTTTATTAACAGATACTTGTCCATTAAAGGCATCTTTCATTTCATCTTCTAATGGATATTCTTCTCCAATTTCATCAGAGTTAACTATTGATCCATCAACTATAAAGTGAGCATTATCTTCCCCTTTAGATAATGTATATACATATGTTACATCTTTATCATTTTTCCATCTAATCATAGCTTCTCTAATTTCTTTATATTCAGTACTATTCATGCTTCCATTATTAATTACATTATTCAGTTTATCTGAATCTATTATATTCTCTGCTTCCTGAACATAACTTTTGGCATTTTGTTGCATTTTAGAAAATATATTTCTAAACACAATTAAATTTAAAGATATTAAAATTAGCATAGATAACAAAGATACAAATCCCATAAGTCTTAGTATCTTTGCCGATAAACTTTTCATATCATTTTCCCCCATTTATTATAAATTGTTTCTTTATTACCCTAGTATTTTAACAAATCTTATTATACTATACTTTTATTCTCGTTTATACTATAAACTTACAAATCCATGAATTTTCTGCAAAAAAATAAAGCTTATTTATATAAGCTTTATTTTCAGAAAACATAATATGTTTAATTACTTTTATCTGAGTACCTTTTTTGAATACTCATAAAAATTATAGGAATTCCCGCCATTCTTCTTTGTATAATACATGGCGTTATCTGCGCAGTTCACAAGCTCTTCTATGCTATGTCCGTCATTAGGAAAAATGCTAATACCTATGCTAATATTAATATAATGCTCATTCTCATTCAAATTAATCGATTGAGACTTAATATTTTCTAATATTCTATCAACTAGACACATTACATCTTTTTTATCTTTAATAAATTGTTGAATTATTAAAAACTCATCTCCTCCTAATCTTCCAAAAACATCTGTATTCCTAATGGATTTCTTTACTGCATTGGCTATAACTTTTAATATAGCATCTCCCTTACAATGCCCATATGTATCATTAATATCCTTAAATTTATCGACATCAAATAATATAACCGCAATTATATATTTATGTTTTTTAGCTTCCTCTAAAGCTATATTGAGTTTAGACATTAAACTTGCTCTATTATATACATTAGTAAGTGGATCATATTTAGCAAGATATACAACTTTTTCTTCTATCTTTTTACGTTCTGTTATATTTCTTATAATTCTTATTATTATTCTCTCATTATTTACAATAATAGAGTTTGTACTTATTTCCGCTGGAAAAGTAGTGCCATCTTTTCTTATGTTAATTGTTTCAAAAACGCTGCCTTCACTATATATATCGCCAAGGCTTTTTGAAGAATCCAGTGTTCTAAGATTCTTTAAATTTTTAGTTTTCAATTCATTGTAACTATATCCATACTCCATTACAGCTGTTTTGTTTCCATCAATAATTTGTCCATTTTCTGTTGTATATAATATTATATCATGTGCATTTTCGAATAAAATCTTATGTTTCATAGATGTCTCTTCTAGCTTTCTTAAGATTACAACTGCAACTGCGATCATAAATATAATAATTATTATATCTATAATAAATTTATACTTCATATAATTAAATACTCCAAAATCCACATCTACACCCACAATTGCAATGACTTCCCCATGTGAATTTTTTATGGGTGCATAAGCTGATACAAACGTACCTAAATTATCCCTTACAGGATGTGGTGTGTAAGTTACTTTTCCATCAAACGCTTGCCTCATTTCTTCTTCAAAATTATATTTTTGCCCAAGTGGTTCTGGCTTAACTAATGCTGAATCTATTAGGAAATGAATAGTATCTCTTTCTCTATACATTGTATAAAAATATTTTACATCTTTATCATTTTTCCATTTTATCATTTCTAGTTGAATTTTTTTGTACTCAGTACTATTCATAGATTTATTTTTTATAACCTTAGTTAATTTATCTCCATCAATCACCTTTACAGCATCAGCTGCATTTGATTTTACATTAGCTTGAAATTTATGTATAATCGTTCTATAAAATGCAAGATTGACAATTAATAATATTATGATGGTTAGAATGAATATACTTTCTACGATCCTTAAAGACTTTAACTCTAAGTTTTTCATAAATTAGCCCCCAAAGTTTAATTTGAAACCATTAAAATCACACTAATTTTAACGTTTTAAATATCCCTTTTTAATAGAATCCTCTATAATTTCCTTTGCATATTCCCAAATTTCAGGAGCATTTTCTTTTAATAATTCATTTCTCTTTAATACCATTTCACTAGTTACTCCTGGCCTTCTCCAAGTATGGCCATTAGTATTATAGTTAAGAATTAGTGGTTGAACTCTATCAAGACAAGCAGCAAACTTAGCTTCTGAAGTTTTTAATTCTTCAAACTCACGCCAAAGATTCCAAATTTCCTCTGACTGATCCCCTGGTAACATTCCAAAAAGCTTTTCAGCGGCTCTCTCTTCTCTTTCTGCTTTATCTTCATAGCCCTTTTTATCATAGCAATATGTATCTCCTGCATAAATTTCAACAAGATCATGTATTACAACCATTTTAATTACTTGTAATACATCTACAGGTACCCTTGAATACTCATAAAGCATCATTGCCATAATAGCTAAATGCCATGAATGTTCTGCATCATTTTCATTTCTTGTTGTTCCTGTAACAATATTTTGCCTAAAGATATGTTTTAATTTATCAATTTCTAAAATAAACTGTATTTGCTTTGAAAGTCTTTCATTAAGCATACTTTCTTCCCCCATTATTTATAATTAATGATTTATGTTTATGCCCTAATATGTATGAAAGCCATCTATAAGACAGCTTTCTATAAAAAAATTATACTCTTTGGAAATTATAAAATCAATGAAACTTTCATACTAGCTATATGCTAATTAAGAACCGAAAATTTCTTTGATCTGGAATATCATTATATTGCATTCTCTTATAGAAACAAAAAAGTTGCGAAGCAACTTTTTGCTACACAACTTTATTTTATAGTCTTCTCTCTAACAACCTTATAACTTTTATCATCTTGCATTGTTACATATATAATTTGTATTTCTTCCTTATTGTCCTTATTAACTTTAAATACTAACTCAAAATCCTTATCATTTATGATATTATAAAATTCAAATTCAATCCCATATTGATCTATATACTCCTTTTGAAACTTACTTGCTATATAATATATTCCACATTCAACAGGATGTGTTTTTGCAAATGACTCAGAGGGAAGCTTTCCCTTATTCTTTTTTGCAAAATCTTCTCCTTCTTTCATTGCTTTTTCTATTTCAGGAAGCACATTATATTCGTAACTAGCTATGACCCACTTTTCCTCTTTATTAACCATTCTTAATTTAATTTCTTGGTAAATAGGTTTGCCATCTAAAATATAATCAATTTTAAAATTTAATACATATGACTTATATTCTTTGTTATCAATTTTAATGTTTTCCTCTATTTTGCTGCCAAGCGTAGATAAAATATATGTGGATACTTCATTTTTTGATTTTATGATTTTCACTTGAAAATCCTTTCCATCTAAGATATCCTTTGGATTTAAAAAATAAGAAGATGACTTGTCCAGCACCTCTCCAATAGTACTTGGATTGTATGTGAAGTATTCCTTTACAAACTCTTCTGCCGCTTGCTGAGCTTTTGATATATTATTTTCCTCACTGCTTATCTCTGCTATATTACTACTTGTACTAACAGCAGCTTGCTTACATTGTATAAATATTGCTCCTGATACTATTACACTCATAAGTAATGCTAATGTCTTTTTCATACGTATTCTCCCCCTTTTTTTATCCCCGAGGTGACTCTACTTTTTACAAATGCCTTATACAAAATAATATGCTAAATCTCTTGTTATTATTCTAGCTTTTAAGTGAATTTATTATATATAATTTAATCATTGCCTTTTTCCTTTTTATTACCTTTTGAATCCTCTTAGCTTTTTCCATATGCCCGTACTTAATCTCATCATCTCTCCACTCTACAAGCTCTAAATATAACTTTGAAAACTTATTCTTCATATAACTTACCCCCTAGTTTAATATCTTTAAATAATACATTCTTATTATTTATAAAATTAAAATAGAACAATATCGCTTATTAATTTTATGTATATTTTTATTATTGACCAATCTTCATACAAAAAAGTCATAAAAATAGATTATCTATTCTTATGACTTTTATAACTTTAATATCAATAAAACAAAACACGCTAAAGATTGCCTTTTTCACAATCCTTAACGTGCCTCACTTTAAAATGCCTTAAACATATCTTTTTTTACACCGCATACTGGGCACTTTTCCACATTGTCCCCAATTTCTGTATATCCGCAAACTGGACATACATAAATAGTATCTATTTCAATATCTTTTCCTTCTTTAGCTTTATCCTGAGCGTCTTGAAATAGCTTAGCATGAATTTTTTCAGCTTCTAGAGCATAATGAAATGCCTTTTCAGCATCTTTTTCATTTTGAAATCTTGCAGTTTCAAGGTATACTGGATACATTTGATCTACTTCATGAAGTTCTCCGTTAATTGCTCCTTGAAGATTATCAACTATATTAGTATGACCAAATACTGCTCCCGCTGCAACCGTGCTATCTCCTACTTGCTCTTTAAGTACATTAAAGTGATTTTTAGCATGAGCCCATTCTGCATATGCTACTCCTTTAAAAAGCCTTCCTATATTAGGGAACCCATCCTTTTCTGCATATTCCCCCCATATAAGGTACCTCATATGTGCCATACTTTCTCCACCATATGCCGAACGTAAAAAATCAGCAGTCATTGCATTGTTTAGTGCCATAATAAACACATCCTCTCTTATAATTTATTCCAAGTATATTATTATGCCTAAGTTAAATTTATATACCATTTATAAATTACACCTTAAAACTTTCTATTTTTTCATTAAGCTTTTGAGACAATTTATTAAGTTCTTCTGAAGTCTTTGAAACCTCATAACTAATTGCTAGCTGCTCTTCTGTAGATGCTGATATTTCTTCCGTGGAAGCTGAGGTTTGCTCCGAAGATACTGCTATATTTGCCATTACCCCTACTATTTCATCTTTTTTGCTAGTCATTTCATAATTTAGCCTAACAATCTTTTCTACTTCCCCGCTTAGTTTGTTTACCATATTAGTTATCTTAGTAAATATATCTTCCGTTTTCACCACTGCATTTGATTGTTGGTTAGCTATTTCATTTGCAAATTCCATGGTGTTAACCGCATTTTTTGATCCAGATTGAATCCCCATTACTAAATCCCTTATCTTACTTGTTGCATCCTTTGATTGTTCCGCAAGCTTTCTTACTTCATCAGCAACCACGGAAAATCCACGACCTGCTTCTCCCGCTCTAGCTGCTTCAATGGAAGCATTTAATGCAAGTAAATTTGTTTGTGCTGAAATTTTTTCTATTGTATCTATAATACTTCCAATTTCATCTGATTTGATATCAACTTCATTGATTACTTTTGAAACCTTTTTGGCAGCATCATCGTTTTCTTTAGTGCTTTTAGTTAACATCTGGACTACTTCAATACCCCTTTCGCTTAAGCTATCAACTCCATCAAATATCTCCTTTGAATCATTAATAGCACCGGCAACTAATTGAATACTATTTGACAATTCTTTAATCTTACTAAGTGCCATATCAGTTCCTTTAGCTTGCTCTACTGTTATATTGGAAACTTCTCCAATAACTCTTGTAATTTCTTCTGTAGAAGCACTACTTTCTTCTGACATTGAGGCCAAGTTATCTGCCGCTGAAGTGACTTCAGTTGATATATTGCTTATATCCTTTATCAATTCCCCTAGATTTTCAGACATGGAATTAAGATTTGAAGCAAGTATACCTATCTCATCATTACATTTAATAGCACTTCTTATTGTTAAATCACCACCACCAATTCCTTTCATATCCTCTACTAATTTATGCAAAGATATAATCATTGGTTTTGACAAAATCATTCCTAACATTGCTGCTAGGATTATAATTACAATCCCGGCTATAGATATTACCTTAAAAACAACTGATAAACTTTCATGTATTTCAGAGTGGCTCATTTCTCCTACTATACTCCATCCTGTTTTATTATTAGTAGTAAAAACAGCAAATTTATTATCGCCATTATAACTATAATCAATAGTATCTGACTTTTTACTTCTCACCGCATCTAAAATATCCTTAACTGGTATTTCTTTATTGTTAAACTCCTTATCTGTATGAGCTAATATATTTCCTTTACTATTGGCTATAAAAAAGTGCCCCTCTTTTCCCAGCCTGGTTTCACTAACAAGTTTGGATAATACATCTAATGATATGTCAGCCCCGACTACGCCTATAAGTTCACCTTTAGAATTCTTTGCCGGCTTTGCAACTGTCACAGTTAATTTTCCTGATGCTTCATCTAAGTAAGGTTCTGTCCAAGTCATTTTACCTGCTTTCATAGTTTCTTGATACCATGGTCTAGCTGTTGGATCAAATCCCTTTGGCAAATTAACTTTTGGATAAACAAATAACCTTTTATCATGTGTTGCAATATATACTGCCATTGAATCTGGATGTACTTCCTGATAACTTTGCAGCACATTATATGTATAAATAAGTTCCTCAGGCTTATTATTTAAAACATTCTTTATGTTTAAATTATTACTTAACATATTAATATTGTTTTCATTTTCTGTAATATAAGTTTCAATAATTGAACTAAGCTTTTCAGTCATCTGCATAGAATTTTTCTTAAACTCAGACTCTAATACATGTTTTGAATTGGAATAAGTAATAAGTGCTAAAGTTACAATAGGAATTACTATAATTCCTATAAGTAAGAATATCAATTTATTTTTTATAGATCCCTTGAGTCTGTTATTCCTTGATTTTTTCATGGATTGTCCCCCTTGTAAATATTTATTTTCATGTTAGAAAAGCTCTGGCCCCTTACAGACCTTTCTAACATCAATTTACATATAATCTTAACTTCCATCGTTATTCGTTGACGATTTTTATAAGTTTAAATATTTTAAATAGTATCACTTCAGTTATTTTATGTCAATAAACAACTTTACACTTCAGTCATCATTCCTTATATTATGACAATATAAAAGGCATATCTCTTTCAAGATATGCCTCTTACAAATATGAAATTTATCTATTATCTTATTTGTTTTAATACCTCTAAGAAGTACTTATATGTTCTTTCAGTTGAGGAAATACTTAGTTTTTCCTCAGGGGTGTGCACATCATACATATTGGGTCCAAAGGAGATCATATCTATATCCCCAAGAATATCCTTTAATATTCCGCATTCAAGACCTGCATGTATTGCTGTTACCTTCGGTTCTGAATCATACATATCTTTATGAACACTTTTAAATACTTCTCTGATATATGAATCTTCCCTGTACTCCCAAGCTGGATAATCAGATTCTAAATTCATAGTTGCACCAACAACCTTACATATGCTTTCAATTTCTCTCACTATACTATCCTTTAAAGTTTTCACAGAACTTCTTATAGCACTTTCAAATGTTATCTTATTCTCTTCAGTTGTAACTACACCTAGATTTGTAGAACTTTGAACTAATCCTTTAATATCCATGCTCATAGTTTGTATTCCTTGTGGCATTAACATAAGTACTGTAATAACCTTATCCGTTAGTTCTTTAGAAAATACCTTGTCTATCTTTATATCCATTTCTTCTAACTGTACAGTTATTCCTGAATCTGAAGCCCTAAGTTCATTTTTCAAGGTCTCTTGCCACTTTTTAATTATATTATTTAGAGCATTTTTATTTTCTTCTTCAATAAGGATTATAGCTTCAGCTTCTCTTGGAATTGCATTCATCTTTGCTCCACCATTTATTTCCGCTATGTACAACTCCATTTGTGAATTTATATCATTTAAAACTCTTCCTATAATCTTATTAGAGTTCCCTCTTTCCTTATCGATATCCATCCCTGAATGTCCGCCCTTTAGGCCCTTAACAATAACCTTATAGAGCATAAAACCTTTTTTCTTTTCCTCTAATTCTAACTTAATGCTAACTTTATTTCTAACACCACCAGCACAGGAAGATAAAAGTTCTCCTTCTTCCTCTGAATCAATGTTAATTAAGATCTTTCCAGAAAGATTTTCTCCCTTAACACTTGAGGCCCCTCCCATTCCTGTTTCTTCCTCAGTTGTAACTAAAACTTCTATAGCAGGATGCTCTATATCGGTACTTGCAAGTATAGCCAGGCAATAAGCTACTGCTATGCCATTATCTGCTCCTAAAGTAGTTCCTGTTGCTTTTATAAAATCGCCTTCTACTTTTAGCTTAATAGGGTCTTTTTCAAAATTATGCTCTGTTCCATTGTTTTTTTCGCAAACCATGTCCATATGGCCTTGTAAGATTACAGTTGGAGCATTTTCATATCCTTTAGTTGCATCCTTTTTAATTATTACATTTAATGCTTCATCTTGTATTACCTCTAAATTATGTTCCTTTGCAAAATTAACTAAATAATCACTTATAGCCTTTTCATTTCCAGAGCTTCTTGGTATTCTACTTATCTCTTCAAAGTATTTAAATACTAAACTTGGAGATAAATCCTTAAGTATATTATCCAAATTAATCATCCTTTCACACCTTAGTTTCATTTATCTATTATAGTAATTTTAACATATGAATTAAATTTAATACATAAAAAAGGAAACTACGGCGGTTTTGATGCTTAGGGTCCTATTTATATACTCAGTAATATTAATCAATATTATTTTTAACTTCAAAATTTAAATTTCATAATAATTCCTTGTAGATTCTGGGCTAAATTTGATAGACTCTCACTAGAGCCTGCAATTTCCTCTATAGAAGCAGATTGCTCTTCCATGGAGGCTGTTGCTTCTTCAGTTGCAGCAGCATTTTCTTCGGCAATTGCTGAAAGTTTTTGTAAAACATCTAGTATTTCACACTTTGTCCTTTCCATTTCTTCCCCTGAAACATTTAGCTGCTTAACTGCTTTTTCCGTTTCCTTCATAGCTTCATTAATTAACATATATTTATCTTTGCTATTAACTACACTATTTACTTGCTCTTTAGATATATTTGATAGCCTTTCCATGGTTTTTACAGCATCTTTGGCATTGCTTTGTAATTCATTAACCATCCCATCAATATCCTTTGTAGAAGTTGAAGATTGCTCTGCTAATTTTCTAATTTCCTCTGCTACTACTGAAAATCCTCTTCCTGCTTCTCCTGCTCTTGCTGATTCTATTGCTGCATTTAGTGCTAATAAATTAGTTTGTTCTGCTATAGAGGCAATCACGCTGCTTGCTTGGCCAATTTTATTAGAACTATTATTAGTTTTTAATATAACTTCGTATATTTCTTGTGTAGCATCATTGCTTTCTTCTGTTATTTTTGACAGATTGTCAATCTCTTTTAATCCCTCATTAACAACTTCTATCACCTTATTTGAAGCATTATTTAATGCTTTTACATGATCTTGATCTTTTTCAATTATTTCTCCTAATAGAGCAGCCTCTGAAGAACCATTTTCTGTACTTCGTGCTTGGTCAGATGCTCCCATTGCTATTTCTTCAACTGTTCTTGACACTTCCTCTGCAGCGCTTGCTGATTGTTGTGAGGTGGCTGTCAATTCTTCTGAAGCAGCAGACACTTGTTCTGCCGAATTACTTATTTCACTAATAATTTCTCTAAGACTATTAATTATATCTTGAAGTGCTTTTGCTAAGGCTCCAATTTCATCTTTCTTCTTAAGAAATATTTCAGGAATATCTTCTGTAACATCCAGATTAGCTATTTTTTTAGAATGTTGTATAGTTGCAATGATTGGTTTTACCATTGAATTGCTAATTAAATATGTAATAGCAATACTTATTAATAAAATAACAATCGTAACTATAATATTTGTTGCTTGTAATGCAGGAATTGAAGCTAAAACTTCCTTTTGATTCGCAGTAATAATTAGCATCCAGTCAGTACCTTCAATAGGTGCATATCCAGCATACAAATCCTTTCCCTCAAAAGAATAATTACTAATTCCAGTCTTTTCTGTCAATGCTTTTTCGAGCAATGCTGCTACTGACTTCTGACTTTCATCGTTCTTTGCTTCCTCAATTGGATTATATTGATTTAACACCTTTTCTCTATCTGGATGCCCAATCACAGTTCCATTGATATTAATTATGTAGCTATATCCTTCATTACCATACCCTATATCATCTGCACTGTTACTTAAGGAAATTCCATCTCTACGGCCTACCAATGCCCCTACAACTTTACCTCCATTTTTAATAGGAGTAGCATACATTAATACAGGTTCATTGGTTACACTGCTAACTAACAAATCAGATATGTTAGTTTCACCACTTAAAGCTTTTTTTATATAATCTCTATCACCTAATTGGCTGGTTGTTCCATCACTATAATAGGCAGTACCATCAAGATGAACAACAGCAATATCAATAAAATTTGTTCGTTCTATTTGCCTTTGCAGCACAGGTTTTTGTATCTTCCAATCCATGCCTTGGATATCTGCTCTCAATGCTATCATTTCCAATGTTAGCTTTTGAGTTTCAATTCTACTTGCTATTACTTTTGATCCTTGAATAGCTAGTGAGCTAAGTGACTTTTCTGCTTCTTTTCTAAGAGAATTACTTGCTCTTTGTAAAGAAATAATACTCAAAGCAGTAGATGACAATAAAATTAATATAGAAAAGTAAACAATAAGCCTTGCTTTAATATTTTTCATTTCAAATCTCCATTTGAATCCTTTTTCATTTTTCATTCTAAACCCTCCATTTAATTCTTTAAATTGATAGATCAATACATGATGTAAAACTTTATGAAAATAAACCCCCTTTATTTTTTAAAACACAAATAAAAGGGGGTTGCTTAGCAATATTGTGCAGCTGGCTACCATACTACATGTTACTTTGTAACTTAGGCCCTTGGCTTTGCGTCCTTACCTTTCGGTAAGTTTGCCCTTTTAATTAATGTATGTAATTTTTTATTTTTGGTAATTTATTATTTATGCTACATTTTTATATAATGTCTTATGTTTTAAAAGGCAAATAGGTTTATTTATTGGATACTAATGTAAAATATTCCTTTTGCCTCCCAAGTTATATTATAACAAATTATGTTATAATGCAACATTTTTAGAGTATATTCTACAAATAATGATAATTTTATCACATATTAACATCAAAATCTGTATAGAATAGTACACAATAGCCTTTTGTATATAACTGCTTCTACTCAATGCACAATATAATAAAAAAATTGTGAACAAGTGCCGCGTAAACTCTGCACTTTATCCACAATTTTTATCACAAATTCATTTTATATATTAGATATGAAGTTAACCACTTTCCTTTCATAAATATATACACTCCTTTTATTATTTCTTAAATGCTTCTCATTCTACTATATTTCTTAATACACCAATATTTTCAACTTCACATTCTACTACATCTCCAGCTTTCATAAAGCGTGGAGGCTTAAATCCCAATCCAACACCAGCTGGAGTTCCTGTGGCAATTATGTCTCCAGGTTCTAAAGTAATCCCATTAGAAATTTCAGATATTATAGATGGGATATCCGCTAGAAAATACTTAGTGTTAGAACTTTGTCTTAATTCCCCATTCACTCTGCTGCAAACATTTAGTTCAACCGGAAGTGGGATTCCGCTTTTATGCACTATAGCTGGCCCAAGTGCAGTAAAGGTATCCAAACTTTTTCCTCTATACCATTGAAGGTGCTGCTGTTGAAGGCTTCGTGCAGAAATATCATTCATAATTGTATACCCGAATATATAATCTTCCACCTTCTCCTTAGAAATGTTTGTACCCTTTTTGCCAATAATAACTGCAAGTTCCACTTCATAATCCAATTGCTCATCAAGTTCTAAATGACCTATTATAACACCCTCTGGTCCAATAGTTTCTGATGCTCGTTTTGAAAAATAAACAGTCCTTTTAGGCTCACTAAAACTTTCTTTATTAAAACTTTCCTTTGTTTCGTTTAAATGGTCTTGGTAATTTACACCTACGCAAATAATATCGTGAATTGGTCTTTTAATTGGTGAACAGAGCTTAACCTCATCTATTGAATACGATGTGAAACTTGTTATATCATTGTTAAGTAAACTATCCTCAATTCTTTCAATATCAGAATGAGATATATTCCTTATTAAATCATTCATATCATTAAATTCTTTACTTAGTTTAATGCTTGATAATTCTATTGCTAATACCCCATCTTTAGAAAGTACACCTAATTTTTCTTTACCTGATTCTTTTAAACATATGAATTTCATTATTCATCACCTCTAATAAATTATAATACCTATTCTATTCTTCTTTTATTTAAGCTATCCTCCTAAATAATCCAATTAATTCTTCCTTACTGAAGAATACTGGATCTTCACCTACACAAGTATCCTTCATGGAATTTTCACCTAACAAATCAAAATTAGAATTGTCTACAAATCTGACCTAAAACAAAAGCTGAGTATGATTAAAATCCATTAATCAATACCCAACCTTTCAATATTATCTGCTATTTCTATTTATTATAATAGAGCATAAAAATACTCTAATTAGTTAATGTCTAATACTTTCCAAATTCTTTATCGCTTAATACTATTTTTTTGGGTTTAACTCTATCAATAGCAACCTCTTCTTTATATAATTGATTTCCAAAGTTTCTATTACTGTTCTTACTACCCATATTATCAAGCATCTTTAATATCTCTGGACTCAAGTATTCTGCGCTTTTATATGCTGAATTATTAACCCTTTTAAGCTTAAACTTTGCTACCTGTTCTTTAAGCAGCTCAGCCTGGCTAGATAATTCTTCACTTGCAGCCGCACTTTCCTCTGACGTAGTAGAGTTAGTTTGAACCACTTCAGATACTTGCATTATAGCTTGACTTATCTGCGCAGCACCTGATGCTTGTTCATCTGATGCATTGGCTATATCACCTACAATATTTGCCACTTTATCTACATCTTTAACAATTTTATTTAAGGCTTCTGCGGTTTCAGTAGCGATCTTAGTTCCATCTTCAACTTTCTTTATTGATCCCTCTATCATGTCGGTAGTTTCTTTAGCTGCATTTGCAGAACGGGCTGCCAAATTTCTTACTTCCTCTGCAACTACTGCAAATCCCTTCCCATGTTGTCCAGCTCTTGCTGCTTCTACAGCAGCATTTAAAGCAAGTATATTTGTTTGAAAAGCTATTTCATCAATAACCTTAATAATCTTAGATATGTTGGAGGATGACTTGTTTATTTCTTTCATCGCCTCCAGCATTTCTTCCATTTGTTCATTTCCTTGAATTGCATTTTTCTTTGCAATTTCTGCAAGTTCATTTGCTTCATTTGCATTATCTGCATTTAACTTGGTTTGTGATGAAATCTCCTCTATAGAAGCTGTTAATTCTTCAATAGAAGTTGCCTGCTCAGTCGCTCCTTGAGACAGTTCTATACTTGAATCTGAAAGTTGCTTTGAACCAGCTGCAACTTGTTCTGCTGCATTATTTATATTTGTCATAACTTCATTTATATTGATAGACATTTTAGTAAATGAAGCTGCTAGAACTCCAACTTCATCCTTAGCATCAATATCTATAGCTACATCAAGATCACCATCTGCAATTTTGTTTGAAGCATTCATCAGCTGTACTATTGGTTTACTGATTATGCTAGAAATAAATATTCCTAGAAGCACGGCAGTAACCATGGCTATTATAACAACAATAATCATTATTATAATTGCTCTAGTTGTATCACTTGAATATTTACCAGACATCTGATTACCAGTTGTTGATTTAATTGAAAATAATTTGTGTATATTATCATCGATGTCCTTAGCAGGTTGTGCGGCTTCAGTATAAAAAATTGATTGAGCTTTTTCTAATTGATTAGTAAGTACTAGATTTATTGCCTTATCTCTAGAAGAGTTATACTTTTCAATTAATTCTGTTAAATTCTTATAAATGAAACGCCCTTCATCTGTATCTAGTGAATTTTGAATTTTATTTAGTTGTTCTTTCATTTTCTTATCTGATTCTTTTAATTTATTAATATTTTCAGTTCTTTTATTTATATCTTTTAAAAAAATTATATCTCTTATCACACTTCTTGAATCATTAAATGCAACACCTAATTGTCCAATATCACCCTGGGCTACACCAAAATTAGTAAATAAACCTGAATATTTTTTATCTATAGTCTTAATATTACTTACACCCACTACACCAACAATTCCTGCAAGTATTGAAATTGATATAAATGCAGAGATAAGCTTCGTACTAATTCTTAAATTTCTGAACCATTTCATATGTTATTCCTCCCTTATTTGTTATCCTATGAAAATATAAAGCTATATCAAATTCTCTTATTAGAGTATCTCCTCCGCTGCAACATTTATTAACATAGTTCCTAATCCTTCAAGTTCCAATGGAATCACAATATTAGGAAGTCTATTTGACACTTCAATTTTTTCTCCTGTTAACAATGTTGGTGGGGTAATATCAATTCTCATATCCTTGCTTTCAAATATAGTACTTACATTACCCATAATCATATTCCCCATCTCTGAAACTGCGCTCTTGCTTATTTCATCTAGCTCTAGTACTGATACACCACCCATCATGGCAGATGCAATTCTTTTTGCAGTATCTATAGATAATTCAAAGCACACTTGTCCTTTAATCTTTCCAATTACTCCTATCATTATAACAACTTGATTAAATAAAATTGGGAAATTCTTTAAATATGTTTTCTGACGCTTAACTTCAATGCCACAAAGCATCTTAATAACTGATTCAGTTCCTTCTATAAATGGATTTATGTATTCTGACTTCATTTTGTACCTCCATTGTTATACTTAATAATTATTATATACTTTACTATGGCAATTCAACTTTATTTAATACTACCGAAGCTTCACTTATTATACTTTAATATTGAAAATATAACCCGAGGTATTCCATCAAGTGAAGCTTGTTTCTCAACTGCTCCAATGTTATATGCTACCTTTGGCATTCCGTAGACGATAGATGATTTCTCATCTTGTCCAATAGTTCTTGCTCCTCTCCTACGCATTGAAAGAAGTCCCTTTGCTCCATCGTATCCCATACCTGTAAGAATAACTCCAATAGCATTACCACCACATTCCTTTGCTACCGACTCAAACAGAACATCAACAGAAGGACAATGGCCGTTCACTTTATCTCCTTGAAAGCATTCTACTTTATATTTATCGCCAACCTTCTTAACTCTCATATGCATATCGCCAGGAGCTATTAAAACATTACCTGGCTCTAGAAAATCACCCGTTTGTGCTTCTTTTACTTTAAGATTAGTGGAATTGTTAAGTCTTTGTGCAAACATTGCAGAAAAAACTGGAGGAATATGTTGAACAATCACAATTCCTGGAATATTATTTGGAAGATTGCTTAATAGAGCATGTATAGCTTCTGTACCTCCTGTTGATGCCCCTATGGCAATTATTTTATTTGTACTACATACATTAAATTCTTCTCTTGCAATTGTTTTCATTTTATAAAAGTCTTTTGGCATTGCAATTTTTGCAGTAGCAGCAATCTTTATTTTAGCTATTAGGTGATTAATAAAAGATTCTATATCCTCTGGTGACTGTTTATTTGGCTTAGTAACAAAATCAACTGCCCCTGCACTCATTGCATCGAATACCGCCTCACTTACTGTACTGACAACAATTACGGGAAGTTGATACTGAGGAAGCAGCCTACGAATGAACTCTATTCCATTCATTTTGGGCATTTCTACATCGCAAGTCATAACATCTGGATGAAACTCTAGTATTTTATCTCTTGCATCAAAAGGATCCACAGCTTTTGCTACCACTTCTATGTATGGATCAGTTGAAATTCCTCTAGATAATACTTCCCTAAATAATGCGCTATCATCTACAATTAGTACTCTTATCTTTTTCCCTACATGCATAGCATCACCTCACCTATTCTTTTCTATATACTGCAGGCATGATATATCTATACTTTGTTTCTTCCCTATTTAAGGATTCTGAATGGCCAATAAATAAATATCCTCCATATTCCGTCATATCATAAAGCTTATTAACGAGTTCCATCTTTGTTTTAGCATCAAAATAAATCATGACATTTCTACAAAATATCACATGGAATTTCCGCTTAAATGGAAATACTGCATCCATAAGATTAAATTTCCTATATATAATTTCATTCTTTATCTTATCAGTAACTACGCTATTTTCATTATCATATTTCCTAAAATAGTTAAGATTCCAAGTATGAGGAAGTGTAGCTATATCTTCATTACTATATATTCCTTTTATTGCAGCATCAATCACTTTACTTGAAATATCCGTAGCCAAAATTTTAGTATCCCACAACATCTTTTCTTTACCGAAGAATTCATCTATAATCATTGCAAGGGTATATGGTTCTTCTCCAGTAGAGCATCCTGCACTCCATATTCTCAAATCTTTTTCTCTTTCTATCTTTTTCAAGTATGGAAGAACTTTGTCTCTGAAATAGTAAAAATGGTCTACTTCTCTCATAAAAAACGTGTGATTAGTAGTAATCTTATTAACAAGTGTATTTACTGCATCTCCAGTTTTGTCAGATATAATGTACTCATAATAATCAGAAAAACTGCTAAAATTATTATCCATAAGTACGTTATAAAGCCTACCTGTTACAAGGGTTTTCTTTTCCTCTTTCAAACGTATGCCGTAATTTGCTTTTATATAATCAGCTAGTTGTTTGAACTCTTTTGAAGTAATTGTAAGCAAAAACTCACCTTCCCTTTAAGAAAGGGGGCACCTAACGACTTACCCCCATATAAACCATATTAATATTTTCCAAATTCCTTATCACTTAACATAATTTTTGAGTTTGTAAGTGCAGCTTCTTCATATGCTCCATTTGTAAAATTCGTCTTATTCTTCTTTTCCGCCATTTTTTGAAACATTTTTAATATATCAGGGTCTAATTCATCCATACTATTATAGGATTTAATTTTTTGCTTTAACTTAAATCTTCCAACCATTTCTTTAAGAAGTACAGCTTGACTTGAAAGTTCCTCACTTGCTGCTGCGCTTTCCTCAGAAGTAGCTGAGTTAGCTTGAATAACCTGTGATACCTGCATAATTCCTTGATTAACTTGTTCTATACCTGAAGCTTGTTCATTTGAAGCAACAGCAATATCATTTACAAGACTTGCTACCTTTTCAACACCATTTACTATTTCATTAAGAGCTCCAGCGGTATTCCTTGCAATTTTTGTACCACCTTCAGATTTCTTAATTGAATCTTCAATCATATCTGTTGTTTCTTTAGCAGCATTGGCTGAGCGTGCAGCAAGATTTCTCACTTCCTCAGCTACAACTGCAAAACCCTTACCATGTTGACCTGCTCTTGCAGCTTCTACAGCAGCATTCAATGCAAGAATATTAGTTTGGAAAGCAATATCATCAATTACTTTAATAATTTTTGATATATTACTTGACGCATCATTTATATCCTCTATAGCTGTAAGCATTTCCTTCATTTGATTATTACCATGTATCGCATTTGATTTAGCCACTTCAGCTAATTCACTTGCCTCATTAGCGTTTTCAGCATTTAATTTTGTTTGTGAAGATATTTCTTCCAGGGAAGCAGTTAACTCTTCAACTGAACTTGCTTGCTCAGTTGCTCCTTGTGAAAGAGATATACTTGAATCAGATACCTGCTTTGAACCTGAAGCCACTTGTTCTGAAGCATTATTGATATTTGTTAATATTTCATTATTTTTTTCAATCATCTCGGATAGTTTTTTCCCAAGAAGATCATTTTCTGATCTAACATCGACCTCAATAGTTAAATCACCTGCAGCTATCCTTTCAACAGCTAAGGCTTGCCCTCGAATATTCGCTATCATTCTTCCAAAAGATTCTGCAAGACTACCTATTTCATCTTTAGTATCAGCTTCAACATTTACATTTACATCCCCTAAAGCAAGTTTGTTTGCAGCTTCTACCATTTTAGTTACCGGCTTGCTTATAATACGAGATATAAATATACCTAAAATTACTGATACAAATACGCCAATTGATATTATGATAACCATTGTAATAGTTGCCACTCTTGCTGAGGCATCATTAGCTTCAGAGGCTTGCCTAGCAAGTTCTGTTTTTAAACTCATAACATCATCTGTATACTTTTGTACATCATTTGCAATTTGTTCAGCATTAGTACTAGTCAATTGATTATACACTTCATCCATCTTATTCGCTTGAGCAAGACTTATCACATTGTCACGGTATTGATTAAAGTTATTTAAGGATTTTGATAATGCATCGAAACTAGTTTGAACGCTAGGATCCTTTATTCCAGCTTGAAAACCTGCCATGCCGTCTACAATAATTTTTTCTTGTTCTTTAAATTTATTTATGGTTTCTTGCCTTTTACTTGGATCTTTATCCATATACAAATTTCTTAATTCTACGCGTTCTCTTTGATATGATCTAGCAACATTTGCCAAATCAGGCATTGTTGCTGTATGCCTATTATACATATCAGTATCTAGCTTATTAATTTTAGTTATATTTATAATACCAATAGCCCCTACTATTCCTGCAATAAGTGCTACAATTATAAAGCTAGTAACGAGCTTTGTAGCAATCTTTAAATTATAAAACCACTTCATTTATTTAATTCCTCCCCATACTTAATCATATTAATTATTTTTATAATACTTCACTTAAATCTTCCAATTCATCCTCATTCAATAATTTTTCACAATCAAGCAGTAATTTAACACTCTCTCCAACTTTTCCTATACTTTTTATATATCTATTATTGAATCCTTTCTTCATTTGTGGCGGCTCAACAATATCTACTTCTGGAATTGTAAGAACTTCTGCAACACTATCTACTATAAGACCTATAGAAATATCATTGATATCTACAACAATCACACAAGTCCTATCATTATATTCAAGTGCTTCCTTTTTAAAACGGAGTCTTATATCCATTACAGGAATTACCTTGCCTCGCAGATTTATAATTCCTTTAATGTACTTTGGAAGTTCTGGGATTTCTGTTATAACTTGAAGCCCTATTATTTCTGTAACATACTTAATTTCTATTCCGTATGTCTCCTTTCCAAGCGAAAAGGTCAAGTATCTATTCTTTTGGGTATCTTCTTCCATTTCTAAATGATCTTCAGCTATGTTTGCCATGTTTCCATCTCCATTCTTTTTAATAATTAACTAATTCTGAAACATCTAATATTAAACTAATACTTCCATCTCCAAGTAACGTACAACCTGATAGTCCTCTTGCCTTATTTAACTTTTTAATATATTCCGGCAATGCCTTTACAACCACTTGCTGCTCACCAATTAACTTGTCAGCAAAGATACAAATATTTTTACCTTCATTATTGATCATTAGCATAATTCCATCTTGAATATCTGTTACTTTAGTCTTTACTTTATACAATTCATGCAATTTTAAAATAGGATAACATTCTCCTCTAATCATAATCATTTTATTACCATCCGGATCAGTGATTATATCTTCTTCTTTTGGTTTAAAGGATTCTTTAATGCTTATAAGCGGTAAAGTATAAGTTGATTCTCCCACTCTTATCGTCATTCCATCCATAATTGCAAGAGTAAGTGGTATTTTTAATGTTATAGTAGTTCCCTTATTAGGTATACTATCAATTGAAACATTCCCTCCAACTGCACTGATGTTTTTGGTTACTACATCCATGCCAACACCACGCCCGGAATACTCCGTTACTTCACTATTAGTAGAAAACCCCGGAAGGAAAATATATGAGAACACTTCTTTATCTGAAATCTCATTTTCAGGTTTATTAATAAGCCCATTCTCTTTTGCCTTTGCAAGTATTTTTTCTCGATTTAATCCCTTACCATCATCCTTGATAATTATAAATACATCGCTGCCCTCATTTTTTGCCTCTAAAGTAACTGTTCCAATTTTAGACTTACCTTTTGCCATCCTCACTTCTGGAGTTTCTAGCCCATGGTCGATAGAATTTCTAACAAGATGTATAATAGGATCAGAGATATGTTCTATAATATTTTTATCAACTTCTGTATCTTCCCCTATGATTTCAAGTCTAACTTCTTTTGATAACTTTTTGGACATATCTCGAACAATTCTATTCATCTTTTTAAAGGTCGCAGCCAATGGCACCATTCGTATAGACATAACAACATCCTGAAGTTCGCTAGTAATTTTTTGAAGCTGTCTTGCAGCCTTTTGGAAATTATCAATAGTCAAGCCTTTTAAATCAGGATTTTGAATAACCATAGCCTCAGAAATAACCAGTTCCCCTACTATATTCATAAGCTTATCAAGCTTATCAACATTCACGCTAATTATGCTATGATGCGAATTGGTAGATTGTTCAACTTTTTTACTATCACCTATATACTTACCTTGGATTTTTGGAACTTTTACAGAACTTTCGTCTATATGAATCTGTTCATCTTTATACAATTGATCAAATTTCTCGCTATCCTTTACTTGAATAAGTTCAAAATCTCTTATTAAAGCTAAATTCATAAAAAATTTGTTTATTTCTTCATAATCCTTGCATGTTTTAAAAAATATTTTAAACCCATCCTTACGGATAATATCAATACAATTCTCGTTTTCAAAAACTTCTTCAGGTACATGGTGAACTTCTTCTACTAGATCCTTAAGATCCTGTATTATACTAAATGCCCTGATATCCTCCATTTCACAGCCTTCTTCAAAATAAATTATAGATTTAAACTCGTTTTCCTTTGAAACATCATAGGCTACTAAATTTATAAAGTTTTTTGGCTCATTAACGGTTTGTATTACCCTTTCCCTTGTTTCTTTATTGCATAATATCTCATTGCTTTGCTTTAACTCTGATAAAAAATTATTTATATCAGAGATAAGCAAAGATGCATCTCCATCAGGTTTTTTCTTATCAATAACCTTGCTCACTTCAGCCTTAGCAAAATCAATCCCATTCAGAACTATATCAGAAAGTTTTGAGCAGTCAACATTTATGCGTTCGTTTTCACGGATAAAGAAGAATAGATCTTCCATAGAGTGCGCAACTGTTGTTATATTATCAAAGGTCATCATGGCAGAGGAACCTTTTATCGTATGCATGATTCTAAAAACTTCATTAATTGCATCTTCTTTAAAGCAACCTGATTTTTCATTGTTTATTATAATCTGTTCAAGTTGTTCAATAAGCTGCGTAGTTTCAAATATATACATATCGAGTAGAGGTTCCTGACTGAAATTATCTGACAACTAATTCACCCCTTTCTTAAATGTATTGTTTAAATTCCCATCACCTGTGCTAAAATTTTTATTACATGTTCCTCTTTAAAAGGTTTTACTATAAATGACTTAGCTCCAAGCATTACAGATTCACGTATAAACTTTTCCTGCCCCATTGCTGAAACCATAACAACCTTTGCATTTGGATCAAGTGATTTAATTTCTTTCAACGCTTCAACACCATCTTTTTCAGGCATCGTTATATCCATAGTTACAACATCAGGCTTTAGCTGAAGATATTTTTTTACACCAACATCTCCATTCTCAGCTTCGCCAACTACCTCAAAACCATTTCTTTCAAGCATAGATTTTAAACTCATTCTCATAAATGCTGCATCATCAACTATAAGTACTTTTTTCATTACTATCTCTCTCCTTTTCTATGACTAAAATAAAAATGGCAGACAATAAGATATTGCCTGCTATGATTAATTACTATCATTTTATTGGCAACCTGACTATCATGGCAATTTAATTTGCTTTAGACTCATGGCTTTGCGTCTCCAACTTTCGATGGATTTGCTATTTTCAATTTCTCTTATATTAAATTTATATAATAAGTAAAAGAATTATATCATGTCATATTAGTCGAAGTAAGGGTTTTGATGACGAACCGTAGAATTTATATAACATTTTTTCTTAAAAATGTCTTATATACGACAAAATGTCATCTTAATTTATGATATTGCTTCCAATATTATTGATATTTTACCATTTAAATTTAATTTTAATAAAATTCATCTTTTTTTTAAACATTTGTTTGCAAATAAAAAAAGTTGAGTATTGATTAATATAGCTTAATCACACTCAACTTTTTTATTGCTTCACATATATTTTAATTATTTAATTATTTTTCCCATTCCTGTGATCTTCCAACTGCCTTATGCCATCCAGCAACAAGCTTTTCTCTCTTTTCTTCTTCCATGTTAGGTGTGAAAGTCTTTGATGTCTTACAGCTTGAACATATATCATCTAAATCATTCCAGTATTTCACTGCAAGCCCTGCCAAATATGCTGCACCAAGTGCTGTAGTTTCTATAACTTCTGGTCTTTGAACTGGTGTATCTAATATATCAGCTTGGAACTGCATTAAGAAATTGTTAGCACATGCTCCTCCATCAACCTTTAATGTCTGTAATTTTACTCCTGAATCTTCTTCCATAGCCTTTAATACATCATGTGTTTGATATGCTAAAGATTCTAATGCTGCTCTTATAAAGTGTTCCTTCTTAGCTCCTCTTGTAAGCCCTACTATAGTTCCCCTTGCGTATGCATCCCAATAAGGTGCTCCAAGTCCAACAAAAGCTGGCACTACATATACTCCATTAGAATCTTCAACTGCTTCTGCATATTTTTCAGACTCTGCTGCACTTTTAATCATTCTAAGCTCATCACGAATCCATTGAATAACTGCTCCACCTACAAATATACTTCCTTCAAGAGCATATTCTGGAGTTCCATTATAGCAAGCAGCCATAGTTGTAAGCAATCCATTTTTAGATTCTACAGGCTTCTTTCCAGTATTCATAAGCAAGAAACATCCTGTTCCGTATGTGTTCTTAGCCATACCTTCTGAACAACAAACTTGTCCGAATAATGCTGCTTGTTGGTCTCCAGCAACTCCACCTATTATAATTGGTGATCCAAATATAAGTTCATCAGTTTCTCCATAGATAGCGCTGGAAGGTTTTACTTCTGGAAGCATTGATTTTGGTATATTAAGTTCTTCTAAAAGTTCATCATCCCATTTTAGTTCATGTATATTGTAAAGCATTGTTCTTGAGGCATTTGTATAATCAGTTGCATGAACCTTTCCCTTTGTTAAATTCCAAATTAGCCATGTATCTATATTACCGAAAAGTAATTCTCCATTTTCTGCTTTTTCTCTAGCTCCTGGAACATTATCTAGTATCCATTTAACCTTTGTTCCTGAGAAATATGCATCTAAAATAAGGCCTGTCTTATCCTTTACTACTTTATCAAAGCCTTTTCCTCTTAACTCATCACAATATTCTGCAGTTCTTCTACATTGCCATACAATAGCATTATATACAGGGATTCCTGTTCTCTTATTCCACACTACTACCGTTTCTCTTTGATTGGTAATACCTATGGATGCAATATCAGTTGCATCTAGGCTTGCCTTTGCTAATGCTTCTCCTGCAACACCAGCCTGTGTTCCCCAAATTTCCATTGCATTATGCTCAACCCAACCTGCTTTGGGATATATTTGAGTAAATTCCTTTTGTGATACGGCAACTATTTCACCTTGCTTATTGAATATTATACATCTTGAACTTGTTGTACCTTGATCTAGCGCCATTATATACTTTTCTTTTTCCATTTTATTTTCCTCCCCTTCATTCCCAAATACTTATTTAAAGGTTTTCATATTATCCAATATTGATTAATAACATTTACATTAAAATACTATTACAAATAATATAGCTCCAATTAATGCTCCTATAACTGGTCCTATAACTGGTATCCATGAATATCCCCAATCAGAATCTCCCTTTCCTGCTATCGGAAGTATTGCATGTGCTATACGAGGTCCTAAATCTCTAGCTGGATTTATAGCATATCCTGTAGGTGCTCCTAAAGAAAGACCTATAACTAATATCAACAATCCTACTGCTAAAGTTCCAAGTCCATCTGCCATCTTAACTTGACCAAGTCCTAAAATTCCAAATACTAATACAAAAGTACCTATTATTTCAGTTATAAGATTTCCTGTAGTATTTCTTATTGCTGGTGCTGTACAAAATACTCCCAGTTTTGCTGACTTATCTTCTGTTTCTGCCCAATGTGGTAAATAAGCAAGCCATACTAAAGTAGCTCCTACAATAGCTCCTAAAAATTGAGCGATTATATATCCTGGAACTTGTGCCCAAGAAAAATTCCCAATGGCCGCTAAAGCTATTGTAAGTGCTGGATTAAAATGTGCCCCACTTACAGAGCCAAATATGAATGCTGGAATTGCAACTGCGCATGCCCAGGCAGCGGTTACAACCATCCATCCAGCATTTTGGGCTTTACTTTTGTTCAAAGCTACACCTGCCACTACACCATCACCTAGTAGAATCAACAGCATTGTCCCTAAAAACTCACCCATAAGACTAGACATAACTACTCCCCCTTAGTCCTTGTTATTTTTTATATTAAATTTATATCTATTTGATATAAACTCAATAACTAATATATAATTGAAACCGTTTTTATAAGGCGGTTGAATATGAAGATTAAAAAAAGCCATCATTAAGAAAAGGACTTTATCCCCTTCTTAACAATGGCTCTCATATCTCCGCCTACGCTATCTTATTTTACCGAAATATTTTCTAAAAATTCTCTATATTTGTATTATATACCATCTAGTTTTGTTTTGCAATACCCTTAGTAGCAATAACATTAACCCCTGTTTCAGCAACATTTGCCACTATAATGTCACCTATATCGACAGGTGCCTCCACAACTATACCTTTAAGTTCTTCTATGCACTGCATTATTTTACTCTTTGGAATATCTGACTCTGTTTTTACAGAAACTGCATTAATCTCTCCATTTCTTACTTTAACAGAGGAAGTAACTATTCTTGTAGGATTAGTACACTCTTTTTCTGCATAGTTCTTTCCTATTAGGCATGTATTCCCCTTTACATCTATTACTGCTCCATTTTCTAATGTAACTTCTAACATACACCCTACCGGACAACCAATGCATGTTAACTCTCTTCTTTCACTCATAACTATTACTCTCCTTCCACCTTAACAGTAATCTTCTTACAATTCGGATGTTTTTCAAATAGTGCCTTTGTAAGTTTTACTGTTTCCATTTCCCCTGGCGTAAGTATTCTTTTCTTCATATGCATCTCTCTTACTTCATCGAAGTAAATAGAAACATAGCTATCTTTGTAAACATCTCCAACTCTAAATCTTAAATCTATTAGCTTATCTATGTTTTCTGGATTAATAAATTTAGGAACAGTGTATCTAGCTCCATTTGTTGCAATTACCTCTATTCCTGCCTTATTAAAAGTCTGTCCCTTTATATATTTCACAGCATTTTTTCCTGCATTTACACTTTCCTCTGTAACATAATCAACTAAGTCATGAACATGAAGCACATTCCCGCAAGCAAAAACCCCTTCAATATTAGTTTGAAGGCTTTCGTTAACTATTGGACCTCCTGTAACTTGTGATAACTCCACATCAGCTTTTGCAGATAACTCATTTTCTGGAACAAGACCTACAGATAAAAGCAGAGTATCACAAGGAATGTACTCTTTTGTTCCTTTTATAGGTCTGCGATTTTCATCTACCTTTGCTATAGTAACTCCTTCAAGTCTGTCTTTTCCTTTTATATCAGTAACAGTATGGGCAAGCTTTAACGGAATACCAAAGTCATCTAAACATTGAACAATATTTCTCTTAAGTCCTCCCGAATATGGCATAAGTTCAACAACAGCCTTGACCTTAGCACCTTCTAAAGTCATTCTTCTTGCCATTATAAGTCCTATATCTCCAGAACCAAGGATAACTACTTCCTTACCTGGCATGTATCCATCAATATTTACAAACTTTTGAGCAGCCCCTGCAGAATATATGCCTGCACATCTACTTCCCGGTATATTTATAGCTCCTCTTGGTCTTTCCCGACATCCCATAGCCAAAATTATAGCTTTTGCTTTAATTTCTAAAATACCATCCTCTTCGTTAACTGCCGTTATAACTTTATCCTTGTTTATATCTATAACCATAGTATTTAATTTATATGGTACATTCATTTCTTTTACCTTATCTATAAATCTTTCAGCATACTCTGGTCCTGTAAGTTCTTCCTTAAAAGTATGAAGTCCAAATCCATTATGAATACATTGATTTAGTATTCCCCCAAGGCAATTGTCTCTCTCCAATATTAATATATCTTCTGTCCCTTCTTCTCTTGCCCCTACTGCTGCAGCAAGACCTGCAGGACCTCCACCTATTATCACTAAATCGTGCTGTCTCATTTTCCACTCCCCCAAACTATATTTCTTTATTTCTACCTATTAGCAACCTAGAGTCTCCACCAAACTTAGTTATCTCAATCTCAGGTATATTTAATTCTCTTGATAGTATTGTAACTATCTTTGTTGAGCAGAAACCTGATTGGCATCTTCCCATACCTGCTCTCGTTCTTCTTTTAACTCCATCTAAGTCTCTTGCTCCAAGTGGTCTTTTTATAGCACTTAGTATTTCTCCTTCTGTTACTGTTTCACATCTGCATATCATTTTTCCATAAGATGGGTCCTTGCTAATTAAGTTCTTTCTTTCTTCGTTATTCATTTCTCTAAACTTAGGAATTCCTTGTCTTACAGGATTAAACTTCTGATTTTTAGTTGGAGAAAGCTTTTGAACCACCATATCTTCAATCATCTTTGCTATGGCCGGCGCACTTGAAAGGCCTGGTGATTCTATTCCTGCTACATTTATAAATCCTTTTACATCCTCAGCTTCTGATATTATAAAATCATCTATAGTACTGTGGGCTCTAAGCCCTGAAAATGATGTAATGACTTGTTTCATTGGAACTTCTCTTAAAGTTATTTTTGCTTTATCTAATACATCATCCAAGCCTTCTTGAGATGTGCATATATCTGACTTATCTTCCACATCTACTGCATTGGGTCCTATAAGCAAGTTTCCGTCTACCGTTGATGTTACTAGCACTCCCTTACCCATCTTTGTTGGAAGTTGGAAAAGAGTTCTTGTTGCCATAGCACCAGCAGTTTTATCAAAAAGACAGTATTCTCCCTTTCTAGCTAGGATGTTTATCTTATTTTTGCTTATCATATTATTTAAATCATCTGCAAATAATCCAGCTGCATTTATAACCATTTTACTTTTAAAGTTTCCTTCACTGGTTTCAATAACAAATTCTTCTTGATACTTTTCTATATTTTTAACTTCAGTATTTAACTTGAATTCCACTCCATTTGTATATGCATTTTCAGCATAAGCTATAGTCATCTCGTAAGGACATACGATTCCTCCAGTTGGTGCATATAAAGCTGCTACTATATTGTCATTTATACTTGGCTCTAGCTTTAATACTTCTTCTTTATTTAATATTTTGATGCCTGGTACAGCATTATTTTCACCTTTTATCTTTAGTTCCTCTAATTTATCAATATCATTTTGGTCGAAACATAAGACTAAAGATCCATTTCTCTTAAATGGGAAGTCCAATTCTTTTGAAAGCATATCAAACATAGAATTTCCTTTTGCATTTAGCTTTCCTTTTAGTGTATTTGGCTTAGCATCGAAGCCTGCATGTACTATCCCGCTGTTAGCTTTAGACGTGCCTGTTGCTACATCTGCTCCCTTTTCTAATACGCAAATCTTCAAATTATATCTTGATAGTTCCCTTGCGATACTACAGCCTATAACCCCAGCTCCAATAACAACTACATCAAACATATTTTTCCTCCCTCTTTAATTAAAAAAAGCCATGACTCAAAAGGATATCCAATTATATCCTTTAAAATCATGGCTCTCTATACTCTGCCTTTTAATATTATATTTTATATATCTACTATAACACTATTTTTTTTTATAGTCAAGAGCTCTAGAAAACCTTTTCACAATGTTTTTTCTACATATTCCATATATATTCTTTACTTGTAGATATACCTAGTGCTCCTGCATTAATACTTCCTATTACGTCTTCTTTGTCACTTATTAATCCTCCAGTGATTATAGGCACATTCACCTGCCGTTTTATCTCCTTTGTTATCTTAGGCATAACTCCCGGCATAATTTCTATAGCATCTGGTCTTATAGCGTTTATAGAATGTATTCCACTTTTTAAGGATAAGCTATCTATTATAAATAATCGTTGTATAGCGAAAATTTTTAGTTCCTTAGCTATCTTTATTAAGTTAGATTTAGTTGTTATTATTCCATCAGGTTTTATATTTTCTTTTATATAGGTTAATGCATAAGAATCTCTTGCAAATCCCTCCATTAAATCTATATGTATATATATTTTTTTATCTTTTGCTTTTACTCTACTAACTATATTTTTAATATTGCATATATTCCCCGTAAGCAAAAAAATTACCTCACAAGGGGATTCTATAGCCTTTTCTAGGGTAGTCAGGTCCTTTACAGCAGCTATTATTGGATTAATACTCAACCTGTCATAAAAATCATTTTTCATATTTCTCACTTCCCATCAATTTTCTGGTAATATCATTATATCAAAATACTTTTTATAATAGTACATAAAGAAAGCCCCTAGTAATTAATTTTCACTAGGGACTCTATTCTTATCTAAGCTTTTTTCTTATATACTAAACTTATCTATAATAACTTTTAGATTATCCGCAAATTCTTTTAATTTACGTAAATGTAAATATGCATAATATAGACTTACTATTTTTTCAAAGTAACCACCACTAACTCTGGCTGATTAAAAATTCACAGAGGAAAAATGCTGTTTCCTAACCCTCTGCTTACAACCATTGTCGTTACCCCATCATTATATATTCCATCTGTATACTTAGGAAAAAAGCCTTGATTTGGTGCAACTAGTGCCCTAATATTTAATGGAAATCATTGATAAAATAATCCTCTCAGCAACTTTTACCAAGCCTATTTAGTCCACTTAAAGTAATCTATGCAATTCTCCTTATTTAATACCGGAAAATCGATTTTCTTTCCTTCATTAATATTATTAAGTTTATTATTAAATTCTATGTTAATAGTGTATACTCCTGTATATTTTTTTTCTTCCTCATTGTTAATTAAGTTTTTCATGTTGGATAAATCAATCTTTAGTTTTAAAATTATGCTTTCGCTTACTAGATATCCTTTAGAATTAACTCCGCACCTTAACTTTATTCCTCTTTCCTCATTAATATTGAAAGTATCTATATTGTCTAAAATGTTTACTATAATATTACAATATAGAGGTATATTATCATGAATAACATTTATAGCTTTATAAAATTCTTTTTTATCTTCATTTTTACTATCTACCTTAAGTTCCGGAAGCAAAATAAAAGAATCCTTAATTCTTTTAATAAACTCTACAGTATCTTTATCTTTCTTTAGGTTAGAGACAATGTCACTAAGAAGAAACTTAGTAACTTTATCATCTAATTGTATATTATATATATCCACATGTTCTTCACCATTATGTTCATCCGTGCTTTCAATTGCCACCTTTTCAATTTTATTAGAAGAGCTGTCAGCTTCCTTAATATATTTATTTATAAAATCAAAAAAATCAGCATGAGAATAACTGCTAGAATTAAGCATCTTTCCATGATTCGGCAAAGAAACATTATTCTTATCATTCATTTTGTTAAACTCCATTTTAATATATGCCTTAGAATTTTTGGAGTTTATTTCAATAATATTAAATAATGAAGGTCTGCTGATTACTGCTTCAAGCCTAGTCTGTTCTTCAGCGAAATCATTATCAATCCAGACTTTTGAATGAAAGGACATAGCCTTGAACTTAGCATTAATGTCACTTTCTATTCTCATGCCGGTGTTTTTGTCATTTTCCGCAGAATTGGTGTCTAGCGATAATTTTAACATGCTTAACATTGGGAGAAGGCTTTGAAAGTCTTCCTTCTCTTTTTCTGTCATATTCTCTCCAGAAACCCTTAAAATTATATCTGTATCACTTTTCATTGAATTAACCTTTTCAGTCTTGTTAAAAGCCTTATATAAGACTACACTATCGTAAGAATATTTTCTAGCTATTAGAACAAAGAGAAATATAATAGAAAATGCACTAATAAAAACTCTAAATCTTTTCAAATTACCCTTGGCCCCCCATAATATTAGTGTCCAATAACCCCTGAATCATTAAGCATAGGTGTTAATTTTGAAAATAGTTTGGTTGTTCTTAACTTCAAAATGTATCCAAGCACCAAAAACATCAAGAAAAATACAGATAATACAATTATATCTTTTGATAAAGTTGAATATGTTACTCCTGCAAGGGCCTCCCTCATAGCACTTATGCCATAAGTAAATGGTAGCACATAATGTATTTTTTGGAATAAGTTAGGAGTGACTTGTATAGGGAATGTTCCACCAGAACCAGCCAATTGAAAAACTAAAAATACAATTCCAATAGCCTTACCAACATTGTTAAACAAAGATACCAATGTATATACTATAGTGGTAAATATTATACTTTGATATACTGCTAAACCTATAAAAAGCATAGGAAATTGAACTTTTACACCTAATACAAATATATCTCCTATAGAAACTATCAACGCTTGTACTATAGCTACAGAAACAAATAGCAAGTATTTGCCAAAGTACTCTTCTCTTGGATTAAAGCTAAAATCTCCATTATGAAATTTAACACTTAATAAAGCAGATAAAAGCAGTGCACCTACCCATAAGCTAAGAGTAGTATAAAAAGGAGTTAATCCAGCACCATAGTTTGCCACTGGGAATAGGTTATGGGTTTTTAAATTAACCGGAAGCGCTAAGAAATCCCCTTCTGTATCCCCATCAGTTTTAAGCAATCTCATAATATCTTTCACATCTACTTCATTGTCAAAGGCCTTTACTTTGGATGTAATGTCACTAATTCTTTTTTCTATATCTTTATTTCGCTTTTGAAAATCTTTTATGTCTTTTACAGCTATTTTCCCTTGTGATGATATGTCCGAAAGAAAATCCTTTAAAAAGTTCATATCATCCTTCATATTTTTAATCATAGTGTTTAAATCAAGAGCCCCCTCTGCTCCCTTTTGTAGAGCTTCCTGAACTTGAGGTACAATATCACTATTAAGACTATTGCTGAGTTTGCTCAAGTCATTTGATATATTAAGAGTCAATTTTGATATTTCTGGAAGCATGTTTTCAACATTATTGTTATTAGCAAGATTACTTTTAAGTGTAGTAAGCTGCCCTTTAAGCTTATCCAAATTTTCACTTATTCTTTTGAAATCGGAAGATACTTTAGATGCCTTTTCTGAGGTTGTATCACCAATTTCTTTTGAACTTCTTTGTATTAAACCTTTTATATCATCTATTTGAGCATTTATACTATCAACACTACTTTCTATTTCATTAGAAGTATATTTCAAAGTATTCCTTATTCTTTTTATTGTCTTACTAACGTCGTAAAGATCATCTTCTACATTTTTCAGCTTATTTCTGATTGTTGAAAAAGTTTCTCTGTCCAGCAAATTATCTACAGGTTTTAATATCTTATCTATTTTATCATTAACATCTTTAAATTCCTTTAAAATAGAGTCATTTAAATCAACTACCGAATCTAACAAATCTATACTATTATCACTTATAGATAATATAGAATTTTTTAAAGTGTTAAGAAGATCCTGGTAAGTTTTTAAGTCTTTTATGATTTTATCAGATTGTTCTCTTAAATCTTTAGGTGCATCTTCACCTAAATCAGCTAAGTCCTTGGATACTTCTTTCATTTCATCACTAAGCCTATTAGCTTCTGATATTGCATCATCTATATCTGCTAGCATATCAGGTTTATATATGGAGAGTTTATTGCTAAGGTCATCCGTAGTAGTTGATATTTTTGAAAAAGTATTTTCCATAATAGATAAATTTTCTTTTACATCATGGGATACATCTTCAATTTTATTGCTTTTGTTAGTTAAGTTTTTGCTAAGGTCCTCGTTAAGCTGTATAGTTTTATTTAAAGTATTTTGAATAAATGTAATATTGTCCGAAGTCTTATCTATATTTACAAAGGTTCCCTCCGATTTTTCAATTAATTTGTCTAAAGTCTTATTTATGTTTGGATAATTATCATTTATCGCATATAATGTGCCCTTATATTTTTCTATTTTATCGTAATTTTCGTCTATTTTAACTCCTGCTTTATTTAGTATTTCAAACAACTTCTTAGTAACCGTCTCTATAAAGGATTGACTTATTTCTTTTTGTAAAGTTGAAGCACCAGAATCAGTCATCTTAGGGGCAATTGCATTAATTTTTTGATTTACATAATATTCAAGGCTAGGCTTTACAGGCTTTTTATCCAACAGTGTGCTCATTTCTAAAGAAAAATCACTCGGTATTATTATGGTTGCATATACTTCTCCTTCTTCAGCCTTTTTAATTCCCTCATCTGCATCCTTATAGAATGTCCACCCTAATTTTTTATTTTCTTTAAGCATCTTCGTTATCTCATTGCCAATATTAAATTCAATTCCTTTTATGTTTCCTCCAACATCGTTGTTTACTATACCCACCTTTATGCCTTTAGTATTAGAATAAGGATCCCAAGATGCATATATGTTAACCCATGCATATAAGGACGGTAATATAGCTAGTCCCATTACAATAATCATAGTTGCCCAGCTGGCTCTAATTTTTTTTAAATCCATCTTATACATCTTAGTTATCTTTTTTATACTTACTTTCATAATAATATACCTTTCTATATTAGAACAAAGTTTTTTATACTCATCAGTATAATATTATAATACTAAAAATTCTTAATGTCAAAATATAAAATAGAAGAATTAAAGTCATCTATAACTATCTTTCTAATTGCGGATGATATTCTTCATAAAGGCACCTCTTTTTGGCAATAAAAAAATGTCATTTCCTACATGCAATATTGCTTATTTTTAAGCAATATTACTTATATAAAATGACATTTAAATTAAACAACAATTGTTCACAAATAAAAAAAACGGAAACTCAAAAGTATCTTAACCCCTGATTATTTGGTAGACATTTTTGCAATAAAAAATAATAATATCGGAAACTACTCTACGCTCCGTTTCATTTTATCGTCATTATTATAAATAATAAATATGGAAACTGATATTGTGATTTGAATACTTATACATTGTATAGGAGTAAAGACGCTATAGATACCGTTCGTTACATCTGGCTCTAAAAGCGTTGATAAGTAACATTATAAAAGTATAGGACTTTCGTTATATACTTTTATAGCAAAATATAATATAAACTTCTTATATAACCTACAGAAAATACTTGTAAAATCACACCCACCTGAAATTTCACCTTTGTTTGTAAAAGGTATACAATTGCTTTAGGAGGTGTTATTATGTTAAAGATATTTAGAGCTGATGACTATATTTTAGTCAAAGCAAGTGAACCCCACCCAGCAAACACTGCATATAGGATTGCTTTTGGTAAAGAAAAATGGAATAAAGATGTACCCGTATTCAAAATACAGATGGTTTACAATGGTAAAGTTTCAGGAAGAAGAAGTCCGTCATATCCACAAGGTAGTGATGATTATGAACGAGTAGAGAAGGCTATGAATTACTTATATAAAAGATATAACAAATGAATGATTTATAAAAGAGACCTTTAAATTGGTCTCTTTCAATTAATGTTCACTACAAATCTCATTAATTGTTTTGCTTAATTCTCTTATGTTCGAAATACTTAGAGTATTTGGCTTGTTGTTTGTATGTTTATCAAGTTGTCTTTTTAAACTCCTAAGATTGTGAAAATCTTCTCGTAAATTTTCATTATTAATTCTGTATCTATCCTTAATAAAGTTTCTAAAATAAACTATTTCTCCATTCTGCATATTTAAAATAATATTTAAAATTTCACTTACGTCATAGCAATAAAATATTGGAGAAATGTAAAATCTTTTCTTCACAATCCTCTCAAATTCTATTACATCTTGTTTTAAAACACTAAATAACCCCTCAATTTCTACCTTATTCTCCTCTTCTCGTATTTGTTTATTTATTTCAATAATTCTACTTTTAATAGTATTTAGGGTTTCATCTTCTAAAAGTGAGCCATCATCAGAAACTAAAAATTCCATGCTCAAATCTTTTGATGCTCTATTCTTATTTTTAGCCAGTTCCAGACCGTCTAAAAATACTTGCTTAAAATCTAACATATATTCTTTTAATAATCCTTGTCTTTCCATTAAAACAAAAGTTACATATCCCCTAAAGTAACACACAAAATATATATCTCCGTTCTTTATATCTAAATATGTTTGTTCCAGTGATTTGTCAAATTCACTGTCACTAAGCTCCCAATATGGATTGTAAAACAATTTCTTATAGTGAGGTATGTTATTTGTATCTGCTTCACTTATTAAACTATCAATTTCATTATACATTAGTTCCTTATCTAAAATACCTGTACTTATATAAACCTCAGCAAATTTAAAGAAAACCTTTCTAAAAAAAACACCACCAAAGTATTTATTATTAAAGTTTACTATCTCTGAATCATTTTTTTTTCTTGTCATCATCATCTCATAAACTTCTGATTGATATTGAAGACTTGATTTTATACTTCTAAATATATTGGGATCCAATCTTCCCGATTTTGTTTCTAAAGAAAGAGCTAAAGTAAATATCAAAAGAGTTTGCATAATTATATTACTAACACTCAAATAATGTTTATTTATTTCTGAAAACATACTATCAAAGTCATTCAGTGCTTGCCTAAGTATTCTATAATTACCTGTATTACTAAAATTAAAGGTATCGATTATTAATTTATGGTTTGTCATTAAGAACTCATAGAGTTTTTTATCCCTGTTCTCAATAAGACTGTCAATAATATTTTCACAATTAGGTTTATATAAGAATGTCTTTCCAACCAGTTTTTCTTTAATTCTCTTATATTCATTACTACTTTCAAATGTATCTCTAATAGTCTCCATAATTATCTCTGGACTTACCCTTACATTTTTCTTATTAGACATAAACACATCGTTATTTTCATTAAAAGCATTCCTCTTATCTAATAAGGTAATTGCTGTCATTGCCTTAGCTTCAAAATTTTGCTTAATTAATTTATCAGATATTTCCCTCTCATTTGCAATGATAATTGTTTTAATATGGTCATGTTCTACAAAATTATTAATATATCCAAGTACCTCTGATACTTCAATATTTGCTCTCTCCAAATCATCAAAACACAATACTATATTTCCAAATGAAGTTAATTTTGAAAAATCAATATTAATATCACCAACAGATAAACCCAATAGTCCTGCTCCATTTAAAGCTATCTTACCTATTTCTGGTATTTTATTAATAACTTTATTTTTTCTTAGCTTTCTAAACCATCCATATTTTTGCGTATAAGACTGAACAAAGATATTTTTACTTATTTCGTCTAAGCTTGCCACGCCATACAAGGAGATATAAATTGTTTTATAATTTTTGCCTCCAACTTTAACATTCTCAATTTGAGTTTTAACTATATTGTCCCAGTAGTAGGTCTTTCCACTTCCCCAATCTCCATCAATCATTATTGCATAATCAGTATCCTTTTTAGTTATATACTCTAATATACTTGCAGTTAAGTTATCCATTAGTACTCCACCTTTTTATACCTAAATATTTCAAACTCATATTCTAATTATCCCTTAATTACTATACACGATTGCTTTAATAGTTTAATATTTTCGGAAATACCTACTCTTAATATAGCGGCCGCGATCAAGTTATATGGGTTATCTACCCTAATGGTATTAGCTTGTACAATGTTAGGATAGTGTTTTATAAAAGCATTTACAGCAACCTGTGCGTCTCCATCATGCGTTGCAGATTTCGATTTCTTAGTAATAAAAGCCTCCCAAATAAATAGGTTTAAGGAATTAGAAATGAACTCTTCCCATGAGAATGTTATCTTTATTTCACTTTTAACTGAGTCCTTAACCTTCGCCAATATCCATGCACATTCAGTTAGTCCCGTAGCTAAAGAACCGCAACCCGCCCCTGCACTCCAAGGTCTATCTCCTTCTCCTATCCTTCCGCTCGTTAAATATATGGGGTTATCTGTAATAGGAACAAACAAAGGACATTCAAATCCCAATGCAATTTTATAACCATTTGATAAGTCCTGTGCTATACCTATGGCAAAATCTTCAATACTAATACCACACCTAAGCCCTTCATCTGTTCCTAATTCAGCTCTACACCATCCAAATCTTTTATTTTTTATTGAGCCTACGTCAGCACACCATACTATAATATTTTGCATTATTTTCACCTCTCAACTATCATAGGTTACATATCACTTGAATATTTTCTTCAATTATCACTGTTCTGAACCATTCCATTATTTTAGCTGAATCTGTTTTATCAAAGTATATCCATGATGTAGGTCCATTAAATTGGTTTCCTTTTATTGAGCCAGTGAAATTTACTTTTTTTATACCATTACTTGCATCATTAACGAAATTCTGAAAATATTTTATATCAATCCCATCTACAAATATCCTTAAACTGTTTGGGTTTATTTCAAAATAGTATGGATATAAATCCAAGTCGTTTTCCTCTGTTTTTTTAATATCTGACCTGGATTTGCAGTATGCTATTACTTTATAAGTATAATATCCTAATACTTTTTCAGCCCTGAGAAAAAATATATCTTCATTAACTTCAAATTTATTTTTATCAATTTTACCATCACTTATATGGAACTTCTTATACGAGCCCCTTAAATAATCCTTGAATGAATTTATTGTGCTTTCTTTTGTTTCGTATTCTTTTTCCTTTGTAGTTGATAAGTATATAAATCTCATAAATCTATTCTCCCTATATTAATTAAAACAATAGTCATAAACCGCCTTAAAAGCGGTTTATATACTTATTCTTAAGCTAAAACTTTTTCAACAATAGCTTTAACATTATTATTATTAAGCTGTCTCTTAAATACAACATCATAGCCATTAAGTTTCATAAGCTCAAAAAACTTTTCCGCACACTGTATTTTATATTTTTCTTTGCCCATAAGGTCACTTACATTATCTTTACCTTTTGTTTCAATAACTAAATTTAACTGTTTTGTTCCATCAGATCTTTCAATTACATACATAAAATCTGGGCTATATGACTCACCTACTACAGTTGGAATTCTAATACTTTTGTTTGGTATTTTCCCAAAAACCATAATTTCTTTAATATTATCAACTATTATATTATCTTTTTCAAGTGGCGAATCAAATGCACAAATATCATATAAATATCTCTCTGGAACTACTGAATTATCTGTTATTTTTCCTAATCTTCCTTGTGCAATAACCTCTTTTATAGCTCCATTTTCATCTGTAAGTGCTGTAGGGTGTATAGGAGCTGTAATCTTCTGATAACTAAACCTTGCCATTAATAACTCCTGTTTTCTTTCAAAGAACTCAGTAACAAAGTTCCCTACAGTTGCTTCGTTAAAAAAGCTATCTGCCAGTTTAACTTCTTTTGAATACTTTACTAAAGCACTATGAATAATTTTTATTGGTAAATTAGTTTGCTCATAGATTTTATTTAAGAAAACATTATATGGCAAATTGTTATCTATCTGTAGAATTGTTCCTGAACCATCTCTCTTAGAAATCTTTTCACCATATTGCTCTGTTTCTTCTCTAATACTCTTTACTGTAAGGATACTTCCCACATCCTTTTTGAAAATATTATATACTTCTTCTATAAGTTCATCATCAGTTATATTGTCATAAGTTATAAAATACTTTTCATTTAATTTCTCCCATAAATCAGCAAGTTCTTTATATACATTAGCTCTTATTCTAACTTCCCCAGTTTCTTTTTTATTCTTATTGACAACTTTATCCTTTTGTAAGCCACTTGAAAGCTGAGGGTATTCTGCAAACATTTCCTGTCTTTTATCTTCATTAATGTTTAAGTCATTATCAATATAATCTTTAAACATCAATCCACCTTTAAACTTATCGTAAGTATACCCCAAAGACTCTGCGACTTGCTTCACAATATCTTCTCTTAACTTAAATGTCTCAGGAGTATCTCCATTTATCTCCCTTATAAGTCTATCAGCAAAACCTTTTTCCGAGTAGTCAATTATATAATTTAAATAAAACTGTTCATCAGATATTCTATTTCCATATTCATCAACTGGCAAACGTAATCCTCTACCTATCTCTTGAAGTTTACTTATTTCACTACCACTGGAACGAAGCTTTGCTATTGTAAACACATTAGGATTATCCCAACCTTCTCTAAGTGTCCACTTTGAAAATATAAATCTTCTTGTATTAAAACTACCATCTTCGTTTCTTATAGCTAATAATTTTTCCTTTTCATTAAGTATTTCATTTATTTCTTCCATAATCTCTTCATCACTGGTTGCATTATCCTGTGAAAAGTAACCTGCATGTGTTGCTCCAATGTCATTTAATGAAGCCTGTAGATATTGCTTATATTCCTTATAGTCATATCCCTTAACTATAAGCTTATCTAACTCTGCTATTTCATTTTCTATCTGCCCCGAAAGTATTTTCTCAAAAGATAATTTTAAATGTCCATCATTATTATCGCCACGATAGGAGTGTATGCTATCAATAAAGAATAATGCCAACGATTTTATCTTATTCTTTCTTAAAAAGTTTTTTCTTTCGGTTTCAAAATGTCTTGTTAATGCTAAACTTAACATAAGTTCTTGATAAGTTACACCAAAAGCAGAGGGATATATAGCGTCACCAGTTCTCAATATAAGTCCATTTGTAAGCAAAACCTCTGTGTTTGAAATAGCCTGAATTTCAACTCCTCTAAACTCTTCATCAATAGCGGAAAGAGAGTCATTTTTCACCAAGCTAATAGTGCTAAGCTTTTGTAACTTATCTAACTGAAAGTGAGCAGTAAAAGGATTTTTAGTTATAGAAGTTAATTTAACTTTAGCCTCTTTTTCAGAAACACTTGAAAGATATTCAACAGCTACACCTTTTACAAGCATTTGGTTGAAAGACTCACATGAACCCAAATTGTATATTAGATTATGATAATCCTTGCCCTTCTTAGTATCTGGAAAGGTAGCTCCATAACGCACTATACACTGAGGCTTTATATTATCTATCAAAAACTTAAATGTCTTGTTATTTTTATCAAATCTATGTGGTTCATCAATTATAACAATTGGAGCTGTACCTTTTAAAGACTCCAATGGTTTTGAAAAGCCTTCAAAAGATTGATCATATTCTTTTTGCATAGTCTTAGATGTAAGCATTTGACTATTAACAAGTAATACATGTATTTTATTTGTTACAAGCTTTGAGCCTTTTACAAACTCACTTACGGAAGAAGGAAAATACTCTCTTCCTTTCTTTTTCTTCTGTGGGTTTAATACATGTAATTCAATCTCTGAATTATTATACTGGTCTATAAAGTGATTTTTAACATAAGTAGCTTTAATAAATTGACCTGTACCTGCTTTTATAGGAGTAGTTGGCACTAATATAATAAATTTATTGAATCCATAATTCTTATGAAGCTCATACATCATCTTTGTATAAACATAAGTCTTTCCCGTACCTGTTTCCATTTTAATATCAATGCTAAGATAATCACTAAGGTTATTATTATTTCTCATACTTGGATGAATTTTCTCTTGTAACTTCTTGATATTCTTTAATAGAATAGGTGAATTTAAGTCAATTCTATTATTCTCAAAATTATTTGCAGTTCTAAATATATTAACCCCTTCAAAAACATCATTAATGTATTGTATTGCTTTTTCCTGGTGAGGTAATCCTGCTTGAAGAATAATGCTCATTTTTTATTACCTCCTCTCTAATATCGTGTAATAACATCTATTTTTCTACAACCTGCCAATTGTTTTAGGTTATCTCTCAACTGGCTTAATTGAGTAAAATTAAAAGAATAACCAAATAGTATAATTCTATTAGGGAAAAAGCTACTATCATTTTGGTATTTTTCTATTAGTATTTTGATAGCCTGTGTTGTAATATTAGGATTAATAAAGTATAGTGTATTATCACATTGATATGCTGTATACTCACTTAAATTTATTTCTTTAAGCTGTGCGTTAAATCCATAACCATCTTGCACCTTCCATGTTATTAACACTGCTTCACTTCCAAACTCTTTTAGTATTGAAATATCTTCAACTAATTTATCTGGATCAAAAGCAAGAATTTTATCCAGAGTTTGCTCTTGTGAGGAAACAAGTTCATATATTTTAAATCCGTAATCAATATCTTTATCTATTTCATTCTTTATCTTTTCTGAGGCCAGTTTAATTCTATCAATTCCAATTTGATTTATAGTTCTATACCCAACTTTATAAGCCTCCCCATCTTCCTTACACTTTTCTGGGATTTGAACCATAATATATTTTCGATTACCACCATCCTCAGCGTTTAATTGCATTATCGCATGTGCTGTTGTTGCAGAACCAGAGAAAAAATCTAAAATTGTAAAATCATTTCCTGTGTTCATTTGAATAAGATATTTTATAAGTTCCACAGGTTTAGGATATGAAAAAGGAATCCCCATTTCCTTTAATTGGGAACCTGCACTTTGCGTACTACTTAAATTTGTTAACACTGATATTACGTGGCTTTGGTCTTCAAGTCTTTTTTTGATAACTTCTATAGTTCCAGTCTTAGTTAAGATAAATTCACATTCCTGTCCTTTAGTATCATAAACTTTTTTGTATCCCTCATTAATAAAACTTTCTAATAAATCTTTTGAACCCCATCCTGTAGTTGCAATCACTTCATTCTGTGTTTTATATTCTTCAATAATAATACTAACATTATATTGAGGCCAAAAGCCTTCTCTATTTTCAATAATTCCTTTTTGAATTTCAGCGGGAAATCCCTTGGGAATTATAATACTTGAAATAGGATTTTTAGGACCATTTTTTACAACCGTGTTTCTTATTACATCTTTATATAATTTACTTGTATCTGGAATATTGGTGTCTATGACAGGAGGTGCAGGAAAACACTGTATGTTTTTTGCATAAGCTACAATTGACTCATGGCAATTCTTAATTTTTGCCTGGTTATCGAAATTACCGTCTGTTTTCCAAATCAAATTGCTTAATAAGTTTTGTTCACCAAAAATCTCATCACATAATAATTTTAAATTTGCCAGTTCGTTATCATCAATTGATATAAATATAATACCATCGTCTGATAGCAAATCTCTCGAAAGGTATAAGCGAGGATACATAAATGTAAGCCATGCTGAATGAGAAGCAGAACCTCTGGATGTCATATTTAATATTCTTTGAGCTTCTTCTTCTGAAATACCTATCTTTTCTGATAATTGCTCAGGAGTGAACTTAAAATTATCCATATAAGCAAACCCGTCACTACCTGTATTATAAGGAGGGTCTATGTATATACATTTTATATTTCCTGCATATGATTTTAACAAATGCTTAATAGAGTCAAGGTTATCACCTGTAATATAAATATTTTCACTGCTCTTATTTTCTTCTTTACTATTATGCTCTAAATCAGGTTTTATTACAGTCTCACTTTCGAGTGCTGTTAATAACTTTGCGTAAGACTTCCCTAAGAAATTTAGTTCATATCCTTCTTTTGTAATATCTACTTCATTTTCATTTAATACTTGTTCTAACTTTTTTACATCAAAATTCCCTTCATTGGTAAAACATGAAGGAAAATGTCTTTTTAGTATATCTATTTGCCTCTGATTTATAGCGACATTTTCATTCTTTTCAATTATATCTTTAAGCATACTTTCTCTCCTTTAAAGAATTTAGGTGTTGTATCACTTTTCTTTATTAGTTTCTTTATTCATCTCTAATATTTTATTAATAACCTCTAACCTTCTCTTTCCACATATCTGCTGTAAGATTGACGTATAATTGCTTCCTTTTTTAACCTTACCTGTGTTATTTCTATAGATTGAACTTATATAACTAATCAATTCCTTTTCGTTTAAATTATTTTCCCAATACTGGTCAACAATTTGATTTAATACGTGAGCAATTTCTCTCTGAGTTTTATAGAATAACTTTATATTCAAAAGCCCACCTCTCTATTAGTAATTCTATTTTTACCTAATTTATATTTTATTCTTACTTTTTGATAAAAGCAATACAATGAAAAACTCTATAATATAATTAAATACTACAGAGTTTTAAATATGTCTTTCTTATTTATATAATCCATTAAGCATTAGGATTAGTCTAATTCTACATGATATTCTTAAAACTATTACTAATACTTAGCTGTATTTCGTTCTTAACCTTCTCACTACAATCTTTCCTTATTCCTGCCTTCCTATAAATCTTCCATTCTGAAATATCATCTCCATTTTTTATTAAATCATTAACTACCTTTCTAACTCTTCTAATCTGGAAATCTTCAATGCTCTCTTTAAATTGTTCTATTATTTCCTTAGTCTTAGGTAACTTATTTAAATGCTGTTCTAAAATTGATAAAGTTCCTGTATCAGTTCCTACTTTGCTTAATGTTATTCTAACAATTTTATCTAATCTTAACAGTTTCTCTATATCACTACTAATAGCCCCGCAAATATTTATATCTCTCTCATCCCAATTAACCCTTACATTATTAGTTTTGTTTCTAATCGAATTAGGAGGCAATATTTCTTGTAGTAAATCATTATTATGTCTATACAGCCATATATACTCCTTCTGAAATACTTTTCTTAACTCAGTTCTTGTTATCTTTTTTTCATGTGTTGACATGAAGCTTTTAATATTATTAGCATACTTTTCGCTTATTTTAAAATTAACATTAGTTCTTTGAAAGGTGGTGTTATTACTTGTATTGTCATCTTTCAAAATTGCTGAATATTTTTTCACTGTCATTGGGTCTACCTTCATTTTTTTAGCCATAGAGCGTAAGCTACCACCTTCATTCAATACATTTTTTAGCTTTTCTTCCCATACATGACCAAACTTTTTAATTGTGCCTATTTTATATCTATGACATGGTTCAGTATCTGGTCCCTTTCTTGAATATATAAACCCACAATCACATATAAATGTCCCTACTGGTTTCTTAGTATGAGTACACTTTGTAATAATACACTTTGAAACTACAGACTGTTTAAAGTGTTCTGCAACTGGATTTAAACAAGGCCATGGACCTACTCCGAAAAGGTTTAAGTCTTTATCTCCACCGTAGAAAAACTCCTTAAAATCATCAACTAAAAAATTGATAAGTAAGATGTGTTTTATGGGATGTGTCATCTTTTTTCTCTTATGTAATAGTTCTTCTAACCAACTACAGTTAGAATATAAATCAATGCTAAGGTTAAGGTCTTGTAAAAACCCTTCTTTATAATAATTAAGAAATTGTTCTTTCAATTCTTTCATTTTAAATCTACCTGATATAGTCAAAAAACCTTTTTGTCCTAATAAATTAATATATCTATTGAATACCTTTTCTATATTAAAGCTCCTTAAATCTGAATTTAATAAAAATTCTACAGCTTTAGAGATCTTTTTATGTTCTTCCACGTAACGAATTCTATTTTTTACTATTAATCCCTGATTTGTAATATCATGCCCATTATCACATTCAGTCCTTAAAGGCGTAAGCTTAAACTTATTCTTTGTTGCAATAGGTGTATTACAAATATGGCAAAATTGTTCTAATACCCTATTGTGTTTGTGACATAAATGTACTCCTACTACATTATGACTTCTGTGCCAGTATACTTCTCCATACTTCCCTTTATCCTCTTTTAAACATTCAGGACAATACTTTAAAAATCTAAGAGCTTTTAAGTTACTCGCCATAATACCTAACTTCATATAAATTCCTTTACCATTGTTGCCCTTCATATTATTGATAGCATATTCCTGTCGCTCAACATCTAAAAAAGGATAGCATAATGGTAACATAGTAAATTTAAAAATAATATCCTCTGCACTGTAGTAACTTATACCGTTAAATTGTTCTATAAAAAGTTCAATGTTACTTGGAAACTGAATAATAGCCAGTGGATTGCCTTTAGATAATAATTCTTTTAAAGCAGTTTTGTGACTTTCTTGTTCTGTATCTTCATAGTACCTACAAAATGCACTATAAAGTAATTCATCAGTGAAAATATTCGGAAAATACCTAATCAACTTTCTTCTCCTATACAATAAATTCATTTATTTCAGCTATATAATTATACTTTTTTAACAATTCATAAATAGGTTGTTTTTTTGCTTTAGCCTCTTCATATATAGAGGTTAATCCATCTTTTTTAGCAACTTTATCTTTTTTAAAACTCTTACTTTGAACATTTTCCTTAGTAATTGTATCTTTACTTGTAATCATTTCATAAGCATACCTATTTAAAATATTTATCTCTTTATCTGCTCCTAAATTACGTACTATCTGATTTGCTACTTCTTCACTTTCATTTTTATTGAATCCTGCCTGAATAAGCCAGGAAGTTATAGATGTAATTTTAGATTTTTTATTATATTCATCTTTATTTTGAAATTCCTCATTGCCAACTTGAAGGTTTTCATATAACATAGCTTTTTCTTTTTCTCTCTTCTCGAATTCATCCCAATCTTCTTTTTTTAAGTAAATGTCCTCATATTGCGATAATTCTCCTTCATTTCCTCTTTTTAGTGCATCAAGCATTGGTTGTATTGGTTTTAAATAATCTTTTGCAACCGATTTAATAATACCTTTAGTTATTTTTTCAACTCCACTTAAAATAGCTCTGTATTGCGAAAATATAAATAATTTTACAACAATATCAGTAATACCTTGGGACTTATCATACAGTAAATCTAATAATCCATCATTTAATTCAACACGTTTTTTTGTCCACTGATATTTAAATAATCCTTGGACAAAAGCTCTCCATTCATTATTCTTAGATATTCTATTCCATATAATACTACCTTCACCACAAATTCTTCTTGCATTTCTAAATTCACTATTAAATAATGGTAGTGCTTTTAAAGTGCCTACTAAGACAATTGGTACAGATATAGTATTTGAAAGTTCTACGAAAAAATTTAAAAGTTCTTCTTCCTTCTTTGTTCCAAGTCCTCTTAAATTTTGTAATTCATCAAATACTATCACTCCCACAGAATGTTGTTCAACTACCCGCCTTACATACTCTGGAAGTTCGGCAACTCTTTTTGTTGCACCTTTCCTATAATACATATTCTCACCAAAAATTTCATCTATCTGGGATAATAGGTTTAAGCATAAACCTTTTGGAGAACCATTCGATGGTGTTTGAACCATTAACCAAGTTATTTGATATCTAACAGTCCTATCACCTTTATAATTTGTATGTAATATTACCTTAGGATAAGTAGACAATATAGCCTTTAGCAATGTTGTTTTTCCAATTCCGCTTATTCCAATTATAGATAGTTCTGGTGAAGTAGATAAAGATGTTTCTTCTATTTCATATTTTTGACCACTTGAAACAATTTTTTCACCTTTTTTATAAGAATTTCTATGTAAATATCCAAACCTAATCATTCTTGAAATAACTTGTTCAATATTAAAGTGCATAGATAATGGCTTGTAATAGCTTTCAATATTTCTAACTAATTGAACTCTATATAACGGTGGCAAATCTAAATCCTTATTATTAAAATACGGATACCTACTAAGTAATTCTGCTAATTTTTCAGGATTATCAATTATATCTGGAAGAGCTTCTATGTATGGGTTATCTTGGTATATGCTTATCTTTTGATTAGTATACTTAGCTTGAACAAACTTTTTTGAACTTATTTCCATTCTCCTATTTCTCCTTATCTAAATCAAACTTTAATAGATTTGAATATTGAGGTGCTGGTACATATTCGTCTTCATCTATATCATCATTAATACTAATTACTTTTGCCACATTACTCTCCTTCTTTTCTAATTCCCACGCTTCTTCATCTCTATTTAATTCTTTTTCCATTTTTCTATTAATGTTTATATTTTTAATTCTTTTGCTTTTAGATTCTTTTGCGTCCTCAAATCTATCTTTAGCTTGTTTTGCTATTATATCAATACTTTCATTTAACTCAGCAGTATTTTGTATATCAATTTTTTTATAATATTCTTTTTCTTGTTCTTCAATTTCGTTAATACAAGCAATCTCTTCATAATATAAAAACTTTTTACTGTTATCAACTAAATTATATTTAGTAAATCCATCATTTGTATGTACATAAATATAATCCATATTTCTTGGATCATAGGATATTTTTACTTTTATTCTTCCTTTCTGTTTTGCACGCTCAAAAATTCCTGAACTTACAGCCTCACTACTACTATATTTTCTCTTTTGAAACATCAATCCTTTATAACTAATAGAGCAACTTGTTGATGGCATTAGGTTAAATTTTATTATATCCTCTGGATAACTTTTCAATAAACCACTTCTGTTTTGTATCCCCCATTTCCATAGGTTTTTAGGTGTAGAATTTACGTTGTCACGAATCATTTGTTCATCTCTATTGTAGTAATCCATATACCTATTATTAAAATACAATATACTGTAAATAATAATCTTCGTGAATTCTTCTAAATTAAGTGATGCACCTAATCTATAATCCTTTTCTCCTCTAATTCTGAACTCACTTTTAACTGTTCCTTCAAGCCAATGAAGTGTCTTATTATTAATTCGCCTAAAGTTTTGCTCTACTATGCCTTTCCAATCAGCCCGGTATGGTGGAAGAATATCAATTCTCACTCCTAAGTTCTGAACTAAGTTTAGGGGCTTTTTACTTTCCATTTCCCCTCTATCTACAGTTAATGAGTCTGGAAGATAACTACACTCCCACGCTTCTTCCTGGATGTTTACTCCAAATTCTTTACAAAGTTCAACTTTATTTCTTGTTGTATTATAAAGAGCCATCATAGCCCCCATCCAACTTGGACCTTCAACCCCAACATAAAAACCAACAATCATTCTTGAAAAAACATCAATCACCATATATACAACTGGCCTGCCAATTATATAATTAGAATTTAATCTGCTTACCAAATATATATCTGCAATAGTAGCGTCAATCTGAAATCTTCTCCCTGGAGCAAACGACTCTATGGTTGTTTCTCCTAATACAGCCCTCTTTTGTAATTCATTTTTCCGTTCACCTTCTCTTAAAATATTTAACTCCTTTAAAGTGAATAACTTATTTCCCCAATACTTAAATTGAGTTATAGAAGGGATATTATCCATATCTATGATGGGTATTTTATCTCCATTTTCGTTTGTATAATATCCCCTAACAAAATATCTTTCAAGTGTCTTTTGATAAGCTTGTACATATGTTATTTTATTTTGATTAGCATAAAACTTTTTAAACCCTTTTTCAATTTTCTGTTTTATTTCATCTGTGATATTTATTCCTGATTGTGTTATTGAATTATTTAGATTATCATAATTCTCAGTAACTTGAGTAACAATTGTATATTTTAGAGGTCTTCCTCTTTTTTTATCTCCTGGGATTTTATCTTTTCCCTTTCCACCACGTTTATATATATTAGGTAATAGTGCATATTTCATTTTTCCATTTTCCCAATATAGTCTTAGGTATTCATATACAGTCTTTTTTGCACAACCATACTCAATTATTACTTTATTAATCAAACTCCCCCTTTCCTCACCAAAATAAATATCTGGCTCACATAACACTATATCTTTTATTATATTCCATCTTTTCTCTAAGATTTGGATACTACTTTCGCTTATATTCTTATAATTAATTCTTTTCATGGAATTGTACTCTACTTCTATTATTTGTGATGAAGATAATAATTCCTCAATGTAGCTAAGTTTTTCACAGATTGGTAATTCTCCCTTCTTATTTAATCTATACAGAATAACAGTATCAGTTTCTCTACTTATCCACAAAACTCTTTTTAATATAGTATCACTATAGTTTTCATCATTATATTTAATGACGGAATTAATCGTAATAATATTAAATCACACCCTTCTTCTTTAGAAACTCATTAAATCGAACAATTTTTATAGGAAGCTCTGTGTTAATTTTTTCATTCATATCTAATTCCCAAATTTTATTAGCTATTAGATGTTTAATTATAGCTAATGAAGTCCCTGGCTTTTCTCCTATTACTTTATCAACCTTTTGTGATAAATTTGCAAAACCTATTGTATTATTAGATAATTCATCTCTTAGGCTGTTCTCAATAAATAAAATTTTAGTATTATCTAAATTTAATCCATTTAAGTTTAGATAATTATGAATTAACTCCACATTGTATGATAGTATTCCATTCACATCTTTATCTGTTACTATCTTCCAGTCAACATTTCGTCTCTCCCAATACAATCTTTCTATTTCTAATTTTTCAAGAGTTCTTATATCAGACAAATCTTTTTCGTATTTTATTGTTCTTGCTACTGTTATAATTTCATTTTTTATATTTAGTGTTATAACAAAATCCGTTGTCAAAATATTATTAGTCCCTGTTATTGGTATAGTTGGATGTTTAACTCCTATATCTTCTGCAATTCTTAATGTTTCATTGGAACTTCCATTTTCATTAAGTAAAGGGAATTGTTCTCTTATATCAGTTACTATAGGAGACCACTCTAAAACAAAAAAATATTTAGATTCTAATTTTGATAGTAAATGATGTATCCTATTTGTCTTCCACCCTAAAATTTCTGAACTAATTCCTTTAGATGGTATATCTCTAACAGTAATCCATGGTTTATACTCCTTTCCCTCTCCCTTCCCCCTACCTTCTTTTATCCTATTTTCAATAATTACATCATTAAAATCTCTTTTACGTTTTGACATATACAGCCTCCCTTATCCAAACAATCTATATAGCCTATTGTTTCCGCCTTAAATTATTTTATACATTTTATTTCATTTATTGCTATATTATCTTTATTTTCCTTATATTTCATAAATTATAGTCAATGTAATTTTGTTAAAATTTGTTGTTTATAGTCAAAGCTCTTTACTTTATTAGTTATAATTTTTATAGATTTTTTTAATAAAAAAGCTCCTCATTGAGCTGAGGAACTTCTTATTATTTCTTTATTCTTTATTTTTTGTTTCTTCTTCAATAGTTGATTCTATATAATAATCGTAACAATTATAATATTTTCTCGGTATACAAGCTTTAGCCAATATCACATATCTTTTTAAATCATTATCTTCTGCAACTAATTGTTTTATTATATTCTTAATCTTTCTTCTATGAAAGTCGTCTAATTTCTCTATATTTTCTTCTATTAGTTTATTGCTTTTGGGTAGCTTTTCTAAATTTCTGCCTAATGCCTTATATCCAATAATCTGTGCAATATATGTCACAGTTACCCTATTAACTTTAGTATCATTTAGTATCTTATAAATAGCTATCTTAATTTTATTGTACATTTCTATATCTCTTTGTTTCCAGTCTACTCTATCATTTTTGTAAAACTCTTTATGTTTCTTGGCATCAGGTAAAATCTTCTCTAACCAATCTCGTTCATGCGTATATAGCCACCTGTACTGATTGCTTAAACGTTGTTTAATTTGCCTCCGTGACAAGTGCGGCTCATTTTTGATTAGCTCAGTAATAGCCTTTTTATATGGAACTTCTAAGTAGGCTCTATAACAATTGCTTTTATTGCTAACTTCTAATTTCTTTAACGTAGGCTTAGGTATAGTTATCTTGCTATACTCCAAGAAGTTATTTAAGCTTCCAAATAAAAATCTAATAAATATTAAGTGCCTAATTGGATGTACTGTCTTCTGCTTTTTTCTGGTAATTATTCTAATCCAACTATTTTCATCTTCTATTCTTATATTAGATTGTAATTTTATTAAAAATCCAGTAGAATAATACCTTAAAAACTCTTCATGTAACTTAACTTGATTTATTAACCCAGATGCTGAACTATACCCTTTATCATATAACATACAGGTATATTTATTTCTTATCATATCAATATCAGGAAATATACTAATATTGTTAAATAAGAATTCAATATCTGATGAAAGAAGGAAAACTTCATTCTTTATCCCATTTTTAATATTTTCATTAGAAAAATTAAGAGTTAGTTTTTCAATATCCTGAAAAACTGTATTTGTTGAAGTAATCTCTGGTTCAAATGTTTCCAATAGACATTTATGCTTAACACAAATAAAATTTCCTTCTAATTGATGTATCCTATGTAAATATGCTTCTCCATATGTTTTTCTATCATGAGCAATACATTGTGGACAATAATTAATTCCTATAGTTTTAAATATAGAACCTGCTGTCATTCCTAAGCTTGATTTAACAGATGTTAACTGTCCTTGTTTAATATTTTTAATAGCCTTTTCATACCTATTTAAAGGTATAAATGGTTTATAAAAAGGCAATATCATATTATTTTCAATAAAGAGTTCAGGTGTATATTCTGCACACTTTGGAAGTTCACTACATAGAAAATCTAATCTATTTGCTAAAGTATATGTCACTGTCGCATACATATCTCCCATTAACTCTTTAATTGTTATAAAATAATTATTGTTTCCTGTCATTTTATCATATCGTACAAATACACTGTATATACTTTCATCTGGATATGGCATAGGAAAAAATCTCAACATACATATTACCTCTTACCCTATAAGTTAGTATGATAAGATTATTTTCCCAGGGTTTATAAACTTAATTCGTGGTATATCTTGGTATATGCACTAATTATTTTTTAAATTTTATCAATCTTTGTATAACTACTGTGAATTGAGGATATAATATAAGCTAATATACTAAAATTTAATTGGAGGAGTTCTTATGTATCTGTACAAAAAATTTATTCAAGAAAAACATAAATATAAAAAATTTCATCTTTATTTAAAGTTGGTGTAGTGTTAGTCAAATTAATCATTGACTACAGTTTACACCAACTTTTTTTATTGACACTTTTTCTAAAAAAGGAGATGTGGTTTTATATTTGAACTCCTTATTGGCAATATGTATTATGTCAGATGCATAGTCTCTAAATACTTTGACTTATTTAAACATTACCTAATGGAAGGAAGTGAACAAATGAAAGATTTAATCGTACCTATAGTATCAGTAATTTGTATGGTATTACTAACAATTTACGGAATTTATACAATCAGAGGCCTGGTAGAATCAATTATGTCCAAAATTGATAGGAGGTAGCTAAAACTTATTTATCAATTCTCGTAATAATCTGCAATTGATGACATAAGACAAAAATAATGAGTGCGGTTTTATCCTATTCTATAAATACTTAAAATCCTATGTTTATTTAAACATAGCCTAATTTTTCATAAAATAAGCGTTCTATAACATCTGCCTCATTGTTAGTATAAAAGAAGTATTTGCCTAAAACAAATGCTTCTTTCTCCACTTCATTTTTTCTCCTTTACTCTTAATCTTCACATAGTTCAAATTCCGATAGTTTACCATTAGCAATCCTTATTCTAATTGTTGTATCAAGCTCTTCACTATTATATAGATAATCAAAAACTACTTTGGAAAAAGTCGATGATAAACTTTTAATCAGCATCACAGCAGTAGTACATTCTGTATAAAAGTAAATTTCGTTATGTGAACTTCCTATGTCTGTTGCATTAATTGCATTTCGTTTAGTTCTCCATTGCGACTTGTGAGCAATTTTATTAAAATCAATACTACCAACCCCATATATTTCTGGGTTTTGTTCGCTCTTTTCTACTTTTATAAAATTCATAACTTCACTTACATCCTCTTCCGCACCAAACACCGTTAGTTTATTCAATATCAAATTCATATTCTTCAAATCACTCCTTTATTCATTTTTATATTCTATACATTTAATTTGATAGAAATTCCTTGAATCCTTTTAATTAAACTCCATAGAGCACCCTGCTTTTTAATAAAAATAAAAGAGTGCAAGATGAAGATTATAATAATCTTCATCTTGCACTCTTACGGTTTATTCACTTAGAACCGAATATTTATTCAATCGACTGAATATATATTCTTAATCCCAGTTTCCGTTAATTTTATTCAGTTTCCGTTAATTTTATTTAGTTCCCATTTATTTTATTTAGTTTCCGTTAATTTTATTTTGCAACAACAATTATTAATATTTATCTAAAACCTATTCTACTGTAACTGATTTTGCTAAATTTCTTGGCTTATCAACGTCGCATCCCTTTTGTACTGCTGAGTAATAAGAGAATAATTGAAGAGGTATTACTGAAAGTAATGGCGCAAATAATGGATTTATTCTTGGTAAATAAATTGCTGAATCCACTGTTTTTTCTATACTTTCATTTCCTTCGAATGCTACTCCAAGGACACTCGCTCCTCTTGTTTTAACTTCCTTTACGTTGCTTACCATCTTATCAAATAAATCATCTTGAGTTGCTAGTGCAACAACTATAGTTCCATCTTCTATTAAAGCTATTGGACCGTGCTTTAATTCTCCACCTGCATATGCTTCTGAGTGTATATAGGATATTTCCTTAAGCTTTAAGGATCCTTCCATAGCTACCGCATAGTCAAGCCCTCTTCCTAAGAAGAACATATCTTTATGCATGTATGTCTTTGCTGCAAATTTTTGTATTACTTCTTTATGCTTTAAGCACTCTTCTGCTTTTTCAGGTAGTGTAAGCATTTCTTCCTTTAAGCTTTCTAACTCTTCTTCACTTAAAGTTTTCTTATGCTGAGCAAAGTATAAAGCAATTATATACATAGCTATAAGCTGAGTTTCATAAGCCTTTGTTGATGCAACTGCAATTTCTGGTCCTGCCCAAGTATATAATACATCATCTGCTTCTCTTGAAACTGAACTTCCTACTACATTAGTTACAGCAATAACTCTTGCTCCGCGAATTCTAGCTTCTCTTAATGCTGCTAAAGTATCTGCTGTTTCACCAGATTGGCTTATAACTATCATTAATGTCTTTTCATCTATGATAGGATTTCTATATCTAAATTCTGAAGCTATATCTATTTCAACTGGTATTCTTGCTAACTTTTCTATAACATATTTTCCAACTACTCCTGCATGATAAGCAGTTCCGCATGCTACTATATAAATCTTTGATATATTTTCTATCTGATCATGAGTTATCGTTATATCATCAAGGGTAATTGGTTTTCCAGGCATAACTCTTGATGTCATAGTATCCTTTATAACCTTTGGTTGCTCATGAATTTCCTTTAGCATGAAATCTTCATATCCGCCCTTTTCAGCAGCATCAGCATTCCATGTTACATGATATATATCCTTTTTTATTTCTTCCTTGTCTTCTGTAAATAGCTTTATGCCATCTCTTGTCATTAAAACAAATTCTTTATCATTTAAAAGATAAATATCTCTTGTATGATTTAATACTGCTGGTATATCAGAAGCAATAAAGCACTCATCTTTTCCAAGTCCTACAATAAGTGGGCTGTCTTTTCTTACTGCTACAAGCTTATCAGGTTCTTTACTACATACAACACCTATAGCATAGCTTCCTTCCATTTTAGAAACTGCCTTCATAACTGCATCTAATAAGTCCCCTTTATAGTAGTAATCTACTAAATGAGGTATAACTTCCGTATCTGTTTCAGATAAGAACTTATATCCCTTAGAAGTTAACCATTCTCTTAAATTTATATAATTTTCAATTATACCATTGTGAACAACACTTATAGTCTCATCTGAATTACTATGAGGATGAGAATTTAAGTCAGATGGCTCACCATGAGTAGCCCATCTTGTATGCCCAATTCCAAGTGTTCCGTCTAATGGAGTATTATTTAACTTTGCTTCTAAATTTGCAAGTCTTCCTTTGCATTTTACTACATTGATATCATCACTATCGGTGTCCATTATAGCAACACCCGCTGAATCATATCCCCTATATTCTAATTTTGAAAGCCCTTCAACTAAAAGTGAAGACGCCTGTCTTTTACCTATATAACCTACTATTCCGCACATAATTTATTCTTCCTTTCAAATTTAATTTAATATTATATACCTTAGGTATATGAAAGTTTTTAACACCTGGCTCATTTTGTGCCTAAAATCACTTTTAGATTTTATGAGCCGTTAACGGTAGTGCGATACCGTGGGGCACCCGCCGAAGATTCGATACTCCCCATCCTCGTCAACTTAAGCAGACATCCCAAATCTTCGATTTGTCGATGGTCGCTTACTCCGCAACAGCGGAGTTTCCTTTAAAATCCGTAAGGAAACTCCTCATACTGAGGAGTAAGTTCAGCTGACTAAATCACAGATTTAGAGCTTCACTTAAGTCCTGGCGCTTTAAATTTAAATCATCCAAAATTTTCTACTTAATTATCACCCCTTTTGTCCTCTTTAATAAAGAGGCATCTAATTCATTATATTTTTTATATTGAATTTGGTCAATGGTAAATAAAAATTTAATAAAAACTTCAGAAATAATTTTAGTGAACATCTTTTTTATTATAAGATGTTCACTATATATACTTTTAGCTATTCATTTGCCTTCTGTTCTATTAATTTAGCTAAGGAATGTGCTATTTCATCTATTTCAGATTGATTTTCTCCTTCAAGCATTACTCTCACTAACGGCTCTGTTCCTGATGGTCTTATAAGAACCCTTCCGTTGCCTTTCATTTTATCTTCTATACCTTTAATTTCTGATGCTATTTCTTCATCTGTTATATATATATCTTTTTTATCATTAGGTATCTTTGCATTTACAAGTACTTGAGGAAGTTCTTTCATTACAGAAGCAAGCTCAGATAACTTCTTACCAGTATTTTTTATAATAGCAGATAATTGAAGTCCTGTAATAAGCCCATCTCCAGTTGTATTATAATCTAAGAAAATAATATGTCCTGATTGTTCTCCTCCAATTTTATACCCATCCTTAACCATTTCTTCAAGCACGTATCTATCTCCTACCTTAGTAGTTATAAAATTGATGCCTTCTCTTTTCATGGCTATGTGCATGCCTAGATTACTCATAACAGTTATAACTATAGTATCCTTATCTAGTTTTCCTGTATCCTTCATATATTTAGCACAAATGGACATTATAAAATCTCCATTTATTAATTCCCCATTTTCATCTACTGCTAAACATCTATCTGCATCCCCGTCAAAAGCTAATCCTAGGTCACATCCTTTTTTTACAACGTAATCCATTAGCTCTTCAGGATGAGTAGATCCACAGTTTTTATTTATATTGAATCCATCGGGATCATTATTTATAACTACTACTTCTGCTCCTAATGCCCTAAAGGTTTGAACTGCTGTTTCATAAGCCGCTCCATTTGCACAATCTAGTGCAACCTTTAATCCCTTTAGGTCTGTATCTATAGTAGACTTTGCAAATTCTATATAATCTTCAATAGCCGCTTCTTCAACAATCTTTCTTCCTATATTTTCTCCTATAGGTGAAGTTACTCCTTCAAAGTCTCCTTCTATTACTGCTTGTATCTTGTCTTCTAAATCATCAGAAAGTTTATATCCATTTTTGTTAAAAAACTTTATTCCATTATATTCAACTGGATTATGAGATGCTGAAATTACTACCCCTGCATCTGCTCCATATTTTCTTGTTAAATATGCTATAGCTGGAGTTGGTACGATCCCTACGCAAACTGCCTCAGCTCCTACAGAGAGTATGCCTGCTACTAATGCGCTTTCAAGCATATGTCCTGATATTCTTGTATCCATCCCTACTAAAATTTTAGGCTTGTGAGTACCTTCTGTTAATATATGTGCACCTGCTCTTCCTAAATCGTATGCAAGTCTTGATGTAAGCTCTTGGTTTGCTATGCCTCTTACTCCATCCGTTCCAAACATTCTATCCATAGATAATACCTCTCTTTTCTATGTTTTATGTAATATAAGTTTATGCAATTTTATTGTTAAAATTCAAACATATAGACCTATTATAATACAATTTATATATTATCTCAACAAAATGCCTGTTGGTTAATTCGACAAAAGTAAAGGTCTGGCGCTTACCGCCAGACCTCTATAATCATATATAATTATTTATATTCTTTTGCTTTTTCTTCTCCAGATAGTACTCTTATTGCTCCTTGAGCTAATGCTAATAATTCATCTTCTCCAGGATATGGTACTACAGGAGCCATAAATTCAACCATCTTTTTAATTTCAGCTACCACATATTTACTGTAAGCAATTCCTCCAGTTAATATTATAGCGTCTATTTTACCAGCTAAAACAGCTGCACATTTTCCTATTTCTTTACCCATTTGATATATAAATGCATCTAATATAAGTCTATATTCCTTATATTCTTCGCCGCCTTCTAATCCCTTATTTTCAACATCCCTAAAGTCATTTGTTCCAAGGTATGCTACTGTACCACCTTTTCCATTTATCTTTTTAATCATTTCTGGTAAAGTATATTTTCCTGAGTAACAAAGTCTTACTAGATCTCCTATTGGAACTCCGCCACTTCTTTCTGGTGAAAATGGACCTTCTCCATCTAATGCATTATTTACATCAATGATTCTTCCATTTTTATGTGCTCCAACAGATGAACCACCACCCATGTGAGCTACTATTAAGTTTACATCTGCATAATCTTTTCCGTGTTCTTTAGCATATTTTCTTGCAACAGCCTTTTGATTTAAAGCATGGAATATACTAGTTCTTTCTATTTCTGGCATACCAGAAATTCTTGCTACATCTTGAAGTTCATCTACAACAACTGGATCTACTATAAATGATGGTATATTAAGTGAATTAGCAATTTCATTTGCAATTATTCCACCTAAGTTTGAAGCATGCTGTCCACGTACGCTTACTTTAAGATCATGAAGCATAGCATCATTTACAGCATATGTGCCTCCTTCGATAGGTTTTAAAAGTCCGCCTCTTCCTACTACTGCACTTAAAGTAGTTATATCAAATCCCTTTTCTTTTAGTACATTTAATATAACTTCTTGTCTGAAATGAAACTGATCATATACTGTTTCATATCTTCCTATTTCCTCTGAAGAATGTCTTAAAGTTTCTTCAAATAATAAGTTTTCGTCTTCAAATACACCTATTTTTGTAGAAGTAGAACCTGGGTTTATTATCAATAATTTGTATGACATTTTGTTACCTCCATATATTATAATTATAAATTATTTCTTCATATTGTCAGCTACTAATGCTGCAAGAGCTATTGAATACATCTTTGTTTCATGGCTGTCATTTCTAGAAGTTAATACAACTGGTGCAGTTGTTCCTACAAGTAAGCATCCATTTTTAGAATCAGTTGTATAAGTTAAAGTCTTATACATTATGTTACCTGCATGGATATTTGGAAGTAATAATACATCTGCCTTACCTGCTACTTCTCCTGTAACCTTCTTATGTTTTGCAGCTTCTTCAGATAATGCATTGTCAAGTGCGAAAGGTCCATCTACAACGCATCCCTTAATCTGTCCTCTATCGCTCATCTTTGCAAGTAAAGAAGCATCTATAGTTTCAGGCATCTTTGGATTTACAACTTCTACAGCGCATACTGCTGCAACTTTAGGCTTTTCTATTCCAAGAGCATGTGCAACTGAAGCAGCATTATGTATTATATCAACTTTCTCCTTAAGTTCAGGATATGTATTAAATGCAACATCTGTTAATAATAATAATCTGTCAAATTTTTCTGTTTGAAAAACTGCTACGTGGGACATAGTTTTTCCTGTTCTAAGTCCAATTTCTTTATTTAAAACAGATCTTAAGAAAGTTGCTGTATCAACTAAACCTTTCATTAACATATCTGCTTTTCCTGTAGATACTAATTCTACAGCCTTTAAGGATGCTTTTGCAACGTTTGGCTCGTCTATTATTTCAAAGTTGCTTAAATCCATTCCTATTTTGTCCGCTATCTTTTCTATTTCTGCTTTGTGACCTACTAATATAGCATCCGCAATACCATTCTTCTTTGCGTCTCTAACCGCTTCAAGAACTGGCTCATCTTGCGCTACAGCTACTGCTACTTTTTTAGTTTCAAGACTTTTAAGCTTTTGTAAAACTTCATCAAAACTTCTAATCATTGAAATACACCTCTTTAAAATTATTTATGATTGATAAATTTTTAACTATCTAAACTGTTATAATATCTCATGTTTATTGTATCAAATATTTTCATAAAATCACTGTTTTTCAGAAAATTAAGTTATTAAATTTTTAGCTTTGATTTACCTAAGTAGATTATACCTACTATTTAAATCAAAGCTTTTAATTATACTATAGGTGCCCATTCCTTCATTATACTTTCTGCTACTCTTAATCCATCTACTGCTGCAGATATAATCCCGCCTGCATATCCTGCTCCTTCTCCTGCTGGATAAAGTCCCTTCAGTGAAATACTCTGTAGGTCTTCATTTCTTGTAATTCTTACTGGAGCAGAAGTTCTAGTTTCTATTCCTGTAAGCACTGTGTCCTTATCTCCAAAACCTTTTATCTTCTTATCAAAGTTTATGAAACCATCCTTTAAGGATTCTATTACATAGGATGGTAGACATTTTCTTAAGTCTGAAAACTCATATCCAGGTTTATATGTAGGCTCTACCTTGCCTATACCCTTACTTATCTCATCTTCCATAAAATCTCCTAAAAGCTGAACTGGTGCCATATAACTATTTGTGGTTTTGTATGCTAAACTTTCATAATGTCTTTGAAATTCCATTCCTCTTAATGGGCTGCTTCCTTCAAAATCCTCTGGGCTTACAGATACAACTATTGCTGAATTAGCATTTTTGCCATCTCTTTTATGATAACTCATTCCATTAGTCACAATTTTATTTTCCTCTGATGAAGCCGCTACAACATATCCTCCAGGACACATGCAAAAGCTATATACTCCTCTTCCTGTCTTGTTACTTGTATATGCAAGCCTATAATCGGCTGCCCTGAGCCTTGGATGCCCTGCATATTTTCCATATTGATTTTCATCAATAAATGATTGAACATGCTCTGCCCTCACTCCTATTGCAAATGGTTTAGGCTCTAAAAATATGTTTTTATTATGTAGAAGCTCATAGGTATCTCTTGCACTATGACCTATAGAAAGCACTGCAACTTCACAAGGTATTTCTTTATCATTAGCTACTATAGCTTTTAAGCTACCATCTTTAATAATAAGATCTTGCATTTGATGATTAAAGTAAACTTCTCCCCCAAGTCTTATTATTTCTTTTCTAATATTTTTTACAACTTCTTTTAATATATCAGTACCAATATGAGGTTTTCCCATATACTTTATTTCCTCTGGTGCACCACACCTTATAAACTCTTCTAAAATAAAGTCACATCTTGTATCCTTTATTCTAGTAGTTAGCTTTCCATCAGAAAAAGTTCCTGCCCCCCCTTCACCAAATTGAACATTAGAACTTTCCGCGAGTATTCCCTCTTTCCAAAACTTATCAATGGATTTAGTTCTTTCTTCTACCGCTTCTCCTCTTTCCACTATTATAGGATTATACCCCTTTTGCGATAATAAAAGGCCAGCAAACATCCCTGCTGGCCCCATGCCTATAATTACCGGTCTGTGGCTTAATTTTTTTTCTCCAAAGGGAAAATTCTCCTCATAATTTTGTTCTTCTATTTTTACATCTTTATCATTTGCTTTTAAAACTACCTTTTCTTCATCATCACAAGCAATCTCTACAGCATAATTAATCTTAATAAGATTTTTTTTCCTTGCATCAATAGACTCTTTTAATATTTTAAAATCTTTTATATATTTTTCTGGAAGTCTCAATTTTTTAGCTACTTTAGATTTTAAAACCGATATATCTTCATCTATGTCTAGTGCTATGTTATTTATCTTAATTGCCATTTATAGTTTCTACCACCTTTTTCTTTATAGTTACATTTATATTACTTGGAGTCACTGAAACTAAACTAACGTTACTTGGTATATTTACACCTATAGGAAGAGAATGTGTACCTTCCTTTAAAGAATTTAAATCTATATAACTTTCTATGGTCGTTATATTGTTCAAAATATCTCCTGTACCCTTTATTATAATATTAACCTGTGAAATATCTGACGTTACATCATAGTCTTCACTTTTATTAATAAATTTAATCGTTGATGATATGCTCTTTTGTAAAATATTATTTGAAGTTATTTTAACCTTTACATATCCATTATTATTTATAAGAGTAACTCCTTCGGGTACTATTAATTTTATATCAATTTCATCTTTAGATGATGTAGATAAGTCTATTGTTTCAGTATTTAAAGATGTAATAGAATTTATAAGGGCATCTTCTCCAGCTATCTCTATAGAGCTAGGAATAGAAATAATACTATTTAAAATTCTATCTGCTAATTCTCCTGTTGTTTTAACTGTTATAGGAATGCTTTTTATTTTCTTTATTGGAACCTTAACATTCACATATGAAGGTTCTACTTTTACATAATCTACAACATTATTGTTTTTATCTACAGGTTTTAATGAAACTGATTGCTGCAAGTCCGAAGTTCTATTACTTATATTATACTTTGCAACTACCGCATCTACTTTTTCAACATATCTAGCTGCTCCCGTTATTCTAGCAGAGTTTTCATTTATATTTGTTTTTAAGGCATAATATCCTTCTTTTGCTTTACCTTCTATATCTGTCTTAATAGGCACTACTTTTTCTTCAAGTTCATCTATCTCAACCTTTGCCCATAGGTTTTCAGTATTTACTACTTTAATATTGTTTGGAATTTCTTTAAGCTCTACAGGAATAATATTTTCTCCTTTTTTTAGCACATAGGCACCTAAATCAATTACTACTTTAAATTGATTTTCTGTAACAGAATATACGTCATTTGCAGTTCCCTTTAATGTTAGTGTTATAGAAGGATTTTGTCCAGGAATTAGAGTTAAATTTGATTGTCCTATTGCATCTGCATTCATTAAAACTACTGGAATACTTTTTTTATAAGTTCTTATAGGATTTAATACGTTGGTAGTATATAACCATAATCCAAAAGCAGCAATAAGACAGCATATTTTTATAATTAGCTGCTCTTTTTTGTTTCTCTCATCCATGCTACCACCCGCTCTTTAAAATTTAATTTTTTACTTTGAGTCTTTTTAATTATTCTCATAAGTATATCCTTAAGTCTTGCCTTATCGTAATTCCTAGTTAAGTTGCCATTAACAGCCAAAGATATTGTTCCTGTTTCTTCTGAAACTACTATAATTATTGCATCTGAGTTCTCGGATATGCCAAGTGCTGCCCTATGCCTTGTTCCCAGTGCCCTATTTAATTCATTATTACTTGTAAGTGGTAAAAAGCATCCCGAAGAAATTATTCTATCGTTTCTTATTATAGTTGCTCCATCATGAAGAGGAGTATTTACCACAAATATGTTTTCTAGGAGAGCTGAAGATACTAGTGAATCTAATTTAGTTCCTGTATTTATAATTTCACCGAGCCCTGTCAATCTTTCAATTACTATTAATGCTCCTGTTTTTTCTCTAGATAAGCTTTCTACAGCATTAACTATTTCCTCTATTACCTTTGCCATTGCTTCCTCATCTTGTAAAATATGTTTATCAGTAAAAGCACTTCTTCCTATATGTTCTAGAGCCCTACGAATTTCGGGCTGAAATATGATAATAAAAGAAAGCACCCCTATTGTAATTGTATTACTTAAAATCCAATACAGCATTTCAAGTCTTAATACTTTACTTATGGGAATAAATATTATTATAAGTATAATTCCCTTTAAAAGTTGCTCTGCTCTAGTTTCTCTGATCAACATATATGCTTTATAAAATAGATATGATACCGCCAAAATGTCTAGTATAGAAGACACATTTATATTTTTTATTGAGTTTACCATCACCTGTAATATCTCCAAAGCCTCTTCACCTCCTTATTTCTTTAATTACATTAATAATTATACACTATACTTAGTAATTTTTATAATTTATTAAGTAAAATTTATTAAATTATTAATAAAATTTTTTAGAAGTAATTTTATTAAATTGTAATGAATATTATAACTAGAAGGGGGGATTAAAATGAAAAACAAAAAGCTTATTATAGGCATAATAGCATTTGCCCTATTACTAATTATAGGTAATATACTTAACACCTATTCATTATTAAAAAATTTTACTAAAGATAGCCCTAAAAAAGTATTACACATTAGTATAACATCTATTAATAATACTAATAATAAAACTTGGAATTTAATAAAAGAACAGAGCATAGATATAGAAAAATCAAGAGAAGAACTCCCAATCATAGTAAAGGAATTAAAAGAAGTTAAAAATAACTTAAATAATATAGAAGCAAATACTATAAACGCTAACGAATATAGCAACTTATTACAAGGTTTAAATTATAATATACATATATACGAACAACTTGTTGCTATATTTGCTAATCCTCAAGGAGGAGATATGGACAAGGCCTTAATAACGTTAAAAAATCTTAATAATAAATGTCTTTACCACTATTCACTTTTCCATACTAATAGATTAAGTATTTCATTAACTGATAAAAGTAAAACTTATATAAATAATTGTATCTCTTATATAGAGGACCTTATTAGAATTAGAAAAACTAATGAAATTAATACTGCACAATATAAAGAATTTATTGATTCTATGGATGAAATTTTAAGTTCATTTATAGATATTAAAATGAATTATAATGATTACGTGGATAGATTAAACAAGAACCTTAGTTTAGATTCATTGATGGAAATAGTTGATTCAAATGTAGAACAAGTTCAAGGGATAAAGACTGAGTTCTCTAAACTAACTGTACCTTCTAACTCTGTATATATATATGAATTATTTTTAACTACTTTAAATAACTATATTTCATATATACAAAGTTTTAAATTAGATGTTATTTCCTATCAAAACCAAAAAGAAACATCTAATTATACTAAAGAAGTAACTTCTACTTATAATGAAACAGAAGCATCCTATAACACACTAAATAATAACTTTAATTCTTTTGTAGAATCTTATGAAAAATTTAAAGAAGATACTATAAATTAATATGTATTTTTTATGATTTTTCGGGCACAATATCATTAGCCTAAGTAAAAAAAACACGGGGGAACCAAGTTTTGGGGTGAATCATATTTACTATGAAGGTTAACCTTTACCTAATCCGTCAGCTAACCCCGTCGGTAAAAGGAGCGAAATACATATGAAAAAGATAATCAGTATAATTTTAACTTCTTATCTTTTATTATTGTCCAGTACCACAAGTTTGGCTGCTATGCCTCAACCTGATATAGATTGTGACTTATTTAATGATCAAAGTATTGCAGTAGAAGTTTTTGGAGAAAATAAAAGTAAAATTTATATAACTAGTGAAGATATATATCTAATGGCTCAAGTAGTTTATGCAGAAAGTCGCGGCGAGCCTTATGAGGGTAAAATTGCTGTGGCATCTGTAATCTTAAACAGAGTAAAAAATCCTGGTTTCCCTAAATCTGTGTCAGGTGTAATAAAACAACCTTACGCATTTTCTTGTGTGAAAAATGGAGTTATCAAATTAACTCCTGATAAAGATAGCTTTAATGCAGTTACTGATGCATTAAAGGGTAAAGATCCTACAAATAAAGCTGTATTTTTTTATAACCCCAAAATAGCTACCTGTGGTTGGATGAAAAATATCGATAAAAGTAATAAAAAGGTTATAGGTAATCATGTATTCTTTGTAGTAAAATAATTTTACTACACTAACTTAAATAAGCTTAGCCTATGAGAAGTTTCTCATAGGCTTTAAATCATTGATTATAAACTTATTTTTTTAATGAATCGATATATGAAACAGCATTTAATGCTGCTACTTGGCCTTCTCCAGCAGATTTTAGATACTGATACGGCTTTCCTGCACAATCTCCTGCTGCAAAGCATCCTGGTATATTTGTCTTCATTTCTCTATCAACTTTTATATGCCCATTTTCCATTTCAAGTCCTGGTACTAACTGTGATGGCGATACACTGTCCTTTAACACAAATAATCCATCTGTTTCTAATTGAGAAGTCTTTAGAATAAGCTTTTCTACTTTAGCTTCTCCTTGTATTTCAACAGGATTATCTTCTATTAATTCAATGCTATTTTTCAAATCGTATTGCGCCTTGTACATAGGTACATAGTTTACCTTAGAAGCTAACTCACTTACAAAATTGGCTTCTTCTTCTGCTTCTCTATTATATCCTATAATAGTTACAACCTTTCCCTTATATAAGGGTGCATCGCATGTAGCACAATACCCTACTCCTCTTCCAAGTAACTCTTCTTCACCTTTTAATGGTTTTGTAAATTCCATTCCTGTTGCGATTATCACAGTAGTAGCTTCATAAGTCTTATCATTAGCCATTACTGCAAAATAATCCCCCATTCCATAAACTGCTGTAATTTTTTCAGTTGTTATCTGTATGTCCATTGAGTTTAAATGATTCTTAAAGTTATCTTTAAGTTCTTTTCCAGTTACATCATAAAACCCTAAATAATTATTTACCTTAGGTGCTTTAATCAGCTTATTACTTAGATTCTCAGTTCCAAATATAATAAACTGCTTATTTCTTATCTTAGCATTTATAGCTGCAGAAAGTCCCGCTGGTCCGCTTCCTATTATAGCCATATCATATCTTTTAGTCATTTACTACACCTCTTTTTATCATATATTATTAAAAATTTCTCTCAATAGCCATTTTTATTGCTTGCTTTGGTCTAAATCCAACTAAGTTTTCAACTATTTTTCCACCCTTGAATACAAGCACTGTTGGTATGCTTTCTATTCTATATTGGCTTGAAACTGTTGGATTCTCATCTACATTTATCTTTACAAACTTAGCCTTATTTTTTAACTCTTTAGATATTTCGTCTATTACAGGTCCAAGCATTTTACAAGGACCACACCAAGGTGCCCAAAAATCTACTACAGTTATAATATCTGATTTTAAAACCTCATCTTGAAAGTTGTTGTCTTTTATTTCTTTTACCATACTTATTCCTCCCACATACCCCCAAAGGGTATTATATATTATAATTTTATATCACTTTTTTAGCCAAGTCAATACTATTTAATAATAATTATTAGTTATAGATTTATTTTTTCATATTTAGTATTTCTTTTATAATGGAGTTATTATACATAGAATCCTTAAATCTATTAGTTAACATAGACGCATAGCCTTTTGACTTATTGATATCCACATCTTTATATAATAATGCCAATTTATATAAGGTTACATCTTCATAAACGCCATTTGGATATTTGCTATGATAAAGGCTATAATAATATATTGATTTTTCTATATCCTCCATATTTTCATGAACAATCCCAAGCATATATAAAGTATCTGGTAAAAAGTATGCCTTAGAACCCACGCTTTGAGCTCTTTCTAAAAAGTACTTAGCTTCTTTATACTTATTACTTTTTAGATATTCATGTCCCTTGTTATAGAAATATTGTGCCCCTTCATTTTCTAATAAATCTCTAGCTTTACTGTATAGAGCTTTATCATTAATAGATAGCTCTTTATTATTCCACTTTTCTGTATATTTTAGTAAATTTTCAAAGTCTTTTTTATTAATAAGTTCTTTTAATTGGCTTTGTGAAAACTTCTCTTCCTTTAATTGAGTTTCCTTTACTATGTTATTACCATTATTGTTATTTGGTTCAATATTTTCTTTTGCTTCAATTTCCTTTGATTTATAACTTTTATTTTCACTAATTTTTATTTTATCCTGTTTATAAGATAATAGCTTATTATCACTATTAAAAAATCTCAATAATATTGCAGATCCCAATGTAACAACCACAATACACAATATTACAGCTACTTTATATTTAGAAATTGAATTATTATTTACATACTTTTTTACAGATTTTTTCTGCATTAGAGCAAAGCTATTCTTCTTGTCCATTTGTATTACTTTACTTAAATATTGCAATCCCATATCATAATTACCTTTTTTTATACAGCATAAAGCTAAATAATTGTTTACACTTATGGAATTAAAATCACTCTCAGCGCACTTTTTTAATTTTGAGTAAGCCTCATTAATGTTTAAATTATTTATAAGTTCTAGGGCTTCCTTATATAAATTAAATCTTTCTTTATCCTTTAGTGTATCCTCTAAATATCTACTTGCTATCTTATCTCTATTTATTTGGGCATTCATTTCCCAAAGTCTTCTTGAATTATCTAAGTCCCCCTTGAAATAAAGTAAAAGTCCCTTTAAATTAATTGCAGCTGCATTATTTATATTTAAAGCTATACTTTTTTCACATAATTCCAAAGCATTATCTATATATCCATTATTGTATTTGTTTATCGCCTTAGTATATAAATTATTAGACTTTTTCATAAGTTCCTCCTTAGTATTATATGCACACATAAATTATACATATTATAACTAAAAAAGAGAACCTAAATTTTAGGCTCTCCTTCATCTATCTATCATATAGCACTTTAAAGTTTTCTATTACTTTTTCTTCCACATGAGATTCTAAGTAATTTTCATCCTCATATACATTTATTTTTAGCTTAAGACTTATACTCCCATCATTATTTAATACCTTTTCTACATCAGTTACTTCCCTTTTATCATCTTGAGTTTTATACACTGAATATGTGTTACCTGTGTCTATATTAACAATAAATAAATCTCCTCCTTTAGTTATTGTTCCAAAGCCATATCCTATGGTAACAAGTAAATTTTTATCATCCCACCATTGTAATTTCTTTGGAGCATACTGAATGGATTCATCCTTAAAGGAAAGCTTATATATTTTCTTAGTTGCATTTTCCCTGAGTATTATAGGATGTATTCCTTCTTCAGTCCCATCTACGTTTTGTCCTTCTACTACCGCACTAAATTTTTTATCAGGTGAATTCTTCCAATTGTCACTAGATAGTGACTTAGTTTCTAAACTGCTTATTTTGAAAGCATACTTTTCCTCTAGGAAAACTGTTGGGTTTATTAGCGCTGTATCTACTTCTTTTCTTATTTGATTTTCTTGCTCTGAACTTTTTATCATAAAGTTTTCAGGTTCAGCTTTGCTTAACATGGCATTCTTAGGAGCTATGTCTTTAGCTAATTTTTGCCCTGAAGTTTCATTCATCTTATTTGATATATACGGAGCTAATGAAATAAAACCAATTAGTAAAGCTGCACAAGTGCTATATATAAATTTATATCTTTTAAAATATAATATCATCCTTTTACTAATCTTTTTTTCATACATATTCTTATCTATGCTATCCATTATAGAGGATCTTGAACTTTTAAATACTATATCCTTATTTTCAATTACACTCTTAAATGCTTTTTCTATCTTAAGTTCTTCTTCATAACAAGCTTTGCAACTTGAGCACTCTTCTATATGCTTTTCCATAGCAATTTCCATATCCATGCTTAAACTACCCTCTATATAGTCATCTAATCTTTTTAAAAATGTGCTGCAATTCATCCTCTACACCTCTTTTCCTGAATAGAAATACTTTTTTTGAACTTTTCTCTTGCATTATAATATCTTCTTTTTACTGAGGATTCACTGATTTTCATGATTTGCGCTATATCATGAAATGTAGCATTTTCTCCTGAATACCTTAATAGTACTATTTGCCTATCTACTTCTTCTAGGGAGCATAAAAACTTCTCTACTTGTTCTTTCATTTCTTTAAATTCTAAAAGATCCTGTGGAGTTGCTTCTTTGGATGCTAATTCCCTCATTTCATCTATGTTAGCTTCTACGGTCTTCTTATTCTTTCTAATATAATCTATGCATTTATTTCTTGCTATTTGAAATATCCAGTTAGAAAACTTATACTCACTTTTGTAAAGATAAAGTTTATTATATACCGTTATAAATACATCTTGAGTTATATCTTCAGCAGTTTGTGTATTTTTTATAAGATTATATATAAACCTTAATATAGGGAGTTCATATTTATTTACTATTATATTAAAACTATCTAAATTCCCTCTTAATACTTCTTTTACAAGTCTTAAATCCTCATCCACTTTCTTATTACTTCCTTTCTAAAAACATGTTTTCATATATTTATACGAAGCTATTTTTATTAAGTTATATCTTCTAATGCTAATTTTTATATTAACTTATACCATAATCCCCTATGCTATTTTCTATTTTATTAACTCCTGGAACTCTTTACTTTGTCTAACATTATCAAAATCTCTTTCTACCCTTGCTTCTTCTTTTACTACCTTATCCATTTCAATTGCTATTTTAAGATATTTTACTGTGTTTTTCACGTCACCTTTTCTTCCATAAATACTTGCTTTCCCATAATAACTCCATATATAATTCTCAACTTCTAAATTTTTATCATACCATTTCAAAGCCTCATCATATTTATCGTACAATTCATAGGTCAGTGCTTTATTGAACAAAGCATATCCGTAGTTAGGGCTTATTTCTAATGCCTTATTTATATTTTTCATTCCTTCTTCAAGACTTCCGCTATAAGCTAGTGCAATTCCCTTTATGTTATATGATTTATAATGTTTACTGTCTTTTTTAATGATTTCATTTGCCAAATTAATTGATTCAGTATATTTATTATCAAAAAAAGCCTTATAAGCCTTTTGATAAATTTGTTCCAACTCTTTATTTTCCTTATCTTTTTCTTCATCAGCTTGTTTATCAATTTCACTTGACTCTTTATCACTTTTTAAAATAGCTTTATCATCAGCTACCTCAATTTTTTTTGTGTTATTATCACTTATATACCTCTTATTTTTTATTTCTCCATTGAATATGAAGACTACACTTACAATAGAAAGCACTGAAAAAAATATTACTTTATTTTTTAATGATAACTTATTCCACATTCTTAACCCTCCCAACATAAAAAATTACTTTATACAAAAACAGATATATTAATTTTAAACTAAAAATAATATTATTTAAATGGTAAAACAAAAATCCCTAATCACTAACCGCTATATATAACTGTTTAACAGCACTTAGCGACTAGTGATTAGGGACTATCTACTTATGTAAAACTTACAATATTTCACTCTAAATTATTAGTATCAAAGTATTCTTTCACCAGTGAAAAAAACACAGTAACTGCCAGTAGGTCTGCACTTCCTCCTGGGCTTATTCTTCTATTAGTAAAATCTATATCTAAATCTCTTATTGCTTGTTTTCCTCCTACAGTGTTCATACCACCAATGCTTATTATATATCTTGCTCTTTCCTGTACTTCTGAAAGTATCTCCTTAGAATGTCTATGAAGTACATTAGAGTCTTCTGAATACTGCATTATTCCCAAGAGAGTATTTACTAATCTGTCGTTTTGAGTTAAGCAATTATTTTCCTCGTAAAAATCTAATGAAAATTTAAATATTATCGGAAGTCCTCTTTCTACTTCTCCTCTTATCCCTTCTGTGTTATAGAGAAGATATAGTTTTTCACCATATGAAAGCTTTCTTTTTCTAGAAAGTTCCTCTAATGATTCATATTTTTTTACTTCCTCTTTTAATGGATAAAGTTCTCTTTCAACTAAACCTTCACACATATCTTTAATTATCTCAGGAATATCTCTAAATTGCCTTTTATCGTGAATTGCCTTTCCTGTAGCAACGCATGCTATGCCCATTAAGAATAGCATACCCTTATGCGTATTTATTCCAGATGTCTTTTTAAACATCTGCTTTTCTCCCTCTATTCCTATAGGACGAATATATTTTAATAATTCTCTTGAATTCTTAGAAGAAAACCCCTCTTCTACACATAAAGTCAAGTATTTTATTAAGGCACAAGTGCTATCTATAAATGTATAATGATCCATGTCATTATGAGCACCCGTTGATATTACAGATACAAGTCCTGGTGAAGGAGCACAGGCTACTTCATAAAGCATTGATTGTATTGCAAAACTGCTTATATCAAATGCAGCTTCATGAATATTAAAATCCTTAGTCATCTGTTTTCTCCGCTTCTTTATTTAGATATTTTATGTATCTTTCTTGTATAAATTTTATTACTTCATCTATTGAATGCTTTTGAGCTCTTACACAATTTTGTGCCATATCACTACATATAAAGCATTTTCTTGATAGATATCCCAAGTCTTTTCTACTTATTCCATTCCCATCCTTATCGTATACATCTATATCTCCAAGCCTTCCAAGTAAATGATTTTCTTCAAGTTCTATAGTTTTTTTCTTTACAATCGAAGCATCCTCATTTACTACTAGTATTAGTAATGGGCCTTCAGCAGTAAACTTAAAATCCTCATATAAGACATAATCCCTAAAAATATTAGAAATTTCTTCCCTTAATACTTTCGATATATTAGAGGTAAGATCATTATTCTTAATTTCTCCCGGAAAATTTATTCTTAAGCATACAATTGATAGTGAATATTTTTCTATAAGCTCTTCTATTAAGTAAACTCTTTCTTCTCGTGCATTTAAAATATCTAAAGCATTATAATTTTTCATCTTAGTGTCGAGATTTGGTGTTTTTTATTTTCTCCCCTATCTCTTTCCCCTTTTCAGATTTTAAAAATTCAAAAGTCACTTCAGGTACTAAGTCTTTTATTTCATCTAATCTATCAGTTCTTATAAGTTCTCTTACCCTAGAAGCACTAATAAAACTTCCACCTTGTTCTTTCCTCCTTATTTCTACAAGCTCTATGCCATGGTTTGGTAGTGTATTTTTCAAAGCTTCATTATAAGCACGAGTTACCTCATCATAAGGCTCTTCTCCTACAAACCTTTTTTTAATATTAAACTTTTCTCCAAAATACTTCCCAAATATACCTGCATCAATTTCTCCATGGGCCCTTGACCTTGTATCATCTTCCCTTATGAAATATGTAGGGAATGTAGCAGAGGATATTATATATTCTCCTCCAGGGATAACTTTTACATTTTCTAAATCCTTTGTGCCTTCTTTAACTAAATTATATCTAAACTCAAATGGAAATAAGGATTTATCTTCTTCAACTATAAACACAATCACTTCTTTACATACCTTTGAGGCTTCTTCAATTAAATATCTATGCCCTAAAGTAAAAGGGTTACAATTCATTACCAATGCCCCTTTTTCTATTGAATCATCTATGTTATACTTTTCCTTAATTTTGTTTAAAGATTTATTTATATCATATATTCCATATTCTAAAAACACTGCATCATGAGCTTCATATAATACTTTAAAGCTAAGAGATTTAAACACTTCCTTCTTATCTGGCTTTGTAAATATAAAGTTATGATATATACCTTCTTCAAAAGATTTATCTATTAGTGATGTGATAAGTGTAGATGTAACGTTTTCGCCTCTTAAATCATCTGAAACTGCAAAACATTTAAAAATGTTCTTTGCTTTTGAGCAAGTTGCTTTTATCTCTCCTTCAATCTCCATAACCAAAGTATAATCTACATCATCATCCAACTTAAGTCCAAAACTTTCTAAAAAATTATATACTCTTTTTCTTTCTTCTTCATTTTTCAAGTTTATATTATGTAAGTTTAAACCATATATCATTTAAATCTACTCCTATTACAGTTTTTTATTTAGTCATATATTATTATACCCTATTAATTTTAAATAAAAAATAAGGACTGCTAAATGCAGCCCTTATTTTTATATTATTCTAAAGGTTTTTTAACTACATCAATTACAGTACCATTTCTGTATTCGACTATAGCTACAATTTCATCAGTTGTTTTTATTGCTTCAGGTTTTCCTGTCATTTTTTCAGCTACTTCCTTTAACTCTTCTATAGTCATTACAGGAAGATTAGTTTCTTTTAATTTTTCTATTAAATCCTGTCTTCTTGGATTTACAGCAATTCCTCTTTCTGTAACTAAAACATCTATGCTTTCACCTGGAGTTGTAACTGTTGTAACTTTATCTTTGATAATTGGTAATCTTGCTTTTACAAGGTTTGTAACTATAATAGCAAGTTTTGAACCTGCAGCAGTATCACTGTGTCCACCTGAACCACCCATGATTACTCCATCAGATCCAGTTGTTACGTTAACATTAAAGTTAGTATCTATTTCTGTAGCACCTAGTATCATAACATCTAAGTTATTTGCTACTGCACCTTTATTATGTGGGTTACCATACATGGAAGCTGACATTGCCATGTGTCCTGGATTTTTAGTATAGGATTCTATAGCTTTTAAATCAAAGCACTGTACATCAAATAAGTTTTTGAATAGTCCTTCTTCAAACATTTCTACAATATATCCAGTGATTCCACCTGCTGCAAAGCTTCCTACTACACCTTTAGCTTTCATTATTTCTTTTAATTCTGCTGCAACTGCAAGGGAAGTACCACCTGCACCTGTTTGGAATGATAAGCCATCTTTAATTAGTCCTGATGCTTCTATAACTTCAGTTGCCATTTTTGCTATCTTAAGTCCTACAGGATCTTTAGTTACCTTTGTTGTTCCAGAAACTATTCCTGCTGGATTTCCTATAGAATCAATTTTTACAATATAATCTACATATATTTGTGTGATATCTATAGGGCATGCTGGATATGGAACTAAGTTATCAGTAATAGCTACTACTTTATCAGCATATTCCGCATCAGTAACAGCATATCCTAAAGTACCACAAGCAGATGGTCCTTGAACTCCATTTAAGTTACCATATGTATCAGCTGTTGGAGCTGCAATAAAGGCTACATCAACATGTAAGTCTCCGCATTCCATAGCTCTTGGTCTTCCACCATGAGTCATCATAACGGCTGGTTTCTTTAAGTATCCCTTTGATATAGCTTGAGCTACAGGACCTGACATATAGTTTGCATATATTCCTGTTACAACTCCACTCTTCATATATTCTACAAGTGGTTCATGTATTGGGAATATGGAACTTGCAGCAATAGTTATATCCTTAATTCCTCTTTTAGCTATTGCATGCATTACCATATTTAAAACAAAGTCACCATTTCTTAAGTGATGGTGGAAGGAAATTGTCATACCATCTTTTATTTCTACTTTGTCTAAAGCTTCTTCAATGCTCGCTAATACCTTGTTTTCTCCTGGAATTACGCTTTTAACTTTCATTGATCTTTTTTCTACTACTCCACAATTTTCAAAAGCGCCTTCAAATGGCTTTATTTCACCATAACCTTCTATATAATCTGGTAGTTCTCTACCAAGCACATTTTTCATCTTAATCCCTCGCTTTATTATTTATATTACATTTAACTTGAGATTATCTTATAAGTCCTAATCTCTTAGCTAATTCAACAGTTGTTATTGCTCTATTTATAACAGGTGCATCTATCATTTTTCCATCTAAGGAGAATACTCCAAGACCCTTTGCAAAAGCTTCATCTCTTGCTTCAAGAACTCTTATTGCATACTTAATTTCAGCTTCAGTTGGATTAAATACTGAGTGAATAGTATCTACTTGTCTTGGGTTTATAGAAGCTTTTCCTGTAAATCCTATTGATTTAGCCTTCATTGTATCAAGTCTTAATCCTTCGTAATCGTTTGTATCAGTAAATGGTGTATCTATAGCATCTATTCTTGCTGCTCTACAAGCTGCTGAGAATCTATTTCTTGCATAGGAAATTTCTTCACTTTCTTTAGTTCTCTTTATTCCAAAGTCTGAAGTTAAATCTTCTGCTCCTAAAAGTAGTCCTACAAGTCTTGGAGTAGCTGTAGCAACATCATATACAGTTTCTAATCCATAAGCAGTTTCTATAAGACCAAATAAGTTAATGCTTCCCTTTTCAAATCCTTCTTCTTCTTCTATCTTAGTAATTATTGCATCGGCTTCAATAAGCTGTTCTCTTGTTGCTTTTGGTACTAATATAGTATCTGGTTTAACTCTTGCCATAGCTTCTAAATCTGTTGGTCCAAATTCAGTATCTAAAGGATTTATTCTAACTACTAATTCAACTTTTGAATAGTCTACTGTCTTTATAGCTCCTTTAACTAATTCTCTAGCTGCATCTTTTTCAGTTAAGCTAACAGCATCTTCTAAATCTAGAATAACAGCATCTGCTCCTAAAATAGGGGCATTTTGAAGCATTCCAGGATTATTACCAGGCATGAATAACATAGTTCTTCTTAATTTTTTCATAGTAACTTCACCTCAAATTCTTTTTTAAGCATATTGTGAATTATTGTGCTCTTGATACAGCAGTTGCAAGTCTTGCTTTTAATGTGTAATCAAGAGCTCCCTTATCTTGAACCTGTATTTTAACTCCATCAAGTTCTAGTTCAGTTGCCTTTTCTAATATAACTTTCTTTATTTGTTCTCCGAATTGCTTCATAACTATACTTTCTATTTCAACTTCTACTCCTGTATTATCATTTGGTATTATCATGATAAGAGCATCATTTGATTCCAAAGTTCCAGCTTTAGCTACCTTATTTATTTTCATTATTTTTACCTTCCTTTCTAAAACCAACAGTTAAAACTGAAGACTTTTAAAATCCTCAGTTTTAACTATTAATTTGAACTACTTTAAGCTATTTAAATATGCTTGTTGTCCCATTTCATATAAGTTATTACCTTCACTATCTATAACAACAACAACTGGTAAATCTTCTACTTCTAATCTTCTTAAAGCTTCAGCACCTAAATCTTCATAAGTAACTATTTCAGCCTTTTTAACTGATCTTCCCATTAATGCTGCTGCTCCACCGATTGCTGCAAAGTAAACACCAGTGTTTCTCTTTATAGCATCGATAACTTCTTGTGATCTTAATCCTTTTCCAATCATTCCTTTTAAACCTGCGTCTAAAAGTTTTGGAGTATATGGATCCATTCTATAGCTTGTAGTTGGACCTGCTGAACCTATTGGCTGGCCTGGTTTTGCAGGTGTTGGTCCAACATAATATATTATTTGATCTTTTACATCAACTGGTAATTCTTCACCTTTATCTAATAGATCTACTAATCTTTTATGTCCAGCATCTCTTGAAGTATATATAACTCCAGTAAGAAGTACTGAGTCTCCTGCCTTTAAGCCTTTAACTTTTTCTGCTGTTAATGGAGTTGTAATTCTTATATCCATTTATTTCTCCCCCCTAAAACTCTACACTCTTATGTCTTGTAACATGGCAGTTTATATTTACTGCTACAGGTAATCCTGCTATATGAGTTGCATAGCTTTCTATATTAACTGCAATAGCTGTTGTAAGTCCACCAAACCCTTGTGGTCCTATTCCTAATGCATTGATTTCTTCTAGTAATTCCTTTTCTAAGTTTGCATAGTAAGGCTTTGGATTCTCTTCATCTAAAGATCTCATTAATGCCTTTTTTGCCATATTTGCAGCTTTATCAAAAGTTCCACCTATACCTATACCTACAACGATTGGTGGGCATGGGTTTGGACCTGCATCCTTAACTACTTTTAATACGAAATCCTTTACTCCCTTTAATCCATCAGCAGGTTTTAACATTTTTAATTGGCTCATGTTTTCAGAACCAAATCCCTTAGGAGCAACAGTTATTTTTAGCTTATCTCCAGGTACTATATCATAATATATTATAGCTGGAGTATTATCTTTTGTATTTATTCTTTCAATTGGATCATTTACAACAGATTTTCTTAAATATCCTTCTTCATATCCTTGTCTTACACCTTCATTTATAGCATCTTCAAGATTTCCACCCGTAATATGTACATCTTGACCCATTTCTACAAATATGCAAGCCATTCCTGTATCCTGACAAGCTGGTCTATCTTCATTTTTAGATATATCAATATTGGTTAATATTTTTTCAAGTATGCCTTTTGCCATTCCCCATTGTTCTTTTTCATGGTATTCTTCCATTTTTTTCTTAACATCCTCTGGAAGATAGTAGTTAGCATCTATGCACATTTGTCTTATATTTTTTGTAATTTCAGAAACATGTACTTCTTTCATATCTCAATTATTTACCAGACAAGTAAATTATTATATTACTTGCTAGATAAATGCCTCCCTTCAAAATATTATAAATTAATCTATTATAGTAGAAAAGGCAGTTTACATTAAACCGCCTTTCCTATCTTTAAGTTTTTATAGTTTTATTGAATTATTTTCTTCTTCCAGCAAGAGCTAAAACTCTGTTCATTTCGTTTTTAACGATCATCATTCCTTCGTCAACGCCCATACCTGGTTTAGCAAGAACTTGTTTAGCTCCACAAGCTATACCTATGTTAGTAGTAACTTCTGCGGATCTGTTAGTTTCGTTACAAGTTCCTCCACAGTATGCTCCCATACCGTTTGCTTTACAGTACATTATAGCATCAGCTATATTGTTAACTCCACCAAGGTCTGGAGTTTTGATCTGAACCATGTGTCCAGCTTTGTTATCAGTGAAGAATTTAACGTCTTCAACTGTGTTACACCATTCATCAGCAACTAATTCTACGGATAATCCTCTTCCGTCTAATTCTGCTCTTAAGTCTCTCATAGCTTCCATCTGTTTTTGTCTATCTTCAACGTCCATTGGTCCTTCGATTCTTAAGTGGAATGGGTTAGCAGCTTCTGCTAAAGTTTCGATGTAATCAGCCATAGCTTTTATGTTAACATCGAATGCAGCGCCAATTGTTCCATATACGTCGATGTGGAATATTGGAGCGTAGTCTTCTCTAACTCTTAATTTTATTATTCTGTCTCTTAACCATTTAACGTACTCAAGAAGTTTTTCTCCTTTAGCACCTAATTTTTCTTCAACGTGATTTATTAAAGCATGTGGTAATACATCTGCTTCTTTTATTATCATTTTATCAACGTTGTCATATCTATCATCACCAGATTGAGCAAATACTGCAACTGGTAGTAATTCTGCGCCTGGGTTATATTCATTTCTTATAACTTCAGCCATAGTTAATTTTTGTGTTTTAGCTACTGCATCAAGTATAGCTTGAGATATACCGTATCTTATAGCAGTATGTAATCTATTGCCATTAACAGTCATTTTATCAAACTCTTCAGCCATTGCTTTAAAGCTTGTTATTTCTCTTCCAATTAATTTTGGAGCTATTTCTTTTTCTATAACAGGTATGAAATCTTGAGCTAAGAATAATGGATCTCTTCCGCCTGCTCCTGAATACTGAACAGCAGCACAATCTCCGTGTGAAACTTGACCATCTTCAAGAATAAACATAACAGAAATTGATTCACCTTTTTGTCTTACTTGAGTAAATCCTTCTGTTACAGTGTCTCCAGTGTAAGTAAAGCCATCATGTCCTGCTCCCTTTTTTATTGCTCTCTGGTCATCAAAGTAGAAACCAGTTAAACCTGGGGTACAGATTACGTCAACAATTTTCATAATATTCACCTGTCCTTTTTATTTTTTTTTATTATTTATATTTTATGCATTTTAATCCACATTCGCCGTTGATAGTATTACTATCAACAGCTAATGTGGTAATAAACAATATTAATAATATATCAGAAGAGATTAATTATATTAATTAAGGTCTTCCTATAAGTCTTCCCTTACCAACTGCAAATATATCGTCGATAACCATCTGGAAGCTTACATCTCTACCTTCAACTTTAGCTCTTTCCTGAAGTTTTTCTCTGTTGAAGTTCTTTATTTCTTCAGTAAATGGAATGTTACCAAATTCTAAGTATCTTACGCATCCTAAGTTATCTCTAACTGGCATCATCTTACCTGCATTGTATTTGCTTGGTCCGAATGGAATATCCATTACTCCAGTTTCAAATGCTTTAACAGTACCAACTGCTAAGTCACCATTACCAAGTTCAAACATTTTGTCAAGTATGCACTTAGTTTCAGCTTTGATTAGATTCATTTCTGCTTCTAATTCTTTGGACATTGGCATTCTCTGTCCTTCTAACATGTTTAATGCCATCTTTGTAGCTTTGATACCTGAAGCATTTGCTTCTTTAGTTGGGATACCAATAGCTTCGTGTGGAGTTTTAACTATTATTTTAGTTGCTCCTGCTAGTGCAGCTATTGTTGTAGCTGTAACTATAACACCAAATGCTTTGGATTCATCTTGTGGGAATCCACCCATCCACTGATGGAATACTGTAGTTACAAATACATCATTGTATCCATAAGCTTTTAAGTATTCATTTGTCTGTTCTTCTAAGCATCTTAAAGCAGCTATATCCTGGATCATGTTTCCACATTCACCATATCCAACAGTTATGTTCTTAACTCCCTGCTCAGCAGCAAGTAAAGCTTCTGTAATTCCTACTGCATTGGACATTGATGGTGGAACTAAAGTTCCTGTTAATGGTCCAAATGGTTCTCTGTTTATGTGAACTCCTTGTTCTTCATAGAAACCAACAAGTCTATCACAATACTGCCAATCTAATAATGTTTTTTCTATTGAAACAGATTTAGCATATGGTATATTGTAAGAAATACCGCCACCTTCATTGGAAGTATATCCACCTGCATGAGTTATTTCAGCAAGTAATCTTCCATCTGGTGTACCGTGTCTAGCCTGTAATGGTATATTTACTCCTTCTAGAACTTTTCTACAACCTGCAACTCCATGGTTAACAGCTGGGAATCCATTAAGTAATGATCTTCCTGCTTTTAAGCTTTCCTGTATACCAATTTCACACTCTTCATATCTGTTTTGTCTAGTGTAAGCATCTATTGTAGATGGTAAGAAATCTGCTCCACCTTCATTTTGTAAATGCTGTAATAAAGCTATGTGCTCATCAAGTAATGCAACACCTGCTCTTGGCTGTGCCATTGTCATTCCAGCTTCTTTTGCTCTAACTAATTTGTCAGCAAAATTCTTTTCTGTTGGTACTTTCTTTAAGAAATCTACAGCCTCTTGTAAATCTACGTCTTTACCAGTTGGCCACTGTTTTAAAACTTCTTCTCTTTCACTAAAAAACTGTTCATCAGTCCATCTTTTATTTCTAAGTTCCACGAAAATTCCCTCCTATCAAACTTTAACTAAATATTTTTTCATTATTCTAATTGCTATGTCAGGTTCTTTTTCTGCAAGTAATCCCATTGCAGAAAGTATATATGTTTTATCTAAGTAGAAATCAGGTTTTTCAGGTTTTAAGTGCGTTGGATCAGCCATATCAAATGCTCCTGCTTTTAATATACCTGCTGCATTTTTACTATGAACTAATACTCCTCCAGTACCTATCATGTATTTAGTCCTTAAAAGGTCTTTTCCTATTTGACTATATACAACACCCATAGGAGTATACATGCTTTCAATATATCCAACATGTCTTTCCATAGCTAAATCAGTAGCAACCATTCCCATGGCCTCATCAAACTTTATTTCTTCTTCAGTTTGAGGAACCATCCTTATGTTAGCTGCCCTATGCCTACAAGAAGCTTCTACATCTACACTGTCATCGCAGAGATACTTTTGAACCTTACGAGTACCTGCTGCCTCCCAAAGAGAAACTGCGGAATATCTCATACCTAAGTCTCCCTCTACTGTTCTCTTTGCAAAAGGTTCCTGTAACCCTCTTAATGTTACTCCTGGCTTAGTTGGTTCACCATCGCTGATAGAATGAATATCTGTGGTTGCTCCACCAATATCTACTACCACGATGTCCCCTAATCCATCTTCCTTATCAGTTCCTTCAGCTAGAACTCTAGCTGCTTTTAAAACTGCTGCAGGAGTTGGCATTAATATCCCATTTATAAAGCCTTCAGCACTTTTCATGCCTTTTGCTTCTACTATTCTTTTCATAAATATTTGTCTTATTTCTTCTCTTGCAGGTTCTACATTTAATACATTAAGTTTAGGCATTACATTTTCAGTGATTCTATATAATATACCTGCTTTATCGAATATTTCAGCTATTTCATCACTAGCTACTTTATTTCCTGCTACAACCACTGGAAGTTTAATACCATGTTCTGCAATCATTTTGGCATTATGGATTATGCACTCTTTGTTACCACCGTTAGTACCACCTGCTAAAAGTATTATATCTAAATTAGAATTCTTTATTTCTTCCATTTCCCTGGAAGTTAAATCATAACTATATACATTTAATACTCTTGCTCCTGCACCTAAAGCTGCCCTTTTAGCCGCTTCAGCTGTAAGTTCTGGTACGAGACCTATAGCAATCATCTTTAAGCCCCCAGCTGCTGAAGAACATGCAAGCTTTTCAATAAAGTTTACTTCCTTACCCTCTAATTGAGACATAAGACTATCATAAGCTTTATTAAAGCCAATCATTATATCACTTTCTACAGTTGTAATATCCTTAGCTGTAGCTAGTATTTCTTCATTTTCTATATCAACAGCAGTTAACTTTGTATACGTGCTACCAAAATCCAATAATAAATAAGCATCCACCTTCATCAACTCCCAAATCAATCGTAAGACTACATATAAATAGCTTACTAACTAATTATTTAATTCCTAATGCTTCTTTTAAATCAGCTATGCTAGTTTCTGGTGATGTTCCTGGTGGGTAAACTCTATCAAATCCCATGTCTAAGAATCTCTGTTCAACATCTGGCCAGTTCTGCTTTCCAACAACTATGTTTCCACCAACGAATAAAGTTATTCCTTTAAGTCCTGCTTCATCACATTTCTGTCTTAATCCTTTACAGTCAATTTCTCCCTGTCCATAAAGAGATGAAACTAATATAGCATCTGCCTTAGTTTCTATTGCTGCATTTATAAAATCTTCCTGTGGTGATAAAACTCCTATGTTAATAACATTGAAGCCTGCTGCTGTAAATGAATGATCTAATATTTTGTTTCCTACAGCATGGCAATCTGAACCAATAACTCCAAGAACTATTGTCTTTTTCTCCATTTTCAAAACCTCCTAGAAAATTCTTATATATAAAATTATATATTGTAAGCTTATTAATAACTTATCTAAGGTATCTAATTTCAAGTATCTTAGACTTTAATGCTTTTACAGTACCCTCATCTAAGCTATATAAAAAATTAATTATTTGTTTATCATCTTTTATGAGATTCTTCACATCATTATATCTGCCTGGAGATGCAATCACTACATCTGATTTAGATATAATTTTGTTTAGCTGATCCTTATCAAAAGAATTTGTATATTCTACGCATATATTCCCTAAACCAGCACTCTCTAAAGCTCTTCTTACTTTAAATTTAAATTCTTCTGTAATGCATACAAAAGCAAATTTAGTTTCAATGGAAAACCTTGCGATTGTCACAATAGTTTCCAAATTAGGAGCAATTGCTACTCCAAAAACTTTTTTATTATAAGCCTTTGTAAGTCTTATAACTTCATTAACATGATTAAAAGTTGTAATCACCATTTGTGATTTTTCTAACAGTTTTTCTGTTTGCTCTTGCATGGATTTTAAATCGTTTACTGTAATCGGCACAAAGTTTATAGATATTTTCTCACTTAGCTGTTTAGCAAATATTTTAGCTTGCTCTATATTGCATTCTACATAAACACCGCTTATTTCAGTCATAAGTCTCTTTTTATCATCTAACCTTTGATTAACCAATCCTAAGAACTCATCTGCATCTATTCCCGTCTCAATTGCTTCTTCAAAAGCCAAATCAATAAATTTACCTATTTTCTCTATTACATCCTCATGCTTCCACAGCTTGACTTCTTCCTCAACAAAAGTTCCTTTTCCCTGATAGGATTTTAAAACTCCTTCTTGCTCCAATTCCCTGTAAGCCATACTGACGGTATTCCTACTTACTTTCAAATCTTCAGACAACTGTCTTTCTGTGGGCATTTTATATCCTACTTTGAGAGTACCATCTTTTATTAAATTCATTATTTGCTTTTTAACTTGTATATATAAAGGTACTTTATCCCCTTTATTTATCGTGATTTCTATGATAATCACTCCCAAAGGTAATTTGACTAATGGACTAATCCATTAACCAAATTAATAATAACATAACCGATATCTAACATCAATATGTTTTTTAAAAAACATTAAATTTTTTTAAGTTTTTGTCTATTTATATACAATATAATCAGACTAGTTACTTTTATTAAAAATTTCACTATAATTTCAACTAAAAACCTTATAATTTTACATTAATTTATACATAATTTCATTTTAATATTATATCATTTTTGTAATTACGATATAAGTATTAAATCTATATATTTATGAATCAGCTAACTTCTCAAAATAAGATTGTATTGATAATGCAATTACTTTAGCTATTTTTTCTTGATATATATCAGTTTTAAGTTTAGATTCCTCTACTTCATTTGATAAAAAACCACATTCAATTAATACAGCAGGGACTTCTCCAACATTTCTCAATACTCTATATTCGTCCTTAGCTGGTTTTTCTATTCTGTTATTTCCATTATCTATATAAGCCTTTAAATTACTTTGTATAATGTTAGCTAGTTTACTGCTAGACTCGTTGCTGGCATACCAAACTTGAGCCCCATAATACTTTCTTTGAGGAAACATATTTAAATGTATACTCACGAAAACGTCACAGTTACTTTCCATTATCATTTTAGACCTATTACTAAGATCCTCTCTCTTCTTTTGTCTTACTGACCCAATATCACTATATAATCCTTTATCTTCTTCCCTGGTCATTATCACCTTAAACCCTTGCTTTTCTAACTCACTTTTCAATTTATTACTTATATCTAAGTTTATATGTTTTTCTACAGTTCCTGTAGGTGATACAGCACCTCCATCAATTCCTCCATGTCCTGGATCTAAAAGAATTACCCTTGAAGATTTTTCATTTGTTATTTCCTTTTCTGCCAATACATTTGGTATGCATTTCCACACTATAATTGTTAATAGTATTAAGGAAAAAAAATAAATTTTTTTGTGTTGTCTTAACAATACTTTTATCCCTCCTTTCTAATCCTATAATAGTTTTTACCTTATATATTTTTTTTATTATAAAATGTTTTATGTAATTATTTCTAAAAATAAAAAAAGAGAGGGGTTTCCTCTCTTTTTGTGAAATATTATCTCTTTGAGAACTGTGGAGCTCTTCTTGCCTTTTTAAGACCGTATTTCTTTCTTTCCTTCATTCTTGGATCTCTTGTTAAGAATCCTTCTGCCTTTAATGTAGGCTTTAAGTTTTCATCAGCTTTTAATAAAGCTCTTGATATACCATGTCTTATAGCTCCTGCCTGACCAGTAAGTCCACCACCATGAACGTTAACAATTACATCAAATTTTTCTTTAGTAGCTGTTAATACTAATGGTTGGTTAACTATAACTCTTAATGTTTCTAATCCAAAATAATTTTCTATATCTCTTTTATTAACTATTACTTTTCCTTCACCTGGTACTAATCTTACTCTTGCAACAGATTTCTTTCTTCTACCAGTTCCGATATACTGAACCTTTGCCATTTTAACTCCTCCTTCTATAAGCTCTACCAATTAGTATTTTAATTCAAGTACTTCTGGATTCTGAGCTTCATGATTATGTTCTGAACCTCTGTATACTTTTAATTTTCTAAGCATTTGTCTTCCAAGTACTCCCTTTGGAAGCATTCTTCTAACTGCTTCTTCAAATACAAATTCAGGTTTCTTAGCTAAAGCTTCTCTGTATGGAGTTTCCTTTAATCCACCTGGATATAGAGAATGGTGTCTTAACATCTTCTGATCTAATTTCTTTCCTGTTAATACTACCTTTTCTGAATTGATTATTATAACGAAATCTCCTGTATCTACATGTGGTGTAAATACTGGCTTATTCTTACCTCTTAATATTGAAGCAACTTGGCTAGCAACTCTACCTAATGGTTTGCCAGCAGCATCAACTATATACCATTTTCTTTCAACTTGTTCTGGTTTTGCAACGTATGATTTCATCCTTTTCCCTCCTTGAACTAATAAACACTCAACTATATGCGTTCTATATAAAGACCCGGGGCTAGTGGATCTCTTATACTATTATGTTAAGATACAAACATTATTTATTATAATACAATGTACCTGGTGTGTCAATAAATTTTATGCTAATAATAAAATACTTCATCTAGACATAACCCTGCTGCAGGCAATGATCTTCCTGCATTCCTTCTATCTCTAGACTCTAATATGACTTTAATATCTTTTGGTTCTTTTCTATTAAGTCCTACATCTAACAGAGTACCACTTATAATTCTAACCATATTATATAAAAATCCATCTCCTGCAACTTTAATTTCAATTAATTCATTATTTTTTATAATGTTTAATTCTGTAATTGTTCTTACGGTAGATTGAACACTGCTCCCTAAATTTCTAAAGGATGCAAAATCATGTCGCCCAATAAGATACCTTGCAGCTTCATTCATCTTATCTATATCTAATTCATCTTTAACATGATATGTAAAATCCCTTTTAATAGGAGATGGCCATGTTCTACTTAATATACTATATACATACCGCTTTCCTTTACAGCTAAATCGTGCATGGAAATCTAAGGTAACTTCCTCAGATTCTAATATTATGATTTCAGGTGGAAGTATTCTATTAATTGCATAACTAAATTTTTCGCTTGGTATTTTGCTACTAGTAGCAAAATTACATACAAATCTTTTAGCATGCACTCCTGAATCCGTACGGCTACATCCTATAACCTCTACTTCTTCTTGAGTAACTTTAGCTATGCATTCTTCTATTGTACCTTGTACAGTTCTAGCATTAGGTTGTTTTTGCCATCCATAAAAACTAGTTCCGTTATACTCAATAGTAAGTTTTATATTTTTAATCATACCCAAAATCTACTTCCTACGGATGTAGCTACTAATAGCATAATAACTATACAAGCTACTACATCTCTTTTAGAAAATTTTAATTGCTTCATTCTAGTTCTACCCTCTCCACCTCTATAGCATCGTGCTTCCATTGCCATAGCTAGCTCATCCGCCCTTCTAAAAGAACTTATGAATAACGGTACTAAAAGAGGAATAAGACTTTTTGCCCTTTGGATAATGTTACCCGACTCAAAGTCTGCTCCCCTTGCCATCTGGGCCTTCATTATCTTATCCGTTTCATCCATTAAAGTAGGAATGAATCTTAAAGCTATAGTCATCATCATTGCTAGCTCATGAGCTGGTAGCCCTATTTTCTTGAAAGGATTTAATAATTTTTCTATCCCATCCGTGAGCTCTATTGGTGAAGTAGTAAGAGTAAGAAGTGAAGTTCCTATAATTAAAAATATTAGCCTTATAACCATAAATGCTGCCAATCTTAATCCTTGCTCATATATAGTTATAAAATGCCACTTAAAAACAATCCTTCCTCCACTAGTCATAAATATATTTAATAAAGCAGTAATCAGTATTAATATAAATATAGGTTTTAGTCCCTTATATATGTATTTAAAGGGAACTTTTGATACTATTACTGCTGCTCCAGTAAATAAGACTATAAAAGCATACCCTTTAAAATTATTAACTATAAATAAATCAATTATATATATTAAAGATATCAGGATTTTTGTTCTCGGATCTAATTTATGAACAAAAGAATCACCTGGAATATATTGTCCTAAAGTAATATCTTTAATCATAGCTATTCTCCTAACAATAAAATTTAGTTTTTCTTCAAAGCCTTTAGGATCTCTGTTTTAGCTTGTTCTACAGTAAATACATCTTCAGATATGTCGAAGCCTTTTTCTCTTAATCTTTGTACTAAATAAGTTACCTGTGGAACTCCTAGCCCTACACTTTCTAAAGTATTTATTTCCTTAAATATTTTAGAAGGTGTCCCATTTAAGATACATTTTCCTTTATCCATCACTAGTATTCTAGTAGCCAATTTTGCTACATCCTCCATACTATGTGAAACTAATATAATAGTCATGTTATATTCATTATGGAGTTCCTTTATATTTCCTAATATATCATCTCTACCTTTTGGGTCAAGACCTGCTGTGGGTTCATCTAATATAAGAACCTTAGGTTCCATAGCTACAACCCCTGCTATTGCAACTCTTCTTTTTTGGCCTCCACTTAATTCAAATGGAGACTTATCTTTATAGGTTTCATAATCTAATCCAACTATATTCATTGCTCTTTTGACCCTTTTTACTACTTCTTCATCATTTAATCCTAAGTTTTTGGGACCAAATGCTATATCCTTTTCTATAGTTTCTTCAAATAATTGATATTCTGGGTATTGAAATACCAATCCAACCTTTTTCCTTATATCTGATAGCTTAACGCCCTTAGCAGTAATATTAACATCATCTACAACTATATTTCCTGAGCTAGGCTTAAGTAAACCATTAATATGTTGTATAAGAGTGGATTTCCCAGAACCAGTATGCCCTATAAGGGCTATAAATTCTCCATTATTTATTTCTATAGAAACATTATCTAAGGCCACCTTTTCAAAAGGAGTCCCCTTCATATATATATGAGTCAAGTTTTCTATTTTAATTGGCATAACACATTCACCATCTCATCAATAGTTAGTATATCTGAATTAATATGTATTCCCTCTTTTTGAAGTTCATAAGCTAATTCTGTCACTTGAGGTACATCAAGGCCTGTTTTCTTCATAGTTTCCACTTTACTAAAAATCTCCCTAGGCGATCCTTCTTCAATTACCTTTCCTGAATCCATAACAATTATTCTATCAGCTTCTACTGCTTCTTCCATATAGTGAGTAATAAGTATAATAGTAATGCCATATTTCTTATTTAGTTCTTTTATAGTCCTTACTACTTCTCTTCTTCCTGATGGATCTAACATAGCTGTAGGCTCATCAAAAATGATGCATTTTGGCATCATAGCTAACACTCCTGCAATAGCTATTCGTTGTTTTTGACCACCAGATAATAAATGAGGTGCATGTTTTCGATATTCATACATGTTTACCCTTTTTAAAGAGTCATCTACTCTATTACGTATTTCAGTAGGATCTACCCCTAAATTTTCAGGTCCAAAGGCAACATCTTCTTCTACTATAGTAGCCACTATTTGATTATCAGGATTTTGAAATACCATTCCTGCTGCATTTCGTATACTCCATATATCTTCTGCTACTGATGTATCTAAGTCATTTACATATACTTTGCCTTCTGTAGGAATTAAAAGTGCATTTAAATGTTTTGCCAAAGTAGACTTTCCAGAACCATTTCTTCCTAAAACTACTACAAATTCACCTCTAGTTATTTCTAAACTTACGTGATTCACAGCAATCTTAACCTTTTCCTCACCATGTTCCTCATACTTATACACTACGTCCCTACATTCAATCATTTTTGTTTTCATTTAAACACCTCGTAGTGGTTAACAAAATATTAAAACGGGGACTAAGCTATTTCCTTAATCCCCTAAGCTGCTATACTAATTCTAATATAACAATTTCAGCTCCATCGCCTCTTCTTGGACCTACTTTATACATTCTAGTATATCCACCGTTTCTTTCAGCATATTTAGGAGCTATATTTTCAAATAAGTTTGTAACTACTTCTTCTTCTGTTATAAATGCAAGTGCCTGTCTTCTTGCATGAAGATCTCCTCTTTTTCCTAGAGTGATCATTTTTTCAGCTAAGTTTTTTGCTTCTTTTGCTCTAGTTTCTGTAGTTTCTATTTTCCCAGTTTTTAAGAAACTAGTAACTAGATTTCTAAGCATAGCTCTTCTTTGGTCAGTTGGACGACCTAATTTACGATATCCTGCCATCTCTATACCTCCTTACCTTTTACGCAAATTCTATATGTGAATTATTCCTCACTTTGTTTCAAACCTAAGCCTAAAGCTTCAAGCTTTTGTTCTACTTCTTCTAGGGATTTCTTACCTAGATTTCTAACTTTCATCATATCATCCATAGTTTTTTCTGTTAATTCTTGAACTGTATTAATTCCTGCTCTCTTTAAGCAATTATAACTTCTAACAGATAAATCTAATTCTTCAATAGTCATTTCTAAAACTTTTTCTTTTTTATCTTCTTCTTTTTCTACCATTATTTCTACGTTGTTTGCGTGATCTGTTAAAGTCATAAATAATTTAAAGTGCTCAATTAATATTTTAGATGATAAGCTTACAGCTTCATCTGGCATAATCGTTCCATTAGTCCATAATTCAAGTGTTAACTTATCATAGTCAGTTATTTGGCCTACTCTTGTATTTTCAACAGTAAAGTTGACCCTTTTTATCGGAGTATAAATTGAATCCACAGGAATAGTTCCTATAGGCATACCTTCTGCCTTATTCTTGCTTTGAGTGACATATCCTCTACCTCTATTTACTATTAGCTCAATGTAAAGTCTTGCTTCATCATCAAGGGTAGCTATATGTAAATCTTTATTGATTATTTCTATATCACCATCTGCTTTAATATCTCCTGCTGTAACTTCGCCTGGTCCTTGTGCATCTATATATATAGTTCTAGGTCCATCACCATTCATTTTTAAAGCTAACATCTTTATGTTTAGTATTAACTCAGCTACATCCTCTTTTACTCCCTTAACAGTAGAAAACTCATGAAGGACATTTTCAATTTTTATGTGATTAACAGCTGCTCCAGGTAATGAAGAAAGTAATATTCTTCTTAAAGCATTTCCTAGGGTTGTTCCATAGCCTCTTTCTAGTGGCTCTATAACAAACTTGCCATATGAACCATCCTCAGCCATTTCTACACATTCTATTTTAGGCTTTTCTATTTCTAACATTTAGAACCCTCCTTTTTATTTATATAAATTGACGTTGAGGGCAACTGATTCTTTTAATTAAGCTAATTATTATTTGCTGTATAACTCTACTATTAATGTTTCGTTTACAGGTACATCTATATCAACTCTTGCTGGTTCACTTATTACTTTACCTTCAAAGTTTTCTGGATTTCCAGATAACCAGTTTGGTAAAGTTTTTGGATTTTCAGCAAATACTTTGAAAGTTTCACTAGCTCTACTCTTTTCACATACAGCTATAACATCATTTACAGCTACTTGGTAAGAAGGTATATCTACTTTCTTTCCATTTACTAAGAAATGTCCATGAGTTACTAACTGTCTTGCTTCTTTTCTTGAACTTCCGTAACCTAATCTATAAACTACATTATCAAGTCTCATTTCAAGAAGCTTTAATAGAGTTTCACCTGTTATGCCTTTTACTCTTTCAGCTCTATCATAATTCATTCTGAACTGCTTTTCTAATAACCCGTATATTCTCTTAGCCTTCTGCTTTTCTCTTAACTGTAATCCATAGTTAGAGATCTTCTTTCTACTCTGTCCATGTTGTCCAGGTGCGTATCCTCTTCTTGCGATCGCACATTTATCTGTATAACATCTATCTCCTTTAAGGAATAGCTTTAATCCTTCTCTTCTGCAAAGTCTGCAAACTGCTCCAGTATATCTTGCCATTTAAAATTACACCTCCTATTACTATAATATTAGACTCTTCTTCTCTTTGGTGGTCTACAACCATTATGTGGTATTGGAGTAACATCCTTAATTAAAGTTACTTCAAGTCCAGCTGCCTGTAGTGATCTTATAGCCGCTTCCCTACCTGCTCCTGGTCCTTTAACTAAAACTTCTACACTCTTTAAACCGTGTTCCATAGCTGCCTTTGCTGCAGTTTCTGCTGCCATCTGAGCTGCAAATGGAGTACTCTTTCTTGAGCCTCTAAATCCTAGTCCTCCTGCACTTGACCAAGATAATGCATTTCCAACGGCATCAGTTATAGTAACTATAGAATTGTTGAAAGTTGATTGTATATGAGCACAACCATGTTCAACATTTTTTCTTTCTTTTCTTCTTCTTGTCTTTTTAACCTTTGATCCAGCTGCCATCTTTATCCCTCCTTATTTATTATTAGATCTTATTTCTTCTTTTTGCTCGCAACCATTTTCTTAGGACCTTTTCTAGTTCTAGCATTGGTCTTAGTTTTCTGACCTCTTACTGGAAGACCTTTTCTGTGTCTTATTCCTCTGTAAGATCCTATTTCCATTAATCTCTTTATATCAAGAGCGATATCTCTTCTTAAATCACCCTCAACTAATAAATTCTTATTTATATAGTCTCTTAATGAGTTTACTTCTTCTTCAGTTAAATCTCTAACTCTTGTGTCTGGATTTATTCCTGTTTCTTTAAGAACTTTATGAGCTGTTGGTAATCCAATTCCATAAATGTAGGTTATGCCTATTTCTATTCTTTTTTCCTTTGGTAGGTCAATACCTGCTATTCTTGCCATTAAAATTTACACCTCCTGAATATCTTCTTTATGAGTAATATGAATTTATTTATATCTAAAGTTTAGGCCATTAGAAAGACTAGCTTCTAACGTCAGCCGCACCTAAAACATTATTGACTTTAACTAACCCTGCTTTTGCTTATGTTTTGGGTTTTCACAGATAACCATAACTCTGCCTTTTCTTTTAATAACTTTACATTTTTCGCATATAGGTTTAACAGATGGTCTTACTTTCATAGCTAACCCTCCTTATTACTTTGCTCTCCAGGTTATTCTTCCACGTGTCAAATCATATGGAGATAACTCAACAGTTACTTTATCACCTGGTAAAATTTTGATAAAATTCATTCTTAGCTTTCCAGAAATATGTGCTAATATCTTATGACCACTTTCTAGTTCTACTTCAAACATTGCATTAGGTAAAGCTTCTAATACAGTACCCTGCATTTCAATTACATCTTCCTTTGACATAAGGTCTCAAACCTCCTTATTCATGTCGTGAGACTGCAAAAACTTTCTAATTAATGAATTATTAATTGTATTTCCTGATAGTATTAATTCTCTAATTTCTTCTGATAATATGTTGGTAAAAGATAAGTGTTTTATTTTCTTCTTTTTAGGATTTTCTATTAGTCTTAAGCTTCCATCTGAAATATATACATACTCTTCATTTAGCTTTGCAACAATCACAAAAAGCCTATCCTTATCTCTTCCAGCTTTAGAATACACTACCTTGCCAATGTGGTCGTTTTGTTCCAAATTATTCACCTCTACTGACCTAGTGTTAATATTTCCGGTCCATTTTCTAAGATAGCTACTGTATTTTCATAATGAGCAGATAAGCTATTATCACTTGTTAATACTGTCCATTCATTATCTTCTACAAAAACTTGATATGCGCCTATATTTACCATCGGCTCTATGGCTAGCACCATACCCTTAGTCAATTTTGGTCCTCTTCCAGGTCTACCGAAGTTAGGAACTTCAGGAGCTTCATGCATATCTCTTCCTATACCATGACCAACATAGTCTCTAACAATAGAATACCCAAAACCTTCCACATACATTTGAATTGAGTGTGAAATATCTGTTAGTCTATTACCTACTATAGCCTTTTCTATGCCTTTGAAAAAACCTTCTCTAGTTACATTAATTAGTTGCTCTGCTTCCTTGGATATATTGCCTACAGCAAATGTTCTTGCCGCATCACCATGGTACCCATTAAGTATAGCTCCGCAATCTATGCTTATTATATCTCCCTCTTGAAGCACTCTATCTTTAGAAGGAATTCCATGTACTACTTCACTATTTACTGATGTACATATGGAAGCTGGGAATCCATGATACCCTTTAAAAGATGGCTTAGCACCCCTTTTTGCAATAAATTCCTCAGCTATTTTATCCAAGTCTGCAGTAGTTATACCAGGCTTTATAACCTCTTGAAGTTTTGCTAGAGTGTCACCCACAACTTTACCTGCTTGCCTCATATATTCAATTTCCATATCATTTTTAATTAATATCATTTATTTTTCGCTCCCCAAAATATCAGAAATATTCTCAAATACTTCTTTTATTTCTCTTGTACCATCTATAGTGGATAACACTTCTTTATCACTATAGTACTGAATTAAAGGTTGCGTCTGCTTTGAATAAACGTCAAGTCTTTCTCTAACTGTTTCTTCTGAATCATCTTTTCTTTGAATTAACTCACTTCCACAAACATCACATTTTCCTTCAACCTTTGAAGGATTGAATTTTACATGATAACTTGCTCCACATGAATTACAAACTCTTCTTCCAGTCATTCTCTCAAGTATATACTCCTGAGGAACATCTATTAAAAGTGAAGAATTTATGCTTTGATTATTTTCATGTAAAAATTCATCTAATGCTTCTGCTTGTGCAACTGTTCTTGGGAATCCATCTAGAAGAAATCCATTCTTACAATCATCATGTTGTAATCTGTCTTTAACTAGATCTATAGTTAACTCATCAGGAACTAACTGACCCTTATCCATGTAGCCTTTTGCCTTTACTCCTAGGGGCGTTTTTTCAGAAATATTCTTTCTAAAAATATCTCCTGTAGATATATGTGGTATGGAATACTTTTCACTTATTAATTTAGCCTGAGTCCCTTTTCCAGCTCCTGGAGGACCTAATAAAATTATATTCAACTAAACCATCTCCAATTATATATTACTTTAAGAATCCTTGGTAATGTCTCATAACCAACTGTGATTCTATTTGTCTTACAGCTTCAAGCGCTACACTGACCATTATTAATAGTCCTGTACCACCAAAGTAAACTCCTTTAAACGGAGTACCATTTGCTATAATTATAGGAAGAATAGCTATCATAGCAACAAAAATACCTCCTAGTATAGATATTCTTGTTAATATCTTATCTATATAGTTAGCAGTTGAATCTCCAGGTCTTATTCCTGGAACGAATCCTGATGATTTATGCATGTTTTCAGCCATTTCATCTGGCTTGAAAGTAACCTGAGTATAAAACCATGTAAAAAATACTACAAGGATGAAATATATAACCATATACTGCAAGCTTCCTTCTTTGAATAAACTAAATTTACTTCCTGTAACAAAAGTATAAAACTTAGATTCTGGCCAAATAGCACCTATAGTGGCAGGAAACTGCATAACCGACATAGCAAATATAATTCCTATAACTCCTGATGAGTTAACATTAATAGGAATATGAGTTGATTGTCCTTTATATACCCTACCGCCTACAGTCTTACCTGCATATTGAACAGGAATTCTTCTTTCTGCTAAACTCATGATAACTACTACTATAAATAAAGCTACTGCTAGAACAGCAAACATTATCACTTGTATAAAGTTTACTTCTTCTACCTTTTGTAATGCAGCAACTTGATATATAGTTTTTGGAATCCCAGATATAATATTGACAAATATTAAGAGTGATATACCATTACCTACACCTTTTACAGTAATCTTATCTCCAAACCACATTAAAAATGTGGATGCTGTCGTTAAAGTAAGAATAATCAAGAACATGTTTAGCCTTGATGCATCTTGTAGTGCCCCAGCTCTTGAAATTATAGCATACGTACTAAATGCCTGAACTATGGCAAAGAATATAGCTCCATAACGAGTATATTGCTGAATCTTCTTTCTGCCATCTTCTCCTTCTTTAGAAAGTTGTTCTAAAGAAGGTAAAGCAATAGTTAACAGTTGAAATATAATGGATGAGTTAATATAAGGCCCTACACCCATTGCAAATATACTAAAATTACTGAAAGCACCACCAGATATCAAGTCATAAAAAGCAAACAAGTTTCCACCCTGTGATAGAGCTTGTAACTTAGTTCGATCTATTCCAGGAACAAGGATAAAATTACCCATTCTAAAAAGAGCTAACATAAAGAATGTAAATATTAGTCTCTTTTTTAGATCTGGAACTTTCCAGGCATTACGTAGGGTTGATAACATTATATCACCTCAACTTTTCCTCCAGCTGTCTCAATCTTTTCAGCTGCTGCCTTGGAGAACTTTGTAGCTTTTACAGTTAACTTTTTAGTTAATTCGCCATTTCCAAGAATTTTAACTCCGTCGTATACTTTACTTATTACTCCGTTTTCCATTAATACTTCTGGAGTTACTTCTGTTCCATCTTCAAATATGTTTAATCTATCTACATTTATAGTAGCATATTCTTTAGCAAATATGTTCGTAAATCCTCTTTTAGGTAATCTTCTATATAAAGGCATCTGGCCACCTTCAAATCCTGGTCTTACGCCGCCGCCTGATCTAGCATTCTGTCCCTTTTCTCCCTTACCTGCATTTCTTCCAAGGCCTGAACCTGTACCTCTTCCGACTCTTTTAGGAGCTTTTCTAGAACCTTCTGCTGGTCTTAATTCGTGAAGTTTCATTATAGTTACACCTCCTCTTTTACTGTACTTCTTCTACATCTAAAAGGTAGCTTACCTTATTTACCATTCCTCTGATTTGAGGAGTGTCATCATGTTCAACAGTTTTACCGATTTTCTTTAATCCAAGAGCGGTAACTGTAGCTATCTGATCTTTTCTTCTACCAATTGTACTTCTTTTTAAAGTAATTTTAAGTTTAGCCAAGGCTATTCCCTCCTAACCTAAGATCTCTTCAACGGTTTTTCCTCTTAGCTTAGCTATTTGCTCAGCTGTTCTTACTTTTGATAAACCGTCGATAGTTGCATTAACCATGTTTCTTGGGTTATTGGAACCTAAAGATTTTGCTCTAACATCTTTTAATCCTGCTAGTTCAAGTACCGCTCTAACTGGGCCCCCAGCTATAACTCCTGTACCTTCTTTAGATTTCATTATAAGTACTCTTCCAGTACCGAATTTACCTTCTATATTATGTGGAACTGTAGTTCCTACCATTGCAACTTCCACTAAATTCTTCTTTGCGTCTTCTATGCCTTTTCTAATTGCTTCAGGTATTTCTATAGATTTTCCCATACCTACGCCTACATGACCATTTTCGTCTCCTACTACAACGAGGGCGCTAAATCTAAAGTTTCTACCACCTTTAACAACCTTAGCAACTCTATTAATAAAAACTACTTTTTCCTTCAAGTTTAAAGTGCTAGGATCTATTCTCATTTATTTCCCTCCTTTATTAGAATTGTAAACCTGCTTCTCTTGCACCTTCGGCAAGTTGTTGCACTCTTCCGTGATAAATGTATCCGCCTCTATCAAACACTACTTTAGTAATTCCTTTTTCTATAGCTTTTTTAGCTACAGACTGGCCTACTAATTTAGCTCCTTCTTTATTGCTTCCAACTGCACTGAATTCTTTTTCTAAACTGGAAGCTGAAACTAAAGTTACTCCATTTATGTCATCAACTATCTGAGCATATATGTTCTTTTCGCTTCTATATACTGCAAGTCTTGGCATTTCAGGAGTTCCAAAAACTTTTTTACGAACTCTTATGTGACGTCTCACTCTTGATTCTTGTCTATCTTGCTTATTAATCATTGAAACTCACTCCTTTCTTATTATTTCTTACCAGTCTTACCTTCCTTACGTCTAATAACTTCGTTATCATACTTGATACCTTTTCCTTTGTAAGGTTCAGGTTTTCTCCAACTTCTTATATCAGCAGCAACGTTTCCTACCTTTTGTTTATCTATACCGCTAACTACTACCTTGTTATTTCCTTCAACTTGGAATTGAACACCTTCTACTGGTTCTATTTCAACTGGATGTGAGAATCCTAAGCTCATTACTAATTTATTTCCCTGCACTTGAGCTCTATAACCTACACCAACTAATTCTAAAGTCTTTTTGTATCCTTCAGTTACTCCAATAATCATATTATTGATTAAAGCTCTTGTTAATCCATGAAGAGCTCTGTTTTGTTTTTGATCATTATTTCTTGTTACTACAACAGAATTATCTTCAACGGCTATATTAATAGCAGTGTTCATAGCTTTAACAAGTTCACCCTTTGGTCCTTTAACAGTAACAACGTTGTCTGGTGTTACTGCGAAAGTTACACCATTAGGTATAGCTATTGGAAGTCTACCAATTCTTGACATAATTACACCTCCTGTTTCCTAATTACCATATGTAGCAAAGAACTTCTCCGCCTACAGCTAATTTTCTTGCTTCTCTATCTGTAACTATTCCTTTTGAAGTTGATACGATAGCTACTCCTAATCCATTCAACACTCTAGGAATCTCTTCTTTTCTGCAATATACTCTTAATCCTGGTTTTGATATTCTCTTTAAACCAGTAATAGTCTTCTCTTTGTTCTGACCATATTTCATTGTTACTTTTAACATTGGAACTGATCCGTCAGTATATTCCTCAACGTTCTTTATATATCCTTCTTGTAACATTATGTTTGCAATAGCCTTCTTTATAGTTGAAGAAGGTATTTCTACAGTTTCATGTTTAACTATATTTGCGTTTCTTATACGAGTTAATAAATCAGCAATTGGGTCAGTCATTACCATTTAATGTGCCTCCTTTCCTATTCTATATTACCAGCTAGCTTTCTTGCATCCTGGTATCTGTCCTTTATATGCAAGTTCTCTAAAGCAAATACGGCATATACCAAACTTTCTTAGCACAGCGTGTGGTCTACCACATATTCTACATCTTGTATAAGCTCTAGTGGAATACTTAGGTTCTTTTTTCCATTTTTCTATCAAAGCTTTACGTGCCACAGTTTTCCCTCCTTAATTACTGAGCAAATGGCATTCCAAGGAATCTTAATAATTCTCTAGCTTCCTCGTCAGTCTTTGCAGTAGTTACAAATGTTATATCCATTCCTCTAACTTTATCAATTTTATCATATTCAATTTCTGGGAATATTAATTGTTCTTTAAGTCCTAATGAATAATTTCCTCTACCATCAAAAGACTTATCAGAGATTCCTCTAAAGTCTCTAACTCTTGGAAGAGCTACATTCATTAACTTATCTGCAAATTCATACATTGTGTTCTTTCTTAATGTTACCTTACAGCCTATTGCCATATTCTCTCTGATTTTGAAGTTAGCAATAGATTTTTTAGCTCTTGTTAATATTGGCTTTTGACCTGCTATTATAGTTAAATCGCTAACAGCTGATTCTAATACCTTCTGATTATCCTTAGCTTCTCCAATACCCATGTTAATAACTATTTTATCAAGCTTTGGAACTTCCATTATATTTTTATATCCGAACTTTTCCATTAAAGCTGGTACAACTTCTTTTTCATACTTTTCTTGTAATCTTGGATTCATTAAGTAAACCTCCTTTCAAGATTAGAATGTTTCTCCACACTTTTTACAAACTCTTACCTTAGTTCCGTCATCTAATAACTTATGACTTATTCTTGTTACTGATTTGCACTTTGTGCAGTATAACATAACTTTGGAACTATATATAGGTGCTTCTTTATGAACTATTCCACCCTGCATATTCTCTTTGCTTGGTTTTTGGTGTTTTGTAATTAAATTAACACCCTTAACTAATACTTTGTTAGTCTTAGGTAATACACTTACAACTTCACCTATTTTGCCTTTATCTTTACCAGATATAACCATTACAGTATCCTGTTTTCTAACATGTATTTTATTCTGCATTCAAGTCACCTCCCTATCCTATAGAACTTCTGGTGCTAAGGATAAAATTTTTGTGAATTCTTTGTCTCTTATCTCTCTAGCTACAGGTCCAAAGATACGAGTACCCTTTGGCTGTTTATCATCTTTTATTATAACAGCCGCATTTTCATCAAATCTTATGTATGATCCGTCTGCTCTTCTTAATCCTTTAACAGATCTTACTATAACGGCTTTAACTACTTCACCTTTTTTAACAACACCGCCTGGTGTTGCACTTTTAACACTAGCAACGATTATATCGCCTATGTTACCCCATTTTCTTTTTGATCCACCTAATACTCTAATACACATTATTTCTTTAGCGCCAGAGTTATCTGCAACTTTTAGTATAGTTTGCTGCTGAATCATTCAAATACCCTCCTTTCAGCCTTTGTAACTATTATTTAGCTTTTTCTACTATTTCTACAAGTCTCCATCTTTTATCTTTAGATAATGGTCTAGTTTCCATTATTAATACTCTATCATTCATCTTTGCTTCATTATTTTCATCATGAGCTTTGAATTTAGTTGTTCTATTAATTGTTTTTCCGTATAGTGGGTGACGAACTTTTGTTTCAACTGCAACAACAATTGTCTTATCCATTTTATCAGAAACAACTCTACCTAATCTTGTCTTTCTTAATTTTCTTTCCACAGGATGAACCTCCTCTCAATTACTGCTCAATAGTCCTTAGTTCTGCTTCTCTAAGGATGGTTTTAATCTGGGCTATAGATTTTTTAACTTCTCTTATTCTCATTGGGTTTTCTAATTGGCCAGTAGCTAATTGAAATCTTAGGTTAAATAATTCGCCCTTAAGGTCATTTAATTTACCCTCTAAATCTTGTGGGTTGTTTTGTCTTAATTCTTGTAATTCTTTAGCCTTCATTGATTTCACCACCCATTTCCTCAAAGTCTGATCTTTTTACAAATTTAGTTGATACAGGTAGCTTGTGTGATGCAAGTCTCATAGCTTCTCTAGCAACCTTTTCATCTACACCTGTTAACTCAAATAAAACTCTATCTGGTTTTATAACTGCTACCCAATACTCTGGTGAACCTTTACCGGAACCCATACGTGTTTCAGCTGGCTTTTCAGTAACTGGTTTATCTGGGAAAATCTTTATCCAAAGTTTTCCTCCTCTTTTTATATATCTATTTATAGCTATTCTGGCTGATTCTATCTGATTGCTAGTAATCCAACCACATTCAGTAGCTTGTAAACCGTAATCACCATATGCTATAAAGTTTCCTCTTGTAGCCTTACCCTTCATTCTGCCGCGTTGTACTTTACGATGTTTAACTCTTTTAGGCATTAACATGTCATATTCCTCCTTCCCTATGCATTAACTTCTTCCTTTTTTTCTTTTTTAACTGGAAGAACTTCACCTCTATATACCCAAACTTTTATTCCTATTTTACCAAATGTAGTATCTGCTTCAGCAAATCCATAATCAATATCAGCTCTTAATGTCTGTAGTGGAATTGTGCCTTCATGATACTGTTCAGTTCTAGCTATATCTGCTCCTCCAAGTCTTCCTGCACAAGCAGTCTTAACACCCTTAACTCCTGATTTCATTGCTCTTTGTATAGTTTGCTTCATTGCTCTTCTGAAAGAAATTCTCTTTTCTAACTGCTGAGCAACATTTTCAGCCATTAACTGTGCATTTGTTTCTGCGTTTTTAACTTCTACTATATTTATTAATATATTTTTATCATCTTTTACAAACTTCTTAAGCTCGTTTCTTAAAGCATCTATCCCTGAACCACCCTTACCAATTATCATTCCTGGTTTAGCAGTATAGATGTTTAATTTAACTCTTTTTGCAGCTCTTTCTATTTCTATTTTTGAGATTCCAGCAGCATAAGATTTTTTCTTTACGAACTCTCTTATACTATTGTCTTCTACTAAGTTATCTGCAAAATTCTTCTTATCAGAATACCATTTAGCATCCCAATCTTTAATAACTCCAACTCTTAAGCCGTGTGGATGTACTTTCTGACCCATCTGTTTCCCTCCTTCTTTTTAAGCTCTTTCTTTAACAACTAATGTTATATGACTAGTTCTTTTAAGTATTCTAAAAGCTCTACCTTGTGCATGAGGTTGAAATCTCTTTAATACAGGTCCCTGACAAGCGTAAGCTTCTGCTACATATAATGTATTTATATCTAAATTTAAATTATTTTCTGCATTTGCTACAGCTGATTTCAACACTTTTTCAACAACTACAGCTGCTCTTTTAGGAGTATATTTTAATATAGCAAAGGCCTCATTTACATTCTTATCTCTTATTAAATCAAGAACTATACCCACTTTCATTGGGGACATTCTTACATATTTAGCTATTGCTTTAGCTTCCATTTATTATTACCTCCTTCCCGCATTATCTAACAGAACTTGACTTAGCTGTCTTATCTACGTGACCCCTATAAGTTCTTGTTAGAGCAAATTCTCCTAATTTATGTCCTACCATATCTTCAGTAACATATACAGGAACATGCTTTCTTCCATCATGCACTGCTATAGTATGACCAATCATCTGTGGGAAAATAGTTGAACTTCTAGACCAAGTCTTCACAACTTTCTTTTCTCCATTTTTGTTCATTTCATTTACTTTCATTAAAAGTCCTTCATGTATAAAAGGTCCTTTTTTAACAGATCTACTCAAATTTATTGGCCTCCCTTCATATAACCGTTATAATAATCTTTGAAGAGAATAAAAATATTCTCTTCAAATTATTTAGTTCTTTTCTTAACAATAAGTCTGTCTGAATACTTCTTATTTTTTCTAGTTTTGTATCCAAGAGCTGGCTTACCCCATGGAGTCATTGGACTTGCGTGTCCGATTGGTGATTTACCTTCACCACCACCGTGTGGATGGTCATTAGGATTCATTACAGAACCTCTAACTGTAGGTCTGAAGCCCTTATGTCTTGTTCTTCCAGCTTTACCTATGTTAATTATATCATTAGTTAAATTTGATACTGTTCCTATAGTAGCTCTACATTCTACTCTAACGTATCTCATTTCTCCACTTGGAAGTCTTAAAGTTGCATAGTCTCCTTCTTTAGCCATTAACTGTGCGGAACTTCCTGCTGCTCTTACAAGCTGAGCACCTTTTCCTCTTGCTAATTCCACATTATGAACAATTGTACCTACTGGTATGTTCTTTAATGGTAAGCAGTTTCCTACTTTTATATCAGCTTCTGGTCCTGATACAATTGTATCCCCTACTTTTAATCCGTGTGGAGCAACTATGTATCTTTTTTCACCATCAGCATATACAACTAATGCTATAAATGCTGTTCTGTTTGGATCATATTCCACGCTAGAAACCTTAGCTGGAATTCCATCCTTGTTTCTCTTGAAGTCTATTAATCTATATTTTCTCTTTGCACCGCCACCACGATGACGAACAGTTATTTTACCGGTATTATTTCTACCACCTGTTTTACTTAAAGAAACTAATAATGACTTTTCTGGCTCATTTGTTGTAATTTCTTCAAATGTGCTCATAGTCATCTGTCTTCTACTTGGAGTGGTAGGTCTAAATGTTTTAACTGCCATTTGTAAACCTCCATTTCTTAGCTTATCTGGCTTATAGCCACTAACGCTTTAATTTATTATTACATTCCTTCAAAGAATTCTATAGCTTTACTATCTTGAGCTAGTTTAACTACAGCTTTCTTGTAATCAGGTCTTTTTCCAAAGTGTACTCCAACTCTCTTGTTCTTTCCAAGAATGTTTGCAGTTCTTACTTCTTCTACTTTTACGCCAAATACTGCTTCAACAGCTGTTTTTATTTGACACTTATTAGCATGCTTATCTACGATAAAGGTGTACTGCTTTTCTCCCATAGAAGCCATACTTTTTTCAGTTATAACAGGTCTTCTTATTATATCATAATTTGTTAGCTTCATTATGCATACACCTCCTCAACTTTAGATACAGCATCCTTAGTTATAATAAACTTTTCATACTTTAAAATATCATATACATTTAAATTGTTTACTGGAATAACTGCTACTCCTTCAATGTTTCTAGCTGATTTATAAACATTTTGGTTTGATTCAGCTGTAACAATTAAAGTCTTTTTAGCTTCAAAAGCATTTAACATAGCAACCATTTCCTTAGTCTTTGGGGCTTCTAATTCAAGATTTTCTAACACTATCATGTCATTATCTTTAACTTTCGCAGATAAAGCTGACTTCATAGCAACCCTTCTCATTGACTTTGGAATTGAAACTCTATAACTTCTTGGCTTTGGAGCAAAAACAATACCTCCGTGTATCCATTGTGGAGATCTTGTTGATCCTTGTCTTGCTCTACCAGTTCCCTTTTGTCTCCAAGGCTTTATTCCGCCTCCAGAAACTTCTGCTCTTGTCTTTGCAGACTGAGTTCCTTGTCTTTTATTAGCTAATTGAGCTACAACTACTTGATGTAATGCATACTCATTAATTTCAGTAGCAAATATATTATCTGCTAATTGAACATCTCCAACCTTTTGACCTTGTTTATTAAATAATCCTACTGTAGGCATTCTGCATCCTCCTTTCTACAAAAATTAAGCTTTAACGCTATTTCTTATTACTACAAAACCTTTATTTGGTCCTGGCACTCCGCCCTTAATTAAAATTATATTTTTTTCTGGCATAATTTTAACAACTTCTAAATTTAATACAGTTGTATTTCTGTTTCCCATGTGTCCAGGCATCTTCTTGTTTTTGAAAGTTCTTGATGGATCTGAAGAAGCTCCCATGGAACCTACTGATCTATGGAATTTAGAACCGTGTGTCATTGGTCCTCTGTGACCATTCCATCTTTTTATTGTACCTTGGAATCCCTTACCCTTGGAAACTCCAGATACGTCAACTTTATCTCCTGCTACAAATAAATCTGCCTTTAATTCCTGTCCTACTTGATAATCATTAGAATTCTCTAATTTGAATTCCTTTAATAATCTTTTAGATTCTACACCTGCTTTGCTGAAGTGACCCTTTCGTGGCTTGTTAACTAATTTTTCTTTTATTACACCATATCCTACCTGTATAGCCTCGTAACCATCTTTTTCAACAGTTTTTTTCTGAGTAACTACACATGGACCTGCTTCAATTACTGTTACAGGAACCACCTTATTGTTTTCATCAAATATCTGAGTCATTCCAAGCTTTTTACCTATTATAGCTTTTTTCAATTGTTACACCTCCTCAACATATTAGCGGACCACATTATTACGCAGTCATAATAGTTCGTAATAGTAAAATCTATTACAATTATAATTTTATTTCAATATCAACGCCTGCTGGTAAATCTAATCTCATTAACGCATCAACAGTCTTTGGTGATGGGCTAAGGATATCAATTAATCTCTTATGAGTTCTAATTTCAAACTGCTCTCTTGAATCTTTGTACTTATGTGGAGCTCTTAATATAGTAACAATATCTTTTTCTGTTGGTAGTGGCACTGGACCTGCTACCTTTGCTCCTGATGCTTTAGCAGTTTCAACAATTTTTTGAGCTGATTGATCTAAAATTGTGTGATCAAATGCTTTTAGTCTAATTCTAATTTTTTGCTTTGCCATTTAATTTCCCTCCTTTTTTCCTGCACGCTTTACTTCATACGTACAACAGCGGATATATTCTATAAACTGCTCCGGGTGTTGCATTATACGCCACAACGAAACACATCACAAAATAACCGTCGCCTGGTTCTAGACCAAAACTAACTAGGTTAAGAATTACCCGGAAGTCCGGCAACCTCTTACCTCATCGCTGTTATCACAATACAACTTCTATAGTATACACTATTTCTTTAAAGTTGACAAGTATTTTTTTTATTTTATCTAACAGCCTAATATATGTTATATATCTACACTTTATAAAAAAGAAGAGTGTAAAACACTCTTCTTTTGCTATGCATAGCTAAAGTATATACCTTGATTTGAAAATTTTCAACAATTTTTTTATTATTCTTCTATTGTAGTAACAACACCTGAACCTACTGTTCTTCCACCTTCTCTGATAGCGAATCTTAATCCTTCATCCATAGCTATTGGAGTGATTAATTCAACTTTCATGTCTATGTGGTCTCCAGGCATTACCATTTCCATTCCATCTGGTAATTTGATTGATCCTGTAACGTCTGTTGTTCTGAAATAGAACTGTGGTCTATATCCGTCGAAGAATGGTGTGTGTCTTCCGCCTTCTTCTTTCTTTAATACGTATACTTGACCTACGAATTTCTTGTGTGGGTGTACAGAATTTGGTGCTGCTAATACTTGACCTCTTTCGATGTCATCTCTCTGTACTCCTCTTAATAATGCTCCAATGTTGTCTCCTGCCATTGCTGAATCAAGTAACTTTCTGAACATTTCTATTCCTGTTACTACTGTCTTTCTCTTTTCTTCAGTTAATCCTACTACTTCTACTTCATCAGCTACTTTTAATATTCCTGATTCAACTCTTCCTGTTGCAACTGTTCCTCTTCCAGTGATTGTGAAGATATCTTCTACTGGCATTAAGAATGGTTTGTCAGTTGCTCTTTCTGGAGTTGGGATATATTCATCTACTGCTGCCATTAAGTCCATTATTGGTTTTGTCTTTTCTTCATCTGTTGGGTTTTCTAATGCTTGTAGTGCTGATCCTACTACGATTGGTGCTTCGTCTCCATCGAATCCGTATTCACTTAATAATTCTCTTATTTCCATTTCAACTAATTCGATTAATTCTGGATCATCTACCATATCTGCTTTGTTTAAGAATACTACTATTTTTTCAACTCCAACTCTGGAAGCTAGTAGTATGTGTTCTCTTGTCTGTGGCATTGGACCATCTGCTGCACTTACAACTAAGATAGCTCCATCCATCTGTGCTGCCCCTGTTATCATGTTCTTAACATAGTCAGCATGTCCTGGACAATCAACGTGTGCATAGTGTCTGTTTTCTGTCTGATATTCAACGTGTGCTGTGTTGATTGTAATTCCTCTTTCTCTTTCTTCTGGTGCCTTATCTATTGATGCATAGTCAAACGCTTCAGCAAATCCCTTTTTTGATAATACTGTTGTTATTGCTGCTGTTAATGTTGTCTTACCATGGTCTACGTGACCTATTGTTCCTATGTTTACATGGGGTTTGTTTCTTTCAAATTTTGCCTTTGCCATTTTTTATTTCCTCCTTTATGTTAAACAATTATTTTGATGTTGATATTTGTTCTTGTATACTCTTTGGAACTTCTTCAAAATGATCAAATGTCATTGAGTAAACTCCTCTACCCTGTGTTTTTGATCTTAAAGTAGTTGCATATCCAAACATTTCGGAAAGTGGTACAAATGATCTAATAATTTGTGCCCCATTATCCGCTTCCATACCTTCGATTCTACCTCTTCTGGAGTTAATGTCACCAATTACATCTCCCATATAATCTTCAGGAACAGTTACTTCAACCTTCATCATAGGTTCAAGCAATACTGGATCTGCCTTTGCCATTGCATTCTTGAATGCCATAGAACCAGCAATCTTAAACGCCATTTCAGAGGAGTCAACATCATGGTATGAACCATCGAATAATCTAACCTTAAAGTTAAGAACTTCATATCCTGCAATTATACCAGTTCTTGAAGCTTCTCTTATACCATTATCAATAGGAGATATAAATTCCTTTGGAATAGATCCCCCAACAATAGCATTTTCAAACACGTATTCTCCTTCTGATGGTATCAATTCAATCCAACAATGTCCGTATTGTCCACGTCCACCAGACTGTCTTACAAACTTACCTTCTGCTTTAACAGCTTTTCTAATAGTTTCTTTATAAGCAACCTGAGGAGCACCTACGTTACACTCAACTTTAAATTCTCTTTGAAGTCTATCAACAATTATTTCTAGATGAAGTTCTCCCATACCTTGAATAATTGTCTGACCTGTTTCCTGATCTGTAAATGTTCTAAATGTTGGATCTTCTTCTGCAAGCTTTGATAAAGCTATACCCATTTTTTCCTGACCAGCTTTTGACTTTGGCTCTATAGCTACAGATATAACTGGTTCTGGGAATTCCATCTTTTCAAGAATGATTGGATTTTTTTCATCACATAGAGTGTCTCCAGTTGTAGTATCTTTTAATCCTACTACTGCACCAAGATCTCCTGCACGTAATTCTTCAACTTCTTCTCTATGATTAGCGTGCATTCTAACTAATCTACCAACTCTTTCTTTTTTACCTTTTGTAGAGTTATATACATATGTACCACTTGTCATTACACCTGAATAAACTCTAACGAATGCTAGCTTACCAATGAATGGATCAGTAGCTATTTTAAATGCTAATGTAGACATTGGCTCTTCATCAGATGCATGTCTTTCCATTTGTTCTCCAGTATCTTCATCATGACCCATTATTGCAGGAATGTCTACTGGTGAAGGCATGTATTTAACTATAGCATCTATCATCGGCTGAACGCCTTTGTTTTTATAAGAGGAACCACAAATAACTGGAACTATCTTATTAGCTATAACACCTTTTCTTAAAGCATCATTTAATTCATCAACTGTTATTTCTTCGCCTTCTAAATACTTCATCATTAATTCTTCATCAACTTCTACTATAGCTTCTACCATTGCAGCTCTGTATTCTTCAACTAAGTCCTTCATATCTTCTGGAACTGCACTTGTGTCCATAACTGTTCCAAGATCATCTTCATATATATGAGCTTCTTGAGTTATTAGGTCAACAAATCCTTTGAAGTAATCTTCTTTTCCTATTGGAAGCTGAATTGGAACTGCATTTGCATGAAGTCTATCCCTCATCATGTTTACAACTCTAAAGAAATCGGCTCCTATTATATCCATCTTATTAACATAAGCCATTCTTGGAACTTTATACTTGTCTGCCTGTCTCCATACTGTTTCAGTCTGTGGTTCAACTCCACCCTTTGCAGTAAGAACTGTAACAGCTCCGTCAAGTACTCTTAGTGATCTTTCAACTTCAACGGTAAAATCTACGTGTCCTGGTGTGTCTATTATGTTTATAACATGATCTTTCCACATACATGTTGTAGCAGCAGATGTTATTGTTATACCTCTCTCCTGCTCCTGAACCATCCAGTCCATGGTAGCTCCACCTTCATGTACTTCACCTATCTTATGAGTTTTACCAGTATAGAATAATATACGCTCTGTAGTTGTAGTTTTTCCTGCATCTATGTGAGCCATTATTCCTATATTACGAAATCTTTCTAATGGAAACTGTCTTGCCACTGTATTTCCTCCTCTCGTTTTTGCTAACGAAATCAATTTTAAAATTTGAGAAAACTGCCTTGGTAATATACCAAAACAGTTTTATTTTAATATTAGTATCTGTAATGTGCAAAAGCCTTATTAGCTTCAGCCATTTTATGAGTATCTTCTCTTTTCTTAACAGATGCACCAGTATTATTAGCTGCATCCATTAATTCAGCAGCAAGTCTTTCTCTCATGTATCTCTCGCCTCTTTTTGCAGTTGCAGCAAGAATCCATCTAATACCTAATGTCTGTCTTCTTTCTGGTCTTACTTCCATTGGAACCTGGTATGTAGCACCACCAATTCTTCTTGCTTTTACTTCAAGTAAAGGCATTACATTGTTCATTGCTGCTTCAAACACTTCCATAGGTTCTTTCTGAGTTTTGTTTTGAATTATTTCAAATGCATCGTAGCATATTTTTTGAGCTACTCCCCTTTTTCCGTCTTCCATTATACTGTTTATAAGTTTAGTAACTACTTTGCTATTGTGCATTGGATCTGGTAACACATCTCTTTTTGCTATATGTCCTTTTCTTGGCACTTTTCTTCCCTCCTTAACAATTAAAAGTTTAAGTTCATCGGTACTCGGCTAAAAACCTTAACCGTAAAGTGCTTTGTACTTCTGCAAATTTATGAATATTTATATATAAACGCCGAAGACACAGCACCAATTTAGTTTAGATTATTTTTGTTTTGGTCTCTTAGCACCATACTTTGATCTGCTTTGAAGTCTGTTTGCAACTCCAGCTGAGTCAAGTGCTCCTCTAACGATGTGATATCTCACACCTGGAAGATCTTTAACTCTTCCGCCTCTTATAAGAACAACACTGTGTTCCTGTAAGTTGTGTCCTATACCTGGAATGTATCCAGTAACTTCATATCCATTTGTAAGTCTAATTCTCGCAACTTTTCTTAATGCTGAGTTAGGCTTCTTTGGAGTAGTAGTCTTAACTACAGTACACACTCCTCTTTTTTGTGGGCATTGCTTTAATGCTGGTGCTGTTGACTTAGTTTCTACCGCTTTTCTACCTTTTCTTACTAATTGGTTAATAGTTGGCATTATTACACCTCCTCAATGTATTCGACTAAAATTCTATAAATTAAATTTAAGAATCAGCAACTATTCATTTAGTATAACTGCTGTGGCTGCTCCAACTTCTATGCCACACAGCTTTCCAAGTTCTTTCATAGTGTCAATGTATACTATATCAAGGGAATTATACTGAGCAGCAATTTTAACTTCTTCTACTAACTTATTATCAGCATCTTTAGCAATATATACCTTTTTGCCAGTTCCACTTTTAATAGCTCTCAAAGATTGCTTAAAACCGACAACTTTTTTGCCTTTAAGCCTGTCGATCATTCTTAATCCCCCTTTTGACATATTACAAGAGGTAAAGCTTGTATCTTTACCTCTTCTTTGTAAGCATACAGGTGTATTTTATCACCTTAATTTAATCCTGTCAACATAATTCATGCTAAGCTTTTATTTCATTTGTTAATTCGTCAGCATTCTGTTCTAACCCTTCTGACTCCTTATCTGTACTAAGCTTAACTGATCTATATCTTGTCATTCCAGTACCTGCTGGAATCAATTTACCTATAATTACATTCTCTTTCAATCCTAGTAAAGGATCTATTTTCCCTTTTATAGCAGCATCAGTTAATACTCTAGTTGTTTCTTGGAAGGACGCTGCTGACAAGAATGATTCTGTAGCAAGTGATGCCTTTGTAATTCCTAAGAGAGCAATTCTTCCTAATGCAGGCTGCCCTCCTAAGGCTTCAACTCTTTCATTTTCTTCATTAAAATCAAAAATGTCAATCATTGTTCCTGGTAATAACTCAGTATCACCTGAATCTTCTATTTTAACCTTACGTGTCATTTGTCTTACTACTACTTCAAGATGCTTATCATTTATATCAACACCTTGTAGTCTATAGACCTTTTGCACTTCAGATAATAGATAGTTCTTAACTCCCTTAACACCCTTAATTCTTATTATATCATGCGGATTTACAGAACCCTCTGTAATTTCATCTCCTGCACTTATTACATCACCATTTGCTACTTTTAATCTTGAACCAAAAGGAATATCATAGCTCATTTCTTCTCCAGATTCATTTACAACTACTACTGTTCTCTTTTTCTTTGTTTCCTCAATTCTTACAGTACCAGAAATTTCTGTAACAATAGCTAATCCTTTTGGTTTTCTAGCCTCAAATAATTCCTCAACTCTTGGAAGACCTTGTGTTATATCAGATCCAGCAACCCCACCAGTGTGGAAAGTTCTCATTGTAAGCTGAGTTCCAGGCTCACCTATACTTTGAGCTGCTACTATACCAACTGCTTCTCCAATATTTATTTTTTCAGCAGTTGCCATATTCATTCCGTAACACTTAGCACAAACTCCATGTTTGGATTTACAAGTAAAGACTGATCTTATTCTAACCTTTTTAATGCCTGCATTTTCAATTCTATCGGCAACTTTAGTATCCATATAAGAATCCCTATATGCATAAACCTCTCCTGTGTTAGGATCAACTATGTCTTCCCCTGCATATCTTCCAGTAAGTCTTTCTGAAATACTTTCAATTATTTCATTACCTTCTTTAATTTCTGAAACTTCATATGATTCAGTAGTTCCACAATCTTCTTCTCTTACTATAACATCCTGACTAACGTCAACAAGTCTTCTGGTAAGATAACCTGAGTCAGCCGTTTTTAATGCTGTATCTGCATTACCTTTTCTAGCACCATGTGTAGAAATAAAGTACTCAAGTACATCTAATCCTTCTCTAAATGAAGATCTTATAGGTAATTCAATGATTTTACCAGATGGATTAGCCATAAGTCCTCTCATTCCTGCAAGCTGTTTTATCTGACTCTTAGAACCTCTGGCCCCAGAATCTGCCATCATGAATATAGGATTAAACTTATCTAGATTCGACATAAGCGCGTCTGCTATTTCATCTGTAGTTTTAGTCCATTTTTCTATAACTCTTTCATATCTTTCATCTTCAGATATAAATCCTCTTCTATACTGCTTTTCTATTTTATTAACTACTTCATCTGCTTCTGCTAGCAAAGTCTTTTTGGACTCAGGCACAACCATATCTGCTGTAGCAACTGTAATAGCTCCTATAGTTGAATAATGATATCCCTTTGCCTTTATTTTATCTAACATTACAGATGTTTTAGTTGGACCATGCTTCAGATAGCACTTATTAATTACTTTTCCTAAAGAAGATTTATTAACTAAAAATTCTACTTCTAATTTAAACTTATTCTCAAGAATACTTCTGTCTACAAAACCTAAGTCTTGAGGAATAGCTTCATTAAATATTAATTTACCTGGCGTAGTTTCAATAATTCCTGATTCTACTACTCCATTTTCCTCTTTATACATTCTAACCTTTATTTTAGCATGTATATCTATAGCACCTACTTCATAGGCCATAATAACTTCATCTTGTGATGAAAATGCTTTTCCTTCTCCATTTACACCATCTTTATCTAAAGTTAGATAATATGATCCTAAAACCATATCCTGTGTTGGAACTACAACTGGCTTACCATCAGAAGGTTTTAATATGTTATGTGCTGCAAGCATCAAAAATCTAGCTTCTGACTGAGCTTCTACAGATAGCGGAACGTGAACAGCCATCTGGTCCCCGTCAAAGTCAGCATTATATGCAGTACAAACTAAAGGATGTAACTTTATAGCTCTACCTTCAACTAATACTGGTTGGAACGCCTGTATCCCAAGTCTGTGTAGCGTAGGAGCACGATTTAAAAGTACAGGATGGTCTGATATAGCTTCTTCTAGTACATCCCAAACTTGAGGTTGAACTCTTTCTACCATTCTTTTTGCACTTTTTATATTATGTGCTAGCGCGCCTTCTACAAGCTTTTTCATTACAAATGGCTTAAATAACTCTAAAGCCATTTCCCTAGGCAAACCACATTGGTACATTTTTAATTCTGGACCAACAACTATAACAGAACGTCCCGAGTAATCTACACGCTTACCAAGTAAGTTTTGTCTAAATCTACCTTGTTTACCCTTTAACATATCAGAAAGAGATTTAAGCGGTCTATTTCCCGGACCCGTAACAGGTCTTCCTCTTCTTCCATTATCTATTAAAGCATCTACTGCTTCTTGAAGCATTCTTTTTTCGTTACGTACAATTATGTCTGGTGCCCCTAAGTCTAGTAGCTTCTTTAATCTGTTATTTCTATTTATAACTCTTCTATAAAGATCATTTAAATCAGAAGTTGCAAATCTTCCACCATCTAACTGAACCATAGGTCTTAAATCTGGTGGAATTACAGGTATAACATCTATAATCATCCAATCTGGTCTATTACCGGATTTTCTAAATGATTCTACTACCTCTAATCTTCTTATTATCCTTACTTTCTTTTGTCCAGTACTAGTTTTTAATCCTTCTTTTAACTCTTTAGAAAGACTTTCTAGCTCTATTTCTGCGAGCAATCTTTTAATAGATTCTGCTCCCATCCCTGCTTCAAAGCTTTCTTCACCATATTTATCAACAGCTTCTCTATATTCTTTTTCATTTAAAAGCTGCTTTCTTAACAATGAAGTTTCTTTAGGATCAAGTACTACATAAGATGCAAAATATAATATTTTTTCTAGTGACCTTGGTGACATATCTAATATTAGTCCCATACGAGATGGGATACCTTTGAAATACCAGATATGAGATACAGGGGCTGCTAATTCTATATGCCCCATTCTCTCACGTCTTACTTTAGATTTAGTAACCTCAACGCCACATCTATCACAAACTATACCTTTATATCTTACTCTCTTATATTTTCCACAATGACATTCCCAATCCTTTTGAGGTCCAAATATTCTTTCGCAAAATAATCCATCTCTCTCAGGCTTAAGTGTTCTGTAGTTTATAGTTTCTGGTTTTTTTACCTCACCTCTAGACCATTCTCTAATTTGCTCAGGTGAAGCCAACCCTATCTGTAGTGCATCAAAATTATTTAATTCAAACAAGGGTATATCCTCCCTTCAGATTAATGTTCATCATTAAAATCGCCTAATTCTAAATCGCTTTGTAACTCATCTAATGGTAAATCATCGAAGTCCTCTAAGTCTATATCTTCATCTATATTGTCATCTTTTAGTTCTTCTATAAGTTCTTCTTCAGGTGGTCCTGGAGCAAATTCCTCAGTTCCCTCTATATTAACATCTAATTCTTCTAGATCATCATCTATAGATTCTCTTAATTTTATTTCTTCCTTATCATCATTTAATACTTTTACATCCAGACATAAAGCCTGTAATTCTTTTATTAATACCTTAAATGATTCTGGTACTCCAGGTTCCGGAATGTTTTCTCCCTTAACTATTGACTCATAAGTTTTAACTCTACCTACTACGTCATCAGATTTAACTGTTAATATTTCTTGAAGAGTATGTGCTGCTCCATAAGCTTCAAGAGCCCAAACTTCCATTTCTCCAAATCTCTGTCCACCGAACTGTGCTTTACCTCCTAAAGGCTGCTGAGTTACTAACGAATATGGACCTGTAGATCTAGCATGTATTTTATCATCAACTAAATGTGCAAGTTTAAGAATATACATGTATCCAACAGTTACTCTATTATGGAATGCTTCTCCTGTTCTTCCATCATATAATAATGTTTTTCCATCCTCAGTGTAACCAGCCTTAGTTAGGCATTCTAATATTTCAGATTCAGTTGCTCCATCAAATACAGGAGTTGCAATATGCCATCCTAATTCACTGGCTGCCCATCCTAAATGAACTTCAAGCACCTGCCCTATATTCATACGTGAAGGAACGCCTAATGGGTTTAAGCATATTTGCAGAGGTCTTCCATCTGGTAAAAATGGCATATCTTCTTCTGGTAATACTCTTGATATAACCCCTTTATTACCATGTCTTCCAGCCATCTTATCTCCAACAGATATCTTTCTCTTTTGAGCTATATAACATCTAACTAGCTTATTAACTCCTGGTGGAAGTTCATCTCCATTTTCTCTTGTGAACACCTTAACATCTACTATTATACCTGCTTCACCATGAGGAACTCTCAAGGAAGTATCTCTAACTTCTCTTGCTTTTTCTCCAAAGATAGCTCTTAAAAGTCTTTCTTCAGCTGTTAATTCAGTTTCACCCTTTGGAGTAACTTTTCCCACAAGTATGTCCCCTGACCTTACTTCTGCACCTATTCTTATTATTCCTCTTTCATCTATATCCTTAAGTGCATCTTCTCCAACATTAGGTATATCTCTTGTTATTTCTTCAGGTCCGAGTTTTGTATCTCTTGATTCTGCCTCATATTCTTCAATATGAATAGAAGTAAATACATCTTCTCTTACAAGTTCCTCTGAAATCAACATAGCATCTTCATAGTTATAACCTTCCCAAGTTATAAAACCTATTCTAATATTTTTACCTAATGCTATTTCTCCTAAATCAGTTGATGGTCCATCCGCAAGAACAGTTCCCTTTTCAACTTTATCACCTTTACTTACAATTGGACGTTGGTTGATACAAGTACCTTGGTTAGATCTTTTAAACTTTAATAGTTTATAAGTATCAACTCCACCATCTGAATCTCTTTTTACTTTAACTTCATTAGCACTCACATATATAACTGTTCCTGAATTTCTGGACTTAGGAAGAACCCCTGAGTCAACAGCTGCTTTGTATTCTATACCAGTTCCTACAACAGGTGCCTGAGGTTTTAAAAGTGGTACTGCCTGACGCTGCATGTTAGAACCCATAAGCGCACGGCTGGCATCATCATTTTCAAGGAATGGTATCATAGCAGTTGCTACAGAAACTAGCTGTCTTGGAGATACATCCATAAAATCTACTTCTGCCTTAGGAACTATAAGTACATCTTCTTTATCTCTTACAGTTACCTTAGAATCAATAAATCTTCCTTCTTCATCTAAAGGTTCGTTAGCCTGAGCTATTAAATACTGATCTTCTTCGTCTGCAGTTATATAAATAACTTCGTCAGTTACTCTGCACTCTTTTTTATCAACTTTTCTATATGGAGCTTCTATAAATCCGTATTCATTCACTCGCGCATACGTAGCAAGTGAGTTTATAAGACCTATATTAGGTCCTTCAGGCGTTTCTATAGGGCACATTCTTCCATAATGTGAATGGTGAACGTCTCTAACTTCAAAACCTGCTCTTTCTCTTGAAAGTCCTCCTGGTCCCAATGCTGATAATCTTCTCTTATGTGTAAGTTCTGATAATGGATTTGTTTGATCCATGAACTGTGAAAGCTGCGAACTTCCAAAAAATTCTTTTATAGAAGCTGCCACTGGCCTTATATTAATCAGCGCTTGTGGAGTTATAGATTCCTGATCTTGAATGGTCATTCTTTCTTTTACAACTCTTTCCATTCTAGAAAGACCTATTCTAAATTGATTTTGTAATAGTTCTCCTACAGACCTTAACCTTCTATTCCCTAGATGGTCTATATCATCTGTATATCCTATTCCATAAGGCAATCCCAACTCATAACTTATAGTTGCATAGATATCATCTCTTATTATATGCTTAGGAATCAATCTATGAATGTTTTTTCTTATTTGATCCTTTATACTAGATTCTTCAGTATAATTATCTAGTATTTCTTTTAAAGTCGGATAATGTACTAATTCTTTAATATTTAAATCATCTATGTTAAACTCTATAAGCTTATGTATATCTACAAAATGATTTCCTATTACTCTAACAACCTTGTCATCTACATGAATATCAACCCTGTTTACTCCAGAATTTTGTATCTCTAAAGCTTTTTCTCTCTCGATTTTTTCACCCTTCTGTACTAGGATTTCTCCTGTAATAGGATTTATTACATCTTCGGCAGCAACCTGGTTTGTAATTCTTAAATGTAAGGATAACTTTCTGTTAAATTTATATCTACCTACTCTAGATAAATCATATCTTTTAGCATCAAAAAACAATGATTCTATCAATGATATTGCACTATCTACTGTTGGTGGTTCACCTGGTCTTAATCTTTTATATATTTCAAGTAAACCTTCTTCTTTAGTTTTTGTATTATCTTTTTCTATAGTAGCCTTCAATCTCTCGTCTTCACCAAAATAATCTAATATCTCAGCATCCGTTCCAAAGCCCATTGATCTAGCTAAAATAGAAATAGGCAATTTTCTTGTTTTGTCTATTCTTACATATATTACGTCATTAGAATCTGTCTCATACTCAAGCCATGCACCCCTGTTTGGAATTACTGTAGCAGAAAATAACGGCTTACCAGTCTTATCAAGTGCAACATTATAGTAAACACCTGGTGACCTAACCAGCTGACTTACGATAACTCTTTCAGCTCCATTTATTATGAAAGTTCCCTGTTCGGTCATAAGAGGGAAATCTCCCATAAATACTTCCTGTTCTTTTATTTCACCAGTTTCTTTATTAATAAGTCTTACACTTACCTTTAATGGTGCTGCATAAGTAGCGTCTCTTTCCTTACATTCTTCTACGGAGTACTTTGTATTTTCCATGTCTAATTTGTAACCTATAAACTCTAGGTTAAGGTTTCCTGTATAGTCTTGAATAGGATTAATATCATCAAAAACCTCTTCAAGCCCCTCTTTCAAAAACCATTGATAGGAATCTAATTGAACCTCAATTAAATTTGGCATATCGCCAACTTCTTTAAGCTTAGAAAAGCTCATTCTTGTTCTTTTACCCACTTGGACAGGATGTACCATTAAAATTTCACCCCTTGCATAAAGTAAAAATAACCAAAAACACCTAGTGTTTCTGGGTTGTATGCATTGCATCATAATATTATAACCAATTTTATTTATTTAATTCAATATTTTAAAATAAATACAATATATTTATTCTATAATGTATAATCAATGCAATTTATTATATTATCATAACAATAACAAGATGTCAATACTATTATCAAAATTATATACCTTATAAAAAAAGAGGTACTTAGAAAGTACCTCTTTTGAATTATATTTAAGCAATTACTTTAATTCTACAGTTGCACCAACTTCAGCAAGCTTAGCTTTCATTGCTTCAGCTTCGTCCTTAGCTACAGCTTCCTTTAATGTCTTTGGAGCTCCGTCAACTATTTCTTTAGCTTCTTTTAAGCCTAATCCAGTTATTTCTCTAACAGCTTTTATAACCTTTATTTTTTCTGATCCTGCGTTAGCTAAAACAACATCGAATTCAGTTTTTTCTTCAGCAGCTGCAGCTCCTGCTCCAGCAACTCCTGCTACAGCAACTGGTGCAGCAGCACTTACTCCAAATTCTTCTTCACATGCCTTTACTAGTTCATTTAATTCTAAAACAGTCATTTCTTTTATAGCCTGTATGATTTCTTCTCTTGTCATTATTAAGCACCTCCAAATTTTCTCTTATTATTAAGCTTGAGTTTCCTCAGTTTCTTTCTTTTCTTTAACTGCATTTAGTAAATATGCAAAGTTTGATACTGGAGCTTTGAAGCTTCCAAGTAATTTTGCAATAAGTACTTCTCTTGGTGGTATATCAGCAAGCTGTTTAATCTTGTCAGTATCATATACTTCTCCTTGAACTAATCCACCCTTTAGTTCTAGTTTCTTATGAGCTTTAGCAAAGTCATTAAGAACTCTTGCTGGTGCAGTTGGATCTTCATATCCAAAAGCTACTGAAATTGGTCCTTGAAGAAATTCTACCATTCCTTCATAACCTAATTCTTTAGCTGCTAGAGTAGTTAAAGTGTTTTTATAAACTTTATATTCAACACCTGCTTCTCTTAACTTGCTTCTTAATTCAGTGTCTTCTTCTACTGTTAATCCCTGATATTGAGCTAAAATCACGCTCTCTGCTTTTTCTAATTTTTCTTTTATTTCTGCTACTTTAGCTTCTTTTAACTGTCTATTGTTTGCCACTGTGTGTCCACCTCCTCACAGTTTAATTTATATAAAATTAAAGGTTTCTCCCGTAGACGCGGAGAAACCAAATATAGTCATATATTGGAACCCTCGGTAGGTTGAAATTCGTTATGCTTACGCACCTACTGTCTACGGTATATTGCCTTATTCAACTTTTAAAATAATATCAAATTTTAGACTCTATGTCAATACTATTCTAAAACTTTTGTTGGGTTAACTTTTATTCCAGGACCCATTGTGCTGGAAATAACCACTGATTTAACATATTGTCCTTTAGCTGCTGCTGGTTTAGCCTTAATAACAGCTTCCATTAATGTATGGAAGTTATTAACTAACTTTTCAGCACCAAAAGATCCTTTTCCTAATGGAACGTGAATTATAGCAGTTTTATCAACTCTATATTCAACTTTACCAGCTTTAATATCTGCTAAAGCCTTAGTAACATCAAATGTAACTGTACCTGATTTTGGGTTTGGCATTAATCCCTTAGGTCCTAATACTCTACCAAGTCTACCAACTACTCCCATCATGTCTGGTGTAGCAACAACTACATCAAAATCAAACCAGTTTTCCTTTTGAATTTTATCTACTAATTCTTCTGCTCCAACATAATCTGCTCCTGCTGCTTCAGCTTCTTTAGCTTTATCTCCCTTTGCGAATACTAAAACTTTTACAGTTTTACCTGTTCCGTGTGGAAGAACTACAGCTCCTCTAACCTGCTGATCTGCATGTCTTGGATCTACTCCTAGTCTTACAGCAAGTTCAATAGTTTCATCAAACTTAGCCTTAGAAGTCTTTACAACAAGTTCCATAGCTTCTGCTGCAGTGTATAGAGCATTTTTATCAACTAATTTAGCACTTTCGATATATTTCTTTCCTTTAGACATTTCATTACCTCCTTCGTGGTTTTAGCGGTTGTTACCTCCCACTTTTAAAACGTTGACTATTCTTCTATAGTTACGCCCATGCTTCTTGCTGTTCCAGCAATCATGCTCATAGCAGCTTCTACTGATGCTGCATTTAAGTCTGGCATCTTAGTTTCGGCAATTTGCTTCAACTGTTCTTTTGTAAGCTTAGCAACTTTTGTCTTATTTGGCACACCAGATCCACTTTCTATTCCAACAGCCTTTTTAATTAATACTGCTGCAGGTGGAGTCTTTAGTATAAAACTAAAAGATCTATCCTGGTAAACTGTTATTACAACTGGAATTATTAAACCAGCTTGACTAGCTGTTTTAGCATTGAATTCCTTTGTAAATGCCATAATGTTTACACCATGTTGGCCTAATGCAGGTCCTACTGGTGGTGCTGGAGTTGCTTTCCCTGCAGGAAGTTGAAGTTTTATCATTCCTGTAACCTTTTTAGCCATAATTTACACCTCCTATAAATGTGGTATAATCGGATTTAAAATCCTCCCACTTGTAAACCTTCGCTTTTGATTAGTCTAATTTATCTATCTGATTAAAATCAAGTTCAACAGGGGTTTCCCTGCCAAACATGTTGACTAAAGCCTTAATTTTTCTTTTTTCAACATTTATCTCTTGGATAACTGCTGCAAAATCTTCTAATGGACCAGAAACAACCTTTACGGTCTCTCCAACTTGGAAATCTATATCCATTATCCTATCTACTATACCCATGGAATTAACTTCTTCATCAGTTAATGCAACAGGTTTAGATCCAGGTCCTACAAATCCTGTAACACCTCTGGTATTTCTAACTACATACCAGGAGTCATCAGTCATAACCATTTTGACAAGAACGTATCCCGGGAATACCTTTTTAAGTGTTACTTTCTTTTTTCCATCTTTAGTTATTTCTATTTGTTCTTCCATAGGAACTTGAACATCACATATCCAATCATGTAGATTTCTATTTTCAATAGTCTTCTCTAGGTTAGCTTTAACCTTATTCTCATATCCTGAATATGTGTGAACTACATACCATCTAGCTCTCTCTGCCATAATTCAAGGGACGGGAGTATTTCTCGACCCCTACCTCCTTTTTTATGTTTATTTTAATATAAACTGAGATAAATTTTTAAACACAAAATCAAATACAGTAATAGCTACTATATAGATTAGGCAAAAAGTTAACACAGTAGTGGTTGCTTTTTTTACTTCTTGTCTAGAGGCCCAGGTTATTCTCTTAAACTCAGCTTTAAATTCCTTGAAAAATTTAATTAATCCACCTTTTTTCTCAGATGCATTATTAAGTTTTTTTACCTTTTCTACAGAACTCATAATTTCACATCCCTGAAATTTAATATGCCTCTATGTATTACTTTGTTTCTTTATGAATAGTGTGTTTGCGACAGAATCTGCAGTATTTTCTCATTTCTAATCTATCTGGATCATTTTTCTTATTTTTCATTGTATCGTAATTTCTTTGCTTACATTCTGTACATGCTAAAGTAACTTTTATTCTCATCTCTACACCTCCTGGTACTCTCCTGGTACATATAAAAACGCAGGAAGATTATATTGGCTGTATTTAAGCATTACTTAAATAATTTATCATAATTGAATTTATATGTCAATGAAAATCATAAATAAAGTGACTAGTAATGTTTTACTTTTAAAAGGACCAGGTCTAGAAACCCAGTCCTAATTTTTTATTATTCTTCTATTGTAGTAACAACACCTGAACCTACTGTTCTTCCACCTTCTCTGATAGCGAATCTTAATCCTTCATCCATAGCTATTGGAGTGATTAATTCAACTTTCATGTCTATGTGGTCTCCAGGCATTACCATTTCCATTCCATCTGGTAATTTGATTGATCCTGTAACGTCTGTTGTTCTGAAATAGAACTGTGGTCTATATCCGTCGAAGAATGGTGTGTGTCTTCCGCCTTCTTCTTTCTTTAATACGTATACTTGACCTACGAATTTCTTGTGTGGGTGTACAGAATTTGGTGCTGCTAATACTTGACCTCTTTCGATGTCATCTCTCTGTACTCCTCTTAATAATGCTCCAATGTTGTCTCCTGCCATTGCTGAATCAAGTAACTTTCTGAACATTTCTATTCCTGTTACTACTGTCTTTCTCTTTTCTTCAGTTAATCCTACTACTTCTACTTCATCAGCTACTTTTAATATTCCTGATTCAACTCTTCCTGTTGCAACTGTTCCTCTTCCAGTGATTGTGAAGATATCTTCTACTGGCATTAAGAATGGTTTGTCAGTTGCTCTTTCTGGAGTTGGGATATATTCATCTACTGCTGCCATTAAGTCCATTATTGGTTTTGTCTTTTCTTCATCTGTTGGGTTTTCTAATGCTTGTAGTGCTGATCCTACTACGATTGGTGCTTCGTCTCCATCGAATCCGTATTCACTTAATAATTCTCTTATTTCCATTTCAACTAATTCGATTAATTCTGGATCATCTACCATATCTGCTTTGTTTAAGAATACTACTATTTTTTCAACTCCAACTCTGGAAGCTAGTAGTATGTGTTCTCTTGTCTGTGGCATTGGACCATCTGCTGCACTTACAACTAAGATAGCTCCATCCATCTGTGCTGCCCCTGTTATCATGTTCTTAACATAGTCAGCATGTCCTGGACAATCAACGTGTGCATAGTGTCTGTTTTCTGTCTGATATTCAACGTGTGCTGTGTTGATTGTAATTCCTCTTTCTCTTTCTTCTGGTGCCTTATCTATTGATGCATAGTCAAACGCTTCAGCAAATCCCTTTTTTGATAATACTGTTGTTATTGCTGCTGTTAATGTTGTCTTACCATGGTCTACGTGACCTATTGTTCCTATGTTTACATGAGGTTTGTTTCTTTCAAATTTTGCCTTTGCCATTTTTTATTTCCTCCTTTATGTTAAACAATTATTTTTACTTGAGTAAACTTACCCTGGTGTGTTTATGTTATTACATATGTAAAAAATATGGAGCCCATAACCGGGATTGAACCGGTGACCTCCACCTTACCAAGGTGACGCTCTACCTACTGAGCTATATGGGCAATTTGGAAAACGAAACTCTGGAGCGGGAAACGGGGATTGAACCCGCGGCAACTAGCTTGGGAAGCTAGTGTTCTACCACTGAACTACTCCCGCCCGAATAGTTCAAATCAGCATACAAATAAAACACTGTATACCGATTACTAATTTTAATATAACTACTACACTTTGTCAATATAAAATTTATTTAATGTTTAAACATTTTTCCAATTTTCTTTTTACACGTTGAAGCGCATTATCTATAGATTTAGCATGCCTATCCAAATCACATGCGATTTCTTGATACGACTTACCATCTATGTACGACATTAATACTTCCATCTCTAAATCAGATAGCACTTCCCCTATTTCGGTTTGTATATGATTTATTTCTTCCCTGCTTATTATTAACTCTTCAGGATCTGCAACCCTTGCTTCAGATAAAATATCCATTAATGTTCTATCTGACTCTTCATCATAAATGGGCTTATTAAGAGAAATATACGTATTTAACGGTATATGTTTTTGCCTAGTAGCCGTTTTTATCGCTGTAATTATTTGCCTTGTGACACAAAGTTCTGCAAATGCTTTAAATGAAGATAATTTGTCTGGTTTAAAATCTCTAATAGCTTTATACAAGCCTATCATTCCTTCTTGATAAATATCTTCTTTATCGGCTCCTATTAAAAAATATGACTTTGCTTTAGATTTTACAAAATTCTCATATTTATTAATTAAATATTCCTGAGCTCTTGAATCTCCTGTTTTAGCTTGACTTACTATTTCTTCATCCAACATTTCCTTATACTTTAACAATTGAGTATTCGCACTCTTACTGACAACCCCTTTTCCCACATAACATCCCCCCTAGATATTTGTGCTACAAGTTAAATTATACCTTACAAGCATTTTCATAGTCAAGGAATTTACTCAACTTTTGCGAATTTTTTGAAGTTTTTCCAGAACATTTTCATCTATTCGCTCTTCTAAAGTTATTTTTTCTCTTATAGAACTTTTTTCTATGTTTGTATTTATTCTTTTTTCTACACTTTTCACTTCATGATAAAATTCCAAGGAGGACATTCTAATTGCCCCCCTTTGGAATATTAATTGTTGTTCTAATGCATCCGATGTTACTACAAAAACCTCTATTTTTCTTCCTACATTATTTACTATTCTTTCAATAAAGCTATCTGCTGTTTCATTTTCTTTAGTAAACACCGCAACCAAATTTTCTCCGTACTTTTCCCTTTTTTCAATACTTTTCTCTACCATATGTGCATCAAAAACCAAAAAAATCTTGTATCCATTAAAAGAAGCATAGTTCTGTAATGTTTCTATAAGCTTCTCTCTGGCGGATTCTAAACTATAATTTTTTATTTTTTTTAAATTTGGCCAACTATTTATTACATTATACCCATCTACAAATACATTTCTCACTTTTTCTCTCTGACCAATCGTTGCTTTAATATTTCATACATCAATATGCCCCCCGCCACAGAAGCGTTTAGAGAATTAACTCTTCCAAGCATAGGGATTTTTATTAACACATCACATTTTTCTTGAGTTAATTTAGACATACCCTTGCCCTCACTGCCAATTATAAGCGCTATACTTCCTTCTAAATTAGCTTCATAGCAGTACTGCTCTCCTTTAATGTCAGCACCATATACCCAAATTCCGTTTTCCTTCAATTCATCTATTGTACTATTTATATTAGACACCTTTGCAATTTTCACATGTTCCACAGCTCCTGCTGAGGATTTATATACCGTTGGTGTCACACCAACACTTCTTCTCTTAGAAATGATTATACCATGTACTCCAGACACCTCTGCAGTTCTTATGATTGCACCAAAATTATGAGGATCTTCTATTTCATCTAAAATAACTATAAAAGGTTTTTCTCCTTTTTCCTTAGCATAATCTAGTATATCTGCTACATCACAATATTTATAGGGTGTCTTATATGCTATTACCCCCTGATGACTTCCCGTTTCTGAAATCGAATCCAGTTTTTTTCTATCCACCTCTTTTACTACTACCTTTTTTTCACGTGCCAATGAAAGTATCAAATTAATAGAACCCTTGGTATCTCCTTTAGCTACTAACACCTGCTCTATAGTAGTATCTGCCTTTAACGCTTCTATTACTGCATTTCTTCCTTCTAATATATTTTCACTCATAATTGATCCCTCTTTTTATCTTAAAGTTCTTCTTTATATTTTTTTCTCACTGATTCTATATTGCCACAACTCATTTTTCCTTCTGGGCAAGCATTATTTATACAGGAAGGTCCGCTATATCTAAATAAAATAGGTGCTACCTTTTTAACCTCTACTAGCATAGCATCTGCTAAGTTTCTAATTTCCCATTGAGCTCTATTACAACATCTATGTCTAAAAAAGTTCATTAAGCTTCTGGCATTCATAGTAAATACTATTTTAGTTTCACAAGCATTGGGGAATACATATCTAGCATCTTCTATAGCTTTTTTCTCAGCAGAACTTTTTGTAATACCTCGTTCTAAATATCCCTCTTCTAAAAGCTTAACTATTTCATTATAAGACCTTTGACTATCTTCCATGGATTTTTGAAATAATATTTTAGCTTCCTCATTCTTAGCTATTTCCGGTGGAATTATATATTCAAATTGATCAAGCTTCACATATCTCTGGCTTTGCTGTGAATATGATGCTATTCTATGTCTAACTAATTGATGAGACAAACTTCTCGATATTCCCTCTGCTGCAAAAGTAAATGAAACATGCTCTATTGGTGATTCATGTCCATAAGACATAAGCATATTTAAGAACTTTTCTATTTTATCTTTATCTAGATTAGTTTCTATCTCATCTACACCAACAGAGCTATAGCATAATTTTGCAGCTTCAGCTATGACTCTTTCTGGATTTGGTGTATGTTCTAATAATCTTACTTTCAACAATTTCGCTTCCCCCTAAACTTACCTATCCTGACTATTATTTTGTTTGTAAACATCAAGTACTCTATTCAATACACATTTTAGTCTATCACTTTGTTCGGTTAAATATAAATATCCAATAAGGCTTTCGAATCCTGTAGCCATCCTATAATCCTGAACATCAGCATTTTTAGGGACTGTGGCTGATTTAGTGTTCCTTCCTCTTTTAAAAATCGAGAATTCCTCTTCAGTTAATTCATCAATTATATTTTTTGCAAACTCACTTTGAGCTTGAGCTTTCACAAATTCTACAGCCCTTTTATGAAGTTTGTGTACATGCATATCTCTATAATTATCTACTAAATATGCCCTTACAAATACCTCATAAATAGCATCCCCCACAAAAGCTAATACAAGAGGATTTAAATATCTAGCTTCTGCAGGAGTAAATCTATTCTCTAAAAAAGACATTTCCATTATTATTCTTCCTTATTTCTTAAAATTTTAATCTACTTTCTTCCATCTAACTCCTTGAGGAGTATCTTCAAGAACTATTCCTCTTGCTTTTAAACTATCTCTTATTTCATCTGATAGAGCCCAGTTCTTTTGTTTTCTTGCCTCTTGTCTTTTTCCTATTAACTCTTCTATTTCCTTTTCTAGAGTTGTCTTTGTAGTCTTTTGAAGTATTCCCAAAGGACTTCCAAGTTCTCTTATAAGACTTAAGCAATAGTTTACTGACTCTTTAGATGATTCAGTAGTTATATTTGTATTCATATCTCTTATCATGTCAAATATAACAGATATCCCATCTGCGGTATTAAAATCATCATCCATCTTTTCTATATATTTATCTTTATATTCACTTAAATGTTTTAAATATTCTCTTTCACTGTCACTTGCAACCTCAACCTTTACTTCTTGCAAAAGATTTTCTAAATTTGATATAGCGTTATACAGTCTTTCTATTGCAGCCTTAGAAGCTTCTAAAGATTCTTCTGAAAAGTTAAGTTGAGTTCTATAATGTCCTGATAACATGAATAATCTAACTACATCTGGTTCATATTTATCTAATATTTCTCTTGCTGTAAAAAAATTATTAAGTGATTTAGACATTTTCTCATTATTAACATTTAAAAATGCTGAATGCATCCAATATTTTGCAAAGGCTTTTCCTGTTCTACATTCACTTTGTGCTATTTCATTTTCATGATGCGGGAATATAAGATCATGACCACCTGCATGAATATCTATGGTTTCTCCTAATAACTTATGAGCCATACAAGAGCACTCTATATGCCATCCTGGTCTTCCCATTCCCCATGGACTTTCCCAAGCAGGCTCGTTAGGCTTTTGTTTCTTCCAAATAGCAAAATCCATTGGATCATTCTTTCTCTCGTCGATATTAATTCTTGCTCCCGCTTGTAAATCATCTAAATTTTGACCAGATAACTTTCCATATTCCTTAAAACTTTTAGTATTAAAATAAACATCTCCATTTACTTCATATGCATATCCCTTATCAATTAAATCTTTTACAAAATTAATTATTTCATCGATAAATTCTGTTGCACGTGGATTTATAGTAGCTCTTTCAATATTTAATGCATCTGCATCTTTATAATATTCTTCTATAAATCTATCTCCTAATTCTTTTACAGTAATATTTTCTTCATTTGCTCTTTTTATCATCTTATCGTCTATATCTGTAAAATTTTGTACGAAGTTAACCTTATATCCTCTATATTCAAAATATCTTCTTACTGTATCAAATACTATAAAGGTTCTTCCATTTCCTATATGAAAAAAGTTGTATACAGTTGGACCACATACATACATATTCACAATCCCCGATTGTAAAGGAACAAATTCTTCTTTTTTTCTAGTTAATGTGTTAAATACTTTCATACCCATTGCCTCCTCCATAAAACTTTTTCTATATCTATTGATAAATCTTGCTATATTACAAACCTATAATCTTATGCCCTTTTTTTCAAACTCTGATTTTACCTTGTTGTAAATATCCCCTAATTCTAGAACTTCTATATCACTTGAGTCTCTTAATTTAAATTCTATTTTACCTTCTTGTATCTTTTTACCTACAGTAATTCTCATAGGAATACCAATTAAATCTGCATCCTTAAACTTTACTCCAGCTCTTTCATTTCTATCATCTAAAAGAACTTCTACTCCCATAGACTTAAGCTTATTATAAATTTCTTCTGCAGTTTTAACCTGATCCTCATCTTTCATCACTGCTGGAATTACCGTCACCTGGTAAGGCGCTATAGATAATGGCCATACTATTCCATTTTCGTCATGGTTTTGCTCTATAACAGTTGCCATTGTTCTATTTATACCTATGCCATAACATCCCATTACAAGAGGTTTATTTTCACCATTTTCATCTTGGAAGTTAGCACCCATTGTTTCTGAATATTTTGTTCCCAATTTGAAAATATGTCCTACTTCTACTCCCCTTGCTACAGTTAAGCTTTCGCCACATTTTGGACACTTATCACCTTCTACGACTCTTCTAAAATCTCCTACTTTCCCTTCAAAATCTCTTCCATAATTAGCATTTATATAATGATAACCTGTGTCATTAGCACCTATAATAAAATTATACATTTTGCTAACTTCTTCATCAACTAGCAAAGTATCTACCTTTATTCCTAGAGGTCCTGCAAATCCTATTTCTGCAGATGTAGCTTCTCTAACCACTTTTTCATTTGCCATTTCAAAAGAAACTGCTCCACCTAAAGCATTTATTATCTTAACTTCATTTGCTTCTCTATCTCCTCTTACCATTACCGCTACTACTTTATCATCTACCTTATAAATAAGTGTTTTTGCAAACTTCTCAGGAGTAGTTTTAAAAAACTCAACTAACTGATCGATTGTTTTTATATTTGGTGTAGCTTCCTTTGTAATTAGCTTTAAATCTTCAGCTTCTGCAACTGCTGGCGTAGATGGAGCCTTTTCTACATTTGCAGCATATTCACAAGCTGTACAAAATGCTATCTCATCTTCACCTATTTCTGATTTAACCATAAATTCAGCGGAACCTGAGCCACCCATAGCTCCTGAATCAGCTTCTACAGATTGGCAGCTTAAGCCACATCTTTTAAATATATTATAATATGTTTCATACATGGTATTATATGATCTATCTAGTGCCTCATAGTCCTTATCAAAACTATATGCATCTTTCATTACAAATTCTCTAGATCTCATAACACCAAATCTTGGTCTTCTCTCATCTCTATACTTTGTTTGTATTTGATAAAGGTTTAAAGGTAACTGTTTATAAGATTTTATTTCATTTCTTGCTATATCTGTAAATACTTCCTCATGAGTTGGTCCTAAGCAAAATTCTCTTTCATTTCTATCCTTTAATTTAAACATTTCAGGTCCAAAAACTTCCCATCTTCCTGATTCCTTCCAAAGTTCTGAAGGAAGAATTGCTGATGCCAAAAATTCCTGTGCACCTGCCTTATCCATTTCGTCTCTAACTATATCTTCTATTTTCTTAATAACTCTTAAGCCTAAAGGCATAAAATTATAAATTCCTGAAGCCATTTTTCTCATCATTCCAGCCCTTAACATAAGCTGATGACTTACTATCTCAGCTTCCGCTGGAACTTCCCTTAAAGTGCTGATAAGCATGTTAGATAATCTCATATAAATTCCTCCTATATAATTAAAATATATATTAAATTCATTATTTAGATACAAAAAATATGCCCGCCCCTCTTAGGGCGAACATACGCGGTACCACCTAACTTTTTTACTCACTTTTGATAACGGTTATCACCGGTAGTTTTATACTACAGCTCCGAAGCAGGTTCAAAACAGTGAACACCTTTCAGCCTAGGGTCTTCTCTCTGTAGTTTGTTTTTACTATTCTTCATCATAGCATAATATTAATTTCACTATATCTATACTATAGTAAAAGACAATTTTCTGTCAAGACCTTGCTTGTTTCTTTAATTTTCTCCTAATAAACTTTTTGCTATTAGTAGATCTTCTGGAGTTGTTATTTTAATATTTCTATAATCTCCAGAGTATAGATATACATGGTGTCCAAAATATTCCACTACTGAAGTATCGTCAGTAAAATTATCTTTAAGTTTCTGAATCCCTTCATGACTTTTATAAATTATATCATATTTAAAACATTGAGGAGTTTGTAAACATGCTAAGGTATCTCTATTTAATGTTTTCTTAGAAAACCCATTTTCATCTCTTATTTTTATAGTATCCTTTGGTAAAACGCTAGAACAACTAGCTCCATATAAGCTTGCAAATTTTATTCCCTGTGTTATAACATCACTGCTTACAAACGGCCTGGCCCCATCATGTATTAGCACAACTTCGGAATTTTTTACAGCCTTTAATCCATTAAATACAGAGTCTCTTCTTTCAGCTCCTCCTGATACAATATGAGTAACTTTACTAAACTTATATTTTTGCACTATCTCCCTCTTACAATACTCAACTTCTTCAGGAGCAGCTACTAATACTATACTTTCTATATCTTCATGTAGTTGAAAAACTTTTAGTGTATAGTAAATTATAGGCTTTCCATTTATCTCTATAAACTGCTTGTTTATACCAGCATTTATCCTTTTCCCTTTTCCACCTGCCACTATTACAGCACAAGCTTTACACATATCCAGCCCTCTTTCATAACTCTTTATTCAAAGTTCTCCTTTTGTTTTGCAAATATCATTCTACCTGCTGCAGTTTGAAGTACAGAAGTTACTGTAACATCTACAATTTCTCCAATGTGCTTTTTTCCACCTTCTACTACAATCATTGTTCCATCATCTAAGTAAGCTACTCCCTGATTGGATTCTTTACCATCCTTAACTATCTGAATTCTCATTTCTTCGCCTGGAAGTACCACTGGTTTTATGGCATTTGCCAGTTCATTAATATTTAATACAGGTACTCCTTGAAATTCAGCTACTTTATTTAAATTATAGTCATTAGTTATTACTTTACCACTTAGAACTTGTGCAAGTTTTAAAAGTTTACTATCAACTTCTGCTATATCAGGAAAGTCCTTTTCATAAATTTGTACGTCAATATTTAATTCCTTTTGGATTTTATTTAGAACATCAAGACCTCTTCTGCCCCTATTCCTCTTTAATCCATCTGAAGAATCTGCAATATGTCTTAATTCTTCTAAAACAAAATTAGGTATCACAAGGGTTCCCTCTATAAATCCTGTTTGACATAAATCAAATATTCTACCGTCAATTATGACTGAAGTATCTAAAATTTTAGGGTCCGCTTTATATCCCTTACCCTTTTTATCCTTACTTCCATAACCAGCTTTTTTTAGTCCTGAAAACAAATTCATTATATCATCTCTTTTTCTAAGACCTATATTAGCCCCCAAGGCACCCATTATAACAGCTACTACAACTGCTAAAGGTACTCCAAGCACTGGTACACGAGCTAATAAATTTACAAACAATGCAGATATAGCAAGACCTAAAATACCTCCTAATGTTCCAGAAATAACCTCATTTGCCGGAAGCCTTTGGATACTCTTTTCTACATAATCCATGATTTTTATAATTATAAAAGTTATCCATGGGGAAATTATAAATAATATGAATCCGAATGATAAAGTTGATAATATTAAGAATAATACCGTTTTAATAGGGCTATTTTGAAAATGATTAAGTTCCACAAGTAAATTAGATTTTAATAAGGACTCTCCAATAAAGTATCCAAATAAAAGACCTATAATTGTAAATAATCCTCTTAATATTTTTTTTAACATTTCTTCACCTCCTAAAATAATTATTAACATAATTTACAAATTAAATTCAGTCATTTCTAATATATCTTAATAATTAGCAATTTTCAATAATTACCGTATAATTTAATTGTTTATTTACCAATTTTTATTTATTTCCACCCCCTATTAAGTTTATTAATTTTACTTTATCATATATATATAAATAATTTATGGAGATAAACTATAAATTTTCTTATTTACAATTATCTATTTAGTTACGCTTGTTAATCTTATTTGTTAGGAGTTGACTAAAATGAAAGATTTAATTTATGACAGTTTTCAAAATGTAGTTGATGAATCTCTATTAAGACATAAAAGTATATTGGATATACTTACAAAGTTACAGGAATCCGAATGTAGAATTAATAGGGCTGTAGCAAAATCTGTTACTAATTGCGGATGCATAGAAATTTGCGGAAAAAAACAGGAACTTCCAAATGATAATACTGATATTGAGGATATGAGTCATCTTTTAAAAACTCATTTAGAAGGTGCCTTATGTGATAATTGTAGAGATATAATCGAGCGTGAAATAGGAAATAACCTATTTTATTTAACTTCATTATGTAACATATTAGACTTAAATTTATATGATATTTTATTAAAAGAACATAATAAAATAGGTACGTTAGGTAAATATTCATTAAGATAAAGAAGTAAGTAAGTATCCTAAGTAAAGGATATTTACTTACTTTTTGCTAACTATCTATAAGGAATCTGTCTATCTATCATAATCTGTTCTCTTAATCTTCTAAGTCCATTTTTTATGGCCTTTGCTCTAGCCTCTCCTATTCCTTCCACCTTATCTAATTGATCATAAGAAGCTTCCATTACTGCTTTAAGTTCTTGGAAATTCTTCACCAAATTTTCTATTACATTAGCTGGTATTCTAGGAATCTTATTAAGCATTCTATATCCTCTTGGAGATATAAGTGTATCTACTAAAGGAACTCCTACATATCCTAAGAACTTTGATATAATATCTAAATTAAGTAAATCTTCAGATGACATATTTTGAACTTGCTTATATACTTCCGTATAATCCATATAACTTTCACAATAGTCTCTTATAAGGAATATTTCATCTTGCTCTACAGACTTAATTAATTCATTAAGCTGCATAGAAATCAATCTACCTTCATTACCTAATTCACAAATATATCTTTCTATTTCAATTACTATCCTCATTACCATTTCCATTCTTTGTATAGCTGTCATCACATCAAATAATGTCACTAAATCTTGAAATTCCAAGGTATTTAAGTTATTTACCACTCTATCTAATACAGATACATACTTCTCTAAGGTTTGTAGTGCTTGATTAGCTCTACCTAAGATTACACTGCTATCTCTTAACACATATTTTATACTTCCTTTATAAACAGTGATTATGTTTCTTCTCTGAGAAATAGCTATAACAATACTTCCTGTTTGCTTAGCCATTCTATCCGCTGTTCTATGTCTAGTTCCTGTTTCAAAGGTTGGTATATTAGAATCTGGCATTAATTGAGCATTTGCCTTAATAATTTTTTTTAAATCAGTGCTTATAACTATTGCTCCGTCCATTTTTGCTAGTTCATATACATAGGAGGGACTATATTCTGAGCTAATGGTAAATCCTCCATCTACTAACCCCAAAATCTGTTCGTTATCTCCTAGCACTATTAATCCGCCTGTTTTTGCTCTTAAAATATTTTCTAATCCTTCTCTTAGAAAAGTACCTGGAGCCATTATTTTTAAAATACTCATAAGTTCCTTATCTTTTTCAAATCTCACTTTACTCACACCCTATGTTTTAAAATACTTTACTTATCACTTCTTTTAATGTAGAAACCCCTATTACGTTAATCCCTTCGGTATTTATCTTACCCTTGTTACGTAATGGAACTATAAAATTAGTAAACCCCATTTTAAAAGCTTCATTTATTATTCTTTCTGAAAATGAAACAGGTCTTACTTCACCAGTTAATCCAATTTCTCCAATAACTGCAAGTTTTTCTAAATTTACAGCATTATTCTTGGCACTAGAAATTAGTGCCAGGGCAATTCCTAGATCAGCAAACGTGCCCTCAATATTTAATCCTCCAACAACATTTACATATACATCAGATGTATAAAATGGAATCTTTAACTTTTTCTCCAAAACAGCTAAAATAAGATTAAGTCTCGTATTATCTACTCCTACTGCAGTTCTTCTAGGCATATATGCTTTTGTTTCACTTACTAGTGCCTGAACTTCTACTAAAATAGGCCTGGTTCCTTCCATAATACCTATCACTACTGAACCTTCCTTTTGAAACTGAATATCCTCTAAAAATGCCTCAGATGGATTCGAAATTTCCGCTAATCCTTCTTCCTTCATCTCAAAAACTCCGATTTCACTAGTAGTTCCAAATCTATTTTTCATTGTTCTAAGTATCCTAAATTCTTGAGTCCTTTCTCCCTCAAAACTTAATACAGTATCTACCATATGTTCTAGTACCTTTGGTCCTGCTAAAGCTCCTTGCTTAGTCACATGAGCCACTATAAAAAATGGAATATTTTTAGTTTTCCCTATACGCATTATTTCGTTTGAACTTTCCTTTACTTGAGATACTGTTCCAGGTGCTGAAGTAATTTGTGGATTAAATAAAGTTTGAATAGAATCTATAATTATAAAAATAGGGGATATATTTTCTATATGATTCTTAATTGTTTCTACATTTGTTTCAGACACCACATATAATTCTTTTGATAATGTATCAAGTCTCTCTCCTCTCATCTTAATCTGCTCTTCTGATTCCTCCCCAGATATATATAAAACCTTGCCATATCTATTAGATATTTCATTTGCAGCCTGCAAAAGCAAAGTAGATTTTCCTATCCCAGGATCTCCAGATATTAATGTGAGAGAACCTTTAACTATTCCTCCACCCAATACACGGTTAAGTTCATTAATTCCAGTATTCATTCTCTCATACTGAATAGACTTAATATCTAATATACTTTGTGGATTAGTTTTCTTTTCACTTGTAAGCCCTATTGAAGCTGTCTTACTTACCGAAGTCTTTACCTCCTCAATCATACTATTCCAACTATCACAGTCAGGGCATTTCCCTAACCATTTAGGAGATTCATATCCACATTTTTGACATACAAACACGGCTTTTACTTTTGCCATATAATCAACTCCCAATATTCTGTACAAATAACTATTATACAATATTATTACAAAGTTTTGTTAATAATAAACAAGGAAGTTTTATTATTCATAAAACTTCCTTGTTTATTGCTATTATTGTTTTACAAAATCTAGTTTATCATCTTTTACTGTAACAAGTATATCTTCATTCTTCTTAATATTTCCTCTTAATATTTCTTCTGAAAGTTTGTCTTCTACGGTTTTAGTTATTGCTCTTCTAAGAGGTCTTGCACCATATACTTGATCAAACCCTTCTTTAGCTAGAAGCAATTCTGCTTCTCTATCAAATTTTATATTTATACCTTGTTCATTTAATCTTTCGCTTACAGTTCTAAGCATCAATCCTACTATTTTCTGTAGATCTTCCTGTTCTAATTGATGAAATACAATTATATCATCTATTCTATTTAAAAATTCAGGTCTGAAGGATCTTCTTAATTCTTCCATAACATTTTCCTTCATTTTTTCATATTGATCTTCACTTTCATTGGAAGCCACAGAGAATCCTAATGATTTTTGCCTTTTAATAGTGGATGCACCTACATTAGAAGTCATAATTATAAGCGTATTTTTAAAATCTACTGTTTTACCTTTACCATCAGTTAATCTTCCATCTTCTAATATCTGTAGTAATATATTAAACACCTCAGGATGTGCCTTTTCTATTTCATCAAATAAAACTACAGAATAGGGATTTCTTCTAACCTTTTCAGTTAACTGCCCTCCCTCATCATATCCTACATATCCTGGAGGAGATCCTACTAGTCTAGATACTGTATGCTTCTCCATATATTCAGACATATCAATCCTTATCATGCTGTTTTCATCTCCGAAAATGGACTCAGCTAGTGCCTTAGAAAGCTCTGTTTTACCTACCCCAGTAGGTCCTAAAAATATAAATGAACCTATAGGCCTTTTCGGATCCTTTAGTCCTACCCTAGCTCTTCTTACTGCTCTTGCCACAGATTTAACGGCTTCGCTCTGCCCTATTACCCTATTGTGCAATATTTCTTCTAGCTTTAATAGTTTTTCAGATTCCTTTTGTGTTAGTCTTTCAGCAGGTATATTAGTCCATTTTGCAACTACAGCTGCTATTTGATCCTCTCCTACTGTTAGCGTAGATGCCTGTTTTTGTGTCTTCCAATCTGTTTTTATATTATCAAGCTTTTCTTTAATTTCTTTTTCCCTATCTCTTAGCTGAGCAGCCTTTTCAAAATCCTGTACTCTTATAGCATCCTCTTTTTCTTGAGTTATGGTTTCAAGCTCTTCTTCCATCTTTTTCACATCTGGAGGAGCTACCATATTTTCAATTCTAACCTTTGATGCAGCTTCATCTATAAGATCAATAGCTTTATCTGGTAAAAATCTATCAGTTATATATCTATCTGATAAATTAACTGCAGCGAGTATTGCATCATCAGTTATTTTTACTCTATGATGAGCTTCATATTTATCTCTTAATCCTTTTAATATAAGTATTGCTTCCTCTTTAGATGGTTCTCCTACCGTAATAGGTTGAAATCTTCTTTCTAATGCAGCATCTTTTTCTATATACTTCCTATATTCCTCTATAGTAGTTGCTCCTATGCATTGTATTTCTCCTCTAGCTAATGCAGGCTTTAATATATTTGATGCATCAATTGCACCCTCTGCTGCACCGGCTCCTACTATAGTGTGTATTTCATCAATAAATAGTATTACATTTCCCACTCGTCTTATTTCTTCCATTATTTTTTTTAGCCTATCTTCAAATTCACCTCTATATTTTGCCCCTGCTATCATTGATGATAAATCTAACGTAACAACTCTTTTGTCCTTTAAAATTTCAGGAATATTTCCTGAAACTATCTTTTGAGATAACCCTTCTGCTATAGCTGTTTTACCTACCCCTGGATCTCCTATTAAACAAGGATTATTTTTAGTTCTTCTACAAAGTATCTCAAGAACTCTTTGAGTTTCCTTATCTCTTCCTATAACAGGATCTAATTTACCCTCCCTAGCCATTTCAGTAAGATCCCTACCAAACTGATTTAAGCTTGGAGTATCTTCGTTAGTTCTCTTAGCTGAATTAACTGTATTAGATGATTGCTCTCCAGATAAGTTTTCCAAAAGCTCTTTTCTTAACTTCTCAAAATCTACTCCCAAATTATTTAATATTGTAAATGCAATACCTTCTGATTCCTTAATAAGCGCTAGTAAAATATGCTCTGGACATATGAAGTTATGATTTAAGTTTCTAGCTTCTAATAAACTTAATTCTAATAATCTTTTTGTACGAGGAGTAAGTGGTATCTCATTTCTGTATATATCTATATCTCCTTTTCCCTCATATTCTTCAATGAGTTCTTTTACATCATTTAAAGTTACATTCATATTATTTAATAAATTTTGTGACATACTATCTTCCCTTAAAATACCTAACAATATATGCTCCGTTCCTACATAACCATGTTGTAAGTTTTTCGCCTCTTCCTGAGCATACATAAGCACCTTTTGAGCTCTTTCAGTAAATCTTCCAAACATCATAATAATTCACCACCATTTAAAATTATTTTAACTTATCTCTTACAATTTTCGCCCTAAGTATATCTCTTTCAGAGTAACTTAATTCCTTTGAAGCTATTTTATCAATCATATATCGCTGTGAAATTAAAAGCAATTCATTTAATGTATTCTTATTTACATCCTTAATTATGCCCATTTCTAATCCAAGTCTTACATAGGAAAGTAATTTTAAGCACTCATCGCCATTTAAAATCCTTGAAAATTTTAGAATTCCTAAGGATCTATATATTTTATCTTCTAGCTGGGTTAAATGAGTATTTAAAAGCATCTCCCTAGCACGCTTTTCTTCGCTTATTAATTGATTTACAACTAGCTTCAGATTGTTTATTATTTCTTGTTCTGTTAATCCTAAAGTTACCTGATTGGAAACTTGATATAAATTACCTTGAGCCTTAGATCCTTCACCATATAATCCTCTAACCGTAATTCCAACTTGATTTAATGCATTAAAGATTTTAGAAACTTCGTTATTCATAGTAAGTGCTGGCAAATGAATCATAACCGAAGCTCTTAGTGCTGTGCCTACATTAGTGGGACATGCTGTTAAATATCCCAATTCTTCATCATAGGCGTACTGCAACTTTCCCTCTAATTTATCATCTAAATCATTTGCAGCCTTATATGCTTCATCTAGATTATAGCCAGATGTAATACATTGTATTCTTAAATGATCTTCCTCATTTATCATAACACTTATGGTTTCTTCATCATTTATTATAAAAGCAGCTTTATTTTTATTAGAAATCAATCTATCACTTATGAAATGTTTTTCTAAATAGATTCCATCATCTACAAAATTAGTTTGCCAAAGATATCTGGTATTAAAATCATCCTTATTAACATTATCATAAAATACTTCTTCAACTTCTTTTACAATTTCTCGACCCTGTTCTTCAGATAATTTATGCGGAAAGGATTTATCCTTTAAGTTTCTCGCTAGTCTTATTCTACTGCTTAAAATTATGCCATCTTCATTATAGGATGAATGTATCCAATTTTGCATCCTAATCCCTACCCTTCCTTTTCCATCTCTCTTATTAAATCTCTAATTTCTGCTGCCTTTTCATATTCCTCGGATTCTATAGTTTTTTTAAGTTCTTCCTTTAATTCAAGCATTCTTCTTTTGTTTATTATTTCTTTGCCTTGTTTACACGGAATTTTGCCTTTATGCTCTATACTTCCTTGTACTCTTTTTATTACAGGAATGGTGGAACTCTTGAAATTTTTATAACACTCACCACATCCTAAAAACCCATTTTCTTTAAAATCTTTATATGTGGTTCCACATTTTTCGCATTTTATATTAGAACTTTTATCTAAAGAAGATGAATAATTAACCCCTTCTATTATTAATCCTATTAATTGCTGAAAGCTAAAAGGAGAGTTTACATTTATATTTCCCGGGTAAGCCATCCCTTGAAACTGCTTAGCACACGATTCACATAAATTTAGCTCCTGTTTTACTCCATTAACTATTTTAGTTATGTGTACATAAGCTTCATTGCTTTTACATACTTCACACATCATAACTATTGCCTCCTAAAATAAAACTTTATTCATATTTAAAATTATTGCTTACTAAACTGATAAAACAGATAGCATACTTTTTAATAACTCTGCTCTAAATGTATTTTTATTTTCTTGTAATAAATTCAAATTTCTATCATTAATAGCCATTTTCATGATATAAGCCTCTCTCTCAGAGACTAAATCATTCTCTTGTAAATAATTTATTATTTTTAAAGATTTGTCAAAAGTGATACTATCCCCTATTTGTAAATTTACAGCCTGCATAAGCTTTTTATTATGGCTAAAATCCACATGTTTAATTATTATGCAGCCTCCGCCCCCCCTTTTACTTTCTACATAATATCCCCTATCCGTAGTAAATCTGGTAGTAAGAACATAATTTATTTGAGAAGGGGCACATCTAAAATAATTAGCCAATTCATTACGTTGAATTTGCAATTCACTTTCATCGTTATCTTGCAATAATTGTTTAATAAACTCTTCGATAATATCAGATAGCCTTGCCACGTTTGCACCCCCTGACTTTGACTTTCTTTGACTTTAATTAAATATTATAATTTTACTTACTTAAATGCAATATTCAAATAAATAAAATTATAGATTTCTATGCCATTTATAGTAAATTAGTTAACATTTTCTCTTAAAAACTATTATTTTCTCATAATTTGAATTTTATATACTCTAGTCAATAAACAAATCAAAGTTTATTTAATATATTTACTAATCTTATAGCTTAAAAACTCACTAAACTTATTTAAATCCTCTTCTTTAAGAAAACCACCTTGGCAATGTTTATCACCACCGCCACCTCTTCCCTGAAAATTACTTATATTTTCTTTAAAGACTTTTCCGCAATTCAAGTCAAATGTTCCATCATGAGATAATATTACTTTCTTATCTTTTTTTGAAACTAATATATTTATACTATGGCTTTTGGCCATAATAAATCTATTAATAATTTGAATTTCCTCAAAGGTTTCTTCGTTAAAGGTCTTAAATAATGTTAAATTATTTACTTCCTTAACTATATCTTGAGCACGAAATTCCATTAACTTTTCTTTAAGTTCTTTTACTTGCTTAGATAGTACCTTTACCTGTAAACTTTCATTAGTTACTTTATCTAAAATTCCCCTATCAGTAGATGAATAATTTCTATTTAAAGTTGCTACAATCTTATGCTTTTGTTGATAGTCCTCAAAAGCTTTTTGTCCACACTTAAAATATATCCTAGTCATTCCCTTATAATTTTCAATCTTAACTATTTTTATTAATCCTATTTGACCTGTGCTTCTTACATGGGTTCCACAACACGCTATACGATCTATTCCTTGTATTTCCACTATCCTTATATCTTCTTCTACGGTGCATGGTTTTCTTAAATTTAAATTAGAGACTTTTTCATAGTCTACAAAATAATCTATAATAGCTATATCCTTATATATATAATCATTTGCCCTTTTTTCTACTTCATTTATCATATCATCTGTAAAGTTTTTAATTGAATTATCAATAGTTGTATACTCATCCCCCATGTGAAACCCATCATTTTGAGTACCATAAATATCGTATAATACCGCTGATAACAAATGTTCCCCTGCATGCTGCTGCATATAATAAAACCTTTTTGAAAAATCAAGCTTACATTTTACTTCTGCTAAATCAGGCTTCTCTTCTAAAACATGAATTATTTCTTTTTCTCTTTCAAACACACTTTTTACCTCTAACCCATCTATGAACCCTCTATCTTCAGGCTGGCCTCCTCCCCCTGGAAAAAATGCTGTTTTATCTAAAATTACATAAAACTTACCATCCTCTTGAAATACTTCTTTTATGCTAGCATTCCATTCTTCAATATATGGATTAGTATAATATAATCTCTCCGTCATGGTTATAATTTACACCCCTTACCTTTATTATATAGTTTTTACTTCTTTCAAGTTTCTTAAATGTGAACTATCTGCATTTAATAGTACTTCAAATCTTTCATTTTCTGCTCTCACTATGGTTAAACTTGTAGGATGAATGAATGGAGGACTCCAAAAATCCTCTATTAATGCATTTTGAAAAAAACTCATTATAGCTTTTAATGTAATTGTATGTGTTACTATTAATATATCTTTTCCAATGTTTTCACTTATAATCTCTTTTACTAGTTCTTTTGTTCTTTGTCTTACCTGAAAAAATGTCTCTCCACTATATGGCTTGTATAATTTAGGTGCATTCCAGAAATTATATAACTCTTTACTATAAAGTTTTTCTATTTGATCTTGAGTTAAACCTTCCCATATCCCCATATTAATTTCTCTAAGTCTTGAATCTGTGTAAAGAGGTATATTCCTCTTACTATTCACTATATTAGCTGTGCTCAAAGCTCTATTAATAGGACTCGAATATATGACATCTAATTTAGTATCCTTTAATCTCTCCTCAAGCCACTTTGCCTGCTGAATTCCTAATTCCGTAAGCGGAGAATCGCTCCATCCCTGCATTCTTTTCTCTACATTCCACTCAGTTTGCCCATGCCTAGTTATATATATAGTGGTTGTCATAATATATTCTCCTCCCTTAACGCAAGTGCCGCTGCTCCTATTACTCCTGAGTTAGTACTTAACCTTGCAGGAAGTATTTCACAAGAATCAGCAAGAATCTTAAAGCACCTCATTTTCACTACATTTTTTACAGTATTAAAAACTACTTCGCCAGCCTTGGATACCCCTCCCCCTATTATTACAACTTCTGGATCAAAGATACTAACTAAATTTGCTATACAAATTCCCAAGTAATTTAAACTTTTATTAACTATTTCACTGCATACCTTATCACCATTTTTTGCTTCATTAAACACCTCATATGCTGTAATATCAGAATACTTACTTAAACTAGTTATCACTTTTTTTTCTATAGCTTGTCTTCCTTGTCTTCCTATGGATGTGCCAGAAGCTAAAACCTCAGCACATCCGTAATTTCCACAATTACATAATGGTCCTTTAGGATCTAATGTCATATGCCCTACCTCTAAAGCATTACAGGTATTTCCTCTATATATATTGCCATTTAATATAGCTCCTCCTCCTATACCTGTACTTACTGTAATGTATATCATATTGTTAGAACCCTTTCCTGCTCCAAATGTATGTTCTCCTATAGCTGCCACATTCCCATCATTATCTATATAAGTATTTATATTGTATATTTTTTTTATTGGATTTATAATATTAAAGTTTTTAAAGGGCAAATTGGGTGTAGTAATTATTATTCCCTCCTTTGAATCCAATGGCCCTGGTGCACCTATACCTATTGCCCTAATATTTTCAATTTTAATTTGAGATTTGTTTAAAACTTCATCTATAGTTTTAATAATTCTATTTAAAACTACATTCTCTCCCTCACTTGCTAATGTTGGAATATTAATCTGTTTAATTATATTCCCTTGAAAATCCACTATAGCCGTATTTATTTTAGTTCCACCTAAATCTATCCCTATTACAAATTCCTTATTCATAACCCTTCCCCCAAATTTAATAATTGATATTTATTATATCATAGCTTTAATGTAATTTATTTCTTCTATTTGCTATTATATTACAATTCCAATCATCATCTCTATTTTCATTTATTATATCAAATCCTTTATCCAATAAAATTTTGCATAGTAAATCTATATCTTCGCTTTCATTATTTTTTATATTTATAGTAAGTCTATCATTTTCTGATGGAATATCCATGTAATCATACAACACGCTATAATCCTCCAATATTATCCTATCTCTTATATCTAGCCTAAAATCTGACATAAAATAACTCCCTTCCTCTTTTCCTCTTAGTTAGCTTTTGTAAACAAAATTGAAAATATACCAATATATTTTAATAAGGATGAATTCTTATATAATTTACTGAAATTTCACTTATTTTTTTTACAGATTAGTGTTATAATTTTCCTAACAATATTTATTATATCAAAATTTGAGGAGGGTAATATATGGAAAAATCATTAAAGGGAACTAAAACTGCTGAGAATTTATTAAAGGCTTTCGCTGGTGAATCACAAGCTAGAACCAGATATACATACTATGCATCTACAGCTAAAAAGGAAGGCTATGTTCAAATTTCCAATATATTTATGGAAACCGCTGAAAATGAAAAAGAACATGCAAAAGTGTTCTTTAAACATTTAAATAAAGATTTAAATGGCGAAGCTGTAACTATTACTGCAGATTATCCTGTAGGACTTGGTACTACAAAAGAAAATCTAAGCTATGCTGTTGCCGGAGAGCATGAAGAACATTCTAAAGCATATCCTGAATTTGCTAGAATTGCAGAAGAAGAAGGATTTAAGGAAATAGCTTTAAGCTTCAAAAATATTAGTAAGGTTGAAGAAAGACATGAAGCGAGATTTAAAAAATTGCTTAACAATATAGAGAATGATACAGTATTTAAAAAAGATGAAATTGTTTTATGGAAATGTAATAATTGTGGATATATCCATGAAGGCATAGAAGCTCCTAATGTATGTCCTTCATGTAATCATCCAAAAGATTACTTCGAAGTATTTTGTGAAAATTATTAATAAAAAATCCGGTATATAATATATACCGGATTTCAATTTTCATTTTATAAAGCTTCCTTTTCCTTTTTTCTCTCTTCAATTATTTTAAGTGCTTCTAAATGAGGAACTTCATCATACCTTTCAAACCTCATAATAAAGCTTCCTTTTGCTTGAGTTAGTGATCTTAAATCAGTTGCATATTTAAACATCTCAGCTTGTGGAACTTCTGCTATAACCTTCTGGTTTTTACCCGACTGTTCCATACCAAGAACTCTACCTCTCTTTTTATTTAAATCTCCTATTATATCTCCCATATATTCGTCAGGTATTAATATTTCTACATGCATTACAGGTTCTAGTAGTACTGGCTCAGCATCTTGAATACCCTTTTTATATGCTAAAGATGCTGCCATTTTAAATGCCATTTCTGATGAATCTACTGGATGGTAAGAACCATCATGCAAAGTAGCTTTAAGTCTTATCATAGGATATCCAGCTAATACACCATGCTGTATGCATTCTCTAAGTCCTTTTTCTACTGCTGGTATATACTGCCTTGGTACTACCCCGCCTACAACTTGATCTACAAATTCTAGTTCATCTCCATCAGATCTTGGTTCAAATTTTACCTTCACATCTCCATACTGCCCGTGTCCACCGGATTGCTTTTTATGCTTTCCTTGTACATCAGAGATTTTTCTTATAGTTTCCCTGTAGGCAACTTTAGGCGTTTCAAGAGTTACCTCAACCCCAAACTTATTTTTTAATTTATTTGCTATAACTTCTAGGTGAGTTTCTCCTGTTCCTGAGATTATTGTTTCTGCATACTCCAAATCCCTTGAAATATTAAATGTAGGATCTTCTTCTAATAGCCTGTTCAAGCCACTAGAGATCTTATCTTCATCATTCTTAGATTTAGGAATTACAGACATAGCCATTGAAGGGTGTGGGAATTTTATCTCTTCAAATATTATTCGACAATTACTATCACATAACGTATCTCCTGTGCTAGTATATTGAAGTTTTGCAACTGCCCCTATATCTCCAGCTATTATACTATCAGTGTTAACTTGCTGCTTCCCTTTCATAAAATACAGTGCGCCTAACTTTTCTTGTTTATCTTTATTACTATTGTACGCCATAATATCTGGACTTGCTTTACCTGTAATAACTCTAAACATTGATAACTTTCCTATGAATGGATCTGCAATAGTTTTAAATATAAAAGCTGAAAATGGTCCATCTTCAGAAATCTTTACCTCTATTTCCTTATTATCTTTTACACTTTTAGCCTTTATAGCTGATATGTCTTCTGGACATGGGAAACACTCTATTATATCATCAATTAATGTCTTTACACCTTTTCCAGTTAAAGCAGATCCACACATAACAGGAGCTATTTCACCACTAGCACATCCATTTATTAATCCTCTAAATATTTCTTCTTCGCTTAGTTCACCTTCACTAAAATACTTATCTAAAAGTTCCTCATTTGTTTCTGCAACTGCCTCCATTATCATGTTTTTACATTCTTTAACCTTGTCATATAATTCAGGTGGCACATCTGCTTCTTCTATATCATCTTTTTTAGGGTTATATATCATAGCTTTATTGGAAATAACATTCACAACTCCTTGAAATCCACTCTCTTCTCCTATTGGATACTGAATTGGAACCACTGATATACCAAACCTATCCTTTAACTCTAATAAACATTTTTGGAAATTGCTATTTTCTCTATCTAACTTATTTATATAAAATGCTCTAGAAAGATTATGCTCATTTACATATTCCCATGCTTTTTCTGTTCCTACTTGAACTCCAGATGATCCTGAAAGCACTATAAGTGCTACATCTATAGCTCTCAAACCTTCTATCATTTCTCCTACAAAGTCAAAGTATCCTGGCATATCTACTAAGTTGATTTTTATATCATCCCACTCACAATTAGCTACTGCAGTAGAAATTGATATTCTCCTTTTTCTTTCTTCCGTATCATAATCAAATATGCTACTTTCCTCATCTACTTTTCCAAATCTATCTACAGATTTGGTACGATATAATATTGCATCTGCAAGAGTTGTCTTACCTGAACCACTGTGCCCTATAATACCTAAGTTTCTCAAGTTTCTTGTTTTATACTCTTTCATAAGCAATGCCCCCTAACATACTTTTTGTCTTTGTTTTATATATTCTATCAAAGAATAAAAAATCCTTTAGAAAAAATATAATTTTCAAAATTATTTGATATTATATTTTTTTCCATACTTGATATTATTATGCAACAAATTTAAAATATATTAGTATTATTATATTATTTGTATCTTAAAGATAAAAAAAGCCTAAAATTACAAAATATAATGTAATCTTAGACTAATATTATCAATCATATATTTAATTATAAATAAAAATGGCTCCGTGGAGAGGGCTCGAACCTCCAACCCTTCGGTTAACAGCCGAATGCTCTGCCATTGAGCTACCACGGAATAAATTTATCTGGCAACGACCTACTCTCCCACCGGGCCTCCCCGGCAGTACCATTGGCGCTTTGAAGCTTAACCTTCGTGTTCGGAATGGGTACGGGTGTTACCTTCAAGCCATAATCACCAGATATTATAGAAAGAACTATGTTCTTTCAAAATTGCACAGAGTACTAAAATTCTAGATCAAGCCCTCGACCTATTAGTATCAGTCAGCTGAATGCATTACTGCACTTACACCTCTGACCTATCAACCTTGTGTTCTTCAAGGGGTCTTACTAGCTTACGCTATGGGAAATCTCATCTTGAGGTGGGCTTCACGCTTAGATGCTTTCAGCGTTTATCCCGTCCTGACATAGCTACCCAGCA